>NZ_CP108191.1:2870000-3562500 GCF_045160845.1 Streptomyces sp. NBC_00122 | reverse complement strand
GCCCGAGGTCGTCCGCAAGAAGGTGATGCGGGCCGTCACCGACAGCGCGGACGGCGGTGTGGTCCACGACCGGGAGACGCGGCCGGGTGTCACGAACCTGCTGGACGTCCTGGCCGCCTGCACGGGCGGGGATCCCGTGGCGCTCGCCGCCGGCTACACCGGCTACGGCGCGCTCAAGCGGGACGTCGCCGACGCGGTGGTCGAGCTGCTGCGGCCGGTGCGGGAGCGGCACGCCGAGCTCGCGGCCGATCCGGCGGAGGTGGACAAGGTGCTGCGGGAGGGTGCCGGGCGGGCCCGGGAGCTGGCGCGGCCGGTGGTGGACCGGGTGTACGAGGCCATCGGGCTGCTGGCGCCGTGAGCGGGTACGGGCCCCCGGCTCGGGGGCCCGTACCGCGCGGTCAGCTGTTGCCGGAGGCGAGTTCGCGGCTGCGGTCGCGGGCCGCTTCGAGGGCGGCGATCAGGGCCGCGCGAACGCCGTGCTTCTCCAGCTCCACGATCGCGTTGATCGTCGTACCGGCCGGGGAGGTGACGGCCTCGCGGAGCTTGACCGGGTGCTCGCCGCTGTCGCGGAGCATCACGGCGGCGCCGATGGCGGCCTGGACGATGAGGTCGTGGGCCTGGGCGCGGGGCAGGCCGAGGAGGATGCCGGCATCGGTCATGGCCTCGACGAGGTAGTAGAAGTACGCGGGCCCGGAGCCGGAGAGGGCGGTGGCCGCGTCCTGCTGGGACTCGGGGACGCGCAGGGTCTTGCCGACGCCGCCGAAGATCTCCTCGGTGTGGGCGAGGTGTTCGGCGGTGGCGTGGCTGCCGGCCGAGATGACGGACATGGCCTCGTCGACGAGGGCGGGGGTGTTCGTCATGACACGGACGACGGGGGTGCCGGAGGCGAGCCGCTCCTCGAAGAAGGAGGTCGGGATGCCGGCGGCGCCGCTGATGACCAGGCGGCCCGCGGGGACGTGCGGGGCGAGCTCTTCGAGGAGCTTGGCCATGTCCTGCGGCTTGACGGTGAGGATGAGGGTGTCGGCGCGCTTGGCGGCTTCGGCGTTGCTGACGGCCTCGACGCCGTAGCGGGAGTGCAGTTCCTCGGCGCGCTCCGGCCGGCGGGCGGTGACGAGGAGATTCGAGGCGGGCCAGCCGCCGCGGATCATTCCGCTGAGCAGGGCCTCGCCGATCTTTCCGGTACCGAGGACCGCGACTGTCTGGGTCATGCCCGATTCACCTCGCCTGGGGGTACCTCCCGGCGGTGGCCGGGAGGTTGTTGCTGCACGCGTGCTGCGGATACGTCCTCATCCTTGCACTCGGTCGGGGAGGGGAGGGCTGCTGTCCGGTCCGTGGTCGTCAGGGCGTGCGGCGTCGGAGGGTGGCCGCGCCGAGGGCGAGGACGAGCAGGGCGCAGGCGGCGACGATGACGGCGTCGCGGACGAATTCGGCGGTCATGTCGGTGTGGGTGAGGACCTGGGTCATGCCGTCCACGGCGTAGGACATGGGCAGGACGTCGGAGAGGCCTTCCAGGACGGGGTGCATGGTGTTGCGGGCCGCGAAGAGGCCGCACAGCAGCAGCTGGGGGAAGATCACCGCCGGCATGAACTGGACGGCCTGGAACTCGGAGGCCGCGAAGGCGGACACGAAGAGGCCGAGTGCGGTGCCGAGGAGGGCGTCGAGGAGGGCGACGAGCAGGAGCAGCCACGGAGAGCCGACGACGTCGAGGCCGAGGAGCCAGAGGGCCAGGCCGGTGGCGAGGAGGGACTGGACGACGGCGACGGCGCCGAAGGCGAGGGCGTAGCCGGCGATGAGGTCGCCCTTGCCCAGCGGCATGGCGAGGAGGCGTTCCAGGGTGCCGGAGGTGCGTTCGCGCAGGGTGGCGATGGAGGTCACCAGGAACATCGTGATGAGCGGGAAGATGCCGAGGAGGCTGGCGCCGATGCTGTCGAAGGTGCGCGGGGTGCCGTCGAAGACGAAGCGGAGCAGCGTCAGCATCAGGACGGGGACCAGGAGCATCAGCGCGATGGAGCGCGGGTCGTGGCGGAGCTGGCGCAGGACGCGGGCGGCTGTCGCGGTGGTGCGGGCGGCACTCATGGCGGTCGTGGCAGTCATCGCTGGGGCTCCCGGGCGGTGGCGTCGGCCTCGTCGACGAGGCGGAGGAAGCCTTCCTCGACGGTGGCGGAGTGGGTACGGGTGCGCAGGGCGTCTGGGGTGTCCTGGGCGAGGATGCGGCCCTCGCGCATGAGGAGCAGGCCGTGGCAGCGCTCGGCCTCGTCCATCACGTGCGAGGAGACGAGGAGGGTGGTGCCGCGGGTGGCGGCGAGGGTGTGGAAGAGGTTCCAGAGGTCGCGGCGCAGGACGGGGTCGAGGCCGACGGTGGGTTCGTCGAGGACCAGGAGCTCGGGGGTGCCGAGGAGGGCGACGGCGAGGGAGACGCGGCTGCGCTGGCCGCCGGAGAGGTTCCCGGCGAGTGCGGTGGCGTGGCCGGTGAGGTCGACGTCGGCGATGGCGCGGGTGACGGTCTCGTGGCGGCGTTCGGCGGCGGCGCGGCGGGGGGCACCCCCAGCGGTAGCTGGGGGAGGGTCGAGGATCGCGGCGAAGTAGTCGAGGTTCTGCCGGACGGTGAGGTCGTCGTAGACGGAGGGCGCCTGGGTGACGTAGCCGATGCGGTGGCGGAGCTCGGGGTGGCCGGCGGGGCGGCCGAGGACGTCGAGGGTGCCGGTGACGTGGGCCTGGGTACCCACGACGGCGCGCATGAGGGTGGACTTTCCGCAGCCGGAGGGGCCGAGGAGGCCGGTGATGCGGCCGCGGGGGACGTCGAAGGCGATGCCGTCGATGACGGTCCGGGGGGTGCGGCCGGTGCCGCGGCGGACGGTGAGGTCGCGGGCGTGTACGGCCGGCTCGTCGGTGTGTACGGCTGGTGGGGGCCCCTCGGGCTCATTATTCATCATGTGATGAATAATGCTCCTGGCTGTGCCGGGGCGTCAATCGGGGGGTGCCCTACTTCTTGCGCTTGGGGCGGCGTGCGGCCGGGTTGCCGGTGCGGGCGCTGCGGCGGCGGGCGAATTCGGCCACGGCACGCTCGTACTCGGCGCGGCGCAGCTTCTCGCCCGGGGCCTCGGCGAGGCAGCGGAGGAAGTACGCGATGAGGGAGCCGATGAAACCGATCGCCTTCAGGCCCTTGAGGGCGGCCTCGTCGGAGGAGGGGGCCGGCCGACGGCTGAAGGAGTCCCAGGTCTTGGCGAAGGCGATGGCGCTGGCGACCGCGAAGAGGACGACGACGGAGATGTTGAGGAAGGGGCCGACGTCGCCGATCTCCAGGCCCTCGTAGGCGAGGCGCAGGAAGACCGCGGCGGCGACGGCGGTGACCAGCGAACCGATGGCGACGACGGCGCGGCGCAGGGCGTAGTTGCCGTCGTGGTTCACCCAGGTGGTGCCGAAGTAGCGGATCGGCTCGGGCTCGGGTCCGGCGGGGGCCGCCGGGGCGGGGGCCGGGGCCTGCGCGGCCGGCTCGGCTGGGATCTGGTCTCGCTGGTCGTCGCTCACACCAGCGATTATCTCCCGCCGGGCCCGGCCGGCCGGGTGTGTCTCACGTGTCAGACGGGCGGCGCGGGCGCCGGACCCTCAGCCGCAGCGGTTGGCGACGTAGCCGTCGCTGCCTGTCTTCACGTACGCGTCGGAGACGAACAGGCCGTTCCCGATGCAGTCCCAGACGTTCGTCGTGCCGTAGGGGCCCGAGACGGTGGTGCCCGGGGTTTGGCAGCGGATCCCGACGACGGCGTCGTACGGGAGCACCTTCATGATCGAGTAGTTGGTGCCCGGACCGCTGCGGACGTTGACCCGGTATCCCGGCGCGACCGGGAAGTACTCGAAGCCGTCCCCTTCAGCGCTCTGGACCTGATTCAGTTCGTTCTCAACCGACATAGGAAATCTCCCCCTTTGAGCATGAAGCTCTGCAACTCGCGCAGGGTAGCAGGCCCTTACCGATCCATATGCGCCATCGACTAGGCTCCGGCGGGGGTGGTCGGCAGTGTATTCACTGCGCGCGGAACGGGCCGGATTTCCGGAGTACGCCGGGCAGTACCGGCTGGAATCCGTACTGGGTTCCGGCGGCATGGGGGTGGTCCATCTGGCCACCTCCGCATCCGGGCTGCGGCTCGCGGTCAAGGTCGTACACGCTCAGCACGCCGTGGATCCCGAGTTCCGGGCCAGATTCCGGCAGGAGGTCACGGCCGCCCGGCGGGTGAGCGGGGCGTTCACCGCGCCCGTCGTGGACGCGGACCCCGACGCGGAACGGCCGTGGATGGCCACCTTGTTCATCGACGCGCCCACACTCGCCGAGCAGGTACGGGAGCAGGCGCTGGGCGCCCTGGAACTGGCCAGGCTCGGCGCCGGGCTGGCGGAGGCGCTGCGGGACATCCACCGGGCCGGGGTGGTGCACCGGGATCTGAAGCCCAGCAATGTCCTGATGGCGTCCGACGGGGTACGGGTCATCGACTTCGGGATCTCCCGGCCGGCCGACAGCGATCTTCGGACCGAGACCGGGAAACTGATCGGGACGCCGCCCTTCATGGCTCCCGAGCAGTTCCAGCGGCCGCGGGAGGTCGGGCCCGCCGCCGATGTCTTCGCGATGGGCGCCGTCCTCGTGCACGCGGCGACGGGGCGCGGCCCCTTCGACTCCGACAGCCACTACCTCGTCGCGTACCAGGTGGTGCACAGCGAGCCCGATCTGACCGGGGTGCCGACGGCGCTCGCGCCGGTCATCGCGCAATGCCTCGCCAAGGATCCCGCCGACCGGCCCACTCCCGACGCGCTGCTCCACGAGCTGCGGGCGGCCGCGTACCCGACCGGGGAGGAGACCCGGGCCTTCATACCGCAGCCGCGGCGGCCACTGGTCCCGGAGGCGAAGCCCGCGGTCGAGGAGGACACCCACCGGCGGGTGCGGGTCGAGGAGCCGGCCCGGCCCACGAACCGCCGGCGGCGGTGGCGAGCCGCTGCCGCGCTCGGGACGGGCCTGTTGCTGACGGGTGGGGCGGCCGGCGGGTACCTCCACTTCAAGGAGGATCCGGGGCAGGCCGTACGGACGTCCGCGGCGGAGCCGACGCCACCGGGAAAGCCGCTGAACCCGTGGGCGACGCCCCTGGAGAGCCAGGGGCGCGAGAACCTCGTCGTGTCCTGCTCCACCGCGGTCGGCGCCGTGTACTGCTCGACACCCGGCCTGGCCGCCGCGCGGCTGAATCCGGCGGACGGCGCCGTCACCTGGTCCGTGCGCGCGACGGCACCGGGTGCGGACAGCCAGTCCCCGCTGTCCGCCGGCGGACTCGTCCTGACGGCGGCGCCGGGCGGCCGGACGGTCCAGGCCTTCGACCCGGGAACCGGTACGCAGCGCTGGCAGAAGCCGCTGCCCGGGGGCGGCCGGATCATGCAGGCCGGCGGGGCCGTGATGGTGACGGGCGGGGACGGCAAGGCGACCGCACTCGACGCCGCCACGGGAGCCACCCGGTGGACGAAGCAGATCGGCGGCGTCGGATCGCTCTGGCTCGCCGGCCCGGACGGGCCGGACGGCTGCTTCCTGTACGCGGCCACCCCGGCCGACGACGGCCGCTCGACCCAGGTCTCGGCCGTCGACTGCGCGAGCGGCACGGTGCGGTGGCAGCAGCACACGCCCGGCACGGCGGAACCGGTCGGGGTCTCGCACGGAGCACTGCACCTGCTGCGGACCGACACCGGGTCGCGGACCCGCGGGGTCCTGCGAGTGGATCTGCGGACGCGGTCCGTGAAGGAGGTCGCGCTGCCGGCCAGCCTCTCCCAGGCGCAGGCGGCAGTCGACACCCGGGGCGTGGTCTACGTCTTCGGTGCCTCGGGCGCGCTGGCGGCGGTCGGCCCGGACAAGGAGGAGTGGCGGCTGGAGACCGGCGTGGCCGTCGCCTCACGGCCCGTGGCCGACGGCGGCCGCGTCTACCTGACCGCGGTGGACGGCCGGCTGCTCGCGGTCGACGCCGCCGCCGGCCGTCTCATGGGCCAGACGAAGCCCCGTATGGGCACCGGCCGTTCCTTCACGGCGACGGTGCCCGCGCCGGTGGTCGGCGACGGGCGGGTGTACGGGAGCGCGCCCGACGGGTCGGTGTTCGCCGTGGACGCGGCGAACCCCGCCGGGTGGTGACCCTCCCGGCGGGGTTCGGGGCGTGGGGAGCCTTGGTCCGTCAGGGAAGGCGGCTCACGTCGCGGACCGCGCCCTTGTCGGCGCTGGTGGCCATCGCCGCGTAGGCGCGCAGGGCCGCGGAGACCTTGCGCTCGCGGTTCTTGGGGGCGTAGACGCCGCCCAGGGCCTCGTGCCGGGCCGCCAGGGTGGCGTCGTCGACGAGGAGCTCGATGGAGCGGTTCGGGATGTCGATGCGGATCCGGTCGCCGTCTTCGACGACCGCGATGGTGCCGCCCGAGGCCGCCTCCGGGGAGGCGTGGCCGATGGACAGGCCCGAGGTGCCGCCGGAGAAGCGGCCGTCGGTCACCAGGGCGCAGGCCTTGCCGAGGCCGCGGCCCTTGAGGAAGGAGGTCGGGTAGAGCATCTCCTGCATGCCGGGGCCGCCGCGCGGGCCCTCGTAGCGGATGACGACGACGTCGCCCTCCTTGATCTCCTTGCGGAGGATCTTGTCGACGGCCTCGTCCTGCGATTCACAGACGACCGCCGGGCCCTCGAAGGTCCAGATCGACTCGTCGACGCCGGCCGTCTTCACGACGCAGCCGTCGGCCGCGATGTTGCCCTTCAGCACGGCGAGGCCGCCGTCCTTGGAGTACGCGTGCTGCACGGAGCGGATGCAGCCGCCCTCGGCGTCGAGGTCGAGGCCCTCCCAGCGCTCGGACTGGGAGAAGGCGGTGGCGGAGCGCTTGCAGCCGGGAGCCGCGTGCCACAGCTCCATGGCCACCTCGGACGCCGTGCCGGAGCGGGCGTCCCACTCGGCCAGCCAGTCCTCCAGGTTGGTGGAGTGGACCGAGGTGACGTCCTTGTTCAGGAGTCCGCCGCGGTGCAGCTCGCCCAGGATGGCGGGGATGCCGCCGGCCCGGTGGATGTCCTCCATGTAGTACGTGCCGCCGGGCGCCACGTTCGGGGCGACCTTGGACAGGCAGGGGACGCGGCGCGAGACCTCGTCGATGTCCTTGAGGTCGTAGTCCAGACCCGCCTCCTGCGCGGCGGCCAGGAGGTGGAGGATCGTGTTGGTCGAGCCGCCCATCGCGATGTCGAGCGCCATGGCGTTCTCGAAGGCCTGGCGGGTGGCGATGTTGCGGGGCAGGACCGAGTGGTCGTCCTGCTCGTAGTGGCGCTTGGTGATCTCGACGATCGTGCGGCCGGCGTCCTCGTACAGGGCGCGGCGGGCGGTGTGGGTGGCGAGGACCGAGCCGTTGCCGGGGAGGGCCAGGCCGATGGCCTCGGCGAGGCAGTTCATCGAGTTGGCGGTGAACATGCCGGAACACGAGCCGCAGGTCGGGCAGGCGTTCTCCTCGATGCGCAGGATGTCCTCGTCCGAGACGTTCTCGTTGGAGGCATCGACCATGGCGTCGATCAGGTCGAGCTTGCGGACGGTGCCGTCGACGAGGGTGGCCTGGCCGGCCTCCATCGGGCCGCCGGAGACGAAGACCACCGGGATGTTCAGGCGCATGGCGGCCATCAGCATGCCAGGGGTGATCTTGTCGCAGTTGGAGATGCAGATCAGCGCGTCGGCGCAGTGCGCCTCCACCATGTACTCCACGCTGTCCGCGATCAGGTCGCGGGACGGCAGGGAGTAGAGCATGCCGGCGTGGCCCATCGCGATGCCGTCGTCGACCGCGATCGTGTTGAACTCGCGCGGGATCGCCCCTGCGGCGCGGATGGCGTCGGAGACGATCCGGCCGACCGGGGCCAGGTGGGTGTGGCCAGGCACGAACTCGGTGAAGGAGTTGGCGACCGCGATGATCGGCTTGCCGATGTCCTCGCTCGCTACGCCCGACGCACGCATAAGGGCGCGTGCGCCCGCCATGTTGCGGCCGTGGGTGACGGTGCGGGACCTCAGCTCGGGCATCGGGTTCACTCCCCATGAGTGCGGCCGGCCTTGCGAGCGCGGCCACGACTGTAGATATGAATCAGTTACGAGGCTACGCCCCTCGCCCGCGATACGGACAGCAAGTCCGCATGCCGGGACGGGCGGGTCATTCCTCGGTCAGGTAGCGCTGCAAGGTCGGGGCCACCAGGGCCACGATGTCCTCCGGGTCGGCGGACGCGAGGGGCTCGACCTGGACGACGTAGCGCAGGATCGCGATGCCGACCATGTGGGAGGCGGCGAGCTCGGCGCGGAAGGTCGGGTCGGGGACGTCGAGGTCGGCGGCCACGCGCTCCAGCACGCGGCGCAGGACGAGCCCGCGCAGGACCTTCGCGGCGGCCTCGTGCGTGAGGGCGGAGCGGATCACGGCGAGCAGCGGAACCCGGGTGACCGGGTTCTCCCAGACACCGAGGAAGTAGCGGGCGAGGCGTTCGCCGATGCCGTCGGGGCCCTCGCCGAGGATCGCCGGGACCACCATCGCCGGCTCCATGCTCAGCTCGATGGCGGCGGCGAAGAGGTCCTCCTTGCTGCCGAAGTAGTGGTGCACCAGGGCCGGGTCCACGCCGGCGGCCTTGGCGACGCCGCGTACGGAGGTCTTGTCGTAGCCGCGTGCGGCGAACTCGGAGCGGGCGGCGAGGCGGATGCGCTCCTGGGTGCCGGGGCCCTCGTCGGCCTCGTCCTGGCGGGGGCGGCCGGGGCCGCGGCGGCGCGGCCGCGCGGGCTCCGTCATGTCCGGCGGGCCCGGTCGCGCGCGTCCGAGGCGGGGGCGGGCGCAGGGGCGGTGGCGAGGTGCAGGCGGGTGAAGGCCAGCGCCTCGGCGAGGTCCGCCTCGCGCTCGGCGGAGGACATGGCGCGCCGCGTGTTCACCTCGATGACCACGTGCCCGTCGAACGACGTCCGGGCGAGGCGCTCCAGCAGCTCCGCGCAGGGCTGCGTACCGCGCCCCGGGACCAGGTGCTCGTCCTTCGCCGAACCGTTTCCGTCGGCGAGGTGGACATGGGCCAGCCGCTCGCCCATCCGGTCGATCATCGCGGTCGCGTCCGTGCGGGCGGTCGCGGTGTGCGACAGGTCGACGGTGAAGTGCCGGTAGTCGTCCTTGGTCACGTCCCACTCGGGCGCGTACGCGAGCATCTCGCGGTCGCGGTAGCGCCACGGGTACATGTTCTCGACGGCGAACCGGACGTCGGTCTCGTCCGCCATCCGCCAGATCCCGGTGACGAAGTCACGGGCGTACTGGCGCTGCCAGCGGAACGGCGGATGCACGACGACGGTGGACGCGCCGAGCCGCTCGGCCGCCGCCTGGGCCCGCTGGAGCTTGGTCCAGGGGTCGGTGGACCAGACCCGCTGGGTGATGAGCAGACACGGCGCGTGGACGGCGAGGATCGGGACCTTGTGGTGGTCGGACAGCCGCCGCAGGGCGTCGATGTCCTGGCTGACCGGATCCGTCCAGACCATCACCTCGACGCCGTCGTAACCGAGGCGCGCGGCGATCTCGAAGGCGGTCGCCGTGGACTCCGGATAGACGGAGGCGGTGGAAAGGGCGACTTTCGCGGTCGGGATGCGGACTGGTTCTGCCACGGGGACAGGGTACGGGCCCAACAGCCTCCCGGGGCCTCCCGCCCCTCCTCCCGGGACATCCGCCCCACGCTCCGGGAGCCCCCGCCCGCCCCCGGCCGCTGCTAGCCGTTGTTCGTCGGCAGGTGGTCCAGCCGGCGCAGGATGATGCCCTCGCGCAGCGCCCACGGGCAGATCTCCAGATCGTCGACGCCGAACAGGTCCATCGCCGCCTCCGCGACCAGCGCGCCCGCCAGCAGCTGGTTCGCCCGGCCCTCCGAGACGCCCGGCAGGGCGGAGCGCTGGACCGTCGTCATCGCGGCCAGCCGGGGGACCCACTCCTCCAGGGACTTGCGGGTCAGGTCCCGCTGCACGTAGAGGCCCTCCGCCGAGCGGGCCGCGCCCGCGATGCGGGCCAGCTGCTTGAAGGTCTTCGACGTCGCCACCACGTGGTCCGGGGCGCCGAAGCGGCTGAACTCGCCGACCGTGCGCGCGATCTCGGCCCGTACGTGCCTGCGCAGGGCCTTGACGTCCAACGCGTCCGGCGGGTCGCCCGGCAGCCAGCCCGCCGTCAGGCGGCCCGCGCCCAGCGGCAGGGAGACCGCCGCGTCCGGGTCCTCGTCGATGCCGAACGCGACTTCCAGCGAGCCGCCGCCGATGTCGAGGACCAGCAGCTTCCCGGCCGACCAGCCGAACCAGCGGCGCGCGGCGAGGAACGTCAGCCGCGCCTCGTCGTCACCGCTCAGGACCGGCAGGTCGACACCGGTCTCGGCCTTGACCCGCGCCAGGACCTCTTCCGCGTTCTTGGCCTCGCGTACGGCGCTGGTCGCGAAGGGCAGCAGGTCCTGGCACCCCTTGTCCTCGGCGGCCTGCACCGCGTCGGTGATCACCGACACGAGACTCTCGACGCCTTCCGGGGTGACGGCTCCGTGCTCGTCGAGGAGCTCCGCCAGCCGCATCTCCACCTTGTGCGAGTGCGCAGGCTGGGGGCGCGCACCGGGATGCGCGTCGACCACCAGCAGATGGATCGTATTCGAACCCACGTCCAGGACACCGAGTCTCATAGGGGGAAACGCTACTGCGACGAACGCTCAGGGGTTGCGTAAGGGGCGCTTAGGCTTGGGTTTGTGCCAAATACGAAGAAGGCCAACAAGACCCGGTCGAAGAACGACAAGGGCACCGACAACAACAAGGCCAAGGTCAAGGCCATGGACGGCGGCAAGTCCAAGGCCATGTCCAAGGCCGCGCTCGCGGCCGACGAGAAGGGCCTCGACTTCCCCCGGGCCTGGGTGGAGTTCCCCGATCCGGCCGATGACGAACAGGTCTTCCGCTGCGACCTGACCTGGCTGACCTCCCGCTGGACCTGCATCTTCGGCAGCGGCTGCCAGGGCATCCAGGCGGGCCGCGCGGACGACGGCTGCTGCACGCTCGGCGCGCACTTCTCCGACGAGGACGACGAGAAGCGCGTTGCCGGGCACGTGGCCCGGCTGACCCCCGAGCTGTGGCAGTTCCACGACGTCGGCAGCGAGAGCGGATGGACGCAGCTGGACGACGACGGGGAGAAGCAGACCCGCCGCTGGGACGGCGCGTGCATCTTCCTGAACCGGCCGGGGTTCCCCGCCGGGGCGGGCTGTTCGCTGCACATCCTGGCGCTGAAGAGCGGCCAGGAGCCGCTGGAGACCAAGCCGGACGTCTGCTGGCAGCTGCCGATCCGCCGTACCTACGACTGGATCGACCGGCCCGACGACACCCGCGTGCTCCAGGTGTCGATCGGCGAGTACGACCGCCGCGGCTGGGGTCCGGGCGGCCACGACCTGCACTGGTGGTGCACATCGGCCACTTCGGCGCACGGCGCCGGGGACCCGGTGTACGTGTCGTACCGCGCGGAGCTGACGGAGCTGATGGGCAAGGAGGGGTACGAGGCGCTGGTGAAGCTGTGCGAGGCGCGGCTGGCCTCGCTGCTGCCGATGGCTCCGCACCCGGCCGACCCGTCGTAGGGTTCCCGGAGCCGCCGGGGTTCCTAGGCCGCGGAGGCCGACGGGCCCGGGGAAACCGTTCCTCCTGAGGTCGGCGTCGGCGTCGCCGACTCCGTCGGCGTGGGAGTCGGCGTGGGTGTCGGCGTCGGTGTCGGTGTCGGCGTAGGGGTCGACGTGGGAGTCGGCGTCGGGGTCGACGGCGGCTCCGGCGTCGGGGCCGGGCGCCCGCGGCCCTGGATGGCGATCACCGCGCCGGCGGGATCCACCCCCACCCTGGCGGTCCAGGCGCCCACGGGCTGGGCCTCGGGGTCCACGGCGATCCGCAGGGTGACCGATTCTCCGGGGGCCAGCGTGCCCGCGGCCCTGCTCGCGCGCAGCCAGGGCGCGTCGGACCAGAGCCGCCAGTTCACCGGACCGCCGCCGGAGGCGGTGAGGGTGATCAGTGTGGTGGCGCCGTGGGAGGACGCGTCGACGGTGAGGCGGCCGGGGGCGCCGGGGCGGCCCGGTTCGGGGGTCGCCGGGGGCCCGCTGCTGATCACCTCGACGGAGACGTCGGAGTCGGAGCTGCCCGGGGCGAAGCCGGGGCTGCCCGTGGTGGCGGCGGCGTTCCCGGCGTTCTCGTACGCGGTCAGCGGGCGGCCGCCGACCTGCGGCAGCGGGATCTCGGACTCGCTCGCCGAGATGCGGGTGCCGTCCCCGCCGACGGGCTCGCCGGTGCTGGGCGCGCCGCGGTACGCCGCCCACAGCGCCAGGACCGGCGCCGCGACGACGGTGGCGACCACGGTGGTGGTCACCGCCCGGGAGCGCAGCCGGTCGCGGCGGGCCGCGTGGTCCTTGGGGTCCATCGGGAAGCCGGTGCGGTCGAAGCGCGGGCCGGTCCGGCGGCGGCCCCGGCCGGAGCGGATCATCGCCGCCTGGACGGCGGTGCGGGGGGCGGGGACCAGCGGGAGGGCGGCCGTGTCGACGCCGGAGCCCGGCCAGGGGGCGCCGGCCCCCACGCGTTCGGCGACGCGGCGGCAGCGCGGACAGTCGTCGACGTGGCGTACGAGCTCGGCGCGCAGGGTGGTGGACAGCAGCACCTGTCCGTCGCAGGTGAGCCGGGAGACGCTGGGACAGCCGCCGGTCTCCACGACGGCGAGGGCGGCGCGGGTGCGCTCCACCTCGCAGGCGGCGCCGGACAGGAGCTCGCGGGCGGCGGCCTCCGAGGTGCCGAGGACGGCGGCCAGCTCGGTGACGCCGAGGCGGTGGCGGACGGCGAGCTCCAGCGCCTCGCGCTGCTCGGGCGTGGTGCCCGCGGCTTCCGGCCAGGCGAGCCGGGCCAGCTCGGTGCGGCGGTAGGCGCTCACGTCAAGCGCGCGGCGGGCCTCGGGGACCTGGTCGGCCTCGGTGCCGGAGTCGGTTACGGCGGTTCCGGTACCCGGCGCACGGTCGGGATTCATGCGCTCCGGCGCGCGCCGGGCGTAATGCGCTCCCTGCCGCGCGTGCCGCTGCTCGGCCAGCCGGCGCAGGCAGCCCCAGCGGGCGAGCGCGTACAGCCAGGCCCGCCGGTCCCCCTCCCCGGGGCAGCGGCCGGGATACCGCTCGGCCACGGCGAGTACGCAGCCCAGCACGTCAGTGGCCGCGTCGTGGTCGCACAGGACCGACAGGCAGTACGTGAACAGGCCGTCCAGGTAGGGCTCGTGCCGGAACGCGGGGGGCTCCTCCCCGTCGCGGGGCGTGCGCCCGTGCGCCCGGTGTGCGCCGGTGCGCGATGAGGAGCGTGACTGGTCGCTGCTGTTCACCTGGCGACCGTAGGCGGCACGCCGGTGACGTCCCGGAAGCCTTCACCACATTTAGCCCTTACGGGTGAACAGATCGGTGCCCTGCTGACTCCGGTGTTGTCGGCTTGCCGCCGGCGTCCGCAGCGCTATCGGCGTTGCCAGCGTTGTCAGCGTTGTCAGCGGGTGCGGCTACCGTGAGCGCCATGGCTGCCCGCACTGCTCGTTCATCCGCCAAGGACCGGCCGTCCTACCGCTGCTCCGAGTGCGGCTGGACGACGGCGAAATGGCTCGGGCGGTGTCCCGAATGCCAGGCGTGGGGCACCGTCGAGGAAATGGGCACGCCCGCCGTGCGGACCACCGCCGCCGGCCGGGTGTCGACCGCCGCGGTGCCGATCGCGCAGGTCGACAGCCGGACGGCGACCGCGCGCAGCACCGGCGTGGACGAGCTGGACCGCGTACTCGGCGGCGGGCTCGTGCCCGGCGCCGTGGTGCTGCTCGCCGGGGAGCCCGGCGTGGGCAAGTCGACGCTGCTGCTGGACGTCGCCGCGAAGGCCGCCAGCGATGCGCACCGCACCCTGTACGTCACGGGCGAGGAGAGCGCGAGCCAGGTGCGGCTGCGCGCCGACCGGATCAACGCGCTGAACGACCACCTCTACCTGGCCGCCGAAACCGACCTGTCCGCCGTACTGGGACACCTGGACGCGGTGCGGCCCTCCCTGCTGATCCTGGACTCCGTGCAGACCGTCGCCTCCCCGGAGATCGACGGCGCGCCCGGCGGCATGGCTCAGGTGCGCGAGGTCGCCGGGGCGCTGATCCGCGCCTCCAAGGAGCGCGGGATGTCCACGCTCCTCGTCGGCCACGTGACGAAGGACGGGGCGATCGCCGGCCCCCGCCTCCTGGAGCACCTGGTCGACGTGGTGCTGAGCTTCGAGGGCGACCGGCACGCCCGGCTGCGGCTCGTGCGCGGCGTCAAGAACCGGTACGGGGCCACCGACGAGGTGGGCTGCTTCGAACTGCACGACGAGGGGATCACCGGGCTCGCCGACCCGAGCGGGCTGTTCCTGACCCGGCGCGCCGAGGCCGTGCCCGGGACCTGCCTGACCGTGACCCTGGAGGGCAAGCGCCCGCTGGTCGCCGAGGTGCAGGCGCTGACCGTGGACTCGCAGATCCCCTCCCCGCGGCGCACCACGTCGGGCCTGGAGACCTCGCGCGTCTCGATGATGCTGGCGGTGCTGGAGCAGCGCGGGCGGATCACCGCGCTGGGCAAGCGCGACATCTACAGCGCCACCGTGGGCGGGGTGAAGCTGACCGAGCCGGCCGCCGACCTGGCGATCGCGCTCGCGCTGGCCTCCGCCGCCAGCGACGTCCCGCTGCCGAAGAACCTCGTGGCGATCGGGGAGGTCGGCCTCGCGGGTGAGGTGCGGCGGGTGACCGGCGTACAGCGGCGGCTCGCGGAGGCGCACCGGCTCGGCTTCACGCACGCCCTCGTGCCCTCGGATCCGGGCAAGGTGCCCGCCGGGATGAAGGTCGTCGAGGTGGCCGACATGGGCGACGCGCTACGGGTGCTGCCGCGCGGCCGTTCCCGTACTCCGGCCAAGGAGTAGCTGGTCAGAAGGTCCGTACGGGGACCTCGCCGGGCCTACCTGGCCAAGCCACGGCGTGGCCGCAGCGCACGCCGGTAGACTTTGGGCTGGTCCGCCCGGCCGTACGCACGCCTTCGTGCCCGCGGCGCCGGGCGGCGCAACCCGCGACCGGAGGAGTGCAGTGGCAGCCAAGGACGGGGCATCAGCACCCGGGAAGTCCGGCGCGAGCTCCAAGCACGACGCGCTCATGCGCGCCTCGCTGAGCGCGGTCGCACCTGGTCAGCCACTGCGCGACGGCCTTGAGCGGATCGTCCGCGGCAACACCGGCGGCCTCATCGTCCTCGGCATGGACAAGGCCGTCGAGGCGATGTGCACGGGCGGCTTCGTCCTGGACGTGGAGTTCACCGCGACCCGGCTGCGCGAGCTGTGCAAGCTCGACGGCGCGCTCATCCTCGACAAGGACCTCACCAAGATCCTGCGGGCCGGTGTGCAGCTGGTGCCGGACGCGTCGATCCCGACGGAGGAGACCGGCACGCGCCACCGCACGGCGGACCGCGTCTCCAAGCAGTGCGGGTTCCCGGTGGTGTCGGTGTCGCAGTCGATGCGGCTGATCGCGCTGTACGTGGACGGGGAGCGCCGGGTCCTGGAGGAGTCCGGGGCGATCCTGTCGCGGGCGAACCAGGCGCTGGCCACGCTGGAGCGGTACAAGCTGCGGCTCGACGAGGTCGCGGGCACGCTGTCGGCGCTGGAGATCGAGGACCTGGTCACGGTCCGCGACGTGACGGCGGTCGCGCAGCGGCTGGAAATGGTCCGCCGGATCGCGACCGAGATCGCCGAGTACGTGGTCGAGCTGGGTACGGACGGCCGGCTGCTGTCGCTGCAGCTGGACGAGCTGACGGTCGGGATCGAGCAGGAGCGGGAGCTGGTCATCCGGGACTACGTGCCGGAGCCGACGGCGAAGCGTTCCCGCACGGTGGAGGAGGCGCTGCCGGCGCTGGACGCGCTGACCCATCCCGAGCTGCTGGAGCTGGCGATCGTGGCGAAGGCGCTGGGGTACACCGGGTCGCCGGAGACCCTGGACTCGGCCGTGTCGCCGCGGGGCTACCGGCTGCTGGCGAAGGTTCCCCGGCTGCCGGGGGCGATCATCGAGCGGCTGGTGGAGCACTTCGGCGGCCTGCAGAAGCTGCTCGCCGCCAGCGTGGACGATCTGCAGATGGTGGACGGCGTGGGCGAGGCCCGTGCCCGCAGCGTCCGCGAGGGCCTCTCGCGGCTCGCGGAGTCCTCGATCCTGGAGCGGTACGTCTAGGCCCCAGGGCCTGGACCCGCGCCCGCAGGGGCTATTCCTTCTTCAGGACGAACGAGGTGCGGGCCACCGGCATGCCGGGCGACTTGACCTCGACCACGTACGTGTCGGGAGCCGCAGCCCCCGCCGGAGGCGTAGCGCACTGGTCGGGTGCGCTGAACTTGCGGTCCCATTCCAGTGACTGCTTCGTCTCGCTCTGCGCGGGAACGCGGTAGAACGCGCTGCCCGCGCCCGTCGGGCAGTCCGCCGAGGACCACACCGCCTTGCCGCTGGTCGCCTGAAGGATGGTCAGGACCGCCTGCTTCGGGCCGAGGTCGAACTTGCAGGTGGTGCCGGCGATGTTGCGGGCGACGAGTTCGAGGCGGGGCTTCTCGTTCGCCTCGTACTCGTTCTTCACGCTCTTGACCTCCCACTGCAGCGCGGCCGGCGCGCACGTGGGCAGGCCGGGGTCCGCCGGGACCGGAGCCGCGCCGCCAGCGGCCGCGCCGCCGGGGCCGGAGGAGCCCCCGCCGGAGGAATCCGCGCCGGAGGAGCCCGCGGCGCCGCCAGGATCGCCGTTCTTGCCCCCGCCCGTGGAGCCCGCGCCCCCGGAGCCCGCACCCGTGCCGCCGCCCGACTCCGTGCGTCCGCCCGGGGCCTGGCTGATCGCCGGACCCGAACCGGCCGGTCCGGGAGTGATCGTGGTGACGGGATCCTTGCCGCCGTGACCCTTTCCGTTCGTACTCGTCTTGCCCCCGCCGGAACTGACGGTCCATACGGCGAGGAGCGCCAGGAGCGCGACAACGGACGCCAGCACAGCCCTCCGTCGCCAGTAGATGGAGGAGGGGAGCGGCCCGACCGGATTGCGCAGAGATCCCACGAACGGAACTTTACGAGAGTCCGGGACCCGATCAGTGCCCCACATGCCGCACAGCGGACTTGTTTTGGCGATGATCATCCTGCGGGTGCAACCGGAGGCGCCGGGAATCGGCCAGGAGTCTGACGCGGAGGTTGATTCCGCCTGCGTACGGTCGGTGACCATGAACAGCTCCGGCCTCTACCTCGACATAACCGGCTTCGCCCACTCGACACCCGCCTGGGTCCGGTCGGCGTTCGAGGCCTGGACGGAGTACGGACTGCTGCTCTTCGGAGTGCTCTTCCTGGCCGTCTGGTGGCGCTCGCGCGGACAGCACAGTCCTCGCGCGGTCGCCCTCGCCGTCCTGGCCCCGCTGGCCACGGCGGCCGCGTACGTCGCCTCGGAGGCCGTGAAGTCCGCCGTGGAGGAGGAACGGCCCTGCCGTGCCGTGGCCGGGGCGGCGGCCTCGCTGGTCCCGTGCCCGGCGACCGGCGACTGGTCCTTCCCCAGCAACCACTCCGCCCTCGCGGGCGCCGCCGCCGTCGCGCTGGCCCTGGCCGTACGCCGCATCGCGCTGCTGACCGTCCCGCTCGCGCTGCTGATGGCCTTCTCCCGCGTCTTCGTCGGCGTGCACTACCCGCACGACGTGGCGACGGGCCTGCTGCTCGGCGGTTCGCTGGCCGCCCTCCTCGTCCTGGCCCTCGCCGGTCCCGTCAGTACGATCATCGCCGCCATGCGGGCGAGCGGGGTCCGCGCCGCTGTCTGGTTCACCGGCCCGGGCCCGGCGCGCGGGACCCGAAACGTGCCAGGATGCCGAGTGCCATGACTGCATCCCCCAATTCCCCCGAAACCGCCGTCTCCCACCCGCTGCACTCCCCCGTCATCGCGTGGTTCGACGAGCACGCCCGCGACCTGCCCTGGCGCCGCCCCGAGGCCGGCCCCTGGGGGGTCATGGTCAGCGAGTTCATGCTCCAGCAGACCCCGGTCAGCCGGGTGCTGCCGGTGTACGAGCACTGGCTCGCCCGGTGGCCCCGCCCCGCCGACCTGGCCGCCGAGGCCCCCGGCGAGGCCGTACGGGCCTGGGGTCGGCTCGGCTACCCCCGCCGGGCCCTGCGGCTGCACGGCGCGGCCGTGGCGATAACGGAGCGGCACGGGGGCGACGTACCGCGGGATCACGCGCAGCTCCTGTCGCTGCCCGGGATCGGCGAGTACACCGCGGCCGCCGTGGCCTCCTTCGCGTACGGGCAGCGGCACGCCGTGCTCGACACCAACGTCCGGCGGGTCTTCGCGCGCACCGCCACCGGCGTGGAGTACCCGCCGAACGCCACCACCGCCGCCGAACGGCGCCTCGCCCGGACCCTGCTGCCCGACGACGAGGACACCGCGGCCCGCTGGGCGGCGGCCTCGATGGAGCTCGGCGCGCTGGTGTGCACCGCCAAGAACCCCGACTGCGCCCGCTGCCCGGTGGCCGGGCTGTGCGCGTGGCGCCTCGCCGGGAAGCCGGCGCACGAGGGGCCGCCGCGGCGCGGGCAGACGTACGCGGGGACCGACCGGCAGGTGCGCGGCAGGCTTCTCGCCGTGCTCCGGGAGGCGGTGGGCCCGGTTCCGCAGGCCGTGCTCGACACCGTGTGGGAGGAGCCGGTGCAGCGCGCCCGGGCGCTCGACGGGCTGGTCTCCGACGGTCTGGTGGAGCCGCTCGAAGGAGGGCGCTACCGGCTCCCCCTGAGCTGATCCCGAACAGATCCGCACATGGCTGGAAGCTGAGTCCCGGATTCCGCTTCCAGCCGGGAAACCGCAGCTCACGGGCGCTGTTACACAACCTATGGGTGTCCGTGCGCCCACCGAAGGCTGGCCCGCACAGCCCCGTGACAACCCGTCCGTAACTTCGGATCCGTAAGACGGCGATTGAGCGGTTGGTCGGAACGGAGGCGGTCTGAGATGGCGCACGGCGAGGTACTCGAATTCGAGGAGTACGTACGCACTCGGCAGGATGCGCTGCTGCGCAGCGCCCGGCGCCTGGTCCCGGACCCCACCGACGCGCAGGACCTCCTGCAGACCGCCCTCGTCCGCACCTACGGCCGCTGGGACGGCATCGCCGACAAGTCCCTGGCCGACGCCTACCTCCGCCGGGTCATGATCAACACCCGTACCGAGTGGTGGCGCGCCCGCAAGCTCGAAGAGGTCCCCACCGAGCAACTCCCCGACGCCTCGGTCGAGGACGGCTCCGACCAGCGCGCCGACCGCGCCCTGCTGATGGACATCCTCAAGGTGCTCGCGCCCAAGCAGCGCAGTGTGGTCGTGCTGCGACACTGGGAGCAGATGAGCACCGAGGAGACGGCCGCGGCACTCGGGATGTCAGCGGGTACCGTGAAGAGCACTCTGCATCGCGCGCTGGCCCGTCTCCGGCAGGAACTGGAGAGCCGGGACCTGGACATGCGCGCGCTGGAACGCGGTGACCACACCATGCGGTACGAGGGGCGTGAGCGGTGCGCGGCCTGAATGGCCAAGGACTGACCGGCAGGTATTCGCTGGTCATGATGTCGGCGGGGACGGTCGTCCTCGTCGGCACAGCCGTGTTCGCGGTCGGCTGCGCCACGGGCGGCACCGGCCTGCGCGACGGCGGGCCCGCACGGACCGACGCGGTGGCGAAGACCACCCCGAACACCCCCTCCCCCGACGCCTCCTCGGCCGCCCCCTCCGGCGGGCCCCTCAAGAAGGTCGACCCGGTGGCGCTCCTCAAGGCCGACCCCAAGGTCAGCGCCGAGATCAAACGGGACCTCAAGCCCTGCACGGGCAAGGAGTACCCGGTGGACGTGAGCTACGGGAAGGTCACCGGCAGCGCCGTCGTCGACATCGTGGTCAACGTCCTGTCCTGCGCCGACGCCCTGGGCCGGGGCTCGTACGTGTACCGCGCGGACGGCGCGACGTACGAGAATGTCTTCTCGGACGAGCAGCCGCCCGTCTACGCGGAGATCGACCGGGGCGACCTGGTGGTCACCAAGCAGGTGTACGGAAAGAGCGACGCCCTCGCCTATCCGTCGGGCGAGGACGTGATCACGTACCGGTGGAACGGAGAGAAGTTCACCGAGCAGGACCGCGTGCACTCCGAGTACAGCAACGTGGTCGACAGCGGGAACCAGCCCGCCCCGGCCATCACCCAGAAGAACTGAGTACCGAAGAACCGAGGCGAGGCTTCCACATGGCCGAGACCCATGTCCTGTTCGTGGAGGACGACGACGTCATCCGCGAAGCCACGACCCTGGCGCTGGAACGCGACGGGTTCGTGGTCACGGCCATGCCCGACGGTCTGTCCGGCCTGGAGTCCTTCCGGGCGGACCGCCCCGACATCGCCCTGCTCGACGTGATGGTCCCCGGCATGGACGGCGTGAGCCTGTGCCGCCGCATCCGCGACGAATCCACCGTCCCCGTGATCATGCTGTCGGCGCGCGCCGACTCCATCGACGTGGTGCTGGGCCTGGAGGCGGGCGCCGACGACTACGTCACCAAGCCCTTCGACGGCTCGGTCCTCGTCGCCCGGATCCGCGCCGTGCTGCGCCGCTTCGGCCACGCCGGCGGCCCGCAGAACGGCGGTCCGAACGGCGGCGACGGCCAGGACGCGGAGCGCGGGGTGCTGTCCTTCGGCGACCTGGAGGTCGACACGGAGGGCATGGAGGTGCGCAAGTCGGGCGCGGCCGTGGCGCTGACCCCGACCGAGATGCGGCTGCTGCTGGAGTTCTCCTCCGCGCCCGGCACCGTACTGTCGCGCGACCGCCTGCTGGAGCGGGTCTGGGACTACGACTGGGGCGGCGACACCCGCGTCGTCGACGTCCACGTCCAGCGGCTGCGCACCAAGATCGGGCAGGACCGGATCGAGACGGTCCGAGGCTTCGGATACAAGCTGAAGGCCTGAGGCACCAGAGCATGAGGCGCTTCACCCTGCGCACGGGGATCCGCTGGAAGATCACACTCGCCATCGCCGCCGTCGGCGCGCTGACCGCGGTCGCGCTGAGCCTGGTGGTGCACAGTGCTGCCCGCGTGTCGATGCTGGAGAGCGCCCGCGAGGTGCAGCTGGACCGCGTGCAGTTCATCTCCCGCAACGCCGAGGCCGGGCGCAAGCCCCCCATGGGCGCCAAGCTCAACGACCCGGAACTGCCGGCCCAGCTGCGGGAGAAGGCACGCTCCGGGCGGCGCGGGACGTACGTCCAGGAGTCCGCCAAGAGCGCGCCCGAGGTGTGGGCCGCGGTACCGCTCGGCAACGGGCAGGTGCTGTCGCTGCACACGCAGTTCCGGGAGAGCGCCAACATGGTGCGCGACCTGGACCGGGCGCTCGTGGTCGGCTCCCTCGCCGTCGTGATCGGCGGTTCGGCGCTGGGCGTGCTCATCGGCGGACAGATCTCGCGTCGGCTGCGCAAGGCCGCGACGGCCGCGCAGCGGGTGGCGCACGGGGATCCCGAGGTGCGGGTGCGCGATGCGGTCGGGGGTGTCGTACGGGACGAGACGGACGACCTCGCGCGGGCCGTGGACGCCATGGCCGACGCCCTCCAGCAGCGGCTGGAGGCCGAGCGGCGGGTCACGGCGGACATCGCGCACGAGCTGCGCACGCCCGTTACGGGCCTGCTCACGGCCGCGGAGCTGCTGCCTCCGGGGCGGCCGACCGAGCTGGTGCGCGACCGGGCGCAGGCCATGCGCGCGCTGGTCGAGGACGTGCTGGAAGTGGCCCGGCTGGACAGCGCGTCCGAGCGGGCGGAGCTCCAGGACGTGGCGCTGGGCGAGTTCGTGAGCCGACGCGTGACGGCGCTGATGCCGGAGGCCTCCGTACGGATCGTGGCGGACGAGATCGTCAGCACCGACCCGCGCCGCCTGGAGCGGATCCTGGGCAACCTGCTGGCCAACGCCGCGCGGTACGGGCGGCCACCGGTCCAGGTCGACGTCGAGGGCCGGGTCGTGCGGATCCGGGACCACGGGCCGGGCTTCCCGGAGGCACTGCTGCGCGAGGGGCCGAGCCGGTTCCGGACCGGGTCGACGGACCGCGCGGGCGTCGGGCACGGGCTGGGGCTGACCATCGCGGAGGGGCAGGCCCGCGTGCTGGGCGCCCGGCTGACCTTCCGCAACGTGGCCGCCCCGGGCGGCTCGGAGCGCGAGGGCAGGGCCGCGGGCGCGGTGGCGGTCCTGTGGCTGCCGGAGCACGCGCCGACGGCGACGGGAAGCTTCCCGGTCATCAAGCTGTCGCAGGGCTAGGGCCAATGCCGTTGACATTGATCTGGATCGGTGAGACGACGTCATCGGGGGTGGTGGCATGGCGTCGTCTCTGCCGGATCTGGCCGGGGTGGGTGTGCTGACCCGGATGTATCCGCCGTGGCTGGTGGACGAGGTCGTGGCCCAGTGCGACCGGACGGAGAAGCGTCGGCGGCTGTTGCCGGCCCGGCTGGTGGTGTACTTCCTGCTGGCGATGGCATTGTTCTCGCCCGCGCCGTATCTGGAGGTCATGCGGCACCTTGCTGAGGGCCTGCGGTGGGCGGGGCTGTGGGGGTCGTGGCATCCACCGAGCAAGGCTGCCATCTTCCGGGCGCGTGGACGGCTCGGGGTCGAACCGATGGCCGCGCTGTTCGACAGATGCGCCCGACCGCTGGGCACGCCCGCGATGCCCGGGGTGTTCTGGAGGGGCTGGCGGCTGATGGCCATCGACGGCACCCGTTTCGATGTCGCCGACAGTGCGGCGAACGCCGCTGAGTTCGGCCGCCCTGGGACCGGCCGCGGGGAAGGCACCGGCGGATATCCGCAGGTCCAGGTCGTCGCTCTGGTCGAATGCGGCACCCACGCCGTCGTCGATGCGGTGCTCGGCGGCTGGCATGACGGCGAGGTCCGCCTCGCCGAGGACCTGGAACGCTCACTGACCGAGGACATGCTCGTCCTGGGCGACCGCAACCTGCCCTCGACCCGGTTATGGCGAGCCCTGACCAGCAGCGGCGCTGACCTGTGCTTCCGCGCCAAGACCAACCGCCGCCTGCCCGTCCTGCAAACACTGCCCGACGGGTCCTGGCTCACCGTGATCCAGGCCGGAGACGACAAGAAGGCCGGCCGCGAGCCGGTGGCGGTCCGCGTGATCCGCTACCGCCTGGACGACCCGGGACGACCCGGCGAGGACCAGTACGTGCTGCTGACCTCGGTCCTGGACCCGGTCCGGGCCCCGGCCGCCGACCTGGCCGCGCTCTACCCGCAACGCTGGGAGTGCGAGAGCGTCCTGGACGAGATCAAGACCCATCAGCGCGGCGCCAAGACCGTTGTCCTGGCCAGCAAGACCCCCACCGGCGTCCGCCAGGAGATCTATGCCCACCTGCTGGTGCACCACGCCCTGCGCGCACTGATGGCCGAAGCGGCGGCCGGTAGTCCCGAGCCGGTCGACTGCGACCGGCTCTCCTTCACCACCGCCCTGCGGGCGGCCCGCCGCACCGTGACCATCCTGCCCGGCTCTTTTTCCCCCTGACCACCTGCACAGGGCCTGGCGGCATTTCCGCGCCGAGGTCACCGAGCGGCTCCTGCCCCCGAGGCGACTGCGCAGCCAGCCCCGGGTCGTCAAACGCAAGATGTCGAACTACAAGGCCAAGGCCAGTCGCCACCGCGACTGGCCCCAGCCAACCCGGCCCTCACACGACGCCATCGTGATCCAACCGCCATAAAGCAACGGCATTGGGGCTAGGGCCCAAGGCCCGGTACTGTCCGAGTCGGTACCGGACGGTACGGGGCAGGGGCTTGTGATTTAGCATCCGTGGCATGACCGACGGCACGAATCCTCAGAGCAACCCGCAGCCCGAGCCCGCCCCGGGGAGTGGTGGCTACGGGTTCCCGCCGGGACCGCCCGCCCAGGACGGCTACGGCTTCCCGCCCGGCTCGCCGGTGCAGAGCGGCTACGGCTTCCCGCCGCAGGCGCCCGCGCAGGACAGCGGTGGCTACGGCTACCCGCAGCAGCCCGGGTCGCCGAACCCGTACCAGCAGGGCGCGTACCAGCCGGATCCGTACGCGCAGGACCCGGCGGCGCATGCCCCGTGGTCCCCGGCGCAGCAGGCGGTGCCGGGCATACCCGGCGGCGACCAGCCGGACTGGGAGGCCATGGCGGACCGCTCCGACGCCGAGCGGCGCCGCAAGCGGCTGTGGATGCTGGGCGGCGGCGTGACCGTACTGGCGCTGCTGGCCGGTGGCGGAACGTTCTTCCTGCTCAGCGGCGACAACGGGAAGCAGGACAAGGCGGACGACAACCCGTCCGCGTCCGCGTCCGCCTCACCGGGTGATCCGTCCGGGTCGAAGTCTCCGGCGCCGTACTCCCCCACCGTCGAGGGTGACCAGACGCTGCTGCGCGACAGCTACGGCAAGATCGGCATCCGGCTGGGCGCCGACACGCAGATCGCGCCGGTGGGCAAGCGGTTCCAGATCATCTCGAAGGGGACGGCGAACTCGTACGCGCAGGCCTCCGAAGAGGCGGTGGACGTGACGAAGAGCTTCACCGTCACGGCCCGCGTCTACAACTCCGCCACCAAGGGCGGGCGGATCGCCGTGAGCCAGGGCGACGGGGAGTCGTTCTCGTTCGAGCTCGGTCTCGACGAGATGAACGGCAAGCCGGCCTGGATCTTCCGGGTGCAGACGGGCGACAAGGGCGCCGCGGCGACCGCGCGGACCGTCGCCGCCGAGGGGCTGCCCATGGTCAAGACACCCACCACGCTGATGGCGACGTACGACGCGGAGAAGAAGACGATCGCCCTCTACGTGGAGGGCAAGAAGGCCGGCGAGGCACAGGTGCCGGGCATCTGGCAGGCCCCCGGACCGCTCCAGCTGGGGCGCTCCAAGCACCACAACATCTGGGTCAACGCGTGGCAGGGGGCCATGCACAACGTCCGGATCTACGACTCGGCGTTCTCGCAGGAGCAGGTCACCGCGTACGAGGACGGCAAGCTCCCGGCAACGACGAAGCCGTCGCACGCTTGGCTGCTGACCTGACGCGTCAGGCGCGGCGTACGCACCTGACGGGTCGGCTGGTCCGGCTGGTTCAGCTGGTCCAGCCGGCTCAGACGGTGACGCCGGCGCCGCGCAGGAAGGACACCGGGTTGACGGCGGAACCGTAGTTCGGGGTGGTCCGGATCTCGAAGTGCAGGTGCGGGCCGCTGGAGTTCCCGGTGTTGCCGGACAGGGCGATCTGCTTGCCGGCGGAGACCTTCTGCCCGATCTTGACCTGGATCTTCGAGAGGTGCGCGTACTGCGAGTACGTGTTGTTCGCGTGCTTGATCACGATGGCGTTGCCGTACGCCGGGCCGTCACCGCCGCCGCCCGGGCCGGCCTTCACGACGGTGCCGGCGCCCGCGGCCTTGACCGGGGTGCCGACCGGGACGGCGAAGTCCTGGCCGGAGTGCTTGTGGGACCACATGCTGCCGCCCTTGCCGAAGGTCGCGGACAGCGTGTACTTCGCGACCGGCTTGCTCCAGGTGCCGCTCTTCGCGGAGGTCTGCGTCGTGTCGGCGAACGCGGCGGTCGTCCCGGCCCCCAGAGCCAGCACCGCACCGAGAGTGGTTGCGCCGACGGCGATACGGGTACGACGGGTGATGACGCGCTTCGCGAACATGAAGGAGACCTCCGGGGCCGGGGACTAGGACGGGTTCGGGCATCAAGTGACCCGGCACGCTGAGCGGTGTGCCGGGCTTGCCCACCCTTGGTAACCCGCGCCCCCTGACATCCCCAAACCTCCCGATTACTACCGGAGGCCGTAGGTACGACCACAGCCGTCCCTCCTGTTGACCCTGTCCTTACCGGGTCGACGGCGGGGCAAATCGGACCTTTGGATCTACGAAAGTTCCTAGTAGGTCCGATTTGTCCTGTGCGGCTTGTCACCGGCCGGGGGCCATTGGATCTCCCCCAAAGCGCCCTCACCATCTTCGGCCTGGACCTGGCCCCCGGCTCCGCCCGCTGGCCGCTGGCCGCTGGCCGCTGGCCGCGGCGTACGTCTCGTTGGAGGCCGACCGCGCCGCGCCGGACGAGCCGGGCGAGAGCGTCGCCCGCCGCACCCTGCCCGCGGACGCGCTCCTCACCGAGCACCACCGGATCCTGCTGCGCGGCGAAGCCGGATCCGGCAAGACCACCCTCATCCAGTGGCTGGCCGTCGCCGCCGCGCGCGGCCCCGGGGAGGGCCTCGTCCCGTACGTCCTCCCCCTGCGCACCCTCACCGCCACGGCGAGCGGCTGCCCTCGCCGCGCGAGTTCCTGGCGGCGACCCCGCTGGACGGGGCGGCCCCCGACGGCTGGGCCGCCCGCGTCCTGCGCGGCGGCCGCGCGCTGCTCCTGGTGGACGGCTTCGACGAGATCCCGGCAGCCGAGCGGGACCGGGCCCGCGACTGGCTGGCCGACCTGATCACCGCCTACCCGGGCAACCGCTGGCTGGTCACCTCCCGGCCCTCGGCGGTCCGGCAGGACTGGCTCGGCGCGGAAGGCTTCGACGAGGTGCTCCTCACCCCGATGACCCCGGACCACGTCCGCGCCTTCGTCACCCGCTGGCACGCGGCGGCCGCACCGGTCGACCCGGCGCTGGAGGGCCGGCTGCTGGAGTCCGTACGCACCAAGCCGGACCTGGCCCGGCTGGCCACCAATCCGCTGCTGTGCGGGCTCATCTGCGCCCTGCACCGCGAACGGCGCGGCTTCCTGCCCTCGGGCCGCAAGGAGCTCTACACGGCCGCCCTGTCGATGCTGCTGCACCGCCGGGACCGCGAGCGGGGCCTGCGGCTGCCGGACCTGGCCGAGGAGCCCCAGCTCCAGCTGCTCCAGCGGCTCGCGTACTGGCTGATCCGCAACGGGCGCACCGAGCTGGACCGGGACCGGGCCGAGGCGCTGATCGCGGACGCGTTGCCCGCCGTACCCGCCGTCCGCGTACTGGGCGAGGCCCCGGCGGTGTTCCATCCGGCACTTCCTGGAGCGCTCCGGGCTGCTGCGGGCGCCCACGGCGGACACCGTCGAGCCACCGCACCTTCCAGGACTTCCTGGGCGCCCGGGCGGCCCTGGACGAGGGCAGCTTCGGCGAGCTGGCCGCCCACGCGGACGACGACCAGTGGGAGGACGTCATCCGCATGGCGGTGGCCCAGGGCCGCCCCCGCGACCGCGCCGGGATCATCCGGGAGCTGCTGGCCCGCGGCTCGCACCGGTCGGTCCTGCTCGCCCTGGCCTCCCTGGAGTACGCGGACGAGCTGGACCCCGTACTGCGCGCGGAGGTGGAGCGGCAGGCGGGCCGGCTGATCCCGCCCACCGGCGTGGGCACGGCGCGCGAGCTGGGGCGGATCGGACCGCTGGTCCTGGAGCTGCTCCCGCCGCCCGAGGAGGCCCCCGACGGCCGCGGCGGCCCTGTACACGGTCCAGGCGGCGGGCGGGGTGCTGTCGGAGCGCGCGATCCCCTTCCTGGCCCGCTACGGCGGCCACCCCTCCTACGAGGTCCGCGCGGAGCTGGCCAGGCTCTGGCCGCGCTTCGAGACGCGCCGATACGCCGCGGTGGTCATCTCCCTCCTTCCCCCGGACCAGAACGTCACGGCCGTCTCGGACGAGGAGGTGGCCGCCCTGGCCGACTTCTCGCCCCGGCGGGACCTGAACGTGGTCGGCGAGGTGACGGGCGAGGCCCTCACCGCGTACCTCCGGGAAGTCAAAGCCGAGTACCTGACCGTGCGCGGCAACGACCTGCTCACCGACCTCGATTTCCTGAAGGGGCAGGACGCACTGGTCTCCGTCGAGATCTCGCACTGCTCCGGGCTCCGGGCTCCGGAACCTGGACGGGCTGAGGGGGCTGCCCGTCCGGTCGGCCGTGCTCGACCTGCGCGGCCGCAGCCTGCCGCTGGGCCCCGTCCTCGCCGACTGGACCTCCCTGCGCGACCTCGTGCTCCGCGGCACCCACGCGCCCTGGTCACTGGACGGCTTCGCCCCCGGAGTGGCACTGAACAGCGTCAACCTCTACTCGGTGACGCCCGAGGACGCGGGACCCGTCGGCTTGTCCCGCCACCGCCGACTGCGGTCCGTCTCCCTCGGGGAGTGCTGGGCCCCGCGCCACCCGGGCGAGTGGCAGGAGCTCGCACCGCTCACGGAGCTGGCCGAGCTGGCCGTCACGGGCTCCGCCCTCCGTCTCGCCCCCGACGGCCTGTGCATGCCGTCGGTGGAGGAGCTCCACGTGCCCCGGGCGTTCGACGGTGGCCTGGACCTCGCCCGCCGACTGCCCGCGATCTTCCCCCGGCTGCGGGTCCTGTCCGGGGATTTCGACGAGGCGGCCGTCCGCGCCCTGCTCCCCTCGCACATCAAGGTGATCCGTTCGTAAAACGCGTTCGCGGAAAAGGGGCGGCCCCGGAACCTCTCGGTCCCGGGGCCGCCCCTTCGTACTGCTACCGCCCCGCGGTGGTTACGCGCCCTTCGACAGGTCCGGGCCGGAGCCCGTGGCCTCGATCGGGGGGAGGTCCGGCAGAGCCGACTTCTCCTCGCCGCGGAAGGTGAACTTGGCGTCGTCGCCCTCACCCTCCTTGCCGACGACCACGATCTGACCGGGACGCAGCTCGCCGAAGAGGATCTTCTCCGACAGCAGGTCCTCGATCTCGCGCTGGATGGTCCGGCGCAGCGGCCGGGCACCCATGATCGGGTCGTAGCCGCGCTTGGCGAGCAGGAGCTTCGCGTCACCGCTCAGCTCGATGCCCATGTCGCGGTCCTTCAGGCGCTCGTCGACCTTCGCGATCATCAGGTCGACGATCTGGATGATGTCTTCCTCGGTGAGCTGGTGGAAGACGACCGTGTCGTCGACGCGGTTGAGGAACTCGGGCCGGAAGTGCTGCTTGAGCTCTTCGTTGACCTTCGCCTTCATCCGCTCGTAGCCGGTCTTGGTGTCGCCCTGGGCCGCGAAGCCCAGGTTGAAGCCCTTCGAGATGTCCCGGGTACCCAGGTTGGTCGTCATGATGATGACCGTGTTCTTGAAGTCCACGACCCGGCCCTGGGAGTCGGTCAGGCGACCGTCCTCCAGGATCTGGAGAAGGGAATTGAAGATATCCGGGTGGGCCTTCTCGACCTCGTCGAAGAGGACGACGGAGAACGGCTTCCGGCGCACCTTCTCGGTGAGCTGGCCGCCCTCTTCGTAGCCCACGTAGCCGGGGGGCGAACCGAAGAGACGGGAAACCGTGTGCTTCTCGCTGAACTCCGACATGTCGAGGGAGATCAGCGCGTCCTCGTCACCGAAGAGGAATTCGGCGAGCGTCTTGGAGAGCTCGGTCTTACCGACACCGGACGGACCGGCGAAGATGAACGAGCCACCCGGGCGCTTCGGGTCCTTCAGACCCGCACGGGTACGGCGGATCGCCTGCGAGAGCGCCTTGATGGCGTCCTTCTGGCCGATGACCCGACGGTGGAGCTCGTCCTCCATGCGGAGCAGTCGCGAGGACTCCTCCTCGGTGAGCTTGAAGACGGGAATGCCGGTCGCGGTCGCGAGGACTTCGGCGATGAGCTCGCCGTCGACCTCGGCGACGACGTCCATGTCGCCGGCCTTCCATTCCTTCTCGCGCTTGGCCTTCGCCGCCAGCAGCTGCTTCTCCTTGTCACGGAGAGACGCCGCCTTCTCGAAGTCCTGGGAGTCGATGGCCGACTCCTTGTCGCGGCGCACGGCCGCGATCTTCTCGTCGAACTCGCGGAGGTCCGGCGGCGCGGTCATCCGGCGGATGCGCATCCGGGAGCCGGCCTCGTCGATCAGGTCGATCGCCTTGTCCGGGAGGAAGCGGTCCGAGATGTACCGGTCCGCCAGCGTCGCCGCCTGGACGAGGGCCTCGTCCGTGATGGAGACGCGGTGGTGGGCCTCGTAGCGGTCGCGCAGGCCCTTGAGGATCTCGATCGTGTGGGGGAGGGAAGGCTCCGCCACCTGGATCGGCTGGAAGCGGCGCTCGAGGGCCGCGTCCTTCTCGAGGTGCTTGCGGTACTCGTCCAGCGTCGTGGCACCGATGGTCTGCAGCTCACCACGGGCCAGCATGGGCTTGAGGATGCTGGCGGCGTCGATCGCGCCCTCGGCGGCGCCCGCACCCACGAGGGTGTGGAGCTCGTCGATGAACAGGATGATGTCGCCGCGGGTGCGGATCTCCTTGAGCACCTTCTTCAGGCGCTCCTCGAAGTCACCGCGGTAGCGGGAACCGGCGACCAGGGCACCCAGGTCAAGCGTGTAGAGGTGCTTGTCCTTGAGGGTCTCGGGGACCTCGCCCTTGACGATCGCCTGGGCCAGGCCCTCGACGACGGCGGTCTTGCCGACGCCGGGCTCGCCGATGAGGACCGGGTTGTTCTTGGTACGGCGGGACAGCACCTGCATGACCCGCTCGATCTCCTTCTCGCGCCCGATGACCGGGTCGAGCTTGGATTCGCGGGCCGCCTGGGTGAGGTTGCGGCCGAACTGGTCCAGGACGAGCGAGGTCGAGGGCGTGCCCTCGGCCGGGCCGCCGGCCGTGGCCGACTCCTTGCCTCCGCCGGTGTAGCCGGAGAGCAGCTGGATGACCTGCTGCCGGACTCGGTTGAGATCGGCGCCCAGCTTCACGAGGACCTGGGCGGCGACGCCCTCGCCCTCGCGGATCAGGCCGAGCAGGATGTGCTCGGTGCCGATGTAGTTGTGGCCGAGCTGGAGGGCCTCTCGGAGCGACAGCTCCAGGACCTTCTTCGCCCGCGGGGTGAAGGGGATGTGGCCGGACGGGGCCTGCTGCCCCTGACCGATGATCTCCTCAACCTGCTGGCGAACAGCCTCGAGCGAAATCCCGAGGCTCTCCAGGGCCTTAGCGGCGACACCCTCACCCTCGTGGATCAAGCCCAGGAGGATGTGCTCGGTGCCGATGTAGTTGTGGTTGAGCATCCGGGCTTCTTCCTGAGCCAGGACGACAACCCGCCGCGCGCGGTCGGTGAACCTCTCGAACATCGTTTATCGCTCCTCAGAGCGGTCGGGCAGTTCGGGGTCGGTCCCCGCCCTGTCCTTCCGCATGCTAGTCCCGCGGGGCGGGACAGCTCATTCCAACTGCCGACATCCGTCCGCGGCTCACCCCCACATCTGCGAGGAAAACCGGCTTGAAGAGCCGACAACTGCTCCAACCCGATGGTGCGAGACGATGTTCCCGCAGGCCAGGCAGATACCCGTCATGCGTGTACGCCGATGGCGAACGGAAGCCGCTCAAATCAGCGTGTCGCCCCGATCCACTAGGAATGTCTTACCCGTAAGGACTGACACTCCATGCCCGCGGCACCACTTCCCTCCGCTAAGGGCGAACACGCTTGCGTCCCGAATGTGGGACTCCACCCCGCGGATGTTTACGTTCCGCATTGATCCGGGTGCCGTGTGTCACTCTCCCGGCTGCCGCCGGGAGGTGCCCCGGCCGTAACCCGCAGCCGTTTGGGGAGTTGCTCCGGACATGGCCTTCAGCACCGTCGGCGCCCCCACCGTCCCGCTGCCCCGCGTTCCGGCCGGGGAAGCCGCGCACGCCTCCTGGTACCGGCGCGTGCTCGGCTGGGCCGTTACGGGCGGCCCGCCCGGCCAGCTCGTCACCGGGACCCGGTTCGACGTGCTGGAGCTGCCGTCCGACGCCGGCGCGGCGCTGCTCCGCAGGCCCGTCGCCACCGGGCCGGTGACCCTCATGGGGCGCCGGATGCGGTTCCTGGTGGCCGCGGGGGGCGCGGAGGAGCTGGAGGGGCTGCTCGACTGGCTGGAGTGGGGCGGGGTCGACCTGGAGCTCACCGGCCTGGGTGCGGGTGGCCGGATCACCGCCCCCGCTCCCCCCGGTGAGGCCCCCGACCCCCGGGGAGCCGCCGTGTGGCTGCGACCCCCCGAGCAGGGCTGTGAGGCGCTGCTGCCCGCCCTGCCGGGCCTCGGGGAAGGCGCCGGGCCCACCCGTCGGCCCGATCTCGTACGCCTGGTGGCCGCCGCGGCGACGGAATGCCACCGCGCCCGCCTACGGCGCCGTACGATCCGGTCCGGTCAGCCCTTGGCCTTCTCGTAGGCCTCGCGGATCTCGGCCGGGACGCGGCCCCGGTCGTTCACGCTGTAACCGTTCTCCTTCGCCCATGCGCGGATCTCGGCGGTGTCCGGGTTACCGGTCGTCGCGGAGGCGCGGCCCTTGGCGCGGGCCGCGGTGGCGCGCCCACCGGTGCGGCGGCCGCCCTTGGTGTACGGGTCGAGCAGACCGCGGAGCTTTTCAGCGTTGGCGGTGGTGAGGTCGATCTCGTAGGTCTTGCCGTCCAGAGCGAACGTCACCGTCTCGTCCGCCTCGACACCGTCGAGGTCGTCGACAAGAAGGACCTGAACCTTCTGTGCCACCGGGATTTCCTTTCATAGAAAAGCAGTACGCGGAAAGGAAACCGCTTTTGCCTGGAAAACACAAACCCCCCGGCGAGAGGTTCGAGACCGCAACAGGGAGGGAAACGTGCGCGATTCGGACATAGGCCACAGGCGGGTGGACGCCGGAAAAGCCGCGTTGATCGCTCAGAGGTGCAGAAGCATCCGACTGTTACCCAAGGTGTTCGGCTTCACTCGTTCGAGACCGAGGAACTCGGCGACGCCCTCGTCATAGGAACGCAGGAGCTCCATGTAGACATCGGTCTCCACCGGGGTCTCGCCGATCTCGACGAAGCCGTGCTTCGCGAAGAAGTCCACTTCGAAGGTGAGGCAGAAAACCCGGCTCACCCCGAGCTCGCGGGCCGTCCGCAACAACTGCGCCAGTACCTGATGACCGACGCCCGCACCCTTCAAGTCGCGGTCGACCGCCAGAGTGCGCACTTCGGCGAGGTCTTCCCACATCACGTGGAGAGCTCCGCAGCCGACGACCTGGCCGTCGGAGTCGCGTTCCGCGACCCAGAACTCCTGGATGTCCTCGTAAAGGACGACGGGGGCTTTGTCGAGCAGGATCCGCTGCTGCACGTACTGGTCGAGCAGGCGCCTCAGCGCGGGAACATCACCGGTGCGGGCACGGCGGATCGTGACTGTTTCTGCGTGTGCAGCGGAAAACTCTCCCATGGCCCCGGACGTTATCGCCCCGGTGTGCCCGGACGCTCGGCGGAGTCCCCTTCGGCTTCGGCCGGCGCGGGGGCTTCGGCCGCGGACTCGGCGGCGGTCTCGGCCGCCGACTCGGCCGCGGACTCGGCGGACTCGTCGTCGTGCTGGACGATCCGAACGGCGTCCCTGAGGGCTTCCCGCTGTTCCGCGGACATCATGCCGAAGAAGGCGACGAGGGCGGCCGCGGGGTTGTCGCTCGTCGACCAGGCTTCGTTCATCAGTGCGGCCGAGTAGGCGGCACGGGTGGAGACCGCCGTATATCGATAGGCGCGGCCTTCCGCTTCCCGGCGGACCCAGCCCTTCTGATGAAGATTGTCCATAACGGTCATGACCGTGGTGTACGCGATGGACCGTTCCTGCTGGAGGTCTTCCAGCACTTCCCGAACGGTGACCGGGCGGTTCCACTGCCACACCCGCGTCATGACGGCGTCTTCGAGTTCTCCCAAGGGGCGAGGCACAACAGCACGATAGTGCGGCTTGTGGGTAATTGCCCGACTATTCGACCCGCCAACGCGCAAAAAATCGGACGCGGGGCCCGAGGCCCTGCGCCCGATAGCCGAAGGGTTCTACTTCTGGGGCTGGCGGGCGGCCTCGGCCCGGGCGATCACGGCGTCGACCGCCGCGTCCTCCTTGGCCTTGTTGGCGCCGCCCTGGCTCTTCACGATCGTCACGACGAGAGCGATGAAGAACCCGGCCATCACGACGGGGGGCACGAGCGCGGAGACGTAGTCCATGCCCATCAGCGTAGCTACACGGCGGTGCGCTCGGCCGCCGGGGGCGGGGTGGGCTTGCGGCGCGGCGGGAACACCTCGCCGGGCGTCGGGATGGGCTTCCCGGGCTGCTCGGGCTTCCCCGGCCGCTCGGGGCGGGGCTGCTCCTTGGGCCTGGGCGCCGGACGGCCCGGCTGCCCGTCCTTGCCCCCGGCCAGGGCCAGCAGCCGGGTCCGGGGCGCGGGGGCGGTCGTCAGCCGCCGCCGTACGGAGCGCTCCAGGACGGCCTGGGCGCGGTCCAGCAGCGCGGCCGCGACCGGGTTGGCGCGCAGGGCGCGCAGTGCGGCGAGGTCGTCGGGCACGGGCTCGTACCCGGCGGCCAGGGCGTCCTGCAGCAGTTGCAGGTAGCCGGAGAGACTGCCGGGCAGAGCGCCCCGGTAGCGGGCCAGATCCTCCGCGAGGAAGGCTCTGAGCCGGGCCGCCTCCTGGACCACGTCGTCCACCGACTGCGCGAGGCGCAGGCAGTCCTGGACCTCCTCGGCCGCGAGGGGGGCCGAGGAGGACTGAAGGGCGTGGGCGAGCGAGCGCCTGAGCACGTGCAGTTCAGCGGCGCTGAACGCCATGCCGCCGCGGGATCCGTAGGGCGTGGGCATAGGCTGAAGATACGCGCTAATCGGACAAAAACCCCTGAGGGTGAACGGGGTCGGCGCGGCGGATCCCTCAGCCGGTCTCCTTGACCGCGCGGAGGAATTCGGCCCAGGCGGCCTGGGTCGTGGCGAGCACGAGGTGCGCGGGGTCGGCGTGGTCAGCGACGCGCACCAGGGTGCCGGGCGCGGCGGACACGTAGACGCAGGCGTCCCCCTCACCGCAGAACGAGGACTTCTGCCACGTGGGCTGAGCGGTCATGGTGTCTCCTCCGGGCACGGTCGCGTGTCATTCCACGGAGGGACGGTATCGCCGTGACCGGCCGGAACCGCTGACTTCCCGGTAATTCGGAGTTTCGCACCACTGCCTCCCGGGGTCCGGGGTGCCGCCGCACGGACCCGCCGGGCCCCCGGCAGGGGCCGGCGCGGCCGGGTCCCTACAGGCGCGCCGCGAACTCCGCTACCGCCGACGCCACGTCCGCCGGGGTCCAGGCGAGGCCCGGGGCCGTGACCTCCACCTCCGTCAGGGAGAGGCCCGGTACGGCGGCCCGGGACCAGGTGCGGAACAGGACCCGCCCCGTCTCCTCCGCCTGGCGCAGACCCGCCTGCGCCAGCCGGTCCGCCTCGTACGGCAGCCACACCTGGAACTGGTGCGTGTGCGGACACCCCGGGTTGATCCGGAACCACGGGATCCCGGACGCGGCGAACGCCGGCCCCAGCGCGCCCGCCACCATCCGCGCCTGCGCGACGTACGACGGCAGGCGCACGAGCTCCCGCTCCAGCCCGGCCAGCGCGGCCAGGGCCTGCGGGAACTGCCGGAAGACCTGGCCCCCGTACCGGTGCCGCCAGACCCTGGTCTCCTCCACGAAGTCCCGCGGCCCGGCCAGCGCCGCCCCGCTCAGCCCGCCGAGCGACTTGTAGAACGAGACGTAGACGGAATCCGCCAGACCCGCGATCTCCGTCAGCGGGCGCCCGAAGTGCACCGTGGACTCCCACAGCCGGGCCCCGTCGAAGTGCACCACCGCCTCCCGCTCCCGGGCCGCGTCGACCAGCGCCTCCAGCTCCTCCCAGGTCGGGAGCAGGAAGCCCGCGTCCCGCAGCGGCAGCTCCAGCATCAGGGTGCCGAACGGCTCCGCGAGGTCCGCGACCTCCGCCGCCGACGGCTGGCGGGCCTCCGCCGTCGGGTGCGCCACCCGCAGCCCGGACACGGTCGAGAGCGCCTCCCCCTCCCACCGCTCCGGATGACTCATCGGGTGCAGCGCCACCACCGGGTTCCCGGTCCGCCCGGCCCAGCACCGCAGGGCCACCTGCTGCGCCATCGTCCCGGTCGGGAAGAACGCCGCGTCCTCGGTGCCCAGCAGCTCCGCGACCCGCCGTTCCAGCGCGTCGACGACCCCGTCCCCGTACACGTCGGCCGGCTGGTCCATGTCGTACGGGGCTTCGGCGAGCTGCGCCAGCAGCTCCGCCACCGTCGGCTCGCGCAGGCAGCGGGAGAGTTTCCGCTCCGCCGCCCGCCAGGCCGCAACCTGCCGCTTCTCGCGCTCGGTGTCCTCGTCCATGGCCCGAATCATCGCCGACCGGCCAAAGGGCCCAGGAGCTAGCATGGCGGCGTATCGTCCGGTACCCCCCGCGGACTGGAACGGAAGGCCCTTCCCGCGTGAACCCAACACAGCAGCCACGCCCTGCCCGGCTGGCGGTCGGCGTCGTCGGAGCCGGCCGGGTCGGCCCGGCGCTGGCCCGCGCGCTCCAGCAGGCCGGGCACCGGCCCGTCGCCGTATCCGGCGTCTCCGACGCGTCCGTGCGCCGCGCCGCACGAATGCTGCCCGACGTGCCCCTCGTTCCGCCCGCGCAGGTGTTCGAGCTCGCCGACCTGGTCCTGCTCACCGTGCCGGACGACGCGCTGCCGTCCCTCGTCGAGGGCCTCGCCGAAACCGGTGCGATCCGGCCCGGGCAGCTCCTCGTACACACCTCCGGGCGGTACGGGACCTCCGTGCTCGACCCGGCGCGCCGCGCGGGCGCGCTGCCGCTGGCCCTGCACCCCGCGATGACCTTCACCGGCACCGAGGTCGACGTGCAGCGCCTGGCCGGCTGCTCCTTCGGCGTCACCGCCCCCGAGGAACTGCGGCTCGCCGCCGAGGCCCTGGTCATCGAGATGGGCGGGGAGCCCGAGTGGATCGCGGAGGACAGCCGTCCGCTCTACCACGCGGCCCTCGCCCTCGGCGCGAACCACCTGGTCACCCTGGTCGCCCAGTCGATGGAGCTGCTGCGCACGGCCGGGGTCGAGCACCCCGACCGGATGCTCGGCCCGCTGCTCGGCGCCGCCCTCGACAACGCGCTGCGCTCCGGTGACGCCGCCCTGACCGGCCCGGTGGCCCGCGGCGACGCCGGCACGGTCGCCGCGCACGTCTCGGAGCTGCGCAAGCACGCGCCCGCCGCGGTCGCCGGATACCTGGCCATGGCCCGGACCACCGCCGACCGGGCCCTCGCGCACGGTCTGCTCAAGCCCGAGCTCGCCGAGGACCTGCTCGGCGTCCTCGCGGACAAGGACGGCGACGCCCGATGAGCGAACCCCTGCTGCTGCACACCGCCGAGGAGCTCCACGGGCTCGCGCGCGCCGGCCGCCGGGCGGTGGTGATGACCATGGGCGCCCTGCACGAGGGGCACGCCACCCTCATCCGCGCCGCCCGCGAACAGGCCGGCCGGGGCGGCCAGGTCGTCGTCACCGTCTTCGTCAATCCCCTGCAGTTCGGGGCGAACGAGGACCTCGACCGCTATCCCCGCACCCTCGACGCCGACCGGCGGATCGCCGAAGAGGCGGGCGCCGACGCGGTGTTCGCGCCTGCCGTCGAGGAGGTCTACCCGGGCGGCGACCCGCAGGTGCGGATCAGCGCCGGACCCATGGGTGAGCGCCTCGAAGGGGCCACCCGTCCCGGCCACTTCGACGGAGTGCTGACCGTCGTCGCCAAGCTGCTCCACCTCACCCGCCCCGACCTGGCCCTCTTCGGCCAGAAGGACGCGCAGCAACTGGCCCTGATCCGGCGCATGGTGACCGACCTGAACTTCCCCGTCGAGGTGGTCGGCGTACCGACCGTCCGCGAGGAGGACGGGCTCGCGCTGTCGTCCCGCAACCGCTACCTCTCCCCCGCCGAGCGGCGCACCGCCCTGACCCTGTCCCGCGCCCTGTTCGCCGGGCGCGACCGGCTCGCCGCGCAGGCGGCGCTGCAGGCCCGCGCCGAGGCCTACCCGGCCAGCGACGAGCGCGCCAGCGCGCTGGCGAAGCTCGGCGAGATCCGCGCCTCCGCGGACGCGCACGCCGTGTCGGTCGCGGGCTGCGGGCTGCCGGACGCCGTACGGGCCGCCGCGCACCACATCCTGGAGGAGGCGGGCCGGCACGAGCCGCCGCTCGAGCTGGACTACGTGGCGCTGGTGGACCCGCTGGACTTCACCGAGGCCGGCCCCGGATTCACGGGGCAGGCCGTCCTGGCCGTCGCCGCGAAGGTGGGCACGACCCGGCTGATCGACAACATCCCACTGGAATTCGGAGCACATTCGTGAGCACCCCAGGCAGAGACATCCAGTCGGGCGGCGCAGGCACCGGCATACGGCTGCACGCACCGGCCCCCGGCTGGTCGGTCGACGCCGATGTCGTGGTCGTCGGCTCCGGCGTCGCGGGGCTGACCGCCGCGCTGCGCTGCGCCGGCGCGGGCCGCCGCACGGTCGTGGTCACCAAGGCACGGCTCGACGACGGCTCCACCCGCTGGGCCCAGGGCGGGATCGCCGCGGCCCTCGGCGAGGGCGACACCCCCGAGCAGCACCTGGAAGACACCCTGGTCGCGGGCGCCGGCCTGTGCGACGAGGAGGCCGTGCGGCTGCTCGTCACCGAAGGCCCGGACGCGGTCCGGCGGCTGATGGCCGCCGGCGCCGTCTTCGACACCTCCGCGGAGACCGGGGAGATAGAGCTGACCCGCGAGGGCGGCCACCACCGGCGCCGGATCGCGCACGCGGGCGGCGACGCCACCGGCGCCGAGATCTCCCGGGCCCTGGTCGAGGCCGTGCAGGCCGCGGGCATCGAGACCGTGGAGAACGCGCTCGTACTGGACCTGCTGCAGGACGCGCAGGGGCGTACGGCCGGTGTCACGCTGCACGTCATGGGCGAGGGCCAGCACGACGGCGTCGGCGCCGTCCATGCGCCCGCCGTGATCCTGGCGACCGGCGGCATGGGCCAGGTCTTCTCGGCGACCACCAACCCGTCGGTGTCGACGGGCGACGGGGTGGCGCTCGCGCTGCGCGCCGGGGCCGAGGTCTCCGACCTGGAATTCGTCCAGTTCCACCCGACGGTGCTGTTCCTCGGCCCGGACGCCGAGGGGCAGCAGCCCCTGGTGTCGGAGGCGGTGCGCGGCGAGGGCGCGTACCTCGTCGACGCGGACGGCGTCCGGTTCATGGTCGGGCAGCACGAGCTCGCCGAGCTCGCGCCGCGCGACATCGTCGCCAAGGGCATCACCCGCCGCATGCAGGAGCAGGGTGCGGGGCACATGTTCCTGGACGCCCGGCACTTCGGCGCCGAGATGTGGGAGCAGCGCTTCCCGACGATCCTCGCCGCCTGCCGCGCGCACGGCATCGACCCGGTGACCGAGCCGATCCCGGTCGCGCCCGCCGCGCACTACGCGTCCGGCGGCGTACGGACCGACCTGCACGGGCGCACCACCGTCCCCGGCCTGTACGCGTGCGGCGAGGTCGCCTGCACCGGTGTGCACGGCGCGAACCGGCTGGCCTCCAACTCCCTGCTGGAGGGCCTGGTGTTCGCCGAGCGGATCGCCGACGACATCACCGCGCAGGCGCGCACCGGCAACGGCCCGGGCATACCCGTTCCCGCGACCGGCCCGCTGCAGCCCGCCGAGGCGCGGTACGAGGTCCAGCGGATCATGACGGACGGCGCGGGCGTGCTGCGCTCGGCCGAGTCGCTGCGTACGGCCGCCGAGGCCCTCGAAGGCCTGTACGCGACCGCCCTGAACAACCTCGAAGCGCACGGCAAGACCGCCGAACCGGGGGTGGACACCTGGGAGGCCACGAACCTGCTGTGCGTGGCCCGGGTGCTGGTCGCGGCCGCGCAGCGGCGCGTGGAGACCCGCGGCTGCCACTGGCGCGAGGACCATCCGGACCGGGACGACGCCGTCTGGCGCCGCCACCTCGTCGTCCGGCTCTCGGCGACCGAGAAGCGCGCCCTGGTCGTCGTCCCCACCGACTCCGCGGACTTCCCGTCCGTGCACGTCCCCCTGAGTACCCAGAGCCTGGAGCAGTGACCGTGAGCACCCCCGAACTTCCCCTGATCGACCAGAACGACGGCGGCTGCGGCGACGACTGCGCCTGCGGTGACGGCGAGGAGAGCGGCCTCGACCCGGCGCTGGCCCAGCTGCTCGCGGACGCGGGCCTGGACCCCATCGAGGTCGAGGACATCGCGCACATGGCGCTCTCCGAGGACCTGGACGGCGGCGTCGACGTCACCACCGTCGCCACGGTGCCCGAGGACGCCGAGGCGGTGGCCGACTTCGTCGCGCGCGAGGACGGCGTCGTGTCCGGTCTGCGCATCGCCGAGGCCGTGTTCTCCGTGGTCTGCACGGAGGCCTTCGAGGTGGAGCGGCACGCGGAGGACGGCGACCAGGTCACGGCCGGGCAGCTGCTGCTGTCCGTACGCTCGCGCACCCGCGACCTGCTCACGGCGGAGCGCAGCGCGCTGAACATCATGTGCCGGCTGTCGGGCATCGCGACGGCCACCCGCCGCTGGGCGGACGTGCTGGAGGGCACCGGGGCGAAGGTCCGCGACACCCGCAAGACCACGCCGGGCCTGCGCGCGCTGGAGAAGTACGCGGTGCGCTGCGGCGGCGGCGTCAACCATCGCATGTCGCTGTCCGACGCGGCGCTGGTCAAGGACAACCACGTGGTGGCGGCCGGCGGGGTCGCGCAGGCCTTCAAGGCCGTCCGGGAGGCCTTCCCGGAGGTCCCGATCGAGGTCGAGGTCGACACCCTGGAGCAGATCGGCGAGGTCCTGGAAGCGGGCGCCGACCTGATCCTGCTGGACAACTTCACGGTCGCGCAGACCGCCGAGGCCGTGGCGCTGGTGGCCGGCCGCGCGGTGCTGGAGTCCTCGGGCCGCCTGACCCTGGACACCGCCCGGGCGTACGCGGAGACCGGCGTGGACTACCTGGCCGTCGGCGGGCTGACCCACTCCTCGCCGATCCTGGACATCGGCCTCGATCTGCGCGAGGCGGTGTAACCCGTGCTCCTCACCATCGACGTCGGCAACACCCACACGGTCCTGGGCCTGTTCGACGGTGACGAGATCGTCGAGCACTGGCGCATCTCGACCGACCCGCGGCGCACGGCCGACGAGCTGGCCGTGCTCATGCAGGGTCTGATGGGCATGCACCCGATGCTCGGCAGCGAGCTGGGCGACGGCATCCACGGCATCGCGATCTGCTCGACGGTGCCGGCGGTCCTGCACGAGCTCCGCGAGGTCACCCGCCGCTACTACGGCGACGTGCCGGCGGTGATCGTGGAGCCCGGCACCAAGACGGGCGTGCCGATCCTCATGGACAACCCGAAGGAGGTCGGCGCGGACCGCATCGTCAACGCGGTCGCGGTGGTCGAGCTCTACGGGGGCCCTGCGATCGTGGTCGACCTCGGTACGGCGACCACCTTCGACGCGGTGTCCGCGAAGGGCGAGTACGTGGGCGGGGTGATCTCCCCGGGCATCGAGATCTCGATGGAGGCTCTGGGAATCCGCGGCGCCCAGCTCCGCAAGATCGAACTGGCCCGGCCGCGCAACGTGGTCGGCAAGTCCACGGTCGAGGCGATGCAGTCGGGCGTGGTGTACGGCTTCGCGGGGCAGGTCGACGGGATCGTCACCCGGATGGCCAAGGAGCTGGCGGGCCCGAACGGCGACCCGGACGACGTCCGCGTCATCGCCACCGGCGGGCTGGCGCCGATCGTGCTCGGCGAGTCCTCGGTGATCGACGACCACGAGCCGTGGCTGACGCTGATCGGGCTGCGGCTGGTCTACGAGCGCAACGCGCCCAACTTCGAGTAGCGGGGCGGCAGATGCGTGCCCCCGGCTCCCCCCGATCGCGGGTGCGGAAGCCGGGGGCACGCGCATGTGCGCGGTGTTAACTTGTCCAAATGCCTCGTGACACTGCGTACTTGCAGATTGCCGACGCGCTCCGGGAGCGGATCAGGGCCGGGGAATGGCCGGCCGGAGCCAGGCTGCCGTCGCGGGCCCGGTTCGCCGAGGAGTACGCGGTCGGGCAGAGCGTCGCGCAGCGGGCGATGGAGCTCCTGATCATCGAGGGCTTCCTCGAAGGCCGGGCCGGTTCCGGCACCTACGTCCGGGGCCCGCGCCGACGGATGCGGATCCCGCGCTCCCGGCTGCGGCGGCTGAGCGGCCCGGGCGGCCGCGACAACGGCGGCGGTACGTGGCAGTCGCGGTCCAGGCCCCGCACCCCGGCGCCGGAGCGGATCGCGGCGCGCCTCGCCATCGCCCCGGGCGACCCGTGCGTGGTCACCTCGTACGCGTTCCTGTCCCAGGGGCGGCCGGTGGAGACCTGCGAGTCGTGGGAGCCGATGGCGGTCACGGACCGCACGCCGGTCGTGCTGCCGGAGAACGGGCCGCTGAAGGGAGCCGGGGTGATCGAGCGGATGCGGGCGATCGGGGTGACGGTCGTCTCGGCGACGGAGATCCCGCGGCCGGCGCGCGCGGACCAGGCGCGTGCCGATCTGCTCGGCATCAGCGTCGGCGACCTGATCACCGAGATCGAGCGGACGCACTACGCGGCGGACGGCCGCCCGGTGGAGACGGCCGACATCATGGTCGCGGACCGGCGCGCGGAGGTCGCGTACGAGATCACGTTCGGGCCGTGAGCCTGCGCAGGGCCGCCCACCAGGGGTGATTGCCCGGGCGTCCGTCCAGTACCGCCCGGAACTGCTCGTACGACCGGGCCCCGCGGGCCACGGCGAGATCGTCCCGCCCCGGCGGCGGGGGCATCGGGTCGCCGTGCTGGGACGCCCGGTAGGTGTCGATGAGGTATTGCTCGATTGCGGTCATATGTCCACCCTCACCCCGGGGCTGCCGGGGTGCACCCCCCAGAATGGGCGGATGAGCGTCACCATCGACATCGCCGGGCTCCCCGCCGAGCGGATCTCCTTCTCCCCCTCGCCGCTCGCGGAGCTCTGCATGGCCCTGCACGCGCTCTCCCAGCCCGCCCACCACCCCGCGCTCAGTTCCTGGACCACCGCCACCGCCGCCGCCCTCGACCCGTGCCTCGCGGACCGGCTGCTGGAGGGCGACTTCATGTGGCGGAGCTCCTTCGCCGACATCTTCATGCCCTTCGCCGGAATCCCCGGCGGGACCGGGCTGCCCGCCGCGACGCTGGCCGAGGAGCTCGACGTACTCGACCGGCTGGACGACGAGCGGTTCGTGATGGCCGCCCTGGAGCACTGCTGGCTGGCCCTGTACAACGAGGGCGGCTGGCCCTCCCCGCTCACGGACCCGGGGGCGCGGGCCAGGGCGCTGGAGACGGCCGCCGCCCGCGGCCCCCGCCAGCTGAACTTCTCGCTGCGCCTGCTGGACGACACCGCCGCCGTCCGGGTGTGGATGCGGCGGCTCCTGGAGGACTGCGACGAGGCGTTCTTCGCCGAGACCTGGAAGCGCGTCGAGCCCGGGCAGAGCGCCGACGCCCGGCACAAGACCGAGCTGCTGCGCCGCAAGGGGCTGCCGGCCGCGCTGAAGGAGGTCTCGGGCGCGCTCGGCGTCGACGAGGCCCGCACCACCATCACCGCCGACAAGATGGTCGACGGCTCGACCACCGCCACAGACCCCCGCGTGGGCCCCGGCCTGGTCTTCATACCGACCAACTTCGGCTGGCCGCACCTGCTGGTGCTGCACGCGCCGGGCTGGCGGCCGGTGGTCCACTATCCCCTCGGCACCCCCGAACTGGCGGCCTCGCCCGGATCGGTGGAGCTGCTCCAGCGGCGGATGGAGGCGCTGGCCCATCCCATGCGGATGATGCTGTGCCGGAGTCTGGCCAGGGCCCCGTACACGACGAGCGAGCTGGCGACCGTGTACGGCATCACCGCGCCGGAGGTGTCACGGCATCTGGCCGTACTGAAAAAGGCCGGCCTGATCCATACGCGGCGTCAAGGGCGTTATGCCCAGCATCAGTTGGATCTGCCCGCGGTCGCCCGCATCGGTTCGGACTTCATCGAGGGCATCCTCCGTTAGACGCAAGCTCGCCGATATGCGGAATTGCTGAACCGGAATCAGTTAAAACTCTGGCCAGAGTGGCTCCTCGCTGCTTAACGTGCGTCCACCGTTCCGCCTGCTCGCACTTTGCCGTGAAAGGACCTACATGCCCTCTCGCCGTATAGCCGCAGCAACCGCCGCCCTGGCAGCCGCGGCCCTCGTCTCCCCGCTGCTCCTCGCCGGGCCCGCCGGTGCCACCGGAAGCCCGCAGAGCGACGCCGCGCGTGGTGACGCGCTGGCCAGGAAGCTGGTCAAGGACGCGACCGGCAAGGGCGCCTACAACCACCTGAAGGTCTTCCAGTCGATCGCCGACTACAACAACGGCACGCGCGTGGCCGGTTCCAAAGGCCACGAGCAGTCCGCCAAGTACGTCGAGGCCGTGATGAAGGCGGCCGGCTACCAGGTCACGAGGAACGAGTTCGACTTCGTCTACGTCGAGACCGTCGCCGAGAAGATGACGGTGAACGGCTCGAACGCGCACGACGTCCCGATCCACCTGATGACGTACACGGCGAGCACCCCCGAGGGGGGCGTGACCGCCCAGGTCGCCGTCGCGCCGGTCGACGCGGACGGTACGAACGGCTGCGAGCCCGGCGACTTCGCCGCCGGCGCCTTCACCGGCAAGATCGCCCTGGTCAAGCGCGGCGGCTGCACCTTCGCCACCAAGCAGGCCAACGCGGCGGCGGCCGGCGCGGTCGGCGCGGTCATCTACAACAACACCGCGGGCGCCCTGAACGGCACCCTCGGCGACGCGAACGCGGGCAAGGTCCCGACCGGCGGCATCACCCAGGCGGACGGCGAGAAGCTCGCCGCCGACGCCGCGGCCGGCCCGGTCGAGGTCACCCTCGACATCCGCCAGTTCCGCGAGAACCGCAAGACGTACAACGTCGTCGCGGAGACCCGCGGAGGGGACGCGGACAACACCGTCTTCCTCGGAGCGCACCTCGACTCGGTCGCGGCGGGCCCGGGCATCAACGACAACGGCTCCGGTTCGGCCGGCATCCTCCAGGTCGCGCAGCGCCTCGCGAGCAGCCAGACGAAGATCAAGAACAAGGTCAAGTTCGCCTGGTGGTCGGCGGAGGAGTACGGCCTGCTCGGCTCCGAGGCGTACGTCGCGGGACTGACGGACGCGCAGAAGAAGCAGATCAAGCTCTACCTGAACTTCGACATGATCGCCTCGCCGAACTCCGCGTACTTCGTGTACGACGGCGACGACTCGGACGGGGTGGGCGCGGGCCCCGGCCCGGAGGGCTCCGCCCAGCTGGAGAAGGGGATCAACGACTTCCTCGACTCCAAGAAGATCCCGCACGCCGGCACGGACTTCTCCGGCCGCTCGGACTACGGCCCGTTCATCGAGGTCGGCATCCCGTCGGGCGGTACGTTCACGGGCGCCGAGGGCATCAAGACGCCGGAGGAAGCCGCGAAGTTCGGCGGGCAGGCCGGCGTCGCCTACGACGTGAACTACCACGCCAAGGGTGACGACATCACGAACATCGACCAGAAGGCGCTCGACATCAACGTCGACGTCATCGCGGACGCGGTCGGCCACTACGCCTTCGACCTGGCCCCGCTCTCGAAGCCGGTCGTCTCCGCACCGACGCCCGGCGGCGGCGGCAGCGGCGGTGGCCTGCACACGGGCCACGACGAGGTCCGGCAGTAGTCACACCCAGGCGGCCGAAGGGCCGGCATCCCGCACGCGGGGTGCCGGCCCCTTCGCCGTCTCCTACGGGGCGCCCCGCGACCAGCCCGTGGTGACGTACGCGATCGCCTCGGCGGCCTTGTCCAGCCGACGGGAGCCGGAGCGGGTGGTCCTGCTCAGTTCCACGTGCAGGAAGCGGGTCCCGTGCTCGGCGGCGAGCCGGCCCTGCTCGTTGGTCCGGCCCGACAGCTTGCAGGTGGCGGACCACGCCCGGCACACGTCGAAGCCCTGCCCGTCCAGCTTCTCGGCGAGCTGCTCGGCGTCGTCGACCGCCCGGCTCCCCGCGCCGGTGGAGACGACCGAGTCGGTGCCGGGGACGGAGCTGTCGGCGAAACCGTGCAGCTGGATGCCCGGCAGGCCGCGCCGGGCGAGTTCCGCGATCACGGCGTGGAAGACCGAGTCGGTGCGGTGCGCCATGTCGGCCGGCGCCCCCTCGCCCCCCTCGCCCCCGTCGTCCGCCTCGTCACCGGTTGCGCCCGCCCCGGAGCCCGCGCCGGTCCCCGCCGTACGGTGGGCCCCCGCCATGACCATGACCCCGCCGGGGGCGCCGCGCAGCACCCTGACCCCGAGCCGCTCGGTGCCCTGGTCGGCGACGGGGTGCGGGACCTGGACCGACCAGCGCGGGGGCCCGTCGAGGTCGACGTAGACACGGCCCCAGCCCCGGGTGGCCGAACCCGACCGGCCCGCCCCGTCGGAGACCTCCGCGAAGCGGCGTCCGCCGGCCGTGTCGGTGAAGGTGTCGAGCTTGTAGTCCACCTCGGCCAGCCGGGAGCGCGCCGCATCTACATTCCCCTCGAAAAGGGCGGAAACACCCTCGACAATGATCGCCTTCTCGGCCTCCGTGGGCGCGCGATAGCCGCCCGTCGTGCCGAATTCCGCGGAGAATCGGGTGACCCGGCCGAGCAGGTCTATGTCCTCCGCCACAGGCGGCGCAGCGGGCGCGGTTCCCTTTTCGACCGAATTGGCGGAATCGAAAGTGGCGTAGGCCACCAGCGCCATGATCACGCCGCAGACGATCGCACCAATCGTTATGTCCTTTGTGAACTTCACAGTCTTCACTGGCTGAAAATAGCTGAGTGAAAATCGCCCCTGCCCGCCCGGGCTCCACCCTCAGCCGCGCCGCGCTCTTCATCCTCCCGCTGAGCCTCTCGCTCGCGGGGTGCGGCCTCCTCGGCGGAGCGCAGGAGAAGCCGGGGCCGGCTGCGGGCGATGCGGCGGGCGCGGGCGCCAGGAGCACGGGCCGGTCCTTCACCGTCGCCGCCGCGGGCGACATCCTCATCCACCCCCAGCTGACCGACCAGGCCGCCCGGGACGCCAAGGCGGCCGGGCACACGGGGTACGACTTCGACCGGATCATGGCGGGGGTCAAGCCGGTCATCAGCAAGGCCGATCTCGGCATCTGCCACATGGAGCCGGTCCTGGGCCAGCCGAACGGCCCCTTCCAGACCTACCCCGACTTCCTCGTCCCGCCGCAGATCGCCAAGACGATCAAGAACGTCGGGTACGACACCTGCTCGACGGCCTCGAACCACACCCTCGACCACGGCCCGGAGGGCGTCTTCCGCACCCTGGACACCCTGGACCGGGAGGGCCTCAAGCACACCGGATCCGCCCGGACCGAGGAGGAGAGCGACAAACCCCTGATCCTGGACGTCAAGGGCGTCAAGGTCGCCCAGATCTCCTTCGCCTTCGGCTTCAACGGGCGCGAGGTCCCCAAGGACAAGCCCTGGCTGGCCAACCTCATCAGCTTCAAGGCCATCGCCGCCGCCGAGAAGAAGGCCCGCGCCGCCGGCGCCGAGGTGGTGATCCTCTCCATCCACTGGGGCCGCGAGCACCAGCCGAACCCGAGCAACCCGCAGCTGGAACTGGCCCGCCGGATCGCCAAGGAGACCGGGATCAACCTGGTCATCGGCCACCACGCCCACGTCGTGCAGCCGATGGAGAAGGTCGACGGCACGTGGGTCGCCTACGGCCTCGGCAACCAGCTCGCCCGCCACGACGTGCCCAGCGGTCTGACCGAGGAGGGCGCCATCGGCTGGTTCGAGTTCAGCGAGAAGAACGGCAAGTGGGACGTCCAGGCCCGCTTCGTGCCCACCTTCACCGACATCCCGCCGGACCCCGAGAGCACCCCGGGGGCGGACCTGCCCGGCACGAACACCCAGCCGGTACGCGACCACCGCCTGGTCGATGTCGTGGAGGCCCTCCAGAACGACAAGAGCCTCCTGCCGGAGCAGCGCGCCCGCTACCGCCTGGCCTTCGAGCGCACCCAGGGCACCATGCTCAACCGCGGCGCCGGCAAGGACGGACTGCGACCCCTTCGGGGACTGCCCGGGTGACCCCACCCCGCACGCCGGCCCCCGTACGTACGACCTCCCGCTCTCCCGCCCAGCCCAGGAAGGACCCCGCTCCGTGGCCGCATCCCGCAACAAGCGGCGGCGCAAGGCCGGCCGCAGGGCCGACATGTCACTGCTCGGCGGCATCAGACCGCCGATCACCGTGCTGTCGGTGCTGCTGCTCGCCCTGGCGGGGTTCACCGCGCTGAGCCTGGGCAGCGTCCGCGAGGACCGGCTGCCCGCGGCCGTGCTCACCTCCCAGCAGCACTTCGCCGAGGACGGCGCGATCGCCCTGCGCGCCTCGCTGGACGAGAGCGTCACCGACCTCGACCGGGCCGCGGCCCTGCTCTCCACCGGGAAGCCCGTCGCCCCCGACGCCGTGCTCGACAAGATCGGCAGCGTCTACCAGAAGTGGCGCGGCGCCGCGGTCGTCGAGATCGGCTCGGGCCGGCTGCTGGCCGCCCGCGGCGAGAACCTCCCCCTGACCGCGATCGACCGCACCCGGCTCTCCGGCGAAGGCGGCCTGGCCCCCCGCATGGTCAAGCTGGCCAACGGCGAGACCCGGCTGCTCACCCTCTCCCTGCTGTCCTGGAAGGACCAGCCCCAGCAGTTGCTGGTCGCCTCCAGCAGCCTGCGCTTCCCCGGCATCAGCCTTGGCAACTTCCGGTCCATCGCCGTCGTCGGACCCGACGGCACGGTGCTCAGCAACGACGGCATCCCCGAGCCCGAAATGGTCCTCACCGACCTCCAGCGCGCCGACGTCAAACGCGACACCAAGCAGCTCGCCTCCTTCGCCAAGACCGCGGCCAAACGGACCAAGGCCAACCCCCTGACCGTGAAGGAGCCCGGCTCCGGCGGCTTCCTCGGGGTCAGCGGCAGCCTGATGGGAGGCGAATGGGGCGGTGAACGCGCCGCCGCGGGCTACGCGCGCCTCGCCGGCCCCGAACCGGGCGTCGGCACCACCGCCACCAGCCTGGAGCTGACGGTCGTCGCCATGGTCAACGTCGCGCAGAACCCCGCGCGCACGTCCGACGCCTTCGCCGGGCTGGTCCTGGCCGGCGCCCTGCTGCTGGTCGGCGCCCTGGTCGTCGCCCTGCTCGTCGGCACCGTGCAGCGCCCGCTGATCACCTTGTTCCTGGAGAGCCGACGGCTGACCCGCGGCGACCTGACCCGCCCGGTGTCCCTCCCCCGCGGGGCCGAGGCGGCCCGGATCGGGACCGCCCTGGAGCGCTTGCGCGGCCAGCTGCGCAGCGACGCGGACCCGGCGCACGTCCCCCGCGGCAGGCGGAAGCGCCGCACGGGCGCCCGCGTGCTCCTCGCCCTGTGCGGGGTCCTGCTCCTGGCCTGGTGCGTGCCGCTGGGCCTGCTGGTCAACCGGGCCGGCGAGGACGTCGTCGTACCGCAGCAGCTCGTCAGCGACCAGCGGGAGCGCACCGACACCCTCAACGACCGGATCCGGCGCGCCCTCAACGAGGGCCAGGCCGACCTGCTGTCCGTCGCCTCGCTGATGGGCGAGGACACGAGCCCGCAGCACATGACCAGCGTCCTGGAACACACCGCCCGCGAACACCTGCGCTACGCGTCCCTTTACGTGATGGACGGCGCCGGCAGCGTCCTCGCCCGGACGGGCGGCACACCGCAGGCCGCCGACGGCAAGGGGCCCCGCAAGGAGCCGATCGCCGTCCACGACGGCGGCAAGGAGCCGGTCGTCGTCGCCACCGCCCCGATACCCGGCCAAGGCGGCACGGCGGTCGTCGGCGAGTTCCGCATCGACTTCGTCAACTCGCTGCTCAAGCGGCCCGGTCTGGGAGAGATCCGGGTGGTCGACTCCCAGCACCGGATCATCGCCTCCAACAGCGGCTACCGCGCCTTCCAGAAGCTCGACGACGAGCGGCTCGACGCCCTCGTCGAGGGCTCCGCCCTCAAGGTCGGCATGTCCCCGCGGCCCGGCAGCATCCTCTACCGCAGCGGCGGCGACCACGTCATCGCGGCCGCCGCCCCGTTCGTGGGAGGCGGCGCCGCCAAGCCCCTGGACTGGACCGTGGTCAGCTGGCAGTCCGCCAAGGGCCTCGCGATCCACGAGTACAGCCTGCAGAACCGCACCGTCCTCGCCGGCCTGCTCGGCTTCGCGGTCGGCGCGGCCTGCCTGGGCTGGCTCCAGATCATCGTGGTGGCGCCGCTGCGCGAACTCGCCCGGCGCGCCGAGGCCCTCGCCGACGGCGACCGGCGCACGGTGCTCTACCCGCGCCACCACGACGAGGTGGGTGCCGTGACGCGCAGCCTGGAGATCATCCGCCAGCAGCTCCAGCAGCAGCGCAAGCAGGCCGGCGGGCGCGCGTCCGCACCGGCCGGAAGGAACTGATCCCCGTGCTCTTCCTCTACTGCGTACTGCTCGTCTGCTGCGCGATCATGCTCGTCGCGGGCATCGTGGAGCAGCGGCGGCACTTCGCCAGCCTGCACCGGATACCGAACCGGGTGCTGGTCAACGGCATCCGCGGCAAGAGCTCCATCACCCGGCTGTGCGCGGGGGCGCTGCGCGGCGGCGGTCTGACCACGGTCGCCAAGACCACCGGCACGGCGGCTAGGTTCATCCACCCGGACGCCACCGAGGAGCCCGTCTACCGCAAGTTCGGCATCGCCAACGTCGTGGAGCAGATCGGCATCGTGCGGCGGGCCGCCGCCTACCGTCCGGACGCGCTCGTCATGGAGTGCATGGCGGTCATGCCGGCGCTCCAGGAGATCAACCAGTCCAAGCTGATCCAGTCGACCATCGGCGTCCTGTGCAACGTCCGCGAGGACCACGTCGCCGAGATGGGCCCGACCCTCGACGACATCGCGCGCTCCCTGTCCCGCTCGATGCCGTACGGCGGGATCTGCGTCACCGCCGAGAAGGAACGTTTCGACGTCCTCCAGGAGGAGGCCGACGCCCGCGACTGCCAACTGCTGTACGCCGACCCCGACACGGTCAGCGACGACGAACTGCGCGGTTTCAGCTGGTTCACCTTCAAGGAGAACGTCGCCATCGCGCTCACCGTCGCCGAGCTCCTCGGCGTCGACCGGGACACCGCCCTGCGGGGGATGTACGAGGCCCCGCCGGACCCGGGTGTGCTCTCGGTCGAGCGGTACCTGGCCCCCGGCGGGAAGCGGCTGCGGTTCGCCAACGTCTTCGCGGCGAACGACCCCGAGTCGACGCTGATGAACATCAACCAGCTGCTGGACCTGGGTGCGGTGGAGCGTCCCCTGAGCGTGGTGATCAACTGCCGGCCCGACCGGGTCGAGCGCAACGGCCAGATGGGCGCGATCATCCCCGAACTGCGGCCGGACAAGGTCTTCGTGATCGGCCACCCGGCCAAGAGCGCCATCGACGCGATCCCGGCCGAGTGGCGTGACCGCGCCGTCGACCTGGGCGGCGACCACCGCGACGGCGAGGAGTTCATGCGGGAGCTGCTGGGGCACCTCGGCCCCAGCTCCTCGCTCGTCGCCATCGGCAACATCCACGGGCAGGGCGAGGTGCTGCTGGAGCACCTCGCGGAGCTGCCGCCGGACGAGGCGGCCGACGCCGGGGGCGGGGACCCGGGATGGCCGGAGGAGCCGACCGGGCAGTTCGCCCGCCCCCTCGACCCGTACGCGGACGCCCCGTACGGCGGGGACCCGTACGCGCAGGCTCCGTACGGCGCGGACCCGTACGCGCGGGGCCCGGGTGGCGCAGACCCGTACGCGCAGTCCCCGGGCGGCCAGGTCCCGTACGGCCACGTCCCCCACGCTCGGGCCGCGCAGGCGCCGGGGGCGGCCGCGCCGCACGTCCCCGCCCCCGACCCGTACGGCATCCGCGCCGCCACGCCCGTACCGGCCTGGCCGCAGCAACAGCAGCCGCAGCAGCAGCCGCAGATCCACCCGGACCCCCCGCAGGGGCAATGGCAGAAGCCAGGAGAAACCCGTTGATCCCCGCCGTCCTCACCCCCGAGATCGCCGCGATCGGCATTGCCCTGGGTCTGCTGTTCTCGCTCGTCTGCTACCTCACGACCAACCTCTCCCCCGGCGGAATGATCACCCCCGGATGGCTGGCGCTGACCCTCCTGGAGGACCTCCAGCGAGCGGCCCTCGTGGTCGGCGTGACCGTCGCGACGTACGTGCTGACGCTCGTCGTGCAGCGCTTCGTGATCCTCTACGGCAAGCGGCTGTTCGCGGCGGTCGTGCTCCTCGGCGTCCTGCTCCAGGCCACCGTGGTGATCGTGCTCCAGATGGAGTTCCCGCTCCTCTACACGAACCAGACCCTCGGCTTCATCGTTCCGGGCCTGATCGGCTACCAGCTGGTCCGCCAGCCGAAGGGGGCCACCCTGCTCGCCACCGGCAGCGCCACGCTCATGACGTACGTCGTGCTGACCGCCGGCATCCTGCTCGGCGTCATGCCGGCCGCGTAGCCCCCGAACCGTCCCGCGCCCGTCCTCAACCGCTCCGGAGCCCCCCGCATGACCGCCAAGTCGAAGAGCCGCACACGTTCCGCGCTGCACGCGGTCGCCGTGCTCGCGCTGCTGGCCGGCAGCGCGTACCTCACGTACGCGCTGCGCGCGCAGGAGCAGGCCAAGGCGCCCGCCGTCCAGGTCGTCTCCGACCAGAACATCGCCGCGGGGGCCGGCGCGGGCGAGGCGGGTGCCCAGAAGTGGGAACGCCTCCAGAGCCCCGACCGGTCGGTGATGCGCGACGGCACCGGGCAGGTGCTGGCCACCTTCACCGACGGCGCCCGCACGGCCACCCTCACCGGGCCGAGCCGCACCTTCACCGAACCGGCCAACACCACGACCCGGGTCGTGACCGAGAACTGGGTCCGCCTCATGCCGGAGGCGTGGAAGCCGGGCGCGGAGAACGAGCAGTGGTTCAAGGAGTGGTTCAAGAAGTACTTCGGGAGCCAGGAGGACGACATCTTCGCGATGGCCTTCCAGTACGGCGACCAGGCCCCGGTGAAGAAGGACGCGCAGGGCACCTCGTACGCCGGTGACGCGTCCTTCGGCCCGCTCAACCCCGCCGGCTCGGTCGGCAACGACCTGCGCCTGGAACAGTCGGACTTCTACGACTACCTCGGCACCCCTTACACCTTCCGCGACGGCACCAAGAAGCAGCCCCAGACGGCCCGGTACCGGTCCATGGACTGCTCCGGTTTCGTCCGCACCGTCTTCGGCTACCGGGCCCGCTACCCCCTCCTGTCCGACGACAAGCCCGGCTCCGGCCTGCCGCGGACCGCGAACGGCATGGCCCGCGCCGCCCTGGGCGCGGACGTCCTGCCCCTCAAGGGGGTCGGCGCCCAGGACCGGCCCGTCTCGATCGACGTGATCCAGCCGGGCGACCTGCTGTTCTTCAAGCTCGACGCGCGCACGAAGGACCGCATCGACCACACGGGCATCTACCTGGGCACGGACACCGACGGCCACAAGATCTTCATCTCCAGCCGGGAGGAGGCCAACGGCCCGACCATCGGTGACAAGGGCGGTACCTCGCGCCTCGACGGCAACGGCTACTACGCGACGACCCTGCGCAGCGCGAAGCGGCTCTAACTCCGGTCCGCCCGCGGCCACGGCGGGATGCCGACCGGCTGGACCAGCCAGCCGAAGGCGCCCAGGCCCGTACGGGAGGTCAGTTCCGCCGCTTCGCCCGCCGAGGCGAGGGCGCGGACGTAGGCCGCCGGGTCGGTGGAGGCCAGGGCCAGCGGGGGACGGGCGCCCGAGACGCCGAGGGCGGTGAGGGCCTCGCGCTGGGGCAGCAGGACCGAGCCCGGGCCCGCGCACGCGTCCAGTGCCACATGGGCGGTGACATCGCAGCTGCCGTCGGGGACCGGCGGAACCTCCCGGCCCGCCCTGAACCCCGTCAGGGTGCCGTACGGGGGCCGCGCGTCCCGGGTGTGGGCGTAGTCCACCGCCACCGCCAGACCCCGCTCCACGCTCGCCACGGCCGCCGCCCAGGCCTCGTCGCGCGCCCTGCCGATCTCCGCGCGTCCGCCGCCCGGCCACCACCGCTCCAGCCAGGCCAGGTCCGCGCCGTCCACGGCGCCGCCGGGGCTCTCCGTACCGTCCGGCGCGACCAGGACGTAGCGCCCGTCCTCCGCGACCTCCAGCGGCACGTTGTCCAGCCATTCGTTCGCGAAGAGCAGCCCCGAGGTGCCTTCGGGCGGCGCCGCGACCCAGCGGATCCGGGGGTCGAGCCCCGCGGGCCGCTCGGCCCGCTCCACGGCGTACGCGCGCACCCGCGCGGCCACCTCCGCCGGCAGCGCGGCGAGCACCCCGGCCAGCAGCTCCCCCCGCCCGGCCCCCACGTCGACCAGGTCCAGCCCCCGCGGGTGCCCGAGCTCGGCGTCCACCCACCGCAGCAGCCGCGCCACGGCCCCCGCGTACAGCCCGGACGCGTGCACCGACGTGCGGAAGTGCCCGGCGGGCCCCGGACCGCCAGGCCGCACGTAGAAGCCGTCGGGACCGTACAGCGCGGCCTCCATCGCCGCCCGCCACCCGACCGGAACCACGCCGTCCCCCTGAGCCTCTCCCTGAGCACGCATCACACAAAGGTTATGGTCACCGTCCACCTTCGGGAGTACTCGCCCGGCGCGAGGTTCGCACCTCTGGTTGACTCCAGCACCTATCTGCGTTCCCTACTCTGGGTTACGTGCAGCGCCTCTACGACTTCCTCCGCAGACACCCGACGGGCGTCGACAGCTTCTGGGCTGTCCTCTTCTTCGGGATCTCGATGGTGAACGTCGTTTCCGAATCCGAACACAGCGTCGCCGTGCGGCTCGCGGTAGTCCCGGCGGTGGCCGCCCTGAGCGTCGCCGTCGCGCTGCGCCGCAGGTGGACCCAGGCGATGTTCTGGCTCACCCTCGGCGCCGGGATCTACCAGCTGGCCCTGGGCTTCACCGCCGGGTTCTACGACTTCGCGATGCTCGTCATCCTCTTCACGGTCGCCGCGAGCGATGTCCCGCGCTGGGTGTCCCGCACCGCCCTGGGCTGGGGGCTGGCCGCCGCGCCGCTCTACTTCCTGCGGTACGGCGTGGACAAGGGCACGAACGAGGTCGACAACGTCCTCTTCACCCTCTTCATGATCGTCCCGTTCGCCCTCGCCTGGGTGCTGGGCGACTCGCTGCGCACCCGCCGGGCCTATTACGCCCAGCTCATCGAGCGCAACCAGCGGCTGGAGAACCAGCGCGAGGCCCAGGCCAAGGTGGCCGTGGCCGCCGAGCGCGCCCGGATCGCCCGCGAACTGCACGACGTCGTCGCGCACAACGTCTCGGTGATGGTGGTCCAGGCGGACGGAGCGGCCTACGTCATGGACGTGGCCCCCGAACAGGCCAAGGAGGCCCTCCAGACCATCTCCGGCACCGGCCGCCAGGCCCTCGCCGAGATGCGCCGGCTGCTGGGCGTGCTGCGTACCGGCGAGCCACAGGAGTCGGAGGACTACGTGCCGCAGCCGGACGTCGAGCAGATCGAGGTCCTCGTCGAGCAGGTACGGGCGGCCGGGCTCTCGGTGGACTTCGAGGTCGAGGGCGCGCCGCGGCGGCTGCCCAGCGGCGTCGAGCTGACCGCGTACCGGATCGTGCAGGAGGCACTGACCAACACGCGCAAGCACGGGGGGCCCGACGCGAAGGCGAGCGTGCGGCTGGTCTACTTCGACGACGGGCTCGGCCTGCTCATCGAGGACGACGGGCGGGGCTCGGCACACGAGTTGTACGAGGACGGCGGCGCCGACGGCGCCGGGCACGGCCTGATCGGCATGCGCGAGCGGATCGGTATGGTCGGCGGAACCCTGGACACCGGGCCGCGACCGGGCGGCGGCTTCCGGATCAGCGCATTGCTTCCCCTGAAGAAGAGTTGACGAGAACGAGGTAACGGATGTCCATCCGCGTGATGCTGGTCGACGACCAGGTGCTGCTGCGCACCGGCTTCCGGATGGTGCTCGCCGCCCAGCCGGACATGGAGGTCGTCGCCGAGGCGGGCGACGGCCTGGAGGCTCTGGAGGTGCTGCGGGCCACCAAGGTGGACGTGGTGCTGATGGACGTGCGCATGCCGAAGCTCGACGGGGTGGAGGCGACGCGGCGGATCTGTGAACCGCCGGAGCACCCGAAGGTGATCATCCTGACCACCTTCGACCTGGACGAGTACGCGTTCTCCGGGCTGAAGGCGGGCGCGAGCGGCTTCATGCTGAAGGACGTGCCGCCCGCCGAGCTGCTGGCGGCGATCCGGTCGGTGCACAGCGGCGACGCCGTGGTCGCCCCGTCGACGACGCGCCGGCTGCTGGACCGGTTCGCCCCGATGCTGCCGACCACGACCGAGGAGCCGCGGAACAAGGAGGTCGAGCGGCTGACGGAGCGCGAGCGCGAGGTCATGCTGCTGGTGGCGCAGGGCCTGTCGAACGGCGAGATCGCGGCCCGGCTGGTCCTGTCGGAGGCGACGGTGAAGACGCACGTGGGCCGCATCCTGACGAAGCTGAGCCTGCGCGACCGCGTCCAGGTCGTGGTCCTGGCGTACGAGACGGGGCTGGTCCGGGCGGGCGGCGGCCCGGCCGCGTAGTCCTCCCGCGCGGCGTTCCCCCGGGCTGCCCGGCCGGGGGGAACGCCGTCCGCGATCGGCCCCCGTGCGGCCCTACGTCATCCAGCGGTCCGGACGGGCCGACGCGCGGGAGGTACGGGCCCGGGCGGCCTGGTCGGCCAGCAGGGCGGCGGCCTCGTCCGCGGCCCGCAGCCGGGCCGTGACCGTGGCGTTCGCGCCCGTGTCCACGTGGACGTCGGCCACGCCGCGGGCGCGCTCCCAGGGGCCCTGGGTGAGGCGGACGCTCTGCACCTTGGCGTGCGGGACGATCTCCGTACGGCGGCACAGGCGGCCGTGCCGGGCGGCGAACACCTCCGGGGAGACGGCCAGGGCGTAGCCCTTCCACCACACCGGGACCACCCAGCGCGAACCGGCCCCCGGGGAGCCGGTGAAGGACAGGGCCGCCAGGTCCACCCCCGGCAGGACCCGGGCGATCACGGCGTACGCGGCGGCCCGCGAGGCCACCGGGACCAGGACCCCGTTCTTCGAACCCGCCACGGCCAGCTCCACCCGTACCAGGTCGCGCCGCCGCCACAGCAGCGGCTCGACGATCCGTACGGTCTGCACGCGCCCCGGCGGCACGGTCTCGTGGGCCCGGTCCAGCAGTCCGTGGTCCAGGCGCAGCCCGTCCGGGGACTCGGCGACCGTCCAGTCGTACTCGGCGAGGAAGCGGCCCGTGCTGCCGGACCAGACGGCGCCGAGGATCGGGAGGAGGGTGACCACGGCCGCCCACGGGCTGGAGCTGATCCACCAGGCGACCACGGGCGCGGCGATCCCGCCGGCCAGCGCCGCCCACACGCCCAGGCTCAGCAGCAGCGACACGGCGAGGTCGCGCGGGCCCACGCGCAGCAGCTGCCGTTCGGGGGCCTCGCCCAGGCGCGCCGCCTCCTCGGGAGCGAAGCCGGCCGCCCGGGCGAGGAGCTCGGCGCGCAGGGCCACGGCCTCCTTCTCGCCCAGGAAGGCCAGCTCGTCCTTCTCCTCGGTGCCGATGACGTCGAGCCGCAGACTGGCGACCCCGGCCAGCCGGGCCAGCATCGGCCGGGTGACGTCGACCGCCTGGATCCGGTCGAGGCGGATGTGCGCGGTGCGCCGGAAGACCAGCCCGCTGCGGATGCGCAGCTCGGTGTCGGTGACGGCGTAGTGGGTGAACCACCAGCTCAGGAATCCGTACGTGCCGAACACCAGGATCAGGCCCGCGAGCGCCGCCACCCGCAGGAGCGCGGGCAGGTCCGCTATCCAGCGCTCGGCCCGGTCGCCCTGCTGGGCGACCACGCCGATGGTCGCGGCGATGGGCACCCAGGCGCGCCGCAGCGGAGTGAGCAGGTGCAGCCGCCGCTCACCTGCCGGGCCGCCCGCGAGGTCGGCCGCGAGCCCGCCCGTGGGCTCGGCGGCCGGCCCGTACGGTACGGCCGGCTCGCCGCCCGCCTGACCGGCGCTCACAGGCCCGCCGACCGTGCTTCGCCGAGCTCGGTGAGCCGGTCGCGCAGGCGCTGCGCCTCGGCCGGCACCAGGCCCGGGATCTTGGCGTCCGTCGCCGCGGCCGCCGTGTGCAGTTGTACGGAGGCCAGCCCGAAGCGCCGCTCCAGCGGCCCCGAGGTCACCTCGACCAGCTGCATCCGCCCGTACGGGACCACGGTCTCCTCCCGCCACAGCACGCCCCGGCTGATCAGCAGGTCGTCCGCGCGCTCGGCGTAACGCCAGGACCGCCAGTTCCGGCCGAGCAGCACCCACCCCCAGACCAGGGCCACGAGCCAGCACCCCGCGAGGGCGGCCCACGCGGGCCCGGCGAGCAGACCCAGTGCGACGCCGGTCGCCACCGCGAGGACGGCCGCCCAGATCACCAGCAGCAGCCGCCTCAGCGTGAGCAGCCCACCCGGCAGCCCCACCCATCCGGGCCTGTCCGTCTCACCCGTCGTCCCCGTATCCATGCACCCACCCTAGGGCTGAGACAATGCCCGCATGACGGAGACCACGGTCGGCATCGGCGGCGCGGCGGAGAGCACCGACATGGTGCTCAACATCGGCCCCCAGCACCCTTCCACGCACGGCGTACTGCGCCTGCGCCTCGTCCTGGACGGCGAGCGGATCGTCAGCGCCGAACCGGTGGTCGGCTACATGCACCGCGGTGCCGAGAAGCTCTTCGAGGCCCGCGACTACCGGCAGATCGTGATGCTCGCGAACCGCCACGACTGGCTGTCCGCGTTCTCCAACGAGCTCGGCGTGGTCATGGCCGTCGAGCGGATGCTCGGCATGGAGGTCCCCGAGCGGGCCGTGTGGATGCGGACCCTGCTGGCCGAGCTGAACCGGGTGCTGAACCACCTGATGTTCCTCGGCTCGTACCCCCTCGAACTGGGCGGAATCACACCGATCTTCCATGCGTTCCGCGAACGCGAGGAGCTCCAGGCCGTCATGGAGGAGATCTCCGGCGGCCGCATGCACTACATGTTCAACCGCGTCGGCGGCCTCAAGGAGGACCTCCCGGCCGGCTGGCTCGGCCGGGCCCGCGAGGCCATCGCCGACGTCCGCACCCGCATGGACGTCTACGACAAGCTCGTCCACGGCAACGAGATCTTCCGGGGCCGCACCCGCGGCGTCGGCGTCCTGTCCGCCGAGGCGGTGCACGCGTACGGGGTCTCCGGCCCCATCGCCCGCGCCTCCGGCGTCGACTTCGACCTGCGCCGCGACGAGCCGTACCTCGCGTACGGCGAGCTCCAGGACGTCCTCAAGGTGGTCACCCGCACCGAGGGCGACTGCCTGGCCCGCTTCGAGGTCCTGCTCGACCAGACCCACAACGCGCTCGACCTCGCCGTGGCCTGCCTGGACCGGATGGCCGAACTCCCGCCGGGCCCGGTCAACCAGCGCCTGCCCAAGGTCCTGAAGGCACCCGAGGGCCACACGTACGCCTGGACCGAGAACCCCCTCGGCATCAACGGCTACTACCTCGTCTCGAAGGGCGAGAAGACCCCGTACCGGCTGAAGCTGCGCAGCGCCTCGTACAACAACATCCAGGCCCTCGCCGTGCTCCTGCCGGGGCAGCTGGTCGCGGACATGGTGGCGATCCTGGGCTCGCTGTTCTTCGTCGTCGGGGACATCGACAAGTAGGCCGATCTAGGGTTGCCGGATGACCTCTGGCACACACGCCGGCTACCTGCGCCGGCTCGGCATCACCGACCCCGGTGCCCCCTCCGCCGAAGGGCTGTTCGCCCTTCAGCGGGCGCACCTGGAGCACATCGCCTACGACAACGTCGACATCCAGCTCGGCCGGCCGCCCGGCATCGACCCCGAGCTGTCCGCCCGGCGCTTCGCCGCCGGGCGCGGGGGTTACTGCTTCCACCTCAACGGCGGCTTCGCGCTGCTCCTCGAATCCCTGGGCTACGAGGTCACGCGGCACGCCGGAGGCGTCAACGCCGATCCCGCGGACCGCGGGATCAGCGGCGGGCACCTCACCTTGACCGTCCGCGTCGAGGGGACGGTGTACTGGGTGGACGTCGGAGTCGGCGACGGGCCGTACGAACCGCTGCCGCTGCGCGAGGGCGCGTACGAGCAGGGCGGGTTCCGGTACGCGCTGGAGCGGCTGGAACCGCTGGAGGGTGAGGGCCCGGGCTGGACGCTCCGCAAGTTCGCCGGCCCCATGCCCCGCGTGAACTTCCGTGACGCCCCGGCCGTGACGGCCGACTTCGAGGCCATGCACACCTGGCTCTCGACGGCCGGGGAGTCCCCGTTCGTACGGACCTTCGCGGTGCTGCGGCGTGACGCGGAGGGCGCCGACGCGCTGCGCGGCCGGATCCTGACCCGCATCGACGGCGCGAAGGGGACGAGCGAGCGCGAACTGACCGGCGCCGAGGAGTTCTTCGAGGTCATCGGGAGCGTCTTCCGGCGGAACCTGGACGACCTCACCCCCGCGGACCGGGCGGCGCTGTGGAACCGGGTGGACCAGGCACACCGGGCGTGGCTCGCCGCCCGGCCGGGGAGTGTCTAAGCGGCCTCGGGGAAGTAGGGCACGGCCCCGAGACCGCTTAGGGGGAGGCCGATGTCGGTGCCGCAGGGCAGACTTGGGGCATGTCCCACTCCCCCCGTCGCGCTTGCCCCGCCTGCGGCCGCGACTGCGCCGTGACCGCCGGGAGGATCGCCCGGCACGATCCACCGGCCGGGCGGGGCCGCGGCGACCTCGTGTCCTGCCCCGGCTCCCGGGCCCGGGTGGTACTGGGCGCCTCGGCGCCCAGTCTCGACAGTTTCGCCCTCGCGCCGCATCCGGGGCAGCTGCCGCTGTTCTGAGTACGGGGATCCGCGCGGGCTGAGTACCCGCGCAGATCCCCGTACCGCAGCCGTGGAACAGGATGGGGCCATGTCCTGGAAGCAACAGCCCGCCGTCGTCTCCGCGCCCCCGTCCGAGGACGCGGTCCGCATCCGGACGCGCTCGGGGATCGCCGCCGTGCTGTTCCTGCCCGCCCTGTTCATCGCGAAGGTCCTGCTGCTGGCCACCGACAAGGGCGGCCGGTGCTTCGTCGACGACATCGCCTGCGCGCCCTTCCCGGACACCGCCTTCGGAGCCCTGCTCGTCGCCGTGGTGCTCGCCCTCGTCGCGGCGATGGCCGCGCCGGTGCGCGGGGCGCGCTCCGCGCGCAGCTGCTGCTGGAGGCCGCGGGCGTGCTCGTCGTCCTCGCCTATCCCTGACCCTCGCCCGGGGGCGGTCGACGCTCTGGGCCACGACCAGGTCGTCGCCGAACCCGCCACGGGACGAAGCGACCCCCGCCGAGGAGTTCCGCGCGCCCTGTGCACAGCTTGTGGACGGCCTCGCCTCCGCCGGCCGGCCGCCGCCTGTCCCGCCTGGCCCGCCCGGTGGCCTCGTACGCCGCCTGAGGCCTACGCGTCCGGCCCCTCGTCCTGAAGCGCGGCGCGGGCGGCCGTCTCCCACGCCCCGGCTCCGCCACGGGTCACCGAGGACGCGTCGGCGTGCCCGGCCAGCCACTCCCGGTGTTCGCGCCGGGCGTCGGAAAGGCTCTGGCTGCCGTTGGGCCCGCCCCAGACCTCGTCGGCCTCGGCGTCGTCCTGTCCGTCGTCCTCCCAGCCGCACTCCCCGCAGATCTCGAAGAGGGCGCTCGACCCGAGGGTCGGCTGGAGGCAGCAGGGGCAGGTGAAGACCTCGCCCGGCCCGCCCTGCCGTCGCTCCCGCACGACGCCCCTCCTCGGGTCCCGGCTGCGGCGACTAGGAGATCGCGGTGCGCAGCCGGACCACGTCGATCGGCTCGGTCTCGTCATGGGCGGTCAGGTCGATGACCTGGCCCTGCGCGGACGACTCGGGAGCGGCCGGCTCGGCCGGGGGCTCCGCCGTCTCCGCCTCGTGGACCGCCAGGGCCTCGGCGCCGACCACGTCGGCCAGGTCCTCGTTCTGGACCGCCTCGATCGCGGCGCGGGCCTGTGCCGCGTTCTTGGCGGCGCCGAAGAAGTCGAAGCCGCCCTCGACGCGGGACGTCGTGCGCCGCTGCGCCGCGTACGGGGCCACGGCCGCGGCCGGCCGGCGCGCCGGGACCGAGGCCGCGGGGGCCAACGGGGCCGCGGGCAGCTCCCGGGGCTGCGCCTTGCGGACCAGCGCGCTCAGAGCCGCGTGGGCCCGGGCGTAGCCGACCGAGGTGGGCGCGCCCGCCGAGGTGCGTTCCTCGGAGACCACCGGGAGTTCCTTGGGCGCGGCCGCCGGGGCCGAGGAGACCTCGATGGCCAGCAGCCGGCGGCGCTCCAGGGCGCTCGCGCGCTCGGTCTCGGCGGTCGCGTACCGCCGCAGCAGCGCCGCGTGCTCGCCGCGCAGCCCGGCGATTTCGACCCGCTTGGCGCGCAGCTTGGCGTCGAGCCTGGCGCGCAGCGCCCTGGCCTCTTCGAGATCGGATTCGAGCTCGGCCATCCGCTCGTCCGTCTTCCACTCGTCCTTGACGCGCTCGCGCGCGAGCTCCGCGACGCGGCGGCCCGCCGAGCGGTCCCAGGCACGCATCACGACGCCGCCGGTGACCCCGGCGGCCGCCGCGAGGGCCACGAGCAGTCGCAGAGCGGTGCCGTCGTCGGGGCCCGCGAGCAGCCAGGCGGCGCCGGCGCTGACGAGGGACACACCGGCGACGGCCGTCGGCGTGAGCAGCCGGTGCAGAGGTTCGGGATTGCGGTGGCGTCCACGGGGCATGGCCTGAAATTTACAGGGCGTAGAGGCCATGTGGGGTACCCGTGCGGCAATCTCTTCCCGAGCGGATGCCCCACATTTTCCGCATCGACCGCGTAACCGCTAGTTCTTGAGGAGGCCCTTGGACTCCAGGTAGGCCTTCGCCACGTCCGCCGGCTTGGCGCGCTCCGCGTCCACCTTGCGGTTCAGGTCGACGAGGTCGGCCGTCGTGAGTGCCTTGGTCAGCTTGTCGAGGGCGGCCGCGACCTCCGGGGCGCCCGCGTCCTTGCCGTTGACCACCGGAAGCACGTTGTCGGCGTTCTGGAGCTTCTTGTCGTCCTCCAGCAGGACCAGGCCGAAGCTGTCGAGCGTGGCGTCCGTGGTGGTGGTCAGGACCAGCTGGTCCGCGCCGTCCTTCACCGCCTGCTTGGCTTGCGGGGTGCCGACGCCCTTGGGGTCGATACCGGAGACCTGAATTCCGTACGTCTTGGTCAACCCGGGTGCGCAGAAGGGGCGGACGGCGCATTCGTCGCCCGCCGCGATCTTCACCTTCAGCCCGGACTGCCCGAGATCGGAAAGGGTCTTCAGGTTGTTCTTCTGGGCGAATTCCTTGCTCACCGCGAATGCGTTCTGGTCGACCGCCGCGCCCGCGGGCAGCGCCTTCAGTCCGAGCGGGCCCGCGAGCTTCTCCAGGCCCGCCACCGTCGCCGCGACGTCGCTGGACGCGACCGGCTTCTCTTCGGGCGCCTTGGGGCCGTTCACCTTGGCGTTGAGGAACTCCGCGAGGGTGGCCGCGTACTCCGGGACGATGTCGATCTCGCCCTTCTCCAGCGACGGTTCGTACAGCTCGCGGTTGCTGACCGTCTTGACGGAGGTGCTGTAGCCCGCGTCCTTGAGGACCTGCGCATACAGCTCGGCCAGCACGTTGGACTCGGTGAACCCGGCCGCGCCGATGACCAGGGCGCCCTTGCCCCCGCCCGAGGAGGACCCGGAGGAGGCCGCCGAGCCGCCGTCCTTGCTCTTCTCCAGGCTGTCGCCGCCGCAGGCCGCCAGCGACGCCGTCAGGGCGAGGGCGCCCAGGGACGCGCCGAGGACGCGGGTGGTCTTGCTCATGGGGGTACTCCGTTCGAGGCGGGGGAAAGGGATCAGCGGGACGTCGCCGCCGGCCGGGGCAGCAGCCGGTCGGCCGCCACCAGCGCGCCCTCCACCAGCAGCGCCAGCGCCGCCACCAGCACGGCGCCCGCGACGACCTGCGCGGTGTTGTACGTGTTGAATCCGGCGGTGATGATCCGGCCGAGACCGCCCTGGCCGACCATCGCCGCGATCGTGGCCGTGGCGATGACCTGCACGGAGGCCGAGCGCAGCCCGGTCATCACCAGCGGACGGGCGAGCGGCAGCTCGACCCGGAGGAACAGCTGGCTCCCGGACATGCCCATGCCGCGGGCGGCCTCCACCACCGACCGGTCCACCTCGCTCATGCCCACATACGTGTTCGTCAGGAGCGGCGGTATCGCGAACAGCACGAGCGCGGCGATGGTGGGCAGGTAGCCCGCGTTGCGCAGCGGGGAGACCATGAACAGGGCCAGCACCGCGAAGACGGGCACGGCCCGGCCGACGTTCGAGACGTTGACGGCGAGGGCGCCGCCCTTGCCGAGGTGGCCGAGGTACAGGCCGACGGGCAGGGCCACCGCGCAGGCGATCGCGAGGGCGATCCCGCTGACGTAGACGTGCTCGCCGAGCCGGTGCCAGACGCCGCTCTCGCCCGACCAGTTGGCGCCGTTCGCCAGCCAGTCCCAGGCCTGTCCCAGCACTCCCATCGCCTCAGGCCTCCTTGCCGGAGCCCGCGGGCCGGGCGCCGGACGCCCGGGTCCACGGCGTGAGCAGGCGCTGTACGCCGAGCAGCAGCAGGTCGGCCACGAGCGCGAGCAGCACGCACAGGACCGAGGCGGTGAGCACCTGGGCCTTGAAGGAGCTGTTCACGGCAGGGGCGATGAGATTGCCCAGGCCGCCCTTGCCGACGATGGAGCCGACCGTGGTCAGCGCGATCGTGGAGACGGTCGCGATCCGTACCCCGGCGAGCAGCGCGGGCAGCGCCAGCGGCAGTTCGACCTGCCACAGCAGCCGCCCGGGGCCGTATCCCATGCCGCGCGCGGCCTCCCGTACGTCCGCGGGCACGGCTTCCAGGCCGGCCAGGACGTTGCGGACGAGGATGGTCAGCGAATACAGCACCAGGCCGGTCACCACCAGCGCCGCCGAGAGTCCGAACACGGGCAGCAGCAGCGAGAACATGGCGAGCGAGGGGACCGTGTAGAGCAGCGTGGTGAAGGCGAGCACGGGCGCCGCCCAGCGCCGGCCGCGGCGGGCCAGCAGGGCGAGCGGGACGGACACGGCGACGCCGATGAGGACCGACACGCCCGTGATCCAGATGTGTTCGAGGGTGGCGTCGGTGAGTTCCTGGGAGCGGGAGGAGACGTACTCCCAGCAGATCCAGTCGTTCGCCACGAGGCAGTTCTGCCCGGCCATGTCCCTCACCCCCCACCCGAACGTACGTACAAGAGGGACCCTAACCCGCGGCACCGACAGTCGCCGGATTCCTTCGCAGTCGCGTAACACTCTCCTCATAAAGCCTTCGCCAACCACGGCGTGCGGGTGAGGAAGGATGACGATGTGATCCGATTCGAGCATGTGACCAAGCGCTACCCCGACGGGACGACAGCCGTCGAGGACCTGTCCTTCGAAGTGGCGGAGGGCGAGCTGGTCACGCTCGTGGGACCGTCCGGCTGCGGCAAGACGACCACGATGAAGATGGTCAACCGGCTGATCGAGCCGACCTCCGGCCGGATCCTGCTCGGCGGCGAGGACATCGCCGCCGCCGACCCGGTCGAGCTGCGCCGCCGGATCGGGTACGTCATCCAGCAGGTCGGGCTCTTCCCGCACAAGACGGTGCTGGAGAACACGGCGACCGTGCCGCAGCTGATCGGCACCCCGAAGGCCAAGGCGCGTGCGCGGGCGGCCGAGCTGCTCGAACTGGTGGGCCTGGACCCCGCCGTGTACGGGGGCCGGTACCCGGAGCAGCTGTCCGGAGGGCAGCGCCAGCGCGTCGGCGTGGCCCGCGCGCTGGCCGCCGATCCGCCGGTGCTGCTGATGGACGAGCCGTTCGGCGCGGTGGACCCGGTGGTGCGCGAGCGGCTGCAGAACGAGTTCCTGGCGCTGCAGAAGACGGTGCGCAAAACGATCCTGCTGGTCACGCACGACCTGGAGGAGGCGATCCGGCTCGGCGACCGCATGGCCGTCTACGGGGCGGGCACCATCGAGCAGTTCGCCCGCCCGGCTGCCGTGCTCGGGGCCCCGGCCACCGCGTACGTGGCCTCCTTCGTCGGCGCCGACCGGGGGCTCAAGCGGCTCGCGGTGACCCCGGTCGAGGCGGCCGATCTGACGGCGGCGGAGGGCAGGGCATCCGCCCCGGCCGTGGTGGTGGAGCTGGGCGCGACGCTGCGCGAGGCGCTCTCCGCCCTGCTCCAGGAGGACTCGGGCCGGATCGGCGTCACGGACCCGGCCTCCGGCGAACTGGTCGGCGTACTGACCCCGGAGGGGGTCCACCGGGCGCTGCGCCGGGCGCAGCTGCAGGAGGCATAGCGAAAGGGCCCGATCGGAGTCGGGCCCTTCACCGGCGCCGCCAAGGCACTCAGGCCTGGATGCGGTTGCTCATCCACACCAGCATCGGCGGGATCTCGCGCCGCCACGTGTTGAAGTTGTGGCCGCCGCTGTCGAGGATGATCGAGGAGACCCGGTCCGGGCCCTTGACCAGCTTGACGAACTTCTTGGTGTCACCGAGGTTCGGCTCGCCCTTCTCGCTGCTGGTGACGAGGAAGGACGTACCGGTCGGCTTCTTGTGCTCGATGCTGTGCAGGACATCGGCGTGCTTCTTCAGCTTCTCGTCCCCGTGGAACAGGTCGCCGGTGGTCGGGTCGTCGGGGGCCTCGTAGTACGCGGACAGACCCGCGGCGGCACCGAAGGTCTGCGGGTAGTGCGCGGCGATCTTCAGGGCGCAGTAACCACCCGTGGAGTTCCCGATGAAGCCCATGTTCTTGGGGTCCTTGCCGACGCGGAAGGTGTCCGTGATGGCCTGCGGGAGGTCCTGCGCGAAGAAGGTCTCGGTCTGCGGGCCACCGGGTATGTCAACGCACTCGGTGTCACGCGGGGGTGCCACGGTGGGACGCAGCATGACCAGGATCATCGGCTTCATCTTGCCCGCCTTGGACAGGCTGAAGGCCTTCATGGGGTAGTCGAGCCCTTTGATCAGGTTCTCCGCGGTGCCCGGGTAGCCGGTCAGCACGATGGACGCCGGGAAGTTCTGGTCCTTGTGCTGCGGCTGGAAGTACTCCGGCGGGAGCCACACGTAGCCGGGGCTCGTTATCTTCGACTTCTGCCCGGATATGGCAACCTTCAGGATCTGACCGCCCACCTGGGGCTTCGCGCCACCGGGGACGTCCAGCTTCTGCTTGTCGACGACCTTGATGTCCTTGGTGCTCATCGAGTGGTCGACGACCTTGCCCATCGACGTCTCCTGGCCGAACAGGTCTGCCCAGGAACCGTAGAAGAGGAACGACTTGTTGGCCGCGAGCCCCACAGCCGAGAAGAGTGCCAGCTGGGTCGCCAGCAGGAGACCGATCCGGCCGGCGAACGCGCGCCAGGTGCGGCCCGAAAGCTTTGGCCAGAACCAGATGGTGGCTGCGAAGAGCAGCACACCGGCGATGATGGCCAGCGCCAGGACCGTGTTACTGGTGAGACCCATGAGCAGTCAGTCGACTTTCTGATGGCAGGACTGGAAATTTCCGGCGGAAGAGTGAACCCGCTCCCCGTCGATGTCGTCCTAATGGACGCACCACACACCGGAGGCTGTCGCGGCCTTCGGCCACATGATCTCTCGCGGAGCAACGGGAAGCGATGTCTAGCAGGATAGATGGCGATAAGTCGGGACAGGTTCCGAGCGGGGTACGCCGAATCCTCCGTGGCCCACGGCCGGAGTCGGTGCCCGGCCTGGTAGGTACGGCCGTCATGATCGTCGGCCTTCTGGACGTCGCGGCGGGAGTCTTCCCGCGGTTCCGTCACAGCCGGATCCACGCGGTGGCCGAGGTGTTGCCCGTGTTCGGCCCCTTCGCCGCGGCCCTCGCCATCAGCGCGGGCGTACTGCTCCTGCTGCTGGCGCACGGCCTCAAGCGCCGCAAGCGCCGGGCCTGGAGGTCGGCGGTCGTACTGCTGCCGGCCGGCGCCGCGGCGCAGTTCGCGTACCGGCACTCGATCATCGGCGTGGTCATCGCGGCGGCGCTCTTCGCGCTGCTGCTGCGCCACCAGGGTGAATTCAAGGCGCTGCCCGACCCGCGCAGCCGCTGGAAGGCGCTCGCGAACTTCGTGCTGATGAGCGCCGGTTCCATCGGGCTCGGCCTGGTCATCGTCAACGTCCACCCGGGGCGGGTCGTCGGCAACCCGAGCCTGTACGAGCAGATCACGCACGTCGTGTACGGGCTCTTCGGCTTCGAGGGCCCCGTCGACTACGCCGGCCAGGTCTCCTGGACCGTCGGGTACTCCCTGGGCGCGCTCGGCATGCTGACCGCCCTCACCACCATGTACCTGGCCTTCCGCCCCGAGCACCCGGCCGCGCGGCTCACCGCCGACGACGAGGGCAAGCTGCGCGAGCTCCTCGCCAAGCACGGCGGCCGCGACTCGCTCGGCCACTTCGCGCTCCGCCGCGACAAGGCCGTCGTCTTCTCCCCCAGCGGCAAGGCCGCCGTCACCTACCGCGTCGTGTCCGGCGTGATGCTCGCCTCCGGCGACCCCATCGGCGACGTCGAGGCCTGGCCCGGCGCCATCGAGCGGTTCATGGAGGAGGCCAAGGCCCACTCCTGGACCCCGGCCGTCGTGGGCTGCAGCGAGACCGGCGGCGAGGTGTGGACCCGCGAGACGGGTCTGGACGCCCTGGAGCTGGGTGACGAGGCGATTGTCGATGTCAAAGACTTCTCCCTCTCCGGCCGACCCATGCGCAATGTCCGCCAGATGGTGAAGCGCATCGAGCGCAACGGCTACACCACCAAGGTCCGCCGGGTCAGCGAGCTGACCGAGGAGGAGCTGGAGCAGGTCCGCGGCGCGGCCGAGGCCTGGCGCGGCACCGACACCGAGCGCGGCTTCTCCATGGCCCTGGGCCGCGTCGGCGACGAGGGCGACGGCGACTGCTTCATCGCCACCGCGCACCGCGTCGAGGAGGGCGACACCAGCCCGTTCGGCGACCTCAAGGCCATCCAGCACTTCGTGCCGTGGGGCAAGGACGGCATGTCGCTGGAGATGATGCGCCGCGACCGCGCCGCCGACCCCGGCATGAACGAGCTGCTGATCGTCGCCTCCCTGCAGCAGGCGCCCGACCTGGGCATCGAGAAGGTCTCCCTGAACTTCGCGATGTTCCGCGCCGCCCTCGCCCGCGGCGAGAAGATCGGCGCCGGCCCGGTGCTGCGGATGTGGCGCGGCCTGCTGGTCTTCCTGTCCCGCTGGTTCCAGATCGAGTCGCTGTACAAGTTCAACGAGAAGTTCCGCCCCCGCTGGGAGCCGCGCTTCATGGTCTACCGCACCACCCGCGACCTTCCCCGCATCGGCTTCGCCGTGATGCAGGCCGAGGGCTTCGTGACGCTGGCCCTGCCGCGGCTGTTCGCCAGCCGGCGCGGCCCCAAGCCGGTCCGCACCTGCGCCCACAACCACGCCCCCGCCAAGGTCCCCGCCCAGGCGGAGCGCGAGGTCCAGGCCGCGTAGCCGTCCGTACGGTGCGTACGGTTTCCAGGGCCCCGGCAGCCGACAGGCGCCGGGGCCCTGGCCTATCCAGGTCAGCCCTACCCTTGGACCTATGAACACGAAGCGCGGAGCCACCGGCAGGGGCCGGGTCGCAGGTCTGCCCGAGTGGGACCGCTGCGCGGTCATGGGCGTCGTCAACGTCACCCCGGACTCCTTCTCCGACGGCGGTCGCTGGTTCGACACCACCGCGGCCGTCAAGCGCGGCCTCGACCTCGTCGTCCAGGGCGCCGACCTCGTCGACGTCGGCGGCGAGTCCACCCGGCCGGGCGCCACCCGCGTCGACGAGGAGGAAGAGCTGCGCCGGGTCGTCCCCGTCGTGCGCGGCCTCGCCTCCGAAGGCGTCGCCGTCTCCGTCGACACCATGCGCGCGAGCGTCGCCGCGCAGGCCGTCGCCGCCGGCGCGGTCCTGGTCAACGACGTCAGCGGCGGGCTCGCCGACCCCGGGATGATCCCGGCCGTCGCGGCCGCCGAGGTGCCGTTCGTGGTGATGCACTGGCGCGGCTTCAGCGACGGCATGAACAGCCTCGCCGTCTACGACGACGTACTCGCCGAGGTCACCTCCGAGCTCCGGACCCGGATCGACGCCGTCGTGGCCGGCGGGATCGCCCCCGAGCGGCTCCTCGTCGACCCGGGCCTCGGCTTCGCGAAGAACGCCGAACACGACCTGGCCCTCGTCGCCCACCTGCCCGAACTGCGTGCCCTCGGCTTCCCGCTGCTGGTCGCCGCCTCGCGCAAGCGCTTCCTCGGCCGGGTCCTGGCCGGCGCCGCCGACGCCGCGCCGCCGCCCGCCCGCGAGCGCGACGCCGCCACCGCCGCCGTCTCCGCCATCGCCGCCCACCACGGTGCCTGGGCCGTACGGGTCCACGAGGTACGGGCGACCGCGGACGCGGTTCGGGTGGCCCGCGCCGTGGAAGGAGCGCTGTGACCACCGACCGAGAAGGAGCCCTGTGAGCAGAACCGACATCGAAGCGGTCGAAGAGGTCAACACGGCCTTCTACGAGGCCATGGAGCGGGGGGACTTCGACGCACTGTCGGCGCTCTGGCTCGATGACGAGATCTCCTGCGTGCACCCGGGCTGGCCGGTGCTCTCCGGCCGCGGCGAGGTGCTGCGCTCCTATGCGCTGATCATGTCCCACACGGACTACATCCAGTTCTTCCTCACCGACACCAAAGTCGCCGTCATCGGCGACACCGCACTGGTGACCTGTACGGAGAACATCCTCAGCGGCGGCCCCGCCGAGGACGGCGGGGAACTCGGCCCGCTGGTCGGTCAGCTGGTCGTCGCCACAAATGTGTTCCGACGCACATCCGAGGGCTGGCGGCTCTGGTCCCACCACGGTTCTCCCGTGCTCACGGAGTCCGACGAGGACGAGGAGGAGGACGCCTCCTGACCCCTCCGGCGGGGTCCGGGGAGTTTCGCAGGTAAATTCGAAGACGGACGACGCCGACCGCACTCGGCGTAGGCCCATGGCCCCGGGCAGCCCCGGGACCGGAAGCACCTACGAAAGCAGGAGTGATTCGCGTGGATCGTGTCGCGCTGCGCGGCCTCAAGGCTCGCGGGCACCACGGCGTCTTCCCCCGGGAACGCGAAGAAGGCCAGACCTTCATCGTCGACCTGGTGCTGCACCTCGACACCCGGCCCGCCGCGGCCGGAGACGACCTGGCGAAGACCGTGCACTACGGGGTCGTCGCCGAGGAGGTCGTCGACGTGGTGCAGGGAGAGCCCGTCGACCTGATCGAGACCCTCGCCGAGCGGATCGCCCAGCAGTGCCTCAAGCACGAGGCGGTCGCACAGGTGGAGGTCGTCGTCCACAAGCCGGACGCGCCCATCACCGTCCCCTTCGACGACGTGACCATCACGATCACCCGGAGCCGCGCATGAACAACGGACTGAACACACAGAGCGACCCGACCGTGCAGCCGGTACCCGCCTCCGTCGTGGAGACGGTCGACGCGGCGGACACCACCCTGTCCAACCCGAAATGGGCGGTCATCGCCCTCGGCGCGAACCTCGGCAACCGGCTGGAGACCCTGCAGGGCGCCATCGACGCGCTCGGCGACACCCCGGGCATGCGGGTCAAGGCCGTCTCCCCCGTGTACGAGACCGAGCCGTGGGGCGTCGAGCCCGGCTCGCAGCCCGCGTACTTCAACGCGGTCGTCAAGGTGCGGACCACGCTGCCGCCGTCCTCGCTCCTGGAGCGGGGTCAGGCCATCGAGGAGGCCTTCGACCGCGTCCGCGAGGAGCGCTGGGGCCCGCGCACGATCGACGTCGACATCATCTCGTACGCCGAGGTGGTCTCCGAGGACCCCGTCCTCACCCTGCCGCACCCGCGCGCCCACCAGCGCGCCTTCGTGCTCGCCCCCTGGAACGACATCGACGCGGAGGCGCAGCTCCCGGGCCACGGCGCCGTCGGCGCGCTCCTGGCCGGAATCGGCCTCTCCGGAGTGACGCCGCGCCCGGATCTGGAACTCCGCCTCCCGGAGTAGTCGTTACGCTGTGGACTGCCTGACGGCACCGGCGCGGAAAGCGGGGAACGGGCACGTGAAGCAACTGAGGCCTGCGGTCCTGGCGGGGATCTTCGTCGTCGCCGGGGTCCTGTCCTGGGCGGGTGCCCGGCTCTGGAACGCGTACGGCACGCTGCCGGGCGTTCCGCTGGCCGCGCCGATCGTCCTGGGCGTCATCGCCGCGGTGCTGCTGGCGACGGCCCTGTCGATGCGCTCCCGCCTCAAGGCGCAGCGCGAGCGACGGCCGGGGGCCAAGGGCGTGGAGCCTCTGATGGCGGCCCGCGCGGTCGTCTTCGGCCAGGCCAGCGCACTGGTGGCGGCCCTGGTGGCCGGCGCGTACGGCGGTGTCGGCGTCTTCCTGCTGACCGACTCCCTCGACGTCCCCGCCCGCCGCGACCAGGCCTGGTACGCAGGCTTCTCGGTCCTGGCGGGCGCGGCGGTCATCGCCGCCGCCCTCTTCCTGGAGCACGTCCTCAAGCTCCCCGAGGACGACGACCACACCCCCGAGTCCCCGGCCCGCGCCTAGGTCTCCCACGGTGTGCGGACCAGATGCCCGTTCACGAGAAAGTCAGGGTGAGGGGTGAGCCCGAAGTCGTACAACGTGGACGGCTTGGCACTCGGTGCGCGCAGCGTGACGGACCTGACCTCGACCCATGCCGACTCATCGAGTTCGACGGGGCGCTCCTCCGCCTGGAACGTCCCGCGCGGCCAGCTGTCGGCACCCTCGCCGGCCATCGAGTGATCCTGCACCCGTCTCCGCCTTCGTAGCCGTCCAGGAATCCGCCGAAGGTCACCTCGTCTCTGAGCACGACCCTGGGAAACCGCTGGCGCATGTGGTGGGGGTCACCGCCCACGTACTGCCGCATGAGGTCGGCAAGGTAGGACGGAACGACACGCGGCCGAGCTGGTATCCCGGCTGAATCGAAGTGATCTCCTGGGCGGACAACGCAGGCCCGGAGCCGCCAACAGCGTTGACGGTCTGCCTACTCGGTAGGCCCCAAAGCACCGGTCCCCCTCCGTGAAGTCACGGAGGGGGACCGTAGCGGACAGCACTGACAATCCGACTAGCGCGCCATGATGAGGCTCATGGCCTCAGCTCGGGTGGCCGTGGCGCGGAGCTGGCCGCGGACCGCGGACGTGGTGGTCTTGGCACCCGGCTTGCGGATGCCGCGGACCGACATGCACATGTGCTCGGCTTCGATCACCACGATGGCACCGCGCGCGTCGAGGATCTCCATCAGGGAGTCCGCTATCTGCGTAGTAAGACGTTCCTGCACCTGCGGGCGGCGAGCGTAGACGTCCACGAGGCGGGCCAGCTTCGACAGGCCGGTGATCTTGCCGTTCTCCGCCGGGATGTAGCCGACGTGGGCGACACCGTGGAACGGCAGCAGGTGATGTTCACACAGAGATACGATTTCGATCTCCTTCACGAGGACCAGCTCGTCGTGTCCCAGGTCGAACACCGTGGTCAGCACGTCCTCGGGCTTCTGCCACAGACCGGCCAGGATCTCCCGGTACGCCCGCGCCACGCGCGCCGGGGTCTCCAGAAGGCCCTCGCGGTCCGGGTCCTCGCCGACCGCGATCAGGAGTTCACGGACCGCCGCCTCGGCGCGCTTCTCGTCGAACACGCCGATCGTGCCCTCGCCGCCGGTCAGGGTCACTGGGTCCGTCATCGCTTCCTCGTTCCTGTAAAAGTGCCGCGCCCCCCAGGCTAGAACCTGGGGGGCGCGGCTTCCATTCCGGGTGGATCAGGCCTCCGGGCGGTCCTCAGGGGCCACCTCGATGCCCTTCTCCGTGGAGACCGGCGTGACGGCGGTCGCCGCCGAGGTGCCGTTCGCCGAGTTCGTCAGCTGGAGCTCCTTGGGAGAGAGCACCGGCGGACGGGTGGAGGGGGTGCGGCGGGAGGAGCCGGTCCACGCGGGGCGGGCCGGGCGCTTCACGATCGTGGAGAAGATCTCGGCGATCTGCTCCTTGTTCAGCGTTTCCTTCTCCAGCAGGGCGAGGACCAGGTTGTCGAGAACGTCGCGGTTCTCGACGAGGATCTCCCAGGCCTCGTTGTGCGCGGTCTCGATGAGCTTCTTGACCTCTTCGTCGACCAGCGCCGCGACCTCTTCCGAGTAGTCCCGGGGGTGCGACATCTCGCGGCCCAGGAACGGCTCGGTGTTGTCGCCGCCGAACTTGATCGCACCGAGACGCTCGGTCATGCCGTACTGCGTGACCATGGCCCGCGCCGTGGCGGTGGCCTTCTCGATGTCGTTCGCCGCGCCCGTGGTCGGGTCGTGGAAGACCAGCTCCTCGGCCGCGCGCCCGCCCAGCATGTACGCCAGCTGGTCGAGCATCTCGTTGCGCGTGGTCGAGTACTTGTCCTCGTCGGGCAGGACCATGGTGTAGCCCAGTGCCCGGCCTCGGGACAGGATCGTGATCTTGTGGACCGGGTCGGAGTTCGGGGAGGCCGCCGCGACCAGGGCGTGTCCGCCCTCGTGGTACGCGGTGATCTTCTTTTCCCGGTCCGACATGATCCGGGTCCGCTTCTGCGGGCCCGCCACGACGCGGTCGATCGCCTCGTCCAGCGAGTGGTTGTCGATCAGCTTCTTGTCCGTACGGGCGGTCAGCAGCGCCGCCTCGTTCAGGACGTTGGAGAGATCGGCACCGGTGAAGCCGGGCGTACGACGGGCGACCGCGCCCAGGTCGACGTCCGGAGCGACCGGCTTGCCCTTCTGGTGGACCTTGAGGATCTCCAGCCGGCCCTGCATGTCGGGACGGTCGACCGCGATCTGCCGGTCGAATCGGCCCGGGCGCAGGAGCGCCGGGTCGAGGATGTCCGGACGGTTCGTGGCGGCGATCAGGATGACCCCGCCCTTCACGTCGAAGCCGTCCATCTCGACCAGCAGCTGGTTGAGGGTCTGCTCGCGCTCGTCGTGACCGCCGCCGAGGCCCGCACCGCGGTGCCGGCCGACTGCGTCGATCTCGTCGACGAAGACGATCGCCGGGGCGTTGGCCTTGGCCTGCTCGAACAGGTCGCGGACACGCGAGGCACCGACACCGACGAACATCTCGACGAAGTCGGAACCGGAGATCGAGTAGAAGGGGACACCGGCCTCGCCTGCGACGGCGCGCGCCAGCAGGGTCTTACCGGTGCCGGGCGGGCCGTACAGCAGCACGCCCTTGGGGATCTTGGCGCCGACGGCCTGGAACTTCGCCGGCTCCTGGAGGAACTCCTTGATCTCGTGGAGTTCCTCGACGGCCTCGTCCGCGCCCGCGACATCGGCGAACGTCGTCTTCGGGGTGTCCTTGGTGATGAGCTTGGCCTTGGACTTCCCGAAGTTCATGACCCGGGAGCCGCCGCCCTGCATCTGGTTCATCAGGAACAGGAAGACCACGACGATGAGGACGAAGGGCAGGAGCGAGAGCAGCACGCTCAGGAACGGGCTGGTCTTGTCCGGAGTGACGGAGTAGCCGTCCGGGATCTGACCGGCTTCGTACTTGGTCTGGAGGTTCTGGGCGAGCTGTACGCCCTGATCCCCGATGTAGTTGGCCTGGAACTTGGTGCCGTCGTGCTTGCCGAGCTTCTGGTCCTTCTTGAGCTCGATCTTGATCATCTGGCTGTCGCCGGTGGTCAGCTTGGCTGTCTCCACCTGGCCACTGTTGATCGCCTTGATGACCTCGCTGGTGTCCACCGACTTGTAGCCGCCGCCGGAGCCGACGACATTCATCAACACGACCACGGCGAGGACGGCCAGCACGATCCACATGACCGGCCCACGGAAGTATCGCTTCACGTCCATCCATACGGGGCGCCAGGCACCCCGTCCCTCCTGCCCGTAGGTAAATGCTGCTCTGAGTAAAGACTGTTCTTCGGAATGTACCCCTGTATTGTCACCCGCGGCCCCGTGGGACGGCTGACAGACCCGCTTTCCCCTGCTCCAACGGCGGGAATCGCCCCCAGGTTCCCCGGAGCCCGCCGAGGCGCCCCGGGGACGGGGACAGGAGCGTGAGCGGGATCAGCCGCCGTAGACGTGCGGGGCGAGCGTGCCGACGAACGGCAGGTTGCGGTACTTCTCCGCGTAGTCGAGGCCGTAGCCCACGACGAACTCGTTCGGGATGTCGAAGCCGACCCACTTCACGTCGATCGCGACCTTCGCGGCCTCGGGCTTGCGCAGCAGCGTGACGACCTCGAGGGAGGCCGGCTGGCGCGAGCCGAGGTTCGACAGCAGCCAGGACAGCGTCAGACCGGAGTCGATGATGTCCTCGACGATCAGGACGTGCTTGTCCTTGATGTCGGTGTCCAGGTCCTTGAGGATCCGCACCACGCCGGAGGACTGGGTCCCGGCGCCGTACGAGGACACCGCCATCCAGTCCATGGTGAGGGGGGTGGACAAGGCGCGCGCCAGGTCCGCCATCACCATCACCGCGCCCTTGAGGACGCCGACGATGAGCAGGTCCTTGCCCGCGTACTCCGCGTCGATCTTCGCGGCCAGCTCGGCCAGCTTCGCGTCGATCTCTTCCTTGGTGATGAGCACCGACTGGAGGTCGCCGCCCATGTCCTTCTCGTCCACCCGCATCACTTTCGTTGTCGACCGGGGCTCCGGGGGTGTCCCCGGAGGACTCAGCCGTGTTTCAGCACCAATCAGCCCTGCCGGATGACCAGTCTGCCACCCTGCCGCTGGGCCTCGACCCGGCCGGGCAGGTTGATGGCGCCCTGACCGCGCCACCCGGTGATGAGGCGGTCCACTTCCTCGATGTGGCGGGCGAAGAGCGAGCCCGAGGGGGAACCGGCGGCGACCACGGCCCTGCGCAGCACCCGGCGGCGGACGGCCGGGGGCAGGGCGTACAGCTTCGCGCACTCCAGGCGGCCGTCCTCGTCCCGTACGCCGGTCTCCGCCTCCGCGGCCCAGGCGTCCAGGGCGTCGGCGTCGTCGCGGGAGAGCTGGGCGGTGCGGGCGAGCGCCTCGACGACCCCCTTGCCCAGCGCCTTCTCCAGGGCGGGCAGTCCCTCGTGGCGCAGGCGGGAGCGGGTGTAGGCGGGGTCGATGTTGTGCGGGTCGTCCCAGACGGGGAGCGACTGGACCATGCAGGCCTTACGGGCGGTCTGCCGGTCGATCTGGAGGAAGGGGCGGCGGTAGCGGTGGCTGCGGCCGGGACCGCCGGACACCTCTGCCATGCCGGAGAGCGAGCGGATGCCGGAACCGCGGGCGAGGCCCAGCAGGACGGTTTCGGCTTGATCGTCCCGGGTGTGGCCGAGCAGCACGGCGGCAGCGCCCAGCCGGTCGGCGGCCTCGTCCAGGGCCCCGTAGCGGGCGTCGCGGGCGGCGGCCTCGGGTCCGCCCTCGCGGCCGACGCGCACGGCGGCGGACTCCACCGGGTCGAGGCCGAGGGCGGTCATGCGGGTGACGACCTCTGCGGCGCGCAGGTCGGAGCCGGCCTGGAGCCCGTGGTCGACGGTGATGCCGCCGGCCCGGATGCCGAGCTTGGGGGCCTCGAAGGCGAGGGCCGAGGCGAGGGCCATGGAGTCGGCGCCGCCGGAGCAGGCGACGAGGACGAGTGGCAGGGGCGCTCCCCCGCGGGTGTCGGCGGAACTGTCGGTGAGGTCGGTGAGGTCGGTGAGGACGTCGTGGAGTACGCGGCGGACCGCCAGGCGTATCGCCGCGACCGCAGGATGGGGACCCATGTCCGGTGCCCTTCGATGGTGTTCGGATGCCTCGGAGGCTTGGGGGTGCTGCCCGGTTGCCCCGCAAGACGGGGAATGTCACTCAGAGTGCGTCGATGGTGACAGAAGCGAGCCGTTCCCCGAGCATCGCACGCCCTTCCACGGCCCACGGTCCCTCGGACGGGTGATGCTGCTTCCCCCAGTGAGACATGTTTACGCCCCCTGCGTCACGCCTTTTCGCTCTCTTCGCTCCCCTTGCGGTGGACCCTGGCCACCCAGTCCGCCGGCTGGGCGATCTCCGCCTTGGTCGGCAGTGTGTTCGGAGAGGTCCAGACGCGGTTGAAGCCGTCCATGCCGACCTGGCCGACGACGGCGCGCACGAAGCGCTCACCGTCGCGGTACTGGCGCAGCTTGGCGTCGAGGCCGAGCAGCTTGCGCAGGGCGGCGTCGAGGCGGCCCGCCCCGCTGGCCCGGCGCTGCTGGAACTTCTCCCGGATCTCGGCGACCGAGGGCACCACCTGGGGGCCGACCCCGTCCATGACGAAGTCGGCGTGGCCCTCCAGCAGGGACATGGCGGCGGTGAGGCGGCCGAGCACCTCCCGCTGCTCGGGGGTCTGCACGAGTTCGACGAGGGAGCGGCCCTCGTCGCCGCGCTCCGCGTCGGGGCGGGCGCCCGCCAAGGACTGGGCGGCGTCGCGCAGGCGCTCCAGGACGGTCACCGGGTCCAGTTCGGTGGCGCCGAGGAACGTCTGGATTTCGCCTTCGAGGTGGTCGCGGAGCCACGGGACGGCCGTGAACTGGGTACGGTGCGTCTCCTCGTGCAGGCAGACCCACAGCCGGAAGTCGTGCGGGTTCACCTCCAGCTCGCGCTCGACGTGCACGATGTTGGGGGCGACGAGCAGCAGCCGGCCGCCCTGCGCGGTGGAGCCGGGCAGGTCGCGGGAGACCGGCGCGAAGGTCTCGTACTGGCCGAGGACCCGGGAGGCCAGGAAGCTGAGCAGCATGCCCAGCTCGACGCCGGTGACCTTGCCGCCGACCGCGCCGAACACGGCCCCGCCGGGAGTGCCGTCACGGCGGTCCTGCATCTTGCCGAGGAGCGGCTGGAGCAGTTCGCGGAAGCCGGCCACGTTGGCCTTGATCCAGCCGGCCCGGTCGACGACCAGGACCGGGGTGTCGTTGACGGGCGTCCCGTCCTGGATCATCCGCGTGAACTCGCGCACGTGCCGTTCCGAGGTCCTGGCGTGCCCGCGCAGTTCCGCGACGACGGCCCGGGCCTCGTCCCGGCTGACCTCCGGGCCGGGCCGCACCAGCCGGGTCGCGGTCGCCACCGCGAGGTTCCAGTCGACCATCTCCGCACCACTGATGCTCGTCATGCGTCAACCGTACGTGGACCAGCCCTTCCGCGGACCCCCTACGGAGTGCCTGCCACCGCCGCGGCCAGCTTGTCGAGGCTCTTCTCGGCGGCCGGGCCGTCGGCACTGTTCGCGGTCAGGAAGGCGAAGGCGAGGAGTCGGCCGGACGGGTCGACGACGGTGCCCGCGAGGGAGTTCACGCCGGTCAGGGTGCCGGTCTTGGCGCGGAGCAGGCCGGCGGCCGGGGAGCTGCCGGCGTTGCGGCTGCGCAGGGTCCCGGTGAACCCGGCGACGGGCAGTCCGGTGAGGACCGGGCGCAGCTCCGGGCGCTCGGGGTCCGCGGCCTTGGCGAGCAGCCCGGTCAGCAGGCCGGCGCTGACCTTGTCGGACCGGCCCAGGCCGCTGCCGTCGGCGAAGCGGGAGCCGGACACGTCGACGCCGAGGGCGGCGAGGCGGGCGGTGACGGCCTTCTCGGCGCCTTCGAAGCTCGCGGGCTGGCCCGAGGCGAGGGCGGTCTGCCGGGCCAGGGCCTCGGCGATGTCGTTGTCGCTGTTGGTCAGCATCCGCTCGACGAGGCCGCCCAGCGGGGTGGAGAGGGTGGCGGCGAGCGGCTGGGCGCCGTCCGCGGCCTCGGCCCGGGCCGGCTGCCCGGTGACCTTGATGCCGCGCTCGGTCAGCAGGGCCGCGAAGGAACGGGCGGCGTCCTTGGCGGGGTCTGCGGTGCGGTCCACGGGCCCGGAGGTGGAATCGTCGGGCCGGCCCTCGTCGGCGGCGAGGGCGGTGACGGGCGCGATGTTGGGGTTCTCGCCGATCGGGTGGCGGGCGGGGCCGGTGTAGAGGGTGTCGTCGTAGCCCACGCTCACGGTGTCGGTGCCGGCGGCCTTGAGGGCCTGGGCCGTGTCGCCGGCGAGGGCGACGAGGCTGCCGCCGGATCCGGCGGGGCTCTTCTTCTTGGCCGTGAGGGAGGGGTCGCCGCCGCCGACGAGGAGGATCTGCCCGGGTGCGGCGCCGGGCACGACAGTGGTCCGGATCCGGTGCTCGGGCCCGAGGGCGGCCAGGGCCGCCGCGGCCGTGGCGATCTTGATCGTGGAGGCGGGGGTCATCGCGTCCCGCGCCCCGGACTCGTACAGCACCTGCCCGGTGGCGGTGTCGATGACCGAGGCGGTACGGACGGTGCCGAGGGCGGGGTCGGCGAGGAGCGGCCGCAGCGCGGCGGCGAGGCCTTCGGATGCGGCCGCCGCCTCCTTGCGCGGGGCGCCGGGGCCGATCGCGCCGAGCACGCCGGGGGCGCTGGGGGCGGCCTGCGGCTGGGACTCGGGACCGTGATCTGCGCCACCCGTAACGCTCCAGGAGGCAGCCTTGTCCCGCTCGGCCTTACGCTGGCCGGAGTCCCATGGACCGGCGGCGGTCACCACTGCCACCGACAGGGCGAGGCCGGCGACGGCCGAGCCCGCGATGAGCTGCCACGTCTTGACCAATGGCACCTCGGACCAGCCCCTTTCGCGATCACACATATGCGTGAGGGACACTTAACCACTGCGTCTTGCCGCGAGCATGGCACCCCACCCGGCAGGGCTGGGCGGCTGGGCCGGACGCGCGTGCATTTGAAGCGATGCAGTCTCGAAGCAATGAAGCTGATCATGGAGGAGCAGGACGTGGAGTTCGACGTCACCATCGAGATCCCCAAGGGTTCGCGGAACAAGTACGAGGTGGACCACGAGACCGGCCGGATCCGTCTGGACCGTCGCCTCTTCACCTCGACCAGCTACCCGGCCGACTACGGCTTCGTCGAGAACACCCTCGGCGAGGACGGCGACCCGCTGGACGCGCTGGTCATCCTTGACGAGCCGACGTTCCCGGGCTGCCTGATCAAGTGCCGCGCCATCGGCATGTTCCGCATGACGGACGAGGCGGGCGGCGACGACAAGCTGCTGTGCGTGCCGGCCTCCGACCCGCGTGTCGAGCACCTGCGCGACATCCACCACGTGTCCGAGTTCGACCGCCTGGAGATCCAGCACTTCTTCGAGGTCTACAAGGACCTGGAGCCGGGCAAGTCGGTCGAGGGTGCGGACTGGGTCGGCCGCGCCGAGGCCGAGGCCGAGATCGAGGCCTCGTACAAGCGCCTCGAGGCCCAGGGCGGCCACCACTGAGCTCGCGCTCGGCGGTAACGGGCCGGGGGACTCCCCCGCGCCCCCTGTGACATTGCGGGCGGTACCCCTCCGGGGGTGCCGCCCGTTGTCGCGTCCGGGACCGGAGTGCATCTGGGCGGGCTGGGGTACGCGGGGGAGGAAACGGTTCCGCATACTGGTAGCGCGGGTGATCACGGACTGGAGGGCGCGTGGCGGAAGCCGATGGGGTGGAGGACCGGAAGCCCCAGTCCGACGAGGCGCGGAGCGCCTTCACTCCGCCGCCCGGGATGGAGCCGGAGGCGCCCGAGGAGGATCAGCCCACCTCGGAATTCGCCCTTCCGCCGGGCACCGGGACGGTGCACCCCGAGCCCGGGGGATCGGCCTTCGCCACCCCGGCCACCTACAGCGCCGCGCACTCCCCGCCCGCCTACACCCCCGGCCAGGGGTTCCCCGTCCCCGGCCTGACGGAGTCCCCCTGGCAGGACCGGATGCGCACCATGCTGCGCATGCCGGTCGACGTACGGCCGGTCCCCGACCTGGTGCAGCGGCAGACCGAGGCCGGGCCCTCCGTGGGCCGCGTGCTCGACCTGACCCTGCGCATCGGCGAGCTGCTGCTCGCGGGCGGCGAGGGCGCCGAGGACGTGGAGGCCGCCATGTTCGCGGTGACCCGCTCCTACGGGCTGGACCGCTGCGAGCCGACCGTCACCTTCACCCTGCTGTCGATCACCCACCAGCCCTCGCTGGTGGACCACCCGGTCTCGGCGAACCGGACCGTGCGCCGGCGCGGCACCGACTACAACCGGCTCTCGGCCGTCTACCGGCTGGTGGACGACATCAGCGCCCACGAGATCGACGTCTCGCTGGAGGAGGCCTACCGGCGCCTCGCCGAGATCCGCCGCAACCGCCACCCGTACCCCGGCTGGATGCTCACCTCCGCCGCCGGGCTGCTCGCCGGGGCGGCCTCCACCCTGGTCGGCGGCGGGGTCCTGGTGTTCTTCGCGGCGGTGCTCGGGGCGGTGCTCGGCGACCGGCTGGCGTGGCTGTGCGCCGGGCGCGGGCTGCCGGAGTTCTACCAGTTCGTGGTCGCCGCGATGCCGCCCGCCGCGATCGGGGTGGCGCTGAACATGACGGGGATCGACGTCAAGGCCTCCGCCGTGATCACCGGCGGGCTCTTCGCCCTGCTGCCCGGGCGGGCCCTGGTCGCGGCGGTGCAGGACGGCCTGACCGGCTTCTACATCACCGCCTCCGCCCGGCTGCTGGAGGTCATGTACCTCTTCATCGGCATCATCATGGGCGTGCTGGTCGTGCTGTACCTCGGCCTGCAGTTCGACGCCTCCCCGCGGCCGGAGGAGGTCCTGCAGATCCAGCAGCGGCCGCCGCTGCAGATCGCGGCCTCGATGGTGCTGGTCTTCACCTTCGCGATCCTGCTCCAGCAGGAGCGCTCCACCGTGTGGATCGTGACCCTGAACGGCGGGGTCGCCTGGGTGACCTTCGGAGCCCTGCACTACGCGGGCGGCATCCCGCCCGTGCCCTCCACCGCCATCGCCGCCGGGCTGGTGGGCCTGTTCGGGCAGCTCTTCTCCCGCTACCGCTTCGCCTCCGCCCTGCCGTACACGACCGCGGCCATCGGGCCGCTGCTGCCCGGCTCGGCGACGTACTACGGGCTGCTGCTGATCGCCGAGGACCGGCTGAACGAGGGCCTCGGCTCACTGGTGAACGCCGCGGCCATCGCCCTCGCCATCGCGATCGGGGTCAACCTGGGGTCGGAGACCTCGCGGCTGTTCATGCGCATCCCGGGGGCGGCCAGCGCCGCCAAGCGCCGCGCGGCGAAGCGGACCCGCGGCTTCTGAGGGGCACGAGAACGCCCCGGCGGCCCTTGCGGGGCCTCCGGGGCGTTCGTGTGCCGTTCGGGCCGTACGGGCCAACAGGCGGGCCTCAGCGCTTCGCGTGGCGGCGGCGCTGGCCCTGGGCCTGGGAGCCGTCGGCCTCGAAGGGCTCGGCGGCGGCGTTCGCCTTCTCCTTGCGGGCCTTGAGGACCTCGAAGATCACAGGGATGAGCGAGATGAGGACGATCAGGACCAGGATCGCCTCGATGTTGGTCTTGATGAGGTCGATCTGGCCGAGCCAGTAGCCCGCGATCGTGATGCCCGCGCCCCAGCCGATGCCGCCGATGACGTTGTACGTCAGGAAGGTGCGGTACTTCATCGAGCCGGCGCCCGCGACCATCGGCGCGAAGGTGCGGATGATCGGCACGAAGCGGGCGAGCACGATGGCCTTCGGGCCGTGCTTGGCCATGAACTCGTGCGCCTTGTCGAGGTTCTCCCGCTTGAAGACCTTCGACTTCGGCCGGTTGAAGAGCTTCGGGCCGAAGAACTTGCCGATCAGGTAGCCGACCTGGTCACCGATGATCGCGGCGGCCACGATGAGGGTGCAGACCAGCCACAGCGGCTGCTTGATGTACTCGCCGTTGGCGACCAGCAGACCTGCCGTGAACAGCAGCGAGTCGCCGGGCAGGAACGCGAAGAGTCCCGATTCCGCGAAGACGATGACCAGGATGCCGACCAGTCCGAAATGCGAAATCAGATAGTCCGGGGACAGCCACTCAGGGCCGAGCGCAAGCGTGTACACGGTTTCCGGACTCTCCTGGATCGGGGGGCATGCTGCGGAGCGGGCGGTCTCAATTATCAACGCACACGACCCCCACCCGGTTCCAGAGCCGGGAGGGGGTCGCATGAGTGACGATTCGGCTACGCCTTGCGCACCGCGTTGGCCATGATCGCGTCCCGCAGGTGCGCGGCGAGACCGGGCCGCATCGTGTCGTAGAACGCCGTGAACCGCTCGTCCGCCACGTACATCTCACCGAGGCACGTGTGCATCTCGTACGGGCAGTCGTAGTACCAGGTGGAGATGTGCCGCCGGTGCTCCTCGGCCAGGTCCATCGCGCGCTCGCCGTCGGCGGGCTCGCCGGCCTCCATCAGCGCCGCGTAGCGGACGCCCCAGTCGGCGCCCTCCTCCTGGATCCGCATCCAGTCGTCCTTGGTGTACGAGGCGGCCCGCCGCTGCGACTCCGCGTAGGCCTCGGTGCCGCCCCAGCGACGCTCCGCCTCCTCCGCGTACTGCTCGGGGTCCTTGTCCCCGAAGACCTCGAACCTCTCCTCGGGCGTGAGGTTGATGCCCATCTTCTTCGCCTCCATGGCGTTCTCAACGGCCTTGGCCATCTGCTGGAGCCGGGCGATCCGGTCGGTCAGCAGGGCATGCTGCCGGCGCAGATGCTCCTGCGGATCCGATTCCGGGTCGTCCAGCAGGACCGCGACCTCGTCGAGGGGGAAGCCGAGCTCCCGGTAGAACAGGATCCGCTGCAGCCGGTCCAGGTCGGCGTCGTCGTACCGCCGGTGACCTGCGTGGCTGCGGTCGCTCGGGGAGAGCAGACCGATCTCGTCGTAGTGGTGCAGGGTGCGCACCGTGACTCCGGCGAATCCGGCGACCTGGCCCACGGAGTAGCCCATCGCTTCCGCTCCTCTCGGTTGGGTACGCCCTTCACTGTGGGTCCTCACGCCACGTGAGGTGCAAGCCCCGGGCTACGGGCCGTCTAGCCCATGGCCTTGGTGCCGTCGATGGATTCGCGGACGATGTCCGCGTGGCCCGCGTGCCGGGCGAACTCCTCCACCAGGTGCAGGAGCATCCAGCGCATCGAGACCTTGGCGTCCTTCGGGAACCAGGGCGCCGGCGGGAGCGGGAAGACCTGGTCCAGGCTCGGGACCCCGGTGATGAAGTCCGCCGTCTGCCGCGCCACGTCCTCCCAGAAGGCCAGGACGGACGGGATGCTCTCGCCCTCGATCAGCCGGAAGCCGTCCTCCCAGTTCCGCTCCCCCTGGTACCGCTCGTTCGGCTTCTGCTGCGCCATCCGCAGCCAGTTCAGCTCGACCTCGGCGGCATGCTTGACCAGGCCCGACAGGGACAGCTCGCTGGCGCTGGGGCGGCTCGCGGCCTGCTCCTCGGTCAGCCCCAGCAGGGACTCGCGGAGCGCCGTCCGCTGGGACTCGACGAAGGAGAGGAGCGTGCCGCGCTCGTCACCGAGGACCTCCATGGAAACCTGAGCCATTGCCGATCGCCTACTTCCGCTGGGTACCGCTGCCTTCTGACAAGAACCACGCTACGGAGCATTGAGGTCAGGACCCGTCCTAAATGGGACTCAGTTGGGCGCGTCCTCCCCGTCCGGGCGGAGAGCGGGGAGGGCGGAGGCGGGCTGCGGCAGCAGGGCCTTGGAGAGGTCCTGCTTGCCCGTCGGGTCGAGCCCGTACATCGACTCGTAGATCTTGCGGACGGCCGGCCCCGACGCGCCGGAGCCGGTGCCGCCCTGGGAGATCGTCATGACGATCGCGTAGTCGTCGGTGTACGAGGCGAACCACGAGGTGGTCTGCTTGCCCTGGACCTCGGCGGTGCCCGTCTTGGCGTGCATCGGGATCTGCTTCTGCGGCCAGCCGCCGAAGCGCCAGGCGGCGCTGCCGTTGGTGGCCACACCGGCGAGGGCCTCGTCGATGTCGTCGCGGGTCTTCTCGTCCATCGGCAGCTTGCCCTGCACCTTCGGCGCGATCTCCCGGACGGACGTGCCGTCGGCGCTCACCACTGCCTTGCCGATGCTGGGCTCGTGGAGCGTGCCGCCGTTGGCGATGGCCGCGTACACGGAGGCCATCTGGATCGGCGTGACGAGCGTGTCGCCCTGGCCGATCGAGTAGTTGATGGCGTCGCCCTCACGCATCTGGTTGCCCTGGCGGCAGTTCTCGTAGGCGATCTTCTCGGCGAAGGTGCCGTTCTTCTTTCCGTCCCGGCACCAGGCCGCCTTGTTCGCCTCGAAGAAGTCCTGCTTCCACTTGCGGTCGGGGATCCGGCCGCTCACCTCGTTCGGCAGGTCGATGCCGGTGGGCTTGCCCAGCCCGAATTCGTGGGCGGTCTTGAAGAACCAGTCGTTCGGCGTCTTCTTCGGGTTGATGCCGCCGTCCTTCTTCCACTCCTGGTCCGCGATGGAGTAGTAGACGGTGTCGCAGGAGACCTCCAGGGCCCGGCCGATGGTGATGTCGCCGTGGCCCTGCGACTCGAAGTTCGTGAAGGTCTGGCTGCCCACCGAGTACGAGCTGGGGCAGGGGTAGCGGTTGTTGAACGGGTACCCGGCGTTGACCGCGGCGGTCGAGGAGACCACCTTGAAGATCGAGCCCGGGGCCGCCTGGGCCTGGATCGCCCGGTTCAGCAGCGGGTAGTTCGACTCCTTGTCGGTGAGCGCGGCGTAGTCCTTGGCGGAGATGCCGCCGACCCAGGCGTTCGGGTCGTAGGTCGGGTTCGAGGCCATCGCGACGACGCGGCCGGTCTTGGTCTCCATGACGACGACGGCGCCCGCGTCCGCCTCGTAGTTCCGGCGGGTGTTCTTGTCGTACGTCTTGCGGGCCTCGATCATCGCGTTGTTCAGCTCGCGCTCGGCGACCGCCTGCACGCGGGAGTCGATCGAGGTCACGATGTTCGAGCCGGGCAGCGCCTTGTCGGTCTGGCCCTGGCCCGTGACCCGGCCGAGGTTGTCCACCTCGTAGCGGGTGATGCCCGCCTTGCCGCGCAGCTCCTTGTCGTACGTGCGCTCCAGGCCGGAGCGGCCGACCTGGTCGGAGCGCAGGTAGGGGGAGTCGGAGTTCTTCGCCTTGGCGATCTCCTCGTCCGTGACCGGCGAGAGGTAGCCGAGCACCTGGGAGGTGTTGGCCCCGTCCGGCCCGGCGTAGCGGCGCATGGCGGTGGGCTCGGCGGTGATGCCGGGGAAGTCCTCGGCGTGCTCGTGGATCTGCAGCGCCTGCTCGGTGGTGGCCTCGGCGCTGACCGGGATCGGCTGGTACGGGGAGCCGTTCCAGCAGGGCTGCTTGGTCTTGGCGTCGCAGAGCCGGACCTTGTCGGTGACTTCCTTCGGGTCCATGCCGAGGACGCCGGCGAGGCGCGTGAGGACGTCCTTGCCCTTGTCCTTCATCGCGAGCAGCTCGGTGCGGCTGGCGGAGACCACGAGGTGGGTCTGGCTGTCGGCGAGCGGGACCCCGCGCGAGTCGAGGATCGAGCCGCGGACGGCGGGCTGGACCACGCGCTGGACGTGGTTGTTCTTCGCCTCGTCGGTGTACTCCTGGCCATTGCGTATCTGGAGGTACCAGAGGCGCCCGCCCAGCGTGAGCAGGAGCGAGAAGACCACGATCTGGATGACGACGAGCCGGTTCTGGACCCGAGGGGTCCGGCCGGTCTCGGGTATGTTGCTCAACTTGCTCTCCCCCGGGCGGCGCCGCGTACGCCCGGCCGAGTCTAGGGGGTGGCCTGTCGGTCAGGCCGGACCAGGGAGCAGCGGCTGGTGCCGTGTATCGCAAGGCCGAGTAGGGAGTCGACGCGGTGGGGGCACCTCCAGCGGTAGCCGGGGGACGTCGGCGACCGACGAGAACGCGGCGAGGCGCGGCACCAGACGCCGCGAACCCGGCCTGACCGACAGGCCACCCCCTGAAGCGACCGGCGACTAGAACGGGAAGCGCGTCCGGCCGTGCTGGACGGAGATCCACTTCTGCGTGGTGAAGGCCTCGATGGTGGCCTCGCCGTTGAGGCGGCCCAGGCCCGAGGCCTTCTCGCCGCCGAAGGCGGCCAGCGGCTCGTCCCCGATGGTGGAGTCGTTGACGTGGATCATCCCCGTCTCGATCCGCTGCGCGAAGCGGACGCCTCGCTCCACGTCCCGGGTGTGCACGGCGCCGCTGAGCCCGTACGGGGTCGCGTTGGTCAGCCGTACGGCCTCGTCCTCGCCGTCGAAGACCACCAGCAGCGCCACCGGGCCGAAGATCTCCTGGCCCAGCAGCGGGGAGTCCTCGGGCAGACCGGTCAGGACGGTCGGCTCGACGAGGTTGCCGCGCGTAGACCCCCGTACGAGTGCGTGCGCGCCGGATTCCACGGCTTGGTCCACCAGTGCGGTCAGGGCGTCGGCCTGGAAGGAGTTGATCAGCGGGCCGATGTGGGTGTCGGCCTCGTGCGGGTCGCCCGTCTTCAGCGTCCGCACGCGGGCGACGAACTTCTCGGTGAACTCCTCGGCGACGGAGGCGTCGACCAGGATCCGGTTGGCGGCCATACAGACCTGGCCCTGGTAGACGAAGCGGCTGAAGACGGCCGCGTCCACCGCGTAGTCGAGGTCGGCGTCGTCGAGGACGACGAGCGCGCTGTTGCCGCTGAGCTCCAGGACCGTGCGCTTGAAGTGGCGGGCGGCGACCGCCCCGACGTGCCGGCCGACCCGGTCCGAGCCCGCGAAGGAGATGACCTTGGGGACGGGGTGGGTCAGGAGCGCGTCGCCTATCTCGGCTATGTCGGTGACCAGGACGTTGAGCAGGCCGGCCGGCAGTCCCGCGTCCTCGAAGATCTTGGCGATGACCCCGCCGCCGACCACGGGTGCGTTCTGGTTGGGCTTGATCACCACCGCGTTGCCCAGCGCCAGCGCCGGGGCGACCGACTTCAGGGTGACCAGGAAGGGGAAGTTGAACGGGCTGATCACGGTGATCACGCCGACCGGGAGGCGCTGGACCCGGTTCTCCTTGCCCTCGACCGGCGAGACCAGGATGCGGCCCTCGGGGCGGACGGCCAGCTGGATCGCCTCGCGCAGGAACTCCTGGGCGAGGTAGACCTCGTACTCGGCCTTGGGACGGGTCCCGCCGAGCTCGTCGATCATCGCCTCGATGATCTCCTTCTCGCGCTCCTCGGTGATCCGCAGGGCGCGCTCCAGGACCGCGCGTCTGCTGTACGGGCTGGTGGCGGCCCATTCCCGCTGTGCGCGCTCGGCTCCGCGATAGGCCTGGTCCACCTGCTCGACGGTGGCCACGGTGATGGCGGCGAGCTTCTCCCCGTCGTACGGGTTGACGTCGATGATGTCCCACGAACCGTTGCCGGCCAGCCATTCACCGTCGATGTACTGGTGAGCGAGATCGCTGAATATGGACATGCCATCCCTTACTGCGAGCGCGCACCCGTGCGCTGCACCGGAGACCGATCGGTCCTCAAGCACTGATCAGACGTCATACTACGTGCGAATCAAGACAGTTGGAGCAGGCCACGAAGAAGATCCCGGGTCCGGTCCGCGTCCGGGCAGTCGGTCTGGAGTCGCTCCATCGCCCGGCTGTACTGCCCCACTTCCTCGTCCTTGTCCAGGTAGAGGGCACTGGTGAGCTGTTCCAGATAGACGATGTCCTGGAGGTCCGACTCGGGGAAACGCAGCAAGGTGAAGGCTCCGCTTTCGCCCGCGTGGCCGCCGAAGGAGAAGGGCATCACCTGGAGCTGCACGTTGGGGCGCTGGGAGACCTCGATGAGGTGCTCCAGCTGGCCCCGCATGACGTCGCGGTCGCCGTACGGACGGCGCAGCGCGGCCTCGTCGAGGACGGCGTGGAAGACCGGCGCGTTCTCGGAGACGAGGACCTTCTGCCGCTCCAGGCGCAGCGCGACGCGGCGGTCGATCTCGGCGGCGGTGGCTCCGGGCATGCCGCGCTTGACGACGGCGTGGGCGTAGGCCTCGGTCTGCAACAGGCCGTGGACGAACTGGACTTCGTAGATCCGGATGAGCGAGGCGGCGCCCTCCAGACCGATGTACGTCTGGAACCACCCGGGCAGCACGTCGCCGTAACTGTGCCACCAGCCGGTCGCGTTGGCCTCCCGGACCAGTCCCAGCAGGGACTCGCGCTCGGCGGTGTCCGTTACTCCATAGAGCGTGAGGAGGTCCTCCACGTCCCTGGCCTTGAAGCTCACCCTTCCCAACTCCAAGCGGCTGATCTTCGATTCGGATGCGCGGATCGAGTAGCCGGCCGCCTCACGGGTGATGCCGCGGGATTCTCGGAGTCGCCTGAGCTGTGAGCCCAGGAGGATGCGGCGCACCACAGAACCGCTCGCTTCTGCGGCCACTAGTACTGCCCTCCCCATCGCAATGGCGTGCGCGTGGTGTGTGCGCGTCCAGGGACCCCCGTACCCCAGGGCCGCAGTCTGCCACCAAAACGCATCGGTCCGTACTCGTTCTGTAACGGAATCCTGGCTCCCAGAAAAGAAGTCCGTCAGCATGCGTAGGAAGAAATGAGCAAGAACCATCACGGGAGTGGACAGGTCCGGCGCGTGCACGTGCATCTGCCCTTGCATCCGGCTCCGCCATTCGGAACGATGGTCCCCGCGCACCTGCGTGCACTTCGCGCCGGCGCCGCGGACCCACCCCGCAGTTCTTTCTGGACGGAGTTGACCGCTCCGCCCGCGAATCCCGGGAGTGCCTCGCATGGGGACGAATGGATCGACCATGCTCGAGCCGTTACGGCAGGGGCTTCCCCCGGTCGACCCCACGGCCGTCTCCGGGTCCGCCTCCTGCGCTCTGCCCGCACGGCTCGAAGCGGTGCGGGGCGCCCGCTCCTTCTGCCGGTCGACACTGACCCAGTGGGGTCTCGAAGAACGCTTCGACGACGTGTCGCTGGTCGTCTCCGAGCTCGTCACCAACGCGCTTCGCCATGCCCTGCCTGAGGAATCGCGGGGTCCGGGCGGTGAGTCGGAGCCGCCGGTACGGCTGCACCTGATGCGGTGGAGCACCCGGCTGGTGTGCGCGGTGCGCGATCCCAGCGAGGACCGGCCCGGGGGTTCCTTCTCCCCCGAGCGGACGGCGGAGAACTTCGACCTGGAGTCCGGGCGCGGGCTGTTCCTGGTGGACGCGTACAGCGACAGCTGGGGATGGCACCCGCTCGCGGGACGGCTGACCGGCAAGGTGGTCTGGGCGCTCTTCCTGCTCCCGGACCGGCAGGACTGAACGGCCGCTCCAGCAGCCGATTCACACAGGTGAATCACGACAACTGGCCGGGACTGATCGCAATGATCATTCCCGGCCAGTGCACGTGCACGGCTTGATTGGGTGCGCTGTTCCGTCAGCCGATCAGGTGATCGAACTCGCCGTCCTTGACGCCCAGGAGCAGGGCCTCTATCTCCGCCGGCGTATAGACGAGCGCCGGACCGTCCGGAAAGCGTGAATTGCGCATGGCGACGTCGCCGCCGGGCAGCTTCGCGAACTCCACGCAGGATCCCTGCGAGTTGCTGTGTCTGCTCTTCTGCCACGTCAGCTCAAACAAGGAAGCGAGTTCTGCAGCTGCCATCCCGTTGTACGCGTGGTCCACAGGAAGCCCCCGATAGTGCAGATGTCAACTGCACTGGATCATAGCTGTGTTCACAAGCGCATGCATGGGCAGATGCACGTGCACGCGGGGTACTTCCCTGATCACAGATACGGATCATCCTTACGGGCGAAGGGCGTTCGACACCTCGTCCAGCGAGTCCAGGAGCTGCTCGGCGGCCCCGCGGAGCACCCCCGCCCCGGGCACGTCCCACTCCGTCACTACCGCCCCGACCTCGTCCCACCGCGGGACCCTGCGCTCGCGCACCGCCTTCGCGCCCGCCTCGGTGGCGGTGCGCAGCGCGCCTGCCAGCTCGGCCGCGCCGGGCACCGGCGGGTGCGCACGGTCCGGGAGATGGGCCTCCAGGAGCATCACGCACCGGCCCAGCCCGGCCAGGGCGTCGCCCGCGTCGTCGGCGGCGGCCCGCGACAGCCCCCGGTGCCGCACCGGCTCCCCGGCGGCCCGGTCGAGCGCGTCCTGCCAGGCCACCCGGGCGTCGCGGACGGCCAGCAGCGCCTCGCGGACGTCGGCGCGCCGGGCCCCGGCCGGGTCGGCGTACTGGGCGAGCACGGCGGCCCCGTACCGCCCCGAGGCGGCGAGCCAGTCGGCGAGGCGGGTCCGCAGCCGCGGGGTCTCCCAGGCCGGGTAGACGGCGTAGCCGATCATCGCGAGCAGTCCGCCGAGCAGCGTGAGGGCCACCCGGTCGGGCACGGTCTGGTCCCAGCGGGCGCCGCCCATGCCGAGCAGGAAGACGACGTAGGCGGAGACGAAGACCTGCGCGACGGCGTACCCGGTCCGCATCAGGCCGTACATCAGGCCCGCGCTCACCACGGCGAGGAAGCCCGACAGGTACGACCCCGGCTGCGTCAGCTGCACGATCCCGGTGGCGACGGCGACCCCGACGAGGGTGCCGGCGAAGCGGGCGACGGCCCGCGAATACGTCTGGGAGAAGTCCGGCCGCATGACCATCACGGAGGCCATCGGAGCCCAGTAGGCGTGCCCGAACGGCAGCGCCTGGCCGATGAGGGAGCCCGCGCAGACCACGGCGGTCAGGCGCACGGCGTGCCGCAGGACCGGTGACCCGGGGCGCAGTTCGGCGCGTACGGCCTTCCACCCCAGCGGCACCAGCCCCGGCAGGGTGGGCCGCAGCATCGACTCCCCGGGATCGGCGGTGCGCCCGGATCCCGGCTCGGCCGTCTCCAGTACGTCGTCCAGGAGGGCGGCGAGCCGGCGCGCGGCCCGCAGCGGCGCGCCGGTGAGCAGATCCGCCGTGTCGGGGGACTTCAGGACCGCCAGGTCCGGTGCGGGGAGGCGGACGGGATCCCCGTGCCGGATCGCGTCCGCGGCGGCGTCCAGGACCGCCCCGGCGGCGGCGAGCAGTTCGCGCACCCGGTCCCGCGCCGGGCCCGCGGCGGGTGCGCCGACGGCCGGATCGGCGAGAGAGGCCAGCACCGGCCGGATCCTCTCCGCGAGCCCCCGCGCCCCGTGCAGCTCGGCCGGACGCCGCCGGGCCTGGCGCACGGTCACGGTGGCGGCGTCCCGGGCCTTCATCAGCGGCTGCGGATCGAAGGGCGCGACGGGGTCCTGCCGCAGCCGGCGGGCGTAGTCGGCCTCGGCGGCGAGGGCGTCGGCGAGGGCGTCGCGGTGGGCGCCCCAGCGGCGGACGGGGAAGAGCACGATGAGCAGCGCCTGCACCATCCCGCCGGCGGCGATCATCGCGGCCTGTCCGGCGGCCTGCGGCACGGAGGTCGGCAGGGTGACGGTCACCAGCATGATCGCGACGTTCCCGGAGGCGATGATCCCGGCGGTGGGCCCTGCCGCCCACATCATCCCGGCCGCGAAGGCCCAGGCGGCCAGCAGCGCCAGGAAGAGGCCGGTGTGGGAAGACCCGACGGCGTAGCCGACGAAGGTGGACACGGCCAGGGTCAGCCCGGAGGCGAGGGCGAGGTCGGGCCGCGGACGCCAGCTCTTCTGGAGGGTCGCGATGGCGGCCATGAAGGCCCCGAAGGCGGAGCTGACCGCCGCGCCGGGCCCCGACAGGGCGAGCCCGGCCCCGATGACGACGGCGAGCCCCACGGCCGCGCGCAGGGCGAGGAGGGGCTCCAGCGGGGTCCGCTCGACCGTCATGCCCGACCGGGCGGTGTCCTTCAGCGCCCGGAGCCAGCTCATGGGGCCGAGCGTATCCGTTTTGCCCCGGTGCGCCGCGTTCGCCCCTGTGGGTACGGAGTGCGGGTGCGGGGTGCGGGATGGCTACGCCGCCACCGGGGGCGGGGCGCCCCGGTTACCTCGGCAGCGGTTTGCTCCGGCCGCCCACGTGCGCGGCGTCCGCGGCCGCCGTGCCGTCCTCCCAGCCCGCGAGATCGGTCGCCCCGCGCAGCCGGGTCGTCGTGGTCTGCGGGAACATCTCCTCCGCCCGCGAGGTGACGGCGACGTCGCGGGCCACTAGGGCGGGCAGGTTGTCGGGAGCCTCGCTCACCGCGTGCTCGGCGGTCTCGGCGAGCCGCCGCCCGAGCCGGCTGGCGTACGCGAGCAGGAAGGACTGCCGGAACGTCTTGGTCCGCTTGCGTCCCCCGGCGCGCTGCGCGGCCTCCGCCCGGGTCATCGCCGCCGTGCCCTGCACGAGCAGCGAGGTGTACAGCAGCTCCACCGCCTCCAGGTCGCTCTCGAAGCCGACCACCGTCGAGAACTCGAAGCCGCTGTTCCACACCGCCCGGCAGCGGTTGGCGGTGGCCACCGCGTCGAGCAGTACCGCCTTGGCTTCCTCGTACGGCGGCTCCACCCCGATCCGGCAGGCCCCCGGGACCTGCGCGGGAGCCCCGCCGCGCGCCGCCAGCAGCGCCTCGTCCACGGTGTGCCGGGCCATCAGCTCCTGGGCCTTGGCGCTCAGCGCCTCCGCCTCCTCCGGAAAGGTGGTGGCCTCGGCCTTCGCCAGCAGCGCCCGGATGCGGCCGAGCATCCGCGGCTCGATGTGGGCGTGTTCGGCGAGGGCGTCCGCCGGGTCACCGGGCAGCGGGCCCACCGGTTCGATCGAGGGCAGCCGCACCAGCAGCCGGAACACCTCCAGGAAGGCGGTGGCCAGCGTGAACCGGTCCGCCTTCTCGCGGCGCGCGAGCTGGTCGGCGTACTCCCCGTCGCTCGTCCACCACACCTCGGCCTCGCTCCACCGCTGCGGGAGACGGGCGTACCTGCGCGCTTCGGCGGCGATCAGGTCCCCGGTGATCCTCAGGTGCCGCTCTTCGAGGTCCCGGCGGACCAGCCGGAGCACGTCGGCCGGCTGCCAGCCCCGCTCCCAGCCCTGCCGTACGTACGCCTCCCCGCGCGCCAGCAGCTCCCGCCCGACCGCGCCCCACCGCGCCGGCTCGGCGGCGAGCAGCGAGGCCCCGGTGTCCAGCCCGGTGTCGTCCTGGGCGTAGAGGGCGGCGGCGAAGGCTCGGTCGACGGTCTCGGCAAGGTCTCTCACACCCCTCAGCTTGGCATGTCCGCCTTCGCGTCCCATTCCCGGCGGGCGGCCTCGATCCGCGGGCGGTGCGCGAGCGACCACTCGGCGAGGCCCTTGACCAGGACGGTCAGGCTGTGGCCGAGCTCGGTCAGCTCGTACTCGACCTGCGGGGGCACCGTGGGGTGCACGGTCCGGGTGACCAGGCCGTCGCGCTCCAGCCGGCGCACGGTGAGGGTGAGCATCCGCTGCGAGACGCCGTCGACCGCGCGCTGGAGTTCCTTGAACCGGTGGACCCCGGCCGCGAGCTGGACGACGACGAGGACGGACCACTTGTCGCCGAGCCGGTCGAGGACGTCGCGGATGCCGCAGTCGTCGTCGCAGCTCACCACGGGGGTGGTTATCGCCGTGTGCCCTGGTGACATGAAAGTGCCTCCTTACGCTCCGTGCGCCGGTGCGCACACGATGTCCGTGTACCCAACCACGCGGCGAACGAAGGACTTCCCATGCTCTTGATCACCGGCGCCTCGGGCGGACTCGGCTCCCTGGTGGCGCGACGACTGGCCGGCCGGCCGGACGTACGGTTCGGCACGCGCGCTCCGGCCGGGGGCGGAGCCGGAACCGGGCGGGTGCGGGTGGACTTCGACGAACCCGACTCGCTCGGCCCCGCCTTCGCCGGGGTGGACACCCTCCTGCTCATCTCCGCGGGGTACGGGGAGGACGACCGGGTCATCGCCCGGCACGGGGCGGCGGTCGCGGCGGCCGAGCGGGCCGGCGTGCGTCACCTCGTCTACACCAGCCTCACCGGGGCCGGCGACCACCTGCCGTACGCGCTCCCGCACCGCTGGACCGAACGCCGCCTGCGGGAGTCCTCGCTGACCTGGACCGTCCTGCGCAACGGGCTGTACGCGGAACTGCTGGCGGCCCTGGCCGCGCCCGGCCCGGACGGGCTGATCACCGCACCGCTGGGGGCCGGCCGGCTCGCGGCCGTCGCCCGGGAGGACCTGGCGGAGGTCGCGCTACGGGTGGCGCTGGCGCCGGAGGCGCACGCCGGGCAGGTGTACGAGCTGGTCGGCGACCGGGCGCTGGGCGGGGCGGAGCTGGCCGGGGCGACCGGGGCCCGCTACGCCCCGGGCCGGCTGTCCGAGGCCCGGGCCGCGCTGTCGGGCACGGACGCGCAGCCGTTCGAGGTGCCGATGCTGGTGGCGACGTACTCGGCGATCGCCGCGGGCTTCCTGGACACCCCGGACGCGGGCGTCCTCCCGAAGCTCCTGGACCGCGCCCCGCGGTCCGCGCTGTCGGTGTACGCGGAGTCGGTTCCCCGCGCCTAAGCGACGCCTAAGCGGCGCCTAAGCGGCCGCTGGGCTGCGCCGCGGAGCCGGTGTCCCGCGCCGTCCGCGGCGCCGCTGCCGGGGAGTGTCAGAGGGCGGTGGGACACTCGCACCCATGAGCGACCGCACGTCCCGGTGGGCCCTCGCCGAGGACGGCGACGGGTGGTGGCACGCCGCGCCCGTGGACCCGGGCGCCGGGGCGCGGGTCAGCGTGCGCGAGCCCGCCGAGGCGGTGCGGGCCGCACCGGCCGGGACGCGGTGGGTCTGGCGGTCCACCACCGCCGTGTACCCCCGGCTGCTCGCCGCTGGGGTGCGGGTCGAGCGGTGCCACGACGTCGAGGACTGCGAGCTGCTGCTGCTCGGCCACGAGGGCCGGTTCGGGGAGCCCCGCTCGGCGGCGGCCGCCTGGGCCCGCCTCAACAACGGCCCCGTACCGCCCGATCCCCCGCAGCGCACCGCCGAGCCCGGCACGCAGGACTCGCTCTTCGACCCGCAGCCCGCGCCCGTCCCCCTCGACGCCCTGCTCGCCGTCCACGCCGACCAGGCGAGACGGCTCGACGCCACCGCCCACCCCGACCGGATGCGGCTGCTCACCGCCGCCGAGTCCGCCGCCTTCCTCGTCGCCGCCGAGATGAACCGCGCGGGCCTGCCCTGGCGGGCCGACGTACACCGCGCCCTGCTGACCGAGCTGCTCGGCGAGCGGTACGCGGGCGGCGGCGAGCCCCGCCGCCTCGCCGAGCTCGCCGACCGGATCTCCGCCGCCTTCGGCCGACGCGTGCGCCCCGAACTGCCCGCCGACGTCATCAAGGCCTTCGCCGAGGCCGGGATCAAGCTCAAGTCGACCCGCCGCTGGGAGATCCAGGAGCTGGACCATCCGGCCGTCGAGCCGCTGATCGAGTACAAGAAGCTGTACCGGATCTACACCGCGCACGGCTGGGGCTGGCTCACGGACTGGGTCCACGAGGGCCGCTTCCGCCCGGAGTTCATTCCCGGCGGTACCCTCACCGGCCGCTGGGTGACCAACGGCGGCGGAGCCCTGCAGATCCCCAAGGTGATCCGCCGGGCCGTCGTCGCCGATCCGGGCTGGCGGCTGGTCGTCGCCGACGCCGACCAGATGGAACCGCGCGTGCTCGCCGCGATCTCCCGCGACCCCGCCTTCATGGAGGTGGCCGGCCGGCCCGAGGACCTCTACACCGCCGTCTCCCGCCAGGGCTTCTCCGGCGACCGGGACAAGGCCAAGCTCGCCGTCCTGGGCGCCGTCTACGGGCAGACCTCCGGGGACGGCCTGAAGAACCTGGCCGCGCTGCGCCGCCGCTTCCCGCGGGCCGTGGCGTACGTCGACGACGCGGCGAAGGCGGGCGAGGAGGGCCGGCTCGTACGGACCTGGCTGGGCCGCACCTGCCCGCCGCCGGTGGGCTCCGCGGAGTCCGACGACGGCGAGGCCGGGATCCCGCAGGTCCGGGAGGACCGTGAGGACCGCGGCTGGACCCCGAGCTACGCCTCGGCCGACACCCGGGCCCGCGGCCGGTTCACCCGTAACTTCGTCGTGCAGGGCAGCGCCGCCGACTGGACGCTGCTGCTGCTCGCCGCCCTGCGGCAGACCCTCGGCGGGATGCGGGCCGAGCTGGTGTTCTTCCAGCACGACGAGGTGATCGTGCACTGCCCGGCCGAGGAGGCCGGGGCCGTCGCCGAGGCGATCCGCGCCGCCGGTGACCGGGCGGGCCGGATCGCCTTCGGCGACACCCCGGTCCGGTTCCCGTTCACGACGGCGGTCGTGGAGTGCTACGCCGACGCCAAGTGACCGCCTAGTTCTGGCTCCGGTTCCAGCCGGGGGCCAGCACGAGCTCCTTGAGCTGCTCCAGCGTCAGCGCGGGCGTCTCGCGGGTGGCCGTGCCGCTCTGGTTGGCGGTGTTGTAGGCCGAGACCACCACGCGCAGCCCGTTCCCCCGCAGGGTGTCGACGGTCCACTCGATAACGCCCTTGCCCTTCTCGGCGGGCCGCTGCGTGACCTTCACCTTGGTGCCGTCGGGCAGTGCGGTGACATCGGCGCCCGTGAAGCCCGACGTGCTTACGTTCCTGCTCACGTTGAGCTGGACCAAGGACCTGCCCTTGCCGTCGTCGAGCACGACGTAACCGTACGAGAAGTCCTGCCCGCCCTTGGAGACGACGGGAATCCCGTGGTTGGCCACCAGACGTTCCAGGGCCGCCTCGGGCTTCATGTACGGCAGCGCGACCGGCGACTCCGGCGGGTCGGCCCGCTCCACCGCGGCCGCGCGCAGGTCGTTCAGCGCCGGGTGCCACAGGGCCGAGGTGACCAGGGTCTTCAACCCGTCAGTCGTCAACGGCGGGTTGGGCCGGGAGAGCGGGGCGCCCTTCTCCGCGGGGGCGTTCCACTCGGACGCGTCGACCATGAAGCCCTGCGGGGTCGCGAGCGTGGCCCGCCAGACCTTGGTGTCCACCCGGCGGTCCGGGTACTCGTAGCCCTTGTAGAGCAGCAGCTTGGAACCGTCCGCCAGCCGCTCTTCGGTGCAATCGTCGTACTCCTGGACGTTCTTGTCCCCGCACGTGGTCAGCTCGCGGGCGTTGCTGCTGTTCGGGTCCACCCGGGAAAGGCCGACGCTGATGGCCGCCTTGCCGCCGCCGTCGTCGTACACGCCGGACACCATCGGGGAATCGTCGCTGCCGCGCGCCTGGGTGTCGGTCAGCTTCCCGCCGGGCAGCAGCTCCTTGAACACGGCGAGCAGCTGGTCGGCGGTGACCGCTCCGGTGCCGGTTCCGTGCAGTCTCGGGTCGGAGCCTCCGCTCGTGCCGGACCCGCCGCTCGGCAGGGGCGGCGGCGCCGCCACATTGACCTGGCCGGAGCCGGAGCCGTCGAGCAGGCCGCCGGAGTAGGCGCCGGCCGCCCCGATCACGGCCAGGGCCAGCACCGATCCGCCGACGACGGCGGCCCGGCGGCGTGCCACCAGCCGCCGGCCGCGCTGCTCGCCGGCGTCCACGAGGGCGACCCCATCGGTCGTGAAACCGTCCCCCGCGCGCCGGAGCGCTTGGCCGAGCTCGTCTTCAAAGGGCATGGGGAACCAAACCTTCCGTTTCAAGGTGGGTGAGGAAAGGGGGAAAGGACCGGCGATCTCAGAGTTCCGCGAACGCGGTGAGGCTGCCGCCGAGTTGCTCCCGCAGCCGGCCCAGCGCCCGCGAGGTGCGGGTGCGCACCGCCGCCGAGCTGACGTTCATCGCGTCGGCGGTCTCCTCGACACTGCGGTCCTCCCAGTACCGCAGCACCAGCACCGCCCGGTCCTTCGGCGCCAGCCGCCCCAGCGCCTCCAGCAGCGTCAGCCGCAGCGCCGGATCGGCGCCGGCGGCCGCCGCGCCCCGGTCGGGGAGCTCCCCGACGGGGCGCTCCCACGCCGACCGGCGGCGCTGGTGGGTCAGGAAGGCCCGCACCAGCACCGTCTGCGCGTACGCCGCCGGATTGTCGATGCGGGAGATCCGCCCCCAGTTCAGGTACATCCGCCCCAGGGTCTCCTGCACCAGGTCCTCCGCGAGGTGGGTGTCCCCGCTCGCCAGCAGACACGCGGACCGGTACAGATGCCCCGACCGGTCTGCCGCGAACTCACGGAACCCGTCTCTGCGACCCTGCCGCATGTACTCCCCCTCGCATCCGTCTCACCCCATTGACGCGACGGCGGTGCGGGAATGTTTCACCCCGCCGGGAAACCGGTCAGCCCAGGTCGTGGAAGTAGATGTGGAACGCGTCGCGGACGAAGCCCTCCGCCTCGTACAGCCCCTGCGCGATCGTGTTGTCGTACGCGGTCTCCAGCTGTACGCCCGCCACCCCCGCCTCGCGGGCCAGACGCAGCACCTCGCGCAGCAGCGCACGGCCCGCGCCGGTGCGGCGGCCGGACGGGTCCACGTACAGGTCGTTCAGGATCCAGACGGGCCGCAGGGCGAGTGACGAGAACGTGCGGTAGACCTGTGCGAAGCCCACCGCCCCGGCTCCCGGGGTCTCGGCGAGCAGGACGAGGGACTCGTCCTTCGCGATCCGTTCCGCCAGGAAGGCGCGCGGGTGGTCCGGGTCCTCGACGTCCACCTCGTAGAAGTCCAGGTATCCGCGGAACAGTGCGGCCGCCGCTGGGACGTCCGCCTCCCCCGCCGCGCGGACCGTGACGGCCCCCTCGTCTGCCGCCTGCGCCTGACCGATCATGTGCAACTCCCTGGTCCGTGTCCGCGCTGCCGGGAACCATTGTGCGCGCGAGCGCGGTTCGGGCGCCTGCCGCGCCAACCCCCGTGTCCTTCCCACGCGGACCCGGCCGCGCACCCCGGCGACCGCAGGAGTGATCGCCTCCGGACTGGTTATGCTCGCCCCATGACCCTGCCGGGTGACGACGAGGGCTTCCAGCGCGTCGCGCAATTCCGCCTTGGGCAGCTCGCGCAGCCGCAGGCCGACACTCAAGGGTTTCCGGCATCCCGGTCCACCCGCCTCCGGTGAGGGGCGACACGTACCGCCCAGCGACATTCGGTATGCCTGGCGATACAAACAGGGCACCCTGACGCTGCACTGACCGAGGACTGACGCCCGGTCACCGCGCTCGCCGCCGCACCGGATCCGCGACGTGGGACGCGGCGGACCTGGGTGTGCTCGACGGCCGTCCATGCTCTATGTTGCAGAGGCAAAAAGCAGGGGGCTTCGCATACCGCGCGCGGACGGCCGCGCCCCGGAGCGGTTGTTGGCGCACGACGAGCCGAGACTGAGGCGACGGACGACGGATGGCACGGGACTACGACAGCCAGCTTCTGGAGTCGGTGGCGGTACGCCGCCGCCGGATGAGGGACGCGCTGCTGTTCGGCGCGCAGCGGGCGCGGCGCACGGCGGACGAGCGGCTCGGGAAGCTGTTCGCGGGCATCGCCATCGCGGCTGTCCTGTGCGCGGGTTGCGTCGGATGGTCCTTCATCCAGCACACGCTCGCAAAGCAGAAGGCCGAGCAGCAGAAGCAACAACAGCAACAGCAGCAGCAACTGAGTCCGATGCAGCAGTCCGGGAAGCCGTCACCGTCGACGGCACCGTCCACGGCACCCTCGAAATCGCCGAAGCCGCCGAAGCAGTCGCCGACGTCCCCGGCTTCGCCGACGGCGCCGCACTCCTCGCACGCGCCCAAGTCGCCCAAGCCGTCGCAGTCGTAGGGACGGAAGCAGAACGCGTGGAGATCCGGCAGATTTCACAGTCCGGCAGCAGAGCTACGTCCCCCTTGGCCCCGAAAGGTCGCAATCCCGCGATGATAGGTTCCCGTAAGTGGTGAGCACAGCAACGACTTCCCGGGCGCAATTGAGCCGGGTGACCCTGATCGGCGAGCGGCGTCGGGCCGACATAGTCCTGCCTTCCGACACTCCGATCGGGCAGCTGCTCCCCGACATCCTGCATCTGCTCGACGACCGGGCCGCGGCACGCCCGTTGACCCGTCAGCTGATCACGTCGGACGGCTCCGCGCTGCCGCACGACAGCACCCTCGCGTCGGCCGGGATATCCGACGGCGCCGTCCTGCGGCTCGTCCGGACCCACTCCGCGCCGCCCGCCCCCGTGGTCCACGACGTCACCGACCTGGTGGCCGACGACCTCGATCTGCAGTCCTGGCGCTGGCGTCCCGCCGCCCGGCGGGGCAGCGCGGGGGTGGCGACCGTGGCCTTCATGGTGACCGCCGGGCTGCTCGCCCGCCGCGAGTTCGCCCTGGACGCCCTGGCCGGCGCCCTCACGGTCGTCACGCTCGTCCTGATGGCGGCCGGCGCGCTCGTCGCCCGGATCGGGCAGGCCAACCGAGGCCTGGCGACCGCCCTCCTGCTCGCCTCCGGCAGCCTGGGCGTCCTCACCGCGTGGACCGCCGCGGACGCCCACCACTGGCCGGGAATCGCACGGCTCGCCGCCGTCGCGGGCTCGGTCATCCTGACGCTGGTGCTGCTCGGCTACTTCTCGCCGCTCGGCCGCGGCGGGCTCATCGGCGCCGTGGCCACGGCCGTGATCACCGCCGTGTGGGAGGCCGTCGCAGCCGTCCAGGGCGATCCGGCCCGGCTCGGCGCGGTCGTGGTCCTGTTCTCCGTGGTGCTGCTCGGTCTGCTGCCACGGCTCGCCCTGATGGCCTCCGGGCTCACCGCGCTCGACGACCGGCGCTCCGGCGGTACCTCCGTCAGCCGCCACGAGGTGGGCAACGCGCTCGCCGCGACGCACCGCGGGCTCTCCCTCGCGACGATCGCCACCGCGATCTCGGCGGCGGCCGCCGGCTGGCTGCTGACCCTCGCCGAGAAGCCCAGCGTCTGGACGGTGGCGCTCCCCGCGCTCGTCGCCGTGGTGCTGCTGTCGAGGGCGCGGGCCTACCCGCTGGTCGCCGAGGTCGTCGCGCTGGTCGCCGCCGCGGCCCTGCTCGTCGTACGCCTCGTGATGCTGTGGACCGAGCACGCCGGGGGCACCGGACCGCTCGCCGTCCTGGGTGTGGCGGCGCTGCTGCCGCTGCTCGTCCTCGCGGTGCAGCCGCCGGAGCACGTGCAGGTCCGGCTGCGGCGCACCGCCGACCTCATCGAATCGGTCGGAATGGTGGGGCTCTTCCCGCTCGCCGTCGGGGTGTTCGGCGTGTACGGGCAACTGCTCAACAAGTTCTGAGTCAAAGCGCAGGCGCTCCGGGCGGGGCAGCAGGTCGGAAGAAGAGGGGCAGGGGCAGACATGCCGAACGAAGACAACTGGCAGGGCGATGTCCTGCGCGACCTGAGGGCCGGCTCCCCGGCGCAGGGCGCCCAGCAGGGCCCCGGCGCCCAGCAGCCCGCGCAGCCGTCGGCCCAGGGCCCGGCCGGAGCCCCGGGTTCCGGCGTGCCCCCGCAGGCCCCCGGTACCCCGGGCCCGGCCGCCCCGCAGCCCGGCCCGGCGCAGGGCCACGTACCGCAGGGCCACGTACCGCAGCCCGCCCCCGGCCACGGGTACCCCCAGGGGCAGTTCCCGCCGCAGTCGGCGCCCCCCGGCGCCCAGGGGGTCCGTACGCCCGACTCCCGGCCCGCCGTCGACAAAAACCTCGCCGGGGCGGTCCGCGGGCCCCGGCGCGGTGAGCCCTTCGCCGCCCGCGCCGTACGCGCCATACGGCGAACCGTTTCCTCATCCGCCTCCCGCGAGGTCGCCGAGGCCACCCGCGCGGCCGAGCTGCTCCAGCAGCCCGTGACCACCGGCCGCCAGATCGCCGTCACCTCCATCCGCGGCGGCGCCGGCAAGTCCACCATCGCGGCCCTGCTCGGCACCACGTACGCCCACTACCGGCAGGACCCCGTCCTCTTCGTCGAGGCCGACCCGGCCCTCGGCTCGCTGCCGATCCGCCTCGGCGCCGAGACACTGCGCTGGACGACCGGCGACGTCGCGGACATCGTCGAACCCCAGATGTCGCTGCTCGACATCACCGGCTACCTCGTCCAGCTCCGCGACAACGCCTGGCTGCTGCCCGGCAGCCAGGGCCAGATCGGCGCGATGCTCGACCTGCGGTCCTACGAGCGGGCCATGGTCGCGCTCCGCCGCTACTTCGGCGTGACCGTCGTCGACTGCGAGACGCTGCCCGCCGAGGTCGCCCGTGTCGCGCTCTCCGCCTCCCAGGCCCGCGTCCTGACCACCCCCGCCACCCTGGACGGCGTCGCCAGCACGTACGCGGTCCTCCAGTGGATGCAGGGCCTGCCCCCGCACGTGATCGCCGGCACGGTCGTCGTGCTCACCGAGCAGGCGCCGCACCCGGGAATCGACCTCGCCGAGGCGGTCCGCACCCTCCAGGCCACCGGGGCGGGCGTCCACGTCCTGCCGTACGACCGCCACCTGGCGGCCGGCGGCCCCATCCGTACCGAACTGCTCGCCCACTCGACCAGGCAGACCGCCACCCGGCTCGCCGCCGAGGTCTTCCAGCTCTCCCAGAAGCGCCACTGACCGAGATGCCGAGCCCGACCGTGACGCGACCGATCGTGATTGGCGAACGACGACGATGAGCACCCGACTGATCCACCGCCCGGCCAGGACCGTCAGACCTCCGGCCGCCCCCGCCGCACGCACCATCGAGGCCCCGCCCAACCTCCCCGAGGGCAAGGCGGGCAACATCGCGATGTCGCTGATGCCCGTGGCGGGAGTCATGTCGTCCGTCGTGATGATGACGGTCGTCCGCAACAGCCAGTTCGCAGCGCTCGGCGCGCTGATCCTCGTCGTCACCGTCGTCGGCTCCCTCGCGCTCCTCTTCTCGCAGCGCGGCAAGGCCCAGCGCACCCGCCGTACCCAGCGCGAGGCCTATCTCGCCTACCTGGAGGACCTGCGCGAGGAGCTCGCCGGCGAGGAACGTGCGCGCGGCGAGCACGCCGACGTACTGAACCCGCCGCCGCACGCCCTGTACGACATCGTCCGCGACCCGGCCCGGCTGTGGGAGCGACGCCGCGTCGACGGCGACTTCCTGCGCGTGCGCGTCGGCACCGGCGAGATGCCCGTACGCGATCTGCAGATCGGCCAGCAGGGCTCCTCCGCCCTCACGCCGCCCGACCTCTTCATGCTCAACGAGGCGTCCGCGCTCACCGCCCGGTTCCGCAGCGGTACCGAACTCCCGCTCACCGTCCCGCTCGACCGCGTCGGCAACATCAGCGTCGTCGGCCCCCGCGAGGACTGCCTGCGCGTCGCCCGCGCCCTGCTGGTCCAGGCCGCCGCCCTGCACGCCCCCGACGACGTGGCCATCGCCCTGGCCGTCCCCGGCGACCGGCTCGCCGACTGGGAGTGGGCCAAGTGGATGCCGCACCTGCTCGACACCGAGCAGCTCGACGGACCCGTCGCCGCCCGCCGGATCGCCCCCTCCACGGCCCAGCTCGCCCGGCAGATCGGCCCGGAACTGCGCCGCCGCGCCTCCTACGCCGCCGAGGTGCGCCGCGGACTGTCCGGCAGGGACGCCCTGTCCATGACGTCCCGGCTGCTCGTCGTGACCGACGGACACGGCGAGGACGCCGTCGAACTGCCCCGGCCCGACGATGCGGTGGGCCTGCGCGACATGGGCGTCACCGTCCTGCACCTGCTCGAACAGCGGATCCAGGAACCGGGACACGTCGGCGTACGGATCACCGTCGACGGCGACCAGGTGCTCATCGAGGACCTGCGCGAGGACGAGCCCGTCAGCGCCCACGGCATCGTGGACGAGGTCGGCATCCCCTTCGCCGAGGGCCTGGCCCGGATGCTCGCCCCGCTGCGCCTGTCCGCCGAGTCCCTCATCGACGCTCCGCTGTCCGGCCCCGTGGACTTCGCCGACCTGCTCGGCATCGACGACGTGGCCCGCCTCGACCTGGCGAGCCTGTGGGCCCCGCGCGGCGAACGCGCCTTCCTGCGCGTGCCCATCGGCATCAGCGACTCCCGCGAACCCGTGCTGCTGGACCTGAAGGAATCCTCCGAGCTGGGCATGGGCCCCCACGGCCTGTGCGTCGGCGCCACCGGTTCGGGAAAGTCCGAGCTGCTGCGCACCCTCGTCCTCGCCCTGGTGGCCACGCACCCGCCGGAGGACCTCGCCCTTGTCCTGGTCGACTACAAGGGCGGTGCGACCTTCGCGCCGTTCGCCGACCTGCCGCACGTCGCCGGAGTCATCACCAACCTGGAGAACCAGGCCGGTCTCGTCGAGCGCGTCCACGCCTCCCTCGCAGGCGAGGTCAAGCGCCGCCAGCAGGTCCTCAAGGACGCGGGCAACGTCGCCGACATCGGTGACTACGCCGCCCTGCGCGCCGACCGCCGGCCCGACCTGGACCCGCTCCCGCACCTCTTCGTCGTCATCGACGAGTTCGGTGAACTCCTCACCGCCAAGCCCGACTTCATCGACCTGTTCCTGTCCATCGGCCGGATCGGCCGCTCCATCGGCGTGCACCTGCTGCTGTCCAGCCAGCGCATCGAGGGCGGCAAGCTCAAGGGCCTGGACACCTACCTCTCGTACCGCCTGGGCCTGCGCACCTTCTCCGCCGACGAGTCCCGCACGGTCCTGGACACCACGGACGCCTTCCACCTTCCGCCGCTGCCCGGTTTCGGCTTCCTCAAGGTCGACACCAGCCACTACGAGCGGTTCAAGGCGAGCTACGTCTCCGGCGCCTACCGGGGCCCCGTACAGCGCGCGGAAGACGAGGACACCGGCCCCCTCGCCCTCGAGTACGAGGCCTTCAACACCCTGTCCAAGCCCGACAGCGCGGGCACTCAGGAGCCCACGGCCCGGCGCCGCGAGACCGGGCCGACCGAGATGGGCGTCATCGTCGAGCAGCTGGAGAACGCCGCCGGCCAGGTGCGCCGCATCTGGCTGCCGCCGCTGCCCGACGCGGTCAGCCTGGACTCGGTCGCCGGCCCCCTCGACGTGAGCGCGCGCGGAATGCAGCTCGCCAAGCGGCGGGGGCGGCTCATGGTGCCGCTCGGCCTGCTCGACGATCCGACGAAGCAGTGGCAGGGCGAGTGGTACCTCGACCTCACCGTCGCGGGCGGCCACGCCGCCTTCATCGGCGGCCCGCAGTCCGGCAAGACCACCCTGCTGCGCACCCTCGTCCTCTCGCTCGCGCTGACCCACACCCCGCAGGAGGTCGGCGTCTACGGCCTCGACCTCGTCGGCGGCGGCCTCCAGGCCCTGTCGGGCCTGCCGCACGTGGGCGGGATCGCGGGCCGCGCCGACCGCGAGCGCGCGGCCCGGACCGTCGAAGAGGTACGGAACATGCTGGCGACCCGGGAGGACCTCTTCCGCGAGCACGGCATCGACTCCGTCGAGCAGCTGCGCACCCTGCACGCGGCCGGCCGGCTGCCGCAGCTGGCCTCCGCGGAGATCGTCCTCGTCATCGACGGCTTCGGCGCGCTGCGCGACGACTTCGAGGAACTCGACGACGCGGTCGTCGACATCCTCAAGCGCGGCGGCGGCTACGGCATCCACGTCGTCGCGGGCATGCTCCGCTGGAACGACGTCCGCATAGCCACCCAGTCGAACTTCGGCACCCGCGTCGAACTGCGCCTCAACGACCCCAGCGAGTCCAGCATCGAGCGCAAGCTCGCCGAGACCCTGTCGCCCGACGAGCCCGGCCGCGTCCTCACCGACGGCAAGCTCTTCGCGCAGGTGGCGCTGCCCCGTACCGACGGGCTCCGCGACACCTCCGAGCTCGGCGCGGTCCTGGAGCGCACGGCCCGCACGATCCGCGCCACCTGGAGCGGGGACGCCGCCCAGCCGGTACGGGTGCTGCCGCACCTGCTGGAGCCGCACCTGCTGCCCGGCCCGGTCGCCGAGCCGAAGCGGGTGCCGATCGGCCTCGACCAGAGCGCACTGGCGCCCGTACTCCTCGACCTGTTCCAGCACGACCAGCACCTGCTGGTCATGGGTGACAGCGAGTGCGGCAAGACGAACCTGCTGAAGACGATCGCCGGCGGCCTCATCGAGCGGTACGGCGAGGACGAGCTGGTCTTCGCCATCATGGACCCGCGGCGCAGCCTGCGCGGTGTGGTCCCGGAGGAGTTCAACGGCGGCTACGCGTACAACACCAAGATGTGCGCCGGGCTGGCCGCGGGCATCGCCACCGAGCTGGACCGGCGGCTGCCCGACGACAGCGCCCCCCTGGAGGACCTGGAGCCGGGCAGCTGGGGCGGCGGGCCGCGGATCGTGGTCCTCGTCGACGACTACGACGTACTCACCACGGCGGGACAGTCGCCGCTCGCCCCGTTCGTGCCGTTCATCCCGTCGGCGGCGGACATCGGCCTGCACTTCGTCCTGACGCGCCGCGTCGCGGGCGCCTCGCGCGGCATGTACGAGCCGCTGGTGCAGGGCCTGCGCGAATCGGGAGCCTCGGCGGTCGTCATGGCCGGCGACCGCAGCGAGGGCCAGCTGTTCCCCGGGGTGTACGCCTCCCAGCAGCCCGCCGGCCGCGGCGTACTCATCCGCAGGGGCCAGTCCAACCGTCTGATCCAGACCGTCTACACCCCCGAGTGAAGGACCGCAGGACCCCATGACCAAGGACGTCATAGCCCTCACGCCGCGGATGCCCGAGCCCTGGACCGTGCTCGCGGGTCTGCTCTCCGGCGGCCCCGACAAGCTCGTGGACACGACGGGCGAGGGCGCGGTCGTACAGCTCTGCGACGAGCAGGGGCGTCCGCTCGTCTCCGTCGAGGCGCCGCTGCTGGTCCAGGTCGAGGGAGAGGCCGAGCGGCTGCTCGGAGCCACCCCGCCGCGGGTCCCCTTCTGGTGGACCGAGGCCCGCGCCACCACCGGCGTCCCCGAGGCCGAGCGCCTCGCGGGCACCTTCGCGGCCCGGATCGCCTCGCTGGGCGGGGGGAGCGCCTGGCCGCCGGATGCCGCGCGGTCGGTGGCGGTGGTGCAGAGCGAGGGGATCAGCGTGGCGCCGGCGCCCGCGGCGGCGCAGCCCGCCGTCGACGTGCTGACCGGCAACGTCGCCGTCGTCATCATGGACCGGCCGGTCGTCGCCATGACGGCCTGGCTCTCCGACGCCTACCGGGCCGCCGCGGCGGCCGAGCGGGGCCTGCAGGTCGTCACGCCGCCCGGGACGAAGCTGTCCCCGGCGGTGCTGGCGAACATGCCGGGCTGGCCGTCGCGGTGGGTCGTGCAGGACGGGCGGGACGGCTACTACGACGGCATGTCGGGCGCGGTGCTGCGCTGGCAGGAGGGCATGTTCGCCGCGGTGGTCCCCCCGGACGCCACCGAGGACGATCCGCGCGTCCCCGTCGCCGCCACGTTCCAGGAGGTGGCGGCGACGGGCGAACGGCAGCTGGCCCTCACCTTCCGCACCATCCACCCCGCGGACGAGCGGCTGGTCCTCGGCGGCGCCCTGGAGACGGTGTGGCGCGAGCTGACCGGCGAGCCCCCGGCGGGGTGGGGGACGGCCGAGCCGGCCAACCTGCCCTGGTCGCCGGGACGGCTGACCGATGTGGCGTTCACCCGGGCCCCCGAGCCGACGTGGTTCGTGGTGGTGGGCAGCCCCGGGCGGCCCGGACTCGCAACGGTGCGGATCAGCCGTACGAAGGCGGGTGTGGAGGAGGACGTGACGCTGGCGTTCGGCTACGGCGCCGACGAGCAGCCGCCGCTGGAGGCCCTGCACCGCGTCGCGGAAGCGCTCGTTACGCGCCACCGCCTCCAGTCGATGCTCGTACAGCTCCGCAAAGCGCGCCGTGATCTGCTGGTGCCGCCGCGCTTCGAGGGGCCCGGGGTGCCGCTGGCCTTCGTCCTGGGCTCCGAGGAGGTCCGGCGGATGCCGGACGACCGGGCCCGGCGTACGCCGCTGGCCGAACAGCCGCTGCGGCTGGGGCCGAAGGCCCGCCCCGCCTACTACTACCCGCTGCCCGGAAATCCGTCGGACCTGTCGGGGTGGAGCGTCTTCGAGCAGCTGATGAGGCACCTGAAGGGCTCGTGAAGATGCCTGGTGGTTTGTCATAGCCGGGTCACAGACGGCCCGTTGCACGTTGCAGGAGCGATGTGAGTTGATAGAACTGGACATACTTACGATCGTTCGAGTGTGCGGGGGAGTGGGATGAAGTTCGACATGGGGACGCAGGTTCTGACGAGCCTGATGTCGGGGTCGCGGAATTCGAGTACGGACCTGGGAACGCTGATCAAGCTGCTGGTGGACGCGGCGCAGCCGCTGGAGGGCAAGTTCAACGGCCAGGGCAAGGTGGCGTTCGACTCGTTCAAGGCGCGTTCGGACGGCATCGCGAAGGAGCTCAACGCTTCGCTGGCCGCGATCCTGGGCGGTCAGTCGGGCATGGAGCGGGCCTTCGGTTCGGGTGACCAGGAGCAGGGCGAGAACGCGCGGCAGCAGCAGTCGGCGGCGAACTTCGACGCGGCCCGCTTCTCGGGTCGCTGATTCTTCTTCACGGGGAGTGTGGTTGTGATGGCTGGTGACAAGGACCGTCGTTCGTACGACGTGGGCGCCTCGACGGAGGCGCAGGGCAACATCAAGGTCGTGATCGGTCAGCTGGAGCAGGTGATCGCGGCGCGCGAGGCGCAGGTGGCGAAGGCGATGTCGGACTTCGCCGCGGATGGTGTGGCGGACGACTACCACGCCAAGGAAACGCGCTGGAAGAACGCCTCGCAGGAGGTCAAGAACATCATCCAGCTGCTGAATTCGACGCTGGAGAAGAACGACGGCACGGCGCAGCAGACGCTGCAGCGGGCGAAGGCCGCGGTCGACAACATCGGCTGAGCAGGATCGTTTTAGCGGGGCAGCGGGGCAGCGGGGCTGTATGGCAGCGGGCTACACGGGGGTGGGTCGTCGATGACGTCGTGGGACATCAAGCCGCAGGGTGTGCAGGGTCAGTTGAAGACCGTCGGCGGGAATGCCGGCGAGCTGGAGAAGGCCCTGAACTCCCTGATCACGAACATGTCGGAGGCGGCCCAGGCAGCGGGCACGGCCGTGCCCGGCTCGGCGGCCGAGACCAAGGTGCAGGGTCCGGTGGCGCCGGGCAAGCCTCCGCTGTCGCATAAGGCGATGGGCCCGGTCGCGGCCGCTCTGGGTACGTACCTGGAGGGCCGCAAGAAGGAACTGGAGTCGATGGCGCACCGCATCGAGGCCTGCATCCTCGGCGCGGTCAAGGCGACGAACGAGTACCTCGAAGGCGACCTGGACCAGGCCAAGGCCGCTCAGGACGCGGCAAGGGCCATGAACCTGGACGTCCTGCGCGAACAGCCGGGGGGGAAGAAGTGAGCGGCAACGCACCCGTCGATCCGGCCGAGATACCCGTCTTCACCGGCGATCTGGCGGTGCTGGACGCGAAGGTGAAGGAGATCTCGTCGGGCGGGGCGACGGTCTCCACGAAGGCCAGTGACGTCCACACCAGTTTCGGCGGGCTGCAGGCGTTCTACCAGGCGCCGGAGGCGGACCAGCTGTTCGCGACGACCAAGCCGGTCGCCGACCTCGGGCTGAAGCTGAGTTCCGACATGTGCACCATCGCGGGGGCGCTGGGTACGTACAGTCGCGATGTCGAACCGCTGGTGAAGAAGCTGGAGCACCTGAAGAAGGAAGCGGAAGCGTTTCGTTCGAAGGTGGCCGACGACAAGAAGTGGCGCGAGGACGGCGATCTGATCGAGGAGAACCTCGATCGCCGCAATGACATCGCCGAAGTGTGGGCGCAGTTCCAGGAGGTGGAACGCGCTGCTCACGCGAAGATCGTCGCTCTGGTGGGCGGGCCCGCCCTGAAGAAGGACGACGGCTCGCACGGCGAGGGCATGTACGGCTACGACGCCGAGGCCCTGAAGCAGTCGAAGTCGCTGCCGTGGGGTGACGCGGTGGAGGAGTCGGTGCCGTGGTGGCAGGTGTGGGAGCACGCCTACGACTTCGGCAAGGGCGTGATCGTCGACGGTGTGTGGGGCACGATCGTCGGCCTGGGCACGCTCGTCGGCTTCCAGGGCTGGGACGCGGCGGGTCAGGCCTGGACGGGCCTGGCGAAGCTGGCGACGGGCCTTGCGATCTCCACCCTGCCGATCGTGGGTCCGGCGTATCTGGCGGCCCCCGACGACAAGCTTCCGTCGTGGCTGCGTGATTCGCGTACGGCGATGAAGGAGACGGGCAAGGCGCTGCTGGCGTGGGACCAGTGGGGCTCGAACCCGTCGCGTGCGGCGGGTGCGGTCACCTTCAACGTGGTGACGACCGTATTCACCGGCGGTGCGGGCGGTGCGGCGTCGGGTGCGGGCAAGGCGGGCGCGGTGGCCAAGGCGCTGTCGTTCGCGGGCAAGGCCGGGCGGGCCATCGACCCGATGACGTACGTCTTCAAGGGCGCGGGCGCGGGCATCTCGAAGATCGGCGACGTGATGGCCGGGCTGAAGGGCCTGGGCAAGATCGAGGTCCCGAACATCAACGTGGACGGCGCGATCGCCCTCCCCGAGGGTGCCGTCCATCTCCCCGACGGTGCGATCCACCTCCCCGAGGGCACCGCGATCCCGGACGGGGCGATCAAACTCCCGGACGGCAACATCAAGCTCCCCGAGGGCACGGCCACGCTGCCGCCGGGCTCGGTGAAGCTGCCGGTGGACGGTCCGGCGCAGTTCATGGACCCCAAGGGCAACATCTACGACGCCGCGGGCGACATCACGCACCACGCCGAGGACGCCCCGACGGGCAAGCCGGACGCGGGCGCGGACACCCCGCGCGTCGACGCCCCGAAGGTGGACTCCCCGGCCTCGGTCAAGGTCCCGGAGCGCGAGCTGGTGTCCGTCGGCGGCCGAGGCGACGACGGCATCCGCCTCGGCTCCGACATCTCCGACCCGGTCCACGCGGGCGACCACGCCCCGACCGGCCACACCCCGGACCACACCCCCGGCGGCCACACCCCGGACCACACCCCCGGCGGCCACGCCCCGGACAACATGCCGCGGGGCGACCTGAACAACACCCCCCGCGGCGGCCACCCGGACACCCCGTCCACCCACGGCACCGACGCTCCGAGCGGGGGCGGCACCCACCCGGACACCCCGGGCACCGGCGGCCACGGCGACGGTCCCACCGGCCCAGGCCACCCGGACGGCCCGTCAACCGGCGGTACCCACCCGGACGGGCCCGGCACGGGCGGCGGCCACCCGGATGCCCCGTCCTCGGCCCCCCTCGATGAGGCGACCCGCGCAGCGCACCGTGCGGAGTACGAGGCTGCCCGCGAGGTCCCGCCCAAGCAGCGGACGCCCGAGGAAAGCATGGCCATCACCCGCGAGCACGTTCGGCTGGCCAACGAGGACCCGGTCTGGCGCGCGGAGCACTACGACAAGTGGGGGCTCGGCAAGCGAAACGATGCCGACATGTTGGTCGACGGCCAACTCCTGCCGAAGCTCATTGAGAAGGACGGTAGTTGGATTGCCACTAGCCAATTGCCGCACGCGGACCCGGGTGGCTTCCACCTCGAAGACCTGGTGAGGGGCCGGGATACCGTTGACCCTCAGGGTCTGAACCACCTTGACGAGGTTGCGGCCAAGCGTCGGGCGGGCATGGACCTGACCAAGTGGGAAAAGGCCTTTGCCAAGGATCCGAGCGTTGGGAACGCGCTGGAGCTGGATAAGGCGCTGGAGCACTACAACCTCACGGTCGGCAAGGACGTACCCAACAACACCAAGCTCGGCGAGGCCCTTGGAGAAGAGGCCGCAAGGCACCACATGCTTCTCCAGGACGAGTTCAAGGGCGCCAAGGAGGTCGACGATCCGCCGTTGCCGGAGACGCCCAACGGGTCGAGGGCATTCGACCAGCTGTGGCGCGACAAGGACGGCAACCTAGTGATCGTCGAGGCGAAGAGCCCCAACGGTACGCTGGACTGGCGTCAAGGCGCCGGCGACTTCGACCGGTTCATGGTGAAACAGGGATCCATCGAGTACGTCCGCACCATTGTTGCCGAAATGGAAGGCCGTGTTGCCACCTCGCCGGCCGACGGCAAGTACGCCGCGGAAATCCGGAAAGCCATCAAGAACAAGACTCTGCGCTACGTCCTCGTCCAGGCTGCCGAAAACACCGGCCAGTATGCTGGGGCCGAGCTCAAACACTTCAAGCTCTTCTAAGGAGAATTGCGTTGGTCTCGATCATCCCCCGTCACCCCGTTCCCACGGGCAGGGCAGAAGAAGGCCTCGCCATACTCCAAGAGAACGCGCAGGAACTGATCGACGGGCTGGAGGAAGACTCCACCGACCTGGGTGATGCCCAGCGCACCACGCTCACCTTGGCCCAGTCACGTTGCCTTGTCGACCCGAGGGCATCGATCTTTCCCACCTGGGATGCCTGGGTGAACGCGATGCAAACGAGCTCCGCCGTGTTCGCCGCCGCGACCACGTCCGAAGAACAGGTGCAGTGTCGTATCGCGCACAAGGACCGCGCGCTCAAAGCCACCGGTCCAGAGTGGTACGTACAGCCGGACGCGTGGCTCAGCGCCTTCTACCTGGCCGTGGTGTGCCGGGAACGGGACAGGATCACAGCCCTGTGCCGGGTACCTCTGTCTTTGCTCCGGGAGAACGGGTCGCGCTTCGAGGAGTACCACTACGCCTGGATCGACACCCTCCAGACCTACTGGCTCGGTGGCCCTGAGCTCGTACCAAAGCTGGTGGCCGCGGTAGACCGCACGGAGCCCGAAGTCGTCGCAGACCCCCAGATGGTCGGCCGGCTGGTGTACCCGCCGATGGAGATGTTCCATCGGTTCATCCGCAAGGACAACGACGGATTCAACCGTGCACTCGCTACCGCCCTCGACTGGCACAAGGACTACTGGAGCGAAGAGAGCAGGGCACTCCAGGCATCGGGTTTCGTCGCGCTCGCACCGCTCGCCATGGCTTGCATCGCCCACGATGCGGGCATCCCCATCGAGGTCGAGTCCGAGTACCTGCCCGCCACTCTCCTTGGCCGCAACTGGTGCGGCGAATTCCCCACGTAAGGCGCATATGACCGCCGTACTCATCGGGATACGCCCATGACCATGATCCTGTCCCGCCAGGACTATCCGAAGGACGATATGGCGGCGGTGGTTCCCGTCATGGAGGGGTCGCTGTCCTATTCGCTGGAGAAGATCGAGACCTCACACAACTCCAGGTCGGGCGCGGTCATGAGGTCGCTGAACGTCGCTCTCGTTCGCTGTGTCGGGGATCCCACGGCCGGCATGCTGGAGACCTGGGAATCCTGGCTGCTGGCCCTGCAGGTGCACTCTGCCGTGTTCGCCGCCGCCGATCCCGACCGGGAAACGGTCACCTGCAAGATCCGCCAGGAGGAGCGCCACCTCGCCACCACCGAGCCCCAGACCTACCTCAACGCGGACACCTGGCTCAACGCCTTCTACCTCGCGGTCATCTGCCGTGAAGCAGCCCGCCTCGACATGCTGGCCCGGATCCCCGTGTCCCTGCTGCGCGACTTCGGCGGCGCCCTGGACGAGTACACCTATGCCTGGGTGGAAACCCTCCAGAGCTTCTGGCTCCGCCGCGACGACCTGCGCACCCACCTGGTGCGTGCCGTGGACCTGAGCGCTCCCGAGCAGGCCCGCGTCGTCGACGCGGAGGAGATGAGCAAGCTCCGCTACCCGCCGATCATGATGCTCTACCGCTACCTGCGCAACGACCCCGCCGGCTTCAACGACGCCCTGGCCGACGCCGTCCGCTGGCACAAGGAGTACTGGACCGCGGACGAGGACCGCACCCAGAACATCCTGGGCGTCGTTGCTCTCGCCCCGCTGGCGATCGCCTGCCTGGCGAAGGCCAACGGCATCCCCGTCGAGGTCCAGTCCGACTACCTCCCCGAGGCCCTCCTCGGCTTCGCCTGGCGCGGCGAGTTCGACGCGTAGAGCCGCAGGCCGCAGGGGACGCACGCGCCCGGCAAGGTAACCCACGTAAGGCACACGCATGACCACCGTCCTCTCCCGCCACGCGTTCCGTACCGACAACGCGGCCGAAACCATGGCGCCGATCGTGAGCATGGCCCAGGAGGCGCTTGCAGAGATCGAGGAGTCGGAATTCGACCGCCATGACGCGCTGATGCTCACGGTCGCCGCAGCCAAGTGGCGAGGCGTGGACTGAGGAACTCGGCCGCGGCCGGAAGCGGATGACCGAGCTGTCCCAGGTCCCGCTCCACCGCATCGCCTACAACGGCTACAACGGCTACGACGAGTACGTCCGGCACCGGGTCGACACGCTCCAGACCCACTGGCTCCGCGCACGCCTGCGACGCCTCCCTCCGGCCCCGCACGGGCGCTTGAGTAGGCTTGTCCTGGCTCATCACATACCGGGGGGGGGAGACGCGCATGGAACCGCTGCGTCATGACGACCCTCCACGGACCGGGCCCCACATCACCCTGGCCCGGCTCGACGCGGATTCCGAACAAGCCGTTCCCGCACGCCGCTTCATCGCCCGCAGCGCCGACGGCGACCACACGTTCCTTGCCTGCCTCCCGCGCACCGACGCCGACCCGACCCGCTGGGCGATCGAGGCGGAGGGGGCCCGTCGGCTCTCGATACGGGGATTCCTGCCGGTCGGGGAGGTCGGCGGCACGGCGGACCTCCCCTGGTGCACGGCGCCGTACGTCCCCGCTCTCCCGCTCCCCGCCGCCCTGCGAGCTCACGGCGGTCCGCTGCCCGAGCCGTTCGTACGGGCCCTGGGCGCCACCCTCGCCCAGACCCTGGCCACCGCCCACGCGCACGGGGTGACGCACGCGGGCCTGTCCCCCGCCGCCGTACTGCTCACCACCGAAGGCCCCCGCCTCAGCTGCTTCGGGGCGGTACGGGCCGCAGCCCCGGACGGGGAGGCGCGCAGCGGCCTGCCGGGCCTCGACTCCGGCAGTCTCGCCCCGGAACAGGCGGCCGGTGGACGGCCGCGCCCGCTGGGCGACGTGTACGCCCTGGGGGCGGTACTCGCCTACGCGGCAACCGGCCACACCGTCCCCGAACGCGACGAACTTCCCTCCTTCATCCGCGAATTGATCGCGGCATGCCTCTCGCGCGATCCCGAGAGGCGTCCGCAGGCGCACCAGGTCCTCACCCGCCTGGAGTCGGCCGCGAGTACGGCGGCACACCAGGCCACCGTCCTGGACACGGCCGCCCCGATCCCCCTGCCGGCAAGCATGGTCGCCGCGCTCGCGCGCCAGTCGGCGCAGGTCCTCGCGGCTGAACTCCCTGTTCCTGCTCCCCTGGACTGACGGCTGATGCTCTCCCCGCTCACCCACGACGACCCGCACCTGCTCGGCGCCTACCGGCTCATCGCCCGTCTGGGCAGCGGCGGCATGGGCACCGTCTACCTCGCCCGGTCGGCCACGGGCCGTACCGCAGCGCTGAAGACGATGCACGCCCGCATCGCCACCGACCCCGCCGTCCGCACCCGCTTCCGCCTCGAAGTGGACGCGGCCCGCGTCATCGGCCCCGTCCACGGCGCCCGGGTCTTCGACGCCGACCCGCTCGCCGAAACCCCCTGGCTGGCCACCGAGTACGTTCTCGGCCCGCCCCTCGACGACGCCGTCTCCATCGCGGGACCGCTCCCCGAGCCCGCGGTACGCGCGCTGGGAGCCCTGCTGTGTGCGGCTCTGGGCCAGCTCCACGCCTCGGACGTCGTCCACCGCGACCTCAAGCCCTCCAACATCATGATCACGGCAGACGGTCCCAAAGTCATCGACTTCGGCATCGCCCGTGCCATCGGCGACGACCACCTCACCCGCACCGGTACCGCCGCGGGCACGCCCGCCTTCATGTCCCCCGAGCAGGCGACCGGCCAGGAACACACCTCTGCGGGGGACGTCTTCGCACTCGCCGGCGTCCTCACCTACGCAGCCACCGGCCACGGGCCCTTCGGCACCGGACAGCACGCCGACCTCATCTACCGCGTCCGCTACGCCGACCCCGACCTCACCGGAGTCCCTCCGGCCCTGCTCCCGGTCCTGACCCGCTGCCTCAGCAAGAACCCCTACGACCGCCCCTCCACCACCGACCTCGCCGCCCAGCTGCGCCCCGGGCAGGGCGGCTTCGCCGCCCATCTCCCCGAGCCCCTGCTCATGGAGATCGCCCGCCGCGTCGGCGGCGTCTGGCATGCCCGGCCCCAACGCCTCCCGGCCCCACCGGGACACGACCTCGCCGAAGCCTTCCCGAGCGGCACTCCGTCCACCTCCTCCACCCCGTCCCTCCTGTCCCGCCGGGGGCTCCTGGCCCTCGGGGGGAGTTCCGTACTCGGAGCGGCAGCGGTCGGAGCCGGCGCCTGGGCATGGCTGGGCCGTCAGGACACCGGCCCGAAGCCACCCGCCGTCGCCTCGAAGGAACCCGCGTGGGACCTGCTCTGGCAGGTGCCGACGAGCTACGCCGCCCCGCTCATTCCCCCCGCGCCGCTCGTCCTGGACGGACTGCTCGTCGTAGGTGAGTACGGCGTACAAGGCCTGGATCCCGCGACAGGAGCGGCGAAGTGGCCGGACCCCGGTGTCTACTTCATGCGCCGGACCGCCACGGACGGCAAGCAGATCTACGCCACCGACTACACCCTCGAAGAGACCGATCCGCTGAAGGTCTCCACCGTCGATCCGGCCACCGGAAGGCTCAAGGCCCCGTTCGGTGAACTCAAGGACCTGAGAGCGATCCTCTACGGAACCCAACTGCTCTGCGCGACGGGCGAAGCCGTCTACCTGGTGGGAGGCCGAGGCCCCCATACGAAAGCCGGCTTCGGCAAGGACCAGACGTATTTCCTGCTGGGCGTCGACACCCGCTCGGGGAAAAAACTCTGGGAGGTCCCTCTCCCCGCCCGACCGGACACGTCCGAGCGCCTGCACTTCCTGTCCGCCCAAGCCGTGGGCAGGTACCTGGTCCTCGTCCAGCAGTCCGCGGACGGAGAACCGCGCCTTGTCGTACACGACGCGATGACCGGCAAAGCGCTGTGGGACCGGCCGCTCGACGGCAAGCAGTCGGCGCTCAACCGGGCTCATCTGGCCCTGGACAGCCGGCACGTGTACCCGTCGGCGGGTGAACTCGTCGCGCTCGGCCTGGCCGACGGCAAGGCGGCCTGGCGCTTCGACGGGGCAACACCAGGGGCGCGGTTCAGCCCTCCGGCCGTCAAGGACGGCGTGGTGTACGCGGTGGAGGAAGGCCGAGGCATGGTCGCGCTCGACGCCACGAGCGGCACACTGCGGTGGGCGGAGAAGCGCCGCGAGGTCACGGCCGAGGACCTCGACACCCCGCCTGCGGTCGGGATCGCGTACGTGTACGTGTACAGCAGGGCTTCGTCCGGACTGGTGGCCGCGGACATCCGCACCGGCGCAGCGACCCGTCCCTTCAAAGCCGCCAAGGCGCGGTACTTCGCCGACGCGTCCGCCAGACGGCTCATCGCCATCGGCGACGAATACACCGCCGCTTATCCCCTCGCTTGAGCTCACAGAAAGCCTCACACGCAATGAAGCCCCTGGAATCCGGAGACCCGATCCGACTGGGCCCGTACCGCATCCTCGCCGTGCTCGGCGAAGGAGGCATGGGCAAGGTGTACGTCGGTCAGGACAGCGAGGGGCACGCCGCCGCCGTCAAAGTGCTGCACCCCCACCTGACGCACGACCCGAACCTCACGCAACGATTCGTCCGCGAGGCCCAGATGGCCAGGTCGGTCACCGGCGGGTCCGTGGCCCGCGTCCTGGACGCCCGGACGGAGGGCGGGCGTCCGTGGATCGCCACCGAGTTCCTGACCGGGCCGACACTCGCGGATGCCGTCCGCTCCCACGGGCCGTTCGACGAACCGACGGTACGGGCCCTCGCTGCGGCGCTCGCCCAGGCGCTCCGCGACATCCACGCCGCCGGCCTCGTCCACCGGGACCTGAAGCCCGCCAACATCGTGCTCACCGCGACGGGCCCCCGCGTCATCGACTTCGGCATCGCCCGCCCCGAACACGGCCTCACCCTCACCGCCACCGGCCAGGTCCCGGTCACCCCCGGCTACGGTGCGCCCGAGCAGGTCCTCGGGCAGCGCGTCGGTCCACCGGCCGACGTCTTCTCCCTGGGTGCGGTCCTGGTGTACGCGGCCGGCGGGCAGCACGCGTACGAGGGTTCACACGTCGCCGCCGTGCAGTACGAGGTGGTCCACGGAGAGGCGCGCCTGGACCGAGTACCGCCCCCGCTCCAGCCGTTGGTCGGCGCGTGCCTTGCCAAGGACCCGGCGTCCCGGCCCCTGCCGGACGAGATCATCCGTTCCTTCGCCCCGCCCCGAGGCGCCGAACGCGCGTGGCGGCAGGGATCGATCGCGCAGGACATCACGACCCGCGAGCACAGCCTCCATCTGCTGACCACGGCGCCGGGCGGGGTCGCACCGCGCTCCGTCTCACGTCGGCGCCTGCTGACGGGCCTTGCGGTCGGCGGATCCGTGCTCGCGGTCGGCGGCGGCGCCGTGTGGTGGATCCGGAAGGGAAGCGGCCCCTTCGACATCCCTCCGGCCGTACAGACCCCGCAGGCCCGCGTCCTGGACCCGAAGAAGGGTGACTACGTCCTCGGCGAGACCGCCAAGCCGCTGTGGAGCGTCCCCTCGGCGCTGTCGGAGGAATCGCCCGCGCCCCTCCCCGTACGCGACGTCGTCATCGTCGGAGCACCGAAGGGCGGCATCGCCGCGCGCAGCGTCGTCGACGGCACCCTCCGATGGTCGGCGCCGGAGGCGGTGGCTGCCAACCGCTACCTGTCCCTCTCCGGCCAACTGGTGGCGGCCACCGACCGGAACGGCACCCTCACGACCTTCGTCGCCTCGACCGGCGAGCCCAAGTGGACGTCCCCGGCGGAAGCCGCATCCCTCCTCGACGCGGACGACGAAGCCGTCTACCTGATCACCAAGGACGGGCGGGTGCGCGCCATCGGCCGGTCCGATGCCAAGATCCGCTGGACCGTCGACGTCGACGCGGACCTGGGCACGAAGGCCGCCTCGCGCGGCCTGGCGGCCCAGGGCCGGCTGGTCATCACGGCTGCGGACGGGTCGCTGGTCGCCCTCGACACGACCGACGGCCGCAAGGCATGGGACCGCCGCAAGCAGTCCGACGACGGCCGGGCCAAGGTCGCCCTGTCGGGACGCTCCCTGTGCGTGACGGGAAAGAACCTCTCCGCCCTCGACATCGTCGACGGAAAGGACCTCTGGTCGGCCGAGAACCCCAAACCGCCGAACGGCGGCACGATCTCCTGGGGCCCTCCGACCATCCACGGCGACCACGTGTACGCAGCTGTGCTGGGAGTCCCCGTCCGCTACGACGTCCGGAGCGGCGGAGGAACCGACTGGGTCTACGCAGGTCTCTTCGAATGCGACCCGCCCAGCCCGCTCGTCGTGCAGGGGAACGGCCTCTGGTCGGTCGCCGTCAACAGGACCCAAGGGGGCATCAACGTCATCGACCTCTCGCCCGAGAACCGGCCGCCGTGGGTGTTCCCCGTCATCAAGAACCCCACCCGCTACTGGCTCACGGCCGACGCGAACCGCGTCTTCCTCCTGGACGGCACGTCACTCGGCGCCCTTCCCGTGTTCTGATCCGGTGAGACCCGAGCCGAACCAGCACGACGAGGCTCTACAACATCATCCCGGCTGGTGCCGGGCCGTGCCGCCAAACCCTGTCCGCCCGGGTCGGGAAGGTACGGCCCGGTCAGCAGATCCGCATGCCCGCTCGGATACGGGCATGAAAAAGCCCCAGGTCACGGCGAGTGAGTCCTGGGGCTAATCCGAGCCGCCTTCGGGATTCGAACCCGAGACCTACGCATTACGAGTGCGTTGCTCTGGCCAACTGAGCTAAGGCGGCACCGCTGGTCAGACAAGTATTCCCCCGAAGAGGTGTGCTCATCAGCAGCGGCGCCAAGTCTACAGGGTGTGGACGGGTGCCCTGAACCAGGTTCTCCGGGGTCAGGAATCGGGCGCCGAGCGGTCAGCCGGTCAGCACTTCTTGCCGTCCGCCGGAACCTTGCCCTCCAGCAGGTACTGGTTGATCGAGGTGTCGATGCAGGCGCTGCCGCGCCCGTACGCCGTGTGGCCGTCGCCGTCGTACGTGAGGAGGGTGCCCGAGTCGAGCTGGCCCGCCAGGGCCTGGGCCCACTTGTACGGGGTCGCCGGGTCGCGCGTGGTGCCGACCACCAGGATCGGCGCGGCGCCCTTCCCGGTCAGCGCCCTCGCCTCACCCGTGGCCTTCACCGGCCAGTACGCGCAGTTCAGCGAGGCCCATGCCAGGCCGGCGCCGAAGACCGGGGAGGCCTTCTCGAAGGACGGCAGGGCGGCCTCGACCGCCTCCGGGCCGGTGAAGGCCGGGGGCTGGTCCAGGCAGTTGACGGCGGAGTTCGCGGCCATCAGGTTGGCGTACTTGCCGTCCGGATCGCGCTCGTAATAGCTGTCGGCCAGGCTCAGCAGGCCCGCGCCGTCGCCGTTCATCGCCGCCGTGAGCGCCTCGCGCAGCTGCGGCCAGGCGCTCTCGTCGTACAGCGCCGCGATCACCCCGGTGGTCGCGAGGGACTCGCCCAGCGGACGGGCGTCCTCCCCGGTCGGCACGGGCTGGGCGTCGAGCTTGCGGAAGAAGTCCTTCAGGCGGGCCGCGATCGCGTCGGGATCGCCCGTGCCGAGCGGGCAGCCGGGCTGCTTCGCGCAGTCCTTGGCGAAGGCGGTGAACGCCGTATCGAAGCCCTCCGTCTGGTCGCGGTTCAGGTCCACCGCCGGGCGGCTGGGGTCCATCGCTCCGTCCAGGACCAGCCGTCCGACCCGGTCCGGGAAGAGGTCCGCGTACGTCGCCCCGAGGAAGGTGCCGTACGAGGCCCCGACGTACGCGAGCTTCTCGTCGCCGAGCACCCCGCGGAGCAGGTCCATGTCCCGGGCGGCGTCGACGGTGGAGACGTGCGGAAGGACCTTCTGCGAACGCTCCTGGCAGCCGACGGCGAACTCCTTGAACGCGGCCACCAGCCGGGCCCGCTCGGCCGCGTCGTCCGGCGTCTGGTCCACCTGCGTGAACTTGTCCATCTGCGGGCCGGTCATGCACTCCACCGGACTGCTGCGGGCCACCCCGCGCGGGTCGAAGGAGACCATGTCGTACCGGGCGCGGACGGCCGCGGGATAGCCGATTCCCGCGTACGCCTGCAGGTACCCGATGCCGGAGCCGCCCGGGCCGCCCGGGTTGACCACCAGGGAGCCGAGCCGCTTGCCCGGGCCCGTGGCCTGCCGGCGGGCCACCGCGATGTCGACGTCCTGGCCGGAGCCGGCGTTCGCGTAGTCGAGCGGCGCCTTCATGGTGGCGCACTGGAACCCGGGCACACCGCAGTCGCGCCAGGTCAGCTTCTGCTCGTAGTACGGGCGCAGCGCCGCCGCATCGGGGGACGGCCGGGCGGACGGCGAACCGGAGACCGCCTCGGAGGACGCGACGGCCCGGGGTTCCCCCGACCCGCCCGAGGTGCATCCGGAAAGCAGCAGCCCGGCGGCCGCGATCACGATCCCGGTGGTACGCAGCAGGCGACTGGTGTCCATCCTTGGAGCCTACGTGCTGCCGGCCCGGGCCAGGAGGTGGTCCGCCGCCGTCCGGCCCCGGACGGTGGCGCGCCTTCCGTGGCCCGCGCGGGCCAGGCACCGGCCGGGTGCGTCCCGCCGTCGGCGGCCGGTCCGCCCGTACGGGTGAGCCGGTCAACCGGACGTGGACCGGGCGCGGCGCTCCGGTGCCCGCTCCGCTGGTCAGAGCAGGGCCGGAGCAGGGTCGGACCAGCGGTCACGGCAGGTTGTCGGATCAGCGGTCAGCCCGCGCGCAGCGACATCGTCATCGCCTCGACCGCGAGGAGGGGAGCCACATTGCGGTCCAGGGCGTCCCGGCAGGCGATGATCGCCTCGATCCGGCGCAGCGTCCGCTCGGGACCCGAGGCGCGGGCGATCCGGTCGAGGTCGTGGCGTATCTCCTCGTTGGCGATGGCCACGGACGAGCCGAGCTGCAGGGCCAGCACATCCCGGTAGAAGCCAGTGAGGTCGGTCAGCGCGAGGTCGAGGCTGTCGCGCTGGGTGCGGGTGCGACGCCGCTTCTGCCGGTCCTCCAGCTCCTTCATCACGCCCGCCGTGCCGCGCGGCATCCGGCTGCCCGCGCCCGCTCCGGCGCCGAGCGCGGCCCTCAGCTCCTCGGTCTCCTTCGTGTCGACCTCCTCCGCGACCTGCTTCGCGTCCTCGGCGGCGGCGTCGACCAGCTCCTGCGCCGCCTTGAGGCAGCCGCCGACATCGTCGACTCGGAGCGGGAGCCTGAGCACGGCGGCCCGACGGGAACGGGCGGCCTCGTCAGTGGCGAGCCTGCGGGCCCGGCCGATGTGCCCCTGGGTCACGCGGGCGGCGGCCGCCGCGGCGGCGGGCTCGATGCCGTCGCGCCGGACCAGCACCTCGGCGACGGCGTCGACGGGCGGGGTGCGCAGCGTCAGGTGTCGGCAACGGGACCGGATCGTGGGCAGCACGTCCTCCAGCGAGGGCGCGCACAGCAGCCACACCGTCCGCGGAGCGGGCTCCTCCACGGCCTTGAGGAGCACGTTGCCCGCGCCCTCGGTGAGGCGGTCGGCGTCCTCCAGGACGATGACCTGCCAGCGGCCGACGGCCGGGGAGAGCTGCGCCCGGCGGACCAGGTCGCGGGTCTCCTTCACACCGATGGACAGCAGATCCGTACGGACGATCTCCACATCGGCGTGCGTGCCGACCACAGTGGTGTGGCAGCCGTCGCAGAACCCGCAGCCGGGCTGGCCTCCGAGGGTCCGGTCGGGGCTGGTGCACTGCAGGGCGGCCGCGAAGGCACGGGCGGCGGTGGACCGCCCGGAGCCGGGCGGCCCGGTGAACAGCCAGGCGTGGGTCATCTTGTTCGCGGCGGGCGGCGGCGTCCCGTCCGAGACGGCGGTGACCAGGGCATCGGCATCACGAGCGGCGGCGGCCAGCTGCGCCTGGACCCGCTCCTGTCCCACCAGGTCGTCCCATACGGGCATCCCGCCCACCGCCTTTCACTCTCCGTGCACCCATTGTGGCGCGCGCCACTGACAATCCGGCCCGGCCCGGTCCCCCCGGCCCGGCCACCGGTCACGCCGCGCTCAGCCGCGGCGGCGCGGACCCCGCTCGTCGTCGCCGTCCCCGTACTCGTCGTCCCGGCGGCGGCCCAGCAGTTCGTCCGCCAGCGTCGGCAGGTCGTCCAGCGGGGTCTCCTCGGCCCAGTCCGGGCGAGGGCGGCGCGGGCGACCGTCGTCACCGAGGGCCGGGAGCTCCCGCGTCCGGTCGCTGCCGCCGTCCCGGAAGATGCCCGGCGGAACCCGGTCGGCCGGGTTCTCCTCGGGGCGCCGGGCCGTGGGCCGCGAGGCGGACCGGGCCTGGCCGGACGAGCCGGCCGGGCCGGGCGCACCGGCGTCCGGGCGGACCGGCGGCAGTACGGCCGTCTCGTCGGCCGGGCGGACCGGCGGCAGAACAGCCGTCTCATCGGTCGGGCGGACCGGCGGCTTCGACAGATCGGCCTTGGGCACCGGGACGGTCTGGGTCACGTCGTCCGGCCGGACGACGCGGCTGAGCGCCGGGGTCTCGAGCGTCACGGCATCGTCCGGATGCGGACCGTCCGAAACCGGCGCCGAAGGAGCCGCCGACGCGGCTTCCGCCGCCGCCGCGGCAGCCGCAGCCCTCGCCGCGGCCTCAGCCGCCTCGGCCGCCGCCAGTCGGCGCGCCTCCTCGGCCTTCAGCAGGGCCTCCTCGGCCCGCCGCTGCTTCTCCAGCCGCCGCTCCTCGGCCTCGGCCCGCAGCCGGGCCTCCTCCTCGGCCTGCTTGCGCAGCCGCTCCGCCTCCGCCGCGCGCGCCTTCTCCTCGGCCTCGGCGCGCAGCCGCTCGGCCTCGGCCCGGGCCCTTGCCTCTTCCTCGGCCTTCAGCCGGGCTTCCTCCGCCTTGCGGGCGGCTTCCGCCTCGGCCTTGATCCGTGCCGCCTCGGCCTCGCGGGCCAGCCGGGCCTCTTCCTCGGCCTTCAGGCGGGCTTCCTGCGCCTTGCGTGCCGCCTCTTCCTCGGCCTTGCGCCGGGCCTCTTCCTCGGCGAGGCGCCGGGCCTCGGCCTGGGCGGCCACCTCGGCCTCGGAGAGCGGGAGCATCCGGTCCAGGCGGTGCCGTACGACGGTGGTCACCGAGTCCGGGTCCTGGCCCGCGTCGACCACCAGGTAGCGCCCCGGGTCGGCCGCGGCCAGCGTCAGGAACCCGGACCGCACCCGCTGGTGGAACTCCGCCGGCTCCGACTCCAGCCGGTCCGGGGCCTCCGTGAACCGCTCCCGCGCCGCCTCCGGCGATACGTCGAGCAGCACGGTCAGGTTCGGCACGAGCCCGTCGGTGGCCCAGCGCGAGATCCGGGCGATCTCCGTCGGGGAGAGGTCGCGGCCGGCGCCCTGGTAGGCCACCGAGGAGTCGATGTAGCGGTCCGAGATGACGACCGCGCCGCGCTCCAGGGCCGGGCGCACCACCGTGTCCACGTGCTCCGCACGGTCGGCGGCGTACAGCAGCGCCTCGGCGCGGTTCGACAGCCCTGCGGAGGAGATGTCGAGCAGGATCGAGCGGAGCCGCTTGCCGACCGGGGTGGCCCCCGGCTCACGCGTCACGACCACCTCGTGGCCCTTGCCCCGTATCCAGTCGGCCAGCGCCTCCACCTGGGTGGACTTGCCGGCTCCGTCGCCGCCCTCCAGGGCGATGAAGAATCCGGTGCCGGAGGCGGCCTGCACCGGCTCGCCGCCGCGCAGCGCCTCGCGCAGGTCGCGCCGCAGAGGCACGCCGCTGCGGTCGTCGAGCTTGGCGAGGACCACCGCGGCGACCGGCAGCAGCAGCGCGCCGACCAGCATCAGGGTGAAAGCGGCGCCGCCGTGCGCGAGGACGACCTCGGCGCCGGTCAGCCGGTGCGGGCCGATCACCGCGGCCAGCACCGGGGCGAGGACCGCCCCGAGGGCCACGGCCACCCGTACGACCGCCTGGAGGTGCTCGGTGACCCGCGCCCGGCGGAACTCCTCGGTCTCCTGGTCCAGCAAGGTGTGGCCCGTGTTGGCCGCGACGCCCGCAGCGGTGCCGGCGAACAGCGACAGGAAGAGCACGGTCGCCGTGTCCGGGACCAGCCCTGCGAGCAGCAGCGCCAGCCCGGCGACCGCTATGGCGAGGGCCAGCAGACGGCGCCGCGACAGGCCGGGCAGTACCTTGCCGGCCTGGGTGGCGCGGATGCCGGCGGCGGTGCCGCCGACCAGCGCGAGGACGAGCAGCGCGAAAGCGGCCGGGCCGCCGCCCAGGTCGAAGGCGTGCAGTACCGACACGGCGACGGCGCTGGACACGGCTCCGGCGACTGCGGCGCAGGCCAGGACCAGCAGCGGGACGGCGCCGGTACGGCCCTTGTCGGGCCGGTCACCCGCCTTGGGGGCAAGCAGGCCCTCCAGCGGCGAGCGGGGGCGCGGGGTCTTCGCCCCGGGCAGCACCAGCGGCAGCAGCAGCGAGACCGAAGCCGCGAAGAGACCGGAGGCCACGTACGAGCCGAGGGCGGCCTGGTTCTCGGCGAACCAGTCCACGCCGAGGCCGAGGGCCTTGCCGACCAGGGTCGCGCCCAGCAGCGCGGCCGCCGCGATCGGGAGCGCCGCGAAGGACGTACGCAGGTTCAGCCGCCGCAGCGCGTCCAGGTGGTCCGGGAGCGGCCGTACGGTCGCGCCCTCCGGCGGCGGCGTCGGCAGCAGGGCGGGAGCGGCGCTGTCCTTGGCCAGCGTCCACAGCCGCTCGGCGGCGCCGGCGACGAAGACGGTGGCCAGCAGCGCGGTGAGCGCGTGGGCCGGGATCCAGTCGAGCCACAGCGGGGCGACGACGAAGAGCCCGAGGCGGACCCCGTCGGCGCCGATCATCGTCCAGCGGCGGTCCAGCTTGCCGCCGGGGGCGACGAGCCCGGCCAGCGGGCCCAGCAGGACCGCGCCGAAGAACAGGGTGGCGAGGATCCTGACTCCGAAGACGACGGCGACGGCCAGGGCCGCGCCGCGGTAGCCGTCGCCGAAGGCTCCTTCGGAGACGGCCGCCTGAAGGGCCAGCAGCACCAGCACCAGCAGGGCGAGGGCGTCACCGATGCCGCTCACCAGCTGGGCGCTCCACAGCCGGCGCAGCCTGGGGGTGCGCAGCAGTGCGCGCACCGCACGCTCGCGGGAATCCGCGGCTAGGGCTTCGTCGTAGGTGGGGTTCGCCGGGGCGGTCACGACCGCTGGCTGCTCGGCTCGCGTCATCCGCCCAGCCTATCCGCTGCGCTTCGCCATTGCGGAGGCCTGTGGACAAGGTGCGGTGTGACCCCGCACCCACCTTCCGGGGCTCCGCCCGCCCCGCCCGACCGACCCGTCCCGCCGATCCCGCCCGTCCCGCCGGAAACGCCGCGGGCCCCCGTGCGGTCGCACAGGGGCCCGGGGCAGGCGGAGCGGGAGACCGCGGCCGCGGCGGCTACTCGTCCGCCGGGGCGGCAGCGATCTTCTTCGTCACCGTCTTCTTCGCCGTCGTCTTCTTGGCGGCTGCCGCGGCAGTGGTCTTCTTGGCAGCCGTCGTCTTCTTCGCGGCAGCGGTCTTCGTCGCCGTCGCCTTCTTGGCCGGGGCCTTCTTCGCCGGGGCCTTCTTGGCGGGGGCCTTCTTCGCCACCTTCTTGGCCGGGCCCTTCGCCCGCTTCTCGGCGAGCAGCTCGTAGCCCCGCTCCGGCGTGATCGTCTCGACGTCGTCGTCCCGCCGCAGCGTCGCGTTCGTCTCGCCGTCCGTCACGTACGGCCCGAAGCGGCCGTCCTTGACCACCACCGGCTTCTCGCTGACCGGGTCGGTGCCCAGCTCCTTCAGCGGCGGCTTGGCCGCCGCGCGGCCCCGCTGCTTCGGCTGCGCGTAGATGGCCAGCGCCTCGTCCAGCGTGATCGAGAACAGCTGGTCCTCGGTCTCCAGCGACCGCGAGTCCGTGCCCTTCTTCAGGTACGGGCCGTAGCGGCCGTTCTGGGCCGTGATCTCCACGCCCTCCGCGTCCACGCCGACCACGCGCGGCAGCGACATCAGCTTCAGCGCGTCGTCCAGCGTGACCGTGTCCAGGGACATCGACTTGAAGAGCGAGGCCGTCCGCGCCTTGACCGCGTTCTTGCCCGTCTTCGGCGTGCCCTCGGGCAGGATCTCCGTCACGTACGGCCCGTAGCGGCCGTCCTTCGCGACGATCTCGTTCCCGGAGACCGGGTCCTTGCCCAGCTCGAACTCGCCGCTCGGCTTGGCGAACAGCTCCTCCGCGTACTCGACCGTCAGCTCGTCCGGAGCCATGTCGTCCGGTACGTCGGCGCGCTGGTGGCCCTCTGCGTCCTTCTCGCCCCGCTCGACGTACGGCCCGTAGCGGCCGACCCGCAGCACGATGCCCTCGCCCACGGGGAAGGAGGAGATCTCCCGGGCGTCGATCGCGCCCAGGTCCGTGACCAGCTCCTTCAGGCCGCCGAGCGCGTCACCGTCGGCCGGTACGACCTCCGAGGCGTCCTCGGCACCGAAGTAGAACCGCTTCAGCCACGGCACGGACTGGGCCTCGCCCCGCGCGATGCGGTCGAGATCGTCCTCCATCTTCGCGGTGAAGTCGTAGTCGACGAGCCGGCCGAAGTGCGTCTCCAGCAGGTTGACCACGGCGAAGGACAGGAAGGACGGCACGAGCGCCGTGCCCTTCTTGAAGACGTAGCCGCGGTCCAGGATCGTGCCGATGATCGACGCGTACGTCGACGGGCGGCCGATCTCGCGCTCTTCGAGCTCCTTGACCAGCGAGGCCTCGGTGTAGCGGGCCGGCGGCTTGGTCGAGTGGCCGTCCGCCGTGATCTCCTCGGCGGCGAGCGCGTCGCCCTCCGCGACCTGCGGAAGGCGCTTCTCGCGGTCGTCGAGCTCGGCGTTCGGGTCGTCAGCGCCCTCGACGTACGCCTTCATGAAGCCGTGGAAGGTGATCGTCTTGCCGGAGGCGCTGAATTCGGCGTCGCGCCCGTCCGAGGCCCGGCCGCCGATCTTCACGGTCACCGAGTTGCCGACCGCGTCCTTCATCTGGGAGGCGACGGTCCGCTTCCAGATCAGCTCGTAGAGACGGAACTGGTCGCCGGACAGGCCGGTCTCGGCCGGAGTGCGGAAACGATCACCCGAGGGGCGGATCGCCTCGTGCGCCTCCTGCGCGTTCTTGACCTTGCCGGCGTAGACGCGCGGCTTCTCCGGCAGGTAGTCGGCCCCGTAGAGCTGCGTGACCTGCGCCCGCGCCGCCGACACCGCGGTGTCGGAGAGCGTGGTGGAGTCCGTACGCATGTAGGTGATGAAGCCGTTCTCGTACAGCTTCTGCGCCACCTGCATGGTCGCCTTCGCACCGAAGCCCAGCTTGCGCGAGGCCTCCTGCTGGAGCGTCGTCGTACGGAACGGGGCGTACGGGGAGCGGCGGTACGGCTTGGACTCGACCGAGCGGACGGCGAACGAGGCACCTTCCAGCGCGGCGGCAAGCGCCCGGGCGTTCGCCTCGTCGAGGTGCAGCACCTCGCTCTTGAGCTGCCCGTTCGAGCCGAAGTCGCGGCCCTGTGCGACGCGCTTGCCGTCCACCGTGTTCAGGCGGGCGACCAGCGTGGACGGGTCCGAGGCGTCCCCGGCGCGGCCGGTGGAGAAGGTCCCGGTCAGGTCCCAGTACTCGGCGGAGCGGAAGGCGATGCGCTCGCGCTCCCGCTCGACGACGAGGCGGGTGGCCACGGACTGGACGCGTCCGGCCGACAGCCGGGGCATGACCTTCTTCCACAGGACCGGCGAGACCTCGTAGCCGTAGAGACGGTCGAGGATGCGCCGGGTCTCCTGTGCGTCGACCATGCGCTGGTTGAGCTCGCGCGGGTTGGCGACGGCGTCGCGGATCGCGTCCTTGGTGATCTCGTGGAAGACCATCCGGTGGACGGGGACCTTGGGCTTGAGGACTTCCTGCAGGTGCCACGCGATGGCTTCGCCCTCGCGGTCCTCATCGGTGGCGAGGAAGAGTTCGTCGGAGTCGGCCAGCAGCTCCTTGAGCTTCCTGACCTGCGACTTCTTGTCGGCGTTGACGACGTAGATCGGCTGGAAGTCGTGCTCGACGTCCACACCGAGGCGACGGACCTCGCCCGTGTACTTGTCGGGGACCTCCGCGGCGCCGTTCGGGAGGTCGCGAATGTGCCCGACGCTCGCCTCGACGACGTATCCCGGGCCGAGGTAGCCCTTGATCGTCTTCGCCTTGGCAGGGGACTCGACAATGACGAGTCGGCGGCCGCCCTTTGCGGTCTCGCTAGTCGGGGACAACTTGGCTCTTCTCTCCGGTCGGCACTCGGTCGCAGTACGGCGACGCTGCGGAGTGTGACGGTACAACCCGCCCCCGTGTCAAACGGCACAAGCCCGCAACGGCCACTCGAACGGTAACCCGACAAGTGCCGTTTCTGCCGCCCGGATGCCGCGCCGGACCCTTCCCGATCACCGTGCCGGGTGCCCGGGGGGCCGTCTGGCCGCGCTCCCGCACCCCGTCCCACGTCGGCTTCTTTCAGGGATCCGGGCCGGTCGCGCCCCCGCCTCAGAGCCGTGCGAGGCACCACACCCCGACCGCCAGCGACGTCCCGCCGGCGAGCAGAGCCAGCGGTACGGCCACGACGGGGCGCACGCCCTCAGCCACCGGCGCGCGGTGCAGTGCGCGCGCCCCCGTCCAGGCCAGCAGAGCAGCCCCGAACAGCAGGAACACGGTCCCCGCGAAGATCGCCGGGCCGTTCTCCATGCCGCTCCCCCTACCCCTGGCCGCTCCCGGGATCCCCCCGGATCCCGCTGGTCAGGAGCCTTCCAGCCACTCGGGAACGGCGGGCGAACGCAGGGTTACATCCCGGTGCCGACTACCGAGCGGGGCCCGTCACCGGCTCCAGGAAGCCCTGCTCGACCAGCATCCGGATGGCCTCCGGGGTCCGGTCCCGCAGGACAACCGGATCCTCCTGCACCAGTTGCGCGATGGCGTCCAGGATCCGGCCCGCGGTCAGTGAGCCGTCACACACTCCGGCGAAGCCCGCCCCGACCGTGTCGACCTTGGTGGCGCGCCGCATCCCGCGGTTCTGCCGGAGCACCACGTGCTCCGGGTCCTCCGCGCCGGGCGCGCCGACCTGCTCCTGCACCACCTCGCCGGCCAGTACGAAGTAACCCTCCAGCAGGGAGGCGTCGTCGTGCTGGCGCAGGTAGTCCTGGCGGGCGAAGTGGGCGAGGACGGTCTCGCCGAGCGGCTGCTCCACCGAGTGCGGCCACTCCTCGACCACGATCGAGGGCTCGGCCGCGTCCGACCGGCGCAAGGTGATCCACCCGAAGCCGACGGACTTCGTCTTGCGGGCTTCGAACTCGTCCAGCCAGGCCTCGTACCGCCGCGCGTACTCGGCCGGGTCGGTGCGGTGGTCGCCCGCGTCGCGCAGCCACAGCTCCGCGTACTGCGTCACGTCCTGCACGTCACGCTGCACGATCCAGGCGTCGCAGCCGCGCGGCACCCAGGAACGGACCCGGTCGTGCCAGTCCTCGCCCTCCACATGCTGCCAGTTGCCGAGGAACTGCGCGTACCCGCCGGGGTTGAGGTGCGCGCCCGCCTCCTGGACCAGCGTCCGGCACAGGTCGTCCCCGCCCATACCGCCGTCCCGGTACGTGAGGCGGGCGCCGGGCGAGATCACGAACGGCGGGTTCGACACGATCAGGTCGTAGGTGGCGTCCCCGACCGGTTCGAAGAGCGACCCGGTGAGCAGCTCGGCCTCCGGGGCGCCGGACAGCGCCAGCGTCAGACGGGTGAATTCCAGGGCCCGGGGGTTGACGTCGGTGGCCGTGACCCGGGTGGCGTGCTGGGCCGCGTGCAGCGCCTGGAGGCCCGAGCCGGTACCGAGGTCCAGCGCGGAACCCGCCGGGATCCGGACGGTGATCCCGGCCAGGGTGGTGGAGGCGCCTCCCACCCCGAGGACCACGGCCGTATCCGCCTGACGGCCCCGGCTGCCGATCCCGCCGGCCCCGCCGACGGCGCAGCCGAGGTCGGAGACGATGAACCAGTCCTCGCCGTCCGGACCTCCGTACGGCCGCACGTCGACGGTGGCGCGCACCGTGTCCTCGCCGTCGGCGGCATCCTCGCGGCGCAGCCAGCCATCGGCCAGGGCCGCCTCGGCGGGCAGCGCGGCCGCGGCCTGCGCGTACGGAACGGGCTGCTGGAGCAGGAACAGCCGCACCAGGCTCGCGAGCGGGCCGTCACCACCGCCGCGGGTGGCGCGCAGGGCGGGAACCGTCTCGCTGCGGGCCAGTGCGGCGTAGGCGGGGGCGCCGAGCAGGTCGAGCAGGCCGTCTGCGGTGAAACCGGCGGCGAGCATGGCGGTGCGGAGCTCGGCGGTGTGATCGGGCGAGGGGAGGCTGGTGGTACTCACCCCACCATTGTGGCGGTTGGGTCCGGCAATCCGTGCGGAGCACGGGCGTCGGCGTGGGCCACCGGGGCGGGCCACGGGGCGGAACGTGCGACAGGGCGGCCACGGCCCCTTCCGGGACCCGGCCGCCCTGACCATCGGATGTCAGCTCATCGCACCGCCCGGAGCACTACTTGGGCGACGGCGACGTCGCCGCCACCTGGCAGCCCTTCTGGCTGTTGATGGCCTTGTCCAGACCGCCCGCGTTGAGCTGCGCGAGTGCGTCCTTGCCGCCCTTCGTCGCCTCCTGGAGGCCGCCGGCCACTTCCTTGAGGCCGTCGGCGAACTTCGTCTGGTCCTTGGGGTCCAGGGCGTCCATCTTGACCTTCAGGTCGGCATAACCCTTGGAGGTCGCCTCGAAGCCCTTGGCGGCGGCCTCCTGGGTCGCGGCGCCGTCCTTGACCGGCGGACTTCCCGCCTGCTGCAGGGCGGTCCCCATCGTCTTGTACGACTCGGACATGGTCGCGAACGCCGCCGAGTCGGTCTTCTGGACCTCCTCGGGCTTGCTGCTCTCCGTCGCCACGCGCTTGATCTCGGCATTGGCCGCCTCGATCTTCGTGAGTTCGGGCTGCCACTGGTCGCAGACCTTCTTGGCCCAGGCGTTGGCCTTCCCATCGCTGTCGTCCCCGCCGCAGCCGGACAGGACGAGCATCAGTACCGCACTGCCCGACAACGCGGCCGCAAGCTTCTTGTTCACCGGATTGGTCCCTTCGAAGGCTCTCGGCCCGGAAGATACACGGCTGCCATCCGGGGACGCACAAAGGCGGACAGACGGCGCGTCAGTCCGCGCCGCCTGTCCGCCTTTCGGGCGCACGGCCGGCCCTGCCCGGCTCTGCCCGTACCGATGAGGCCTCGGGTCAGGAGACCGTGGCGGGGTCGGCCGGCTGGGCCACCCGCTCGGCGGCTCCGCCCTCGGTCTCGTCGCCGACCGCGATGCCGCGGCGCTTGGAGATGTACACCGCGCCGATGATGACGGCGATCGCGAGGGCCGCGACGACCGCCCGGACCACGGGGCTGGTGTCCGGGCCGAAGCTGAACTGCACGACGGCCGGGGCGATCAGCAGCGCCACCAGGTTCATCACCTTCAGCAGCGGGTTGATCGCGGGACCGGCCGTGTCCTTGAACGGGTCGCCGACCGTGTCCCCGATGACGACCGCGGCGTGGGCCTCACTGCCCTTGCCGCCGTGGTGGCCGTCCTCGACGAGCTTCTTCGCGTTGTCCCACGCGCCGCCGGAGTTGGCGAGGAAGACCGCCATCAGCGTGCCCGTGCCGATGGCACCCGCGAGGAAGGAGCCGAGCGCGCCGACGCCGAGGCTGAAGCCGACGGCGATCGGGGTGAGGACGGCGAGCAGGCCGGGCGTGGCGAGCTCGCGCAGCGCGTCCTTGGTGCAGATGTCCACGACGCGCCCGTACTCGGGCTTCTCGGAGTAGTCCATGATCCCGGGGTGCTCGCGGAACTGGCGGCGCACCTCGTAGACCACGGCACCCGCGGAGCGGGAGACCGCGTTGATGGCGAGGCCGGAGAACAGGAACACCACGGCCGCGCCGAGGATCAGCCCGACCAGGTTGTTGGGCTGGGCGATGTCCAGGCTGAGGTTCATCTCCCCGGCCTTGGCACCGACTTCCTTGACCGCGCCGGCGATCGCGTCGTTGTACGAGCCGAACAGCGCGGCGGCGGCGAGCACGGCCGTGGCGATGGCGATGCCCTTGGTGATGGCCTTGGTGGTGTTGCCCACCGCGTCCAGGTCGGTCAGGACCTGCGCCCCGGCGCCCTCGACGTCGCCCGACATCTCGGCGATGCCCTGGGCGTTGTCGGAGACGGGCCCGAAGGTGTCCATGGCGACGATGACGCCGACCGTGGTGAGCAGGCCGGTGCCGGCCAGGGCCACCGCGAAGAGCGCGAGCATGATCGACGTACCGCCGAGCAGGAACGCTCCGTAGACGCCGAGGCCGATGAGCAGCGCCGTGTAGACGGCGGACTCCAGGCCGACGGAGATGCCGGCGAGGATGACGGTGGCCGCGCCGGTCAGGGAGGACTTGCCGATGTCCCGGACGGGACGGCGGTTGGTCTCGGTGAAGTAGCCGGTCAGCTGCTGGATCAGCGCCGCGAGCACGATGCCGATCGCGACGGCGACGACCGCCAGGACGCGCGGGTCCCCGGAGTGGTTGGTGATCGCCGGGTTCTCGACGCCGACGAGCTCCTTGTAGGTGGCCGGCAGGTAGGCGTAGACGGCGATGCCGACCAGCCCCAGGGAGATCACGGCGGAGATGAAGAAGCCGCGGTTGATCGCCGTCATGCCGCTGCGGTCGCTGCGGCGCGGGGAGACCGCGAAGATGCCGATCATGGCGGTGATGACGCCGATCGCGGGGACGATCAGCGGGAAGGCCAGGCCCAGGTCGCCGAAGGCGGCCTTGCCGAGGATGAGTGCGGCCACCAGGGTGACGGCGTACGACTCGAAGAGGTCGGCGGCCATTCCGGCGCAGTCTCCGACGTTGTCGCCCACGTTGTCGGCGATGGTCGCGGCATTGCGCGGATCGTCCTCCGGAATGCCCTGCTCGACCTTGCCGACCAGGTCGGCGCCGACGTCGGCGGCCTTGGTGAAGATGCCGCCGCCGACGCGCATGAACATCGCGATCAGCGCGGCGCCGAGGCCGAAGCCCTCCAGGACCTTCGGCGCGTCGGCCGCGTAGACCAGGACGACGCAGGAGGCGCCGAGGAGGCCGAGGCCGACGGTGAACATGCCGACCACGCCGCCCGTACGGAAGGCGATCTTCATCGCCTTGTGGGAGACCTCGGTCAGGTCCTTGGCGGGCTCGCCCTCGGCGGGGGTGGCCTCTCTCGCGGCGGCGGCGACGCGGACGTTGGCGCGGACCGCGAGGCGCATGCCGATGTAGCCGGTCGCCGCCGAGAAGAGGGCGCCGACGAGGAAGAAGGCGGACCGTCCCGCCCGCTGGGACCAGGTGTCGGCGGGCAGCAGGAAGAGCAGGAAGAAGACCACGACGGCGAAGACGCCGAGGGTGCGCAGCTGGCGGCCCAGATAGGCGTTGGCGCCTTCCTGAACGGCTGCGGCGATCTTCTTCATGCTGTCGGTTCCCTCGTCGGCGGCGAGGACCTGGCGGACCAGGATCTGCGCGACGACGAGTGCGGCCAGTGCCACGGCCGCGATGACGATCACGATGAGCCGGTTGTCATCGGTGAGTACTGCGGCTGCCAGATCAGAGGTGCGATCCGGCGCGATAGGGGTGAAGAGCCCCGTCATTCGTCCTCCTTGACGTGATGAGCTCAAGATGTGGACGGATTGTAGGGAGCGCGCCCCGATCAAAACAGTGCGCAGGAAACGGAATTGGCGTGCTCCTGCTCCTCAGCAATAGATCGCGTCACTCCATTACCCTCGAAAGTGGTAATGGGGCAAAAGCATTGACGCCCGGTCATTGATCTAGGGAAATGAAAAAGGCCCTGCTCAGCAGGGCCTTGATAAAGATCGGAAGATACGAAGGAATGCGCGACGCAGTGGATCTACGGTGACTCGGAGGCTCCCGAGACCGGCCAGCTCATCCGGATGGTCCCGCCCGATTCCCCACTGGTCACCTCGACGTCGTCGACGAGCCCGCTGATCACGGCGAGGCCCATCTCGTCCTCGCCCTCGATGTCGGGGTCCAGGACGGCGTCGATGCCCGACACGGCATCGCCCGGGCCGCCGCCCGGTCCGGGAACCCCGTCGCCGACCTCGATGGAGAAGACCTTCTCCTCCTCGGTCAGGACCACCCGGACGGGCGCGGTCAGTCCGATGCTGCGATGCAGTCCGACGGCACGCGAGCAGGCCTCGCCCACGGCGAGGCGGACCTCGTCGAGGACGGCTTCCTCCACACCCGCCCGGCGCGCCACGGCGGCCGCGACCAGGCGGGCCGTACGGACGTGTTCGGGCTGGGCGCTGAAGCGGAGTTCAACGGTGGCCATGCGCGTCCCCCTCGGACTACGGGCGTGCCTTGACAGGGGCCCGGGCCAACCGTGGCCCGGTACCCCCGCTCTCGTCTTCGGCTCCTCGCCGTACGGAGCCGTCAGTCGGTGGCGGCGACGGCGTCTTCCACCGTGGTGTGGATCGGGAAGACCTTGGTCAGACCGGTGATGCGGAAGATCTTCAGGATGCGCTCCTGGTTGCACACCAGACGCAGCGAACCCTCGTGCGCGCGGACGCGCTTGAGGCCTCCCACGAGCACACCAAGCCCGGTGGAGTCGAGGAAGTCCACTCGCTCCATGTCGACAACCAGGTGGTAGCTGCCGTCGTTCACCAACTCGACCAACTGCTCGCGCAGCTTGGGCGCGGTATACACATCAATCTCGCCACCGACCTCTACGACCGTACGGTCGCCGACAGTGCGAGTCGACAGGGACAGGTCCACGGATCCTCCAGCACCTTGCTATCGAGCGGCGCCCCCCAGGGGCCTCCCCACCCGAAGGTAGGTGAGGGATTGGCTGCCGCAATGGCATTCAATCACTTACCGGCAGGCGCGCACGACGCCTTGGGACCATTGTCCCGCACGCCAGTGACACACTCGGTTCCAATGGCCAATACTCACCGCCCCGGTCGGCCCACGCCACCCGCGGACGTTCGAACCACCCCCGGAACGGTCCTGGACCGGCTGTCACGGGGGCCTTCCCGGGCTGCGCGCATCACCCATACGGAGCACTTGCCCCCTCGGGAGGGTCGTCATGCGGTCTGGCCCGACCGCATCCGAACGAATGTCGTAGCCGCAATTCAGGCCGCCGGGATCGACCATCCGTGGGAACACCAGGCCTCGGCCGCCGAGCACGCCCTGGACGGCGAATCCGTGGTCGTCGCCACCGGTACCGCCTCGGGCAAGTCGCTGGCCTACCTGGCCCCGGTGCTCTCCGCCCTCGCGGACGGCGCCGAGGCCCCGAACGGACGCGGCGCGACCGCCCTGTACCTGGCCCCCACCAAGGCCCTGGCGGCCGATCAGCGCCGCGCCGTACGGGAACTGGCCGCCCCGCTGGGCAACGCGATCCGGCCCGCCGTCTACGACGGCGACACGCCGGTAGAAGAACGCGAATGGGTGCGCCAGTACGCCAATTACGTCCTCACCAACCCCGACATGCTGCACCGCGGCATCCTCCCGGCCCACCCGCGCTGGTCCTCCTTCCTGCGGGCCCTGCGCTACGTCGTGATCGACGAGTGCCACACCTACCGCGGGGTCTTCGGCTCCCACGTGGCCCAGGTACTGCGCCGGCTGCGGCGGCTGTGCGCCCGCTACGGCTCCGACCCGGTGTTCCTGCTGGCCTCCGCCACCGCCAGCGACCCGGCGAAAGCGGCGTCCCGGCTGACCGGGGTCCGCGTCATCGAGATCACCGACGACGCCTCCCCGCGCGGCGAGGTGGTCTTCGCCCTCTGGGAACCGCCGCTCCTCACCGAGCTGCGGGGCGAAAAGGGCGCGCCCGTCCGCCGTACGGCCACGGCCGAGACCGCCGACCTGCTGACGGACCTTGTCGTGCAGGGGGTCCGCACGGTGGCCTTCGTCCGCTCCCGGCGCGGCGCCGAGCTGATCTCCGTGATCGCCCGGGAGCGGCTCGCGGAGGTGGACCGCTCGCTGGTGCGGCGGGTTGCCGCCTACCGTGGCGGATACCTGCCCGAGGAGCGCCGGGCCCTGGAGCGGGCCCTGCACTCCGGCGAGCTGCTGGGCCTGGCCGCCACGACCGCCCTCGAGCTGGGCGTGGACGTCTCCGGCCTGGACGCGGTCCTGATCACCGGCTACCCGGGCACCCGGGCCTCCCTGTGGCAGCAGGCGGGCCGGGCCGGGCGCTCGGGCCAGGGCGCCCTGGCCGTGCTGATCGCCCGCGACGACCCGCTCGACACCTACCTCGTCCACCATCCCGAGGCGCTGTTCCGCCAGCCGGTGGAAGCCACCGTCCTGGACCCGGACAACCCGTACGTCCTGGCCCCCCACCTGTGCGCGGCGGCGGCGGAGCTGCCGCTGACCGAGGCCGACCTGGAGCTCTTCGGCCCGGCCACCCACGAGCTCATCCCCCAGCTGGAGGCGGCGAAGCTGCTCCGGCGGCGGGCCACGGCCTGGCACTGGACCCGCCGGGAACGGGCCTCGGACCTGACCGACATCCGGGGCGGCGGCGGCCGCCCGGTGCAGATCGTCGAGGCCTCGACCGGCCGGCTGCTGGGCACGGTCGACGAGTCGGCCGCCCACACCGCCGTCCACGAGGGGGCCGTCCACCTGCACCAGGGCCGCACGTACCTCGTGAAGCGGCTGGATCTGGAGGATGCCGCCGCCCTCGTCGAGGAGGCCGATCCGCCCTTCTCCACCACCGCCCGCGACACCACCTCCATCTCGGTCCTGGAGACCGAGTCCGAGATCCCGTGGGGCAAGGCCCGGCTCTGCTACGGCTCGGTCGAGGTCACCAACCAGGTCGTCTCCTATCTGCGGCGCAAACTGATCACCGGCGAGGTGCTGGGCGAGGCCAAGCTGGACCTGCCGCCCCGCACCCTGCGCACCCGGGCCGTGTGGTGGACGGTCACCGAGGACCAGCTCGACGAGGCCCGGATCAACCCGGAGATCCTCGGCGGCGCCCTGCACGCCGCCGAGCACGCCTCCATCGGTCTGCTCCCGCTGTTCGCCACCTGCGACCGCTGGGACATCGGCGGCGTCTCGGTGCCGCTGCATCCCGATACCCTCCTCCCGACGGTCTTCGTCTACGACGGCCACCCCGGCGGCGCCGGATTCTCGGAGCGGGCCTTCCACACGGCCCGCGCCTGGCTGACGGCGACCCGCGACGCGATCGCGGCCTGCGAGTGCGAGGCCGGCTGCCCTTCCTGCATCCAGTCCCCCAAGTGCGGCAACGGCAACGATCCCCTCCACAAGCGCGGCGCCATCCGCCTCCTCACCCGCCTCCTGTCCGAGGCTCCACAGGCCCAGCAGGCTCCACCGCCGTAGCCGGCCCGGCTCTCCCCTCCCCGGGACCCGGGCCTGGACCTGAACCGGGACCGGGTCCAGGCGGTTTCCGGGACGGGCCAGAGTCCGCCGCGCCCCCGCGACCGCCGACCCCGATGGCCTCGGCCGGAGGGCCCGCACGGGCCGTGATCGTCGGGGCGAAGGGTCCCGTGGCGGGGCGGGCCGTCACCTCGGCCACCTCGCCCCGGAGGGTGCAGGCACCCAGGGACGCGCCCTGCGCCCGGGCGACCCGGCGAGCCGTGGCGCAGGCGGTCTCCGGTCCGTGGGCCCAGGTGGCCGCCGCCGCGAGCGCCGCCAGGTCCGCGGCCGCCGCCGCCCGGTGCCGGGCCACGACCGCCTGCCCGAGCAGCAGCACACCGCCGAACACGGCCCCCAGCACCGTCGCCACCAGCGCCGCCCACACCGTCGCCGAACCCCGGTCCCGGCTCACGGCGGCGGCCCCACGCTGTCCTCCGCCAACGCCACCGCCCGCGCCCCGAGCCGCACCGGCAGTCCGCCCGGCCCCGGCGCCGGGGCCGCCACCCGCACCCGCCACAGATCCCCCTCGCGCTCCAGCTCCACCCGCGCCCCCGACGGCGCGGCCGCCCGGGCCGCCGCCACCGCCACTTCGGCGGACTCCGACCGGGCCGCCGCCCGGGCGCCGGCCCGGGCCGCGTCCACACACCGGATCTGGGCGGCGGCCGCCATCAGCGCCCACACCAGCAGCGCCGCGAAGAGCACCAGCGCCGGGATCACCAGGGCGGCCTCCGCCGTCACATATCCCCGGTCGCCCATTCCCCGGATTCCCCCGGGATTTCTCTCAGAACGGCACATCGAGCGCCTTCCCGATGGTCGACTGAAGGGCGGTGGCGACCACTTCGCTCGTCACCACCTTGTACAGAACAGCCGCGAACGCACAGGCCGCGATCGTGCCCATGGCGTATTCCGAGGTGGACATCCCCGCGTCGCTCCCGCGACCTCGCAGTGCCGTCCGCACACGAAACCAGATGATCCTCATGGCAACCTCCCGTTGATATTCCTTGCTGATGTACGTGATTAATGTGGCGTCAGGTGTTGGTGAGGAGAGCCGAGGCCATTCCGATCACCACCGGTGCCACCCCGATCGCGAGAAAAGCGGGGAGAAAACACAGCCCCACCGGCGCGGTGACGAGCACTGCCGCCCGCTGCGCCCTGGCACCCGCCTGCCGGGTCCGGTCCTCCCGGAGGGCCGACGCGAGCCGGGAGACGGGTTCCGCCGCGGGAGCGCCCGTCCGAGCGGCCCGCTCCAGGCACTCCGCGAGGGCCCGGGCGCCCGGTATCTCCGCCAACCTCCCCCACGCCGCACCGGGTTCGCCGCCGAGCCGCAGCTCAGCCCCGGCCCGCGCCAGCCGCTCGCCCACCGGGCCGCCCAGCGACTCACCCACCACCTCGGCGGCCTCCACCGGACCGGCCCCGGCCGCCAGGCAGGCGGCCAACAGGTCCGCCGCGAACGGCAGCTGACGCTCCGCCTCCCGCAGGTCCACCCCAGCCGCAGGCCGCGCCCTGCCCTGCCACTGCCGCGCCCCGAGCGCAGCCACGACGCCGACGGCCACACCGGCCACCCCGCCGATGAGCACCCAGCCCGCCAGCAGCGCCCCGGCCGGCCCGCCCCAGGCGGCCACCACACGGCGCAGCCGCGCACCCGGTACCGGTCCCCTCGGGCCCGGTCGCACGCCCAGCAGGGCCCCGAGCCTGCTCCGGGCCCGCCGCGCCCGGAGCCGCGCCGACACCACCGACAGTGCAGCCACCGCCAGACACAGCACGATCCCCAGCCTGTGGATCACGAAGCCGCCCATCACCGCTCCCCCGTCCGTACGATCCGCCGGCACCAGAGCAGCCCCAGCGCCTCCAGCACCCCGCCCGCGACCAGACAGCCCCACCCCATCGGGGTGTGCAGCAGCACCCGCAGCGGATCCGCTCCCAGCCCGGTGCCGATCAAGAGGCCCACCAAGGGCAGCAGGGCCAGCACCACCGTCGTGGACCGCGCCCCCGCCAACTGGGCCCTCAGCGACTCCTGCTGGTCCCTCTCGGCCCGCAGAGCCCCTTCCAGCCGGTCCAGCCCGGCGGCCAGGCCCGCACCGCCGTCCACCGACACCCGCCAGCAGGCGGCCATCCCGGCCAGCCCTTCCGCGCCGGGCTCCCGCGCCGCCTGGCGCAGCGCCCCGGGCACGTCCCCGCCGAACGCCGCGGCGGCCAGCACACCCGCCTCCATGGCGCCCGGACCGCCGGGGAGGGGCGCCGTCCGCCGTATCGCCGCGGTCAGGGCCTGACCGGACTGCGCTCCCGCCCGCAACTCCCCCACCGCCGCACCGCACAGAGCCACCACCTCGGCCGCCCGCGCCACCCTGGCCCGCTCCCGCGCCCGTGTCCGCAGCCACCGCCGCACCAGCGGCACCGCGGCCGCCCCGGCCAGCAGGGGGATCACCGATGTGCCGAGCACGGCGACCGCCAGCCCGGCGGCGAGGCAGCCCCACTCCCGCCGCCGCCCCGCCCGCACCCGCACGGCCGCAAGCAGCCGATCCGGGCGCACCGGCGCGCGCGGCGCCTCCGGAGCGCCCCGGGCCGACACCACCGCCCGGGCCCTGCGGAACACCCGGTCGCCGCCGGTCAGGCCCCAGGCGGCCGCCCCGGCGCACAGCACACCCGCGAACATCGGCACCGGCAGCGCCGCCACGGCGCTCACCGGGCACCCCGCAGCATCGGGCGCAGCCGCTCCCAGCCCCGCTCCCGCACGAAGCCCTGCGCGGCCCAGCGCAGCGCCGGCACGGTGACCACCAGACCTGCGGCGTCCCGCTCCAGCACGTGCACCTCGGCCACCCGGCGCCGCCCTTCCCGGTCCCGCACCAGGTGCACCACCAGCGTCAGCGCGGCCGCCAACTGGCTGTGCAGGGCGGCCCGGTCGAACCCGGCTGCCGTCCCCAGGGCCTCCAGCCGGGCCGGGACATGGGCGGCGGCATTGGCATGGACCGTGCCACAGCCCCCTTCGTGACCAGTGTTCAGAGCAGCGAGCAGGTCTGCGACCTCCGCTCCCCGGACCTCACCGACGACCAGGCGGTCGGGCCGCATCCGCAGCGCCTGGCGGACGAGGTCCGCCAGCGTGACCAGGCCCGCGCCCTCCTGGTTGGCGGGCCTGGTTTCGAGCCGCACCACATGCGGATGGTCGGGGCGCAGCTCGGCCGAATCCTCGGCCAGCACGATCCGCTCACCGGGGCCGACCAGCCCCAACAGGGCGCTGAGCAAAGTGGTCTTACCGGTTCCGGTGCCGCCGGAGACGAGGAAGGACAGCCTGGCCTCGATCATCTCCCGCAGCAGCCGGTGCCCGCCGGGCGGCAGCGTCCCCGCCGCGACCAGTTCCTCCAGCGTGAACGCCCGCGGCCGCACCACCCGCAAGGAGAGGCAGGCCGACCCGACCGCCACCGGCGGCAGCACCGCGTGCAGCCGGGTACCGTCGGGCATCCGGGCGTCCACCCAGGGCCGGGCGTCGTCCAGCCGGCGCCCCGCGACGGCGGCCAGCCGCTGGGCGAGCCGGCGCACGGCCCCCTGGTCAGTGAAGGTCACCCCCGTCAGCTCCAGCCCTCCGCCCCGGTCCACCCACACCCGGTCCGGGGCCGCCACCAGTACATCGGTGACCTCCGGGTCGGCGAGCAGGGGTTCCAAGGGGCCCGCACCGACCAGCTCGGACCGTAACTCGGCGGCGACGCCGAGCACTTCCGCGTCGCCCAGCAGCCGGCCCTGGGACCGCAGGGCCGCCGCGACCCGCGCCGGGGTCGGTTCCGCCCCGCTCTCGGCGAGCTGACGGCGCACCGCGTCCAGAAGCAACGTGCTCATGCCGGCACCCCCTGGGCGGAGCCGAGCGCCCGCTGCCAGAAGCCGTCGCAGAAGCGGGACAGCGCGCCCCGCCCCTGCGCCCCCGGCGCCTCCCCCTCGGCCACGCGCCCGGGAAGTCCCACTTCGACCGGCACCTCACCGGCCAGTGGCACCCCCAGCAGTGCGGCCACCGCCTCCGGGTCGAGACCGCCCGGGCAGCGGCCCCGTACGACGACGCGTACGTCCCGGGCCACCATCCGCACCCCGGCCGCGACCCGGCCCGCGGCCGCCACCGCCCGCAGCTCGCCCGGCACCACCATCAGCACCAGGTCGAGCTGGGCCAGTGCCTCCGCCACGGCTTCGTCGACCCTCCGCGGGAGGTCGACCACGACGACCCCGCCCCGGCGGCGCGCGGCCGACACCACCGACCGCATCGCGGCGGGCGGTACCACCACCCGGTCCCCGCGGTCCCAGCTGAGCACCCGCAGGTCGTGCAGTTCGGGCAGGGACTCCTCCAGGGCTCCGGCGCCCACCCGTCCACGCGAGCCCGCGAAGTCGGGCCAGCGCAGCCCTTCCGCGCCCTCGCCTCCGAGCAGGACGTCCATGCCCCCTCCGAGCGGGTCTCCGTCGATGAGGATCGTCCGCTCCCCGGTGCGCGCGGCGCGGACGGCGAGCGCGCAGGCGAGGGTGGAGGCCCCGGCCCCGCCGCTGCCGCCGATCACCCCGATGGCGAGCGCGGGCCGCCCGGCTCCTTCCACCACATCGGCGATGCGGTCGACGAGACGGCTCTCGGCGTCCGGGAGCCTCAGCACCTCCTCGGCGCCGATCTCCACCGCCCGCTGCCACACGACGGGGTCGTCCAGGTCCCGGCCGACGAGGAACACGCCATCCCTGCGCGGCGCCCCGCGCACCCGCCTGGCCGCGTCGTCCCCGACCAGCACCAGGGGCGCGGACTCCCATCCGACGCTCCCGCCAGGCCCGCCCGCCCCGCCCGGCTCCGGCACCTCGTGGTGCACGTGCGGCTCGGCACCCGCGGCGGCGCACAGCCGCAGCAGATCGTCGAGCAGCAGGGGATCCTCGGTGATGATCAGCGGACGCCCGCCGACGACCGCACCCACGACAGCGCTCCCGGCCCCGCCCACCACGGACTCCGGCGTTTCGCACGACTTCGATCGAGCCACGATCTCCGCCCCCTTCTCCCTGCAAATCCAGCACCGCGGACTTCGCGGCTGGAATCACCGTGCAGCGTTCGGGAAAAAGAAGTGGATCTTGCTCGAAAACTGTGGACACCGAGCCGATTGTGAATAACCCGGTCACCCTCACCGGTGAGTTCCGGAGCGCGGCGGAACCACTACGCAGCGTTACGAGTCAGGGAGGGTGAGGCGCCTTCGCCGTGGAGGCCTCGTACGACAGGAGGGCCGTAGGAATGGTCACTTGGGGCCGAAGGCAGGGACGCAAACCGCGTCCGGACATGCGACGACCCCCGCCGGGGGGGAGAGCGGGGGTCGTCCCCACGGTCCGACTCGGGGGGGGAGGAGCCAGACCGGGTTAGCACGGTCGCGAACGATCCGTGACTTCCATGGTGTACCCGAGAGCCCTCTCAGGCAAACCCACGCGCCACACCTTACGCCGAATGGTGGGCGCATATGCTCGGGGCGTGGAAAATCAGCCCTTGCCGCACTCCTCGCCTCGCACCGCAGCCTTCTTCGACCTGGACAAGACGGTCATTGCGAAGTCGAGCACCCTGACGTTCAGCAAGTCCTTCTACCGGGGCGGCCTGATCAACCGGCGCGCCGTGCTGCGCACCGCGTACACGCAGTTCATCTTCCTGGCCGGCGGCGCCGACCACGACCAGATGGAACGGATGCGCGAGTACCTCTCCGCCCTCTGCAAGGGGTGGAACGTGCAGCAGGTGCGGGAGATCGTCGCGGAAGCCCTGCACGACCTCATCGACCCGATCATCTACGACGAGGCCGCGTCCCTCATCGAGGCCCATCACACCGCCGGCCGCGACGTGGTGATCGTGTCGACCTCCGGCGCGGAAGTGGTCGAGCCGATCGGCGAGATGCTCGGCGCCGACCGGGTCGTCGCCACGCGCATGGTCGTGGGCGAGGACGGCTGCTTCACCGGCGAGATCGAGTACTACGCCTACGGACCCACGAAGGCGGAAGCCGTCCGCGAGCTCGCGGAGTCCGAGGGGTACGACCTCGCCCGCTGCTACGCCTACAGCGACTCGGCCACCGACATCCCGATGCTGGAGGCCGTCGGGCACCCGCACGCCGTCAATCCCGACCGGGCCCTGCGCAAGGAGGCCTTGGCGCGGGAGTGGCCGGTGCTCGTGTTCAACCGCCCGGTGCGGCTGAAGCAGCGGCTGCCCGGACTGTCGATGCCCGCGCGGCCGGCGCTGGTCGCCGCCGCGGCCGTGGGCGCGGCCGCCGTCACCGCCGGGCTGGTCTGGTACGCGAGCCGGCGCCGCAACCGCGCACTGGCCGCCGCCGCGTCCGCCTGACGCCCGCCACGTCCGACTGAGGCACGCCGGGGCGAATGTCCTGACCTGGGGCGATACGGACTGTCCGATTCGCCCGAGGTCATCCCGGTAGGTAAAAAGTGGAGCCAGGGGTTTCGCATGGCTCCCAAGCGGAGTACAAATAAAGCAACGGCCCGCGAGACCAAAGAACATCCGAGAGGATCATCTTTAAAACGCAGTAAGGCCCACGGACCGAAGCATGAACGCCGAGCACCCACGCGACGTCGACCCGTCGATTACGGGCCAGCCGCACCAGGTGACGGGCAAAGTTCCCGACCTGATGGGCAACCTTCGAGGACGCTTGGTAACTGGGCGTAAGTGCCAGCGGCGACACCAAAGCAAGACGGTGTCGCCGCAACCCATGTCCGGCCCTGTTCGCCGGATCCGGCGTTCGCCGGATCCCGCCGGGACCGGCCGGAAGATCTCAGGCCGCGCCGCGCTGCAGCGCCTCGCACACCGCCGTCGACTCGCGCACCCCGAGCTCGATCGCGCGGCCGCAGTGGGCGATCCAGGCGGCCATCCCCTCCGGGGTACCGGAGACGTACCCCTCGAAAGCGGCCAGATAGGCCTCCCGGCCCTGCTCCGCGTGGCCGACCTCCGCCGGGCAGATCGCCTTCGGGTCCAGCCCGCTGTTGATCAGGACGATGCGCTCGGCCGCCCGCGCGACCAGGCCGTTGTACGTGGCGAAGGGGCGCAGGGCCAGCAGCTCGCCGTGCACGACCGCCGCCGTGATCAGCGCCGGGGCGGAGCCACCCGCGATGATCAGGCGGGAGAGTCCGTCCAGCCGGCCCGCGACCTCCTCCGCGCTCGGCAGCGGGAGCTCGACCAGCGGTTCGTCCACCGGCTCGCCCGCCAGCCGGGGGCGGCCCACCACGTCCCCGTCCTCCGTCGACCCCGACGCCACGAGGTGGAGCCGCGCCAGCACGCGGAGCGGCGACTGGCGCCAGATGCTCAGCAGCTGGCCGGCCTCGGCGGTGAGCCGCAGCGCGGCGCCCACCGTCAGCGCCTCCGACTCCGACCCGAAGTCGGTCCGGCGGCGCACCTCCTCCAGCGCCCAGTCCGCACCGGACAGCGCCGCGCTCCCGCGGGCGCCGCGCAGCGCGGCCTCCGAGGTGATCTCGCCGCTGCGGCGGCGCATCACCCGGTGCCCGTAGACCCGGTCCACGGCCTTGCGTACGGAATCCACGGAATCGGCGACACCCGGCAGCCCGGACAGGGCGGCCAACGGGTCAAAAGCGCTACTCATAAGTAGGGAGCCTACGCACTGCGCACCCGTAGCACCGACCCCTCCTTGGAGTGGTCTTCTTCACTCACCCTGACCACGCAGTGCGGTCAACCCGCTACGCTTGGTGAACATGAAGATCGCTTTCGTGGGAAAGGGCGGCAGCGGCAAGACGACGCTGTCCTCCCTCTTCATCCGCCACCTCGCCGCCAATGAGGTCCCTGTCGTCGCGGTGGACGCCGACATCAACCAGCACCTGGGCGCCGCGCTCGGACTCGACGACGGCGCGACCGCCGCGATGCCCGCCCTCGGCGCGCATCTGCCCCTGATCAAGGAGTACCTGCGGGGCTCCAACCCGCGCATCGCGTCCGCCGACACGATGATCAAGACGACTCCGCCCGGCCGGGGTTCGCGCCTGCTGCGGGTCACCGAGGACAACCCGGTGTACGAGGCCTGCGCGCGCACGCTCCTGCTCGACGGGGAGCCCGTACGGCTCATGGCCACCGGGCCGTTCACCGAGGCCGATCTGGGCGTGGCCTGCTACCACTCCAAGGTCGGGGCGGTCGAGCTGTGCCTCAACCACCTCGTCGACGGACCCGACGAGTACGTCGTCGTCGACATGACCGCCGGATCGGACTCCTTCGCCTCGGGCATGTTCACCCGCTTCGACATGACGTTCCTGGTCGCCGAGCCGACCCGCAAGGGCGTCTCCGTCTACCGCCAGTACAAGGACTACGCGCGGGACTTCGGGGTCTCGCTCAAGGTCATCGGCAACAAGGTGCAGGGCTCGGAGGACATCGAGTTCCTCCAGGACGAGGTGGGCGAGGACCTGCTGGTCACCGTCGGGCACTCCGACTGGGTACGGGCGATGGAGAAGGGCCGGCCGGCCGCCTTCGAGCTGCTGGAGGCGACCAACCGGCTGGCCCTCCAGGCCCTCCAGGACGCGGCCGACGACTCGTACGCGCACCGCGACTGGGAGCGGTACACCGAGCAGATGGTGCGCTTCCACCTGAAGAACGCGGAAAGCTGGGGCAACGCCAAGACCGGGGTCGACCTGGCGGGCCAGGTCGACCCCGAGTTCGTCCTGCGCGAGGGCCTCGGGTGCGCCGAACGGGTCGAGGAGACAGCGGATCCGGACGCTCTCGTCAGTCCTCGTCCGCACCGGCACCAGCCGGCTCCGCAGCCGGCTTGACCCCGGCGGGGGCCGTCGGAGGTGCGGCCGGCGGCCCCGCGGTCAGGAACTTCGCCCAGCCGCCCTTCGGCGTCTCGCCGACGTCGAGGGTGCGCATCCACTCCAGGGTCTTGGGGTCCTGGGCGTCCAGCCAGTCCGCCAGCTCGCGGAACGGAACGCAGCGGACCTCCTTCTGGGTGCACATGTCCTTGATGGACTCCTCGACGGCGCGCATGTAGGTGCCGCCGTTCCAGGATTCGAAGTGGTTGCCGATGATCAGCGGTGCGCGGTTGCCCTCGTAGGCCCGGTCGAAGGCCTGGCGCAGGCCGTCGCGCATCTGGTCGCCCCAGTACGCATGCTGCGAGGGGTCGCCCTGGGAGGTCGACCCGGACTGGTTCGTCATGAAGTTGTAGTCCATGCTCAGGGTCTCGAAAGCGCGGCCCGGCACGGGCACCAGCTGCAGCGGGATGTCCCAGAGCCCGTCCGTCTTCTTGGGCCAGATCTGCTTGCTGATGCCGCTGGAGTCGTAGCGGAAGCCCATGTCCTTCGCTGCCAGCATGAAGTTCTTCTGGCCTTCGAGGCAGGGGGTACGGGCCCCGACGAGCTCCTTGTCGTAGTCGAACGGGAGCGCCTGCATGTCCTTCAGGCCCGCGTTGGTCTTCCAGTTCTTGACGAACGACTTGGCCTGGTTGATCTCGCTCTTCCACTCGTCCACGGACCACGTGCCGACGCCGCCGTCGGGACCGCAGAAGTGTCCGTTGAAGTGGGTGCCGATCTCGTTGCCCTCCAGCCACGCCCCGCGGACCTGGGTGGCGGTGTCCTTGATGCCTTGGAGGTCGCCGAAGCCGATGTCGGAGCGGCCGGACTCGTGCTGCGGGGCCGTGTAGAGGGAACGTTTCTCCTCCGGGAGCATGTACACGCCGCTGAGGAAGTACGTCATCCGGGCGCTGTACTTCTTGCCGACCTCGCGGAAGTGCGAGAAGAGCTTCTGGCTGTCCTCGCCGGCCCCGTCCCACGAGAACACGACGAACTGCGGCGGCTTTTCGCCGGGCTTCAGCTTCTGCGCCTTCCGCACGTTCGGCTGCGTGCCGGTGTAGGCGGTCGAACCGTCGCCGATAAGCCGGTTGACGCTGCCGGGCGCCTCGGGGGCGGCGGCGCCCTTGCGGGCGTTCTGGCCTCCGGACGCCGGGGTCTTGGCGTGTTCCGAGGAGCCGCACCCGGCGACTCCCAGGACCAGCGCCGTGGCGGCCAGGCCGCCGGCGATCTTCTTCGTGGCGGCGATCATCCGCCCACCTCTCCCTCGCAGTTCATCGCAGGACTTCCGGGCCGCAACGTCCCACGCGATCCGATATGAGGAAGATGTGACAAGCCGTACAAAATGCTTAATCATCCTGGAGGGTTAATTTATAGGCCATTTGCCCCTATTCACTACCACCACTCTTTACTCTCCATTACCATCCATTTACCGAGTGTTGAGACTCCCGCCGCTTCATCCCTCCCCCAGAGGAGACGGGACCTTATGACAGCCACTTCCCCCACACCGACGAACAAAAAGCTCCGCCGGCAGAGCCGCAAGGACCTTCCCGCGGACCTCTCCGCCTCCATCGCCGTCTTCCTGATCGCCCTGCCGTTCTCCCTCGGCATCGCCCTGGCCACCGGCGCCCCGCTCCAGGCCGGGCTGGTCGCCGCGGCCGTCGGCGGGATCGTCGCCGGACGGCTCGGCGGAGCACCCCTCCAGGTGAGCGGACCCGCCGCCGGACTCACGGTCGTCAGCGCCGAATTGATCCAGCACTACGGGTGGCGTACCACCTGCGCCGTCACCGTGCTCGCCGGCGCCTGCCAGCTCGGCCTCGCCCTGCTGCGCACCGCCCGGTCGGCGCTCATGGTCAGCCCGGCCATCGTGCACGGCATGCTCGCCGGCATCGGCGTGACCATCGCGCTGGCCCAGCTGCACATCGTGCTCGGCGGCACCCCGCAGAGCTCCGCCGTCGCCAACGTCCTCGGCCTCCCGAACCAGTTGGCCGATCTGCACCCGGTCGCGCTCGGGGTGAGCGTGCTGACGCTCCTCGTCCTGTTCAGCTGGCCGAGGCTGCCCGGGCGGACCGGCCACGCCCTGCGCAAGGTGCCGGCGGCGCTCGCCGCCGTGGCGACGGCCACCGCGTTCGCCGCCCTGACCGGCCTCAGCCTGCCCCGGGTGGACCTGCCGTCCTGGCGCAGCCACGCCCTGCCCGAGCTCCCCGAGGGCCCGGTCCTCGGCATCATCGCCGCCGTCCTGACCGTCACCCTGGTCGGCAGCGTCGAGTCCCTGCTCTCCGCCGTCGCGACCGACAAGCTGATCGCCTCCGAGCGCGGTACGGGAAACCGCCCGCCGCGCGCCGACCTCAACCGGGAACTGCGGGGACAGGGCGCGGCGAACATCGTCTCCGGCGCGCTGGGCGGGCTGCCCGTAGCGGGCGGGGCCATGCGCAGCGTGGCCAACGTCAAGTCCGGTGCCGCCAGCCGGCGGTCGGTCATGCTGCACGGCTTCTGGGTGGTGCTCGCGGCGGGACTGCTCGTCCCCGCCCTCGACCTGATCCCACTGGCCGCCCTGGCCGCGCTGGTGATGGCGGTGGGCGTGCGGATGGTGAGCGCCACACACCTGCGTACCGTCACCCGGCACCGCGAGATCGTGGTCTACGGCACGACCATCGTGGGAGTGGTCCTCGGCGGGGTCCTCGAGGGCGTGGCCATCGGCATCGCCGTGGCGGTCGCGCTCGCCCTGCACCGGCTGGCGAGGACCCGGATCACGGTGGAACAGCTGGAGACCGGGGTCCACCGGGTGTGGGCGCGCGGCCAGTTGACCTTCCTCGCCGTGCCGCGGCTGACCCGGGTACTGAACCAGATCCCGCACGACGGGCGCGCCGTGATCGAGCTGGACGGCTCGTTCATGGACCACGCGGCCTACGAGACGCTGCAGGACTGGCAGGACTCCCATCGCGCCCACGGCGGATCGGTGGAGGTCACCGGCCGCCGCGCCGACGGGGCGCATTTCTCCGACCCGGCCCGGCGCGCACCGCAACGCGGGGGCCACCAGTGCTGCCGCCCCTGGACGCCGTGGCAGAACCACTGCGACCACCGCGCCACGGACACCCGTACGGACACGGCGGAGGCCGCGGTCACGGACGGCCCTGTCGCGGCGGGAGCTCCCACGTCAGCGGCATCGGCGGCCGCGGCCGCCCCGGCGCCCGCTCCCCGCCGGCGCGGCGCCGGTCAGCTGGCCAACGGGATCAGCGCCTTCCAGCGCGACACCGCGCCCCACGTGCGGGACGAGCTGGCCCGGCTGGCCCGCGAGGGGCAGCGGCCCTCCCAGCTCTTCCTCACCTGCGCGGACTCCCGCCTGGTGACCAGCATGATCACGGCCAGCGGACCGGGCGACCTGTTCACGGTCCGCAACGTCGGCAACCTGGTCCCGCTGCCGGGCGCCGAGTCCACCGACGACTCGGTCGCGGCCGCCATCGAGTACGCGGTGGACGTGCTCAAGGTGGACAGCATCACGGTGTGCGGCCACTCGGGCTGCGGGGCCATGCAGGCGCTCCTCAGCTCCTCCCCCGGCGCCCCGATCACCCCGCTGCGCCGCTGGCTGCGGCACGGACTGCCCAGCCTTGAGCGGATGGCCAGCCGTCACCACGCCTGGGCCCGGATCTCGGGCCGGCTCCCGGCCGACGCCGTGGAGCAGCTGTGCCTGACCAACGTGGTGCAGCAGCTGGAGCACCTGCGGGCCCACGAAGCGGTGGCGAGGCGGCTCGCCGAGGGCACGCTGGAGCTGCACGGGATGTACTTCCATGTGGGCGAGGCGCAGGCCTACCTGCTGTCCGAAGGCGAGGACTTCTTCGACTGCCGGGTCTTCGACACCGTCGGACAGCACGCCTGAACCTCAGTGTTGATGAACCGATAGCCTCACCTATCCGTGCAATCCTGTGGCCCCTTCCCGCGCCCTGCAGCGGGAAGGGGCCGTCGCATGGGTCCGGACGTGCTATAGGTCTAAACCAATTTCCGGCTACCCCTTGTCACGTGGGCCGCTGACTGATGAGCTATGCCCGGGGACACAACGGACACCCTGGGAAAGGGAGATGTCGTGAGCAATGAAAGCCTGGCCAATCTGCTCAAGGAGGAGCGGCGGTTCGCACCGCCTGCCGATCTGGCCGCCGCCGCCAATGTGACACAGGCTGCGTACACACAGGCCGACGCGGACCGGCTGGGCTTCTGGGCCGAGCAGGCCCGGCGGCTGACCTGGGCCACGGAGCCGACCGAGACGCTCGACTGGACGAACCCGCCCTTCGCGAAGTGGTTCGCGGACGGCAAGCTGAACGTCGCGTACAACTGCGTGGACCGGCACGTCGAGGCCGGCAACGGCGACCGCGTCGCCATCCACTTCGAGGGCGAGCCCGGCGACAGCCGCGCGATCACCTACGCCGAGCTCAAGGACGAGGTCTCCAAGGCCGCGAACGCCCTGACCGAGCTGGGCGTGCAGGCCGGCGACCGCGTCGCCGTCTACCTGCCGATGATCCCCGAGGCGGTCGTCGCGATGCTCGCGTGCGCCCGCATCGGCGCCGCTCACTCCGTGGTCTTCGGCGGCTTCTCCGCCGACGCCGTCGCCTCCCGCATCCAGGACGCCGACGCCAAGCTGGTCATCACCGCCGACGGCGGCTACCGCCGCGGCAAGCCCAGCGCCCTGAAGCCCGCCATCGACGAGGCCGTCGGCAAGTGTCCGCAGGTCGAGCACGTGCTCGTCGTACGGCGCACCGGCCAGGACACCGCCTTCACCGAGGGCCGCGACGTCTGGTGGCACGACGTGGTCGGCCGCCAGTCCGCCGAGCACACGCCGCAGGCCTTCGACGCCGAGCACCCGCTGTTCATCCTCTACACCTCGGGGACCACGGGTAAGCCGAAGGGCATCCTGCACACCTCGGGCGGCTACCTCACGCAGGCCGCGTACACCCACCACGCGGTCTTCGACCTGAAGCCGGAGACCGACGTCTACTGGTGCACCGCCGACATCGGCTGGGTGACCGGGCACTCGTACATCGTCTACGGGCCGCTCGCGAACGGCGCCACCCAGGTGATGTACGAGGGCACGCCGGACACCCCGCACCAGGGCCGGTTCTGGGAGGTCGTGCAGAAGTACGGCGTCACCATCCTCTACACGGCGCCCACGGCCATCCGTACCTTCATGAAGTGGGGCGACGACATCCCCGCGAAGTTCGACCTGTCGAGCCTGCGCGTGCTGGGCTCGGTCGGCGAGCCGATCAACCCCGAGGCCTGGATCTGGTACCGCAAGCACATCGGCGGCGACCGCTGCCCGATCGTGGACACCTGGTGGCAGACCGAGACCGGCGCGATGATGATCTCCCCGCTGCCGGGCATCACGGAGACCAAGCCGGGCTCGGCGCAGCGCGCACTGCCCGGAATCTCCGCCACCGTCGTGGACGACGAGGCCAACGAGGTCCCGAACGGCGGAGGCGGCTACCTCGTTCTCACCGAGCCGTGGCCGTCGATGCTGCGCACCATCTGGGGCGACGACCAGCGGTTCATCGACACCTACTGGTCGCGCTTCGAAGGCAAGTACTTCGCGGGCGACGGCGCCAAGAAGGACGAGGACGGCGACATCTGGCTGCTGGGCCGGGTGGACGACGTGATGCTGGTGTCCGGGCACAACATCTCGACCACCGAGGTCGAGTCGGCGCTCGTCTCCCACCCCTCGGTCGCCGAGGCGGCCGTGGTCGGCGCGAACGACGAGACCACCGGCCAGGCCATCGTGGCCTTCGTGATCCTGCGCGGCAGCGCCTCCGAGACCGAGAACCTGGTCGCGGACCTGCGCAACCACGTGGGCGCCACCCTCGGCCCGATCGCCAAGCCGAAGCGGATCCTGCCGGTCCAAGAGCTGCCGAAGACCCGCTCGGGCAAGATCATGCGCCGCCTGCTGCGCGACGTGGCGGAGAACCGCGCGGTCGGTGACGTCACCACGCTCGCCGACTCCTCGGTCATGGACCTGATCCAGTCCAAGCTGCCGGGCGCTTCCAGCGAGGACTGACACGGGCCGACGGGCCGATCGGGCTCGGGAGGGCGTCCGGTGCGCAACGCGCCGGACGCCCTTTTCGCGCATAAAGTGATGATCGCCGGATACGCCCTTGGCTACACCCTGTAAAATATTGAAAGCGTCAAGAAAGTCCACAGGGTGAGCCGGGAAGTCTGGTCGGCAACTGCATTCGTCATGCCGTCGACCAACCGGAGGTCCCCTTCCGTGGCCACGCCCAACCCGACCGAACCCCAGCGCCGCAAGTTCCTCGGCCGGCTCTCGCTGCCCGAGCGCCGCTTCGTGGCCGATGCCCTGCGCGCCGAGACGGTCGGCGGTGTGCTGCTGCTCGTGGCCACGATCTGCGCCCTGGTCTGGGCGAACACCCCTGCCCTGGCGGCCAGCTACCAGACCGTCAGCGACTTCCACATCGGCCCCGCCGCCATCGGCCTGGACCTGTCCATACAGCACTGGGCGGCCGACGGCCTGCTCGCCATCTTCTTCTTCGTCGCCGGCATCGAGCTCAAGCGCGAGCTGGTCGCGGGCGATCTGCGCGACCGCAAGGCCGCCGCCCTCCCGGTCATCGCCGCCATCTGCGGCATGGCCGCCCCGGCGGTGGTCTACGCCCTCGTCAACGTGCTCGGCGACGGCTCACTGGCCGGCTGGGCGGTCCCGACCGCCACCGACATCGCCTTCGCGCTCGCCGTCCTCGCGGTCATCGGCACCTCGCTGCCCTCCGCCCTGCGCGCGTTCCTGCTGACCCTCGCCGTCGTCGACGACCTCTTCGCGATCGTCATCATCGCGGTGTTCTTCACCAGCGAGATCGACTTCCTGGCCCTCGGCGGCGCCGTCGTGGGCCTCGCGCTGTTCTGGTTCCTGCTGCGCCGAGGTGTCCGCGGCTGGTACGTCTACGTCCCGCTCGCCCTGGTCATCTGGGACCTGATGTACAACAGCGGGGTCCACGCCACCATCGCCGGTGTCGCCATGGGCCTGATGCTGCGCTGCCACCGCGAGGAGGGCGAGGAGCAGTCCCCCGGCGAGCACATCGAGCACCTCGTACGGCCCATCTCGGCCGGGCTCGCCGTACCGCTCTTCGCGCTCTTCTCGGCCGGGGTCTCGCTCTCCGACGAGGCCATCGCCCAGGTCTTCACCCGGCCGGAGACCCTCGGCGTCGTCCTCGGCCTGGTCGTCGGCAAGGCCGTCGGCATCTTCGGCGGCACCTGGCTGGCCGCGCGCTTCACCAAGGCGGAGCTGAACGAGGACCTCGCCTGGCCGGACGTGCTCGCCGTCGCCTCGCTCGCCGGCATCGGATTCACGGTCTCGCTGCTGATCGGCGAACTCGCCTTCACCGACGACCGGACCCTCATGTACGAGATCAAGGCCGCCGTCCTGATCGGTTCCCTGATCGCCGCGATCGTCGCCTGTGTCCTGCTCAAGCTGCGCGACCGCAAGTACAGGGCGCTCACCGAGGCCGAGGATCGCGACGACGACCTCGACGGCATCCCGGACATCTACGAGGAGCACAATCCCGCGTACCACCTGCGGATGGCGAAGATCTACGACGAGAAGGCCGCGGAACACCGCCGCAAGGCCGAAGCGGCGGCCGGGTCCAGCATCGAGGGCGACGGTCCGGCATGATCTGACTGGGACCGGCGGCGCAGGACAGCCGCCGGCAGCTGACGACAGAGGGAGAGAGCGATGAGCGCAGTGGACCAAGGGGCGCAAGGAGCCGAGCGCACGCTCGGCCAGCTGGTCGCCTCGGCCACCGCCGAGATGTCCGCCCTGGTGCACGACGAGATCGCCCTCGCCAAGGTGGAGATCAAGCAGGACGTCAAGCGCGCGGGCATCGGCAGCGGTGCCGCGATCGTCGCGGGCGTGCTCCTGCTCTTCTCCCTCCCCGTACTGAGTTTCGCCGCGGCCTACGGGATCCATAACCTCGGGCTCGGGCTCGCCTGGTCCTTCCTCATCGTCGGCGTCGCGTTCTGGCTGCTCGCGGGCCTAGTCGGGCTGATCGCCTACGCGAAGTTCAAGAAGGTCAAGCCGCCGGTGAAGACCATCGAAGCGGTCAAGCAAACCGCCGCGCTCGTCGGGACCGTCAAGCCCCACGAGCGGCCGTTGAGTGACAAGGCCGTGGGTGTGGCACGCTCGTCCTCATGACAGCGCCTTCGCCGGACCCCAGCCCTCCCCCCACTGCTGCCACGGCGGTACGGCTCGACCTCCCCGGCGGGAAAGCGGTGACGCACCGGGACGTCGCCGCCAACGGCGCCCGCTTCCACGTCGCCGAGCTCGGTGACGGACCGCTCGTGCTGCTCCTGCACGGCTTCCCGCAGTTCTGGTGGACCTGGCGGCACCAGATGGTGGCGCTCGCCGAGGCGGGCTACCGCGCGGTCGCGATGGACCTGCGCGGCGTGGGCGGCAGTGACCGCACCCCGCGCGGCTACGACCCCGCCAACCTGGCGCTCGACATCACCGGGGTCGTACGGTCCCTCGGCGAGCCGGACGCCGCGCTCGTGGGGCACGACCTGGGCGGCTACCTCGCCTGGACGGCGGCCGTGATGCGGCCCAAGCTCGTGCGCCGGCTCGTCGTCTCGTCCATGCCGCATCCTCGGCGCTGGCGCTCGGCGATGCTGTCGGACTTCGGTCAGACCCGGGCGAGTTCGCACATCTGGGGCTTCCAGCGGCCGTTCGTGCCCGAGCGGCAGCTCGTCGCCGACGACGGGGCCCTCGTCGGGCAGCTGATCAGGGACTGGTCCGGGCCGCGGCTCCAGGAGGACCTGACCGACGAGGACATCGCGGTCTACCGGCGGGCGATGTGCATCCCGTCCACCGCGCACTGCTCGATCGAGCCCTACCGCTGGATGATGCGGTCCATGGCCCGGCCCGACGGGCTCCAGTTCAACCGACGGATGAAGCGGCCGGTACGGGTGCCGACGCTGCACCTGCACGGATCGCTCGACCCCGTGATGCGGACGCGGAGCGCGGCCGGCTCCGGCCAGTACGTCGAAGCCCCGTACCGGTGGCGGCTGTTCGACGGTCTCGGGCACTTCCCGCACGAGGAGGACCCGGTGGCCTTCTCCACCGAGCTGGTGAACTGGCTCAAGGACCCCGAGCCGGACCGCTGAGCGATATGACAAGCATTCAATTGCCCGGCGCATAGGCCAATTGGCCGCCCCGGACGGGGTTACCGACCTTGGGGCACGGGCACAGCTCGGAGTATGGGCTGGACGCACGACTACAGTGACACCGCACACGAACGCCGCTCGGCAGCGACGCCGGGCAGCTACGAGAGGGCCGGCCGCCACGGCCACGACCTCCGACTCGGGATTCCACGCATCCTGCGCCGCCGGGCCCTGTGGGTCTCGGCGCGGCTGCGTCATCCGCGGACGTAGAGACACCTGCGGGGCCCGCGCCTCGGCGCCGGGGCCCCGCACCTCGGCCTCAGCGCGTCAGAGGGCGCAGCCCTGGCTGTCGACCCGCTGCTCGGCGATCCGGCCGATGCGGATGTCGTCGCGGATCTCGTCCGCCGTCAGCGCGTAGCCGGTGTTCGGGTCGTCGAGGGACTTCGCGAAGACGACCCCGTACACCTTGCCGTCGGGCGTCAGCAGCGGGCCGCCGGAGTTGCCCTGGCGGACCGTCGCGTACAGCGAGTAGACGTCGCGCCGGACGGTGCCCCGGTGGTAGATGTCCGGGCCGTTGGCGTTGATCCGGCCGCGGACGCGGGCGGAGCGGACGTCGTACGCGCCGTTCTCCGGGAAGCCGGCGACGATCGCGTCGCTGCTGCTCGACGCGTCCCTGTCGGTGAACTCCAGCGCCGGGGCCTTCAGCTTGGGCACGTCCAGGACGGCGATGTCGCGCTCCCAGTCGTAGAGCACGACCTTGCCGTCATACAGCTTGCCCTCGCCGCCGATCTGCACGGTCGGCTCGCCGACTCCGCCGACGACGTGCGCGTTGGTCATCACCTTGCCGGGCGCGAAGACGAAGCCCGTGCCCTCCAGCACCTTGCTGCAGCTGGGTGCGGTGCCGACGACCTTCACGATCGAGCGCTTGGCCTGCTCGGTGACGGGACTGTGCGCGAGCGCCGGATCGGGCGCCTTCACCTCGGCGATGGGCTCGTTGGAGAACGGGCTGAAGACCTGCGGGAAGCCGTTCTGCGCCAGGGTCGAACTGAAGTCCGAGAACCAGGTGTTCGCCTGGGCGGGCAGCACCCGCGACACGCCCAGGAGCACCTTGGAGTTGCGGACTTCCTTGCCCAGCGTGGGAAGTGACGTACCGGCGAGCGCTGATCCGATCAGCCAGGCCACCAGCAGCATCGCGACGACGTTGACCAGGGCGCCGCCGGTCGCGTCCAGCACCCGCGCCGGTGACCAGGTGATGTGGCGGCGGAGCCGGCTCCCCAGGTGGGTGGTCAGGGCCTGGCCGATCGAGGCACAGACGATGATCACGACGACGACGATGACGACGACCGTGGTGGACACCTGGGTGCCGTTGTCCGTCACCCGGTCCCAGATCAGCGGGATCAAGGACATCGCGACGAGACCACCGCCGAGGAAGCCGATCACCGACAGGATGCCGACGACGAAGCCTTGGCGGTAGCCGATGATCGCGAACCATACGGCGGCGAGCAGCAACAGGATGTCCAGCACGTTCACGTGGGCCACCGTCTCATGCGCGCCAGTCGAGCGGGACGTGACGTGAGCGGTCCCACGGTCGCTCCCAGCCCGCGAAGTGCAGGATCCGGTCGATCACCCCGGCGGTGAAACCCCAGACCAGAGCCGATTCGACGGTGAATCCCGGGCCCAGGTGGCCGCTGGGATGGGCGGTCATGACCCGGTGCCCGGGATCCGTGAGATCGGCCACCGGGACCGTGAAGACGCGGGCCGTCTCGGCCGGGTCCACGGCGCCGACCGGGCTCGGGGCGCGCCACCAGCCGAGGACCGGGGTCACGACGAACTCGCTGACCGGGATGTACAGGCGGGGCAGCACCCCGAAGAGCTGGACACCGGAGGGGTCGAGCCCGGTCTCCTCCTCGGCCTCGCGCAGCGCGGCGCGCAGCGGGCCGGTGGTGTGCGGATCGCCGTCCTCCGGGTCCAGGGCGCCCCCTGGGAAGGACGGCTGGCCCGCGTGCGAGCGCAGGGTGCCTGCCCGCTCCATGAGGAGCAGCTCGGGCCCGCGGGGGCCTTCGCCGAACAGGACGAGCACGGCGGACTGCCGGCCCCGGCCGTCCTCGGGCGGCAGGAACCGGCTCAGCTGGGTCGGGCGCACCGTGCGCACGGCCTCGACGACGGGGTCGAGCCAGCCCGGCAGGCCGTCCGTGGTGACCTCGATCGCGTCGCGGCCCTCCCCTGCCTCGCCGGCGTTGCGGGCCACGCCCACATCACGGGCTCCCGCCGTCGTCTCGTCCCGTGTACCGCGCGTCATAGGCACCCCTGTCCGCGTCCTTGCCGTCAACACCGTGTCCCACACCGCCAAACGCGGTCCGGGTACCGATTCGTTCCTGTCGCCGCCCGTCAGGGCGCCGGAGTGCCCAGCGGCGGGGCCGGGAGGCCCGGGTAGTCCGGGGGCGGGCTCAGGCGCTGCCCCGGCTGGCCGCCCTTCTCGTACTTGAGCAGCTTGCGCGCCTTCTCCGGGTCGGTCTCGCCCTCCCCGTACGCCGGGCATAGCGGGGCGATCGGGCAGGCCCCGCAGGCGGGCTTGCGGGCGTGGCAGATCCGGCGGCCGTGGAAGACGACGCGGTGCGAGAGCATCGTCCACTCGCTCTTCGGGAAGATCGCGCAGATCTCCGCCTCGACCTTCTCCGGATCCTCCTGCTCGGTCCACTTCCAGCGGCGCACCAGCCGGCCGAAGTGGGTGTCGACGGTGATCCCCGGAACACCGAACGCGTTGCCGAGGACCACGTTCGCGGTCTTGCGGCCGACGCCGGGCAGGGTCACCAGGTCCTCGATCCGGCCCGGCACCTCCCCGCCGAAGTTGTCCCGCAGGGCCTGCGAGAGGCCGAGCAGGGACCGGGACTTCGCGCGGAAGAACCCGGTCGGCTTGATCAGCTCCTCCAGGTGCTCGGGAGCCGCCGCCGCCATGTCCTCGGGGGTGGGGTAGGCGGCGAAGAGGGCCGGGGTCGTCTGGTTCACCCGCAGATCGGTGGTCTGCGCGGACAGCACCGTCGCGACGAGCAGCTCGAAGGGATTGCGGAAGTCGAGCTCCGGATGGGCGTACGGATAGATCTCGGCCAGCTCACGGTTGATGCGGCGGGCCCGGCGGACCATGGCCAGACGGGATTCGGGCTTGGCCACGGACGGTTTCTTGGCCGAACCTTTGCCCTGAGGGGCGGACTGGGCCTTCGCGGACACCTTCGAGGGGGCTTGTTCGCCCACGGCTGAATTTTGGGTGGCGGTCACTCCCGCAGACCCCTTGGCCTGTGCTCTCACCGGCTTGTTGGACACCCGGCCAGCCTAAGGCCGGCCGCTGACACCCGCCCGGACCTCAGGTAACACCACCCCGATTGGTCTCCCACCGCACACCACGCCCGTATGTCCGGCATCCTAGGTAGTGATTGATCGCACTGTTTGAGCCGTCCGGCAAAATGGGAGACCGGTCCCCTGAGCTGGTCGACATAGGAGAGAGACTCGTGGACGACGTTCTGCGGCGCGCCCCGCTCTTCGCGGCGCTCGATGACGAGCAGGCCGCGGAGCTCCGCGCCTCCATGGGCGAGGTGACCCTCGCACGCGGTGACGCCCTGTTCCACGAGGGCGATCCCGGCGACCGGCTGTATGTCGTGACCGAGGGCAAGGTGAAGCTCCACCGCACCTCCCCCGACGGCCGCGAGAACATGCTGGCCGTCCTCGGTCCCGGCGAGCTGATCGGCGAGCTGTCGCTGTTCGACCCGGGCCCGCGCACCGCCACCGCGACCGCGCTGACCGAGGTCAAGCTCCTCGGCCTGGGCCACGGCGACCTGCAGCCCTGGCTGAACGCCCGGCCCGAGGTCGCGACCGCGCTGCTGCGCGCCGTCGCGCGGCGCCTGCGCAAGACCAACGACCAGATGTCCGACCTGGTCTTCTCCGACGTTCCCGGCCGTGTGGCGCGGGCCCTCCTCGACCTGTCGCGCCGCTTCGGCGTGCAGTCGGAGGAGGGCATCCACGTGGTGCACGACCTCACGCAGGAGGAGCTCGCGCAGCTCGTCGGCGCCTCTCGCGAGACCGTGAACAAGGCTCTGGCCGACTTCGCGGGCCGTGGGTGGCTCCGCCTGGAGGCGCGTGCGGTGATCCTGCTGGACGTGGAGCGCCTCGCGAAGCGTTCGCGCTGACGCCCCGGCTTCGTGAAGGGCCTCGCCTGTACCTCGGGCGGGGCCCTTCGCGTTTCCCGGGTGCGCCGCCGTGCCCGGACGGGGCCGGATTCGCCCGGGGGCCGTGCACAGTGGAGGTATGGAGCACAGAGGTCTCGACGCGTACGGGTACTTCGAGCGGGAGGGATCGCTCGGGCAGGTGCGGGCCGAGTTCAAGGGGGTCGTCGCCGCCGCGCGCGAGCGGATCTCCGAGGCGTACGGGCGGCGGCTGCACAGCGCGTACCTGTACGGGTCCGTGCCGCGCGGGACGGCGCGGCCCGGGCGGTCCGACCTCGACCTGCTGCTCGCCCTGCACCACGAGCCCGCCGACGAGGACCGGGACGCCGCCGAGGTGCTGGCGCGGGGGCTCGACGAGGACTTCCCCGAGATCGACGGCGCCGCCGTCCTGCTGTACGGGAAGAACACCCTGCTGAGCGAGCAGGAACGATTCGACCTGGGCTGGTTCCTCGCCTGCCTGTGCACCCCGCTGCTCGGCGCCGACCTGGCCGAGCACCTGCCCCGCTACCGCCCGGACAGCCTGCTCGCCCGGGAGACCAACGGCGACCTGGCCGAGCTACTGCCCGCCTGGCGGGCGAAGGCGCAGGCGGCATCCGGCCCGGACGAGTACCGGGCCCTCGCCCGGGTCTTCGCACGACGTCTGGTGCGCACCGGATTCACCCTGGTCATGCCGCGGTGGGGCGGCTGGACCAGCGATCTCATCGAGTCCGCGGAAGTCTTCGGCGCGTACTACCCGCAGCGCGCCGCCCAGATGCGGGCCGCGGCCTCCGTGGCGCTCGACCCGGTCGCGGACCCGGCCGTGCTGCGCGGCTTCATCGAGGACCTCGGGCCGTGGCTCGCGGACGAGTACACGTCCCGGCACGGTACGAAGACGCCTCGCGACGGGAGCTGAGGGCTCTCCGTGGGGCAGCCTCAGGGCTTCTCGTCGACCACGAGGGCTTCGACGGCCGTCTTGGCCTCCGCCAGGCCCGCGCCGGTGATCCGGCGGTAGGTCTTGATGGCCGAAATCTTGCGGTCGGCCATCAGATGGGCCCGCACCTCGTCCATCCCGGCCGGCTCCGGCTCCTCGATGCCGAAGTGGTCCAGCACCAAGGCCAGGCGACGCTCCGTGCGGTCCACCTTGAGCTGCAGGCTCTGCACGCGGAGGGTCACAGTCGAGGTGATCCAACCGGCCGTGGCAATCAGCATGACCAGCAAGAACACGGTGTTCATTCGGGCCCTCCAGGGATCAGTCCGTGATCTTGAAGGTACTCCAGCTGCGCCCGGACGGACCACTCCGCGGCCGGCCACAGCGAGCGGTCCACATCCGCGTAGACGTGGGCGACGACCTGCTCCGGGGTGACGAAGCCGTCCTCGACGGCGGTCTCGACCTGGGCGAGGCGGTGCGCGCGGTGGGCCAGGTAGTACTCGACGACGCCCTGGGCGTCCTCCAGGACCGGCCCGTGGCCCGGCAGGACGGTGTGCACGCCGTCGTCGACCGTGAGCGAGCGCAGGCGGCGCAGCGAGTCCAGGTAGTCGCCCAGGCGGCCGTCGGGGTGCGCGACGACGGTGGTGCCGCGGCCGAGGATCGTGTCGCCCGTCAGGACGGCCTGGTCGGCGGGCAGGTGGAAGCAGAGCGAATCGCTGGTGTGGCCCGGGGTCGGGACCACGCGCAGCTCCAGACCTCCGGTGCGGATCACGTCCCCGGCGGCCAGGCCCTCGTCGCCCAGGCGCAGGGCCGGGTCCAGGGCGCGGACCTTGGTGCCGGTGAGCTCGGCGAACCGGCCGGCCCCCTCGGCGTGGTCGGGGTGGCCGTGGGTGAGCAGGGTCAGGGCGATCCGCTTGCCGGCCCGCTCGGCGGTGTCGACGACCGCGCGCAGGTGCGCCTCGTCCAGCGGGCCGGGGTCGACGACGACGGCCAGGGCGGACCCGGGCTCGGACAGCAGCCAGGTGTTGGTGCCGTCCAGGGTCATCGCGGAAGCGTTGGGGGCCAGGACGTTGACCGCGCGGGCGGTGGCGGGGCCGGAGGTGACGACCCCGCGGGGCTGTCCGGGCAGTGCGGCGGCGTCGGTCATGCGGGGCCTCCGGGACGCACTCGCTTCGTGAACTCGTCATGGCCCGGCCAGCTGAGCACCAGCTCGCCGTCCTCCAGCGTGGCCTGGGCCAGTACGGGGGCCAGGTCCTGCGCGTCGGCCGCGGCGAGGGCGTCGGCGGCGCTCCCGTACGGCTCCAGGGAGCGCAGGGTGGAGATGGTGGGCGGCATCATCAGCAGCTCGCCCTTGTCGTACCCGGCGGCCGCGTCGGCGGGCCGGATCCAGACGGTCCGGTCGGCCTCGGTGGAGGCGTTGCGGGTGCGCTGGCCCTCGGGGAGGGCCGCGACGAAGAACCAGGTGTCGTAGCGGCGCGGCTCGAACTCCGGGGTGATCCAGCGCGCCCACGCCCCCAGCAGGTCGGAGCGCAGCCGCAGGCCGCGGCGGTCCAGGAACTCCGCGAAGGACAGCTCCCGCGCCACCAGGGCCTGCCGGTCGGCCTCCCAGTCGTCGCCGGTGGTGTCGCCGACGACGGTGTCCGGGGTCTGCCCGGCGAGCAGGACGCCCGCCTCCTCGAAGGTCTCCCGGACGGCGCCGCACACGATGGCCTGGGCGGTACGGGTGTCCGTGCCCAGGCGGCGGGCCCAGTCGTCCCGGCTCGGGCCGGCCCAGCCCACCTGGTGTTCCTCGTCGCGGGGGTCGACCCCGCCGCCGGGATAGGCGTACGCGCCTCCGGCGAAGGCCATGGAGGCGCGCCTGCGCAGCATGTGCACGACGGGCCCCGCGGGGGTGTCGCGGAGCAGCATCACGGTGGCGGCGCGCCGCGGGTCCACCGGGGTGAGCGAGCCCTCCGCGAGCGCGCGGATACGGGCGGGCCACTCCGGCGGGTACCACTGGCCTCCGGCGGAGGGCTGGGCCTGGGGCTGCTGCTGACCATTCGGCATGGCCGGATGCTACGGCCATCCGGGCCGATGTTCGAGGGCACCCGGCCCGACTCGGCCGTGGGCGGGGGCTGGATTGCGCTGCGGGCAATCCAGCCCCCGCCGGTCCGGCTCGGGAGGGCTCAGGCTCCGGCGACCAGTTCGACCTGGATCTCGACCTCGACCGGGGCGTCCAGCGGGAGGACCGCCACGCCGACCGCGCTGCGGGCGTGGACGCCCTTGTCGCCGAGTACGGCGCCCAGGAGCTCACTCGCACCGTTCAGCACACCCGGCTGGCCCGTGAAGTCGGGGGCCGAGGCGACGAAGCCGACGACCTTCACGACACGCGCGATCTTGTCGAGGTCGCCGACGACCGACTTGACCGCGGCCAGGGCGTTCAGCGCGCAGGTGGCGGCCAGCTCCTTGGCCTGCTCCGGCGAGACCTCGGCGCCGACCTTGCCGGTGACCGGCATGCTGCCCTTGACCATCGGGAGCTGGCCCGCGGTGTACACGTACGCGCCCGACCGCACGGCCGGCTGGTAGGTGGCCAGCGGCGGGACGACCTCGGGCAGGGTCAGGCCGAGCTCGGCCAGCTTCGCGTCGACAACGCCGCTCATGCCTTCTCCCGCTTGAGGTAGGCCACGAGCTGCTCGGGGTTGTTCGGCCCGGGCACGACCTGGACGAGCTCCCAGCCGTCCTCGCCCCAGGTGTCCAGGATCTGCTTGGTGGCGTGGACCAGCAGCGGGACCGTCGCGTATTCGAACTTCTTGGTCATGGGAGCGAGGGTAGTGCCTGTCCTACGGGGCTCATGCGCGCCCCGGGATCCGAGTCGTTAGGCTCGGACGCTGTGAGCAGGCTCCAGGTGGTCAGCGGCAAGGGCGGCACCGGCAAGACCACGGTCGCCGCGGCACTCGCGCTTGCCCTCGCACGCGAGGGCAAGCGGACTCTTCTGGTGGAGGTCGAGGGCAGGCAGGGGCTCGCGCAGCTCTTCGGCTCCGAGGCGCTCCCGTACGAGGAGCGGAAGATCGCCGTCGCGCCCGGCGGGGGCGGCGAGGCCGGAGGCGAGGTCTTCGCGCTCGCCATCGACGCCGAACGGGCACTGCTGGACTACCTCCAGATGTTCTACAAGCTCGGCTCGGCCGGCCGCGCGCTCAAGAAGCTCGGCGCCATCGACTTCGCCACGACCATCGCCCCCGGGCTGCGCGACGTGCTGCTGACCGGCAAGGCCTGCGAGGCGGTGCGGCGCAAGGACAAGTCCGGCCGGTTCGTCTACGACCACGTGATCATGGACGCGCCGCCGACCGGGCGGATCACCCGGTTCCTGAACGTCAACGACGAGGTGGCGGGCCTGGCCCGGTTCGGGCCGATCCACAACCAGGCGCAGGCCGTCATGAAGGTGCTCAAGTCCCCCGAGACGGCCGTGCACCTGGTCACCCTCCTGGAGGAGATGCCCGTCCAGGAGACCGCGGACGGCATCGCCGAACTCCGGGAAGCCGGGCTTCCGGTGGGCCGCGTCGTCGTCAACATGGTGCGTCCGCACCATCTGGACGAGGACACCCTGCGGGCCGCGGCCGGCGAGCACCGCGCCGAGGTGGCCAAGGCGCTGTCCCGGGCGGGCCTGGGCGGCGCGCGCCGCGGCGCGGCGGCCGAGCGGCTGGTGGACCCGCTGCTCGCGCAGGCCGCCGAGCACGCGGGCCGGGTGGAGCTGGAGCGCGCGCAGCGTGCCGTACTGGCCGAGCTGAGCGTGCCGACGTACGAACTCCCGCTGCTCGGCGCGGGGATGGATCTGGCCGGGCTGTACGGCCTGGCCAAGGAACTGCGGAAGCAGTCGGTGGCCGAATGAGCGAGGGGGTGGACACCGTGGGCCTGGACACTCCGCCGCGGCTGGCGGTCGACCGGCTGCTGGACGACCCGAAGACCCGGATCATCGTGTGCTGCGGGGCGGGCGGGGTCGGCAAGACCACCACGGCCGCGGCCCTCGGCGTACGGGCGGCCGGGCGCGGGCGCAAGGCGGTCGTGCTCACCATCGACCCGGCGCGGCGGCTCGCGCAGTCGATGGGGATCGACTCGCTGGACAACACCCCGCGCAGGGTCGCGACCGTAGGGGCGGGCGACGGCGAACTGCACGCCATGATGCTGGACATGAAGCGGACCTTCGACGAGATCGTCGAGGCGCACGCGGACGGCGAGCGGGCCCAGGCCATCCTCGCCAACCCCTTCTACCAGTCCCTGTCGGCCGGTTTCGCGGGCACGCAGGAATACATGGCGATGGAGAAGCTGGGGCAGCTGCGGGCCCGGGACGACTGGGACCTGATCATCGTCGACACCCCGCCGAGCCGGTCCGCGCTGGACTTCCTGGACGCGCCGAAGCGGCTCGGGTCCTTCCTGGACGGGAAGTTCATCCGGGTGCTGATGGCTCCGGCGAAGGTGGGCGGCCGGGCCGGGATGAAGTTCCTCAATGTCGGCATGTCGATGATGACGGGCACGCTCAGCAAGCTGATGGGGGCCTCGCTGCTGAAGGACGTACAGACCTTCGTGGCCGCGATGGACACCATGTTCGGCGGCTTCCGCACCCGCGCGGACGCCACTTTCCGGCTCCTCCAGGCTCCCGGCACGGCCTTCCTGGTGGTCGCCGCGCCCGAACCGGACGCCCTGCGCGAGGCGGCGTACTTCGTGGAGCGGCTGGCCGCGGAGAACATGCCGCTGGCCGGTCTGGTACTGAACCGGGTGCACGGCAGTGGCGCCGACCAGCTGTCCGCCGCACGGGCGCTGGCCGCCGCAGAGAATCTTGAAGAAGGCGGCATTGTCGATCAGGAGTCCGGGAAAGCTGGACTTCGTGACGCCGCCGACGACGGCTCCCCCGACGTGGACGAGATCACGGCTGGACTGCTGCGCCTGCATGCCGAACGGATGCAGGTGATCGCGCGTGAGCGGCGCACACGCGATCGCTTCACCTCACTGCACCCCGAGGTGGCGGTGGCCGAAGTGGCCGCCCTGCCCGGCGATGTGCACGACCTCGCCGGGCTGCGGGCCATCGGAGAGCGACTCGCGGCCGGGGTTCCGGCCGGAGCGTAGGCGTTCGTTCGTACCGTACGTACGAGTCCGGGTGATCTACCCGGCCGCGGCGTACGTCTCGTACGAAACGCCGATCTCCTCGTCGGCATCCATGGTCAGGATGCCTGTACTGCGCTCGTACTCCGTGCGAGCGGTTTCGAGCAGCCGTCGCCACGAGGTGACGGTGGGACGCCGGCGCAGCAGCGCACGCCGTTCCCGCTCGGTCATTCCGCCCCACACGCCGAACTCGACACGATTATCGAGCGCGTCGGCCAGGCACTCGGTCCGCACCGGACATCCGGTGCACACCGCCTTGGCCCTGTTCTGTGCCGCTCCTTGAACGAACAGTTCATCCGGATCGGTAGTGCGGCAGGCTGCCTGCGCACTCCAGTCGGTAACCCAGCCCATCCCGGCGCCGTCCTCTCCCGAATCGAGGCTCCCCCACGGCGGCAGCGGCATATTCACCGCTGCCAGTTGAGGACGTTACGGAAGGCGGGCACAGTGCAACACCCCCGACGGGCCCAATCTTGAATGGTCCGAACGGACTATGGGTAAGCGGCAGATCACCCGACGGAGTGATCGGACGACATGCCCGACCATTCCGGCGATTCGGGTGAAATCACCGAGTCGCCGGACGAGTACCCCCTGCGCGGACGGCGATATTCGGACATGCGTCCACCCCATTCGGGAAGGGTGAAAATCAAGCCGAGGGGTTGATGTCGCACCGCACTGCTGTGACAGTTGAGGACAGCTTAGGCCAAGGCATTCGCATGTGTCCGGCGAATGAGAACGTAGGCTGCCCCCATGGGAAAGAAGCGCTCGGGCGGCGGGCTCACGGGGAGCCAGCAGGCCGCCAAGTTCCTCGGGGTGTCCGTTCTCTCCGGAGTTGTGCTGGCCGGCATGGCGATTCCGGCGGCAGGCGCCCTGGGACTCGCGGCCAAGGGCACGGTCGAGGGATTCGACGAGATCCCGGCCAATCTCAAGACTCCGCCGCTGAGTCAGCGGACCACGATTCTGGACGCCGAGGGTGGCTTGATCGCCACTGTCTATTCGCGCGACCGGCAGGTGGTCCCGCTCACGGCGATCTCCCCGTACATGCAGAAGGCGATCGTCGCCATCGAGGACTCGCGTTTCTACGAGCACGGTGCGGTCGACATGAAGGGCATCCTGCGCGCGGTCAACCGCAACGCGCAGGAGGGCGGCGCCGCTCAGGGCGCATCCACGCTCACCCAGCAGTACGTGAAGAACGTGTTCGTCGAAGAGGCCGGCGACGACGAGACAAAGGTGCGCGAGGCCCAGGAGAAGAGCCTCGGCCGCAAGATCCGCGAGCTGAAGTACGCGATCCAGGTCGAGGAGGAGCTCGGGAAGAAGAAGATCCTCGAGAACTACCTCAACATCACGTACTTCGGCCAGCAGGCCTACGGAATCGAATCCGCCGCCCAGCGCTACTTCAGCAAGCCGGCCAAGGACCTGACCCTGGACGAGTCCGCGCTGCTCGCGGGCGTCGTCCAGTCGCCGAGCCGGTACGACCCGGTGAACGACGCGCAGGAGGCGCTCAAGCGCCGCAACATCGTCCTCCAGCGGATGGCCGACATCAAGGACGTCTCCCAGGCGGAGGCCGACGCGGCGAAGGCGAAGCCGGTCACGCTGAAGGTGACCCGGCCCAAGAACGGCTGCATCACCGCGGTCAAGGGCGCGGGCTTCTTCTGCGACTACGTGCGCAACACCTTCCTGACCGACGCGGTCTTCGGCAAGACGCGCGAGGAGCGGGCGAAGATCTGGAACCAGGGCGGCCTGACCGTACGGACGACCCTGGACCCGCAGTCGCAGGACGCGGCCAACGAGTCGATCAAGGACCACGTCTACCAGGAGGACGCGATCGCGACGGCTGTGACCATGGTCCAGCCGGGCACCGGACGGGTGCTGGCGATGGGCCAGTCCAAGCCGTACGGCTTCGGGAAGAACGAGACGCAGATCAACTTCTCCGTGGACAAGCGGATGGGCGGCTCGAACTTCGGCTTCCAGGTGGGCTCGACCTTCAAGCCGTTCATCGCGGCGGCCGCCCTGGAGCGGGGCGTGCCGCCGACGAAGGTGTACCAGGCGCCGAACAAGATCGACTACCCGACGCCGATCCAGAAGTGCGACGGGTCGCAGTGGCTGAACCTGCCCATCAACGGCAAGATCCAGACGGCCAAGAACGAGACCGAGGACGAGATCGGTCCGTACGCGCTGAAGACGGCGATGGAGAAGTCCATCAACACGTACTTCGTCGAGATGATCGGCGAGATCGGCCTCTGCCCGGTGACGGAGATGACGCAGAAGCTCGGCGTGACCCCGGCCGACGGCTCGAAGCTGCCGGAGGCCCCGTCGATCGCGCTGGGCTCCGCCGAGCTCTCCCCGCTGACCATGGCCAACGCGTACGCGACCTTCGCCAACCGGGGCATCTACTGCACCCCGGTCGCCATCGAGTCGATCACCGACTCCCACGGCAAGGCGCTGGCGGTGCCGAAGTCCAAGTGCGACCGGGCCATGGAGCAGGACACGGCCGACACCATCAACACCCTGCTGCGCGGAGTGGTCGACTCCGGTACGGGTGAGCGGGCCGGTCTGACCGACCGCGACAGCGCCGGCAAGACCGGTACGACGGACTCCCGGTACAACGCCTGGTTCGTCGGCTACACCCCGAACATCTCGAGCGCGGTGTGGGTCGGCTCGGGCGGCGCGAAGAAGATCACGATGGAGGACATCGTGATCGGCGGCAAGCCGTACGAGAAGGTCTTCGGCGGCGGCCTGCCCGGCCCGATCTGGAAGGACGCGGTCACGGGCGCGCTGTCCGGGCGCGAGGCCCTCTCCTTCACCACGGTCAGCATCCCGGAACCGCTGCCTCCGACCGGCGGTCCCCGCGGCAACAAGCCGCCCACTTCCCCGACGAACCCGAACAAGCCCGGCAAGCCGGGCGACGGCAAGCCCGGCGGCCGGCCCGGCGGGCAGACGACCGGCGGGCCCACGGGCGGTAGCGATCCGACCAACCCGTTCCCCGGGATCACGATCCCGCCGGGCCTGATCGGCGGACGCGACACCCAGTAGGCGCTGACACGCGAGAGGGGCCCCAGCCGGATCCGGCTGGGGCCCCTCCGCGCTTCCCGTGCGGGCTCAGGAAAGCTGCTGCTTGACGACCGCCGCGACGCGCCCGCCCTCGGCCAGCCCGGCGACCTTCGGGTTCACGATCTTCATGACGGCGCCCATGGCCCGCGGCCCCTCGGCGCCCGCGGCCCTGGCCTCGGCGACGGCCTGCGCCACGATCGCGACGAGCTCGTCGTCGGTGAGCTGCTTGGGCAGGTACGTGTCGAGGAACTCGCCCTCCGCGGTCTCCCGCGCGGCCTGCTCGGGACGGCCGCCCTGGGCGAAGGCCTCGGAGGCCTCGCGGCGCTTCTTCGCCTCCTTGGCGATCACCTTGAGGACTTCCTCGTCGGAGAGCACGCGTGCTTCCTTGCCCGCGACCTCCTGGTTGGTGATGGCGGAGAGGGTCAGTCGCAGGGTGGACGAGTGCAGCTCGTTCCGCTCCCTGATGGCGGTCGTGAGGTCTTCCTGGAGCCTGGCCTTGAGCGTGGTCATGACCTGAGTCTGCCAGGTGCTGGGGCGGTGGCGCCCGTTGGTTTTCCGGGTCTGCGACGATGGGGCCATGCGTGCGCGTTACGGAGTCCCCCTGAAGGCAGCTGCCGGAATCGCCGCGGTGGGGGCCGCGGGTGTGGCCTACGCCGCCGGTTTCGAGGCGCGGTCCTTCCGCCTGCGCCGTGTCACGGTGCCCGTCCTGCCCCGGGGGATGCGCCCGCTGCGCGTGCTCCAGGTCTCGGACATCCACATGGTCGGCGGGCAGCGCAAGAAGCGCGCCTGGCTGCAGTCGCTGGCCGGTCTGCGCCCCGACTTCGTCGTGAACACCGGCGACAACCTCTCCGACACCGAGGGGGTCCCGGAGGTGCTCGACGCCCTGGGCCCCCTGATGGACTTCCCCGGCGTGTACGTCTTCGGGTCGAACGACTACTACGGGCCGCGGCTGCGCAACCCCGGGCGCTACCTGATCGAGAAGGTCCAGGGGCGGCACGGGCTGAACGGCAACAAGCCGGTCGTCGGCGCCGTGCACAACCCGTGGGAGGAACTGCGGGACGCCTTCGACACGGCGGGCTGGCTGAACCTCACCAACGCCCGGGCACGGCTGAAGCTCGACGGCCTGGAGCTCGCCTTCACCGGGCTGGACGACCCGCACATCAAGCGGGACCGCTACGAGCAGGTGGCGGGCGGCCCGGAGAGGGACGCGGACTTCTCGCTGGCCGTGGTGCACGCCCCGTACCTGCGGACGCTGGAGTCCTTCACGGCGGACGGCTACCCGCTGATCCTGGCGGGCCACACGCACGGCGGACAGCTGTGCATCCCCTTCTACGGCGCGCTCGTCACCAACTGCGACCTGGACACGAAGCGGGTGAAGGGCCTCTCCACGCACGAGGCGGGCGGCCACCGCGCGTACCTCCACGTCTCGGCCGGCTGCGGCACCAACCGGTTCACCCCGGTCCGCTTCGCGTGTCCGCCGGAGGCGACCCTCCTGACGCTGACACCGAAGTCCCAGGGGTGAGGGTGGGCGAGGTCGTCCCGGCGGCCTTCCGCGCCCCCGGCGACCCCTCCGCGAAAACCGGATTTCGTCTCCGGCCGAGGGTCCGCTAAAGTAATCGATGTCGCCAGGGCAGCAAGCGCCGCTAGGGCGACGATCGGGGTGTAGCGCAGCTTGGCAGCGCGCTTCGTTCGGGACGAAGAGGTCGTGGGTTCAAATCCCGCCACCCCGACTTCGTAAGACCAGGTCAAGGGCTTGATCCGCATCGCGGGTCAGGCCCTTCCTGCGTTTACGGACCTGTCTTGGGAGCCATCTGGGAGCCGACCTCGGAATCCGGCTCCCACGGGGAGCCGGGCCGAGCGCCGTCCGCCCGGAAAGCTCACCGCATGGCTTGTGCCGGCACGAGCGCCGACGGTACGACGATCACATGCACCGTTGGTCACCCCTCAACGATCGCCAGCTCGCCCTCCTGACCCGGATCGGCGAGGGCCTCGAACCTGTCACGTCTGACGCCCCCGAATTCGCTGCCACCGCCAGGGCCCTGAAAGAGCGGGGGCACATCGCCATGCCCAAGGACGGTGGGAAATGGCGGGCAGAGATCACCGATGTCGGACGCTTCTACCTCCAGCACGGCCATCACCCCGACCGACCTGAGCCGGCGCCACGGAAGACCCGCCTGGCGACGACACCCGGAGCCGGGAAGCAGGAATCCGACCGCCCCGAGCAGAAGGCCGCTGCCGAGCAGAGGCTCCCCGTGCAGCGCGTTGCCAGGGCACCACGGCCTTCTCCTGCGGACATCGGGCAAGCTCTGATCGCCGAGGTACAGCAGGCCGGCCGCTTCCTGCGCGTCCCCAACCCGGACGAGGCGGAGCGAGCCCGCTACCGAAGGGCATTCGACGCGGCTCGCCAGTGTGCGCCAGCCGGGTACCACCTGAAGTACAGCGGGCGCACCAAGGGAGACTTCTTCCTGGGGCTGCTTCGGGTGACCGGCGAGGACGACACGGAGTGGAACCGGATCCGTCTGGCGCGCAGTCGCGTGATCACCGACGTGGACGATGTCCTCGCCGCCGTGACCGCGGATCACAGCGCCTTCGAGGTCTCCGACGGAGTCATGCCCCGCGTGCTGTCCCTGCTCCGCCTCATCTCCGAGCAGGCCATCCCCCTCCACGGGGAGATCGCGGTGTCCAAGAAGCGCAGGCAGCCGAAGCCTCTGCTCACGATCCATGGCCGTACGTACGAGATCACCTTCAAGGAACGGCAGAAGCAGGTCCGGTACGTGCCCAAGCCGGCGGGCCGCCGCACGTACGACTGGCAGCGGGTCGTCCCGGCGCAACGGTTCGAGCCGTCCGGGGAACTGGAGATGCTCCTCACCCAGCAACAGGGCTACCAGTACGGCTGGAAGAAGGAGTGGGCCGACACCGAGAAGAAGCCGCTTGAGGACCAGATCGGTTCGGTACTCCGGGCTCTGAGAACCCGGGCTGATGAGCAGGAGCGGGCCCGGCTGGAGCGGGAGACCGAACAGCGCCGGCAGCAGGACGAGCGGGAACGGCAGGCAGCTGAGAACCGCCGGCTGGAGGCCGAGCGGCAGGAACGCGCCCAGCGGGAGTGGGAGGCCGCGGTCGGCGTGGCTTCGATCAAGGCGGTGGACGCCGCTCGGGCCGAGCATTTCGGCACGGCGCTGGAACAGTGGCGAGCCGCAGGAGAGATCCGGACCTTCTGCACCGCGCTGGACGAGGCCGCCACCCAGACGCAGGACCCCATCGAGGCCGAGCAGCTCCGAGAGTGGTCGGCTTGGGGCAGGACGGAGGCCGACCGCCTGGACCCCACCCTGAACGGGAAGGGTCTCGGTGTCCGCAACTTCCACGCCGAGCCTACGGGGGACGAGTTGCGGCCGTTCCTCGACGGCTGGCACGCACCGCCCGGAGAAGGTGAAGGCACCCGTGGAGCCCGCACCGCCCAAGCCGGAGCCCGAGCGGTGGCGTGACGGCTTCAACGACGTACGTCAGGACCAAGGCTGGAGATATGGACCCCAAGGCCGCGCTCAATGGTGGAGGCGATGACGCCGTGCCCACGGTCCCGGAGCGCCTTCACGGCCTGCTCGACCAGTTCGCCGAGGCGCAGCACCTCGGCTCGTAGGGCGACGAGCTCGTCGTAGCGCTCGGCTTTCTCCTCCCCGCACCACTCCCGGACCGTACGCAGGGCACCCGCCTCCGCGTCCAGCTTGCGGTCGTCCCGGCGGTGGTACGAGTGCCAGGAGGGCCGGGCGCGCTCCTCGTCCACGGCCTGCTGTCGGCGGTCCACCTCCGGCAGAACCTCTTCGGCCAGCCGCTGGGCCATCTGCCGCGCGATCCGCTCGACGACCGGCCACCCCGCCAGACAAAGCCCGTTGCGATCCTCGTGGACCATGGCATCGCCGCGAAGCTCGGCAGCCTCCATGCCAACCAGTGGCGCAGTCTCGTCGAGGTGGCCGAGCTCCAGTACGCCTGCGTCGGCAACCGCCTTGCGTAGACGCAGCCGGCCCTTGGGGCGGACGAAGCCCAGGATCATCCGGGCCGCCTCGAACTCGGCGCTCCCCCGTACCTCCCTCGATGCCTCGGCCAGGGCAAGCTCCGCTGTGTCATCCGCGCGGAAGGCGTCGATCTCAGCCCAGAGCGCGAGCAGACAGCCGGCGCTGACCCACTCCTGAAGTCCGGCCTCATCACCGTCCATGAACCGCACGTGGATTCCTGACCTGCCGGAGGCGCCTACCCGGACGATCTCCACTTGGCGCAGGGCGCCGCCCAGTTCCTTCGGCTTGGCCCGATAGGCCCAGCACTCCCCGATCTCCATGTCCCCATTGAGCCAGGCCGCCCAAAATCGCCACCAGGCTTCCCATAGAATCCGGCCGATCAGGTGACCTAGGACGGCCGCCGGCCCACACGCCTACGGCTTCGGGTCGATGAGAAGAACCCGCAGTACCTTGGGCGGCGTGTTCGGCTCGGGTCAGAACGATGCCTCTGACGGGGGCACTCCGACTCCGGGATGGGGCGGTGCCGTGCGCGGGTGCCGACCAGTGAAGGGTGGAGGCGGGAAACTCCCATCCCATCCGCCAGCGGACCAAGACAAGTCGAGCAGCCACGGCACCGGGCGGCACCGCGCCCGCTCTATACGCGTGTGGGCCGACGGCAGACGGAATGGGAGTTGGGAGGTCTGTGGTTGCGGTGAATGGGGCAGGAACGTCGTGATTCCCCGCTCGCCAAGCAGTCAGGAGCTGACCTTGATTCCCACCATGAGGCTCGACGTGGATCCATCCTTCCCAGCGAGCTTGGCGATGGGAATGCCCGATGAAGACGAGGTGAGCGAGGAAGGGTACGGCTACTTCAGAGACGTGTGGGCGATGGGAGAAGTGACTCACGAGGAAGCCATTCACATGATCAATGAGGAGAGGAGGCTGGTCGGGCTCGTAGATCAGGGAAGCCAGAGTCATGCCGAGTTCGAGGCCTTGGCTAAGGCCCTGGAACGAGGGGAGCCTGAGTACCTGCCTCCTGGCTATGCCTCTGAACACCCCAGCAGTGAGCTCTTGCAGCTCCTGTCCGAACTTGATGAGGAGACGCCACCCCTCGACGCCCTCGAACTCGGCGTAGCGGGACTGTCGTACGCCCTCACCTCCATCGGATGCTTCACTGCCGCGAGCTGCCGAAGCCACCGCAGTGACACTTCATGGACAGATCGGCCAGTGATCTTCTTTGCGGCTGAGCGGCCAACGGTTCACTGGCTGACACCGATGGTCCGCGACAGCGGGTGTGGGTTCGCGGACGGCAGCGAGCGGGCAGACAAGCTCTTGATCGTGGAAGCGCCGTCGATCACGAACCTCATGGACCTGGCTGAGCGCATCGTGCAACAAGCGGAGCGGCAGAAGGCCATTGGCGTCTGATCACGGCCAGGGGAGTGCTGCCGTACCTCTTGGCAGGTGCCGCGCCTAGGCGAAGCACGGCACCTGCCTGCAGCTAACGCACGGCTGCACGTACTCGCAGGAGGCCGTCGAGTACCCGCACCGGAGAACCGGCGCACATCGCTATCCGAGCATCGAGCGCGGCCTCCCATTGCTGGGTGAGGCCGGCCATGAGGCGTTGGCGCATGCCTGGGGTCACGTGGGCGTAGCGGGCGGAGACCGAGCCGTCGATGTGGCCCATGCGTTCGTCCATGAGGACCTTCTCGGTGCCGAGGTCCTCCATGTGGGTGCGGTGGGAATGGCGTAGGCCGTGCGGGGTGAGACCCCTGGCGATGGCCGTCCAGCAGGCGTCGGCGCGGCCCTGGGCGTTGCGGCCCCGGACCGGTATGCCCGGGAACGGGTCGCCGAGGAGCGGAACGGGACGGGGCTCCTGCGGCGCCTTCTTCGGGTACCAGCCCGTCGTCGCCGGGTGGAAGAGCCAGGTGGCGAAGCCGTTGCGGCGCCAGTGGGCGGCGTGTTCCGAGGGTGCGCCGCCTCGTACGAAGCCCAGTTCGGTGATGGCGAGTTCGACGCGGGTACGGGTGGCCTCACGCACGCGGTCGGGGTGGTTGAGGACGTTGGACACCGTGCCCGTGGAGACGCCGGCGCGGCGGGCTACGTCGACCAGCTTCGCGCCCTGATGGCCTCCGGTGCGGGCGGTGCCCTGGCCCTGGAAGACGTACGTCCTGCCATGGCACGGGCACGGCTTGGGCTTGGTACGGGCGACGTGGTCGGCCACTAGGGCCGAGAGCCAGTCGGGGGCGTCGATGGTGCGGTAGCTGTCGTCCTTGGGCGGGCAGCGGACCATCACACCCGAGTCGAGCTCGTACAGCTGCCACTCGACCCGGACCGAGCCCCGGCGGGCGAACTCGGTCTCCAGGCCGACAATTTCGCCCCACCGCATGCCGGTGTACGCCTTGAGGAGCACCGCGACGAACTCGTCGTCGCGCCCCGAGAGGAGGGCGGCCCGCTCGGCGATCAGGAGGACGCCAAGTGCGTCGGTGACCACCTTCTCCGGGCCGCGATCGGCAGAACGGCCGGCGCGCTTGCCTCGTCCTCGGCGCTTCGCGGCGGGGTTCGCCTCGATGAGCCCCTCGTCGACGGCGTCGGCGAGGATGAGGTGCAGGGTCGCGCGCCAGGTCTTGACGCTGGAGGCCGCGTAGGAGGCGCGTTCCTGCTTCTCCCAGAGCGCGACGTCGGTGCGGAGAATGCCGTCAAGAGCCTTGTCCTGGAAGACGGGGAGCAGGTGCTCCTCGATGTGGCGTCGGTAGTTCTGCATCGTGGACGCGGCCAGGTCCTGGGCCTCGTACCAGCGGCTCGCGTACTCGGCGAAGGTCTCCTTCCCCAGTGACGGATCACGGACGTCGCCGCGGCGGAAGCCGATTTCCGCTTCGTCCGCTGCCCGCTTGGCCTCGCGCTTGGTGGCGAACTTGATCGTCGCGCCAGTTTGGTCGACGACGGTGTTGTGCTTGCCCGGCTCGGTCTTGTAGCGACCGCGCCAGTAGCTTCCGCGCTTCTCCGCGAAACCCAACTTTCCCTCCCCCTTCGGATCCCTCTACTACGCGGTGGTGTCGAACTCGTCCTGCCGGGTCCTGCGCGGCGGGCGGGCGCGGAGGCGGGCTGCCGTCGGGACCGGCCGGCTGCGTGGGGCGGGGGGAGTAGTGGCTGTTCCGGGTTCCGCGCGTTGCGCCGGCCGCACCTCGTGCATACGGACGATCTCGGCGAGGTGCGCAGCGGTGAAACGGTACGAGCGCCCGACTCGGGTGAAGGGAATGAGCGCACGGGCGGCCCGGTCCTTGACCCACCAGGCGGAGCAGCCGAGGGCATCGGCGATCTCCTCGGGTCGGTACAGGCGGGGCAGGCCAGGAGCGGCGATGTGGCGGGCAGACATGGGCGGTTGGCGCAAGGAGATCCTTGTCTGGCAGGGCGCGCGGGATGGGGGCCGCAGGCGCCGTAGCGGGATTTCAGGGGCGGACGGTGAGTGCTGGGCGGGAGCCCGAGGCGGAGAGCCGGCGTCGTGCCGTGGGGGGCATTACGAGGCTGCGGCAGGGAGCGGCGCGAGCTGGGAGACCGCGAGGACAGGGAGGGCTGCGGCGATGGCGACAGCAGCCCGCTCTGCGGCGGGACCGGTTTTCGTGGCGTGTTTGGGCATGCGTCTGTTGTAACTCCGAATCCCCGGTTTCGGTAACCGGGGATCGTGGGGTATAAAGCCCGGCGCCGCATTTCACGCAGGACTGAATGCAGGTCCATAAGCATGCGTAGACGGCGACAGGCGACAGCACCCCGGGCAATTTCGGACATCCGACACCATGTGCCCAGACAGGCTGGCTCGACAGGCCGCGAGCTGCCTGACGTGGGAGGCGGCGGAAACATAGACGGCGCTAGGAGCCGCGGTCAAGGTCTTCGCGGTGCGATCTTTCCCGCTTCGCATTCGGCGCCTACTTTTTGGTCAACCGGGGATCCGGCCCTACCGTTATGGGATTCCCGGAACGACTTTTACGCTGGTGCTGCTTCGTAACCAGAATCGCTGGACTTTCCCGAATCAGGTGTGGCTGTGTTGGTCGCGGCCCGGTTCGGGAATTGATCCGACCCCAGTGCAATGCACTGCGGACCTCCAAGCCCCGCCGAACTGCCGCCCCCCGCTGGACGATCGAGAGGAACCTCTGTGCTCCACCCCACGGCCCAAGTGGCCGTCCGCACCCCCCTGCCGGTCCCCAGGACCTCACCCGCCTCCTGGACGAAGGCGGGGCGATAGGCATGGCGCGCATCCGCACCATCAAGCCGGAGGCGTTCATCTCCGAGTCGCTCGCCAGGGTCGGCATCGCCGCCGAGCGGACCTTCTTCGGCCTGCTCACCCAGGCCGACGACCACGGGCGCTTCCGCGACCAGGCGGCCGTCATCGCCGGGGCCCTGTGGTCGCTGCGGCCGGAGCATGGCCCTCTGGAGGTCGAGGACGACCTCAACCAGCTCGACACCGCCGGGCTCATCTGCCGGTACGAGGGCGACGACGGCAAGCGGTACCTGCACATCGTCACCTTCTCCAAGCACCAGAAGGTCAACCGGCCGAGCGGCAGCCGCAACCCGGCCTGCCCTCGACACGAAGGCGGTCGGGTCCCTGAGGCTTCACTGCCGACGCACGGAGTCCTCCATGAGGGAGCGGCGCAGGCTCACGCACCCTTCACGGAGCCCTCCGCCACCTGGCGTGAGCACACACTGAGCCACGTATCCCCAGGTCAGGAGGGATTCAGTGACCCCTCCGGGAGTATGCCTGGAGGGGTGCAGGACCCTGCGGTGAGCCCTCATGGTCCGGATCTAGGACCTAGGATCGTGGATCTAGGATCAACTCCGTTGGGAGGCGCAAGCGCCTCAACACCTGACACCGTCTCCCCCTCCGAACTCGTCGCCGAGTACGTCGCCGCATGCACCAACCGGCCGCCCGCCGACGTGCTGGGCCGACTCGGCAAGACCGTCGGCAAGCTGCTCGCCGAGGGCATCGGCTCGGACCACATCCGCACCGGACTGACGCGGCTCCGGGAGAGGGCCCTGCACCCAAGCGTGCTGCCCAGCCTGGTCAACGAGGTCATGAACCCGCCGCGGACGGCTGTCCTCGGCCGGGGCCACCGGCCCTACGCCAACCCCGTGAACCCCGAAGCCGCTTACGGAGGTGCCTTGTGACCACAGCGACCCGTGAACCGCAGCGCGCCGGGATTCTGGCAGCCCGCCTGAACGCGATCCTCGCCGCCAAGGGCATCGACCCCGACGCGGCCCCCGCCCAGCCCGTAGCGGAGCCGGTGACCGCGCTGGAGCTGGCCGACCGCAGGATCCCGCCCCGCTACCGGGAAGCCACCGCCACGGCCCCCGGTGTACGAGCCTGGGCCGAGGAGGTCGCCGGCATGGGCCGGAGCGGCCCCAGCGGCACGCGGGGCATCTCGTACGGGCCCTCGCTGCTGATCGCCGGGCCCACGGGCAGCGGCAAGACGCACCAGGCGTACGGAGCCGTCCGCTCCCTGCTCATGGCCGGAGTCCGGCTCCGCTGGCATGCGGTGACCTCGGCCGACCTCCACGCCCAGCTCCGCCCACGCCCCCACCACGACCCCGAGCGGGAGATCCAGGAGCTCGGCAGGTGCCCGCTGCTGATCCTGGACGACCTCGGTGCGGCCAAGCAGTCCGAGTGGACCGAGGAGCTGACGTACCGGCTGATCAACCGCCGCTACACCGAGATGCTCCCGACGCTGATCACCACGAACCTCCCCACCGGGGAACTGCGCGACGCGGTCGGCGACCGTGTGGCCTCCCGCCTCGCCGAGATGACCACCTGGGTCGTCCTCCACAGCACCGACCGCCGCCGGGCCGCGACCGCCTGACCGGGCGTCCGCACCGCGCCCTTCCCCGTACGCCTCCCTCTGCCGCGAACACCCTGCCGCGCGGCGGAGGGACCTTTGGAGACCGCGCTTGACCTCACTCGCCCTGCCCGTGCCCCCACATGCACTCGCCCGCCGTACAACCGCCTGGGACCGCGCCGCGATCCTCACCCTCGGAGCCGCCGGTTGCGCGCTCTCGTACGACGCGCTTCAGCAGATGGCTGTTGCCATCCACGTCCGTGGCCTGCTGACCTACCTGTTCCCCCTGGTGATCGACGGCTTCATCGCCTACGGCGTCCGCGCCCTTCTCCTCCTGCACGCCGCGCCCTTCCGGGCTCGCCTGTACGTGTGGGCCCTCTTCGGCACCGCCACCATCGCCAGCATCTGGGCCAACGCCCTCCACGCCATCCGCCTCAACCAGCAAGGCCCCACTGGGGCCTTGCACCTGAGCGACACCACCGTCGGCATCCTGTCCACGCTCGCCCCACTCGCCCTCGCCGGCGCCGTCCACCTCCACATCCTCATCACGCGCCAACCTGCCAGCGAAATAGCGCGGTCGGAGCGCGACGAGCCCAGCGAGCCCGTCCCTGGACTGCGTGACCACGGCCTCGGATCCAGCCAGCAGATTCCAGACGCCCCTGAAGCGCGTCAGCTGGACACCAGCCGGGACGACAACGACGAAGACGGGACCCAACCCTTCTTCACCGAGCCACCTCAGCACGTACCCAAACGCCGAGTCGGCCGACCGGCCTCCGCGGAACTGGATGAGCTGATCGAAATCGGCAAGGCCGTAGCGGGAAAGATCACTCGCGGAACCGTCGCCACGGCGATCCGCTCGGCTGGCCACACGGTCAGCGACAAGCGCCTCACCGAGGTCATGGCGGAACTCAAGCCCGATCGACGCTAGCCCCGCGAAACTCCGGATCAGCCACCGAGCGGTAATCACCGCAGGTCACAGCCCGATCAAGCGGTCTGCGCGCCCGCTAGCCAGACCCCGGAACCGCAGTCCGCGAAGCCCGATCTCCGGGTTCCGCCAGCTCTCCACAGACCTGGCGCATACGCGGACCACAGCAACCCGGAACCCCAGTGGTTCCCCCACCTCGCCGGACGCCACCTGCCCATCTCCCCGAGAGGCCAATCAGGGCCTGGCCTGGTACACGCGTCGACACCCCCATCCAGACCCCCACGAAGGAGCACCACATGCACGACCAGCACACCGGGGAACCCACAGACCAGCAGGTGACCGGAAACTCAGTCTCAGACGGAGCAAGTTGTACCCAGAGCATTGCTCCCGTCGGGAGCAATGCTCTGGGCTCCCCCGCCCCAGGGGTGGCGGGGGAGGACCGGCACCAGGGGGCGCCGGTCCTTTGGGATGCGGCCGAGGGCGGACCGCACCCGGGCAGGGACGGACACCACACTTGCCACACCACGCGCTGCACGCACGCCGTGCCGACGACATCCCACGTGCGCCAGCGTGAACGCCTGCGCGCCGAGAACAAGCGCATGCACCAGCCCAGCTGTCGCTTGAACGACGACGAGTACGAGCTCCTCGTCCGCGCGGCTTCGGCCTGCCGCATGAGCGTCGCCGGGTTCCTCGCCCACGCCTCTCTGAAGGCCGCGCGCGATCTTGATCGTACCGAAGCCGAGATTGCCACCCGCCGGGAGATCGTCAGCGAGTTGTTCGCGTTGCGCCGGGCCCTCGGTCCGATCGGCAAGAACCTGAACCAGGTCGCCACCGTCCTGAACTCCGGCGCCGACGCTCCGCACGCCCGGGCGGTCCTCGACGCCGTCCAGCGGACCGCCCAGCGGGTGGAGGACTTCACCCAGCGCTACCTGGAGACGGAGGCTCCCACCGGATGATCCCCCGCGTCCACAAGATGGGCAGCCGCACCGTCGGCCTGATCCGCTACCTCTACGGGCCCGGCACCCACGAAGAGCACACCGACCCCCACCTCGTCGCCGCCTGGGACGGCCTCGTCCCCGACCCCGGCCGTGACCCAGCCGCCACTTACGAGAACCTGCAAAAGCTCCTCGACCAGCCCGTCGAAGCCCTGCCCGAGTCGCGGCGCCCCACCGAGCACGTGTGGCACCTGTCCGTACGTGCCGCGCCCGAGGACCCGCTCCTCACCGACGAGCAGTGGGGCGACATTGCCCGCCGCATGGTTGCTGCCACCGGCATAGCCCCCGAGGGCGACACCGCCAGCTGCCGCTGGGCAGCCGTCAGGCACGCCGACGACCACATCCACATCATCGCCACGACCGTCCGCGAGGACGGCCGCCGGCCCCGCCGCCACAACGAAGCCAAACGTTCCCAGGCCGAAGCCCGTCTCATCGAAGCCGACTACGGCCTGCGCCGCCTCAGCACCGGTGACGGGACCGCAGCCCAGCGCCCCACCAGCGCCGAACGCCACAAAGCCGACCGCAACCAGCGGGAACGCACCCCAAGGGAGGAACTACGCGAGAGCGTCCGCCGTGCCGTGGCCGGCGCCCAGGGCGAGGAGGAGTTCTTCGACCGCCTCGCCTCCGCCGGTCTCCTCGTACGGCAGCGGAAGGCGCCGTCCGGGGATGTCCTCGGCTACACCGTCGCCCTGCCCGACGACCGCAACAAGAGCGGCGAACCCGTCTACTTCTCCGGGTCGAAGCTCGCCCCGGACCTGTCCCTGCCCCGCATGCGCGAACGCTGGACCACCCCGGCGGAGACCGCCAACGACAGCAGCGACCAGGACCGTCCCACGCTGCCGCCGGTCACCGGCCCCGCGTTCGCACGCCGCCGCGCCACCACCGCCGCCTGGCAGGCGCTGCTCGTCATCGACAACGGCGACGACGACGGCCTGATCGCGGAGCAGATCGCAGCCACGGGGGAGGTGATCGACGCGCTCGCCAAGTCCTCCGCCGCGCACACCCGCAAGGAGCTGCGGGACGCGGCCTCCTCGTTCGAGCGGGCCACCCGGTTCCACGTGAGAGCCGCTCGCGGGCATGACCGCGCCCTGCGGCAGGCTGCCCGGGACCTCGTCCACAGCGGACCGGCCCTCGGCCGCGGAGAAGACGGCGCCACCACGGCCATGCTCATCGACATGGCGTTCTTCCTCGCCATCGCGGCGGCGAACTGGCACGGCAAGAAGCACCACGCCCAGCAGGCCGAAGCCGCGCGGCAGGCCGCCAAGCACCTGCGCGCCGCCTACCAGGCCGCAGCAGCGCAGCCCATAGCCGTGCTCCGCCAGCGAGGCCGCGTCCTGCCGCAGCCCTTGCAGCACCGGCACGCTGCCGTTCTGCGCCAGGTGGTCCCCGACCTTGCCGAACAGGTCCTGGCCGAGCCCGGCTGGCCCGCGCTGGCAGCCACCCTCGCCGACACCCACGCCGCCGGCCACGATCCGGCCACCCTGCTCACCGAAGCCACCCGGCACCGGGAACTGGACAGCGCAACCTCGGTCAGCGACGTCCTCACCTGGCGCCTGCGCCGCCTCGCCCACCTGCCCGCCGACCCCGGAAACGTCCACGCCACACCCGCCCGAGGCAAGCACAAGGCCCCGTCCTCGGCGCTGGCACAACCCGCGAACAGGGCAGCGAACGAAGCCACTCGTCGGCGCTGATCACGGCGATCCGGCAGGGGACGCCACCTGGCTGATGGGCTCGACCACCCATTGGCCAGGGCCGTCAGCAGGCGTCAGCCGCTCAGCAGCCGCCCCATACCCCCGGTGTGAAAGCCCTTCGCCCCCCGAAACCCATGCCCCCTAAACCAAGGCGCGCCCCTACGCCCCGAGCACCACCCACAGACACCGCCCCGAACCCGATCACACGACACCACAGAAGGAACCCACCCATGCCCCAGCCTTCCATCCGCCCCGACGTCGTCGTTCTCTTCACCGACGTCGACTGGGACGGCCACCTCGACGACCCCCAGCGCCCCTACCATCGCGACGGGCGTCCGTTCACCCACGCCGAGCACCTCCTGCTCAACACCATCACCCCGGAAGAGCAGGCCGCCGGGCTGGCGCAGTTGCGGCGTGAGGCCGACTGGCTGCGCGACCTCGATGCGAAGCGCCAGGTCTTCGTCGACCTGGTTCTGAAGTACCTCGCCAAGCTCCCCGAGGGCTCCGTGGTCGACGACGCCATCGACATCATGACCGACGAGGACTACGCCGAGTACGAGCGCCTGCTCCCCATCGTCACCGCGGAAGACACCCTCGAATACCTCGCCGAACACGCAGAGGACTAACCGGCCAAACGGCAACGACGGACCCACCAGACACAAACCCCAAGCGCACACGGGGACATCAGAACGCCACCCACCGGCCAGCGACCTCAGCACCCCGCACCATCAGCGTTGCCCCTGGGTCCCCGCCCATGCCGCAGGCCCGACCGGAAACTACGGCCGGGCCTGCGGCATACCCGTCGATCACTCCATCTGCGCTCTTGCCCGGTACATGCCCGGCTGTACTCAGCGGACTCCTCCGTGGTGCGAGCAGGTACCGCGCCCCTTGGAGCCAGAGACCCAGCCGTCGCTGCAGATGGTGACGCCGGAGCCGAACGTTGGCGCGGTCGACGGCTTGGTAAGGGTCGACGGCGTCGGGATCGCGGACATCTGCCAGCAGTTGGCTGCGGCTCCGATCCACCACTTCTGCGGCGCCGAGGAAGGGCACACGCCGTGTGGGGTGCCAGCCGGGACAAGCCCTTTCTCCACGAAGACGTCAAAGGCCGCCTCAAGTTCTGGCGGAATGCTGGGGGAAGGCGGCGTCGAAACCGGGGTGGCCTGCGGAGAGGCGGTCGGGGAGACATCGTCTGCGTAGACGTCGGAGTCGGCGGAGACCGAGCCCTCCCCGTCCTCGACGGAGAGGCAGCCCGTGGACAGCATGTTCGAGCATGCTGCGGTAGGGGCGTCGTCGTCCGCTGCCATGTCGCGCTGGTTCAGTACAAGACCCAACACGACGAAGGCTGCGAACAATGTCCAACCCACGGCGCGCTTGCGGCTCTGCAGTGCGGATTCCTGCGCACGTATCGGGGCCTTCCCCCCGTTCTCCGCACCTGGCCCCCGGCGATATATGCCGTCCTCTCCCCGTATCCAGCCCTCGCCAGCTGGTGGCTGCCACCCCATCCCGCCCCCGCCTCACCCCGGAAGCCCAAGTGACCTCCGGGATGAGTGTGGCAGCGTCGCCGAGCGGTGGTCCATCGGCCATCGGTGCGGCTCCTTCTGAGGGAAGCCACGACCTGCACTGACCTACCGCTAGGGCACTGCAGTCCACCGCCAAGGCCGCTGCCCTTGGCCCCCCATGAGGCATTCGATCCGATACTGGGTCTCGTCGCGGGCATGGGGGTGGTCGGGGTGCTCGGTCGTGATCCGGGCGGCGTAAGCCGTCATCCGCAGCTCCCTGATGTCCCGGAGGACCTCGTACCCGTCCGAGGTGGTGACGTCCGCGCCGTAGACGGTGCAGAAGTCCTCGTAGTCGTGCCGGGTGATGCTGCTCGTGGACGTGAGCTTCACCGCGGTGGACGTCAGGTCCCACTCCCGCGGGCCGACGGTGAAACTGTCGAGGTCGAGGAGATAGGCCGTGCCGTCGTCAGCGGAGGCGACATTGCCGACCCAGGCGTCCCCGTGCAGGACGCACCGCGACAGACCAGGGGTCTCCACGAGCCGAAGCCATGCCTCTTCGAGGCTGTCCGTGTAGCGGTACAGCCATTCCAGATCGGTCTCCTTGATGGCCTTCGCCTGGTCGAGCCTGGTGCGGATCTTCCGGAACGGTTCGAGCGGTTCAAGGTCGAAGTCGGGCTCCGGAAGAGCGTGGAGGGCCTTCAAGAGGTGCGCGACCTCGTTGACGCTCCCGTCGCGGTGCGGCGGAAGTTCCTCCCAGATCGTCACCGCTCGGCCATCGATGGTGATGGGCTGGGCGATGCCGGGGGCCGGCCGTACGGCGGGGACGCCTTTGTCGGCAAGCCAGTTGGCGACGGTGATCTCACGTGACGCTGCGGGCGTGCCACCGGGGCGGGAGATCCGGGCTACCACCTTCCCGGGGAGCCTCCATATCGCGTTCTCCGCGATCCGGATCGGCTCGGCGCCCCCGGTATCCAGCCCGAGGGTTCGGCAGGCATCGATGAGGACGCGTCGGGAGACGGTAACGCTGTCGGTGGGGGCGAGGGTCACGTCTTGATCGTCTCCTTGATGCGGTCGCGCAGCTTGGCCGCCTCGGGGGTCGTTCGGTGTACGGCGGCGAGACTGGCCAATTGCCGCATGTCGTCTGTCGCCCGGCGGGAGTGGAGTTTCACGACTTCAACGGGGCTAGGGACGCCGACCTCATTTACCGGCGCGCCTCCTCCTCGATGAGGCAGGCGACTGCCGGCCACGGAACGCGAAGCTCGCCGAAGAGAGTCCAGTAGTGGAATGCGTCGCGGACCATGGCGCTGACGCCGAGGCGTGCAGCCTCTGGGGCAATGGCGCCTACGACTCGCCGGGTGATTCCGCCTGCTCCGCGCGCTGCGGGATGAATCCCGTGGCCGAGGAGGAGCGTGGCGGTGCGGATGGCGTCCAGCGTCGTCGGCGGTGCCGACTGAGCGAAGCGGCCGTAGACCAGGTGAGGCCAGCCTTGCCGAGTGCGGGCCCAGGCAAGGCGTTCCAGGCCCGTGCCGAGGTCTACTGCCATGCGGGTCGGATCCTCGGCGTTCCACAGGAGGACGATGTCGCCGAGGTCGAGGTCGAGGTGGCGGAAGTGCAGCGTGATGCCTGCGACCTCACGTCGGCGCCAAGGGGTGAGAGCTCCGTGAATGCTCAGATGTCGGGCGTGGAAACCGAGTTGCGAGAGCACGGAGAGCCAGCCGTCGAGTATCGCCCCGTACTCGTCGAGTCGTTCTATGGGCTGCACGCGGGAGACATTGACGAAGGAGGTAAGGAAGCCGTCGCGCAGTTCGCCCGAGGCATCGCGTTCGCCCGTGAAGCGAACGACGGGCTGGGGGAGGAACCCGCGCCGGTACGTCTGGGGGCTGCCGTCCTTGAGTAGCGGGTCGAGAGCCTGGACAGCCGAGATGGTGAGTTCTGTGTCGCGCCCCCAGCGGAGCGGGAGACAGTCGTCGCGTGGAGCGCCGACGTTGGCGAAGGCGGTCTCCAGATTGTGGAGGAGTTCTTTCCACGAAGGCGGTCGGCGCGGGGGACGGTACGGGGTGCCTCGGTGCGGGTGCCGGATTTCGATGCGGGGGCCGTCGACGGCGAACTCCCAGTGGGGACCTAACGCCGCGCGGAGCACGGCGGGTATTTGCAAGGCCAGCGCATCTCCGGCCGCACTGCTTGCCTCAGTCAGCACGATCGGGATGCCATCGCCGAGAAGTGCCGCGCGGGGTCGAAGCGGCGCAGGCCGATCTCTTGGACCTGACCGTGGTCGAGGTCCTCCGCCTGTTCGATGGCGCGGGCCAGCAGGTGGGCTGCCTGCTCGTCGTCCGCGTCGGGGTTGGCCACGGTGAGGGCGCCGGTCTGGTCGCAGAGGGCGGCTTCGGCGCAGGTTCCGGTGCGCCAGGTGAGGGCGGCCATAGGGGTGCCGGCGCGAAGGGACTCACCGAAGACAGCGGCGCCGGCCTCCACGTAGGTGCGGGCGTAGGTGTAGACGAAGACGGAGGCGTGGCGGAGGGCGGCCGTCTTGGCGGGGCCGCCGAGTTCGCCGACCCACTCGACGTGGTCCGCTCCGAAGAGGCGGTCGTGGTTCTGTACGTAGTCGTGGTCGAAGATCGGGCCGACGATGCGGATCTTCCGGCCCAGGATCTGGGCGGCGCGTACAGCCAGGTGCGGCGCCTTCTCGGCGTCGATGCGGCCGAGCCAGACCAGATCCTGTCCCGCGACGGCTGGCGGCTCCTCCTCGTTGAGGCCGAGGTGGACGGCGAGCTCGGGGATCGGCTGGTGGTCGGCGTACCGCTCGATCATCTCGGGCGAGTAGCAGTAGAGCCGTGACCGCTTGCCGTCGAAGGCGGCAGTGGCGTGCTGGAAGACCGGCGAGTGCTGGAACGTGGCGACGTCACAGTTCAGTTCGTTCCAGGTACGGGTCCATGCGGGCAGCGAGGGGTACTCGTGCCCGACGACCAGGAGGTCGTATCCGCTGCCGCGAAGCTCACGCTCGGCGAGTGATCCGGCGGCGATGTCCTCCAGGCGAACCGGCTTACGGACCCAGTCGTTCTCCAGGTCCGTGAGCCAGCCCGGCCCGAGGAGGTGGACGTCGGCGCCTGCGGCCCGGCCGCCTACGGCGACCGCCCACAGCCATCGTTCGATCCCGCCGTACCCGGCGGGTGGAAAGGCGTAGCTACCAGGGAAGTCGCAGACGCCGACGAGCACGTTATGCCTCCGGTGTTCCGTCCGCCGAGATACGGCGGAAGCCGAGGTACGGGAAGAGAGATTCGGGAAGGACGAGGGAGCCGTCCTGCTGCTGGCACTGCTCGAGGAGCGCGGCCAGGGTGCGGCCGATGGGGAGGCCGGAGCCGTTGAGGGTGGCGACGAGCTTGGGCTTGCCGTCCTCGCCTCGGGTGCGGATGTTCGCGCGGCGGGCCTGGAAGGTGCCGAAGTTCGAGATCGAGGAGATCTCGCGGTACGTGTTCTGGCTCGGGATCCAGACCTCGATGTCGTACGTGAGCTGGGCCGAGAAGCCCGTGTCGCCGGCCGCCAGCTTGACGACGCGGTACGCGAGGCCGAGCTCCTTCAGGCACGCCTCGGCGTGGCCGACCATTGTCTCCAGCGTGGCGTCCGCGTCCGCCGGGTCGACCATCTGGACGATCTCGACCTTGGCGAACTGGTGCTGGCGGATCAGCCCCCGAGTGTCGCGGCCGTACGAGCCTGCCTCGGACCGGAAGCACGGCGTGTGCGCGGTCAGGGCCAGCGGCAGGTCGGCCGGCGGGATGATCTCATCGGCATAGAGGTTGGTCAGCGGTACCTCGGCCGTCGGGATGAGGAACAGCTCACGGTCGGCTACACCGGTCTTGAACAGGTCCTCCTCGAACTTCGGCAGCTGTCCGGTGCCGGTCATCGTCTTGCGGCTGACCAGGTACGGGACCGAGTGCTCGACGTACCCGTGGCGACGGGTGTGGATGTCGAGGAAGAGCGTCGCCAGGGCGCGCTCCAGCGCGGCGCCGGCGCCGCGGGAGACCGCGAAGCGGGGGCCGGACAGCTTCGTGGCACGGGCGAAGTCGAGGATGCCGGTGCCCTCGCCCAGATCGACGTGGTCCTTCGGTTCGAAGGAGAAGGCCGGCGGGGTGCCGATGCGCCGGACCTCGACCGCAAACTCCTCCGAGTCGCCGTCCGGGGCCGCGTCGTCGGGCAGGTTCGGGATGGTCAGGAGGAGCTCGCTCAGCTCTTGCTGGACCTGCTCCTGCTCGGTCTCGATGTCCCGGATTTGGTCCTTCAGCTCGCGGGCGCGCTCCTTCAGCTTGGAGATGTCGCCGCCCTGCTTGGCCGTCTGCTGGACCTCGCTGGCCACCCGCTTGGCCTCCGCCCGCAGCTCGTCGGCTGAGCGGATGCTCTGGTTGCGCCGGGACTGGAGGTCTTCCAGCCGGGACAGATCCAGGGAGTAACCGCGACGAGCGAGCCGACGAACTGCTTCGGCACCCATTTCAATCAGGGCGCGGGCGTCATGCATGAGGAAGATCCTTTTTATCCAGCGAGTGGGATGGGGATACGCCATCGACGTTAGCAACCGTCGACCCCTCGCTGATCCGCAATATCGCCGCGTCACTGGCGCCGGTGATCTCCCTACACGCACCCGAATCAAGATCGCCCAGGAGTGCGGTGATCAGAATGGGCAGCTCGTCATCGGGAATGGCGACCGGCTCGACGTGCGGGGCCTCGGGGAAGAACAGCGGCATGGCCTCTCCCTCCGCGCGGTCGCGGTACCAGAGGAGGACCGAAACCAGCAGGCCGTGCCCGACGAGGACCCGGGGCCCAGGGCGCTCCAGAGCCCCGAGCACTCCGGCGAGCATCCGGCGGATGCCCTCGCGCTGAGACTCGGAAGCGCCGGGTGGGCGCTCGGCGGAGCCGTGCGTGTCGAGCCAGACGGCATATTCGAGGAAGGGGCTGCTCTCGAATTCCCCGTAGTCCAGTTCGTTCAGCCGGGGGTCGACCACGAGCCCGGCGGACGGGACACCCATCAGCAGCGAGGTCGTCTGGCGAGCCCTCGGGAATTCGCTGGTCAGCCACGTGGCCACTGAGTGCAGGGGGAGCGTGGTCCAGGCGCGGCGCAGGGAGTGCCGGCCTTCCTCGTTGAGGTGGATGTGCTTGGTCGGGTCGCCGTTGACCAGGTAGCGCTTGCTGTAGTTCGTCTGGCCGTGACGGAGGACGTACGTCGTCATCGGTCACCCCCTGCTCCGGTAGCCAGCAGATCGGACAGGACCGCGGCGATCTTCGGTTCCGCGGGGTCGCGGATCTCCCTGTAGTAGAGGAGGCCATCGACAGCGAGGGCCCTGCACCACGGCAGGATCTCCGGTACGGGGATGCGGGAGATCCGAGCGGCGGTGGCCAGCCGATCGGCCAGCCCCTGTTCGAGGTCGTAATAGACGCTCCAGAAGGCCCAGTCGAAGACTGCGTCACCTTCCACAGGGTGTGGATCGATCAGGCGTGGTTGCCGCCGCGCGTCGAAGATGACGTTCTCCGCGTACAGGTCCGCGTGCAGGACCGTCGTCCGGTCAGGGGCTTGGATGAGGCCGGCAAGCCCGTGGCACGCCTGCTGCACGAGTCCGTCACGGGTGCCGAGGTCGAGCGCCTGCGCTCGCTGGTGGATGCGAGGCAGAACGACCTTGCGCATGAAGTCGGTCAGCATGGGCACGCCCGATCCGGGCCTCCGGCGGCCAAGGGCATGGAGCCTATGCATCGCGCCGGCCACCGATTGCGTCGCCCGTGCGGGACGATCGGCGCCCCCGGGCCGCCCGCCGACCAGCTCCAAGGCCGCCACCGAGAGGTCATCCGCCGCTTCGGCTACGTGCGCGGTCGGGCCGCCGGCCCATACCCGTAACGCGGTGATCTCGTGGCGGTAGCGGATGGGGTCGACCCACGCCTTCAGAACCAACCGGCTTCCGTCGGGTGCCACGGCGAGCGCGACCGCAGAGGCGTGCCCGGCATCGTGGTAGCCCCTCAGCGAGAGGTCCCACCGCTTCGCCGCCTCGGCCAGGAGGCCCGGGGCGGCCTCCAGCCACTCTTGGACCGACGGACCGTAGTGCGCGAGCAGCCGCTCCCGACACCCCGAGGGCAAATCTCCGAGCGTCTGCGTCGCCATCAGCTCAGCACGATCCCGTCGGAGACCAGCTCGTCCGTGAGGGCGGGGAAGCCCTCCAGTGCCTCGGCCACGAGCGCCTGGACCTTGTCGGTCTCGACGTCCGGGGAGGACAACCGGACCAGGATCCGCCACGGCTGGTCGAGACGCTGGCCGGTGGTGCTGACCAGGTGCACCTCCGCGTGCCCGTCGGTGGCCTCGTGCAGCCGCTCGGCCAGTCGCTGGGCGGCAATGTTGTAGAGCTTGCCGACGTGGTAGACGGGGTTCTTGCCGTTGGCGCCCTCCAGGTTCATGGGCCGCAGCGGCGTGATCAGCCCGTTGACCCGGTTGCCGCGGCCGACGACACCCTCGTCGCCGGACTCGATCGAGCTCCCGGTGTACGTCAGGTACAGCTCGTCCTTCTCCGGGACGTCGCGGGCGTTGAGCCGGAAGCGGGCTGGTGCGCCGGGGAGGCGGAGGCCGGCCATGCGGTAGCACTCGGCCAGGACGGTCTCGGCGTTGCGGACGTACTCGGCGCGGCTGCCGACGTGGCGCGACTTCTGCGGGACGCACAGGACGACGTCGGCCTGGTCCCCGTCCCAGTAGCCCATGAGCTTGACGTCGGATCCGCACCAGGCGTGGGAGAGGGTGAAGTCGCTCTCGCCGGAGAAGTGGTTCACCAGCTCGCGGACGAACGACTCGAAGGCGTTCTCCGGGGCCCAGCCGGTGCCTAGGGAGGTGTCGTTCGAGAGCCGCACCCGACGCTCTCGCAGGTCGTCGATGGAGCGTGGGTTGAACCAGCGGGTGCGGTCCGGCACCGCGTCGCCCGTGAGGACCGCGCCGGGGCTGGAGTTGCTGGTGATGTTGAACGTGATGTCGAGGTGATCCGACACTTCCGGGAGCCGCTCGGCGAAGAACGCCCTGACCTCGGCCTCGACGATCTCCTCAACGGGGATCGTCTCGCCTCCGCACATTGGCGCGGCCCGCCCGTTGACCAAGACACGGACCGGGGCCGTCATCCCACCAGCGCCGTAGCGGACCTCGCTGGCCCCGCCGAGGAGGGCGAGCTTGTCGAAGTTGTGGTGCAACACGGCGCCGAAGCGCTGGACCGTGTAGTGGCTGTAAGCGCGGGACAGCCGCTCGGCGAGGTGATCGGCCAGGGTGTCGGGGTGGCCGAGTCCCTTCCGCTCCACGATGGTCGTCGCGTCGGGTTCGATGGTGCCCGTCTCGATGGACAGGAAACCGCCCTCAGTCGTGATGGTTTTGCGCATGACAAACTCCGATCTCTCTGCCTGAGGAAGACGGGTGGGACGGATGAACGTCATTAGCCAAAGCCGGTTGATGCAGATTGAGTTGCTCGCATTTCCCAGCGGCGTTCTCGGTCTGTTGCGACAGTAGCCAGGGCGCCCCGCGACACCCCGGAAAATCCTTCCGGGGTCCACTTCGGCCACGAGGTGATGATCAGGACATGCGAGGGATGACAGAGAACCTGACCATCGGGGAGCGCGTTGCCTGGTACCGGCGGCGGCGCGGCCTCTCCCAAGAGGTCCTGGCCGGCCTTGTCGGCCGTACCACGGACTGGCTGAGCAAGGCGGAGAACAACCGGATCGAGCTTGATCGCCTCTCGGTGATCACCTCACTCGCCGACGCCCTCGACGTCTCCCTCGGAGACCTACTAGCGGAGCCGACGCTCATGGAGTGGTCGGCCGACAGCGGCCACCGCACAGTCCCCGCGCTACGCGAAGCGCTGATGGACTACAAGCAGCTCACGCCCCTGCTGGGCCCTACACCCGATGACGAACCGCCTGCCCTACAGGGCCTTCGAGCCAACGTGGGCGACGTCCTCGACGCCTACCAGGCATCCCGCTACGGCTTCGCCACCCGACGTCTTCCCCTCGTCCTGGCCGACGCACTCGCCGCATCCCGCGCCTACTCGGGGTACGAGGGGGAGGAGGCCCATGCTCTGCTCGCCCTCGTCTACCACGGAGCAGCCATGGTGCTGGGGAAGGTCGGAGAGCCCGAACTGGCATGGATCGCCGCTGACCGCGGTCTGGCAGCCGCGCAGCACAGCGGCCGAAGCGAGGTCACAGGTTCGCTTTTCCGAGCGGTCACGCACTGCCTCTTGGCCACCGGACGCTTCACGGCAGCGGTCCAGCTCGTGAACGACGCGGCAGCCGTCATGCAGCCGGAACTGGGCACGGCAAACGACGAGTACCTCTCGGTGTACGGCACGCTGTTCCTCACCGGGGCGATGGCCGCCGCACGAGCAGAGGACCGGGCAGCTACGCAGACCTTCCTCCGAGAGGCCGACGAGACCGCGCAGCGCCTCGGCGCCGATGCCAACCACATGTGGACAGCCTTCGGTCCAACGAATGTCGCGATCCACTGCGTAGCCACCGCCGGCGAACTCGGCGACATCCAGATCGCCGCGGACCTCGGCGCTCACATCGACACCAGCGGAATGCCGGCGGAACGGCGCGTGCGGCACAGCCTCGAAGTTGCCAGGGCGCTGAGTGCCTGGAACCGGACCGACGAAGCCCTGGCCGTCCTCCTGGAAGCTGAACAGGCCGCCCCCGAACAGGTCCGTCACCACTACATGAGCCGAGAGCTGGTCATCGGCTGGATACGTGGTACCAGAGGCCGGCCGTCCCACCCCGTGGCCGACCTGGCCCGAAGGCTCCGCATCGTCGCTGGCGGCTAGAGTCGAATCCGTGAGCGAGAACGAGCACGAAGCGAAGATGGCCCACCCCCGCATGGCGGCCGGCGCTCTCTTCTTCGACGAAGCTGATCGAGTCCTCCTCGTCGAGCCGTCGTACAAGGACTACCGAGACCTTCCCGGCGGTTACGTCGAACAGGGCGAGTCGCCCCGACAGGCCTGTGTGCGCGAAGTCCATGAGGAACTGGGCATCAAGCCCCACATCGGCCGCCTCCTCGTCGTCGACTGGGCGCCGAATCAGGGAGAGGGGGACAAGGTCCTCTACCTCTTCGACGGCGGCCGCCTCGACGCAGACCACCGCCAACAGATCGCACTGCAAGCGGACGAGCTCCGCGGCTACGACTTCCACGGCGCCGAGCAGGTGCCAGACCTCACCATCCCCCGCCTCGCGCGCCGAATCGCCGCTGGCATCCAGGCCCGAACGAACGGCCTGACTGCCTACCTGGAACACGGGCAGTTGCCGGAAACAGGGGCCTGACCACACGGGTGCAGGAAACCTGTCTCCGCGTGGCGCGCAGGCCACGTCATAGCGTCGGACTGAGCCTGGCCGCACGCGCGCCACCCTCTGAGAACGTGCCCACCGCCAGGGAGCGCATCTCTGAGCTCTGGCTCAGCCACCGGGCTTGGCCAAGCCCCCTGTCGGGCATGGAGCAGGCCAGCGGTGAATCGACAGGGGACAGGCCAACTCCCTCGGCATGACCATCAGCCATGGCAGCCCGTGTCACCAACGACGCTAATGCGAACGGGACCTGGACTGAGCAAGCCTCCAGTGGACAACTCTTCTTAAAGATCACTCACGCCCGACCAGCCCCTTTCGGTAGCATGCTCCGAACGGGGGATTTCGGCTGACGTGGGACGAGTAGCAGCGCACTCACCGCACGAAGCCCGAGCAGTCCTGTCATGTGCCGCTTCGCGGAGCACACAGACGAACCGACCACACAGGACTGACCGGGTGCACCGGGTACGGAGCGTGAAGATGGACTTCGACGTTGCCGCGCCTGACCCTGCCGGCATGGTGGCGTCGCTCAGTTCGCTCGGCTACTCACTTCCCGCCGCCGTCGCAGATCTTGTGGACAACAGCGTCTCCGCAGAGGCCAAGAACATCGACGTCGACTTCACGTGGGACGGACAGGGTTCCTGGATCTCAGTGACGGACGACGGCAAGGGGATGACGGAGCCCGAGCTGGTGACCGCCATGACGGTGGCGGCCCGCGGCCCATCCGCCGAGCGGAGTGCCACGGATCTCGGTCGTTTCGGTGTGGGGTTGAAGTCCGCCTCGTTCTCCCAGTGCCGCAAGCTCACTGTAGCCACAGTCAAGGACGGGATCTGGCACGTTCGGACATGGGACCTCGGCGTCGTGGAGTACTACAAGGAGTGGCGGCTACTCCGTGACCCCGGCGACACAACCATGGCCCTCCTGCGACGGATCGCGGGAAGCCTGCAGCACGGGACCGTCGTCCTGTGGGAGCAGCTCTCCGGCTACCACAACACCGCCGTGGCTGGCGACGACGAAAAGACGCAGGCCCAGTTCTATGCGGAGGCGGAGCGTACGGAAGCCCATCTCTCGATGGTCTTCGCGCGTTTCCTGAAGCGTCCGGTCCGGTGCCGGATCCGGGTGCGCGGCTCCGACCTCTCCCCGTGGGACCCATTTCTGTCCACGCACCCGTCGGTACAGCGGATCCCCTGGGAGCCTTTGCCGTTGGGATCGCAGTCGGTGCGCGTGGAGCCCTTCATCCTCCCGACGGCACAGCGTCTCTCGGAAGCCGAATACGAGTCGGCTGCCGGGCAGAGGGGATGGCTGGGGCAACAGGGGTTCTACGTCTACCGCCGTGATCGCCTGATTCTGGCCGGGGACTGGCTGGGGATCCGCGGCCTGAAGCGCGAAGAGAAGTACAACCTCGCGCGGATTGCCGTGGACATCCCGGCGGAGGCCGACGCGGACTGGGGCGTGGACGTGCGCAAAGCGAGCGTGGTTCCCCCCGTCTCCTTGCGCCGTCACCTGGAGAGGATCGCCAGGTACACCCGCGAGGCGGCCTCCCGTTCCGCACGGCAGCGTGGTCAGGTGGTGTCGCGGGCACACGGTGACCCCCTGAGGTTTGCCTGGAACGTGAAGCGTCACGACGGCCGGATCACTCTGCGCATCAACAGAAAACACCCCTTGGTGAAGGCAGCGATGGACGACCAAGGGGGAAATCCGGAAGTCGTCCGCTCGATGCTCCGCCTCCTTGAGGAGACGGTCCCAGTCACGGCGCTCCGCATGCTCCACGAGACCGACACAGTCGACGACCCCGAACCCTTCGGCGGTCCAGGGCCAGCCGCTCCCGAGACCGTCGACATCGCTCGCCGAGTGTACGAGGTGCTCTTGGAGCAGGGCCGCTCCCCTGAGGACGCCCGGGGAGTACTCGGCTCCATGCCTCCCTTCGACGAGCAACAAGGTTTCTGGAACTCCTGACCCACCTGGTAGCCCCACTCCCAACCGACCCGGCCGCTGGAGGTCGCTGTGAGCACCACCCCCGAAGACAGTCTCGAGAAGGCCGAGCAGACCGCGTTGCTGCTCCTGCCGGGTGACCGCCAGGCAACGTCGGCCGAGGTGGACTTCGCCGTGAACACCGCGGTCAGCATCCTTGCTGCCCAAGGGATCACCGTGGAGCGGGACCAGGTGCGAAAGGTGCTCGAGGCCCGAGCTTCCGTGTTCCAGGCTGATTCCTCGGCGATGACGAACGGCGAGGGACACGTGGCCTGGCTCGCCGATGCGAAGGCCGACCGGAACTGGGATTTCTGGGACCGCTACCGGCGCTACCTGCTGAGCGTGTCCAAGCTCCCGACGCAGGTCGTTCGCCGCCTCGATCAGAGCACCGACGACGTTCTCGGTGAGCTGGAGGACCCTCAGCGGGAAGGCATCTGGCGCCGGACCGGGCTCGTGATCGGACAGGTACAGTCCGGCAAAACGGGGCAGTTCATTGGGCTCGCCGCGAAAGCAGCCGACGCCGGCTACCGGCTCATCGTGGTGTTCGCAGGGATCCACAACGACCTGCGCAGCCAGACCCAGCTCCGTATCGATGAGGGGCTCCTTGGGTTCGACACCCAGTTCCAGTTCCGCTCGGACGACGACGCGCATCGTCATATCGGCGTTGGCGCTATGTCGCATCACGGCAAGCGACTGAAGGCCGCGTCGCTCACCACCAGTCACGAGAAGGGGGACTTCGCCCGGAAGACGGCGGTCTCCGCGAACGTGCCGGTGGGCAGTGTCCCGGTGGTCCTCGTGGTCAAAAAGAACCGTCGGATCATCGACAACCTGCGCGACTGGGTCATCGACAACCACGGCGTGGAGGACCCGGAGACCGGCCGGATGGTCGTTCCCGACCTCCCCTTGTTCGTGATCGACGACGAGGCCGACAACGCCGGGGTGAACACCTCCAAGGACCCAGACACCAACCCGTCGGCAATCAACAAGGCCATCAGGCGGCTGGTCAACAGCTTCACAAAGGCGTCCTACGTCGGCTACACCGCGACTCCCTTCGCGAACATCTACATCAACCCCGATACCGACGATGCCGAGCTGGGCCCCGACCTCTTCCCGGAGAGTTTCATCCGCACCTTGCGGGCGCCGTCCAACTACCTCGGCCCAGAGCGTCTCTTCGGTCTACAGACCGACGGCGACGAGGAGGACATCGAGCCCCTGCCACTCATAAGGCACATCAAGGACACGGACCTCTGGGTGCCGGACAAGCACAAGTCCCACCTCCAGATTCCTGACTTTCTGCCCGAGTCACTCCAGCGCGCCATCCGGTCCTTCGTCCTGACCTGTGCGGCACGCCGAGCGCGCGGGCAGGTCGCAGTGCACAACTCCATGTTGGTGCACGTGACCCGCTTCACCGCTGTGCAGCAGCAGGTCCGCGACCAGATCGACGCCCATGTACGCCTGCTCTTCGACGTTCTCCAGGACCGGTTCAGCAGCGCACGCGAAGAACTCGAGGAAGAGCTGCGGCAGCTCTGGGAGGAGGACTTCGTCCCCTGCACCGAGGACATGACCGGTGACAGGCTCGACTGGGAGGAAGTCGAAGCCCATCTCCATGCCGCGCTCGCGAAGATCACCGTCATGGCGGTCAACGGTGCGGCGAAGGACGCCCTCCAGTACTACGAGCGCCGGGAGACCGGCTTGTCAGTCATCGCCGTAGGCGGCGAGAAGCTCTCCCGCGGTCTGACCCTCGAAGGGCTGTCGGTCAGCTACTACCTGCGTGCCTCCAAGACGTACGACACCTTGCTGCAGATGGGACGTTGGTTCGGCTACCGTCCTCGCTACGAAGACCTGTGTCGGCTGTACACGACACGTACGCTGCAGCGCCAGTACGCGGAGATCACTGCGGCCACAGACGAACTCCGGCGCGACGTAGAGGAGATGTCCGCGGTTGGACTCACCCCCCGCGAGTACGGTCTCAAGGTCAGAACCTCGTCGCTAGGCCTCGGTATCACGGCGTCCAACAAGATGAGGCAGGGCACACGTGTCCGCCTCAGCTACTCCGGTGAGCTTCCCGAGACGACCATCTTCGACCTCTCCGAGAAGGTGGTCCGTAGCAACCACGAGCTGCTCGAGTCGTTTGTCGCACGCCTCGATGCGCACTCAGCCAGGGAGGTGGACGAGCGGAGCGGGACCATTGTCTGGAGCGGCGTCGCATCCTCCGACGTCACCGAGGGTTTCCTCGACTCCTACCTCACCGACCGACAGGCCCAGCGGGTGCGGCCGGCATTCATCGCGGAGTACGTACGCCAGTGCGCCAAGCAGGGTGAGCTGGGCAACTGGACGATCCGTCTGGCGAGCCGACTGCCCGAGGGAGCGCCGGCGGAGATCGCAGGCCATTCCGTCGGCCTCATCACGCGCAGCCACTCCCGGTCCTCGGACGTCGTTTCCGGCCGCTACACGATCAAGCGTGTGCTCAGCCCTGCCGACGAGCTCCGCGACCTGACCCCGGAACAGCGCAAGCGTGCCCTGGAAGCCACGCAGGAAGCCGCGAAGGGGAAGCTCAACAGGAAGGGGGAACCGCTCGATCCGGACACCCCTCGCGGTCGGCCTTTGCGTCACCAGCGCCGCCCTGACCAGCCGTTGCTTCTGCTGTATCCCCTCAGCCCTGCCGAGGTGGCCAAGTCGTCGGGAAACCCCGAGCCGGTCGCTCCGCTGGTCGGGTTCGCAATCAGCTTCCCGTTCTCCCGCCACCAGTTGAAGACTGAGTACGTGGTGAACGACATCTGGTTCAAGCAGGACATGGAGTTCGACGACTTCGAGGACGAAGAGTGATCGACGAGAGTGTGTGGCAGGAGCTGGAAGCTCACCAGCAGACCCCGGGTAGGTCCACCCGGCGGCTCTACCCCGACTCCCCACACGACATCCAGGTATCGGTGACGCACCCCGCTCTCCGGCGGATGCTGCTGCTCGGCACTGACGCCAGGACCGCTGACACCGTACGTCAGGAGATCCAACAACTGCCGGCAACACGCGGCCTGCAGCTGAACCTGTCGTCGGTGTCCGGCAACCAGTACGAGCTCCAGGTCATGCTCACTGACGACGAACTCACGGAGGTGTTCACCCCGCTCGTCTCCGACATCGCAGAGGTGGTGCGGGACTCACCGACCACCGAGACGGCGGCGGAGGCTGCGGTTCGTCGCTACGTCGGTTGGCAGCAGCTGTTGCGCTCTGTGTCGCGCGAGGGCCTGTCCCGACAGGCTCGGTGCGGCCTCTTCGGCGAACTCCACTTTCTCCTCGAGTACGTCCTGCCAGCTGTCGACCAGCACACAGCTATCAGCTCTTGGACCGGACCCCGGCAGACGAACCAGGACTTCCAGCTGCCCGGCGCTGCGGTCGAGGTGAAGTCGACCACGGTCCGCTCTCCCCGGACGGTGCAGATCGCGAGCGAGCGGCAGCTGGACACGGCCGACTCGACGCCCCTCGCACTGGCCCATGTCGTCCTCGACGACCGGCAGCGGGGGCTCGGCGCGAGCCTGAACGGCCTGGTGGACGAGATACGGGCTCGTCTGACCTCACCATCCGCCTCACAGCGCTTCGAGAGCCTGCTGGTCCAGGCCGGCTATCTGCCGAACCAACGGGACCTCTACGACCACGATCGCTACACCCTGCGTCGCAGCGAGTTCTGGACGGTCGGGGAGGGTTTCCCCCGGATCATCGAGGCCGCGCTGCCGCCCGGGATCGGCAACTGCACTTACACCATTGACGTGTCGGCCCTGGCCACCCACAGCGTGACCGCCGAAACACTGGTCGACCTGATCCGAGGAACCCATGGCTGAGCACGACGTCCACGAGTATTCCCGCGCGCTGGTCACCGACATCCAGGCGCTGGCGGACGCCGAGGGCGGCTCGATTCCGAACACGTTCACCCAGCACGTACTCGAGATCCTTGAGGAAGCCGGTGTCGTCACCGACGCGGCACTCGCCTACCACTCCTCTCGGGGACTGGAGATCTACGGCTACGGCCTGCCTGAGGACGGGTCAAGCCTCGATCTCTACACCACGGACTTCAACCTGACCCCGTCGAGCAGCAAGCTGACCAAGGCCGAGTCCGACAGGCTCTTCCGCAGGCTGTTCGCGTTCCTGGGCAAGCACGGGGCGATCCGCCCCAACCAGGAGGACAACACCGACGTGCACGACATGTGCGTCGGTGTGGAGAAGGCGTTGTCGAACGTTCCGAAGATCCGCCTCTTCCTCCTCAGTAACCGGGTCAGCACGACGAGCGCCCCGGAGCCCACGGAGTTCGAGGGGATCCCCGTCACCTATGAGCTCTGGGACCTCGCGCGGCTCCACAGGCACGAGACATCCGGGAGCATCGGCGAGCCCATCAAGGTGGCTTTCGAGCGTCCCCTTCCCTGCCTGGCGGCTCACAGCGACGAGCCGAACTACTCGGTCGTCCTGGCCGTGATTCCCGGTCGACAGCTGGCCGAGCTGTACAAGGAGCACAGGACCCGGCTGCTCGAACTCAACGTCCGGTCCTTCCTCCAGACCCGCGGCGCTGTGAACAAGGGCATCCGCGACACCCTGCTGAACGCCCCGGGCCAGTTCCTCGCCTACAACAACGGTGTGACCGCCACCGCCTCGGACGTGGACTTCGAGACCGACGAGGCCGGCAGTCCCATCGCCATCAGGAGCATGACCGGCCTCCAAATCGTCAATGGCGGCCAGACCACCGCCTCGCTGCATCACGTCCTGACCCGTGACAAGCGGGACTTGGACGGGGTCCACGTGCAGATGAAGCTCACAATCGTCGATCCCGCCCACCTTTCCGAGATCGTTCCGAGGATCTCCCAGTACTCCAACACCCAGAACAAGGTGACGTTGGTCGACTTCAGCTCGAACCACGAGTTCCACGTCGCCTTCGAACGTGTCTCCCGTAGCCTGTGGGCCCCCGCAACCGATGGCAGCGGCCAGGAGACGCGATGGTTCTACGAGCGGGCACGGGGCCAGTACACCGACAAGTCCGCCGAGTACGAGTCACGCGCCGCCCAGCGCAAGTTCAAGCTGATCACGCCGACACGGCAGAGATTCAGCAAGTCAGACCTGGCCACCTTCGTGCACTCCTGGGAACAGCTCCCGCACTGGGTGAGCCGCGGCGCCCAGAAGAACTTCGCCCACTTCATGGAGCGGATCGAGAAGTCCGATCCCGTCGTGGACGTGCAGTACTGCAAGCGCGCCATCGCCACCTCCCTCCTATTCCAGGCTGCTGACCGGATCGCCCGTACACACTCGGCTGGTAGCCACAAACGGCTGATCACGACCTACACGGTCGCCCGGCTCTCGCTTGAGGCCAAGAAGCGGATCGACCTCGACAGGATCTGGAACGAACAGGGCACTACGGACGCCCTGAATGGCGCCCTCGACGAACTCTGTCCCTTGATCATGGATACGGTGATCGCCAGCGACCGGCACGTGTCGGAGTGGGCGAAGAAGCCCGACTGCTGGGACGAAGTGTCCCGTATCCCGTGGACGCTTCCCGACGCGCTGGCCACCGAGCTCACGGCTGACCCCTTCGAGATCGCGTCGCCCGAGAGCACCGAGTCGGACGAGGCTGAAGCCGCCGTCGAGGACATCCCCAGCGAGGAGTGGCAGGCTCTCGCAGACTGGGCCCGCGAAGGCCGGGTCCTGCGCTCCGTGGACAGGCAGCTCGCCGACCGTGTCGCGCAGCGCCTATCCCAGGGACGACGGGTCGTCGGGGCCCAGGCCAGGCAGGCGATGGAGGTCTACGAGGACGCTCTGCGGCAAGGGTTCCACCCTATTCCCGCCGACCTCGACCACGAGACGGCGTGAGCGCGGCAGTCCCGGACCAACTGGGGCTGCCGCTACAGGGCTCCCTTGCCTAGCAGGTCGTTTTGAAAGTCAGTACTGACGCAGAGCGGGCCGCCTTTCCCCGACACCTGTCAGGGAAAGGGCCTGTCAGCCTGCGGTTAGTGCAGCATCGAAGGTGGCTGCGGCTCCCTCGTCCTCCTGCGGACGGGTTGGGCAGTAGTCGCTCAGCGGGCAGCTTCCGCAAACAGGCTGCTTCTCCCGGCACAGGTTTTCGCCGACGAACCTGATGGCGGCCATGCGCACCGGTGCGTCGCGGCCAGCGCCGAGAAGCTTAATGAGGTTAAGCCGCCCCTCGGTCAGCCGGTTGGTCAGGTGTGATTGGTTCTGCTGCAACCTCGCGGCTACTCGCAACGCACCCTGGTTGATCAGCATTATGTCGCCGCCCGCCAGCAGCCTGAACAACGCAAGTTCAGCCGGCTTGAGCCCCATCATCTTGCTGTGCTCAAGAATCGAATCCGCATCTACCCAGACCTCGGGCCTGTCGACAACCGGACCGAGCCGGTCTTCCAGACGCTTGCGGGTTGCTGCTGTCGGCGCCGCGTTTATAAGCGCGAGGTAGACATCCCGTGTCAGTTCCTTGTGCCCGGCAACATCTTCCATCACGTTAGCAAGCTGCTTCGAGTGCAGCTTGCTTCCTGAAAGCACCGACATGACGAGTGCCCCGAGCGGTTTCATCTTCCGACCATTGGGGAACTGGTACCACTGCTTACCGGCGCGCTGCTCCTTGGCCCAGAGAGTTAGCTCTTCACGGACCTTCGGCCACTTGTCCGCGACCTCGTGGCCGGCAGGCACATCTTGTGGCAGGAGAACCCGGGCTGCGGCTTCGCCCAGCAGTGGGGGAACCGCATTGCCGATTTGCCGAAAGGCGTCGCTTCGCGTACCTGCGAAGCGAAAGCGGTCCGGGAAGGTCTGGATCCTCGCAGCTTCGCGTACGGTTAGCGTTCGCGGCTCTTCAGGATGGATGTACCAGTAACCATCCTTGGCGATGTGCGCAGTAATAGTACGGCTCAACTCGTTCCAGTCGAGCTTCTTATACTTGTCCGTGAACTGCTCCGCATCGTACCTCTGGAAGTCCTTCTCGTCATCTCCCAGCTTCTCGTCCAGGTCGGAGTAGAGGGTCTTGGAATCCATGATGGTGAAGATCTTGAAGTCGTCGGCGCGCACCCGCCGCGTCATGTGATCATGAATTACACCCGCATCAGCCTTCCTCCGCATCTCCTTGGCGAAGGCAGAAGGCTTCGGCTCTTGCTTCTCGTCATAATCGAGAATTCGAGAGCCCACCGGATCCAAAGGCTTAGGGTCGATCGCAGGAAGGTCGCCAATCGCATCACGCAGGGTGGTCTGCTTCTTCGGCTTTTCCCACGTGAAGCTGCCACCATCTCTCCGCGCAAGCAGGATCAGCCGCTTCCTATGCTGCGGCACGCGATAGTTCCACGCATCGACGAGACGAACCTGGGTCGCATACCCAAGACTCTCCAGCTTCGCCTCAATGATCCGGATCACGCTGAAATCATCGCCGAGTCCCATGTCAGGGACGTTCTCCATAAGGACGGCGCGCGGACGGAGCCGCTCCACCACATCGACATAAGCACGCCACAGTTCCTTGCGGAGGTCGTGCGGGTCGCGGTTGTGGTAGTCGACCAAGTGCCGGATCTTGCTACGCCCAGCACGACTGAACGGCTGACAGGGAGGCCCTCCTGCCACGATGTCGATCTCGGCTCCCGAGTCGAGGATTCGCTGAACGAACTCGCCCCGCTGCTCGTCGTCCCCGAGGTCGACACAAAGGCTCATCCCGGGGAAATTCACCCCGTGGGTCTCGCGGGCCCGCTCATCGAAGTCCACGGCTGCCGCAGTAGTCCATCCGGCCCGCTCAAGACCGAGGCTCAGCCCGCCGGCGCCCGAAAAGAGGTCAATAGCGAGACGCTTACCTTTTCCATAACCGGACTGGACCCATTTCCTGAATTCTTCCGGCTCACAATGATGCTTATGCTTGTCCAGCTTGAGGTAGTCGCTCCGCTCCAAGGGTACGCCGTACGGACTCTTCGCCCCCTTCTCCTTCGCCACGACCCAATCCTCCGTACTTGCCGACCTGAACGAGCTCCAGGAGATCACGCACGAGGCTTCGGAGGCAAGGCTTCCGGTTAGCCTGCGCCGCCGCAAAGCCTCAAGTGCCACGTGGGTGACCTGCCCACTATCCACTCACCGTGCATCAGTGATCGCTGTAAGTAGCGTCCCCTTCTTGAGACACCCCATGCTAAAGGACTCCCCTAGACCTCCCCCTACGACTGCCCCGCTTCGGCCACACGTCTACGGACATCACCTGCCTCAACGAAACCCTGCACCAGAAGACACGTTCGACCGCAGGGCCACGTAGCCCTCTTCGTCAGCTCTGGAGCCGCCGCATCTACTGCGCCGCTTCATGTACTGCCCAAATCTCCGGAGCACCGCCCCCAGAGTGTTCCCCGCCGTTAAGATCACGCTGGCGCTCCTCAGGCGGGGGTGCAGGCACGAAGGCCGTCAGAAGGGCGAGCGTGAACTCCGAGAACACACAGGCGTTCCTACGTCCCCGTGCGCGTCTGATGAGCACTCTCGGCGAGGAACTGATCAGCAACGAGCGGGTGGCGCTCACCGAGCTGGTCAAGAACGCCTACGACGCCGATGCCAGCCTGGTTGTGATCGAGTTCAACGGACCACTGGAGGAGGGCTACGGTTCCATCGAGGTGTGGGACGACGGGCACGGCATGTCCCCCGACACCGTCCGGGACACCTGGATGGAGATCGCCACACCGTTCCGGCACCGTGCTCCGCGCAGCGAACGGTTCGGGCGGCGGGTTCTTGGCGCGAAGGGGATCGGGCGCTTCTCCGCGGCCCGCCTTGGCGCCGTGACCGCGATCACGAGTCGCAGGGCCGGCGGGCCCGAAGTGAACATCCGGCTCGACTGGAACGACTTCGCCGCCGAGAACGCCTACCTCGACCAAGTGCCGGTCCAGTGGAGCGTAGATGCTCCCGTGGTGTTCGCCGACAACGGCCAAGCGCGACGCCTCTTCGACGAAGTGACGGCTTCTTTCCGAACCAGCGAGAAGCAGTCTGCCTGGATGGGCTCCCACGGCACGCTCGTCCGCCTCGAAGGCCTGCGGCAGGACTGGGGGGTCGAGTCGGTGGAGAGCCTGAAGCGGTCCTTGTCCCGGCTCCTTCCCCCGCCCCCTCCTGTGGAACTGGACGTACCCGATCAGCCTGAGTTCGCGATCTACCTCTCCCTTCCAGCCGGGCCACTGAACCACCTCACTGGTTTCGTCGGAGCCAGTGAGGCTCTGGCGCATCCGCACTACCGCCTCATAGGGGCCGTCGACGAAAACGGTCTTGCCGACCTGACCATGACCAACTTGGCGTCAGGACAGTCAGAGCGCCTGAACCAGTACCTCTTCCCACCGCATGGGAAGGCGCCCAAGTGCGGTCCCTTGAAGCTCGACCTCCGCACCTGGGACCTCGACTCGGCTTCCCTCAAAGAGCTACTGGACATCGACCTGGGAGCCCGCAACATCACCGAGGTCCGCAAGTTGATCAAGGTCAACACCGGTGTCGCGCTCTACCGGGACGGTTTCCGCGTGCAGCCCTTCGGCGAGGTCGACTTCGACTGGCTCGGCTTCGATCTCCGCCGCGTGAACAATCCCACCATGCGGTTCTCCAACAACCAGGTCGCGGGATTCGTGTACATCTCGGCAGACGGCAACCCGGGGCTTCGGGACCGGTCGCACCGGGAAGGGCTAATCGACTCTCCCGAGTACGAGGATCTGAAGGGCGTCCTTACCCAAGCCGCGAGTCGGCTCGAGACCTGGCGCTATGGACTGCGTCGCCCGAAGGGAAAGAGCCGCACCGAGCTGGGCCCGGCCTTGGTGGATACCGCCTCCGGTGGAAGCGACCGCCACGGCCTGTTCCAGAACTTCACCCTCTCGCCCGTCCGGGACATCATCAACGAGAGGTACCCGGACGACATCGTGCTGAGCCGCGCGCTGGAGGAGGCTCAGGAGACGATCGACGAGAGCGTCGAGAAGGTCCAAGAGGTCCTCTCGCAATTTTCCCGTCTCGCGACTCTGGGGGCACTGGTCGACGTAGTACTGCACGACGGCCGAACGGCACTGACCCGGATCGCCTACGTCCTCCGCCGACTGAACAAGTTGGCGGGCGGCAAGCGCGACGAGGACGAACAGCTTGCCTCCGTTCTCGCGAAGATGCACGTAGACCTCACCGCGCAGGAACAGGCTCTGGACCGACTCTTCACCCGCGTCGAGCCGCTGAGCGGCCGAAGGCGAGGCCGCCCCCGCGCGCTCTCCCTCCAAGCCGCGATCGATGAGGCCGTGGCGGTCCACGAGGGGACGCTCGACAAACATGGCATCACCGTCACCGTCGGCGGCGAAGACGTGACAGTGACGGCTGACCCCGGTGACATCTCCCAGGTGGTCCACAACCTCGTCGGGAACTCGATCTACTGGCTCTCCACCCTGCCCGAGGGGAAGGAGCGCGCCATCCTCATCGAGACGAGGCGAACGGCTGAGGACGAGGTCGACATCGACGTGAGCGACAGCGGTCCCGGAGTACGTGAGGAAATCCGAGAGATGATCTTCGATACGTACTTCAGCGACAAGGAAGACGGCATCGGGTTGGGCCTCAGCATCGCCGGAAGCGTCGTTAAGGACTTCTACGACGGCGATCTGTCCTTGGTGTCGCCAGGGCCGCTCGCCGGCGCCACGTTCAGGGCAAGACTGAGAAGGAGAATTGGGTGACGGAGGGGGGCGCGGTGTACCGGGTCTTGATCGTCGAGGACGAGGTGGACATCGCGGAGGCACTGTCCGAGATGCTCGCGGAGGAGCTCTCGGATCTCGGCACGCTCGATATCCACGTCGAGAACGACTTCGACGAAGCTGAAAGCCTCCTGGAGACCCAGGCGTTCGATTTGGTCGTACTGGACGTCAGGGACGCGGCACGTGGTGGTTCACCCGCCCACCCGAACCTACAGGGCCGCGAACTGCACGACCGTATCGCCAAGACCCGCTGGGTGCCGATCGTCTTCTGCACCGCCCTCGCGGAGCAGGTGAGCGACTTGGCGCAGCCACCACTCATCCAGGTGGTTTCGAAGAACCGGCTGGATGAAGCCGTCACCGCGGTACGGGCTGGCCTTGAGTCCGGCGTCCCGGTCCTCACCCGGCACATCACCGCCTTGGTGGACGAGCACGTGCGTGGATTCCTGCGGGACGAGATCGCCCCAAACTGGGACCGGCTCGCAGCCGTCGACCGTAGCCAGATCGCCGCCGTTCTCGTGCACCGCCTCGCAGCCTGGCTGAAGGAGAACGCAGTCGAGGCTCTCGGAGCAGCGCTCGGCTCCTCTGAGAACCCTGTGGTGGGACACGCGTCGACCGCCCGGGTGTATTTGATGCCACCGGTTACTAAACACGTGACCGCCGCCGACATTCTCCGGGATCACCAGGACGGCTGGTGGGTCGTCCTCACGCCTGCGTGCGACCTTTATGAGGATTCGCACAGCGGCGGCAATCGCACCGCGAAGGCCGAGTACGTGCGTCTCGCCAGAGCGGTTCCGTTGAGCGAAGCGCCCTTGATCGCACGTTGGAACGAGGTCGGATCCCCAACGCAAGGTAGGGAGCGGAATGCAGCACTGGAGATTTTCCGCAACAACAGCGCTCGTTATCGGATTCTGCCCAAGTACCTCGACATCCCGGACCTCCTAGTCGACTTCGAGATCGTGCAGTCTGTCTTGTTGACGGAGGTCCGCTCGTGGAGCCGCGTCGCGACGCTAGACAGCCCATTCGCCGAGGCCATGCTGACCTCGCACGGCCACACTGTGGCCAGGATCGGTACCCCAGACGTCGATTTTGAGAACATCAAGCAGTCCCTGGGGCTGGCCGGAAACCGGAAGGCCTCGGATCAGAAATCGGTGCCGCCCCCTCGTGCAACGGCGAAGGACATCAAGCAGTCCTGATCCCGGTCCTGTGCGAAATGCGGTCTTGCTCTCCGACCACATGGGCAGCGGCGAAGCAGAGGAGGCATCCTTCATCGGCTGCTGGGAGCCATCGGGGAGCCGGCCTGGTCCCCGAGGCCCCTTGAGGCTCCCCCAGACCATGCGAGGCCAGCGCTCTGACCTGGGGAAACGTCGTAAGTGCTGGTGGGGATCTTGGGTGGACCTCGTTCGGGACGAAGAGGTCGTGGGTTCAAATCCCGCCACCCCGACAGAGTAAGACCAGGTGAGAGCCGGTGCAGAGCAATCTGCACCGGCTCTTCCTGCGTCTGGGTGACTAACTGAGCGACTACGGCTTCCGAGCGTTCTTGAAGATCTCGTCCATGGCCGTGGCCCCGGTCTGGATCACGGGCCGGATCTGCTTCCGGTAGACCGCCTCGGTGACCGCCGTACCGGAGTGCCCGACGAGCCGGGAGATCTCTTCGAGCGGAACCCCCTTGTCGGAGAGCAACGAGACGAAGCTGCTCCCGCGGGGTCCACTCCTTCGCGTCGACCCCCTCGGCACCGGTGATCGCCTGCCGGAAGGCGCGCCGGACGTTGGTCGAGTCGAGCTCGGACCCCGTGGCGGAGGAGAAGACGAGCCCCTTCTCCGTCCACTGATCACCAGCGGCCAGCCGGTCCCACCCTTGATCTTCGAACTGCTGCCACAGGGCATCCACGCACCTGGCCGGTAGGGCGATCGTCCGGCGCGACTTCTTGGTCTTGGTGTCCCCGGTGGAGCGAACCGACCGCCCCGCCGCGATGTGCGGCGGCACGGGCGGCACCGCAGTAGGGTCCCCCTTCAGGAAGACGTGGTCCCAGGTGAGCGCCCGCGTCTCTTCGGTCCGGGCGCCGGTCAGCAGGGCCACCACGATGTACGCGTAGGCGGACGTACCCTCGGCGGCCTTGAGCACCGCTTCGGCCTCGGCCAGCCGGAGCGCCTTCGACGGGCGGCCAGGCTGGCCAGTGGGGATGGAGCACAGCTCCACGATGTTCCGCTTCACCTTGTCCCGCACCACGGCCGACTCACGGCGCGGTTCAGGCAGGAGTGGATCGCCCGGAGGGTGCGGGTGCTGAGCGTCTTGGCCTTCTCGGCGAGCCACTTGTCGACGTCCTCCCCGCTCAGTTGGTCGGCTGGCGCTCCTGTCCACGTCGGCCAAAGCCAAGCGTGCAGCGAAGCTGACATGGGAACCATGCACGCCATGGCCATGGATAAGCGGACGCCGCCGAGGCACTGCTGCGAGACGGGCCTCTGAGTCGATGTCTAACCGAGACTAGACCACCCCTGTGCCGAGGTACTCCAGGAGTGCTCGCACGTCGGCAGCGTCCATCCCCGCGGCAAGCGGCACCTCTTCTTCGGGATCGCCGAGTTGCTGCACCTCCGGGTCATCGAGGATTCGCCCCATGAAGTCCAGCTTCTCCGCCAACCGAAGTGCGACCACGTCATCGACACTCCCCTCGGCCGCGAGCACTGTGACCCGCGTCTGCGTGCCCGGATCGAGGCCGAGGCGGTGGATGCGGTCCAGACTCTGCAGGAACCGGCCCGCCTGGAAGTCACGATCGACGTAAACCGCGTCATGACAGACCTGATGGAGGCTGATGCCCTCGCCAAGGGTCGCCGGATTAGAGATCAAGACCGTGCAGTCCGGATCTTCCCGGAAGCGGCGGAGCTCAGCTTCCCGATCTGGTGTTCCGCCGTGCACGGCCGCTGGCTGGAACGGGGCCAGTAGAGCTTGGAGTGAAGTAATGCTGCGGACGAAACTCGTCCACACCAGGGTCTTGCGCCCAGCGGAGGCATTAGCAGAAACGATGGAGAGAGCCTCTTGGTACTTGGGCGGCAGCTCGTAGTCAGGGAGCTTCCGGAGAAGCATGGTGAGCGAGTCTCCTTCGGCCGCCTCCAGCGGTGGGACGCGGAAGTGCAGCGGCTCATGGCGTGTTGAGCCAGCCACGAGCAGGGCTGGGCTGGTCGCTGCCATCAGCAGGCGCAGCGCCGACTTGCCGAGTGCCTCGAAGTCAGCCCTGTCGGCCATCGCCCTGGCCGAGAACTGGCCCATGAGCGCGTCATAGATTTCGCGGTGCAGCGGCGGCATCGGAATGCGGCGCACCCGTGTCTCCACTGGGGGGAGTCCCAGCTCATCCTTGGTCGTCCGCGTATACATGGGGCGCAGTACCTGGCTGGCATGGGCGAGATCGCCGCCGTCGACAGCCTGTGTCACCACACGCCGCCCATGCCCCGGCCAGACGAAGGAGAACAGGTTCTCCAGATCCTTGGCGCCATTGGGTGCAGGGGTGCCGCTGAGAATCATCCGGACTCGGCTGAGGGGGCCCAGCGCCATGCATGCGGCACCGTACACTCCCGCACCGCCGAGCTTCATGCGGTGCGCCTCATCGAGGATGAGCATCACAGGAGCCGCCCTCAACCATTGGGACAACCCGGCCAGAGCCCGGTCCAAGCGCTCGTAGTTGACAAGGAGGATGTCCGCCGAGGCCGGCACCGACTTGCCGAGCACCTGCACGTCGAGCGGAGTGGAGAAGCACTGCTTGGCTTCCTCCTGCCACGCCTCGTAGGCGGACTTGGGACTCACCACAAGCATGCGAGCCACCACTCCGCGCCTTTGGAGCGCAGAGAAGGCAGCGAGGGAGACACGGGTCTTGCCGGCGCCCGGCACACTGAAGTTGGCTCCGTGGCCGACCGAGAGCAGTCGAGCTACGTCGCGGAGCTGGAACGGGGTGAGAGGGCCGGTCCAGTCGTCGCCCAGCAGAGCCGGAACCGATTCCGGCTCGACGGTGTCCTCGTCGGGCGAACCGCTGAGGAGCCGTTCCGCAGTGTCAGCCGTGTCAAGCATCTCGGTGGCTAGGAGGCGGAAGTCGTCTTCCCAGATGACAGTGTCCGGCCGGGGCCAGGTCCCGAGAGCGCTGAGGCTTGCGAGGAAGCTGTCGATAGGGACAGTCGCAGAGAGCCTGTCGGTCATACGGCCGTTGGGGAAACTGGCAACCAGCTGCCCGAGCGCGCCGCGGCACTCAGGCACGGTACGCAGCGCAGTCTGCGTACGGGTAACGTCGAAGCCGATCGTCAGACTGGGCTCCTCGGCCACTTAACGCGCCTTCCCGAACGTCTCAAGGAGCCAGGCCACGCCGTCTCCGGGGTGCTGCACAGTTCGCCTGGCCTCGATGGCAAGCTTCTCCAGCTTCTGCCTCAGGTCAGCGACGGCGTCGTCGAACGACTCCTCATCCAGGCTTCGCTGCGCGCGGGACATGACCAAATCGGTGACGCACTGCTCGATGTCGCGGCCGGCGTCGGCAAGGCGGGCAGGTGCTGCCTGCTTGCGCTTCTTGATTCGCGCGTCACGCCCGACGTTGGCGATGGCCTCATCCATCGCCGCACGCAGCCGGCTGATCTCATTTTGGGCCTGCGCCGCAGCCTCCGGCGGGGCCGCGCTGCCGGGTTGGCTGACAGCTCGTGCGTGCAGGACGGAGTCCGTTAGTGCCTTAGCCGCGCTAAGGGGGGCGGACGGACCCTTCACCGCACGCCCCAGACCGGGGATGGCTACAGTCGCCGAAGTCTCAGCTGGAACTTGGCTGGCTGGCAACTTCTTGGAGAGGTACAGGCCAGCGAAATCGTGATCGATGAAGCGGACGTCGGTCTTGGCGAAGCCCAGGAGCATGGCTGCCAGCCGGTTCTCCAGCAGCAGTTCGGCCTTCTCTGGGTTCACTGCATACTGCTTGGCGTAGGCACGCTGCAGTTCTCGGAACTTCTCAGCATGATCCTCGAAAGCAACCAATGACAGCTGCTCGCCTGCCGTCTTGCTCCGTTCGATGAGTGACTGGATGCAGGCCAGCACCCACTGGTCCTGCCGGCAGCGCTCTGCGGTCGTACGGAAGGTAGCCGCGATGACGGCGAGTGGCGTGCCTTGATCCACTAGCTCCTGAACCGCGAGCAACCGGTTGATGTAGGAGTAATCCCGCCGGTGCTCCTTGCGCAGCTGGAGCGACAGTTCGATTGCGGCGATGTCTTGCCAGTCGCAGGAAGGCGGCAGAACGGCTACACGCATGGCGTGGTTAGGGCCGTAGAGCTGCATCAGGGCAGCACGCCGGGTGTTTCCGTTGACGAGGATGCCTTCGTGAGTAATCAGGCCGGGATCCGTCTGCCCGTACTCCTTCAGACTCGCTGTCAGCTCGTCGAACTCAGGATCAGTCCGGGCGGGGTCTGCCGGGAGCACTTGCAGGAGGCGGTCCAGGTATGCCTGGCTGTCACTGCTCCAAGGGTCGTCCGCGAGTGCCTCCGCCTGCTTCGGGTCGTGGCCGGCCTGCGCGCGGATGCGGTGGGTTGCCGGGTTGTAGTAGAGGTTGCCCACTGGCATCTGGATGACCTCCAGGTGCTCCGAGCCGCCCCTCCACTCGACAGTGAAGGTCTCGCGGGGGCTGCCGCCGGCCGCGATCTCCTCCAGCCGGGACCGGACGAGGGCGCGGTTCTCTTCGGCACCCGGCGGCAGACCGTAGCCCTTGGCCATGTACTCGCTCCTGCTTTCGTGCTTGTTCGTACAAGGGTTGTTCCGATCTACCGGGATGCTCAGTCGAGTCCCAGTTCCGCCCGGAACTGCGTTCGTGACTCCTCAGGCAGAGAGCGGTAGTCACTCCAGATCTGCTCTAGGCGGCTGAACTCCCGCTGGTCGGCCGCCACCCAGTCGGACAGTACGCCGCGCTCGGCTGAGTCGAGGGAAGCGGCTGCCGTGAGCACCTTGTCCAGATCCACCGCGAGCGACCTGCCTCCCACCCTGCACCGCTTGCACTCGGTGACCAGTTCCGTGGCTTTGGTGCCGTCCGGCTTCACTACTTCTCTGCGCGCGATGTCGAGCTGGGCTGCCTCGTAGGTGCCGGCGTAGGTATCGCCGGGGGCGATACCGCAGGAACGGCACATGTACCCGTCCCTAGCCAGCACCTCACGCCGACGCCCTGCGCCGATCGCGATCGTGCCTGCCCTGCGGGTCGCGCGACCCGGCTCCCAGACGGGGTCACCAGGCTTCACAAAGCGCTGCTCGTGAGAGTCCAATCCCACGTCTTCCCTGCTGGTGTCGATGCGCCAACCGAAATCCCGGAGGTCTCGCATGCGGCGGTCGACTTGGGACACCCCGGGAAAGGCGGCTCGCAGCTCCTCCTTGGTAAAGGTGCTGCCTTCGCCCACTTCAGAGACCAGCCAAAGGGCCACGCGCTTCATCGTTCCGAGGCCGGCATCCTGCCAGGACGGCATGACATCTCCATTCGCGGGCCTCCCGGCGGGAGGCCCTGGGTGGCACAGGTGAGCAGGGGACTGGGGACTGGGGACTGGGGACTGGGGACCTTCATTCCTAGCACGACCCCACCCCCTTATTCCAGCGGTTATCAATCTTTACTCAAACAAGGAAAGAAAGCGACTCCGTAAAGATCCGTTTTGCCACCATTTGTCGGCATCAAAGGCGACAAATCACTCCTCGAAAAGTAGTCAGGGAAAAGCGCGGAATTTTGCACCCCCGGGCCGGTGAGTGGCTAGGCTTCAGGTGATCACCGGTTCTCCATGGGCAATCTCGGGCGAGCGGAAGGGTTCGTTTGGCGTGCCATCACTTGGATCGATTAGCACCACCTGTGCACCTGAGGCCACGGAAGAGGTTCAGGCATTTGCCAACGCCCTCAAACGCCTCATCCACCACGTCCGCCCTGGCGACACGATGGCACTGAAGGCGAAGGCGCTGCGCATCTCGCCGCCACTCCTCTCTCACTGGCTCAACGGGCGGCGGCTTCCGCGTCCGGCGGCCATAGAAGAGCTGTCCGGGTTGGCACTGGGAGGGATGGCGGGTGATCGGGATATTGCCGCACTGGTCCATGAGTTCACAGCACTCGGGTCACTCCTCCAGGACGCACGGCGGTCGATCTGCCGCCGATGCACGGGTGGCTGCACCTGCAGCGGGACGCGAAGTGAGGGGGACCGGCGCAACAGTTCCTGCAGCACCCCTGCCGACAAGGGGGACCGGCGCAACAGCACAGCGCCGCCGAACCCGGATTTACCCGCACACCTGGCGACGATGACGGAGGCCGATCGCAAGACTCATCTGCAGAATCTGGTGGCGGCACTGAGTGAAGGGGATGTTGGCATATATGCCGACATCCTTGCACGTGCAGGAATGAAGACCGAAATGGAAGTCCTGATCCGTTCAGCAGAATCGGCCGGGAGGGACTCGACGGAAATCGCAATCATCCTCGGCAGACTCCGCTAGCATCTCGAATGATTTGACTCCCACCCGAACCACGAACAAGGAACACATATGTCCAGTGACAAGTGCGAGGGGTTCTCCCGCCCTCTTTATAGCCACTGCCGCGCACCCCCCGGCAGCGCAGGGAAGGCTCGGCCTTAAGGGTCTGGAAACCACGACCGAGACCTCCCCTGCCGGAACGCCCGTTAGATCGATGACCAACTAGGAGTTCCATCTTGAATAGTAAGGCCCTCCTGGCCTGGCTGGCCAGGAAGATCAAGGCTGTCTGCCTGCGGCTCCGCGCTGCAGCCGACGGCGCGGGACGCGTCGGTCCCCTGTGGGAGAAGACGCGTCGCCGGCTTCGCTTCCTTCGCTGGACGCTGGTGATCCAGATCCTCAAGGGAGCCGCCTTCGCCGGCGGCGGCATCATCATCCAGGTGCTGGCCACTCGCCTCCTCAACCGCTGAAGCCGATTCCCCAGCTGCCGCCCGCACCTGCCACGGAGAGCCGACGACGGCCGACCAGTCGCCGTGTGGGCGACGGCGAGCGGGACAACCAGGCGGGTGCGGTGGCTGACCGTCCAGCAGCACCTCGTCGGGGTGCTGCTGGACGATACGCGGCCCTGGGGACAATCTGGGGGAAGATCTTCTCCCGACGTTGTCCGAGTGCTCGCCCAGACCAACGCACACCAAGGTCGTGACCTGCGCACATATGGCCCACGCCAAGTCTGGACCTGGACCGGACCTCATTCGGGATGGAGAGGTCATGGGTTCAAATCCCCACCCCGACAGAGTAAGATCAGGTCAAGGGTTTGATCCGCATCGCGGGTCAGGCCCTTCCTGCGTCTTCGGTGATCGTTCGGAGGAATCCGGGAGACGATTCCGGTCGGCTTTCCCCGGGCTGCCTCCCGTCGGCAAGCGCCCGAATCGCGTGGTCCGTTGGTCTCCGCGCACTCACGACAGGACAGGTCCGCTCCGCCATGCTCGCCAACACCCTCTCCCCGTCGCAGTGGCCGCGCGTCCCGCGCCGTCGTCCGTCCTGGCTCTCGCCGAAGGTGCTGCGGACCGAGGTGCTCGGCGGGCTCGTGGTCGCGCTCGCGCTGATACCCGAGGCCATCTCCTTCTCGATCATCGCCGGGGTGGACCCGGCGATCGGTCTGTTCGCCTCGTTCACCATGGCCGTGACGATCGCGGTCGTCGGCGGGCGGCCGGCGATGATCTCCGCCGCGACCGGCGCGGTCGCGCTGGTCATCGGCCCGCTGAACCGGGAGCACGGATTCGGCTACCTGGTCGCCGCCGTCATCCTGGCGGGCGTCTTCCAGATCGTGCTCGGCGCGCTCGGCGTGGCCCGGCTGCTGCGCTTCGTGCCGCGCTCGGTGATGGTCGGCTTCGTCAACGCCCTCGCCATCCTGGTCTTCCTGGCGCAGGTGCCCGAGCTCCGGGACGTGCCGTGGGCCGTGTACCCGCTCGTCGCGGCCGGGCTGACGCTGATGGTGTTCTTCCCGAAGGTCACCACCCTGGTCCCCGCGCCGCTCGTGTCCATCGCCATCCTCACCACCATCACCGTCGCCGCCGGTATCGCCGTGCCGACGGTCGGCGACAAGGGGGCGCTGCCGTCGGCGCTGCCGGTGCCGGGGCTGCCGGACGTGCCGTTCACCCCGGACACGCTGACGACGATCGCCCCGTACGCCTTCGCCATGGCACTGGTCGGGCTGATGGAGTCGCTGATGACGGCGACGCTCGTCGACGAGATCACCGACACCCGCTCCAACAAGACACGGGAGTCCGTCGGGCAGGGCATCGCGAACATCGTGACCGGGTTCTTCGGCGGCATGGGCGGCTGCGCGATGATCGGCCAGACGATGATCAACGTGAAGGTGTCGGGGGCCCGGACCCGGCTGTCGACCTTCCTCTCGGGCGTCCTGCTGATGGTGCTGTGCATCGTCTTCGGGCCGGTCGTCTCCGAGATCCCGATGGCCGCGCTGGTCGCCGTCATGGTGATGGTCTGCTTCGCGACCTTCGACTGGCACTCGATCGCGCCGAAGACGCTGAAGCGGATGCCGGCCGGTGAGATCACCGTCATGGTGATCACGGTGGGGTGCGTGGTGGCGACCCACAACCTGGCCGTCGGCGTGATCGCCGGATCGGTGACCGCGATGGTCATATTCGCCAAGCGCGTCGCGCACCTGGCGGACGTCACCTCGGTCACCGACCCCGACGGGTCCCACGTCGTCTACTCGGTCACCGGAGAGCTGTTCTTCGCCTCCTCCAACGACCTGGTGACGCGGTTCGACTACGCGGGAGACCCGGACAAGGTCGTCATCGACCTGTCCTCGGCCCACATCTGGGACGCCTCGACCGTCGCGGCCCTGGATGCCATCGAGACGAAGTACGCCCAGCGCGGCAAGACCGTCGAGATCACCGGCCTGAACGAGCACAGCGCCCGCATCCACCGCACGCTGAGCGGCGAACTCTCCCCCGGACACTGAGGTCAAGATCCTCATCTCCGTCTTTCCGCTACACCGGCGGAGTGACGGGCATCGTCACCCCGGCAGCCACACGCACCGATCGACGGGCCGGGGGACATGACCAGTCATCAGTTGCAGTTCCTCTTCATCGACATCGCACTCATACTCGCCGCGGCGCGGGGGCTCGGGCACCTGGCGGCCCGGGCCGGCCAGCCCGCGGTCATCGGGGAGATCATCGCCGGCGTGCTGCTGGGCCCGACGCTGCTCGGAGGCCCTCTGAGCGAGACCCTGCTGCCCTCCGAGGTACGTCCCGTGCTCGCCGGGATGGCCAATCTCGGCGTCGCCCTGTTCATGTTCGCGGTCGGTCTGGACATCGACGGCGCCACGCTCCGGGCCAACGGCCGGGTGACCGCCGCGGCGGCCCTCGGCTCGTCGGCCGTGCCGTTCCTCCTCGGCAGGGCTCGCCTTCGTCCTGATGCGCGGCCATGAGAGCACCGATCCCGCGGCGTTCGCCGTCTTCATCGGACTGTCCGTCTCGGTCACCGCGTTTCCGGTGCTCGCCCGCATCCTCACCGACCGGGGGCTGAGCCGGACCGCGGTGGGCGGGATCGCACTGGCCACGGCGGCCGTCGTCGACGTGGTCGCGTGGGCGGCGCTCGCCGGGGTCAACGCCTCCGTCGGCGCCGGGGACGGCCACTGGCCGGTCCTTCTCGTACCGCCCTACCTGCTGGTCATGCTGTTCGCGGTGCGGCCCCTGCTGCGCCGGTACCTGGCACCCGGCGGCGAGGCGAAGCCCTTCACCTCGCTGCGCTTCGCGGTCGTCCTGACGGGGGCGCTGCTGTCGGCCGCCGCCACCGAGGCCATGGGCATGCACCACATCTTCGGCGCGTTCCTCTTCGGCCTCGTCCTGCCCCGGGAGGGGACACGGGCGCTGCGCGAGGACCTCCACGCACGCACGGGCCATCTCACGGGGCTGCTGCTTCCCGTCTACTTCGTGGTCGCCGGCTTCCAGGTGGACCTGGGGGGCATCGGCCTGCCCGGGCTCGCGGAGCTCGCCCTGATCATGCTGGTGGCCGTCGGGGGTAAGTTCGGCGGCACCTATCTCGCCGCCCGCTCCCAGAAGCTCCCGCACGGCTCCGCCGCGACCTTGGCGTCCCTGATGAACACCCGGGGACTCACCGAGCTGGTGATCCTCGGGGTCGGACTGAAGCTGGGCCTGCTGGACGGATCCCTGTACTCGATGATGGTGGTCATGGCGGTGGTCACCACGATGATGACCGGCCCGCTGCTGTCCCGTTTCCAGCCCGGGGCGCCCGCGCCCCGCGACCGGGTCGCCACCCCCGCGGGCTCTGTCTAGGCCCCGGGCGGCGGGGGACCGCCGAGCGTGGCGAGTTCGGCACCGGCCAGGGTGAGGAACTCCGTGGTGAGGCCCGGGTCCGTACCGCGGGCGGCGGCCGTCGCGTCGAGGTGGGCGAGGACCTCGGCGACCGTGGCGAACGGGCCGACCGGGCGCAGCAGCCAGAGGCGGCCGAGGGGGCGGGGCGGGAGGCCGAGGGCGGCGAGGGCCGTGTCGGTCTCGCCGTCGAGGCCGTGCAGGTCGGCCTCGGGCAGCGGGGCGCATTCCACGCCGGTGATGTGGCCGTGGCCGTCGAGCGAGGTCTCCACCGCCCAGTGGGTGGAGCGGTCCGGGATCCAGGTGCGGGCCGCCGGGGGCCATACGTACGGGAGGAACGCCCAGCGCAGCTCCTCGGGCGCCGGCTCCCAGCCGAGGGCCTCCAGCTCCCGGATCTCGGGCAGCCGGTCCGGCTCCAGTTCGCTGCGGCCGGAGCGGCGCAGTGCGAGCGGGTGCGGAGTTCCGTCCTCGTCCCACGACATGCGGGCACGCTATCCGACGCGGTCGCGGATGTGGGTGACCTGCGGGGTGGCGGTGCCCGTGACTAAGCGGCCTCGGGGACGTGCCCTACTTCCCCGAGGCCGCTTAGGCACCCCCTCATGCGAAGAACGCCCTCAGCGCCGGGGCCAGGGCGGCCGGGTCGACGTCGTGCGTCTGCCCTTCCAGGGTGCGGTGCCGGGCGGTCGGCAACAGCTCGGCAAGGGCCTTGGCCCCCGCCTGCAGCGAAGGGTCGCTCGCGCCGCCCCCGACGGCCAGCACGGGGATCCGTACCGATGCCCAGCGGTCCGCGGGGAGCGGGCGGCCGGACATGGTGTCGCCCATGACGGCGCCGTCGTACGGGAGGGTGTGGGCCACGGAGCAGAGCCGGTCCCAGGTGGCGGCGTCGGCACGCATGGGGGCGAGGTACGCGGCGGGGATGCCGACGGCCGCGGTCATGAAGACCTCGACGGCGGCGCCCCGGTCGCCCCGCGCCAGCGCGGCGTGCAGGCGGTCGAGGTAGTCCGCGGGGAGCGGCGGCCGCGAGTCGTCGAGGACGAACGGGGGCTCGTACAGGGCGAGCGCGGAGATCGGGACCCCGTGGGCGGCCGCTTCCAGGGCAAGCACCGCACCCGAGGACATGCCCATCACGAAGGCGCGGCCGTCGGGCGTGGCCGTCCCCTCGATGACGGCCGTCAGGTCCTCGAACTCGCGGGCCACGTCGTAGGCGGCGCCGTCACCGCTGTCGCCACGGCCGCGGCGGTCGTAGGTCACCACCGTGAAGCGGTCGCCGAGCAGGCGGGCGAGCTCGACCCACTTGGGGTCGTCGCGGACCTGGAAGGCACCGCCGACCAGGACGAGGGCAGGGCCCTCGCCGGTCCGGTCGCAGGCGATGACGGTTCCGTCACGGGATATGACCTTCTGCATCACGAACCCCCTCATATGCACATGTGGACGCCGTCCACTTCCCACCCGTAGGCTATACCTGGAAAGTGAACGCTGTCCACATCTGAATCCGGAGAGGACCCGCATGTCCGCCACGACACCCTCCGCCGAGCCGCCTCCGCGCAAGCGCAGCACCTACCGGCACGGCAACCTCCGCAACGCCCTCCTCGACGCGGCGCTGGAGCTCGCCCGCGAGGGCGGGCCCGACGCCGTCTCGCTGCGCGAGGTCACCCGGCGCGCCGGCGTCTCGCCCAACGCCGCCTACCGGCACTTCGCCGACCGCGCGGCCCTGGTGCACGGGGTCTCGCAGGCGGCCATGGCCCGGGTGGCGCTCACGATGGAGGACGAGATCGCGCGGGCGACCGCCGACGTGGCACACGCGGGCGACGCGGACGGCCCCGCCGTCGCCCGCGCCCGCTTCCGCGCCGTCGGGACCGGTTACATCCGCTTCGCCGTGACCGAGCCCGGGCTCTTCCGCACCGCGTTCCGCGTCCCGGCCGACATGGCCTACGCCACCGACACCACCGCCGCCGGGGAAGGCGGACTGACCCCGTTCGAGCTGCTGGGCGCCGCCCTGGACGGCCTCGTTGCGACGGGCCTGCTGCCCGCCGAACGCCGCCCGGGCGCGGAGTTCCTCGCCTGGTCGGCGGTGCACGGACTGGCCGTGCTGATGATCGACGGCCCGCTCCGCGGCGTCACCGAGGCCCAGGCCCACGACGCCGGCCAGGACCTGATCGGCATGATCGAGCGCGGGCTGTGACAGCCCGGTCTCAGCCCTGCCGGCCGAACCGGTCCAGCGGGTTCGCCGCGATGCGGGTGGCCGCGCCGCCCGCGACGTAGGCGGCCGCCGCGCACTCGGGCTTGCGCTTCGCCTGGTCCTCGACGAGCGCGAGGAAGGACGGGCCGAAGTCGCCCCGGGGGTACGCGGCGAGCAGGTCCGCCGTGAACGACAGGTCGAACTCGCCGACGCGCAGGCCCGACACGTCGGCGCTCGTGCCGACCTGGAGCAGGTGGCTCTCCACGTCCTCGGCCGCGCTCACGTCGTCCCGCATGTGCAGGACGATCACCTCTTCGGCGCGGGCCCGGCGGGCCGCCGGCCAGCCCAGACCCGCCGTCAGCACGCGCGCGACATGGCCGCCCGCCTCCTCGAAGGGCAGGGTGTGGCTGTCGAACGGCGCGGTCAGGCCCAGGTCGTGGACGAGGGCCGACACGTAGAAGAGCTCCGCGTCGTACGCGAGGCCGTGCACGCCGGCGTACCGAGCGCCGAAGGCGTACGAGCGGACCGAGTGGTTGAGGAGGTCCGCGTCCGCGTACTCCGACGCGATCTCCAGGGCGGCGCGGGCTGAATCGGTGTCGAGCGTCCATGTCATGGGGCGTCAGCGTAGGCTCCGGGCGAAGTCGACGTCCGACGGGGGCTCCCCCGGCCAGTACAGCCGGGCCGGCGCGGGCGGGGTCTCGGCGATGACGGTGCCGCGCGAGACGACGTACCGGGGGCGGACCTGGCGGCGGATCGCCTCCTCGGGCGTCGGGGCGGGGAGCAGGACGAAGGAGGCGGGGGCGCCCTCAGTGATGCCGTACTCCGCGTCCGACAGGCCCAGGACCCGCGCCGCACGCTCCGTCACCATCGAGAAGGCCAGCGGGATCTCGTCCGCTCCGGTGAGCTGGGCGGCGTACAGCCCGACCAGGGCGGTCTGGAGCGGGTTGCCGGTGCCGAGCGCGTTCCACGGGTCCATCACGTCGTCGTGGCCGAAGGCCACATTGACCCCCGCCGCCAGCATCTCCTTGACCTGGGTGAGGCCGCGCCGCTTGGGATAGGCGTCGAAGCGGCCCTGGAGGCCCAGGTTGGCGAAGGGGTTGGAGACCAGGTTGATGCCGGAACGGGCGAGCAGGTGCTGGAGTTTGAAGCTGTACGCGCCGTTGTAGGAGCCCATCGCCGTCGTGTGGGAGGCCGTGGCGCGCTCGCGCAGGCCCGTACGCAGCGCGAGGGTGGCCAGTACTTCCACGAAACGGGACTGCTCGTCGTCGATCTCGTCGCAGTGGGCGTCCACGCGCAGGCCGTTCTCCTCGGCCAGCGCGAAGGCCGTCCGCAGCGAGGCCACGCCGTCCTCGCGGGTGTCCTCGAAGTGCGGGATGGCGCCGACGACGTCCGCGCCGCGCGCGATCGCCTCCCGCAGCAGCGCCTCGCCGCCGGGGAAGGAGACGATGCCCTCCTGCGGGAAGGCCACGATCTGCAGGGTCATGACGTCCCGGAGCCGGTCGCGCAGTTCGAGCAGCGCGTCGAGCGCGGTGAGGGCCGGGTCGGTGGTGTCGCAGTGGGCGCGCACGTGCAGCACCCCCTGCGCCGCCTGCCAGCGCAGCACCTCGGTGGCCCGCGCGAGCACGTCCTGACGGGTCAGGGTCCGCTTGCGCTCGCTCCAGCGGGCGATGCCCTCCCAGAGGGTGCCGGAGACGTTCGGACCCGGTTCCCCCGCCGTCAGGGCCGTGTCGAGATGGATGTGCGGCTCGACGAAGGGGGCGGTCAGGAGGCAGCCGTGGGCCTCGATGAGGGTGCCCGTGGCCGGTGGCTCCTTCTGGTCGTCGTACGGGATCACCCGCGCGATCCGGCCGTCCTCGGCGACCTCGACGTCGGACAGGCCATCGGTGTGGAGCAGCCGGGCGCCCCGGACGATCATCCGCATGCCGCCACCGTAGGCCGTGTCCGGGCGGTCTTCGAGGACCTGCGGACTCAGCCGCGCTTGGCCTGGGCCTTCTGCTGCATGCCGCGCGTCTTCGCGGAGAGCGACTGCACGTCCCTGACCGCGGCCTTGGCGCGCGCCTCGGCCGCCGTGTTCTTCGCCATCGCGGTCTCGGAGTCCTGGTGGGCGTGGTGGCCGTGGTGACCGGTCCGGGCCTTCTTCGCCATGATCGTTCCTCCTTGGGCTACGGGTTCCACTGTGCGCCCGTACGGAGCAGTCGGCATCCCGGCGGACGCTGCGGCCACAATGGGCGCATGACCAGCGACAGCGAGATCACCCCCGAGATGCCCGACTGGGAGAAGCGGTTCCGGGCCCCGCGCGTCGGGCTGCCCGACTGGGCCGAGGACGCCTCGGACCGTTCGCTCTTCGTCTCCAACGCGACCGGGACCTTCGAGCTCTACGCCTGGGACCGCGCCACGGGCGCCCAGCGGCAGGCCACCGACCGCCCCAACGGGACCACCGACGGCACCCTCTCCCCCGACGGCGAGTGGATCTGGTGGTTCTCCGACACCGACGGCGACGAGTTCGGCACCTGGGTGCGCCAGCCGTTCGCGGGCGGCCCCGACGAGCCGGCCACCCCGGGCCTGGAGCCCTCCTACCCCGCCGGGCTCGCCATCGGGCGGGACGGCACGGCGGTCGTCGGGCGCTCCACCGACGAGGAGGGCTCCACGATCCACGTCGTACGCCCCGACGGCTCGGCGCCCGCCGTGATCTACCGGCACCGCGAGTCCGCCGGGGTCGGCGACCTGTCCCGCGACGGGACGCTGATCGCCGTCGAGCACACCGAACACGGCGACGCGATGCACTCCGCGCTGCGCGTGCTCACCCTCGACGGGACCACCGTCGCGGAGCTGGACGACTCCCTGGGCGGGACCGAGGAGCTGGGCCTGGAGGTACTGGGCTTCGCGCCGGTCGCGGGCGACACCCGGCTGCTGGTCGGCCACCAGCGGCGCGGCCGCTGGGAGCCGATGGTCTGGGACGTGGCCACGGGCGCCGAGGAGGAACTCGCGATCAGCCTGCCGGGCGACGTGAGCGCCGAGTGGTACCCGGACGGCTCCGCCCTGCTCATCGCGCACGGCTTCGAGGCGCGCAGCGAGCTCTGGCGCTACGACCTGGCCGCGCGGGACCTCGTACGCGTGGACACGCCGCCGGGGACGGTGTCGGGTGCGACGGCGCGCCCCGACGGGACGGTCGAGTACCAGTGGTCCTCGGCTGCCGAGCCCTCGGCCGTACGGTCCACCGCGGGCGGGATCGTCCTGGACCCTCCCGGTTTCCGGCCGCCCGGCTCGGTACCGGTCGAGGACGTGTGGGTGGAGGGCCCCGGCGGGCGGATCCACGCCCTCGCGCAGCGCCCCGCCGGCCACGGCGAAGGCCCCTTCCCGACGGTCTTCGAGATCCACGGCGGGCCCACCTGGCACGACAGCGACGCCTTCGCGGCGGCCCCGGCGGCCTGGCTGGACCACGGCTTCGCGGTCGTGCGGGTCAACTACCGGGGCTCGACCGGCTACGGCCGCGAGTGGACGGACGCCCTCAAGCACCGCGTCGGCCTGATCGAGCTGGAAGACATCGCCGCGGTCCGCGCATGGGCGGTAGCTTCCGGCCTGGCGGACCCGGCGCGCCTGGTGCTGTCGGGCGGCTCCTGGGGCGGCTACCTGACGCTGCTGGGGCTGGGCACGCAGCCGGACGCGTGGGCGGTGGGCCTGGCCGCCGTGCCGGTCGCGGACTACGTGACGGCCTACCACGACGAGATGGAGGCGCTGAAGTCCCTGGACCGCACCCTCTTCGGCGGTACGCCGGAGGAGGTCCCGGACCGCTTCGAGGCGTCCTCGCCGCTGACGTACGTCGACGCGGTGAAGGCCCCCGTGCACATCGCGGCGGGCGTCAACGACCCCCGCTGCCCGATCCGGCAGATCGACAACTACGTGGACCGGCTGGCGGCACGCGGCGGGGTGCACGAGGTGTACCGGTACGACGCCGGGCACGGCTCACTGGTCGTGGAGGAGCGGATCAAGCAGGTCCGGATGGATCTGGAGTTCGCGCTCAAGCACCTGCCGCGCTGACCCACCGGCGGGATGGCCGGTGCACCCCCGTACGGTGGTGGGGTGCACCGGTTTCTCCTGACCCCGCGCTGGTGGGGGATCAACGTCTTCGTCGCGCTCGCCGTCCCCTTCTGCCTGTTCATGGGGTCGTGGCAGCTCGGCCGCTTCGAGGACCGCGTCGACAGCCACCGGGAGGCGACCGCCGAGCGGCCCGCCGACCAGGGGCCCGAGCCGCTGGAATCGCTCCTTCCGGTGGACAAGAGGACCTCGGGAAAGCTCGCCTACGCCTCCGGTGAGTACGGCGAACAGCTGCTGGTCCCCGAGCGGCGCCTGGACGGCGCGACCGGCTTCTACGTGCTGACCCTGCTGAAGACCGACTCGGGCAAGGCCGTCCCGGTGGTCCGGGGCTGGCTGCCGGGAACGGCCGACCCTGCGAAGGCCCCGGCCGCGCCGACCGGCCGGGTCGAGGTCACGGGCGCCCTCCAGGCCTCGGAGAACTCCGGTACGAAGGGCGTCCACGCCCAGGGCGGCCTCCCGGCGGGGCAGCTCGGGGTGATCGGGGCCGCCTCGCTGGTCAACCTCGTCCCGTACGGCGTGTACGACGCCTGGCTGACCGTGCAGAACCCCTCCGACGGGCTGACCCCGGTCCCCGCACAGGCCCCGAACGGCACCGGGCTCGACCTGAAGGCCTTCCAGAACCTCGGCTACACCGGCGAGTGGTTCGTCTTCGTCGCCTTCGTGCTCTTCATGTGGCTCCGCCTCTACCGCCGCGAGATCGAGACCCTCCGGGACACCGAGGCGGGTCTCCTCGCGGCGGAGCCGGCACAGACGGCGGAGACGGCAGCGCCGACGGCAGCGAAGACCGCCTAGCCGTACCGGCCCGCCGGTACGGCTACGGCTTGGGCGCGTCCACCGGGATCGCACCCGTGCGGTACACCGTCCCCGTGCACGCCTCGGGGATCGTCGTCTGCGTCGTCGGGGATCCCGCCTGCGGCGTGTGGGACACCGCCACACCCGCCGCCGCCGGAGCCGTGGTGTCCGTCCGCGGCTCGGGCGTGTCCGCCGCGATCCCGGAAGCCCCCGCCGTGTCCCCGGACTGGGCCGGCGGCTTCGTGCCCGTCACCTGGCTCGGCGCGGGGCACGGCTCGCCCGACGGCACGAACGCGAACTGGACCTCGTACGCCGTGTTCGGCTGGAGCACCAGCACCGGCGCCTCTGCCGACGGATCGGGCAGCAGCCCGCTCGCCGGGTCGCCCGCCGTGTGGCCGACCACGCTGACCCCGGCGCCCGCTCCGGTCGACGTACCGGCCGCGGCGGCCGCCCTCACCGTGCCCGCGCCGGTGACGGTACAACCGTGCGCCGAGACGTTCGTGACCTTGAAACTGCCGTACACCTTGCCGTCGGCCCGCGGGGCGCGGGCCGAGCCCACCACGCCCAGCTGGTCGGCGCCGCACCCGGGCGCCCCCGGCACGGCCGTCGGCGGCTGGGGACCTGTGCCCGCCACCGGATCCGGGCCGACGCCGCCCGGGCCCTGCGTCACTCCACCGGACGGGACGCCGCCCGCCGTCGGGTCCGGCTGCCCGGTGGCGCCGCCCGCGTCGTGGGCGGCGCCGACGGAGCGGGTGGCCCTGGGCTGGGCCCCGGCGCCGTTCAGGTGCGGGTCGGACGGCACGGCGGCGGGCTTCCCGCCGGGCTCCCCGTGCCCGGCCATGGCCGAGTGGTCGGTGGCGCTGCCCTCCGCGGCCGTCAGGTGCAGCGCGGCCGGGATCGCCGTCCCGGCGAGCAGGGCGACGGCCGCGGCGCCGACGCAGACCTGCCGCTTGAGGGCCCTGCGCGCGGGGACGGCGCACCGCAGCCGCTCCAGCGCGCCCTCGGAGGGCTCCAGGCCCTCGACGGCCCCGTGCAGCAGGCCCCGCAGCGCCTGCTCCTCGCTCGCCCCGCCCGGAGGAGTGTGGTCGTCCATCATGACTGCGCAGCCTCCATCGCCACCCGCAGCGCGGCAATGCCCCGCGATCCGTACGCCTTCACCGAGCCGAGCGACACCCCGAGCGTCTCGGCGACCTGGGCTTCCGTCATGTCCGCGAAGTAGCGCAGCACGAGCACCTCTCGCTGGCGGCGCTGCAGTCCGCGCATCGCCTTGATCAGATCGTCCCGCTCCAGCTGGTCGTACGCGCCCTCCTCGGCGCTCGCCATGTCCGGCATCGGCTTCGACAGCAGCTTGAGGCCGAGGATGCGCCGGCGCAGGGCGGACCGGGAGAGGTTCACGACGGTCTGGCGCAGGTACGCCAGCGTCTTGTCGCGGTCGCGCACCCGGTTCCGGGCCGAGTGCACGCGGATGAACGCCTCCTGGACCACGTCCTCGCAGGAGGCCGTGTCGTCGAGGAGCAGCGCGGCGAGGCCCAGGAGCGAGCGGTAGTGCGCCTGGTAGGTCTCCGTGAGGTGGTCGACGGTGGTGCCGGCCACGACCTCGGCCGCCGGCTCCGTCACCGCCTCGGCCGCGGCCTCCGCCGGAGCTCCGGGCGTCTCGTTCTTCTCGCTCCCGGCCTCGTCAGCGCTGTCGCGCGGCGTGGGCACGCGGCCGCCCGGGGTCGGTACGGCGTCCCGTGCGGGTGCCTCGGACTGCCCCGTCGGCGGGACGGGAACGATCACGGGAAGACCGTCGCCGGGCGCACGGGAACTCCGGCGCGGCGGGACGATCCCGATGCGCGCCGGTACGACGGCCAGTTCGAGCAGTGCCTCTGCCACGCCTGTAGGACACGCGTCCCCCCGTCAGGGTTGTACGCGCGACGCAGCCTCACCAGCAATATCCCGATTGCCCTCATGCGTACCCGCTCTTCCCGCTTGCCCCGTCTTTCGAGACGGCAGTCGGGCCATCACCTTGATCAAGGGATCAGCACCGATCCTACAAAGCGAATTACGCAAATTCACCCGCGATCAGTTCCGCGATCTGAGTGGCATTCAGGGCCGCGCCCTTGCGGAGATTGTCGGCGCACACGAAGAACTCCAGCGAGCGCCGGTCGTCGAGCGAGGCCCGCACCCGTCCCACCCAGGCCGGATCCGTACCGGCGGCGTCCGCCGGCGTCGGGAACTCCCCCGCCGCCGGGTCGTCCACGAGGACCACGCCCGGCGCGGCCTCCAGGATCTCCCGGGTGTGCGGGGCGTCCACCTCGTTCTCGAACCGGGCCCGCACGGTCAGGGAATGCCCGGTCACCACGGGCACCTGTACGCAGGTCACGGCGATCGGCAGCTCCGCCAGGTCCAGGATCCGGCGGGTCTCCGCCCGTACGGCCAGCTCGTGCGAGGACCAGCCGTCCTCGCGCAGCTCACCGGACCACGGCACGACGTTGAGCGCCAGCGGAGCGGCGAAGGGCCCGGTGTCCTCGCCCACCGCGCGGCGGACGTCGCCGGGGTGCTCCCCGAGGGAGGTCCCGGCGACCAGCGACAGCTGGCGGCGCAGCACCTCGGAGCCGGCCCGGCCGGCGGCGCCCGCGGCCTGGTACGAGGAGACGGTCAGCTCGGCCAGACCGTACTCGGCGTGCAGCGCGCCCAGGGCCGCGATCATCGCGGCGGTCACGCAGTCGGGACCGGCGACGATGCCGCGCGGCCGCATCCGTACGGCGTGCGCATTGACCTCGGGCACCACCAGCGGCACCTCGGGATCTTCCCGGAAGGCGGCTGACTGGTCCACGACGACGGCCCCGCGCGTGGTGACGACGGGAGCCCAGCGGGCCGAGACCTCGGCCGGGGTGAGGAAGATCGCGACGTCGCCCGGCCCGAGGCCGTCGAAGGCGTCCTCGGTGAGGGCGAGCACCTCGCTCTCCTCCGCGCGGACGGCCAGCACCCGGCCGGCCGAGCGCGCGGAGGCGATCAGGCGTATGTCGCCCCAGACGTCCGCCCGCTGGGACAGGATCTGGAGCAGGACGGAGCCGACGGCTCCGGTCGCCCCGACCACGGCGAGCGCCGGGCCGGAGGACCGGGCGCGGTTCATCGTCCGGTGCCTCCGTAGACGACGGCCTCGTCGCTGTCGGAGTCGAGGCCGAAGGCCGTGTGCACGGCGCGGACGGCCTCGTTGACGTCGTCCTGGCGGGTCACGACCGAGATGCGGATCTCGGAGGTCGAGATCAGCTCGATGTTGACGCCCGCGTCGGACAGCGCCTGGAAGAAGGAGGCGGTGACGCCCGGGTTCGTCTTCATGCCCGCGCCGACCAGGGAGATCTTGCCGATCTGGTCGTCGTAGCGCAGCGACTCGAAGCCGATGGCGCCCTTCGCCTTCTCCAGGGCGTCGATGGCCTTGTGGCCCTCGGCCTTGGGGAGGGTGAAGGAGATGTCGGTGAGGCCGGTGGAGGCCGCCGACACGTTCTGCACGATCATGTCGATGTTGATCTCGGCGTCCGCGATGGCGCGGAAGATCGCCGCGGCCTCGCCCGGCTTGTCCGGGACGCCGACGACCGTGATCTTGGCTTCGGAGACGTCGTGAGCGACTCCGGAGATGATGGCGTGCTCCACCTGCTCGTCCCCTTGCGGCTGTTCGTTGCTGACCCAGGTTCCGCGCAGTCCCGAGAAGGACGAGCGGACGTGGATCGGGATGTTGTATCGGCGTGCGTACTCGACACAGCGGTGCAGCAGCACCTTGGAACCGGAGGCGGCGAGCTCCAGCATGTCCTCGGACGAGATCCAGTCGATCTTCCGGGCCTTCTTCACGACGCGGGGGTCCGCGGTGAAGACGCCGTCGACGTCCGTGTAGATCTCGCAGACCTCGGCGTCCAGCGCCGCGGCCAGCGCGACGGCGGTCGTGTCCGAGCCGCCCCGGCCGAGGGTGGTGATGTCCTTGGAGTCCGCGGACACGCCCTGGAAGCCGGCGACGATGGCGATGTTGCCCTCGTCCAGCGCGGTGCGGATACGGCCCGGCGTGACATCGATGATGCGCGCTTTGTTGTGGACCGAGTCGGTGATCACGCCTGCCTGGCTACCGGTGAACGACTGGGCCTCGTGACCCAGGTTTTTGATCGCCATGGCCAGCAGGGCCATGGAGATCCGCTCTCCGGCGGTCAGCAGCATGTCGAACTCACGCCCGGCAGGCATCGGGGATACCTGCTCGGCGAGATCGATCAGCTCGTCCGTCGTGTCGCCCATCGCGGAAACCACGACGACCACCTGGTGGCCGTTCTTCTTGGCGTCCACGATCCGCTTGGCGACGCGCTTGATGCCCTCGGCATCGGCTACGGAGGAGCCTCCGTACTTCTGCACGACAAGGCCCACGTGCGCTCCTCGCTCAGTCCGTCTCATTGCTGGTGCAGTCTAACGAGCAGCCGCGATCCGACCGCTTCGTACCGCATCATGAGACGAAAAGATCACAGCACACGTTCCCCGCGTCGGGGCCTTCACTTGCGGCCGAGTCCGCCGAGTTCCTCGGCCATGACCTGTCCGGCCTGTTCCGCGAGGTCATCCTCGGCCAGGTCCTCGTCCGTGTCCAGGCCGTCCAGGGCCGCCAGCGGCTGGTCCAGGCGTACGTGGGCCACCAGCGACTGCAGGGCGCGCAGGATGGCGGAGGCCGTCGGGCCCCAGTTGGTGAAGTACGAGAACTGCCACCACCACAGCGCCTCGGTGGTCCGGCCCGCCCGGTAGTGGGCCAGCCCGTGCCGCAGGTCCGCCACCACGTCGGCCACGTCGTCGGAGATCCGGTGCGCGACCGGGGCCTTGCGCGGCTCGTACGGGTCGAAGACCTCGGAGTACACGTCGACCGGCTCCAGCATGTACGCGAACCGCTCGCGCAGCTCGTCGACATCCGGCTCGGGGCCCAGGTCGGGCTCGTAGCGCTCGTCGGGCAGCACGTCCTGGTACGCGCCCAGCCGGCCGCCCGCCAGCAGCAGCTGGGACACCTCCAGGAGGAGGAAGGGCACCGCGCTGTCCGGGTCCTCGCCCTTGGCCACCTCGGTGACCGCGACGATGAAGGACTCGATCTGGTCCGCGATCTGGACGGCGAAGTCGTCCGGATCCTGTCCCAGGGCGTGCAGCGTTGCGTCAGACATCGAGAAGTCGCCTTCCTTCAAAGGCCCGCCCGAGCGTGACCTCGTCCGCGTACTCCAGATCTCCCCCGACGGGGAGCCCGCTGGCCAGGCGGGTGACCTTCAGGCCCATGGGTTTGATCATGCGGGCGAGGTAGGTGGCGGTCGCCTCGCCCTCCAGGTTCGGGTCGGTGGCGAGGATCAGCTCGGTCACCTCGCCGTCCGCCAGGCGCGCCAGCAGCTCGCGGATGCGCAGGTCGTCGGGGCCGACGCCCTCGATCGGGCTGATCGCTCCGCCGAGGACGTGGTACTTGCCCCGGAACTCGCGGGTCCGCTCGATCGCGACGACGTCCTTCGGCTCCTCCACGACACAGATGACCGTGGTGTCGCGGCGCGGGTCACGGCAGATGCCGCACCGTTCCTCCTGCGCCACGTTCCCGCACACCGCGCAGAACCGGACCTTGTCCTTCACCTCGAGCAGCGCGTGCGCGAGGCGTCGGACGTCGGTGGGCTCGGCCTGCAGGATGTGGAAGGCGATCCGCTGCGCGCTCTTGGGCCCGACGCCGGGCAGCCTGCCCAGTTCGTCGATCAGGTCCTGGACCACGCCTTCGTACAACGGACTGCCTTCTTTCGGTTTTCGGTGCGGATGCGGGAGGGGACTAGAACGGGAGGCCGGGAATGCCGCTGCCGCCGCCCAGGCCCTGGGCGAGGGGGCCCAGCTTCTGCTGCTGGAGCGCCTGGGCATTCTCGTTGGCGGCCTGGACCGCCGCGACCACCAGGTCGGCGAGCGTTTCCGTGTCCTCGGGGTCCACGGCCTTCGGGTCGATCACCAGTGCGCGCAGTTCACCGGAGCCGGTGACGGTCGCCTTGACCAGACCGCCTCCGGCCTGGCCCTCGACCTCGGCCTGGGCAAGCTCCTCCTGGGCCGCGGCGAGGTCCTGCTGCATCTTCTGGGCCTGCTGGAGCAGCTGCTGCATGTTGGGCTGGCCACCACCGGGAATCACAGGTCACTCACTCCGTACAGTCGGGACGCGCGGTCGGGACGCTTGGTCAATCCGAGCCTACGTGCTCCCCGGGCGCTGCGCCCTACGCCGTGAGGACCAACTCTTTCGAGTGAGAGTCGGGGCGTGCGCGTACCTGCTGGAGCCCTCCTTGTGAGCGGAAATCCCGGGATTCGTTGTCCATCGCGCGTCATTCGAAGGTAGGAAGAGCATGCGCACCATTGCGCACACGCGCACCACCACACGTCAGCGCAGGCAGAGGGAGTGCCGGGTGAGCCAGCCGGAGATGCAGCCCGAGGGGCCACCCCGGGATCCCCGGGAGGAAGGCGGCGGGCCGATGGCGGCCGGCGATCTGACCGGCCGGCCGTTCCCCCTCGGGGACTGGGGCGAGCCCGCCGAGCGCCTCGACGAGCTCTACCGCCGGGTCGAGGACGACGCGCTGCGCACGGCCGAGTGGTATCTGTCCGACCGGGCCTGGAAGCGCCGGGGCGCGCGCGTCCTGCGCGGCGGGGCGGCGTTCGGCGCCGTCACGGGCGCCGCCATGCCGCTGCTGGAGCTGACGGGCTCGGCGCCGGGCGCGACGGCGTACGGGTTCCTCGCGCTGCTGCTGGGCGCGGCCTGCCTGGGATGCGACCGGTTCTTCGGCCTGACGTCCGGCTGGATGCGGGACGTCGCCACCGCGCAGGCGGTCCAGCGCCGTCTGCAGACGCTCCAGTTCGACTGGGCTTCGGAGAACGTTCGGGAGGTGCTCGGCCCGACGGAGGGCACGGCGAGCGAGGCCGCCGAGCGCTGCCTCACGGTGCTGCGGCGCTTCTCGGAGGACGTGACGGAGCTGGTCCGCTCCGAGACCGCGGAGTGGATGGTGGAGTTCAGCTCCGGCCCCGCACCGCTGGTGATGCAGTCCCTGGGCGCCGTCGGCGCCCGCTCGGACGCGTACATCCCCCCGGCGCGCTTCCCGCTCCCCCCGGGCACCCGCCCGAACATGCCGCGCCAGCGCCCGCCGGAACAGCCCCGCTGACCCGGGGCTGTTTCCCGGGGCGTGGCTGACCCGGGACGGGCCACGGGGAGAGGGCCGGCGGCGACCAGCTGCGCGCAGCGGCCCCCGCGCCCGCACCCCCCGGGGCCGGCTCAGCTGAAAATGATCATCGAGCCCTGGCCGAGGCTCCGCGTCGCGGCCGCGTGCAGCCCCAGCCAGACGTGCCGCTCACGTGCGAAGGGGTTGTCGTCGTACGGAATCGGCCCCGCGGGCTCCTCCAGGGACGTCGGCCGCCTCGGCGGAGCCGGCGCCGCGGGCGGGTTCGCCGGGTCTATCCCGATGGCCGGGCCCACGAAGGCCAGCTCCCGCAGCAGCCCCTGTGCGGACCCCAGCGGACCCCCTCCGGCCAGCAGCTCCTCGTTCGCCAGCGGAACCGCGAAGTCCACGGGAACGTACGCCCCGGCGTGGTCGTAGTGCCACACCAGATGTGACTGCTGCGCCGTGGGCTCGAACATCTCCAGCAGCTGCTCGTAGTCACCGCCCAGCTCGTCCACCGGGGTCACCGGCAGCCCGCAGATCTGGAGCAGGTACGCCCGCCGCAGGAAGTGCAGGGCGTCGTAGTCGAAGCCCGCGACGGGGGCGACGTCCCCGCTCAGGCCCGGCATGTAGGCGAACACGGGCACGGACGGCAGTCCGGCCTCTCCCAGCGCCTTGTCGTACGAGGCGATCTCTTCCGCGAACGGATTGTCGGGGCTGTGGCACAGCACGTCGACAAGGGGGACCAGCCACAGGTCACAGGCCACGCGGGCTCCGATCAGTCGTTGGCGCCGATCCGGCCAGAGTAGTGGGCCGAACACCCTCCGCGAAGGGGTGCGCAGAACCCGGTCCACGTTGGGTGACGCCATGGGCACGACAGGGTGCCGCGGCGTCCGGCCCGGCGCGGTCGCTACAGTCCGGCGGCCCAGGCCAGGGCGTGCTGGTTGTAGCCCCGCACGATGCTCCGTACGGCGTCCGCGTCCGCGAGGGTCACCGCGTCCACCAGGTCGCTGTGCCCGTCCCACAGCGCCGCCCGCAGCTGCTGCGGATCGCGCTGGAGGTGGGGTACGGCGAAGACCCAGCACTGCACGCGGATGCGGTGCAGGAACTCGGAGATGTAGGTGTTGCCGACCAGCCCGCTCAGCTCCCGCCAGAAGCGGAGGTCGTAGCCGATCAGTACTTCGAGCGAACCGCTCTGCGCGGCCCGCCGCGCCTCGTCGGCGCGGCGGCGCACGGAGACCAGCGGCTCGCCGGAGCCGAGGTCGGTGCCGCGCTCGGCGAGCCTGCGGAAGATCCCGTCCACGACCAGCGCGCGGGCCTCGATCATTCCGCGGAAGTCGTCCACGGAGAGGATCCGCACGCGAAAGCCCCGGTGCTGGACCAGTTCGAGCAGCCCCTGGGCCGAGAGGTCGACGAGCGCCTCGCGGACCGGGGTCGCGGAGACCTCGTACTGCTCGGCGATCTGCTTGACGGTGAACTCGGTTCCCGGCGGCAGGCGTCCCGCGAGCACCTCGTCACGCAGCGCGTCCGCGATCTGCTGGCGAAGTGTGTTGCGGGTGACAGCTCCGCTGCCTGGCATAGGGGTCCGTCTCCTCTGTAGAACTCCGGACACCATAGGCCAGACAGCGAGGCTGAAACCGAGCGGTTTGTGATCGTTATGTGGATGTCCGACCCGTTATGCGGACGAGAACCACACAGACCCGCGGACCCGGACCGGGCCCTGCCCTCCGGATCGGCCCGTCAGGCGGTGGTGTGGCGGTCGGCGACCGTCAGCGCCTCGTCCAGGAGAGCCAGGCCCTCCTTCGCCTCCGCCTCGGTGATGGTGCACGGCGGGACGACGTGGGTGCGGTTCATGTTGACGAAGGGCCACAGGCCGGACGCCTTGCAGGCCGCCGCGAATTCGGCCATCGGCGTGTTGGCCGCGCCCGCCGCGTTGTAGGGGACGAGGGGCTCGCGCGTCTCCTTGTCCCGTACGAGTTCCAGCGCCCAGAAGGTGCCCAGACCGCGGACCTCGCCGACGGAGGGGTGGCGCTCGGCGATCTCGGCGAGCGCCGGGCCGATCACGTCCTCGCCGAGGCGAGCGGCGTTCTCGACGACACCCTCTTCCTCCATCGTGTTGATCGTCGCGACGGCGGCGGCACAGGCCAGGGGGTGGCCGGAGTACGTGAGTCCGCCCGGGTAGGGGCGCGTGGCGAAGGTCTCGGCGATCGCGGCGGAGATGGCGACGCCGCCGAGCGGCACGTACCCGCTGTTCACGCCCTTGGCGAAGGTGATCAGGTCGGGGGTGACCCCCCAGTGGTCGGCGGCGAACCACTTGCCGGTACGGCCGAAGCCGGACATGACCTCGTCCAGGATGAAGACGATGCCGTGGCGGTCGCAGAGTTCGCGCACACCCGCGAGGTAGCCGGGCGGCGGGGTCATGATGCCGGCGGTGCCGGGCACGCTCTCCAGGATGATCGCCGCGATGGTCTGCGGCCCCTCGAAGGCGATGGTGTCGGCGAGGTGGGCGAGGGCGCGGGCACACTCCTCGGCCTCGGTGGTGGCGTGGAAGGCGGAGCGGTAGAGGTACGGGCCCCAGAAGTGCACGACGCCGGCGGCGGCCGTGTCGGAGGGCCAGCGGCGCGGGTCGCCGGTGAGGTTGATCGCGGCGGCGGTGGCCCCGTGGTACGAGCGGTAGGTGGAGAGCACCTTGGCGCGGCCGGTGTGCAGCCGGGCCATGCGGACGGCGTTCTCGACGGCCTCGGCGCCGCCGTTGGTGAAGAAGATCTTGTCCAGGTCGCCGGGGGTCCGCTCGGCGATGAGGCGTGCGGCCTCGGAGCGGACGTCGACGGCGAAGCCGGGCGCGAGGGTGCAGAGCCGTGCGGCCTGCTCCTGGATCGCTGCGACGACCTTGGGGTGCTGGTGGCCGATGTTGGTGTTGACCAGCTGGGAGGAGAAGTCGAGGTAGCGCTTGCCGTCGTAGTCCCAGAAGTACGACCCCTCGGCCCCGGCGACGGCGAGGGGGTCGATCAGGGCCTGGGCGGACCAGGAGTGGAAGACGTGCTTGCGGTCGGCGTCCTTCACTGCGGCGAGGGTGTGCGAGGCGACATGAGGGGTCATGGCGTCACGCTAGAAGTGCGCAGGTGGGAAGGGATATCGGCGGATTGTATGGGGGTGGGGGGCCGGTCTCGGCAGTCTGTCGTTGCGCGGGGCCCGCCAGGATGGCTGACAGCACTAGTTGACAGCATACTGTCGACATGACAGTCTCTTGTCATAGAGCTTGTCCTGGACGTCGGATCCCACCCGGAGGCGATCACCATGAGCGAGACCCCGCGCAAGCCCGTACACCTCGCGGTCTACGACACGTACGCGGACTGGGAGACCGGCCACACCACCGCGCACCTGACCCAGCGCGGCCACCGGATCCGCACCGTCGCCCTGACCGCCGAGCGGCCGGTCACCACCATGGGCGGCGTCCGCGTCCAGCCCGACCTGGCCCTGTCCGGGCTGAGGCCGCAGGACTCCTCGCTGCTGATCCTCACCGGCGCCTCGCTGTGGGACACGAGCGGGGACCTGGCGCCGTTCGCGGCGAAGGCGAGGGAGTTCCTGGACGCCGGGGTGCCGGTCGCGGCGATCTGCGGAGCCACGGCCGGCCTCGCTCGGGAGGGTCTGCTGGACGACCGCGCCCACACCGGCGCGGCCTCCTTCTACCTGGCGCAGCAGCCGGGTTACGGCGGCGCCGGGAGGTACGTCGAGGCCGACGCGGTGACGGACGGCGACCTGATCACGGCGGGGCCGACGGAGCCGGTGGCCTTCGCCCGCGAGGTCTTCGCCCGCCTGGACGTGTACAAGCCGGACGTCCTGGACGCGTGGTACCGGCTGTTCCACGACTCGGACGCGAGCGCGTACCCGGTGCTGATGGCGGCGGCGGAGGCGGGCGATGCGTGAGCCCTCGGTCCGCGCCCGGCAGGACCTGCTGAGCCGGACCGCGCTCGGGGTGTTCCGGCTCAACGGCCAGTTCCTCTCGGTCTCCGAGGAACTGGCCCGGCCGGCCGGGCTGACGGCCGCGTGGTGGCAGGTGCTGGGTGCGGTGCTGCACGAGCCGCTGCCGGTCGCGGGCATCGCCCGGGCCATGGGGATCACCCGGCAGAGCGTGCAGCGCATCGCGGACCTGCTCGCCGAGAAGGAGCTCGCGGAGTACGTCCCGAACCCGGCGCACCGGCGGGCGAAGCTGCTGCGGCCGACGGAGGCCGGCCGGGCGGCGGTGGCCCGCATCGGCCCGGGCCACGCGTCCTTGGCCGCCCGGCTCGCGGAGGAACTGGGCGACGCCGCCTTCGCCGAGACGGTCCGCGTCCTGGAACGCCTCTCGTCCGCTCTGGACACCGTGTCCGGCCTCCCGGACTCGGGCTCGGACTCGTACTCGGGCTCGGACTTGGGCTTGGGCTCGGCCCCGGCATCGGTCCCCGACCCTGCCCCGGGCCCCGTCCCGCCATCCGGCCCCGTCGGGGCCTGAGGCGCCCCCCACCGGGACCGCCGGCGCTTGCGGCGCGGGCGGTCGTTCAGCACCGCCGGCGTTCACGGCGCGGGGTCCGGGGCGGCGCCCGGGCGGACCGGCCGGGCGACGCGCAACCGTCCGGAGCCCCCTGCCGTCCTCCGCTGCGGAGCCGTTCGGCCTGTCCTAGGGGGAGGGACCACCCTGCCATGGAACAACTGCACCCAGGCGACCCGCACCTCATCGGCCCGTACCGCCTCCTGTCCCGCCTCGGCGCCGGCGGCATGGGCCAGGTCTACCTCGCCCGGTCCGACCGCGGCCGTACCGTCGCCGTGAAGCTGATCCACCCGGAGCTCGCCGCCCGCGAGGAGTTCCGCATCCGCTTCCGCCACGAGGTCGCCGCCGCCCGGCGCGTCGGCGGCGAGTGGACCGCCCCGGTCCTCGACGCGGACACCGAGGCCGCGACCCCCTGGTTCGCCACCGGCTACGTCGCCGGGCCGAGCCTGCGCCAGGTCGTGGCCCACGGCTCCGGCCCGCTGCCGCTCCGGTCCGTACGGATCCTGGCCGCGGGCCTCGCGTACGCCCTCCAGGACATCCATGACGCCGGCCTCGTGCACCGCGACCTGAAGCCCTCGAACGTCCTGCTCACCCTGGACGGCCCCCGCGTCATCGACTTCGGCATCGCCCGCGCCCCGGCCGGGACCGCCCGGCCCGACGCCGGTCCGACCCGTACCGGCGAACTCATCGGCTCCCCCGGCTGCATGGCCCCCGAGCAGATCCGCGGCGAACCCGTCACCGCCGCCTGCGACGTCTTCTGCCTCGGCGCGGTGCTGGCGTACGCGGCGACCGGACGGCTGCCCTTCGGCGACGCGGAACACCCCGGCGGCGTGGCCGCCCTCCTGCTCCGGATCACCGGCGCGGAACCGGACCTCACCGGCGTGCCGCCCGAGCTGCACGACCTCGTACGGGACTGCCTGCGGCGTGATCCCGCGGCGCGGCCCGGACCCGCCGAGATCCTGACCCGGGTCGGCGCGGACGACACCGTGGCCGACGGAAAGGCCCTGGAGCCCTGGCTCCCGGCGGCGCTGGTGGCCCAGCTCGGGCTGCACGCCGTACGGCTCCTGGACCGGGAGGACGCCGGACCGGACCGCCCGGCGCAGCCGCCGCTCACGCAGCCGCCGCCCGCGTACGCGCCGTACGCGTCGTACGGGCCGTACCCGCCGGTGGAAGCGGAACCTCCGCATCGCCCCCGTACCGCCTCCACCGCCCTCCTCCTCGCAGTGGCCGCGGCCGTCGCCGGCCTGTCCGCCGGCACGGTGTACGCGGTGATGAGCGGCGCCGACGACCCGCGCCCGCCCGTCGGCAGTCCCCGTACGCCGGCCACGACGGCTGGCGCGGCCCCGACTGCCACGACGGCCACCGGCACGACCGGTCTCCCCGAGGCGTACCTCGGCAACTGGCGGGCCACCACGGGCACCCAGACCTGGCGGCTCACCCTCACCGGCGGTGAGGCCGGCGACCCGGTGATGTCCCTCGCCGTCCAGGCCCCCGGCTTCGCCTGCGCCTGGACGGCTCCCCTGAACAGCGCACCGGACCCGGTGGAACTCGGCGCCTCCACCGTCACCTCCGGGGCTCCGCCGACCTGCACCCCGGGCGGCCGGAGCCGGCTGCGGCTGCGATCCGACGGCACGCTCCAGCGTGAGCTGGAGGGCAGCGACCATCCCCCGCTCACCTACCGCAGGCAGTGACCGATCTCCGACCGCACCGAATGTGTCGAAGTCGATAAGCCTGCAAGCAAAGCTTGTTGCGCGTCGAAGCGCCGTCGGACACTGCCGGGCATGGAGCCGTTGAACGTAGTGGCACGACTGTGGGAGCGGATCGAGGCGCGCGACTGGGACGGCGTGGCGGGGCTCATCGCCGAGGACGCGGTCATCGAGTGGCCCGTGAGCGGCGAGCGCATCGTGGGGCGGGCCAACTTCATAGCCGTCAACAGCGACGACGGGTACGCGGACGAGAGATCCGTGGAACTGCTGCGGATCCTGGCGGACGGCGACCTCGTCGTCACCGAGGTGTAGATACCCCAGGACCACGTGGTCTACCGGGCCGTCTCCCTGTGGACGGTGCGGGACGGGGAGATCGTGGGGGCGCGGGAGTACTGGACCAGCCCCGGCCAGGACCCGGCCCCGCGGTGGCGGGCGGGCTACGTGGAACCCCTGGTGGCAGACTGAGCCGCGTGCTCGGCCACCACCTCACCCCGCTGCTCGGCGCGACCGGCGTCCTGGCGCTCCTGACCCTCGTCCCCGGTCCCGACATGGCGGTCGTGACGAAGCGGGCGGTGACCCGGGGGCGCGCCGACGGGCTGCGCACCGTCGGCGGGATCGCGGTCGGACTGCTGCTGTGGGGCGCCCTCACCGTGGCGGGCCTGGCCGCGCGGCTCGCCGCGTCGGCGGAGGTGTACCTGGCGGTGAAGCTCGCGGGCGCCGCGTACCTGTGCTGGCTGGGCACGTACGTGTACGTCCTCTCGCGCGCCCGGCGCTTCTTCGCGCGACCGCGCGTCCGGCGGGCTCTGGACCGCGTGACGGGTGTGGTCCTGATCGGCTTCGGCGTGCGGGTGGCGACGACGTCGTAGGCGTCCCGACGGACTAGCCCCGTGGTCCGGACTGCCCGGTGAGGGTGTCCAGTTCCTCCCCGATGGCGGCCCGCAGGCCGTCGTGCCGATGGCTCAGCGCGTGCTGCCCGCCCCGCCAGTACTCCTCCTCGTACAGCCACACGGGCAGCCGGACGCGGTCGGCGGGCTCCCAGTCGTAGCGGGGCCAGATGTGGGTGTGGAGGTACGGGTCGGCGTTGCCCAGGATCTCGATGTTCACGCGGCGGAAGGCGGGATCGAGCCGTCGGCAGGCGCGCTCGACGGCCTCGGCGAGCCGCTCCAGATCGCCGAGGTACATGGCCCTGCGCGCCCGGGGGAGGTCGGAGAGGCGGGTCACGGCGGGATCGTCGGTCAGCAGTACGGAGTATCCGGGCAGGAACTGCCGGTCCCCGATCACGGCGAAACCGGCGTCGAGGCGGCGCAGGACGGTGGGATTCTCCCCGCGGTGCGCGCTGCCGATGCGGTCGTGGAGCCAGTCGGTCTCGGTCATCTCCGGACCCTAACGCGGCTGCGAACCGGGCGACTTGGGCTTCGGCGTGACTCTCAGGTAGCCCCTGTCATACCTGAGAGCTACGCGGGAACACGGCTCTGGAGCGTGACGCCGACGAGGGGCTCGGATTTCTAACTTCGGTGACAGAGAAGGGCGGTGACGGCTCTTCCTGACCGAAGGAAGAGACGATGGCGGCGGGGACGACGACCGTGGGCACGACGACCGTGGGCACGACGGCGGGCATCGGCGGGGCGACGGGGGCGGGCGCAGGGGAGGGATCGGGGTCGGGGTCGGGGCGGCGTGCCGCGTCGAGCGGGCGGCTGCGGCGCACGCTGCTGGCCGCGCTGGTCGCGGCGGCGGTCGTGGTTCCCGTGTCCGCCGCCGCCTCCCCCGGCGTCCCCGCGCCGGCGCCCGTCGCGTTCGCCGACGGCACCGCACCGCACGACCGTTACGACGCCAACCGTGCCAACCTCGCCGAAGCGGCCCGTATGGCCGAGGCCGCCGGACGCACCGGCCGGGCCGCCAAGCTGCGCGCCATGGACGCGGCTGGTGCGGCGCGGTTCCTCGCCTTCGACGGCCGCGGAGGGGGCCGGGCCGTCGAGGTGTTCGGCGACCTGGAGACCGCCGACCGGGTCACCGTCCTAGTGCCCGGGTCCGACACGACGCTCGACACCTACCAGAGGTTCCGTGCCGGGGCCGTCTCCCTTCAGCAGCGCCTCCAGGCCGAGCATCCGCGCTCCGCCGTGGTCGCCTGGCTCGGGTACGACACCCCCGGCACGGTCAGCACGACCGTCCTGACAGCCGATCGCGCCGACGAGGCCGCCGCCGAACTGGGGCCCTTCCTGGACCGGTTGCGGGACATGGCGGGGCCCGGCTCCCATCTCTCGCTCCTGTGCCACTCGTACGGCTCCGTGGTCTGCGCCCGGACCGGGACCGCGCCCGAGGTCACCGACATGGTCCTGTTCGGCAGTCCGGGGACGGGGGCCGGCTCCGTCCAGGACCTGCCGACGAAGGCCCGGGTCTGGGCGGGGCGGGGCGGCGGCGACTGGATAGGCACCGTCCCGCACGTCCGGCTCGGCCGGATCGGCTTCGGTACCGACCCCGTCGACCCCGCCTTCGGAGCACGGGCCTTCGCCGCCGGCCCGGCCGGGCACAGCGACTACCTCAAGCCCGGCACCGAGTCCCTCGACAACCTGGCCGCCATCGTCCTCGGCACCGCCACTACCACCGCCCCGGAGGTCCCTCATGCGTAAGCTCCGCGCCCGCTGGTCCGACCTGGCCGAGGGCATCGACGCGGCCACGCCGGCCGACCGGGACCGTGCCGTGGACGCGCTGCGGACCTTCGCGATCCTCGGCGTGGTGCTCGGCCACTGGCTGGTCACGGCTCTGACCACCACCGATGGCGGCTTGAGCAACACCAGCCCGCTCGCGCACATGACCTGGCTCGCCCCGGTGTCCTGGGTGTTCCAGACCCTCGCCGTCTTCTTCCTCGTCGGCGGTCATGTCGCCGCCCGCGGCTACGCCTCGGCGCGGGAGCGCGGGGATTCGTACCGCACCTGGGTCGGGCAGCGGCTGGGCCGGCTGTTCCGTCCGGTCGCCGCCGTGCTCACCCTGTGGACGGTCGTGGCGGGCGGGATGCTCATCGGCGGAGTGGAGCTGAACACCGTCCAGACGCTGGTCAAGCTGGTCCTCTCCCCCCTCTGGTTCCTCCTCGTCTTCGCCGCGCTGACCGCCGCGACCCCGCTCGTGTCCCGGCTCCATCCGCTGTGGCCGCTGGCCGTGGTGGCGGGCGTCGACCTGTGGCGCTTCGGACTCGAAGGGCCCGAGTGGGTCGGCTGGGTCAACGTGGCCGCGGGCTGGCTCGTCCCGTACACCCTGGGTGCCGCATGGTCCCGAGGGGCGTTCGCCCGGCGCGGTCCCGCCCTCCTCCTGCTCGCCGCGGGGGCCGTCGCCACCGCGGCGCTGATCCTGTGGGGCGGCTATCCGGCGTCCATGGTGGGTGTCCCGGGGGCGGCCGTATCGAACCTGAATCCGCCGACGCTCGCCGCGGCCGCGTTCGGACTGGCCCAGTGCGGGCTGGCCCTGCTGGTCCGCGGGCCGCTGGCCCGCGCCATGCGGCGCCCGGCGGCCTGGGCGAAGGTCGCCCTGGTGAACCTCTCCGCCATGACGATCTTCCTCTGGCACCAGACCGCCATGATGGCCGTCACCGCACTCGGGCTGCTGGTCCCGGCCGACCTGCCCGGGCTGCACACCGTGCCCGGCTCGATGGCATGGATAGCGGCCCGGCTGCTGTGGCTGCCGGTGTTCGCCGCCGCGCTGTCGATCTGCTGGGCCGCGTTCCGTACGTACGAACAGGTCTCATGCCGTCCGAAGCCCGGCCCCACCACGGCCCCCACCGCGGCACCCGCCACCGCTACCGCCGCCGTCCCCCGCCCCCGGACGGCCACCACCGCCAGGAAGATCACCCATGTCTAGGGCCGGCCTTAGCCTGGACGGCGTGAACCAGCAGACCGAGCCGCCCGCCGCCGAGCACCGCATCGTCCTGCCGCGCGGACTGGCCCGGGAGCTGTTCACCCTGAAGCGGGACCCCCTCCCGAAGATGTCCCGGCCGCGCTGGCTGGCCTGGCTGCCGCATGTGGTCCTCTGCTACGCCGCTATTCCCTGCGGTGTCCTGACGGGGATGCAGCTGAACGACCACTACGGGGTCGAGGGCGCCGGCGTGGCGCTTGCGCTGCTGACGTCCGCGTCCATCGTGCTCAGCATGTTCCGGCCGATCGCCGCCTGGTGGCTCGGCCTCGTCACCGCGGCTCTCATCGCCTGGGTCATCCACGACCACGTCGGTCCGGGACAGTCCTGGCCTTGGACGCCCGCCGGGCCGTTCACGCTCGCGCCCCTGATCCTGATGGTCGCCCTGCGGGTGCCGCCCCGGGTGACCGCCTGGGTCATCGGCATCACGCTCGCCCTCTCCGGACTGGCCGAGGCCGTCCTCAGTCCGCCGCGGAGCCAGACGATCATCGCCGGCGTGGCCATCCTCTTCGGGTTCGTGGGAATCCTCGGCTACGCCCTGCGGGCCAACCGCCTGACCCGCGGCAAACTCGTCGAGCAGGAGACCCTCACCGAGGAGGAGCGTGCCCGGCGCACGCTGCTGGAGGAGCGCAGCCGCATCGCCCGCGAGCTGCACGACGTCGTCGCGCACCACATGTCGGTGATCTCCATCCAGGCGCAGGTCGCCCCGCACCTCGTGGAGAACCCGTCCGAGGAGCTCAAGGAGAACCTCGCGGGCATCCGGGAGAACGCGCTGGAGGCCCTGACGGAGCTGCGGCGGGTGCTGGGCGTGCTGCGCTCCGAGCAGCCGGACGATCCCGCGAACCCCCACCATCCGCAGCCCACCCTCGCCGAGTTGGACGGCCTCGTGGACAACGTGCGGGGAGCGGGGCTCGATGTCACCACCGAGATCGCGGGGATACGGCGGCCGCTCACCCCTGGCGTCGAGCTCACCGCGTACCGGATCGTGCAGGAGGCACTGAGCAACTGCCTGCGCCACGCTCCAGGTTCGCAGGTGGAGATCGGCATCGCCTACGGGCCGCGCGACCTGCACCTGTGCGTCGCCAACACCGCGCCGACCCGGCCGGCCCTTCCCTCGCCGGGTGCGGGGCACGGGCTGCTGGGGATGCGGGAGCGGGCAGGCATGCTGGGGGGCGAGCTGGCCGCCGGTGCACGCCCCGACGGCGGGTACGAGGTGACCGCCGTACTCCCGATGGATCCGCAGGACCTGCCCGGCGGCTCCGCACCCGAGACGAAGTAGGGATTCATGCACTCCCCGATCAAGGTGATGATCGCCGACGACCAGATGATGGTCCGGCAGGGCTTCACCGTGCTTCTCAATGCCCAGCCGGACATCGAGGTGGTCGGCCAGGCCGTGGACGGGGCCGACGCCGTGGCCAAGGTCGGCGAACTGGGGCCGGACGTGGTCCTGATGGACATCCGCATGCCGGGGATGGGCGGCATCGAGGCCACCTCCGTCATCACGGGCGCCGCCGGCGCGACCGTGAAGGTGCTGGTGCTGACCACCTTCGACCTCGACGAGTACGTGTACGAGGCGCTGCGGGCCGGCGCCTCCGGGTTCCTGCTCAAGGACGCGTCGGCCGACCAGCTCGCGGAGGCAGTGCGGGTGGTGGCGGCCGGGGAGGCGCTGCTCTCGCCGAACATCACGAAGCGGCTGATCACGGAGTTCTCCCGGCTGGGGGCGCCGCGGGCGCCGTCGCGGGCGCGCATCGACGAGCTGACCGAGCGGGAGACGGAGGTCCTGTCGCTCGTGGCCCAGGGCCTGTCGAATGCGGAGATCGCGTCGCACCTGACCGTGGCGGAGCAGACGGTGAAGACCCATGTGGGCCGGATCCTCGTGAAGCTGGGCCTGCGGGACCGCACGCAGGCCGCGGTGTTCGCGTACGAGACGGGCCTGGTCCGTCCGACGGGCTACTGATACACCCCACGTAGTACTTGAGAGGGAGCCCGGGAAATCCCCATCAGCGGCGACGCGGAGTACGGCCGTGCGGCCCTACGGTTCTGGTATGACCGAGACGACCACCGGGGGGACAACCCGGACGCCTGAATTCCGAGTGGCATCGGAGGTGATCGCGACCCTGCGCCAGGACCTCCTCACCGATGCCATGGCCTACCGGCCGCTGCCGCTGGTGGAGACCCCGGGGCGCTTCGTGCGACGGCTGCCCGCTCCGATACGCCGGTACGCGCCGTGGCGCCAGTACGCGGCGGTGGGGGCGCTGGCCTTCATCCTCGTCCTGTTCACCGGAACGTCCGACTCGGGGTATCTCGGCGATGCCGGCCTCCTGTTCACGGGGCTGGTGGCCGCGGCGCCGGTCTTGATGACGCTGGTCCGGCCGGTCGCCGCCTGGTGGGCCGCGGTCGCCATGACGCTGGTGCTCGGCGCCGTCCCCGGGTTGGGCGGGAACGACTTCTGGCCCTGGAGCCCTGGAGCCTTCGTCTCCTACATCGCGGTCATGGTCCTCGTCACCCTGCGGACCGGACCCCGGGTGGCCGGGTGGATGTGGTCCCTCACCCTGGTCCTCGGCTTCGCGATGTCGGTGCTGCTCAACAACCGCTACGGGACGAACCTGCCGGAGATGGCCGTGACCTCGGCCATCGCGCTGACGATCGCGAGCAGCATCCGGATACGCCGCAACGCCAAGGCGGAGGTGAGCGCGCAGCAGGAGGTCACGGCCGTCGAACGGGACAAGCGGACGCTGCTGGAGGAGCGGACCACGATCGCGCGGGAACTGCACGACGTGGTGGCTCACCACATGTCGGTGGTGGCGATCCAGGCGGAGGCCGCGCCGTACCGGGTAAAGAACCCGCCGCCCGAGCTGGAGGCGGCGTTCGTCACCATCCGGGAGAACGCGGTGGCGGCGCTGACGGAGCTGCGGCGGGTGCTGGGCGTGGTGCGCTCCGCGGACTACGAGGCTCCGGACGCGCCGCAGCCGACGCTGGCCTCGCTCGACGGGCTGCTGGCCAATGTGCGGGAAGCCGGACTGAGCGTGGAGAAGACGGTCACGGGTGCGGTGCGGGAGCTGCCTCAGGGGGTGGAGCTGTCGGCGTACCGGATCATCCAGGAGGCCCTGAGCAACACGCTGCGGCACGCGCCGGGCGCGGCGGCCTCCGTGGAAGTGTCGTATGTGCTGGGCGGCCTGGGGATACGCGTCGTGAACGGGGCGCCGACCGGGGATGTGCGGCCCTCGCCGGGTGCCGGGCACGGGATCACCGGGATGCGGGAGCGGGTGGCCATGCTGGAGGGGGAGATGACGGTCGGCGAGTCCGGGACGGGCGGGTACGAGGTGGCGGTGTTCATACCGGTGCGCAACCGTCCGGAGCCGGTGGCGGGGACGGGGCCGAATTCGGGGACGGCGACCGGGTCGGCGACCGGGTCGGGCACTGGGTCCGGGGCGGGCGCGCCATGACGATCAGGGTGCTGATCGTCGACGACCAGATGATGGTGCGCGAGGGGTTCTCCGTCCTGCTGAACGCCATGGACGGCATCGAGGTGGTGGGCGAGGCGGTCGACGGCCGTGAGGCCATCGCTCAGGTGGCGGCGCTGCGGCCGGACGTGGTGCTGATGGACATCCGGATGCCGCTGATGAACGGGCTGGAGGCGACGCGGGAGATCGTGGCGGCGGACACGGACGCGAAGGTGCTGGTCCTGACGACCTTCGACCTCGACGAGTACGTGTACCAGGCGCTGCGGGCCGGGGCCTCCGGGTTCCTGCTCAAGGACGCGTCGGCCCGTCAGCTCGCGGACGGGGTCCGGGTGGTGGCGGCCGGGGAGGCGCTGCTGGCGCCGTCGGTGACCAAGCGTCTGATCGTGGAGTTCTCGAAGCTCGCCGAGACACCGAAGCTCGCGAACCCTGCGGGGGTCGGCGAGTTGACGGAGCGGGAGAAGGAGGTGCTGGTACTGATCGCGCAGGGGCTGTCCAACGGGGAGATAGCGGGCCGGCTGATCGTCGCCGAGTCCACGATCAAAACCCATGTGAGCCGCATCCTGGTGAAGCTGGGCCTGCGGGATCGCACCCAGGCGGCGGTCTTCGCCTACGAGACCCGGCTGGTGACCCCGGCATAGGGTGCGGGGATGGGCTTTGATCCGTGGGATGCCGAGTTCGTCGCCGATCCGTATCCGGCGTACCGGGAGTTGCGGGAGCAGGGGCGGGCGGTGTGGTACGAGGCCACCGGGCAGTGGCTGGTGCCGCACTACGCCGATGTGAGTGCGCTGCTGCGGGACCGGCGCCTGGGGAGGACCTACCTGCACCGGTTCACGCACGAGGAGTTCGGGCGCACCGCCCCGCCGGCGGAGCACGAGGCCTTCCACGTGCTCAACGGCAACGGGCTGTTGGACCTGGAGGATCCCGCGCACGCGCGGGTGCGCAAGCTGGTTGCGAAGGCCTTCACCCCGCGGACGGTGGAGCGGCTCGTGCCGGCCGTGCAGCGGATGGCCGGGGAGCTGGTGGGGCGGCTGCTGGCGGACGGAGGCGGGGACCTGCTCACGGCCGTCGCCGAGCCGCTGCCGGTGGCGGTGATCGCGGAGCTGCTGGGCGTCCCGGAGGCGGACCGGGGGCTGCTGCGGCCCTGGTCCGCGGACATCTGCGGGATGTTCGAGCTCCGGCCGGACGAGGAGACGGCGCGGCGCGCGGTGCGGGCGAGCGTCGAGTTCAGCGCGTACCTGCGGGAGCTGATCACGGAGCGGCGCGCACGCCCCGGGGAGGATTTGATCTCCGGGCTGATCGCCGCCCACGATGAGGAGGGCCGGCTCAGCGAGCAGGAGATGATCTCCACTTGCGTGCTCCTGCTGAACGCCGGGCACGAGGCCACGGTCAACACCACCGCCAACGGGTGGTGGGCACTGTTCCGCAACCCCGGCGAGCTCGCCGCGCTGCGTGAGCGCCGCGATCCCGAAAAGTTGTCCACAGCTGTGGATGAACTGATGCGCTACGACACACCCCTGCAGATGTTCGAGCGCTGGGTCCTCGACGACATCCGGATCGGGGACACCGAGATTCCCCGCGGAGCCGAGGTCGCGCTGCTGTTCGGGTCCGCGAACCGCGATCCCGCGCGGTTCGACGATCCCGACGCGCTGGACCTCGTACGGGCCGACAATCCGCACCTGAGCTTCGGTGCCGGGATCCACTACTGCCTGGGGGCGCCGCTGGCGCGCCGGGAGCTGGAGGCCACCTTCGGGGCGCTGCTGGCAGACGGAGTCCCGCCGCTGCGGCTCGTCGAGGAGCCGCGGTGGCGGGACGGTTACGTCATCCGGGGACTGCGCGAACTGCTCGTGCAGTTCTAGGGCGGCAGCCCGGCGGACATCGCCGGGCACCGAGCGAGGCGTCAGGCGACCAGGTCCCGGCGGCGCAGGGCGGCCAGCCCCGCGCCCGTGAAGGCCACCGCCAGGGCGGTCAGGACCAGCAGCGGGATCCAGGCCATGGCCTGCCCGCCCGGCAGCTTGGGCAGGTGGGCGAAGGGGGAGAGGTCCAAGACCGCCTCCGGGAGGTTCAGCGCCGGGCCGACCCAGCCCAGGGCCAGCGCGATCCCGGCCACCGCCCAGGCGGCCACCGCGTACTTGGGCGCCGCGCCGTACAGGAGGGCGGCCACCGCCCCGATCACCCACACCGCCGGGAGCTGCGCGAGGGTGGCGCCCACCGCCGCGCCCACCTCCTCGCCGTGCCCGAGGCCCAGCCCGAGACCGCCCAGCAGCAGGATCAGCGCCGAGCCGCCGAACGCGACGGCGAGATGGCCCGCGGCCCAGCGCAGCCGGCCGACGGCGTTCGCGAGCAGCGGTTCGGCGCGCGCCGAGCTCTCCTCACCGTGCAGCCGCAGCACCGAGGAGACGATGTACAGCGCGGCGACCAGGCCCAGCAGCCCGGCCATCGCGGCGAGGAAGGCGTCGGTGAGTCCGCTCTGCCCGCCCATCCGCTCGATGATCTGACGGGTCTTCTCATTGCCGCCGACCACGTCGGCCGCGCCCTGCGCCATCCCGCCGAAGACGACACCGGCGACGAGGAAGCCCGCGCTCCAGCCGAACACGCTGCCGCGCTGCAGCCGCCAGGCCAGCGCACCCGCCGTGCCCAGGCGTCCCTCGGCCGGTCCCGGCCGGGTCGGCAGGAAGCTCATGCCCAGGTCACGGCGGCCGGCCAGCACGTACGCGGCGCCCGCCTGCGCCACGACGGCCACGGCGAGCAGCGCGAGCACCCACCAGCGCATCGAGGCGAAGGCCCGTACGTTCTCCACCCAGCCGAGCGGAGAGAGCCAGGTCAAAGCCGACTCCCCGCCGGCCGTCCCGGCGTCTCCGGCCGCCTTCAGGACGAACGCGGCGCCGAGCACAGCGGCCGCGATCCCCTTGGCGGCCCGGGCGCTCTCGGTCAGCTGGGCGGCGATGGCCGCCACGCCGGCGAAGAGCATCCCGGCGCCAGCGATGGCCAGCCCGAGGGCGAGCGCACCCGGCGCGCCCTGTCCCGCGAGACCTCCCGCGATGAGCAGCGCGACGCACGTGTTGGCCACGAGGGCGGCCAGCAGGGCCGCGCTCAGCGGGGCCCGCCGCCCCACCATCGCGGCGGAGAGCAGCTCCTGACGGCCCGTCTCCTCCTCTTCCCTGGTGTGCCGGATGACGATGACCAGGCTCATCACGGCCGCCAGGACGGCGCCGTAGACCCCGATCCGCCAGGCGGTCAGAGCGCCGAGCGAGTCACCGAAGACCGGCCCGTACATGGCGCGCATCGAGCTGTTGGCGTTCATGGAGGCGGCGACCTCGGCGCGTTCGGCGGCGCTCCCGTACACGCTTCCCAGCGAGCCGGGCATGATCACCACCAACAGGGCGGTGACCAGTACCCAGACGGGCATCATCACGCGGTCGCGGCGCAGGGCGAGCCGGAGCAGCGCGCCGGTGCCCGCCAGTTGGTTCTTCATCGCGACGCCTCTTCGGTGTAGTGGCGCAGGAACAGCTCTTCGAGGGTGGGCGGGGTCGAGGCCAGCGACCGCACGCCCGACGCGGTGAGGGCGCGCAGGACGGCGTCCAGCTTGTCCGTGTCGGCCTGGAGGCGGACCTTCAGCCCCTGGACCTGCACGTCGTACACGCCCGGCAGGTGCGCGATGCCGTTCGGCGGGCCGGCGAGTTCGGCGCTGATCGACGTACGGGTGAGGTGGCGCATGTCGGCGAGCGTGCCGGTCTCCACGGTGCGGCCCTTGCGGATGATGCTGACCCGGTCGCAGAGGGTCTCGACCTCGCTGAGGATGTGCGAGCTGAGCAGGATGGTGCGCCCGGCGGCGCGGGCCTGCGCGACGCAGTCCTGGAACACCTCCTCCATCAGCGGGTCGAGGCCGGAGGTGGGCTCGTCGAGGATGAGCAGTTCGGCGTCGGAGGCGAAGGCGGCGACGAGGGCGACCTTCTGCCGGTTGCCCTTGGAGTACGTACGCCCCTTCTTGGCCGGGTCGAGCTCGAACCGCTCGATCAGCTCGGCGCGGCGGGCCCGGTCGAGGCCTCCGCGCAGCCGTCCGTAGAGGTCGATGACCTCGCCGCCGGAGAGGTTGCGCCACAGGGTGACGTCGCCGGGTACGTAGGCGACGCGGCGGTGGAGGGCCACGGCGTCGGCCCAGGGATCGCCGCCGAGGAGTTCGGCGGTGCCGGAGTCGGCGCGCAGAAGGCCCAGCAGGACCCGGATGGTCGTGGACTTGCCGGAGCCGTTGGGGCCGAGGAAGCCGTGGACCTCGCCGGTGGCGACCGAGAGGTCGAGTCCGTCCAGTGCGTGGGTGCGGCCGAACACCTTGTGGAGTCCGGCGACGCTGATTGCCTTCGTCATACTTCTGAACGTACGCTACTTTCACAAATTTGTGAAGCTCGGGAATCACGTTAAAGTTGGGAAGGTGGCGGAAGACATGGCGGTACCAGCGGTACGGAACGAGGAAGCGGTCTCGCGCTTCGTGGAGCGGTTCGCCGCGCAGCTGACCGAGGCGGGGATGCAGCGGATGGCCGCGCGGGTCTTCGCGCAGCTGCTGGCGAGCGACGAGGGCTCGATGACCTCGGCGGAACTGGGCGAGGCGCTGCAGATCAGCCCGGCGGCGGTGTCAGGAGCCGTGTCCTACCTGACCCAGGTCAACATGGTCAGCCGGGAGCGGGAACCGGGCTCGCGGCGGGACCGGTACGTGCTGCACAACGAGCTCTGGTACGAGACCTTCACCCGGCGGGACCAGGTGCTGACCCTGTGGGAGAAGACCCTGCGCGAGGGCGCCGCGAGCCTCGGCTCCGACTCGCCGGCCAGTACGCGCATCGCCGAGACGGCCGCGTTCTTCGAGTTCATGCAGGGCGAGCTGCTGGGCATGATGGACCGCTGGCGGACCCACAAGGCGACCCTGGGCCTCGGCTAGGCACTGCGGCGCAGGGGGCGGGCGCACCCGGGGCGGGGGACCGGGGCGCGCAGCTCCCGGCCCGCCCGCCGGTCGGCGAGCGCGTCACGCATCTCTGCGTCGCGCGTCACCGGGGCAGCGTGAGGGTCCATGCCCCTGGGTGCAGGTTCCACGTCCGGCGGCGCACCGGGCCGGTCACCGCCGCGTCGGCCCGGTAGCGGAAGTCCGCGCCCGACACCGTGACCGTCTTCGCACGCGCCGTCACCTCCGAAGCCGTGCCGCCGCCACCCGTACGGACCACGACCTCCGCCGGGCCGCCGTCGCTCCCCACGGCCAGCGAGACCTCCTCCACCGGCCGGTCCACATCCGCCAGGACCACCCCGTCCGCCTCGACCCGCAGCCGGAGCCGGCCCGCGCCGATCGGCCCCGCGGGACGGACCAGCGTCCGTACCAGCGAGCGGTACGCGGTCCACACGGACGGCCCTGCCGGGGGTCTGACCCCCCGCAGCGGCGGGATCCGCAGTCCGCCCAGGACCACCCCGTCGCTGTCGTCCACCAGCAGGTCGCACACCTTCAGCGACCCGTCCAGCACCGCCCGGGCCGCGGTGACGGCGGACAGCGGCACGCCGAGCGACCTGGCCAGTACCAGGGACCCCGTGGGCCCCACCGGCACCAGCGCAAGGGCCCCGTCGGCCAGCCCCCGCTCCCGGTGCAGCAGCCCCACGGTGCGCGCCAGGGCCCGGTCGTCGCCCACGATCACCAGCCGCCGTTGGCCCCGGCGGGCAAGAGCCCGCGCGAATTCCTCCTGCGAATCCGGGAGGCAGATTTTCGCCGCCGCTCCCGCTGACAACACATCCTTCGCGATCCGCACGGACTCGCCGTCAAGACGGCGGGCGACCGGGTCGACGAGCACGAGCAGGCCGCCTACCGGCGCGCCCGCGTGGCTCATGGTGGGCTCTGGAGCCGACACCTCGGTCCTTCCTCGGGTAGCATCTTTGTGCAAGAGGCCCTTGCGCTATTGCGCCAGGGCCTTCGTCTATTCCGGGGTACCGGTCCGACGGCTCAGCCTGCGGTGTACATCGTCGTACGCCCCCTGACCTTGGACATGCCCCATCCGGAAGAGGTGTACGCCTGTGCCCGCTCTTGTGCTGCTCGGAGCTCAGTGGGGTGACGAGGGCAAGGGAAAGGCCACCGACCTGCTCGGTGGATCCGTTGACTATGTAGTGCGATACCAGGGTGGCAACAACGCCGGCCACACGGTTGTCGTAGGCGACCAGAAGTATGCACTGCACCTTCTCCCTTCCGGCATCCTCTCCCCCGGATGCACCCCGGTCATCGGTAACGGCGTCGTCGTCGACCCGGCCGTCCTGCTCTCCGAGCTGCGCGGCCTGAACGAGCGCGGCATCGACACCTCCAAGCTGCTCATCAGCGGCAACGCGCATCTGATCACGCCGTACAACGTCACCCTCGACAAGGTCGGCGAGCGCTTCCTCGGCAAGCGCAAGATCGGTACGACCGGCCGCGGCATCGGCCCGACCTACGCGGACAAGATCAACCGCGTCGGCATCCGGGTCCAGGACCTCTACGACGAGTCGATCCTCACCCAGAAGGTCGAAGCGGCCCTCGAAGGCAAGAACCAGCTCCTCGCGAAGCTGTACAACCGCCGCGCGATCGAGGCCGGCGCGATCGTCGAGGAGATGCTCCAGTACGCGGAGCAGATCAAGCCGTTCGTCGCCGACACCACCCTGATCCTCAACAACGCGCTGGACGAGGACAAGGTCGTGCTCTTCGAGGGCGGCCAGGGCACCCTGCTCGACGTCGACCACGGCACGTACCCCTTCGTCACCTCCTCGAACCCGACCGCGGGCGGCGCCTGCACCGGCACGGGTGTCGGCCCGACGAAGATCAGCCGCGTGATCGGCATCCTGAAGGCCTACACGACCCGCGTCGGCGCCGGCCCGTTCCCGACCGAGCTGTTCGACCAGGACGGCGAGGACCTGCGCCGCATCGGCGGCGAGCGCGGCGTGACCACCGGCCGTGACCGTCGCTGCGGCTGGTTCGACGCGCCGATCGCGCGCTACGCCACCCGCGTGAACGGCCTGACCGACTTCTTCCTCACCAAGCTGGACGTGCTGACCGGCTGGGAGCAGATCCCGGTCTGCGTCGCGTACGAGATCGACGGCAAGCGCGTCGAGGAGCTCCCGTACTCGCAGACGGACTTCCACCACGCGAAGCCGATCTACGAATACCTCCCCGGCTGGTCCGAGGACATCACCAAGGCGAAGACCTTCGCGGACCTTCCGGCGAACGCCCAGGCGTACGTCAAGGCCCTGGAGGAGATGTCGGGCGCCCCGATCTCCGCGATCGGCGTCGGCCCGGGCCGCACCGAGACGATCGAGATCAACTCGTTCCTGTAGGGACGGCCGGTCACGACGCGAGGGGGCGGTGCGCCACACGGCGCACCGCCCCCTCGGCGTTACCGTGAACGCCGCCGAAAGGTCGCGAAGAGCCCGCGCCGTTAGAATGGTGTCATCAGGCCCGCACTGTCAGCCGCGGGATTACACGCCCCGGTCCGGCACCCGAGAGAGTGCGAGCACCTCTCCCGCAGACGGCGTACCCGTCTCGCCGGACGAGGACACCTTCCTTCGCTGGCACAGGAGTCGGCCCATGAGCAACGTCCTGACCCGGGCGGCGACCATCGCTTCCGCAGCCCTCCTCGCAACCACCGGCGCCTTGGTCGGCGCCACCCACGCGTCGGCCGCGTACAAGGCCCCGACCTGCCGCCTGGCCGACTTGGAGCTGACCATCGGCGAGCCGCAAGGTGCCGCGGGGTCAGTCCTCTACCCGATCGAGTTCACCAACACCACATCCCGTACCTGTAGTTTGCGCGGATACCCGGGCGTCAGCGTCGTGGACGCCAAGCATCGCCAGATCGGCACCTCTGCGATTCGCACCGGCGAGTCGTACAACACGGTGTCCGTCTTCCCCGACGACACCGTGACCGCAACCTTCCGCACCAACAGCCGGAGTGTGGTGCCGGACTGTCGGCAGAAGTCGGCAGCCGTCAAGGTGTACCCGCCGGCCAGCGGCCTGGCCGAGGAGATCCCGTACCGCCTGCGGGTGTGCGGAGCCTTCGAGATCAGCCCGGTGGTACCTGCGGAATGAGCGTACGGAACAGCGCCCCGGGGTCGGCCTCGACGGCCGGGCCCGGGGCGCTGAGGGGCTGACTCAGATGGTGTCGTAGAAGCCGAACATGTCGACGATCAGGTCGGTGTTGTCCCAGCCCATGTTCCAGAAGTCGACGATGCCGTTGGCACCGGCGCTCGCCTGGACCAGGTTCGGGACCGTCTTGCCGTACGTCCAGTTCAGGGCGGAGGCGGTGGGCTCCTCCGGCCAGACCGCGGTGCCGTCGCCGTAGGCGTCCCACGTGTTCGGGTCCGGGGTGACCGACAGGAAGCCGTCGCCGCGGGTGTTGGTGACCGTGGTGTTGAACACGAAGCCCGAGACACCGGCCGGGTTGCGGAACGGCCGCATGTAGATGTAGCCGCGGCCCCCCATCGGCCCGCCGTCCCAGGTCGCCGCGTCCCGGGTGTCGAGCATGCGGGCCGGGTCCATCGGCACGAAGGCGCCCGAGCTCTCGTTGGTGTAGAAGCCGACGACGTCGACGATCACGTCGGTCCCGGCCCACGCACCGTTGCGGACGCTGATCTGGCCGTCGGGGCCGACCGGCACGATCACCGAGTTGGCGATCGTCTGACCGGCCGTGAAGTTCACGCTGGACGTGGACGGAGCCGCCTGCCCGCTCGGGAAGACGGTCAGGTGGCCGGCCTCCTTCGGGTTGGTGACCGTCACGTTCAGTGCCACCGCGCTGATGCCCTTCCAGACACCGTTGCGGCCGGCCATCTGCACGCTGAAGGTGCCCTGCCCGGCGAGCTGGCCCTGGGCCGTTCCGGTGCCGTTGCGGGTGTCCACGGCGCGGACCGGTGCCAGCGGGTTGTAGCCGCTGGCCGCCGTGTGGCTGAAGTAGCCGGTGACGTCCGCGATCAGGTCGAGCGACTCCCAGCCGCCGTTGTACAGCTCCACGTAGCCGTCCTGGCCGACCGGCACGATCACCAGGTTCGGCACGGTCTGACCGGCGACGAAGTTGACGTTCGAGCTGATCGGCTGCACGCCGCCCGACGGGTACGCGGTGACGTGCCCGGCGCTGGTGGCGTTGGTGACGGTGACGTTGAGGACGACCGCGGTGACCCCGGCGGGGATGCCGCCGTTGCCGCCGACCTTCACGCGGGCTTTGCCGTACGCGGCGACCTTGGCCTTCGGGGCGCCGATTCCGCTACGGGTGTCCAGGAGGCGGGTCGGCCCGTACGGGGTGAAGTCGGAGCCCTCGGTGACGACGTCGAGCTGGTTGACGGCCTGCGTGTTGTTCGCGGCGTCCACCACGGTGACGGTGACCTTGTACGAGCCGACCTCGGCGTAGGTGTGCTCGTTGACGAGGTCACCGGCGCCCTGCGCGGTGGTCATGTCGGTCGTGCCGTCGCCCCACGCGATGGTGACCGCGAGCGAGGCGGCCGCGCTCGTGACGGTGGACGTCAGGCGCACCTTGTGCGCCGTCGTACCCGTGGCCTTGAGGCCGACCGCGAGGGTCGGGTTGCCCGCGGTGGCCACCGTCTGCGGGGCTGCGGCGGCCTTGCTGCCGGCCGCCGGGATGGTCTGCCGGACCGTACGGTCGGCAGGGCTCGTGAAGCTCTTGGCCTTGGACGCCGTGGCCTTCCTCAGGTCCCCGGCGGGTGCGGACACGCCATGCGCGCCCGGCTTGACCGGGTCGGCCGCGTGGGCCATGCCCGGGATGAGACCAACGCTGGCCGCGACGATGGCGGCAGCGGATATTACGAGACGGCGACTACGCACCGGCCCCCCCATTTTCGTTTTTGAACGCGCTCAGGGTGATTCCCGATCAGAGTACATAGCCTTTCGGCAGTTCTCATGCGGGTACCGACCGGGGCAGAGGCGGTTGGCCCGTATCTGCCCGGGACTGACCCGTTCCGGGCGGCCGGGCTCTACCAGGCCAGTTGCGAGATCTCCTCGGCGACCACCGCGCACGCGTCCGCCGCCGGGTCGATGAGCGGGAAGTGGCCGACCCCGTCCAGCAGCGTCAGCCCGACCATCTCCCCCGCCCGCGCGGCGGCGGCCACGTACGCCTCCGCCACCTGCTGCGGGACCACGATGTCGTCGCGGCCCTGGACCACCGCGGTGGCGATGCCCGTCGGGAGCAGGGCCGCCGGGTCGGCGAAGGGGAGGCGGGAGGCGAAGTGCTCGGGGCCGCCGAGCAGCTGCGCGCTCGCGCCGCCGCAGACGCCCAGCTCCTCCGCCACCGCGAAGTCCGCGATCGGGGCCAGTGCCACCACACCGCGCAGCGGCGGCGGGGCGGGCAGCCGCCACGGGGACCCGTGCGGGAGCACGTGCCGGGCCGCGGCCCACAGCGCGAGCTGGCCGCCGGCCGAGTGTCCGGTGACGACGACGCGGCGGAGGTCGGCCTGCGGCAGCGCGGCGGCGGCGAGCCCCGGGAGGGCGTCCAGCGCCGCGGCGACGTCGTCGAAGGTCTCGGGCCAGCGCCCGGCGATCGGGCCCTCGGTGCCTTGGTGCGGAAGGGAACGGCCGCGCCGGTACTCGACGTTGGCGACGGCGAAACCCTTCCGGGCCAGGAAGTCGGCGAAGGGGGTGACGTGCTGCCGGTCGTACGGGGCCCGCCACGCGCCGCCGTGCAGCACGACGACGAGGGGGACGGGGTCCTCGGTCCCGCCTCGCGGGGCGTAGAAGTCGACGACCTGGTCGGGGTGTTCCCCGTACGCGGCGCTCGTGTCCGGCGCGACGGCCGGATGGGAGAAGGCCGATGCGGCCTCGGCGGCGTCCCGTTCCACTGCGGCGGGGTCCGTCATCGGCTCAACCTCTCGGTAACGCGTGGGACAGCGGGGACAGATGTTCCGGTGGTCCGGTGGTCCGGGACCGTATCAGTCTGGAACGACGCGTTCCGTGCGGGGCCCGGGATGTGCCGGAGCGGGCGGAGCCGTAGCCCCGCCCGCCCGGTGATGTGACGTTTCGCTAGGGGGTCACCCGAAAATGTGACCCAGCGTGCGCGCCGCGCGCTCGGCATCGGCGAAACCGACGTAGAGCGGAGTGAAACCGAAGCGCAGGACGTCCGGGGCGCGGAAGTCGCCGACGACGCCCCGGCCGATGAGTTCCCGCATGACCTCACGGGCGTTCTCGGTGCGCAGCGAGACCTGGCTGCCGCGCCGGTCGTGCTCGGCCGGGGTGACCGACTCGACCCGGCCCTCGGGGACGTAGGCGGCCACGCATTCGAGGAAGAAGTCGGTCAGGGCGAGGGACTTGGCCCGTACGGCTTCGACGGACACCCCGTCCCAGGCGTCGAGCGACGCCTCCAGGGCCAGCATGGACAGGATGTCCGGGGTCCCGACGCGGCCGCGCCGCGCCCCGTCCGCCGGGACGAACTCCGGGGTCATGGCGAAGGGATCGGCGTGGCCGTTCCAACCCGGCAGCGGGGAATCGAAGGCGGCCTGGTGGCGATCGGCGATGTAGAGGTACGCGGGGGCGCCGGGGCCGCCGTTGAGGTACTTGTACGTGCAGCCGACCGCGAGGTCGACGGCGTGCGCGTCGAGGCCGACGGGCAGGGCGCCCGCCGAGTGGCACAGGTCCCAGACCATGATCGCCCCGGCGGCGTGCGCGGCCTCGGTGAGGGCGGGCAGGTCGTGGAGCCGGCCGCTGCGGTAGTCGACGTGGTTGAGGAGGACGACGGCGGTGTCCGCGTCCATCGCCTCCGCCGCGTGCGCGGGGTCCACCGGGGTGACGGTCAGGCCTGTCATCCGGGCCGCCGAGGCGGCGATGTAGCCGTCGGTGGGGAAGGTGGCGGCGTCGACCAGCATCTTCGTGCGGCCGGGAGCGGCCAGGCGGGCGGCGCCGACCAGAGCCTTGAAGAGGTTGACGCTGGTGGAGTCGCCGACGACCACCTGGCCGGGGGCCGCGCCGACGAGGGGGGCGAGCTTGTCGCCGATCCGCTCGGGGGCGGTCCACCAGTCGCTCTCGTCCCAGGACCGGATGAGGAGCTCGCCCCACTGCCGGGTGACGACGTCGGCGGTGGTCTGCGCGACGGTGGCCGGGAGGGCGCCGAGGGAGTTGCCGTCCAGGTAGACGACTCCGTCGGGGAGGGTGAACCGGTCACGGAGGCGCCCGAGCCCGTCGGCGGCGTCCAGGGCCGCGGCACGGCTCCGGAGGTCCGGTATCTGCGTCTGCTGCATCGGTGCAAGCGTGGGCTCAGACATGGCTGCGGGCCGTCCAGAGCTCCGGGAAGACGTTCTTCGTGGCGCGCTTCTCCAGCCAGGTCACGCCGGCCGAGCCGCCCGTGCCGGTCTTCGCGCCCATCGCACGGCGGGTGGCCACCAGGTGGTCGTTGCGCCAGCGCCAGACGAGCTCGGCGACGTCCGTGAGGACCTCGCCCAGGCGGTGGAGGTCCAGGTGCTCGTCCGGGGCGGCGTACAGGCCCGTCCAGACGGCCTCGACCTCGGCCGAGGGCTCGTAGCGCTGCGAGAGGTCGCGGTCCAGGACCGCGCCCGGGACCGGGAGGCCGCGGCGGGCCAGGAGGCGCAGGACCTCGTCGTAGAGGCTGGGCTCGTGGAGGGCCTTCTCCAGCTCCGCGTGGACGCGCGGGGCGCCACGGTGCGGTACCAGCATGGAGGCGGACTTCTCGCCGAGCAGGAACTCCATCCGGCGGTACATCGCCGACTGGAAACCGGAACCCTCGCCGAGGGCGGCGCGGTAGGCGTTGAACTGCCCGGGGGTGAGCTGGGCGAGCGGGCGCCAGGAGGAGTTGAGGGCCTCCAGCTCGCGGAGGGATCGTTTCAGCGCGTCCATCGCGACCGGGATGCGGTCCTCGCGCAGGGCCTTCGCCGCGGTTTCCCACTCGTGGACGATGACCGTGAACCACAGCTCCATGACCTGGGTCGTGACCAGGAAGACCATCTCGCCCGGGTCGTCCGACCGGAGGTGCTGGAGGTGGGTGAGGACGTCCGCCTGGACGTAGTCCTCGTAGGGGGTAGTGCCGTCGAAGTCGAGGTTCGGGGTGTCCGAACCGGCTCCGGAGGCATCAAGGGTGTTCGACATCGCTGTCTCCTCGACACGTGCTTCCGGGTAGCGGTCCGCTCCTTCCGATGGGTGAGTGGAGCCCCGGTCCCCTGCCCGCATCATAGGACCGGTTGCCGGGCCCTCTCCAGCGAGGTGTGACCGGGGTCACGATCACTTTTAGGACACTATGGCCTGCCGGGGCCCCTGGTGCGAGGCCCCGGCCACGCGCGTGTGCCCGTCCGCGCGTTCGTACGGCTCAGGCGCCGAGGACGTCCGCAGCCGTCTCGGACGAGTCGCGCAGGAAGGTCGAGCAGCGCTCGTACTCCTCCTTCTCGCCGATCGCCTCGGCGGCGCGGGCCAGGGCGTTCAGGGCGCGGAGGAAGCCGCGGTTCGGCTCGTGCTCCCACGGGACCGGGCCGTGGCCCTTCCAGCCGGCGCGGCGCAGGGCGTCCAGGCCGCGGTGGTAGCCCGTACGGGCGTACGCGTACGACTCGATGGTGTTGCCGGCCGCGAAGGCCTCGTCGGCGAGGGTCGCCCAGGCGAGGGACGAGGTGGGGTGCGCGGCGGCCACCTCGACGGCGGGGGTGCCTGCGGCCAGGGCCTCACGGCCCGGCTCGTCGGGGAGGTGGGTGGGGGCGGGGCCCCCGAGGAGGTTCTGGTGAATGGACATGCCCCCAGTCTGCCGGGCCCGGTGGTGGGCGCGCCCCACCACCCGGCGGCCCGGGCGTGTGCCCGGCGCGCTCGCCCGGGTCGGGGTCCGGGGCGGACCGGGGGGAAACGCCGAAGGGCCCGGCCGCCGTGGTGTGGGACGGGGCCGGGCCCTTCGCTACGTCGTGCCTCGGGACTACTTCAGCTTCGTGCCCGTGGAGCGCAGGTTCGCGCACGCCTCGGTGACACGCGCGGCCATGCCGGCCTCGGCGGCCTTGCCCCAGGTGCGCGGGTCGTACTTGGACTTCGTGCCGACCTCGCCGTCGACCTTCAGAACGCCGGCGTAGTTGGTGAACATGTGGTCCACGACCGGGCGGGTGAAGGCGTACTGGGTGTCGGTGTCGAGGTTCATCTTCACGACGCCGTTCTCCAGCGCGGTGGCGATCTCCTCGGCCGTGGAGCCCGAGCCGCCGTGGAAGACGAAGTCGAACGGCGAAGCCTTGCCGTACTTCTCGGCGACGCCCGCCTGGAGGTCCTTGAGGAGCTCGGGACGCAGGACCACGTTGCCCGGCTTGTAGACGCCGTGGACGTTGCCGAAGGAGGCGGCCAGCAGGTAGCGGCCCTTCTCACCCAGGCCCAGGGCCTCGGCGGTGCGGATCGCGTCCTCGACGGTGGTGTACAGCTCGTCGTTGATCTCGTGGCTGACGCCGTCCTCCTCGCCGCCGGTCGGGGTGATCTCGACCTCAAGGATGATCTTCGCGGCGGCGGCCTTGGCGAGCAGCTCCTGGCCGATGGCCAGGTTGTCGGCCAGGGTCTCGGCGGAACCGTCCCACATGTGCGACTGGAAGAGCGGGTTCAGACCGCGGGCCACGCGCTCGGCCGAGACCTCAAGGAGCGGACGTACGTAGCCGTCCAGCTTGTCCTTGGGGCAATGGTCGGTGTGCAGCGCGACCGTGATGCCGTACTTCGCCGCGACGATGTGCGCGAACTCGGCCAGGGCGACCGCGCCGGTGACCATGTCCTTGCTGTACTGGCCACCCAGGAACTCCGCACCACCGGTGGAGATCTGGATGATGCCGTCGCTCTCGGCCTCCGCGAAGCCGCGCAGCGCAGCGTGCAGGGTCTGGGAAGAGGTCACGTTGATGGCCGGGTAGGCGAACTTTCCTGCCTTCGCCCGGTCGAGCATCTCGTTGTAGACCTCGGGGGTTGCGATGGGCATCTACCGCTCCTTGGATGTGCGGGGAGTGTGCTTATTGCGGGCCCTGACCTGGGGGCGACGTCATCGTCGCGCCCATCTTTCCAGACTCCGCGCGACACTCCACCCCGCCGGTCGCCACGTGCAAGCCGAACGGGCCGGGATGTTTCACGTGAAACATCCCGGCCCGCCGAAAAAGAGCAGGTCAGAACCCACTCAGAGCAATCGAAGGGCCATCGCCACCAGTTCCGCCGAGGCCGGAACGAGGGCGTCCGGACCCTGAGACCTGTCCCTGAGGCCTAGGAGAGACCGAGGTCCTCCAGGCGGTAACCGGTGAGGTACGGGAGCCCCGCCTCGGCGATGGCGTCGGCCGCGCCGCGGTCCACGATCGTGGCGACCGCGACGACCTCGCCGCCGGCCTCGCGGACCGCCTCGACGGCGGTCAGCGGGGACCCGCCGGTGGTCGAGGTGTCCTCGACCACCAGGCAGCGCTTGCCCTTGACGTCGGTGCCCTCGATGCGGCGCTGCATGCCGTGGGCCTTCTGCGCCTTGCGGACGACGAAGGCGTCCAGGCGGCCGCCGCGCGCCGCGGAGGCGTGCAGCATCGAGGTCGCGACCGGGTCGGCACCCAGGGTCAGACCGCCGACGCAGTCGAAGTCGAGTTCGGCGGTGAGGTCGAGCATGACCTGACCGACCAGCGGGGCCGCCTCGCCGTCGAGGGTGACCCGGCGGAGGTCGATGTAGTAGTCGGCTTCCCGGCCGGAGGAGAGGGTCACCTTGCCGTGCACGACGGCCTTGTCCTTGATCTGCTGCAGAAGCGCATCGCGTACGTCACTCATGACCCCGAGCTTAATTGGGCACTAGGCGAGCCGCCGCCACGTCCAGGTCGTGGAGATCTCCAGCGGGTCCACCGGGGTGATCAGGCGCGGCAGGGTGTTCAGCCCGTTCGGCGGGCCCGACTGCGGTTCGACGCACACGGCCTCGGGCTGCTCGTCGTACACGACCACCCATTCGGACCGGCTGGTGAGCCTCAGCTCCAGCGCGCCGGGCCAGGTCAGGGTGACGTCCACTCCGTCGGGCATGCCGAAGCAGTCGTCCCAGGGGCCGGGCTTCGGGTCGATGCGGTTGCCGGTGGGGAGGTGGTCCTCGCCGCGCTCCTCCTGCCAGGCGGGGTCGAAGCCGATGCTCACGTCCCCGCCGCCGAGCCCGAGGTCGCGCCGGAACCAGGGGTGCCAGCCGGCCTGGGCCGGGAAGGAGTCCCCGTACGTCTCGACGCCCATGGTGAGGGTCAGCGCGTCCGGCGACAGCTCGAAGATCTGGGTGACGCGGCCGGGGTAGGGCCACGGGTCGACGAGGTCGTACGTGAACACCGCGTCGGTGCCGGTGGCACGGGCCCGGCGCCAGGCCGCGTCCCGGCCGAAGCCGTGCAGGGCGTGCGGCGGGTGGTTGAGCGGGAGCTGGTGGACCTTCGCCCCGTCCCGGAACTGGCCGTTCCCGGTCCGGCCGCACCACGGCACCATCGGGAAGGACCCGTAGTGCGGGCCCTCGCGCAGCAGCTCCGTCCCGTCGATGCGCAGACTGCTGATCCGGCAGCCGTTCTCCTGGTCGACAGTCACCTCGGCGCCGCCGGCGCTCAGTTGCGTACTCATGCGGTCGACCCTAGTGGGGTGCCGGGTGCCGCCCGTACGGGCTCAGCGGCGGCGGCGCAGGGCCCGGCCGAGGACGACCGCCGAGGCCACGGCGAGAGCGGCGGCCGGAGCGAGCCAGCGCAGGTTGTCCTTGGTCGTGGTGGCGGCGGGCGGGGGCACGGGGGCGTACCGGCCGCGCGGGGGCGCGTGGTCCACCTCCTCGGCGCTGCGGCCGATCATCGTGCGGCGGGCGTGGGCGGCCTCGGCCGGCGGCCCCGGCACATCAGCCTGTTCGTCGAACCCGCCGGCCAGGAAAGGATCGAGGGACGGCGGGGGCACCTCGGTCTCGAACACGGAGGCGGTGACCTCGGTGACGTCGTCGCCGTCCGCCGCGTCCCCGTCGGCCCCGGCGCCCTCGATGTCCTCGGCCTCGGCCACGGGGTCGGCCTCGTCGGCCCCGTCGGTGTCGTCCGCACCGGCGGCGGCTCCGGCCGCCAGGCCCGCTCCGGCCGCTCCGGGCTCCGCCACCGCCGCAAGCTGCTCGGCGGTCCGCTCCAGCAGCCGCTGCACGGCGGCGGCCGTGGCCTCGGCGGTGAAGCCCGCGGCGCGCCCGTCGGCGGTGCCTGCCGCGGTGAAGTCCAGCCGGGTCCCGTCCCCCTGCGGGGTCAGCCGCAGCACGAGGGCCAGCTTCACGGTCCCGCTGCCCCGGACCTCCGTGCCCTCGCCGTCGACGGCGAAGTGGCCCGGGTCACGCTCGGTGACGGACAGGGCGCCCCGGTAGGTCACGGTGTGCCCGCCGACCCGGACCTTCAGCCGGCCCGACAGCGGTCCGGACTCGGCGTCGGCGTCCTGCTGGAGTCCCGGCACGCAACGGGCCACCCGGACGGGGTCGCGCAGCACGGCGCGGAGGCTGTCTGCCGGTACCGGAACGAACACCTGATGCTCCATGCGGACGAGCCTACCGACGAGACCCGCACCCGGTCACGAATACCGCGGGTGCGGCAGGGTCGACGGCGGGAGCCCGTCCATCCGGGTCCGCTCCGCGTCGCGCGCGGCATCCCGCAGCGAGCCGGTCGACAGCGAGCGCAGCCCCGGCGTGTCGCGGTCCACGCGCAGCGGCGGCGCCTGCTCTCGGGAGGCCAGTACGAAGCCCCAGTCCTGCGGTGGCGCGTCGCTGACGCCCAGCGGCGTGCGGTCGGGTCCGGCGGCGAAACCCGAGAGGCGTCCGCCCGCGCTGTAGGGCGAGGTCCGCAGGCCCGCCGCGCGCAGGGTGGACTCGACGGTCCAGTACGTACGCGGGCGCGAGGCCAGCGGCCCGGCGTGTACGGCGATCCGGCCCCCGGGCCGCAGCGCCCGCGCGGCCAGCCCGTAGAACTCCTGCGAGTAGAGCTTCGTGCTCGGGGTGATGCCCGGGTCGGGGAGGTCGGAGACGATGACGTCGAACCGTTCCCGGGCGGCCGGCCCGCGCAGCCAGCGGAACGCGTCCTGCGTGACGACCCCGACGCGCGGGTCCCCGTACGCCCCGGCGTTGAGCGCGGAGAGCATCGGGTCGGTGCGGGCGAGCCGGACCACCCCGGGGTCGAGCTCGACGACGGTGACCGAGGCGACGTCCCGGTAGCGCAGCACCTCCCGGGCGGCGAGGCCGTCGCCGCCGCCGAGGACCAGGACCCGGGCGTGCGGGCCGGTCATGGCGGGGTGGACGAGGGCCTCGTGGTAGCGGTACTCGTCGTAGCCGCTGACCCGCAGCCGCCCGTCGAGGTACAGGTCGAGGGAGCGCGGGGAGCCGGTCCGCGGCCCGGTGAGGACCAGTTCCTGCACGCCGGTCTGGACGGCGACCCGCACCTCCCCGCCGTAGACGGCGCGGCGGGCCACCCGCTCGAAGTCGTCGGCGAGGACGGTCGCGCAGGCGAGTACGGAAAGCACGGTCACGTTCGCGACGATCAGCGTCCACCGGGCGCGCCGGCTCAGGTCGCGGCGGAACAGCCACAGCACCAGCCCGCCGCCGACGAGCGCGTTGACGGTGCCGGTGAGCATCGCGCCGGTGAGCTGGCCGAGCACGGGCAGCAGCAGGAACGGGAAGGCGAGGCCGCCGACGAGGGCGCCCACGTAGTCGGCGGCGAACAGGTCGGCGACGGCCCCGCCCGCGTCCTGCCGGCGGATGCGCTGGATGAGGACCATCAGCAGCGGGATCTCGGCGCCGATGAGGACGCCGATGGCGAACGAGAACGCGACGAGCGCGGGCCGGGACTCCCCCAGCCAGGCGAAGCTCGCGTACAGCGCCACGGCCGAGAGGCCGCCGAGCAGGGCCAGCCCGGCCTCGATGGCGGCGAAACCGAATGCGGGCCGGTGCCGCAGCCGTTTGGCGAGCAGGGATCCGACACCCATGGCGAAGACCATGACGGACAGCACGACCGACGCCTGGGTGACGGAATCGCCGATGAGGTAGGAGCCGAGGGCGAGCAGCTCCAGTTCGTATACGAGGCCGCAGGCGGCGCACACGAACACGGTGGCCAGGACGAGGAGTCGGCCGGTCCCGGGCCGTACGGGCAGGGCGGCCGGGACGGTCGCCACGCCCCGCGGCTCCGGAGCCGGGAGCACCCGACGCGGGACGGAACGGTCGATCATGAACCGAACCGTACGTCACCACCCACTCACACCCGGTCACCCACATGGGTGCAAGTGACTTACTGATCCAGCCAGTTGGAGTAACCGCGCCGCAACGTCGGGGCCCCGCACCGCCGCCTGGCGCCGACACGCTCCGGGCCGCCCCGAGCCGCCCCTAGGTCAGCGCGCGCGTCTCCGCGGCGGCCGTGTCCGGGGCCCCGGTCCGTACGGCGACCCGGGTCCGGGTGGCCACCAGCTGACCCTCCTGCGGGTACGCGTGCCAGGTCCGCCAGCGCACCTGGCCCTCGTATCGCTGCGCGAGCAGGGCGGTGAAGGCGTGCGGACTGCCCGGGAAGGTGCCCGCTAGTCCGTTCGGGTGGTCGGCGACCAGCGCGAGCAGTTCCTGGGCCCGTCCCGCGAAGGACCCGCGGGACAGCGTCTCGACCCGCGCGGCGAACTCGTACTCCCAGTCGCCCACCCGCTTGGCCACGCCGAGCGGCAGCGGCGTACTGCTGCCGGGCATGCAGGCGACCGTCTCCGAGCAGAGCACCTTCCCCTCCTCCAGGAGCACCTGATGAGAGGCCCCGAGCAGGCGCAACTCGACCTTTGCGCCTGACAGTTCGAGGTTCAGTACGGCCAGGGCGGGCAGCCGGTCCCGACCCAGGGCCCAGGCGAGGTCGGCGGCACGCGTGTCGGTATAGGTGGTCTGGAGGGTCGTGAGCATGAGTCGGCTCCGCAAACGCGCGAGGGAGATGGGCCGGGGCCCGCCAGCGGTAGTCAACGGGTGGGGGGACACCGGCACGGGTCCACAGGAAGTCCCGGGAGGTCCGGGGACTGGTCTACTCAACCGAGGGAATCATGAAAGGCACGGCACTCACAGCCGTTTTACCCAAGTTGACGGGGTTTACATCCCCCCGGGGGCTTCGCAGTTCACGTGTTCAACAAGTTGCGTCCCGCGCGTCGTGCTGCATGGGCGCGCAGGACCGGCGGGAGACCGGCGGAAGACGGGCAGGAGCCGGGCAGGAGAAGGCGCCCGGCGGAAGTCAGACCCGTCGGGCGCCCTCGTCGGCGCGGTACCGGCTGCCCCGTGTCAGCTGGAACCGCACCCCCCGCCGCCGCAGGACGACGATCCGCCGCAGGACGAGGAGGATCCGCAGGAGGACGATCCGCCGCAGGACGAACTCGACGACGAGCCGCCCCCACCCGCCCACCAGCTGCTGTTGCTGCTGGAGCCGCCGGACGAGAACCCGTTCTTGGCCGAACGCACCGCCACGGTCACGACGACTACGACGACTCCGACGAACAGAAGCCCGATCACAATGAAGACGAACACGATGCCCGCCCCCTCTCTCACACCCCGGTCTTCCCGGGGGGCGGGATCCCCGCGTCCCGCGTGAAGGGGGGATGCCCGCAAGCCACGCGGCCCAAAGCACACTTGAGCAACTCCAGAGGTTCCCCTCAGGATGGCGCCCATGAGCGCACCCGTGAGCAGCGACCGCCCCTTCCTGAACCGCCGACTGGCGGCCTTCGGCACCACGATCTTCGCGGAGATGTCGGCGCTGGCCGCCCGCACCGGGTCGATCAACCTGGGCCAGGGCTTCCCCGACACGGACGGCCCCGCCGAGATCGCCGAGGCGGCCTCCCACGCGGTCCTCACGGGCCTCGGCAACCAGTACCCGCCGGGCCCCGGCATCCCTGAACTGCGCGCCGCGATCGCCGCGCACCAGCAGCGCTTCTACGGCCTGGCCTACGACCCCGACACCGAGGTCCTGGTCACGGCGGGCGCCACGGAGGCCATCGCCGCCGCTCTGCTCGCCCTCCTCGAACCGGGCGACGAGGTCATCGCCCTGGAGCCGTACTACGACTCGTACGCGGCCTGCATCGCGATGGCCGGCGCGGTACGCGTCCCGGTGACGCTGCGCCCGCACGCCGGGGCCTTCGCCCTCGATCTGGACGAACTGCGCGCCGCGGTCACCCCCCGCACCCGGCTGATCCTGCTGAACACCCCCCACAATCCGACGGGCACGGTCCTGACCCGCGAGGAGCTGTCCGCCGTCGCCGCCCTCGCCGTGGAGCGCGACCTCCTCGTGATCACGGACGAGGTGTACGAGCACCTGGTCTTCGAGGGCGCCCACACCCCGCTGGCGGGCTTCCCGGGCATGCGCGAGCGCACGGTCACCATCTCGTCCGCCGGGAAGAGCTTCTCGTTCACGGGCTGGAAGGTCGGCTGGGTCACCGCGCCCCCGGAACTGGTCACGGCGGTCCGCTCGGCGAAGCAGTTCCTGACCTACGTCTCCTCGGGCCCCTTCCAGTACGCGATCGCCGAGGCCCTCGCCCTTCCCGACACGTACTACGAGGCCTTCCGCGCCGACCTGGCCGCCAAGCGCGACGTCCTCGCCGACGGCCTCACGGCCGCCGGCTTCGAGGTCTTCCGCCCGCAGGGCACGTACTTCATCACCACGGACATCACCCCGCTCGGCGAGAAGGACGGTCTCGCCTTCTGCCGCGCCCTGCCCGAGCGCTGCGGCGTGGTCGCCATCCCGAACCAGGTCTTCTACGACGACAAGGCCGCCGGAGCGACCCAGGTCCGCTGGGCGTTCTGCAAGAAGACCGAGGTCCTCCGCGAGGCCGCGGCCCGCCTGAGCCGCCTCCGGGCAGGCACCTGAGCCGCTCAGGCGGGCGGGAGCTCGTAGTCGAACCAGATGCGGTGCGTGCCGTCCTCGTCCACGCGCAGACCGCCCGCGCCCGTGATGCCGGTCAGTGCGGCCGTACCGCTGCCCGGGACGATCGCGAAGTGTTCCGCGGCACGGGACGGTCCGCCGTCGGTGGCGGCCGAGTGGACGAAGTTGAAGGCGCCCTGGCGGCCGTCGAGGGCGCCTTCGAAGGACTCCATCGCGACGTAGCTGCCGACGCCCGCCTCCTGGTCGAACGCGGCCGTGAAGAGCGTGGACGAGTGGCCCGTCAAGGTGTCGCCCGCGTAACGCTTCTCCATCGTGGCGACGCCCACCGGGAGACCGGTTTCCACATGTGGTTGCGGGGTGAGTGAAGCCGGTGTGAAGCTGACGACCTTGAAGGTGCCCGAAGCTCTCATCATCAGATGAGCGTACTCACGAAGAGCGGGAAAGTCGGGATACATGGCAACGGGCAGAGCCTCCGTGTCCGCGTCACCCCTGGAGATCCGCGCGGTCAGGGCGGTCCGGTCGGCCGCGCCGACGACGGTCCTCGCGCTCGGAGTGTTCGCCGCCGTACGCGGCGCCGGGGTACTGGTCGTCACCCTCGGGTCCTGGTGGGCCGGACGGGATCCCCTCCGGGTTCTCGGCCAGTCCTGGGACTCCGCCTGGTACCTGGGGATCGCGGCCCACGGCTACGGCCGGACCCTGATGTGGCCCGCGACCGGCTCCATCCAGAGCGACTACGCCTTCTTCCCGCTCTACCCGACGCTGATACGGCTCGTATCCGCCGTCCTGCCCGGCGGGCTCGTCCCCGCCGGGCTCCTGGTCGCCTGGGTCTGCGCCGCCGCGGCCGCCGTCGGGGTCTACCGGGTCGGGGAGCGGGTGATCGGCCCGCGCGGCGGGCTGCTGCTCGTGGGGCTGTGGGCGGCGCTGCCGCACTCCGTGGTGCTGACCCTCGCCTACACCGAGGGGCTGCTGGCCGCGCTCGCCGCCTGGACGCTCCACGCCCTGCTGCGGGACCGCTGGCTGTGGGCGGCGGGCCTGGCCGTGCTCGCCGGGCTGACCCGGCCCACCGGGCTCGCCGTCGCGGCCGCGGTCTCGGCCACGGCCCTGTACGCCGTCCTCGTACGGGGATCCCGCGCGCCCGAGGTGTGGGTGGCCGGGCTGCTGGCCCCGGCGGGCTGGGCGGCGTACGTGCTGGCCGTCGGGGCACGGACGGGCGATCCCGTCGGCGGCTACTTCGACGTGCAGCGGCACTGGGGCTCCCGCTTCGACTTCGGGCAGGGCGCCCTGCGCTCCGCGGAGCGGGTGCTGACCGGCGGGCACGTGCCGCTCGCCACCACCGTCACCGTGGTGCTGCTGGCCGCGGCCGGGCTGCTGGCGGTCCTGCTGGTGCTGGACCGGACCCCGCCGGCGCTGCTCGTCTACACCGGGGTGCTGCTGTTGATCGCCTACGGCGGAGCCGGTTTCTTCGAATCGAAGCCCCGGTTCCTGCTGCCGGCCTTCCCGCTGCTGCTGCCCGTGGCGGCCGTCATGGCCAGAGCCCGGCCCCGCACCGCGGTCGTGGTGACCGCGGTGCTGGCCGGGCTCGGTTACGGCTACGGGCTGTACCTGCTGCTCGTGGCGCGCGTACCTCTGTGAGCGAGACCGCCGACTACTGGCTGTCGTCGCCGTTCTTCTCGTCGTCGCCGTCGGCGGAGTCGATCTCCTTCTCCAGGCCGAACTGCTCGACGAGCCACTTGTCGAATTCGATGGAGGCGCGGACCCAGCTGACCGTGGAGGACACGAAGTGCTCCAGGTTGACGCCGGTGCCGATCAGCATCTGCGCCTCGCCGATCAGGCGGACCGAGCCGTCGTCGTGGGTGTGGCTGTAGACCTTCGGCCACAGGGTGCGACGGTTCCAGTCATCGATCGATTCGAGAAGCTGAGGCTTCTCCTCGATCTTGTGCGGACGGTCGTAGAAGGTCCGCACCGAGAAAACCTGCTGCTCGTCCTCGCCGCGGAACATGAAGTAGGTGCGGAACTCCTCCCACGGCGCCGCGAGGTCACCCTCGTCGTCGACGACGTACTTGAGCTCCATCTGCTCCAGCAGCTGCTTGACCAGATCCTGGTCGGGGACGACGGGGCCCGCGGGTCCTGTGGCCTGCGGATCGGGCTGCTGCCCTCCGAAGTTCGGAATCGAGGCCGGGTCGATGCTCACCGTGTACTTCCCTTCGTGCGGATACATGCATCCTCCCCCATCTCGCCCTCCTCGTGTCCACCTTGACGGCTACGATCCGCTCCGGGCGGACACGAGTGGGCCGACCGAGGGGGAACATGTCCGGATCACGCCTGGTGAAGGCCGTTATCGCGGTGCCGCTGCTGCTGTGCGCGGGATTCCTGTGCCTGGCGGGATGGATCGCCGTCTCATGGATGAACCACCTTCCGGGCGAGCCCGAGCCGGTCGACTGCGCGGAGGCCTTCGCCTTCGCGCGGCTCCCCGCGCCGCAGGGCGCGCGGGACGCGGCGTGCGAGCGCAGCCGGTGGATGGACACGACCTACACCGGCACGTTCCGGATGGACGCGGAGGCCGCCCGGGAGTGGATCGCCCGGTCCCGCCCCGCGACGCCGCCCGGGGCGCCGCCCTCGACACCGCCCTCGACGACACCCGGGGCACCGCCCGCAACGCCGCCCTCGACGGCGCCCGCGACGGCGCCCGCGACGGTGTCCGCCGGTTCGGCCTGCCCGGCCGGCGCCGACAACGGGTGCGTGAGCACCGACACCTCCCACCCGCCGGCGGGCACCGCCGTCTCCGTGCGGGTCGGCCTCGGGTCCGGCCACGGGGACGACGGGAGCGTCCTCGTGGCCGTCGAGGCCTTCGACATGTGAGCCCCGCCGCCCCCGCCCGGAGGGCTACAGCGCCTTGCCGACCAGCAGGTCTTCGCCCGCCACGTCGACGCGTACGGTGTCGCCGTCCCTGACCTCGCCGGAGAGGATCTCCTTCGCGAGACGGTCGCCGATCGCCGTCTGGATCAGGCGGCGCAGCGGCCGGGCACCGTACGCCGGGTCGTTGCCCTTGTCCGCCAGCCAGGCCAGGGCCTCGGGCGTGACCTCCAGAACGAGGCGCCGGTCGGCCAGGCGCGCCGCCAGACGGCCGATCTGGAGCTGCGCGATGTGCGCCAGCTCGTCCTCGCCCAGTGCGGAGAAGACCACGGTGTCGTCCAGCCGGTTCAGGAACTCCGGCTTGAAGCTCGCCCTGACCATGTCCAGGACCTGCTTCGTCTTCTCGTCCACAGGTGTGGACGGATTCATCAGGAACTGGCTCCCCAGGTTCGACGTGAGGATCAGGATCGTGTTGCGGAAGTCCACGGTGCGGCCCTGGCCGTCCGTGAGGCGGCCGTCGTCCAGGACCTGGAGCAGGATGTCGAAGACCTCGGGATGGGCCTTCTCGACCTCGTCCAGGAGCACCACGCTGTACGGGCGGCGGCGCACGGCCTCGGTGAGCTGGCCGCCCTCCTCGTAGCCGACGTAGCCGGGCGGGGCTCCGACGAGGCGGGCCACGCTGTGCTTCTCGCCGTACTCGGACATGTCGATGCGGACCATGGCCCGCTCGTCGTCGAACAGGAAGTCCGCGAGCGCCTTGGCCAGCTCGGTCTTGCCGACGCCCGTCGGGCCCAGGAACAGGAACGAGCCGGTCGGGCGGTCGGGGTCGGCGATTCCTGCGCGGGTGCGGCGTACGGCGTCGGACACGGCCCGGACGGCCTCCTTCTGGCCGATCAGGCGGCGGCCCAGCTCGTCCTCCATGCGGAGCAGCTTCTGGGTCTCGCCCTCCAGCAGCCGGCCCGCCGGGATGCCGGTCCAGGCTCCGACCACGTCCGCGATGTCGTCCGGGCCGACCTCGTCCTTGACCATGGTGTCCCTGGAGACCTCGGCCTCGGCCTCGGTGGCCTCCGCCAGCTCGCGCTCCAGGTCCGGGATCTCCCCGTAGAGCAGCTTGGAGGCGGTGTCGAAGTCCCCGTCGCGCTGGGCGCGCTCGGCCTGGCCGCGCAGGTCGTCCAGGCGCTCCTTGAGCTCACCGACGCGGTTGAGGGACTGCTTCTCCTTCTCCCAGCGGGCGGTCAGGCCGCGCAGCTCCTCCTCCTTGTCCGCGAGGTCCTTGCGGATCTTGTCGAGGCGCTCCAGCGAGGCCGGGTCGGACTCGTTCTTCAGCGCCAGCTCCTCCATCCGCAGCCGGTCCACCGCTCGCTGGAGCTCATCGATCTCCAGGGGCGAGGAGTCGATCTCCATGCGCAGCCGGGACGCGGCCTCGTCGACGAGGTCGATGGCCTTGTCGGGAAGGAAGCGGGAGGTGATGTAGCGGTCGGAGAGGGTCGCGGCCGCGACGAGCGCGCTGTCGTTGATGACGACCTTGTGGTGGGCCTCGTAGCGGCCCTTGAGCCCGCGCAGGATCGCGATGGTGTCCTCGACGGACGGCTCGGCGACCAGCACCTGCTGGAAGCGCCGCTCCAGCGCCGGGTCCTTCTCGATGCGCTCGCGGTACTCGTCGAGGGTGGTCGCGCCGACCATGCGCAGCTCACCGCGGGCCAGCATGGGCTTGAGCATGTTGCCCGCGTCCATGGCGGAGTCGCCGCCGGCGCCCGCGCCGACGACCGTGTGCAGCTCGTCGATGAAGGTGATGATCTGGCCGTCGCTGGACTTGATCTCGGCGAGGACGGTCTTGAGCCGTTCCTCGAACTCGCCGCGGTACTTGGCGCCCGCGACCATGGCTCCGAGGTCCAGGGCGACGAGCCGCTTGTTCTTCAGGGACTCGGGGACGTCGCCCTTGACGATGCGCTGGGCCAGTCCCTCGACGACGGCCGTCTTGCCGACGCCGGGCTCGCCGATGAGCACAGGGTTGTTCTTCGTACGGCGCGAGAGCACCTGCACGACGCGGCGGATCTCGTGGTCGCGGCCGATGACCGGGTCGAGCTTGCCGTCGCGGGCGGCCGCCGTGAAGTCGGTGCCGAACTTCTCCAGAGCCTTGTACTGGCCCTCGGGGTCGGGGGTGGTCACCCGCCGCCCTCCTCTCGCGTTCTCGAAGGCGTCCAGCAGCTTCTTCGCGCTCGCCCCCTGGTTGGACAGCAGCTCGCCGGCCGCGCCGCCCTTGGCGGCGATGGCGATGAGCAGGTGCTCGGTGGACAGGTAGTCGTCGCCCAGCTCGCCCGCCCGGGCGTCGGCCTCGGCGAGTACGGCGAGCAGCTCGCGGGTGGGCTGCGGGGGCGCGACCGTGGAGCCGGTGACGCTGGGCAGGGCCGCCAGGAGCCGCTCCGCGCCGCCGCGTACGGCGGCCTGGTCGGCGTCCGAGGCCGCGAGCAGGTCGGTGATGTTCTCGTTGTCCTCGCCGGCGAGGAGCGCCAGCAGGAGGTGCGCGGGGGTCAGATCGGCATGGCCGTCCTTGACGGCCCTGCTGGTGGCCGCGTTCAGCGCGGCTCGGCTCTTGTTGGTCAGCTCGGCGTCCACGGGGCGGCTTCTCCTCTCCGGAAGGGGTGACGGCACCCTGACCGACTCTGTCTAACTCTGACATGAACAACCTATGCAAAGTTGAGTCTATTCCACTCAAGGCAGGGAGTCGTACTCTTCGGGCCATGTCCCATGACGCACTCAACCCGACGCCCGAATACCTCGCCTTCTGGCGGGAGCGGCACGTCTGCACGCTGACCACACCGCGTCCCGACGGCACGCCCCACGTGGTGCCGGTGGGCGTGACCTACGACCCGGAGGCCGGACTGGCCCGGGTGATCAGCAACAAGCACAGCAAGAAGGTCCGCAACATCCTGGCGGCCCAGGCCGGCGGGACGGGCGGGGCGCGGGTCGCGGTGTGCCAGATGGAAGGGCGCCGCTGGGCCACCCTGGAGGGCCGCGCGGTGATCCGTACGGACGAGGCGGCGGTCGCCGAAGCGGTGGCGCGCTACGCGGAGCGCTACGGGCGGATGCCCTCGCCCAATCCCGACCGGGTCGTCATGGAGATCACTCTGGACCGGGCCATGGGGCGCGCGTGAATTGTTGAATTCTCATCTGTCCGAATCTTGTCCGGTCAGCGACTGGACGCGGACATCACAACGGCGCCATCGTGGTCAGGTCCACGATGGCGCCGTTGTGTGGGGGTAGCGCCTGAGCGATCTGCAACGACGGGGGAATCGCTTCAGGCACTGCGGGGGGTGGCGGTGGTGATATCGGGTTCGAAGAGCTGGTGATCGCGCTGATCAAGATTGACGAAGACCATTCCGTAGCGCACCTCGCAGCGGACGGGCTGCGGCGCGCCCCGCGGGCGGCGCAGGCACCGGTAGGCACGTACGTCCTCGTCCTCCTCGCGCACGACGACGATCGGCTGACCGAACAGGGTGACCATCAGCGAGTCCCCGGGGAACGGGATCGCCGTGGCCAGGTCGATGAACTGCCATCCCGACCGGTAAGCGGAGGCCATTTCGCGGCGGAAGCCGCGGTCGTCGGGGGTCATGCGTCCGAAGACTTCCCACCCATAACCGGCTTGGGTGCGGGGCCCCAGCCACTGTCGGCCACGACCTTGCCCCAACCACTGTCGCTCTCACCGGTGGTGGCACCGGCCCCCCAACCGCTGTCGGCGGGCGCACCGCCCCAGCTGGTCTGCGCGAGCGAGATTCCACCGACAGCAGCGGCCGTAGAGAGAGCAATGGCAGCCACCGAGCGAAGCAATTTCTTGTACATGGTCGACGTTGTCCTCACTTGATGGATTCCTCTCCCCCGCATCTCAGACGATGACTTATCGAGCCACGCCATTGCCACCGTGGCGATGCATCATGTTCCTGTACATGCAGGACCCTGGGGGTGGGAGATTTGCCGATTATGCGGATGAACCAGACACATCCCCATGCGGTGACGGACCTGTGCGATCTCGGGGCCGAGTTGTACGCGAGCGCGCTCAGCTCCGGCCGCATAGCCCGCGAAGAGGTCGAGCAGACGCCCTGCCTGCTGGAATTCGCGCTGCTGCACCCTGACCCGGACGACGACAACTGGCTCCGTCCGGTTCCACCTTCGGTGGCACTCGCACAGCGGCTGCACCCGCTGGAACGGGACATCCTGCAACGCCGGCGCTCCTCCATCGAGCTCACCGAAGCGTTTGAGCCATTCATGGCCATCAGCGCGCTGACTCCCGCGCCCACCCACGCGATCACCGTGCTGGAGGGATTCAACAGGATCAACGCGGCCCTCAACGTCGCCACCGCCGAGTGTCAGGCGGAAATGCTCACCATCCAGCCGGGCGGCGGGCGTTCCGAGAACATTCTGAACCAGGCGATAGAGCGGGACCAGCCGCTCATCCGGCGTGGCGTGAGCATGCGCACCCTCTACCAGCACACCGTGCGCCACAGCCGCGGAACGATGGCCTACGTCGACCGGATGGCCAGCGGGAAGGTCGAGATCCGGACGTTGGAGGAGCTGGTCGAGAGGCTCATCATCTGCGACGAGTCGGTCGCCTTCATCCCCGCGAGCGACGACCAGCAGATCGCCCTGGAGCTGCGGCACCCGGCGCTCGTCCGCTACCTGGCCCGGGTCTTCGAGCAGCTGTGGCGCCGGGCCACCCCGCTCAACGAGCAGATCCCCTACGATCCGACGCCCTCGGGGATCTCGGGCGTGCAGCGCTCCATCGCCCAGCTCCTCGTCGAGGGGCACGTGGACGAGGCCATCGCGCGCCGCCTGGGCATGAACGTACGGACCTGCCGCGCGCACATCGCCAAGCTGGCCTCCGCCCTGGGCAGCGGCAGCCGGGCCCAGCTCGGCTTCCTCATCGCCCAGTCGGGGATCCTGGGCCAGGTCTCGGGGCCCAGGCGGGATCCACAGCTCTGACCGGCGCCGGCGGCGCCGGGTACGCCGAAGGCCCCACCCGGGTCACCGGGAGGGGCCTTCGCACGCGTCGTCAGTCCGTCGGCCGCTTGGGCCGCCAGACGACCAGGGCGTTGCCCGGCACCGGTGGCTGGTACGGGACCAGGTCGCGCCGGTAGGAGGCGTGCACCTGGGCCTCGCGGGCCTGGAGCGTGGCCGCCGCGCCGTCCACCGCTGCGGAGAGTTCGGCCACGCGCTGCTGGAGCGCGGCGACCTGGTTCTCCAGCTCGATGATCCGCTTGATGCCCGCCAGGTTGATGCCCTCGTCCTGGGACAGCGCCTGCACCGTGCGGAGCAGCTCGATGTCACGGGCCGAGTAGCGCCGGCCGCGCCCGGCCGTACGGTCCGGGGAGACCAGGCCGAGACGGTCGTACTGGCGCAGGGTCTGCGGATGCAGACCCGAGAGCTGGGCGGCCACCGAGATCACGTAGACCGGGGTCTCGTCGGTGAGCTGGTAGCCCCCACCCAAGCGGGAGGACTGTCGTCGGCGGCCGTCCATGTCATGCTCCCTTCGCGGACTCGAACAGCGCGGAGCGCGGGTCCTGCGACTCCGTCGCCTCGCGGTACATCTCCAGCGCCTCGCGGGCCTTGTCCGACAGCTCGACCGGGACCGCGACCTCCACCGTCACCAGCAGGTCGCCGCGGGTGCCGTCCTTGCGGACCGCTCCCTTGCCGCGGGCCCGCATCGTGCGGCCGTTGGGAGTGCCCGGCGGCAGCTTCAGCGTCACCGAGGGGCCGTTCAGTGTCGGGACCTTGATGTCGGCGCCCAGCGCCGCCTCCGCGAACGTCACCGGGACGGTCACCGTCAAGTTGTCGTCCTTGCGGCCGAACACCGGGTGGGAGTCGACGTGCACGACGACGTAGAGGTCACCGCCCGGACCGCCGCGCTCGCCGGGCGCACCCTTGCCGCGCAGCCGGATGCGCTGGCCGTCGGAGACGCCCGCCGGGATCCGGACCTGCATCGTGCGCGAGCTGCGGGCGCGCCCGCTGCCCTTGCAGACGTCACAGGGGGTTTCGGCGATCAGGCCGCGGCCCTTGCAGTCCGCGCAGGGGTCGGTCAGCGAGAAGCCGCCGCCGCTGCCCCGCGAGACCTGGCCGGTGCCGACGCAGGTCGGGCACACCCGGGGGGTGCCGTTCTTGTCGCCGGTGCCGGAGCAGGCCTTGCAGGGGGCCTGGGAGGACATCCGGAGCGGGACCGTGGCCCCGTCCACCGCCTCCGTGAAGGAGAGGGTGACCTCGGACTCGATGTCCTGGCCGCGGCGGGGCTGGGTACGGGTTCCCGCACCCGGCCCGGCGCCGCGGTTGAACAGGCCGCCGAAGACATCGCCCAGGCCGCCGCCGAAGCCGCCGCCCGCGCCGCCGGCACCCGGCTGGGTGCCGCCGAACAGGTCGCCGAGGTCGAAGTTGAACGAACCGCCGGCCCCGCCCGGCCCGGGGCGGAAGCCACCGTTGCCGAACAGGGCGCGCGCCTCGTCGTACTCCTTGCGCTTCTTGGCGTCGCCGAGGATGTCGTTCGCCTCGGAGATCTCCTTGAAGCGCTCCTCGGCGGAGGTGTCGCCCTTGTTGGCGTCCGGGTGGAACTCGCGTGCGAGCTTCCGGTACGCCTTCTTGATCTCGGCCTCGGTGGCGTCCTTCGGGACACCGAGGACCTTGTAGTAGTCCTTCTCGACGAAGTCCTTCGTGCTCATCCCCGGTGTCCCTCCTCTCGTGCTTCTACTGGTTCAACATCAGCCCTTGTCGGGGGCATCCGTGTCCTTGTCCGACGGCGTGTCGGCCTCGCCCGACTCGGACTTGGGGGCCGCGCCCGGCTGGGGCTCGGCCACCGCGACCCGCGCGGGGCGGATCGTACGCTCGCCGATCCGGTACCCCGGCTGCAGGATCGCCACGCAGGTGTCCTCGGTGACGTCCGGCGCGTACGAGTGCATCAGGGCCTCGTGGATCGTCGGGTCGAAGGGCTCGCCCTCCTTGCCGAACTGCTGCAGGCCCATCTTGGCGGCGACGGTCTCCAGCGATTCGGCCACCGACTTGAAACCGCCGACCAGCTCGCCATGCTCCCGCGCCCGGCCGATGTCGTCCAGGGTCGGGAGCAACTCCGTCAGGAGGGACGCGACCGCGATCTCCTTGACGGTGATCCGGTCCCGCTCCACCCGGCGGCGGTAGTTCTGGTACTCCGCCTGGAGCCGCTGGAGGTCCGTGGTCCGCTCACCGAGCGCCGTACGGGCCTGGTCCAGCTGCGCCAGCAGGGCCACATCCGGTGCGGAGTCCCCGGCCGGGGCCGCCGCCTCCTCCTTGGCGGAGTCGGCGGCCTTCGGCTCGTCGGACGTGCCGTCGACGGGGACGTCGGGCTTCTCCTCGAAACCCGGGGTCTCCTCCGACATCAGGCAGCGCCGCCCTTCGGCTTCTCGTCGTCGACGATCTCGGCGTCGACGACGTCGTCGTCGGCCTTCGCCTGGCCCGCGTCACCGGCAGCGGCGCCGGCGGCGCCCTGCGCGGCCTGGGCGTCGGCGTAGATGGCCTGGCCGAGCTTCTGGCTGACCGCGGCGAGCTTCTCGGTCGCGGTACGGATCTCGGCGGTGTCCTCGCCCTTGAGCTTCTCCTTCAGCTCGGCGACGGCGGCCTCGACCTCGGTGCGGACGTCGGCCGGAACCTTGTCCTCGTTGTCCTTGACGAACTTCTCCGTCTGGTAGACGAGCTGCTCGCCCTGGTTGCGGGACTCGGCCGCCTCCTTGCGACGCAGGTCCTCGTCCGCGTACTGCTCCGCCTCCTGGCGCATGCGGTCGACCTCGTCCTTGCCGAGCGAAGAGCCGCCGGTGACGGTCATCTTCTGCTCCTTGCCCGTGCCGAGGTCCTTGGCCGTGACGTGCATGATGCCGTTCGCGTCGATGTCGAAGGAGACCTCGATCTGCGGGACGCCACGCGGGGCCGGGGGCAGGCCGGTCAGCTCGAACATGCCGAGCTTCTTGTTGTACGCCGCGATCTCGCGCTCGCCCTGGTAGACCTGGATCTGCACGGACGGCTGGTTGTCCTCGGCCGTCGTGAAGATCTCCGACCGCTTGGTCGGGATGGTCGTGTTGCGCTCGATCAGCTTGGTCATGATGCCGCCCTTGGTCTCGATACCCAGGGACAGCGGGGTCACGTCGAGGAGCAGGACGTCCTTGACCTCACCCTTGAGCACACCGGCCTGGAGGGTGGCGCCGATGGCGACGACCTCGTCCGGGTTGACGCCCTTGTTGGCGTCCTGACCGCCGGTGAGCTCCTTGACGAGCTCGGCGACGGCCGGCATACGGGTGGAGCCGCCGACCAGGACCACGTGGTCGATCTCGGACAGGTTGATGCCCGCGTCCTTGATGACGTTGTGGAACGGGGTCTTGCAGCGGTCGAGCAGGTCCGCGGTCAGCTGCTGGAACTGCGAGCGCGTGAGCTTCTCGTCCAGGTGCAGCGGGCCCTCGGCGGACGCCGTGATGTACGGCAGGTTGATCGAGGTCTCCGTGGAGGAGGACAGCTCGATCTTCGCCTTCTCCGCGGCCTCGCGCAGACGCTGGAGCGCCATCTTGTCCTTGGACAGGTCGACGCCGTGGCCGCCCACGAACTGCTTCACGAGGTAGTCGACGACGCGCTGGTCCCAGTCGTCGCCACCGAGGTGGTTGTCACCGTTGGTGGCCTTGACCTCGACGACACCGTCGCCGATCTCGAGGAGCGACACGTCGAAGGTGCCGCCACCGAGGTCGAAGACGAGGATGGTCTGGTCGTCCTTGTCGAGACCGTAGGCCAGAGCGGCGGCGGTCGGCTCGTTGACGATGCGCAGGACGTTCAGACCCGCGATCTCACCGGCCTCCTTCGTCGCCTGACGCTCGGAGTCGTTGAAGTAGGCCGGGACGGTGATGACCGCGTCCGTGACCTTCTCGCCCAGGTACGCCTCGGCGTCGCGCTTCAGCTTCTGCAGGATGAAGGCGCTCATCTGCTGCGGGTTGAAGTCCTTGCCATCCAGGTTGATCTTCCAGTCAGTGCCCATGTGGCGCTTGACGGAGCGGATGGTCCGGTCCACGTTCGTGACCGCCTGGCGCTTGGCCACCTCGCCGACGAGGACCTCACCGTTCTTGGCGAAGGCGACGACGGACGGCGTGGTCCTGGCGCCCTCGGCGTTGGTGATGACGGTGGGCTCCCCGCCTTCCAGAACGCTGACGACGGAGTTAGTGGTGCCCAGGTCGATGCCGACCGCACGTGCCATTTTGATTCCTCCAGCTGACTTGAGTGCAACAGACTCAACCATGCCGCATCGCCGCGCGGACGTCAACAGAGCTGAGTCGATGCGACTCAATCTTTAGGCCCCCCTTACGCGCAACCCACGGCATCGGCCCTGACGGCGCGGGGTCCGGGGCGCGGAGTCCGGCCGCGGGCGCCGCACCCGAACGGGGCATCCGGCCGCGCGCCACCCCAGGACCGCCGCAGGCTTACGGCACGGTGCTGACATGCCTCTGCTGCTGCCCCTCCCCGCCCGGCCAGGGCTCCGGCCGGCCCGGCCCTCGGCCAAGCGGGTGCTCGACCTCATCGGTGCGGCGATCCTGCTCCTCACGCTCGCCGCCCCCCTCGCGGCAGCGGCAGGGCTGCTCTACGTGACCCAGGGCGGCCGGGCGTTCGCACGGGTACCGGCGGCCGGCCTGGCCGGACGGCCGTTCCGCACCTGGCGGCTGCGCACCGACGACGCCGGCCGCCTCGGCGCGGCCCTGGAGCGCTGCGCGCTCGACCCGGCGCCCCAGCTGATCAACGTGCTCCGCGGCGAGATGTCCCTGGTCGGGCCGCGCCCGGAGTCCCGTACGGACCGGCCCGAGCGGCTCTTCGTACGGCCCGGGATGACCGGGTTGTGGCAGGTCAGCGCGCGCTCCGACCTACCCTGGGAGGAAATGGCGCTGCTCGACCGGCACTACGTCGAGAACCACTGGCTGGGGATGGACCTGGCGATCCTCGCGCAGACGCCGCGGGCGGCCTATCGGCAAAGGCATGCCTGAGCGACACAGATCACCGCGCGCTCAGCTACATTGCGGCGTCGGGAGTGGGTAACCTCATGCCTTGACTCAATAAGTTACCGCTTAGTAAGTACCGCCCGAGGAGCCCTCCCATGCAACTCGCCGCGATCATCGTGTCGCTGGTCATCACGGTGGTAGCCGTCGCGCTGTTCGGCCGTGCCATCGCGCAGATCTACCGCTTCGTGCGCCTCGGCCAGCCAGTGCCCGCGGGCACGCGCACCGGCGACCCCACACAGCGCACCATCACGCTGGTCAAGGAATTCCTCGGCCACACCCGCATGAACCGCTGGGGCATCGTCGGGTTCGCGCACTGGTTCGTGGCGGTGGGCTTCTTCTCGCTGCTGCTGACGATCGTCAACGCCTTCGGCCAGCTCTTCCAGGCCGACTGGCTGATCCCGATCATCGGCGACTGGCTGCCGTACGAGATCTTCACCGAGTTCCTCGGCCTGATGACCGTGCTCGGCATCGTCACCCTGATCGTGATCCGGCAGCTGAGCCGGCCGGGCAAGGCGGGCCGCAAGTCCCGCTTCGCGGGCTCCAAGACGGGCCAGGCGTACTTCGTCGAGGCCGTCATCCTGATCGTCGGCGTCTGCATCATGACGCTGCGCGCGCTGGAAGGGGTCCAGCACGGCGTCGAGGGCTGGGAGCCGGGCTTCTTCGCCTCGTACCCGCTGATCGCCGCCTTCGACGGGCTGAGCCTGAGCACGCTGCAGTACCTCACCTACTTCTTCGCGGCGCTCAAGATCGTCACGTCCTTCACCTGGATGATCACGGTCTCGCTCAACACCAACATGGGTGTCGCCTGGCACCGCTTCCTCGGCTTCCCGAACATCTGGTTCAAGCGGAACGCGGACGGTTCGACGGCGCTCGGCGCCCTCCAGCCGATGACGAGCGGCGGCAAGGAGATCGACTTCGAGGAGCCGGGCGAGGACGACGTCTTCGGCGTCTCCCAGGTCGAGCAGTTCTCCTGGAAGGGCATCCTCGACTTCTCCACGTGCACCGAGTGCGGTCGCTGCCAGTCGCAGTGCCCGGCCTGGAACACCGGCAAGCCGCTGTCCCCGAAGCTCCTGATCATGTCGCTGCGCGACCACGCGCACGCCAAGGCCCCGTACCTGCTCGCCGGTGGCGGCAAGGACATGGAGGGCAACGAGAAGGCGACGCCGGAGCAGCTGGCGGACGTCCCGGCGGCCGCCCTGGCGGAGGCCGAGCGCCCGCTGATCGGGACGGCCGAGGAGAACGGCGTCATCGACCCGGACGTGCTGTGGTCCTGCACGACCTGCGGTGCGTGCGTCGAGCAGTGCCCGGTCGACATCGAGCACATCGACCACATCGTCGACATGCGCCGCTACCAGGTGATGATCGAGAGCGCGTTCCCGTCGGAGGCGGGCACGATGCTCAAGAACCTGGAGAAGAAGGGCAACCCCTGGGGCCTGGCGAAGAAGCAGCGCGTCGAGTGGACGAAGGAGGTCGACTTCGAGGTCCCGATCATCGGGAAGGACGCGGAGGACCTCTCGGAGTTCGACTACCTGTACTGGGTCGGCTGCGCGGGCGCCCTGGAGGACCGGGCCAAGAAGACGACGAAGGCCTTCGCGGAGCTGCTGAACATCGCGGGCGTCAAGTTCGCGATCATGGGCGGCGACGAGAAGTGCACCGGTGACTCGCCGCGCCGCCTGGGCAACGAGCCGCTGTTCCAGCAGCTGGGCCAGGAGAACGTGGCCATGCTGAACATGGCCTTCGGCGAGGACGACGAGGACCCGGCGACGAAGAAGCCGAAGTCGGCGAAGCGGATCGTCTCGACCTGCCCGCACTGCTTCAACACCATCGCGAACGAGTACCCGCAGCTGGGCGGCGAGTACGAGGTCATCCACCACACGCAGCTGCTCCAGCACCTGATCGACGAGGGCCGGCTGACGCCGGTGACGCCGGTCGAGGGCCTGATCACGTACCACGACCCGTGCTACCTGGGCCGGCACAACAAGGTCTACACGCCGCCGCGCGAGATCATGTCGGCCGTGCCGGGCCTGCGGCAGCAGGAGATGCACCGCCACAAGGAGCGGGGCTTCTGCTGTGGCGCCGGTGGCGCGCGGATGTGGATGGAGGAGCGGATCGGCAAGCGCATCAACAACGAGCGTGTCGACGAGGCGCTGTCCCTGAACCCGGACATCGTGTCGACGGCGTGCCCGTTCTGCCTGGTGATGCTGACCGACTCGGTGAACGGCAAGAAGAACGACGGCAAGGCCAAGGAGTCCGTGCAGGTCGTGGACGTGGCCCAGCTGCTGCTGGACTCGGTCAAGACCCCGGGCCCGACCGAGGAGGAGCTGGCCGCGCTCCAGGCGGAGGCCGAGGCCGCTGCCGCTGCGGAGGCGGAAGCCAAGGCGAAGGCCGAGGCGGAAGCCAAGGCCGAGGCGGAAGCCAAGGCCGAGGCGGAAGCCAAGGCCGAGGCGGAAGCCAAGGCCGAGGCGGAAGCCAAGGCCGAGGCGGAAGCCAAGGCCGAGGCGGAAGCCAAGGCCGAGGCGGAAGCCAAGGCCGAGGCGGAAGCCAAGGCGAAGGCCGAAGCCGACGCGAAGGCCAAGGCTGAGGCTGAGGCTGAGGCCAAGGCAGAGGCAGAAGCCGAGGTGGCGGAGGAGGCCGAGGCCGCTCCGGAGGCGGCAGCCGAGCCCGACGCGAAGGCCGAGGCGGAGCCGACCGAGGAGACGGAGAAGCCGGCCGAGGCGAAGGACGGGTCCGAGGCGAAGCCCGAGGACGCCAAGTAGGCCACTGGTTCTCCAGACCCTGAGCACGCCGGAGCGGCCGGTCCCCACCCGGGGACCGGCCGCTCTGGCGTTCCGTCCTACGGCGCGACGACCGTGTACTTCCCGATCAGCTTGCCGCCGAAGTCGTACACCCAGCTGTTGCCGCCGCCCTTGCCGTCGATGACGAGGAACTTCACGCGCTTCCCGTCCTGGACGAGCTCGTACGTCCAGCCGTCGTAGTGCGTGCCGGGGTGCTTCAGATCGATCGTGCCGAGGGAGTTCCCCTTCGGCGTCGAGATCTCGACGCGCTTGCCGTCCGGGCCGTCGACCAGCTTGGCGATCCGCCCGTCGGGCATGGTGAAGCGGACCGAGCTCTCCTTCCCCACCGGCTTCGGCCGCTCCCCGCCCTCGACCCACGAGGTCACGGTGCCGTTCGGCTGGAGCACGGCGTGCAGGCCGTTGCTGCGGCCGTACGCGACGGCGCCGCCCTTGCCGACCAGGGTGTCCGGCTTCGTGGAGCCGGCGAAGACGTCCGCCTCGAAGTGGTTGTCGCCGACCTTGTAGACCTTGGCGACGGAGCCGTCCGCGAGCCTCACGGCGGTGACGTACGCCCGGACCTCAGCGGTCGGCTTGACCTGCGGCTTCGTCGGCTGGGTGACCGGGACGGCCGGGGAGTCCGCGAAGGCGGATCCGGCCGGAAGGGCCAGGACGACGGCCGCGCCGGCGAAGACGGCGGCGGTGCGGCGGGCGGTGCGGCGGGCGGTGCGGCGGGTGCTGCGGCGGGTGCTGCGCATGATGGGTGCTCTTCTCGTCTCTGCGTGGCGGCGACGGAGACGAAGCTACGGACCCGATATGTGGGTATTCCGTCGAGAACGTAACGAAAGATCTCAGAAAACACCTCAGCTACGTAAACCGGGCACAACGCCGGGGTGGGGACAACCCCCCGGGGTTCCCCTAGGGGATGTCACAGGTCAGCCGCAAAGGCCACGGGTTCCGGCTGCCCGTCCACGGCGGCCCGCCGGACCGGGTACTTTCGATCACGTGGCTGGATTCAGGATCGGACGCGGCCGGGACAACAACCGCACCCCGCAACAACCCCCGCGGCAGCAGCCGTACGGACAGCAGCAACCGCCGCCGTACGGCCAGCAGCCCTACCCTCAGGCAGGCCCGCCGCCGCAGCAGCAGTGGCCGCAGCCGGGACCAGGGGGGCACGGTGAGCCCGAGTACTTCGACCCGTACGGACAGCAGCAGCCGCCGCAGGCGCAGCAGCCCCCGTACGGCCACGGAGGCCACGGGGGCCACGGGGGCTACACCAACGACAACCCCGGGCACACCCAGGTCTTCGCCGTCGGCGAGGACCCGTACAGCCAGGGCGGGACGTACCAGGCGGGCGCGGCCGCGGCCGCTCCGGCCGGCCCGCGGCTGCCGTGGAAGGAACTGCTCCGCGGCATCGTGATGCGGCCGGGACAGACCTTCCTGCAGATGCGCGACTACGCCGTCTGGGGTCCGGCGCTGACCGTGACCTTCCTCTACGGGCTCCTCGCGGTCTTCGGCCTCGACGACGCCCGCAAGGACGTGATCAACGCGACCCTCGCCAAGGCCGTCCCGATCGTCCTGTCCACCGGCGTGGCCTTCGTCATCTGCGGGCTGCTCCTGGGCGCGGTCACGCACACCCTGGCCCGCCAGATGGGCGGCGACGGCTCCTGGCAGCCCACCGTGGGCCTGTCGATGCTGATCATGTCGCTGACGGACGCCCCCCGCCTGCTCTTCGCCGTGTTCCTGGGCGGCGACAACGGCTTGGTCCAGGTCCTGGGCTGGGCCACCTGGGTGGCCGCTGGCTTCCTGTTCACGTCCCTCGTCGCCAAATCGCACGACCTGCCGTGGCCGAAGGCGCTGGGCGCGTCCGCGATCCAGCTCATCGCCCTGCTGTCGATCATCAAGCTGGGCACGATCTAGCAGCACACCTGAAGGGGCCCGCCGCGCAGTGTCTGCGCGGCGGGCCCCTTCACGCGTACCTGTGTACGGCCACGCGTATGCGCGGGTCTCCTCGCGGTGCCGTCGTGCCGTCAGCTGGGGTCGGTCCGGCGCTCGGAGGCGCGGCGGAGAGGGTGAAGGAGAGGAGGGCCGTGGCGGTGAAGTCGTCGGCTGATTCGACCGCCTGCCAGGCGCCCACGTGATCCATGAAGCCGCCGCCGCGGCCGTCGAAGGCGGCGAAGGGGTTGCCCTGGCCGGTCGGGCACTTGCGCATGGTGGGGAAGGAGTTGAGGTCCTTGAGCTTGTCCGCCGCGTTGGGGCCGTTGACGACGCCGCCCCGCAGGATGCCGCCCTCGCCGCCCAGGTCACCGGCGAGGTTGGCCGGCTGGTGTTCGGGGCAGTGCGGGAAGGTGGTCCCGGCGCCGATGACGAAGGTGCGTCTGACCGTCGAAAGCGGCAGGATCTCGCCCACCCGCGCCCCTGCCGCCCTGGATGAGGCGGTCCGGCTCATCGACCGGCTCGGCCGGCTGGTCACCGGGCTGCTGGCCCGGGCCCGGGTCGAGGCCGGTACCCAGGAAGTCCAACTCACGCCGCTGCGGCTCGACCAACTGGTCGAGCAGACCGTGGAGGAACTGCCGGACCGCACCGGCGTCACGGTCACCACCGAGGCCGCCGTCGTCAACGGCGACCCCGAGCTCCTCGCCCAAGCAGTCCGCAACCTCGTGGAGAACGCACTGCGACACGGCGGTGGCACCCCGTTCGAGGTGCACGTCACCACCGACCGGGCCGACCGGGTAACGGTGCGGGACCACGGCGCCGGCGTACCGGCCGAAGACCGCGCACGGGTCTTCGAACGCCACGTCACCGGGGCCGCGAGTACCGGAACCGGCACGGGCCTGGCCATCGTCCGCTGGGTCGCCGAACTCCACGGCGGCACCGCCCGGCTCACCCCGGCACACGGCGGCGGCCTCCTGGCCGAGCTGCTACTGCCTCAGCAACGGCAGCGCGCGGAAGCCGACGGCGACGGCGACGGCGACGGCGACGAGCACTGATGCACGGCTCGGCGAACCGGGCACATGCACCGCGTGGCAGCCCTGCGCCACGCGGTATGGCTGCTACGCGTCGAGGACCTGGCCCTCACGCTTCACGACGGGCGGCTCGACCGACCAGGGGAAGTTGATCCACTCGTCCGTCTTCTTCCACACGTACTCGCACTTCACGAGGGAGTGCGACTTCTCGTAGATGACCGCGGACCGCACCTCGGCGACGTGCCCGAGGCAGAAGTCGTGCACGAGCTTGAGCGTCTTGCCGGTGTCGGCCACGTCATCGGCGATGAGGACCTTCTTGTCGGTGAAGTCGATCGCCTCGGGCACGGGAGCCAGCATGACCGGCATCTCCAGCGTGGTCCCGACACCGGTGTAGAACTCGACGTTCACCAGGTGGATGTTCTTGCAGTCGAGCGCGTACGCCAGGCCGCCGGCGACGAACACCCCGCCCCGGGCGATGCTCAGGATGATGTCGGGCTCGAAGCCGTCGTCTGCGATGGTCTGCGCGAGCTCCCGCACAGCCCGCCCGAATCCCTCGTAATCGAGGTTCTCGCGTACTCCGTCACTCATGCCTCGTGCCTCACCTGGGTGCGGTGGAAACTCTGGAAGGAGCGCGAGGCGGTCGGCCCGCGCTGCCCCTGGTACCGGGATCCGTAGCGCTCACTGCCGTACGGGAACTCGGCGGGCGAGCTGAGCCGGAACATGCACAGCTGCCCGATCTTCATGCCCGGCCAGAGCTTGATCGGCAGGGTGGCGAGGTTCGACAGCTCCAGGGTCACGTGGCCCGAGAACCCGGGGTCGATGAACCCGGCGGTCGAATGCGTCACCAGGCCGAGGCGGCCCAGGCTGGACTTCCCCTCCAGTCTGGAGGCGATGTCGTCCGGCAGCGAGATGACCTCGTACGTCGAGGCGAGCACGAACTCACCCGGATGCAGAATGAACGCCTCGTCGCCCTCCGGCTCGACCATCCTGGTCAGGTCGGTCTGCTCGACGGCGGGGTCGATGTGCGCGTAGCGGTGATTCTCGAACACCCGGAAGAACCGGTCGAGACGTACATCGATGCTGGAGGGCTGCACCATCGATTCCTCGAACGGGTCGATGCGAACCCGTCCGCTGTCGATCTCGGCCCGGATGTCTTTGTCAGAGAGAAGCACGTCCCGAGGATACGCAGTGCGCGCGGGCCACCCCCAATCGAGAGCGGCGGCCCGCGCGCCCGTCCGCTATCGCTTGACGGCCGGCCCCACGGGCACGGCCTGCCTCAGCCGCGCGCAGCGCGGACACCGCAGCAACCGTCCGGGCCCGATCCGGCCGGCACCGAGGTGCTGCAGCGGGAAGGAGGCGGTACTGAAAACGTGCCCTTCGGCACAACGGACGACGGTGTGCTCCATCGAGTCCCTTTCCCCAACGAGCCGTACTGCGATGAATCGCCACATTAGGGGATGATCAGGACCCACTCCAGCCGCCGCTCCGTACACACGGTACGCCCCAACTCCCGCACCCACACGCCTCGGTGCACGCCACACACGACAACGACCCCGCGGTCGATTCACCGGGGGTCGATCATGGGGTAGAGTGGGTGACGATACAGATCCGGGCAACTGGGACGTATGCGGATGTAGTTTAATGGTAGAACATGAGCTTCCCAAGCTTATAGCGCGGGTTCGATTCCCGTCATCCGCTCCATAACAAAGCCCCAGGTCAACGACCTGGGGCTTGTTTGTTGCCCGATCCAGATCCGAGCCTCACACCACCTGTGCACCACATGGGCCCCCGCATGGCCCGCAGTTGGTGCTCAGCTGACGTGGGGATCCGCGTCGGATCCGGTCAGGGCGCCGCGTTGCGCAGGTCGGGGCGGTTCCTGGGCAGTCCGAAGCCCGCCATCTCCTTCTCCTCGTAGGACAGAAACCCAGGCTTCGGTAGAACGCGTGGTTGCGCTTGTCCTCGGGTGTCGACTCGTGGTCCTCCCATCCGACCGAGTCGTAGAGGCTCAGCATCGCCTCCGGATCGAATGCGTCCTCTGTCGCCATGAACGCGCTGAAACCCTCCATGGTGCTTCGTGACACATCAGTTTGATCCCGCTCCCCGCTCGGACGTCCTGACAGCCGTGAAGATCCGGTCCAGGTGGTGGCGGAGCACGGCGATCGCCGACTCCGGACTCCGCTGGCCCACGAGGATGCTGGTGCCCATGGTCGCCGCCATCGCGAGCAGGCTGATCGCCTCCGTGCGCGCGTCGATGCCGGGATCGGCCAGACCTGACGCCTGGGCCTGTTCGAGCAGGCCGGTCACGGCGCTCTCCGCGGCGTCGGGGTTGTCGATGAAGGGCTGGGCGGCCAGCGCCTCGTCGGTCACCGACAGGATCGCGTAGGAGCTGTACAGCAGGTGGAACGTGCGGCTCTCCTCGTCGGTCGGCAGCGAGGCCAGCAGCAGCGCCTCCACCGTGGCGCGCGGGCCCGGCTCCGGGCCGGCAGCGGCCAAGCGGGCACACACCCTCGCGGCGAAGCGGTCGGTCAGGTGCCGGAGGCCGCAGAAGAGCAGCTTTTCCTTGGTCTCGAAGTAGTACTGCACCAGCCGGAGCGACACGCCGGCCTCGGCGGCCACGTCCCGCATGCCGACGGCGTGCAGCCCGCGCCGTCCGGCGACCTGGATGAGCGCCTCGGCGATCTGGGCGCGCCGTTCCTCGTGATCCACACGCTTCGGCATGTTCCCGTGTCCCCGCCCGTCGATAGTGGGTTCGCGCTCCGCTACCCGAACCCCTTCATGATACCGATGTACCACATTGATGGTACGGTCGTACCACGAAGAATGGATCTTCACCGGAGGTGCCGCCGTGCCCGAGAACACCGCCCGCGTACGCCGCGACGTCGGTCGCTACGTCAACGACGCCCTGCGCGACCGCTACTTCGCCGCCGCCGACGTCCTCTACGCGATGGGGGCACCCGCCCACTCCGAGACGGACGTGGAGACGAGCTTCGGCACCACCCACGTCTACCGGTACGGGCCCTCGGACCCCGCCGCCGAGTCCCGTACGCCGATCGTCCTGATCCACGGCGCCGGCTACAGCTCGGCGATGTGGTACCCCAACACCCCCGGGCTCAGCCTCGACCGCCCCGTCTACGCCCTCGACACCCCCGGCGACGCCAACCGCAGCGTCCACCGCGAGCCCATGTGGCAGCCCGAGCGCGCCGCACAGTGGATGGACGAGGCCCTCGACGCTCTCGGCCTCGACCGGGTCCACCTCGTCGGCTCCTCCTACGGCGGCTGGCTCGTGCTCAACCAAACCCACCGACGGCCCGGACGGCTCGCCTCGGTCACCGCCCTCGACCCCGGCGGCCTGGAGAAGGTCGGCCTGCGCTTCTTCGCCTGGGTCTTCGTGAGCCTGTTCGCCACCTTCGCCCCCAAGGCGCTGCGCCCCCGGCTCGCCAAGTGGCTGGACCAGCCGGTCATAGCCGTCCCCGAGATGCGCAAATGGATCCAGCTCGGCGCCCGTGCGTACCGGATCCGCCGCCCCGCACCGCTGCCGCTGGCCGAGGATGCGCTGCGATCCATCCGGACCCCGCTCTACGTCATCATGGGCAAGCACAGCCTGCTCGTACACCCCAAGCGGCAGCTGGAACGCGTTCCGCGCCTTGTTCCCGGAGCCCGCGCCGAGATCATCACCGCGACGGGGCACGGCCCGCAGATCGACCACCCCGACGTGGTCAATGCCCGGATGCTGTCCTTCATGGAAGACGTCGACTCCCTCGACCCTGCTGCGGTCGGCGGCGCATAGGGCTACGGCAGGGAGAAACGGCGTCGGCGGCGCCCGCTCCGTGCCACAACGTGCCAGTAGGGGCGGTGAAGAGCGGTCACCACGGGGTTCCCAGAAGCAGCCGGAACAGGTTCAGCTGGCGGACATTCCGGCAGGTCAGAGGGCATACGCACGCCCAAGTGCCGAGTGATTCCCAAGCTTATGGCGCGGGTTCGATTCCCGTCATCCGCTCTGCCCTTCCTGGCGCCGCCCACCACCGCCGCACCACCTGCCCCTTCTCGTGTCAGAGCAGGTGCGGCGGCGGTACGACCAGGACCACGGCCAGGAGGCGTGGCCTCGTCCGCGGGAGCGCCTGGGTCTCGAACCACCCGCCGGAGAGAAGCATGTGACGGCGAGCCGTACCGGGGGTGGGGTCGCCGAGTTCGGACGGGTCGACGCCGAGGTTGGCCAGCTCGACGATTTGATCGGCGACAGCCTTCACTTCGTCGCGCACAACTTTCGGGTAGCCCTCCTCGTCCTCTGCGTGGAAGGCGTACTCCCACACCCAACGGTCGTCGGTCACCGGGAAGCCTCGCCCGCGGTACGGAGGCCCGCCTCGGCGGCGGCGGCGTTGCGGATGCGGCTGATCTCGGCGGCGATGTCCCGGGCATCGCCGAGGTCGGTGACCTCCCCGGCGCGGGCCTCAAGCGCGTGGAGCCGGGTGGCGGTTTCCGGGTGTCGGGCAATGGCCACCTCAACGGCCCACGCCTCCGTGAAGGTGCGGAGGGGAGTGGCGGAAACCTCGGCGCGCGCGCGGGCGGTGCTGGCCGCGCGGTCGCGGTCGAAGTCGGCGAGCAACTGCGGGGCCACCTGGGCGAGGGCGGCGCGAATCGCCTCGGGCTGGGCGGGCGGCTGCGGGATAGCGGACGACTGGGGCGCGGTGCTCATGCGGCTTCGGCCCTCTCCTCCTGGTCAAGTTCGCCCGCACGGTAGGCGTTGGCAAGGGTGGTGACGTGCTGGCGGGACCAGCCGACGCGGCGGCCTGCCGCAGCTTTCTGCCCGTAGCGGTCGGCGGAGCCGATCCGGCCCACCGTGCGATTGAGGTGCGCCTGCGCCCGGGCAAGGGCCTGCTCGGCCCGGCGGACGGCCTTGAGGGCTTCGTCCAGGTCGGTCTTCTCGTCGTCGGTCAGGGGTTCACTCGCGGCTCGCACGATCCGAGCATAAACCGTCACCATGACTTGACGCTATGGACTCTCTCGCTGGAGGACCGGGCCGAGAGGAGCGAGGCACCATGGAAATGGGTGGGAGTTGAACCCTGAAGCGCACGGGCGCCGGGCTCCCAGGGGTCACCTCACGGCAGTCAGGGGCCGTGCGAAGCCGCCGGCCGTGCCACAACGTGCCAGTAGAGGCGGTAGACAGCGGTCACCAGAGGGCTCGACGGGGCCGCTCCCACGCCACTCCTGGGCACCATCTCAGCAGGTCAGAGGCTGTGCAGGCCCTTGAGTGCCGGGTGATTCCCAAGCTTATAGCGCGGGTTCGATTCCCGTCATCCGCTCTTGCAAGAAGGCCCAGGTCGGCGACCTGGGCCTTCTTCATTGTCTATACCTCTCAGCCTTCGCCGCGCCCTCCGCGTGCCCCAAGTCGCTGAAACGCCCTGGCCGGGGGCGTTCCGTGCACCACTTGCACCACCCCGACGCTGTGGCGCCTCATATCACGAGACGCATTTCCTGTGACCTGCGCCATAATCGGCGACACCGGGTGCGAATTCGCGCTCCCAAAGAGGCAGTTGACGGACGGTGTCCACTCAGGCGGCATCTACCCGCGCGCACGCCGGGCGGACCAAAGCAGACCAATGAGGGCGACGCCCATCCAGGCGGTGAGGTAAGCGAAGGCGGCGGTCGGGGAGACGAGAGTCCACAGGAGGCCGGCGATCGTGGAGGCGGCGAGGTTGCCGAGCGACTGGACGGTGGCGAGCATGCCGAAGGCGGAGCCTCGCAGGCCCTTCGGGGCGAGGGCCGCGACGGCGGAGTGCTCGGCGGTCTCGACCGCTCCGATGCCTACGCCGGCGAGGACGACGGCTGGGCCTCGGGTGCCGAGCCGGTCCGAGAACCGGCCAGCGGGCACGGAGGCGATCGTGGCCGCGACGTTGTAGGCGGTGTAAAGGCCAAGTGCGATCGTCGTCGCCGTCTTCGTGCCGTGTTCCTGGGCCAGCAAGTCCGAGGCGCGCAGGATCAGCAGGGGCGCGGCGACGTTGCCGACCTCGAACGCAGCAACCGCTCCCAGCAGTTTGCCGAACGGAGAGGCCGATGGCCCATGGGACGCCGAGCCAGGCCACCAGGCCGAGGGCGAGGAGCGGTCCGAAGGTGGCGCCGAGGTTGTCCATCATCCGCTCGAAGCCATAGGCCTGTCCGTACGCCTTGGCGGGGACGATGTCCGCCAGGAGCGCGTTCCGGTCGGGAACACGCAGACCGCGCGCGATCCAGGCGGCGGCGCGCAGCAGGCCCACCTGCCATACCGCTGTCGCGCCGGCGGTGGCCGCGCCCAGCACTGCCGTCGTCGCACAGCCCCCGACGGCGACCTTCGGCCGACGCGCCGGGCCGTCCGCGAGAACGCCACCCCCGAGCCTTGCCGCCCCTGCCATCGGGTCGGAGATGCCCTCTAATGCCTTTCACACCCGGGGTCAGCCACTTGTCCTGGCTGGGATCGGAATCGGCAGTCGGCGCCTACTGCGAGGGTCCATCCGGGCGCCGCCCGGGAACGCGGCCGGCCGGCGGCGGGTCCTGGTCCACGGGGAAGAGAGCCAGGGTGCCGGTGATCTCCAGGAGGCGCCGGAGCTGGGGGTTGGGGGCGGCCAAGCGGATGACGGCGCCGGTCTCTTGCGCTGCGCGTCGTGCGGCGAGGAGTGCGTTGAGTGCCGAGGAGTCGCAGAAGGTGAGGCGGCTGCAGTCGACCGCCACCGGCTTGGCCGGTGACGCGTAAGCGAGAGCTTCGGAGAGGGCGAGGTGCAGGGAGTGCGCCGTCTCGAGGTCGATCTCGCCGGTGAGCCTGACCGCGACGGTGTGGTCCAGGACCTCTACGGCGACGTCGTTACCGTCGGCCGTCCGGGGCGGGTGTTCGACCATGGTGATCACTCCTTGCATCTACGGGCGTGGCCCTCCCGACGCCCGTTGGCCAGTCGATAGTTCGCGGGTTACGTGTCACGTGCTGCGCTGGTCGTGGGTGTCCTGGCGGAGCTGGTCCGTGTGCTGGGTCAAGGCGTCAATGCGTTCGGCGAGCTCGGCGTCCTCGGGCCGCAGATGGGCCCGGGTGGCGGTCAGGGGGCGAACGAGACGGGCAGCGTCATTGTCGGCGAGGGCCAGGTTCAGGTCGCCGATGGCGTCCTGGGCGTTGGCGGGGAGGCCGGTGAGGGCGGTGACCTGCCCGGCGAGTCGGCGCAGGTCGGCCGCGTTGTCGCGGGCCCAGGCGGTAACGGTGCGGTCGGCGGCGCGGGTGTCACGGGTGGCCTGGACGCGTTCCTCGCCCGTGCTTCCGGCGGTGCCGGGGCGCAGGCGCAGGTAGCGGCGTTCGGCGGCCTGCCGGCTGGCGACCCCGAGGGGGCCTGCGAGGTCGGCCCAGCTCGCGCCCCTACCGCGGGCGGTTTCGATCAGGCCGCTCTCCCAGCCCGCGAGCTGCTCACGGACCTCGCGCAGCATCAGCAGCGCGGCCAGAGCCGGGTGCGGGCCAGAGTCCGCCGCGGGCGCCGCTTCGGCCGTCGGGGTTCTCGCGGAGGGTTGCTGCGCGTCCTTGACGGCCTGGTTGATGGCCTCCAGCGCCGCGGCGGCAGCCAGGAAAGGGACTGGTGTGATCGGCTCGGCGGCCTCGTTCATTGCGTTCTCCGTGACTCTGTCATCCTCCAGATGACTCCTTGCTTGTCATCGTTTCAATGACATGTTACAACGGGAGCACGTTGAAGCGCATTGGCAGTTTCTGCCTGAACCAACTGGAGGTGTTTCGCGATGTTGATGCGCACTGACCCGTTCCGCGAGATGGACCGGATCGTTCAGCAGCTTTCGGGTGCGTCGGGCACGTGGTCGAAGCCGTCCGTGATGCCGATGGACGCCTACCGCCAAGGCGACGTGTACGTGATCGCCTTCGACCTCCCCGGCGTGAGCACGGAGGCGATCGACATCGACGTCGAGCGGAACATGCTGACGGTGAAGGCCGAGCGTCGGCCCGCGGAGAAGTCCGACGGCGTGCAGATGGAGCTCTCCGAACGACCCCTCGGCGTCTTCTCCCGCCAGATCATGCTGGCCGACACCCTCGACACCGAGCGCATCGAAGCCGAGTACGACGCGGGTGTCCTGACCCTGCGGATCCCGATCGCCGAGCGCGCCAAGCCGCGGAAGATCAGCATCGGCGGCGAGTCCGGCCGCAAGCAGATCTCCGGCTGACAGCCCGGCACCAGCGGCGGAGGACGGGGAACCGATTCCCCCTCCGGCACCCCGTCCTCCGCACCCCCTCGCCCCTTCACCCCTATCCGGAGGTGACGTGATGACGATGCGCCGGGAGGCGTTCCTGGACCACGTCCAGGAACGCGGTGAGTATCAGACTCGGGAGGAGGCCGAACGGGCGGCCCGCGTCGTCCTGGCCCTGCTGGGCGCACACCTGGTCGGCACCGTGCGGGCCGAGCTCGCCGCCCGGCTCCCCGAGACGTACGCCCTGATCCTCCTCAACCCCCTGCAGGCCGCCGAACCGCTCTCACCTGAACGCTTCATCCGCGCGGCTGCGGCCTGGATCGAAGGCGCCACCGAGAAGACGGCCCTGTGGGACATCGGCGCGGCCCTCTCCACCGTGGCCGCCGCGGCGGGAGACGTCCTCATGCGCGAGGTCCTGCTGCAGCTCCCGCCCGGCTACGACCTCCTCTTCGGCCACCCCCAGCCCACCTGACTGCCCGCCGCCACCGTCCGTAACCCGAACCCTTCGAAGAGAAAGGCAGCTGCAGCACCATGTACGACCAGCCTCGAGCGAACCCGTCCCTCGCGGCCATGACGTTCGACCAGATGCTGGAACGCGTGCGCTACGAAGGCGCCTATCCCACCCGCGAACGCGCCGAGGAAGCCGTCCGCGCTGTCCTCGCCGCCCTCGGCCGGCAGATCACCGGAGACGAGCGTGTCGATCTCGCGCAGTGCCTGCCCGTCGAGGCCGCCCTCACCCTGACCGCCCAGATCCCCGACACCGAACAACTCACCGGCTGGGGCTTCGTCAAAGAGCTGGCCGCCCGCACCGGGGGCACCCCGGCCACCGCGCGCTGGGACACCGGCGCCGTACTCGCCGTCGTCTCCCGGCTCGCAGGCCCCGACCTCCTCGCCCGAATCCTCCACCAGCTTCCCGGCGGCTACGCACTCCTCTTCGGCCAGGCAGAACTGCGGCAGCCCCAGCCCGCCGCCTGATCCCGCCCCACCCCGTTCTGGCTGCCCAGCGCGCGGATACAGGGTTGCGTTCGACCCCCGATTACCTCCTCGTCGAACACGCGAAAATCTGTGATGGCCACAGTAGACATTCGATTGCGGTGTGGTTATGGTTTCTCTCGTAGCCGAGATCGAGCAAGGCCCGGAGAGACGAACTGCCGGGCATCAGTACACGCAATGCGCAGGGCGGTGCGGTGGTGGAGTTCCGAAGCCAGGGTTGTTGCAGGACGGCGACGGGACTGACGACCGGACCGGGCGGCCCGCAGTGATCAGGGGCTGCCACGAGCAGTACCGCAGTTAACGCAGTGGCAGTTCAGTAAGTGCAGTTCGCAGTACCAGCAGTGCAGTCAGTGAGCGGTACCTCGGTAAAGGCGTCGGCTGCGGGCGCGCGTACCGGGAAGTTCGGCAGTGGGGTTCTAAGCCAGAGCAGACGCAGGATGGGCGACGGGGCTGGCTGCCGGAGAGTGGCGCTACCGCAGGCCACTGAGCAGTTCGCATCAACAGCAGTACGCAGTCCCCCGTTTGGCAAGTGATCGGTCCAGAGGGAAGAACGGAGGAGTTGACCGCCATCAGGATCGCCCGGGCCGAAAGGCTGAGCCCGGGTACCGCAGGACATCGATAGTGAGGTGGTCTCCGGTCAAGCAACCGCGATCCCCGCGCCCCCGGCCGAGTGCAGGTCAGGTCCGCGGAAACAGAAGGCCGACGGAGTACTAGGGTCGGCAGATGGTGTAGCAGTTCCTTCGGGGCCCTGGTGCCGTACGGCACCAGGGCCCCTCCACGCGTTCCACAGAGAGAGGTGCAAATGACAGCACACGACTCGTTCGACGATCGTCTCGACGACGACGACTACCCCGCTTACACCATGGGCCGGGCCGCAGCCATGCTCGGCACCACCCAGAGCTTCCTCCGCGCCATCGGAGAAGCCCGCCTCATCACCCCGCTCCGCTCAGAGGGCGGACACCGCCGCTACTCCCGTTACCAGCTGCGCATCGCCGCCCGCGCGCGGGAGCTCGTCGACCAGGGCACCCCCATCGAGGCCGCCTGCCGCATCGTCATCCTCGAAGACCAGCTCGCGGAAGCCCAGCGCATCAACGCCGAATACCGCCGCACCGGCGAAACACCCAATCCACCAGCCGCAGTGTGACGACTGCGCCTGCGAGCCAAGGATGCCGTGGGCCGGGGCGTTTCATAGCGGGAGCGACCGAGGCCGTGTGTGCCGTACCCCGGCCCGCCGGACCCGGCCGAACGGCACACGCAGCCAATCTCAGAGTCGGTGGGCGAGGGAGGCGCGCAGCTCTCCCCACCCACCCGTCGTCAGGCACCCCTCGCTTGCCTCTTCACCAACCCCTTGTCGCGGGCGGCGCGCACTCTGGCGTCGATGCCCCCGGCGACCTCCTGCTGACGCTCCTCGTCGGAGTGCTGGTAGATCATTGCGGCCTTCTCCGAGGACTGGCCGGCGCGGACCATCGTGTCCTTGAGCGTCGCGCCGGACTGGGTGGAGGCCGTCCTTCCGGCGCTGCCGCACCGGGGAAGGGCGTCATCCGTGTGCCTCGCTTCGCAGTCGACATGATGCAGACCGTCGCGGCACGTGTCAGCGTGATCGGAGAGGAATCCGTACCCCACGCATCCAGAGGAGTCGCCGTCATGGACGGTACGCAGGACAAGCGCCAGGAGCCGGGCAAGGGGCGCGAGGCGCAGGAACACCGCCGCCCCGGAGACCCTGCGCAGCCCCAGCCCGGCAAGTCCTCCCGCGAGAAGGGACACAAGCCCGGTCAGAAGGAGACCTCGCGCCGCGGCGAGGACGATCTTCTGCGCGAGGAGGACCTGCACGACGAGGGGCTCTGACCGGCGCACCCCTCGGCCACTCGGCCACTGAGGATTCGGGGTCAGCCCGCCGCCTCGGCGGCGGGCTCCTCAGGTTCGAGTGTGGTGGCGATGAGGATCTGAGTGGCCTGCGTGATGTTGTCGGCGCGGACGGCGCGGGCCATCGCTTCGCGGGCGGCGTCGGCGGTGGTGTCCGGGGGGACCACCAGCAGGGCGAAGTGGTCGTTGTGGCCGCGAGTGACGAGGACGGTGTCGTCGCCGACGGGGTCGGCGTCCAGGTGCACGACCTGGCCGTCGATGACCAGACGGGTCGGGACGTCCTGCCAGGCGGAGGTGTCCAGGCCAACCCGCGTGATGGGCCCGAGGTGCGAGGTCAGTGCCGTGATCAGTGCGGGCAGCTCGATCGTGACGTCCCTGGAGCGCGGCCACCAGGCGCCGTCCAGGAGCCCTTGGCGGGATTGTGTGGTTTCCAGCCGGAGCAGGGCGGCGCCAGGCTTGACCGCTTGGTGGATCGCGTCCGGGAGGAGTTTCAAAGGGGCGGGGTTGTCGGATGCGGCCATGGTGATTCCGCCTGTCTCGCGGTGCGGCGGCACCCCGTTCAACGGCCGGCAGCGGCGTCGAAAAGGCTGTTGAGCTGGGGAACGTCTCCGTCGTTTCACGGTACTCCGCCCACCCTCACGGTGCGGCGAGGGGAACCGACTGCGCCGCTCTCGCCGTCTGCGCCGGAAAATACCTGGTCAGAAGCGGCTTCCTGGATCGCGAACCGGAGTACGGTGAAGAGACCGGGAGTATTTCGCACACCCGCTCCCACGCGGACGTCGTTTCCGGCGATCACTGCACCGGGCCGTTCACGAACGGTCCGGGGACGGGTCCGCGACATGACCACGACCCTCGACCCTGCGCAGCCGGCTGTTGTCCTGCGCCCGGCCCGCCTGTCCCGTACGCCGAAGTCCGCTCTGGCAGGCCGGCTGGACGGCGCCTGGTGGCCGTACTCTCGTGACCTCGAAGCCGAGCTCCCCGCTCTCGCCGCCGCGCTGGACGAGACCTGGGGGCGCATCACCCGCGTCAGCGTGAACCCCAGCCGCTGGCCGGTCGTCCCGCGCACGGTTGCCGTGGCCGGGCACGTGCTGCACGTGGGCTGGTTCACCGAACAGGACCCCGACAAGCTGATCCTGCTCTCCTACACCGTCGGCCGCTGGGACCTCCTGGTGATCCCGCCCGAGACCGAGCCCGCGGCCGCGGCCCGGCTGATGGCCGCCGCCGCGATCCCGGGCAGCGTCCTGGCCGCAGACGTCCTGATGGCCAACGAAACCGTCATCGGGCGCGGCATCCGCGACGCCCGCCGCCGGGAAGCCACCTGGGAGGACGAGGGCGGGGCCTGCATGTCCCCCTTCGGGGAGCCGATGGGCCGAACCGCCCTGCCGCTGCCCGGAAACGGCTGGAGGTGAGCTCCGTGGAGACCATCGTCCTCATCGCGGTGATCATCCTCATGATCGGCATCGGAATGGGCTGGATCCACCTGCTGAACGCTCAGCACGACGCGCGGATCGAGGCCTACCGGTTCAGTGACCCCCTGCCGAGGCCTCCCGGCCTGCCGGACGACACCGGTCGTCGAGCCCACCACACGGGTGCCGACCGGTGAGGAACAGCCTTCCTCCGACCGGGGGCAGCGGTCGGGGTGCCTCGGTGCCCCGACCCGCCGACTTCTCGCCCACTCCGAAAGGGAACACGCCCACGTGAAGTACATCGAGACCCAGACACTGCCCTCGCTCGGGCACGCCGAGGTCCGGATCATCGCGCACACTCCGGAAGCCGCCCGGGCGGTCGCGGAGGCGCTCCGCCGCTGTTTCGCAGGCGCGGAACAGCGCAGCTACCCCGCCCTCGACGGCAACACCCGCCTCCACCTCACCGTAGACACGGCGACACCCTCGGGGCCCGCCCGCTCGTGGCTGGCCGCCAGCAGGACCCCGGCCGGCACCGGCGCGCACTCCGACGAGATCTGAGCAATCCCCGACCGGCCCGGAGCCCGCCCCACTCGTCCACCCCACACGAAAGGACGCGGTCATGGCCACACTGCGCGAACGCAAGACCTACCGCGACCAGGTGCTCCGGGTCCTGTACGAAGCCGTCGAGGGCAACCGCCTCCTCGGCATCACCGGAGCACAGCTGCGGCGCGACCTCCACGTACCGGAACAGGACCTGGCCGCCGCCTGCACCTACCTGGCGGGCGAAGGGCTGATCACCGTCGACTGGGAACCCGGCAACACCCCGGCGATGGTCACCCTCACCCACGAGGGAATCCGGCGCATGGAGGCAGAGGAGGAAGGGACGGCCACGGGCCCGCCCTGATCCGGGAGAGACGGCCTAGATGCGGGCGAACTTCTCGGTCTGCTCGGCGAACTCCTGTGCCATGGCCGCGCTGACCGTGGGCCTGGTTTCGCCGATCGTGCGCAGGTAGTCCTCGGTGGTGGGGCGGGCCCGGGCTCCGGTGTCGAAGGTGCGCTCGAACTGGACTTGGGAGACGGTGCGCGCCACATGGGCGATGTCGGCGGGGGTGAACCCCTCGCTGGCGGTCGCCAGCGCCGTGCTGTCGGCCTGCGCGCCCGCCCGGGCCAGGTAGCTCTCCCACAGCGCGGTCCTCGCGCGGTCGTCGGGCGGGCCGATCGGCAGTACGTAGTCGAAACGGCCGTGCCGCAGGAACGCGGAGTCGAGCGTGGTCACGTCGTTCGTGGCGCAGACGAGCAGCCGCCCGTCCTGGCCCCGGAACCGGACGATCGCCTTGAGCAGTTCGTTGACGACGCCGACGGCGGTTGCGTCCGCGCCGCTCCGGGTCCCGGCGATCTCCTCGACCTCGTCGATGAAGACCAGGACGTGGTCGAGCGCGGCGATCTCGTCGAAGCGCCGGTTCAGCCCGCTGGCCAGTCCGTATTCGGCTGCCAGCCGGGCGGGGAACAGTTCGAGGAAGGGCCATTGCAGGCGGCTGGCGATGGCGTGCGCGAACGTGCTCTTGCCGGTTCCGGGCGGCCCGAACAGCATCACGGCCCGCGGCAGCTCCACGCCGTGCTGGGCGGCCATTTCGGGATGGGCCAGTGGCAGGACCAGGCGCCGCTCGATGAGCTCCTTCTCCTTCTGCATGCCCGCGACCTTCTGCCACAGTCCCCCGGGCGGTAGCTCCGCTCCCAGCGACGCGAGCATGCTGACCGCCTGCGGGGTCACGCGCCCGCGCTTCTCGAAGAAGACCAGGCCCGGACGGGCGCCGAAGCCGCAGTTGTGCAGGGCGGTGGCACCGGTCTCGCCGTCGGGCAGGACCGCATGCACCGTTCGGACGCCAGCGGTGAACAGCCGGTGCTCCAAGGCCGTGATCAGGGCGCTGCCCAGCCCCTGGTGCCGCCAGGCGGGCGCCATGCTGATGCGCAGGATCCACGCCCGGTCACCGTCCACCCTGCTCACCGCGGCGCCGACCACCTCCTCGTCGGCGGTGGCCACCACCGCCGGGTGGAGGGCCTGGAGGGCCGCCACGGCGTCCGAGAGCGGAAAGAGCGGTGACTCTTCGGCCGTGCCGCTCTCCGCGTCGACTCGGAGCACCGCTTCGAGATCGTCCTGGGTGTAGTCCCTGACATGCCACCCCGTCATGGTCAGCTCCGCGTGTTTTGCCGTACTCCCATCATCAGCCGGGGCGCGCGCGGCAGCGACCGCGCGCCCCGGCAGTGCCGTTGAGGGCGGGCGCCGGCCCGCCGCCTGGTTGGAGGCAACAGGATGACCGTCGGAGGCCGCGCGGACCCGGGGGAGGAACTGCTCGGGGTACTCCTGGACGGGGCGCACGAGCTGCCACCCCATTTGGTCGGCCCGCTGGTTGCGGAGACGATGGCCCGCGTGGGGGGACGTGACCCGCAGATCCGGCTTCAGGACTCGAGGCCGCGCAGGTCCACGCCGAGGTCGACGAGCTGACCGGGGTCTACAAGAACGTCGTTGTCGGCGTCGTGGCCCTGGTGTTCAGGTGCAAGCCTTCCAGCGGTACCGAGCGCACGTCCGACGAAACCACGGCAGTCCAGTGGCTCACGCCCGCAGAAGTGTCCGAGCGGATGTCCCATGTCCATGGGATCAGACTGCTGGACGCCCTGGACGGGGACGGGCCTCACGTGCGGAGCCATGACGGGCGCCAGCTGCTCCCCGTGCAGTGAGAGTTTCCCTACTTCATCAAGCACCCGGCTGCGCTCCGCTCCGCCGGGCGGGCTTCCCGGCTCCGCTCGGGGCGACGCTCCCGCCTTCGGCTCGCTCCGCCCCCGTGGGGTGCTGCGGCTGCGTAGCCGTCGGCGAGGGAGGCCGGTGGGAGAACACGGACCTGGCGAGCAGCGATTATCTACCAGCAGTCGGGGCCCGTGCCGTGCGGACTGTTCATTCATAGCCGTACGACGACCAGGGCGGTGTCGTCGTCCGGGCCGTCGCCGGTGGGACGCACGTCGGCGAGCAGGGCGCTGGCGAGCTCTTCGGCGCCAAGGTCGCAATGGCGCATGAGGCTGTCCATGAGGCGCTCGAGTCCGGTGTCGATGTCTTCGCCGCGGCGTTCGATAAGTCCGTCGGTGTAGAGCACGAGGGTTGCTCCGGGCTCGTAGGAGAGCGATGCCTGGCTTCTGACCGCGTCGAGTTCCCACGTCGCAAGGGGAGGGTCCACAACTTCGTCCAGGGCTTCGGCAATGCAGCCCTCCGGGTGGAGCAGCAAGGGGGGCAGGTGTCCCGCTCGGCTGTACGTGATGGTGCGGCTGGCTCGGTCGATGATTGTTTGGAGGGCCGTGGCGGCGAGTGCGCCCTCGATCGTGAAGGCCTGCATGGCGAGTGTCTTGAGGGCGGCGGCTGGCTCACCGGTTGCGCGGATGGCAGCGCTGAGGGCACTGCGGAGCTGGCCCATGACCCCTGCGGCTTCCAGGCCGTGGCCGACCACGTCGCCGACAGCGACGGCGAGGCGGTCTCGCCCGAGGTCGAGGACGTCATACCAATCGCCACAGACGTTGAGTGAACTGGAGGCGGGGCGGTAGCGCACCGCCACATTGCCGAATCCCGCAGGGATGGCCGGCAGCATGGCGCGCTGCAGGCTGATGGCGATCTCACGGTCGCGTGAATGGGCGAGGCGTAGCCGTTCGTTGAGTTCCTTTAGATCCTCGGACCGCGCGAGCAGCCCGGCCGTCGTCGTCTCCTCATCACGGAGCGCCTCACCGGCTACCTGCAAGGCGGCACGGATGCGGACCAGCTCGGTGACCTCTTCCGCCCGGGAAATGATCAGGGCCACCTGGCCGTTCGGGCCGAGAACCGGCGCATTGACCGGACTCCAGTACCGCTTCTCCAACACCCCTGACCGCCCCGGCGTTTCCAAGTCGTACCGGTGCAACGGCATGGCGTCCTGCCGCCCTGTGGCCAGCACCCGGTCAATCGATGCGCGCAGCTGGCTGCCTGGTGCCTCCGAATCTGAGGAGTCCACAGGGAACACCTCAAATACAGAACGGCCCACTAGGTCCCTACGCCCGCGACCGGACCGGTCCAGGAATTCGTCATTGGCGTCCATCATGACCAGGTCAGGGGTGAGAAGCAGCGCAGGCCCCGGGAACGCGCGAAAGACCGCCTCGTAGTCGGTCATGGACGGCGAGGCTTCACCGGAGGTGTCGGGATTGTTCATCCTCAGACGTCTACCCCGGACTGGCTGACACTCCAGGTGCGACACTCCCAAGGCGGCGACACAAGGGCTGCTGCGGTACGTATGAAGCGGTTGTCGGCAGCGTTGCGGTACAGCAGCCATGTACCGCAACCCCGGCAATCGCCCGCGTCCGGTAGCGTCCCTCCGGGGCCTGATAGCGGCCGGAATGGCCGTCACTGGCCGATCTGGCCAGAGCTACCGATCAGAAGGTTGGCCGTGCCGGACGCGTGCCAGGTAGGGCGGGGAACAGCGGTCAACGGCGACTGCCAGAGCGAGCCTCAGGTTGTCTCTGTCGCCCGTTTGCGCAGGTCGGGGGCCAGATCCTGCGGGCAAGATCGGTGGTTTCCAGGCTTATAGCGCGGGTTCGATTCCCGTCATCCGCTCAGATAGGAAGGCCCAGGTCAGCGACCTGGGCCTTCTTCGTTGGCTCTCAGTCTCCGGGCACCACGAGCCCTGACTCGTACGCCACGATCACCAGCTGCGCCCGGTCGCGTACCCCCAACTTGCCCATGATCCGACTCACATGGGTCTTCGCGGTGAGGGGACTCAGGGCCAGCGCGTCGGCGATCTCCGTGTTGTTGAGGCCCCGGGCCACGAGGGTGAGGACTTCCCGCTCCCGGCCGGAGAGCGGGTCGAGGGCTGCGGGGGCCGGGGCAGAGCGCGGGGTGCGCAGGACCCGGGCGATCAGCCGCGCCGTCGGGCCCGGTGAAAGGAGCGACTCACCCCTGGCCACCGTGCGGATGGCGGCCAGAAGTTCGGCCGGCCTGGTGTCCTTCACGAGGAAGCCGGAGGCCCCGGACCGCAGCGCTTCGACAACGTTCTCGTCGGTGTCGTACGTCGTGAGGACCAGGACCTTCACCCCGGCCAGGTCCTCGGCGGAGGCGATCAGCCGGGTCGCCTCGATGCCGTCGGTACCCGGCATCCTGATGTCCATGACGACCACGTCGGCCCGCTCGGCGTGGGCCAGTTCCACCGCTTCCCGCCCGTTGCCGGCCTGTCCGACGACCGCCATGTCGGGAGCCGATTCGACGAGCATCGCGAAGGCCGCCCGTACGAGCGTCTGGTCGTCGGCGAGCAGCACCCGGATGACGCGGTCCTGACCGTCCGGTGGTGTGGTCACGGGGATGCCTCCAGGGAACGGGGTGGGAGCGGCAGGCTCGCCGCGACTTCGAAGCCGCCGCCGGAGCGGGGGCCCGTCCGCACGGTGCCGCCGACGCTGCGGGCCCGCTCGCCCATGCCGACGATGCCGAAACCCGGGGTGGTGGAACCCGCTCCCGGGCCCCGTCCGTCGTCACTGACAGTGAGCCGCAGAGCCCCGCCCGTCGCCGCCAGACGGACCCGGACTGTGGCGGCGGGACCAGCGTGGCGGACCGCGTTGGTCAGCGACTCCTGGACGATGCGGTAGGCGGCGGCACCCACGGCCGGCGGGACATGGACCCCGCCGGTGTCCATGGTCAGTTCCGCCTCGGCCGTACGGACCAGATCGGGCAGCCCCGCGAGGTCCGGCAGCGGCCCGTGCTCGTCGGCGCGGAGCACGGTCAGGGTGGTACGGAGCTCCGCGCGGGCCTCGCGGCAGGTGTCGGCGATGCAGTCCAGCGCCTCGGCGATCGCCGCCCGGTCGAGCCGGTCCGGGTCCACGGTGAGGACGTGGGCGGCGACCGATGTACGGACACCGATCAGCGTGATGCTGTGGGCCAGCAGGTCGTGCAGGTCGCGGGCGATGCGCAGGCGCTCCTCCGCGATCTTGCGGTCGGTGGCCTGTCCGACCCGGGCGCGCTCCTCGGCCAGGTACTTGCGGTAGTTGCGGACGGCGACGCCGAGCACGAGGGCCGCCACCAGCCAGCCGGACGTGCGCAGTACGTCCAGGGCGCGGTGGACGCCGTTGGACGACATGGCGCTCACCGCGAAGCCCACGATGCTCCCGCCGACCAGCACCGTCCGGCGGACGGTGCCGGTGGCGGCCACGGTGTACAGGGCGAGCATTCCGGCCGGCAAGGGGGCGGCGTGGGCGTTGTCGAGCAGTTGGTAGGGGGCGATGCAGGCGACGGTCGCGATCGTCGCCCCGACCGGGTGGCGCCGCCGCCACACCAGGAACAGGGCCGAGCCAGCGAGCAGCACCCACCCGAGCGCGTCCGGTCGCATCGCGGTGTCGGCGTACGCGAGGGCCCCGCCGAGCAGGGCGACACCGGCCGCGATCACCGCGTCGTTCCGCGTCGGGTGCGGGGCCGCCAGGGGGTCCTGGTGCAGTACGCGCAGTACGCGCTCGGCCGCGCTCGGGGGGTCGGTCACTTCTGCCACCCGGACATCGTTGCTCATCGCCGGTCGCCGACCAGTTCCGGCACGGATCCGGCAACCGGGGTCGGGGTACCGGAAGGCCGGCCCGGCCACCACACCCTGCGGCCGAGCAGCACGCTGGCGCTCGTCACCAGGTACGTGCGGACGAGGAAGGTGTCCAGGACGACCCCGGCCGCGACGACCGTGCCCATCTCCACGAACATCACGAGGGGCAGCGAGGCGAGCACCGCGAAGGTCGCCGCAAGGACGATCCCGGCCGAGGCGATCACTCCGCCGGTGGTGCGCAACGCGGTCAGCGCGGCCTGCCTCGGCTCGGCCCCGCCCCGGGTCTCCTCGCGGGTGCGGTGCATCAGGAAGATGCCGTAGTCGACGCCGAGGGCGACCAGGAAGACGAACGTCAGCAGGGGCAGCCCCGGGTCGACGCCGGTGAAGCCGAACACCGGGCCGAAGACCAGTCCGCCGATACCCAGCGCCGCGCCCCACACCAGCACGACGGCGGCGACCAGGAGCAGCGGGGCGACCAGGCTGCGCAGCAACAGGATGAGGACGAGCAGCACCGAGGCGAGGACGAGGGGGATGACGGTCAGGCGGTCGTGGGCGTTGGTGGTGGCCAGGTCGAGTTGCCGGGCGCTCGCGCCGCCCACGTGCGCGCCGTCGAGCCGGGCCCGGAGCCGTTCGATGGCGGCGCTCTCCCCCGCGGACTCGGGCGCGGCCTTGGCGGTGACGGCGATCTCGGTCCAGCCGCCGCCGCTGCGGCCCCTCTCGGCGCTCGCGACGCCTTCGACGGACCTGGCTTGGGCGAGGATCCGGTCGGCTGTTCCGGTGGGCGCCATGACCTCGATGGGCCGGCTGCTGCGCTCCGGGAAGGCCTTGGCCAGCGTTCCCATGGCGGCGATCGACTCGGGCTTGCTGGTGAAGCTGTCCTCCCTCTTGAGCGCCCCGGGCAGGTTGAACACACCGAGCGCCAGCGCGCCGAGCAGGACGATTCCCGTCACGAGCACGGCGACCGGCCGCTTGCCCGCCGAACTCCCCATCGCGGCAAAGACGTTGAGTCGGCGCTGCGTGGGTTCGCTGCCGTACGCGGGAATCAGCGGCCAGAACACGCGCCGTCCGAGCAGCACCAGGACCGCCGGCAACAGCGTCGTCATCGCGATCAGCGCGCACAGTACGCCCACCGCGCCGACCGGGCCGAGGCCGCGGATGTTGTTGAGGTCGGCGGCGAGCAGACAGGCCAACCCCGCCACGACCGTCCCGCAGGAGGCCAGCAGCGCCGGCCCGCAACCGCGCAGCGCGGTGCGCATCGCGTCGTACGGAAGGGCCGTGCGGCGCAGTTCGTCGCGGTAGCGGGCGACGAGCAGCAGTGCGTAGTCGGTGCCCGCGCCGAAGACCAGGACCGTCATGATCCCGGCGCTCTGGCTGGTCACGGTGAGCCCGAGGCCCGAGGCGAGCCCGTACACCGCGGCCCGCGCGCAGACCGCCCCCGCCCCGACCACCACCAGCGGCACCAGCCAGAGCACCGGGCTCCGGTAGGTGAGGACGAGGAGCAGGGCCACCACCAGGCCGGTTGCCAGCATCAGCGTACCGTCGATGGAGCCGAACACCTCCTTGGCGTCGACTTCGACGGCGCCGTCGCCGCCGACCCACACGGTCAGCCCGTCGGTACCGCGCGCATGGGCCCGTACACCCTCGACGAAGGCCTTCTTCGCCGCGTCGTCCGTGCCGGGCGCGGCCGTGGACACCGCGTACATGAGAGTGGTGCCGTCCCCGGACGGAATGCCGGGTCCGCGGAGGATCGCGCCGAAGTCCCGGGGATCCTTCCACCCGGCGAGCTGCACGGGGGGCTTGGCGGCGACGGTATCCGTCGTACCCGCCGGGACCGTGACCTCCGCGACCTGCCGTTCGGCGGCGCCCCGGTCGGCGGCGGTCAGCCCGCCGTCGCGGTGGTAGACGAGCAGCACGCCGGTCACCTCGCCGCCGGGCAGCTCCTCCTGGAGCCTGGCCACCTGCGTCGAGTCGGCTCCCGACGGCAGATAGTCCGCCGTCCGGTCACGCTGTACGTCCGCGAGCTTGCCCGCGAACGACCCGGCGACGGCGAGCGCGATCACCCACAGCACCAGCACACCCCACGGAATCACCCTGCGGTATACGCCTGCTCGCCCCGTCTGCCCTGTCTGCCCCATCTCGGGCCCTCCGCATGGACTCAGCCCGGTGGCCCCGATGGCCCGCCCGGTCACCTCCAGCGTCCCGCCCCCGAAGGGCCGTTCCCTCACGCCCGGGCAGGAGATCGCCCCTACTCCCCCGGGCTTCACGGATCCTCCCGTACTCCCCCGGGAGTAACGCCGCTGCCCCGCCCGCCCCGGCCTGGGGACCGGAGTGGGACGGGACCGCGACGCGGCGGGTCAGCCGCCCAGCGTGATCAGGGCTGCGATCGCCGGGCCGAAGGCGCCGCCCAGCTGATAGCAGAGGTTGAACAGGCCGATCGCCGTGGGGCGCTGAGTGGGCGTAGTGGACTGGGTGGCGTATACCGCGAGCGTGGCCTGCCCCGCGCTCGTCGTGAAGACGGCCAGCGTCGCTACCAGCAGGAGCAGCGGCGCCCAGGGGGTCAGCACGGCGGTGAGCGGGGCCAGCGCTCCGACCGTGAGCAGGATCGTCAGGACCCGCGGGCGGCTCAGCCGGGCCGAGGCCGCGGCCAGCACCATGGAGAGCACGGAGCCCGTGAGGAGGGCGACCAGTTGGCCGGTGCCGATCGTGGAGGTCGACCAGTCGGTGCGGTCGCGCAGCAGCTGCGGGATGGTGAAGAGCAGCGTGAAGTACGAGGTCGCGAAGGTGCAGGCGAGCAGGGCGGAGAGGGCGAAGGCCCGGGTGCGCAGCAGCGCTGCGGGGACGAAGCCGGTGGGATGGGACCGGATGTGCAGGGCCAGCAGCGAGGCCGTCAGCAGCGAGGCGACCACCGCCGGGAGCGGGTAGCGCGGGATGAGTACCAGGGCCGTCGCCGTCAGAACCAGCAGGGCGGCGCCCCGGCCGTCGAAGGGGGTGGTCTGCTCGGGTGCGGACAGGTCGGCGCGGCGCATGACCGCCGGCAGGGCCAGGAGGGCGACCGCCCCGACGGCGAGGGACACCCGCCAGGAGGCCGGGCCGGCGATCGCCGAACCGAGCAGCGGTCCGACCGCGCCCAGCACCCCGAAGCCCGCCGTGATCACCCCCATGCGGCGTACCGAACCCGCCAGGCTCATCGCCGCGGTGACCAGGCCCGCGCCGCCCACCGCCTGGGCCGCCCTGCCCGCCATGGCCAGCGGCAGCCAGGGCGCCACGGCGACGACCGCGGCGCCGGCCACGATCAGGGCCGCGCTCAGCCGGAGCGTGCTGCCCAGGCCGCGGCGGCGCAGCAGGCCCGCCATCAAGGGGGTGCCGACGGCCATGGCCCAGGCGAAGACCGTGACGAGCCAGGTCGCCGTGGCCGTACGGACGCCGAGCCGGCCATGTCGGGCAGGATCAGGACCGGGCTGTTGGCGCTCGCGGCGACCGGGGCGGCCAGCAACGCCAGCCATGCGGACGGGACATGGCGCGAAGCCGGAGTAGCGGCGGCCGTCGCCGGCGCAGCGGGGCGGGGGCGGGTTCGGGCGAGCAGGGACATGGCGGGCTCCGGATGCTGAGGGGACGGCGTGGAGGGCTCGGGGAAGGCGGGAAGACGGCTCAGGCAGGCCGAGCAGCTCAGGCGGCTCAGGCGGCTCAGACCGTGGTGACGACCTCGTGGTAGGCGAGCCGCGGCGAGCGCGGGAACCAGGCGTCCGCACCGGGGCGGCCTATGTTCACGACCATCAGAGGCGTGTGGTCGTCGTCCAGGAACTCCTTCTGCACACCCCGGAAGTCGAAGCCGGTCATCGGCCCCGCGGCCAGCCCCGCCGCACGCACGCCGAGGATGAAGTACGCCGCCTGGAGCGTCGCGTTGAGCAGCGCGGACTCCTCGCGGACCGGGCGGTCGGCGAAGAAGAGGTCCTTGGCCTGCGGGAAGTGCGGGAGCAGTGCGGGGAGCTCCTCGTGGAACTCGTTGTCGGCGGCGAGGACCGCGATCAGCGGCGCGGCCGCCGCCTTGCGCCGGTTCCCCTCGTCCATGAGGCCCACGAGCCGCTCGCGGGCCTCGTCGGAGCGGACCAGGACCACCCGCAGCGGCGACTGGTTGTAGGCGGTCGGGGCGTACTTGACCAGGTCGTAGACCGCCTGCATCTGCTCGTCGGTCACCGGCTCGGCGGTGAAGGTGTTGGCGGTGCGGGCCTGGCGGAAGAGGAGGTCCTGGGCGGTGGGGTGGAGAGCGAGCTCGGACATCGGGGATGCTCCTGTCGTTCAGTCTTGATAATCTCAACGTTGAAATAAAAGCAGCTCGACTCTCTCAACGTCAAGTGTCTTAACGTTGAGAAGATGTCCATTGAGAGGAGTGACGGCCATGAGCGATGCCGTGGACGCGATCATCGGCCAGTGGGCCAAGGAACGCCCCGACGTGGTGGACGACCTCTGGCCGGTGCAGCTCTTCGGGCGGATCCAGCGGCTGGCCCGGGTGGTCGACAAGTCCGCCAGGGCATCGGCCGCCGCACACGGCGTGGAGCACGGCGAGTTCGACGTGCTCACCACGCTGCAGCGCTCCGGGCCGCCCTACACCCTCACCGCCGGGGCCTTCCTCAAGGCATCCATGGTGACCTCCGGTGCGATCACCAACCGCATCGACAAGATGGAGGCCAAGGGCCTGGTCGAGCGCGTACGCGATGGCGACGACCGGCGCACCATCAAGATCCGCCTCACCGAACACGGACACGAGGTCACCCGGGCCGCCTTCGCCGACCATCTGGCGAGCTACGCACAGCTGCTCGCCGACGTGGACCGCGACCTGGTCGACAAGACCGCCGAGGGCCTCCGCCAGGTACTGGAGACACTCGGCGACACCGCCATCAAGTGATGACCTCCCCCACCGCCGCCGCGTTCCACGACACCGCGCGGCAGCGTTCGGTCACGACGCCCGGCACTGTGATCACGGCGCTGCTCGTCCGAGCTGTTCATGCTGTGGGCCATGTGCACACCCCCGACGGCTCGGGGTCGGTCCTGGGCGACTGCGGGTAGTCATCCGCTCCGACAAGAAGGTCCGGGTCACAGACCTGGGCCTTCGTCGTCGCCCAGGCCTCTCGCCCCGGCGCTTCACACCGCAGGTGCCGTCAGAACCGGAACACGCCGAGGTCTCGCACCGTGTCGGCCAGCGCGCGGATGAGGTCGTTCTCGGCTTCGGTCCGCCAGACCAGGGCGAAGTTCATGGTGGCCATGTCGGGGAGGGGAAGCCATCGGATGTTCGACATGCCCCAGTACCTGGTGACATGGCCGGGGAAGGTGTGGATGATCTCGCCCATGCCGACGTGACTGATCAGCTCATCGGAGGTGTCCGAGGCCGCGGACATGATGCGCTCGATCGGCCGGCCTCGTGGGGTGTGGAAGGGCAGGTAGCTGTCCTCCCAGTAGTCCGGCAGGCCGAGGGCAGTGCCGTGCGGGAAGTCGGCGAGCAGCTCCAGTGGCACCGAGTCCCGTCCCGCGAGCCGGTGGTCGGCGGCCACGGCAAGGATCCGGGAGTCGGTGCACAGGGTCGGCCCGACGGTGAAGTCCGGCTCTTCCACCGGCAGCCAGACGACCAGGACGTCCATGGCACCGCTTCGGAGCTGGCCGAACACATCGGTGAAGGTTGCCTGACGGATCTGGAGTCCCCAGTGCGGATACCGCGCGCGGAACGCCTTCCAGTAGGGGTGCAGATCGGCGACGTTGAAGGGCATCAGGCTGACGCGGAGCTGAGCGGTGATGCCGCGGGCCGCCAGCTGGGCCCGCTCCAGGGAATCGTGCAGGCCCGCGTAGACCGGTTGCAGGTCGTCGCGGAACTGTCGGCCGACCTCGGTCAGGCGCACCGTGCGGCTGGTGCGGGTGAACAGCTCGGCGCCGATGCGCCGCTCCTGCTTCTTGATCGCCTGACTGACGCGCGCCTGGGAAACGTGCAGCCGCTGTGCGGTCCGGCCGAAATGCAGCTCCTCCGCCAGCACCAGGAAGATCTCGATGTCTCGCAGCTCCACCGGCTCCCAAGCCCCCCCTGATAACCCTGCGGTTATCGAACCGCGCGGAAGTTTACATTGATCATCGCTGCTGCCCGCAAGAAGCTTGAGGGCATGCAAACACGCACGAAGAACCCTTCCCTCGTACTGCCGGACACGATGACGGGCACCGGCAGCCCCCGCCCGCGGAAGCGCCTGTCGCCCCACTTAGCCGGGCAACAGCCGTTCGCACGGGCCGTGTTGACCGGCAGGACGGACCCGTTCAACCGTGTCGACGCCGTGGTCCGTGCGCCGACCGGCACCACGTCCTGGATCTGACCGTGAGCAACCGTATCGACCCGACCGCGATGTACGCGATGCATGACGCCCTGCGCCGGGAACTGGTCCATCTGGACCGGGTCACCACCCGGGCGGACCGTGACCCCCGGCATGTACTGGCCACCGCTGCCGGATGGAAGCTGTTCAAAAAGGCTCTACGCGCCCACCACACGGCCGAAGACGAAGCGCTGTTGCCGGCGCTGCGCCACAGTCTGGCCGACCGCCCGGAGGATCTGGCTCTGCTGGAGGCGGTGGAGGCCGAACACGCCGCCATCGACACGGTGATCGACGCCATCGACGCGGCGCTGGCCGATCCGCAGGCGGATCCGCTGCGGTTGGGCGCCCTGACGGACGCGCTGACCACCGGCCTGGCCGGGCACCTCAGACACGAGGAGGAAGCGGTTCTGCCGCTGATCCAGCGGGCGTTGACGGCCGAGCAGTGGAACCACTTCGGCCAGGTCCATGCCCGGCGGCTCGCCCCTGACGCACCGGTGCTGTTGCCGTGGCTGCTGGACGGCGCCGACGAGCCGACGGTGGAGAAACTCCTCGCTCCGCTGCCCGCGCCCACGCGCGCCGCCTGCACCGACCGGTGGGTGCCGGCTTACACCGCCCTGGACCGCTGGGTTCCAGGCACTGCGTTCTGACGCACTGCCACCGGCTGCCGCGACCCGCAGAGCGACGCGTCGGCCGGAACGGGGGCCTGACCCGACAGACAGCGCTTGTGGCGGCCGACCGGCCCGAGCCCGCCTTCACAACACCCGGAAGTACGACCCACTCGACCGCGGGAGTCATCGCCTTGTCCGAGCACGTCCTCCTCACTCCGCTGGACCGTATTTCGATCACCGACGCCGCCGCGTGGCACCAGGTCGTCGCCGCCTCGATGGCCCACGACCTGCCGGGCGTACCGCCTCCCGACCCCGGGCAGATCCATGCCCAGCTCACCAATCCGACGCTGGACAGCCGGCGGCTGACCTGGCTGGCCACCGGGGCGGACGGCGTCCCCGTCGGCGTCGCGGGCCTACGGCTGTTCGCCTCCCCGGGGAGGGACCACCTGGCCGAGATGGAACTCCACGTCGACCCCGCGCACCGGCGCCGGGGAGCCGGCTCCCGCCTGCTGTCGGCGGTCGTGGCGGCCTGCCGCACCGACAACCGGCGCAGCCTGGTCGTCACGGCTCCCGCCGAAAGCCCGGGCGAAGCCTTCTGCGAACGGTGGAGCTTCCGCCCGGCACTGACCCTGGACCACCTGCTCCTGCGCCTGGACGGGATGGACGGGATGGACGAGACGCACGGGACGGATGAGACGGGCGAGGCCAGGATGCGCCGGCTCGGCGAGACCGGGCACCCCGGCTACCGGCTGACCGGCTGGACCGGCACGGTGCCCGACGACCTCGCCGCCGCCTTCGCGACGGCCAAGAACGCGATGAACGACATGCCCGTCGGAGACCTGGACTACGGCAGCGTGGACTGGGACGCCGACCGCGTACGGGCCATGGCCAAGGTGATCGCCGACCGCGGGGACACCCTGCTGACCGTCGCCGCCGTCCACGACGACGGCGCCATGGCCGGCTACACCGAGATCCTGGTCCCCCGGGGAACGCCGGCCCGGGTGCAGCAGTACGACACCGCGGTCGTACCCGCGCACCGCGGCCACGGTCTGGGGCTGTGGCTCAAGGCGGCCATGGTGCGCCGGCTGCGCGCCGAGCACCCCGGCGTCGTCGAGATCGAGACCGACAACGCCGAGGACAACGTCCACATGCTCGCGGTCAACCGGGAGTTGGGCTTCCGCTCCTACCGGCGCACCCGCGAGTTCCAGCTCGACGTGCCCACGACCTGATCCGTGCCCGTACCCGCACCCTCCATCTGTATCGAACAAGCGAGAGCCCATGCGCAAGCTGACCTACTACATCTCCGCCACCCTCGACGGCTACATCGCCGGTCCCGAAGACCAGTACGACTTCCTCCCCTTCGAGGGCGAGGAAGCCGCCGCGATCCTGGCGGACTTCCCCGAGACCATGCCGACGCCCGCACGTGAGCCGCTGGGCATCGCCGACCGGGCCGCCCAGCGGTTCGACACGGTCATCATGGGCCGCGCCACCTACGACCCGGGCCTGAAGCTGGGGTGGACCAGCCCGTACGCCCACCTGAAGCAGTACGTCGTCTCCCGCACGCTCATCAGCCCCGATCCGGCGGTGACCGTCGTCGACGACCCCGCCGCGCTCGTTCGCGGGCTCAAGGAGCAGGACGGCATGGACATCTGGCTGTGCGGCGGCGGCAAACTGGCGGGCGCCCTGCGCGACGAGATCGACGAGCTGATCATCAAGCGGCACCCCATCGTCATCGGATCCGGCATCCCCCTGTTCGACGGCCCCTTCACCCCGACGAGCTTCGTCCCGGGCACCACGCGAACCTTCGACTCCGGCTTTACCATCACCACCTTCTCGAAGGTGCCGCCCTCGGCGGGCGAGCGGAGCTGAAGGATCTGCTGGGGCCGCCCCCGAACACCCCTCGGGCCGGAACGACGGCCCCGCCCGGACACTACGGAAACGAGAGTTGTGACATGCGTGTGTTGTTGATGGCCTACGGGTCGCGCGGGGACATCGAGCCGATGGCGGGGCTCGGGGTACAGCTGCGGGCGCTCGGCGCGGAGGTGCGGGTGTGCGCGCCACCGGACTTCGCGGACTTCCTCGACGGTGTCGGCCTGCCCCTGGCGCCGATCGGCGCCTCGCTGCGGGCGACGGTCACGGCGGCGGTGACCGGGACGGCGCCGCCGCCGACGGCGGCGACCCTGCCCCAGCGTGCGGCCGCGCTGTTCGGCTCGACCTACGACGCGGTCGCCGCTGTGGCCGAGGGCTGTGACGCGGTGGTGGCGACCGGCTCGCTCCCGGCCGCGGCCGCCGCGCGGGCGGCGGCCGAGAAGCTGGGCATCCCCTACACGTTCGTGGCCTACTTCCCGACCTACCTGCCGTCGCCGCACCACCCGCCGCTCGCGTGGCCGGGCCGGCCGCTCCCGCCGGAGGAGACCGACAACCGGGTGCTGTGGGACCTGAACACCGAGAGCCTGAACATGCTGTTCGGCGAGGCGGTCAACACCCACCGGGCATCGCTCGGCCTGCCGCTGGTGGACAACGTCCGCGACCACGTCCTCACCGGACGGCCGTGGCTGGCGACGGACCCGGCCCTGAGCCCGTGGCAGGAGCCGGCGGACCTCGACGTGGTGCAGACCGGCGCGTGGGTCCGGCCGGACGAACGCCGGCTGCCGACCGCTCTGGAGGCGTTCCTGGACGCCGGAACACCGCCCGTATACGTGGGCTTCGGCAGCATCCCCGTGCGTGACGCGGAGGGCGTCGCTCGGGCGGCCATCGAGGCGGTCCGCGCGCAGGGCCGCCGCGTACTCATCGGGCGCGGCTGGGCCGAACTGGGTCTGATCGACGACGCCGACGACTGCTTCGTCATCGGCGAGGTCAACCAGCAGGCGCTGTTCCGCCGGGTGGCCGCCGTCGTGCACCACGGCGGCGCGGGCACGACGACGACGGCCGCCCGGGCCGGCGCGCCTCAGGTGGTGGTCCCGCAGATGGCGGACCAGCCGTACTGGGCCGGCCGCGTGGCCGACCTGGGCATCGGTGCGGCGCACGACGGCCCGACCCCGACCTTCGAGTCCCTGTCGGTCGCGCTCAAGACGGCCCTGACCCCCGAGACCCGCGCACGGGCGGCCGCCGTGGCCGGGACGATCCGCACGGACGGGGCGACGGTGGCCGCGAAGCTGCTGCTCGACGCGGCCGGCCGGGAGGGGCGGCCCGTCTCCGCGTGAACCGCGCGGAACCGCCCGCCCCTTGAGAGCAGGCCCAGGTCGGCGACCTGGGCCTGCTTCGTCGTCCAGCGGAGTGCTAAGCGGCCTCGGGGAGGCCGCTTAGGGCTTGATGTTCTGGTTCAGGTGGAACAGGTTTCCCGCGTCGTACTTCCCCTTGACCTCGACGAGGCGGTCGTAGTTGGTCTTGTAGTTGGCCCTGATCCGGTCCTGGTCGTCGTCGGCCATGAAGTTGACGTATCCGCCTTCCTCCGAGTGCGGGGCGGTCGCGTCGTAGTAGTCGCGCACCCACGCGATGTTGGCCTCGTTGGCGGACGGGTCGGGCCACATGCCGGCGATGACGGTGGCGAACGAGGCGTCCCGGTAGGCGAAGGCCGTGGCCTCCGGTGCGACTCGGTGGCAGGCACCGTTGATGGGGTAGATGTGGATCGTCGAGTTCAGGGCAGGCAGCCGTGGCGCGTGCTGCTCGTGCGCCGCGATCGCGGCGTCGCTGAGCTCGGTCACGAAGTTGGCCTTCCAGTAGTGCTGGAGGCCGGGCGGTACCAGCCCGTCGAAGGCGGTGTTGAGCGCGGGATACGGCATGGGCCCGACGTGCTCGGCGACCACCGGCGCGAAGTCGTGGAAGGCCTGGAGGGCGCGCTGCCCCTCGTCCAGCGGCCCGGCCCAGCACGACACGATCAGGATGAAGGGGTCGCCGTGCCGGTTCTCCGGGATGAACGGGAGCGGCGGGGCCAGCTGGAAGGCCGGAAAGGCGCCGAGTTCCTCGGGCGCATCCGCGATGTAGTCGCTGAAGGAGCGCAGCACGGTGGCGGCGTCCGCCATTTCGTAGAGGATCGGCCCGCCGTAGATGTCCTTGACGGGGCTGAGCCGGAACTCGAAGGAGGTCACCGCGCCGAAGTTGCCGCCGCCGCCGCGAAGGGCCCAGAAGAGGTCGTCGTGCTCCTCCTCGCTCGCGAGAAGGAACCGGCCGTCCGCGGTCACCACGTCGGCGGAGATCAGGTTGTCGCAGCTCAGCCCGAGTCCGCGGGAGAGATAGCCGATGCCGCCACCGAGGGTGAGCCCGCCGACACCCGTGGTCGAGATGATCCCCCCGGTCGTCGCCAGACCGAAGGCGTGCGTCGCCGCGTTGAAGTCGCCCCAGGTCGCGCCGCCTTCGGCCCGTGCCGTCCGTCGCACGGGGTCGACACGCACGCCACGCATCCCGGACAGGTCCGCCACGACGCCGCCGTCGCAGGTACCGAAGCCGGGCACGCTGTGCCCGCCACCGCGCACCGCCAGGTCGAGCTCGTTCTCCCGTGCGAAGTCGACCGCGGCCATGACATCGCCCGCGTTGACGCAGCGCACGACGACGGTCGGCCTCTTGTCGATCATGGCGTTGTAGACCTTGCGCGCCTCGTCGTAGTCATCGTCGTCAGGGGTGACGACCGCCCCGTGGACACGTTCACGCAACTGCTCCATCGAGAGCTTGGCCATAGCAACCGCTCCTCGTGCCTGTACCCCGTCGGCTCTGCCAGGAAGGCGCGACGCCTACAGAAGCGGGCATCTGGACTCTCCGCGGGACGTCACACCCCGCCACGTCACACCCCGCCACGCGCCCTGTCACCGAGCTCGGTCCTCCTCACGCTACGCCGATGGCGCGAGGCCTCAACTCGAGATCCGTGAAGCCCTGACTCCAGCCCCTGCAGGCCCCTGCCCGGAGCGTGCCCTCGAAGGCGGCGCACAGCGGTCACCAAGGGTCTTCGACGGCACATAACCACGGGCCGAAGGCATCGGGGTGGCCGCGGCGTGCCGGCCGTTCTCAGGTGCGTACGGACCCGGTGGCGGGGTGGCCGTCCAGGGCCGCCCGGCGCATGGTCCGGGCGGTCCTGGACGGGTGCCCGCTGCCGTCCAGGACTGCCGGAACCGGTGCCGGAACAGGCACGGAAACGGCTGCAGGAAGCGGCACGACAACCCCCGCCCGGGCCGTGCAGGAAGCTGAACCATCCATACAGGAAGCTGAACGCTTTTCCCTCTGAGGGCCCTTCCGACGCGGCAGAGTTGTCCACGTCGAGAAGGAAACGACACCACGAGGGGAAACGAAATGCCGAAGTCGGCCACCGCCAAGGAACGTTCGAAGAAGCGCTCCGCCTACGTATTCACCGCACTGGGACTGATCGCCGGAATCGCCGCCGCGACCCTGACCAATTCGGGTGACTCGGAGGACCGTTCCGCCGCACCGGCCGGCCTCCACCAGACCACCGCGACCGCCGTCACGGTGGCCCAGGAGAGCCCCGCCGGCCCGCCGACGCCGCAGGTAGCGACCCCGTACATCCCGGGCTGGCAGGGCCCGTCGGCCACCGGTACCGCGACGCAGAGCATCTGAGGCCGGTCACCCGATGTCGACCACATTCGCTCCCGTCGATCTCGACGGAGTTCCGGCGGTGGAATCCTTTCTCGACCGCATGGGATTCGGCCACTTCGACAGGAAGTCGGTCTCCGCACCGATAGGCCGCAACGAAATCTGGGCCGGCAGCACGGAAATCGGCCGGAACGTCTTCGCCAAAAGGCTCGTCGGAACCGACGACGACGTCCGCAACCGGATGCGGCGCCTGCTCGCCTTCGAGCGGTTCGCCGTCACCCTCCCGCCCCACGCACTGCGCGGCCCGGTCTTGCTGGGCAACGACGCCGCCGAACGGCTGGTCGCCTTCACCTACCTCGACGGCGCCCGCAGCGGTGCCGAGCTGATGGTGGACGAGAGCTTCGACGACGAGCTGGCCGGACTCGGCCCCCGCCGGTCACGCGGAGGTCCTGCGGCGCTGGGAACCCTTCAACAACCTGCGCTCGCTCACCGCCCTCATCGCGTTCGCCCTGCTCGTCGTCCTCGCCCTCGGGCGACCGCCGGCCGGCCGGAAGGCCGTGAGCCGCGGCGCGAGTTCGTAGACGAGCACTCCCGGCCGCCGAGGCCCAGGTCAGCGACCTGGGCCTGCTTCGCTGTCCGGATCTCTCCGCTCGGCGGTCGCGAAGATCCGGTCCAGGTGGTGATGGAGTACCGCGATGGCCGACTCGGCGCCGCGCTGGCCCACGAGGATGCTGGTGCCCATGGTCGCCGCCATTGCGAGCAGGCTGATCGCCTCCGTGCGCGCGTCGATGCCGGGATCGGCCAGGCCTGACGCCTGGGCCTGTTCGAGCAGGCCGGTCACGGCGTTCTCGGCGGCGTCGGGGTTGTCGATGAAGGGCTGGGCGGCCAGTGCCTCGTCGGTCACGGACAGGATCGAGTAGGAGCTGTAGAGGAGGTGGAAGGTGCGGCTCTCCTCATCCGTCGGGAGGGAGGCCAGCAGCAGCGCCTCGATGGTCGCGCGGGGGCCCGGGTTCGGACCGGCGGCACCGAGGCGGGCGCCCACCCGCGCGGTGAAGCGGTCGGTCAGGTGCTGGAGCCCGTAGAAGAGCAGCTTCTCCTTGGTCTCGAAGTAGTACTGCACCAGCCGGAGTGACACGCCGGCCTCGGCGGCCACGTCCCGCATGCCGACGGCGTGCAGCCCGCGCCGTCCGGCGACCTGGATGAGCGCCTCGGCGATCTGGGCGCGCCGTTCCTCGTGGTCCACGCGCTTTGGCATGTGCCGGTGTCTCCGCCCGTCGGTGGTGGGTTCGCGGTCCGGCTCGCGCCGGACCTTTTTATGGTACCGCCGTACCATCATCATGGTACGCTCGTATCACGAAGAACGATCCTTCCGGAGGTGCCCCGTGCCCGAGAACACGACCCGTGTGCGCCGCGACATCGGCCGCTACGTGAACGACGAACTGCGCGACCGCTACTTCGCCGCCTGCGACGCGATCTACGCGATGGGTGCGCCCGCCCGCTCCGAGACGGACGTGGAGACCAGCTTCGGCACCACGCACGTGTACCGGTACGGGCCCACGGACCCGGCGGCCGAGTCCCGTACGCCGGTCGTCCTGATCCATGGTTCCGGCGGCTGCTCCGCCCAGTGGTACCCCAACACCCCCGCACTCAGCGCCGAACGCCCCGTCTACGCCCTCGACACCCCCGGAGACCCCGGCCGCAGCGTCCAGCGCGAGCCCATGTGGCAGCCCGAGCGCGCCGCCCAGTGGATGGACGAGGCGCTCGACGCGCTCGGCCTGGACCGGGTCCACCTCGTCGGCTCCTCCTACGGAGGCTGGCTGGTCATCAACCAGGTGCACCTGCGGCCCGGCCGGCTCGCCTCGGTCACCGCCCTCGACCCGGGCGGGCTGGAAAAGGTGGGCCTGCGCTTCTTCGTCTGGATCTTCGCCAGCCTCTTCGCCACCTTCGCCCCCAAGGCACTGCGCCCGCGCCTCGCCGCGTGGCTCGAACAGCCGGTCCTCGTCGTCCCGGAGCTGCGCAGGTGGATCCAGGCCGGGGTGCGGGCCTTCCGGATCCGCCGCCCCGCCCCGCTGCCGCTGTCCGACGAGGAGCTGGGCTCCATCCGGACGCCGTTCTACCTGATCATGGGCAAGCGCAGCCTGCTCGTACACCCGAAGCGGCAGCTGGAGCGGGTGCCGCGCCTGATCCCCGGGGCCCGCGCCGAGATCATCGCCGCGACGGGGCACGGCCCGCAGATCGACCACCCCGACCTGGTCAACGCCCGGATGCTCAGCTTCATGGAGGACGTCGACTCCCTCGACCCGGCCGCGGTCGACGCGTAGGACCCGCGGCCGGGTGTGAATTCGCCCTGCCGGAGCAGCGGTTGCCGCTCCGCCCGCGCTCGCGCGGCGCGGCGCGGGGTCACCCGGATGCCCATGCCCGCTGCGACGCCCCCGCGCCGCGCCGATCCTGATGGCATGACGTCCAGCCGACCGCAGGTCATCGTGCACGCACCCGACGGCCGGGGGCTGCGCGAGGTCGGCGTCGCCGGCGAGACCGTGGGCCGGGCGTGGTCACCACGGGACCTCCGCCGGGTGCTGCGACGGGCCGGGGTGCCCGCGGCCGGGTGCCCGGCGCGCGGCGCCAGGCACCCGGCACGCCCGTGAGCGCCCCGAAGGACCCCTGTGCCAGCGGGATTTCATCGCAGGGTGAGCGGGATCTCGGACTGGACGTGGGAGAGCTTCTCCGGGTTGCGGACGTAGTAGAGGCCGGTGATGCGGGCGTCCTCGACGCGGACCGCCATGACGCCGTCGAGCTCCCCGTCCAGGTGTACGACCAGTGCCGGGCTGCCGTTGACCGTGCTGATGCCGACGGTGATCGGGATCCGGTTCTTGCCGAGACCGCCGACCATGAAGCGGGACACTTTGTCGGAGCCGACGATCGGCCGCACCGCGGCCTGCTTGATGCCTCCGCCGTCGCTCATCAGGACGACCTCGGGCGCGAGCACATCGAGCAGGCCCTGCAGGTCCCCGCCGTCGAGGGCGCGCCTGAACGACTCCAGAGCCGCCCGCGTCTCGCCCTGGGAGACCACCTCGCGGGGGCGGCGGGCATCGACGTGCCGGCGGGCGCGGTGGGCGATCTGGCGGACGGCCGCGGGACTCTTGTCGACGGCGGCCGCGATCTCGTCGTAGCCGACGTCGAAGACCTCGCGCAGCACGAACACGGCGCGCTCGGTCGGCGACAGCGTTTCGAGGACGAGCATGACCGCCATCGACACGCTCTCGGCGAGCTCGACGTCCTGGGCGACGTCCGGCGCGGTGAGCAACGGCTCCGGCAGCCACGGGCCGACGTACGACTCCTTGCGGCGCGACATGGTGCGCAGCCGGTTGAGCGCCTGCCGGGTCGTGATCCGGACCAGGTAGGCGCGCTGGTCGCGCACCTGCTCCAGGTCGACCTGGACCCACCGCAGCCAGGTCTCCTGGAGGACGTCCTCGGCGTCGGCAGCCGATCCGAGCATCTCGTACGCGACGGTGAAGAGCAGATTGCGGTGGGCCACGAACGTCTCGGTCGCCGGCTCGGTGGCATGGTCGCTCATATCGCGAACCCCCTTCTTCGCGGCCGGTCCTGGCGGCCGACGACGGCCGGTCGTGCATCCACGGTTGGGTCCCCTCTTCGCCTACGGCGGTGGTGCCGGTGGTAGCTCAGCCTGCCCGTTCCCGTTCAGGAAGTGGCCAACGCCTCGCCGCGACCGGTCTCCAGCAGCTGTTCGCGCGTGTCCCCTCCCGAGACGCGGTGCAGGCCGTACCCACCGGGCTTGTGCGCCTCGTCCGCCAGGTGCTTGACGACGCCCTTGCACACGAACTCCTTGAGCTTCGCGCCGGGGCGGCCGGCGATGTGGAACCACAGCGCGGTGTCGTTCTTGTGGGCGAACTGGAAGATGCCGGCGCGTCGGCCCAGGCTGATGCACTGGCCGGCGAACACCTGGTTCAGGGTCGAGGGCTGCTCACCGGCGATCCGGCTGAGCACCGTGTCGGCGGCCCGCGCGCCCAGCGGCACCGCGGCCTGGCAGCTCATCCGCAGCGGCAGGTTCGACGGCGCCGCCGAGTCCCCGGCCGCCAGGATGCGCTCGTCGTCCACGCTGGTCAGCGTCTCGTCCGTGAGCAGGCGGCCCAGGGCGTCCGTGGTCAGCCCGCTGCGCGCGGCCAGGTCCGGCACGCCGAAGCCGACGGTCCAGATGGTCACCGTGCTCGGCAGCTCGCGGCCTCCGCCGAGCCGCACGGCGTCACGGGTCACCGCCGTCACCTTGCTGTCGGGGCCGTCGACCACGGTCACCCCGAGCGCCTTCAGCCGTGCGGCCACCGAGCGTCGGCCGCGCGGGTGCAGGTACGGGCCGAGCACCCCGCCGCACACCAGGGTCACCGCGCGACCCTGCTCCGCCAGCTCGGCTGCGGTCTCGATGCCGGTCGGACCGGCTCCGACGACGGTCACCTCGGCCGACGCGGGCGCGGCGTCGAGGACCGGCCGCAGCCGCTGCGCCTCCTCCAGGTCGGCGATCGGGTAGGCGAAGTCGGCCGCCCCGGGCACGCGCGGGTCGGCGCTGCCGCTGCCCACCGCGTAGACCAGGTAGTCGTAGCCCACCGTGCTGCCCGACGCCAGCGTCACGCTGCGCCCGGCCGCGTCGATCCGGGTCACGGTGTCGACCACCAGCCGCGCGCCCTCGGCCAGGACCCACCGGTAGTCGACGACCGCGTCGTCGGACCCGCCCACCAGCTGGTGCAGACGGATGCGGTGGACGAAGGTCCGGCGCGGGTTGATCAGCGTCACGGTCACGTCGTCGCGCTGCGTCAGGCGATTGGCGGCCATGACGCCCGCGTACCCGCCGCCGATCACGACCACATCGGTGTGCCCAGTCATGGTGTCTCCTCCGTCTTCAGGGGTTCGACCTCAAGACACCGCGCGGCCGGCCCCTGTGACAGCACGTGACCCAGATCACTCCGCGGGCGGGGCGGGCGCCGACACCGGGTCCGGTCAGGTGAAGTCGAGCGCTCCCGTCCGCGTCCGCTTGAGTTCGAAGAACTTCGGGTAGCCGGCCAGGAGCCGGACGCCGTCGAAGACGCGGACCGCGTCCTCGCCGCGCGGGATCGAGGTGAGGACCGGGCCGAAGAAAGCGGTGCCGTCGATGTGGACGGTGGGTGTACCCACCTCCTCGCCGACGGGGTCCATGCCCTCGTGGTGGCTCTTTCGCACCGCGTCGTCGTACCCGGTGCTGTCCGCCGCGTCGGCCAGGTCCTCGGGGAGGCCGGCCTCGGCCAGGGCCTCCCTGATGACGGTGGTGTCGGCGGCCCGGTCCTCGTCGTGGAGGCGGGTGCCGAGTGCCGTGTAGAGGCCGCGCAGAACCTCGTCGCCGTGCTGCTGCGCCGCGGCGATGCAGACGCGTACGGGCCCCCAGCCGGTGGTGAGGAGCCTTCGATAGCGCTCGGGGAGGTCCTCGCGGCCCTCGTTGAGTACGGACAGGCTCATGACGCGGAAGGTGAGGTCGAGGTCGCGGTGGCGCTCGACTTCCAGCATCCAGCGGGAAGTGATCCAGGCGAACGGGCAGATGGGATCGAAGAAGAAATCGACTCTGTTGGTCACCGGCTCAGGCTAGGAGCGGGGCAGCCCTGTCAGCAGCGCCAATTCCCCGCGGGAATCCTGGGCCAATCCGCGCCCGGGACGACCTGTCGCGGCTATGGCTGGAGGCGGCTGAAGGCCACCTCGAAGTGCTCGACCGAGACGATCCGCTGGCCTTCGCGCTGGGCCGTCTCCTCACGGATCCGGGCGGCCCGGTCCTCGCTCGCCCGCATGGTCTGCTCGTCCTCCCACAAGGTCAGCGACGTGGCCTTTCCCGAGGCCCGGTCGACGAGGTAGTACACGCCCCGGAAGCCTGGAACGTCCTGGACCTGCTGGACGATCGCCTCCGAATGCGCGCTCAGGTCTCCCGACGCCGGAACCGGTGATCCCTGGTAGGTGCTCAGCCTCGCGAACATCGCCCAGTCCTTTCTCGGGCCCCACGACCAGCGTGCTCCGGCCGGTCGTCCACCGCATGCCGAGCGGCGTGAGCGCCGAGCAGCGTGACAATGGGAGGGAGTGCTGCGTCTGCCGTTGCGGAGAGGCGGGTCGTCGTGGTGGCGTACATAGCTGTGACCGCCCTGAGCCATGTCGGGCTGATCCGCGACCACAACGAGGACAGCCTCGCCGTCGGCCCGTGGACGCTGTGCGGGACCGTGACCCTGAGCCCCCAGACGCTGCTGTTCCCCCTCGGCAGACCGCTCGTCGTCGCCGTCGCCGACGGGCTCGGCGGGCAGCCGGCCGGCGAGGTCGCCAGTGAGCTGGTCGTCCGCGAGCTCGCCTCGCTCGGCCCGGCGCTGGACAGCGCGGAGGCGATCAGTGACGCTCTGAACCGCTGCAACGACGCGGTGTACTCGGCCACCGACGGCCGTCCGGATCTGGCCGCCATGGGAACCACGGTCGCCGGGGCCCTCGTACTGGCGGAGTCGCTGCTGGCGTTCAACGTCGGCGACAGCAAGGTGTTCCACGCGACCGAGGACGGGCTGCACCAGGTCAGCGTGGACGACAGTCCGCCGCCCGCGCCCGGCCATCGCACTACGTCGGCCGTCACCCAGACGCTCGGCGGCAGCCCCGGGCCCAGCCCCATCACCCCCCACGTGGCGGCTTTCCCGCTGTCCACGGGCGATCGCTACCTGGTGTGCAGCGACGGGCTGACCGACCCGCTGCCCGACGACGTGATCGACGAACTGCTGCGCGTGCACGACGACGGCAAGGCCGCCTTCGAGCTGTGGAAGGCGGCCATCGAAGCCGGAGGTCCGGACAACATCACGCTCGCCCTGGTGCGCATCGGCGCGTGAGGGGCCGAGTCCGGAGGACGGCAGCGGGCCCCGCCCGGGAAGGGCGGGGCCCGCTGCCGTCGAAGTGGCGATGACGCGACCGGTCACGCCAGGAGCTTGGCCTTGGCGCGGTCGTACTCCTCCTGGGTGATGTCGCCCTTGCTCTTGAGCGCGGCGAGCTTGCTCAGCTCCTCCGCCGAACCGCCCCCGGATCCAGCCGCCTCCTGGACGTAGCTGCGGAAGGCCTGCTCACTCTCCTGATACTGCTTCACGTCCCGCTGTCCCATGCCGGACCCGCGGGCGATGAGGTAGACGAACACGCCGAGGAACGGCAGCAGGATCACGAAGATGAGCCATCCCGCCTTCCCCCAGCCACCGAGGCTGTGGTCGCGGAAGATGTCCGTGATGATCTTGAAGAGGAGGAAGAACCACAGGATCCACAGGAAGAGCCACAGCATCGTCCAGAAGATGTTGAGAAGCGGATAGTCGTCCATGCTCGCTCCGATCATGCATGCGGTTACTTCATTGATACAGCCGGTACTCAATGTCCGCATTTCGGAGCACATTTCGTATCTTTTGCAACCGGCCGCCAGGCCGGGCGACCATGGTCACCATGCTGCTTGACCTGTTCGTCATCGGCCTCGTCATCACCCTCTATCCGCTGCCGATCATGGCCTTCGTGCTGGTGGTGTCCGCGCCGAGGGGCGTGTGGAAAGGGCTCGCATTCATCCTCGCCTGGCTCGCCTGCCTCGTCACGGTGATCGCCCTCGTCCTCCTCCTCACCGGCGGCGAGCCGCCCGCGCCCAAGTCGCCTCCCTCCACCGCCGCACTGGCGGCGAAACTGGCCATCGGCATCGGGCTCGTCGTCTACAGCGAACACAGGCGCCGCCGCCGGAGCCGCGGTGGACCGGACACCGCACCGGACGCCGCACCGGACGCCGGATCCGACGCCTCCCAGAGCTCGCTCACGTCCCGGATGGACCAGGCCACCGCGTGGTCGGCGGCCGGGCTCGCGGTGCTCCTGCAGCCCTGGGGCATGGTCGGTGCGGCAGCCGCCACCGTCGTGGACGCGAACCTCGGCCACAGCGAGTCGTTCCTGGCCCTGCTGGCCTTCTGCCTCCTCGCCACCGCCAGCCTCCTGGCCATGGAGCTGTACATGGTGTTCGCGCCCGAGAAGGCCGGGCGGGCGCTGACGGGCCTGCGCACGTGGCTGTCGGACCACAAGGACCCCGCCATCGTGGTCACTTGCCTCGTCCTCGGAGTGTGGCTGGTGGGCAGGAGCCTGTACGAGCTCACGCGCTGAGGCACGGACCCGGGGCCGCTCCGGTCGCGCGATGTGCTCCGTCCCCTTCTCCTGAATCCATGGAACGCAACGCATCCGGGCGGCGGATCCGCACCGGCGCGGCGTCCCGGCGGCGGCTTCGCGTGCTGACAGGTCACCTGATCCGCTCGCTCGGCTCGGTCGGCGTGCTCACGGCGCTGTACTACCTGGCCCCCCTGAGCGGCGAGCTCGACGTCTCCATCGTCGTCACGCTCTCGCTCGGCCTGGCGGTCTTCGGCGGGCTCATCACCTGGCAGATCACCGCCGTCACCCGTTCGGAGTATCCGCGATTGCGTGCCATCGAAGCGCTCTCCACCGCCGTGCCGCTGTTCCTGCTGCTCTTCTCCGCGGCGTACTACGTGCTCGAAGAGAAGGTGCCGCACTCCTTCTCGGAGCCCCTGAACCGGACGGACGCGCTGTACTTCACGGTCACGGTGTTCGCGACCGTCGGCTTCGGGGACATCACGGCCACCACCCAGACCTCCCGCATCATCGTCACCGGTCAGATGATCGTCGACCTGATCCTCGTGGGAGTGATCGCCAAGGTCCTCTTCAGCGCCGTCAGGATCGGGATCCGGCGGCGGGCCACGGCGGCCCCGGCCCCCGGCGGCGCAGGGGACCTCCCGGGTGGACCATCGAGGGGGAAAGGAAGTGACCCATGACGGAGCAGCGACCCCGATCCGACCCGCCCGTCAGCGGCACCCAGCCCCAAGAGGCGGACGTCCTGCGCCACATGCTCCGCAGCGCCGGTTACCTGAAGACACTCGCCTTCTCCGCCCTCGTGGGCATCCTGGTGTCCCTCGCCTCCTTCTGGTTCCTCGCCGCGCTGCACGAACTGGAGCAGGTGCTGTGGACGGACCTCCCGCAGGCCATGGGCCGGGACATCCCGCCCTGGTGGTGGCCGCTCCCCCTGCTGCTCTTCGCCGGAATCGCGGTGGGCCTGATCGCCACGCACCTGCCCGGCGCGGGCGGCCACGTACCCGCGGCCGGACTCCATACGGTGGGCGCCTCGCCCGCCGCGCTGCCCGGGGTCGTGCTCGCGACGGCCGCCAGCCTGCCGTTCGGCGCCGTACTGGGACCGGAGGCCCCGCTGATCGCCCTGGGCGGCGGACTGGCCCTGGTGTTCCGGGACCTCACTCAGGCGCCCGCGACCCCGCAGAGCAACGCCCTGCTGGGCGCGGCCGGCGCCGCCGCGGCCGTCTCCGCCATCTTCGGCAACCCGCTGATCGCGGCGGTGCTGCTGATGGAGCTGGCGGGCGTGGGCGGGCCGCGGCTGTTCGCGGTCATGCTGCCCGTCATGCTGTCCAGCGGAATCGGGGCCCTCGTGTTCACCGGACTCGGACGCTGGACCGGGCTGGAGACGGGGGACCTGACCCTGAAGCTGTACGCCCCGGCCCCCCGCCTGGACCTGGCGGACGTGGGCTGGACGCTGGTCATCGCCGTGGTCCTCGCCGCCGCCCTCCATCCCCTGCTGGCCGGGGCCCGGCGGCTCGCCGCGTACGTCACGTCGGAGCGACACCTCGTACGGACCGTCCAGTGCGCCCTGGGCGCCGCGGTCTGCGCCTGCCTCTACGCGCTGTTCACCGGCCGCTCCCCCGCCGAGGTCGCCTCGTCCGGCCAGGCGGGCCTCGCCGCGCTGGCCGCCGACCCGCACGCCTGGGGGATCGGCGCCCTGTTCGCCGTGGTGCTGTTCAAGGGCGCCGCCTACGCACTCTGCCTCGGCAGCCTGCGCGGCGGCCCCGTGTTCCCCGCGCTCTTCATCGGAGCCGCGGTGGGCGTCCTGCTCTCGCCCCTGCCCGGCCTGGGGGTCGTACCCGGGATGGCGGTGGGCATGGCGGCGGCAGCGGCCGCCACGCTGCGGCTGCCGGTGAGCAGCGCGGTCCTGGTGATCCTGCTGCTCGGCAGTTACACGATGATGCCGGTGGTGATCCTCGCGGCCGTGGCCGCCTTCGTCGTCACCGAACTGCTGCCTCCCGGGCGTGAGGTCCTGCCCTAGGGGCCTGCCGTCACATTCCCGTGTTCAGCGGCACCGGAGGCCGGTGGCGGCGGCCGTCGTGGCCTGGTCCAGCTTCTCGATCTGCGGCTGCAGCTGGGTGCGCGCGTCCTTGCCGGTCGTGTCTCCCGGCAGGTCCTCGTACGCCTTCTTGAGGTTCTCGGCGGCGTCCTGGACGGCTGCCCGCTCCGCCTCCTTCAGCTGCTGGGCGTTCTCCTTGACGTTGGCCCAGTCCTCTTGGACGGCGTTGACGGCGTCCTTGATCTGGTCCTTGGTCGCGGTGGCGGGGTTCAGGGCCTTCAGCTTGGCGTTGTCCGCCTTGAGCGAGGTCAGGTCGGTGCAGAGGTCGGCCGCGGCCTTGGTGGCCTCTTCGGCGGGCGAGGTGTCGTCGGAGCACGCGGCGAGACCGAACACCGCGCTGACGCAGAGCACGCCGATCACCGGGAAACGCTTCATGAGAGACCTTCCTCGACGAGACAGAGCTGGCGTAGGGGATCTTTCGCCACCTATCGCACAATATGCACAGTCGACTACGTTTCGCATCCTTGCTCTCACGCACGGTCAATGCCGCACGGTCGCCGCCCACCGCGCCCTCCCGGCCCTGGGTGGACGGGGCAGGGGGCCGATGCGTGATGATGTGGCGTGCCCGAGTGGGCAGTTGACCAGAAGAGCCGGTTGGGGGCCCTGCTTGTGAACGATGCGGTCGAGTTGGCGGACATGATCGCGCAGCTGCGCCAGGAGCTGAGCCGGGCGATGTCGGAAGGCGACGAATCCGGCCTGCGGTTCAAGGCGGAGCGGGTGGAGCTGGAACTGACCGTCGGGGTGGAGCGGTCCACCGAACCGGGGGTGAAGGTCAGGTTCTGGGTGTTCGACGCCGGCGCCACGGCCAAGCGGTCGACCACGGTCACGCAGAAGCTGACGCTGACGCTGCAGCCGGTACGGGCGGACGCGCCGGACCAGATGGCACTGATCTCCGGGAACGAGCTGCTGGATGAGGTATGACGGTGAGCGCTGACGGCTCGGACGGGAGCGGCGGACTGGATCCGCACCGCATCGCGGAGGTCATCGTCACCACCGCCGACGGCGGCGGGCGGCGCGGATCGGGCTACCGGGTCGGCGACGCGGTGGTGCTGACCGCCCACCACGTGGTGGCCGGGGCCACCGGCGTCCAGGTGCGCTTCGACGCGGGCCGGCCGGGGCAGTGGGCCGCCGAGGCGACGGTGGCCTGGTCGGACGCCGACACCGACGTGTCCGTACTGGCCTTCGCGCCCCGGCCGGGCGACGCACCCGTCCCGCCCGCCCGGTTCGGGCGCGTCGGCGACGACCGGCACGCCGTCATCGGTGTGCACGCCGCGGGATTCCCGCTGTGGAAGCGGCGACGCACCCCCGACGGGCGGCAGTTCCGGGAGCTGCACCAGGCGGACGGGACCGTGGCGGCCCTGTCCAACCTGCGGACCGGCACCCTGGAGATCACCGTCCCGGTGGCGGCCGCCGATCCCGACCCCAAGGCGTCGCCGTGGTCGGGGATGTCGGGCGCCGCCGTATGGGCCGGGCCCCACATCGTCGGGGTCGTCGCCGAACACCACCGCTGGGAAGGGATGGGCCGACTGGCGGCGGCCCGCATCGACCACACCCTGCACCGGGTCGGCGAGCAGCACCGGGCCGAGCTGGCCGCGCTGCTGTCGATCGGCGACCCGCAGGCCCTGCCGGACGTGGTTCCCGGCCCGGGGCCCGCCGGACCCCGCCCCCGCCAGGCGGGTTCGAGGGTCATCGGGCTGCCCGTCACGCACGGTCTGGAGCTGTTCAAGGACCGCACCGAGGCCCGCGAGACGATCGGCCGGCTCCTCTCGGACCCCGCCGTCCGCATGGTGACCGTCACCGGCCGCCGGGGCATGGGCAAGAGCGCCGTCGCGGCCAAGGTCATGGAACTGCTGGAGCGGGGCGAGTGGCCGGGCCACGCGCGGGCGCCCGCTCCGTCGGGGCTGGTCAACCTGAGCACCCGTACGTCGGGCATCTCGCTGGAGCGCGTCTACTTCGACTGTGCCCGCGCGCTCGGCCCCGAGGACGAGGCACGGCTGCTGGACGTCTGGGCCACGGGCCGCCCCGTACAGGACAAGATCGGCGAGCTGTTCGCCGCGATGGGAGACCGGCTCGTCGTCCTCCTGATGGACAACCTGGAGGACCGCCTCCAGGACGACGGCACGCTCGACGAGACCGACGGGGAACTCGCCGTCTTCTTCGACTGCCTCTTCCGGGCACGGTCCACGCCCCGGCTGCTCGTCACCTCGCAGATACCGCTACGACTCGCCCCCGAGCTGCGCCGCTTCGCCGCGGAGGTCGAACTGTCCGACGGCCTGCCGCCCGGCGAGTCCGTCGCGCTGCTGCGCGAGCTCGACCAGGACGGAAGCCTCGGCGTGGCGCAGCTCTCCGACGAGCAGCTGCTGCGGGCCGCGGTCCACGTCCACGGGGTACCGCGTGCGCTGGAGCTGCTGGTGGGCGCCATGGCCGACGACACACTGGCGCTGCCGACGCTGCAGGAGGTCCTGGAGGACTTCACCCTGCGGGGCGACGTCGTCGCGGGGCTCGCCCAGGACCAGTACCAGCGGCTCGGCCCCGAAGGCCGCGGCGTACTGAACGTCCTCGCGGTGCTGCGCACGCCCGTACCGCGCGAGGCGGTCGAGTGGATCGTGGGCAGCCTCGGTACCGACCTCGGTACGGGCCCGGGTCCCGGCCGCTCCGCCGTCGCACCGGTCCTGTCCGACCTGCTGCGCATGCGCATGCTGTCGGTGGACCGGGCCACCCGCACCCTCGCGCTGCACCCGATGGACGCCGACCTCGCGTACGGCGCCATGCCGCGGGAAGGAGCCCTCGGACGGCGGTCCCTGGAGCGGCGGGCCGCCGACTGGTACGCGAGCATCGCGCCGCCCCGCCCGGACTGGCGCGGCCTGGACGACATACAGCCGTACCGGCGCGAGTTCGACCACCGGGTGCGCGCCGGTGACATGGACGACGCCGCGCTGGTCCTCGGAGCGATCAGCCGATGGATGGTCCGGCACGGATCGGTGCTCGCGGCCATCTCGATGCACCTGACACTGGAGGGACAGTTGACCGACGACCGGGCACGTCTTGCCCATCTCATCAGCTTCGGACACGCCCGGTTGAGCGGAGGCCCGCTGGCACAGGCGGCCGAACTGTTCACCGAGGCAGCCGATCTGGCCGAGCGCCTCGACGACCGCCGGGCACTGCAGGACGCCATGTTCGGCCTGGGCGACACCCACCGCCAGCTGGGCCGCCTCGACGCCGCCATGGGCCCGCTGGCCCGGGCCGGCGACCTGGCCCACGAGAACGGCGACGCCGAAGCCGAGGTGCACGCACTCCTGGGCCTCAGCCTCGCCCACAGCACCCTGGGCGACGGCGCGGCGGCCCTGGCCGGCGCCGACCGGCTGAGCGAACTCGCCCGTACGTCGGGGGACCCGCTCACCGAGGCCCGTTCGTGGAACGCCCGCTTCACGGCCCTGCTGACCCTGGGCCGATGGGAGGAGACCATCGCGGCGGGCGACAGGGCCGTCGCCGCCTACCGGGACGCGGGCGTCCAGGAAGCGACGGACTACGCGCTGAACGCCAAGGGCGTGGCGCTCCTCGCGCTGGGGCGGGTCGACGAGGCCCTGGCGTCGCTGGAGGCGGCGCTCGGCGCGGCGTCGGCGATGGAGAACCCGCGCACCGAGGGCGTCTGCCTCTACAACACGGCGTGGGCGCATTGGACCGGCGGCCGGTACGGGCAGGCGGCCGAGGCGGCCGAGCGCGCGGCCGCCTCGCTGCAGCTCGCCGGGGCGGCGGAGGCCGCGGCGGCCGGAGCGCTCGCCGAGGCGGCCCGCGCCCGGGCGGTGCCCGGCCCGCGGGAGGCCGCCGACGCGCTGGTCCGGGCCGCCGACAGCACCGGGCGCAACGTCGAGATGGTCCGCCCGGCCTGGCTCACCGAGGAGGCGGAGCGGCTGCGCGCCGGAGCCTGACGCCCCGGCGCGCCCCGGACCGCGGTTACTTGGTGTCGTAGAAGCCGAAGACGTCGACGACGAGGTCGATGTCGTCCCAGCCCCGGTTCCAGAAGTCGACGATGCCGTTGGCCCCGGTGCTCGCCTGGACCAGGTTCGGGACGGTCTTGCCCGTCGTCCAGTTCAGGTTGGAGGAGTTGGGCGGCGTCGGCCAGGTCTCCGTCCCGTTCTGGTACTGGCCGGACGTGTTCGGGTCCGGGGCGACCGTGAGGTACCCGCCGCCCCGGGTGTTGGTGACCGTGGTGTTCAGCACGAAGCCCGAGATGCTGGGTTCGTCGTCGGAGAACGGCACGTAGATGTAGCTCTGGCCTTCCAGCGGCCCGTACACCGGGCTGGCGGGGTCACGGGTGTCGACCAGGCGCTGCGGCGCCAGCGGCATGTAGGCGCCCTTGCTGTCGAGGCTGTAGTAGCCGACGACGTCGACGACCACGTCGGTCCCGGCCCAGGCCCCGTTGCGGACACTGATCTTGCCGTCGGGGCCGACGGGCACGATCACCGAGTTGGCGATGGTCTGGCCGGCGGTGAAGTTCACGCTGGAGGTGGACGGAGCCGCCTGCCCGCTCGGGAAGACGGTCAGGTGGCCGTCCTCCTTCGGGTTGGTGACGGTCACGTTGAGCGCGACGGCCTTGACGTCCTGGGGGACGCCGCGCAGGCCGCTCATCTGCGTGCTGAAGGTCGCCTGGCCGGCGACCTGGCCCTTCGCGGTGCCGAGGCCGTCGCGGGTGTCGACGAAGCGGGTCGGCGCCATCGGGGTGTAGCCGCTGGACGCGGTCCGGGTGAAGTAGCCGGTGACGTCCGCGAGCAGGTCGACCGACTCCCAGCCGGCGTTGTACAGCTCGACGTAGCCGTCCAGGCTGACCGGCACGATCACCAGGTTCGGGACCGTCTGGCCGGCCGAGAAGTTGACGTTCGACGAGGTCGGCCGGTCGGCGCCCTTGGCGTAGGCGGTGATGTGCCCGCCGCTGGTGGTGTTGGTGACGGTGACGTTGAGGACGACGGCGGTGACGTTGTCCGGGATCGAGCCGCTGCCCTCGACCTTGACGCGGGTCGTGCCGTACGCGGGCACCTTGCCCTTCGGCGCGCCGATGCCCGACCGGGTGTCCAGGAGGCGGGTCGGGGCGTACGGGGTGAAGTCGGAGCCCGGCGTGGTGATGTAGAGATCGTTCTCGGCGGTGATGTTGTTCGCGGCGTCGGCCACGGTGACCTTGATCGCGTACTCGCCGACCTCGGCGTACATGTGCGGCGTGGTCAGCACGGTGGAGCCGGCGGCGTCGGCCGTGTCCGTGGTCCCGTCGCCCCAGGCGATGGTGACCTTGAGCGAGGCGGCCTCGCTCGTGATGGTGGACTTCAGCTCCAGCCCGTGCGCACTGCTGGTCTTGGCGCCCAGGGCGACCGCGAGGTTGGGGTTGGCCTGGGCGGTACCCACGGTCAGCGGGGCGGCGGCCGCCTTGTTCTGCGGGGCGGACAGCGTCTTTCGGACCGTACGGTCCGCGGGGCTGGTGAACGTCTTGAAGTTGGGCGCCGCGGCGTCGTCGAGGTTGACGTCCGGAGTGCTCATTCCGGGCGCACCAGCCGTACCGGACGCGGCGGGATCCGCCTGGGCCATGCCCGGTATGAGACCGACGCCGGCCGCGATGAAGGCGGCGGAGAGAACGAGTCGGCGGTTGCGCACCGAACCCCCATTTGTGATGTTTTTGAACACGCTCAGGACAGAATCCCGCACAGAGTACAGCGCCCCGGAGCGGCCTCCACGGAGGGTGCCCGTTCACGGTTCCAGCTGGTCAGAGAGGCGTCCCAGCGCCCTCGCGGCCAGCGGCGCCATCAGCGGGCGCAGCACCCGGTCGGCCGGCCCGATGCCGGGCAGGCGCAGGCCGCCGAAGAAGGCGAAGCGGGTCCCGTCCCCCTCCGGCACGGCGGCCATGCCGCCGACCACGAACCGGCTCTGCATGAGGCACCAGCCCGGCCGCAGCACGACGTCGAAACGCGCCCGCATGCCGAGCGGGCTGCGGGCCCGGGCTTCGAGGCGTTCACCGGCGGCCGAGGTCACCGTGAAGGAGCTGATGTCGGTGATGAGCCGGGGCAGCTGGTCCTCCAGATCCGAGGCGAGGTCCCAGACCCGGTCGAAGGGCGCGGCGAGGAGGTGTTCGGCGAAGCCGGCGCCCGGAGTGGTGCGGGCGATCACCCGCAGCCTGCGGACGGCGTCGAGTTCGGCGACCGGCCAGGAGTCGTTCAACGTTCCCACGCCTTCCGGAAGTTGCGGCGGGCCCGGAAGAGCCGGGTCCGCACGGTGGGTTCGGGCACCCCGAGCAGAGCGCTGACCGCGTGCTCGTCCAGCCCTTCGAGGTCGCGCAGGACCAGTACGGCGCGGTGCGCCGGGGAGAGCCGTTCCAGCACGTCGCGCACGTCGGCCGAGAGCTGTGGATCGCCGCGCGCCGGAACCTCGTCGAGCGGGTCGGCCACGGTCCGCGCGCCGGCCCGGGCCATGCGCACCGCCTCCCGTACGGCGATCACGCGCACCCAGCCGAACAGCGCGGCCGGCTCCCGCAGCCGCCCGATGTTCCGGAAGACCGCGATCAGCGCCTCCTGTGTGGCGTCCGGCCCGTCCTGCAGCGCGATCGGCCCGCACAGCCGCCCGACGTACGGGGTCAGCAGGTCGAGCAGTTCCTGGACGGCCATCCGGTCGCCGCGCTGGGCGGACCGGACGAGCGCCGACAGCCCCTCCTCGGTCGCCCCCGGGATCCTCATGACTTCCTCCTCGACCGCGTCTCGAACGGGAAGAGGCCGCGAACCCTCCGAACATTCCATGTGACCCGCATCACAAGGGGGTTGGGGCCGGACATGCGGGGCAGCCTGCCGGATCGTCGCGCCGGAGGACCGGCCCGAAGAAACCCTCCGGCCGAACGACGGGATGCGCCGCGGACACGAAAAGCCTGAGGCCGCCGGCAGCGTTCATATGATTTCCGTGCGCAAATACCTGTTACCACCGGTGCAGAATTACGACTACGCGCAGGGAGGTTTAAGAACCGCGCCCACCCCGAATGGCTGACATTCCCACGCCCTGACCTTCGCCCTGTGCTACGGTGACGCCAGTTGCAGTTGTGGTTCCCAAAAACTTACAAGTGCTCTCACCGGATTTTTCGGGCGGGCGCTTTTTTTATTTACCGGTTGAGTTTCCGGTCGGGGCAATCATCTCGGCGACTCCGGCGCTCGCACAGTGCGATCCCGGGCATTGCCCCAAAGGAGATTCACTATGGCATCTGGCACCGTGAAGTGGTTCAACGCGGAAAAGGGTTTTGGCTTCATCGAGCAGGAGGGTGGCGGCGCTGACGTGTTCGCCCACTACTCGAACATCGCCTCCTCCGGCTTCCGTGAGCTTCAGGAAGGCCAGAAGGTTACCTTCGACGTCACGCAGGGCCAGAAGGGCCCGCAGGCCGAGAACATCGTTCCCGCCTAATCGCTGACGCATACGAGCTGGGGCCCGCACCTCGGGGTGCGGGCCCCAGCTCGTTGCATTTTCCCCATCTTTGCTTCGACACGCTCTCGCGAATCCCCCCACCGGGAACTCCTCGATACACGCCGGCCAGGGCCTGAACGCTTGCTAGAGTCCGTGCCCATGTCGATCCCTGATGACCTGCTCATCGATCTCGCCGCCATGGTCGAGTCGGAGCAAACCAATCAGATGTCCCTCACCGTCGTGATCAACGGCGCCGTCATCACCGGCCGCCTCGCCCCCGAGAGCGTCTGGCGTCAGCGCGTCGCCGAGGTCCTCCAGGACTCCGACCAGCTGGCGCCGTTCGCCAAGGTCTTCAGAACCTCCGGACAGACCGGCCCCACCGGCCCGGCCGCCGCCGGGCCGCCCTCGCACCTGCACTTCCACGTGGCGCGCATCCTCCAGGGCACCCTGGGCATCCCCGAAACCGGCGGCATGTACCGGATCGCGCTCGCGGACGTCAGTGCCTGGACCGTCGGGGACTTCAGCTACTCGGACAAATAGCGGTCCGCGGCTGTTCCGGCTGTTCCGGCTGTTCCGGCTGTACGGCGAGGCGGTGGGCCGAGCCGATGAGCGAGGACACGGGGGGTACGGGATAATTCGTAGGGGTATATCCCCTGGGACAGCGCAACGACGTACCCCGGGCACTCCACCCGGGGTCCACCCGTCGGAGGAGCGCAGCGCCATGCACCGTACAGACCTCACAGACGTCTCGACAGACGAGGCCAGGGCCCTGTCCGTGTCCCTGTTCCGGAGAATGGCCGAGCTGGAGGAAGGCGGCGCGGAGTACTCGTACGTCCGCAACACCCTCGTCGAGCTGAACCTCAGCCTCGTGAAGTACGCCGCCCGCCGGTTCCGCGGGCGGAGCGAGCCGATGGAGGACATCGTCCAGGTCGGCACGATCGGCCTGATCAAGGCCATCAACCGCTTCGACCCGGAGCGCGGGGTGGAATTCACCTCGTTCGCGATGCCGACGATCACCGGGGAGATCAAGCGGTTCTTCCGGGACACCAGCTGGGCCGTCAAGGTCCCGCGGCGGCTCCAGGAACTGCGCATCGATTCGGCCAAGGCGCACGACGTCCTGGAGCAGGAGCTCGGCCGCGAACCCACGGACACCGAGCTCGCCGGGCACCTGCACGTGCCGCCCGAGGAGCTGTCGGAGGGCCGCAAGGCCGCGTCCGCGTACTCCGCGCGCTCCCTGGACGCGCCGCTCCAGGAGGACGGCGACCACGACGGCGGCGCCGACCGGCCCTCGCTCGGCGAGGAGGAGGCGGCGTACGACCGCATCGAGTGCCTGGAGTCCCTCAAGCCGATCCTCGCCGGCCTGCCCGAGCGCGAGCGCGTCCTGCTCTCGCTGCGCTTCGGGCAGGAACTGACGCAGTCCGAGATCGGCGACCGGCTGGGGCTGTCCCAGATGCACGTCTCCCGCCTGCTGGCCCGCACCCTGGAGCGGCTGCGCACCGGGCTGCTCACCGACGAGCCCGACGAAGCGCCGGAAGGGCCGGAAGCGGCCGGGCTGCCGGCGGGGGCGGGCGGGGTCGGCGTTACGGCTGCGGAGCCCGCGGTGCGCTGACCGGTACCTCCAGCCAGACGGTCTTGCCCGGCCGTCCGTCGGCCGACGGCTCCCAGCCCCAGCCTCGCGAGAGCCGTTCCAGCACGATCAGCCCGTGCCCTCCCGGCAGCGCGCGGTCGCGGGGCGGCCGCCGCCGCGGCGGCTCGGAACTGTCGTCACTGACCTCGACGCGCAGCACCTCGGGGGTGTGCCGAAGGACCAGTTCGCGCGGGCCGCCGCCGTGCAGGCAGGCATTGGTGACCACCTCGGAGACCAGCAGCAGCACGTCCTCGACGGCGTCGGTCCCGGCCGGCCACTGCCAGTCGGCCAGCGCCCGGCGGGTGAAGTCCCGGCACCGGCCCACGACACCGGCCGTGGCGCCTCCCAGGACCAGCCTCCGCGTCTGCTCGGCCACAGGGCCTCCCGTCTCCGCGCGCGCCGCTCAGCGCCGCACCTACCCCTACCCCGGGCCGCCAATCCTAGGGCTGCGACCGTCACCCACTCCGCCACAGATTTCGCATCTCGGAAATCAGATTCCACAATGCGGTAAATTGAGATCCACTCCGCGGCGGTCGCCCCATCGTCCGAGTCCGCCCGCCCATCGGACACGGCCGCCGTTCCGCATCGTGGACAACTACTCTCGTTTTATGAACGCAGAAGCCGGTGCCCTCGCCGCCGCGGAAGACCGCGCGGTGCGAGACGCAGTGAAAGACGCAGTGAAGGAAGCCGACCGGAAGCACGTCTTCCATTCGTGGTCGGCGCAGGAGCTCATCGACCCGCTCGCCGTCGCCGGGGCCGAGGGCTCGTACTTCTGGGACTACGACGGCAACCGCTTCCTCGACTTCTCCAGCGCCCTCGTCTACACGAACATCGGCCACCAGCACCCCAAGGTCGCCGCGGCCATCCAGGAGCAGGCGGCCAAGCTGTGCACGGTCGCCCCCGGCTTCGCCGTCGACGTCCGCTCCGAGGCGGCCCGGCTGATCGCCGAGCGCACTCCCGGCGACCTGGACAAGATCTTCTTCACCAATGCCGGGGCCGAGGCCGTCGAGAACGCCGTCCGCATGGCCCGGCTGCACACCGGCCGGCCCAAGGTGCTCTCCGCGTACCGCTCGTACCACGGCGCCACCTCCACCGCGATCAACCTGACCGGTGACGCGCGGCGCTTCGGCAACGACACCGCCACCGCCGGTGTCGTGCACTTCTGGGGCCCCTTCGCCTACCGCTCGCCCTTCTACGCGACCACCGAGGCCGAGGAGTGCGAGCGCGCCCTGCGCCACCTCGAGGACACGATCGTCTTCGAGGGTCCGCAGTCCATCGCCGCGATCATCCTGGAGACCGTCGGCGGCGCCCCGGGCGTGCTCGTCCACCCGGACGGCTACCTGGCCGGGGTCCGCGCGCTCTGCGACCGCTTCGGCATCGTCTTCATCCTCGACGAGATCATGGTCGGCTTCGGCCGGACCGGTAAGTGGTTCGCCTCCGAGCACTGGGACGTGCGCCCCGACCTGCTCTGCTTCGCCAAGGGCGTCACCAGCGGCTACGTACCCCTCGGCGGGGTCGCCATCTCGGCCGCCATCGCCGAGACCTTCGCCCGCCGGCCCTACCCGGGCGGGCTGACGTACTCCGGGCACGTGCTGGCCTGCGCGGCCGCCGTCGCCACGATCAACGTCATGGAGGAGGAGGGCATCGTCGAGCAGTCCGCCCGTACCGGCGCCGAGCTGCTCGGGCCCGGGCTGCGCGAGCTCGCCGAGCGGCACCCCTCGGTCGGTGAGGTCCGCGGGCTCGGCACCTTCTGGGCGCTGGAGCTCGTACGGGACGCGGCGACGCGGGAGCCGCTGGTTCCGTACAACGCCTCGGGCGCCGACAACGCGCCCATGGCGGAGTTCGGGGCGGCCCTGAAGAAGGGCGGCCTGTGGCCGCTGCTCGCGGGGAACCGCATCCACGTCGCGCCGCCGTGCAACATCTCGCCGAAGGACGTCGCCAAGGGCCTGGCGATCCTCGACGAGGCCCTGTCGGTCGCCGACGCGCACACGGTCTGACCTGCTCAGACATACGGTCGCCCAATCCGTGGGTGCGGCTCTCGGAGGATCCGCGGCATTACGAACAGCACGTGAACGTGCTGAAATCCGAAAGAGCACCTACGGACCGGGATGCACGTCAGTCCCGGGGCGGTCCTGCGTGACCGAACGGCGGGGAGCGGTCCGACCGCTGGACGCCGGGCGTACGGGATCCCGCCAGCCGGACTCCGTGTACCCGTAAGGAAGTCAGCCCATGAGCAAGCACGTCCTGGCCCAGAACCAGTACGGCAAGGCCGAGAACCGCATCGTCAAGGTCACCCGCAAGGGCGCCGAAGGTTCGTGGCACGAGATCCGCGACCTCAACGTCTCGGTCGCGCTCCGCGGTGAGTTCCGGGACGTCCACCTGACCGGCGACAACGCCAACTGCCTGCCGACCGACACCACCAAGAACACGGTGTACGCCTTCGGCAAGGAGCACGGCATCGACTCCCCCGAGGCCTTCGGCATCCTGCTCGCCAAGCACTTCGTCTCCTCGCAGGAGCCCATCCGCGAGGCGCAGATCCGCATCGAGGAGTACGCGTGGGACCGCATCCCGGTCCCGACGCGCAAGGAGCAGCATTCCTTCGTCCGCAAGGGCCAGGAGGTGCGCACCGCGCAGATCACCTACAGCGAGACGACGGGCCTGCAGGTCATCTCGGGTCTGAAGGACCTGACGGTGATGAACTCGACCAACTCCGAGTTCCACGGCTACATCAAGGACAAGTACACGACCCTCCAGGAGGCGTACGACCGCATCCTGGCGACCAAGGTCACCGCGCGCTGGGCGCACTCGGCGCTGGCCGCCGACGACGCCGGGTACGACTGGGACCAGTCGTACAAGAAGGTCCGCAAGAACATGCTGGAAGCCTTCGCGGAGACGTACTCGTACTCGCTGCAGCAGACCCTGAACCAGATGGCCGAGCGGGTGCTCGACAACTGCCCCAAGGTCAACGAGGTGCGCCTGAACCTCCCCAACAAGCACCACTTCCTCGTCGACCTGGAGCCCTTCGGCCTCAAGAACGACAACGAGGTCTACTTCGCGGCGGACCGGATGTACGGCCTGATCGAGGGCACCGTCCACCGCGACGGCGTGCAGCCGGTCATCGCGACCTCCGACTGGATCGTCGCCTAGGCCTCCTCGGGCTCCGGGTACCGGTTCCCGATGCGCAGATTCCACCGCCCCGCGCGCCCACTGAGTTCGGTGAGCGTGCCGGGTCGTGCGTCCAGCCGCCAGAACGTGTGCGGCGGCAGCTCCAGCGCGTGCACGACGGCCGCCCGGACGAAGGCCTGATCGGCGGTGACCCGGTGGGTGCCGGGCGCGAGGCCGGTCAGCCAGCTTCCGGCGCGGGCGACGAGCGCCTCGACGGACTCGCCGCCGGGCGGGGCGTACGCGGGGTCCGTGAGCCAGCCGTGCACCGCGGCCGGGTCCTCGGCGGCCACTTCGTCCAGGGTCCGGCCGGCCCACTGCCCGGTTTCCAGGGCGTACGGCCCGCCGTGGCCGAAGCGGTGCTGCCGCATCGAGGCGTCAAGCGCCGGGGTAACCAGGTGAACTCGTACCGACTGGGGGTTCATAAAGGGAGCGTAAGCGCGGTACGGTCTCGGACGACATAACTACATGACGACGGTACGACGGAAGCACGGTGAAAATCCGGCACGGTCGCGCCACTGTGAATCCTCCCCGCAAGGGAGGCAAGTCAGACCCGCCGCCGTCGTCGCGAGCACCACTGACCGGGACGCGTGTTCCCTCTGGAGGTACCTGCCATGGCCGCTCACACCGCCGTGCCCACGACGGCTCCCGCCGTCGCCCCGATTTCGCTCTCCGCGCTCGCTCCCTGGGCCGCCTTCGTCGCCGTCCTCATGCTCGTCCTGCTGTACTTCGTCGGCATCGAACAGGGCGCCACCGCGGTCTTCCAGGGCGAGACCATCCACGAATGGCTGCACGACGGCCGCCACCTGCTCGGCTTCCCCTGCCACTGATCTCCTCGCCGCAAGGGAACCCGGACACAGATGAACTCTCTCTCCCCCCGCGTCCTTCTCGTCAGAGGCATGCTCGCCGGCCTGCTGGCCGGCGTCGCCGCCTTCCTCGTCGCGTACCTCCTCGGTGAGTCCAAGGTGGACGCGGCCATCGCCATCGAGGAGGCCGGCCACCTCGCGGCCGGCCACGACCACGGCGCCGAGGAGGCCCCGGTCAGCCGGGCCCTCCAGGCCACGGCCGGCCTCGGCACCGGTGTCCTGCTGTACGGGGTCGCGCTCGGCGGCATCGCCGCGCTCGTCTTCTGCTTCGCGCTGGGCCGCATCGGCCGCTTCGGCCCGCGGGCCACGGCCGCACTGGTCACCGGCGGGCTGTTCGTCACCATCACACTGGTGCCGTTCTTCAAGTACCCCGCCAATCCGCCGGCCGTCGGCGACCCCGAGACGGCTGCCCGGCGGACCGCCCTCTACCTGCTCATGATCGCTCTGAGCGCGCTGCTTGCGGCGGGCGCGCTGATCCTGGGCCGACGGCTCGCCCCGAAGCTCGGCAACTGGAACGCGTCGGCCCTGGCGGGCGCGTTCTTCGTCCTCGCCGTCGGGATCTCGTACGCCTTCCTGCCCGGCATCAACGAGGTTCCGGCCGACTTCCCGGCCGCGCTGATCTGGAACTTCCGCCTCGCGTCCCTGGCCATCCAGGCGGCACTGTGGACGACTTTCGGCCTCGCCTTCGGTTTTCTAGCCGAACGGGCCCTTGTGCCGGGCGCCGCACCCAAGGAGGCTGTGCAGCCGACGAGTTGACCATGAGGGGGCCGGTAGTACATGCCGTACGTGCCGACGGCGGTGAGACAGTGGCGAGGCTGGACGGGCGCCGCCCCGTTCTGGCTGAACTCGCTCCTGCTGCTCCTGGCCCCCTTCACCGCCGTCACTCTGTTCGGCCAGATCGGCGTGATCGCGGCCCTGGCCGCGCTGGGCGGCCTGGCCCGGCACCTCTGGTTCGGCGACTACGGCCACCCGGCCGTCCACCTCGCCGCCATCCTGATGGGCGCGACGACGGCGACGATGGTCGCGGTGTGCTGACGACGGCCGCATGAGCTGCGCCGCCCACGCCGTCTTCGCCGCGCGGCGCCGTACCGAGAAGCGGGAACGGCACCGGCTGGAGGGGCCGTAGGGCCTGGCGCGCAGACCCGTGAGCTCACCCGTTCGGACGTATGGTCCCGCGCCCTCCGAAGCGGGTGGCCGTACCGGCCGTCAGCTGCGAAGACGCCGGAATCCCGATGCGACACACCCGTGACGTCCTGTCAGTCTCCCGTGTTTCACCACGTGCTGACGGGCAGAGGAGGTGTCCACTGCTCACATGACCCGGCCGCCCCGGCCGGACAGGAGGAGAGGGATTCCCATGCCCCGCGCCAAGTGGGTCGTCGCCGCCCTGACGGTGGTTCTGCTGTCCACCGGCATCAGCGTCCTGCAGCGCACCGAGGGTGCCGCTCCCTCGGCCGCGGCCACCGACGACGCGCTGCCCTCGCGGGCGTTGGGGCTGTCCGACCACCGGCGTCTCGCCCGGCAGCGGGAACATTCCGGCGAGCACACCCCCGGCCAGGGCGCGCGCTCGCCGAGGACGGCCCCCGGCCCGCTGCGGCCGGTCACCGGGCCCATGCGGCCCGCGCGGCCGGTGCGCTTGCGCGTCCCGAGCCTGGACATCGACGTGCCGCTGGCCTTGGCGCGCGAGGGGCGTGAGAGTCATGAGGGGCTTGAGGGACATGAGGGTCGCGAGGAAGCCGCCTGGGACGCCGCCGGTCCACCGCCGGGCTCGGCCGGCACCGCGGTGATCACCGGGTCGGGCCTGGACCTGGCCGGACTCCAGCGGGGCCGGACCGTCGAGATCTCCCGCGCGGACGGGCGTACGGCCGTGTTCACCGTCATCCGGATCTCACCCGGTGAGGCCACGGGCCACGAGGACCGGGCCGGACGGGCCCAACTGCGCCTGATCGGCGGCGAAACCGCCGTACTGGCCCGGCTGACGGGACAGCGGCGCGGCCGCTGACCCGCCCTCGCGAGCCGTCATCCGTGGGGGGTGACTTCGTCCTCCGGTCGGGGGCTTCTGCGCACCCGGACGGGAGCCGCCCGGTGTGGCGGGGCACACCCCCCGCATGAGCGGGAGGCGGCGCACGCGTGCGGCACTGACCCGGGCCCTGACAGCGGCCTGTGTCGTGCTGCTGTGCGTGTTCGGCGCCGGTCCGGCCGCCGCGACGGTCGCCGAGTCCCAGCCCTCCTCCGCCGCGCCCGCCGAACCCTCCGAAGGACAGTCGGATCCGGCCGCCGACCCCGAGGTACGTGCCGCCGTACGGTGGCTGCCGCGCGGGGTGCCGGGCCTGCGCCGGACACCGCTGCCGTTGTTTCACGTGAAACACGGGGACCGGCCCGCGCCCGCACCGGGCCCGGAGAGGACCGAGCCGGCGCAGGCCCCGCCGACGGTGCGGAGTGTGGTCCTGCGCTGCTGAGCCGGCCCGTGCCCCGGGGTCCCGCCCGAATCGACCCGGCCCGGCCCCGGCCCCGGCAGCAGCGCAGTCCCCCCACACCCCTTGAGCACCGTGAGGTTCCGCCATGCCCATCGACCCGTACACCGCCCTGAACGCCATGCTCCGCGCCGAGGCCGCCCGCTTCACCCCGCCGGTACGCCAGAGCGATCCGGCCGCGCCGCTGAAGTCGCCGGCCGCCGCCGAGTCCGAGAGCACGAGCGAGCCGCAGCACACGACCGCGCCGGACTCGGCCGCGTAGGAGCCCGCCGCAGACACGGAAGAACCGCCCGGCCGAAAGGACGGCCGGGCGGTACGGGCAGGAGCTGGGGCTAGGGCTCCCGTGTGTAGTAGCGGTAGAACGCCGCCAAGCCGATGCCCATGCCGGAGAAGAGGCCGATGACGGTGGAGGTGAACACGCTCGCACCCGTGAGGCTGTGCAGGTAGCCCACGGCGATGCCCGCGAAGGCTCCGTACGCGGAGGCGTGGATCTCGCGCATGAGGCGGGGACCTACGCGGTTGAGTCCGAACATGCAGCCGGCGAAGATCGCGCCGCACAGGATGCCGTAGAAGACGTTGCCCGCGTCCACCGGGCCCGTGTCGCGCTTGATGAAGGCGGCCCAGACTCCGTAGACGAGTCCGAGGAGCAGGGCGCGGATGAGGGCGTTCCGTGCGGAGTGGTCCGTGACCGCCGACTGGCGGTAGGGCTGCCGCCGGAAGGCGGTGGGTGCCGCATGTGCCATGACGGGCTCCTCTCTCCCATCCTCCAGGGCACACCCGCGGACCCGGACCGGCAAGTGGATCACGGCCCCCTCAGGAGGGGCGCACCGCCACGGCGTCGATCTCGAAGAGCATGCCGGGCAGGGCGAGGGCAGCCACCCCTGTCAAGGTCTGCGCGGGCAGCTCGGTGCCCCAGGTGGCGTGCAGCTCCTTGAGAAGGACCTCCAGCTTCCGCTGGTCGTGGCCGACGATGTACGTACCGATGCGGACGACGTCGGCAGGGCCGAGCCCGACGGCGGCCAGGGCGGTCCGGAGGTTGGCGAAGGCCTGCGCGACCTGGTCGGCGAAGTCCTCGGAGACGACGTGGCCGTTCTCGTCGGAGCCGTACTGGCCCGCCATGAAGACCTGCTCTCCGGGGGCGGAGACGATGTGGCTGTAGCCGTAGCCGGTCGGGGTGTGGAGACCTGCCGGGTTGATGATGCTGCGCGTCATGCCGAGCTCCCTGGTTCCGTATCCGTACGTACGTATGTGTGGTGCGACTGCCGCACGTCTGAGGGGCCTACTGCGCGGCGAGCCAGGCTCGGAGCCGCTGCGGGGCCTCGGGGGCCTGCCGTTCGGCCTGCTGCCGGATCTCGTCGAGGTCCTGCGCGGCCAGGGCCCTGCGCCAGGCCAGGTCGGCCCGGGCCATGGCGTGCGCGACGGCACACTCCGCGGCGTCCGCGTCACGACCGGCCGCCGGTCCGGCGCCCGGGCCCTGCTGCCGGATCTCCGCGCACCTGAAGGCCTCTTCGGGCCCCTCGACGGCGGCGACCACGTCCATGAGCGTGATGGCGGCGAGCGGGCGGGCCAGCCGGAAGCCCCCGCGGGGGCCGGGTGCGGAGGTGAGGATGCCCGCCCGGGCCAGCGCCTGGAGCTGCTTGTTCAGGTAGGCCGCGGGCAGGTCGTGCCACGCGGCGAGCCGCGCCGCCGACACGGCTCGCTCCGGGCCGCTCCACGCCAGGTTGACGCAGCTGTGCAGCGCCCACTCGACGCCCTCACTCATCTTCATAATCTGGATATTAGATATCCAGATTAAAACCCGCAAGGGTGATACCCGCACCCGCCCGCAGCAACAAGGCTCGCGCCGGTGCCCCGCCCCGGCATTCCCTGGTGACGTGCGCACCATCCTGTCGGCGGTCCTCATCGTGCTCGCGGCCCTCCTCGTGCCCGCGAGCGCCGTCGCGTACTGGGCCGACCGCGAGCTGGGCGACGCCGACCGCTACACCGCCGCCATGTCCCCGCTCGCCGCGGCCCCCGCCGTACAGGGCGTCGTCGTCACCCAGGCCGGCCGCGCCCTCTCCGGGCAGATCGACGCGGGCCCCTTCCAGGGCGACCTGGACGCCCTGCTCGGCGAGGCCCTGAGCTCCTTCTCCGGCACCCCGGCCTACCGCACCGCCTGGGACGCGGCCAACCGCGCCGCCCACGCCGCCTTCTTCAAGGCGCTCACCACCGACCACGGCAACGCCGTCACCATCGACCTCGCGCCCGTCATCGCGCAGGTCAAAGAGGAACTCGTCGCCGACGGGGTGCCCTTCGCCGACCGCATTCCGCAGACCCACGTCTCCGTGAAGGTCATGGAGTACGACAACCTCGGCGCTCTCCGGAGGGGATTCGGCATGCTCCAGATCGCCGGCATCTGGCTTCCCGTACTGACCGTGGTCCTGGCCGCGACGGCCGTCGCGGTCGCCGTCCGCCGCCGACGCGCCGTCATCGCCACCGGACTCGGGCTCGCGGGCGGTGCCGTCCTCCTGCGGATCGCCGTGGACCTGTGCCGGCGGCTCACCCTGGACGACCTGCCGGGCGACATCGACCGGTCGGCCGCCGGGGCCGTGTACGACGCGCTCACCGTGTTCCTGCGCACCAGCTCCTGGGTCGTCCTGGCGATCGGGGTCACCGCCGCGCTGGGCGCCTGGCTGACGGGCCGACTGCGCCGCACCCCATAAGCTCGGAAGGTACCAACGTACGCAGAACGACGCAGAAGAGCCCAGAAGAACCGATTCGCGAGCGGCGGCACGGAAGCGGAATGAGCACCGAACGCACCGAACACATACCGTCCGGGCGAGACCGGCACCGCCCGCCGGCTCCACCCGGCTGGCTGCTGAACGGACTGCGGCCGAGCACCGCACCGATCCCCTGGGCCGCCGTGGTGCGCGCGGCGGTCGCGCTGTCCGTCCCGCTCGCCGTGGGATTCGCCCTGGACGAGCCCGAGTACGGCGCGCTCGTCTCCATGGGCGCCCTCGCCGGAGTCATCGGCGACACCGCCGACGCCTACCGGATGCGGATCCTGAACATCGCCGTACCCCAGCTCTTCGGCGCCGTGGGCGTGGCACTGGGCACCCTGGTCTTCGGACACGGCTGGGTGGCCGTCGGCGTCCTCACCCTCATCGCCCTCGTCTCCGGGATGATCTCCTCGATCGGCACGGTCGCCTCCGTGTCCGGACTGCTGCTCCTGCTCAACGCCGTGATCGGGGCCGGCCTGCCGCTGCCGCAGCCCTGGTGGACGGCGCCCCTGCTGATGAGCGCGGGCGGACTGTTCGTCCTCGCCCTGACCCTGCTGGGCTGGCCGCTGCGCGGCCGTCAGCCGGAGCGCGCCGCGGTCGCCGCCACCTACCGGGCCCTGGCCGACACCCTGGAGGCCGCCGGCGGCCCCGACTACACGGAGCACCGCCAGCAGCTCACCCAGGCCCTGAACCAGGCCTACGACCTGGTTCTGGGCCGACGGGCCCGGGTCCACGGGCGCAGCCCCTCGCTGGTGCGGCTGCTGGCCCAGCTCAATGTGGTGATCCCGCTGGTGGAGGCCGCGCCCGCCGCACACCTGCGCGGCCGGCCGCTGCCGCCCGAGATCCCTGCGGCCGTACGGGACCTGGCGGCCGCCGTCGAGGAAGGGCGCACGGGAAGCCCCGTACTGGAGCTGCCCGCCCCGCACACGCCGGCCGAGCGGGCCGTCGATTCGGCCCTGCGGCACGCGGCGACCCACGTGTTCCTCGCCGAACCGGACCCCTACGTCCTCGACGACCGGCTCGGCCGGCCCGCCGCCCTGCGGGTCCGGGCCCGGCACGCGGTGCGCGACATGATGCTGTCCAGGGCCTCCTGGCGGTACGGGCTGCGGCTCGCGCTGTGCATCGGGCTCGCGCAGTCCCTCGTCTCGCTCATCGAGGTAGAGCGCTCCTACTGGGTCGCGCTGACCGTCACCTTCGTCCTCAAGCCCGACTTCGGCTCGGTGTTCTCCCGGGCCGTGCTGCGCGCGCTGGGCACGGCGCTGGGGCTGGTCATCGCGGCGGCCGTGCTGGCCGAGGTACCGCGCGGCTGGTGGGACGTACCGGTGATGATGGTCCTGGCCGCCCTGATCCCCGCCTTCTCCGCGAAGGGTTACGCCTTCCAGACCGCGGCGATCACGCCGGTCATCCTCCTCCTCTCGGACCTGCTCAACCACCAGGGCTTCGACCTGATCCGCCCCCGGCTGGTGGACAGCCTGATCGGCTGCGCCATCGTCCTCGTCGCCGGCTACCTGCTGTGGCCCGAGAGCTGGCACACGCGCATCGGCGACCGGCTCGCCCACACCGTGGACGACGCCGCCCGGTACGTGGAGCGGGCGTTCGGCGCCCAACCGCCGACGGAGGCGGGCCTGCGGGCGGCCCGCACGGCCCGCCTCCAGGCACGGCGCCGGATCTACCGCGACCTGTCGGACGTGCGCAGCGAGTTCCAGCGGGCGCTGACCGAACCGCCCCCGACGGGAGCGCGGGCCGCCGCGTGGTGGCCCCTGGTCGTCGCCGTCGAACGCATCGTGGACGCGACCACCGCCGCCCGCGTCCGCGTCGACCACGGCGCACGCCCACCGGAGCCGGCCGAGGTCGACGGAATCACCCGCCGGATCCGCGCCCTGGCCGAGGCCGTCCGCAGCACCACAACCCCGGTCCGCTCCGAACCGGAACCCACGGACGACGAGTCGAGCGTCCTGTCCCCGCTCCACCAGGAACTGGCGGCAGCGCGCGCCATCACCGACCCGGGCGGCTGACCCGGCTCCCTCCCGGCCCCGGATGGCCCAGTGGCCGGGCCGAACGCACCCCGGCGGGAGAGCATCGGTACATGCACCGCGCGCTGGCCGCCATACCGGTCCTCGCCGCTGTTCTGGCGGCGACGGCCGGGTGCGCCGACGTGGAGGGTCTGCAGAGCGACGGTGACCTCGGCGCGGTGCACGCCCCCCGCACCCTGTGGCAGGACATCCACCCCGACCCGCCCGACCCCGGGCAGCAGCCGGGCACGGCCGCCCTGGTGCCCGGGCTCCCCAAGGTCCCGGACGAGAGAAAGGGCATGCGCGGCGTCGACGCGCTCGCCGTCGTACGCGCCGACATCACCGCCGCCACCACCCAGGACGGCGGCACGGGCCGCCTCGTCGACCCCCGGGCGGTACAGCGGCTCGCGCTCTGCACACAGGCTGTGGACGGCGGCCCCGACTGCCCGGTGCGCCCGGGCGTCCTGCACGACCTGACGGGCGACGGCAAGGACGAGCTGATCACCGCCCTGGACGTCGACGGCCGCGTCAGCGAGCTGCGCGTCTACACCGCCCGCGACGACGGCTCCGTCGCCCGGGTCCTGGCCCGGCGCGGGGTGCTGGAGGGAGTGGAGGTGGCCGCCGAGCACCTGGCGGTACGCGAGCCCACGTCGAACCCGAAGTACGTCGCCGTCTCCGACTACGTCTGGGACCCGGGCGCCGGGCTGATGAACCTGACGCAGCTCACCCTCGACGAGTGCCCGACGCTCACGGAGATACCGCTGAGCGGGGGCAGATCGCGATGCGCGCGCTGAGCAGCCTGCGCTGGAAGATCGCCCTCACCACCACCATGGTGTGCTGCATGGTCGCCGCCGCACTGGGGATCCTGGTGCACAACGTGGTCGCCCGGCAGATCGTCGGGGAGGTCCGCAAGGAGGCGGACGGGGATCTGGACCACGCCCTCGGCCACTACGAGTACGGCACCGCGCACGGCGACGTGAACGCCACCCTGGACCCGCCCGACCTGCCGGAGCGACTGCGTGAGCTGGTCGCCCGCGGGGACACCGGAAGCATGGTCGGCGAGCACGGGGCCAAGCCCGTCATGTGGGCCGCCGCACCCGCCGACAACCATGCCCTCGCGGTCTGGATCCCGTACGAGAACACCCGCGTCCGGCTGCGGGACATCGACACGGCGATCCTCGCCTCCTCGGTGCTCGCGGCCGGGGTGGTCGCGCTGGCCGGCCTGTTCCTCGCCGACCGGATCAGCCGGCGGCTCACGACCACGGCCGCCGTGGCCCGCCGGATCAGCGCCGGGGACCTGGACGCCCGGGTGGACTTCCCGGCCGGCGGGGACGCCCGTGCGAAGGACGGCGGAGACGGTCCGCGGCCGGCCCGCTCCCGGGACGAGGTACGGGACGTGGCACACGCGCTGGACTCGATGGCCGGGTCGCTCCAGGACCGGCTGGAGGCGGAGAAGCGCTTCACGGCGGATGTCGCGCACGAACTGCGCACTCCGCTCACGGGTTCGCTGGCCGCGGCGGCACTGCTTCCGGAGGGCCGCCCCAAGGAGATGATCAACGACCGGCTCAAGGCCCTGCACCTGCTCACCGAGGACCTGCTGGAGATCTCCCGGCTGGACTCCGGCGTCGAACAGGCCGAGCTCGCCCGGGTGGAGCTGGGCCGGGCGGTGCGGCGGGCCGTCGCCGCGACCGGCCTGGACGCCTCCGTACGGGTGCTCCGGGACACGGTGGTGCTCACCGACCGGCGCCGCCTGGACCGGATCCTGGCCAACCTGCTGGTCAACTCCCACAGGCACGGCGGGCCGCCGGTCGAGGTGACCGTGGAGGGCCCGGTGGTGGTGGTCCGCGACCACGGGCCCGGCTATCCGCCCGAGCTGATCGAGCAGGGCCCGCAGCGGTTCCGCACCGGGGACCCGGGGCGCGGCCGGGGCCACGGGCTGGGGCTGACGATCGTGGCAGGCCAGGCCGCGGTCCTGGAGATCACGCTCGGCTTCTCCAACGCCCCTGACGGGGGCGCGGTGACCACGCTCCGGCTTCCCGTCGGGCGACTGCCGGACGGGAATTGACCAGAGCGAAAGCAAGCGCGGGGGCATGAACGACGGCATGCACGAGGGGATGTTTCACTGGGGGTACCTCCCAGCGTTAGCTGGGGGAGAAACATCCCCTCGCGCTGCCTCAACCGGGCGTGCTCATCGGCTGGGTCAGACGCCGATGTTCTTGCCGTCCTTGCGCCAGACGGACACGACCGCCGGGCGGACGATCTTGCCGGGGCCGTCGGGCCACACCGACTGGGGCTTCTCGACGGACGCGCCGTCGATCTCGCCCGGGTGCTGGACGGCGACCAGGACGCGCTTGTCCTGGACCAGCGGGCCGCAGGTCTCGGCGCCGCGGGGGACGGTCAGGAACTGCTTCAGCTCACCGCGGCGCTCACCGGCGGTGGCGACACCGAACAGGCCGTCGTGGGAGCCGAGCTGGTTGCCGTCCGTGGAGATCCACAGGTTGCCGTGCGGGTCGAAGGTCACGTTGTCCGGGCAGGAGATCGGGCTGACCTTCTCCTTCGGGAAGCCCGCGAAGAACGTGGCCGGGTCCTTCGGGTCACCGGCGACCAGGAACAGGCGCCAGGCGAAGCCGTCGCCGGCCGGGTCGTCGAAGTTCTCGGCGAGCTCCAGGATCTGGCCGTGCTTGTTCAGGTTGCGCGGGTTGGCCTCGTCCGCACCGGCCTTGCCGGCCTTGCCGCGGTCGGTGTTGTTGGTGAGGACGACGTACACGCGGCCAGTGCGCGGCGAGGGCTCGATGTCCTCGGGGCGGTCCATCTTGGTGGCGCCCACCTTGTCACCGGCCTGGCGCGTGAAGACGGCCACCTCTTCGGCGGTCATGCCCTCGACGTGCGAGACGTTGCCGGACGGGGAGGAGGTGAGGAGTTTGATCCACACGCCGGAGCCGTCGAACTGGCCGTCGGAGGGGAGCTTGCCGGTGCCATCGATCTCGGCGGCCGGGGAGTCGCCGGTCAGCTTGGCGACGTACAGGGTGCCCTCGTCGAGCAGCGTGAGGTTGTGCTCCTTCGCCGCGCGCGAGTTGCCCTTCTTCATCTGCTTCGACGAGACGAACTTGTAGAAGTAGTCGAAGCGCTCGTCGTCGCCCATGTAGACGACCGGGCGGCCGTCCTCGGTCAGGCGGGGCTGGGCGCCCTCGTGCTTGAAGCGGCCCAGCGCGGTGCGCTTGCGCGGGGTGGAGTTCGGGTCGTACGGGTCGAGCTCGACGACCCAGCCGAAGCGGTGCGACTCGTTGGGCTCCTGGAGCACGTCGAAACGCTTGTCGAAGCGCTCCCACTTGCGCTCGGTGGCGCCGGTGGAGACGCCGTAGCGCTTCAGGCGGGCGGCCTGGGTCGCGTCGGTGACCTGGCCGGCGTTGGCGAAGTACTGGTTGAAGTTCTCCTCGCCGTGCAGCGTGGTGCCCCACGGGGTGGTGCCGCCGGAGCAGTTGTTGAGCGTGCCGAGGACCTTGGTGCCGGTCGCGTCGACGGAGGTCTTCACCAGGGCGCTGCCCGCGGCCGGGCCGGTGAGCTTGAACTCGCTGGTCGCGGTGAGGCGGCGGTTGAGCTGGTGGCGGGTGACCGCGGTCAGCTTGCCGCTGCGGTGGTCCTCCTGGACGACGACGATGCCGAGGCCGTGCGCGGCCCAGGCGATCTCGACCTGCTCGCGGGTCGGGTTGGCCGGGTCGTAGCCCTTGAACATGAGGTTCTCGTCGGTGTACTCGTGGTTGGCCACGAGCAGCTGCTGGCGCTCGTAGTCGCCACCGAGCGGGAGCAGCGAGAGGAAGTCGTTGTTGTAGCCGAACTGACCGGCCTGGGCTGCGGCGGTCTGCTTGTCGGCGTTGAACCCCGGGGCGCCCTTGACGATGGGCTCGCCCCAGCGGATGACCACGTTCTGCTCGTAGCCCTCGGGGACGGTGACCCGGTCGTCGGTGTTCGGCGCGACAGGCTTGAAGCGCAGACCACGGGCGGCCTCGCCGCTCTTGGAGGCGCCGGCGGCCTCGGCCTCGCCGGCGGGCGCGGCGCTGGCGCTCTGGCCGGGGCCGCTGAGGGCGACGGCGGTACCGGCGGCGGTGGCGACGGTCACGACGGCGGCGGTACGCAGCATCGAGCGGCGGGAGTACGCGCGGGCTATGACATCGCCGACGTACTCGTTGTCGCTGGTGTTCGGCACCTCGTGGAAGCAGGCGTCGCCACAGCGGTAGCGGCAGGTGAGAGCGGAACGGCCGCTCCCATGCGGGTTGCCGATGAGCGGCAGGAGCTTGCGCACGAGTGTCCTCCGAGTAGCTGCGTGGGCGCCGACAACATGTCGGAACAATCCAGCGGTGACGCTAGGCGGGAGTTGCGCCGAAGCGGCGGCGCGGGGATGAACGATCGGTGAACCCGGCGCGTCGGAGCGGGAGTTCGGGACGGGAGTGAATGCGTCCGGAAGTCGGACACCACGAAAGGTGCCCCTCCCGAAGATCCAGCCGGGCGGCCGATAACCTTACGTGTCCACTCTGGGCAGGGATCATCCGCACAGCACGGACAAATGACGCACGCACTCATGCGAAAGGCCTGGCCCATGGGTATTCGGAGCTTGTTGCGCAAGGTGTTCGGACGGTCGGCGGAACCCGTTCCGGAGACTTCGGACGCCCCCTCGGCGAACCTCCCGAGCCAGACGGAACGCACCCCGTTGGACGTGGCGGCCGAGCTGGTCGCCGCGTCCTTCGACAACCCCACCGTTCCGCCGCAGTCCGCACCGCGGGACCGGGAGCCGGGTACGGTCCTCACGGCCCCGGCTCCGGACCCGTCCCCCGCGTCCGCACCGCCTGCGGAAGCCACGGTCCCGGAGGCCCGCCGCCCCATGCCTCCGGCGGTTCAGCAGGAGCCCACCGAGCCGGTGGCGCCCGAAGCGGAAGCCGAGCCGGTCGCGGCCGAGCCCGAGGCCGCCGCCCCCGAAGCGGAGCCGGTGGCCGCGGAGGCCGACGTACCGGCGCAAGCGCCGGAGACGGACCCCGAGCCCGAGGCCGAGCACGTTGAGATCGTGGCCGAGGTCGTGGCCGAGGCCGAGGTCGAGGCCGAGCCCGAGACCGCCCCGGAGCCGCTAGCCGCCGAGGCCGCCGCCCCCGAGGCCGAGCCCGTTGAGGCAGAGGTCAAGGTCGAGGCCGAGCCCGAGGCCGCCGCGCCGGAAGCGCAGCCCGAGGTCGAGGCGGAGCCCGAGACCACCCCGGAGCCGGTAGCCGCCGAGGCCGCCGCCCCCGAGGCGGAACCCGAGGTCGAGGCCGAGCCCGAGACCACCCCGGAGCCGGTAGCCGCCGAGGCCGCCGCCCCCGAGGCGGAGCCCGAGGCCGAGGTTGAGGTCGAGGTCACCGCCGAGGTCGAACCCCTCGCCGTCGAGGCCGAGGCCGAGCCCGAGGTCGAGCCCCTGGTCGCCGCCCCCGAGGTCGTGGCCGAGCCCGAGCCGGCCGCCGAGGCCGAGGCCGTCGAGGCCGAGGAGGCGGGGCCCGCGCACGGTGCGGCCGCGGTGCGCAAGCGGGCTCCCGGGGTATCCGGGGCCTACAAGGCTGCCGGGCAGGTGCTCCGGGGCAAGGGCAAGGCCGGGGCGCGCGCCAAGGTGTACCTCGTCCTGGACCGGTCCGGATCGATGCGCGGGTTCTACAAGGACGGCAGCGCCCAGCACCTCGCCGACCACGCCCTCGCCCTGGCCGCGCACCTCGACGACGAGGCCACCGTCCACACGGTGTTCTTCTCCACGGAGCTGGACGGCACCGCCGACCTCGCCCTCGACAGCCACGACGAGGGCTGGGTCGAGGCCCGCCACGCCGAGCTCGGCCGGATGGGCCGCACCAGCTACCACGTCGCCGTCGAGGCCGTCGTCGAGCACTACCGGAAGGACGGCGGCGAAGGCCCGGCCCTCGTCGTCTTCCAGACGGACGGCGCCCCCGACAACCGGCAGCCCGCCAAGGCGGCCCTGACCGAGGCGGCCGCCACCGCCCCCGGCATCCACTGGCAGTTCGTCGCCTTCGGCGACCACGACGCGAAGGCCTTCGACTTCCTGCGCAAGCTGGACGCCGAGAACGCCGGCTTCTTCCACGCCGGCCCCGCCCCGGCCGAGCTGACCTCCGCCGCGCTGGTCAAGGGCCTGCTCCAGAGCTTCTGAGCCGAAGCGAAGGGCCCGGGATCCATCGGATCCCGGGCCCTTGCTCATGCCTCGGTCAGCGCGCGGCGTCCGGGTGGACGGCCTCGGCGATCGGCTTGGCCTCCGCCGGCTTCGTCTCCACCGGCCCCCGCAGCGCGATGTTCAGCTCACGCAGGCGGGTCTCCTCCAGGACGGTGGGCGCGCCCATCATCAGGTCCTGCGCGTTGCCGTTCAGCGGGAAGGCGATGGTCTCGCGGATGTTCGGCTCGTCGGCCAGCAGCATCACGATGCGGTCCACGCCCGGGGCGATGCCACCGTGCGGCGGGGCGCCGAGACGGAAGGCGCGCAGCATGCCGGCGAACTCGCGCTCGACGGTCTCGGCCTCGTAGCCCGCGATCTCGAAGGCCTTCAGCATGACCTCGGGCTCGTGGTTGCGGATGGCGCCGGAGGACAGCTCGATGCCGTTGCAGACGATGTCGTACTGCCACGCCAGGATGTCGAGCGGGTCCTTCTCCTCCAGGTCCTTCATGCCGCCCTGCGGCATGGAGAAGGGGTTGTGGGAGAAGTCGATCTTCCCGGTGTCCTCGTCCTTCTCGTACATCGGGAAGTCGACGATCCAGCAGAAGCGGAAGACGTTCTCCTCGAACTGGCCGGCGCGCTTGGCGGCCTCGACCCGGACCGGGCCCATGATCTTGGAGACCTCGTCGAAGTCGCCCGCGCCGAAGAACACGGCGTGGCCGGGGACCAGGCCCAGGCGCTCGGTGAGGACCTTGACGTTCTCCTCGGTGAGGAACTTGGCGATCGGGCCGGTGAGGGCGTTCTCCTCGCCGACGCGGACCCAGGCCAGGCCCTTCGCGCCCAGGGAGACCGCGTAGTCGCCGAGGCCGTCGAAGAACTTGCGCGGCTGGTCGCCGGTGTCCGGGACGGCCAGCGCGCGCACGTGCTTGCCGGCGAACGCCTTGAACTCCGAGCCCTCGAACACGTCGGAGATGTCGACGAGCTCCAGCTTGGCGCGCAGGTCGGGCTTGTCGTTGCCGTACTTCAGCATCGACTCGCGGAACGGGATCCGCGGGAAGGGGGAGGTGACCTCGCGGCCGTTGCCGAACTCGGTGAAGAGCTCGGTCATCAGGCGCTCGATCGGCTGGAAGACGTCCTCCTGCTCGACGAAGGACATCTCGACGTCGAGCTGGTAGAACTCGCCCGGCGAGCGGTCGGCGCGGGCATCCTCGTCGCGGAAGCAGGGCGCGATCTGGAAGTACCGGTCGAAGCCCGAGATCATCAGCAGCTGCTTGAACTGCTGCGGGGCCTGCGGCAGGGCGTAGAACTTGCCCGGGTTCAGGCGGGACGGGACCACGAAGTCACGGGCGCCCTCGGGGGAGGTCGCGGTGAGGATCGGGGTCGCCATCTCGTTGAAGCCGAGGGCCACCATCTTGTGCCGGATGGCCGCGATGACGGCCGAGCGCAGCATGATGTTGCGGTGCATGCGCTCGCGGCGCAGGTCGAGGAAGCGGTACTCCAGGCGCCGCTCCTCGTTCACACCGTCGTCGGTGTTGATGGTGAAGGGCAGCGGGGCGGCCGCGCCGAGCACCTCGACCTCGGAGACCTCGATCTCGATCTCGCCGGTGGGCAGCTCGGGGTTGACGTTGTCCGCGCCACGGGAGACGACCTTGCCGTCGATACGGACGACGGTCTCCTTGGTGACGCTGCTCAGCGCCTCGTTCGCGGCGGTGCCGGGACGGGCCACGAGCTGCGTGATGCCGTAGTGGTCACGCAGATCGATGAAGAGGATGCCGCCCAGGTCTCGACGGTTGTGCAGCCAGCCGCTCAGCCGGACGTCGGCGTTGACGTCAGAGGCGCGGAGCTCGCCGCAGGTGTGGGACCTGTACCGATGCATCAGTCATCCAGTTCTTCGCGATACCAGGGTGGATTCAACCGTCACAAGGTTACCGTCCGGGCGGCGGCCGGGTCGGGCACGCCCGCCCGGCCTCGCGGATGCCGCCCGCCGGGCCGGGTGAACAGGCACGTAAGAGTGATGACCTGTAAAGATGGCCGGGTGCGCACCGAGGACGTCCTGACCGCCATCGCGACCGGCTTGTGGAGATGGGACAACGCCTCCGGGACGGTCACCCTCGACAACGAGGCCGCCCGGCTGCTCGGGCTGCCCGCCGAGCCCGTGGTGCTGCCGGAGGTCGCCGTACGGTCGCGGTTCCACCCGGTGGACTGGAACGAGATCAACGGCATCGTGAACCTGGCCGTCGCCGAGGGCACGCTCGCCGAGGCCAGGCTGCGGATCATGGACGAGGACGGGCGGGTCCTGCGGACCGTGCGCAGCCGCTCCAAACCGCTGGAGAACCGCGGCGCCGACGGCCGCGTCGACTACGAGCTGATCGGCACCATCCAGGAGATCGCCGAACCGCAGCCCGGCACCACCGCCGCGCACACCCCGATCACCGGTGACTGGCGGCGCTCCCGCGAAGCCTTCCTGCTGGACGCCGGCCGGGCGCTGGCGGAGGCCCGCTCCACGGCGGAGGTGCTGCGGGTCGCGGCCTCGCTGTCCATGCCCGGCTTCAGCCCGGACGGCCTGGCCGTCTTCGGCGTGGCCGGGGACCGGCTGTCGGTCATCGGGCACCACGGGCACGGTCCGGGGGACGAGGGGCCCTTCACGGACATGACGCTGGAGACGGACTACCCGGCCGCGGAGGTCGTCCGTAGCGGCCGGGCGATCTACCTGCCCAGTCCGGAGGACTACAAACGGCGCTTCCCGGCCACCTGGCCGCTCGCCCAGCGCTTCGACCGGGTGTCCTGGGCCTTCCTGCCCCTGATCGTGGCCGGACGGACCATGGGCGCCTGGATGGCCGCCTTCAAGCACCCGGTGTCCTTCTCCCCCGACGAGCGGTCCGTCCTGACCACGGTGGCCCGGATGCTCGCGCAGGCCCTCCAGCGCGCCGGGGTGGCCGAATCGGAGCGGGAACTCACCACGGGCCTGCAGCGGTCGATGATGCCGCAGCTCGGCCCCGAGATCCCCGGCATGCAGATCGCCGCCCGGTACGTCCCGACCGGCGGCGGGCTCCAGGTCGGCGGCGACTGGTACGACATGATCCCGCTGCCATCGGGACGGTTCGCACTGGTCATCGGCGATGTGCAGGGCCACGACGTACGCGCGGCCGGGCTGATGGGCCAGCTGCGGATCGCGGTACGGGCGTACGCCTCCGAGGGCCACCGCCCGGACGCCGTGCTCTCCCGCGCCTCCCGCTTCCTGGCCGGGCTGTGCTCCTCGCAGGAGTCCGATTCCCCCGAGGACCCGGACCTCGACCCCGGCGCCGACCCGGACTTCCAGAGCCCGCGGTTCGCGACCTGCCTGTACGTGGAGTGCGACCCGCGGACCGGACTGCTGGAGGTGGCCCGCGCCGGCCACCCCGACCCAGCGATCCGGATGGCGGACGGCACCGTTCTGATGCGCCCCACGGCGGGCGGCCTCCCCCTCGGGATCGTCCCGGACACCGACTACCCGACCACCCGGTTCACCCTGGAACCCGGCGAGACGATGATGCTGTGCACCGACGGGCTCATCGAGACCGGCGGGCACGACCTGGACACCGGCTGGGCCCGGCTGCGCGCGATCCTGGAGACCGAGACGGAGCTCGACGGCGGCCACCTCGAAAAGCTGGCCGACCTGCTCGTCCAGGCCGTCCACGGGCCGTCCTCGCACCACACCACCGGCCCGCTGGCCGACCGCCGCGAGGACGACATAGCCGTGGTGCTGCTGTGCCGCGAGGGCGGCGGCTGCGGCTGCGGCTCCCCGCAGCTCCACCCCGGCCGGCCGGCCCGCCGCACGATGCTGACCGTGGCCCAGGCCGAACCGGAACGGATCGCGGGCGCCCGCCGCCAGATCCGCGAGCTGCTGCACGACTGGGCCGACCCCGAGCAGGTGGATTCGGCGGTGCTCATGGTCTCCGAGATGGTGACGAACGTACTGGTGCACACCGACGGCGACGCGCTCCTGGTCGCGGAGGCGGCGGGCGAGCTGGGCGGGCGCCGGCTGCGCGTCGAGGTCGCGGACTCCAGCGACGAGCTCCCGCACAAGCGGCACCCCGGCGAGATGGCCTCCAGCGGCCGCGGCGTGCTGCTGATGGAGATGCTGGCCGACGCCTGGGGCGTGGACCCGCAGGGCGAGGGCAAGTCGATCTGGTTCGAACTGCACGAGCAGTCCGAGGAGGACGCCGTCCCGGCGCTCTGAGCCCGTGCACCGGGGGCGGGCTGACGGACCGTGATTGGATACAGCGGTGCCCGATCCCCTCCTGCCCGAGCCCGTGCGGCGGCTCGCCGCCTGGTGCGCGGTCGCCCTGCTCGTGACCGCGGTCCTCGCCGTCGGCGTGTGGCTGTGCATCGTCTTCCAGACCGCCGTCACACCCGTACTGCTGGCCGTGCTCGGCACGGCCCTGCTCGGGCCGATGCACCGGCGCCTGGTCGGCATGAAGATGAACCGCTCGCTCGCCGCGGCCCTGACTTGCCTCGCCGTGGTCGCCGTCGTCGGCGGGGCCACGTACGTCGTCGTCCTCGCGCTCATCGAGACGGGCGATCAGATCGTCGACGCGCTCCGGCGGGCCGGCGAGGCCCTCGCCGAGCACTTCGGGGCGGTCGGCACCTCGCTGGAGGACATCACCGCGAACTCCAAGGACCTGCTCACGAAGTTCGGCAGCACCGCCGCGTCGGGCGTGGTCGCAGGGCTCAGCGTGGTCGGCTCGATGCTCGCGATGGCCCTGCTCTCGCTGGTGCTGATCTTCTTCTTCCTGCGCGACTCCCACCGGGCCGTGGGGACGCTGCGCTCGCTGGTCCCGAACCGGTCGGGCGACCTGATGGAGGCCATGGGGCGGCGCGCCTTCGACGCCGTCGAGGGTTTCATGCGCGGGACCACCTTCGTGGCCCTGGTCGACGCCGTACTGATCGGCGCGGGCCTGCTGATCCTCGACGTACCGGGTGCCCTGGGGCTGGCCTCGCTGGTCTTCGTGACCGCCTACATCCCCTACCTCGGCGCCTTCCTGTCGGGCGCCGTGGCGGTCCTCGTCGCCTTCGCCGACCGGGGCTGGGCCATCGGCCTGTGGGCGCTCGGTCTGGTGCTGGCGGTGCAGATGATCGAGGGGTACGTGCTCCAGCCCCTGGTGCAGAGCCGCACGGTGCAGATGCACCCGGCCGTGGTGATGCTGGCCATCACCGCCGGGGCGAGCATCGCCGGGGTCCTGGGGATGCTGCTGGCGGTACCGCTGACCGCGGCCGTCTTCGGCGTGATCTCGGAACTGCGGGCCCGGTACGGCGACGCGTCGCCGCGGCCCGGGCCCGTGGATCCCGCCTAGCGCAACGGACTCCCCGGGCGGACTCCCTGCCGGGAGACCGTCCGGACCGGTCAGTCCTGCGCGTCGCCCGCGCCTCGGTGGCCGAGCCCCGTGCGGGCGGTGGTGGGGATGCGCCCCAGCCGGCCGGCCTGGAAGTCGTCGAAGGCCTGCTGGAGTTCGTGCTTGCTGTTCATGACGAACGGACCGTAGTGCGCCATCGGCTCCCGGATCGGACGCCCGCCGAGGAGGACGACCTCCAGGTCCGGGGCGCTGGAGTCCTGGGACTCGTCCGCCCGCACCGTGAGCGAGCCGCCCTCGCCGAAGACGGCCGTCTGCCCGGTGTGGACGGGCCTGCGGTCCTCGCCGACCGACCCGCGCCCGGCCAGCACGTACGCCAGGGCGTTGAAGTCCTCGCGCCACGGCAGGGTGATCTGCGCGCCCGGCGTGACGGTCGCGTGGATCATCGTGATCGGGGTGTGGGTGATGCCCGGGCCCTGGTGGCCGTCGAGCTCACCGGCGATCACGCGGAGCAGGGAGCCGCCGTCGGGGGTGGTCAGCAGCTGGACCTGCCCGCCGCCGATGTCCTGGTAGCGCGGGGGCATCATCTTGTCGGAGGCCGGGAGGTTGACCCACAGCTGGAGGCCGTGGAACAGCCCGCCGGACACGACGAGGGACTCCGGCGGAGCCTCGATGTGCAGCAGGCCCGAACCGGCGGTCATCCACTGCGTGTCGCCGCCGTTGATGACACCGCCGCCGCCGTTGCTGTCCTGGTGGACGAAGGTTCCGTCGATCAGGTACGTGACGGTCTCGAAGCCGCGGTGCGGGTGCCACGGGGTGCCCTTGGGCTCGCCCGGGGCGTACTCCACCTCGCCCATCTGGTCCATCATGATGAACGGGTCGAGGTACTGGTAGTTGATCCCCGCGAACGCGCGGCGCACCGGGAATCCCTCACCCTCGAACCCACCGGGAGCGGTGGTGACGGCCAGCACCTTGCGCGGAACGACCGCCTGCGGCTCGGCCACGCGAGGAAGCGTCAACGGGTTCTCAACAGTCACTGCGGGCATGGTCAGGACCTCCTTCTGCATCGAGTTTAGTTGAAACTCGAACTTTCTGCCACACCCGACAGAACGCGCAGGCCCCCGGGGGCATTCCCCCGGGGGCCTGTCGCACAGAAGTGCAGGTCAGCAGTGGTTCATCCCGTACGCGCCCGGGTTGGAGTCGAAGGCCGCCGACGTCCAGACGACCGACGCGGGCACGAAGCCGAAGCGGCCGGTCACGTCTCCGTAGGCCCCGTACCAGGTGGTGCCTTCGTTCTTGGTCCAGCAGTCGAACACGCTCGGGTTGGTCTTCAGCGTGTCCACCCACGGAGCGCCGTAGCTGGCGCCCCGGTACATGTCGACGGGCGCGGCGTTGCCGCAGTACAGCTTCCCGCCGCTCACACCGCACCAGGCGGCCGCCGACGCCTCGGCGGGCGCCGCCGCCAGGACCCCCGTGCCCAGCGCCAGCACCCCCGTGGCCGCCACTGCGCCGAGCTTGGTGCGGATCGGCATACGAGCCATCACTGCCTCCTCGTGGACGAGGCGGGGGACCCCCCGTGGATTCCCCCGCAGCACCGATACTCGGGAGCCGCGACCGCCGCCGCGATCCTTTCGACCACCGCCGAAAGGATCGGCGGCACACGGCGGCTCCCACGAGCCGGGCAGGGCAGGGCGGGGCGGGGCGGGAAAGCCCGGAAGGCGGAAGGTTCCGGCGAGGGAGGTCGGCAGGCCCCGAAAAGGGTGGTCCGGGAGGCGGACTAGCCGTACATCCGGCGCATCGCGAAGTCGACCATCTGCTCTACCGCCTTCGCGTCGAAGACCATCCGGTGGTCGCCCTCCATGTCGAGGACGAAGCCGTACCCGGTCGGCAGCAGGTCGATGACCTCCGCGCCGGTGATCACGAAGTACTTGGACTCCTTGCCGGCGTACCGGCGTAGCTCCTTGAGCGTGGTGAACATCGGGATGACCGGCTGCTGCGTGTTGTGCAGCGCCAGGAAGCCCGGGGTCTCGCCGCGCGGGCAGTAGACCTTCGAGGTGGCGAAGATCTGCTGGAAGTCCTCGGCGGACAGCGACCCGGTCGTGAAGGCCCGCACGGCGTCCGCGAGGGAGGGCGGGGACGGCTCGGGGTACAGCGGCGGCGTCTGCTGCGCGTAGCCCTGCGGGGGCTGCTGCGCATACTGCTGCTGGGCACCCGGGTTCTGGTCGTAGCCGTACATGCGGCCCACCCTACCGAGCGACCGGGACCGTACCGGCCGGTACCGGCCGGTCCCTCCGGGGGCGGGCGGCGGGGGTCGGCCTCAGGCGGGAAGTTCCGCGGCCTTCAGAGCCCGCACGAACGGCCCCCACGCACCGGCCGCGACGATCACTGCGGGCCCGTTCGGCCTCTTCGAGTCCCGGACGGGAACGATCCCGACCAGGCCGTCGGCGACCTCGACGCAGTTGCCTCCATCGCCGTTGCTGTAGCTGCTTTTACGCCAGACAGCAGTACGGAAGTCAGTGCTGTTGGTTGCCATTTCGGTAATCCTCAGCCGCATCCTTGATCCTGGCGAGGGACGCCTCCGGCGGCAATGCGGCGGCCCTGAGCAGATCGTATGCCTTGCGGTACTGCCTCACGAGGGCCGGATCGTCGATCGTCTGGCCGTGGTACGGCCCCTCCGTGTACATCAGCGGCGGTTCGTCATCGAACTCCATGAACAGGAGCGAGAGCTCCATGAAAGGCCGGGTGGGCGCGTTCCACAGCATGAGCTGTGGAACGATGCGGTTGCGATCCGCCAGGGCGGCGATGCGGTCCAGTTGTTCGACCATCTCAGCTGGCGGGAGGATCGGTTCGCGAATCACGGACTCATGAAGGATGACCCAGTACTCCGGCTTCTTCGGGTCGTCAAAGAGCTTGGCCCGCCCCAGGCGCTGACTGATCTTCGCGTCGACCTCTTCCTTGAGGTCCAGGGAATGCGTGGACCGGATGACCGCGCGTGCGTACGACTCGGTCTGGAGCAGACCGGGAATGAGCGCGCTGTTCCACTCCTCGATGGCCCGCGCCCGCGTCTCAGCCTCCGCGACCGGCGCGAAGTACTCCGCATGTGCGCCCTTCCGGGCCTTCCGAACGTCCTCGCAGCGCCGCTCGAAGAAGCCGTCCGTCCGCAGCACTTGATCCACATGCCGCGCCAGATCAACCGGCATCCGGCGCTGAGCACGCTCGATCTCACTCAGGTAGCTCACGCCGTAGAAGCTTCCTTCCACCGTCTGCTGAAGCGTGAGCCCTGCTTCCTCCCGCCTCCAGCGCAGCTCCTTGCCGTAGAAGGCCGGAACGCTCTCGGAGCCGTCGATGTCCTTGCTCGCGGCCACAATCGCCCGCCTTCCACACTTCGCACCGTGGAGCCAGAAACCCTTCCACGGTACGCCGACCGCCGCCAGGCTGTGAGCAGTTCGTCACAGTCCGCACATGCCGGAACAGGAAGGCCCCCATGAGCGACCACACCCACGACCGCGAGGCCATCGAGGCGCTCACCCGGCTCCGCGCCGCCCTCGCCGCGCACGGCATCACGCTGCCCTCCCTCGACCTCCACCTCCCCTCCTACGCCAGTAGCCACCGCACCCCGCCCCTGATCGCCCTCGGCAACTGCAACCCGGCCACCGCCCGGCTCCTCGCCACCGCCCTGGGCGACCGGTGAACGACCTCACCATCCGGCTGCTCGCCGCCCCGAAGGCGGCCCGGCTCCTGCGGCACGCCGTGCGCGAGCACCTCGGGGACGGTCGGGCCTGCCCCGACGCGGAGCTCTGCGTCAGCGAGCTGCTGGCCAACGTGATCATCCACCTCGGCGAAGGCACGCCCGTCACCCTGCGGATCACCGGAAGGGCAACCCGTACGCGGGTCGAGCTCACCGATCCCGAGCCGCGGGTGTGGCCCGTACCGCGGCAGGCGACCGACGGCGACGAGTCCGGGCGGGGGCTGGCCCTGCTCGACGCCGTAGCCCTGCGCTGGGGCGTCGAGCAGGGCCCGGACAGCAAGACCGTCTGGTGCGAGCTTTGACGCTGGTCACATTGCCCGCCAAGGGTTGCGCCTTATTACCCGCGGGTAGCATCATTACGTTACCGATTGGTATGTACGAGGAACCTGTCTCCCCGAGCCTTAACGGAGCCGTCGCCATGGGGCACTACAAGTCGAATCTCCGCGACATCGAGTTCAACCTCTTCGAGGTGCTCGGCCGCGACAAGCTGTACGGCACCGGTCCGTTCGAGGAGATGGACACCGAGACCGCCAAGAGCGTCCTGTCCGAGCTCACCCGCCTCGCCGAGAACGAGCTGGCCGAGTCCTTCACGGACGCCGACCGCAACCCGCCGGTCTTCGACCCGGCCACCAACACCGCGCCGGTCCCGGCCTCCTTCAAGAAGAGCTACGAAGCCTTCATGGACTCGGAGTACTGGCGCCTGGGCCTGCCCGAGGAGATCGGCGGCACCACCTCGCCCCGCTCCCTCATCTGGGCCTACGCGGAGCTGCTGCTCGGCTCGAACCCGGCCATCTGGATGTACTCCTCCGGCCCGGCGTTCGCCGGCATCCTCTTCGAAGAGGGCAACGAGGCGCAGAAGAAGGTCGCGCAGATAGCCGTCGAGAAGCGCTGGGGCTCCACCATGGTCCTCACCGAGCCGGACGCCGGCTCGGACGTCGGCGCCGGCCGCACCAAGGCGATCCAGCAGGCCGACGGCTCCTGGCACATCGAGGGCGTGAAGCGGTTCATCACCTCCGGTGAGCACGACATGGAGGAGAACATCCTCCACTACGTCCTCGCGCGCCCCGAGGGCCACGGCCCGGGCACCAAGGGCCTGTCCCTCTTCCTCGTCCCGAAGTTCCACTTCGACTGGGAGACCGGCGAGCTGGGCGAGCGCAACGGCGTCTACGCGACGAACGTCGAGCACAAGATGGGCCTCAAGGCCTCCAACACGTGCGAGATGACCTTCGGCGACCAGCACCCCGCCAAGGGCTGGCTGATCGGCGACAAGCACGACGGCATCCGCCAGATGTTCATGATCATCGAGTTCGCCCGGATGATGGTCGGCACGAAGGCCATCGCCACCCTCTCCACCGGCTACCTCAACGCGCTGGAGTACGCCAAGGAGCGCGTGCAGGGCCCGGACCTGGCCAACTTCATGGACAAGACCGCGCCCAAGGTCACCATCACGCACCACCCCGACGTGCGCCGCTCGCTCATGACGCAGAAGGCGTACGCCGAGGGCATGCGCGCCCTCGTCCTGTACACCGCCTCCGTCCAGGACGAGATCCAGCTGACGCAGGCCGCGGGCGAGGACGCCTCGTCCCTCATCGGCCTGAACGACCTGCTCCTGCCGATCGTGAAGGGCTACGGCTCGGAGAAGTCGTACGAGCAGCTCGCGCAGTCCCTGCAGACCTTCGGCGGCTCCGGTTACCTCCAGGAGTACCCGATCGAGCAGTACATCCGCGACGCCAAGATCGACACCCTCTACGAGGGCACCACGGCCATCCAGGGCCAGGACTTCTTCTTCCGGAAGATCGTCCGCGACCAGGGCGCCTCCCTGAACGTCCTCTCCGAGACGATCAAGAAGTTCCTGGCCGAGGCCGTCGGCGGCGAGGAGCTCGCCGGCGCCCGCGACGCGCTCGCCAAGGCCGCCGTGGACCTGGAGGCCATCGTCGGCCAGATGATCGTCGACCTCACCGCCACCGGCGAGGACGTCAAGAACATCTACAAGGTCGGCCAGAACACCACCCGCCTGCTGATGGCCTCCGGCGACGTGGTCGTCGGATACCTGCTGCTCAAGGGCGCGGCCGTGGCCGCCGAGAAGCTGGGAGGCGCCTCCCCCAAGGACGTGCCGTTCTACACCGGCAAGATCGCCGCCGCGAAGTTCTTCGCCGCGGAGGTCCTCCCGGGCGTCTCGGTCCAGCGCCAGCTGGCCGAGGTCGTCGACAACTCCCTCATGGAGCTCGACGAGGCCGCGTTCTAACCCGCACCGCGCACCGAACGTCCAGCGGCCGGGTCCTCCGCACGGGGGCCCGGCCGCTGCCGTACCTCGCCACAGGCCTGTGTCCTGCGGCTTTCCCCCGTTGTCGGTCGTTCATGGGACGCTCGTACGCATGAGTCCACAGGATCAGCACGGCAGCAGGGGGTACTCCGTCCCCACCGGGCGGCCGTACGCCCTCAAGGAGCTGCAGGCGAGCCTGGGCAGCCTCGGCGACCACCTGCGCGAGCTGTACGACGGCTCGCACCCCGCCGAGTACGACGGGATCGCCGACGCCCTCTACGTGGCCTTCCAGACCGCCGCCGGGCTGGCACCCGCCAAGAGCTACACCGGCTGCCCCGAGCACCCCAACGGCGCCCTCGACCCCGAGGCGCCCGAAGGCTGGGGCCGCTGCCTCATCTGCAACGACCGGCGGCGCCTCGGCCGGCGGCTGCAGGGCGGCCGGACGGCCGGACCCGCCGGGGAGCAGCGGCGCCTCGGCTACCCCGTGCCCGAGGGCCCGTACACGCTGCCGGCCCTGCGCGCGTGCCTGCGTACGGTCGAGGACCAGCGCTTCCACCTCAGCCTGTCCTCACCCGCCGAGGACTTCGTCCGCATCGCCGACGACCTCCACCGCGCCTTCATCGTCGCGCGCGAACTGTCCCGGCCCCGCAACGCCTCGGGCTGCTCCGAGCACCCCGGTGCGCCCATCGATCCCGACGCACCCCCCGGCGAGGCCTGTATCTTCTGCGCCGGACGCAAGAGACGCGCGCAGCGCTCCGCGCAGACCCCGGAGATGCTCCCGCGCATCCGCCGGGGCGAGCGCAGACAACTGCACCGCAGATTCGAGCGCCCGCCGGGCTGAGAATCGACGCGACCGCAGATCACACACCCCGCGGTCCCCGACCCTCGGCTATCCGCCGCAGTCCGGCCATGGCGTACACGACCGTCGTTAAGGTGAACCACATGAGCTCTCCCGCCCGCTTCGACCGCGGCCACACCGACGATCTGATGACCTTCCTGACGGCCAGTCCGTCGCCGTACCACGCCGTGGCCAACGCGGCCGAGCGGCTGGAAAAGGCAGGTTTCAGGCAGTTGTCGGAAACGGACGCCTGGGATGCGGGCACCGGGGGCAAGTTCGTGCTCCGCGGCGGCGCGCTCATCGCCTGGTTCGTCCCCGAAGGCACGGCCGCGCACACCCCGTTCCGGATCGTCGGCGCGCACACCGACTCGCCCAACCTGCGGGTCAAGCCGCTGCCCGACACGGGCTCACAGGGCTGGCGGCAGATCGCCGTCGAGATCTACGGCGGCACCCTGCTCAACACCTGGCTCGACCGCGACCTCGGCCTCGCCGGCCGGCTGACCCTGCGGGACGGCACCGAGCGCCTGGTGAACGTGGACCGCGCGCTGCTGCGCGTCCCCCAACTCGCCGTACACCTCGACCGGTCGGTGAACAGCGACGGCCTCAAGCTCGACAAGCAGCGGCACATGCAGCCCATTTGGGGTTTGGGAGATGTCCAGGAAGGCGACCTGATCGCGTTCCTGGAGGAGGAAGAGGGCCTGGAGCAGGGCTCGGTGGCCGGCTGGGACCTGATGGTCCACTCGATCGAGCCCCCCGCCTACCTCGGCCGCGACCGCGAACTGCTCGCCGGTCCCCGGATGGACAACCTGCTGTCGGTGCACGCGGGCGTCGCCGCGCTGGCGGCCGCGTCCACCGCCGGGAAGCTCGACCACATCCCTGTGCTGGCCGCCTTCGACCACGAGGAGAACGGCTCGCAGTCGGACACCGGCGCGGACGGGCCGCTCCTGGGGAACGTGCTGGAACGTTCAGTCTTCGCGCGCGGGGGCTCGTACGAGGACCGGGCGCGCGCCTTCGCGGGCACCATCTGCCTGTCCTCCGACACCGGGCACGCCGTACACCCCAACTACGCGGAGCGGCACGACCCTTCGCACCACCCGCGGGCCAACGGCGGACCGATCCTGAAGGTCAACGTCAACCAGCGGTACGCGACGGACGGCAGCGGGCGCGCGGTGTTCGCCAGCGCCTGCGAGCGGGCCGGCGTGCCGTGGCAGACCTTCGTCTCCAACAACTCGATGCCGTGCGGCACGACGATCGGCCCGATCACGGCCGCCCGCCACGGCATCCAGACCGTCGACATCGGCGTCGCGATCCTCTCGATGCACAGCGCCCGCGAACTGTGCGGCGCGGACGACCCGTTCCTGCTGGCGAACGCCCTGCTGGCCTTCCTGGAGGACTGAGCCCCCAGGAAGGCCGCGCGCCGCGGCGCCACCGGGTTCGCGGTCCGGGCTACCCCTCGTCGTCCATCCCGGCGAGGACGAGGGGCAGCCGGGCGGCGCCGCCGTCGGTGACGCGCACGGGTACCCCCCAGTCCTGCTGGTGGACGTGGCAGGCCGGGTACTCGTTGGCCGGATCGTCGTCGCAGGACGCCGCCATCGCGGAGACGTGCAGCACGCCCTCGGTGACGTCCGGGTTCAGCGCGAGCTCCCGGAACAGGTCGGTCCCGGCGCCTTCGCCGCCGGCGAGGAGCTCGGGCGGGGTCGAGGAGACCAGCAGGCGCGTCGAGGGCCCGTAGCGGGTGTCGAGCTTCTGCCCGCTCGGGGCCTGGAAGACCACGTCGAGGCGGAGCGTGCCCGGGGCCACCTCGGTGGCGGCGCGCTGGGTCCGATGGGCGACCGAGTCCACCCGTACCGCCTCCTCCGGGAGGCGCAGCCGGGTCAGCCGGTGCCGGGCGGACTCGACGACCACGATGTCGTCGTCGACCAGCACGGCGTCGCTCGGCTCGCGCAGGTCGGTGGCGAGCGTCGAAACCTCGCCGGTGGCGGGGTCGTAGCGGCGCAGCGCGTGGTTGTACGTGTCACACACCGCGACCGAGCCGTCGGGCAGGGCGGTCACCCCGAGCGGGTGCTGGAGCAGGGCCTGGCCCGCGTCCCCGTCCCGGTGGCCGAAGTCGAAGAGCCCGGTACCGACGGCGGACACGACCTCGTAGCCGGTGCCGGTGCCGGTGGGGTGGACGTACCGCAGGGCGCTCGTCTCGGAGTCGGCGATCCACAGCCGGTCCCCGGCGGCCGCGAGGCCGGAGGGCTGGGCGAACCAGGCCTCGGCGGCGGGCCCGTCGAGGAGTCCCTCGTTGGTCGTCCCGGCCGCGACCTCGACCGTGTTGGTCTGCGGGTCCCAGGTCCACAGCTGGTGGACGCCGGCCATCGCGATCCACACCCGGCCCTGCCACCAGGCCACGTCCCACGGCGAGGACAGGTCCACCTCCAGCGCGGAGCCGGAGGTGGGCGAGCCCTGCCACCACTGCCGGCCGGTGCCGGCCACGGTCTCGACGGTCCCGGTGGCCGGGTCGAAGCGGCGCAGCGCGTGATTGACCGTGTCGGCGACGACGACGGTCCCGTCGGGCAGCAGCGCCAGCCCCTGCGGCTCGCTGAAGCTGTCGGAGGTGAAGCCGCGCTTCCCGCTGCCGACGCGCCGTACGACGCTCTCCCCGTCGGCGGCCAGCTCCACGAGCTGGTGCCGCGTCGAGTCCGACACCAGGAAGTTCCCGGAGGGCAGGAGCAGCGCCTTCCCGGGGAACCGCAGGTCGCTCGCCACGGCCTCGGGCGCCACGTACGGCCCGTCGCCGCGCCGCAGCGTCCCCTTGGCCTCGTGCACGGCCTCCAGCTCCTCGACGAGCCGCTCGATGGCGTGCGCGTGCCCTTCACCGGCGTGCTGCGCGACGACGTACCCCTCGGGGTCGATCACGACGAGCGTGGGCCAGGCCCGTACGGCGTACTGCTTCCAGGTCGCGAGCTCCGGGTCGTCCAGCACGGGGTGGTGCACCTCGTACCGCTCGACGGCATCGACGACGGAGGCGTGCTCGGCCTCGTGCGCGAACTTCGGCGAGTGCACGCCGATGATCACGACGGTGTCGCGGTGCTTCTCCTCCAGCTCGCGCAGCTCGTCGAGGACGTGCAGGCAGTTGATGCAGCAGAAGGTCCAAAAATCGACAACAACGCACTTACCTCGCAGGTCGGCGAGGCTCAGCTCTTTGCCCCCGGTGTTCAGCCAGCCCCCCTTGCCGATCAGCTCGGGGGCACGGACACGGGCACGTCGGCGGGGCGCGGGCGCGGGGGTGGGCGCCGGGGCAGCATCGTTCATGTTTCAAGCTTGCCACCCCCGGACACGTGCACCCGCAGGGGTGACGACGGGCGGCGGGACCCCGTGGGAGTCTGGTCGCAGTAAGCAAAGGAGGAGGCGTCCGGAATGACCACCGCGCACGACTACAGCGAGGGCATCGATCCCGAGCGCGCCCTGAAGTACGCCATCCAGCACCACAGCGGAGACCGCACCGAGATCGTGGAAGGGGTCATCAGCAACGTGACGCCGAGCTGGGACCACGAGAACGCAGCCGAAGAGATTCGCGATCAGATCCGGCCGCGGGTCAAGGAACTGGACTGCGTCACCGGCTCTGGCAACCTGGACCTGCCAGGCTCGCCGAATTGGTACGTGCCTGATCTTGCCGTCGTTCCCAAGGCGCTGGCGAAGGGGGGCAGCGCCCTCCTGCCGGACCAGGTGCTGCTCGTCGTCGAGGTCACCTCCGAGTCCAACGCCGAAACCGATCGCGTCGTCAAGCGCAAGCGGTACGCGGAGTACGGCGCGCCCCTCTACCTGCTGGTCGACCGCATGGAGAAGACGGTCACGGTGTTCACCGACCCCGGGCGGCTCGGATACACGAAGGTGGACGGTCCGCACCCGTTCGGGACGCCGGTGCGGCTGCCGGAGCCGTTCGGGATCGACCTCGACACCAGCGGGCTCTAGGTCGTGATCACCCGGTAGCGTGCGTGTACGTGACAGCCACCACGCCGCCGAGCGGGCGGATATTCGATGCCGTGAACGCCACCGCCGTCCGGAGCACGGCCCAGTTGCGGGAGCTCTACGAGGAGCCGAGCGAGCTGGTCCGGCGCAAGGCCGTGGACCGGATCCACGACGCCGCCCGTGCGGTCATCGGGCGATCGTCGTTGGTGTTCGTCGCGAGCGCCGGCGCCGACGGCCGCTGCGACGTGACGCCCCGGGGCGGTCCGCCCGGATTCGTGGCCGTCCTGGACGAGTTCACCCTCGCCATTCCCGACGCCACCGGCAACAAGCGGCTCGACTCCTCCCACAACATCGTGGAGACGGGCCGGGCCGGGCTGATCTTCGTCATCCCCGGCCGGGCCACGACGCTGCGCGTGAACGGAAGGGCCTGCGTGTCCGCCGATCCGCGTCTGCTGGAGCAGCTGACCGCCGTCGGCAAGCCCCCGCGCAGCGCGATCGTGGTGGAGGTCGAGGAGGCCTACCAGCACTGCCCGAAGGCATTCCTGCGCAGCGACGCGTGGAAGCCCGCGCAGTGGCTCGCCGAGGACGCCGTTCCGAGCTCCGCCGAGGTCACGCTCTCCCACCTGGATCTCCCCGGTCTGACGATCGAGGAGATCCAGCGGCACGAGCGCGAGTCCCTGCTCCACCGCTACGAGTAGTCGAAAAGGGCGCTCAGGCGCGGCAGCCGGGCCGTGATCTCGTCCTCGTCGTCGAAGTCGAAGTCCCAGGACGGGTCCAGGGGCGGGTAGCTGATCGTGAAGGAGTCCGAGGGGAGTTCGTGGCCGGTGGCGGCCTCGTACGCGGTCCAGGCGATGGACAGCGCCTCCTCGTCCCACAGCTCCAGGCCCTGCGCCGCGGCCTCGCGGACCGGCGGGTGGGCCGCCAGGGAGTCGGGGTCGGCCAGGGCCGCCTCGAAGGCCGCCTCGCCCTGGGTGAGCAGCCAGCCCCGGAAGTAGTCGAAGCCGTCGTCCGAGCAGCCGCCGTTGATCACGTAGGCCGCGGCCCAGAGCGGGCTGCGGTAGGACTCCGCCAGCAGGTCCCACAGCACCTGCTGGGCCGCGGCTATCTCCGCCTCCGGGAGGCGGGCGAGCAGCGCCGCCGCGTGCTCCGCCACCTGGTCGTCCGGCGCCTGCGCGCGGGCCGTGTCGATCAGCTTCCAGAAGGTCTGCTTGTCCATGGACCGAGCCTCGCACCCGCCTCTGACATCAGGTCAGGAAGGAGTGGAGAGATTCCGTGAGCGATGTGATGAAGCGGTCCTGGACGTCGGCCGGGACGAGGTCCAGGGAGAGGTACGGGTTCAGGTCCTCCAGCTCGACCAGCAGGAGTTCGCCCGAAGGGGCCCGGCAGGCGTCCACCCGCTGGATGCCGTGGGAGAGGGTGTTCCAGGCGACGAAGGCGCGGGCGAAGGCCAGGTCCGCGTCGGTCGGGGCGTAGGGCACGAGCTCCCAGCGCCGGGCCGGGTCGGGTGCGTAGAGGGCGTACTGGAAGGCGTCGTCGACGAAGTAGAAGGACACCTCGTACGCGAAGTCGATGCGCGGCTGGATGAGGATCTCCCCCGCCGGGCCGGTCGGGTCGGCGGTGAAGGTGAGGCCGATGGAGTCGGCGCCCTGCTTGGGCTTGACCGCGTACTGGGGCACCTGCGGCAGCTCCGGCAGCCGCGCCGGGTCGTCGATCGTCGGGATCACCGGGTAGCCGGCGGCCGTCAGGTCGAGGAGGTACTGCTTGCCCGCCATGTCGCCGCGGCCGGTCAGCGGGTTGTAGACCCGGGTGCCGGCGGCGAGCGCGGCGGCGCGGAAGGAGTCGTAGGCCTGCTGGTAGTGCAGGACCGGGCCGCTGTTGCGGACGATCACCGCGTCGAAGCCCAGCGGCAGGAGTGCCTCCGCGTCCTCGGGGTGGCACAGGGCCAGGTCGAAGCGGGCGCGCAGCCGGGACGTGAGGAATATGTCCTCGTCGCAGTACCGGCGGCCGCGCGCCGGGTACGCCAGGTCGGTCACGTAGAGCAGAGGCATGACGGCAACCTATCGCGGGCACGGATCAGCGCACGAAATGCCTCGTAAGGGACAAAGTACTGGCAATCGGGAGCCCTTAGGACCCTCAGGACTGAGAGGCCACCGCGACGATGCCGTAGACCAACCCCGGGGCCGCGCACAGGCCGATCACGCCCGCGATGCCGGCCCGAACCCGGGCCCCCACCGGGTGGCGGCGGGGGTCGGCGCCGCGGGCCAGCAGCAACAGCACGGCCGACGGGATCATCAGGAACATGCCGATGAGGAAGAGGACGAGGCCGGCGGACGGCAAGGGCGGCTTGATCCTGGGCGTGGAGAAGATCCAGGGCCGCGAGTTCGCCGCGAGCGCCGAGGTCAGCGGCTACGTGCTGGACGCCCGGCTGCTGATGGACGTACTCGGCAGCCTCAAGATGCCCGGTTCCTGGTTCCAGGTCTGGTGCAAGCTGGTGTCGCTGCAGAACGCGAACCGCGCCGACGACCAGGCCTCGTTCACGGAGGCCGCCGACAGGTTCGTCGCAGTTCTTCGCCCACGTCGGCTGGATGCGCACCGCCAAGCGCGGCGTCCTCCAGCTGAACCCGTGGCTGACGATGGCCGGCACCTCCGGCGAGCAGGAGAAGTGGCAGAAGCTCTGGAATACCGCCGAGGGCCCGGCCTGTGTCATCCCGCACGCCGACTACCCCGCCGAGTGGCGCCAGGCCCGAGAGGCGGAGAAGAAGGCCGCCGAGGCCGCCCGTCGCAAGGAGAAGGTCGTCACGCTCCGGCAGCGGCGCCCCGTGCGCAAGGCGAGCGCGTGATCTCGCGCGGCATATCCTCGTTGTTGCAGCGTCGACCTGATCGGAAGTGGTGAGGCTCCGTGAGCAGCTCTTACGTCCCCAGCCCTCCCACAGAGGCACCCGTCGAGATCCCCCGTGCTGTTCTGCGCCTCCTGGCCCTGGTCGACATCACCACCGCCGGCCGCCGCGTCCTGGACGAGCTGATGTACCTGAGCGACCCAGAGACCGGCACCGCCGCGATCAGCCAGAACGAGATGTGCGCCGAGCTGGGCGCCAGCAAGCCCACCGTGAACCGCGGCTTCAAGGAGCTGCGCGAGTGCGGACTCGCCTGGAGCCTGGAAGACGGCCTCTACCAACTCCACCCGCTGCTTACCGGCGGCAAAGCCTCCTCCCCCGTCATGCCGATCCCGGAGATCAAGGCCGCCGAACCCGAGCGCTTCACCGAGCAGCGACGGGCCCGGTACGCCGCCCAGGTGGCCAACCTCGCCGCCGCCGGCTGACACCCCACCGAGGGCCACGACAGGCCCTCCAGCGGCCTCCCGACCCCGCGAAGCCGCCAAGGCGCTGCACCCCAGGTGCAGCGCTTTCTTCGTACCCGCGATCAAGCCGGTAGCACTAGCTAAACCGGCTTGTTCTGGGGCAGCAGAACAACCAGCAGGCGAACCCCGCGGTCCGGCGTTGAGCGAGAACGGCGGCCGGTAGCACCAGGTGAACCGGCTTGTTCTGGTTCTCCAGAACAAGCCATGCCGCCGTTGCTAGTGTTCTGAGTCTTGAGTTCTGTTCAGATGTGTAGGGTTGGCCTATGGCGCGGATGGGGCGGCCGAAGGCCGAGTTGACGCTGTCGGACGAGGAACGGGTCGCACTGGAGGGGTGGGTGCGGCGTCGTTCCACGCCGCAGGCGTGGGCTTTGCGGTGCCGGATCATCCTGGCCTGCGCCGAGGGTGTCTCGAACAAGGACGTGGCCGTCCGTCTCGGATCAACGCCTCAGGCGGTCGGCCGTTGGCGGGCCCGTTTCGTGCAGTACCGGATCGCGGGCCTGGGAGACATGCCGCGTTCCGGCGGCCCCAGATCGGTGACGGACGAGCAGGTTGCCGCGGTGGTCACCAGGACCTTGGAGTCCAAGCCGAAGAACGCGACGCAGTGGTCGACGCGGTCGATGGCGAAGGAAATGGGCCTGTCCCAGTCCTCGGTCTCACGGATCTGGCGGGCGTTCGGCCTGCAGCCGCACCGCTCGGAGACCTTCAAGCTGTCGACCGACCCGTACTTCGTCGACAAGGTCCACGATGTCGTCGGCCTCTATCTGGACCCGCCCGAGCGGGCGCTGGTGTTCTGCGTGGACGAGAAGTCGCAGATCCAGGCCCTGGACCGGTCCCAGCCGGTGCTGCCGATGATGCCCGGGGTCCCGGAGCGGTCAACGCACGACTACGTCCGGGCCGGCACGACCACCCTGTTCGCCGCACTCAACGTGGCCACCGGCAAGGTGATCGGCTCCCTGCACCGCCGCCATCGGGCCGAGGAGTTCAAGAAGTTCCTGGTCAAGCTCGACAAGGAAGTGCCGGCAGGCCTGGACGTCCATCTGATCTGCGACAACTACGCCACCCACAAGACCCCGGACATCAAGAAGTGGCTGCTCGGCCACCCCCGGTTCCACCTGCACTTCACCCCGACCGGGTCGTCCTGGCTGAACCTGGTCGAGCGATGGTTCGCCGAACTCACCAACAAGCAGATACGGCGAGGCGTCCACAAGTCAGTCCAGGCCCTCGAGAAGGACATCCGTGACTGGATCGCCGCCTGGAACACCGACCCCAAGCCCTACGTCTGGACCAAGACCGCAGACGAGATCCTCGAACGCCTCGCCAGCTATCTGAACAGAATTCCCGACTCAGAAGACTAGGAAGCCGCAGGCGGGCAGCCCGTAGGAGCGTTCCCGGGGCCGGCCGCCGCGAGCAGCACGTCGGTGGCAGCGCCCGTGAACGCGTAGCCGCCCCGGGTGCAACTGCTGTCTGCTGCACGGCGTGCCCGGCCGTGCAGCACGCCCGGAGGCGCCGGGTCAGTTCTGGCAGATCGTAGGCAGGGAAGCTGACCTGCAGGAGGCGCAGGGCGAACTCCGACGGCTGGTCGCCCTGAAACATTGCCGCGTCCATCGGCTTGATCTTCACGTCCCAGGCGTCGGGGGCGGCCCAGTGCGTCATCCGCACGTAGAAGGCATCCCGCGGTCCGGCATTTGCTACGGCCGAGAGGAAGGAGAGTCCGCTGTCGACCGGGAAGTCGATGAGCATCCAGCCGCGGCGGGACTCCACCCACTCCGCCATGTGCGGTAACTTCGCTGGCCAATCCGCGTTGCTCTCGGCCAAGTCCTGGCAGCAGGTGAACGTGTCGATGCCACACTCCCAGATCGCCTGGATAGCTGGTGCGAGCTGCTCGTCGATCTGGGCGTGGAGCTTGCCCACCCGGACGAGAACGGTGGGATGCGTGCCTTCGTAAGACGTCATCGCAGGAGCATAGAAGCGGAGTACGACGTCACAGTAGGCGGAGCCCGCCGGCAACATGCTCCGCTTCAACCAGCCGCGCACCCGCTAGCCGGACACGCCCTGGGAGCGCTCAGCGCCTCAACGACTGCACCACGACCGCCGCCGACAGCAGGAGTCCGGCACCGGCCATCACCTTGGCGGCGGTCGGGCGTTCGCGCGGGTCCGCCCCGGTGGCCAGCAGGAGCTGCAGCGCCGAGGGAAAGAACAGGAACATCCCGGCCATGGCGCCGATGAACGACCACAGCACCAGCAGCGCCGCGATGGTGCCCGCGACGTAGACGAAGCCGGACGGCCGGGCGTACAGGAACAACGGCACGGAGACCACCGCGGCGGTCGCGAAGGCGAGCGCCGGGATGCCGAAACCCGCGAACCACACGATCAGCACCGGTAGGGGGGTGACCACGGCGCACAGCACGAGGCCGAACTGCCATGGATGAATACTCGCTCGCGCAGCGGCCTGCATGACCAACCCCCGGACCCGATGACTTGAACGCGTTCAAGCTACCGGATCCGGGGGCGTGCTACGTCAGCGGGTGCACCGGCCAGCTGGACAGCAGGTCAGCGCGCGATCGCCGGGCCACGGGGCCCGGGACCACTCCGACCGAAACCGCCTTCGCGACTACGTTCCGTGGTGCTCGTAGGCGCGCGGGAGATCAACTTTTATGTGTCACGCTCCGCCGGCGAAACCGGGCCTGGAGACTCCTCCAGGTTCCGAGAAACGGACATACAGGGACGGATTCCAGGCGGCGTGACACTCCCCCGAGGGAGCGTGACAGCAGGTGTCACACTCACGGACCATCAGCGTGACACGGTCGGGCACAGCCGCGGCTGGTTGTTCAGGAGGGGCCTACGCCAGTCGGCCCCCCGATGGATCGCGTATGCCCGCCGGGCCGCGCGGCCAGAGGCTGGGTGAGCAGCTGGAACCCGAGGGTGCAACGCGAGGTGCAACACGGCGCTCACGATGGGAACGCGGGGTGTTATCGCAGGTCAGGGCCGCAACAGATGCCTGTTGCACCCGCGCGTTGCAGGGCGTGTTGTACCCCGAACGCGGCCGCTTGCACGGTTGCACGCGATTCGTGACAGGTGCAGAGACGCCGGAACCCGACGCCGCTCCGCACGAGGACGGGGGCGGTGAGGGCGAGGAGGGGGACGACGAACGCGCCCGCGGTGCCCACGCCCAGGCTCCAGACCGTCGCGAGGCAGCCCAGCAGCAGCGCGGCGCTGGCGATCGCCCGCTGGACGGGATGCACCTGTGTCCGCGCCTGATCGGCCTCCGCCGCGCCCGCTGCCGTTGTCATGTCCGCGAGGGTAGTCGTACCCGCCAGAGGCCCGGGCGGCGGTACTAGAGGCCCAGGCGGCGGTCCTTGAGGGCCGGAAACTGGGTGCGGGTGTCGCGGACCTTGGCCGGGTCGAGGTCGACCGTGAGGACGTCCTCACCGGGGCCCGCCTCCGCCAGGACCTCTCCCCACGGGTCGACCACCAGGCTGTGTCCGGCCTGTTCGACGCCCGCGTGGGTGCCGGCCAGCCCGCAGGCCAGCACGTACGACTGGTCCTCCACCGCGCGCGCCCGGCTGAGCAGCGTCCAGTGCGCGCGGCGCCGCGCGGGCCAGCCGGCCGCGACGACCATGGTGGTGGCCCCGGCGTCGACCAGACCGCGGAACAGCTCGGGGAAGCGGAGGTCGTAGCAGGTGGCGATGCCGAGGGTCTGCTCAGGCAGCTCCACCGTGGTCAGGGACTCGCCCGCCGACATGAGCACGGCCTCGCCCTGGTCGAAGCCGAACCGGTGGATCTTCCGGTAGGTGGCGGCCAGCTCGCCCTCCGGGGAGAGGACGAGGGTGGTGTTGTAGAGGGAGCCGTCGCCGGCGCGCTCCACGACCGAGCCCGCGTGCAGCCAGACCCCGGCGTCGGCGGCCGCCTTCGACATGGCCTCGAAGGTCGGTCCGTCCAGCGGTTCCGCCTCGGTCTCGAACTGCTCGTAGGCGAAGGCCCCGACCGTCCACAGTTCGGGCAGGACGACGAGATCGGAGGCGGACTGCTCCCGTACGAGATCGGCTGCTCGGGCACGCCGGGAAGATACCGACTCGCCCTCATTCACCGCGATTTGGATTAGCGAGGCGCGCACATTACCACCGTCCTGGCGTTCAAGCTGTCAACTCGGGCCCACGATCGTCACACGAAAGCACTGCCGGGGCGCTCACCGGCAGCGTAGTTTTGGAAACCGAGTCTGATGTCCCAAGCTTCCAGAACGCGCCACTGAACAGCACCGCGAGGGGTCCCGTTGACCGTCCATCCCAGCCTTCAGCCCTATGCCGACGCGTGGACGCACTCCATCGAGGCGATATCAGAGTTGGTCCTCCCGCTGACGGAGGGCGAGTGGAACCGGGCGACGCCCTGCCCGGGCTGGTCGGTCCGCGACGTCGTGTCGCACATCATCGGCATCGAATGCGAGCAGCTCGGAGACCCGCGGCCGATCCACACCGTGGCCAGGGACCTGCGGCACGTGGTGGACGAGTTCAGCCGGTACATGGAGGTGCAGGTCGACGTACGGCGCCACCACACCGCGCCGGAGATGACCTCGGAGCTCGAGTACACGGTCATCCGGCGCTCGCGGCAGCTGCGGAACGAGAAGCGGGATCCGGCCACGATGGTGCGGGGGCCGCTGGGTGACCAGGTGACGCTGGAATTCGCCCTGCGGCTGCGGGCGTTCGACGTGTGGATCCACGAGCAGGACCTGCGGACGGCGCTGGGCGTGCCCGGGAACTGGGACTCCCCGGGGGCGTTCGTGGCGCGGGACATCCTCCTGGCCGGGCTGCCCAAGGTGGTCGCGAAGCTGGCCGGCGCGCCGGCGAACTCGGCCGTGGTGATCGACGTGCACGGGCCGGTCGAGTTCCTGCGGACGGTCCGGGTCGACGCGGAGGGGCGGGGGACGGTGGACAAGTCGCCGTCGTTGGGCCCCGCGGTGACCCTGACCCTGGACTGGGAGACGTACGTCCGCCTCGCCGCGGGCCGGGTCCGGGCGCAATCCGTCGCGGACCGGGTGAAGGTCGAGGGCGACGCGGAGCTCGCGGGCGCCATCCTGGCCAACTTCGCCGTCACCCCGTAGCCGCCGCCCGCGTCACCGCCCGGACGCCCGGGCGGCTTCCCGGCGGAACGCGCCGGGGCTGGTCCCGTACGCCTCGCGGAAGGAACGGCCGAAGACCGGAGCACTGGAGAAGCACCAGCGGGCGGCGATGTCGCGGACGGACCGGGCGGCCAGCTCGGGTCGGGCCAGATCGCTGCGGCAGCGCTCCAGACGCCGGTGGCGGACGGTCGCCGCGACGCTCTGCGGCTGATCGCGGAACAGCAGGTGCAGGGCGCGTACGGAGATGCCGTGGGCGGCGGCGATCAGGCCCGGGGTGAGCGCCGGATCCCCCAGGTTGTGCTCGATGAAGGCGTCGATCCGCTCGCGCAGGGCGCGGGCCCGGGCCTCGGCGGGGAAGTCGAACCTCTCCTTCGGCGCGACCATGTCCGCGGACAGCTTGGCCCACATCCCCCGGATCCCTCCTCCACGGTGCCCGCTCCCCCGACGGGACGGCGCTACCGTGCCGTGCGGCCCCCTGATTCCGGGAGGGGACACGCAGGGACGCCCGGCACCGGTTCCGGAACCGGTCGGGTGACCGGCTCCGTGACCGGCTCCGTGACCGGTTCCGTGACCGGGGCGGCCGGTCGCCGCTCGCGTTCGCGCGCCAGGGCCGGGCCCCGCAGGCGCAGGATCTGCGCGATGCCGAACGCCTCCAGGACGAACACCGTCGAGAAGGCCAGGCGGTAGTCGTCCCCGGTGGCGTCGAGCAGGACGCCCACCGCCAGCAGGGTGGTCATCGAGGCGATGAAGCCGCCCATGTTGGTGATCCCGGAGGCGGTGCCCTGGCGCTCCGCCGGGTTGGCGGGCCGGGCGAAGTCGAAGCCGATCATCGACGCCGGGCCGCAGGAGCCCAGTACCAGGCACAGGGTGACCAGCAGCCACATCGGCGCCCGGTCGCCCGGGTAGACCAGGACCGACGCCCAGAGCAGGGCCGTCAGGCCGATCGTGCCCAGGGCCAGCGGTATCCGCGCGGACTGCCGGCGGCCGACGACCTGTCCGTAGACCAGGCCGAGCGCCATGTTCGAGGCGACCACCAGCGTCAGCAGCCCGCCCGCGGTGGTCCGCGACAGCCCCTGCGCCTCGACGAGGAACGGCATTCCCCAGAGCAGCAGGAACACCATCGCCGGGAACTGCGTGGTGAAGTGCACCCACAGGCCGAGCCGGGTGCCCGGTTCGCTCCACGATTCGCGTATCTGGCGGCGTACGAACCCTCCGGGAGCCCCCGCAGCGCGCGTCGGGGGAGGCGGCCCGTGGCCCTCCGGGTGGTCCCGCAGGAACAGCACCAGCGGGACCAGGACGACCAGACCCGCCACCGCGCTCCCCGCGAAGGCGGCCACCCAGCCCGCCCCGTGCAGGACGGGCGCCAGCACCAGCGTGGAGACGAGGTTGCCCGCCATGCCCACCAGCCCGGCCAGTTGCGCCATCAACGGCCCGCGCCGGGCCGGGAACCACCGGGTGCCGAGCCGCAGCACCGAGATGAAGGTCATGGCGTCGCCGCAGCCGAGCAGGGCCCGCGCGGCCAGTGCCATGTCGTACGAGGGCGAGAGCGCGAAGCCGAGCTGGCCGACGGTGAAGAGCACCGCGCCCAGGGTCAGCACCTTCTTGGTGCCGAGCCGGTCGACCATCAGCCCCACCGGTATCTGCATCCCCGCGTACACCAGCAGCTGGAGCAGCGAGAAGGTCGCCAGCGCCGAGGCGTTGACGTGGAAGCGGTCGGCCGCGTCGAGTCCGGCGACGCCCAGGCTGGTCCGGAAGATCACCGCCACGAAGTAGACGGCGACCCCGATGCCCCAGACGGCGAGGGCCTTGCGGCCGCCGGGAGGATCGAGGGCGCTCACCGGGCGTCGCCGCGCATCAGGCTTCCGACCCGGCCCACGTGCGCCCGTACGCACGCCGCCGCCCGGTCCGCGTCGCCCGCGCGCAGCGCCGTCAGGATCTCGCGGTGCTCGACGAGGCTCTGCGCGACCCGGTCCGGGTGGGCGTGCATCACCGCGACGCCCATCCGCAGCTGCCGGTCGCGCAGTTGGTCGTACAGGCGGGAGAGGATCTCGTTGCCGGCGTGCCGGACGATCTCGGCGTGGAAGCAGCGGTCCGAGGCCGCGAACGCCGCGAGGTCGCCGCTGTCCGCGTGCCGCTCCTGCGCCCGCAGCAGCTCCTCCAGCCGCCCGAGCAGCGCGGCCGGGGCCGGGACGGCCCTGCGTACGGTGAACTCCTCGACCAGCAGCCGGGTCTCGACGACATCCGCGATCTCCTGCGCCGACACGGCCAGGACCAGCGCGCCCTTCTTCGGGTAGAGCCGGATCAGCCCCTCCGTCTCCAGGCGCAGCAGTGCCTCGCGCACCGGCGTGCGGGAGACGCCCACGGCCTCGGCGACCTCGCCTTCGGTGAGGAGCGTGCCGCCTTCGTACCGGCGGTCGAGCACGCTCTGCTTGATGTGCCGGTAGACGCGGTCGGCGGCCGGTGCGGGTGCGGATGCTGGCATGGGCACAGCATAGATACGTGATCGGTACACCCGTATCACGTCTCAGCATCCAAGACCGTGCGAAGCCCGGTCCAAGTCCGCGGTGAGGACTGCATCGAAGGATGTAGCGCGACTTCGTCCAAGGGCACGACGTACGGCGCCGCGCGCCCCGCGACGCTGAAGGAATGGCCGACACACTCATCGCCCCGGTGGACCGGACGACCGCCCGGCTGCCCCTCCTCGACGTCCTGCGCGGCGCCGCCATCCTCGGCACCCTCATGACCAACGTATGGATCTTCGCCTCGCCCGGCTCGGAGTGGGGCGTCCTCACGGGCGGGCTCGCCTCCCCGGACCCGCTCGCCGACCCCTCCGCCGCGACCGTCGCGGAGTCCGTCTTCCGCTTCCTCGCCGACGGCAAGTTCCTGGCCCTGCTGACGGTCCTGTTCGGGGTGGGCCTCGCCATCCAGTACGACTCCGCCGCGCGCCGCGGCGACCCCTGGCCGGGCCGCTACCCGCGCCGCGCCGCCTTCCTCTTCGTCGAGGGCACCGTCCACTTCGTCCTCGTCTTCGCCTGGGACGTGCTGATGGGGTACGCCGTCACCGCCCTCCTCGTCGCCTGGCTGCTGGCCCGCTCCGAGAAGGTCCGCCGGCGCGCCATGGGGGCGGCCGCCGCGGTGCACCTGACCCTGGTCGCCCTGGTGACCCTGGCGGCCGTGGTGAAGTCGGGGCGCGCGACGCAGGACACGCCGAAGGCCCCGTCCGCCGACGCCGTCGAGCTGTACGCCGAGGGCGGCTACGGCGCCCAGATCGCCTTCCGCCTGGAGAACTTCGCCGCGCTGCGCATCGAGCCCGTCTTCTCCTTCGGCCTGCTGGTCTTCCTCTTCCTCCTCGGTGTGCGCCTGCACCGCGCGGGCGCCTTCACCGCCACCGCCGAGGGCCGCCGCATCCGGACCCGGATGGCCATCTGGGGCCTCGGCCTCGGACTGCCGCTGAACGCGGCGACCGCCCTCGGCGGCGACGACTTCTTCGCCCTGGGCCGCTACGGGGTCGCCCCCCTGGTCGCCGTCGGCTACATCGGCCTGATCGGCGTCGCCCTCGACCGGCTGTGGATCCCGAAGCCCGTCACCACCGCCCTCGGTTCCGTCGGCCGCACCGCCCTGTCCTGCTACGTCGCCCAGAACCTGCTCTGCATGCTGCTCTGCTACGGGATCGGGCTGGGCCTGGCCGACCGGCTCGCCGGGACCGGGCCCTGGTGGGTGATGGGTCTGTGGGCGGCCGTCGCGCTGACCCTGACGGCCGGGTCGTGGCTGTGGCTGCGCCGCTTCGGCCGCGGCCCGCTGGAGTACGTACAGCACGCGGCGCTCAGTCCGCGGCGGTGACCTCCACGTCCAGCACGAACTCGTCGTACGGGGCCTCGTCCGGGTAGGGCGGCCGGACCTGGGCGAAGCGGATCCGGGCCCGGCCGCCGCCCGGAGCACGGCCCCGGACGACGTACGTGCGCTCCACCGCCGCCCCGGGCAGGCTCTCGTCGGACACCGCGGGCCCCGCCGAGACGGCCACTGCCTCCGTGTCCCCGCTGACCTGCCAGGTCCACACGTACCCGCGCGCCCCGCGGCCGGTGAGCCGCAGCTCGTACGGCTCACCGGGGCCGAGGACGACGCTCCGTACCTCCACCCTGTTCCTCCCGGGCCGTCTCAGGCGGGGCCGATCACCGGCCCTTCGTGCCAGCCCGCCCCTCCCCCGGACTCCGTCCGGGAGGTGCCCCCACGCCAGTAGTGCTGGAGCAGGCGGTCGGTGCGCAGGACCACGACTTCCAGGTTGAACCCGAAACTGCCCTGGAGCATCCCGGTGACCGCGACGACGTCGTGCCCGAAGACCGCGCTGCGGCTCCAGGCCGAGCCGGCCGCGTTGCCGCGCCACCAGTGCTCGACCCGTCCGTCGGCGACGGCCACGCACAGCTCGTAGTTCCCGGCGGTGTCCTCGTCGACGGCTCCGTACTGCCCTTCGACCAGGCACGGCGCGCAGGTGGCCCCTTCGCCGAACACCTCCCCGGCGCGCCAGACGAAGGCGTTCGCGTCGTCCCGCCACCACAGCTGCATCCGGCCGTCGGTGCGGGTCGCGACGAGGTCGAGGCGGCGGCCGCGGGTCTGGACGAGGGCGGGCCCGTAGTGGGAGATGCCGGAGGCGAAGCGGCCGCCGTCGTTCCAGGTCCAGGGGGCGCCGTTGATCCGCCACCAGTGGTTCAGGCGGCCGTCCGCGGTCCGCACGACCACCTCGAAGTTGCCCGGCTTGCCGTAGTCGCTCTGGATGAACGCCGGGGTCGACCCGATGGCCGCGTCGCCCGGACCGAAGGCTCCGCCGTCGCGCCAGACACCCGCGGACTGCTCGTAGTACCAGTGGCGCAGCCGGCCGCCCGTGGTCACGTGCAGGGACTCCATGTTCCGGTTGTAGGTGGTCCCGGTGAAGGCGGGCTGGCCCGAGGCGTCGTTCGCGAAGGTGCCCGCGCGGCCCCACGGGAAGGGGGCGTCGCCCTCGCGCCACCAGTGCTGGAGGCGGCCGCCGCCGGCCCGGGCGAGGAGCTCGAAGTTGCGGTGGGCGCGGCCGTTGCCGCTCTCGTAGACGTTGCCGGTGTGCAGGCGGCGCTTGGTCCACGGGTCGATGTTGGTGCCCCGCAGGCCGCACTTGGCCCAGTAGTCGATGTTGACCTCGCCGTAGGCGATCCGGCCGTAGCCGCCGACGTGGTAGCCCGTCCCCCAGGAGTTCTTGAACAGCCAGCAGCCCGCCGCGTCGTCGTAGCCGACGATCAGCACGCAGTGGCCGCCCGCGAGTCGGTCGCTGGTGCGGTGGTAGACGCCGGAGCCCAGGGCGAAGAAGTCGTCGTACACGTCGAAGCAGGCGGTCAGCGGGCCGACCGTGTCCAGCCAGACCTTCTGCTGCTCGACGTCGCCGAGGCGGACGTAGTCGGTGATCCGCACGGTCCGGCCCGAACGGTCCCAGCTGGGCGTGTACTCGGCGCGCCAGGCGTCGCGCCGGGCGGCGGGCAGTCCGGCGGGCGGGGTGCTGTACGGCCAGCAGTCCGGGTCGGCGAGCCCGCCGTTGTCCTTGATCCAGTCCAGCGCGGTCTCCGGGTTGCTCCCCTGCCCGCAGCTGAACTTCAGGCCGTCGTGCACGTCCCCCTCGGAGCGCGTGGCCCACACCCCGTGCTCGATGCGGGCCATGGACTCCACCAGGCCGGCCGCGCCGAAGGCCCAGCAGGAACCGCACGGGTTCTGGTCCTTGACCCTGGTGATCCAGGGCCGGCCCCAGCGGCTGCGCCAGTCCACGGCGGCGGGCCGGGCGGCGGGGCCCGCGGCCGACCGCGTTCCCGCAAGCAGCCCGTGCGCGGCCCGGCGCCGGGTCAGGTGCGGGTTGGCGCTCTCCCGGCCGACGAGCGCCCGCAGGTCGACGGTCCGTACCGCCTCGGCGGGAGTCAGGTTCGCGCCGGGCTCCAGGCCGAGCGAGGGGCGCGGCACCGGCTCCTCGTCGACCAGGTGCTCGAGGACCGACCACCGGGCCCCGAGCTCCGCGAGCCGTGCCCGCAGCTCTCCCACGGTCTGGACAGATTCCTCCGGCATGGCGGCCCCCCAGCTGCAACCGTTCGGATCCCGGCCCGGGGAGCCTCCCGCTGCCACCGGGGAGCGTCAAGGGGGGCCGTACGGTCGCGCGGTGGCACGAAGGGGGCTCGTTGGACGGCGGCCCCGCTGCCCGGGTCAGCTGTCCAGCGACATCGCGTTCTTGGCGTGGGCGACGGATTCCTCCGAGGCGGGTCCGCCGGGATTCTCGGTGGCCAGGGCCTGGTTGAGGGTGACGTAGGGGCGCATCCGGCGCTCGTACCGGGCGTACGCGGCGCGGTGGTCGCCGCCGGCCCGGGCGAGGCTGTCGGCCAGCACGTGGGCGCCCACGAGGGCCAGGCTGGTGCCCTGCCCCGAGAGGGGGGACGGGCAGTAGCCGGCGTCCCCGAGCAGGGCCACCCGGCCCCGCGACCAGTGGTCCATGCGGATCTGCGCCATCGCGTCGCAGTAGAAGTCGGGCGCCTTCCGGGCGGCCTCGGCGAGGCGGGCCCCTTCCCACCGCATGGAGGCGAGCTTGTCCACGACGAGCTGCCGCAGGGCGCCGCCGTCGCGGAGGGCGGGGGCGAGGGGCTCGGACTCGAAGCCGAAGGCGATCCTGAGCTCGGTGTTGTCGCGCACGGGCATGATGCCGAAGCCCGTGTCACCGGCCCGCAGCCACATCTGCCAGTCCTGCAGGGCGAGGAAGTTGTCCGCGCCGAACACCGAGAGGTAGCTGCCCAGGTGGTGGACGAAATCCTCCTCCGGCCCGAAGGCCAGGCGCCGCACGGTGGAGTGGAGGCCGTCGGCCCCGACGACGAGGTCGAAGGTGCGCGGCGCCGCGTGCGCGAAGTCGACGCGCACGCCGCTCCCGTCCTCGTCGAGCGCGGTGACGGTGTCGCCGAAGAGGTACTCGACGTGCGGGCGGGTGTGCTCGTACACCACCTCCACCAGGTCCTCGCGCAGCACCTCGACGTCCTCGCTGTCGAGCCGGCCGCTGCTGAAGGTCGCCTCGGTGGAGCGGTCGATCTCACGGCCGTCGGGGTCGAGGACCGACATGCCGCGCATCCGGGTCCGCAGGCCCCGCACCTGTTCCAGCAGGCCCATGCGCTCCACGACGTCGAGCGCGACGCCGCGGATGTCCACGGCCTGGCCGCCGGGGCGCCGGCCCGGGGCGCGTTCGATGACGGTGGGCGCGAAGCCGTGGCGGCGCAGCCAGTGGGCGAGGACGGGCCCGGCGATTCCGCCGCCGGAGATGAGTACGGTCTGCATGGGACGCTCCTTCAGCCGCTTGTACGGTGTACGCGCTCTGAACGTACGACGTACGCGCAGCCCCTTCAACTGCTCAAAACACGCCCTGCACTAGGACAGGCACCTCTCCTTCCGACGTTGCCGCTGCTACCCTCTGCACTAGTACAGGACAGGAAGGCGGCGGCACGTGACGCAGACCACAGGCACACCGGGCGATCCGCCCTACCTGCGCATCGTCGCCGCCATCCGCAGACGCATCGCAAACGGTGAACTCGCCCCCGGGGACCGGATCCCCTCGACCCGGCAGATCGCCGCGGAATGGGGCGTCGCACTCGCCACGGCCACCAAGGCCCTGACCACCCTGCGCCTGGAGGGACTCGTCGAGGCCCGGCCCCGGATCGGCACCGTCGTCGCCGGGGCCGCCACCGCCGCCGCCACCGCTGCGCCCGTCACGCCGACCCGCAGGCGCCCGTCACCCGCCGCGGACCCCGAGCAGGAGCTGAGCCTCGACCGGATCGTCCGGGCCGCCATCGAGATCGCCGACGCCGAGGGGATCTCGGCGCTCTCCATGCGCGGCGTCGCGGCCCGGCTCGGCGTAGCGGCGATGTCGACCTACCGGTACGTCCCGAGCAAGGAAGACCTCGTCCTGCACATGGCCGACGCCGCGTTCGGCGAAGAGTCCTATCCCGCGGACTCGCCCGAGGAGTGGCGTCCACGCATCGAGCTGGGCGCCCGGACCCTGTGGAAGCTGTACCGCAGGCACCCGTGGCTGGCCCAGCTCAGCTCCCTCACCCGCCCGTTGCTCGTACCCAATCTGATCGTCCACGGCGAATGGGTGCTCGGCGCCCTCGACGGCCACGGACTCGACCCGACCACGCTGTTCGACATCCACGTCCTGCTCTACAGCCAGGTCCAGGGCCTGGCGGTGCACCTGGAGATGGAGGCGCACGCCGAGGCCGCCACGGGCCAGTCGGAGGACCAGTGGATGGACAGCCGGGCCCCCGCCCTGCGGGACCTGATGGAATCCGGCCGCTTCCCGACCTTCGCCAAGGTCGTCGGCGCCTTCGAGGACGGCTACGACCTGCGGCTGGACGCGCTCTTCGAACGCGGCCTGCGAGCCCTCCTCGACGGCCTGACCCCCGTCGTCGAAGGACGGTAGGCGCTCAGCGGTAGTACCCCTCGACCACGGCCCGCACCTCGTCGAACAGCGCCGGCCCCTCCTGCGGCACGGGCGGCCGGCCACTGCCCGGCCTGATGTCCAGGAGCTGCTCGTCGGACAGGGCGAACACCACCCGCCGCAGTCCGGCCTGCCGGATGACCGGCTCGCACATCCCGCACGGCCGGCAGCTGGTGTACATCGTGGTTCCCGCCGCCGTGTCAGGGTCCAGCTCCCGCGCGGCCCACCTCGCCAGCTTCAGCTCGGGGTGCGCGGTGATGTCCCTGTCGGTGAGGGTCGTGTTGCGCTCCTCCGCCAGCACCGTCCCGTCCGGTCCCGCCAGCAGTGATCCGAACGGCGGGTTGCCGCCCGCGAGCGCCTCGGCCGCGAGCGCGATGGCCCGCCGGAGGAGGGCGTGGTCGTCGGGTGTGGTCATGACTGCTCCGTTCCGGTGCGGGGCGGGAAGAGGTGCGCGGCCACCGTGGCCAGTGCCTGCCAGGCAGCCTGCGGGTGGCACGTCTCGCGGGGGTCGCCGCGGTACGGGTCGAGGACGACGGCCTCGGCGCCGAGGCGCCGCAGCTGGCCGAGGTCGTCCATGACCTGGTCGATCGTGCCCTGACCGGCGAGCCGCTGCGGTCCGTCGACCGGCGCCGCGGTGAGTTCGAGGGCGATCCGGGGGGCCAGCGCGGGCACGGGGAGGTGCTGCTCGTCGGCGTGCGCCTGCAGCCTGACCACGGCTTCGCGCAGCCACGGCACGGTGCAGCGCAGCGGATGCCACGCGTCCCCGAGCCGCACGGCCCGGCGCAGCCCCGCGTCGCTGTTGCCGCCGACCCACACCGGAATCCTCCGGTCGCCGTAGGAGGCGGTGTCCGCCCAGGCCGCCCGGATGTCCCGCAGGTGCCCGTCGGTCAGCCGCCCGCGCTGCTCGAAGGGGATGCCGAGGGCGGCGAACTCCTGCCGCGCCCAGCCGACCCCCACGCCGAGGACCAGCCGGCCGCCGCTCAGCTCGTCCACGTTGGCCGCCATCCGGGCGGTGAGCAGCGGGTGCCGGTAGGGAGTGATCAGGACCGTCGTGCCGAGCCGGACCCGGGTGGTGAGGCCGGCCAGCCAGGACAAGGTGGTGAAGGGCTCGTAGAAGGGTGCCGGATAGCGCTCGGCGACATCGGGCGTGATGGCGACGTGGTCCGACACCATCAGCAGGTCGAAGCCCAGGCCCTCCACGGTCTGGGCCCAGCTCCGCAGGACTCCCGGGTCGGTGCCGGGGCCGAAATTGAGGACGTTGACTCCGATCTTCACAACCCCGAGCCTAGCCAGGCGGCAGGGGCCTGCAGAAGTAACTCCCGCCTGTTCAGGACCGGTTCACCCGTGGATTCGCCGGTAATCTGGCCGGATGACCGAGAGTCTCGATGCGACGGACTGGGCGATCCTGGCAGAACTCCAACGGGAGGGCCGGATCGCGTTCACGGAACTGGCACGGCGGGTGAACCTGAGCGCGTCGGCGACGAAGGAGCGGGTACGGCGACTGGAGGCGGCCGAGGTGATCACCGGGTACCGGGCGGAGGTGGACCTGGAGCGGACCGGGCACGGCGTACTCGCGGTGGTCCGGCTGAAGTACCCGGGGCCGGGCACCCGGCACGAGCCGTTGCGCCGCCTGCTGGAGGAGCGCGTGGAGATCCTGGAGTGCCTGCGCACCACCGGGGACGACTGCTACGTCCTCAAGGTGGCGACCACCTCGATGGCCCACCTGGAGGAAATCGTCGACGAGCTGGCCCAGTTCGGGAGCACGACCACCAACCTCGTCCTCAGCCGGCCGCTCCCGTTCACCGGGCTCCGGCGAAGGCCGCCCGCGCGGTGTCCGTGACCCGGGCCGAACTGGCGAGCGACGGCTCCGGCTAGGGTTTCCGCATGGGGAACTGGACCGCTCCGAGCGCGATCGAACGAGAACTTGCAGAGGCCAAGGAGCGCGGCGACTGGGCCGCCTTCTTCGACGCCCTCGCGCTCACCGAGCTCTTCATCCCCCAGTCCCGCGCCTATCAGGACGCGCATCCCGACATGATCCGCCGCGAGCGCTCCTACTTCCCGCAGGTCGGCGCCGACGCCTACGTCGCCTTCACGGCCGGCATGCTTCCCGTCCCGACCCCCGACCTGGTCTTCGAGCGCGAGTCCCTCGGCTGGTTCGTCGACGCCTTCCCCGCCTCCGGCGGCCCCGCGTTCCTGGCCGTCAACCCCGGCACCCCCTTCGAGGTGTTCCTCCCCGCCACCCCGGCCCACCGCGCCACCTGGGCCTTCCACCGCGACCGCAGACCCCGCGCCACCGGCCTGGAGCGGCACAGGGTCCACGCCCTGCACCTCGGCGGCCCGCTGCACGGGCCGGTGGCCTTCGGGCTGGCCTGCGGCGCGCACCTGTCCGTGAACAACGGGATGTTCTGGAACGCCATCGGTTACCACGGCGGCGGCTACAGCGACGAGCGCCGCAAGCTCAAGGAATGGTGGGGCATCACCACCCGCGAGGAGTGGCTGAGCAGCACCGAACAGCTCCTGACCGCCGACATGGTCAGCTCCGTATGGGAGTTCGCCCTCCGCGTCCGCCGTGCCCTGGCGAAGGAGTTCGCGGGGCCCGTGGACATCGAGCACTGGCGGCACGCCACCGCCTCCATCCTCCGGGCGAACGCCGAACGGGCCGCCGAGCCCCGGATCACCCCCGACGGCGTCACCATGGCCGAGCCGCGCCCGGCCGCCGAGGTCGAGGGCGAGATCGCGGGCATACAGCGGGTCATCGGCCGCATCGCCCGCTACGAGCAGCGCTTCCGCGCCGACGGGCTGCTCGCCGAAGGCAAGTACGTCCGGTCCGTCGAGGCCTGGGACTACGGCCGGGCCTCGCAGATGGCCCGCTGGGGCCTCGGCGCCCGCTTCGGCAGCCTCGCCGAGACCGAGGACGCCGTCGTGCGGGCCGGAAGGGTCTGCAAGCTCGCGTACCGCTCGTGGGAGGACCTGTCCGTCGGCTTCGTCCTCGGGCGCTGCCTGCACTTCGACGAGGAGGAGTTCGGGCACTGGTACGAGGAGATGGTCGCCACGCACCGGGCGCTGACGACCGATCCCGGCAGCCCGTGGCTCAACATCGCCTGGACGTGACGAAGACGTGTCCGGCCCGGCGCATTCCCGGCGCCGCCCGGACAGGGGCAACTAGCCTTCCCCACATGACTGTCGAGCTGAACGACACCGTGCGTACGCTGCTGGACTCCCCGCACCCCGCGGTGCTGTCCACGATCAACCCCGATGGGAGCCCGCAGAGTTCCGTCGTCTGGGTGTCCCGCGAGGGCGGCGATCTGCTGATCTCCACCGAGCAGGGCCGCCGCAAGGAGCGCAACATCGTCCGGGACGGGCGGGTCGGACTGACCGTCTTCGACCTGGCCAATCCCTTCCTCTACGCCGAGATCCGCGGCACGGCCACGGTCACCGAGGACGCCGGCCGGGCCGTCGCCACCCGGATCGCCGAGGAGTACCTCGGCCCGGGCGCCGGCAAGGAGTACCAGGACCTTCCGGCCGAGGAGGTCCGCGTCGTCCTGCGCATCACCCCGACCAAGGTCCTCGGCAACGCCGCCAAGGCCGCAGGCTAGGGCGCGGCTGTCAGATCCGGCGCAGGTTCCGGTCGAGGAGGGCCCGCAGCCGGTCCACGTCGGCCGGATCCTGCGCGCCGCGCTTGGGGAGCACGAAGACGCCGCGGGTGTTCTTGGTCTTGATCGCGAAGAACTCGTCCGTCTCGAAGTACCAGGGGAACACGCGCCATTCGATGGCGCTGGACAGTTCGCCGCCCGTGGTGGTCAGCCAGTCCTCGCGGACGACCGTCCGACAGGCCCCGTACTCCTCCACGTCCGCGTACTGCTCCCGCGCGACGCGGGCCAGGACCCGGGGGAGCGTCACCAGCACGGCGACCACGGCGCAGGCCATCACGAAGGCCGTCGCGGTGGGCGAGAACCCCTTGAGGGTCGGCAGCGTCCACGAGAGCGCCAGGGTGAAGAGCGCGAGGAAGACCTGGCCCCGCAGCCCCGGCCAGGTCCCGAACGTGAAGCGCCGCACGGCCTTGGCGTAGTCGGCCCGCGTCGGCTCGTAGACGAAGGTGACCTGCCCGGTCGACTGCTGCACGCGGCCCCCACCCATGTTCATGACAGCGGAGCATAGCCGCAGGTCAGCCCGGTACAACAGGCTTCCGGTCAGGGAAGGCGGGGCTGGACCGCCGACCACGCGTCGACCGCCTCCGCGAGGGGTCCCGCGTCCGGGAGGTGGGGGCGTACGAGGGCCATCCGGGCGATCAGGTTCTTGATGCGGCGCAGGTGCAGGATGCGCGCGTGCGGGAGATCGCGCCAGACGCGGGCCTGCGCCACCGCCGCCTCGGGGGTCAGGTCGATCAGGTCCAGCAGCTCCCGGCACAGGGCCGCCGGGTCCCCGCCGCGCTCCGGGCCGAACTCCCCGATCAGGTAACCGCGTACGGCGGCCAGCTCGGCCCCGCGGGCCAGGTCGCTCCCGCCCTCGTCCTGCGCGCAGCGGTGGGTCGCGGCCAGCGCCACCCGCCCCCAGCGCAGCCGGATCCCGTCGGGCACCCGGTCGTCCTGCATCCGCCCCACGGCCAGGATGCGCAGGGTCCGCGGACGGGGCTCGTCGCCCAGCGGCGGTCCGGTGGCCAGCCAGACCTCCAGCTCCGCCAGCGAGTGTCCGTCGGGCGGCACCGAGGTCAGTACCTGGCCCCGGCCGAGCAGCGCGACCACCGGGCCCGTGAGGCGGACCCTCGCCGTGTGCCCGGCGTCGAAGGAGGCGACGGGCCGCCCGTACCGCTCGATCCGGCGCAGCCACAGCCGCAGCTCCCCGACCGCGTAGACCTGCCCGGCGCGCGCCACCCCGCCGACGCACCGGACGACACACACCCCGCCCGTGACGTCGGCCTCCTCGACGGAGTACACCTGCAATGCGGCAATGGGCACCACGGCCCCCCCTTCCCCGGCCGGGACGCTACCCCGTCACGCGGCGGACGGCGCCTCCAGGACGAGGCGGATCTCCGTCACCTCGTAGCCGGCGCGGTCAAAGGCGGCCGCCATCGGGACGTTGCCGGTGTCGGTGGTCGCGGTGATGCGGTCGGCGCCCTCGGCCGCGTGGAAGCGGGTGATCTCGGCCAGGATCTCGTCGATCAGGCCCTGTCCGCGCTGCTGCGGTACGACGCCCAGGTACCCCACGTTGCGGTGGTACGGCGTCGCCGAGGGGATCGCCATGCCGGCCAGGGTGCCGTCCGGGAGCTCGGCGAGGCGCCACCACGAGCGCTCGCCGGGGCAGTCGAGGTAGTAGGCGAAGTCCTCACGGGCCAGCTGCCCGGCGTCCATGGAGGCCAGTTCGGTCCGGGTGTGCTCGTCGAGGCTGCCGCTGGACAGGCGGGCGAAGGCGTCCAGGAACTCCTCGTCCGTGCCCTCGCGGAAGACCAGCCGCCCGGTCGGCCCGGCCGTCCCGGCAGCTGGGGTCCACTCGTAGCGCAGGCGCTCGATCGTGCTGGTCAGCCCGGCCTTGTACGCTGCCTCCCGGCGCCAGGCGACGGCCTCGGCCAGGGCCGGATCGGTCCGCCATCCCCGGGGGAGCGAGAGGTTGTAGAGCGGGAGCCCGCCGAAGGCGGCGTGCCCCGCGGCCAGGAGCCCGGCGGCGACGGCGGCCGGGTCGGTGACGCAGGCCCGCACCTGGAGGCAGTCGAGGGCGATGGGCCGCTCGCTGTCGGCGCGGCCCCACCACAGGGCGCGGGCCAGGACCTCACCGTCCTCGTCCTCGGCGAACCAGATCCACTCGGGGCGGAACTGTCCGGCGGCGAGCTCCTCGCGGATCTTCTCGGCGGTCAGGGCGGGGACGGGGCCGTCGGCCGGGTAGGCGACGGCGCGGTCCAGGTCAGCGGGGTCTGCGGTGGCAGCGCGGAAGAACATCCGGTGATGATCACATCAAGCGTCCTCGCCGGACAGGGATTTTCGGCGGCCCACGGCCGATGGCCGGCCTCCGCGGGGGAGACCGGCCATCGGGTGGGGCGTCGTGCGTGCCGCTACGACCAGGTGATCAGGCGGCGGGGGTGTTCCAGGACCGCCGCGATGTCGGCCAGGAAGCGGGAGCCGAGTTCGCCGTCGATGAGACGGTGGTCGAACGACAGCGCCAGGGTGGTGACGTGGCGCGGCTTGACCTTGCCCTTGTGGACCCACGGCTGGAGCTTGATCGCGCCGACCGCGAGGATCGCGGACTCGCCCGGGTTCAGGATCGGCGTACCGGTGTCGACGCCGAAGACGCCCACGTTGGTGATGGTGATGGTGCCGTTCTGCATGTCCGCCGGGGACGTCTTGCCGTCGCGGGCCGTGGCGACCAGCTCGGACAGGGACGTCGACAGCTCGCCGAGCGTCTTGGCGTGGGCGTCCTTGATGTTCGGGACGATCAGCCCGCGGGGGGTGGCCGCCGCGATGCCCAGGTTGACGTAGTGCTTGAGCACGATCTCCTGGGCCGCCTCGTCCCAGGACGCGTTGACGTCCGGGTTGCGGCGGATGGCCACCAGGACGGCCTTGGCGATGAGCAGCAGCGGGTTGATGCGCAGCCCCGCGAGGTCCGGGTCGGCCTTGAGCTCCTGGACCAGCTTCATCGTGCGGGTCACGTCGAAGGTGATGAACTCGGTGACGTGCGGCGCGGTGAAGGCGGAGCCGACCATGGCCTGGGCGGTGACCTTGCGGACACCCTTGACCGGGATACGGGTCTCACGGGCCTCCCGCACCGGCACCTCGGCCGCGGCGGGGGCCTGGGCCGGAGCAGGTACGGAGGCGGCAGCGGGCGCCGGCGCGGCCTGCGGGGTGAGCGCCGCGGCGGCCGCCGCGTGGACGTCCTCCCGGGTCACGACCCCGCCGTCGCCGGTGGGCACCACGACGGCAAGGTCGATGCCGAGGTCCTTGGCCAGCTTGCGCACGGGCGGCTTGGCCAGGGGCCGCTCGCCGGCCGGCTGGGCCGGGACGGCGGGGAGCACCGGGGCGGCCGGAGCCGCGGGGGCCGCCGTGCCGTTCTGCGCGGCCACGGCGGGCACCGGAGCCTTGCGCGGCCGGCGCTTGGTGGACGCGGTGGAGACGCCGTAGCCCACCAGGACGGGCTGGCGCGCCTCGGGCGCGGCCGGCTCCTCGGCGGCGACGGCCGGGGCCGCCTCCTGGACCGGGGCCTCGGCAGCGGCGCCGCCCTCCGTCTGCACCGAGATGATCACCTGGCCGACGTCGACCGTGGTGCCCTCCTCGAAGAGGAGCGCGTGCACGACGCCGTCGAACGGGATCGGCAGCTCCACGGCGGCCTTGGCCGTCTCGACCTCGCACACGACCTGGCCGTCGGTGACCGTGTCACCCGGCTGGACGTACCACTTGAGGATCTCGGCCTCGGTGAGGCCCTCGCCCACGTCGGGCATCTTGAATTCGCGGATGGTCATGAACGTGGCTCCTCAGTACGCCAGCGAGCGGTCGACGGCGTCGAGCACCCTGTCCAGGCCCGGCAGGTACTCGTCCTCCAGGCGGGCCGGCGGGTACGGGGCGTGGAAACCGCCCACGCGCAGGACCGGCGCCTCCAGGTGGTAGAAGCACCGCTCCGTGATGCGAGCGGCGATCTCCGAGCCCATACCGAGGAAGGTCGGCGCCTCGTGGACGACCACGAGCCTGCGGGTCTTCTCCACCGAGGCCTGGATCCCGTCGAAGTCGACCGGGGACATCGACCGCATGTCGACGACCTCCACCGACTTGCCCTCCTCGGCCGCCGCGGCCGCCGCCTCCAGGCAGACCTTCACCATCGGACCGTAGGCGGCCAGGGTGATGTCGGAGCCCTCGCGCGCCACGCGCGCCTTGTGCAGCTGGTAGGGGATGGCCTCGACGTCCACCTCGCCCTTGTCCCAGTAGCGGCGCTTCGGCTCGAAGAAGATCACCGGGTCGTCGCTGAGGATCGCCTGCTGGAGCATCCAGTACGCGTCGCTCGCGTTCGACGGGGAGACCACCTTGAGGCCCGGGACGTGCGCGAAGAGCGCCTCGGGGGACTCGCTGTGGTGCTCGACCGCGCCGATGCCGCCCGCGTACGGGATGCGGATGACGACCGGCATCTTGATCTTGCCCAGGGCGCGCGCGTGCATCTTCGCGAGCTGCGTGACGATCTGGTCGTACGCGGGGAAGACGAAGCCGTCGAACTGGATCTCCACGACCGGCCGGTACCCGCGCAGGGCCAGGCCGATGGCGGTGCCGACGATGCCCGACTCGGCGAGCGGGGTGTCGATGACCCGCTCCTCGCCGAAGTCCTTCTGCAGGCCGTCGGTGATCCGGAAGACACCGCCCAGCTTGCCGACGTCCTCGCCCATGATCAGGACCTTCGGGTCCTGCTCCAGGGCCTTGCGAAGCGACTCGTTGAGCGCCTTCGCGATCGACATCTTCTCGACAGCCATCAGTGACCCTCCTCGGCCGACTCGAAGGACGCGAGGTAGGCGGCGAACTGCGCGCGCTCCTCGTCGACGAGCGCGTGCCCGTCCGCGTAGACGTTCTCGAAGATCGCCATGGTGTCCGGGTCGGGCATGGAGCGCACGGCCTCGCGGACGCGCTTGCCCATGGCCTCGCTCTCGGTCTCCAGCTCGGCGAAGAAGGCCTCGTCGGCGCCGCCGGTGGCCAGCAGGTGGGCCTTCAGGCGCAGGATCGGGTCCTTCGCCTCCCAGGCCGCCGTCTCCTCGTCCCGCCGGTACTTCGTCGGGTCGTCGGAGGTGGTGTGCGCGCCCATCCGGTACGTGAACGCCTCGACCAGCGTCGGGCCCTCGCCGCGGCGCGCCCGGTCCAGGGCCCAGCGGGTCACGGCCAGGCAGGCCAGCACGTCGTTGCCGTCGACGCGGACGCCGGGGAAGCCGAAGCCCTGCGCGCGCTGGTAGAGCGGCACGCGCATCTGGCGCTCGGTCGGCTCGGAGATCGCCCACTGGTTGTTCTGGCAGAAGAACACCACGGGGGAGTTGTAGACGGCGGAGAAGTTGAAGGCCTCCATCACGTCGCCCTGGCTGGACGCGCCGTCGCCGAAGTAGGCGATGACGGCCGAGTCGGCGCCGTCCTTGGCCACACCCATCGCGTAACCGGTCGCGTGCAGCGTCTGCGAGCCGATCACGATCGTGTAGAGGTGGAAGTTGTTGGTGTTCGGGTCCCAGCCACCGTGGTTCACACCGCGGAACATCCCGAGCAGGTTCGTCGGGTCGACCCCGCGGCACCAGGCCACACCGTGCTCGCGGTAGGTCGGGAAGACGTAGTCCTCGTCGTTCAGCGCCCGGCCGGAGCCGATCTGCGCTGCCTCCTGGCCGAGGAGCGAGGCCCACAGGCCCAGCTCTCCCTGGCGCTGCAGCGCGGTCGCCTCACCGTCGAAGCGGCGGGTCATGACCATGTCGCGGTACAGCCCGCGCAGGTCCTCGGTCGTGATGTCCGCGACGAAGGGGGCGAATTCCGCGTTGTCCGCGTTCTCTACCCGGTCCCCTTCGGGCGTCAGCAGCTGTACGAGCTGAGGTACGGCGTCATGCGTCTGCGCGGTGGCAGCGGCGGGCTTGGCGGCGCTTGCCGCGCCTGCCGCCCGCTTGGTGCCGCTGCTGCGTCGCGGCTTGCGCGCGGCAGTGCTCTCCACGGTCACGTGTGCTCCTCCGTCGGTCCGGCACCCGGGTTCTCCGGGGTCCAGTGCGGCTCACCTGTATCCGTAACGAGCGCACGGGGTGGGTGCGCAACGCGTTCGGGATTCAGGCGTGACAGGTGCCCCGGCGAGTGCCCTGCGCAATGCACGTTACCCAGTGCGCCGCATAACTGCGAAACCCCGTTTGACCTGCGTTTTTGCTTGGATTTCCAAGTAAATCCGCGGCCGCGGGAACAACCACTGGTCACAGCCTTGCAGGGGCCGGGAACAACGGCACGTTATCCCGGGTAACTCCGGCAGGGAAGGGGTGAGTGTGTGAAACTGACTTCGTGCGCGAAGACGGAAAAATCAAGGTATTCCTCCTGGACGACCACGAAGTGGTACGTCGGGGCGTCCACGAGCTCTTGTCGGTCGAACAGGACATCGAGATCGTGGGCGAGGCCGGTACCGCCGCCGACGCCATGGTCCGCATCCCCGCCACCCGTCCCGACGTGGCCGTCCTCGACGTGCGCCTGCCCGACGGCAGCGGTGTGGAGGTGTGCCGCGAGGTCCGCTCCCACAACGAGGACGTCAAATGCCTGATGCTGACGTCGTTCGCCGACGACGAGGCACTGTTCGACGCGATCATGGCCGGCGCCTCCGGCTACGTGCTCAAGGCGATCCGCGGGAACGAGCTGCTCAGCGCCGTACGTGACGTCGCGGCCGGAAAATCGCTGCTCGACCCGGTGGCCACCGCGCGGGTGCTGGAGCGGCTGCGCGACGGCAAGAACGGCAAGAACGACGACCGCCTGTCCAACCTCACCGATCAGGAGCGGAAGATCCTCGACCTGATCGGCGAGGGCCTGACCAACCGCGCCATCGGCGAACGGCTGCACCTGGCCGAGAAGACGATCAAGAACTACGTCTCCAGCCTGCTCTCCAAGCTGGGCATGGAGCGCCGCTCGCAGGCCGCCGCGTACGTGGCCCGCCTGCAGGCGGAGAAGAGCCGCTAGGCGGCTGCGCCGGGTGCCGTACGGCCGGGCCGGCTTGAGAATGCGCGCCGGTTCCGGCCCCCGCCGAACTGGAAACCGAACCGGAACTATTCGATCCCGATCCGCAATTCGTGGACGGAGCGGACTTCCACCCGGTCCACGTATGTATCGAACCTCAGTTCGTCACCGTGCACTCTCTTGCCGACAATCCCGGCCGTGAATACCAGCAGGCACTCTGACCAGGTCATTCTTCGGAAGTGACGCCGCCCGTCTCCACGGGCTTCGACGGCGAGTTCGTGACCGACTTCGACACCGTCGGCGTCGGGGAGGACGTGGCCGACTTCGACGACGAGGCCGAAACCGTGGGCGAGGTCGAAACCGTGGGCGAGGGCGGCGAACTGAAGGTCTGGGACCGGGTACGGCTCGACGTGGGCGAGGTGTTCCACGTCGGGCTGTCGTCGGGGCTCGCCTGGGACGACGCCGTCGACGGGGTACCGGAGGCGCTCGGCTGACCGCCGGTGGAGGTCTGGACGTTACTCGGCGGGCTCTTCTGGTCGTTCTTGCCGCCGCCCACGGTCTTGACCGCGTAGGCCACACCGCCGGCGACCGCGATGATCGCGAGCACCGCGAACAGCCACATCTTCCAGCGGCCGGTGCCGCGGTCCTCGTATCCGTCGTAGCCGCCGTGGCCGTGGCTGCCCTGGCCGTTGCCGCCCCCGCCGGGGAATGCCGAGCCGTCGTCGGGGTTCAGCGGCGGCACCATCGCGCGCTGGAACTGCGAGGTCGAGGCGTTCGAGGAGTAGTTCTGCTGCCCGCCGGCGCCGCTCACGGGCATGGCCGTGGTGGCCGCCGCCCCGCCCCGCCCGTGCGGCAGGGCCATGGCGACCGGACCGGTGTTCCAGGTGCCCGTGTTGGGCCCCTGGTCGTGCAGCATCTGGAGCGCGTACTGGACCAGCCCGCGCATCTCCTCGGCGCTCTGGAACCGGTCGTCCGGGTCCTTGGCCAGCGATCGCATGACCAGGCCGTCGAGTTCCTGCGGAAGGTGCTGACCCTCCGGCAGCTGCGAGGGCGGCACGGGCGAGTCCTGGACGTGCTGGTAGACCACCGAGAGCGGGGTCTCACCGGTGAACGGCGGCCGCAGCGCGAGCAGTTCGTACAGCAGGCAGCCGGTCGCGTACAGGTCGGAGCGGTGGTCCACGGCCTTGCCGAGGGCCTGCTCGGGCGACAGGTACTGCGGGGTGCCCATGACCATTCCGGTCTGGGTCATCGTCGACTGGGCGCCGTGCAGGGCGCGGGCGATGCCGAAGTCCATCACCTTGACCGCGCCGGTCTCGGTGATGATGACGTTCGCCGGCTTGATGTCACGGTGCACGATGCCGTGCTGGTGCGAGTACGCGAGCGCTTCGAGCACACCCGACGTGATGATGAGCGCCTGCTCGGGGCCCGGGGCCTCGGCGCTGATCAGCAGGTCGCGGATGGTGCGGCCCTCGACCAGCTCCATCACGATGTACGGGACGGTGTTCGGGCCGACCCGGTCCTCGCCCGAGTCGTACACGGCGACGACGGCGTGGTGGTTGAGCCCGGCCACGGACTGCGCCTCGCGCGTGAACCGGGCCTTGGACACCGGGTCCTCGGCCAGGTCGGCGCGCAGCAGCTTCACCGCGACGGTGCGGCCGAGGCGCACGTCCTCGGCGGCGAACACCTCGGCCATGCCGCCGCGGCCCAGCCTGTGGGTCAGCCGGTAACGGCCGTCCCCCACCAGGCCGCCGGCGCCCCAGTGCTCAGGACCATCGGCCATCCCGGCGCCGTTTCCCTCGGGTTCGGGTGCCATCAGTCCTCGCCGTCGTCTCTCTCGGCCGCCGCTCAGCGGTGTCCTCTTCTTTGATGCTCCGATGAACGCTACAGCCTCGGAACCGGTCACCGTTCGGACAAGGCTCCGTGTACGCGTGTGGTCACGGAACGGGTACCTGGCTTGACGTGTGCTTGCCCTCCGGCAGACTGGGCCCGACATGCGCTCAGCCAGACGCGTAGGGACACATCCCGAGGGGAAGCAACAGTCATGAGCCAGGACGGCACTCAGGGCCAGTACGCGGGCGGCTCTCTGGCCGGTGGCCGTTACCAGCTAAGGGACTTGCTGGGTGCGGGCGGCATGGCCTCCGTGTATCTGGCCTACGACTCGGCGCTCGACCGGCAGGTCGCCATCAAGACGTTGCACAGCGACCTCGGCCGCGAGCAGTCCTTCCGGGAGCGTTTCCGCCGCGAGGCCCAGGCTGTAGCCAAACTGTCGCACACGAACATCGTCTCGGTATTCGATACCGGTGAAGGCGAGGTGACGTTCGGCACGGGCGCGGGTGACGGCGCGGTGATGCCGTACATCGTCATGGAGTACGTGGAGGGCCAGCCGCTCGGCTCGGTGCTCAACGCGGACATCCGCCAGTACGGGGCCATGCCGGCGGAGAAGGCGCTGAAGGTGACGGCCGATGTGCTGGCCGCGCTGGAGACCAGCCACGAGATGGGCCTGGTCCACCGCGACATCAAGCCCGGCAACGTCATGGTGAACAAGCGCGGCGTGGTCAAGGTGATGGACTTCGGCATCGCGCGCGCCATGCAGTCCGGCGTCACCTCGATGACGCAGACCGGCATGGTCGTCGGCACCCCGCAGTACCTGTCGCCGGAGCAGGCGCTGGGGCGCGGGGTCGACGCCCGGTCCGACCTGTACTCGGTCGGCATCATGCTGTTCCAGCTGCTGACCGGGCGGATCCCGTTCGACGCCGACTCGCCGCTGGCCATCGCGTACGCGCACGTGCAGGAGGAGCCGGTCGCGCCGTCCTCCATCAACCGCTCGGTGACCCCGGCGATGGACGCGCTGGTGGCGCGGGCCCTGAAGAAGAACCCGAACGAGCGCTTCCCCACGGCCGCGGCCATGGGCGACGAGGTCGCGCGCGTGCTGGGCTCCGGGCAGACCGGGGCCCCGGTCATCGTCCAGGGCGCCCCCACGGGCGGCAGCGGCGCGGGCGTGGCCTCGGCCGTGTTCCCGCCGGTGGACTCCGGGTTCCAGACGGCGCCGTCCGTGCAGCAGCCGTACCAGCCGCAGCCGCACACCCAGGCGCCGTCCCCGTACGCGCCGACGCCCGCCCCGCAGCCGCAGGGCGGCTACGCCTACCCGCACACTCCCCCGCCGCACCAGCAGTACGCGCCGCCGACCCCGCCGCCGTACACGATCTCGCCGGCGACCACGGCGAGCACGGCCGCCGGCGGGGCCGGGGGCGACAAGCGGAACATGCCGGTGATCGTGGGCGCGATCGCGGTGGCCCTGCTGGCCGTCGGCGGCCTGATCGCCGCGATCTCGCTGAACGGTAACGACGACAAGAAGGACAACGCGGCGACCGCGGGCGGCTCGGCGGCGCCGTCCGGCTCGGCCAAGGCCGGGTTCAAGGGGCCGGACCCCTCGCGCACGATCGACCCGAAGAAGTGCAAGGAGCCGACGAAGCACTACAAGGACGCGGGGAAGTACCAGGCGCCGGACCTGCGCTACAAGAACCTGCTCTCCGTGAAGGAGTGCATCCAGGCCTCGGGCGGCAAGTACACGATCGTCGAGAAGGACGAGGCCGTGTACGGCAAGGACATGGTGCTGGAGCAGAACCCGCGCCCCGACGACCCGATCAACAAGGAGGGCACGGAGTACACGCTGACCGTGTCCACCGGCAATCCGGAGTAGCGGCTCAGGCTCCTCGGCCCGGTCAGGGCGCGACACACCGGCATCCCGGGTACCCGATAAGGGGCCCGGGATGCCGGTTTTGCCCCATTATGTAAATCTAAGCGGGACAGCTCGGTCTCTCGGGACGGGAGGGGCACCCGTGATCCAAGGTTTCCGCCCGCCGCGCCGGCTGGCCCGGGCCGTCCTGACCGCCGCCGCGTTCGCGGCCGCCGGCCCGGTGTACGCCGTTCCCGCGCTCGCCGTTCCCGCGCTCGCCGTTCCCGCGCTCGCCGTTCCCGTGTTCACCACTGCCGCACTCACCGCTCCCGCGCTCGCCGTTCCCGCGCTCGCCGTTCCCGTACTGACCGATCCCGCGCCCGTACTGGACGACGTGCCGGACGACGTGCGCGAGGGGCTCGCCGGCAGCGCCGCCGGGTCCGGGCGGGAGCGGCCCGGCAGGCCCGCCACCGAGCCCGCGAACCCGGAGATGCTGGTCGCCTCGCGCCCGCTGCCGGTCCGGCCGCCGCACCTCGATCCCCCCGCGCTCCCCGACCCGCCGCAGGTCGCACCGACCCCGCCCGAGGCCGTCGTCCGGGCGATCGGCACCGAGCCGAACGACCGGGCCGCCGACCTGGCCGCCCACATACTGCCGCTGGGCACCGGATTCGCCCTGATGGGACTGGGGCTGGGCTACCTCGGCGTACGGCTGCGGCGAGGGCTCTAGCCCCCGCCGGCCGGCGCGTCCCCCTTCAGACGTACGACCGGAGTTGGTTGCCCAGAGTGAACATACTCGGTATACATACTGAGTATGTCGATCCGCCACGGCCTTCTGGCCCTGCTCGAACGGGGTCCTCGGTACGGCTCCCAGCTGCGCACCGAGTTCGAATCACGCACCGGCTCCACCTGGCCGCTCAACGTCGGGCAGGTGTACACCACCCTCGCCCGCCTGGAACGGGACGGCCTGGTCGCCCCCGGCGGCGAGGACGCCGCCGGGCACACCCTGTACGCCATCACCGACACCGGCCGCACGGAACTGCGCGAGTGGTACGAGCGCCCCGTCGACCGCGCCAACCCGCCCCGTGACGAGCTGTCCATCAAGCTCGCCATGGCCGTGGGTGCCCCCGGCGTGGACATCCGCGCCGTCATCCAGTCCCAGCGGCACGCCACGATCAAGGCGATGCAGGACTACACGCGGCTCAAGGCCACGGCGCTCGCCGCGGTCGAGAGCGGGCAGTCCCGCGAACGCGACGACGTGGCCTGGCTGCTGGTCCTCGAACAGCTCATCTTCCAGACCGAGGCCGAGGCCCGCTGGCTCGACCACTGCGAATCCCGGCTCGTCCGGCTCTCCCTGACGGCCGACGGGAGAGCCGCCGCGGCCGCACCGCCCCAGGCCGCCGACACCGGGACCGAAGCCGACGAATCCGTCCCGGCCGCCGCCCCGGCCACCACCGCCCGACCCCGCAGCGCCCGCACGCGGCGCGGCTGAACCGCCTTCAGGGGGGAACCCTTCATGCCTGATCAGCGCAACGCCCAGCACCCCGTACTCCAGTTGCAGCAGCTCGTCCGCACCCACGGCAGCGGAGCCACCGAGGTCCACGCCCTGCGCGGCATCGACCTCTCCGTCTTCCCCGGCGAGCTCGTCGCCGTGATGGGCCCCTCCGGCTCCGGCAAGTCCACGCTGCTCACCCTCGCCGGCGGACTCGACACACCCAGCAGCGGCCGGGTCTTCGTCGAGGGCACCGACATCACCACCGCGGGCCGCAAGGAACTGGCCGCGCTGCGCCGGCGCAGCATCGGGTACGTCTTCCAGGACTACAACCTGATACCGGCCCTCACCGCCGCCGAGAACGTGGCCCTGCCCCTGGAACTCGACGGCACCTCCGCCCGCAAGGCCCGTGTCGCCGCGCTCGCCGCACTGGAGGAGATGGGCCTGGGCCGGCTCGCCGACCGCTTCCCCGACGAGGTGTCCGGCGGCCAGCAGCAGCGCGTGGCCATCGCCCGCGCGCTGGTCGGCGACCGCCGCCTGGTCCTCGCCGACGAGCCCACCGGCGCCCTCGACTCCGAGACCGGCGAATCCGTCCTCGCCCTGCTGCGCTCCCGCTGCGACGCCGGCGCGGCCGGGGTCCTGGTCACGCACGAGCCGCGGTTCGCCGCCTGGGCGGACCGCGTGGTCTTCCTGCGCGACGGCACCGTGGTCGACGAGACGCTGCGCAGCCAGGCCGACTCCCTCCTCTCGGGGCAGGCGGCCGGCCAGTGATCTCCTGGTACCACTCCTGGGTCGCGGCCATCCGCATAGCCCGCCGCGACGCCTGGCGCTCCAAGGGCCGCAGCATCCTCGTCCTCGCGATGATCGCCCTGCCGATCGTCGGAGTGAGTGCGGCGGACCTGACGATGCGCAGCGCCCAACTCTCCGTGGAGCAGGACCTTCAGCGCCGCCTCGGCGCCGCCGACGCCGAGCTCCGCCTGTCCCGCATGAACGTGCCGATCTACCAGAGCCCGGACGGCGAGCGCTTCGCTCCGGTCGGTGGCTACGACTCGTACGAACCACCCCAGGAGGAGAACCCGGAACTGCTGCCGCAGTCCCTCCCGGCGGGCGCCCAGGCCGTCAAGGACAGCACCGGGCAAGCCAAACTGCGCACCACGCACGGGCTCCTCGTCACCAACCTGCGTGAGATCGACACGCATAGCCCGCTGGTGGAGGGCCGCTTCACCCTCGACCGGGGCCGGCTGCCCGAGGCGGCGGGCGAGGTCATCGCCACCACCGCCTTCCTGAAGGAGTCCGGCTACTTCGTCGGCTCCAGCGTCAACCCGCGCGGCACGGACCACGAGTACAAGATCGTGGGCGCCTACGAACTGCCCAACGCGCTCAAGGAAGTGCAGCTCATCGCGCAGCCGGGGACCCTGCTGACCCCGGTCGACAAGGCCCTGCAGGCCGCCGGGGTGCCCGGGGTACGGGCCGACGACAAGTACCTCGTGAAGGTCGGCGGCGCCGATGGTTTCACGTGGAACATGGTCAAGGAGGCCAACGGCAAGGGCGTGATCGCCATCTCGCGTGCCGTCGCCCTCCACAAGCCCGCCGATTCCGACGTGCCGCTGTACGCGCAGGAGCCGAAGGACCGGTTCACCGACGGCTCGTCCCGCGCCCTCGAAACGGCGGTCCTGGCCACCGTCGTCGGTCTCGCCATGCTGGAGATCTGCCTGCTCGCCGGACCCGCCTTCGCGGTCGGCGCGCGGCGCTCGCGCCGCCAGCTCGGGCTCGTCGGCGCCAACGGCGGCGACCGGCGGCACATCCGGGCCATCGTGCTCTCCGGCGGCCTGGTCATCGGCGCCGCCGCCGCCGTCGTCGGTACCGTCATCGGCATCGCCCTCACCCTCGGGCTGCGGCCCCTGCTGGAGGAGTACCTCGGCCTGCGCTGGGGCGGGTTCGAGCTCCGTCCGCTGGAGCTGGCCGCCATCGCCCTGCTCGCCGTGGTGACCGGCCTGCTGGCCGCCATCGCCCCCGCGGTCACCGCCTCGCGGCAGACCGTGCTGGCCTCGCTCACCGGGCGCCGCGGCATCCGCCGGGCCAACCGGGTGCTGCCGGTCATCGGCCTGATCGCCCTCGCGGGCGGCGCCGCCATCGCCCTGTACGGCACGGTGTCCGAGATGGGCTCCCTGGTCATCGCGGGCGGCAGCGCCATCGCCGAGCTCGGCGTGGTCGCCCTCACGCCGGTGCTGGTCGGCCTCTTCGGGCGGATCGGGCGCTGGCTGCCGCTGTCGCCGCGGCTCGCGCTGCGCGACGCCGTGCGCAACCGGGGGCGCACGGCGCCCGCCGTGGCCGCGGTCCTGGCCGCCGTGGCCGGCACCGTCGCGGTGGCGACGTACCAGCACAGCCAGGACGTCCAGTCCCGGCACGAGTACGTCGCAGACCTGCCGCACAACGCCGGGGTGGTCTCGCTCGCCGACAACAGCGCCTACAAGGACGTGCCGGCCGTGCGCGAAGCCCTGTCCAAGGAGTTCTCGCCGTCCGTACGGGCCGACGTGGAGCGCCTGGTCGTCGGCAGGCCGGGCTGCGACTCGTACTCGAACGACGCCGGCTGCGGGCGCGCCGAGATCGTCGTGCCCAAGGATCAGCGGTGCCCGTTCTCCGAATCCCCGCACGGACCCGCGGACTTCACCCCCGAGCAGGTCAAGGAGCTGCGCAAGGACTGGCGTTGCGCGATGCCCCGGCACCAGAACTTCTTGGAGAACGACGCGGTCGTCGCCGACGAGCAGTTGCTGACCGCGCTGGCCGTGACCGACCCGGGCGCCGCGGCCGCACTGAAGTCGGGCAAGCCCGTCTCCTTCGACAAGCAGAACGTGAAGGACGGCAAGGTCACCATCCGGCTCATCACCGACCCGGACGCGGCCGACAACGCGCGCGGCAAGCGCGAGGAGGCGCCGGGCGAGGACAAGGTCCTTCCCGTCTACCAGGTGCCGGAGGGCGTCAACGGCTGGGGCTTCAAGCTCGTGCTGCCCGCCGCGACGGCCAAGGCCGCCGGGATGGCGACGGCTCCGTACGGCTCGTACTTCGCGCTCGACGGCGCGCCGAGCAGCGAGCAGCGCCAGCGGCTGGACGGCCTTTTCGACAGGATGGGCGTGGACGCCAACGTCAAGATCGAGCAGGGCTACCAGGGAGACAACAGCATCGAGATGCTCGCCCTGGCCATCTTCGCGGGCCTGGTCACCATCGGCGCGGCCGGCATCGCCACCGGGCTCGCCCAGGCCGACGCCGAGGCCGACCTGAAGACGCTGGCCGCGGTCGGCGCGCCCCCGCGGGTACGGCGCACGCTGAGCGGCTTCCAGTGCGGGGTGATCGCCCTGATGGGCGTCGTCCTGGGCTCGGCGGCCGGCATCCTGCCGGCGGTCGGACTCCGGCTCGCCCAGGCCCGCGAGACGGAACGGTTCCTGGAGCGGGCCATCACGATGGGGTACGAGTCCTCGGACACCGAGATCTACGTGCCGATCGCGGTGCCCTGGGAGACCCTCGGCGGGCTGCTGATCGCGGTCCCGCTGGGCGCGGCGCTGCTGGCCGCCCTGGTCACCCGGTCCAACGGGGCGCTCGCCCGGCGGGCCGCCGGGTAGTGAGCACGGAGTGACGAGTTGCCTCCGTACAGGGTGGATCACGCTCGTACGGGGGCACACCGTCTGCTAACGAAGGTGTGCGAGAGAATGACGGCATGGAGATGCCGAGGAGTGAACGGTCGCAGGACAGTCCCCCGCACGTCCTGATCGTCGGACAGGACGGGATGACGGTCGGCGGCGCCGATGACGAGTCGCGCGAGGTCCCGGTGACGGAGATGGTCGAACAGCCCGCCAAGGTCATGCGGATCGGCAGCATGATCAAGCAACTCCTGGAAGAGGTACGCGCCGCGCCTCTCGACGAGGCGAGCCGGGTCCGGCTCAAGGACATCCATGCCGCCTCGGTGAAGGAACTGGAGGACGGCCTGGCCCCCGAGCTCGTGGAGGAACTGGAGCGCCTGTCCCTCCCGTTCACCAACGAGGCCATTCCTTCCGAGGCAGAACTGCGCATCGCCCAGGCGCAGTTGGTGGGCTGGCTGGAGGGCCTGTTCCACGGCATCCAGACGGCCCTGTTCGCGCAGCAGATGGCGGCGCGGGCCCAGTTGGAGCAGATGCGCCGGGCCCTGCCGGCCGGCGCCCCGCACGACGACGAGGACGACAGCGGCCACGGGGCGATCCGCTCGGGCCCGTACCTCTAGAGCCACCCAGCGGTCAGCAGCACCACGGCGGGTCCGGATCGCCTTCACGGCGATGCGGACCCGCCTCCGTCTTTTCGGCCCCGCCGGGGAGGGCCGTCCGGGGAGGGCCGTCCAGGAAGGGCCCGCCGGGAAGGGCCCGCCGCATACTCTGGGGCATGAGTTACGACGCGATCGTCCTGGCAGGCGGAGCCGCGCAGCGCCTCGGCGGGGCGGACAAGCCCGCGCTGAGCGTCGGCGGCCGGCCCCTCCTGGACCGTGTCCTGGACGCCTGCCCGGACGCCCGGAGCACCGTCGTGGTCGGCGGCCGCCGGGCCACCGCCCGCCCGGTGCGCTGGACCCGCGAGGATCCGCCCGGCGGCGGTCCCGTGGCCGCGCTGGACGCCGGTCTGCGGCAGACCGCCGCCGAGCTGGTCCTCGTACTCTCCGCGGACCTGCCGTTCCTGGACCGGGCGACCGTACGGTCCCTGCTGACCGCGCCCGGCGGGCGCGACGGCGCGCTGCTGCGCGATCCGACCGGCCGGGACCAGCCGCTCATCGCCGTCTACCGGGCCGAACCGCTCCGCCGCGAGCTGGCCCTCCTCGCCGCCGAGCACGGCGGCCTCGCCGGGCTCCCGCTGCGCGCGGTCACCGCCGAACTGGACCTCGCCCGCGTCGCGGCGCAGCCGCTCGCCTCCTTCGACTGCGACACCTGGGAAGATCTTGCCGCCGCCCGCGCCCGGATCAGGGAGCATGGAACCGTGCTGGACCAATGGATCACCGCCGTCAAGAACGAGCTGGGCCTCGACCTCCCCGTCGACACCAAGGCCCTGCTCGACCTCGCCCGCGATGCCGCACACGGCGTCGCCCGGCCCGCCGCACCGCTGACCACCTTCCTGGTCGGCTACGCGGCGGCGCGGGCCGAGGCCGCCGGAGCCGACCCTGCCCAGGCCGTCGCCGAAGCCTCCCGCAAGGCGGCCGATCTGGCGCTGCGCTGGGCCGCCGAGGCGGAGGCCGACGCCACATCTCGAGAGAACGGCTCCGGATGACCCCCACCGACGCCGAACACGCGCTGGACCAGGCCCTGGCCCTGGTCAGTCGCGCCCCCGAGGCGGGCGGCGCCGGCGGCCACCGCGCCAGCGTCTGGGCGCGGGCCCGGGACATCGCCGTGCACGCCGGGAGCGGGGTGCGGGCCCGCACCCACCAGGTCCCCCTCCCGGAGGCCCTCGGCGAGGTGCTGGCCGAGCCCCTGGACGCCCTGACCGACCTGCCCTCCTTCGACACCTCCGCCATGGACGGCTGGGCCGTCGCCGGTCCCGGCCCGTGGACCATCCGCGCCGGTGACGGCGTACTGGCAGGCTCCGGGCGGCCCGAGCCCCTCGCGGACGGCGAGGCCGTCCAGATCGCCACCGGCGCCCGGATCCCCGCCGACACCACCGCCGTCATCCGCAGCGAGCACTGCCGCGAGAGCGGCACGCAGCTCTTCGCCGCCCGCCCCGTCCACACCGGCCAGGACATCCGCCCGCGCGGCCAGGAGTGCCGCTCCGGCGACCTGCTGCTGCCCGCCGGGTCCCTGGTCACCCCCGCCGTGCTGGGCCTCGCCGCGGCGGCCGGGTACGACGGGCTGACCACCCGGCCCCGGCCCCGCGTGGAGATCCTGGTGCTCGGCGACGAGCTCCTCACCGAAGGCCGTCCGCACGACGGCCTCATCCGCGACGCGCTGAGCCCCATGCTCGGCCCCTGGCTCACCCGCCTCGGCGCCGAGGTCATCGGCACGCGGCGGCTCGGCGACGACCCCGCGGGGGCCGAGGCCCTCCTCAAGGCCGTCACCACCTCCGCCGCAGATGTCGTCGTCACCACCGGTGGCACCGCCTCCGGGCCCGTCGACCACGTCCACCCCGTACTGCGCCGGGCCGGCGCCGAACTCCTGGTCGACGGCGTTGCCGTACGCCCCGGCCACCCGATGCTGCTGGCCCGCATCGGCGAGGCCCCCGGCCGGGACACGGTCCGGCACCTGGTCGGGCTGCCCGGGAACCCCCTGGCCGCCGTCTCCGGGCTGCTGACCCTGGCCGATCCGCTGCTGCGCGCCCTGGCCGGCCGCCGCCGACGGCCCCGCTGCACGGCCACGGTCGAAGGCGACGTACCGGGCCACCCGCACGACACCCGGCTGGTCCCGGTCCTGCTGAGCGGCGAGCACGCGGTGCCGCTGCGCTACAACGGCCCCGCCATGCTGCGCGGCGTGGCGGCCGCCGACGCGCTGGCCGTCGTACCGCCGCACGGCGCCCGGTCGGGGCAGGAGCTGGAGATCCTGGATCTGCCATGGGCGTCGGGAGGATGTTTCACGTGAAACTTCACGGTTCCGACGCCATGGCCCGTGGCGCCGACGAGAAACTCGTCTCCCGGCGCATCAAGCTGCCCCGGCGCGTCGTCGAGAAGCCGCTCAGGCAGGTCGGCAAGCGCCTCCTGATGGCCTTGTTCGTGCTCTTCCTGACGGTCCTCGTCGTGTGGCTGGACCGCGACGGCTACCACGACAACGCCAACGAGCAGGTCGACCTCCTCGACTGCTTCTACTACGCCACCGTGACGCTGTCGACGACGGGCTACGGCGACATCGTCCCGTACAGCGACAGCGCACGACTGATCAACATCCTGGTGATCACGCCGCTGCGCGTGCTGTTCCTGATCATCCTGGTCGGTACCACCCTGGAAGTCCTGACGGAGCGGACGAGGGAAGAGTGGCGGCTGAACCGCTGGAGGAAGAACTTGCGCGAGCACACGGTCGTCGTCGGCTTCGGCACCAAGGGCCGCTCGGCCCTGCAGACGCTGCTGACCACCGGCCTGGCCAAGGAGCAGGTCGTCATCGTCGACCCCAGCACCAAGGTGATCGACATGGCCAACGCGGAGGGCTTCACGGGCGTGGTCGGCGACGCCACCCGCTCCGACGTACTGCTCCGCGCCGAGCTGCACAAGGCCCGGCAGATCGTCATCGCCACCCAGCGGGACGACACGGCGGTGCTGGTCACGCTGACGGCGCGGCAGCTCAACCGGGGCGCGAAGATCGTCGCGGCGGTCCGCGAGGAGGAGAACGCGCCGCTGCTGCGGCAGTCCGGCGCGGACGCCGTGATCACGAGCGCGAGCGCGGCGGGCCGGCTGCTGGGCCTCTCGGTCCTCAGCCCCAGCGCGGGCACCGTGATGGAGGACCTGATCCAGCAGGGCAGCGGCCTCGACCTCGTCGAACGGCCCGTCAACCGGGCCGAGGTGGGCAAGTCGGTACGGGAGACCGACGACCTGGTGGTGAGCGTGCTGCGCGGGCACCGGCTGCTCCCGTACGACGACCCGCACGCGAGCCCGCTGCAGCTGACGGACCGTCTCATCACCATCGTGCGGGCGGCACCGCCGACTTCGCCGCCGGTGATACTGGGTCCTGCGCAGTAGCCGCCGCTTCGCGTAGCCTCCGGGCCATGCATGCGATCACGATCGAGCAGCCCGGCGGCCCCGAGGCCCTCGTCTGGACCGACGTACCCGATCCGGTGGCGGGCGAGGGCGAGGTCGTCGTCGAGGTCGCGGCGAGCGCCGTGAACCGCGCCGACATCCTCCAGCGCCAGGGGTTCTACGACCCTCCGCCCGGGGCCTCCCGGTACCCGGGGCTGGAGTGCTCCGGGCGGATCTCCGCGGTCGGTCCGGGTGTGTCCGGCTGGTCGGTGGGCGACGAGGTGTGCGCCCTGCTGGCCGGCGGCGGGTACGCGCAGAAGGTGGCCGTACCGGCCGGCCAGCTGCTGCCCGTCCCGGCGGGCGTGGACCTGGTCACGGCGGCCGCGCTGCCCGAGGTCGTCACGACCGTGTGGTCCAACGTGTTCATGGTGGCCGGGCTGCGTCCCGGCGAGACCCTGCTGGTGCACGGCGGATCCAGCGGCATCGGGACGATGGCGGTCCAGCTGGCGAAGGCGGTGGGCGCGACGGTCGCGGTGACGGCCGGAGGTCCGCAGAAGCTCGCGCGGTGCAAGGAGCTGGGCGCCGACATCCTGATCGACTACCGCGAGCAGGACTTCGTGGCCGAGCTGCGGGCGGCGACGGGCGGAGCCGGGGCGGACGTGATCCTGGACATCATGGGCGCGAAGTACCTGTCGCGGAACGTGGACGCCCTCGCCGTCAACGGCCGGCTGGCGGTCATCGGGCTCCAGGGCGGCGTGAAGGCCGAACTGAACCTCGCCGCGCTGCTGGCCAAGCGGGCCGCGATCACCGCCACCTCCCTGCGGGCCCGGCCGCTGGAGGAGAAGGCGGCCATCGTCGCGGCCGTACGGGAGCACGTGTGGCCCCTGGTGTCGGCGGGGCGGGTGCGGCCGGTGGTGCATGCGACGTTCCCGATGCCGGAGGCCGCCGAGGCGCACCGGGTCATGGAGTCGAGCAGCCATGTGGGCAAGCTGCTGCTCGTCGCGCCGACGGGGACGGCGACGGACTGAGCCCCTGGTTCGGGGCCCGGTTCGGGGCCAGTTCCGGAAAAGGACGGGGTGGGGAGGCGCCGCGCAGCGGCCCCGCCCCACCCCGTCCCCGCCGGACTACAGGCTGCGCAGCAGCACCGCCGGGGACTCCACGCAGTCGGCGACGTAGCGGAGGAACCCGCCCGCCGTCCCGCCGTCGCAGACCCGGTGGTCGAACGTCAGGGACAGCTGTACGACCTGGCGGACCGCCAGCTCCCCACCGTGGACCCACGGCTTCGGCATGATCCGCCCCACCCCGAGCATCGCGGCCTCCGGGTGGTTGATGATCGGCGTGGAACCGTCGACCCCGAACACCCCGTAGTTGTTCAGGGTGAACGTGCCGCCCGTCAGATCGGCCGGAGCCAGCTTCCCCGCCCGCGCCAGTTCCGTCAGCCGGGCGAACTCCGCCGACAGGGACTCCGGATTGCGCGTATGGGCGTCGCGCACCACCGGGACCATCAGACCCCGGTCCGTCTGCGCCGCGAAGCCCAGGTGCACGGATGGCAGCCGGACGATCTCCTTCGCCTCCAGGTCCACGGTGGAGTTGAGCTCCGGGTACCGGGCCAGCGCGGCCGTGCAGATCCGCGCCAGCAGCGCGAGCACCGAAATCTTGGGCCCGCCCACGGCGTTCATCGCGGCCCGGGCCGCCATCAGTTCGGTGGCGTCCGCGTCGACCCAGCAGGTGGCGTCCGGGATCTCCCGCCGGCTGCGCGACAGCTTCTCGGCGACCGCCCCGCGCACTCCCTTGAGCGGAATCCGTTCACCCGCGGTCGCGGCGACGGGTGCCGCGGCCGCGACCGCCGCCACCGGCTCGGGTGCGCGCAGCGCCGCCTCGACGTCCGCCCGCATGATCAGGCCCTCCGGACCCGACCCGCGAAGGGCACGCAGGTCGACCCCGTTGTCCTTGGCCAGCTTGCGCACCAGCGGCGAGATCACCGGCACCGGACCCGCCGGAGCGGCCGGAGCCGCCGCGACGGGAACGGGAGCCGGGGCAGGAGCCGGGGCCGCGACCGGAGCCGCGACGGGCGCCGACACCGCGGCGGTGACGGGTCGCACCCGTCGCCGTCGCGCCGGGCGCGAGTGGTCCGTGCCGTAGCCGATCAGGGGCCGGGGCACGCTGCCGGAGCCTTCGGCATCAGCCTCCGGGGCCTGCGCGGCCTCGGGGGCCTCCGGCATCGACTCCGCACCCACGGCCACGGTGATCAGCGGGGCCCCGACAGGAAGCTCCTGCCCCTCCTCCCCGAAACGGGCGGTGACCACGCCGCCGTACGGGCAGGGCACTTCCACCATCGCCTTGGCCGTTTCGACCTCGACGACCGGCTGGTCGATGGCGACGACATCGCCCACCGCCACCAGCCAGCGCACGATCTCGGCCTCGGTCAGGCCCTCACCGAGATCGGGCAGCTTGAACTCCATGACCTGCGGCATCAGTTCTCCCACTGCAGGCGCGCGACGGTGTCCAGGATCCGTTCCACTCCCGGCAGGTGGTGCTTCTCCAGCATCGGCGGCGGGTACGGGATGTCGAAGCCCGTCACCCGCAGCACCGGAGCCTCCAGGTGGTGGAAGCACCGCTCCGTGACCCGGGCGGCGATCTCCGCACCCGGTCCGCCGAAGCCGTTCGCCTCGTGGACGACCACGGCGCGCCCGGTCCGGCGCACGGACTCCACGACCGTGTCCTCGTCGAAGGGGACCAGCGAGCGCAGGTCCACGACCTCCAGGTCCCAGCCCTCCTCGCGCGCCGCCTCGGCCGCCTCCAGGCACACCGGCAGCGAGGGCCCGTACGTGATCAGGGTCGCGCTCCGGCCCGTACGCCGGACCAGCGCCTTCCCGATCCCGGGCACGGCCGTCGGCGCCTCGGGCGACCAGTCGGCCTTCGACCAGTAGAGCCGCTTCGGCTCCAGGAAGATCACCGGGTCGTCGCTGGCGATCGACGCGCGCAGCAGGCCGTACGCGTCGTCGACCGTCGCCGGGGTCACCACGTGCAGGCCGGGCGTCGCCACGTAGTACGCCTCGGAGGAGTCGCAGTGGTGCTCCACGCCGCCGATCCCGCCGCCGTAGGGCACGCGGATGGTGATCGGCAGCGGCATCGCGCCCCGCGTACGGTTGCGCATCTTCGCCACGTGCGAGATCAGCTGCTCGAACGCCGGGTACGCGAACGCGTCGAACTGCATCTCCACGACCGGCCGCAGCCCGTACATGGCCATGCCGACGGCCGCGCCCAGGATCCCCGCCTCCGCGAGGGGGGTGTCCGTACAGCGGTCCTCGCCGAACTCCTTCGCCAGGCCGTCCGTGATCCGGAAGACCCCGCCGAGCGTCCCGACGTCCTCGCCCATGACGTGGACCGTCGGGTCCTCGGCCATCGCGTCTCTCATCGCCCGGGTCAGTGCCTGGGCCATCGTCGCGGGCTTGGCCCCCGACTTCGCCGCCTTCGCCGCCACCGTGGTCATGCGTCTCCCTCCGCGTCGAGCTCGGCGCACAGCATGGCCGCCTGCTCGCGCAGCCTGCCGGTCTGCTCCGCGTAGACGTGCGCGAAGAGGTCCATCGGGTCCAGCACCGGGTCCGCGTTCATCCCCTCGCGGAGCTCCGCGGCCATCGTCTCGGCCGCGTCACGCGCCTCCTGGATGCCCGCTTCGTCGAGGATCCCGCGCGCGGTCAGCTCGCGCTCCAGCAGGTCGACCGGGTCGTGCGCCTTCCAGGCCTCGACCTCGGCATCGCCGCGGTAGCGGGTGGCGTCGTCGGCGTTCGTGTGGGCCTCCATCCGGTAGGTGACGGCCTCGATCAGGGTCGGGCCGCCGCCTGCCCGGGCCCGCCGGACGGCCTCGGTCAGCACCTCGTGCATCGCCGCGATGTCGTTGCCGTCGACCAGCCGGCCGGGCATCCCGTACCCCACGGCCTTGTGGGCCAGCGTCGGGGCGGCGGTCTGCTTGGCCAGCGGGACGGAGATCGCGAAGCCGTTGTTCTGCACGAGGAAGACCACCGGCGCCTGCCAGACGGCGGCGAAGTTCAGCGCCTCGTGGAAGTCACCCTCGCTGGTGCCGCCGTCGCCGACCATGGCCAGGGCGACGACGTCGTCGCCGCGCAGGCGGGCCGCGTGCGCCAGGCCCACCGCGTGCGGCAGCTGGGTGGCGAGCGGGGTGGAGAGCGGGGCTATGCGGTGCTCGCGCGGGTCGTAGCCGGTGTGCCAGTCGCCTCGCAGCAGCGTCAGCGCCTGTACGGGGTCCAGCCCGCGCGCGACGGCCGCCAGGGTGTCGCGGTAGCTCGGGAAGAGCCAGTCCTGGTCCTCCAGGACGAGTGCCGCCGCGATCTCGCAGGCCTCCTGGCCCACGGTGGACGGGTAGACGGCGAGCCGCCCCTGCTTGGTCAGCGCGGTGGCCTGCGCGTTGTACCGGCGGCCTCGCACGAGCTCCGCGTAGCAGCGGCGCATCAGCGCGGGGTCCAGCCGGTCGGCCGCCGGTGTGCCCAGCACCCGGTAGGGCTCCGGGTCCGGCAGCAGCGGAGCGGCGTCCGTACGGGGCCTCCAGGCGGGCGGCGGGGTGGGACGGTGGGACGCACCGGCACCGGGCAGCTCTTGGACCGTCATGGCGGCGTACACCTCCTCGTGGGAAGTCGACTGGGCGCTCCGGGGACACCCCCGGCGGTGGCCGGGGGAATGTGAGGCGCCTCACCTACCGATTGTTCGGTCGTTCGCGCAATTTGGCTACAGGCGGCTCCAGGCTGTGGACAAACTGGCGCCGGGGCCCTGGGATGGATGCAGGACGTCCAGAAGAGGGAGGCATCGGGCAATGCCGGATGAACAAATGGCCGGAGCGGGTTCCGCACCGGTCCCGCCGGGGGGTACCTCTGGAGTCCCATCCGTGCCACCCCGTCCCCTGGACCCGATCGACAGATCCATCATGCGACTGCTCCAGGCGGACGGCCGCGCGTCGATACGCTCGGTGGCGGAACAGGTGCACGTCTCGCGCGCGAACGCCTACGCCCGCATCAACCGGCTCATCGACGACAGGGTGATCCGCGGGTTCACGGCCCGCGTCGACCACGAACGCGCCGGTCAGGGCGCCTCCGCGTACATCACGCTGAAGATCGTCCAGAATTCCTGGCGCACGGTCCGCGAACAGCTGCGCGAGCTCCCGGGCGCCGCGCACATCGCATTGGTCAGCGGCGACTTCGACGTACTGCTGCTGGTCCACACCCCGGACAACCGCACCCTGCGCGAACTGGTCCTGACCCGGCTCCAGGCCATCCCGGAGGTCCTCTCCACGCGCACCCTGCTGGTCTTCGAGGAAACGGATCTGCTGGACACGGGCCCGGGTCCGGCGGGGCCCACGGCGCTCACCGAGGAGTAGCCGGACGCGACGGCGCCCCGGGACGGCCCGCAGGCCGTTCCCGGGGCGCCGTGGTCCACCCACCGGGGTCGGCGAGTGGTCAGCGAGCGGTCCGCAGGCCGTCCAGGGCCATGGTGACCACCGCGTCCGCGAGTTGGTCGGGGCCCGTGCCCGGGTGCGGGCGGTACCACTCGACCAGGGAGTTCACCATGCCGAAGAGCAGGCGGGTGGCGAGGCGGATGTCCACGTCCGCGCGGAGGTCGCCCTCGGCGGCGGCGGCCTTGAGGAGGTCGGCGACCTGGTGGTCGAACTCGCGGCGGCGTTCCAGCGCCCAGCGCTCGGTCCGCGTGTTGCCGCGGACCCGCAGCAGCAGGGTCACGTACGGCAGTTCGCCGACGAGCACCTCCACCGTGCGGCGCGTCACGTACTCCACGCGGTCCACCGCCCGGCCGCGTATCGCGCCCGGCTCCTCCAGGACGGCGAAGAGCCCGTCGAGGGCGCGGCTCACGGCGCGCCGGAGCAGCTCCTCCTTGCCCGTGACGTGGTGGTAGATCGAGGACTTCGAGATGCCCGCGGCCTTGGAGAGGTGCTCCATCGAGGTGCCGTCGTAGCCGCGTTCGTTGAAGACCTGGACGGCGACGGACAGCAGGGTCTCGGGGGTGTACGTGTCCCGCTTCGCCGTGGTCACTCGGTCTCCCCCGCCTCGTCCGTCCCGTCCTCTTCACCGGCGGCGTAGCCCAGCTTGAACAGCGCCAGCGAGGGCGCGTACCGTCCGCCGGGACAGCGCTCGTCGAGGTGGTGCAGCAGGTCGTAGGCCCAGTCCCGGCCGAGCCGGTCGTGCCATTCGGCCGGTCCGAGCGGGTAGTTGACGCCGAGCTTCATCGCCGTGTCGATGTCCTCGGCGGTGGCGGCGCCGCGTGCGACCGCGTCGGCCGTGAGGTCGATCAGCATCGCCACGGTCCTGGCGACGATCATGCCGGGCACGTCGCCGATGACGGAGACCTTCTTGCCGAGCTTCTGGAACAGGCCGACGGCCTCGGCGAGGGTCCGCTCGCTCGTGTCCTCGCTGGCGGAGAGCGCGATGCGGGTGGCGCCCCGGTAGTCGAGGGCGAGGTCGAAGTAGACGACGTCCGCGAACTCCACGGAGGTCTTGCCGTCCGCGAGGACCAGCTGGCCCTCGCCGGGCAGCTGGATGTACGGGCCCCCCTGCCCGGTGGCGTCGACCGCGATCCCGGCCTCCTCCAGGAGGTCGGCCAGCTCCGCCGCGGGCCCGAGGTCGCCGACGATCGTGACCTTGTCCGGGGCGTCCTCGGGCGCGGCGGTGTGCGGCGGCGGCACGGCGGCGTCCGGGCCGTACGGGAACCAGCCGTGCCCCGACTTGCGGCCGAGGCGGCCCGACTGGACCAGCCGGCGCTGCGCGAGGGAGGGGGTGAACTTGGGGCTGCGGAAGAAGGACTCCCACACGGACCGGGTCACGGCCTCGTTGACGTCCTGGCCGATCAGGTCGGTCAGCTGGAACGGGCCCATCTTGAAGCCGCCGCTCTCGCGGAGCACGGCGTCGATGGTGGCCGGGTCGGCGCCCTGCTCCTCGTACACCGAGAAGGCCTCGGCGTAGAAGGGGCGGGCGATCCGGTTGACGATGAAGCCGGGGGTGTCGGCGCAGCGCACCGGGGTCTTCCCCCAGCCGAGGACCGTGGCGTACGCGCGCTCGGCGGCGGCCGGGTCGGTCGCGAAACCGCTGACCACCTCGACGAGCGGGAGCAGCGGGGCCGGGTTGAAGAAGTGCAGGCCGAGGAAGCGGCCGGGGTGCGCGAGACCGGCGGCGAGCTCGGTGACGGAGAGGGAGGAGGTGTTGGTGGCCAGCAGCGCGTCCGGCGAAACCACGTCTTCGAGTGCGGCGAAGAGCGTCTGCTTGACGGAGACGTTCTCGACCACCGCCTCGATGACGAGCGCGGCCCCGGCGAGGTCGGCGAGGACTTCCGCCGAACCGATCCGGCCGATCGCGTCCTCGGCCTCGGCGCGATCCAGGCGGCCCTTGGCGGCCATCCGCTCGACGCGGTCCTGCACCATGCCGACGCCGTCGGCGGCGAGGGCGGCGTCGATGTCGTAGATCAGCACGCGGTGACCTGCGAGAAGGGCGACCTGGGCGATTCCCTGGCCCATGGTGCCCGCGCCGACGACCGCCACAGTGCGGGACCGCTCGATTGCTGTCATGTCCTGATCCTCCCGCACCGACTTATCCACAGGTCCGCCGGGCCCTCTTGTCCCGACCGATCGTTCGGTTACTCTAACTCCAGTCTGCTCTCCTTCGCCCGGCTCAACGAGGAGTTGGTCCCTGATGGCCGCCGAGCTCACCGTCCCCCAGCTGTCCGCCAAGCACCGGCCCACCCTGGACCAGGCCCTGTCGGCGATCCGCAGCCGCGCCTACTGGTCCCCGCATCCCGAGCACCCCAAGGCCTACGGGGAGACCGCCCCGGCCGACGGCCTCGCCGCCTTCGAAGCCCTCCACGGCACCCGGCTGGACCTGGGGCAGCCCGGCACGGACGGCTGGACCGGCGCCGAGGTGTCCCCGTACGGCCCGGCTCTCGGCGTCGAGTACCCGCACGCCGACCCGGACGTACTGCTGCCCGCGATGAAGGCCGGCATGGCCGCCTGGCGCGACGCGGGTCCCGAGGCGCGCGCCCTGGTCTGCATCGAGATCCTGTCGCGCATCTCCGCCCGCACGCACGAGTTCGCCCACGCGGTCATGCACACCAGCGGGCAGGCCTTCATGATGGCGTTCCAGGCGGGCGGCCCGCACGCGCAGGACCGCGGCCTGGAGGCCGTGGCCTACGCGTACGAGGAGCAGACGCGTGTCCCCGGGCAGGCCGACTGGTCGAAGCCGCAGGGCAAGCGCGACCCGCTGGAGCTCGGCAAGACCTTCACGGCGGTCCCGCGCGGCATCTCCCTGATGATCGGCTGCAACACCTTCCCCACCTGGAACGGCTACCCGGGCCTGTTCGCCTCCCTGGCCACCGGCAACGCGGTGCTGGTGAAGCCGCACCCGCGCGCCGTCCTCCCGCTGGCGCTCACGGTCCAGGTGGCCCGAGAGGTCCTCGCCGAGGCCGGTTTCGACCCGAACCTGGTCGCGCTGGCGGTCGAGCGCCCGGGCGAGGGCATCGCCAAGACCCTCGCGCTCCGCCCCGAGATCAAGCTGATCGACTACACCGGGTCCACGGAGTTCGGCGACTGGCTGGAGACCAACGCCCGCCAGGCGCAGGTCTACACGGAGAAGGCGGGCGTCAACACCGTCGTCCTCGACTCCACGGACGACTACAAGGGGATGCTCTCCAACCTGGCGTTCTCCCTGTCCCTGTACAGCGGCCAGATGTGCACCACCCCGCAGAACCTGCTGATCCCGCGCGACGGCATCGCCACGGACGCCGGGCACAAGACGTACGACGAGGTCGTCGCCGATCTCGCCGCCTCGGTCGGCGGTCTGCTGGGCGACGACGCCCGGGCCAACGCGCTGCTGGGCGCGCTGGTCAACCCGGACGTCAAGGCCCGGCTGGAAGCGGCGGCCGGCCTGGGCGAGGTCGCGCTGGCCTCCCGCGAGGTCGCGAACCCTGAGTTCCCGGACGCGGTGGTCCGCACGCCGGTCATGGTGAAGCTGGACGCCTCCAAGCCCGACCCGGACGCGGCGTACCTCTCGGAGTGCTTCGGCCCGGTGTCCTTCGCGGTGGCGGTGGACTCGACCGCCGACGCCCTCGACCTCCTGCGCCGTACGGTCCGCGAGAAGGGCGCCATGACCGTGGGCGCTTACACGACGTCCGCGGACACCGAGCGGGCGATCGAGGAGGTCTGCCTGGAGGAGTCCGCGCAGCTCTCCCTGAACCTCACCGGCGGGGTGTACGTCAACCAGACCGCGGCGTTCTCGGACTTCCACGGCTCGGGCGGCAACCCGGCGGCCAACGCGGCCCTGTGCGACGGCGCCTTCGTGTCGAACCGCTTCCGCGTGGTGGAGGTCCGCCGCCAGGGCTAAGCCGTGTCCTTGGGCCCGCCCCAGTGGAACAGGGTCATGGCCACGCTGGTGGCCAGGTTGTAGCTGGAGACCTGCGGCCGCATCGGAAGTGCGACCAGGTGGTCGGCTCGTTCACGCAGCTCGGGTGAGATGCCGTGCCTCTCCGAGCCGAAGGCGAGCAGCGCGTCGTCCGGGAGGGTGAGGGTGCGGATGTCCTCGCCCTCCGGGTCGAGCGCGTAGAGCGGCCCGGGCGGCAGTTCGTCCAGCTCCAGCCGGTCGACGGTGGTGGCGTAGTGCAGCCCGGCCCCGGCCCGGACCACGTTCGGGTGCCAGGGGTCGAGGTCGCCGCGGGTCACCACACCGGTGGCTCCGAAGCCCGCGGCGAGCCGCACGACGGCTCCGACGTTGCCGAGGTTGCGGGGGTTGTCGAGTACGACGACGGGCGCGTGGCGCGGCATCCGGTCGAGCCCGGCCCGCCCCGCGTCCCTGTCGGGCCGCACGGCGAGGGCGGCGACCCCGGTGGGGTGCACGCGGGGCAGCAGCCCCTTGAGCGACGCCGGCCGCACCAGCCGGGCCACGTCCCCCTCGACGTCCGGGGCCAGCTCGCCGGCGAGCGCCCGTACCGCCCCGGGGTCGTCGGCGACGGCCATGCGCACATCGGCCCCGAACCGCAGGGCGTGCTTCAGCGCGTGGAACCCGTCGAGCAGGACGAGATCCCCCCGCTCGACGGCCTCCCGCCACTGCCGCACGATCTCTTCGGGGCTCTGGTCCTCACTCATACCCCGACCCTACGGTCCGGGCGGAGCCCCGGAAGACGGCGCCGCAGGTCAGGTCAGGGCGGCCCCGGCGGCCACCGGGGCCGGTTCGGCGTCCGACGGGGCCGGCCGGCCCGGAATCCGGCGGGGCCGCAGCGCTGCGGCCCGGGCACCCAGCCAGACTAGGAACACCGTCGGCAGGAACACCGCGTCGGCGGTGATCATCGCCAGAGAGAAGAACGGCAGGCCCAGCAGGACCGCGATCCCGGCGTGCTCGAGCATCATCACGCCCAGCAGCACGTTCTTGATCCGCCGGTTGAACACGGTGAACGGGAACGCCACCTGCACCGCCACCGTCCCGTACGACAGCAGCATGACCAGCGTCCCGCTGCCCGCCAGCAGCGCCGACAGGCCCGGCCACGGGGTGAAGTAGTCGAGCCCCAGCGGGTAGTACAGCGCCGTCCCGTCCTGCCACCGCGAGCCCTGGATCTTGTACCAGCCCGCCGTCGCGTAGATCAGGCAGACCTCCGCCATGATCACCAGCATCCCCGCGTTGTGCAGCAGGTTGGCCAGCACGTCGAGCGTCGCGCGCCCCTCGCCCTCCCGGTCGTACCGGTCCACCACCCACCACAGCGCGCAGACCACCCAGACCGCCGCGAAGGCCGCCAGCCAGCCGTAACCGAACTCCCCGGTCACGGCCCCGTACGCGAACGCCGCGCCCAGCACCGTCCACAGCACCGGCCCGGCGGCCCCGGCGGAAGCCGACCCCCGCAGCCGGGCCCGTCGCGCGTCCAGTGACCACACCTGCGCGCACCGGGTCAGCACCAGGTAGACCGCCATGAGGTGGATGACGTTGTCGCCGCCGTCACCCATGAACACGCTGCGGTTCTGCAGCGAGAGCACCCCGACCATGAACACCACGGACATGGCGCGCGTCCGCCAGCCCAGCAGCAGCCCCACGCTCGCCAGCACGGCCACCGCGTGGACGATCTCGAACCACACCGCCGAATCGGACCACATCAGCACCGTGAAGGCCCCGTTGGAGGCGGTCAGCCGCTGTGCCAGCTCCCAGCTCCACGGCCCGTCCGGCCCGTACATCTCCCCGCGGTTCGGGAACTCGCGCAGCAGGAAGAAGAGCCAGGTCCCGGCGAAACCGATGCGGATCACGGCGCTCTGGTACGGGCCCAGGGCCCGCCCGGTGACCTTCGCCAGCGCCCGCCCCGCGGAGGCCCGGAGCCTCACACCGTCCACCACGGCAGCTCCCGGTAGTAGGTCTGGGTGTCGGTCGCCTCGCCGCTCCACTCGGGCGCGTCCACCGCCCGCGTCGCGGAGCGCAGCTGGATCCGCAGGACGTGCCCGCCGGGGTACGCCGGGGTGAGCCGGTTCACCGCGATCCGCCGCAGGTACGCCTCGGACAGCGTGCCGCGCTCGCCGATCGGCTTGTTGTCCTCGTCGTGGGATCCGGTGAAGAAGTCCCAGGCCCGGCGGAGCTCGTTCTGTTCCGTGTGGCTCGGCAGCAGGCTGTGCCGGATGGCCGCGCCGTCCTCGGCGCTCAGGTCCCGCCAGCCGGTGGTGGTGAGCTCGCCGCCGGCGGTGCGTACCTGGGCGCGCACCTGCACCGCGATGTTCTGCTGGAGCGGGTTGGGGGCGAAGAGCTTCCAGTTCTGTTCGAACTCGGGGTAGATCCAGCCGTCGACCGTCTTCGCCTGCTGCCGGCTCACCGTGTTCGCCGGGGCGACGTGGAGGAACACCAGCGCGAGATGCCCGCAGGCGGCGACCGCGAGGACCCCGAGGGCGAGCGCGGCGACGATCCGGTACGGGGTGGACAGACCCGCCATTCCGGGCGCCCGCGGGGGTGGAGGAGCGGCCCCTCCGGCGGGCTCGTGCTCGTTCGAATCCATCCCGCCCCGATCGTCCGGCTTCCACAGGGTTGACCTCAGAGGTTGACACCCTACGGGCCGCCGTCTCACCATTGAAGAGGATGAACCGAACGATCGGTCGGTCGGGTGGGAAGACGGCCAGCCGACAAACACTGACAAGGGGCCGGGATGGTTGCAGTGACCCCGGAGACGGGGCCGGAAACGGCCCTCGGGACAGACGGGACGGATGGGACGGACATGGCTGCTGATCTGGGCGCACAGCTCGCGGCGGCCTTCGACGCGGCCGTCGCGGCGGAGGAGCGCGTGGAACCGCGCGACTGGATGCCCGAGGAGTACCGCGCCTCCCTCGTCCGCCAGATGGCCCAGCACGCCCACTCCGAGATCATCGGAATGCAGCCCGAGGCCAACTGGATCACCCGCGCGCCCTCGCTGCGCCGCAAGGCGATCCTGATGGCCAAGGTGCAGGACGAGGCCGGCCACGGGCTGTACCTCTACAGCGCGGCCGAGACCCTCGGCACCAGCCGCGACGAGCTGCTCGACAAGCTCCACGCGGGCAAGCAGAAGTACTCCTCGATCTTCAACTACCCGACCCTGACCTGGGCCGACGTCGGCGCCATCGGCTGGCTCGTGGACGGCGCGGCGATCACCAACCAGGTACCGATCTGCCGCTGCTCCTACGGGCCGTACGCGCGCGCCATGGTCCGGATCTGCAAGGAGGAGTCCTTCCACCAGCGCCAGGGCTTCGAGCTCCTCATGACCCTGTCCAAGGGCACCGAGGCGCAGCACGCGATGGCCCAGGACGCGGTCGACCGCTGGTGGTGGCCCTCGCTGATGATGTTCGGCCCGCCGGACGACGAGTCGGCCCACTCGGCGCAGTCGATGGCCTGGCGGATCAAGCGGCACTCGAACGACGAGCTGCGCCAGCGGTTCGTCGACATCGCCGTCCCGCAGGCCGAGGCCCTCGGCCTGACCCTGCCCGACCCGGACCTGAAGTGGAACGAGGAGCGCGGGCACCACGACTTCGGCGCCATCGACTGGGCGGAGTTCTGGAACGTGCTCAAGGGCAACGGCCCGTGCAACGAGCAGCGCATAAGCCAGCGCCGCCGGGCCCACGAGGAAGGCGCCTGGGTGCGCGACGCGGCCGCGGCGTATGCGGAGAAGCAGGCGGCACAGCACGCCGAGAAGAACGAGGAGGCACGGGTATGACGCAGAACTGGCCACTGTGGGAGGTGTTCGTGCGCTCGCGGCGCGGTCTGTCGCACACGCACGCGGGAAGCCTGCACGCCCCCGACGCGGAGATGGCCCTGCGCAACGCCCGCGACCTCTACACCCGGCGCAACGAGGGCATCTCGATCTGGGTGGTGCCCTCAACCGAGATCACCGCCTCCTCGCCGGACGAGCGGGATCCGTTCTTCGCCCCGTCCGCCGACAAGCCTTACCGGCACCCGACGTTCTACGACATCCCGGAGGGGGTGAGCCACCTGTGACCGGCACCGACACCACCGCAGCGACCACCGCGGCCACGGCGGCGGCCCTCGCCCTCGGCGACGACGCCCTGATCCTCTCCCACCGCCTCGGCGAATGGGCGGGGCACGCCCCGGTCCTGGAGGAGGAGGTCGCGCTCGCCAACATCGCCCTCGACCTGCTCGGCCAGGCCCGCATCCTGCTGTCCATGGCCGGCGACGAGGACGAGCTGGCGTTCCTGCGCGAGGAGCGCTCCTTCCGCAACCTCCAGCTGGTCGAGCAGCCGAACGGCGACTTCGCCCACACCATCGCCCGGCAGCTCTACTTCTCCCTCTACCAGCACGAGCTCTACGGGGAACTGGCGCGCGGGAACGGCCCGATCGCCCCGCTGGCGGCCAAGGCCGTCAAGGAGACCGCGTACCACCGCGACCACGCCGAGCAGTGGACCCTGCGGCTCGGCGACGGCACCGAGGAGAGCCACGGCCGCATGCGGGCCGCCCTGGACGCCCTGTGGAAGTACACCGGCGAGATGTTCCAGCCGGTGGAGGGGCTCGACGGCCTGGACTGGGCCGCGCTGGAGCAGCGCTGGCTCGCCTCGCTGACCGGCGTACTGGAGCGGGCCGCGCTCGCACTGCCCGAGGGGCCGCGCACCGGCGCCTGGGCGGCCGGAGCCGGACGGCAGGGCCTGCACACCGAGCCCTTCGGCCGGCTGATCGCCGAGATGCAGCACCTGCACCGCAGCCATCCGGGGGCGTCATGGTGACCGCCGACGCAGGGACGACCCGCCTGGAGGCCGAGCTGGCCGAGCTGGCCGGCTCCGTACCGGACCCCGAGCTGCCCGTGCTCACCCTCGGCGAGCTCGGCGTGGTGCGCGGAGTGCGGGTGCACGAGGACGGCCGCGCCGAGGTCACCCTCACCCCCACCTACACCGGCTGCCCCGCCATCGAGGCCATGTCCGCCGACATCGAGCGGGCCCTCACCGGCCACGGCATACCCGAGGTGCAGGTGACCACCGTGCTGGCCCCCGCCTGGTCGACCGACGACATCAGCGCCGAGGGCCGACGCAAGCTCGCCGAGTTCGGCATCGCCCCGCCGCGCCCCCACGCGGCCGGCGGGCCGGTCCCGCTCACCCTGTCGGTCCGCTGCCCGAACTGCGGATCGACCGAGACCGAGCTGCTCAGCCGGTTCTCCTCCACCGCATGCAAGGCGCTGCGCCGCTGCACCGCCTGCCGCGAACCGTTCGACCACTTCAAGGAGCTGTAGATGGCCGCACCCCGCCACGGCGCGTTCCACCCGCTGACGGTGGCGGCAGTCGACCGGCTCACCGACGACTCGGTGGCTCTGACCCTCCGGGTCCCGCAGGAGCTGCGCGAGGACTACCGGCACGCCCCCGGCCAGCACCTCACCCTGCGACGCACCGCCGCAGAGGGCGAGGAGATCCGGCGCACCTACTCGATCTGCTCCCCCGCCCCGGGGCCGGACGGCCCGGGCCCGGCACAGCTGCAGGTCGGAGTGCGGCTCGTGGAGGGCGGCGAGTTCTCCACCTTCGCGCACAAGGAGATCGCCGCCGGCGACGTGCTGGACGTGATGGTCCCGGCCGGCCGGTTCGTCCTGGACCCGGCCGCCGCCCCCGCCGCCGCGCACTACGCGGCGATCGTCGGCGGCAGCGGGATCACCCCCGTGCTGTCCATCGCGGCGAGCCTGCTGGCCGCCCGCCCCGACGCCCGCTTCTGCCTCGTGCGCAGCGACCGTACGGCGGCGTCGACCATGTTCCTGGAGGAGGTCGCCGACCTCAAGGACCGCTATCCGGCGCGGTTCCAGCTGGTCACGGTCCTCTCCCGGGAGGAGCAGGAGTCCGGACTGCCCTCGGGGCGCCTGGACGAGGAGCGCCTGGCCGCCCTGCTGCCCGCGCTGCTGCCGGTGGCCGACGTGACGGGCTGGTTCCTGTGCGGACCGTACGGCCTGGTCCAGGGTGCGGAGCGGACCCTGGGCGCACTCGGCGTCGCACGGACCCGGGTGCACGAGGAGATCTTCCACGTCGAGGACATCACGGCGCCGGCCCGCGCCGCGTCCGGGCCCGCCCCCTCCCACGGGCGGGTCACCGCACGGCTCGACGGCCGTTCCGGTACCTGGCCGGTCCAGGACGGGGAGTCCCTGCTGGACGCGGTGCTCCGCAACCGCGCGGACGCCCCGTACGCCTGCAAGGGCGGGGTGTGCGGCACCTGCCGGGCGTTCCTGGTGACGGGAGAGGTCCGGATGGAGCGGAACTTCGCGCTGGAGGCGGAGGAGACGGAGGCCGGGTTCGTACTGGCCTGCCAGTCGCACCCGGTGACGGAGGAAGTGGAGATCGACTTCGACCGGTAGCCCCGGCCCTGTCCATTTTCCGGGCCTGTCCATTTCAAAGAACCTGTTCTATCTTGACGCACCGTCAGATCAGAACGGGAGGACCGGCAGTGGACTTCACCTTCACCGAGGAGCAGCAGGCGGCCGTCGAGGCGGCCAGGGCCGTGTTCGCGGACGTCGCACCCGACGGCGTGCCCAGTCCCGCACTCACCCCGGGGGCCGTCGCCGACGACTTCGACCGCCGGCTGTGGGCCAGGCTCGCAGGATCCGACCTGCTGAGCCTGGTCCTCTCCGAGGAGCACGGCGGCGCCGGCCTGGACGCCATCGCCCTGTGCCTGGTGCTGCGCGAAGCCGCGAAGGTACTGGCCCGGGTGCCGCTGCTGGAACACTGCGCCACCGCCATGGCCGTACAGGCCCACGGCAGCCCCGAACTGGCCGCCGCCCTGCTGCCCGGCGCCGGTAGCGGAAGCCTCGTACTCACCGCCGCCGCGCACGGCCGCTCCGGCCACGACCCGGCCGAACTCGCCGTCGTCGCCCGCCGCGAGGGCAGTGGGGGCGACTGGATCCTGGACGGCACACAGACCGCCGTCCCCTGGGCGCACGGCGCCGACTGGATCGCCGTACCCGCCCACACCGGGGAAGGCGAGGCCGTCCTCGCGCTCGTCCCGCGCACCGCGGAAGGCCTCGCCCTCGCCGAACAGGTCTCCACCAGCGGCGAGCGGCTCGCCGAACTCGCCCTGGACGGCGTACGGGTGGCCTCCGCGCACCTCATCGACGCACCCGGCGCCTGGGACCGGCTCCGCCAGCTCCTCGCCACCGGGACCTGCGCCCTCGCGCTCGGCCTCGGCGAGGGCGTCCTCGCCATGACCAGCCGATACACGAGCAAGCGCGAGCAGTTCGGCTTCCCGGTGGCCACCTTCCAGGCCGTCGCCGTCCAGGCCGCCGACCGCTACATCGACCTGCGCGCCATGGAGGTCACCCTCTGGCAGGCCGCCTGGCGGCTCGACGCGGCGACCGGCGTCGCCGGTGGCCCGCTGCCGAGCTCCGGTGACGTCGCCGTCGCCAAGATCTGGGCCTCGGAGGGCGTACGCCGGGTCGTGCAGACCGCCCAGCACCTGCACGGCGGCTTCGGCGCCGACACCGACTACCCGCTGCACCGCTACCACGCGTGGGCCAAACAGCTGGAACTCCAGCTCGGCCCGGCCGCCGCGCACGAGGAGGCCCTGGGCGACCTGCTGGCCGCCCACCCCCTCGCCTGACAACAGCTACGGCGTCTACAGCACGAAGGCCGGGGTCCCGCTGTCCGTCACCATGGGGCGACCGGCGCCGTCCCAGGCCTGCATGCCGCCGTCGACGTTCACCGCGTCGATCTCCTGGCGCACCAGGTACTGGGTCACCTGCGCGGAGCGGCCGCCGACCCGGCACATCACGTACACCCGGCGGCCGTCCTCGACGGCCTCCGTCAGCTCACCGAAGCGGCCCACGAAGTCGCTCATCGGGATGTGCAGAGCACCCTCGACATGCCCGGCAGCCCATTCGTCGTCCTCACGGACGTCGAGGACAAAGCCTTCGGAGGGCACCGCGGCTGCGTCCACCGAGGGAAGCGGTCCGAAGTTCATAGCTGTCGCCTTCTCTCGTCACGGATCTGCTGCCAACCTATCCGACGCGCCCGGCAAGATTCAGCCCCGACGGCGCCCCGGACCCCGACCCCGTCACTGCGCGGCGAGCTCCGCGGCCAGCTCCGCCTCGCGCTCGGAGACCTGCGCCAGCAGCTGCTCCGCGATCTCCTCCAGCAGCCGGTCCGGGTCTTCGGGGGCCATCCTCAGCATCGACCCGATGGCACTGTCCTCCAGCTCCTTGGCCACCAGCGACAGCAGCTCCTTGCGGCGCGCCAGCCACTCCAGGCGGGCATAGAGCTCCCCGCTCCCACCCGGCGCCGCCTCCTCGGGCGCCGGACCGGCAGCCCACTCCTCGGCCAGCTCGCGCAGCAGCTGCTCCTCGCCCCGCCCGTACGCCGCGTTGACCCGCGCGATGAAGGCGTCGCGGCGCTCCCGCTCCGCGTCGTCCTGCGCGAGGTCCGGGTGGGCCTTGCGGACCAGCTCGCGGTAGAGGCGGCGCACCTCCTCCGAGGGGCGCACCCGCTCCGGCGGCCGCACGGGCCGGTCGGTGAGCATCGCGGCCGCGTCGTCGGAGATCCCGTCCGAGCCAAGCCAGTCGTGGAACAGCTCGTCCACCCCGGGCATCGGCATCACCAGCGACCGCGCGTCCCGCGCACGCCGCAGGTCCTCGGGATCCCCGGTACGGGCCGCCTTCGCCTCGGCGATCAGCGCGTCCAGCTCGTCGAGGCGCGAGTACATCGGGCCGAGCTTCTGGTGGTGCAGGCGGGAGAAGTTCTCCACCTCGACCCGGAAGGTCTCCACCGCGATCTCGAACTCGATCAGCGCCTGCTCGGCGGCCCGCACGGCCCGCTCCAGGCGCGCCTCGGGACGCTCCTCGCCCACTTCGCCGGATTCGCCAGGGACTGTCTGCTCGGTCTGCTCGCTCACCCGGCCAGCCTACGGCCACCCCGCGCGGGCGGATGTTTCACGTGAAACATCCGCCCGCGATTCACCGGGGGCACCTCCCGGCGGTAGCCGGGGGAGGAACATCGCCCGCCCGCTCCACGCCCGCCGGGAGCGGCGCTCTAGACCCCCGCCTCCGCCGCGATCCGACCCGTACGGACCGCCGTCACCAGGTCGGCGTGGTCGGCCTCGGTCCGGTCCGCGTAGGCCACGGCGAAGGCGGCCATCGCCTCGTCCAGCTCCTCGTTCTTCCCGCAGTACCCGGCCAGCAGCCGAGGATCGACGCTGTGAGCGTGTGCCCGGGCCAGCAGGGCCCCGGTCATCCGCCCGTAGTCGTCGATCTGGTCGACGGCCAGCGCCGCCGGATCCACACTGCCCTTGCGGTTGCGGAACTGCCGCACCTGGAACGGACGGCCCTCCACCGTGGTCCAGCCCAGCATGATGTCCGACACCACCTGCATCCGCTTCTGCCCGGCCACCACCCGGCGCCCCTCGTGCTCCTCCGGGGCCGAGACGAAGCCCAGCGCGGGCAGGTGCGGCAGCAGCACCGAGGGCCGCGCCTCCTTCACCTGCAGCACCAGCGGCTCCCCCCGGTGGTCCAGCAGCAGCACCACGTACGAACGCGTGCCGACGCTCCCCGTCCCCACCACGCGGAAGGCCACGTCGTGGATCGCGTACCGGGCCAGCAGCGGCAGCCGGTCCCCCTGGAGCGTGTGCAGGTACGGACCCAGCGAGGCCGCCACGGCCGCCGCCTCCCCGTCCCCGACCCGCCGCAGCACCGGCAGCGCGTCCACGAAGCGCCGGCTGCCGTCCGCGCCGACCACCGTCGACTTGGCCGCGAACCGCGCCGAGGTGTTGTTGCGGGCCTTCTCCGAGACCCGCTCCAGGGTGCCCAGCAGATCGCGGGCATCGGTGTGCGAGACCAGTTCCTCGTCCGCGATGGCGTTCCACGCGTCGAGCGCGGGCAGCTTGGCCAGCAGCCGCATGGTCCGCCGGTAGGCACCCACCGCGTCGAGCGCGGCCGCCCGGCAGGTGTCCTCGCACGCGCCCGCCACCCGGCCGGCCAGCACCAGCGATGCCGCCAGCCGCTTCACGTCCCACTCCCACGGACCGAACACGGTCTCGTCGAAGTCGTTCAGGTCGATGACCAGGTTGCCGCGCGCGTCCCCGTACAGCCCGAAGTTCGCCGCGTGCGCGTCACCGCAGATCTGCGCGCCTACCCCGGTCACCGGACCGCCGGACAGGTCGTGGGCCATCAGCCCGGCCGCGCCGCGCAGGAACGCGAAGGGGTTGGCGGCCATCCGGCCCACCCGTATCGGCGTCAGATCGGAGACCCGGCCGACATTGGACTCCTCCACCGCCCGCACGGCGTCCGGGCGCCCGGCCGGCGCCTCGAAGGCGGCGTGCGCCGCCCGCGGCACACGTACCCGCAGCGCCTTGCCCTCCTGCTTCGGCGAGCCCGCCACCACCCGCGGCGCGAACCCCGCCACCCGCGGTATCCGCTGTCCCACTACCGTCGCCATGCGCGCCGCCCCCACCCGTACATTGATCGCTTCCGGAACGGGCTGACCGTATCTACAGCCCGGCGTCCCTGGCCAGCAGCGCGGCCTGCACCCGGTTCTCGCAGCCCAGCTTGGCCAGGATCCGGCTCACGTACGTCTTCACGGTCGCCTCGCTCATGTGCAGCCGCCGCCCCGCGTCCGCGTTCGACAGGCCCTCGCCCAGCAGCGCGAGGACCCCGCGCTCGCGCTCGCTCAGCGCCGCGACCTGGCGCCGGGCCTCCTCGCCCCGCACCACCGCCTTCCCCGACGCCAGCTGGTCCACCACATGGCGCGTCGCCGACGGCGAGAGGTACGCGTCCCCGGCCGCGGCCGCCCGGACGGCCCCGATCAGCTCGCCCGGCGCCGAGTCCTTCAGCAGGAACCCCGCACCGCCCTGGCCCAGCGCCCGCAGCACGTTCTCCTTCTCCCCGAAGGTCGTCAGGATCAGCGAGCGCACCTCCGGCACGGCCCGCCCCAGCTCGCCCAGCGCGGTCAGCCCGTCCATCACGGGCATCTGAATGTCCAGCAGCACCACGTCCGGCACGTGCGCACGGGCCAGGTCCACCGCCTCCCGGCCGTTCGCCGCCTCCGCGACGACCTCGATGTCCGGCGCCGAGGTCAGGATCATCCTGATCCCGGCCCGTATCAGCGGCTCGTCATCGGCGATCACCACTCGGATCACTTCGGCTTGCACCCGCGCTCCTACTGCTTGACCTCATAAGCCTGCTTGTCCACGAGCTTGCCGTCCTTGAAGCAGAACCGGAAAACCAGGTCCGTCCCGAGGGCCGCCGAGTCGTCCGACGCCAGCAGCGCCAGACACTTCGAGCCCTCCGGCCGCGGCGGCCCCTTGCGCTCCGCCCCGGCGGTCAGGAAGCTCTCACCGCTCGGCAGCCGGTCCCGCACGGCCTGCTCCGACTCGCCCACCCGCACCGCGTCGAACTCCTCCCGCGCGAGCACGGCATCGCTCAGCGAGCCCACCAGCAGAGCCACCCCCGCGCCGATCACGATCACCATGAGCACCAAGGCCGCGAAGGCGATCCCGCAGCCCACCGCGAGACCACCGCTGCGGCTGCGCACCCGTACGGCCAGCTCCCGGTCCACCGCCTCCCAGTCCATCGGCGGCCCGCCCCGCATCCCCCGCGCCTGCGCCTGCTGCCCGAAATCGTCGGCGACGTCCTCCACCCCGGCCGGCTCCGCCCCGTACGGCAGCACCCCGGCCACCCGGAACCCGCCGCCCTCGACCGCCCCCGCGTGCACCATCCCGCCGACCAGGCGGGCCCGCTCGTGCAGCCCCGTCAGCCCCTGCCCGCCCGACACCACCTCACCGGCGCCCGGGCCGGCCGCCGGACCGTTGGCGATCTCCACCACCAGCGAGTCGTCCTCGTACCGCAGCTCCACCGTGATCGGAGCCCCCGGAGCGTGCTTGTACGCGTTCGTCAGCGCCTCCTGCACGATCCGGTACGCCGCGTGGTCGCAGGCCGCCACCAGCGGCCGCGGCTGACCCGAGACGGACATCCGCACATCGGTCCCCGCGCCGCGCGCCGCCTCCACGACCCCCGCGATCCCGGCCACCCCGCGCGCCGCGGGCTGCGCCGCCTCCTCCACGGGCACCGGCGCCGCGACCCCGTCCCGCAGGATGCCGACGACCTCGCGCAGCTCGTGCATCGCCGCCACCGACGCCTGCCGCAGCACCCCCACCGCCTCGCGCTGGCGGTCGGTGAGCTTCGGATCCACCTCCAGCGCACCGGTGTGCACCGAGATCAGCGCCAGCTGGTGGCCGAGGCTGTCGTGCATGTCCTGGGCTATCCGCTGCCGCTCGCGCAGCCTCGCCTGCCCCGCGACCATCGCCCGCTCGCGCAGCAACTGCCCGTTGCGCTCCTGGAGCGCGCGCAGCAGCGTCCGGCGCTGCGACCAGTACCGGCTGGCCAGACCCGGCATCACCGTCGTCGCCAGGAACATCAGCGCGGAGAAGACGACCACCAGGAGCGGTCGCATCTCCGCCCGCTCGTGCACCACGCTCAGGCCGACCGACGCCAGGAACGCCAGGGTGAAGGCGACCCCCGCCCGGCCCACCCCGACGATCCGGCGCCCCGCCGACCAGCCCAGCAGACCCGTGATCAGCACCGTGCCGGGCAGGAACGCGCTCGCCGCCGAGCCCACCACGAGCGTCGTCGCCGGCATCCGCCGCCGCAGCAGGGTCAGCACCACCACGACCACGACACTCGCCAGCATCCGCCGCCCGGAGCCGTGGTCGAATTCCTCGACAGCCAGGCCGGGCAGGGCCAGGATCCCGGCCAGCGCCAGATCCCCCGCCAGCATCCGCCAGGTCCAGGGCTCCGGCCCCTTCAGCCAGTCCCAGCCCGCACGCGTCATCGCCTTCGCATCCACCCGGCCGACCCTAGACATCCCGCCGCGCCCCCGGCCGCCCTCTTTCGTCTCGCCCCGGGCAACGAAAGTCGGACCATGCGCGACGAAAGCCGGATCGGGCGCGACGACGGCCCCGGCCACCCGGCGACTGACCAGCCGTCAGCGGCGGCGCCCCACCGTGGTCTACGTCACTTCCACCGCCCGCGCCGGACCTCCGGAACCGGATCCCGGACGCACAACACGAAACGGCCGCCACCGCTTTCGCGATGACGACCGTTTCGTCGATGTGGGCGAGGGGGGATTTGAACCCCCACGTCCCGAAGGACACTGGCACCTGAAGCCAGCGCGTCTGCCGTTCCGCCACTCGCCCGAGTAGCGTCCCAGTGGTTCTTCCCTTTCGGGCCGTTCCCCTGGCGACGTCGAAACATTAGCACGTAGGACGGGGTGGAATCACATCGCTTTCCCGACGCCCCCGCACCCCGCCCGGGACGGCCCCTCCCGCACTCCGCCCCTGGTGCGGGACACTGTCCTTGGGGCGCCCCTACGATCCCTTGTGAGGACCAACACTCGTCCGCACAGGACCGATGGGGAACCACCCGAATCCGCCACGCGTGGATACGATCAGTAAGCAGTACAGGGCGACAACGACGGAGGAGGTGCCCCATGGGAGTTCTGAAGCGGTTCGAGCAGCGACTCGAAGGTCTGGTGAACGGCACCTTCGCCAAGGTGTTCAAGTCCGAGGTCCAGCCGGTGGAGATCGCCGGAGCCCTCCAGCGTGAGTGCGACAACAACGCCACCATCTGGAACCGCGAGCGGACCGTCGTCCCCAACGACTTCATCGTCGAGCTCAGCGCCGGCGACTACGAGCGCCTGAGCCCCTACTCCGGGCAGCTCGGCGACGAGCTCGCGGGCCTCGTCCGCGACTACGCCAAGCAGCAGCGCTACAGCTTCATGGGCCCCATCAAGGTCAACCTGGAGAAGGCCGACGACCTCGACACCGGGCTCTACCGGGTCCGCAGCCGCACCCTCGCCGCCAGCACCTCCCAGCCGCAGGCCTCCCAGGGCCGGCCGCAGGGCGGACCCTCCGTCCAGGGCGGATACGGTTACCCCCCGGTCGCCGCACCGCCCATGCCCAGCGCCCCGCCCCCCGGCGGACCCGGCGCCCGGCGGCCCGCCCCCGGCGGGCCCGGCGCGGCCGCACCCGTACCGGCCTCCGGCGCACCCAAGCGCCACTGGATCGAGATCAACGGCACCCGCCACCAGATCTCGCGCCCCACGCTCGTACTCGGCCGAAGCACCGAAGCCGACGTGCGGATCGACGACCCCGGCGTATCGCGCCGGCACTGTGAGATCCGGACCGGAACGCCCTCGACGATCCAGGATCTCGGGTCCACCAACGGCATCGTGGTGGACGGGCAGCACACCACCCGCGCTACGCTCCGCGACGGCTCGCGGATCGTCGTGGGCAGCACCACCATCATTTACCGGCAAGCCGAAGGGTGAAGCGGGGGCAATGTCAGAGCTGACCCTGACGGTCATGCGGCTGGGTTTCCTAGCCGTTCTGTGGCTGTTCGTCATCGTGGCCGTACAGGTCATCCGCAGCGACCTCTTCGGAACGAGAGTGACGCAGCGCGGCTCCCGCCGCGGCAGCGCGGGAAACACCCCGCAGCAGCCGGGGCGCCAGGCCGCGCCACCGCAGCAGCGCCAGCGCCGCGGTGCGCCCACCAAGCTCGTCGTGTCCGAGGGCACCCTCACGGGAACCACGGTGGCCCTCGCCGGCCAGACGATCACGCTGGGCCGCGCCCACGACTCGACGATCGTGCTGGACGACGACTACGCGTCCAGCCGCCATGCCAGGATCTACCCCGACCGTGACGGCCAGTGGATCGTCGAGGATCTCGGGTCCACCAACGGCACGTATCTCGACCGGACCCGGCTGACCACCCCGACGCCCATTCCGCCGGGCGCCCCGATCCGCATCGGCAAGACCGTCATCGAGCTGCGGAAGTAGTACGAGAATGAGCGAGCGGAGCGAGCGCGCGGTGGTGATCCGTCCCACCTTGGACACGGACACGTGCGCGCTCCCGACCGGAGGGTGGGCAGTGTGGCTCGAGACCGGTTGTACCCGGAGCCGACCGGCGAGGTGCGCATGAGTCTGTCCCTGCGGTTCGCCGCCGGATCGCACAAAGGCATGATCCGCGAGGGGAACGAGGACTCCGGCTACGCCGGACCCCGTCTCCTCGCGATCGCCGACGGCATGGGAGGCCAGGCCGCCGGCGAGGTCGCGAGCTCCGAGGTGATCTCCACCCTCGTGCAGCTCGACGACGACGTCCCGGGCTCCGACATCCTCACCTCCCTCGCCACGGCCGTGCAGCGCGCCAACGACCAGCTGCGCGTCATGGTCGAGGAGGACCCCCAGCTCGAAGGCATGGGCACCACGCTCACCGCCCTGCTGTGGACCGGACAGCGCCTCGGCCTCGTCCACGTCGGCGACTCCCGCGCCTACCTGCTGCGCGACGGCGTCCTCACCCAGATCACCCAGGACCACACCTGGGTGCAGCGCCTCGTCGACGAGGGCCGCATCACCGAAGAGGAAGCCACCACCCACCCGCAGCGCTCCCTCCTGATGCGGGCGCTCGGCAGCGGCGACATCGTCGAACCCGACCTCTCCATCCGCGAGGTCCGGGCCGGCGACCGCTACCTCATCTGCTCCGACGGACTCTCGGGCGTGGTCTCCCACCAGACCCTCGAAGAGACCCTCGCCGACTACCACGGCCCCCGCGAGACCGTGCAGTCGCTCATCCAGCTCGCCCTGCGCGGCGGCGGACCCGACAACATCACCTGCATCGTCGCCGACGTCCTCGACACCGACAGCGGCGACACCCTCGCCGCCCAGGTCAGCGACACCCCGGTCGTCGTCGGCGCGGTCGCCGAGAACCAGCACCAGCTCTTCGACGGCGGCAACGCCATGCAGACCCCGGCCGGCCGCGCCTCGGGCCTCGGCCGCCAGGCCGCCCCGCCCGCCGGCGCCTTCGGCCCCCCCGGCAGCGGCGAGCCGGGCGGCTACGGATACGGCGACCAGGGCCAGGGCCAGGGCGGCGCCTACGGCAGCTTCGGCGAGGCCGAGGCCTACGACGCGGACTCCGGCTACGAGGACACGTACGACCACCCCCGCAGGCGCCGCAGCAAAGGGCGCAAGTGGACCACGCGTACGCTGGTCCTGCTCCTCGTCGCCGGCGCCGTCGGCGGCGGCCTCTACGCCGGCTGGCGCTGGACCCAGACCCAGTTCTACGTCGGCGTGAAGGGCGAGCACGTCGCGCTCTTCCGCGGCATCAGCCCGAAGCTCGGACCGCTGGAGCTCTCCAAGGTGGAGACCGACCGCCCCGACATCGAACTGAAGTACCTGCCGCCCTTCAAGCGGAAGCTCGTCGAGGCCACCATCAGCGAGGGCAGCCTGGACGGCGCCCGCGAGAAGCTCGACGACCTCGGCGTCCAGGTCTCGGCCTGCAAGAAGGACGAGGAACGCCGCAACGCCGAGGCGCAGAACCAGACACCGGGCTCCACTCTGACTCCCGCGGAGCAGCAAGTGGTCAGCCTCTGCGGCAAGCAGTAGACACTCGCGGGCACAGGGGGCCTGCCACACCATGAGCGTTGTCACCAACACGACCACCATCGGCGCCATCGAGCTGCCGAGCCGGCGGAACACCGAGCTCCTGCTGCTCGTTTTCGCCGTGGTCATCCCGATCTTCGCCTACGCCAACGTAGGCCTGTCGATCCACGGCGAGCTGCCCCCCGGCATGTTCCTCTACGGCCTCGGCCTCGGCGCCCTGGCCGGGATCGCGCACCTCGTCGTACGCCGGTACGCGAAGTACGCCGACCCGCTGCTGCTGCCGCTGGGCACGCTCCTCAACGGGCTGGGCCTCGTCCTGATCTGGCGCCTCGACCAGTCCGAGCGGCTGCAGAACCTCGCCAAGCGCTCCGTCGGCGCCTTCAACCCCTCCGCGCCCCGCCAGATGATGTACACGGCGGTCGCCGTCGCCCTGTTCGCCGCGGTCCTGCTGATCCTCAAGGACCACCGCGTCCTGCAGCGGTTCACCTACATCTCCATGGCCGGCGCCCTGGTCCTGCTGATCCTGCCCGTCGTCCCGGGCCTGGGCGCCGACGTCTTCGGTGCCAAGATCTGGATCAGCGTCGGCGGCTTCTCCATCCAGCCCGGCGAGTTCGCGAAGATCGTCATCGCGATCTTCTTCGCCGGCTACCTCATGGTGAAGCGCGACGCCCTCGCACTGGCCAGCCGCCGCTTCATGGGCCTCTACCTGCCGCGCGGCCGCGACCTCGGCCCGATCCTGATGATCTGGGCGATGAGCCTGCTCGTCCTCGTCTTCGAGAACGACCTCGGCACCTCGCTGCTCTTCTTCGGCATGTTCGTGATCATGCTGTACGTCGCCACCGAGCGGACCAGCTGGATCGTGATCGGCCTGCTCATGTCGGTCGGCGGCGCCACCGTCGTCGGCGCCACCGCCAGCCACGTCAAGGTCCGCGTCACCGCCTGGCTCGACCCCTTCGCCTGCTACTCCAAGTCCGGAGCCTGCGAACAGGTCGGCCAGTCGATCATGAGCTTCGGCTCCGGCGGCGTCCTCGGCACCGGCTGGGGACAGGGCAACTCCGACCTCATCGGCTTCGCCGCGAACTCCGACTTCATCTTCTCCACCGTCGGCGAGGAACTCGGCCTCGCGGGCGTGATGGCCTTCCTCCTGCTCTACGGCCTCATCATCGAGCGGGGCGTCCGCACCGCCCTGGCCGCCCGCGACCCCTTCGGCAAGCTCTTCGCCATCGGCCTGTCCGGCGCCTTCGCCCTCCAGATCTTCGTCGTCGCCGGCGGAGTCATGGGCCTCATCCCCCTCACCGGCATGACCATGCCCTTCCTCGCCTCCGGCGGCTCCTCCGTCCTCGCGAACTGGATCCTCATCGCCATCCTCATCCGGATCAGCGACACCGCACGCCGACCTGCGCCGGCCCCCGCCCCGTCCCCCGACTCCGAGATGACCCAGGTGGTCCGCCCGTCATGAACAAGCCCCTGCGCCGCATCTCGCTGTTCTGCGGGCTGCTCGTCCTCGCGCTGCTGATCCGCACCAACTGGCTGCAGTACGTCCAGGCCGAGGAACTCAGCACCCGCAAGGAAAACCGCCGGGTCCAGATCGCCCAGTACGCCACCGAACGCGGCAACATCATCGTCAACGGCGAACCGATCACCGGGTCGGCGGTCACCGACGGCAGCGACTACAAGTACAAGCGGACCTACGCCGACGGCCAGCTCTGGGCCCCCGTCACCGGGTACGCCTCGCAGGCCTTCGGCTCCACCCAGCTCGAATCCCTCGAAGACGGCATCCTCACCGGCAACGACGACCGGCTCTTCTTCGACCGCACCATCGGCATGTTCACCGGGGAGAAGAAGCAGGGCGGCAACGTCGTCACCACGCTCAACCCCGACGCCCAGAAGGCCGCCTTCCAGGCGCTCGGCACCAAGAAGGGCGCGGCTGCCGCCATCGACCCGCGCACCGGCGCCATCCTCGCCCTGGTCTCCACCCCCTCCTACGACCCCTCCCGCTTCGCCGGCAACTCCAAGACCGACGAGAAGGCCTGGGTCGAACTGAAGGACAGCGAGGACAAGAACCTCGTCAACCGCGCCCTGCGCGAGACCTACCCGCCGGGCTCCACCTTCAAGGTCGTCACCGCGGCCGCCGCGCTGGAACACGGCGTCGTCAAGGAGATCAACGACCCGACGGACACGCCGGAGCCGTACTTCCTGCCGGGCACCAAGACCCAGCTGCCGAACTCCCACGCCGGTTGCGAGAAGGCCAGCCTCAACGAGGCCCTGCGCATCTCCTGCAACTCCGTGTTCGCGAACATGGGCGACAAGGTCACCCGCGACAACATGGTGGAGACCGCCGAGAAGTTCGGCTTCAACAACGACAAGATCGACATTCCCGTCCGCGCCTTCGCCAGCGTCTACGACAAGAAGATGGGCAAGGACGGCAACGCCCAGAGCGCCATCGGCCAGTTCAACACGGCCGCCACCCCGCTCCAGATGGCCATGGTCACCGCCGCGATCGCCAACGACGGCAAGCTGATGAAGCCCTACATGGTCGACCAGCTCACCGCGCCCAACCTCGACGTCATCGAGAAGCACTCGCCGCAGGAGATGAGCCGGCCGCTCTCCGCCGCCAACGCCCAGAAGGTCCAGGAGATGATGGTCAACGTCGTCGACAGCGGCACCGGCGCCAAGGCCAAGATCAAGGACGTCAAGGTCGGCGGCAAGACCGGCACCGCCCAGCACGGCGAGGGCAACAAGAAGCGTCCCTACGCCTGGTTCATCTCGTACGCCGAGAACCCGGACGGCACCTCGCCCGTCGCCGTCGCCGTCGTCATCGAGGACAGCGAGGGCACCGCCCGCGACGACATCAGCGGCGGCGGCCTCGCCGCCCCGGTCGCCAAGGCGGTCATGGAAGCCGTACTGAAGAGCCAGCGATGACCAAGCGGTCGTCCCGGAACGATCCAGGGACGACGGACCACCGGAACACAGTGATCCACATCACTGCTCCCGGGCGGATCCGCGCGTACGGTACCGGTCCTGTATCAGCCTGTGGCCACGATCCGATCACAGACGATCGGCCGGTAGCCTTTGCGCGAACAGCACACCGCCGGACCACACACAGGTGCGGTCGGGACTGACGGAGAGGGCTGCAACGTTATGGAAGAGCCGCGTCGCCTCGGCGGCCGGTACGAGCTGAGCCACGTGCTCGGCCGCGGTGGCATGGCCGAGGTCTACCTCGCCCACGACACCCGGCTCGGCCGTACCGTCGCCGTCAAGACTCTGCGCGCCGATCTCGCCCGCGACCCGTCCTTCCAGGCCCGGTTCCGTCGCGAGGCCCAGTCGGCCGCGTCGCTGAACCACCCGGCGATCGTCGCCGTCTACGACACCGGCGAGGACTACGTCGACAACATCTCCATCCCGTACATCGTGATGGAGTACGTCGACGGGTCCACCCTGCGCGAGCTGCTGCACTCCGGGCGCAAGCTGCTGCCCGAACGCACCCTGGAGATGTGCATCGGCATCCTCCAGGCCCTGGAGTACTCCCACCGCGCCGGCATCGTGCACCGCGACATCAAGCCCGCCAACGTGATGCTGACCCGCACCGGCCAGGTCAAGGTCATGGACTTCGGCATCGCCCGCGCCATGGGCGATTCCGGCATGACCATGACGCAGACGGCGGCCGTCATCGGCACCGCCCAGTACCTCTCGCCGGAGCAGGCCAAGGGCGAGCAGGTCGACGCGCGCTCCGACCTCTACTCCGCCGGCTGCCTGCTCTACGAGCTCCTCAGCGTGCGGCCCCCGTTCGTCGGCGACTCCCCCGTGGCCGTCGCCTACCAGCACGTACGGGAAGAGCCGCAGCCGCCGTCGAACTTCGACCCCGAGATCACGCCCGAGATGGACGCCATCGTCCTGAAGGCGCTGGTCAAGGATCCCGACTACCGCTACCAGTCCGCCGACGAGATGCGCGCCGACATCGAGGCTTGCCTCGACGGCCAGCCCGTCGCCGCCGCTTCCATGGGCACGTCCGGCTACGGCTACCCCGACCCGGGCGGCTACGGACACCAGGGCTACGACCAGCCCACCGCCGCCCTGCGCGCCGCCGACTCCGGCCAGACCTCGATGATGCCGCCCACGCCCCCGGGTGAAGGCGGCTACGGGTACGGCGACCAGGGCGGCTACGACCAGGGGCCGCACCGCCGCCAGAAGAAGAGCAAGGCCTCCACGATCCTGCTCGTGGTGGCCGGCGTCCTCGTCCTGGTCGGCGCGATCCTCATCGGCCGCTCCCTCTTCAACACCGCCGACAACCGGCCCAGTGTGCCCAAGCTCGTCGGCTCGACCCTCGAGCAGGCACAGAAGAGCGGCGAGAACGTCGGCCTCAAGGTCGTCAAGGGCGCCGACGAACCCTGCGACCAGCCCAAGGGCAGCGTCTGCAAGCAGGACCCGGCAGCCGAGACCAAGGTCGCGAAGGACTCCACCGTCACGGTGACGATCTCCTCGGGCGCGCCCAAGGCGCCGGTCCCCAACGTCCTCAACCTCACGTACGAGCAGGCCGAGGCGGCACTGAAGGAGAAGGGCTTCCAGGTCGACCGCAAGCTCCAGGAGTCCGAGCGCACCGCCGGCACGGTCATCGACCAGACCCCCAAGGCCGGTGGCGAGGCGGAGAAGAACAGCGTCATCGTGCTGACCGTCGCCAAGGAGCAGGCCAAGGCGGTCGTCCCGGACCTCAAGGGCAAGACCAAGGACGACGCGGAGAAGGCGCTCAAGGCCGTCAAGCTCAAGCTGGGCTCCGTCACCGAGATCGATTTCCCCGGAGCCGCCCCGCGGACCGTCGTCGATCAGGGGAACCAGCCCGGTGAGCAGCTCGACCCGGGCAAGACGGTCAACATCACGATCTCCAAGGCCGCGCCGCAGCAGACCCAGGTGCCGAACCTGGCCGGCCGGACCGTGGCCCAGGCGAAGCAGGAACTGGCCTCCAAGGGCCTGACGTTCGGCAGGGTCATCAACGGCCCGACGGACGACAACGCGGTCGTGTTCCAGTCCGACCCGCTCGCCGGCTTCCCGGTCAACACCGGCTCGGTGGTCAACGTCTACACGACGCAGGGCGGCCAGCAGGACGGCGGCCTCTTCGGAGGCTTGACCGGCGGCCGCCGCTAGAAGCAGGACCAAAGGTCCGGCCCTTCTCCTCGGAGAAGGGCCGGACCTTTTTCGTGCGTGCTGGAACGGACGCACGTCCAAGCCCTGGCCATCGCAGCCATCGCCGCCCAGAGAGGCGTCACAGCGGCCCACAGGGGCCTTCTGGAGGCCCGGAGCGCGGGAGTCGGGCTCCAGGTCCCGCGCTCTTCCCGAGCCGCGGCCTGCGGCTCGGAAGGAACACCTAGCGCAGCTCGATCGGCAGCGTCCGCTTGCCGTCCACCTTCTCCGTGCGGACCAGCTCGCCCCACACCACGTACCGGTACTTCGACGTGTACACCGGTGTGCACGTGGTCAGCGTGATGTAGCGGCCCGGGGCGGTCCTGCCCGACTCCTTCGGGACCGGGTTGATCACGTCCACGTTGTACTTCGACGTCTGCCGGAGCTCCGCGAAGACCTTGTACACGTACCAGGTGTCCTTGGTCTCGAAGACGATCGCGTCGCCGTTCTTCACCTTGTCGATGTTGTGGAACTTCGCGCCGTGGCCGTCCCGGTGCGCGGCGAGGGAGAAGTTCCCCTTTTCGTCCCACGGCAGCGCCGACTTCACCGGGTCCGTGTAGTAGCCCGCGACCCCGTCGTTGAGGATGTCCGGGTCCGTGCCCGGCTTGACCAGCACGTCGCCGTTCTTCATCGCCGGCACGTGCAGGAAGCCGACGCCGTCCTTGGTGTCCAGCGCCCCCGGTTCCGCGGGCTTCGCCGCTTCCGGGCCCGGCGTCAGCCACTGCTGGCGCATCTGGTCGCCCCGCGCCGACGCCTGCCGGTCCGCGAGCACGTTCGTCCACCACAGCGAGTAGGCCACGAACAGGCCCAGGACCAGGCCCACCGTGATCAGGAGCTCGCCCAGCAGGCTGAGGAACCCGGCGAGCACACTGCGGCGGCCGGCGGGCGGGGCCGCGGCGCGGCGGCGGGCACGAGACACTGCTGATTCGTCCTTAGGGCGGCTACGGGCTGTTCAGCGCGGGCGGAGGGCCCTGGCTGCGGGGGCGTTCATCGGTCATCCTGCCCCATACGATCATCCGGTAGGTGCTGGTGAACTCCGGGGTGCAGGTCGTCAGCGTGATGTACCGGCCCGCAGAGGTGAAGCCCGATCCCTCCGGCACCGGCTTCAGCACCGACACGTTCGTCGGCGGTGTCTGCGCCAGCGCCGAGGTCATCTCGTACGTGTAGTACGCGTCCCGCGTCTCGACCACGACGGGATCCCCCGGCACCAGCCGGTTGATGAAGCGGAACGGCTCCCCGTGGGTGTTGCGGTGGCCCGCCACCGCGAAGTTGCCCTGCGCGTCCCCCGGCATCGCCGTCTTGAGCGCACCCTCCCCGTAGTGCCCGGCCATCCCCCGGTCCAGCACCTTCGGCTTGCTGATCCCCTCCGCCACCGGCACCTTCAGGTCCAGCTTCGGGATGTACAGGATGGCGAAGCCCTGGCCCGGCTCGAACGCCGACACCGCCGGAGCGGCGGGCCCGCCCGCGCCCGGTTCCCGCTGCCACGTCTGCTGGAGCGAGCCCGCGGCCCCGTTCGCCGACCGCTCCGCCACGATGTTCGTGTACCAGAGCTGGTAGGCGACGAACAGCAGCATCACCAGGCCCAGTGTGATGAACAGTTCCCCGCCCAGGCGGCTCGCGATGACCACCGGGCCACCCGAGGCCGGCCGTCTGCGCCGCCTCCCGCCCCGCCTGCGGGTGTTCCTCGCGGCCCGCTTCGCGGCTTCCTGAGCTGCCCTGCGCCGCGCGGCCCGGCCCCCTGTGGGCGCGGACGGCGCGAGCGCGGTCACGCGACGGCCTTGCCCACCACCGGGGCCAGCCCCACCGAGCGCTCCACGGCACCCGCGTCACCGCACCGCACCAGCCAGTTCGCGAGCATCCGGTGGCCCCACTCCGTCAGCACCGACTCGGGGTGGAACTGCACACCCTCCACGTCGTGCTCCCGGTGCCGCAGGCCCATGATGATCCCGTCCTCGGTGCGCGCCGTGACCTCCAGCTCGTCGGGGAGGGTCCCGGGTTCGGCGGCGAGGGAGTGGTAGCGGGTCGCGGTGAACGGCGACGGCAGGCCGGCGAAGACGCCGATGCCCTCGTGCACCACCGGCGAGGTCTTGCCGTGCAGCAGCTCCGGAGCCCGGTCCACGACCCCTCCGTACGCCACCGCCATCGACTGCATGCCCAGGCAGACACCGAAGACCGGAACGCCCGTCCGCGCGCAGTGGCGGACCATGTCGACGCACACTCCCGCCTCTTCCGGCGTCCCCGGCCCGGGGGAGAGCAGCACACCGTCGAAGCCGTCCTGCGCGTGCGAGAGCTCGACCTCGTCGTTGCGCAGCACCTCGCATTCGGCGCCGAGCTGGTAGAGGTACTGGACCAGGTTGAAGACAAAGCTGTCGTAGTTGTCTACAACCAGAATGCGCGCGCTCACGGAGTGGCTCCCGATCCCTCGTCCACCGTCACATCGTTGAACGGAAGGAGCGGCTCGGCCCACGGGAAGACGTACTGGAACAGCACGAACACCACCGCGAGGACAAGTACGAGTGAGATCAGCGCGCGTACCCACGCGTTGCCCGGCAGATGCCGCCAGATCCAGCCGTACATTCCGTCCGCGTCCCTCTCGCTCCACGCACCGCAGGGGCGGTACGCGAACAGACTAAAGGCACGGGCCCGGCCGGGTCAGTCACCTCGGCAAACCCTCGGGACCGCCCTGCCCCACGAGGCGCGTGCCGGTCAGCTCCGCCCACACGACCAGCCGGTGGCTGTGGCCCCACTCGGGGTCGCAGGTCGTCAGCGTCAGGTACCGGCCGGGCGCCGTGAAGGGGGACTTCCGGGGCACCGGGTCGACCACCCCGACGTCCGTCGGCAGGGTGCGCAGCGGCTCGCCGCGCACCGTGTAGGTGTACCAGGTCGTCGCGTCCTTGAGGATCACGGCGTCGCCGGGGCGCAGTTCGGGGAAGTCCTTGAAGGGGTCTCCGTACGTGCGCCGGTGGCCCGCCACCGAGAAGTTCCCGGTGGCGCCGAGCGGGGCGGTGCCGGCGTAGTGGCCGAGGCCCTTCTTCAGCAGCTCGGTGCCCGTGCCCTCCAGGACGGGCTTGTTCCAGTCCGGGCCGAACCGCGGGATGTACATCTCGGCGAAGGCCCGGCCGGCGGGGTAGCCCTCCGGTGCCGCGGGCCGGGGCGGTTCCGGCAGCGGTGCGGCGTCCGGGGACGAAGCCGGGGCCGGGGCTGCCGCCGGGGCCGCAGCCCAGCCGTCGCGCAGCCGGGCCATCTCGCCGTCCATGGCCCTGTCGGCCTTGACCCCGGTCCACAGCAGGACGTAGGCGACGAAGAGCACGATCAGCGTGCCCGCCGTCAGGCACACCTCACTGGACGTCCGTACCACCAGGCGGAGTACGGCGTCAGGGCGAGCCGGTCTCGGAGGAAGGGGCCAGCGGCTTCGCATAGTGGAGGTCCACTGTGCCGGAGTAGCCGGGAAGTGTCAGCGCCTTGTGCTCGTCCACTTTCCAGCCGAGCCCGTACGCGTTCACGTACAGCTGGTAGTTCTGCAGGGCCGGGGAGGCGGCGAGGGCCTTGCGCAACGCGCCCGGGTCGCCGACCGCCGAGACCTTGTACGGAGGCGAGTACACCCGGCCCTGGAGGATCAGGGTGTTGCCCACGCAGCGGACCGCGCTGGTGGAGATCAGCCGCTGGTCCATGACCTGGATGCCCTGGGCCCCGCCCTGCCAGAGGGCGTTCACCACGGCCTGCAGGTCCTGCTGGTGGATCACCAGGTCGTTGGGCTGCGGCTCGGGCACGTTGGGGATCCGGGCGGTGGCGTTCGGCGGGGCGTCGTTGAGGGTGACCGTCAGGCCCTTGCCGGGCAGTTCCTCGGTGCCCGACGCGGTGCGCAGAGCGGCCAGCTTGGCGTCCTCGGCCTTGGTGCTGCCGTCGTCGCGCTCGGCGAGGGCGTCCACCCGTCGGCGTACCGGTCCGAGGCTCTCCTCCAGCTCCCCGTTGCTCTGACTGCGTTCCTCGATGAGGTCCGACAGCTTGAGAAGCGAGGCGTCCGTCCGGATGTTCGTACCCTTGGAGGTGTTGAAACTGGTGACGAAGAGCAGCCCGGCCAGGGCGAAGACGGCGGCGGTCAGCAGCCGGACCACTCTGGCCCGGCGACGGGGACCCACGGAGGAGTCGTCGGAATTGCTCAACGTACCCTTCTCCTTCAACGCCACAGGTCCACTACGCTAACGGACGCCCGGGGCAGGCAAGGTCCCCAGCGCATCGACAGGAGAGCCCCTCGTGCCGAAGTCACGTATCCGCAAGAAGGACGACTACACGCCTCCGCCCACGCGGACGCCGCAGTCCATCAGGCTGACGAACCGCAGCTGGGTCGCTCCGGTCATGCTGGCGCTCTTCCTGATCGGTCTCGCGTGGATCGTCGTCTTCTACGTGACCGAGACCCAGCTGCCGATCGAATCGCTGGGCAATTGGAACATTGTAGTCGGATTCGGATTTATCGCGGCGGGATTCGGCGTATCCACGCAGTGGAAGTAGCACCTGCCGCCCGCTGAGGGAAGCTCTCCCCAGGAGTTATCCACAGCGTCATCCACACCTGAGGAAAAGACAGAAGATCTGTGGATAACTCTGTGGAGAGTTGACGCCGGTGTGATCAGGTGAGTTCGGCGGTCCGGATCAGAATCACCGCTGCCGCCAGCAGGAATACGGCCGCGCACGTCCCCCATTGGATGAGTGCGCGGTACCTGCCGGCGGCGGGCCGGAGCATGCCCAGGCCCACCAGCGCGCCGGTGACCAGCCCGCCCACGTGCGCCTGCCAGGACACGGTGAGGCTGCCGCCGATCGGTACGAAGGTCAGCACCAGCATCAGCACGACCATGGTGATCACCGGCCGCATCTCGTAGCGCAGCCGGCGGGCGAGGACGACGGTGGCGCCGAGCAGCCCGAAGACCGCGCCCGAGGCGCCGAGCGTCTGCGTGTTCGGTTCGGTCAGCAGATAGACGAGGGCGCTGCCGCCGAGGCCCGAGAGCAGGTAGACGGCGAGATAGCGGGACCGGCCCAGCGCCGCTTCCAGCGGGCCGCCGATCACCCACAGGCCGATCATGTTGCCGATGATGTGCCACCACTCGGCGTGCAGGAACACCGACGTCAGCAGGCGGTAGTACTGGCCGGTGGAAACGCCTTCGACGGGGGCGCCGACGAATTCCACATAGCGGCCGAGCAGCTCCAGCTGGACCACGACCGCCGGGGCCACCAGACCCGCGAGGAACACGGCGGCGTTGATGCAGATGAGGGTCTTGGTGACCAGGTGGGGATCCGCGGCCACCACCCCGCCCGCGATGTTGCGCGGCGCGTTCGCGGTCGGCCGGTGGCCGGTGCCGGAGCCCTCACGGACGCACTCGGGGCACTGGAAGCCGACCGAGGCGCTGATCATGCACTCGGGGCAGATGGGGCGCTCGCAGCGGGTGCAGCTGATCCCCGTGTGGCGGTCCGGGTGGCGGTAGCAGCCCGGCAGACGGTCGGTGTCCATCGGTTCCCTCGATCGGCGGCGAGGCGCGGGCACTCCCCGCCGGTACGGCCCCACACTTCGTATGCATGCAGGACGGACGGGCGGGGCCCAAAGGTTCCCTCCGGGGTCCTCCGGGGTCAGCGCTTCTCGACGACGACCGACTGGATGATCACGTCGTCCACCGGGCGCTCGGTGCGCGGGTTGGTGGCGCTGGAGGCGATGGCGTCCACGATCTTCTGGCTGGCCGGGTCGGTGACCTCGCCGAAGATGGTGTGCTTGCGGGTCAGCCACGCGGTGGGCGCGACGGTGATGAAGAACTGCGAGCCGTTGGTGCCCGGGCCCGCGTTGGCCATGGCGAGCAGGTAGGGCTTGGTGAAGGCCAGGTCGGGGTGGAACTCGTCGCCGAACTGGTAGCCGGGGCCGCCGGTGCCGTTCCCCAGCGGGTCGCCGCCCTGGATCATGAAACCGCTGATGACACGGTGGAAGACGGTGCCGTCGTAGAGCGGGTCCGTGGTCTTCTGGCCGTCGGTGGGACGGGTCCATTCACGCGCGCCCGTGGCGAGCTCCACGAAGTTCCGGACCGTCTTCGGAGCGAAGTTCTCCAGCAGCTCGATCACGATGTCGCCGTGGTTGGTCTTCAGGGTGGCGTAGAGCTTCTCGGCCACGGATCTGCCTTCCATAGTCATCACTGTCGGTCCAGATGGTCGCACGCAGCGCAGCGCGGCACAGAAATCGTCCACCCGTATGCCCTGTCACGCATGCCGGTCGGCGGTATGGCAGGCATGATCCGACAAAGGGTGGAAAGGTGAACTGTGTCCGCCACCGAGGAGGAGGATCCCGTGACCGGCAAGGACAGCATGCGCCTGGCAGCCGAGAGCGCCAGGGAGAGTGTGCGGCACGCGGCGGAAGTGGTGGCGCCGTACGCGGAATCCGCCAAGGACGCCGCGGTGCACTACGCGCATGAGGCGAATGAGCGGCTGGCGCCGATGGTGTCGCAGGCGGCCAACGAGGCCGCGCGGCAGGCGCGTACGACATACGACTGCCACGTACATCCCCGGATCATGTCGGCGCGCGCCCACGTGCCGCCGCATGTCGACCGGGCGGCGAAGAAGGCCGTGGAGCAGACGCGTCTGGCGGCGCGTCAGGCGGCCGATTACACCCAGCCTCGGATCGAGAGCGCGATCGCCGTGGCCTCGCCGGTGGCCGAGGAGGCCGCAGCGCGGTCGGCGGCCGCGTCGGCGGCGGCCCTGGCCGCGCTCCGCGGCCAGGTGTCGGCCAAGGAGGTGCAGCGGATGGTGGCGCACCACGAACGGCGGGCGCGCAGGGGCCGGGTGCTGCGCGGTGTCACGCTTGCCGCCGTGCTGGCGGGCGTCGCCTACGCGGCGTGGAGGTGGTGGGACCAGCAGTCGAACCCGGACTGGCTCGTCGAGCCCCCGGCGGCCACGGAGGTTCCGGCGCGCGACGGCGGGCAGCCCGCGAGCTTCGACGACGAGCTGGCGGAGAAGGAGCGCGAGGGGGGTTCGGGCCCGGGTTCGGGACCGGGCTCGGAGGACGAGCAGCGCTGACCCGGGCCGAAGAGCCGAAGAAGCCGGAAGAAGGGCCCGGATCCACCAGGATCCGGGCCCCTTCGGCCGTCATCCGGCAGGTCAGCCGGGCAGGGTCAGGACCATGCCCGGGCGGACGAGGTCGGGGTTGGAGCCGATGACGCCCTTGTTCATGGCGTAGAGCTCGCGCCAGCGGGCCTCGTTGCCGAGCTCGCGGCGGGCGATGTCCGAGAGCGAGTCGCCGGGCCTGACGGTGTACGTGCGCTTCTTGGCCATGGGTGTCGGCTTGGGAGCCGCGGGTACGGCCTTGTGCGCGGCCGACGCGGGGGTCGGGGTGTGCCGAGCGCCGGGCGCGGTGGGGGCCGAAGCCGGCGCGGGCGGCATGGGGGCGGGGTTGGGGGCGACGGGAACGGCCTTGTGCGCGGCCGAGGCCGGGGTCGGGGCCGCGGGGGCGTGCTTGGGCTTCGGCGGCGCGGCGGCCGCCATGCGCTCGGCGGCCGCGCGGGTGGCCGACGCGGCGTCGGCCGCCTGGCTCCCGGGACGTGCCGTCGCCGCGGAAGCCTGTTGCTGGACCTGCTCCTTCGCCTTCTCGGCGGCCTCGTGTTCCTTCTTCTTGTCGGACTTCAGGAAGTCGAAGAGTCCCATGTGTGTACGCCTCCGGCGTGGTGATGCCCCCCGGGCTCGGTGCCTTCCCCCACTGTCTGGCACCGGGCGCCGGGCGGCCCTGCGGCAAGGCCGTCCGGGGGACCCGGCCGCCACGCTCCTGCCCCCCGGTGCCTCGGCTGTTTCACGTGAAACATCGGCCGAACGGTGGGGCCCGGGCCCGCTCCGGACCGGCTGATAGCGTCCGGAACATGCCCGAGCTGATACGGCCCACTCCCCGCCTGCACTCCTCCTGGCTCTCCGCCCGAGAGGAATGGGGATCCGACGCCCACATGGACGGGGCCGGCCTCGGCTCCGACGACGACGTCGACAGCCCCGGGGGATTCGCGGCCTGGGTGGAGCGGCTGCACGGGTACGCGGACCGCACGGTGCCGGTCGAGCAGGGCCGGGTCCACGCCACGTACTGGTGGATCGCCGAGGGCGACACCTATCTCGGAGCCATAGACCTGCGCCACCACCTGAACGCCTTCCTCCTCGACGCGGGCGGCCACATCGGCTACAGCGTGCGCCCCTCGGCCCGGCAGCGCGGGCTGGCCGGCTGGGCGCTGGAATCGGTGCTCCACGAGGCACGCGTGATGGGGATGGACCGGGTCCTGCTGACCTGCGACCCGGACAACACCGCGTCGGTGCGCACGATCGAGCGGGGCGGCGGTGTCCTCGAAGATCTCCGCGAGACCTTGATCGGCCCCAAGTACCGCTACTGGATCGACCTCTAGACACCCCCGCGGCCTGTCCGGCCGACGTGCCGCCGCCACGGCCCCGGACGCGAAAAAGACCCTCCTTGACCGCGTTTCCGCAGGTCAAGGAGGGTCTTGTATGTGGAGCCTAGGAGATTCGAACTCCTGACATCTGCCTTGCAAAGGCAGCGCTCTACCAACTGAGCTAAGGCCCCATGGGTCGGCACACGCCTCTCCCCGTGCGGGGAGCGGGTGTTCCGCAGAACAGAGTACCGGGTGTACCCCCTCATCTCGCAAAATGATAGGGACTCCCGCCGTGCGACCACTCTCCGTAAGATGCTCGCGAGGTTCGCACCAGCGAAGTAGGGGAGAAGTAAGAGTGGACGCTGTTCAGCAAGAGGCCACGGCCAGAGCCAGAGAGCTTCAGCGCAGTTGGTACGGGGAGCCGCTGGGAGCGCTCTTCCGCCGGCTCATAGATGACCTCGGCTTGAACCAGGCCCGCCTCGCTGCCGTCCTCGGACTGTCGGCGCCCATGCTGTCCCAGCTGATGAGCGGCCAGCGCGCCAAGATCGGCAACCCTGCCGTGGTGCAGCGCGTCCAGGCGCTCCAGGATCTCGCCGGCCAGGTGGCCGACGGGAGCGTCAGTGCGGCGGAGGCCACCGACCGGATGGACGAGATCAAGAAGACCCAGGGAGGCTCCGTCCTCAGCAACAACGGTCAGACCACCACCAGTTCGGGCGCGCCCACCGTCAAGCGCGTCGTCCGTGAGATCCAGTCGCTGCTGCGCTCGGTCTCCGCGGCCGGCGACATCATCGACGCGGCGGACGGCCTCGCCCCCAGCCACCCGGAACTGGCAGAGTTCCTCCGGGTGTACGGCGCGGGCCGCACCGCCGACGCGGTCGCCCACTACGAGGCCCACCAGAACTGACGAGCAGGGCGGCGGACTACGGGTGACGGGGGACGGGCACAGCGATGGGTGAGGTTTTCGCCGGTCGGTACGAACTGATCGATCCGATCGGGCGTGGTGGCGCCGGCGCCGTATGGCGCGCCTGGGACCACCGCCGCCGCCGGTACGTCGCCGCGAAGGTCCTCCTGCAGAGCGACGCCCACACGCTCCTGAGGTTCGTACGGGAGCAGGCCCTGCGCATCGATCACCCGCACGTACTGGCCCCCGCCAGCTGGGCGGCCGACGACGACAAGGTCCTCTTCACGATGGACCTGGTCAGCGGCGGCTCCCTGGGCCACGTCATCGGGGACTACGGTCCCCTCCCGCCGCGGTTCGTGTGCACCCTGCTCGACCAGCTCCTGTCGGGGCTGGCTGCGGTGCACGCGGAGGGCGTCGTGCACCGCGACATCAAACCGGCCAACATCCTGATGGAGGCCACCGGAACCGGGCGGCCGCACCTGCGGCTGTCCGACTTCGGCATCTCCATGCGCAAGGGCGAGCCCCGGCTGACCGAGACGAACTACGTCGTCGGCACCCCGGGTTACTTCGCCCCCGAGCAACTGCTGGGTGCCGAGCCCGACTTCCCCGCCGACCTCTTCGCCGTCGGGCTGGTCGCCCTGTACCTGCTCCAGGGGCGCAAGCCCGACTCGCAGGCCCTGGTGGAGCATTTCCTCGCCCATGGCACCCCGGGCGCCCCGGAAGGCGTCCCCGCGCCGCTGTGGGACGTCATCGCCGGTCTCCTGCAGCCGGAGCCCCACAGCCGGTTCAAGACCGCCACGGGGGCGCGCAAGGCCCTTGCCGAGGCCGTGGAGCTGCTCGCGCCGGCCGCGCCGGGCGAGGATCCGGTGGAAGTGTTCGACCAACTCGGCCCGCTCCCCTCCGGTTTCGGCCCCCAGGGTCCGGAGCCGACGGCGGCCCCGGACGGACCCACGACGGCCGCGGCACCGCCGCCGGACGGACCTCGGACCCCGACCGGGACACCGGCCTCGATCCCGACGCCGTCCCCGATCCCGACGCCGTCCCCGATCCCGATGCCGTCCCCGAACCCGATGCCGTCCCCGAACCCGTACGCGACCCCGAACCCGTACGCCGTCCCGGCCCCGGGCCCTTACGCGTCCCCGTACGCGGCGTCGGCCACTGTGGCGGAGGCCACCCGCCCCGATCCGCGCGGCACCGGAAGCCAGACCGTCCCCGTGCCCGGCGGCTACGCGGGTCCCGCGGAGACCGGGAGTTTCCACCTCCAGCCGCCCGTGGCGCACACCCCGGCCGCGCCGCCCGCCCGGGCCGGCGGGATCGCCCCGCCGCCGGGGAAGGTGACGGCCGGCATCCTCGCCGCGGCGCTGCTCTGCTTCGCCGTCGGCATCTGGGCCCTCACCCAGCTGTAGTACGCGCGCCCCTGCGGGCGAGCAGGATCCAGCCGCCCAGCACGAGCAGCAGCAGCGTCCCGGCGCCGAACCCGGCACCCGCCACCACCCGCATCACGGAGCGGTTCCCCGCGGCGTCGGCGGCTTCCGGGGCGGTGAGCCCCGCCTTCGCCGCGGCCCGGTCCTCGGCCCCGACCCCGAACCCGCCCACGGCCAGGCCCTCCTTGTACGCGGGCGCCTTGACCGGGGTGCCGGTCACGTCCATCCGCAGGGTCAGCGGCACGGGCACCGCGTCCTCGGTGAAGTCGGCGACCTTTCCGCCCATCGTCACCGCGACGTAGTACCAGCCCGCGATGCGCACGGACTGAACGGCCCGGTCACTGGCGAAGCGGTTCTCGTAGGCGACGGGAGGCGTCTTCTCCAGGGTGATCCCGGCCTGCTTGCCGTCGTACGAGGTGTCCTTGTCGGAGATCAGGCTCCGGTAAGGGGTGTAGAGGGAGACGACGAGCCCGCCCGAGGCGGAACCGTACGGCTTGGTCATCTTGGCGGCGGCGAGCTCGGCGCTGAGGCCCAGCTGCTGACCCCAGTCCAGCGGGACCCGGTAGTAGCGGGTCTGTCCCGGCCGCATCTCGTCGCGCCACACACCGGCGCCCAGCGCGCGGGCGTCGTTGAAGCCGGTGCCCCCGGTGCGGGCCACCGCCTCGCTGCCGGGCAGGGCCGGGGCCCCCGAGGGCCAGCCGCTGGGCGCGGCGGTGGGGCCGCCCGCGCCGCGGCCGGGTTCCCGCTGGACCCGGAGTTCGAGCGGCCAGGGGCTCTGGTCGGAGCCCTTGGCCGACGTACGGGTGACCTTCGCGTAGTAGACGCCGGCCGGCGCGCAGTCCTCGTCCTCCGCCCCCCGCCGGACACCGGCGGCGCTGACGGGGGCGGGGTCGTAGTTGAAGCTCGCGCGGCCGGTGCTGCCCGGGCAGGAACGCCCGGCGGTGGTCATGATCTCCACCTCGATGCCGTCGCTGGAGGAGACCTTGGCCCCCGGGGCGGGCCGGAGCACGGCGGAGACGTACACGTCGGACTCGTCCTTCTCCAGGACGAGCCGGTAGAGGCGCTCACCGGGGGCGAGCGTGTCCTTGTAGAAGTTGCCGGCCTCCAGGAGCGGGGCGTCCGCGCTGGAGGTCTTGCCCTCGACCGCCTTCGCACCGTCCGCCGCGCGGTACGCCGGGACCGGCTGCGGGGCGGTCCCGTCCGCGTGGGCGGCGTCCGCCGCGCCCGCGGCCATGGTCAGGGCCGCCGCCCCCACCACGGCTCCCGCCCGCAGCGCCGTCCGTACCCGACTCATCACGCCCACCCCGACTTTGCTAGCGCAAGCCAAATCTTTGCATAACGTAACTTTTTGTCACAGAACAGCACAAAGCCCCGGCCGCAGCGGCAGCCGGGGCTTCATGAGATCAGCTTTCGGTCTCACACACCGGAACCAGAGGGCACGGAGTCAGTTGCCTCCGTCCACAGGTCCTGCTCGGCGCGGTCCGCCTGGATCTGGCGGTACACGAGGAGCCCGCCGATGGCGGCCAGTGCGACCAGGAGCAGCTTCTTCACCGCGCGACCTCGTCTTTCGTTGACGTAGGGGACTTCTGGCGCCCAACAATACACACCGACCGATACCGATCGGTGACCTACCGACCCACCAACTGGCCCAACGACAAAGACCCCCAGGCCATGGGCCTGAGGGTCTTCGACACTGTGGGGCTAACAGGATTTGAACCTGTGGCCTCATCCTTATCAGGGATGCGCTCTAACCAACTGAGCTATAGCCCCATCCGCGCTGCGCGCTGACTCCTGAAGGTTAGCGCACAGACCCGGGAGGTCCAAAATCCCCGGGGCGAAGCCCCCATGGACACTGCCCCGAGAACGTCTGCGCAGGTCACTCGTCCTCGGCGAGCGTCAGCTCCACACCACCGACGAACCCCGCCGACAGGTTGTAGATGAACGCGCCGAGCGTCGCCAGAGCCGTCGCCAGCACCACGTCGATGACCGCGATCACCGATGTGAAGATCAGAACGCGCGGCAGCGACAGGAACGACTGGAGGTCGAAGCCGTTGCTCTCGTTCGAGCCGGTCGCCTCGCTGATCGTGCCGCCGACGGTCGAGAAGACGCCCATGGCGTCCATGACCATCCACAGCACCACCGCCGCCACGATCGTGCAGATGCCCAGCGCGATCGACAGCAGGAAGCTGACCTTCATCACCGACCACGGGTCGGCCTTGGCCACCCGCAGCCGCGCCTTGCGCGTCCTGGGCGTCATCCGGGCCCCCGTGCGCGGCTTGCGCTGCACAGCGCCCGCCGCGCCGCCGCGCGGCGCACCCGGGCCCGAGGGCGCCGAATAGGCCTGCGGCGGGTGGTAGGGCTGTGCGAGCCGTTCCTGACCGGCTTCCGCGCCGGCCTGCGGCTGCGGTCCTCGGGTGTCCGTCACAGTGCTCCCTCTGCCTTCGGTGGCGGTGCCCCCACCCTGGGAGTCCGCGGCGGGGCCACGGGCACCATTCGCTCCAGTCTCGGCCGGTCCGGCGCCCGTGGCTCCACTCACGACTTACTCCTCGTGCTCCCCAGCCGAAGGCTGCGTGCCCTCGGCGGCCTCGGCGGCCTGTCCATCGGCTGCCGCGGTCTCGATCTCGTCGGCCTCGACCTCGTCAGCTTCCTGACCGGCCTCGGCGTTACGGGCGATGCCCACCACGGCATCGCGCTTGCCCAGGTTGATCAGCTGGACGCCCATGGTGTCACGGCCGGTCTCCCTGACTTCGTTGACTCGCGTACGAATCACACCACCGCTGAGCGTGATGGCGAGAATCTCGTCCGTCTCGTCCACCACGAGCGCCCCGACGAGCGACCCGCGGTCCTCCACGATCTTCGCGGCCTTGATGCCCAGACCGCCACGACCCTGGACGCGGTACTCGTCGACCGGCGTCCGCTTGGCGTAGCCGCCGTCGGTCGCGGTGAAGACGAACGTACCCGGCCGGACAACGCTCATGGAGAGCAGTTCGTCACCCTCGCGGAAACTCATGCCCTTCACGCCCGAGGTGGCGCGGCCCATCGGGCGCAGCGCGTCGTCGGTCGCCGTGAAGCGGATCGACTGCGCCTTCTTGCTGATCAGCAGCAGGTCGTCCTCGGCGGACACCAGCTCCGCACCGATCAGCTCGTCGGCAGTGCCGTCGCCGCCGTCGGCGCCCGTCTCCCGGAGGTTGATCGCGATGACGCCGCCCGAACGGGGCGAGTCGTAGTCCTTCAGCGCCGTCTTCTTCACCAGGCCGCCCTTGGTGGCCAGGATCAGGTACGGCGCCGCCTCGTAGTCGCGGATGGCGAGGATCTGCGCGATCTTCTCGTCCGGCTGGAAGGCCAGCAGGTTCGCCACGTGCTGCCCGCGCGCGTCACGGCCGGCGTCCGGGAGCTCGTACGCCTTGGACCGGTAGACCCGGCCCTTGTTCGTGAAGAACAGCAGCCAGTGGTGCGTGGTGGAGACGAAGAAGTGGTCGACCAGGTCGTCCTGCTTCAGCTTCGTACCGCGCACGCCCTTGCCGCCGCGCTTCTGCGAGCGGTAGTCCTCGGTCTTGGTGCGCTTGACGTAGCCGCCGTGCGTGATCGTGACGACGATGTCCTCTTCGGCGATCAGGTCCTCCATGGACATGTCGCCGTCGAAGGGCACCAGCTTGGAACGCCGGTCGTCGCCGAACTTCTCGACGATCGCCGCCAGTTCCTCGCTGACGATCGAGCGCTGCTTCTCCGGCGAGGCCAGGATCGCGTTGTACTCGTTGATCTTCGCCTGGAGTTCGTCGTGCTCGGCGACGATCTTCTGCCGCTCCAGTGCCGCCAGGCGCCGCAGCTGCATCTCCAGGATCGCGTTCGCCTGGATCTCGTCGATCTCCAGCAGGCCCATCAGGCCCTCGCGCGCGATCTCGACGGTGTTGCTGCGCCGGATGAGGGCGATGACCTCGTCGATGGCGTCCAGCGCCTTGAGCAGGCCGCGCAGGATGTGCGCCCGCTCCTCCGCCTTGCGCAGGCGGAACTTCGTCCGCCGGACGATGACCTCGATCTGGTGCTGCACCCAGTGACGGATGAACGCGTCGATCGACAGCGTGCGCGGCACGCCGTCCACCAGCGCCAGCATGTTCGCGCCGAAGTTCGTCTGCAGGTCGGTGTGCTTGTACAGGTTGTTCAGCACGACCTTGGCGACGGCGTCGCGCTTGAGGACGATCACCAGGCGCTGGCCGGTCCGCGACGAGGTCTCGTCACGGACGTCGGCGATGCCGCCGACCTTGCCGTCCTTCACCAGGTCCGCGATCTTCTGCGCGAGGTTGTCGGGGTTGGTCTGGTACGGAAGCTCCGTGACCACCAGGCACTGGCGGTTCTGGATCTCCTCGACCGCGACCACCGCGCGCATCGTGATGGAGCCGCGACCGGTCCGGTACGCCTCCTCGATGCCCTTGCGGCCGACGACCAGGGCGCCGGTCGGGAAGTCGGGGCCCTTGATGCGCTCCAGGAGCGCGTCGAGCAGCTCCTCGTGCGAGGCGTCCGGGTGCTCCAGCGCCCACTGCGCGCCCGCCGCGACCTCGCGGAGGTTGTGCGGCGGGATGTTGGTCGCCATGCCGACAGCGATACCGGCCGAGCCGTTGATGAGCAGGTTGGGGAACCGCGCCGGCAGGACGGTGGGCTCCTGGTTGCGGCCGTCGTAGTTGTCCGTGAAGTCGACGGTCTCCTCGTCGATGTCCCGGAGCATCTCCATGGCCAGCGGCATCAGCTTGCACTCGGTGTAGCGCATCGCGGCCGCCGGGTCGTTGCCCGGGGAGCCGAAGTTGCCGTTCGAGTCCACCAGCGGCATGCGCATCGACCACGGCTGCGCCAGGCGGACCAGGGCGTCGTAGATCGAGGAGTCGCCGTGCGGGTGGTACGTGCCCATGACGTCACCGACGACGCGGGCGCACTTGTAGAAGCCCTTCTCCGGCCGGTAGCCGCCGTCGTACATCGCGTACAGCACACGGCGGTGCACCGGCTTGAGGCCGTCACGCACGTCCGGCAGGGCGCGCGAGACGATGACGGACATCGCGTAGTCGAGGTAGGAGCGCTGCATCTCCGTCTCGAGCCCGACGGGCTCGATGCGCAGCACGGGCTGCTCCTCCGCGGGGTTCTCTGCGGTGGGGGTGGTTTCGTCGGCCATTGCTGGTCAGAAGTCCTTTCAGGCAGTCAGCTGAGCCGACTCAGATGTCGAGGAACCGAACGTCCTTGGCGTTGCGCTGGATGAAGGAGCGCCGCGCCTCGACGTCCTCACCCATCAGCACCGAGAACAGGTCGTCGGCCTGGGCCGCGTCGTCCAGGGTGACCTGGCCGAGCACGCGGTGGTCCACGTCCATGGTGGTGACGCGCAGTTCCTCGGCGTTCATCTCGCCCAGACCCTTGAAGCGCTGGATCGAGTCTTCCTTGATCCGCTTGCCGTTCTGCTTGCCGAGCTCCACCAGGGCGTCGCGCTCGCGGTCCGAGTACGCGTACTCGAAGTCGTCGCGGCCCCACTTGATCTTGTAGAGCGGCGGACGGGACAGGTACACGTGACCGGCCTCGACCAGCGGCCGCATGAAGCGGAACAGGAAGGTCAGCAGCAGGGTGTTGATGTGCTGGCCGTCGACGTCGGCGTCCGCCATCAGGATGATCTTGTGATAGCGGAGCTTCTCGATGTCGAAGTCCTCGTGCACACCGGTACCGAAGGCGCTGATCAGCGCCTGGACCTCGGTGTTCTGGAGGATCTTGTCGATCCGGGCCTTCTCGACGTTCAGGATCTTGCCGCGGATCGGCAGGATGGCCTGGTACATCGGGTTGCGGCCGGACTTCGCGGAGCCGCCGGCCGAGTCACCCTCGACGATGAAGATCTCGCACTGCGTCGGGTCGTTCGACTGGCAGTCCGACAGCTTGCCCGGCAGCGAGGCGCTCTCCAGCAGACCCTTGCGACGCGTCAGGTCACGGGCCTTGCGGGCCGCGACGCGCGCCGTGGCCGCCTGGATCGACTTGCGGACGATGTCCGCGGCCTCGTTCGGGTTCCGGTCGAACCAGTCGTTGAGGTGCTCGTGGACGACCTTCTGCACGAAGGTCTTCGCCTCCGTGTTGCCCAGCTTGGTCTTCGTCTGGCCCTCGAACTGCGGCTCGCCCAGCTTCACCGAGATGATCGCCGTCAGACCCTCGCGGATGTCCTCGCCCGCGAGGTTGTCGTCCTTCTCGCGCAGCAGCTTCTTGTCGCGCGCGTAACGGTTCACCAAACCGGTCAGCGCCGCGCGGAAGCCCTCCTCGTGCGTACCGCCCTCGTGCGTGTGGATCGTGTTCGCGAAGGAGTACACACCCTCCGTGTACTGCGAGTTCCACTGCATCGCGATCTCGACCGAGAGCATGCGCTCCTTGTCCTCGGCCTCGACGTCGATGACGGTCGGGTGGATGAGCTCGCCCTTGCGCGAGTTCAGGTACGTCACGAAGTCGACGATGCCGCCCTCGTAGTGGTACTTCACCGTGCGCGCCGCGGGCTCGGCCGCCTCCGCGTCCGGGTCGTCGGCGCCGACCGTGGCCTTCGCCGACTCGCGCTCATCGGTCAGCGACAGGGTCAGGCCCTTGTTCAGGAAGGCCATCTCCTGGAAGCGCCGCGACAGCGTCTCGAAGGAGTAGTCGGTCGTCTCGAAGATGTCGCCGTCGGCCCAGAAGGTGACCGAGGTGCCGGTCTCCTCCGTCTCCTCGTTCTTGGCCAGCGGAGCCGTCGGCACGCCCAGCTTGTAGTCCTGGGTCCAGCGGTGGCCGTCCGTCTTGACCTCGACCGCGACCTTGGTCGAAAGGGCGTTCACGACGGACACACCGACGCCGTGCAGACCGCCGGAGACGGCGTAACCGCCACCGCCGAACTTGCCGCCCGCGTGCAGGACCGTCAGGACGACCTCGACGGCCGGCTTCCCCTCGGACGGAACGATGCCGACCGGGATACCGCGACCGTTGTCGACCACCCTGACGCCGCCGTCGGCCAGGATCGTCACGTCGATCGTGTCCGCGTGACCGGCCATCGCCTCGTCGACGGAGTTGTCGACGACTTCCTGGACCAGGTGGTGCAGGCCGCGCTCGCCGGTCGAGCCGATGTACATGCCTGGCCGCTTGCGGACCGCGTCCAGGCCCTCGAGGACCTGGATCGCACTGGCGTCGTAATTCTTCTCGTTGGAGTCGCCGGAATCGGCCACGAAGCGCCCTCTCTGGCACAGCGCAGCCCGTACTCCGGACCAGCGAGTGCGCCGGAGGAGCGGCCGCGTCGATCTGCGTTGTCTGCGTGATCCCGCGAATGGGCGGGATTGGCTCCAGTCTACCGGTACCACCGACATGAATGGGGGTTTGCCGGTACCTGAGTCCGCATGTGCCGCCCTGAACCTCTACCTTCCGACTCCCCATATCCGGGAAGGGGCTCAAAGAGGCTCACGCGGGCACCCAGCGCTTCGGCCTGTCAACCTCCCACTACCGTGAGGGACACCACCCGCGCCGACGCCGCCCTCACCCGTAGGTGTCCCCCGGACCCGTGCTCCCCGGCGCCCGCCACGGCCCGTACCGCTTCGGCCGCCCGCCCGGCCCCTGCACCTTGATCAGCCGTACGGTGCCCTGCCCGAGGTCCGCGTTCAGCCGCGCCACCAGCTGCGGAGCGAGCAGCTTCAGCTGCGCCGCCCACGCCGAGGAATCGCACCGCACGACGAGCTCACGGTCCTCGTACCGCTCCGGTTCACAGTGCGCCGCGATCTCCGGGCCGACGATCTCCGGCCAGCGCTCCATCACACCCGCCACCGCCATCGGCATCTCCCAGCCGCGCTCCGTGCGCAACCGGTCCAGCGCCGCCATCAAGGGCATCGGGTCCCGGCCGTCCGCACGGGCCCCCGAGCGCAGCCCCGGACCCTGCTGGCGCTTCTTCCCGCCCGCCGCGTTGCCCCGGGCCCGCGCCTGCTCCCGCGCCGCGGCGAGCGCCTGCCGCGCCAGATCCACACCGGAGGGCTCCGGCGCCTTACGGGGCTCCTTGCCCTGACCGCCCTGACCGCCCTGATCGCTCACAGCCGGGTCACCTCACCGCCGGACACCCCGAACCGCGCCCCCACCAGCACACCCGGAACGTCATCGTCCACCGCCGCCGTCACGAGCACCTGCTCACCCGGCGCCACCAGCTCCGCCAGTCGCTCCCGGCGCCGCGCGTCCAGCTCCGCGAACACGTCGTCCAGGATCAGCACGGGCTCGGCACCCTCCGAGCGCAGCAGCTCGTACGAGGCCAGCCGCAGGGCCAGCGCGTACGACCACGACTCCCCGTGGCTCGCGTACCCCTTCGCCGGCAGCTCCCCCAGCCGCAGCAGCAGATCGTCGCGGTGCGGACCGACCAGCGTCACACCCCGCTCGATCTCCTGCTTGCGCACCTGCGACAGCGCCTCCAGCAGCACCTCGTATATCGCCTCACGGCCGCGCGCCGCCCCGCTGTCCACCGGCTCGCCCGCGGAGGACTTGTACGACAGCCCCAGCGGGCCACCGCCGGGCGCGAGCTGCTCGTACGCCTTGTCCGCCAGCGGCAGCAGCGTCGCGATCAGATCCAGCCGCTGCGCCAGCAGCTCCGCGCCCGCGCGCGCGAGGTGCTGGTCCCACACGTCGAGGGTGGAGAGGTCCATGGAGCGCCCGCCGTGCCGGCGCGCCATCGCCGCCGACTTCAGCAGGGTGTTGCGCTGCTTGAGCACCCGCTCGTAGTCGGAGCGGACCGCCGCCATCCGCGGGGAACGCGCCGTGACCAGCTCGTCCAGGAACCGGCGCCGCTCCCCGGGGTCGCCCTTCACCAGGGCCAGGTCCTCCGGCGCGAACAGCACCGTCCGTACGATCCCCAGCACATCCCGCGGCCTGACCTGCGAGGACCGGTTGATCCGGGCCCGGTTCGCCCGCCCCGGGTTCAGCTCCAGCTCGACCAGCTGCTGGCGCTCGCCCTGGGTGACGGCCGCCCGGATGATCGCCCGGTCCGCGCCCATCCGTACGAGCGGAGCGTCCGAGGAGACCCGGTGACTGCCCAGCGTCGACAGGTAACCGATGGCCTCGACGAGGTTGGTCTTCCCCTGCCCGTTGGGGCCCACGAAAGCCGTGACGCCCGGGTCGAGGGGAACCTCGGCCCGGGCGTACGAGCGGAAGTCGGCCAGCGAGAGATGCGAAACATGCATACGGCGCCGACCTCCCCCGGCTTCCCTACTGCTCTGCGTGGTGCTGTGCAGCCACTGTGAGCTGCACCGTTCTCTTCTCTGCTCCGTCGTCTCTTCCCGACGGAGCCTTCTCGGCTACGCCTTCTCGACCGCGTGGCCGCCGAACTGGTTGCGCAGCGCGGCGATCATCTTCATCTGCGGGGAGTCGTCCTGGCGCGACGCGAACCGCGCGAACAGCGAGGCGGTGATCGCGGGCAGCGGGACGGCGTTGTCGATCGCCGCCTCCACCGTCCAGCGGCCCTCGCCCGAGTCCTGCGCGAAGCCGCGCAGCTGTTCGAGGTGCTCGTCCTCGTCGAGGGCGTTCACGGCCAGGTCCAGCAGCCAGGAACGGATGACCGTGCCTTCCTGCCACGAGCGGAAGACCTCGCGGACGTCGGTCACCGAGTCCACCTTCTCCAGGAGCTCCCAGCCCTCGGCGTAGGCCTGCATCATGGCGTACTCGATGCCGTTGTGAACCATCTTCGCGAAGTGGCCCGCACCGACCTTGCCGGCGTGCACGGCGCCGAAGTCGCCCTCGGGCTTCAGCGCGTCGAAGATCGGCTGGACCCGTGCCACGTGGTCCTTCTCGCCGCCGTACATCAGCGCGTATCCGTTCTCCAGGCCCCACACGCCGCCGGAGACACCGCAGTCGACGAAGCCGATGCCCTTGGCCGCCAGCTCCGCGGCGTGCTTCTCGTCGTCGGTCCAGCGGGAGTTGCCGCCGTCGACGACGATGTCGCCGATCGAGAGCAGCTCGGCGAGCTCGTCGACGGTGGACTGGGTGGCCTCGCCGGCCGGGACCATCACCCACACCACGCGGGGGGCCGGCAGGCTGTTCACAAGTTCCGTCAGGCTGTGGACATCCGCGAGGTCCGGGTTGCGGTCGTATCCGATGACGGTGTGGCCTGCGCGGCGGATGCGCTCGCGCATGTTGCCGCCCATCTTGCCGAGACCGACGAGACCAAGCTCCATCAGGTGGTTCCTTAAGCGTTGTGGCCGTCTTTGCCGGGGCCCCCTGCTTGCCCGGAGGACATCCCAGGCCCCGAGCCTACGCCGGGCCGGGCTGCCCGGCTGCCCGGCTCCACGGGGCGCGCGGTGCCCCTACCCGGCTGCTCCAAACGTGGTCAGGCCCGGTCTCGCGGTGTGCGAGACCGGGCCTGACCTGCGAAGAATCAGCCGGAGAGGCGTACCGGCATGATCAGGTACTTGTAGGCCTCATCGGCCTCCGCGTCGACCGCCGGGCGGCCGCTGAGCAGCGCCGGCTTGGTGGACGTGGTGAAGCTGAGCTGCGCGGCGGGCGAGTCGATCGCGCTCAGTCCGTCGAGCAGGAAGGTCGGGTTGAAGGCGATCGAGATGTCGTCGCCCTCCAGCTTGGCGTCCACGCGCTCCACAGCCTGTGCGTCGTCGCTGGAACCGGCCTCCAGGATCAGCACGCCCTGCTCGAAGCTCAGGCGCACCGGGGTGTTGCGCTCGGCGACCAGGGCCACGCGCTTGACGGCCTCGACGAACGGGGCGGTCTCGATCACGGCGATGGAGTTGAACTCCGTCGGGAAGAGCGTGCGGTACTTCGGCAGGTCGCCTTCGAGGAGGCGGGTGGTGGTGCGGCGGCCGGCGCCCTCGAAACCGATCAGGCCCTCACCGGCACCGGAGCCCGACAGCGCCAGGGTGACCGTGTCGCCGCTGGTCAGGGACTTGGCGGTGTCCAGGAGGGTCTTCGCGGGCACCAGGGCCACGGCGGAGGCGTCCGGGTTCTCCGGCTTCCACAGGAACTCGCGGACCGCGAAGCGGTAGCGGTCGGTGGAGGCCAGGGTGACGCGGTCGCCCTCGATCTCGATGCGGACACCGGTCAGCACGGGCAGCGTGTCGTCACGGCCGGCGGCGATGGCGACCTGGGCGGCCGCGGAGGCGAAGACCTCGCCGGGCACGGTGCCGGTCGCGGTCGGCATCTGCGGCAGCGCCGGGTACTCCTCCACAGGCAGGGTGTGGAGTGTGAATCGCGAGGAGCCGCAGACCACGGTCGCCCGTACACCCTCTGTGGAAATCTCCACCGGGCGGTTGGGGAGGGCCCGGCAGATGTCGGCGAGCAGCCGGCCGGAGACCAGGACGGTGCCGTCCTCCTCGACGTCCGCCTCGACGGACACGCGGGCCGAGACCTCGTAGTCGAAGCCGGAGAGGGACAGCGTGCCCTCCTCGGCCTTCAGCAGCAGGCCCGCGAGAACGGGCACCGGCGGCCGGGCCGGGAGGCTACGGGCAGCCCAGGCCACCGCCTCCGCGAGTACGTCGCGCTCCACCCGGATCTTCACCGGAACCGCCTCCTGCTGTTGCTCGCTCGTCTGCCGGCCTTCGTCGTCGGCTCGTCGATGCCTCGACCGATGCCGGGGACCAGTCTGACGTACGGCGCCGACAGTCGGTGCGGCTGGCGGTCAAGTCGGGAGCGAGGTGCCTGGGACGGCTGCCCACCGAGTTGTGCACAGGACCTGCTTGAAAACCGAAACCGGCCTAACTCTCTATGGGGGTAGTAGTAGGGCCTGTGGAAACGGTGGATAACCCCGTTTTCCCAGGTCACCCCCCGTTTTTTATCCCCACAGCCTGTGGGTGGCACCGGTGGACAACACGGTGTCTCTGTGGAGAACGAAAACTTCTGCACAGGCCGTCCCCAGGCGACCCCGACTACTCCACAGGTGTGTCCCCAGCTTTCCCCCGGTACTCCACAACCCAAACGTCCACCTGCGTGTGACGGCTTTCACTCGGGGCAGTGAGATGGGGTGGTGCGTTGCCGAACAGTGGACAAGGGTGTGGAGAAGGCATCGGATCCTGTGCACAGGATCGGCGAAGCTGTGGGCGGACGGTGGACAACGTGGTGGACAGTGCTGTGGACGAAAAATCTGTCCACAGCCTGTGGATGAAGCTTGCGCACAATTCCACAGCCCGTTGACCTGGCCTGATGGGGCCTCATGAGGCACCCCTGTGGACAGATTGTGGGCGACGGAACCCGTCCCCAGGGTGTGGACGGAAGAAAGTCCCCCAATCTGTGGATGAGTTGCTCCGGAGGGGGCGTATTCGAACAGGCCAGGGGCGCGCGAACGAAGAAGGGCGCCCCCGTTGTGGTCCGGGAGCGCCCTCTGAATGCGTTTGAAGGGGCCTTGGCGTGACTCTCCCCGGCGGTCCGGGGCAGTCGGCTCAGGCGTTCTTGATGCGGTTGGTGAGCTCCGTGACCTGGTTGTAGATGGAGCGGCGTTCGGCCATCAGAGCGCGGATCTTGCGGTCCGCGTGCATGACGGTGGTGTGGTCGCGGCCGCCGAACTGCGCCCCGATCTTGGGCAGGGAGAGGTCCGTGAGCTCCCGGCACAGGTACATGGCGATCTGCCGTGCGGTCACCAGGACCCGGCTGCGCGAGGATCCGCACAGGTCGTCCACGGTGAGCCCGAAGTAGTCGGCGGTGGCCGCCATGATGTCGGAGGCCGTGATCTCCGGTGCGCTGTCCTCACCGCCCGGGATCAGGTTCTTGAGGACGTCCTCCGTCAGGCCCAGGTCGACCGGCTGCCGGTTGAGGCTCGCGAAGGCGGTGACCCGGATCAGCGCCCCCTCCAGCTCGCGGATGTTGCGCGAGATGCGGGAGGCGATGAACTCCAGTACCTCCGGCGGGGCGTTGAGCTGCTCCTGGACCGCCTTCTTGCGCAGGATGGCGATGCGGGTCTCCAGCTCGGGCGGCTGGACGTCGGTGATCAGGCCCCACTCGAAGCGGTTGCGGAGCCTGTCCTCCAGGGTGACGAGCTGCTTGGGCGGCCGGTCGGAGGAGAGGACGATCTGCTTGTTGGCGTTGTGGAGCGTATTGAAGGTGTGGAAGAACTCCTCCTGCGTCGACTCCTTGCTCGCGAGGAACTGGATGTCGTCGACGAGCAGGATGTCCATCTCGCGGTAGCGCTTGCGGAACGCGTCGCCCTTGCCGTCGCGGATGGAGTTGATGAACTCGTTGGTGAACTCCTCGGAGCTCACGTACCGCACGCGGGTGCCGGGGTACAGGCTCCGCGCGTAGTGCCCGATGGCGTGCAGCAGGTGCGTCTTGCCCAGACCCGACTCGCCATAGATGAAAAGGGGGTTGTACGCCTTCGCGGGCGCCTCGGCGACGGCCACCGCGGCGGCGTGCGCGAAGCGGTTGGAGGCACCGATGACGAAGGTGTCGAAGAGGTACTTGGGGTTCAGCCGGGCGGTCGGTTCGAGCGGGCCCGAGGAGGAACCGCCGGACGGGGCCGGGGCCGGGGAGGGCCGGCCGGGAGCCTGGCGGGGCGCGGGCTGTTCGTACTTCTGCTGTTCGTACTGATGGGGCTGGTGCTGCTGGGAGTCGTACGGGGACTGCTCGTACTGCTGCTGCTCGTAGGAGCCCTGGTCGTAGCCGGAGGGCTCGGGCTGCTGGAGGTAGCCCGGCTGCGGGGAGGCGTACGGGTCGCGCTCGGGGAATCCGCCGAGGCGGGGCTGCTGCCAGCCGTAGTCGTCCTGCTGACCGCCCCGGGGCCAGGCGCCGGGCTCGGGGCGCTGCTGCTGGTAGTCCGGGTAGGCGGGGCGGGCGGTGGGGAGCTGATCGTCGGGGCCTCCGCCGGGGCGCTGGCCGGCGTACGGCTCGTACCCGCCCGGCTGCTGGACGGGCGGGGCGGGGGGCGCGGGCTCGCCGGCGGAGTCGTCCACGGTGATGGCGATCCGGATGGGGCGGCCGCATTCCCGGCTGAGGGCATCACTGATCAGCGGGGCGAGGCGGCCTTCGAGGACCCGCTTGCCCCACTCGTTGGGGACGGCCAGCAGTGCGGTGTCGGCGACGAGTGCCAGGGGCTGGCACCGCTCGACCCACTGCTTGTCCTTGGGCTCGATCCCCGGCTGTCCCTCCCCGAGGAGCTTTTCGAGCACCCTTGGCCACACTGCGGCAAGATCGGCAGGTACGTCAGCCACAGAGCACGCTCTCTCACAGGGGTCCCACGAATGTGTGGTTCTTTGGGACGGTCGGGACGAAAAATCCGGGATCAGACAACGGTAGTCAGGCCAGCGGGTACGGTTCAAGTCGTTGTCCACAGCCTGTGCACAGTGTGGGGCAGCATCGCCTCGGTTTGACCGGATGGCGTAGCCGCGCGTACCGTAACGAGGTCGAGTTGTCGATGGCTGCTGCCGCCTGCCTACCGATGGGCGAAGATCACTTTTAGTGATCGTTTAGCGGTGCCACTCGGGCGAACACGCGAGTTTCCTCGTGGGCGCACGGTGACAGCCAGGCGATGTCCCGCCACAACGATTCATTCTCTGGAGCCCCCGAGTGAGCAAGCGCACCTTCCAGCCGAACAACCGCCGTCGCGCCAAGACCCACGGCTTCCGCCTGCGGATGCGTACCCGTGCCGGTCGCGCGATCCTCGCGAACCGTCGTGGCAAGGGCCGCGCCGCCCTTTCCGCGTAACAAGCACGCAGGTCGTGACGTCGTGCTGTCTCCCGAAAATCGGCTGAGGCGGCGCGAGGACTTCGCGAGCGCGGTACGTCGAGGACGTCGGGCCGGTCGCCCACTCCTCGTCGTCCACCTACGTACAAGCGGTGCAACGGACCCGCACGAGCCGGGGGAGATCGATCCCTCGACGCGTGCGGGTTTCGTCGTCAGCAAGGCTGTCGGCAACGCCGTCATACGTAACCGGGTGAAGCGCCGTCTGCGCCATCTGGTCCGGGAGCGGCTGTCTCAGCTGCCCGCCGGTAGCCTGGTGGTGGTACGTGCGTTGCCCGGAGCGGGTGATGCCGGCCCCGACGAGCTGGCCCGGGACCTGGATGCCGCTCTGGTGCGGCTCCTGGGAGGCGTGGCTCGATGAAGTACCCGCTGCTCGCTTTGATCAAGCTGTACCAGTGGACGATCAGTCCGCTGCTCGGGCCGGTGTGCCGCTATTACCCGTCGTGCTCGCACTACGGATACACGGCCATCGACCGGCATGGTGCGGTCAAGGGGACGGTCCTGACCGCCTGGCGGATCCTGCGGTGCAATCCGTGGTCCCCCGGTGGCGTGGACCATGTCCCACCCCGTAAACGCCCGCGTTGGCACGAGCAGCTGCGCAGTGCGTTGCGTAGATCTCGCAATGCTCAAGGAGCCTGATTAGTGGACACGATTGCCAATCTGTTCAGCTTTATCACCACGCCCGTCTCGTGGGTCATCGTCCAGTTCCACTCGCTGTACGGCGCGATTTTCGGCCCGGACACCGGGTGGGCCTGGGGCCTGTCGATCGTGTCCCTGGTGGTCTTGATCCGTATCTGCCTGATCCCGCTCTTCGTGAAGCAGATCAAGGCGACGCGCGGTATGCAGGCGCTCCAGCCGAAGATGAAGGCGATCCAGGAGCGCTACAAGAACGACAAGCAGCGTCAGTCCGAAGAGATGATGAAGCTGTACAAGGAGACGGGTACCAACCCGCTCTCCTCGTGCCTTCCCATCCTGGCGCAGTCCCCGTTCTTCTTCGCGCTTTACAGCGTGCTGTCGGCCATCGCCAACGGGAAGACCATCGGCGTCATCAACCAGTCGCTGCTGGAGAGCGCGCGTCAGGCGCACATCTTCGGGGCGCCGCTGGCCGCGAAGTTCACTGACAGCGCGGAGAAGGCCGCTTCCCTGGGCGCTTCGATCACCGATGTGCGTGTCGTCACCGCCATCATGATCGTCCTGATGTCGCTGTCGCAGTTCTACACCCAGCGTCAGCTGATGCAGAAGAACGTCGACCTGTCGGTCAAGACGCCGTTCATGCAGCAGCAGAAGATGCTGATGTACATCTTCCCCGTGATCTTCGCGGTCATGGGCATCAACTTCCCCGTCGGTGTTCTCGTCTACTGGCTGACCACGAACCTGTGGACCATGGGCCAGCAGATGTACGTGATCAACCAGAACCCGACGCCGGGCAGCAAGGCTCAGGACCAGTACCTGACGCGCCTGCTGAAGCACGTCAGCTCGCACGGTGAGGTCAAGGGCCGGGGCAAGAAGAAGATCGTCGCGGCGATCGTGGCCAAGGGCCCGGACCGCAACGACAACGAGCGCAAGTTCATCACCGCGCTGACCAAGCAGGGCATGGCCGCTCAGACGGACGGCTCGGTGATCAAGAGTTCTGAAGCCACGGCCGACGCGGACGCGGCGAGCGGCGGTGTCGCCACGAAGCGGCAGCAGCCCAAGCGGCAGTCGAAGTCGAAGCGTCAGACGCCCCCCAGCAAGCCCTCCAAGAAGTAAGAAGGAGTCCCTCCCGTGACGGAAGGCACCACCACCGCCGCCGCTGAGAGTGGCGACACCCTGACCCGCCTCGAGCAGGAGGGTGAGATCGCGGCCGACTACCTTGAGGGTCTGCTGGACATCGCCGACCTCGACGGCGACATCGACATGGACGTCGAGGCCGACCGGGCCGCGGTGTCGATCGTCAGTGACTCCGCCAGCCGCGACCTGCAGAAGCTCGTGGGCCGCGACGGTGAGGTTCTGGAGGCTCTGCAGGAGCTGACCCGCCTCGCCGTGCACCGGGAGACCGGGGACCGCAGCCGGCTGATGCTGGACATCGCCGGGTTCCGCGCGAAGAAGCGTGAGGAGCTGGCGGCGCTGGGCGCTCAGGCGGCGGCGGACGTGAAGGCGTCCGGCGAGCCGCTGAAGCTGGCCCCGATGACCCCGTTCGAGCGGAAGGTCGTCCACGACGCCGTGGCGGCCGCGGGTCTGAAGAGCGAGTCCGAGGGCGAGGAGCCGCAGCGCTTCGTCGTTGTGCTCCCGGCCTGACCTGTAGTGCGAGTGTTCGGCCCCGTCTGTGTCGCAGGCGGGGCCGATGTTTGTCAGCCTGGCATGTGAACGACGCGCCATTTTGAAGACGTGGTTCTTCAGAACCATGCGGTACGGAAGGGACGGTCCCCGTGACGGAGGCAGCTGAGCTTCCCCCGGCGCCTGAAGAGGCGCGCGCGGTGTTCGGTGAGTTTTTCCCGGAAGCTGTGCGGTACGCGGAGCTGCTGGCCGATGCGGGAGTCAAGCGCGGCCTGATCGGGCCGCGTGAGGTTCCGCGGCTGTGGGAGCGGCATCTGCTGAACTGCGCCGTGCTGTCGGAGGTGGTGCCGCAGGGCGTCACCGTGTGCGACGTGGGTTCGGGTGCGGGTCTGCCCGGAATCCCGCTGGCGCTGGTGCGGCGGGATCTGAAGATCACGCTGCTTGAGCCGCTACTGCGGCGGACGACCTTCCTCCAGGAGGTCGTGGAGCTGCTGGGCCTGGACCACGTCACGGTGGTGCGCGGTCGGGCCGAGGAGGTTCTCGGCAAGCTGCAGCCGGTGCACGTGGTGACGGCCCGCGCGGTTGCTCCGCTGGACCGGCTGGCCGGCTGGGGCGTGCCCCTGCTGCGTCCGTACGGAGAGATGCTGGCGCTCAAGGGCGATACCGCTGAGGAGGAGCTGGTGTCGGCGAAGACGGCACTGACGAAGCTCGGTGTGGTGAAGACCTCGGTGCTGCAGGTGGGCGAGGGCGTGGTGGACCCGCTGTCGACAGTGGTGCGGGTCGAGGTCGGAGAGAGCCCCGGTGGGGTGAGGTTCGCGGCCAAGCGGGCTAAGGCTGCGCGGACCAGCCGTACACGTCGGCGCCGCTGAGGCGCCGACAGTCGGCGTTTCCTGCGGAGATTTAGGGTGTGTTGGGCCCTATAGGTATGGATTTCGGAGTGTCGTAGCGGCCTGGTGACTCCGTCCCGGCATCGTGTTTCACGTGAAACGTCGCTCTCTGCTGCACGGAATCATCAGCCGCGGTCGTGCGGCCGCGTCCCCCCGTCACCGCAAGCACGAAGGGGGGACGGAGTTGTCCACATCGGTGGATTCATCCACAGGAGTACGGGCCCCGCTGGTTCGCGACCCGGGTGACATGGCAGGCTCTGTTCATCGCGAGCCTGATGTCGAGGAGAGTGACACCGTGCGGTCCGACGCCAACCTCGCGGGGCCGATGGCCGACCCGGTCCCCGGTCCCCGCTCTGAATCGGCGGGCGAGGATGTTTCACGTGAAACATCGACCCCCCTTGTAGACAACGACACCCCCATCGGCCGAGCCGCCCAGCTGGCCGTCGAGGCCCTGGGGCGTGCCGGCCAGGGTCTGCCCCGGCCGGAGCAGACCCGGGTCATCGTGGTCGCCAACCAGAAGGGCGGCGTGGGTAAGACCACGACGACCGTGAATCTGGCGGCCTCGCTGGCACTGCACGGGGCGCGGGTCCTGGTGGTCGACCTCGACCCGCAGGGCAATGCCTCGACGGCGCTGGGTATCGACCACCACGCGGACGTGCCGTCGATCTACGACGTGCTGGTGGACAGCCGCCCCCTGCTGGAGGTCGTCCAGCCCGTGGCGGATGTGGAGGGGCTCTTCTGTGCTCCGGCCACGATCGACCTGGCAGGTGCGGAGATCGAGCTGGTGTCGCTGGTGGCCCGGGAGAGCAGGCTGCAGCGGGCGATCCAGGCGTACGAGCAGCCGCTCGACTACATCCTGATCGACTGCCCTCCGTCGCTCGGGCTGCTGACGGTGAACGCCCTGGTGGCCGGAGCGGAGGTGTTGATCCCGATCCAGTGCGAGTACTACGCGCTGGAGGGTCTGGGTCAGCTGCTGCGCAATGTCGATCTGGTGCGGGCCCATCTGAACCCGACGCTGCATGTGTCGACGATCCTGCTGACGATGTACGACGGCAGGACCCGGCTGGCCTCGCAGGTGGCGGAGGAGGTGCGCAGCCACTTCGGCAAGGAGGTGCTGCGGACGAGCATTCCGCGATCGGTGCGTATTTCCGAGGCGCCGAGCTATGGGCAGACGGTACTCACGTACGATCCGGGGTCCAGTGGTTCCCTCTCCTATCTGGAGGCGGCGCGTGAGATCGCGTTCCGAGGGGTGGGGATGCAGTACGACGCCCAGCAGGCCCATCTGGGCGCGGGCATGAACAGCACGCAGAGTGCGGCGGAGGGGATCCAGTGAGCGAGCGACGTAGAGGTCTGGGACGAGGGCTCGGTGCGCTGATTCCCGCTGCGCCGCAGGAGAAGACGCCGCCGGTGATCGCTGCCGGGTCGACGTCTCCGGCGGCGGTGCCGGTGTTGACCTCGGAGCGTGGGATCGCGGCGGCGAAGCTGGCTTCGCTGACGCAGGCGGATGTTTCACGTGAAACATCCGTCGTCGCGCCGGTGGAGGAGCCGGTGCCGGCGGCGCCGGAGACCAATGTGGTGGCGGGAGCGACGTTCGCGGAGCTTCCGATGGACGCGATTACGCCGAACCCGCGGCAGCCGCGCGAGGTGTTCGACGAGGACGCGCTCGCCGAGCTGGTGACCTCCATCCAGGAGGTGGGTCTGCTCCAGCCGGTGGTGGTGCGGCAGTCGTCGCCCGGCCGCTATGAGCTGATCATGGGTGAGCGGCGCTGGCGGGCCTGCCGGGAGGCCGGTCTGGAGAACATTCCGGCGATCATCCGGGCGACGGACGACGACAAGCTGCTGCTGGACGCGCTGCTGGAGAACCTGCACCGGGCTCAGCTGAACCCGCTGGAGGAGGCGGCGGCGTACGACCAGCTGCTGCAGGACTTCAACTGCACGCATGACCAGCTGGCGGACCGGATCGGTCGCTCGCGTCCGCAGGTGACGAATACCCTGCGGCTGCTGAACCTGTCGGCTCCCGTACAGCGTCGGGTGGCGGCCGGAGTGCTGTCGGCGGGACATGCGCGGGCGCTGCTGTCGGTGGAGGACACCGAGCAGCAGGACCGGCTGGCGCACCGGATCGTGGCCGAGGGGCTGTCGGTGCGGGCGGTCGAGGAGATCGTCAAGCTGATGGATTCGGATCCGGCGAGTGTGGCGAAGCCGAAGGGCCCGCGTGCGGGTACCCGGGTAGCTCCGGCGCTCAGCGAGCTGGCGACGCGGCTGTCGGACCGGTTCGAGACGCGGGTGAAGGTGGATCTGGGCCAGAAGAAGGGCAAGATCACCGTCGAGTTCGCGTCGATGGAGGATCTGGAGCGGATTCTGGGGACGCTGGCGCCGGGTGAGGGCCGCGTTCTGGAGCAGGGGCTGTCGGGGGAGTGATCCCGCAGCCGCCGAGGGGCGGATCGTGGCGGTTCCCACCGTCGCGGTCCGCCCCTTCGCCGTGTTGCTGCTGTCGAAAGAGCGGGGGCCAGTGGATACGATGCCTCCATGGGTCGTCGGCTGGTACCGCTCACGCTGGACAACCTCCAGGACCTGCCCCGTCGTTGCCGGTCCTGTGTGTTCTGGGAACTGGATCCGGTCAGTGGTGAGGCCGCCGTGAAGGCGGGTACGCCGGCGCTGGAGAAAGAGGCCTGGATCTCCGCCGTCCTCCTGGAGTGGGGATCGTGCGGCCGTGTGGTCTACGTGGACGAGGTCCCGGTCGGGTTCGTGCTGTACGCGCCGCCCGCGTACGTACCGAGGGCAACGGCGTTTCCGACCAGTCCGGTCTCGCCGGATGCCGTTCAGCTGATCACCGCTTGGATCATGCCGGGGTACCAGGGGCAGGGGCTGGGGCGGGTGATGGTCCAGACGGTGGCGAAGGACCTGCTGCGCCGGGGGTTCCGTGCCATCGAGGCTTTCGGGGATGCGCGTTGGGAAGGGCCGGCGTGCCTCCTGCCGGCGGACCATCTGCTCTCGGTGGGCTTCAAGACCGTGCGTCCCCACCCGTTGCATCCGCGGTTGAGGCTGGAGCTGCGGTCGACGCTGTCGTGGAAGGAAGACGTGGAGCTGGCGCTGGACCGGCTGCTGGGGGCTGCGCGCAAGGAGCCGGCGCTGCGTCCCCTGTGAACCGGGGAACGTGAAACGGGGCCGCCCCCTGACAGGGGGCGGCCCCGTTTCACGTGAAACCCTCCCTGGCTACCGCTGGGTGGGGCCCCTGGACGTCAGGCGCTCTTGACCTCGACGAAGTCCGAGAGGTCGCGCAGGATGGCAGCCTTCGGCTTGGCACCGACGATGGTCTTGGCGACCTCGCCGCCCTGGTAGACGTTCAGCGTCGGGATGGACATGACGCCGTACTTAGCGGCCGTGGCCGGGTTCTCATCGATGTTGAGCTTGACGATCTCGATCTGGTCGCCGTACTCGGCGGCGATCGCCTCGAGGGACGGCGCGATCTGGCGGCACGGTCCGCACCAGGCGGCCCAGAAGTCCACCAGTACGGGCTTGTCGCTCTTGAGGACCTCGGCGTCGAAGTCAGCGTCGGTCACGTTCTTGAGGGTGCCGGCCACAGCGGCCTCCTTCTTCTTCCTGCGGGGTGTGGGGTGGGGCTGGTGTGAGGGTCAGACGGCCGCGTGAGCCTTCTCGGCGTCCGCGAGGGCGGCGAGGAAGCGCTCGGCGTCGAGGGCCGCGGAGCAACCGGTGCCCGCGGCGGTGATCGCCTGACGGTAGGTGTGGTCCACGACGTCGCCGGCGCCGAACACGCCGGTCACGCTGGTCCGGGTGGAGGGGGCGTCGACCTTGAGGTAGCCCTCGTCGTCGAGGTCCAGCTGGTCCTTGAACAGTTCGGTGCGCGGGTCGTGGCCGACGGCGATGAAGAGGCCGGTGACGGGCAGCGCGGAGGTCTCGCCGGTCTTGGTGTTGCGGAGGGTGAGACCGGAGAGCTTCTGCTCGCCGTGGATCTCGGCGACCTCGCTGTCCCAGGCGAACTTGATCTTCGGGTCGGCGAAGGCGCGGTCCTGCATGGCCTTCGACGCGCGCAGGCTGTCGCGACGGTGGACGATCGTGACGGACTTGGCGAACCGGGAGAGGAAGGTGGCTTCCTCGATCGCGGTGTCGCCGCCGCCGACGACGGCGATGTCGTGGTCCTTGAAGAAGAATCCGTCGCAGGTGGCGCACCAGGAGACGCCGCGGCCGGAGAGGGCGTCCTCGTTGGGGAGGCCGAGCTTGCGGTGCTGGGAGCCGGTGGTGACGATGACGGCCTTGGCGCGGTGGACGGTGCCGGCGGTGTCGGTGACGGTCTTGATCTCACCGGTGAGGTCCACGGACACGATGTCGTCCGGGACCAGTTCGGCGCCGAAGCGCTCGGCCTGGCCACGCATGTTGTCCATGAGGTCCGGGCCCATGATGCCGTCCTGGAACCCCGGGAAGTTCTCCACCTCGGTGGTGTTCATCAGGGCGCCACCGGCGGTGACGGCACCTTCGAACACCAGGGGCTTGAGCGAAGCGCGTGCGGTGTACAGGGCGGCGGTGTAACCGGCCGGCCCGGAGCCGATGATGATCACGGTTCGGACGTCGCTCACGGGTTTCTTCCTCGTTTCTGCGGACTGCGTGCTGCCTACCGGGGGCCGGTGCGGACTCTCACCCCACCCAACTGATCCTACGGCGCATGCATTCCCTGCCTGTCCCGGTGCGGCCTTACGTGTCGCTAACGGGGATAGGTGTTCGTCAGCAGGAGTTTTCCAGGGGTCGCCGGAGCGGTGTTCTCGCAGCCGGTGTCGACGAGGTAAGCGTCGACGAGGGAGGCGTCGCCCGGGTGCGGCAGGACGAGCAGGTAGGCGGGAGTGCCCTGGTAGCTGCCGCGTTCGAAGGCGATCGGGGTCTCCGGGCGGCCGGTGGCGCGTTGGACACAGGCGGGGACGGAGGCCGCCTGGCGGTCGTTGGGGGCGATCCCGGGGGCCGGAGTGTTCTCCAACCCGTAGGTGTTGTTCTGCTCCCCCTGGGTGGCTGCCTTGGCGCCCTGCCCGGAGCCGAGGAGCTGCTCGACGCTGCCGCGCAGGCCCTGGGCGGTGTAGGCACCGTCGGTGGGGGGCTGGGCGGCGGAGGTCGCTGTTTCATGGCGGGCTGTGGCGTCGTGGGAGGACGGGCCGGAGAGGTCGCCGAACAGGAAGATCCCGAGCGCGCAGGCGGCGGCCCCGGCCAGGCCGGTGAGGACGGCGATTCGGCGGCGGGCGCGGCGTCGCCCGGGTCCGCTTGGGCCGTTCGGGTGGCCGGCGGGCGATGTTTCACGTGAAACATCGCGGGAGGTCGGCCGGGGACGGGCGGCGGACGCGGGCCGAGTGTCCTCGTCGGAGGCCTGGGGGGTGGTGGAGTCGAGGAGGGCTTCGGCTGCGAGGGCCGCGTCGATGCGGCCGGCGATGTCGGCGGGCATCCGGGCGGGGCCCGGGAGGGTGCCCAGGAGGGCGCGGATCTCGTCCAGGGAGGCGCGGACGTCGGCGCACAGGGCGCAGTCGCCGAGGTGGCGCCGGACTTCGGCGCTGCGGGCCGGGGAGAGGAGTCCTTCGGTGAGGTCGGAGATCTCCGAGACGTCCGGGTGCCGAATGGCGCCGGTCGTGCCGGTCGTGCTTGCCGGGGGGGTCACGGTCGTCCACCTCCGCCCTTCACTGCGTCTGGGTCTGGGTGCCTGGGGTCTGCCGCTGGTGGGACGGCTGCGCCCGGCGTCCGGTTCCTTCCCCGCTCGGTGGCGGTGTTATCCCCGGCATTCGTGCGCAGATGAGTGAGCATCGGCAGGAGTTTCGCCCGGCCGCGTGCGCAGCGGCTCTTCACGGTGCCGGTGGGCACGTCGAGGATGCGGGCGGCTTCGGCGACGGGGTATCCCTGCATGTCGACGAGGACGAGTGCGGCCCGCTGTTCGGCCGGGAGGGTGCTGAGGGCGGCCAGGAGCTGGCGATGGAGGTCCTGGCGCTCCGCGGGGGCCTCGGCGGACTCATGGGGCTCCAGGAGGCGCTCCAGGCGGTCCGTGTCGTCGAGGGGGGCGGTCCTGCGCGAGGCGGCTTTCCGGGCCCGGTCCAGGCAGGCGTTGACGGTGATGCGGTGCAGCCAGGTGGTGACGGCGGAATCTCCGCGGAAGGTGTGGGCGGCCCGGTAGGCGGAGACGAGGGCGTCCTGCACCGCGTCGGCGGCCTCCTCCCGGTCGCCGAGCGTGCGCAAGGCCACCGCCCACAGCCGGTCGCGGTGCCGCCGCACGAGCTCACCGAAGGCGTCGGGGTCTCCGGCGACGTGCATCGCCAGGAGTTCCTGGTCCTGTGCCGAGACGGGGTCCTCAGCCGCAGGCCTCATGATTCCCCTCCTGGTTGGCGCCGTGCTGCGAGAGCTTTGCTCTCGCAGCCCCCCTTCGCTATGAGGTTCGAGAGAACGAGACGTTCGTGATGCCCTGCTTGTAGCCGGCGCCGCTGTAGTCGGAGACGCCGGACTTCGGCATGGCGGTGAGCCACAGGACCACGTAGCGCGTCTTGACCGGAGTCTTCGTGACGAGGTCGAGCTGCTTGTCGGAGGTGGTCCCGGTGGCGATCTTCTGCAGGCTGCTGACCGGGGTCGACGGCGACATGTTGGGTGCCGCGTAGATCGTCGCCGTTGTGTGGTCGCCGCTGAACTTGAACGCTATCGAGGCGGCGGTCACATCCTGCTCCGAGCCGAGGTCGAAGACGAGCCCCACCCCCTCCTTGTAGGCGCCCAGGTCGGGCCCGTCGGTGTACGCGTAGGTCCGCCAGAAGGAGTTCGGGTCGCCGTCGTGGCTGTTAGAGGCGCCCTCGATGTTCTGAGGCTTGCCGTCCGGGTAGTACTCCTCGGCCTTCTTGATGGACAGAGGGGTACGCTCCGGCTCCTTCGGGGTGTCGTCCGGGCCCGTCTTGGTGTTGTTGTTGGTGGTGCCGCTGTTGCCCTTCTGGGTGCCGTGGCCCAGCAGGGTGTCCGCGAGCTGCCAGCTGCCGAGGCCGAGGGCGGCGATGAGCAGGGCGGCGACGCCCCACTTCAGGGCGCGGCCGGTGCGGCTCTGCAGCGGGGGCGGCGGGGGAGCGACGGTGACGGTCTGCGAGGAGGGCACGCCGGGGGGCGTGGGGCGGCCGTAGCTGCCCTGCTGGTAGGTGGTGTGCTGGTACTCGGGCGGGGCGGTGAAGGCGGGCTCCGGCGGCCGGATGCGGGGCATCGCGGCGACGGCCTTGGCCAGCTCCTCGGGGGTGGTGCAGGCCGGTTCCTGACGGGAGGCGGTGGCTCCGTCGTTGGCGAGGGCGCGCATCGCGAGCTCACCCAGACCCCGGTGGACACCGGCGCGGACCTGGTCGGGGGCGATCAGGCCGACGCCCTTGGGCAGGCCGGTGAGGCCGTAGGCGTCGCTCTCGTACGGCCAGCGCTGGGTGAGGGCGGCGTACAGGAGTGCGCCGATGGCCTCGGTGTCGGCACGCTGGGGGGTCTCGCTGGTGATCCCGCGCAGGGCGGCGTTCACCGCGAGGCCGCGGATGCGGTACTGGCCCGTGGAGGTGCGCAGTATCGCGCTCGGCGTCAGGCGCAGGTGGGCCAGGCCTTCGCGGTGTGCCGCGGCCATGGCCTGGGAGATCTGGCTGACGAGCTGGTAGGCCTCGTGGGGTTCCAGGGGGCCCGCGGCGAGGAGCGCGGTGAGCTCGGTGGCGTCGGGCAGCCACTCGTGGACGACGTAGACGAGGTCGTTCTCCTCCACGGCGTCGAGCACCTGGACGAACCGGGGGTCGCCGAGCAGGGCGGAGGAGCGCGCTGCGGCCAGGACGGAACGGGCCCGCGGATGGTCGGCGGGGATCAGGTGCACGCCCACGGCCCGACGCAGCTTCTCGTCCATCGCGCGCCAGCTGCTGAATCCGTCCACACGGGTGACGCACTCTTCGAGCCGGTAGCGTCTGGCGAGCTTGTGGCCGCTGTGGAGTTCGGGTGCGGCCGCGGGGGCCGCGGTCGTGCGTTCGCCGTCCTTTTCGGGCATGGGTCCGTCCGCGGCTCGTCCGTTCTGGATGTCCACCCCGTCGGCCGTGGCCTTGTCCGCTTCTGCGGCCAGCGGCTTGTCGCCACTGTTGTCGGCCACGTCGACGGCGGCCGTGCTACGTTCCGCCACCGTCGTTCCCGCCTCCCCATCCGTTGCACGCTGTCGGCCAGTCTGCGAAGCCATGCCAATTGTGCCCACAGTCCGACGCTATGCACGACACACGAAGGGGGGCGACGGTTGTGCGCATCAGCGCCCCAAACGTCCGCGGACCATTCCGACCATCGAGTTGAGCTCTTCGATTCGCATCCGCTTGGCGGCGATGAGGAACACGGCCGCGAGGGCGATGCCGCCGGCCACGAGGGCGGCGGCGGAGCCGACGACTCCGCTGCCCAGCCACTGGGTGACCGCGTAGGCGGCGGCGCCGCCCACGGCGGCGGCCGGGACGCAGGCGCCGGTGAGGCGGGCGTAGGTGCGCATCACGTGGGCGCCGTCGAGGTCGCCGCCGAGGCGGGTCTTCAGCCGGCGCCAGGCGACGCCGACTCCGACGGTGTAGCCGAGGCCGTAGGCGGCGGCCATGCCGACGACGGCCCACCGGGCGGGGAGGACGAAGAAGGAGGCTGTTGAGACCGCCGCGTTGACGGCGGCGACGATGACGGTGTTGTAGAAGGGCGTGCGGGTGTCCTCGTAGGCGTAGAAGCCGCGCAGGACCACGTACTGGACCGAGTACGGGATGAGGCCGAGGCCGAAGGCCATCAGGACGTAGCCGATGTTCTGTGCGCCGGCGCCGGAGCCCGCGTAGAGCAGGGTGGCCATCGGGACGCCGAGGGCGAGGAACGCGAAGGCGCAGGGCACGATCGCGACGGCCGAGGTGCGCAGCCCGTAGGAGATGTCGTCGCGGACGGCGGCGGCGTCTCCGTCGTGGGCGGAGCGGGAGATGCGCGGCAGGACGGCCGTCATGACGGAGACGGTGATGATGGCCTGCGGCATCTGCCACAGCAGAAGCGCGTAGTTGTAGGCGGTGATGCCGGTACCGGGGTGACCCTGCTGCTCGGCGACGGATCCGGCCCAGGTGGCGAGCTGGGTGACGACGACGAGCCCGATCTGGTTGGCGAGGACGAAGAAGAACGTCCACTTGGCCAGGCCGGCGGCCTTGCCGAGTCCGTGGCCCTTCCAGTCGAAGCGCAGGCGCGGCCTGAAGCCCGCGTCGCGCAGGTAGGGGAGCATGGCCAGGGCCTGGACGGTGAGGCCCAGCAGGGTGCCCAGGCCCAGCAGGCGGACGCCCTCGGCGGTGACCGTGGTGGCGTTGACGCCGGAGGTGGTGAAGCCGCCGAACGCCCAGATGAACGCGCCGAAGGTGGCGATGACGACGATGTTGTTGAGGACCGGGGTCCACATCATCGCGCCGAAGCGGCCGCGGGCGTTGAGGATCTGACCGAGGACCACGTGGACGCCCATGAAGAACATCGTGGGCAGGCAGTAGCGGGCGAAGGCGACCGCGACGTCCATCTGCTGGGGGTCGGAGGCGATCTTCGGCGACATCATCGTGATGAAGACCGGTGCCGCGAGGACGCAGATGGTCGTGATGGCGGCCAGGAGGACCACGACGAGGGTCAGCAGCCGGTTGGCGTACGCCTCTCCCCCGTCGTCGTCGTTCTTCATGGCCCGGACCAGCTGCGGGATGAAGACGGCGTTCAGGGCGCCGCCGCCGACCAGCACGTAGATCATCGTGGGCAGGGTGTTGGCGATCTGGTACGTGTCGTTGAACGTGCCGACGCCGATGGCGCCGGCGATGACCAGGGTGCGCAGGAATCCGGTGATGCGGGAGACGATCGTGCCGGCGGCCATGAGCGCGCTGGACTTCAGGAGGCTGGACGCGCGTCCGGCGGGCTTGCTCGGCGCCGGGGCGGCGACGGGGGCGTCCTCGGCGGGGGTACGGGGAGCCGCCTCCTGGTCCCGGTAGAGGTGCGCGAAGGCGTCGGGCTCGGACGGCGCGTCCGCCGCCTTGGTGACGAGGGAGTCCACGCCGACGAACTCGGTGGTGGTGGCGTGGTCGCCGTACGGCAGGTGGCGGGAGGGCCCGTCCGGCTCGGGCGGCGGGGTCTGGGCCCAGACGCGCGGGTCGGGGGAGTAGGAGGGCGCGGTCGGGGCGGCGTAGAGCGGGCCGGGCTCCTGGTAGGTACCGGGCGGCGGCGGGGGGTGTGCGGCCCGGTCGTAGAGGACCTCGGCGACGGGGTCCTGGGCGGACAGGTCCTGCGACCGGTAGGGGTCGTGGTCGTAGGCGTCCTGGACGTACGGGTCGTGGTCCGGCGCGGGCGCGGGCGCGGGAACCTGCCCGGGCACCGGAGTGCTCGGGGCAGTGCCCTGGGAGGGCGCGGGCCCACCAGTGCCCTGCGCGCGGTCACCGTCGTACGGCGCGTTCATCGAAACCCCACCTCATCGTCCCCAGGCCGACCGGCCACGGCATCGCTCAACGGTCCACTGTCTCACTCGTGCCGGACCCCTCGGTGCTTTGCGGTCCGGTGTCCGGGGACTCGTCACTCGGCTGCGTGCTCTCCTCGGTGGCCGCGCGGGCCGCGACGCGCTTGCGGCTCGCGTACATCTTGATGCCCGCGAGGACCAGGAGGAGCACACCGCCGGCGATGACGAGCATGACAGTGGGGGTGACCTCGGTGGCATTCACGGTGAACTTGCGTTCCTTGCCGTAAGGGGCGCCGTCCTTGGTGAAGAGCTGCGCGGTGACCTCGACGGGGCCGCTCGCGGTCGCGTTGGCGGGGAACTTGACGGTCTGGGTGTGGTCGCCCTGGACGGTGACCTGCTGTTCCGCCTCGCCCTTGTCGCCGAACATCAGGCGGGTGGGGTTGGCGGACTTCACCCGCAGGACGAGGTTGTGGACGTCCTGGACGAGGCTGTTCTGGACGCTCACCGGGATGGTGGCGCTGTGTCCGGACAGGGTGGCGTCGGACTTCGGGATGACCTTGACCTTCTCGGTGAGACCGATCAGGTAGTTCTGGACTTGGTCCCGGTAGAGGTCGGCCTCGGCGGGGTGGCCGCGCCAGGAGGTGGACATCTCCCGGTTGGTCGTGTTGCCGAAGGGGATCTCGACGCGGTCGGGTGCGGCGAGGATCACCTTGAAGTGATCGAGGGTGTTCTGGGTGGTGCGGACCTTCTCGAAGGCCGTGACGGGGAGCTCCTGCTTGCGCAGGGCCTCGGGGTACTGGCCGGCGCCCGGCACCTGGGTGGCGGCCGCGGGGTCGGGCTTGGCGGCCGCTGCGGCTTCGAGGTCCCCGGGCTGGGTCCAGCGGCCCGCCTGGAGGGCGCGGACGGCCCGGGCCATAGTCTCCACCTGGCTGGCGGTGGGCATCCGCTGCGGGGCGACGACGAAGCTGCGCTGCTCGTCGGTGTGCTGCAGGTTCAGGGCGAGGGTGTGGGCGAGGAACCGCTGCTCGGCGAGGGTGGAGTTCCCGGCGTTCAGCATGTCGCCCTCGAACGCCGTGGAGAGCTCCGCGTCCGCGACGACGGCGGTGGCGCCCGCGCCGATGGGGCGGGCGGCCGAGGGGGTGTACCCGAGGGCTCCGCTCTCCGAGAGGCTGTCGCTGCGGGTGAGGATGTTGTGGGCGCCGGCCGAGGTGGCGACGTTGACGATCGAGGGGTCGATCGCGCCGTCCAGGGGCCAGGAGAAGTCGGTGGACGCGGGGACGTGCAGGACCGTCTCGACGGCCTGCTTCGCCTTGTCGGTGGCGGGCCGCAGCTGGCCCAGGGTGCCCGAGACGTCCTTGCCGTGGTGGGCGAGGGAGGCCAGGTCGGGGTCGGCGAAGGGAAGGGCGACGACCTTCTTGCCCTGGACGGCGGCTTCCAGGGAGCTCAGCCACTGCTCGGCGACGGCCTTGTTCTTGCCCTGTACGGGCTTGCCGCCCGGGACGCGGACCCGGTAGCCCTTGGTCATCGCGTCGACCGTGTACAGCAGGTCGGGGTCGATCACCCAGGTGATGGGCAGTTCCTTGCCGAGCGCGACCATCCGTTCCAGACGGCCGCCCGGCTTCAGCTCGTCGGCGAGGGAGTCGTCGAGGAACACGGGGGTCTGGGTCTCGTCCGAGCCGGTCTCCGCGGTCACATGGGTGGTGGAGATCAGCGGCCACACGTACGTGAGCTGGGAGCGCTTGGCGGCGGCCTCAGGCTGCCAGGGGAGGAAGGTCCGCTTGATGCCGAGGACCTGCTCGGAGGGGCGGCTCTCGGTCACGCCGGACAGGGAGACGCCGAGCTGGTAGACGCCGTCCTTGTCCAGGTCCAGCTTGTTCACCGGGACCGTGAGGCTGAACTGGCGGCCGACCTTGGAGGGCAGCGAGTCGATCTTCACGGCGTAGGCGGGGTCGATCTCCCCGGGGTCCGTGCCGGCCCGGAAGCCGGTGCGCTCCGCCGCCTCGTCTATCGAGGACCGGTCCGCGAGGAGGGGGCCGACCCGCAGGCCCACGTGGGCGTCGTTGATCGTCTCGGAGCTGTTGTTGACCACGGTGCCGGAGATGGTCAGGGTGTCGCTCTTGACCGGGGCGGCGGGGGTCATCGAGGTCAGCTGGATGTCGACGGAGGCCGCCTGCGCGGCCTGGGCCTTGGGGGCGGGAGAGTAGACGAGAGCGGCCATCACCGGCGTCCCGGCGAGCAGGACGACTGCGCGCCGCAGCCATCGGCGCCGGGCAGGGGCGGGTGAGGCCCCCAGGATGTCTGCCGCCTCGGCCACGCGCTAGCCCGTCCCTCGAAGTGTCAGTGGTCGTCGTCTGTGCGTCCACGAATGGTAACGAGGACCGCCGTGCGCGAGTGCCGCACCTTGCTCCACATGATCGGCGCAGCCCGGGGACGGCCGTGTACCGGGGTCGCCGAAAACGCGGAAGCCCGCGCCGGGCGGGGCACGTACCCTTTTCTGTTGTGCCGAACGCCAACGAAGACAACCTCAGTGCCCTGAATCACGTGCAGCGCCGGGCGGTGAGTGAACTGCTGCGGGTCGCCCCTGTCGCCGACGAGCTCGGCCGCCGTTTCCAGGAGGCGGGCTTCCGCCTCGCCCTGGTCGGCGGGTCCGTCCGCGACGCGCTGCTCGGGCGTCTCGGCAATGACCTGGACTTCACCACCGATGCCCGCCCCGAGGACGTTTTGAAGATCGTCCGCCCGTGGGCCGACTCGCTGTGGGACGTCGGCATCGCCTTCGGCACCGTCGGGGCGCAGAAGCACGCCCGTGTCGGAGACGTCGACCGGAACTTCCAGATCGAGGTGACCACCTACCGCTCGGAGGCTTACGACCGCACGTCGCGCAAGCCCGAGGTCTCCTACGGCGACTCGATCGAGGAAGACCTGGTCCGGCGCGACTTCACGGTCAACGCCATGGCGCTGGCCCTGCCGGAGCAGCGGTTCATCGACCCGCACGGCGGTCTGGAGGACCTGGCCGCCGGTGTGCTGCGCACCCCCGGGACCCCGGAGGACTCGTTCTCCGACGATCCGCTGCGCATGCTGCGGGCGGCGCGGTTCGCCGCGCAGCTGGACTTCGAGGTCGCTCCCGAGGTCGTCGAGGCGATGAAGGCCATGTCCGACCGGATCGAGATCGTCTCGGCAGAGCGGGTGCAGGGCGAGCTGAACAAGCTGATCCTCTCCGCGAACCCGCGCAAGGGCCTGGGCCTGCTCGTGGACACCGGGCTGGCCGACCGGATCCTGCCCGAGCTGCCCGCGCTGCGGCTGGAGCGTGACGAGCACCACCGCCACAAGGACGTCTACGACCATTCGCTGATCGTGCTGGAGCAGGCGATCGCGCTGGAGGAGGACGGGCCGGACCTGGTGCTGCGGCTCGCGGCACTGCTGCACGACATCGGGAAGCCCCGTACCCGCCGCTTCGAGAGCGACGGCAGGGTCTCCTTCCACCACCACGAGGTGGTGGGCGCGAAGATGACCAAGAAGCGCCTGACCGCTCTGAAGTACTCCAACGACATGATCAAGGACGTGTCCCGGCTGGTGGAGCTGCACCTGCGCTTCCACGGCTACGGGGACGGCGAGTGGACCGATTCCGCGGTGCGGCGCTACGTCCGCGACGCCGGTCCGCTGCTGGAGCGCCTGCACAAGCTGACCCGGTCCGACTGCACCACGCGCAACAAGCGCAAGGCCAACGCCCTCTCCCGTACCTACGACGGGCTTGAGGAGCGCATCGCACAGCTGCAGGAGCAGGAGGAGCTCGACGCGATCCGGCCCGACCTGGACGGCAACGAGATCATGCAGGTGCTGGAGGTCGGCCCCGGCCCGGTGATCGGGAAGGCGTACGCGTTCCTGCTGGAGCTGAGGCTGGAGAACGGCCCGATGGGGCGCGATGCCGCTGTCGCCGCGCTCAAGGAGTGGTGGGCCGCTCAGGCCTGACGCAGGGCGTCCGGGTCGATGTTTCACGTGAAACATCGACCCATCGACCCGGACGCATGGGGCGGCGGAGCCCGCGGCTACCGCTTGGAGGCGCCCCCGGTGAATCGTCGGCTCTGCCGTGCCAGCAGCGCAGCGGTGGCTGCGTAGAGGGCGGCCACGGAGAGGATCAGGGCCGCGGACCGCCCGTCCGGCGGGAGCATGAGCGAGGCCACCGCCGCGGCGCCGACGAAGGCGACGTTGAAGAGCACGTCGTAGAGGGAGAAGACACGGCCGCGGTAGTCGTCGTCCACGCGGGACTGGACGACCGTGTCGGTGGAGATCTTGGCGCCCTGGGTGGCGAGGCCGAGGACGAACGCGGCGATCACCATCGGGCCGGGGGCGAAGAACAGGCCGAGCGCCGGGACCAGGACCGCGGCTCCCGCTGAGCAGGCGGTGATCCAGCCCAACGGTCCCAATCGGCCCACGAGCGAGGGAGTGATCACGGCAGCCGTGAAGAACCCGGCCCCGGAGACACCGACCGCGACGCCCAGGAGAGCCAGTCCGTCCGACTCGTTGTCCGACCAGGAGAAGCGGCAGAGCGTGAGCAGCATCACGAACAGCGCTCCGTAGCAGAACCGCATCATGGTCATCGCGGTGAGCGCCCGGACGGCCTCCCGACGGGTGGCCAGGTGCCGCAGGCCTTCGGCCATGCCCCGGACGGTGAGGGCGATCCCCTCGGCGACCGAAGGGTTGAGCCGGCCAGGAGGGTGGTCGGGCCCGAGCAGGCCGACGGCCAGCCGCAGGGACACGAGGGCCGAGCACAGGTACAGCCCGGCCCCGAGGAGGACGACGACGGCGTTGGAGTCGGAGGCCAGCAGCCGGACGACGAAGGCCAGCCCTCCGCCGACGGTCGCGGCGAGGGTTCCGGCGGTGGGGAACAGTGCGTTCGCGGTGACCAGCTGCCCGGGGCCGACGACGTGGGGCAGGGACGCGGAGAGCCCCGCCAGGACGAAGCGGTTGACGGCGGTCACGGACAGTGCCGAGGCGTAGAACAGCCAGTCGGGCACGTTCGCGACGATCAGCATGCCGGTGATGCAGGCGAGGAACGCGCGCAGCAGGTTGCCGTAGAGGAAGACCTGGCGGCGGCGCCAGCGGTCGAGGAGCACCCCGGCGAAGGGGCCGATCACCGAATACGGCAGCAGCAGGACCGCCATGGCCGAGGCGATGGCCGCGGGCGAGGTCTGCTTCTCCGGTGAGAAGACCACGTAGGTGGCGAGCGCGACCTGGTAGACGCCGTCCGCGGCCTGGGAGAGCAGCCGTACGGCGAGCAGGTTGCGGAAGTCCCTCAGGCGCAGGAGTACGCGCAGATCACGTACGACAGGCATGAGGGCAAGGGTCACATACGCGGAGGGTCCCCGGGCACATTGCCCGGGGACCCTCCGCGGAAGAACAGCCGAAGCCCAGGTGTCATCGACGACCTTGGGGGCTCGACTAGCGCTCGACCTCGCCCTTGATGAACTTCTCGACGTTCGCGTAGGCCTCGTCGTCGAAGTACTGCACCGGCGGGGACTTCATGAAGTAGCTGGACGCCGACAGGATCGGGCCGCCGATACCGCGGTCCTTGGCGATCTTGGCGGCACGCAGGGCGTCGATGATGACACCGGCGGAGTTCGGGGAGTCCCACACCTCGAGCTTGTACTCGAGGTTCAGCGGGACATCGCCGAAGGCGCGGCCCTCAAGGCGGACGTAGGCCCACTTGCGGTCGTCGAGCCAGGCGACGTAGTCGGACGGGCCGATGTGGACGTTCTTCTCGCCGAGCTCACGGTCGGGGATCTGCGAGGTGACGGCCTGCGTCTTGGAGATCTTCTTCGACTCCAGGCGGTCGCGCTCCAGCATGTTCTTGAAGTCCATGTTGCCGCCGACGTTGAGCTGCATGGTGCGCTCAAGACGGACACCGCGGTCCTCGAACAGCTTCGCCATCACGCGGTGCGTGATGGTGGCGCCGACCTGCGACTTGATGTCGTCGCCGACGATCGGGACACCGGCCTCGGTGAACTTGTCGGCCCACTCCTTGGTGCCGGCGATGAAGACCGGGAGGGCGTTGACGAAGGCGACCTTGGCTTCGATGGCGCACTGGGCGTAGAACTTCGCCGCGTCCTCGGAACCGACCGGCAGGTAGCAGATCAGGACGTCGACCTGGCGGTCCTTGAGGATCTGGACCACGTCGACCGGAGCCTCGGCGGACTCCTCGATGGTCATGCGGTAGTACTTGCCCAGGCCGTCGTAGGTGTGGCCGCGCTGCACGGTCACGCCGGCGTTCGGGACGTCGCAGATCTTGATGGTGTTGTTCTCGCTGGCGCCGATGGCGTCCGAAAGGTCGAGGCCGACCTTCTTCGCGTCGACGTCGAACGCGGCGACGAACTCGATGTCACGCACGTGGTAGTCGCCGAACTGGACGTGCATCAGCCCGGGGACCTTGGCCGCCGGGTCGGCGTCCTTGTAGTACTCGACGCCCTGCACCAGCGAGGCGGCGCAGTTGCCCACGCCGACGATGGCTACGCGAACCGAACCCATTCCGGTTGCTCCCTGTTTGTTCTCGGACGAGGTCTGCGAGATGCAGGCCTCATTTTGCAGTTTCGTCGGACGGACCGGGTCGCCTGCGATCCCGTCCAGCCCGCTCGCTCTCGATGAGCTCGTTCAGCCAGCGCACTTCGCGCTCCACGGACTCCATGCCGTGCCGCTGCAGCTCAAGCGTGTAGTCGTCGAGGCGTTCCCGCGTGCGGACCAGTGAGGCGCGCATCTTCTCCAGGCGCTCCTCGAGTCGGCTGCGGCGGCCCTCCAGTACCCGCATGCGTACGTCTCGCTCGGTCTGGCCGAAGAAGGCGAAGCGGGCGGCGAAGGACTCGTCCTCCCAGGTGTCGGGGCCGGTGTGGGAGAGGAGCTCTTCGAAATGCTCCTTACCCGCGGCCGTCAACCGGTAGACGATCTTGGCGCGGCGCCCTGCGAGTGAAGCGGCGAGCGCGTCTTCCGGGGCGTTGCCCGGCTCCTCGATCAACCAGCCGTTGGCGACCAGCGTCTTGAGGCAGGGGTAGAGCGTCCCGTAGCTGAAGGCCCTGAACACTCCCAGTGAGGTGTTGAGCCGCTTGCGCAGCTCGTACCCGTGCATGGGGGATTCGCGAAGCAGGCCGAGGACGGCGAATTCGAGGATGCCTGAGCGCCTGCTCATCCGCCTGCCTCTCTTCCGACTCTGAGTCTTTATACCGAGCTGATGTATCGACTCGATACATCCAGACGATAGAACGGTGCGCGTCCGGCGACAAGGGGTGACATGGTGACCGGCGTCACATCGCGAATTCGTGCCAGGCAAGTTGCCCGTTTTGGGGTGAACTTCGGCACTGGTTAGGTTTTGACCGTGCGTAGTCTGTGCGCCATGACACCGGGGGAACCGGAATTCATTTGCCGCTTCCAGGCCACTCGCCTGCCCGAGGAGTAGTCGTTCGATGAGCGAGCACCGCCGCAAACCGCCGCAGCCCCAAGGTGGCGGGCGAGCTTCGGCCCGCCGGGCCGCCCAGCCGCGCCCCGGCCGGGGCGCCGATGCCCGGCGTGACGTCCCCACGGCGTCACCCAGTGGGCCCCATGCCGAGCGGCCCCCCCAGGGCAGCCGCGCCGACACCCGCCGGTCCGCGCAGAGAGGGCCCGCGGGCCCCGGAAGGGGCTCGGGCAGAGCCGCTCGCGGCACGGGCCGCCCGGACAAGCGCCTCATCAACTACCCGCGGTCCGACAGGGACGGCTGGAAGCGCTTCGTACCGTCCTGGAAGTTCGTCTCCGGCACGGTCCTGGGCTTCTTCGCGGTCATCATCGCCGGGGCCGGCATCGGCATCGCGATGGTCAACAAGCCCGACGAGAACAAAGCGGCCCAGGCGCAGAACAACGTCTTCTACTGGGCCAACGGCGAGCAGATGGTCGCGACCGGCGGGTCGATGAACCGGCAGATCGTGCCCATCGACAAGATCCCCCGGTCGATGAGGGACGCCGTGATCGCCGCGGAGAACGAGTCCTTCGAGACGGACAAGGGCGTCGACCCGATGGGCATCGCCCGGGCCGTCTACAACATGGCCACGGGCGGCTCCACCCAGGGCGGCTCGACCATCACCCAGCAGTACGTGAAGAACACCTACCTGGACTCCGAGCAGACGCTCAAGCGGAAGGTCACCGAGCTCTTCATCGCGATAAAGCTGGGTGTCTCCGAGGAGAAGGACAAGGTCCTCGCGGGCTACCTCAACACCGCGTACTACGGTCGCGACGCTTACGGGATCCAGGCCGCGGCCCGCGCCTACTTCGGCAAGGACTGCCAGGACCTGAACCCGTCCGAGAGCGCCTTCCTGGCCTCGGTGCTCAAGGGCCCCAACCTGTACAACCCCGACGGCGGCATCGGGTCCGCGGCCACCCCCGTCCTCAACGAGGACCGTGCCCGGAAGCGCTGGGCCTGGGTGCTCGACCGCGAGGTCGAGGTGGGCCGGATGGACAAGACCGAGCGGGCCACGTACAAGGAGTTCCCCGCCCGGGTCGAGTCGGAGCAGGCCCGCGCCATGTCCGGCCAGATCGGCTACCTGGTCGAGACGGCCAAGCAGTACGTGATGAAGACCAAGGGCATCACGCCGGAGCAGATGGCCCTAGGCGGCTACCAGATCAAGACCACCTTCGAGAAGCCCAGGGTCGACGCCCTGGTCAAGTCCGTCGAGGACACCCGCAACGACTTCCTCGACGAGAAGAAGCGCCCCGACCTGGACACCTTCGTGCAGTTCGGCGCCGCCTCCGTCGATGTGAAGACCGGGGCGATCGTCGCCCTGTACGGCGGTGCCGGCATGGACAAGAAGCACTTCAGCAACAACGCCAACACCACTGGTGTCCCGGTCGGCTCGACCTGGAAGCCGTACGTCCTGGCGGCGGCGATGGAGTACGGCACCCAGAACTCGAACGGCCAGGGACTGTCGGCCAACAGCAAGTACATGGCCGACGACCTCACGGTGATCAAGAACCGTCAGGGCAAGCCCCTGCTGGACAACTCCGGCAAGCCGTTCCGGCAGAAGAACGAGAGCTCCGCCGCCTTCGGCTACGTCACCCTCAACGAGGCGATGGAGAAGTCCATCAACGTGCCGTTCGCGCAGCTCGTCTTCGACGTGGGCCACACCAAGGTCCGCGACGTGGCCAAGTCCACCGGCATCCTCAAGGAGACGATGAGCCCCGGCGACGACGCCTCCTTCGCCCTGGGTACCTCGACGCCCAGCGCCATCCGGATGGCCGACTCGTACGCCACCTTCGCCGGGTCCGGCACGCACCACGAGCCCTACTCCGTGACCGAGGTCATGAAGAACGGCGAGAAGCTGTCCGGCTTCGAGGCGCCCAAGGCCGAACGGGCGCTGGACAACGCCGTCGCGGACAACGTCACCAAGGTCCTGGAGAACGTCGTCGAGAACGGCACCGGCAAGAAGGCCAAGGCTCTGGGCCGGCCCGCCGCGGGCAAGACCGGCACCACCGACCAGAACAAGTCGGCGTGGTTCGTCGGATACACCCCGGAGCTGTCGACCGCCGTCACCCTCTTCCGCACCGACCCGAACTCGGCCGACAAGAAGCTGATGTCCATGAACGGCGTGGGTGGCACCGACTCCATCCACGGTGGTGACATCCCGACCGTGATCTGGACCGAGTACATGCGCGAGGCGCTCAAGGGCGCCCCGGTCAAGCAGTTCCCCGAGCCCGAGGAGATCGGTGTGGTGGCCGACTCGGCCGGCGCGCCCTCCCCCACCCCCTCGGCCCCTGTGGTGCCTTCCACGTCTCCGTCGCCGTCTCCGTCGAGTTCCCCGTCCCCGTCCCCGTCCCCGTCCAAGGGCGGCAAGCCGTCGTGCAAGCCGTCGTGGGAGCTGTACTGCGACCCGAACACCACCGGCGGGAACAACAACGGGGGAACGAATTCCGGGGTCATCGGAGGCGCCGACGGCGGAGCCAGCGGATCACCGTCCCCGACGCCCACCGGAAGACCCGGTCGCCCGGGCGGCACCACGGGTTGGCCGACCGGCATGGCGGCCAACTGACCGCGGACCGAGTGCCCGAGTGATCGAGTAAGGGAAGGCCGTCGCACAGGGTGCGACGGCCTTCCCCCATGTCCGGCCCGGTACGGCAGGATGAGCCCATGACCAAGGTGCACGAGGACCACCCCGTACTGCCCACGCAGCAGGACGAGGTCGCCGCGGCGGGCAGTGAGTTCATCGGCGGCCCGCTCGGCCGCTACGCCCGGCTGGGAGGGCACTGGCTGGGACCGGTGCGCGTGGTGGCCCTGATCGCCATCGGCATGTTCGCGCTGGGCATGGTGCAGAAGCTGCCCTGCTACGACTGGGCGTGGTTCCGCGGGGCCGGCTCGCAGTACACCCACGCCTGCTACTCGGACATCCCGCACCTCTACGCGGTACGCGGCTTCGCCGACAACCTGACGCCCTACTTCGACCGGCTCCCCGGCGACATGGAGTACCTGGAGTACCCCGTCCTCACCGGGCTGTTCATGGAGATCGCCTCCTGGCTGACCCCGGGCAGCGGCTCCATGCAGCACCGCGAGCAGATGTACTGGATGGTCAACGCGGGCATGCTGATGGCCTGCGCGGCCGTCATCGCGGTGTGCGTCGCACGGACCCACCGCCGCCGGCCCTGGGACGCCCTGCTCTTCGCCCTCGCACCGGCCTTCGCGCTCACCGCGACGATCAACTGGGACCTGCTGGCCATCGCCCTGACCGCCGCCGGGATGCTCATGTGGTCCAGGGGCCGCACGGTGCTCTTCGGCGTCTTCATCGGCCTGGCCACCGCCGCGAAGCTCTATCCCGTGCTGCTGCTCGGGGTGCTGTTCGTGCTCTGCTGGCGGGCCGGGAAGTGGCGGGCCTTCGGCGCCGCCGCCCTCGGCGCGGCCGGGGCGTGGCTCCTGGTGAACCTGCCCGTCATGCTCTTCGCCTGGGACGGCTGGACGAAGTTCTACACCTTCAGCCAAGAGCGCCCCATCGACTTCGGCTCCGTGTGGCTGCTGATCTCCCAGCGCTCGGGCAACCCGCTGGAGGACGCCAACACGTACGCCACGGGGCTGACGCTCCTGCTGTGCGGGGCCATCGGCCTGCTGACCCTGACCGCGCCCCGGCGCCCCCGGTTCGCGCAGCTGGCCTTCCTGGTCGTCGCCGCCTTCATCCTGTGCAACAAGGTCTACTCGCCGCAGTACGTGCTGTGGCTCATCCCGCTCGCGGCGCTGGCCCGGCCGCGCTGGCGGGACTTCCTGATCTGGCAGGCCACCGAGGTCGTCTACTTCCTCGGGATCTGGTTCTACCTGGCCTACACGAGCAGCGGCGACAAGCACCAGGGCCTGCCCGTGGAGGGCTACCAGCTGGCGATCACTGCCCACCTGCTGGGCACCCTCTACCTGTGCGCGGTCATCGTCCGCGACATCCTGATGCCCGAACGGGACGTCGTGCGCCGGGACGGCTCGGACGACCCCTCCGGCGGGGTCCTGGACGGTGCCCGGGACGTGTTCGTGCTGTCGGACGCGGCGAGGGCGCCGCGGTACGCGACGCCCTCGGACGGACAGCGGGTCGACTGGGGCACGCACCCCGAGGACTGACCCCGTGTGCCGGCCCTGGACCGGCACACGGCTGTCAGGCGTCGAGCACCCGGTCGAACTGCGTGGTGGTGTGGCGCAGGTGCGCCACGAGCTCGTCGCCGACCTTCGGCTCGGTCGCGTCCGACGGCACGAACAGGATCGACACCTGCATGTGCGGCGGCTCCGCGAACCAGCGCTGCTTGCCCGCCCACACGAACGGCGACAGGTTCCGGTTGACCGTGGCCAGGCCCGCCCGGGCGACGCCCTTGGCACGCGGCATCACGCCGTGGAGGGCCTTGGGGGCCTCCAGGCCCACGCCGTGCGAGGTTCCGCCGGCCACGACGACCAGCCAGCCGTCGGACGCGGCCTTCTGCTGGCGGTAGCCGAAGCGGTCGCCCTTGGCCACGCGCGTGACGTCGAGGACCGCGCCGCGGTACTCGGTCGCGTCGTGGTCGCCCAGCCACAGGCGCGTGCCGATGCGGGCGCGGAAGCGGGTCTGCGGGAACTGCTGCTGAAGCCGCGCCAGCTCCTCGGCCCGCAGGTGGCTGACGAACATGGTGTGCAGCGGCAGCCGGGCCGCGCGCAGCCGGTCCATCCAGCCGATGACCTCCTCGACGGCGTCCGAGCCGTCGGGGCGGTCCAGCGGCAGGTGCAGGGCGAAGCCCTCCAGCCGGACGTCCTCGATCGCCGCGTGCAGCTGTCCCAGGTCCTGCTCGGAGATGCCGTGGCGGCGCATCGAGCTCATGCACTCGATGACCACGCGGGCACCGACCAGGCCGCGGACCCCGTCCAGCGAGGACACCGATCGGATGACCCGGTCGGGCAGCGGCACCGGCTCCTCGCCCCGCCGGAACGGGGTCAGGACGAGCAGGTCGCCGCCGAAGAAGTCCTTGATGCTGGCGGCCTCGTACGTGGTCCCGACGGCCAGGACGTCGGCGCCCAGCCGGGTCGCCTCCTCGCACAGCCGCTCGTGGCCGAAGCCGTAGCCGTTGCCCTTGCAGACCGGGATCATCCCGGGGAACTGGTCCTGGATCTGCTTCTGGTGCGCACGCCAGCGCGCGGTGTCGACGTAGAGCGTGAGCGCCATGCCCGTCCGGAACCTCTCCTGAATGGCTGCGGGATGCAGCGGTGCGTGGGTGGGTGGGGGTGAGGGGTGGGGTCAGCGACGCGACATATACATGTCGAGCGCCTTGTGCAGCACCTTGTTGAGCGGGAAGTCCCACTCGCCGACGTACTCGACGGCTTCGCCGCCCGTGCCGACCTTGAACTGGATCAGGCCGAACAGGTGGTCGTTCTCGTCCAGCGTGTCAGAGATACCGCGCAGGTCGTAGACGCTGGCACCGAGCGCGTAGGAGTCGCGCAGCATCCGCCACTGCATCGCGTTCGAGGGACGTACCTCGCGCTTGTGGTTGGCGGAGGCGCCGTACGAGTACCAGACGTGCTGGCCGACGGTGAGCATCGTGGCGGCTGCCAGCGGCTCCCCCTCGTGCTTGGCGATGTACAGCCGCATCCGGTTGGGGTCCTCGGAGTTGAGGGCCGTCCACTGGCGCTGGAAGTAGCTGAGCGGGCGCGGGCGGAACTTGTCGCGCTCGGCCGTGATCTCGTACAGGTGCTGCCAGGTCGGCAGGTCCTCGTAGCCGCCCTGGACGACCTCGACGCCGGCCTTCTCGGCCTTCTTGATGTTGCGGCGCCACAGCTGGTTGAAGCCCTTGAGGACATCGTCCAGCGAGCGGTTGGCCAGCGGCACCTGGAAGACGTAGCGGGGCTGGACGTCGCCGAATCCGGCGCCGCCGTCCTCGGCCTGCTGCCAGCCCATGCGGCGCAGCTTGTCGGAGACCTCGAAGGCGCGGGGCTCGATGTGCGAGGCCTCCACGTCGCGCAGGCGCTTGACTTCCGGGTCCTGGATGCCGGCCTTGATGGCGGTGGAGTTCCAGCGGCGGATGACGACGGGCGGGCCCATCTTCACGGTGAAGGCGCCCTGGTTCTTCAGGTGCGCCAGCATCGGCTGGAGCCACTCCTCCAGGTTCGGGGCGTACCAGTTGATGACCGGGCCCTCTGGCAGGTACGCGAGGTATCGCTTCACCTTGGGCAGCTGCCGGTACAGCACCAGTGCGGCACCGACGAGTTCGCCGGACTTGTCGAACCAGCCGAGGTTCTCCGAACGCCATTCGTTCTTGACGTCGGCCCATGCCGGGACCTGGCAGTGGCTAGCCGACGGCAGGCTCTGGAGGTAGGCCAGATGCTGCTCTCGGCTGATGGTCCTCAGGGACAGGCTCATGCGGGGTGCTCCTCCGGCGACTTCGCTGGCTATGGCGCGAAGCCTACTGCGACAGGGGCGCCACCCATCTGGGGGACGGGCCGGGGCCCGGGCCGCGCTGCGGCCGGTGCCCCGTCGCGGAGGTACCCCGGTCAGCCCGGTCAGCCGCCGAAAAGGCCGCCGTGGAACATGCCGAGGAAGAAGCCGATGGCAGACGCGCCAAGGCCGATGATCAGCGCGAAGCGCTCGCGTGTCGTGACGGAGACGAACTGTCCGTACGCGCCGGTCAGGATCCCGATCAGTCCGGCCCACGTGGTGAGCAGGTGCAGGTTGTGGAAGAACGCCGTGACGAACGCCACGGCTCCGAGGATCAAGGTGGCCGCCATCAGGGTGTCCTGCAGCGGGTGGGGCTTGCCGTCGGTGGACAAGAGGGAGATCGACGGGGGCGGGGACTGGGGCGAGGACTGGGGCCGCATTGCCTGTGCCATCGGAAGGCACCTCCTGGCTGAAGCAGAGCGGTGCTGCGGGCTGTCTCCGGCGGGGGCCGAAGGCATAGCACCGAGCACACCCGATGGATACAGATTGTGGCCTCCCCCTGCCGGATTTCAACCGGAAGGAGTCGAGCAGGTAGTCTGTACGGTCTGCGCGGTGTCTGCTCTGCGGATGCCGTGCGCACGCATCACGACCCTCCTGCCACGGAACGACCGTGGCCGCTGAGTCCAAAGGAGGTGGGTTCCACATGCGTCACTACGAAGTGATGGTCATCCTCGACCCCGATCTCGAGGAGCGCGCTGTCTCCCCGCTGATCGAGAACTTCCTCTCCGTCGTCCGTGAGGGCAACGGAAAGGTCGAGAAGGTCGACACCTGGGGCCGTCGTCGTCTCGCTTACGAGATCAAGAAGAAGCCCGAGGGCATCTACTCGGTCATCGACCTTCAGGCCGAGCCTGCGGTCGTCAAGGAGCTTGACCGACAGATGAACCTGAACGAGTCGGTTCTCCGGACCAAGGTCCTTCGCCCCGAGACCCACTGAACTTCGGTTCAGCGGTAATCGGGACCGAGTAGCACAGCAGCCCAGCAGCAATCCCCGCCGAGAGGTTCATCCATGGCAGGCGAGACCGTCATCACGGTCGTCGGCAATCTCGTCGACGACCCCGAGCTGCGCTTCACCCCCTCGGGTGCGGCGGTCGCGAAGTTCCGTGTCGCGTCCACCCCCCGCACCTTCGACCGCCAGACCAATGAGTGGAAGGACGGCGAGAGCCTGTTCCTGACCTGCTCGGTGTGGCGGCAGGCGGCCGAGAACGTCGCCGAGTCCCTTCAGCGGGGCATGCGCGTCATCGTGCAGGGCCGGCTGAGGCAGCGGTCGTACGAGGACCGTGAGGGTGTCAAGCGCACGGTCTACGAGCTGGACGTCGAGGAAGTCGGCCCCAGCCTGAAGAACGCCACGGCCAAGGTCGCCAAGACCACCGGTCGCGGTGGTCAGGGTGGGTTCGGCGGCGGTCAGCAGCAGGGCGGCGGCGGTGGCAACTGGGGCGGAGCCCCCGGTGGCCAGCAGCCGCAGGGCGGCGGAGCTCCCTCCGACGACCCGTGGGCGTCCAGCGCGCCGGCCGGTGGCCAGCAGCAGGGCGGCGGCGGGGGCGGTTGGGGCGGAAGCTCCGGCGGCTCCGGCGGTGGCTACTCGGACGAGCCGCCCTTCTAGGGCAGCTCGCATCCCCACTTCTTGATTTCACAGGAGAGACACAATGGCGAAGCCGCCTGTGCGCAAGCCTAAGAAGAAGGTCTGCGCGTTCTGCAAGGACAAGACCGTGTACGTGGACTACAAGGACACGAACATGCTGCGGAAGTTCATTTCCGACCGCGGCAAGATCCGTGCCCGCCGCGTTACCGGCAACTGCACGCAGCACCAGCGTGACGTCGCCACGGCCGTCAAGAACAGCCGTGAGATGGCGCTGCTGCCCTACACGTCCACCGCGCGATAAGGAAAGGGTGACCGACTAATGAAGATCATCCTGACCCACGAGGTTTCTGGCCTCGGTGCCGCCGGCGATGTCGTCGACGTCAAGGACGGTTACGCTCGCAACTACCTGGTCCCGCGTGGTTTCGCGATCCGCTGGACCAAGGGTGGCGAGAAGGACGTGGCGCAGATCCGCCGCGCCCGCAAGATCCACGAGATCGCGACCATCGAGCAGGCCAACGAGGTCAAGGCCAAGCTCGAGGGTGTGAAGGTCCGTCTGGCCACCCGCGCGGGTGACGCCGGTCGTCTCTTCGGTTCCGTGACCCCGGCCGACATCGCCACGGCGATCGAGTCCTCGGGCGGCCCGAAGGTAGACAAGCGCCGCGTCGAGCTGGGCTCCCCGATCAAGACCCTCGGTTCGTACCAGGTCTCCGTGCGTCTGCACGCCGACGTGGCCGCGAACGTGGGCATCGAGGTCGTCGCCGCCTAAGGGCTGCGCATGAAGGGCCGCACCCCACCGGGGTGCGGCCCTTCGTCGTTGTCGGGGCGGCGATGTTTCACGTGAAACATCGCCGGCGGCTGGCGGCCGTCGGCTAGCGGGTGGCTCCTGCGACCAGCCACCGGCCCGAGCGGGCCCGGAGCTGGAGGGTGACCATCCGGACCAGCATCATCAGCGTCATGGCCCACCACAGCGCCGTCAGGCCGCCCCCCAGGGCCGGCACGAGGAGCGCCGCCGGGGTGAACACGGCCAGTGTCAGCAGCATCGCCCAGGCCAGGTAGGGGCCGTCGCCCGCACCCATCAGGACCCCGTCGAGAACGAAGACGATGCCGGAGACGGGCTGGGAGAGGGCTACGACCAGGAGTGCGGGCAGCAGGGCGTCCTCGACCGCCGGATCGCTGGTGAACAGCGCAATGAACACGGGGCGGGCCAGGACGACCAGCAGGCCGAGCACGATGCCCGCCGCGATACCCCACTGCACCATCCGTCGGCAGACGGCCTTGGCGCCCTCGGTGTCGCTCGCGCCCAGGTAGCGGCCGATGATCGCCTGGCCTGCGATCGCGATGGCGTCCAGGGCGAAGGCGAGCAGGCTCCACAGCGCGAGCAGGATCTGGTGGGCCGCGATGTCGGCGTCGCCGAGCCGGGCGGCCACGGCGGTCGCGATCATCAGGATGGCGCGCAGGGACAGCGTGCGGACGAGCAGGGGCGCGCCGGCCTGTGCGCAGGCCCGGATTCCCGCGATGTCGGGGCGCAGGGAGGCGCTGTGCCGCCGGGCGCCGCGTACGACGACGACGAGGTAGGCGGCGGCCATGGCGCACTGGGCGATGACCGTGCCCCAGGCGGAGCCGGCGATCCCGAGTCCCGCACCGTAGACCAGGAGGACGTTCAGGGCAGCGTTGAGGGCGAAGCCGCCGACGGCCACGTAGAGCGGCGTACGGGTGTCCTGGAGGCCCCGGACGACGCCGGTGGCGGCCAGGACCATGAGCATGGCCGGGATGCCGAGCGCGGAGATCCGCAGATATGTGATCGCGTACGGGGCGACGGTGTCGGACGCCCCGAACAGAGAGATCAGCCCGGGGGCCGCGGGCAGGACCACGGCGATGACGACCGCGCCGATCAGGAGGGCGAGCCAGATGCCGTCCATGCCCTGCCGGATCGCCGCCTGCAGGTCGCCCGCTCCGACCCGGCGGGCGACGGCCGCGGTGGTGGCGTAGGCGAGGAAGACGAAGACGCTCACGGCGGTGGTGAGCAGAGCGGCGGCGATGCCGAGGCCGGCCAGCTGGGGTGTCCCGAGATGCCCGACGATGGCGCTGTCGGCCATCACGAAGAGCGGTTCGGCGACGAGGGCGCCGAAGGCGGGGACGGCGAGCGCGAAGATCTCTCGGTCGTGCCGTCTCGGAGCAGCCTTCGGTGCGACGGGGGCCTGTGTCATGTGCTCAATCTAATCTTCCACAGGTAATAGATGCAAGGCCCTTTGGATCCTTACCGGGCCGCTGACTTGCGCGTTCTCCGCAACCCGTTGGAGGCGATCTTGAGACAGTGGCCAAGAATTTTCCGACCCACGGTCCGTGGAGAAGGAAATTGCAGGTCAGGTGGGGTGTCGGGGTGGGTCAGGTGATTTTGTCCACAGCCTCGTCCCCCGGTCCGTGCACAGCTTCCGGGGACTTACCCACAGCATTGGCGCCGTCGTCCACATCTCATCCACACACCCTGTGGATAACAAGATTGGCTGACGCCGCTCGCGGCCCTACCGTGGTGCGTTGCCCGACTCGACGACAGCCGATTCGGGTGCCCCATATGTCAGAGCCGTGTCGTAGAAAGAATGGCACGGCGAGGTCCGCGTTGCGGACGGGAGGAGGCGGCCCGGTGAGTATGCCCGAGCCCATGGACGACCCTTGGGCCGACAGTGGTCCGAGCGACCGTCTGCCCGCCCGTACCCGCCGCAACAGCGAAGGCCGTGGCCGCGGGGACGAACAGCACGACCGGGGCCGCGAGGGCGGCTCCTGGGACGGCGGCGGTGGTGCCGGCGGCTTCGAGCGCGTCCCCCCGCAGGACCTCGACGCCGAGCAGTCGGTGCTCGGCGGCATGCTGCTGTCCAAGGACGCGATCGCCGATGTCGTGGAGGTCCTCAAGGGCCACGACTTCTACCGGCCCTCGCACGAGACGATCTACCAGGCCATCCTCGACCTGTACGCCAAGGGCGAGCCGGCCGACCCGATCACCGTCGGCGCCGAGCTGACCCGGCGCGGGGAGATCAGCAAGGTCGGCGGGGCCTCGTACCTGCACACGCTGGTGCAGTCCGTCCCGACGGCCGCGAACGCCGAGTACTACGCGGAGATCGTCCACGAGAGGGCCGTCCTGCGGCGGCTGGTCGCGGCTGGCACCAAGATCACACAGATGGGCTATGCGGCCGACGGCGACGTCGACGAGATCGTCAACAGCGCCCAGGCCGAGATCTACGCAGTCACCGAGCAGCGGACCTCCGAGGACTACCTGCCGCTGGGTGACATCATGGAGGGCGCGCTCGACGAGATCGAGGCGATCGGATCGCGCAGCGGCCAGATGTCGGGCGTGCCGACCGGCTTCACGGACCTCGACTCGCTGACCAACGGCCTGCACCCGGGCCAGATGATCGTCATCGCCGCCCGTCCCGCGATGGGCAAGTCCACGCTCGCGCTGGACTTCGCCCGTGCCTGCTCCATCAAGAGCAACCTGCCCAGCGTGATCTTCTCCCTCGAAATGGGGCGCAACGAGATCGCGATGCGCCTGCTCTCGGCGGAGGCCCGGGTGGCGCTGCACCACATGCGCTCCGGCACGATGACGGACGACGACTGGACCCGGCTGGCCCGCCGGATGCCGGACGTGTCCGCCGCGCCGCTGTACATCGACGACTCCCCCAACCTGTCGATGATGGAGATCCGGGCCAAGTGCCGTCGGCTCAAGCAGCGCAACGACCTCTCCCTCGTGGTCATCGACTACCTCCAGCTGATGCAGTCGGGTGGCTCGCGCCGTCCCGAGAGCCGGCAGCAGGAGGTTTCGGACATGTCCCGAAACCTCAAGCTGCTGGCGAAGGAGCTGGAGGTCCCGGTGATCGCGCTCTCCCAGCTGAACCGTGGTCCCGAGCAGCGCACCGACAAGAAGCCGATGGTCTCCGACCTGCGTGAGTCGGGTTCGATCGAGCAGGACGCGGACATGGTGATCCTGCTGCACCGTGAGGACGCGTACGAGAAGGAGTCCCCCCGCGCGGGCGAGGCGGACCTGATCGTGGCAAAGCACCGTAACGGCCCGACGGCGACGATCACCGTGGCCTTCCAGGGCCATTATTCGCGGTTCGTGGACATGGCCAACACGTAGCATCCGATCATGGATGAGCTCTCTGAGGACCTGGAACTTCTCCCTTCCACCCGGCGTGCGCTGAGGCACCGGATCGCCGTCGCGCAGAGCGAAGGACGGGCGCCCTCCGTGGTGGCGGCGGTCGCTCGCGGCGGGCAGGTGGTCTGGGAGGGCTCCCGGACCTCGGTGGAGGGCCACGGCCCGGACGGGAACGTCCAGTACCGGATCGGGTCGATCACCAAGACCTTCACCGCCGTACTGGTGATGCGGCTGCGCGACGAGGGGCTGCTGGCGCTCGCGGATCCGCTGGAGAAGCACCTGCCGGGCGCCGGCGCCGGTGAGGTGACCATCGCCCAACTGCTGTCCCACACCGGTGGACTGGCGGCGGAGACGCCCGGCCCGTGGTGGGAGCGTACGCCCGGTGAACTGCGGCCCGAGCTCGCCGACGTGCTGGGTGAAGAGCCGTTCAAGCACACGCCGGGGACCCGGCACCACTACTCCAACCCGGGTTACACGCTGCTGGGTTCGCTCGTCGAGGCGCTGCGCGGGAAGCCGTGGGAAGAGGTGCTGCGGGCCGAGGTCCTGGAGCCGCTCGGGCTCGACCGGACGAGTGTGCTGCCGCAGGCGCCGAACGCGGGCGGCTGGGCGGTGCATCCGTGGGCCGACGTGATGATGCCCGAGCCCTTGGAGGACCTCGGGCTGATGGCTCCGGCGGGTCAGCTGTGGTCCACGACAAGGGACTTGGCGCGGTTCGCGGACTTCCTGCTCCGGGGTGACGAGCGGGTGCTGAACGTGGAGTCGGTACGGGAGATGCGTACGCCGGCCGCGCCCCCGGAGCCCGGTTCCGCCGATCTCGGCTACGGGCTGGGGATGCAACTGGTGGCCCATGGCGCGTACCGGTTGGCGGGGCACAGCGGATCACTGCCCGGGTTCGTCGCGGGGCTGTGGCTGAGCGAGGCGGACGACGTGGCGGCGGTGGCGCTGGCGAACTGCACCTCGGGGCTCGCGGCCGCGGCGCTGGCAGCGGACCTCGTGGGCATCGTCGCGGAGGCCGAGCCGCGGATCCCGAAGCCGTGGCGGCCCTTCGCGGAGTCCGACCAGGTGCCGCTGGAGCTGTGCGGCCCCTGGTACTGGGGGACTTCCGCGCAGGTGGTGCGACTGAAGGCGGACGGGTCGCTGGAGCTGGGACCGGTCGGCGCGATGGGGCGGTCGGCCCGCTTCCGGGCGGAGCCGGACGGCAGTTGGACGGGCCTGAACGGCTACTACGCGGGGGAGACGCTGCGGGCGGTGCGCCGCGAGGACGGCTCGGTGAGCCACCTCGATCTGGCGTCCTTCGTGTTCACGCGGGAGCCCTACGAGGCCGGGGCCCCGGTGCCCGGCGGGGTGGACCCGCAGGGCTGGCGGGGCATCGGCTGAAGCCTCCGCTCATGCGACGAGTTCGCGTTCCAGCGGGGTGCGGAAGCGCGGGGTGATGCGGGCGTCGCCCACCCATGCGCCGAGACGGGCGGCCTCGGCCGCGATCGCCTTCTCGGCGGCGCCGCCGGGGCTGCCCAGCATCCGCCAGACGATTTCTCCGTCGGGGCGCTGGGCCCAGCCGCCGACGATCTCGCCGTTCCACCACACGGTGGGGCCGATGTTGCCGGCGTAGTCGAAGAGGGCGGGCTTGTGGGCGGGGTCGAGGTGGAAGGCGCGGTCGGCCCAGCCCATGCCGGTGGGGTCGAGGCCGGGCAGCAGGGCGGCCCAGGGCTCCGGGGCCGGTTCGGGCGCGGTGTCGCCGGGGCTGACGAGGGCGGTGGTCCCGTCGTCGAGGCGTACCTGGTCGGGGCCGACGACGGCGAGGGCCTTGCGGACATCGGTGAGGGTCCAGCCCGTCCACCACTTGAGGTCGGCCTCGGTTGCCGGACCGTATGCGTGGAGCCAACGGCGGGCGATCTCGGCGCGAGCCTCGGCTGCGGGTACGGCGGGCCAGGGGGCGGTGTGGACCCAGCGGTACTGGCTGGACGTCCATGATCCGCGCGGGCGGTCGCGGCGGATCCGGCCGTCGGCGGCCAGCAGCCGGATGACGCGGCTGGCCACACCGGTCTGCGTCTCGTGCTTCTTGCCCCGGAACACGGTGATCTTCTGCCGCAGGGCGGGGACGGCGGCGGACAGCTGGCTGCCGGTGGAGGGCCCGCGGCTGTCGAGGGCGTCGAGCGCGGCGGCCTCCGCCTGGGCCAGCCAGTCGGCGTCGAGGCCCTGCCCGTCCTCTTCGAGGTGCTTGACCAGGGTGCGGCGCTCCTTGACCGCGATGCCCCGGGCGGTGGAGGAATCGACGTACGGGGCGAGGTCGGTGGAGACCGCGAAGAGCGTGTTGCGCATGCTCAGCAGCCGGACCAGGCTCACGTCCTCGTAGAGCGCCCGCTCGATCGCGCCGGGTCCGCCTTCGGTGAGCCGCGCGCGGGCGGACAGGAAGATGGTCGCGGCGTCGGTCGCGTGCAGGGCGACGACGGCGTCCGCGGCCTCGGGAACCGTGGTGGCGCGGGTCGAGGGAGCCAGGCGGTGGCGCCGGCCGAGGCGGTGGCGGCGCTCGGCGGTGCTGATGAGGGGGAGGCTGGGGCTCATCCTCCCGATCGTAGGCCGGGCCGCCGACACAGGGGCCCGGCCTGCCGATCGGGCCGGTCAGAGCCGCAATTTGAACCCGACGTGGGAGGCTGCGAAGCCGAGCCGCTCGTAGAAGCGGTGGGCGTCGGTACGGCTCACGTCCGAGGTCAGCTGCACGAGGTCGCAGTTCTCGGCGCGGGACTTGTCGATGGCCCATTTGACGAAGCGGGTGCCCAGGCCGCTGCCGCGCTCGTCGGCGTGGACGCGGACGCCCTCGATGATGGAGCGGGTGGATCCCTTGCGGGAGAGGCCCGGGACGATCGTCAGCTGGAGCGTGCCCACGATCCGGTCCGCGCGGACGGCGACGACCAGGTGCTGGTTCGGGTCGTCGGTGAGGCGCTTCAGGGCCGCGCGGTACGGGGTGAGGTCGTCCGGGGATTCGCGGGTGGCGCCGAGGGGGTCGTCGGCGAGCATGGCGACGATGGCGGGCAGATCGGCCTCGGTGGCGGGACGAATGGTGAGTTCGGGAGCGTCGGTCACGTCGGGGTGCTCCTTGTCTCAGCCTGCGGCCACGGTGAGCGGTGCCCAGCGGCGGGTCCAGTCACCGGGCAGGCCGGGGATGTCGCGGGTCATGACGTCGTTGAAGGCCACGGAGCCGAGGCCGCGGTCCTTGAGCCAGGCGAGGAGTTCCTCGTGGCGTACATCGACGTCGGTGCGCAGCGGCCGGTCGGTGCCCTGGGCGAGTGCGGTGACGAGGGACTGGGCGGTGGCGGTGTCGCGGGCGATCAGCGGCCCGATGACGTGGGTGTCCATGTTGGGCCAGGCCGCGGCGTAGCCCGTGAGGGTGCCGTCGCCGCTGCGGTCTTCGGCGACGATGAGCTGGTCGGCGAAGGCCGGCAGCCGGGTGATCATGTGGGTGCGGTCGCTGCCGAAGACCTCGGCGTCCAGCCGCAGGATGCGCGGGAGGTCCTCGGCGCGGGCCGGCCGTACTCGGGAGGTGCCGTAGGTGCCAGGGGTGCCCGCTGCCTGGAAGTCCCCGCGGAGCATCTCGGCGCGGCCCGTGGTCTCGAAGCCGAGCTCCTCGTAGAGGGGGCGGCCGTACGGGGTGGCGTGCAGGGTGAGGGGGATGCCCTTGAGTACGTCGTCGCAGACGTACGTCATCAGGCGGCGTCCCAGGCCCTGGCGGGAGTAGCGGTCGGCGATGAGGACCATCCCGATGGCGGCGAGCTCCGGTTCGGCGTGGGTTCCTCCGTACCGGGTGACGACACAGGCGGCGGCGAGTCCTACTCCGTCCGGCGCATCGACGCCGTAGCCGCTTCCGGCGGCGAGGAGGAGGCCCCATTTGTGGTCCTCGCGGAGCCAGCCTCGGTCTTCGGACAGGTCGGCGCAGAGGCGGAGATCGTCCATGGTCAGCGCGCGGATCGGCAGATTGTTGAGGTGTGGTGGTGTCACCGGCCCAGACTGGATCATCGATCAGGAGCCGTCCAGGGGATTTGCGCGTCGATGTTTCACGTGAAACAAGCCGATGTTTCACGTGAAACATCGGCTTCGGTCTCCCCGCGGCGGGCGGGGGAGAGCTAGCCTCGACGGCTATGACCACCCTGCACCTCTTCGACCTCGACGGGACGCTGATGTTCGGCTCGGCGGCCCCGGTCGAGATCTCCCGGCAGCTCGGACTGAGTACCGAGATCGCAGAGTTGGAGCGGTCCTTCGGCGCACGGGAGATCGGGCCGCAGGAGTTCTCGGTGGCGGTGCATGCGCTGTGGGCCGAGTTGACGCCCGCGCATGTCCGGGCGGCGTTCGACGGTTCCCCTTGGCTGGCGGGCATCAAGGACGTGTGGCGGGAGATCCGCGAGCGTGGGGACTACTGCGCGGTGATCTCCTTGTCGCCGTCCTTCTTCGTGGAACTGCTGATGGAGTGGGGCGCGCACGCCGCACACGGATCGGTCTTCCCGGCGGTGCCGTTCACCGGGCCCATGGAGGTGTCCGGGATCCTCACGCCCGAGGGCAAGGTCACGGTCGCGGACCGGCTGTGCGAGCGGTTCGGGCTGAGCCGGGGCGACTGCGTCGCGTATGGGGACTCGATGACCGACGCGGTGCTCTTCGAAGCGGTGCCGGTCTCGGTGGCGGTCAACGCGAGGCCCTATCTGGCGGAGCGCGCGACACACGTCTACCAGGGGCGGGACCTTCGGGAGGCATACCAGCTTGTCGGGGTGCCACGCCCGGGAGTTGAGGCATCTTAGGAGGAAAGTGGGTTCGAAGCGCAGATTTTCCGCGTTTCCCCGCAGGCCTCCGAGTCGGCTGGCACGCTGTGGAGCCCGGAACCACGGAATCACAGGCCGTGGCGTGTGCAGACCGACCGAGATGCTCGAAGCGAGGCACCGCATGGACGTTCCGCCCACCAGATCGGCCAGCCGGGTGACGTCCCGGATACCCGTCGAGGGCGGTGCGATCCAGCCCTCGCCGGATGCCGTGCTCATCCGCCGGACCCTCGCGGAGATCGCACCCGTCGCCGACAAGGTGACCTCATACTTCTACGCCCTGGTTTTCACCGGACACCCCGAAGTGCGCGGCATGTTCCCCGCCGCCATGGACACCCAGCGCGACCGGCTGCTGAAGGCGTTGCTGACCGCCGCCGAGCACATCGACAATCCCGCGGTACTGACCCCCTATCTGCGCCAACTGGGCACCGGGCACCGCAAGTACGGCACCATGGCGGGCCACTATCCGGCGGTGGGTGAGGCCCTCGTGAGTGCGCTGGCCCGCTACGCGGTGGCCACCTGGGGGCCGGAGACGGAGGCCGCGTGGGTGCGGGTCTACACAGCGATCTCCCAGATCATGATCGACGCGGCGGCGGAGGACGAGGCCAGGACCCCGGCGTGGTGGCACGCGGAGGTGGTCTCGCACGATCTGCGCACCTCGGACATCGCCGTGCTGACCGTCCGCCCCGACAAGCCGTACGCCTTCGTCGCCGGCCAGTACGCCAGCCTGGAGACCCCGTGGTGGCCCCAGGTGTGGCGGCACTACTCCTTCGCCTCGGCGCCGCGCGCCGACGGACTGCTGTCCTTTCACGTCAAGGCCGTGCCCGCGGGGTGGGTCTCCAACGCGCTCGTACGCCATGCCCGCCCGGGGGACGTGCTGCGCCTCGGTCCGCCGGCCGGTTCGATGGTGGTGGACCACACGACGGACAACGGGATGCTGTGCCTGGGCGGGGGCACCGGAATCGCCCCGATCAAGGCGCTGATCGAGGACGTGGCCGAGCACGGTGAGCGGCGGCCGGTGGAGGTGTTCTTCGGGGCGCGCAGTGACCACGACCTGTACGACAAGGACACGCTGCTGGGGTTGCAGCGGTCGCTTCCGTGGCTGTCGGTGCGCCCGGTGATCGGCGACTGGCTCTCCGGGCAGCTGCCGCAGGCGGTCGGCGAGCACGGGCCGTGGAGTTCGTACGACGCGTTCATCTCAGGGCCGCCCGCGATGATCCGCAGCGGGGTGGACGAGCTCAAGCGGATCGGGATACCGGGTGAGCGGATCCGGTACGACGCGGTCGAGGGGCTGGCGGGCGTGGCCGGCTGAGACCGGCGGGCGTTCCGCCGGTCTCGGTAGGTCCGGGTCCTCAGCCCAGGTCGGGTGCGTGCATGGCGCGGACGCCCTCGATGTTCCCGTCGAGGTAGTGCCGCAGGGACAGCGGGACGAGGTGGACGGCTGCGATGCCGACCCGGCTGAAGGGCACGCGGACGATCTCGTACTCGCCCTCGGGATGGTCGATCTCGGGGCCGTGCCGTTGGCTTGGGTCCATCGATTCGAGGTGGCAGACGAAGAAGTGCTGCACTTTGACGCCGGTCACTCCCCCGTCGGCGATGTGCTCGACGGTGTCGACGAAGCAGGGCACCACATCGGTGATCTTCGCGCCGAGTTCTTCGTGGACCTCCCGGTGGAGGGCGTCGACGACGGTGGCGTCCGTGGACTCCACTCCGCCGCCGGGGGTGAGCCAGTACGGATCGACGCCGGGCTTGGTGCGCTTGATGAGGATCAGGTCGTCACCGTCGAGCAGGATCGCGCGGGCGGTGCGTTTGACCACGGGACGTTCGGTCATGGGAGAAGCGTGGCCCACCACTCCGCTTCTGAAACGCGCCAGGGGCCGGAAACGGAGGCTTACCAGTGCGCAGCGGCGCGCAGCAGCCGGTCGTGGGCCCGGGCGAGGTGGGCGAGGGCGAGGCTGCCGGTCCGCACGACCAGGAACCAGGTGCGCAGCGGGGGGACCGGAGGATCCGCCAGGGCCACGATCCGGCCGCTGTCGAGAGCGTCCTGGCAGAGGTAGCGGGGAAGGACGGCGAGCCCGGCGCCGGCCTGGACGCATTCCAGTACGGCCCGCAGGTCGGGGGCGACCACGGTGGCGGCGAGGGCGCCGGCATCGGGCCGGGTGTCGAAGACGGCGGCCCAGTAGCGGGTGACGAGCGGCAGGGTCTCGTGGACCTCGACGAGCGGGACGCCGGCGAGAGCGGCGGGGCCTTCTTCGCGGACCCGGTCCTGGCCCACGAGGGCGGCCCAGTAGGGCGCGGCGACCAGGACGTGCTCCTCGTCGCACAGCGCGGTGACGGTGAACAGCCCGCCCCGGGGGTGGGCGGTGGTGACGACGAGGTCGTGGTGGCCGGCGGCGAGCCCGTCGAGGGTCTCCTCGGCGCCGCTCTGGAGGGCGGCGCGCAGGGTGTGGCCCTGGCCGACGAGGGGCGCCAGCGCCGGGAGCACCCGCAGGCACAGGAACTCCGGGGGCCCGGCGACGTGCAGGGAGCGCAGGGTGCCGGCCGCCTCCCGTCCGGCCTCGGTGATCCGCAGCAGGGCGTCGAGGTGCGGGGCGGCCTTGTGGGCGAGTTCGTCGCCCACGGCGGTGGGGGTGACACCGCGGGCGCGGCGGTGGAACAGGGGTCGGCCCAGCTGGCGTTCGAGGGTGCGGATCTGCGAGGTGACGGCCGGCTGGGACAGTCCCAGAAGCGTGGCGGCCCGGGTGAAGGAGCCCGCCCGGTGCACGGCGATGAAGGTGCGCAGCAGTGCCAGATCCATCGCGGCACCTCTCGGTGGGGGCCTTCAACTATAAATATGCCGATAGCCCCCTGTCTTTACCGTGATTGGACTCTGACACAGAGTCAACTAGCCTTGTCGCGTGGTTCTTCACATGCGGAACCCGGGGCGGTCCGAGCCACGAGGGGGGAGGCTCGGACCGCCGTTCAACAGCCTGGTCAGCCGCCGTCCGCCGCGAGATCGAGTGCGCGCAGGACGTCCGCGACGAGGTCCGCGGTGTCCTCGGCTCCGGCGGAGAAGCGGATGAAGCCCTCCGGCACGGCGTCACCGCCCCACCGTCCGCGCCGCTCGGCGGTGGACCGTACGCCGCCGAAGCTCGTCGCGTCCTCGACGAGGTGCAGGGCCGCCATGAACCGTTCGGCGTGCGCGCGGTCGGGAAGCGTGAAGGAGACCACCGAGCCGAAGCCCCGCATCTGCAGGGCGGCCGTCTTGTGGGAGGGGTCCGAGGCCAGGCCCGGGTAGCGCAGCCCCGTCACGTCCGTGCGGCCTGCCAGTGCCTCGGCGACGGCCAGCGCGTTGGCCCACTGGCGCTGCGCGCGCAACTGGATGGTGGCCAGGGAGCGGTGGGCGAGCCAGGCCTCCATGGGACCCGGGATCGCTCCGACGATCTTGCGCCACTTGCGGACGCGGGCGGCGAGCTCCGCGTCGCGGCAGACGACGTACCCGAGCAGCAGGTCGCCGTGGCCGGTGAGGCCCTTGGTGCCGCTGGCGACGGAGAAGTCCGCGCCGAGTTCGATGGGCCGCTGGCCGAGCGGGGTGGCGAGGGTGTTGTCGACGGCGACCAGGGTTCCGCCGGCGTGCGCCGCGTCGACGAGGCGGCGTACGTCGCACACGTCGAGCCCGGGGTTGGAAGGCGTCTCGATCCACAGCAGCCGGGCGCCGTCGAGCTCCGCGAGCTGCCTGTCGCCGCCGGTCGGGGCGGTGCGTACGTGGATCCCGTACGCCTCCAGCTGCTCCCGCAGCAGGGGCAGGGCCTGGTAGCCGTCGTCGGGAAGGACCACGGTGTCGCCGGTGTGCGTCTGGGAGAGGAGGACGGCGGAGACCGCGGCCATGCCGGAGGCGAAGACGACGGTGTGCACGTCCTGGCCGGGGGCTTCCAGCTCCCCGACGGCCCCTTCCAGCAAGGTCCAGGTGGGGTTGGTGTCACGGCCGTAGGTGTACGGACCCTCGACGTCGCCGGGGAGGTGGAAGTGCGCGGCGAAGACCGGTCCGGGCACGGGCGGTTCGTTCTTGACGGGCTCGGGCAGCCCGGCGCGGACGGCCAGGGTGCCGTCGCCGAGCCGGGCCGCCCCGGGGCCGTGGTCGTGGTCGTCGTGGTGGGGGGAGTTCACGCGGTGTGCTCCTTCATGGCCTCGCGTACGGCGTCCAGCAGGCCCGGGCTCGCTGCCTCGACCAGCTCCAGGCACTCCTCGAACCCGTCGAGCGAGCCGTAGTAGGGATCCGGCACGTCGGTCTCGTCGGCCGCGGCCGACGGATCGTAGGACCTCAGCAGCCGGACCTTGGCGGCGTCCCGAGGGGTGGGCGCGAGTGCACGCAAGTCCCGCAGATGCCCGGCGTCGAGCGCGATGACCAGATCGAGGCGGTCGAACCAGGAGGACAGGAACTGCCGGGCCCGGTGGTCCTGCTCGTATCCGGCGGCCTCCAGGACGGCGACGGTGCGCGGGTCGGCGCCGTCGCCCTCGTGCCAGCCACCGGTTCCGGCACTGTCGATCTCGACCAGGGCGTCGAGCCCGGCTTCGGCGACGTGGGCACGGAAGACGGACTCGGCCATGGGCGAGCGGCATATGTTGCCCGTGCAGACGAAGCACACGCGGTACATGTCAGCCCGTTCAGTTCTTGTCGGGCAGGACCATGTTCACGGCCCACGAGACGATGGAGATGATCAGGCCGCCGACGACTGCCGTCCAGAAACCGTCGACGTGGAAGCTGAGGTCGAGCAGGTCGGCCAGCCAGGAGGTCAGCAGCAGCATCAGGGCGTTCACGACCAGGGTGAACAGGCCGAGGGTGAGGATGAACAGCGGCAGCGAGAGCAGCTTCACCACGGGCTTGACGATGACATTGACCAGGCCGAACACCAGGGCGACCAGCAACAGGGTGAGCGTCCTGCGGCCCAGACTGCTGCCGTCGTCGAGGGTGATGCCGGCGAGCAACCAGATGGCGACGGCCAGGGCCGCCGCGTTGGCGAGCGTCTTGACTACGAAATTGGTCATGTGTCTGATCGTGGCAGAGAAGATCCCGGTGGGACATCCGCAGATCAGCGGATGTGCGGGAACGATTGAGTACAAGGGGCGCAACGACGATGAAAGCCTTTCGCCTTGACGAGCTCGAAGCGGAGCGGGTCGCCAACGACGGCGCCTATCTGCAGTTCGTGCGCGAGCGGAACATGTCGGTCGGGCTGTACGCGCTCGACGCCGGACAGAGCGATCCGCAGCAGCCGCACCGTCAGGACGAGGTGTACTTCGTCGTGAGCGGCCGGGCCTCGATCACGGTCGGGGAGGAGACGACGACGGTGGCGCGCGGCAGCGTCGTCTACGTCCCGGCGGGAGTCCCGCACAAGTTCCACCACATCAGCGAGGACCTGCGCGTGATGGTCGTCTTCTCCCCGCCGGAGAGCTGAGCGGCCACGGCCGGATGAGGGTCGCGCCCCTGGTCCCCCTAGGGGGCGGATCAGGGGACTGCGGGGGCTCGCGGGCCCCCGGGGCAGTCCGCGGACTCCTAGCATCGAGAGCAGGAAGTCACGGACGAGGAAGAGGACGAGGACATGGACGGCATCCGACAGATTTTCGCAGGCATGCCCTGGTGGGTTAAGTGGGTCGCCGTTCCGCTGCTGGCGCTGTTCGTCTTCGGCGGTGTGATCACGAGCATCCTGGGAGCCCTGATCGGCTTCGTCTTCAAGCTGCTGCTCTTCGTCGCCCTCGTCGGCGGCCTGATCTTCGTGGTGAAGAAGGTCGGCGGCGGTACGAAGTCCTCCTCCGGTGAGTGGTAGGAGGACTCGGCCCGGGCGCTCCCGGGATTGAGCCAAGCGGGGGAACATGGCGCGCGAAACCACTCATACTCCGGGAGTCGGTGGATAGAGTGGCAATCTGTGCCGTTCCCTGGGCACCGAAAGCCGGTACCACCGCTCTGACCTGCGGTCGCGTTGAGCACCCGCCGAGCACAACCCCCAGGAGTCACGGCATGCGCGGGGGAGGCCCCCGCAGGGCGGGCCCCCAAAGCCCGCCGCCACGCCTGGGGGTGAGCTGTGTCTTCGGTTCCCAACGCCGGTGTGCCGACTCTGATCGGTTCGGTTCAGCGGGCGCTGAGGCTGCTCGAAGCGGCGGGCTCGCACGGAGCGGGAGCGCCGGCGAAACAGCTGGCCCGCGAGGCCGGCCTCCCGCTCCCCACCGCGTACCACCTGCTGCGCACCCTCACGCACGAGGGCTATCTGCGCCGGGAGAGCGGAGTCTTCGTCCTCGGCGACGCGGCTGAGCGGCTGGTCGGCGGAGGGCTCCAGCAGAAACGTCGCAGCATGATCCTCGACTCCCTCGCGCACTTCCGCGACGCGGTCGGGGCCCCCGTCTACTTCGCGGTCTTCCGCGACGGTGAGATCGAGGTCGTGGGCGTCTCGGACACCCCGGCCAGCCCGGCCTGCGAGGAGTGGGCCGATTTCCGTGAGACCGGCCATGCGCACGCCATCGGGCAGTGCCTGCTCGGCCAGCTCGACGAGAAGACGCGCAAGGACTACTACGACCGGCACCCGGTCGAGGCCATCACTCCGTACACCGTGTCGGATCAACGTTCCCTGGAACACCGGATCGGTTCCCTGGAGCGAATGCAGCCCGTGATCGAGCGTCAGGAATATGCCTTGGGCACGGTATGTGCGGCGATCCCCATCACCGCGGGCGACACCGTCGCGACCATGGCGATTTCCCTCCCCCTGCACCAGGAAAATCGATTGCTGTGTGTGGTCGATCGGCTACGGAGTGAAGTAGGCGCGCTGTTGAGCACCCTCTCGTTCTCTATCAGTATCTGAAAACTCACTCCTTGTGATCTGGCAGCGCTTCCACCACCCTTGTCAAGAGGGCCCTGGGGGTCATTCCTGGCCACTTCCACTACAGCGGGGTAGGCAATGCGCGAGTCGGTACAGGCAGAGGTCATGATGAGCTTCCTCGTTTCCGAGGAGCTCTCGTTCCGGATTCCGGTGGAACTCCGGTACGACGCTCGGGACCCCTACGCAGTCCGCCTGACCTTCCACCTTCCCGGAGACGCGCCCGTGACCTGGGCGTTCGGCCGGGAGCTCCTCCTCGACGGCATCAACAAGCCGTGCGGCGACGGCGATGTGCACATCGCCCCGACCGATCCCGAGGACCTGTCCGATGTCCACATCCGCCTCCAGGTCGGCGGCGACCGGGCGTTGTTCCGCGCGAGCGCGGCCCCGCTCGTCGCGTTCCTCGACCGCACCGACCGGCTCGTTCCGCTCGGTCAGGAGCGCAACCTGGGTGACTTCGAGGAGAACCTCGACGAGGCGCTCGGCAAGATCCTGGCCGAATCCCGGCAGAACGAGCAGAACGCGGGCTGACGCGCTGCCGCGTTCACTGACGCGTGCCGCGCCCACCGACGCGCGGCGCCGGCCGCTCAGTTCTCCCGCAATCCCACCATCCCGCGAACACCTTTCAGCGCTTGCGACGGCGGCCCCGGCCGCCGCGGGCTACCCCGAGGCCGTCCCGGCGACCGGGGTCCTCGGCCGGTCGGCCGACACGACCAGGGCGGCCAGCGCCGTCGTCACGGGAACCGAGGCCACGAGGCCGATCGAGCCCACGAGGGTCCGTACAATCTCCACCGCGACCAGCTCGCTGTTGGCCACCGACCCCATGCTGCTGTTCGCGATCGAGAACAACAGGAGCAGGGGCAGCGCGGCACCCGCATAGGCCAGTACGAGCGTGTTGACCACCGACGCGATGTGGTCGCGACCGATCCGGATGGCCGCCCGGTACAAGGCGCGCGACCCCATGGAGGGGTCGGCCTGGTGGAGTTCCCAGACCGCGGAGGTCTGGGTGACCGTCACGTCGTCGAGCACGCCCAGCGATCCGATGATGATGCCCGCGAGCAGCAGACCGCTCATGTCGATGTCCGGGTACAGCCCGTGGATCAGGCCCGTGTTGTCGTCGGTGTTGCCGCTGAGGAACGCCCAGTCGATGAAGACCGAGCCCAGCAGCCCGATCAGCAGCAGCGAGACGAGCGTGCCGAGGACGGCGACCGAGGTGCGGGCGGTCAGCCCGTGGCAGATGTACAGGGCGATGAGCATGATGGCGCTCGCCCCTACGACGGCGACGACGAGCGGGTTCGACCCCTGCAGGATGGCCGGGAGGATGAAGAGGGTCAGCACGCCGAAGCTGATGACCAGCGCGATCAGTGCGAACACCCCGCGCATCCGGCCGACCAGCACGACGGCGAGGGCGAAGATCCCGGCCAGCAGCGCCAGGGGGAACTTGCGGTTCACGTCGATGACCGAGTACTGGAGGTCCCGGGGGGCGTCCGGCGCGTACGCGACCACCACCTCCTGCCCCTTCGCCAACTGCCGTGGCGCGCCCGGCTGGACGATCTCCACGAAGGTGCGGCCCTTGTCCGGTCCGGTGCCGACCTCGACGGTGGCCTTCTTGCACTCGCCGGTCTGCGCGGCCTGGGCCTCGCGGCCCTCGGGCGTGGACGTGTCACCGGTGGGCGGCACCTGCGAGGCGTTCACCGATTTGCAGTCGACCTGTTCGAGCGACACGACCGAGCCCTGCTGCGTCTGCCGGTCGAAACCGACACCCGTGCGCTCGTGGGCGGGCGCGCCGCCCGGCCAGAGCACCACCATGCCGGCGAAGACGGCCACGGTGAAGGGGATCAGCACGGCCGCGATGACCTTGCGCAGGTGCTTCGAGACGGGGGCCGCCGGACCGTGCCCGTGGCTGTGCCCGTGACCGTGTCCATGGCCAGGCTCGTGGGAGTGCGCGTGGTCAGCGTGGCTGGTGGGGTCCACGGGCTCAGTGGGGGGCTGCGGCGAGATCGTCACCAGCAGATCATCGCAAGAGATGCGGGGGCCCACTGTTCAGCACGCCATGGATGGCGCTAGCGTGGGGGCTACTTTGCACAACGCGGGAGCTCGGAGCACCGGGCTGAGAGGACGCTGATCACCGTACGCGCATCACGGATGCGTACGGGAGGAGGCTGCGTCGACCGCCGAACCTGTTACCGGGTAATGCCGGCGTAGGGAGATAGGTCTCATGACCATTCAGGACGCACGCACGCCTGCCGTCAGCCAGGACGCCGACGGCCAGACCGAGCGCCAGCCGGGCTGGCACAAGGGGTACGTGGCGGGCTCCCGCCCCGACATCCGGGTGCCGGTCCGCCAGGTCCACCTCACCAACGGCAAGGACGTGACGCTCTACGACACGTCAGGTCCGTACACCGACCCCCAGATCGAGACGGACGTGCGCCGGGGTCTCGCGCCGCTGCGCGAGAACTGGATCATCGGCCGCGGGGACACCGAGGAGTACGCGGGACGTCCCGTGCGTCCCGAGGACGACGGCATCAAGCACACCTCGCCGCGGGGCGGGCTCAAGAACCTCGACGCCGTCTTCCCTGGCCGTCCCCGCCAGCCCCGCCGGGGCCGTGGCGGCGCCGCCGTCACGCAGCTCGCGTACGCCCGCCGGGGCGAGATCACCCCGGAGATGGAGTACGTCGCGATCCGCGAGAACGTCTCCCCCGAGGTCGTCCGCGAGGAGATCGCCGCAGGTCGCGCGGTACTCCCGGCGAACGTGAACCACCCGGAGATCGAGCCGATGATCATCGGCAAGCGGTTCCTGGTGAAGGTCAACGCCAACATCGGCAACTCCGCGGTCACCTCCTCCATCGAGGAGGAGGTCGACAAGATGACCTGGGCGACCAAGTGGGGCGCCGACACGGTCATGGACCTCTCGACGGGCCGCAACATCCACACCACGCGCGAGTGGGTGCTGCGCAACTCCCCCGTCCCCATCGGCACCGTCCCGCTCTACCAGGCGCTGGAGAAGGTCGACGGCCGCGCCGAGGACCTGACCTGGGAGATCTACAAGGACACGGTCATCGAGCAGGCCGAGCAGGGCGTCGACTACATGACGGTCCATGCCGGCGTGCTGCTGCCGTACGTGCCGCTGACCGCCCGCCGCAAGACCGGCATCGTCTCGCGCGGCGGCTCGATCATGGCCGCGTGGTGCCTGGCGCACCACAAGGAGAACTTCCTCTACACGAACTTCGAGGAGCTCTGCGAGATCCTCGCGACGTACGACGTCACGTACTCGCTGGGTGACGGCCTGCGCCCCGGTTCGATCGCGGACGCCAACGACGCGGCGCAGTTCGCGGAGCTGAAGACGCTGGGCGAGCTGAACACGATCGCCAAGCGCCACAACGTGCAGACGATGATCGAGGGCCCGGGCCACGTCCCGATGCACAAGATCAAGGAGAACATCGACCTCCAGCAGGAGATCTGCGAGGAGGCGCCGTTCTACACGCTCGGCCCGCTGACCACGGACGTCGCGCCCGCGTACGACCACATCACCTCGGGCATCGGCGCCGCGATGATCGCCTGGTGGGGCACCGCGATGCTCTGCTACGTCACGCCCAAGGAGCACCTGGGCCTGCCCAACCGCGACGACGTCAAGACCGGCGTCATCACGTACAAGATCGCCGCCCACGCGGCCGACCTGGCCAAGGGGCACCCCGGTGCCCAGGAGTGGGACGACGCCCTGTCGGACGCGCGGTTCGAGTTCCGCTGGGAGGACCAGTTCAACCTGGCCCTCGACCCGGACACGGCCCGCGAGTTCCACGACGAGACGCTTCCCGCCGAGCCGGCCAAGACCGCGCACTTCTGCTCCATGTGCGGTCCGAAGTTCTGCTCGATGAAGATCTCGCAGGACATCCGCCGTGAGCACGGCGGCGACCTGAAGGCCGAGGAGATCCAGGCGGGCATGGCGGAGAAGTCCGCCGAGTTCGCGGCTTCGGGCAACCGCGTCTACCTGCCGCTGGCCGACTGAGCCGTTCGACAGGAGCCACGGAGCGGACCCGCGACCCAAGGGGGGAGTCGCGGGTCCGCTCCGTTTTTTGGTGCCGGAGTGCTCCCACTCGCCACGGCCGGCTGGTCGTCGCCCACCGCGTCCTGACGGCTCGCGCCCTTCGTGTCCGTCATGGCGGCCGTTGGTGTCGCATCGCTAATCCGATAAGTGGACCTATCTGCGAGTTGTCCCGCCACTCGCGGCAGTGCTTCCCACGCTGACGATGTGTGGCCTGGGAGGCCCGACCACACATCGGTCGATCGGTTTCGAGTAGGAGTGGTATGAGCCCCGAAAACAGGACCAGGTCAACGACGCTTGGACCGCTGCCGAGAAGGAGCAGATGGCTGACGGGCGGCACCCTCGCCTCGCTTGCCCTGGTCATGATGGGAGTCGCCAGCCCCGCCTTCGCCGTTGCTCAGAGCATCCGGGCGGCCGAGCGGGTGAACGCGGCGAGCCCCACGGGTGGGGACCACTGCAAGCCGAACGGGCATCACCATCGCCCGGACCAGCGACCGGACCAGGATCCGGACGACGACCCGAAGGCCGCGGGCATCGAGGCCGGGCCCGACGGTGACGACAGGTGCGAAGAGGGCAGGCCGGGGCCGACAGGGCCGACGGGGCCGAGGGGTGCCGCGGGCGCGACCGGTGCGACGGGCGCGACGGGTGCGACGGGTGCGACGGGTGCTCCGGGCGTGGACGGCGTGGACGGCGCGACCGGCGCCACGGGTGCGCCGGGCCTGAACGGTGCACCCGGCGCCAGGGGTGCCACGGGCGCGACGGGTCTGGGTGGCGGGGCGACGGGTGCGACGGGTGCTCCGGGTGCGGATGGTGCGGACGGTGCCACGGGCGCGACGGGTGCGACAGGCGCGACGGGTGCGACAGGCGGTACAGGCGCCCCGGGCGAGGACGGCGCGGACGGTGCGGACGGTGCCACGGGCGCGACCGGTGCGACGGGCGGTACGGGCGCCCCGGGCGCGGATGGCGCGGATGGCGCGGACGGCGCGGATGGCGCGGACGGCGCGGACGGCGCCACGGGCGCGACCGGTGCGACGGGCGGTACGGGTGCGACGGGCGCCCCGGGCGCGGACGGCGCGGACGGCGCGGACGGTGCCACGGGCGCGACCGGTGCGACGGGTGCGACAGGCAGTACGGGCGCTCCGGGTGTGAACGGCGCGGACGGTGCCACGGGCGCAACCGGCGCGACGGGTGGTACGGGTGCGACCGGTGCAACGGGCGGTGCGGGTACGACGGGCGCTACGGGTGCGACAGGTGCCACGGGCGCGACAGGTGGTACGGGCGCGACGGGTACCGGGCCCTGCGACGACATGGACAGCTACGCGCCTTCGAACACCTTGTCGTTCAGTGCCGCTCTCACGAACGGCATCGCCTACGCAGGCCGCGCGACCACGGCCGGAGGTGTGCCCGTCTGGCAGGACATTACGAACGCGGACAACCCGGGATTCCCCTTCGGCAAGGCCTGCGGCATCTCGATCATCGAGCAGGGCAGCAACTCGTACATCAAGGTCGTGACGACGGACGGCAAGATCTTCCAGACTCACGGTGACACCAACGGCGCCAACTTCACTTGGGACGAGGGGTGGATCGAACTGACCCCCTCCCCGACTCCCGGAACCCTGCGCGGCAAGGAGTTCAAGGGAGACCTGGTGCGCGGAGCCTCCCGGAACCGCCTCCCCTAGCTAGGGAAGCCCGGGCCGACGCGACGGCCCGGCGGGACGACTGGAGGGCGCCGCTCCACGGCCTGTCGGCCGGGGCGACGCCCTCCAGTCTCGTGCGTGGGAGCGGCGGTCAGGCGACCACCTGGTACTGCGGGTCCAGCTTGCGCCGTGCGAATTCGAGGTTGGCAGTGACCCGGTCGTGCTGCTCGACGGGAAGCCTGCCGTCCTGGAGGAGGCGCTCGCAGCAGTCCAGCGACTCCTGGTACTCGCCGACCCAGTAGGCGGCCACGGCGAGTTCGTCGAGCGCGCGCCAGTCGTGCCAGTCGAACTCGACGAACAGGATGTCGTCCGGGCGGGGGATCCGGACCGCCTGCCGGGCAAACATGTACGCCAGCGGCCAGCGGCTCTCGAGCCGGCAGACGCGGGCGAGGCTGCCGATCGCCTCGGCGCGCGTGGGACGGCTCTCGTGTGCGCGAAGGAAGCGGTCCATCACCTCGGCCGACGGCTTCTTGAGGTTCGCCGCGATGCGTGCCGCGTACAGCTGGGCACAGAAGGCTTCCTCGGCGAAGCCGCCCATGTCCGCGCGGCGGTCGTAGGCGGCGAGGGATTTCTCCGGTTCTCCGGCGTCGCGCCAGCTCTGGGCCAGGTAGAACGCGTACCGGGCATTTCCGGGTTCCTTGGCCAGACCTTGTTCGAGTACCGCCGCGTCGCGCAGGTACTTTTCCCGCTCGCCCGATTCCCTGAGGCGTGCCCCGCCGCCGATGATGAGGATATTGGCGCCTTCGAGCACGCCGCTGCTGTGCCGGACTTCGCAGTCGATGTACTCGTGGAGTACGCCGACGTATTTCCACGGCAAGCGGGTGGAGACCAGAGCGGGCCGCCAGTGGATGACGGGCTCGTGGTGCACCGCGATGCGGTACGCGTCGAGAGTGAGGTCGGGCATGCGAAAGCCGGGCTGTACCTGCATCACGTCGTCGGCGTCGATGAACAGCAGGTAGTCCGCGCTGGAGCGGGCAAGGTCGATCGCCTCGCTGCGGCTGTCGCCGAATCCCTTCCACGGCCGTTCGTGCAGGACACCGGGCAGATCGCCGAAGAATTCCCGGATGATGTCCTGGGTGCCGTCCGTCGAGCCCGTGTCCACGATCACCCATGTATCGATCAAAGGGCGCACCGATTCGAGACAGCGCCGGATCACCGGTGCCTCATTTTTGACGATCATGTTCAGGCAGACTGTTGCTCTCAAGGATTCCATCCCCTGTGGTGATGAAAACGACCGTGAGCCGACGGTAGGCCACGGTTCGTCCGCGCCTGGGCGCGTCGCGTCCGCCACCTCCCAAAAGACTCCATTGGGCTCATACTGCTGGTCCGATAAGTTGACTTATCCGCGAGGCGTTCCACCACTTGCGACCGCGATACCCACGATGACCGAGGTGGCCCGAGACGGCCCATCGCACATCGTTCGATCCGGTTTCGAGAAGGAGCGGCGTATATGAGCCCCGAGAACAGGACCAGGTCACGCCTTGGTCCGCTGCCCAGGCGGAGCGGTTGGCTGACTGGCGGCACCCTCGCATCACTCGCCCTGGTGGTGACGGGAATTTCCAGCCCCGCGTTCGCCACGGCTCAGGCCATCCAGGCGACCGCGGCGGTCCGCGCGGCGGCCCCCACGGGTGACCACTGCAAGTCGGACAAGCACGAAAAGTCGGACAAGCACGATTACGATCCGAGAGTGGCCGCCCAAGCCGGCCCGCGCGGTGGTGGCGGCGACGACGAGTGCAAGCAGGGTCCGACGGGTCCGACGGGCCCCAGGGGTCCCCAGGGCGCGACCGGCGCGACGGGTGCCACGGGCGCGACCGGGGCCACGGGAGCCACGGGTGCGACCGGAGCCACCGGTGCGTCCCAGTGCGTGGACATCGACTCCGTCCGGGACAGCAACGCACGGGAGTTCAAGGCGGTACTCCCCGGCGACACCCGTGCGTACGCGGGCATCCGCGGGCTTCAGCCGACCCCGGGTCTCTGGACCTGGTACGACCTCACCCTCAACCAGGAGGGCGACTTCCCGGACGACGCCTGTGCGATCTCCATCAGCCATCAGGCCAACCAGCTGCTGGTCGAGGTGGTGACGACGGAAGGGGTGATCTGGGAGACCAACTGCGCCGTCAACCCAGGTCCCGGCACCCTCACGTGCAACGGGGTGTGGACCGAGGCGAACCCCCAGCCCGACCCGGGTGACCCGGACGTCGCCCGCCGGGCGGCCAACGCGCCGCCGATTCGGCCGATGGATCCCAACTACCTGCCGAAAGCAATGAAGTAGGGGCAGCAGAGGAAGGTAAGCGGGGCGCGAGGCCGGGCGGCCGGGAGGTTCACTCCGGCTCGTGCTCCGGGCCGCCGAAGTCCGGGCCCGTGAACTTCGGGCCCGTGAAGTCCGGAGGCGTGTAGCCCGGCCGGGGACCCTGTGACGGGGATCCCGGACTGGTGAAGTCGGGCCGGGTGTATCCCAGGTTGGGGATGCGCCCGGCCCCTGGCGTGCGGGGCGCCGGATGTTCCGGCCCCATACCCGGATCGGCCAGGGCGTCCCGCAGGAACGGCATGATCCCGCGCTCCAGCAGCGCGTTGCGCCAGGCCTCCCGGGCCTGCGCGACCTCGTCGGATATCGCCTCCGCCCCGTCCACGGCCACCTCGGTCGCGCTGTTGCGCAGCGCGGTCACCAGCAGGCCGATCACGGCGAAGATCAGGGCGGCGGCGGTGAGCACCCCGAAGAACGAACCCGCCGTCAGCATGGTCTCGGCGAAGGCCGGTTCGGGCTCGATCATCTTCAGGATGTAGCCCACGAGCAGGAAGATCAGCATGGCGGTGCCCGCCAGAACGGGCGCGAGGACCGCGATCACGGCGCCGAGGCCCGCGCCTCCCTGTCCGCCGTCCTCCTCGTCCAGGGTCCCGGGAGCGGAGAGGGCCTCGTCGCGTCGTTCCTCGCGGAGTTTCACGTAGTAGTCGTACTCCGCGGCGGCCGCAGCCGTCAGCAGTGCGCTGGCCCCCAGGGCCATGGTGCGCAGTTGTTCGGCGTTCAGGCGTTCGCCGAGGGTGGCGAGCTCGGGCCGTTCGTGTGCGGTGCGCAGCGCCTCGTCGAGGAGCCGATCGAACTCGGGCCGGTCTTCGGTCAGCAGGTGCGGAGCGCTGGTCATGTGCATCCCCCGATGCTCCGTGGAGGCCGGTTTGCCCGCGTAGACCCGGGCGCCGGCACAAACGGAGGAGAGCCTGCTACGGATAGAGCGATGGTAGAGGGACCACACCGCAGGTTGACAGGGGCTTTCCGTAAATACCCCCCTGGTGACAATCCTCAGTCGCGCAGGGGAAGTTGCACGACCAGCAGTTTGCCCGCCATTGTGACCCCGCCGTCCATGGCGATGGCGAGCCCGTCCGCGTACACGTGGGGGCCGTCCACCGCCTCCGGGCCGCGCGCCTCGTCGCCATCCTCGGTGCCCACTTCGCCGAGGAGGTACGGGATGGGGCTGTGCCCGTGCACGACGCGGCTTCCGCCGTAGGTGCCGAGCAGTTCGCGTACGGCCACCGGGCCGGTCTCCTCGTCGCGGAAGGCGAACCGCTTGGTGAACTTGCGGAAGAGGTCCCAGGTGATGTCGGCGTCGCCCCGGTTGAGGAGCTCGTGGATGGTGTCGTTGACGTCCTCGATGGAGTCGCCGTAGTCCAGGTAGGCCGTTGTGTCGGAGTGCAGCAGCAGGTGGTCCTCTTCCAGGACGGCCGCGTCCAGGCGGGACATCCACTGCAGGTGTACGTCCTGCAGGCGCTCCATGTCGGTGCGCTGACCGCCGTTGAGCAGCCAGGCGGCCTGGAAGGTGGCTGTGCCGGCGCCGGAGGAGACGGGGGTGTCGCCGAACCGCTTGGCGCCGATGAGCAGCAGCTCGTGGTTGCCCATGAGGGCCTTGCAGTAGCCGCCGGCCGCCGCGGCCTCGGCGGACAGCCGCATGACGAGGTCGATGACGCCGATGCCGTCGGGGCCGCGGTCGGTGAAGTCGCCGAGGAACCAGAGCCGGGCGTTGCCCGCGGACCAGCGCCGCTCGCTGTCGATCAGGCCCTGGGCGTGGAGTTCGGTGACGAGCTCGTCGAGGTAGCCGTGGACGTCGCCGACCACGTAGAGCGGGCCGGGACCGGCGGCCGCGGTGTCCTGGGGGACGTACTGCACCTGGACGGTGTCGCCGGGGCCGCCGAGCGCGCCGCGTCCGATGACGGGCAGGTCGCGGTGGGTCGGGGTGTAGCCGTCGAAGCCGTCGTCCTCGGGGTCGGCGGGCTCCGCGGGCTCGGCGGTCGCGTGCGCTTCGTGCACGCCGTGCACGTCGTGATGCGGGACGGGCGGTGCCACGGGCTGCGGCACGGACTGTGCGTTCGCCTGCGGCGGGTAGCCGGGCTGCTGGGGCACGCTCAGCGCGCCGTCCTCGTAGTACGCCGGGTACTCGCCGTACACGGGAGCCTCACCGGGAAGCCCGGTGGATACGGCGTACGGGGCGGGTTCGGTGACCGGAACCCGGAAGTCCCGCAGCGTATCCGTCCGCATCGCGGGTCCCTGACCGGCCCCCTGAGTCATCGACCCCTCCACCACCGTCGCGCTGCCGTACACCTGCGGACCCTCCTGACCTCCGGGGAGGAGGGTCCGTGATGTCGTGCGCCCATCATAGGAATGCGGCTCGCGCTGTGTGACGCACCAGGGGTGGTGAATCCTGTCCGGAGCCGATCGTTCCTACCGTTTTATACCAATATCGGTGTTGCGGAAATCCTCGGCGGTGTCGGCAGCGCCGCCGAGGAGCGGTGTGGCGCGTCAGTCCTGGGCCGGAGACCGGGGTGGACTGACGGTCGTTCGGGGCTGCCTGCGTTGTGACGAGGTACGGATGATGAGCTCGGTCGGGACGACCTGTTCGACGGGGCGTCCGGTGTCCACTCCCTCGATCGCGTCGATGAGCAACTGCACCACGGCGGTGCCGATGCGGCGCGGTTTGAGGGAGAGGGTGGTGATGGGCGGTTCGGTGTTGGCGTACACGGTGGACTCGCTGCAGCACACGAGCAGCAGGTCCTCGGGTACGCGCAGGCCGTAGCGCCGGGCCGCGGCGAGCAGGTCCGTGCCGTTGGGGTCGAAGAGCCCGTACACGGCGTCGGGCCGGTCGGGGCGGGCGAGGAGCCGGTCGGCGGCCACGGCGCCCGCGCAGGGGTCGTGGGCGGGGTAGGACTCGTAGACGGGGTCCTGGCCGACGCGCTCGCACCAGTTGAGGTAGGCGGTCGTGGAGAGCCGGGTGTAGGTGTCGGTGGTGGTGCCGGTCAGCAGCCCGATCCTGCGGGCGCCGGCGGCGGCGAGGTGGTCGAGGAGGCCCAGTACGGCGGCCTCGTGGTCGTTGTCGACCCAGGCGGTGACGGGGAGGGAGCCTGCGGGGCGGCCGTCGGAGACCACGGGCAGGCCCTGGCGGACCAGTTCGGTGACGACGGGATCGTGGTCGGAGGGGTCGATGACGACGGTGCCGTCGAGGGCGACGTTGGACCACACGTCGTGTCGGGAGGTGGCGGGGAGGATGACGAGGGCGTAGCCGCGGGCGAGCGCGGCGGAGGTGGCGGCTCTGGCCATCTCGGCGAAGTAGGCGAATTCGGTGAAGGTGAAAGGTTCATCCCCGTACGTCGTCACGGTCAGGCCGATGAGGCCCGACTTGCCGGTACGGAGGGTGCGGGCGGCGGCGGACGGGCGGTAGCCCAGCCGGTCGGCGACCTCGCGAACGTGGCGGCGGGTGGCGTCCGGCAGCCGCCCCTTGCCATTGAGCGCGTCGGAGACGGTTGTGATGGAGACGCCCGCTGCGGCGGCCACGTCCCTGATGCCTGCCCGGCCCTGTCGGCCGGTGGCCCGCCGGGTGGTCTCGGTCCGGCTCACGTGATGCTTCCCTGCTGCTGTCATGGCGAGCCGATAGTAGGGCTCGGTGGGGTGGGTGGTCTGGGTGCATATGCACGCGTTGACAGGCACGTTTCTGCAGGGTTCGCCACCCCCAATGACCTTGGAATTGAAGGTATTTGCTTGCTGAAGGCTGCCGTGAGGCTTGTCGGCGGGTACGAGCATGCCAAAGCGGTACGGTCGCGGGCCGTTCTCAACTCACCTGCACGAGGGATGCGCGCCACGGCGCAGGCCACCGGCGCGCGCATATATGCGCGCGCTCCCCCGCATTCCAGGCGCCCCCATTCTCGGAAGAGCGGAATCCTCATAAGGTGAGCAGTATTGAGTCGACGGCGACGTCGTACGGGATGGTCGAGGAGGACCTGCGGTGAGCGAGAAGAGCCCGAAGCTGCGCGCCGAGCTGGACGGCATTCCCACATACAAGCCCGGCAAGCCGGCCGCCGCGGGTGGGCCCGTCGCGTACAAGCTGTCCTCGAACGAGAACCCGTACCCGCCGCTGAACGGGGTGCTGGAGAGCGCGGTCGCGGCGGCCGGGAACTTCAACCGGTACCCGGACATGGCCTGCACCGGCCTGGTGAACGAGATCGCGGAGCGGTTCGGGGTGCCGGTGGAGCACATCGCCACCGGTACCGGCTCGGTGGGTGTGGCCCAGTCGCTGATCCAGTCGACGGCCGGCCCGGGCGACGAGGTCATCTACGCCTGGCGTTCCTTTGAGGCTTACCCGATCATCACGCAGATCTCGGGTGCGACCTCCGTGCGCGTCCCTCTGACCGAGGGCGACGTCCACGACCTGGACGCGATGGCCGAAGCGATCACCGAGCGGACCCGGCTGATCTTCGTCTGCAACCCCAACAACCCCACAGGTACCGCGGTGCGCCGCGCAGAGCTGGAGCGGTTCCTGGACCGCGTGCCCACGGACGTCCTGGTGGTGCTGGACGAGGCCTACCGCGAGTTCGTGCGCGACGCGGACGTGCCGGACGGCATCGAGCTGTACCGCAACCGCCCGAACGTCTGTGTGCTGCGTACGTTCTCCAAGGCGTACGGGCTCGCCGGTCTGCGCGTCGGCTTCGCGGTGGCACACGAGCCGGTGGCCGCGGCGCTGCGCAAGACGGCGGTGCCCTTCGGTGTCAGCCAGCTCGCACAGGACGCGGCGGTCGCCTCGCTGCGCGCCGAGGACGAGCTGATGGGCCGTGTCGGGGCGCTGGTGGGCGAGCGGAACCGGGTGCACGAGACGCTCCTGGCGCAGGGCTGGACGGTCCCGGACACGCAGGCGAACTTCGTGTGGATGCGGCTGGGGGAGCGGACCGCCGACTTCGCGGCCGCCTGCGAGAAGGCCGGTGTGGTGGTCCGGCCCTTCGCGGGCGAGGGCCTGCGGGTCACGATCGGTGAGACCGAGGCGAACGACCTCTTCCTGCACACGGCGGAGGCGTTCTTCAAGGAGCTGTAGCTCCGGCGGGGACCTGCGCGCGTTGCGCGATTTCCATGCGTTAAGTGATGCCCGCGCGTTACGCGAGTTCCACGCGGACGGGGTCGCCGTCGCGGACGGTGGCCAGCAGGCGGGAGTCGCCGTCGAACGAGCCGAGCACGTTGCACGGGCTCGCCAGGCGGCTCTCGCCTCCGCGCGAGATGGGTGTGGGGCCGTAGGGCAGCGCCAGCGCGTCGCCCTCGGTCCAGAACGCGACCGTGCCGGGTTCGACGACCTGCCGGGCGTCGTGCTCCAGGGCCACGGAGACGCCGGTGTCGAAGTAGACCTCCTCGCCCCAGGTGTTCGCGGACGCGGAGATCGGAAGGGCCTCGGCCAGCGCCTTGCTGGTCGGGGTCTCGTCGAGGGTTGCTGTGAGCTGGCCGACGGGCCAGGAGATGCGAATCTTCATGGGCCACATTCAACAATCTGTTGAATTTCTTGGCTAGGGGGACCCCGCCTCTAAGGGTCGAAAACGGGTGCGCCATAATGCTTGTGAATGTGAACGCGTTCACAAGCGTGTCCTGCTTCCTCCCGTTATGGGGGGAAGCCGCCATACAGCCTGCGGCTGTGACCCACGGCGACGACAAGGAGAAGACGACGTGGACCTAGCTTTGGCGCCGGAGACATTGGCGCGATGGCAGTTCGGCATCACCACCGTCTACCACTTCCTCTTCGTTCCCCTGACGATCTCGCTCGCCGCCCTCACGGCCGGCCTGCAGACGGCCTGGGTGCGCACCGAGAAGGAGAAGTACCTCAGGGCCACGAAGTTCTGGGGAAAGCTTTTCTTGATCAATATCGCGATGGGTGTCGTCACCGGCATCGTCCAGGAGTTCCAGTTCGGCATGAACTGGTCCGACTACTCGCGATTCGTCGGTGACATCTTCGGTGCCCCACTGGCCTTCGAGGCGCTGATCGCCTTCTTCTTCGAGTCGACCTTCATCGGTCTGTGGATCTTCGGCTGGGACAAGCTGCCGAAGAAGATCCATCTGGCCTGCATCTGGATGGTGTCCATGGGCACCGTCCTGTCCGCCTACTTCATCCTGGCGGCCAATTCCTGGATGCAGCACCCGGTCGGGTACCGGATCAACGAGGAGCGCGGCCGGGCCGAGCTCACCGACTTCTGGCTCGTGCTCACCCAGAACACCGCGCTCACCCAGTTCTTCCACACCATCACGGCCGCCTTCCTGGTGGGCGGTGCGTTCATGACCGGCATCGCCGCCTTCCACCTGGCGCGCAAGAGGCACATCCCGGTGATGCGGAGCTCGCTGCGGCTCGGCCTGGTCGTCATGATCATCGCCGGTATGGGCACGGCCCTGAGCGGTGACCTGCTCGGCAAGGTGATGTTCAAGCAGCAGCCCATGAAGATGGCCGCCGCCGAGGCGCTCTGGGACGGCGAGGCGCCGGCCCCCTTCTCGGTCTTCGCCTACGGCGACGTGGAGAAGGGCCACAACAAGGTCGCGATAGAGATTCCCGGCCTGCTGTCCTTCCTGGCCAACGACGACTTCACCTCCTTCGTCCCGGGCATCAACGACGTCAACAAGGCCGAGCAGGAGAAGTTCGGCCCCGGCGACTACCGGCCCAACATCCCGGTCGCCTACTGGGGCTTCCGGTGGATGATCGGCTTCGGCATGGCCTCCGTCGGCGTCGGAGTGCTGGGACTGTGGCTGACCCGCAAGAAGTTCCTGCTGCCGCCCGGTCTGCGCACCGGGGAGGAGGAGGTCCCTCACCTGGTCCTCTTCAAGAAGGCGCTGAGCCCGAAGTTCGCCGGCCTGTACTGGATCGTCGCGCTCTGGACGATGGGCTTCCCGCTCATCGCCAACTCCTGGGGCTGGATCTTCACCGAGATGGGGCGCCAGCCCTGGGTGGTCTACGGAGTGCTGCGCACCCGGGACGCGGTCTCGCCGAACGTCTCCCAGGCCGAGGTGCTCACCTCGATGATCGGGTTCACGCTCCTGTACGCCGTGCTCGCCGTCATCGAGGTCAGGCTCCTCGTCAAGTACGTCAAGGCCGGTCCGCCCGAGCTCACCGAGGCCGACCTCAACCCGCCCACCAGGATCGGCGGAGACGACAAGAACCCCGACCGGCCGATGGCCTTCTCGTACTGAGGCTGAGGAGACCACACCATGCAACTCCACGACGTCTGGTTCCTGCTCATCGCGGTCCTGTGGACCGGCTACTTCTTCCTGGAGGGCTTCGACTTCGGAGTCGGCGTGCTCACCAAGCTGCTCGCCCGCGGCCGCACGGAGAAGCGGGTCCTGATCAACACGATCGGACCCGTGTGGGACGGCAACGAAGTCTGGCTGCTCACCGCGGGCGGCGCGACCTTCGCGGCCTTTCCCGACTGGTACGCCACGCTCTTCTCCGGGTTCTACCTGCCGCTGCTCCTCATCCTGGTCTGCCTGATCATCCGCGGTGTCGCCTTCGAGTACCGGCACAAGCGGGCCGAGGAGCGCTGGCAGACCAACTGGGAACACGCGATCTTCTGGACCTCGCTGATCCCCGCGTTCCTGTGGGGCGTGGCCTTCGCCAACATCGTGCGCGGCGTGAAGATCGACCAGAACAAGGAGTACGTCGGGACTTTCCTCGACCTGCTCAACGTCTACTCGATCCTCGGCGGCCTGGTCACGCTCACCCTGTTCACCTTCCACGGCGCGGTCTTCACCTCGCTCAAGACGGTCGGTGACATACGGGACCGCTCGCGGAAGCTGGCGACCCGGCTGGGTGTGGCCACCGCCGTACTGGCCCTGCTCTTCCTGGGCTGGACCCAGCTCGACAGCGGCGACGCCAAGAGCCTGGTCGCGATGGCCGTCGCGGTGATCGCGCTGGCCGGCGCCCTCGGCTTCAACCTGGCGGGCCGCGAGGGCTGGTCGTTCGCACTGTCCGGGATCACCATCGCGGCTGCCGTCGCGATGCTCTTCCTGACGCTGTTCCCGAACGTCATGCCGTCCTCGCTGGACGACGCCTGGAGCCTCACGGTCACCAACGCCTCGTCCAGCCCCTACACCCTGAAGATCATGACCTGGTGCGCGGGAGTGGCCACGCCGCTCGTCCTGCTCTACCAGGGCTGGACGTACTGGGTGTTCCGCAAGCGGATCGGGACGCAGCACATCGTCGACGTGCACTGAGCCCCGGCATCCGCCCCTCCCGCCTGACCCTCCCTTGGGGGATGTTTCACGTGAAACCGGTCGACCCGCGCCTGCTTCGGTACGCCCGTTCCACCCGCCTGTTCCTGGGGGCGGTGGTGGCCCTGGGCCTCGCCGGGGCGGGGCTGGTCGTCGGGCAGGCGATGCTCATCGCCGAGATCGTGGTCGGCGCCTTCGAGGAGGGGCTCGGCGGGGCGGAGCTGCGGACGCCCCTGCTGCTGCTCGCGGCGGTGGCGGTCGGGCGCGGCCTGATCACCTGGCTGACGGAGCTGGCCGCGCACCGGGCCGGTGCGGCGGTCAAGTCGGAACTGCGCGGCAGGCTGCTGGACCGGGCCGCGGATCTGGGCCCCGCCTGGCTGACGGGACAGAAGACCGGGTCGCTGGTGGCGCTGGCCACCCGCGGTGTGGACGCCCTCGACGACTACTTCTCCCGCTACCTCCCCCAGCTGGGGCTCGCGGTGGTCGTGCCGGTGGCCGTGCTCGCCCGCATCGTCACCGAGGACTGGGTGTCGGCGGCCATCATCGTGGTCACGCTGCCCCTGATCCCCGTGTTCATGGTCCTCATCGGGATGGCCACCCAGTCCCGGATGGACCGTCAGTGGCGGCTGCTGTCACGCCTGTCGGGGCATTTCCTCGATGTGGTCGCCGGACTTCCCACTCTGAAGGTCTTCGGGCGGGCCAAGGCCCAGGCCGAGTCGATCCGCAAGATCACCGACGACTACCGGCGCGCGACGATGCGGACGCTGCGCATCGCCTTCCTCTCCTCCTTCGCCCTGGAACTGCTGGCGACCCTGTCGGTGGCGCTGGTGGCGGTGACCATCGGCATGCGGCTGGTCCACGGGGAGCTCGACCTCTACACCGGACTGGTCATCCTGATCCTGGCGCCCGAGGCGTACCTGCCGCTGCGGCAGGTCGGCGCGCAGTACCACGCGGCCGCCGAGGGCCTGGCCGCCGCGGAGGAGATCTTCGAGGTGCTGGAGGCACCCGTCGTACGCCCGGCCGGCGGGGCCGGGCTGCCGAGCGGCGTTCCCCTGCGCATCGAGATCGACGACGTCCGCGTCCGGTACGAGGGCCGGGGCCAGGACTCGCCCGGACCGCTGTCGCTGACGGTCGGACCGGGAGAGTGCGTGGCCCTCACCGGACCGAGCGGGGCCGGGAAGTCCACGCTGCTCCAGGTGCTGCTGGGGTTCGTGACACCGACCGCGGGGCGGGTACGGGTGGCGGGGGTGGACCTGGCGGAGCTGTCCCAGGAGCAGTGGCGGGAGCAGATCGCCTGGGTGCCGCAACGTCCGCATCTGTTCGCCGGGACGATCGGGGAGAACGTACGGCTGGCCCGGGCGGGGGCCTCCGAAGCGGAGGTGGCCCGGGCGTTGAAGGATGCCGGAGCCTGGGAGTTCGTGACGGGGCTGCCGCACGGGGTGGAAACCCTCCTGGGCGAGGGCGGCGTGGGTCTGTCCGCCGGGCAGCGCCAGCGGCTGGCCCTGGCGCGGGCGTTCCTGGCGGACCGGCCCGTGCTGCTGCTGGACGAGCCGACCGCGGCGCTGGACGGCGAGACCGAGGCCGGGGTGGTGGACGCGGTCCGGCGGCTCGCCGTGGGCCGGACCGTGCTGCTGGTCGTGCACCGGCCGGCGCTGCTCGCCGTCGCCGACCGGGTGGTTCCGATCGCGCAGGCCGACGGCTGTTCCGGGCTGCCCGCCGCTGCGGAGCCGCTCCCCCGTCCCGCATCCGTCCGGACCGAGGCTCCGGGCGGTGCCACCGACGACGGCGGGGAGTGGATCCTCGGAGCCGCGCCCGAGCCGGCGCGGGCCGGTGGCGGGACCGATCCGGGCGCAGCCGATCCGCTGGGTCGGGTCCGCGCGGTGGCCAGGGCCTGGCAAGGACGCTTCAGGCTCGGACTGCTCCTCGGGGCGCTGGCCGTCGGGTGCAGCGTCGGGCTGATGGCGGTCTCCGGCTGGCTGATCTCACGGGCCTCCGAACAGCCGCCCGTGCTCTATCTGATGGTGGCGGTCACTGCCACCCGGGCCTTCGGAATGGGGCGGGCCGTCTTCCGGTACGCCGAGCGGCTCGTCTCGCACGACGCCGTGCTGCGGATGCTCGCCGATCTGAGGGTCTCCGTGTACCGGCGGCTGGAGCGGATCGCCCCCGCCGGGCTGCGAGAGCACCGGCGGGGGGATCTGCTGGCCAGGCTGGTGGCCGACGCCGACGCACTCCAGGACTACTGGCTGCGCTGGCTGCTGCCGGTGGGCACCGCGGTGCTCGTGGGCACCGGCTCGGTCGCCTTCACCGTCTGGCTGCTGCCGGAGGCCGGCGCCGCCCTCGCCGTCGGACTGCTCGCCGCAGGGGTCGGCGTTCCGCTGGTGAGCGGGGCCTGCTCCCGGCGTGCCGAGCGTCGGCTCGCTCCCGCCCGGGGTGAACTTGCCACCCGGGTGGCCGATCTGCTCACCGGTACCGCGGAACTGACCGTCGCCGGGGCGCTGGAGGACCGCAAGGGCAGGGCCCGGGAGAGCGACGGCGTGCTGACGCGCATCGCCGCGCGCGGAGCCGCCGCAGGCGGTCTGGGCGGCGGGCTGTCCGCCCTGGTGTGCGGGCTGACCGTCGTGGCGGCCGCGGCCGCGGCTGCGACCGCGGTCCACGACGGACGGCTGTCCGGGGTGGCCATGGCCGTCGCGGTGCTGACGCCCCTCGCCGCGTTCGAGGCGGTGAACGGCCTTCCGCTCGCCGTCCAGTACCGCCAGCGGGTGCGCCGCAGCGCCGAACGGGTCTACGAGGTCATTGACTCCCCGGTTCCCGTCGCCGAGCCGGAGCAGCCCGCGGCGGCGCCCGGTTCACCCTTCCCGCTGCGGCTGACGGGGCTCACCGCGCGGCACCCCGGCCAGGAACGCGACGCGCTGCGGGGCCTGGACCTGACCTTGGAGGCCGGCCGCCGCGTCGCCGTCGTCGGACCCTCGGGCTCCGGAAAGACCACACTGGCCCAGGTCCTGCTGCGGTTCCTGGACCTGCGCGACGGCGCGTACACCCTGGGCGGGACCGACGCCCGGATCCTCGACGGTGATGACGTCCGCGCGCTCGTCGGACTCTGCGCCCAGGACGCGCACCTCTTCGACAGTTCGGTGCGGGAGAACCTGCGGCTGGCCCGGACCGGAGCGAGCGAGGAAGAGCTCCGGGAAGCGCTGGCCGCGGCGCGGCTGCTGGAGTGGGCCGACGGACTGCCGGACGGGCTGGACACGCTGGTCGGCGAGCACGGCGAGCGGATCTCCGGCGGTCAGCGCCAGCGCCTGGCCCTGGCGCGGGCGCTGCTCGCGGACTTCCCCGTGCTGGTGCTGGACGAGCCGGCCGAGCATCTGGACCTGGCCACGGCGGACGCGTTGACGGCGGACCTGCTGGAAGCGACCGAGGGCCGTACCACCGTGCTGATCACCCACCGGCTCGCCGGCCTGGAGGCAGTCGACGAGGTTCTCGTGCTCGACGGCGGAGAGGTCGTCCAGCGCGGGGCGTACGCGGAGCTGGCCGCCGCCGAAGGGCCGTTGCGGCGGCTGCTGGAGAGGGAACGGGAGGCGGACGGGCCCGTGGCCGACTTTCTCCAGGCCGACTTTCCCCGCTAAAGGGGACTAACTACTCTCAAGGGCATGTCACTGCAGGAGTCGCAGCCGCAGGAACCGCAGAACCCGTCACCTGGAGCACCGGACCCGCTGATGGCCGCCACCCAGGCCGCCAGGAGTCTGCAAGGCCTGTCCACCGAGCTCACGGCCCGGGTACCGCAACTGCTGGAGGCCATGAGGTCGGTCGGTACCGGGCTTGAGCTGCACTCCACGCTGGACCGCATCTGCGAGACCGCGGCCGAGCTCGCGGACTCCCGCTATGCGGCGATCGGCGTCGTCGACACCGAGGGCCGCGGGCTTTCGGACTTCGTCACGTACGGGATCAGCTCCGAGCTGGCCCGGAAGATCGGGCACCGTCCGGACGGGAAGCGGGGTCTTCTGGGAGCGTTGATCTCGCACCCCGACACCGTGCACCTCGACGATCTGACGAAGGATCCGCGCTCGGCGGGATTCCCTCCGCACCATCCGCCCATGAAGACCTTCCTCGGTGTCCCGATCAGGGTGCAGGGGGAGATTTTCGGCAATCTGTACCTCACCGAGAAGAACGGCGGTGACGCGTTCAACGACTACGACGTGCACATGGTCCGGGTGCTGGCCACCGAGGCGGGCATCGCCATTGGCAATGCCCGGCTGTACGAGGCCGCCACTCAGCGCGAGCGCTGGATCGACGGCTCGGTAGCCGTCACCACTGCCCTCCTGTCCGGCGGGGACGCGGACGACGCCCTCGCCGTGGTCGCCGAGCAGGCCCGTCACCTGGCCGACTCCTCCGCCGGCATCGTGATGCTGCCGACCGAGGACGGCGGGATGGAGATCGTCGCCGTCTCCGCCGAGAACCCGGCCACCTCGCTCGGCGTGGTGATCCCCGCCGAGAGCCCGGTGGTGGACAGGCTGCTGCAGGGCGAGCCCGTCTTCGTGGACGACGCAGCGTCCGACCCGCGCATGATCAGCAAGCTCACCAGCGAGTACGGGCCCTGCATGATGCTCCCGCTGCACAGCGGCGGGCGCGTACTGGGCGCCCTGGTCACCCCGCGGGCCCGCGGCAAGCGCCCGTTCAGCGAGGCCGAGCGAACCCTGGCCACGCAGTTCGCCTCCCAGGCCGCGCTCGCCCTGATGATGGCCGAGGCGCAGCGCGACCGGGAGCGGCTCGCCGTGTTCGAGGACCGCGACCGGATCGCCCGGGACCTGCACGACCTGGTCATCCAGCGGCTGTTCGCCACCGGGATGATGCTGGAAGGCGCCCAGCGCCGGTCCATCGTCCCCGAGGTCGGTGACGGGATCGGCAAGGCCGTGGATGAGCTGGACGTGACGATCCAGGAGATCCGCACCGCGATCTTCGCGCTCCAGCAGGGCCCGGCGGAAGCCCCCTCCGGGCTGCGCACCCGGGTGCTGCGGGAGATCAACATGGCGGCCGTGCCGCTCGGCTTCAAGCCCGCGCACCGTTTCCTCGGCCCGATCGACGCGGTCGTGGACGACCTGGTGGGCAAGAACCTGATCGCCGCGCTGCGCGAAGCCCTGTCCAACGCGTTCCGTCATGCCGACGCGTCCCGGATCGACGTGGTCGTGGACTCCACGGTCACGCTGGCCGACGGGCGCCCCGGGGTCCGGCTGGAGGTCGCCGACGACGGGGTGGGCATCGCCGAGGGCGGACGGCGCAGCGGGCTGCGGAATCTGCGCCGACGGGCCGAGTCGCTGGGAGGCGCGAGCTCGTACGGCCCGGGCATCGGCGAGGACGGTGGCGGGACCACCGTGGTGTGGGAGGCCCCGCTCTAGGGCGGGCCTTTCGGATCAGGCCGGATCCGAGAGACCGGCCCTAGGCGTCCAGGCGTCCAGGTGTCGCAGGAGCTCCTGTTTGGAGCAGCCGCTGCGCGATCCGGTCGGCCACGATGTGCTCGATGACGACGGCGACGCCGTCCTCGTTGTTGGCGGTCGTACGGCCGGACGCGGCCGCGATCACATCCGGATGGGCGTTGCCCATCGCGTACGAGGTGCCCGCCCAGCTGAGCATCTCCACGTCGTTCGGCATGTCCCCGAAGGCGACGACCTCGGCGGGGGAGATACCGCGCTCGGCGCAGCACAGCGCCAGGGTGCTCGCCTTGGAGACGTCCTTTCCGCTGATCTCCAGCAGGGAGGTCGGGCTGGAGCGGGTGATCGCTGCGTGCTCGCCGGCGGTGGAGCGGGCCAGCGCAAGGAACTCGTCCGGGGCCAGCTCGGCGTGGTGTGCGAGGAGCTTGAGCACCGGTGCGGAGCTTTCGTCCGTGTCCTCGCGCAGCAGTTTCTCGGCGGTGGCGAGGTGGGCGCCCGGGTCCTGGAAGAACGGCGGGTACGTCGGCTCGTAGTTGATGCCGGTGGTCAGTTCGACCGCGAAGGAAGTACCGGGCGCAGCAGCCCGCAGAGCGTCCACGACGGCGAGGGCGTCAGCTCTCGGGAGGGCTCTTACCTGTACGAACTCGTGCCCGGCGTGGAGGTCCACGACCGCCGCGCCGTTCGCGCAGATCGCGAGGCCGTGGCCGTGGACGTGGTCACTGACCACGCCCATCCAGCGGGCCGGGCGGCCGGTGACGAAGAAGACCTCGATGCCGGCCTCCTCGGCGGCCGCGAGAGCGGCGACCGTGCGGGGCGAGACAGACTTGTCATCGCGCAGCAGGGTGCCGTCGAGGTCGGTGGCGATGAGCCGGGGCATGGGGTTTGGCCCGTCCGGGCGCTGGGGAGCCGAGGTCACGGCTCCATCTTCGCCCATTGCCCGGGGACGGCCGGACCATGTGCGGCTCGTCCGGTGCCGACGGCCCGATGTTTCACGTGAAACATCGGAGGGATGGCGATGTTTCACGTGAAACACGAAGGCCGCGGCAGGGCTGTCACAGCGGTCCGTTGTCCTTCAGCACTCGTCGGGCCTGCGCGAAGAGCATTCCCACGTTCGCCGACTTGCGGCAGACGACGACGGCGACCACCTCGTCCGCGCTGTCGACGCGCAGAAAGAGGTGCGCCAGGTTGTCGCTGTTGACAAGGATTTCCTGGAAATAGTGCCGGTCGGACACCACTCCGCGACGCTCCTTGAAAATGTTCTCGATCATCACCACATTCCGGCCCTGGAAGAGGTCGAGTGTGGCCGCCGACAGCATGTCGAGTACCTCCGGCGGGTGCGAGTCGACGGTTTCCACCGACAGCAACATGCCCGTTGACATGTCGATGACCCCGGCGGCCACGCAATCCGGCACCTCCGCGCGGAGGGTCTTGACTATGGTGACCACCCGGTCGGACATGCTCTGGGGACCTGAGGTTCCCGATACGCTCATGGTTTTCCTTCTGCTGGATTTGTTTCGGGAAAGGCCCGAAGCCGGACCTGTCCGGGGCGATCGTGTGGTCGTGAGCACTGCCGGTGAAGCGCCGTCGGCCCGCTCAGCCGGCCGGAGCGATTCCTGTCGCGGACGTCAGCAGGAGGCCGATCCGGTCGGCGCTCGACTGCGACTCGGCGTGGAACCGCTTCACGTCCATGCCCGAGTCGCCAAGCACCGCCATCAACGCCATGTCACCGATCGCCTGCGTGACCAGATAGCCGTCGTTGAACCGTGCGACGGTGTGGTGGACCAGTCCCTTGCCTGTGGCGGTGCCCGTCCGGCGAGCGATGCCGAGTGCCGCCGCGGTGAGAGCGGCCAAGCACTCCCCGTCTACGCTGACGTCTGCTTCGGCAGTGATCAGAAGGCCGTCGGCCGAAGCCACGATCACGTCCGTGACACCGACGACCCGATCGCGGAGCGCACGCATCTCAGCGGCCAGTTCGTCACTTTTGATCGTCACAATTCTCCTGTTTGTTCACGCTGGGATCGCCCAGTCGCCTGTGCGACTTGCTGTTCTGTGGGGGCGGCCGCTACCGGCAATCCGTCACCGGCCGCAGGGGCAGGACGTCGTGGATTCCACTCATGCCGCGCTGGCGCCGAGGCAGCCCGCTCCCGCCCGGCAGGCGGTGCGGTGCGTGGGTGCTCGACACCCGATCGGCCGCCCCGGCGGGCTCGCCGAGAGGAATGGCCGCAGGGGAGGGCACCACCTCGACCAGGCCGTCGCTGAGCATGCGCGTGAGTTCCACCGTGACGGCGTAGAGGCCCCGCCCCAGTAGAAAGGCGATGTCCCGCGAGCTGCGACGGCCGTTGACGTGCAGAAGGATGTCCCGCCGCTCACCGGCCGTCGAACCTTCTGCCGACGCGGCTCCGGTGGGCGTCAGCGTCATCCGGTCCCGGAAAGGGCAGAGTGGCACCCGCAGCGAAGTAAGAGCCTTGACACGGCGACTCGCCTCCTGGAACAGCCAGTCCGCTTCGATGCCCTGTGGTGCCACCAGGTGGTGGACGGCCCCGCCGGGTTCGAGGATGCACTCGTCCATGCGGCCCATGCCCACGGAGAGAGCCCCGTCCAGGGCCGCCATGAGACACATCAGCTGCAGCTCGGCGGCACCGACCAGCGTCCTGTCGATCAGTTCCGCTCCGATGCGGCCGACGGTCGCGCCGGCCCGGTAGGCGGCCGCCCACTCGTCCTTCCCGATCCGCCCGGAACGCACGAGCAGGGTTTCCACGGTCGGTGCCCCGGGGGACTCGACCGCGACGATGGCGCCGTTCGCGAGGTAGAAGGTGCCGCCCGGGTCGCCCACCACGACCAGAGTGCCGGAAAGCCGTTCGCGACGAGCGCGGACCAGATTCCGGGCCAGTTCTTGGGTTGCCCGGTCCGACGGCACGACCGACGCCGAGGCCGTCGAAGGCGTCGGCGTCGGCGCCATCGAAGGTGCAACCGAAGGCTCCGCCGGAGCCACCGACGGCAGCGGCAGCGGCAGTGACCAGTCCGCGGGTGTCGAGGATGCTCCAGGGAGAACGGGATACGTCACCAGTCGGCTCCCGCTCGTGGAACAGACACGGCCGTGGCGGCCCGGTGGGTCTCAGGGGCGGCGGAGACTGAAGCCGTCCGGTCTCCCGGCATGGTGATTTCGAGCACGACCACCCCTCGTCAGAGGCTGAATTCGGACAAGGCATCCACGGTGGGTGCCGTGAGTCATCCAGCTCTCGGAATCGCACAGTAGTCGGCTCGGCCGAATCCGTGATCGACGATGCCGGAAGTCTTTGGTTTCTTTCGCCAGGGATCGGTTTGCGCCTTCTTGCTTCTGAATTACCGCTCTCCATGGAGGGGTTTCCTCGAAGATCATTCGACAGGATGCGCTCGGCGTCGACGCGACGCGGCAGGACCGGAATGCACTCCCCGTCGGCTGAGCGCCGTAGGCTCGAACGCATGAGTCTGAGTCTGAGCACGGTGATCCTTCCGGTACGTCGATGGCATGAAGGGGGGCGTGACCAGTGGGTACGGGCGGAGACGCTCGGGTTCCACACCACCTACACCTATGACCACCTGTCGTGGCGGGGCTTCCGCGACGGACCGTGGTTCGGCGCGGTGCCCACCCTGACCGCGGCGGCCGCGGCCACCGAGCGGATGCGCCTGGGGACGCTGGTCACCTCGCCGAATTTCCGCCATCCGGTGACCCTCGCCAAGGACCTCATCTCCCTGGACGACGTCTCCGGCGGGCGCATCACCCTCGGTATCGGAGCGGGCGGCAACGGCTTCGACGCGACCGCGCTCGGTCAGGAGCCCTGGTCCCCGCGCGAGCGTGCCGACCGTTTCGCCGAATTCGTACCGCTGCTGGACCAGCTGCTGACCGAGGGCGCGGTGAGTTCGCAGGGCACCTTCTACTCGGCCGAGGAGGCCCGCAACATCCCCGGTTGCGTCCAGCGGCCGCGACTGCCGTTCGCGGTCGCCGCCACCGGACCGCGCGGCCTGCGGCTCGCCGCCCGCCACGGCCAGGCCTGGGTGACCGCGGGAGACCCGAGGATCTTCGAGGACGGCACGCCCGAGCAGTCGCTGGAGGCCCTGCGCCGGCAGATCGGCGGGCTGGAGTCGGCCTGCGCCGAGATCGGCCGGGAGTTCGGGCCGATGGAGAAGATCCTGCTGACCGGCTTCACCCCCGAACGCAGCACCATGCTGGAATCCGTGGGCGCATTCGTCGACTTCGCGGGCCGCCACCGTGAGCTGGGCTTCACCGAGCTGGTGATCCACGCCCCGATCCCGGACTCCGACTTCGCCGCGGACGAGTCGGTCTTCGAGAAGATCGCCGTGGAGGCGCTGGCCCAGCTGGACCTCTGATCCCACGGTCGTCGCCGCTGCCCAGGACGGGGAGCGGCGACGACCGACGGCAGTGGCTCAGGCCGTCAGCTGGGCGTACAGACGCTCGGCGGACGGCAGGAGCCAGTCGGGCGCGGCGCCCTCCGGCATGGCTTCGACCTCGTCGATCAGTGCGCGCACGCGCGCCGCACCCGCATCCGCGTGGCCCCGCTCCTGCTCCGTCCAGGCGGCGTTGTTCAGGCACTGGAACCGGTCCCGCAGATGGTCCGGGCCGAGCTCCGCGTAGAGCGCGGCAGCCCGGCCCCAGAGCTCGATCTCCTCCAGGCGCAGTGCCTCGATTTCCGCCTCGCCCAGCGACTCGGCCGGCGCGGCCGGGTCGCCGCCCACAGCGCTCACACCGCCGGCGTCCTCCTCGTGCTCATCCTCGTCGTCAGCGTCTTCCTCCTCCTCGTCGAAGGAGGCTGCCTGTGCGCCGACCCGCCGGTCGAGGACCTGCGCCAGCTGGTGCCAGGTCTGGGCGAGTTCGGCCCGCAGCTCCGGATCCGCGGGATCCGCCGTCAGGGCGGTCTCCAGTACACCGGTGGCCTCGTCCATCAGGACCCTGGCCCGCGCAACGGCTCCGTCGGTGACCTCCTCGCGCAGTCCCAGCCAGGCCAGGGAGCGCAGGGCACGTACCTCGGCGACCGGGGCTTCGCCCGTCAGGCGGTGCAGTTCCACGGTCCGCTCGTAGGCGGCGGCAGCCTCCACGGTCAGCCCGGCGTCGGACAGCGTGTCGGCGGCCGACTGCGCGAGCCTGGCCTGGGGCCGGGTGTCTTCCCAGCCCTTGGCCGTCTCCGCCGCCAGCAGGTACTGCTCCGCGGCCGGCCGCAGCTCGTTCAGCTGCCGCAGCAGGTCGGCCAGGAACTCCCGCCCGGAAACGGCCTGCTCCTCGCCGTGCTCCAGCAGATCCGGCAGAGCCGACTGCAACACCTCCGCCGCCTCGGCGGCCCGGCCGTCCTGCGCGTACGCACGCGCCAGGACCAGCCGAGCCTGCGCCCCGCCGTCGGCCGTGAGACCGGCCTGGTCGAACCAGTGGGTTCCCGCCAGAGCGTGCCCGGCGGCCTCGTCCGCCGCGCCCTCCCGCCGCAGCAGGATGTCCGCGAGGGTCAGCCGTACGACACCCTGGACCTCGGAGTCGGTCACCTCGGGGGCGTGTTCCAGCGCGGAACGGGCCGCCTCCTCCGCCTCCTCGGGCCGGTTCAGCGACATCAGTACCCCGGCCCGCAGCACCAGCGGGTCCACGGCCTGCCAGGGCCTGCCCGCCCCGACCGCCCGGGCCGCGGCGGCCGCGAGCAGGGCCACGGCCCGCTCCGGGTCGCCCTGCGACAGCGCGACCCGTCCCAGCATCTCCTCGGCCTCCGCCACCAGGTCCGCAAGCGTGTCCTCGTAGGCCGTGATGAAGGCGGTCAGCTCGGCGGCGAGTTCGCCGTGCCCGTGCCCATGCCCGTGGCCGTCGTCACCGGTCGCCTCGGCCGAGCGCAGGTACGACTCCACGCGGATCACCGACAGCTCCGCGAGCGCGATCCTCCGGGTCCGCAGCGGTTCGGCCGGGTCGAGTGCCTCGGCGGCCCGTACGGCCACCCCCAGCAGCCTCCTGATCTCGGCGGGCGTGGCCCCCGACTGGGCGGCGACGCTCGCCAGGCGCAGCTCGGCAAGCGCCGCGCGCTGTGCCAGGCCGAGGGTCCGGTAGCCCTCCCGGGCCGCGGTCAGCAGCTCCGTCGCCTCCGTGGCCCCGCGCCGGGCGGCGGCCAGTGCCCGGTGGTCCGCCAGGTCGGCCGCGACCAGCGGATCGGGCTCCGGCTGCGCGTCCACCCGTACGGCCACCTCGGCCCACAGCACGTCCGCCCCCGGATGTCCCAGGTCACGGGCGCGCCGGGCCTGATCCACCAGCTCGGCGGAACCGGGGGCCGAAGCCGTGGACACCGGGACGACGTGCCCCGGAACGGTGTGGGCCGACTGTGGCAACGCCGCACTGCGCACCCCCAGCGGCAGCGCGCCGACCAGCGGCTCCCGCGCGATCCGCGCCAGGAACCGCTCCGAGACGCGGGTGGTGCCGTTGCGCACGTCGAACTGCCGGGCGATGTCGAGTGCGCCCGCGCGCATGACCTCGTACAGCTCGCGGACGGTGCGGGGCGTGCCGTCGTAGGGCACGGCCGGGATCCGGCCGTGCCCCAGGTCCATCAGCCGGCGCAGCAGCACGAGGATGCCGCCGTGGAAGGCCAGCTGGTCGTCGACGTTGGCGAGCGGGCCGACGTGGGAGGCGTGTTCGGCGAGGATCTCCAGACCGCGCGACTCGTTGCCGGTGAGCGCGCAGAACTCGATGTGCTTGCCGACCGTCGGCAGCAGGCTGTCGTTGCCGCGGGCCAGGCGGTAGCCGCGCAGGTGGTTCGAGCGGGCCTCGGCGGTCCGTCCGAGCCGCAGCAATGGCATCAGGGAGGTGGCCAGCACCCGGTGCGGCTCCTCGGCGCAGGTCTGCTCGCCCGCCAGCACCGGCTTCCAGATCTCCAGCGCCTTGGCGTCGTCGCCGCGCAGGACGGCGTACTGCCCCTGGCCGTTGAGCTCGCAGGCGCGGCAGTCGCTCATGTCGTCGCGCTCGGCCGCCAGCCAGTGCCCGAAGGCGCGCTCGGCCCGCTCGTCGTCGCCCATCGCGTCGGCGAGCCACAGCTCAGCCTCGCGTACGGGCCGCTCGCTGTAGCCGGCGATCCGGTAGCGGCGCTCCATCTCGTCCAGCCAGCCCGTGGCCGACTCCAGGGGAACCCCGGGGGAGTCGGCGATGGCCGTGGCCACCCACTTGAACTGCCAGAACAGCGAGTGCGCGTCCCATTCGGAGAAGGCGCCGGGATCCTTGTCGTATTCCTGGAGCAGCCGGGCGAAGGGCACCAGCAGCTTCGACGACTCGGAGCTCCACAGGTAGGCGTGGATCAGGTTGTCCAGGGTCTCCCGGAACAGCGCCCGGTCGCTGCTCGCCTCGGCGGCGCCGACCAGGGCCTCGGCGTGCGCGTTGCGCGCGGCGCCACCCGGCGCCTCGCGGTTCTCCGCCAGTCCCCGCTCGATCTCCTGGCGCGTCGGCGTCGTCACTTCTGGTCCTCCGGGGCCTCGGTGGAGTGGGTCGCCCATTCCAGGAGCCCGAGGAAGGCCCGGTTGAGCAGAGTGGAGTCGGCGGGACGGAGTGGCCGCTGGGACATCAGCAGGGCCTGTCCGTAGAGCGATTCGACGGCGGTGCCGGTCAGCGCCTCGTCGGGGAGGGCGGAGATCCGGCGGATCAGCGGGTTGTTGTGGTTGAGGACCAGGCGTGCGCGGGGTGCGGAGCCGCGCAGCGAGCCGAGGATGCCGCTCCACAAGGAGTCGGCGCTCTCCAGCGCGGCGGTCCGGTCCCGCTCCTGCCGTGCCTGCCGGTCGTCGAGGTAGAGCGCGGGGACGGAGACGGGCTGGAAGGCGCGCAGCACCACGTCGCAGCCTTGGGGTTCCAGGCGGGTGCGCGTCGCGGCGAGGAAGGGGGCGAGCTCCAGCTCGGCGGTGGTGGGTACCGGGTCCAGCCGTTCGGTGACGGCTCCGGCGTCCAGCTCGGTGACCTTCAGCTCGGGCCGTACGGAGGGCAGCAGGGCCAGCAGGTCCGCGTCGTAGGTGTAGCCGGCGTTGATGACGCCGAGCCCGTGGGCGGCGGCGATCGGCGCGATCTGCCGGAACTCCTCGACCGTGCGCGTGAAGTGGACGTCGGTGTGGGCGGCCGCGAACTGCTCCAGGCTCATCGGTCCGTCGCTGGTCTCGAACGGCAGCCACGGCAGCATCAGGCCGAGCAGTTCGGAGTCGTGCCGGGCCATGGACTTCACGCCGAGGTGGTGCACGCGGAGGAAGGCGGCCAGACGCTCCGGTTCGCTCGCCGCGAGCTCGCCCAGCCAGCCGCGGATGCGGGCGCCGAGGGCGTCGCGCACGGCGGCCAGGGTCTCGTCGTCGTACAGGTTCTCGCGGGAGGCGGTGGGCCGCAGCGTGTCCGTGTCGAGGACGGCGCGGACGAAGAACGCCCAGTCCGGCAGCAGGTTGTCGGCCCGGTCGGTCAGCAGCATGCCCTTGAGGTGCACACGGTGTCCGGCGCGGTGGGCGGGGCTGGTCGGCTCGGGCAGCACGTACGCGACTCCGCGCACGCCGGCGAGCGGCAGGTCCAGGTCGATGCTGTCGAGCGGGGTGAAGCCGAAGAGCTGCGCGCAGTGCCCGGCGAGTGCGACGCGGCGGGCGGTGGGCGTGGGGAAGGGCCGGTCCCATACGGCGGGCCGGTCGGTGACGGGGCGCGGCTCGCCGCCCTCGCCGTCGTCGAAGGTGATGTCGTAGGGCAGCAGGGAGCCGTAGTCGCGGGCCAGTTGCTCGACCTTGGCCGGGGCCGTCCACTCGGCGGCGCCGGGGCGGGGCTCCAGCACGACGGTGGTACCGGGCTCCGGGCGTGCCTCGTGAGGCAGTTCGCGCACGGTGTACGAACCGTCGTCCGTGGCCAGCCATTCGACGGGTGCGGCCTGGGGATCGCGGGCGGAGCGGGTGACGACGCGGATCTGGCGGGCGACGACGAAGCACGCGAGCAGCCCGATGCCGAACTGGCCGAGGAACTCCCTGCGGGTGGCCTCCAGGGCCCGGATGCCCTCAGCGGCACCGTCGTCGCCGCGCTTGGAGCTGCGGCCGATGGTGGCGAGGAAGGTGTGGGCCTCCGCGGCGGTCAGGCCGATGCCGCTGTCCTCGATGGTGATCCGGCCGTCCGCCGCGGACAGCCGGATGCGGATCCCGGCCTCGGGGTCGAGGGCCTGGCGCGCGGTGACGGCGTCCACCGCGTTCTGCAGGAGCTCGCGGACGTAGACGCGCGGGCTGGAGTAGAGGTGGTGGGAGAGCAGGTCGACCAGGCCGCGCAGATCGACCTGGAAGCTGTGGGGTGTGGACGTCATGGGGCGTCACCTCGCGTGCATACGGGGATGGTTCGGTGATCGCGAGGTCCCCCCTCACGGATCCCGGAGTGGGGAACAGATTAGGGGGATGGTCCGACAATCCCTGAGCGAATTCCCGCGCTCGGAGATGCCCGGGAAGCGTCGTGAGGATGTGCCGTGATCTGCCCGGATGCGCCGGAGTTGGCGGCCGGGGTGCGCCGGGGACTTGCTACTGGAAGCGCAGGAACCGCGGCGGTACTGCATCCACCAGCCACACCCCGTTGGCGCTGATCCGGAAGACGTGCCCCGCAGCGCGCATCGCCCCCGCGTCCACGCTGAGCACGACCGGCCTGCCGCGCCGCGCGCCGACCCGGGTCGCGGTCTCCCGGTCGGGGGACAGGTGCACGTGGTGGCGGGCCATCGGGCGCAGGCCTTCGGCGCGGATCGCGTCCAGGGCGGCGGCGACGGTGCCGTGGTACAGGTACGCGGGCGGCTCGGCCTCCGGGAGATCCAGGTCCACGGCCACCGTGTGGCCCTGGCTGGCGCGGATCCGGGTGCCGTCGACAGCGAACCGCTGCTTGTCGTTGGCGGCCACGACGTGGTCGAGCTCGGCGCGGCTGAAGGCGAAACCGTGGGCGGCGGCCGCGCGCAGCAGGTCGTCGATCTCCACCCAGCCGTGGGGATCGAGCACCAGTCCGATCCGTTCCGGCTGATGCCGCAGGTGTTTCGAGACATATTTGGACACCTTCACGGTGCGCCTGTCATCCATGACCCCAGCGTGCCCGGTCGAAAGGCCTTCCGGCAGGGATTTTTCGCCGGGCGTGCGGTCGTGGACACCCTCTATCACTCTTCCAAGATGCGGAATATATTTTCCGCTGCCACTTCTGCCCAGGGGGAGAAACCATGACAGCCCATACCTCACTGCCACGCCGTGCGGCTGCCGAACTGATCGGTACCGCCGGTCTGCTCGTGGTCGTGATCGGCTCCGGAATCCAGGCCGCCGAGCTCAGCCGCGACACCGGTGTCGCCCTCATCGCGAACTCGGCCGCCTCCGCCATCGGCCTCGGGCTGATCATCACCCTGTTCGGGCCGCTGTCCGGCGCCCACCTCAACCCGGTGGTCACCCTCACCGCCTGGTGGTCGCGGCGTACCGGCGGGGAGGGGCTCGACGCCCGGGAGGCCCTGGTCTATACCGCGGCTCAGACGGCCGGAGCCATCGGCGGCGCCGTCCTCGCGGAAGCCATGTTCGGCCGGACTCCCGGCACCTTCGCCACCCAGGTCCGCGACGGCGGGCACCTGCTCGTGGGCGAGGTCGTGGCCACCGCGGGACTCGTGCTCGTCATCCAGGGCCTCGGGCGCATCGGGCGCCCCAGGCTCATCCCGGCCGCGGTCGCCGCGTACATCGCCGCCGCGATCTGGTTCACGTCCTCCGGGTCCTTCGCCAACCCGGCAGGCACCATCGGGCGCAGCTTCAGCGACTCCTTCACCGGCATCGCGCCGGAGTCGCTCCCCGGTTTCGTCGCGGCCCAGCTGATCGGCGGGATCCTCGGCCTGGTCCTCGCGGGCTTGCTCTACGGCTCCTCCCGGTCCCCCGAGCCCGTGGTGGTGGAGACCCTGTCCGAGACCGGGCCGGTGGACGGCGTGACTCCCACCAAGGCGGCGTACGAGACCATCGGCTGAGACGGGCCCCTGTTGCCCACAGGCAGGCGGGACTTGTCCACAGCCGTTTGGGCAGGTTTTGACGGCAAACGCGTGATCCGCCCTGTGGACTACCGAGTGACTGCCGAGTGCACTTCCGACCGGCCGCCCCCCGTAGCCTCGCGGCGCGCTACCCGTCCGCGCGGCGCGCCAGATCGTTCATTGTCCGGGCCTGGAGCTCCCGCTCCGTCGCGGCCCGGACGAACTCCGCCACATGATCGGCTCCCACCAGTTCCTGCACCGCCCGCACCGTCCCGGCCGGCAGCGCCACCGGCGACGGACCCGACGGCTGCGGGCCCCCGGCCGCCCCCAGGTGCCGCTGCAGATGCCGGGTCGCGAACAGCTGCATCGCCCGCGCCAGCTCCGCGTCCACGGTCTGCTGGGCCAGCGGCCGCAGCCGCCGCACCATCGTCGCCGCCTCCGCCGCGTCCGCGTCGGTGGGGGGAACCTGCCCGAGGTAGCGCGCGAAGACGTGCTCGGTGGTGAACTCCAGGAACCGCGAGGCGATGTGCTCCACCTGCCCGCGCAGCTCCCGCAGGTGCCCGGTGATCGCCGACAGCGGTACCCCGGCCGCGTACAGCTCGGCGGCCACCGCCAGCTCCTGCGGTGAGGGCACGAGGAACTGGTCCGGCCGGCCGGGGATCCGCTCCAGCACCCCCAGCTCGCACGCCTCGTGGACGGCTTCGTCGTCGGGCTTGCCGCCGAACCGCTCGTTCAGCTCCTGCCTGCTGATCCGGGCCGCCTCCTCGTCGGTCCACGGCCCGTGCACCTCGGCGACCAGCCCGAGTACGCCGCCCAGCCCGCGCCCGGCGTCCCAGGCCTCCAGCAGTTCCTTGATGGAGGCCAGCGTGTAGCCGCGGTCCAGCAGGTCCGCGATCTGGCGCAGCCGCGCCAGATGCGTGTCCCGGTAGACGTTGGAGCGGCCCCGCCGCTCCGGCTTCGGCAGCAGACCCCGGTCCTGGTACGCCCGGATCGTGCGCACCGTCGCCCCGCTGTGGTGCGCCAGATCCTCGATCCGGTACTCGGCTACCGCCTGATCGGACAATCCCGGCTCCCTACGACATCGCGGCTCTGCCGACCGCGCCGGCCGCGGCCCGGGCGGCAGGTGAAGCCGCAAGGTGCTCGACCGCCCTGCGCAGCGAGCCCTCCTGCGAGGGATGGTACGACCGCCGGAAGTAGCGGGGTATGGCCGTGCCGAGCTCTCTCCACGTGCGCCCCGGTTCCGGGTCGTTGCGTATGAGGTACGAGGCCCCCCACACCCACAGCCAGGCCAGGACGTACGAGGTCCCGCTCACAGCCTGGGCTCCAGCTTCGCGATGCGCCGCAGGGTGCGCGGGGCGAATCGCGACATCCACAGGGCGCCCTTGGACTCGGGAGTCACCGGGACCACGGCCTCGTTGCGCACCACGGCCCGCAGGATCGCGTCGGCGACCTTCTCCGGCGGGAAGTTGCGTATCCCGTACAGCCGCGACGAGCGTTCCTGGCGGCGCTTCTCCTCGGCCTCGTCCACCCCGGCGAACCGCGAGGTGGCGGTGATGTTGGTGTTGACGATGCCCGGGCAGATCGCGGAGACGCCGATCGACTTCGACGCCAGTTCCGCACGCAGGCATTCCGACAGCATCAGCACCGCGGCCTTCGAGGTGCTGTAGGCGGGCAGGCTCCTGGAGGGCAGGTAGGCGGCGGCGGAGGCGGTGTTGACGATGTGGCCGCCCTGGCCGCGCTCGGCCATCTGCTTCCCGAAGATCCGGCAGCCGTGGATGACGCCCCACAGGTTGACGTCGAGAACCTTCTTCCAGTCCTCGGCGGTGGTGTCGAGGAAGGCTCCGGACAGGCCGATCCCGGCGTTGTTGACCAGGACGTCCACGATTCCGTACTCCGCGGCGACCTTCGCCGCGAGCTTCTCCATCGCCTGCTCGTCGCTGACGTCCGCACATTCGCCCCAGGCCTCGGGGGCGCCGACCAGGCGGGCCATGTCCGCCGTGCGCGCCGCGCCTTCGGCGTTCCGGTCCACGGCCACCACCCGGGCCCCGGCCTCGGCGAACGCGAAGGCGGTGGCCCGGCCGATGCCGCTCGCCGCGCCGGTGACCAGGACCAGCTGGCCGCCGAAGCGGTCGGCGTACCGGCCCGGGGCCTTCTGCTCCGGTGCCCGCGTGGCGGGCTCCTCCCGGATGGTGACGAACTCGGTGATCCAGGCGGCCAGCTGGTCGGGCCGGGTCCGGGGCACCCAGTGCTTGGCGGGCAGCGTGCGGCGCACCAGGTCCGGGGCCCACCGCTCCAGGTCGTCGTAGAGCCGCTCCGACAGGAAGGCGTCCCCGGTCGGGGTGATGAGCTGCACCGGTGCGTGTGCGTACGCGTCGGGGCGCGGACGGCGCAGGCGGGGCCGGACGTTGTCGCGGTAGAGCCAGGCGCCATGGGCCGCGTCCGAAGGCAGCGACGCCGTCGGGTAGGAGCCGACCGGAACCTTCTCGACGCGCTGGAGGATCGCCGGCCACCGCTTGCCGAGCGGCCCGCGCCAGGCGAGCTCCGGCAGCACGGGCGTGTGCAGCATGTAGACGTACCAGGACTTGGCGCCCTGGCCGAGCAGTTGCGCGGCCCGGCGCGGGGTGGGCCGCGTCATGCGCTGCTTGATCCAGTGCCCGAAGTGGTCGAGGGAAGGGCCCGACATCGAGGTGAAGGAGGCGATCCGGCCTTCGGTGCGCGCCACCGTGGCGAACTCCCAGCCCTGGACGGAGCCCCAGTCGTGGCCGACCAGGTGGACCGGCCGGTCGGGGCTGACCGCCTCCGCCACCGCGAGGAAGTCGTCCGTCAGCTTCTCCAGGGTGAAGCCGCCGCGCAGCGGCTGCGGCGCGGTCGAGCGCCCGTGGCCGCGTACGTCGTAGAGCACCACGTGGAAGCGGGACGCCAGCCGCTCGGCGACCTCCGACCAGACCTCCTTGCTGTCCGGGTAGCCGTGCACCAGGACCACGGTGGGCCGGTCGGCCTCGCCGAGTTCGACGACGCACAGCTCGACCCCGCCGGTGCTCACCCAGCGTTCACGCGCGCCCGCCGGTCGTCCCGTCGCACTTGCCTCGCTCATGCCGCTCATGCCGCCTTCTCCTCAGCCCAGCGCCGCACGTGCGGCAGATCGTCGTCCAGCCAGAACGCGGTCTCCTCGGGGTCCCGGGAGTCGGTGACGACCAGGATCTCCTCGAACTTCGCGCCGGTGCCCCGGAAGCCCAGGTGCGGCTCCACCGCCCACAGGCCGGGCTGCGGCGGATGGTCGGAGAAGTGGTACGGACTCCACAGCGGGGACCAGCCCTCACGGTGCCCGTGCAGGGCGTCGGACGCCAGCCCCTTGAGGGACTGGGTGCCGAACCCGAAGGCCGTCGGCGACCAGCGCCGCTCCTTGACCCGGTCGATCTTGTGCGCGATCACCCCGAACGGGTAGGCGCGGTGCCGGTTGGCGTACCCCTGCCGGTTCATGAGCCGCTCGACGTTCTCATAGATCTCGCGCAGCGAGCGGCGCTCACGCACCTGCTCCAGTATCAGCGCGCGGTGGGCCTGCAGATCCGACATGAGCCGGTCCTGCACCGGATTGAGCCCGAGGCTCCCCGAGTAGCCGATGTCGGCCGCGTAGCCCTTGTAGACCGGTGCCATGTCGAGGATGAAGGGCATCCCCGGCTCCAGCTTCCGGTTGGTCGGGAAGAACTGCAGCGGGATCTTGAAGTTCGCGAAGGCGGTGCGGTCACCGAACCAGGCGAAGGGCAGGTGGAACCAGTCGCGCACCCCGCGCTCGCGCAGCCACTCCCGCTGCATCCGCGCGGCCTCCCGCTCCGTCATCCCGGGCCGCAGCTGCGCGGCGACGGTCTCCGCGCACTCGTAGGAGAGGCGTTGCACTTCCCTGAACCCGTGAAAATCGTCCCCTGCCATGGTCAGCACCCGTCTCGGTCGCCGTACGTGCCCGTAAGTTGACACTGATGAATGTGACAATGACTGAAGGTCACGTCAAGGGCCGTGCACGGACCTGTGGACAAAGTTGTCCGGGCCACATCAGCCTCCAGGACGGTCGTGTACGCCTGAAGGCGGAGACGGGATCCAGCTCAAGGTCTGACGTTTCGCGGGAGCCCCGCCACTAACGTCGAACTCGTGACTGTCATCGCGACCGAAAGCCTGAGCAAGCGGTACCCCCGAGTGACCGCCCTCGACCGGCTCTCCCTGGACATCGGGCCTGGTGTGACCGGCCTCGTGGGTGCCAACGGAGCCGGCAAGTCCACGCTGATCAAGATTCTGCTGGGACTGTCCCCCGCCACCGAGGGCAGCGCCGCCGTGCTCGGCCTCGACGTCACCACGCATGGCAGCGCCATCCGTGAACGCGTCGGCTACATGCCCGAGCACGACTGCCTGCCACCCGACGTCTCGGCCACCGAGTTCGTCGTCCACATGGCCCGCATGTCCGGGCTCCCGCCGACCGCGGCCCGGGAGCGCACCGCCGACACCCTGCGCCACGTCGGGCTCTACGAGGAGCGCTACCGCCCCATCGGCGGCTACTCCACGGGCATGAAGCAGCGCGTCAAGCTGGCCCAGGCTCTCGTCCACGACCCCCAGCTGGTCCTCCTCGACGAGCCGACCAACGGCCTCGACCCGGTCGGGCGCGACGAGATGCTCGGCCTGATCCGCCGCGTCTACACCGACTTCGGCATCTCCGTCCTGGTCACCTCCCACCTCCTCGGCGAGCTGGAGCGGACCTGCGACCACGTCGTGGTCGTCGACGGCGGCAAGCTGCTGCGCTCCAGCTCCACCAGCGACTTCACCCAGATCACCACGACCCTCGCGGTCGAGGTCACCGACTCCGACGCGCACCCGGACGGAACCGCCGCCCTGCGCAAGGCGCTCACCTCGGCGGGCCTCGCCCTGCACACGGCCGAGGAGCAGGGTCTGCCCGGCGCCGGCCACATCCTCCTGGTCGAGGCCACGGGCGAGGACACGTACGACACGGTCCGCGACACCGTCGCCGACCTCGGTATCGGCCTGGTCCGCATGGAGCAGCGCCGCCACCACATCGCGGAGGTCTTCCGCGACAACGACCAGCCCGCGCAGCCCATCCAGCAGAAGGGAGCCGGTTCCGATGGCGCCTGACACCTCGACCCAGATCCACAACATCGGCTACCGGTCCTACGACGGCGCCCGGCTCGGCCGCGCCTACGCCCGCAAGTCACTGTTCTCGCAGTCCCTGCGCGGCGCCTACGGACTCGGCCGGTCGGCCAAGTCCAAGGTGCTGCCGATGATCCTCTTCGCGGTGATGTGCGTCCCCGCGCTGATCCTCGTCGCGGTGGCCATCGCCGTTCCCGGTTCCACCGAACTGCCGATCAAGTACACGACGTACGCCCTGACCACCCAGGTGGTCATCGGCCTCTACCTCGCTTCCCAGGCACCCCAGTCGGTCTCCCGGGACCTGCGCTTCAAGACCGTGCCGCTCTACTTCTCACGGCCCATCGAGCGGGTCGACTACGTCGTGGCCAAGTACGCGGCCATGGCCTCGGCCCTGTTCATCCTCACCGCCACCCCGCTGCTGATCATGTGGATCGGGTCGCTGCTGGCGAAGTTCGACTTCGGTGACCAGACCAAGGGATTCGGGCAGGGACTCGTGTCGGTACTGCTGCTCTCGCTGCTCTTCGCGGGCCTGGGCCTGGTGATGGCCGCGCTCACCCCGCGCCGCGGGTTCGGTGTCGCCGCGATCATCGCCGTGCTCCTGATCCCGTACGGCGCGGTGACCGCCGTCCAGGGGATCGCCTACAACACCGGGAACACCGGAGCCATCGACTGGATGGGCCTGTTCTCCCCGATCACCCTGATCGACGGCTTCCAGACGGCCTTCCTCGGCGCGACGTCCGCCTTCCCCGGCGGCGAGGGCCCCTCGGCCGGCACCGGGTTCGTCTACCTGCTCGTCATCCTCGGCCTCATCGCCGGCTCCTACGCCGCCCTGATGGCCCGCTACCGGAAGGCCGGGCTGTGACCATCATCGACATCGACCACACCTCCCGCTGGTTCGGGAACGTCGTCGCCGTCAACGACGTGACCATGCGCATCGGACCCGGTGTCACCGGCCTCCTGGGCCCCAACGGCGCGGGCAAGTCCACGCTCATCAACATGATGGGCGGCTTCCTGGCCCCCTCCACGGGCACCGTCACCCTCGACGGCACGCCGATCTGGTGCAACGAGCAGGTCTACAAGCAGATCGGCGTCGTGCCCGAGCGCGAGGCCATGTACGACTTCCTCACCGGCCGCGAGTTCGTCGTCGCCAACGCCGAACTCCACGGGCTCGACGACGCGGCCGCCCGGCGGGCGCTGGCCACGGTCGAGATGGAGTACGCCCAGGACCGCAAGATCTCCACGTACTCCAAGGGCATGCGCCAGCGCGTGAAGATGGCGTCCGCCCTGGTCCACGACCCGTCCGTACTGCTCCTCGACGAGCCGTTCAACGGCATGGACCCGCGCCAGCGCATGCAGCTGATGGACCTGCTGCGGCGCATGGGCGACGACGGGCGCACCGTCCTGTTCTCCTCCCACATCCTGGAGGAGGTCGAGCAACTGGCCTCCCACATCGAGGTGGTCGTCGCCGGCCGCCACGCCGCCTCGGGCGACTTCCGCAAGATCCGCCGCCTGATGACGGACCGCCCGCACCGCTACCTCGTCCGCTCCTCCGACGACCGGGCCCTCGCCGCAGCCCTGATCGCCGACCCGTCCACGGCCGGTATCGAGGTCGACCTGAAGGAAGGCGCCCTGCGCATCCAGGCCGTCGACTTCGGGCGCTTCACCGAGCTGCTGCCGCAGGTCTCCCGCGCGCACGGCATCCGGCTGCTGACGGTCTCGCCTTCCGACGAGTCCCTCGAGTCGGTCTTCTCCTACCTCGTCGCGGCCTGAAGGAGCTGGCACCCATGTACAACCCCACCGTTGCCCGGCTCACCTACCGGGCCTTGCTCGGCCGCCGCCGGGCACTGATCCTCTTCCTGCTGCCGGCCCTGCTCATCGTCATCTCCATCGCCGTCCGCGCGCTCACGGGTGTCGACGACAAGGTCGCCGCCGACCTGCTCGGCGGCTTCGCCCTCGCGACGATGGTCCCGCTGATCGGTGTCATCGCCGGTACGGGCGCCATCGGCCCCGAGATCGACGACGGGTCGATCGTCTACCTGCTCTCCAAGCCGGTGAAGCGCCCGACGATCATCATGACCAAGCTGATCGTCGCGATCGCCGTCACCATGGCCTTCTCCGCGATCCCCACCCTGATCGCCGGCTTCATCCTCAACGGCAACGGACAGCAGATCGCCGTCGCCTACACCGTCGCCGCCCTCGTCGCCTCGATCGCCTACAGCGCGCTGTTCCTGCTCCTGGGCACCGTCAGCCGGCACGCGGTCGTCTTCGGCCTGGTCTACGCACTGATCTGGGAGTCGCTCTTCGGCAGCCTGGTCTCCGGCGCCAAGACCCTCAGCGTCCAGCAGTGGGCCCTGTCCCTCGCCGAGAAGGTCGCGGGCGAGGGGTACGTCGATGCCACCGTCGGCCTGCCCACCGCCGCGGTCCTGCTCACCGTGGTCACCGTCGGCGCCACCGTCTACGCGGGCCAGAAGCTGCGCCGCCTCACCCTGGCGGGCGAGGAGTAGACCCCGCGCCGCCCCTGCGGCACCCCCTCGCGAAGCTGTGCCCCGCCCGGCCCACCGGCCAGGCGGGGCACAGCTTCGCGCGTCATCATCGGTGCATGATCGAGCACACCGAGCCTGAGCCGTCCAGGCCCATACGGTCCTGGATACGCTCCTCGCCCGGAACGCACATCTGGCTGCTGATCATTGCCGTCACCAGCGTCGTGGTCGTGATCGCGCCCGACCGGGTCGAGCACGTCCTGCTCCACCGCAACAGCAGCAACATCCACCAGCTCGTCCAACACCCCGTCCGGGCGCTCCTCAGCAGCGCCTTCTGGATCGAGAACCCGGCCTCGCTCGCCCTCTACGCCCTGCTCTTCGAGCTGTTCCACGCCCCCGTCGAACGCTGGCTCGGCACGATGCGCTGGCTCCTGATCGTCGCGACGGCCCACATCGTCGCCACGCTGGTCAGTCAGAAGGTCCTGCTGATGGCCATCCAGGACCACCGGGCCCCGCGCAGCATGACCCATGTCGTCGACATCGGCGTCAGCTACGGGCTCGCGGCCTCCATCGGAGTTCTCACCTACCGGCTCCCCAGCCCCTGGAAATGGTTCTACCTCGCCGGCGCCGTCGCCTTCTTCGGGCTCCCTCTCGTCACCGGCGGCACCTTCACCGACCTCGGCCACGCCATCGCGCTCTGCGTCGGCCTGCTCGCCTGGCCGCTCACCCGCAACGTTGTTTCACGTGAAACACGACCTCGTTTCACGTGAAACATCGCTAGTCGGCTTCCGTCTTCACCACGCCGTGCTCCCACGCCCACGCGGCGATCCCCACCCGGTTGCGTGCTCCGAGCTTCGCCTGGACGTTCGCGATGTGGGTCTTGGCCGTCCCCGCGCTGATGAACAGCTCCGCACCGATCTCGGCGTTGGTGAGCCCACGTGCCACCAGGCGCACGATGTCCAGTTCCCGGCCGGTCAGCGGATGGGGCTCGGGCGTCGGCGCAGCGGCCGGCCCGGACTCGGCGATCCGGCTCAGCAGCCGCACCGTGATCTGCGGGCTGATGAGCGTGTCCCCGGCCATCGCCGCCCGGACTCCCTCGATGAGCAGCGCGGGTCCCGACCGCTTCAGAAGGAAGCCGCAGGCGCCGTTGCGCAGCGCGGTGTGCACGTACTCGTCCAGGTCGAAGGTGGTCACGACCACCACCCGTGTCCGCGGTGCCAGCAGCCGGGTCACCTCCAGCCCGTCCAAGCGGGGCATCCGGATGTCCGCCAGCACCACATCGGGGCGCAGCTCCCTGGCCAGCGCCACCGCACTCTCCCCGTCCGCGGCCTCCCCCACCACGGTCATGTCGGGCTGCGAATCGAGGATCAGCCGAAAGCCACTGCGGATGTCCTCTTGGTCATCGGCTATCAGGATGCGTGTGGTCACGCCGCCATGATCACCCGACAGGGTGTGGCTGCGTGGGGAAGACCGCGCAAACCCGCCACCCGCCGTCCGTATCCGCCCCGGCCGCAGCGTCCCGCCCGCCGCCTCGACCCGCCCTCGCAGCCCTGCCAGTCCGGTGCCGCTGCGCCGACGGCGGGCCAGCAGCCCGCCCGCGCCCCGGGCCGCGGCGGAGTTGGCCACGCTGAGCTCTACGGCCGCCCCGGCCCGGCGCACGGCGACCCGTACCACGGCCGCCCCGGGCGCGTGCCGGCGTACGTTCGTCAAGGCTTCCACAGCCACGCGGTACGCCGTGGTGTCCGCCTCGCGCGACAGCTCGCGTACGGCAGCAGGGTCGGCGTCCAGCGAGGCGCCGTCGAACCGCTCCACCAGTTCCGGCAGTTGTGCCAGTCCCGGTACCGGAGCGGTCGGGCCGCCCGAGGCCTCCCGCAGGGCGTGCACCGTACGGTCCATCGACTCCAAGGCGCTCAAGCCCGCGGCCTCGATCCGCTCCAGCGCGCGGACCGCCTGCCCGGGATCCTGAGCGGCCACGAACCGGGCCGCTTGTGCCTGCACCACGATGGCGCTCACATCGTGCCCCACGAAGTCGTGCAGATCGCGGGCCAGTTCGAGCTGCTGGTCGCGTCGCGCATTCCTCACGGCCTGCCGCGTCCTGGCCGCCTGGCGGCGTGGATAGCCCCCGGCCAGCAGGGCTCCGAGCGCGGGGAGCGCCCAGAATGCCGCCGCCCCGCACGCCTCCAGCCACGACCCGGACCCCCACACGTGCGGGACCGGCCACAGCGCGACGGCTGCCACGCCCAGCGCAGCCGCGATACTCCCGGACCGCACCGGAGACCAGCGGGCCACCAGAGCCAGCAGCGGAAGCAGGAGGCACGCCCCGAGCAGCATCCACACCGCAGGAGCCCTGAGGAACGCCGCGGCCACGTCGACGACGGCAGCCGATGCCAGCAACGGGGCATACGCGGCACGGGGGTTCACGGTCATGAGGCCGACCCTACGAGCGCACGCCCGGGCCGGCCATCTGCCGTTCGGCGGAGGTGGCCGACGAACCACGGTCGGCACCCGGAAATTCGCTGGTACGGGGATTGCCGCGGGGGCAGAGTGAGTTCTGCGGGGAGCAACAAAGGTCCGGGACGGCCACTTCGAGCGCGCCATCGGCGCGGGCCGTCCCGGACCTCTCGTACGTCGTGCGTGCTACGCGGCGCCCAGCAGGCGCTCCAGCACCACCGCGATGCCGTCTTCCTCGTTGGAGGCCGTCACCTCGTCGGCCACGGCCTTGAGCTCCGCGTGGGCGTTGGCCATGGCCACCCCGTGGGCTGCCCAGCCGAACATCGGTATGTCGTTGGGCATGTCGCCGAAGGCGATCGTCTCCGCCGCCTTCACACGCAGCCGGCGCGCCGCCAGCGAGAGACCGGTGGCCTTGGTCAGCCCCAGCGGGAGGATCTCCACGATGCCGGGACCGGCCATCACGATGTCGACCAGGCTGCCCACGGTCGCCCGGGCCACGCTGACCAGCGAGTCGTCGTCCAGACCCGGGTGCTGGATGTACAGCTTGTTCAGCGGGGCAGCCCACATCGCCGCCGTGTCGTCCAGGTAGACGGCCGGGAGGCCCTCCTGCACCTGGTAGCCGGGGCCGAACAGGACCTCGCCGTCCACCCCGTCCCGGCTGGCCGCCAGGGCCAGCGGGCCGATCTCGGCCTCGATCTTCGACAGCGCCAGACCGGCCAGCTGCCGGTCCAGCGTCACCGACGTCAGCAACCGGTGCGCGCCCGCGTCGTAGACCTGCGCGCCCTGCCCGCACACGGCGATCCCCTTGTAGCCGAGATCGTCCAGCACGTGCCGGGTCCAGGGCACGGCGCGGCCCGTGACGATGATGTGCGCCGCGCCCGCCGCGGTGGCCGCGACGAGCGCCTCACGGGTGCGTTCCGAGACGGTGTCGTCGCCGCGAAGCAGCGTGCCGTCGAGATCGGTCGCGACGAGTTTGTACGGGAACGGGGCCGGACTCACTTGGTGATCGGCTCCAGGACCTCACGGCCACCCAGGTACGGACGGAGCACCGGGGGAACGCGAACGGTGCCGTCGGCCTGCTGGTGGTTCTCCAGGATCGCGACGATCGTGCGCGGTACGGCGCACAGCGTGCCGTTCAGCGTGGATAGCGGCTGGGTCTTCTTGCCGTCGCGGTAGCGGATCGACAGCCGGCGGGCCTGGAATCCGTCGCAGTTCGAGGCGGAGGTCAGCTCGCGGTACTTGCCCTGGGTCGGGATCCAGGCCTCGCAGTCGAACTTGCGCGAGGCGGAGGCGCCCAGGTCACCGGTGGCGACGTCGATCACCTGGAACGGCAGCTCCAGGCTGGTCAGCCACTGCTTCTCCCACTCCAGGAGCCGCTGGTGCTCGGCCTCGGCCTCCTCCGGCGCGACGTACGAGAACATCTCGACCTTGTCGAACTGGTGGACGCGGAAGATGCCGCGGGTGTCCTTACCGTACGTGCCGGCCTCGCGGCGGAAGCACGGCGAGAAGCCGACGTACCGCAGCGGCAGCTTGTCGGCGTCGATGATCTCGTCCATGTGGTACGCGGCGAGCGGGACCTCGGAGGTGCCGACCAGGTAGTAGTCGTCCTTCTCCAGGTGGTACACGTTCTCCGCGGCCTGGCCGAGGAAACCGGTGCCCTCCATGGCGCGCGGGCGGACCAGCGCCGGGGTCAGCATCGGGATGAAGCCGGCCTCGGTGGCCTGCGCGATGGCGGCGTTGACCAGTGCGAGTTCGAGCAGTGCGCCGACACCGGTGAGGTAGTAGAAGCGCGAGCCCGACACCTTGGCGCCGCGTTCGACATCGATGGCGCCCAGCGACTCGCCGAGCTCCAGGTGGTCCTTGGGCTCGAAGCCCTCGGCGGCGAAGTCGCGGATGGTGCCGTGCGTCTCCAGGACGGTGAAGTCCTCCTCGCCGCCGACCGGGACGTCCTCGTGGACGATGTTGCCGAGCTGGAGGAGGAGCTGCTTGGCGGCTTCGTCGGCCTCGTTCTGCTCGGCCTCGGCCGCCTTGACGTCCTGCTTGAGCTGCTCGGCCTTCTTCAGCAGCTCGGCCCGCTCCTCAGGAGAGGCCTTGGGAATGAGCTTGCCGAGCGACTTCTGTTCATTGCGCAGTTCGTCGAAGCGCGCGCCGGAGGACCTGCGGCGCTCGTCGGCGGAGAGCAGTGCGTCGACGAGCCCGACGTCCTCTCCACGGGCGCGCTGCGAGGCGCGGACACGGTCAGGGTCTTCACGGAGCAGCCGGAGGTCAATCACCCCACCAGGCTACCGGGCGGGGCTTCCTGGGATCACACCGATATCACGCTGCGTGTCGCTATGTCTCAATTGCGGCAAATGGATAAGTCTTGGTGGCTGGCCAGAAGTGATGCTTCTCGGGTGGTCAATAAAAGCGGGCCCATTCCCCGAAAAGGGGCACAACGTCGGGGTGCGCGCGGCCTGAGCAGGATCGGAAGGGGTTTCCTTGTCCACAGGGATTCCCGCCGCCCGCACCTTATCCACAGGCTGTGCGTCGCATCTGTGGACACGGAAATCGATCATTCCCAACCTGGGGCGGCCCTGGGCGAATCAAGGTTCAAACCACCCTCACACACTCATTCGGGTGGGAATGACTCGCCCCAAAGAGTTGATCTGCGATACGGGGGTGACGTCGTTCACCTCCCGCTCCCCAGCGCGAAACCTGGGCCCCGCGACCGATTTGTCGACCTTGTCGCGCCGTTCTGTCGACTTGTCCCCAGGTCCCCAACTCGCCCTGTGGATAACTCTGTGGACAGTGGACGAAGCCCTAGGCCCGGCCGTCGAGGCAACGCGTCAGCCAGTCGGAGGCTGCCGTGAAATCACCGTCGGAGGTTCCGGGACGCGGAGCGCGCACGTCACCCTGAGCGACACCCGCACGCGGGTAGGAGCCGAGGAAGCGGACCTGGGGGCAGGTCCGCTTGAGGCCCATGAGGGCCTCGCTGACCCGCCGGTCGGAGATGTGACCCTCGGCGTCGACCGCGAAGCAGTAATTGCCGATGCCCTGTCCGGTCGGCCGGGACTGGATCAGCATCAGGTTGACCCCGCGCACGGCGAACTCCTGGAGGAGTTCCAGCAGCGCACCGGGGCGGTCGTCGCCGAGCCACAGCACGACGGACGTCTTGTCGGCACCGGTCGGGGCGGCAGGCCGGGCGGGGCGCCCGACGAGCACGAACCGGGTTTCGGCGTTCTCCGCGTCGTGGATCTCGGTCACCAGCGGGACGAGCCCGTAGGTGGCCGCGGCGAACTCGCCGGCGAATGCCGCGTCGAAGCGGCCTTCCTGGACCAGCCGGGCGCCGTCGGCGTTGGAGGCGGCCGACTCCCACACCGCGTCGGGCAGGTTCGCCCGCAGCCAGTTGCGTACCTGGGGCTGGGCGACCGGGTGCCCGGTGACCGTCTTGACGTCCGAAAGGGCTGTGCCCGGTCGCACGAGCAGCGCGAACGCGATGGGCAGCAGCACCTCGCGGTAGATCATCAGCGGTTCGCCGGAGGCCAGCTCGTCGAGGGTGGCGGTGACCCCGCCCTCCACCGAGTTCTCGATCGGGACGAGGGCGGCAGCGGCCTCGCCGTTGCGCACCGCGTCCAGGGCGGCCGGGACCGACACCATCGGGACGAGCTCCCGGGTGGCGGCTTCCGGCAGCGTGCGGAGGGCGGCTTCGGTGAAAGTGCCCTCGGGACCGAGATATGTGAAGCGGGTGGCCGACATGCGATCAGCCTAATGCCGGGGTGTTGCCCGAAGGAGCGGGTGTTCACGCTTCGAGCAGCCGCTGTCCCACGTACTCACCGGGGCGGGGGCCGGGCGGAACCGCGTACAGGCCGCTGGACTCGTGCCGGATGAAGGCGGACAGCGCGTCACCCCGGTCGAGCTTGCGCTGGACGGGGACGAATCCGCGCAGCGGGTCGGCCTGCCAGCAGACGAAGAGGAGCCCGGCGTCGGGGGACCCGTCGCTGCCGATCCCGTCGTGGAAGGAGAACGGGCGCCGCAGCATGGCGGCCCCGCCGTTCTGCTCGGGGGCGGAGATCCGGGCGTGGGCGTTGGACGGGATGACCGGCTTGCCGTCGGGGCCGAACTTGTCGAGCGCCATCTCGGTCGTCTCGCCGCCGCCGGTGAGCGGGGCGCCGGTGGCCTTGGTACGGCCGATGACCTGCTCCTGCTGTGCGAGGGACTGCTTGTCCCAGTCGTCGAGCAGCATCCGGATGCGCCGGACGACGGCGTACGAGCCCCCGGCCATCCAGGAGTGCTCAGCCGGCCCGGGGCCCGCCGCGGGCACGAAGATCCGCTTGTCGAAGTCGGGCTCCGAGGGCTTCGGGTTCCCGGTGCCGTCGATCTGGCCCATGAGGTTGCGGGCGGTCATCGGGGAGGCGGTGGCGCCGGGGGAACGGTTGAAGCCGTTCATCTGCCAGCGGACGCGGGCGGCCTCACCGGCGTCCTTCTGAAGGGCGCGCAGGGCGTGGAAGGCGACGAGCCCGTCGTCTGCGCCGATCTGGATCCACAGGTCGCCGTTGCTGCGCCGATCGTCCAGCCGGTCGGAGGAGAAGTCCGGCAGCGGGTCGAGGGCGGCGGGGCGGCGGGCGCTCAGGCCGGTGCGTTCGAAGAAGGAATGGCCGAAGCCGAACGTGACAGTCAGGGAGGACGGACCGGCGTCGAGGGCGATGCCGGTGTCCTCGGACGCGGCGGTCTCGCCCGCCATGAGCCGGCGGGCGGTTTCGGACCAGCGTCGCAGCAGTGCGGCGGCCTCCGTGCGGCCCGCGCCTGCGGCGAGGTCGAAGGCGGCGAGGTGCCCCTTGGCCTGCAGGGGCGTGGTGATGCCGGCCTGGTGGTCGCCGTGGAAGGCGGCCTGGGTGGCACCGAGGGAGGACAGCCGCGAGGCGCCCCCGGCGCCGGAGGTGTTCGCGGGGTCGGCGAGTGCGGAGTGCGCGAGCGCGCCACCTGCGGCGCCCAGCGCAAGGCCGGCGGCGCCTGCGGCGCCGACGGTGCCCAGCAGGCGGCGGCGGGAGATCTCGATGTCGGGGTTGCTCTCGGTCACGCTGGTCAGCCGATCTTCACGGTCTTCTGGACGGTCGTCTGGTCGATGTCGGAGGTACGGACGGTTACGTCGATGCGCCACTCGCCGGCGAGCGGCAGCTGTACGCCCGACGCGGTCCAGTGTCCGGGGGCGGAGCGGTCGGGCAGCACCGGCAGGGGGCCGATGTCCTTCGCGGGCAGGGTGAAGGACACCTTGATCTCGGGGAGGTCGAGGGGCTTTCCGTCCTCGGAGTCGGCCCAGAGGTGGAGGGCGTTGGCGCCGACCCGGCCCGGGTCGAGTTCGAGGCGGACGTTCCCCTTGCCGTTCCGGCCGCCGGTGTCGAAGGGCAGGGTGATCTTGACGGCGCGGTCCGGTACGGCGGTGGCGGCAGAGCCCCGGGTCGTCTCCCGCTCGACGGTGCGCCCGGGCTCGGTGCTCGTGAGGACCGTGGTGACCGCGAGCAGGGCCACGGCGACACCGGCCTCGGCGAGGACGGAGCGGCGCAGGCCTGCGCGCTCCGGGTCGGCGTCACGCGCCCGCTTCTCGCGCGCGCTCTCACGGGCGGCCCGCTGCCGGGCGAGCTGGGCCGCCCGCCGGGGGTCGGCGGGCACGGTGACGGGCGATGTTTCACGTGAAACATCCGCTGCGGCGGTGACCGTTTCACGTGAAACATCGGCGGTGGACTCGGTGGACTCGGCGAGCCGTGCGGTCCACTTCCGGGACACATAGGCGATGCCGACGAGAACGGTGACCAGCCCGACCTTCAGGAGCAGCAGCCGTCCGTATGAGGTTCCTGTGAGGGCGGACCAGGTTCCGAGCTGGCGCCAGGACTGGTAGACGCCGGTGACGACGAGCACCAGGACGCTGACGAAGGCGACCCGGGAGAAGCGCCGGACCGCCGACCGCTCGATCCCGGGGATCTTGTACAGGGAGAGGAGCAGCGCGGCGAGGCCGCCGAGCCAGGTGGCGACGGCCAGCAGGTGCAGGATGTCGGCGGGCATGGCGATGCCGGGCTGGATCCCCGTGGAGGCGTGCTCGGACAGGGACCAGGTGGCGGCGATGCCGCCGGAGACGACGGCGCCGCCGATGCCCAGGCCGAAGGTGAGATCGCTGGTGTCCTTGACCTCCTCCGCCGTCGTGGCGCCCTGCAGGCGTCGGGCGTAGACACCGAAGAGGACCGCGATGAAGAGGGCGGCTGCACCCAGCAGGAGCAGCCGGGAGATCAGTGAGGCGCCGGTCTTGGTGTCCAGGACGGCCTTGAGTCCGTCGAGGTCGAAGACGTCGGCGAACTTCCCCGACCCGGTGTACGGGGTGCGGAGCACCAGCATCGCGAGGGTGGCGGCGGTGAGGGTCACCCAGGCGCGTACGACGAGCTTCTGGAGCGGGCGTTCGGCAGCTCCCCGGCGCAGGCACAGCAGGATGAAGGCGGCGCCGCCGACGAGGACTGTGAAGCCGGTGTAGGCAGCGTAGCGGGCGATCCCGTACGCGATGCCGACGGGTCCCCCGCCCGCCTGCCGGGCGGGGAGGGTGACGGCGGTGGCCGAGGGCGCTCCGACGGAGAAGGTGAAGGCACCGGAGATCGGGTGGCTGTCGGCGGAGACGGCCTGCCAGGCCACGGTGTAGGTGCCGTTGGGCAGGCCGGAGTGGAGTGCGGTGCCGTAGCGGATGGTGTTCCCGCTGCACATGTCGCGCAGTTCGCCGGTGTCCACGCGCTTGCCTTGGGGGTCCAGCACGCGGATGGAGTCGTCGCCCATGGCGACCTGCTCCGAGAAGGAGAGGGTGACCTGGGCGGGGGCCGTGGCGACCACCGCCCCGTCCTTGGGGTCGCTCGCGGTGAGTGCGGCGTGCGCCGAGGCCGGAGAGGCCGCGGTGAACAGGGTTGCCAGCAGGGCTGCGAGGACCAGCGCGAACCGCGGCAGAAGTGCCGTGGCCCGGGCGTGGACCGTGGATGGGGCGGGGGCGGTGGCCGTCATGGCGTGTGGCTTCCTCGGTCCGTCAGTGGGCGTTGGAGTTCTGCGCGGTGTACGTCCGTTCCTTCACGTCGAGTTCGACCTTGACGGGGTCGGCCTTCTCGAAGCGGAGCTCGACGGTGACCTTGTCGCCGACCTTCGGGGTGCTCTTGAGCCCCATGAACATGATGTGGTTGCCGCCGCGTTCCAGCTTGAGCTCACCGTTGGCAGGCACGTCCAGGGACGGGACCTGCTGCATCTTCTGGTCCTTGCTCTCGTGGATCTGCAGATCGTCGGAGAGCGTCGAGGTGACACCAGTGAGCTTGTCGGCGGTCTTGGAGTCGTTCTTGATGACCATGAACGCGCCGGCCATCTTGTCGTTGACGGGCTCGGGCATGAAGGCTCCGCCGACCGTCGGCGCGGGCTTGGCCGCGTCATCCTTGGAGCTCGAACAGCCGGATATGGCGAGTGCTGCCGTCAGGGAGAGGGCGGCGGCGAGGGTGCGGGTGGTGCGGGCGTTCACGGGTTCTCTCCCTTGATGAGCTTCGGCAGGTCCTTGGTGTAGTCGTCGACGGTGGCGCCCTCGCCGTAGAGGACGTAGCCCTCGTCGGTCTTGGGCGAGAACGCGATGACCTGGGCGCCGTGCATGGAGACGACGCTGCCGTCGGCCTCCTTCTTGGCGGCCTCGATACCGATGCCGAGCGAGCGTGCGGCGACCTGGATGGTGGCGAAGTCCCCGGTGAGCCCGGTGAAGGACGGGTCCTGGGACTTGAGCCACGCGCCGAGGGAGTCGGGAGTGTCCCGTTCGGGGTCCGTCGTGACGAAGACGACCTGGAGCTTGTCCTGGTCGGTCTGGGGGAGCGCCTTCTTGGCGACGGCGATGTTGCTCATCGTCAGAGGGCATACGTCGGGGCAGTTGGTGTAGCCGAAGTAGATGAGCGTCGGCCTGCCCTTGGTCTGCTCCCGCAGGTTCCACGGCTTGCCGGTGGTGTCCGTGAGGACCAGCTCCGGCTTGCTGAAGGGGCGGTCCAGAACGGTCGCGGCCTTGCCCTTGTTCTGGCCGCCGGAGATCTGGGTGACCGAGTTGGTGTCGGCGGGCTGGCCGCCGCAGGCGGTCAGGGTGAGCGCGGCCGCAGCTAGGAGAGCGGCGACCGTCCAACGTGTGGTGCGCATGGAAGGGTGTTCCTGAGATCGGGGATTTACGGATGTCTGAGAACAGCAGCTGAGAACGGCAGCTGAGAACGGCAGCGCCTACGGGCGCGGCAGGTCAGGCGGAGCGGCGACGCGAGGCGACACCGAAGGCGACACCGCCGAGCCCGATGACGATGCCGGCGATGCCGAGGACCCGGGCGGTCGTGTCGGCGCTGTTCTTCTCGGCGGCCTCGTCGTGGCCGTGCTGCGCGTCCTTGTCGGCGTTCTTGGCCTGGTCGGTCTTGGCGTCACTGTGGTGGTCGCCGCCCGTGGCTGCGGTCAGCTTCAGGACGGGCGCCGGGTTCTGCGGTTCCGCGGCGCCTTCCTTGGTCTCTTCGATCCACCGGACGACCTCGTTGTTGTCGTACGTCTGGATCGCCTTGAAGACCATCTGGTCGGCGTTCTCGGGGAGCTTGCCCACGGACAGCGGGAACTGCTGGAACTTGCCGGGCTCGATCTTGCCGCCGGACCAGGTGACCTTGGTGACGGCCTCGTTGATCTGCTTGCCGTGCACGGTCAGCGGCTTGTCGAGCTTGCTCTTCTCGACCGTCACGGTCCAGCCGGGAACGTCCTGCGGCATCACGGACGTGAGCGGCTGGTCGACCGGGAAGTTGACCTCCAGCTGGGTGGTCGACGCGTTGTCACGCTCGTTGGGGACCTTGAAGTTGATCGTCGCGTAGCCGCCCTTGGTGGCCTCGCCGGGCTGGACGCCGACGTGGGCGAAGGCCGGGCCGGAGAGGACGAGGACGGTACCGGCGGCGAGGGCGGCGGCGAAGGAGACGCGAGAGGCCTTCATGGCAGAAACACTCCACGGGATCAGTGGTGACGGTGGCTCCGGGCGCGGGCGCGCGCGGAGTACGCGGCACCGGTGCTCCCGCCGTGTGTCTCGGGGAGGAGGGTGCCGCGTCAGGCTGCGAGGGCGAGGGCAGTGGGCGGCCCGCGCCTGATCACCGAGTGGTGCAGTGCCTCCCGGCCGGTGGCGGCCGCGGGATCGGCCGCGGTCCGCGGGACCCGCGGGGCACGGGCGGGCGCGCCGGGGAGCCCGGCGCACAGGGCGCGTACGAAGGCCAGCGCGGCCCGCAGCGGGCGTACCGGGGTGGCTTCGGCGGAGATCCGGGACAGTTCGACGAGCCGGAAGAGCGCGGCGTCGCCGCGACCGAGCAGCCAGCCGGCGGCCAGTGCCGCCAGCAGATGCCCGAACAGCATGGCCGGGCTGAACAGCCCGGTCGCGGGGGCCGCGGTGGCGGCCTGGGCCACGTGGGCGTGAGCGCTGTGGCCTTGGGCCACGACCTGCCCGGCCTGGGTGAGCTGTCCGGCCTGTGCGGTCAGTGCAGCCGGGTCCAGACCGGCGGATTCCAGGATCCGGCGGGCGTCGGCCGGGCTGAGCGGTACGGAATTGCCCCCGCACACCAGCCTGGCGGCGAGTTCCGCGAGCGAGCCGTCGGAGGGGCCGGCCGGTGCCTGGGCCGCCGTGGCGCTGTGCTGTCCGAGGCCGAACAGCACGTGCAGCGTGAGTTGCCCGAAGGCCAGCCCGGCGGCGATGCCGGGCAGCGCGCGGCGGCGGCCGGCGAGCGGGGCCACGACGGCGAAGACGACGAGGAAGCCCATGCACAGGGACCACCACGGCACGGTGGCGCAGGACGCCAGCGCGTGCCCTGCCGCGGACAGCACGACGCAGACCGCGGTGAACACCGCGGCCCGGATCAGCCGGAGGCCGGTTCCGGCGTGCGTCGCGTGGGGGTCAGTCATGGCCGGGTCATCATCGCACTGAGCTCAGTGCCTTCATACGGCAGGTCCGGAAGGTCCCATGAGTCCGGCATGGGCGCCCTCGACCAGCACAGGGGAACCAGGCGGCGGACACCGCCGCATACACCGGGTCCGGGAGAGCCGCATCGGCCGAACGAGGGCAATGGAGCGCTCGGACGGCCGCCGGGCGCTTACGGCCCCCCAAGGGCGGCAATAGGTAACCGTATGAGCATCTGGTGGTCTCTCCACTTGAGGCGCGAAGCCGCGAGCGTGCCGCTCGCCAGGCGACTGCTGCTGGGGACGATGGAGACCGCGGGGGTGGACCCGGACATCTCCTTCGACCTCTCGGTGGCGCTGAGCGAGGCGTGTACGAACGCGGTGGAGCACGGCGGGGGCGGCGGTGTCCCGGATGAGGCCGAGGCGTACCACGTCACGGCCTATCTGGACGGAGACCGCTGCCGCATCGAGGTGACCGATTCGGGCCCGGGGTTCCCGCCCGCGACAGGGACCCGTCACAGACCCTCGCTGGCCGAGCACGGCCGGGGACTGCACCTGATCGAGGAACTCGCCGACCACGTCCGCTTCCGCAACCGGCCGGGCCGCGGCGCGGTGGTGAGCTTCGACAAGATGCTGAAGTGGCGCGACGACGCGCTGCTGAAGGTGTCGTAGGCACGCCGATGGGCGGGTCCCGCCCGGGAACCCGCCCATCGTCACGCGCAGGCCGCAGGCCGCAGCCCTTGGACCGTCAGCCCTTGAGGCGCGCCATCCAGGCCTCGACCTCGTCCGAGGTGCGGGGCAGCCCGGCCGACAGGTTCCGGTTGCCGTCCTCGGTGACGAGGATGTCGTCCTCGATCCGGACGCCGATGCCGCGGTACTCCTCGGGCACGGTCAGGTCGTCGGCCTGGAAGTACAGACCGGGCTCGACCGTGAGGCACATGCCCGGCTCCAGCGTGCCGTCGACGTACGCCTCGGTGCGCGCGGCGGCGCAGTCGTGGACGTCCATGCCGAGCATGTGGCCGGTGCCGTGCAGGGTCCAGCGGCGCTGCAGGCCGAGCTCCAGGACGCGCTCGACGGGGCCCTCCAGCAGGCCCCACTCGACGAGCTTCTCGGCCAGCACGTGCTGGGAGGCGTCGTGGAAGTCGCGGAACTTCGCACCCGGCTTCACCGCGGCGATGCCGGCTTCCTGGGACTCGTAGACCGCGTCGTAGATCTTGCGCTGGATGTCGGTGTACGTGCCGTTGATCGGCAGCGTGCGCGTGACGTCGGCGGTGTAGAGGGAGTGGGTCTCCACACCGGCGTCGAGAAGCAGCAGGTCACCGGAGCGGACGTCGCCGTCGTTGCGGACCCAGTGCAGGGTGCAGGCGTGCGGGCCGGCGGCGCAGATGGAGCCGTAGCCGACGTCGTTGCCCTCGACGCGGGCGCGCAGGAAGAAGGTGCCCTCGATGTAGCGCTCGGAGGTGGCCTCGGCCTTGTCGAGGACCTTCACCACGTCCTCGAAGCCGCGGACGGTGGAGTCGACGGCCTTCTGCAGCTCGCCGATCTCGAAGTCGTCCTTCACGGCGCGGGCCTCGGAGAGGTAGACGCGTAGCTCCTCGTCGCGCTCCTTGGTCACCTTGTCGGTGAGGGCGGTCTCGATCACGGAGTCGTGGCTGCGGACGTTCCGGACCGGGCCCTCGGCCTCGGTGAGGGCTTCGGCGAGCTCGCGGACGTCCTTGGCGGGGATGCCCAGGAGCTGCTCGGCCTCGGTGAGGGAGTGGCGGCGGCCGACCCACAGCTCACCCTGGCCGGAGAGCCAGAACTCGCCGTTCTCACGGTTGGAGCGCGGCAGCAGGTAGATCGTGGCCGTGTGGCCGGTCTCGCCGGTGGGCTCCAGGACCAGGACGCCGTTCTCGGTCTGGTCGCCGGTGAGGTACGCGTACTCGGTCGAGGCGCGGAAGGGGTACTCGGTGTCGTTCGAGCGGGTCTTCAGGCGGCCCGCGGGGACGACGAGGCGCTCGCCGGGGAAGCGCGCGGACAGGGCGGCGCGGCGGGCGCCGGTGTGCGCGGCCTGGGCGATGGGCTCGAGCCCGGTCAGCTCGGTGTCGGCCCAGCCGGTGCGCATGCTCTCGGCGAGTTCGTCGCTGACGCCCGGGTACAGCCCGTTCTTGCGCTGCTTGTGCGTCTTCTTGGGCTGCTCTTCTTCCGGGGTCTCCGGGGTGAGCTCGTCAGCCACGTCTTCTCCTCAGCTGCGATGGGTGTGGACCTGGGTCTGGGCCCCATCCATCGTAGGCGCGAGGGGAAACGGCCGGAGGGGCATGTGCTGTTTGGCACAAACAGCCCCAACCGGCGCAACAGCCGTATATCACTCAAACCGGGCGGCGAGCAGCACGATGTCGTCGGGAAGGTCGGCCGGTTCCCCTTCGGGCAGCACGGTCCGCAGGATGTGGTCGCAGAGGGCGGCCGGGTCGTCCCGGGCGGTACGGGGAACCCCTGCGGCCGCCGCGTGCAGCCGGGCGTAGGCGCGGTCCATCGGGTCCCCGGTACGCCGCAGCAGCCCGTCCGTGTACAGCAGCACCGTTTCTCCCGATGCAGGTTCGATCTCCACGCTCGGCGCCTCCCAGCAGGACAGCATCCCCAGCGGCGCGGAGAGCGAGGTCTCCACGTACTCGGTGCGGCGCTCGCCGATCAGCAGCGGCGGGGTGTGCCCCGCACCCGCCAGGATGATCTTGTTCCCCTGGCCGCCCGCACCAGGGCTCCCGACGGGCTCGCAGTAGGCGAACAGCGCGGTGGCTGAGCGCGCCGGCTCCGTGAGGCGCAGCAGCAGCTCCAGGTCGGACAGGACGGCGACCGGGTCCTCGCCCTCCATGACGGCATAGGCGCGCAGCGAGGCCCGCAGCCGGCCCATCGCGGCGACGGCGCTGGGCCCGGAACCGGTGACGGAGCCGACGGCCAGCCCGAGGGCGCCCTCGGGCAGCGGCAGGGCGTCGTACCAGTCGCCCCCGCCGCGCGGCCCGGTGTGGTGGCGGGCGGCGAGCTGGACCCCGGGGATCCGGGGGAGCCGGCTGGGCAGCAGCTCCTCGCTGATGGAGGCCAGGCGGGAGCGGGATCGTTCCACCTCAAGCATCCGGGCCAGGTGCTCGGCCGCGTGCCGTACGTACAGCCCGGCGAGGTCGCGCTGGCGGTCGCTGGGCTCGGCCTGCTCGTCGTAGAGCCAGACGGCCGCGCCGAGCCGGCCGGTGGCCTCGGCGGTCAGCGGCAGGGAGTAGCTGGCGGCGTAGCCGAGGCGGGCGGCGACCTCGCGGTGGCGGGGGTCGACGGGGGCGGCGAAGCCTCCGGTGCCGGCGGGCTCGCCCGGTTCGGGGAGTACCTCGGAGCCGCCGTGGGCGTCGGGGAGGCCGTCGAGGATGCGGCCGTACGAGGTGGCGCTGCGCGGAACCGTCTCGATGTGGCCGAGGTCGGCATGGCCGAGGCCGAGGCCGATCGTGTGGCTGGGGCCGAGCCCGTCGGAGGGTTCCAGGATGATCAGGCCGCGGCGGGCGCCGACGAGTGCGGCTCCGGCGCGCAGGAACTCGTGGAGGGAGGAGTCGAGATCGCCGGTGCGGGCCAGGCGCTCGGTGAGTTCATGGAGGGTGGTGAGGTCCGAGACCATGCCCGCCAGCCGGTCCTGGATCAGGCTGCCCGGTCCCGGTCCCGGTACCGGGGCCGAGGCGGGGGTGGTGCGTGCGGTCGTGGGCGCCACAGTGTGCGGTGACGTCGTCACTGCTGGATCGATTCCAGCCACTTTCGGCAGATGCGGAGCGCTCATGGCGTCCGCCTTTCCACCTGGTGCGATTCGCCATATAGCATCGCAAACCCCCAGATCGTGCTGCGCCGCCATCAAGGAATCCACATCTACACGCATACACGGATGCATGTCCAGCATTGCCCAGGTGGGAATCCTGGTGTCCGTGAGGCGGCAACTCACTGTCCAGCCAAGGCTAGAACTTGGCCGGAAAAAGCCGGAAGCAGACGGTTTTTGCGGTCGACTGGACGGGCTCTACAGGGGGTTCGGGTACGTAATCGGTAGTGCTCGTAGCCAGTTGGCGCCGCTTCGGCACTGCCCGGGCAGGCGCCGGGAACCGTCCGGCACGGGTCGCCGTCCTTAGCGGCGGCAGCCGGTCCCGGTTTCCGGTGCGGGTCGCGCTCCTCCCCCGCCCGACGTTTGATGGACCCGTAAGAAAACTGCACGAACCGTGTGAACCTGCTTATTGCGGACAGTGACGCGAAACGTGTACGTGTGGTGAGACACCGCTCACATGGTGTGATGTGGCCCTCGACGTTCAACGGAAAGGAACGAGCGCTCATGCGCGAGATCCTCGGAAGGCGTCTCCAGCGGCTCCGCGATCGTCTTCAATCACTGCGCTCCGACCCGGAAGAGACCGGCGGAACGCCGGCCCTCCTCGACGCGGCGCTCACCTGCGCCACCACATGGCAATGGCCCGTGCTGCCCGGCGTCGGCCGGTCCGCCACGGACGGCTCGCGCTGCGCCTGCCCCGACCCCGAATGCGTCGTCCCCGGCGCGCACCCCTTCGACCCGGGGCTGCTCGCTGCCACCACCGACCCCCGGATGGTGGCCTGGTGGTGGACCAACCGGCCCACCGCCCCTGTCCTGATGGCGACCGGTGGGACCGCTCCGTGCGCGGTGAGCCTCCCGGCCGGTGCGGCCGCGCGGGCCCTCGTGCGGCTGGACGCGCAAGGCATGCGGCTCGGGCCGGTCGTGGCCACGCCCACGCGCTGGTCGCTGCTGGTGGCGCCGTACTCGCTGGAGCGGCTGGGCGAACTCCTTTACGCCAAGGACCACGTCCCGTCCTCGCTGCGTTTCCACGGTGAGGGCGGCTATCTCCTGCTGCCGCCCTCTGCCGCGTCCAGCGGTGGCCAGGTGCGGTGGGAACGGGAACCGCTTTCGGCGCAGGCGGGACCTGTTGGGCCGGTGGGGCCGGTGCGCGCGCCGGATATCTGGCTGCCCGAGGTCGAGGCGGTCGTTGACGCGCTGGTCGAGGCGAGCAGCGGTGCCCCGGGTGGCGGCAGCAGGCTCGCGTACTGACCTGCTCCGGATCGGCTGATCACTCGTACGGGTGCCAGCGGGACGAGTTTGCAAGGGAATTGGGCGCGGGCATCTCCGTGCCCCATTCCGGCATCGCTATCTTCGGCGAATGAATCTCCGCCTGATCGGTATCGGCACCGGTGTGCTGATCATCTTGTCGCTCCCGCTCGCAGGAGCGATCGCCGGGCCGGATTTTTCCGGTCGGGATGACGGAAAAGGCGGCGGCTTGTTTTCGACGCTCGGGCTTTCGGGCCCTTCGGACGCGTCGGGTCCGTCGCGTACGTCTCCTGCGCCGCCCGCGCCTTCGGCGGCGCCGGCCGGGCCCGAGCGGCCCGGCCCGGCCGAGCAGCCCCGCACCGATTCCCGGTGCGGCCCCGAACTGTCCTCGCCGCACGGCGTGGAGGCGCAGACCTGCGTCCTGGTGGGTGAGGGCCAGACGTGGGGCCGGAGTTACTACAGAAACACCAGTGGTCGCGCTCTGGAGGTGGTGCTCGCGGTGATGGGGCCGGCCGGGCGCACGGTGCAGATCCGGTGCACGGTCGGCGAGGGCGACGAGCCGGGTCTGTGCGAGACGCCAAAGGAGGATTCGGCCGGCGCGCCGGAGAGCTACTCCGCCGTAGCGGAATTTGCAGTTCCGGATGATGAAGGGCGGCTACTGCTCCGGTCCGGGAGCAACTCAGCGGCACCGGGTGACGGTTGAGTACCGCCGGAAATGGAAGGGCCCGGTCGCTGGCGACGGGGGATGCACCAGCGACCGGGCTACAAGAACGGTAACAAGAGATCGCCTGTACGCAAATTCGATCTCTGATATTCAGACACCGATTTGCAGACGATTAGCGGGAGTTGTGACTCCCGTCACCGGACCTGCGCGTGAGTGGGGGTCAGCTGAGCGTGACCTGGCGGTTGGTGAGCCCGCCGCGCGCCCGGCGCTCCTCCGTGGTCAGCGGTGCGTCCGAGGCCAGGGCTGTTGCCAGCCGCTCGGCGAACTCCGCCGCGGGCTTCTCGACGTCGTCCGCCGTGACCCCGGTGGGCAGGTCCCAGACCGGGACCATCAGGCCGTGGGCACGGAAGGAGCCGACCAGTCGGGTGCCCTCGCCGAGCGAGGACGTGCCGGCCGCGTGCAGCCGCGCGAGGGCGTCGAGCAGCTTCTCCTCGGGGTGCGGCATGACCCAGCGCAGGTGGTTCTTCTCCGGGGTCTCGCACCAGTAGGCCGAGTCGACACCGGCCAGCTTGACGGTGGGAATGGCGGCGGCGTTGGCGCGCTCCAGCGAGGCGGCGATCTCCGGGGAGGCGCTCTGGGCGCTCTCCGATTCCGGAATCCAGAATTCGAAGCCGCTGTGCACAACCGGCTCGAAACCGCCGTCGGCGTCCAGGAGATCCTGAAGCCGCGGTCCCTCGGCCGGAACCCGGCGGGCCGCGATCGGAGTACCGGGCTCCGCTGCGAGCGCCCGCTCCAGGGTGTCGGCCATGTCGCGGCCGAGGTCCCCGGTGGAGGAGTCGTTCTGCAGGCCGAGCAGGACGGAACCGTCCTCGCGGCGCAGCGCCGGCCAGGCCATGGGGAGCACGGTGACCAGCGTGACGGAGGGGACGCCCTCGGGCAGGCCGCCCTTGAGGGTCAGCGGAACGGTGGCCGCGGGGACCAGTTCGCGCAGCGCGACCCAGTCGCATTCACCCGGCAGGCCCTCGAAGGGGCGCTGCACGTGCTCGGTGACGGCGTGTGCGGCGGCTGCGCCGTGACAGGCCTTGTAGCGGCGCCCCGATCCGCAGGGGCAGGGTTCGCGGGCGCCCACCACCGGGATCTCACCGTTGTTGAGCTGCGGCTTTGCAGTCTTGGCTGTGGGGCGCTTCTTGGCCATCGTGGGTGTCTCCCGGTTGCGGCGGTACGGCGTCGTGTCTGGGCGCGAGCCTAGCCGTTCGTACCGCCGGAACCGGTGGGGTGCGGCCGGGAGCACGGTCGGCGTGCGCTCCCGGGCGGCCGCCTGTGCGGATGACCGGTATTACTGGGATGACCGATGTGATGACCGCCGAGATCGTGGATCCCGGTTTCACGGATCCAGATCGTCGAAGGCCGTACTGAAGTCGATCGCCGGGGGCGCAACGCGCGTAGCGAAATCGTCGTGCCGGGGCCCACAGGCAACGATCACCCACACCGTGACCTCACCCGCCGCTCCGTCCCGGACACCCCAGTCCTGGGCCAAGGCGCTGATGATGTTCAGCCCCCGTCCACCGCGCGCGGTGACCGAGGGCGTGGAAGGAACAGGGCGAGTGGGCCCGCCCCCGTCCGTGACCTCGACCGTCAGTCGCCCCGCTGTGTCGACGCGCCATGCGGCGCGTATCTCCCCGTCCCCGATTTCCCGCGTGCCCAGTGGCCTGCCGTGTCGGCAAGCGTTGCTGAGCAGTTCGGAAAGGATCAGTACGGCATCGTCCACGACCGATTCGGACAACCCGCTGATACGCAACTGCTCGCGCATCCGCTGTCGTGCCTCGCCCACGCCCGCAGGACCATGGCGTACATCCATGTACGACGACGTGGGCACTTCCTGTGCCACCACCAACGCCACCCCCGGAACCTCCTTAGCCCCACGCATGGTCTGGATGCCCCAATGGCCTGGACCGGAAACCGCCCATGCGGAGCCCTCTGACGCATTCACGCCGAACGAATGCGGATCGGATGCGCCGGGGCACACCCTGTCACCAGTGGGGTGGGAGGGGGTGGTGCGTAAAACGGGACATCAGCGCCCGAGTTGGGACAGAACCTGGCGTGGTCTGTTCGTAATGATCGCTTCTACACCTAGATCAGCGCACAGCTGAACGTCTTCCGACTCGTTCACCGTCCACACGTGTACGGAATGACCGGCGTCCTGGAGCTTGCGGATGAATCCGGGGTGGTTGCGCACGATGCGCATCCCAGGCCCGGCGATCTTCACCCCGGCGGGCAGCCGGCCGTCGCGCATCCGGGGCGAGACGAACTGCATCAGGTACACGGTCGGGATCGTCGGGGCGGCCGCCCGCACCCGGTGCAGGGAGCGTGCGGAGAAGCTCATGACCCGCACCGGGTGCGGGCCCTCGGCGGGCGGGGCGTCCAGGCCGAACCGCTTGAGGAGGAACAGGAGGCGCTCCTCCACCTGTCCGGCCCAGCGGGTCGGGTGCTTCGTCTCGATCGCGAGCTGCACCGGCCGTCCGGCGTCGGCGACCAGCTCCAGCAGGCGCTCCAGGGTGAGGACGGAGGTGAGCTCGGGGTCCGCGTCCCAGTCGGGGGACTCTTCTCGGTCCTTCCAGGAGCCGAAGTCGAGGGCGGCGAGATCGGCCAGCTCAAGGGCGGAGACCGCGCCGCGCCCGTTGGAGGTGCGGTTCACCCGACGGTCGTGGACCAGGACCAGATGGCCGTCGGCGGTGAGCCGGACATCGCATTCGAGCGCGTCGGCGCCGTCCTCGATGGCCCGGCGGTAGGCGGCCAGGGTGTGCTCGGGGGCATCCTCCGAGGCGCCGCGGTGGGCGACGACCTGGATGGGGCGCGGCGTTGCGTGGGTCACTGGGTCATGGTGCCACCGACAGGCCGCCCGGCGTCGGGATCGGGTACTGGGGATGCGTTTGAAATGTCGGATATAAAGAATGGGGGGAGATGCACAGGTCCGGCTTACAGTGCTCTGACGGGTCATGGGAAAGGCTTTGCCCAGGAACTTGTGCGGCACGTCGAACGTTCAGTCGGACCGATATCGCCAGAGATTTCTGAAGCCGTGTGTGACGAGGAGAGAGCGCTGTGAGCACCGAGAACGAGGGCACCGCGGCCCCGACACCCCCCGCGGCCCCGTCTGCACCCCCTGCTCAGGCCTCCGAGACGCAGGTTTCCGGACCGGCGCCCGTGTCGGCTCCGCAGCCGGCGGACGCGCCTGCCGCCGCGGCTCCGGCCGTGCCCCAGGGCGCCCCGGAACCGGAGGCCGTCGAGCCGGTGACCCAGCAGCTGCCGCCGACGCCCGCGCCCGGCACCGAGCCGACCCAGCAGATCCCGCCCACTCCGGCGCCTATGCCTGCCCCCGCGGCCCCGGCCTACGGTCAGACGCCGGCGCAGCCGCACGCCCCGGCCGCCCACGGAGCCGAGGGCTGGCCGCCCCCGCCGCCCACGGTGCCCGCGTACGGTGCGGGCGGTGGGCACGGCGGCGCCTGGGGCGTTCCCCTGGGCGCGGACGGCACCCCGCCGGCCAAGCCGAAGGGCAAGGGCGGCCTGATCGCGGCCGTGCTCGTGGCGGCCCTCCTGGCGGGCGGCATCGGCGGCGGCGTCGGCTACTGGGCCGCGGACCGCAGCGAGAACGGCACCGGCTCGACCACGATCAGCGCGGGCAACACGCCGAAGGAGCTCAAGCGGGAAGCCGGGTCCATCGCGGGCCTGGCCGCCGGCGCGCTGCCCAGCGTGGTCACCATCGAGGCCTCGGCCGGCGACGGCGAGGGCGGAACCGGCACCGGGTTCGTCTACGACCAGCAGGGCCACATCCTCACCAACAACCACGTCGTGGCCTCCGCCGCGAACGGTGGCAAGCTCACCGCCACCTTCTCCGACGGCAAGAAGTACGACGCCGAGGTGATGGGCCGGGCCCAGGGCTACGACGTCGCCGTCCTCAAGCTGAAGAACCCGCCGCCCGGCCTCAAGCCGCTGCCGCTCGGTGACTCCGAGAAGGTCGCGGTCGGTGACGCCACCATCGCGATCGGCGCCCCGTTCGGCCTGTCCAACACGGTCACCACGGGCATCGTCAGCGCGAAGAACCGCCCGGTCGCCTCGGGCGACGGCTCCGGCAGCAAGAACTCGTACATGAGCGCGCTCCAGACGGACGCCTCGATCAACCCGGGCAACTCCGGCGGCCCGCTCCTCGACGGGCGCGGCGCGGTCATCGGCATCAACTCGGCGATCCAGTCGGCGGGCAACGGCGGCTTCGGCGGCGGCCAGGCCGGTTCGATCGGCCTCGGCTTCGCCATCCCGATCAACCAGGCCAAGAACGTCGCCGAGTCGCTGATCAAGACGGGCAAGCCGGTCTACCCGGTGATCTCGGTCTCCGTGGACCTCCAGGCCAAGGCCGAGGGCGCCAAGATCTCCGAGCAGGGCGCACCCGCCAACGACCTGGTCGACCCGAACGGCCCGGCCGGCAAGGCGGGCCTCAAGCCCGGTGACATCATCACCGAGTTCGGCGGCAAGCCGGTCGACAGCGGCCCGAGCCTCATCAGCATGATCTGGACCTACAAGCCGGGCGACACGGTCAAGCTGACCTATCTGCGCAGCGGCAAGCCGACCACGGTCGACATCACCCTCGGCTCGCGGGTCGGGGACAAGTAGTCGGGACGAGCAGTCGGGACGAGCAGTCGGGACGAGCAGTCGGGACGAGGCGCCGGGACGAGTGGTCGGGACAGGAACCGGGGACAAGTGACGGCCGCGCGGCCGGAATCAGTGGCTTGAGGCCGAGGGGTCGTGGCGAAATACCGCCTACGGCCCCTCCCAACGTCCGCTTATGCTTCAAGGGTGTTCGATTCCCGGCACATCCGGACGTTCCATGCGGTAGTCGCCGCCGGCTCCTACTCGGCGGCCGCCCGAGTGCTGGGCTACACCCAGCCCGCCATCACGCAGCAGATGAAGGCGCTCGAACGCGCCGTGGGAACCCCGCTGTTCACCCGCGTGGGCCGCAAGATGCAGCTCACCGAGGCCGGGGAATCCCTCTCCCGGCACGCCGAGACGATCCTCGGCAGCCTCTCCGCCGCCGAGGCCCAGCTGAAGGCGTACGCGCGCCTGCGCACGGGCCGGGTCCGCCTGTGCGGCTTTCCCAGCGCCAACGCCACCCTCGTCGCGGAAGCCCTGAGCGGTCTGGCCAAGGAGCACCCCGGCGTGCAGGTGGAACTGCTGGAGGGGGAGCCTCCGGAGTCGATGCGCCGGCTGGAGCGCGGGGGGTGCGACATCACCCTGGCCTTCACCTATCCCGGGCTGCACGAGGAGGTCCCGGAGGAGGTGACCGAGGTCAGGCTGCTGGAGGACCAGCTGACGGTGCTGCTCCCGACCGGGCACCCACTGGCCCGGCGCCGCGCCGTTCACCTCGCCGACCTCGCCGAGGAGCGCTGGATAGCGGGCTGCCCGCGCTGCCGGGCCAACCTGCTGCACGAGTGCGCGGAGCTGGGCTTCGTGCCGGACATCCGCTTCGCCACCGACGACAACCTGGTGGTGCAGAGCCTGGTCGCACAGGGGCTGGGCGTGGCGATGATGCCCGCGCTGGTGCTTCCCTCGCTCTCCCTGAGCCGGGTTTGCGGGCGGGCACTCCAGCCCGCCGCGCGCCGGCACATCGCCGCCTACGTCTACCGGGACCACCTGCGCATCCCGGCGACCGCCGTGGTGCTCGACGCGCTGAAGCGGGTGGCGGCAAACCGGGTCGGCTGCTGACCAATCCATAAGCGGTACTTGGGATTTCAGGTCAAAACTGTCGTTGGACGTGATGGATCGGCGGCAGCACGCTGCAGATATGACCACCACCACGCCGGCCCGTACGACCGCGAGGATGGCCGCCCTCGTCAGTGAGATCCGCAGGGTCGTGGACCGAGGTCTGGCTCCCGACCTGACCGCGTACCTGGTGGGCGAACGCCTCGCCCCGCACCTGGGTGCCCCCGACCTGCTGACCCCGGAACAGCAGGAAGGCGACCCGGAGCGGTACCGGCAGCACATCCTGCACGCCGAGTCGGACGGCAGTTTCTCCGTGGTGGCGCTGGTCTGGCTGCCGGGCCAGGAGACCTGCATCCACGACCACGTGTCGTGGTGTGTGGCCGGGGTGCACCAGGGCGAGGAGAGCGAACGCCGCTACCGGCTCTCACCCGGAGCCGACGCCGCCCGGCTGGTGGCCACCGAGGACGTCGTCAACGGCCAGGGGGAGGTCTGCGGATTCGCCCCGCCCGGTGACATCCACAAGGTGCGCAACTCCTGTCGCACGAAGGCGATATCCCTGCACGTGTATGGGGCCGACGTGTCCCGGCTGGGGACCAGCATCCGTCGCGTCTACACGCTTCCCGTCGACTGATGGCCCTCCTCCACCGCCCTCAGGGTGTGGCGGCCCCGCGTGTTTCACGTGAAACATCCACTCCCTGGCCGGGGTTGGCGGCAGCCGCGGGCGGAGCGTTGGCGGCTTGGTGCATCCATCGGGCGGTGCCGGCCGTACCCATGCTGACCGCGTCGGTGGTGCTCGGCATCGCAGCGGCGCACCTTCCCGGCCTACGGACTTTCGTACGCGGCAGTGCACGCCCCGGCCTGTCCTTGGCGGGCCGGCGGCTGATGCGGATCGGTATCGTCCTGCTGGGCCTCGGCCTGGGGCTGGACCAGGTCCTCCGGCTCGGCTGGGTGACGGTGGCCATGGTGGCCGGGGTGGTCGCGGCCACGTTCTTCGGGACCTTCTGGCTGGGCCGCCGCCTCGGACTCCCGGGCGACCAGCCGTTGTTGATCGCCACCGGGTACTCGATCTGCGGGGCCTCGGCGATCGGCGCGGTGAGCGAGGTGTCCGGCAGCGACGAGGAGGACGTGGCCGCCTCGGTGGCGCTGGTGACCCTGTGCGGGACCCTCGCCATCGCGGTACTCCCCCTTCTGCAAGGGCCCTTGGGGCTCTCTGACCCTGCCTTCGGGCGGTGGGTCGGCGCGAGCGTCCACGACGTCGGCCAGGTGGTGGCCACCGCGCAGTCGGCCGGACCCGGCGCGCTCGGCGAGGCGGTTCTGGTCAAGCTGATGCGGGTGGCCCTGCTCGCCCCGCTGGTCGCGGCCGTGGCCTTCGCCGTACGGGCCCGGCGGCGCGGGGTACGCACGGCCTCGGGCCGCCGTCCGGCCCCGGTGCCGCTGTTCGTGGCCGGGTTCCTGGCCGCGGCGGCTCTGCGCGCCACGGGAGCACTTCCGGACGTGGCACTGGAGTGGGCACACACGGTGCAGGAGGCCCTGCTCGCGGCCGCCCTGTTCGGTCTGGGGAGCGCGGTGCACCTGCCGACGCTGGCCCGGACGGGCGGGCGGGCCGCGGCGCTCGGGCTCGGAGCCTGGGTGGTGGTCGCCGGGGTCTCGTACGTGGGCGTGCTGCTCACCGTATGACGCCTTGACGGAAGGGAGTTGGCCAATTCGTGGCCGGAACCGACCGAACGTTCTGACTGCCCGCTGACAATGACGCGCGGCCGTGCCACTCTGCCCGGCAAGCCGCACGGCGCGCACAGCACACACGGCACGGCGCACACAGCGCAGCGCACATGGCACAGCCGATCCGCACCGACCGTTCTTCACCCCCACCCTGCCCTGGTCCGACCGACAGGACCGGGCACGGCAGAAGGAGTCATGCGTGAATCGTCATCGCACCGCCGCATCCGTCCTCTTATCGGCAGGCGCCCTGATCGCGGGCGTCCTGACAGCGGCCACTCCCTCGATCGCGGCGGACGCTCCCGTGTCCTTCCGGCAGCAGCACGTCCAGGGCTTCTGGACCGCCGAGCGCATGAGGAGCGCCACCCCGCTCGACGTCACGGCGGCCCCCGGCGTGGCCCGGACGCCGGTCGCGACCTCGGCCGCGCCCACCAGCGTTCCGCCTACGGCGTCCTCGTCGTCCCTGGCGGCCTCACCCACGTCCTTCCCGCAGGCGGGCGGCGCCTGGACGGGTTCCGGCGCGGTCGTGAAGACCTCGGGCCGGGTCTTCTTCACCATGGGGGACCGGACCGCCTCCTGTTCCGGTGACTCGATCACCAGCGCCAACGGCAGCACGGTCATCACGGCCGGCCACTGCGTGAAGTACCAGGGCGCCTGGCACGCCAACTGGGTGTTCGTCCCCGCCTACAACAACGGCAGCGCGCCCTACGGCCAGTGGTCGGCCACGAAGACCTTCGCCACCGGCCAGTGGGCGGCCAGCGAGGACATGAACATGGACGTGGGCCTCGCCGTCGTCGCCCCGCTGAACGGGCAGACCCTCAGCCAGGCTGTCGGAGCCCAGGGCATCCTCTTCAACGGTGGATACAGCAAGAAGATGTACTCCTTCGGCTTCCCGGCGGCGGCCCCGTACGACGGCACCAAGCTCGTCTACTGCAGCGGCAACAGCGGCAAGGACTTCCTGTTGACCAAGGACCACAGCCTGGCTTGCAACATGACCGGTGGCTCCAGCGGCGGGCCCTGGTTCCAGGACTTCAACGAGGCCACCGGCCTCGGCACCCAGGTCTCGGTGAACAGCTTCGGCTACAACTTCCTGCCGAACCGGATGTACGGCCCGTACTTCGGCAACGAAGCCAAGGCGGCCTACGACAAGGCTCAGACCGCCTGACCCGTACCTTCCCCCGCCATCCCCACCTGGCCGGTACTCTGTACCGGCCAGGTGGGTTGCCCGAGCGGCCTAAGGGAACGGTCTTGAAAACCGTCGTGGCGCGAGTCACCGTGGGTTCAAATCCCACACCCACCGCCAGGCAGGGCCAAGGCCCAGCTCAGAAGGGGTGCCACCGATCCGGTGGCACCCCTTCTGTTTCGAACGACCTGACGCTTTCCCGCGCGAGCAGCATGGATTCCCACTCGGCCGCGCGCCGTGACGGGCGGAGTCAGCTCGAACCAGACGACCAGGCGTACGCCCTCGTCGCCGTGCAGGCCGGTCAGAGTGCGCATCACCGACCAGACGGCACCCCAGTCGCTGTCGGGCACGACGTCCTTCCGTCGGAGGCGGCCGATGCGGAAGAGGCGATCGCCGTCGGGCCACTCGGTGCGCTCGGGGTAGGTGCGGCCCGCGCGGTAGAGAGCGTGGGGGTCAGTGAGGCCCGCGAGATCGGCAAAGCGGTCGAGGGTGTCGCGCACGCCGAACAGGCAACCGAGGGCGGCGTAGGAGCGCCCGTTGTAGAGATGAGTGAGGTCGATGGCCCCGTGCCAGCTGCGGTCTTCCTCGTCCAGCCGGCGATCGCAGCGGCACTCGATGAACCCGTGGATGTCCGTTCCCGTGTCCGGAAGTGTTCTCCGTCGAGGTAAGGCGTGCGACGGGATTTTCCGCTTGCCTGCATGCCCCGAGCGTGCTTGGCGGAGTGCCCACGCCGGGGCTTGTCCCCCAGAGGTAGCCCGGGTTCCGGCGATCAGCGTCGTCGAAGGGCTTTCCGCAGGTCAGCGAGGTGAGCGCGCTGCAACGACCGCCTCGCAGGGCGGCAGCGGCGCAGGCCGCAAGGGGTGTTCCCATCTGCGGACACCCCTTCTCCGTTGGCGGTCCTTGGGCCTTCCGGGTGGTGTTTGTCGGAAGATCGGCGCGGGTCGTGGGGGCGGTGCGGTTGCGGCCACATCATGACGAATGTATTCAGATCCGCCCGTCGGAACATCCTGAAACGAGGCACCCGTCATGGCTCACCGCAGCATCCTCCTGTCGATCTGGACTTCCGTCCTCGCCGCGCTCGTGGCGGTCCTCTCCTCCCTCGGTCTCGCCGGTAAGGCCGCTCCGGCCGCCGCCTCTGCCGCGGCCCCCGCCGGCCCGGCCGCCGTGGTGCGTCGCCCGGCCTTCACGGCCCGGCGGACCTGGCGGGCGATGATGCGGGGAGGTTCGCTCCCGCCGACCATCAAGCAGCGGATCCGCGCCGAGGCGCACGGCAAGACCCCGTCCGTCCGCCGGTCCACCACCGCCGCGGCCATGGGCGCCGGTCAGGGAACCACTGACCAGGCCCTGACCCTTGTCGGATCCGCGGCCCGATCCACGGCCGGATCCCAGGTCGCTGCCACGACGGGAGCCACCACCGGAGGCACGACCGCAGCCGCGACCGGAGTCCTCGCCGCAGCCTCCGCCGGAGCCGCCCGGGACGGGCTCGCGCTCGCCGCCTAGGCCCGTACCGCAGTCGCAGGACCCGGTTTCGCCGGCGCACGCGCCGCCACCGGACAGAAACACGTACGCGAGCAGGACCAGGAGTGGGAAGAGGCGCTGGAGCCCGGTCATGCGTGACCGCGGATCGCGCCGCGTGCCTCCGGAGCGGGGCGCGGATGAATTGCCCCGGCGGGCGCCGGGGCGCGCAGGGGGCGCAAAGCTTGGCATTGCAGGGCCGCAGGCCCGGGAGACGGTGGGGTTCCCCGGACGGCGCGGCCCCTTTCGGCATGTCCGGGTCACGGCAATCCGGTGAAACGGTTCATCGTCGGTGAGGCAGGAGTTTCAGAGGGTTCTGGGTGTCTGACCTGGGGCTCAGGGGGCGTGATTGGGGTTTATCCCAGGTTGGTCATGCTTGCGGGGGAATCGTTCGGTCAGGGGTGGTTCGCCGGGAATTCGGTGGGCAACCCTGGTGTCGCGACGTCGTCACCACACGGAAGGACAGAGGCGGTCGGCCAACTGCCTCGGAGCGATTCCCACTTCGGTTTTCTGGAGGATTCAGACATGGCAAGCATCCGTACCGCCCGCGTCATCGCCGCAGTCGCCGCGCTGCCCCTCGCCGTCGCCTTCTTCGGCGGGGCGGCATCGGCCGACAACGGCGCCTTCGCGAACGACGGATCGAATGCGAGCGTCGCCAGCGTCATCGGCAGCGGCGTTGGGGGCGACAACCAAGGCAACTCCTCCACGTCGCAGCAGGTGGCGACCGGCTCCGGCGCCTCCAACCAGAACAACAACGCGCAGGTCAACGGCTCGGCCCTCACCGCGATCGACCAGTCCAACGCGAACGTGGCGGTCAACTTCCACCCCTGGTGGTAGTGGAGGCCTGAGCTGCTCCGACTGTTGAGGGCGCCTGTGCGACCGGACCGGCTGGGGTCCGGTAGCGCAGGCGCCCTCGCGCATGCCCGGGCCCGATCCGCGTCGTCGTCCTCCGCCACCCGACCTTGACACCGCGGGTGAATCTGACGGACAGTCAGGTCCGACTCGATGATGCGATGCCGGGAGGCCAGCGCCGTGCACCTCGCCCCGACCGAAGGTCAGTTGCGGCTGCGCGCCGAACTGCGGGAGTACTTCCAGGAACTCATGCCGGACGGTCTCCCCGAGGACCCGGCCCGCCAGCGCGAACTGCTGCGCCGCATCGGCGCGGACGACCTGCTCGGCCTCGGCTGGCCCGTCGAGTACGGCGGCCAAGGCCGTGGCCCCGACGAGCAGTTCGTCTTCTTCGACGAGGCGTACCGGGCCGGAGCCCCCGTCTCCATGGTCACGCTCAACACCGTCGGTCCGACCTTGATGAAGTACGGGACCCAGGAGCAGAAGGACTACTTCCTGCCCCGGATCCTCAAGGGCGACATCATCTTCGCCATCGGCTACTCCGAGCCCGAGGCCGGTACCGACCTCGCCTCGCTGCGCACGCGCGCCGTCCGACAGCGCGACGAAGGGGGCGAGGGCGGAAACAGCAGCGAGGGCGGCGACAACGGGGAGGGCGGCGACTGGCTGATCGACGGGCAGAAGATCTTCACCTCCAACGCCCAGAACGCGGACTGGATCTGGCTCGCCTGCCGCACCGACCCGCAGGCCCCCAAGCACAAGGGCATCTCGATCATCCTGGTGCCCACCGACGCCGCCGGTTTCTCCTGGACCCCGATCGACACCGTCGGAGGGCTCACCACCACGGCGACGTACTACGACTCCGTCCGCGTGCCGGCCGGCAACCTCGTCGGCCCCGAGCACGGCGGCTGGGGCCTGATCACCAACCAGCTCAATCACGAGCGCGTGGCCCTCGCCGCCATCGGCATGCAGGCCGAGGACTTCTACGAAGCCGCCCTCGCCCACGCCCGCACCTGCGACCCGGTCACCGGCGACCGCCCCGCTGACCTGCCCTGGGTGCGGTCCCGGCTCGCGGAGGCCCACGCCAGGCTGGCCGCCGTACGCCTCCTGAACTGGCGCCTCGTCCAGGACGTGGGCGGCGGCACCCTGGCCCCCGGAGATGCCAGCGGCGTCAAGTTCCTCGGCACCGAATCCACCGTCGAGGTGTACCGGATGTGCCAGGAGGTGGTGGGCGAGGAGGCCCTGATCCGGGGGCCCGCGGCCTTCGCGGACGGCGAGCTGGAGCGGATGAACCGGGCCGCGCAGATCAACACCTTCGGCGGTGGGGTCAGCGAGGTCCAGCGGGAGATCGTCGCCATGATGCGGCTCGGCATGAAGGGGAGGAAGCGATGACGGCGTACGCAACCGGCACAGCCGAGGAAGCGGCCCGTTTCCACGAGCTGCTCACGTCATTCGAGGGGCAGCCCGCCGCGACCGCCGGCCGGGGCAAGGACGCGGTCAACGAGCCGATGATCCGCCACTGGTGCGAGGCGATGGGCGATGCGAACCCCGCCTACAGCGGTCCGGACGCTATCGCCCCGCCCACCATGCTCCAGGCCTGGACGATGGGCGGTCTCTCCGGCCACACCGACCGGTCGTCCGCCTACGACGAGCTGTTCGCGCTCCTCGACGGCGCGGGCTGTACCTCCGTGGTCGCAACCGACTGCGAGCAGGAGTACCTGCGCCCGCTGCGGCCCGGCGACGCCGTCACCTTCGACGCCGTCATCGAGTCCGTCTCCCCGCGCAAGACGACCAAGCTGGGCACCGGCCACTTCGTGACCACCCGCACGGACGTCCGCGTGGACGGCGAGCTCGCCGGCACCCACCGCTTCCGGATCCTCAAGTACGCGCCCGCGGCCCGACGGGACAAACCCACCGTCCGGCGGCCCCGTCCCGTGGTCAACCGCGACAACCAGGGCTTCTGGGACGGGGTCCGGGACCACAGGTTGCTGATCCAGCGCTGCACATCCTGCGCCACCCTCCGCTTCCCGTGGCTGCCCGGCTGCAATGCCTGCTCCTCGCCCGACTGGGACACGGTCGAGGCGTCGGGCGCCGGCACGGTGTTCAGCTACGTCGTCATGCACCACCCGCCTTTCCCGGCCTTCGACCCTCCATACGCGGTCGCGCTCGTCGAGCTCGCGGAGGGCGTCCGGATGATCAGCAACATCACCGGCGTCCCCTACGACAAGGTGCGCATAGGCCTGCCCGTCCAGCTGGAGTTCCTGCGCGTCGACGACGACCTCGAACTCCCCGTCTTCCGCGGGAACGAGGGCTGATGGACTTCCACCCCACCGAGGAGCAGGCCGCCGCGGCCGGCCTCGCCGCCCAGATCTTCGGCGACCTCGCCACCCACGAACGCCTGGCCGCCGCGGGCACCGGCAGCGACGCCGAGCTGTGGAAGGCTCTCGCCACCTCCGGACTGATCGCCGCCGTCCACGACATCGGCCTGCTCGGCCTGGTCCTGCTGCTGGAAGAACAGGGCCGCACCACCGCACAGGTCCCCTACGCCGCCACCTGCGCGTACGGCGTGCTCCCCCTGGCCGCGCACGGCAGCGACGAGCAGCGCGCCCGCCTGCTGCCCGCACTCGGCACCGGCGAGGCGGTGGCCACCGGGGTCTTCCCGGCCCGCGGCCGGATCACCGCCGAGCACGGCCGGCTCACCGGCATCGCCCCCGCGGTGCCCTGGCTGCGCGAGGCCACACACGTACTGGTCCCGGACGCGGACCGCGTGCTGTGGCTCGTACGGACGGACGCGCCGGGCGTACGGACCTCCCCGGTGGAGACCACCGCCCCCTGGTCGGCGGGCCGGCTGACGCTGACCGGAGCCGAGGCCGAACGCGTCGGGGCCGCCGGAGCCCACCAGGACGCCTACGAGGACACGCTCGCCGCCGCCCGCACCGCCTTCGCCGGGCTCCAGGCGGGCGTCTGCGCAGGCTCGCTCGCCCGGGCCGTGGAGTACACGTCCACCCGCGAGCAGTTCGGCCGGCCGCTCTCCACCAACCAGGGGGTCATGCTGCGCGCGGCCGACGCCTACATGGACACCGAGGCGATCCGGGTGACGGCGTACGAGGCGGCCTGGCGCATCGACCAGGGACTCGCGGCGCGAGAACACGCGCTGACGGCGGCCTGGTGGGCCTCGGAGGCGGGCAAGCGGGTCGTGCACGCGGGCCAGCACCTGCACGGCGGCATGGGAGCCGATCTGGACCATCCCGTGCACCGGCACTTCCTGTGGGGGCGCCAGCTGGACGCGTATCTGGGCTGCGGCAGCGAGCTGCTGGCCGAACTGGGCGCCGTACTGGCGCAGGAGGGCTGAGTCATGGTCGGCGCGTTGAGAGTCGGCGAGGAGCTCCCGCCGCTGGAGATACCGGTGACCCGCACCCTGATCGTCGCGGGCGCGATCGCCTCCCGCGACTACCAGGACGTGCACCACGACGCCTCGCTCGCGCGGGAGAAGGGCTCCCCGGACATCTTCATGAACATCCTCACCACGAACGGCCTGGTGGGCCGGTACATCACGGATCACCTCGGGCCGCAGGCCGTCCTGCGCAAGGTGGCCATCCGCCTCGGCGCCCCCAACTACCCGGGCGACACGATGACCCTGACCGGCACCGTCGCCGCGGTGGCCGGCAACACCGTCGAGATCCGTGTCGTCGGCGCGAACGGGGTCGGCCACCACGTCACGGGGACGGTCACCGCGGAGGTGCCGGCATGAGCGTCCGCACCCGGGACGAGCTCGGTGGCCGCGCCGCCATCGTCGGCATCGGAGCGACCGAGTTCTCCAAGGACTCCGGCCGCAGCGAGCTCAAGCTTGCCGTCGAGGCCGTGCACGCCGCTCTCGACGACGGCGGGCTCACCCCCGCCGACGTCGACGGCATGGTCACCTTCACGATGGACACCAGCCCCGAGATCACCGTCGCCCAGGCGGCCGGCATCGGGGACCTGTCCTTCTTCTCCCGCATCCATTACGGCGGCGGCGCGGCTTGCGCCACCGTCCAGCAGGCCGCCCTCGCCGTCGCCACCGGGGTCGCGGAGGTCGTGGTCTGCTACCGCGCCTTCAACGAGCGCTCCGGGCGCCGCTTCGGCTCCGGAGTCCAGCAGCGGGAGCCCTCGGCGGAGGGCGCGGCGCTCGGCTGGTCGCTGCCCTGGGGGCTGCTGACACCCGCCTCCTGGGTGGCCATGACCGCCCAGCGCTACCTGCACACGTACAACCTCACCCCCGAGGCGTTCGGACACGTCGCGGTCACCGACCGCCGGAACGCCGCGAACAACCCGGCCGCGTACTTCCACGGCAAGCCCATCACGCTCGCCGACCATGCCGCCTCGCGCTGGATCGTGGAACCGCTGCGGCTGCTGGACTGCTGCCAGGAGACCGACGGCGGTCAGGCCCTCGTCGTCACCACGGCCGAGCGGGCACGCGACCTGAGGCACGCGCCCGCCGTGATCGCCGCTGCCGCGCAGGGCGCCGGCCGGCGCCAGGAGGGCATGACCTCCTTCTACCGGGACGACCTCACCGGGCTGCCGGAGATGGACGTGGTCGCGCGCCAGTTGTGGCGGACCAGCGGGCTGCGGCCCTCGGACATCGACGTCGGCATCCTCTACGACCACTTCACCCCCTTCGTGCTCATGCAGCTGGAGGAGTTCGGCTTCTGCGGGCCCGGCGAGGCCGCCGAGTTCGTGGCCGCGGACGCACTGCCGCTGAACACTCATGGCGGCCAGCTCGGGGAGGCGTACCTGCACGGCATGAACGGCATCGCGGAGGCCGTCCGTCAGCTGCGCGGAACCTCCGTCAACCAGGCCGCGGGGGCCGAGCACGTACTCGTCACAGCGGGCACCGGGGTGCCGACGTCCGGGCTGATCCTCGGCGCCGACGGCTGAGATCCCGTAAGCCGCCGGGTTCCGCCTCCTCCACCTTCAGGAGGTGGAGCCCGTCCCGGCCCTACAACCTGAGGTGGACCCCCCTTCGGCACTTGCGGCCGATCCCAGGAGGAGCGTGCGCTCCTAGCGTGGAGCCATGACCACGCCTGTGTGCACGCTCGCCTCGAACCCGACGCCGTACCCGTCGTTCTCGGCGTACGTCAGGACCCGCGGCACGGTCCTCATGCGCACTGCGCGCTCCCTGACCGCCAACCCGTGCGACGCCGAGGACCTGCTCCAGACGGCCCTCGCGAAGACGTACATGGCCTGGGACCGCATCGAGGACCACCGGGCCCTCGACGGCTACGTCCGGCGGGCCCTGGTCAACACCCGCACCTCCCAGTGGCGCAAGCGCAAGGTCGACGAGTTCGCCTGCGACGAGCTCCCGGAGAGCGAGGAGTACCCCGCCGCCGACCCCGCGGAGGCGCAGGCCCTGCGCGACGCGATGTGGCGTGCGGTGACCCGGCTGCCCGACCGGCAGCGAGCCATGGTCGTCCTGCGGTACTACGAGGACCTCAGCGAGGCGCAGACCGCCGAACTGCTGGGGGTCTCGATCGGCACGGTCAAGAGCGCCGTCTCCCGCGCGCTGGTCAAGCTTCGCGAGGACCCGGAGCTCACTCCCGTCAGGTGAGCCGGAAGGTGTTTCACGTGAAACCAGACGATGTTTCACGTGAAACACCGCCCAGGTTTCTACCCCCGGGTAGTGACATGCCGACCGGTACGTGCGCAGAATCTGCTGCATCCGTAGCCGCCGCAGCGCCGCAGCGCTCACCGGGAGGACGCTTTGCTGAGCACCATGCAGGACGTACCGCTCCTCGTCACCCGCATACTCCGACACGGGATGACCATCCACGGGAAGTCCCAGGTCACGACCTGGACCGGGGAGGCCGAGCCGCACCGCCGCAGCTTCGCCGAGATCGGTATCCGCGCCACCCGCCTCGCGAACGCCTTGCGCGACGAGCTCGGTGTCCAACAGGACGACCGGGTCGCCACGCTCATGTGGAACAACGCCGAGCACGTCGAGGCGTACTTCGCGATCCCCTCCATGGGCGCGGTCCTGCACACGCTGAACCTGAGGCTCCCTCCCGAGCAGCTGGTCTTCATCGTCAACCACGCCGCCGACCGGGTGGTCCTGGTCAACGGCACGCTCCTGCCCCTGCTGGCGCCGCTGCTGCCGCACCTGCCGACCATCGAGCACGTCGTGGTCTCCGGCATCGGCGACCGCTCCGCGCTCGACGGCCTCGACGTGCGCGTGCACGAGTACGAAGAGCTCCTCGCGGGCCGTCCCGACAGCTACGACTGGCCCGAGCTGGACGAGCGCCAGGCCGCCGCCATGTGCTACACCTCCGGCACCACCGGGGACCCCAAGGGCGTCGTCTACTCCCACCGCTCGATCTACCTGCACTCCATGCAGGTCAACATGGCCGAGTCGATGGGACTGACCGACAGGGACACCTCCCTCGTCGTGGTCCCGCAGTTCCACGTGAACGCCTGGGGGCTGCCGCACGCCACCTTCATGACCGGCATCAACATGCTGATGCCGGACCGCTTCCTGCAGCCCGGCCCGCTCGCGGAGATGATCGAGCGGGAGAAGCCCTCGCACGCCGCGGCCGTTCCCACCATCTGGCAGGGGCTGCTGGCCGAGGTCACCGCCAACCCGCGCGACCTGAGTTCGATGAAGCACGTCACCATCGGAGGCTCGGCCTGTCCGCCCTCCCTGATGGAGGCCTACGACAGGCTCGGCGTCCGCGTCTGCCACGCCTGGGGCATGACCGAGACCTCCCCGCTGGGCACGATGGCGCACCCGCCGGCCGGCCTGAGCGCCGAGGAGGAGTGGCCCTACCGGCTCACCCAGGGCCGCTTCCCGGCCGGCGTCGAGGCCCGCCTGGTCGGCCCCGGCGGTGACCACCTGCCCTGGGACGGCGAGTCGGCGGGCGAACTGGAGGTGCGTGGCAACTGGATCGCGGGCGCCTACTACGGCGGCGCGTCCGGCGAACCCTTCCGCCCCGAGGACAAGTTCAGCGCGGACGGCTGGCTCAAGACCGGGGACGTCGGCGTCATCAGTCCCGACGGCTACCTCACCCTCACCGACCGCGCCAAGGACGTCATCAAGTCCGGCGGCGAGTGGATCTCCAGCGTGGAGCTGGAGAACGCGCTGATGGCGCACCCCGAGGTCGCCGAGGCAGCGGTCGTCGCCGTCCCCGACGACAAGTGGGGCGAGCGCCCGCTGGCCACCGTGGTCCTCAAGGAAGGCGCGGCCGTGGACTACGCGGGACTGCGCGTGTTCCTCGGCCAGTCGATAGCCAAGTGGCAGCTGCCGGAGCGCTGGACGGTCCTCAAGGAGGTGCCGAAGACCAGCGTCGGCAAGTTCGACAAGAAGGTGATCCGCAAGCAGTACGCGGACGGCGCGCTGGACGTCACGAAGCTCGACTAGCCGCGCGTGAGCCATGGCCGCAGCAGCTTGCTGACGGTGGGCATGGCCACGTAGGTCATCAGGGTGCTGAAGACGACGGCGAAGGCCGCCGTCCGCACCACGAAGTGCAGATCCACCAGGTACGGCCCGAGCACCGCGTTGCCGATCAGCGAGATCGGGAAGATGGCCAGCCCCGAGCTGATCGCCATCTTCCACCGCGGCGGCGCGGGCCGGGTCGTACCCGGCTTGGCGAACCACGTCTCCATGCCGTGCAGTTCCCGGCGGGCTATCTCCGTGTGGTGGTGGCCGAGGCAGTTGGAGAACCACTGGGCCCGCTCCGCGGAGTCCTGCCAGCGCTGGAACGCCGCCTGGTTGCGGAAGCGGTGCACCAGGAACCACGGCCCGCCCTCGACCGCCGGGCGGAAGAGCCCGTATCCGAGGTGGTCCGGGAAGCTCGCCGCCGTCTCCAGGATCCCGTGGGCCCAGGCCTCGAACGTCTCCTCGTGCCCCGGCTCCACCTGTCGCGCGATCAGCAGGTTCACCTCCCCGTTGTCGGCGGGGACGGTCTGCTCGGTGGTGTTGATGGTGGCCATCGGGCCAGGATCGCTAGTTGGTGCCGATCTTGGCCAGCAGGTCCACGATGCGGCCCTGTACGTCCGCCGTCGTGGCCCGCTCGGCGAGGAAGAGCACGCTCTCCCCCGAGGCCAGCCGCGGCAGTTCGGACGAGTCGATGCCGGCCGTCGTGTAGACGACCAGCGGGGTGCGGTTCAGCTGCCCGTTGGCGCGCAGCCAGTCCACGATCCCGGCCCGCCGGCGGCGCACCAGCATCAGGTCCATGACGACCAGGTTGGGCCGCATCCGCGTCGCGAGTTCTACGGCGTCGGTGTCGGCGCCCGCCCGGGCGACCTGGAGGCCACGCCGCTCCAGGGCGGCGGTCAGGGCGGTCGCGATCTCGTCGTGCTCCTCGATCAGCAGCACCCGTGAGGGGTGCTGCTCGCTGTCGCGCGGAGCGAGCGCCTTCAGCAGGACGGCCGGATCGGCGCCGTACGCCGCTTCGCGCGTGGCGTGCCCGAGGCCGGCCGTGACCAGCACGGGCACCTCTGCGGCCACCGCTGCCTGGCGCAGGGACTGCAGGGCGGTCCGGGTGATCGGTCCGGTCAGCGGGTCCACGAACAGCGCGGCGGGGAACGCGGCGATCTGCGCGTCCACCTCCTCGCGGGAGTGCACGATCACCGGCCGGTATCCACGGTCGCTCAGGGCCTGCTGCGTCTGTACGTCGGGCGCGGGCCACACCAGGAGCCGCCGCGGGTTGTCCAGCGGCTCCGGCGGGAGCTCGTCGTCGACCGGCCGTGGCACGGGACGGTTGACGACCTCGACGGCGCCACCGGGGCCGTCCAGCGGCTCGGGACCCTCGTCGGAGCCCGCCTCGGGGGCCTCTATCGCGAAGGCCCGGCCCTGGGGGGCGGGCTCGGAGAGCCGGCGTCGGCGGCCGGATCCGGAACCGGAACCGGAACCGGTGGGGTCCACGGAGATGCCCTGGCCGAGGGTGCCGAGGGCGCGCACGCTGATCGGCTGCGCGGCCTGGCCCTCCGCCGGGGTGTCCTGCGGCTGCCTGGCCCCGGGCACCGGAACCGGGCCGGAGGCCTCGTCGGCCTCGGGAGCGGTCCGGGCCGCCGGAACCGGCCATGCCGGGGTGGCGGGCAGCGCACGACGCCGCCCGGTGGGATGTACGGGGTCACCTTCGGCCGCGGCCGACTGCTCGGCGGGGGCTTCGGCCTCGGCGACGGGCGCGCTCAGCACCCGGCGGCCACGCCGCCCGCCGGGGGCGTCGGCTTCGGACTCGGCGGGAGCGGAGGCCGAACCGGCCATCGCGGGGGCCTGCGGAGCGGAAGGGGCCGAGGGCGCCGGGGTCGGGCCGGCGGGCAGCGCGAAGCCGCCCTCGGGAGCGATGGGCCGTGCGGGAGCCTGGGCGGGCGCAGGCCCGAGCCCGGTCGCCGGTACGGGACCGCCGGTCTGCGCGGGCCCGGCCGGAGCCAGTGCCCGCCGCCGCCCTGCGGGATGCTCCGTCACTGGAACAGGGGGCACCGCGGCTACGGGCGCGAGCGCGGGCATGGCGGTGCCCTGCGGGGGCACGGGCTGCCCGGCGCCGCCCGCACCGCCTTCGCCGCTGCCGTCACCGTCGCGGCCACGGCGTCGCCCGGTCCCGAGCCCCGCGGGGTTCACCGGGGACTGCGCGAGCTCCGGCCCCGTCTCACCTTCGCCACCGGCCTCGCCCGCGCGCCGTCGCCCCGACGGCAGGGCCAGCGCACCGCCGCCCTCGGCTGCCTTCTCGGCCCCGGGCGCACCGGAACCGACCTCGTCCTCCAGGAAGGCGTCCACCCCGCGCCGGGCCCGCCGTCCACCGGATACCCGGCCCGCGGCGCCCGTGTCGGCCGGGGGCTCCTCCGCCGGCTCGGGCAGGGTGACCGTCCCCGCGCCCGCGCCGAGCGGCAGCTCCAGGACGTACGCGCCGCCGGGCGCGCCCGGGACCTCCACCGTCTGCAGCACGCCTCCGTGCGCGGCCACGATCCCCCGGACGATCGGCTCGTGGACCGGGTCGCCGCCCTCGTACGGCCCGCGCACCTCGATCCGTACGACATCGCCGCGCTGGGCGGCAGCCACCACGATCGTCGAGTCGCTGTACCCGCTGCCCTGGCGGGTCTTGCCCGTGGCGTCCACCCCGGCCACATCCGCGATCAGGTGCGCGAGCGCGGTCGCGATCCGGCCCGCGTCCACCTCGGCCTCGATCGTCGGCGCGTGGACGGCGAACTGCGCGCGGCCCGGGCCGATCAGCTCGATCGCGCCGTCGACGCCGGCCGTGACCACGCCGTTGATCAGAGCCTTCTTCTTCGTGAGCCGGTCGGTGCCGGCGTCCAGGCGCTGGAAGCCGAGCACGTTGTCCACGAGCGTGGTCATCCGGGAGTAGCCGGCGGCCAGATGGTGCAGCAGCTGGTTGGCCTCGGGCCACAGCTGGCCCGCGTCGTCGGCGGCCAGCGTGGCCAGCTCCCCGCGCAGCTCGTCCAGCGGGCCGCGCAGCGAGTCGCCGAGGACGGCCAGCAACTGCGCGTGGCGCGCGGCGAGGGCGTCGTAGGGCCGCCGGTCGGTGAAGGTCATGACGGCGCCGACGAGCTGCTCCCCATCCCGTACGGGCGAGGTCGTCAGGTCGACGGCGACCGGCTGGCCGGCCTTGTTCCACAGCACCTGCCCGCGGACGCGGTGCTTGCGCCCGCTGCGCAGGGTGTCGGCGAGCGGGGACTCCTCGAAGGGGAACGGCGAGCCGTCGGCGCGCGAGTGCAGGACCAGGCCGTGCAGTTCGCGGTTGCCGAGGTCGGTGGCGCGGTACCCGAGGATCTGGGCGGCGGCCGGATTGACCAGCACCACCCGTCCCTCGGTGTCCGTCCCCACGACGCCCTCGGCGGCGGCCCGCAGGATCATCTCGGTCTGCCGCTGGGAGCGGGCCAGCTCGGCCTCGGTGTCCACCGTCTGCGAGAGGTCCCGTACGACGAGCATCAGCAGCTCGTCACCGGTGTAGGGCTGAGGCTCGCGGTAGGCGTCGCGGCCGTCGAGATGGGCGCTGGTGACCTCGACGGGGAACTCGCTGCCGTCGGTGCGGCGCGCGATCATCCGCGTGGGCTTGGTTCGGCCGCCGTCGTCCTCGCCGGGCCGGCGCATGGAGCCGGGGATCAGTTTGGAGTCGAATTCGGGCAGGAGATCGAGCACGCCGCGGCCGACGAGCCCGGTGCCGGGGCTCTCCATGACCTCAAGAGCGATCGAATTGGCGTTGACGACAGTGCCGTTGGCGTTGACGAGCAACAGCGCGTCGGGAAGAGCGTCGAGTATTGCTGCGAGGCGAGCAGCGCCTCGGGATGGCCTGCTGCTCACGACGAGCTTCCTCCCTGACCACAACTACCGGCATGTCACGGGAGGAGTCTAAGGCCACAGTCCCCCGCCGGGGTGGCCGATGTGAGGTGGATACCACTCATCCCGCGCATCCTCCCAGGTCAGGAACGCCCGGGTGGAAGCAGAGGTTCCATCTCGTCCCAACGGCTGATTTCGCACCCGTTCGTCCGGCGGAAGGTCGCGTCCACCCGCTGCCCGTGCCAGGTACCGGTGATCCGGGCGGTCGCGGGGCCCCCGTACTGCAGCGAGCAGATCTGCCGCTGGGAGACGGGCGCGAACGGGTCCTTCCCCTCCTTGGAGAGCTGGTCCAGACGGGCGCAGGACTGCTCCTTCCAGGGGTGGTCGCCGCCCACGGGGTCGCATTCGAGCCGGAACTCGCGGTCCAGCTGGCGCGTGCCGGTGTCGGTCATGGCGATGGTGAGGCGGTCGGGTGTCGCCAGCAGCCGGCCCAGGGGCAGCGGGGGCAGCGGCCCCGCGGCGGCGGCGGTCAGGGCGGAGGTGACGGCGAAGGCCGCGAGACGCAGCATGGGGCACTCCAGGTCGTCCGTACGTCGTACGCCTGACCAACGACGCGGGCCCGCCGACGTTGCGTACCGAGGGGGCTTTAAGGCTTTGCCCTCCGACCGTCCCTCCTAGTACCGTGGGAGCGGATTGGTGAGGGGCCCTGCGCCTGTGTCATCATCTGCACGCACCTTCGTACGCGGGGGTGTGCTGGAGGCGTCGCCTAGTCCGGTCTATGGCGCCGCACTGCTAATGCGGTTTGGGCTTTACGGTCCATCGAGGGTTCAAATCCCTCCGCCTCCGCACCTCATCGAAGCCCCGGTCCTGACGGACCGGGGCTTCGATGCGTTCCGGGGCTCCATGCGTTCCGGGGCAATCCGGTCCGCCCCGACCTCTGTGCGAACCCATCCGGACGATCTCCATCCGGCTCGTTTCCGCAGGTCAGCGGCGGTTTGGGTAATGGATTTCGCGTCCCGCCGAGGTCCATGTATTGTTGTTCTCGCAAGGCCAACGGGGCGCAAAACCCCGGGAAGCCCAAGCACTCGTAGCTTAACGGATAGAGCATCTGACTACGGATCAGAAGGTTGCAGGTTCGAATCCTGCCGAGTGCACAGCAGGACGAAGGCCCCGGATGAAAATCCGGGGCCTCTGTCGTTTCGGTCATACAGCAGCGAAGTACGGCAACCACCTCAGCCGCCGACGCCGCCCATCGCTTCGGACAGCTTGCCGATCGCGGCCCGTGCCTCTTCGCTCGCCTCGGCGTACACCTCCATCGTCATGGCGATCTGCGAGTGCCGCAGGATCCGCTGTGCCACCTTCGGATGGACGAGGGCAGGATCTTCCGGTTGCGTCCGACCTTCACGGACCGGATCTCACCGGTGAGCACGAGCATCTTCGTCTTGGACGGGCCGAAGCCGAGCATGACGGCGACCTCGGCGGTGGTGTGCCACTTCGGTTGGATGACGCTGGTCGTCAAGACACCGCTCCTTGGAGGGCGAGTTGGTCGTGCAAGGCCTCGCGGGCGGTCTGGCGGTTGAGCTGGATGTCGCGGGCGATGGTGGCGGCGAGGACGGATTCGCCGGGCGTGGTCGAGTACCGGCGGGACTTGGTGGAGAAGTGGCCTCGGAAGCGGAGCGTGTGAGTCCAGCGGGTGAGCGCGCGATCCGGGTAGAGGGATTGCAGGGCGGCGCAGGCCTCCACGAGGCGGCGGGCGTGCTCGGAGACGGGTAACCGGGCGAGGTCTTCGCCGAGGCCGGTTCCGTGGCAGCGGGAGCAGAGGCTCAGTGCGGAGCGGGGCGGTGGTAGCCGTCGGAGCGGCCGCTTCCCTGACACGTGCGGCAGTGCACGGGATTGTCGGTTGCTCCGGTGGTCTCAGCACATCGAGCGTGGTGCTGTTGAGGATGATCAGGAACAGCGCCCCGTGCCCTTCCATGCCCGTAAGGCCGGGGCGTAGGGCTTAATCGCGGGCTGAGGCGGTCACCGAACGCGAATAGCCTCTGACCGAGTTGGCTGTCAGAGGCTGCTCACCTGCGGTGGGTGTGGGATTTGAACCCACGGTGACTCGCGCCGTACATCGTTGCCGTCGGTCAGCAGGTGGGCTCACACGGGTAAAGGGTTTGGGCCTATATCACCCAGGTTTCGAAAATGCCCCATTCCTTCCCGATGGAGAGCGCTGCTGAAGCAGAAACCAGCAAGAAAAAGCCGACGCCGCCAAACACGTATGGTGCAACCGCCACCACTTTCCGCAAGTAGCCGTCGGTCCGACGCTTACGCGCAGTGGTGAAGCGCCGGATAAACAAAGCCACACTCAGCAGAAAGAAGAATGCACCAACTATCTGCAGCGCCATCAAGCCGCATTCGACGAGGAAGATGAGCAGGTACGAAAGCAGCAACCCCACGACTGTCCCTCACTTGCTCAGATCGCAGTATCAATCAGGAATCGGTCAGCTTTTGTCGCCTTCGGCTGCAACCGCACGCAAGGCGGACAATAGGATCACGCCCTGGACCGAGTCAACCGCGTGCAACTGAAAGGCTGTGAGCGCATACCGAATGAGCCTCTTTCATCCTAAATATTGGCAGGTCAGGAGGGTGTGCACGGCTGTCACGGTCCGGCCGGTGCGGTTGGCGTTCAGCAGCTGGCCGGTGCCCGATCGCCGGCGTTTCCCAAGCCAAGGGCGCGTGCCGTCCATAAGCCTTCGCTGCTTATGGCCACCAGCCGAGACGGGTGAAGGGCGCTGTCATGTGCGTCAGCGCGATGATGGCGAGGGTCATGCCTGTGATCGCAGCGCCTTTGCCGAGCTCCCCACGCGGGGACTTTCGGCAGCCCGGGAAACGTGGCGGCCGTATTGGTCAGAGGCTCGCACGCACGTGCCCGTGATGTGATCATGGAGCTCGCAATGCCCGCGCTGCTGGTATGCCCGACAGTAGCCGTAATGGCATTGGGTGGCCGATCTACTCCGAGCTACGGATCGGAAGGTCGCAGGCTCGAATCCTGCCGAGTGCACAGCAGGGCGAAGGCCCCAGGAGAAATCCTGGGGGCCTTCGTCGTATGCCCTGACACGCCCGGTCTCCTCCTTCGTGGGGAGGGGGTACCCCGGGAGTAGTCGGGGGTGAGATGGCTCTGGCGGGGGACGCGGGTTACGTCCGGCCCTCGGTACGGTTCTGAAGATCGTTCGAACTAGAAATCGGGGGCTCTCATGGGACTGTTCGGAAACGCGCACAGCGTCGACCCGGCATCGGCGCAGCGGGACTACGCGCGACTGCTGGGGCATGGCGAGCAGGTGCACGCCGCCTATCTGCTGATCCGGGACACGATCCTGTTCACCGATCGCAGGCTGGTGCTCGTCGACAAGCAGGGGCTCACGGGCAAGAAGGTGGAGTACCACTCCGTCCCGTACCGGAGCATCACGCACTTCTCCGTGGAGACCGCCGGCCACTTCGATCTCGACGCCGAGCTCAAGATCTGGATATCCGGGAGCTCGGCGCCGATCGAGAAGACCTTCACCAAGGGTGTCGACATCTACGAGGTGCAGGCGATCCTGACGCAGTTCGTCGCCCGCTAGCGGGGCTCCCCCGGGTCCTCAGCGGACCCGGGGGAGACCGGTCACGGACATCACCAGGGAGTAGAGGGAGGTGGTGGCGGTGATGAAGAGGCGGTTGTTCTTGGGGCCGCCGAAGGCGATGTTCGAGACGGGTTCGGGGACGCGTAGGCGGCCGATCAGGGTGCCGTCCGCGGCGTAGCACCGGACGCCGTTCTCCATCGCGGCCGCCCACAGCCTGCCCTCGTCGTCGAAGCGGATGTTGTCGACCCCGGGGCAGGCGGTGAAGACCCGGTCGCCGGTGAGGGTGCCGTCGTCGGTGACCTTGAAGGCCCTGATGTGGCCCCCGCGGGTGTCCGCCGCGAACAGTTCGTTCTCGTCGGGGGAGAACACCAGCCCGTTGGGGCCGAGGAAGCCGTCGGCGACCATGCGGACCTCACCGGTCGCGGGGTCGGCCCGGTAGAGGTTGCAGGCGCCGATCTCGCTGGGCGCGCGGTGGCCTTCGTAGTCGCTGGTGATGCCGAAGTCCGGGTCGGAGAACCAGATCGAGCCGTCCGAGCGGACCACGGCGTCATTGGGGCTGTTGAGCCGCTTTCCCTCGAAGCGGTCGGCGATGACGGTGATGCTGCCGTCGGGTTCGGTGCGGGTGACGCGCCGGCCGCCCTGCTCACAGGTGATCAGGCGGCCTTCGCGGTCCAGGGTGTTGCCGTTGGGGTGTCCGGCCGGGGAGCGGAAGACGGAGACCGCGCCGGTCGTCTCGTCCCAGCGAAGCATCCGGTCGTTGGGGATGTCGCTCCACACCAGTTGCCGCCAGGCCGGCAGGTACAGCGGGCCTTCCGCCCAGCGGCAGTCGTCGTAGAGCCGGTCCAGGCGCGCGTCGCCGTTGGCGCAGCGGCCGGTCTTGAAGCGTTCGTCCAGGATCTCGTACAAGGTGAGGTCGGCTATGGCAGACATGATTCCCCCTGAGCAAGTATTGCCGAATGTTGTTCGGTTCGATGGTGAGATTGCAGGATCAGGTACCGTCTTCGCAAGGGCCGACGGGCCCATGGGAGGAAGACCGAGTGGACGACATAGACCGGGCGCTCGTTCTGCGCCTGCAGGAGGACGCCGGCCAGTCGTACGCCGCTCTCGGCGCGGCCGTGGGGCTCTCTGCCGGGGCCACCCACGAACGGGTCCGCAAGCTGCGCGAGCGCGGGGTGATCCGGCGGACCACCGTCGAGGTCGACCCGGCGGCCGTCGGCAGTGGGGTACTCGCCTATGTGATGGTCGACTCCAACGCCTGGATGGGTGAGTCCGCCGCCGCCTTCGCCGCGATCCCCGAGATCCAGGAGGCGCACATCATCGCGGGCAGCGCGTCCGTCATGGTCAAGGTGCGCACGGCCTCGACCGGGCAGTTGCAGGACGTCCTGCGCCGGCTCTACGCGATCGACGGGGTCAGCGGTACGCACGCCACCGTCGTCCTGGACACCTTCTTCGAGCGGCCGCTCCCGCTGTGAGCTGGTGGTGCACCGGGATCCGGTGGAACGACGGCCGCCCCGCCATCGGCTGGTACGGGGAGGGGCGCGGCGAGCGGGCGAGCGTGCTCGCGTACGGGCAGCGGCTGGCCTTCGTCGCCCGGACGGAGCGGCGCTGCCTCGGCGTCCGGCGGGCCGGGAAACGGACGCCCTGCCCCACCGGCGCGACCGTGCCCGGCCGCGCCGGGAACGCGCAGTGCCCCGAATGCGCGCGCCTCGACCGGTCGTTCTCGGTGGCCGCCGACACCAATGCCGCCGATCCGCGCACCTACCGCGTCTATCTGGCGTGGTTCGGGCCCGGGATGGTCAAGGTCGGCATCACCGCCGAGGAGCGCGGCTCGGCCCGGCTGCTGGAGCAGGGCGCCGTGGCCTGGACCTGGCTCGGCCGGGGGCCGCTCATGGCCACCCGGCGCACGGAGGAGCTGCTGCGGGCCGCCCTCGGGGTGCCGGACCGGATCGCGTACGCCCGCAAGCGGGCCGTACGGGCGCATCTGCCGGCCGCGTCCGACCGGGCCCGGGAGGTCGCCGAGCTGCATGCCCGGGCCGCCGCGCTGCCCGGGTGGCCGGAGTCGCTGGAGCGGGTGAAGTGCGAAGTCGCCGACCACGCGGAGCCGTTCGGGCTGGACGGACTGCCCGCACCCGTGGGGGTGATCACCGAGATGGTGCCCGGCGGGGCCGTCGCGGGCCGGCTGGTGGGCGCGGCCGGCCCCGATCTGCACCTCGCGGACGGGCTGGTGGTGGACACCCGGCTGCTGGCCGGGTGGGAACTCGCCGCCCCGGAGGGCGAGGCCGTGACGACCCTGCCGGTGGCGGTGATCCCGCCCGCGGCCGCGCGGCCGCCCGCCGAGCAGGACGGGCTGTTCTGAGGAGCGCCTCCTGCGGACGCCCTGGCCGGGGATGGTCAAAACTTGGATCCCTTTGGCCTTCCGGGGCAGATTCCGGTGGACATGCCGGCGGCGCGCCGCGGAGGGTGGTGGGCATGAGCATCCAGCCCGTACAGGCCTTCGAACCGCCGTATGTCATGGCCGTTTTCAGCAATGTCCGCTCCGCCGACGACAGCGGATACCCCGAGACCCTCGCCCGGATGAACGAGATCGTCGCGGAGAATCCCGGGTTCCTCGGCTACGAGTCCGCCCGTACCCCGGGAGGCCTCGGCATCACGGTCGCCTACTTCCGCGACCACGAGTCCCTCGCCGCGTGGCGGGGGGACCTGGAGCACCAGGCGGCCATGAAGCAGGGCCGCGAGGACTGGTACGAGAGCTACACCCTGCACGTCGCGACCGTCGAGCGGAGCCACGGCTTTGCCCGCAACGGATGAGGCGGTCCGTGCCTTCCGGGAGCGGCTCGGGCTGCCCGGACTGGTGGACGTCCACACGCACTTCATGCCCGAGCGGGTCCTGGACAAGGTCTGGGACTACTTCGACGCGATCGGCCCGCTGACCGGTGTCGAGTGGCCCATCACCTACCGGCACGAGGAGGAGCAGCGGGTCGCGCTCCTGAGGGAGTTCGGGGTCCGGGCCTTCACCGCCATGCTGTACCCGCACAAGCCGGCGATGGCCGCATGGCTCAACGCCTGGTCCGCCGACTTCGCCGCCCGGACCCCGGACTGCCTGCACACCGCGACCTTCTTTCCGGAGGAGGGCGTGGCGGAGTACGTCCGCCGGGCCCTCGACATTGGGGCCCGGGTCTTCAAGTCGCACCTCCAGGTCGGTGGCTACGACCCGAACGACGACCGGCTCGACCCCGTCTGGGGACTGCTCGCCGAGTCCGGCGTCCCGACCGTGATCCACTGCGGGTCCGGGCCCGCGCCGGGCAAGCACACCGGCCCCGAGCCGATCGCCCGGCTGCTGGCCCGCCACCCACGACTGCCGTTGATCGTCGCCCACATGGGCATGCCCGAGTACGCCGACTTCCTCGACCTCGCCGACCGGTACACCGAGGTGCGCCTCGACACCACCATGGCGTTCACCGACTTCTCCGAGCAGCTCAGCGCCTTCCCGCCCGGGGACCTCGGGCGGCTCGCCGACCTCGGCGACCGGATCCTGCTCGGCACCGACTTCCCGAACATCCCCTACCCCTACGAACACCAGCTCGCCGCCCTCGAACGTCTCGGCCTCGGCGACGACTGGCTGCGTGCCGTCTGCCACGACAACGCCGCCCGCCTGTTCCGGCTCGACGGCTGAGCGGCGTTTCTCAGGAAATTCACAGATAGGGACAAGAACGCTCTCAGGGGCGCCGGACAGCGTGGTCGTATGACTGCGACGACCACATCCCACGCGTCCACGTCCACGAACAGCCCGACGGCCCTGACACGGCCCGACGGCGGAGCCTGCCGGGTCCTCGTCGTCGACGACGAGGCCTCACTCTCCGAGCTGCTGTCCATGGCCCTGCGCTACGAGGGCTGCGAGGTCCGCAGCGCCGGTGACGGGGCGGGCGCGGTGCGGGCGGCCCGCGAGTTCCGGCCGGACGTCGTGGTCCTCGACATCATGCTCCCCGACATGGACGGGCTCGCCGTCCTGGGGCAGCTGCGCCGGGAGATCCCCCAGGTCCCCGTGCTCTTCCTGACCGCCAAGGACTCCGTCGAGGACCGCATCGCGGGCCTGACGGCGGGGGGCGACGACTACGTCACCAAGCCGTTCAGCCTGGAGGAGGTCGTGGCCCGGCTGCGCGGCCTGGTCCGGCGCTCGGGCGCGGCGCAGGCCGCGCGCGGCGGCTCGGTGCTCGCCGTCGGTGACCTGCACCTCGACGAGGACAGCCACGAGGTGGTCCGCGGCGGCCGGGAGATCCACCTGACCGCCACCGAGTTCGAGCTGCTGCGCTACCTGATGCGCAACCCGCGCCGCGTGCTGAGCAAGGCCCAGATCCTGGACAGGGTGTGGTCCTACGACTTCGGCGGCCAGGCCAATGTGGTCGAGCTGTACATCTCCTACCTGCGGCGGAAGCTGGAGAGCGGGCCGGGAATGGCGCCGATGATCCACACCCGGCGGGGCGCCGGCTACCTGATCAAGCCGGCCGACTAGTGGCCGTCCGCCTCCGCCCGAAGCGGCCGGGCCGCCCCTGGTCCCTGCGGACCCGGCTCGTCGTCTCGGCGGTGGCGCTGATCGCCGTCGTGGGCGCGGCCATCGGGACCGTCACCACCCTCGCCCTGCGCTTGTACCTGGTCAACAACCTCGACGACCAGCTGCGGATCTCGGTCGGCATGGCCTCCTCGCCCCCCGGCGTGCAGAAGGCGATCAGGGAGGGGCGGTCCGTCCTCGGCCCGGGCACACCGCTCGGCGCCGTCGGATTCCGCATCGACTCCGACGGCAAGGTGCTCGGGGCCTACCGCAGCGTGCGCGACGAAGACCCCGAACGCCGTAGCCAGCCCCTCACCGAGGCCCAGACCGCGGTCCTCGCCAAGGCTGCCCGCACGGCCGAGCAGGGCCGCAGCGCACCCGTGAACCTGAGCCTGCCCGGGCTCGGGTCGTACCGGGTGCTGCCCGCGCCCGACGGAAGCCTCGTTCTCGGCTTCCCGCTCCACGAGGTCGACTCCACCGTGAACACCCTGGTCGCTGTGGAGGTCTGCGTCACCCTCGCCGGGCTGATCGCGGCCTCCCTCGCCGGCCAGGCACTGGTCGGGGTCGCCCTGCGCCCGCTGCGCCGGGTGGCCGCCACCGCCACCCGGGTCTCCGAACTGCCCCTGCACAGCGGCGAGCCCGCGCTGCACGAACGGGTCCGGGCTGCCGAGGCGGACCCCCGCACCGAGGTGGGCCAGGTCGGCGCGGCCCTCAACCGGATGCTCGGCCACGTCTCCTCCGCGCTCACGGCCCGCCAGCAGAGCGAGATGCGGGTCCGGCAGTTCGTCGCCGACGCCAGCCACGAACTGCGCACCCCGCTGGCCTCCATCCGCGGATACGCCGAGCTGACCCGCCGGGGGCGGGAGGAGCCGGGCCCCGACACCCGGCACGCCCTGGGCCGGATCGAGTCCGAGGCCACCCGCATGACCGGCCTGGTCGAGGACCTGCTGCTGCTGGCCCGGCTCGACGCGGGCCGGCCCCTGTCCACCGGCGACACCGACACCGACCTGGCCCCGCTCGTCGTCGACGCCGTCAGCGATGCCAGGGCCGCCGGCCCCGAGCACCACTGGCGGCTGCGCCTGCCCGACGAACCCGTGCCCGTCCGCGTCGACCCGGCCCGTATCCAGCAGGTCCTGGTCAACCTCCTCGCCAATGCCCGTACGCACACCCCGCCCGGCACCACCGTCACCGCGCACGTTTCGCTCGCGGCGCCCGCTGTGGCGCCCGCTGCGGCACGCGCTGCGGCAGCCGGGGGAGAGACGTCCGCCGTCCGGCTGCTGATCGAGGACGACGGGCCCGGCATCCCGCCCGACCTGCTCCCCCACGTCTTCGAGCGCTTCGCCCGCGGCGACGCGTCCCGATCCCGTGCGGCGGGTTCCACCGGACTGGGGCTCGCCATCGTCCAGGCCGTGGTCACCGCGCACGGTGGCCGGGTCGGCGTGCGCAGCGAGCCCGGGCGGACCTGCTTCGAGGTCCTGCTGCCGCACGCGCACGCGCACGCGCACACGGATCCGGACGCACGGACGGACTCACGGACGGACTCGCACACGGACTCACAGACGGGGCACAGGCTCATCACACAGCGGTGACAGGCCGCCCGGCGAGTGTCGTCACATGCCAATCGACGCCTCTCCCGGGGCCCTTCCGGCACGGGCTCCACTCGCGCCCCTGCCCGGCGAGCCCGTCCTCGACGTGGTGATCCCGGTCTTCAACGAGGAGAAAGACCTCGGACCGTGCGTGCGCAGGCTGCACGAGCACCTCACCCGCACCTTCCCCTATCCCTTCCGGATCACCGTCGCCGACAACGCGAGCACCGACCGCACCCCCGAGGTCGCGGGCGAGCTCGCCGCGGCCCTGGACGGGGTACGCAGCACGCGGCTGGAGGAGAAGGGCCGGGGCAGGGCCCTGCGCACCGTCTGGTCCGGCTCCGACGCACCGGTACTGGCGTACATGGACGTGGACCTCTCCACCGACCTCAACGCCCTGCTGCCCCTGGTCGCCCCGCTGATCTCCGGCCACTCCGACCTCGCCATCGGCACCCGCCTCGCCCGGTCCTCCCGGGTGGTGCGGGGAGCGAAGCGGGAGTTCGTCTCCCGCGCCTACAACCTCCTCCTGCGCTCCTCGCTCGCCGCCCGCTTCAGCGACGCCCAGTGCGGGTTCAAAGCCATCCGGCGGGAGGTCGCCGAGCGTCTGCTGCCCCTGGTGGAGGACACCGGCTGGTTCTTCGACACCGAAATGCTCGTGCTCGCCGAGCGGGCCGGGCTGCGGATCCACGAGGTGCCGGTGGACTGGGTCGACGACCCCGATTCCACCGTCCACATCGTGAAGACCGCCACCGAGGACCTCAAGGGCGTCTGGCGGGTGGGCCGGGCCCTGGCGGTCGGCGCGCTCCCGCTCGACCGGCTCGCCCGCCCCTTCGGCGACGACCCGCGCGACCGCACCGCGCTGCCCGGCGTGGACCGCGGACTGGCCCGCCAGCTCCTCGGCTTCTGCGCCGTCGGGGCCCTGTCCACCCTGCTCTACCTGCTGCTGTACTCCGCCTTCCGCACCGGAGCGGGCCCGCAGGTCGCCAACGGCGCCGCCCTGCTGCTCTCGGCCGTCGCCAACACGGCCGCCAACCGCCGGCTCACCTTCGGGGTGCGCGGCCGGGACCGGGCCGTACGCCACCAGGCCCAGGGGCTGGTGGTGTTCGCCATCGGCCTCGCCCTGACCAGCGGCTCCCTCGCCGCCCTCGGAGCGGCCGCGGCCGCCCCCGCGCACAGCACCGAGCTGGCCGTCCTGATCACCGCCAACCTCGCCGCCACCGTGCTGCGGTTCCTGCTCTTCCGCGCCTGGGTCTTCCCCGAGCGGCGCGACACTCCCGTGAAGGACGTCATCCGATGACCACCGCAGCAACCCCGCTCTTCCCGGTCCCCGAAGCCCGGACCCGTACCGGCCGGCACGCCACCGACCGGCCCCGCTGGGAACGGCCCGCCTTCGCCGGGCTGCTGATCGCCACGGCCGTCCTGCTGCTCTGGGACCTGGGGTCCTCCGGCTACGCCAACTCCTTCTACTCCGCCGCCGTGCAGGCGGGCAGCGAGAGCTGGAAGGCCTTCTTCTTCGGCTCCTCCGACGCCGGGAACTCCATCACCGTCGACAAGCCCCCGGCCGCCCTGTGGCCGATGATGCTGTCGGTCCGCCTGTTCGGGCTCGGCTCCTGGCAGATCCTCGTCCCGCAGGCCCTGATGGGCGTCGCGACGACCGCTGTGCTGTACGCCGCCGTACGGCGCCAGTTCGGTCCGGGGGCCGCGCTGCTGAGCGGCGCCGCCTTCGCGCTCACGCCCGTCGCCGCGCTGATGTTCCGCTTCAACAACCCCGACGCGCTGCTGACCCTGCTGCTCACGGTCACCGTGTACTGCGTCCTGCGCGCCCTCGACGGGGCACGCACCGACTGGCTGCTGTGGGCCGGTGTCGCGGTCGGCTTCGCCTTCCTCACCAAGACCCTCCAGGCCTTCGTGATCCTGCCGCCGCTCGCCGTGCTGTACGCCGTCTGCGCGCCCACCCCGCTGCGCAGGCGTCTGGGCCAGCTGCTGCTCGCCGGGCTCGCGATGGTGGTGGCCGGCGGCTGGTGGGTGGCCGTCGTGGAACTGTGGCCCGCCTCCTCCCGCCCCTACATCGGCGGCTCGCAGAACAACTCCTTCCTGGAGCTGACGCTCGGCTACAACGGCCTGGGGCGGATCAACGGCAACGAGACGGGCAGCGTCGGCGGCGGCGGACGCGCCGGTGGCGGCGGCCCCGGCGGCGGCTGGGGTGAGACGGGCATCGACCGGCTCTTCTCGGCCAACATCGGCGGTCAGATCTCCTGGCTGCTGCCCGCCGCCCTGGTCCTGCTCGTGGCCGGACTGGTGGTCACCTGGCGCGCCCGCCGGGCCACCGACTCGCTGGAGGGCATGGCCCGCGCGGCCTTCCTGGCCTGGGGCGGTTCGCTGCTGATCACCGCGGTCGTCTTCAGCTACATGCAGGGCATCTTCCACGAGTACTACACCGTGGCGCTGGCGCCGTTCGTCGCCGCGCTGATCGGCATGGGCGTCGCCGTGCTGTGGGAGGAGCGGGGCTCCCGGGCCGCGCTGTTCGCCCTGTCCGGGACGCTGGCACTGACCGCCGTCTGGTCGTACGTCCTGCTCGGCCGGGCCACCGGCTACCTTCCGTGGCTGCGCTGGGCGGTCCTGGTGGGGGGCCTGCTCGCCGCGGCCGCGCTGCCGTTCGTCGCGGCGGCCGGGCGCCGGGTGCTGCTGGCCACCGCGGCGCTGGGGGTGGGTGCTGCGCTGGCGGGCCCGCTCGCGTACTGCCTGACCACCGTGCAGACCGGGCACGCGGGCTCGATCGTGACCGCCGGACCGGCGGTGGCGGGCGGCCGGGGCGGACCCGGCGGCATGATGCGGGGCGCCTTCCCGGCCGGTGAGATGCCGCGGGGCGGCCCGGGTGGCATGCAGCAGGGCGGCCCGCGGGGCGGGAACACCCTGCCGCAGGGCGGCATGCCGCCGGGCGGGGGCGGTCAGGGAGCCCCGGGCGGTACGGGAGCACCGGGCGGTGCGGGGGCTCCGGGCGGTCAGGGCGGGCGCGGCATGGAGCGCGCCGGCGGCGGCCGGGGCGGGCCCGGCGGCCTGCTGGGCGGCACCCAGGTCGGCGCCGAGGCCAAGGCGGCGCTGCGGGCCGACGCCGGAAAGTACACCTGGGCGGCGGCCGCCGTCGGCTCCCAGAACGCGGCGAGCTACCAACTGGCCTCGGGTGTCCCCGTGATGCCCGTCGGCGGCTTCAACGGCAGTGACCCCTCGCCCACGCTGGAGCAGTTCAAGCAGTACGTGAAGGACGGCCGGATCCATTGGTTCATCAGCCAGGGAGGCGGTCAGGCAGGTGGCCAGGCAGGCGGGTCCGCCGAGGCCGCCGGCGGGATGCGGCAGGGCGGTCCGGGCGGCGGCACCAGCAGCGCGATCGAAAGCTGGGTGAAGGCCACGTTCGAGGAGTCGACCCTGGGCGGAGCCACCGTCTACGACCTCACGGCTCCCACGTCCTGATCCGGCCCGACCACGCGGAACCTCAGGCCCGGTCGTCAAAGGAGCGCCGGTAAGGCCCTGCTTCGACGACAGGACCTAGCATCGAGAGGGCGGACCGGGCATTCCGGGCTGATCCACCTGGTGTGAGGAGGGTGCCTCCATGGCGACCGCGGCCGATTCCGGCGATCCGCTCCCGGCCGAGTCCAGTGTGTGGCTGGCCGCCAGACCCGCCGCACCCGCCAGACGCCGCAGCGAGGCGCCCTCCGGGCTCGACCGGGAACGGATCACCGCCGCCACCGTGCGGCTGCTCGACGCCGAGGGGCTGGCCCGGTTCTCGATGCGCCGGCTCGCCGCCCGGCTCGGGGTCACCGCGATGTCCCTGTACTGGTACGTGGACACCAAGCACGATCTGCTCGAACTCGCCCTGGACAGCGCCCTGGGCGAGCTGGCCCTGTCGGCCGGGCCGGTGCCGGAAGGCTGGCCCGGCCGGCTGCGTGCGCTGGCCCGGGGCTACCGGCGGGTGCTGGCGGACCACCCCTGGGCGGCCCCGCTCGGCGCCGCCTATCCGAACATCGGCCCGCACGCCCGGGCCTTCGACGCCGCCCTCCAGCGGCTGTTGGACGCCACGGGCCTCGCCGGCTCCGCCCGGACCGGCGCCCACCTGGCCGTCTCGCAGTTCCTGCACGGCTGCGGGGGCGCGGCCCGGCGGGCGCCCGAGGGCGACTTCTGTCTCGCGCTCGACGTCCTGATCGCGGGCATCGAGGCGAAGGCCGCCGCCTAAGCGTCGCCTAGGCCTTGGCGGAGGCCTCGGCAGGGGTCCCGGCGGATGCCGGGGCGGAGGCGTCGGCGGACGCCGCCGCCGGGGAGTGGGCCGCGGGCTTCGACTTCAGCGCGACCTCCTTGATGAACAGGCAGAGCAGCAGCGCCAGCAGGGCGGTGGGGGCCGCGTAGAGGAAGACGTCGCCGACGCCGTGCCCGTACGCCGACTCGACGACCGTACGGAACGGGGCCGGCAGCTTGTCGAGGTCCGGGATGGCGCCGCCGCCCGTGCCGCCGTGGCCGAGCGACGCGGCCTTCGGGCCGAGAGCGGCCAGGCCGTCCTTCACGTATCCGGTGACCTGGTGCGCCATCACCGCGCCGAGCGCCGAGACGCCCATGGCGCCGCCGAGCGAGCGGAAGAAGGTGACGACCGAGCTGGCCGCGCCCAGGTCCTCGGGGGCCACCTGGTTCTGGGTGGCGAGGACCAGGTTCTGCATCATCATGCCGAGGCCGAGGCCGGTCAGCGCCATGTAGAGCGCGATGTGCCAGTACGGGGTGTCGTACCGCAGGGTGCCCAGCAGCCCCAGGCCGACCGTCAGCAGCACACCGCCGGAGACGAGCCAGGCCTTCCACCTGCCGGTCTTGGTGATCACCAGACCGGAAACCGTGGAGGAGACGAAGAGCCCGCCGATCATCGGAATCGTGAGGACTCCGGACATCGTGGGGGACTCGCCCCGGGCCAGCTGGAAGAACTGGCTGAAAAATATCGTGCCCGAGAACATCGCGATGCCCACGAACAGCGAGGCCGCCGAGGCCAGGGTGATGGTCTTGTTGCGGAACAGCCGCAGCGGGATGATCGGGTCGCTCGCACGGGACTCGACGAGGACGAAGAGCAGTCCGAGCGCCACCGCGCCGCCGGTCATCGCCCAGGTCTGCCAGGAGATCCACGCATAGGAGTCGCCGGCCTGCGTGACCCAGATAAGCAGCAGCGAGACGGCGCCGCTGATCAGGAAGGCGCCCAGCCAGTCGACCTTGACGTCGCGGCGCACGACCGGCAGGTGCAGGGTGCGCTGGAGCACGATCAGGGCGATGACCGCGAAGGGCACGCCGACGTAGAAGCACCAGCGCCAGCCCAGCCACTCGGTGTCGGTGATGACACCGCCCAGCAGCGGCCCGCCGACGGTGGCGACGGCGAAGACCGCGCCGAGGTAGCCGCTGTACCGGCCTCGCTCGCGCGGGGAGATCATCGCGGCCATCACGATCTGCGCGAGGGCGGACAGGCCGCCGACCCCGATGCCCTGGACCACGCGGCAGGCGATCAGCATGCCGGTGTTCTGGGACATGCCCGCGACCACGGAGCCCAGCACGTAGATCACGAGGGATATCTGGACCAGCAGCTTCTTGCTGAAGAGGTCGGACAGCTTGCCCCAGAGCGGGGTCGCCGCCGTCATCGACAGCAGGGCCGCGGTCACCACCCACGTGTAGGAGGACTGGGTGCCGCCGAGGTCGCTGATGATCTGGGGCAGGGCGTTGGAGACGATCGTGGAGGACAGGATCGCCACGAACATGCCGAGCATCAGCCCGGACAGCGCTTTCATGATCTGCGGATGGGTCATGGCCGGGGCCATGGACGGAGCCGTGGCCGGGGTCACGGACGGGGTGATGGACGTGCCGTCTGTCGGCGTCTCCGACGTGGCCATGTGTTTCCTTCTGTCTAGAAGCTCGATCGGAGTCGGGCCAGCAGGGTGTTGAGTACGTCGATGTCCTGGGCGGACCAGTCGGCCAGCGCCTTCTCCAGTGCCGCCGTGTACCGGGCGCCGAGCTCGGCGAGGAGCGCGTGTCCGGCCGGGGTGAGCCGCAGGATGCGGCAGCGGCCGTCCCCCGGGTCGGTCTCGCGCTCGATCCAGCCGCGCTCGGCGACGTGGGTGACGTGCCGGCTGGTCACCGAGATGTCGACGGCCATGAGCTCCGCCAGCCGGCTCAGCCGCATCTCTCCGTGCCGTTCGAGCACGGTGAGGACGGCGGCCGCGCCGGGCGGGCAGTCCGAAGGCAGGGCGCGGGCCAGCTCGCGCTTGACCGCGCCGATCCCGGTGAGCCGGCGGGCCAGCTCCTCGTACCGCGTGGTCATCGGCCGACCCCCCATCTTGTTGCTTAGAGCAACCATAGAAGAGGATGGTTGCTACAGGCAAATGAATCTGGGGAGGGGGCGGTAAAGGAATCGGAAAACCGGCTAGGGTCCTGCTCCATGGCTGACAACCGCAACTCACAGGTCCCCGAGGGCAACTACGACCCCGCGGGCAGCACCCAGATGTTCCGCGCCTTCGTCGAGGAGGCCGCACCGGCCCGGCAGACGCCCACCGGCTCGCGTCGCCAGCGCCGCGAGGAGGGGCAGCAGGCCGCCGGCTCCAAGAAGGGCGCGTGGCTCGGGGTGGGCATCGCGCTCGTGCTCGCCTTCGGCGCCGCCCTGTGGGTCGTCCTGCACTGACCGCCGCGCCCGCGCGGGTTCAGCTCCAGGTGGCGGTGACCTTCTGGGTGTCCACGTGCATGCCCAGCGGCACCCGCCAGGCCTCCACGCACACCGTGTAGGTCTGCGTCTTGGCGGCTCCGCCCGTGATCGGCGCGGGGAGCGGCTGGGTGGTGGTGATCGTGGCCCAGTCGACGCCGAGGGCGCCGATGATGTGCGTCGCGAAGCTGACCGTGCCCGAACGGGCCGCGGTGGTGCCGGTGTTGGTGAAGGTGACGGTGACCCGCTCGCACCAGCGGTCGGCCGCGGCCGCCCTGGCCGGGGTGGACAGCGTCAGCCTCGCCGGGGTCGCCGGGGGCGCCGGCGGGGTCGTGCCGGGCTTGGTGGACGGGCTGGACGGGCTCGATGGGCTCGATGGGCCGGACGGCGCGCCCGGCGTGCCCGGCGTGCCCGGGGAGTCCGGGGTGCCGGGTGGGGTGGTGGACGGGCCCGCACCGGGCGGGATCCCGGGTGTGGCTCCGGAGCCGCCGGGGGCGGTGGTCGTCGCTCCGCCCGGGGCGGAGCCGCCGGGTGTCCGGGACTCGGGAGTACTGGCCGACGTACCGGACGACACGGAGGAGCCGCCCGCCGCGGACGGGCCGCCGAGCTGCTGGAACTCCACCTGGCCCTGCGGCGCCACGTTCTCCCCCGCGCCCCGTTCGGGACCCGGGGCCGCGGCGCCCACGGCGACATAGCCGTCCCGTGCCGGGCCGCCGCAGCCGGTGAGGCCGGCGACGGCCGTGCAGCACAGGGCGAGGAGGGCAGCCGGGGCGGCCCTGCGGGATCCCGTTCGCATCGCGCCAGTTTTACTGACGCTCCGTCAATTGGAAAGCCCTTGCGGACGGTTCAACGCCCCGTCACTCGCCGATGAGGCCTACGCGCAGTTGCGCGAGGGTACGGGTGAGCAGCCGGGAGACGTGCATCTGGGAGATGCCGACCTCCTCGCCGATCTGCGACTGCGTCATGTTCGCGAAGAACCGCAGCATGATGATCTGCCGCTCCCGGGGCGGGAGTTTGGCGAGCAAGGGCTTCAGTGACTCGCGGTATTCGACGCCTTCGAGCGCGGTGTCCTCGTAACCGAGGCGGTCCGCGAGCGAGCCCTCGCCGCCCTCGTCCTCGGGCGAGGGCGAGTCGAGCGAGGAGGCGGTGTAGGCGTTGCCGACGGCGAGACCGTCGACCACGTCCTCCTCCGAGACGCCCAGCACGGCGGCGAGCTCCGGCACGGTCGGCGAGCGGTCCAGTTTCTGGGCGAGCTCGTCGCTGGCCTTGGTCAGCGCGAGGCGCAGCTCCTGGAGCCTGCGCGGGACGCGGACGGACCAGGAGGTGTCCCTAAAGAACCGTTTGATCTCGCCCACGACGGTCGGCATCGCGAACGTCGGGAACTCCACGCCGCGTTCGCAGTCGAACCGGTCGATCGCCTTGATCAGGCCGATGGTGCCGACCTGGACGATGTCCTCCATCGGCTCGTTGCGGCTGCGGAAGCGGGCGGCGGCGTACCGGACCAGGGGCAGGTTCAGCTCGATCAGGGTGTCGCGTACGTACGCCCGGTCGGGGCTGTCCGCGTCCAGGGCGGCAAGGCGCTGGAAGAGGGAGCGGGAGAGGGTGCGGGTGTCGATGGCTTCCGAGCGGTCGGCTACTGCCGGAGTCGCGCTCTTGACGAGCGTGAGCACCTTGGAGCTGCCCTGGTCTACGGACATGCCACCCCCTTGAGGTCGCGGACGGTCGCGTGCGGCGCGCCCGTCAGAGGAACGCAGCCTCCACCTGAATACCGGAGGCGGGGCTGCGGCAAACGCGGTTCAAGCAGAATGTCACATGTCGGCAACACGCTGTAGCGCCAAGTCGACATATATCTCCAGCGACAGAAGAGGTCAGAAGGGGATCAGCCCCGTTCTGTCAGGAAACGCGTGGATGATCTCCACTCGTTACGGTTACGCCTCGATCCTGTTTGCGGATCTCAATCGGGCGAAGCTCCGGGCGAGGAGCCGGGAGACGTGCATCTGGGACACGCCCAGCTCGGCGCTGATCTGCGACTGCGTCAGGTTGTTGTAGTACCGCAGCAGCAGGATCCTTTGTTCACGTTCGGGCAGTTGTACGAGGAGGTGGCGGACGAGGTCGCGGTGCTCGACCCCGGCCAGCTCCGGGTCCTCGTAGCCGAGGCGGTCGAGGAGGCCGGGCATCCCGTCGCCCTCCTGGGCGGCTTCCAGCGAGGTCGCGTGGTAGCTCCGTCCGGCCTCGATGCAGGAGAGGACCTCGTCCTCGCCGATGCGCAGCCGCTCGGCGATCTCGGGGGTCGTCGGGGTGCGGCCGTGGAGGGTGGTGAGGTCCTCGGTGGCGGCGTTGACCTGCACCCACAGCTCGTGGAGGCGGCGCGGCACGTGGACGGTGCGGACGTTGTCGCGGAAGTAGCGCTTGATCTCGCCCACGACGGTCGGCATCGCGAAGGTCGGGAACTGCACACCGCGGTCCGGGTCGAACCGGTCGATGGCGTTGATCAGGCCGATGGTGCCGACCTGGACCACGTCCTCCATCGGCTCGTTGCGGCTGCGGAAGCGGGCGGCCGCGTACCGCACGAGCGGGAGGTTGGCCTCGATGAGGGCTCCGCGCACCCGGTTGTGCTCGCTGGTGCCCGGTTCCAGGTTCTTCAGCTGCCCGAAGAGGACCTGGGTGAGGGCCCGGGTGTCCGCGCCCCGGCTCGGCGGTCTCTGGGGCGCCAGGGCGGGCGGGGGCTCCTCCTGGGGCTTCTCCTGGGCCGTCTCCGGGGCCGCCTCCTGCCGGGCCTCCTGCTGCGCTTCCTGCCGGGGCCCCTGGACCGCTTCCTGCCGGGTCTCCTGCCGGGTCTCCTGCCGGGACTCCCGTCGGGGTTCGTACTGGGGTTCGTGCTGGGGCGGCACCTGGGGGTCCTGCTGGGGTGGCACCTGAGGCGCTGTACTGGCCGGCACGGTCACGCCACCCCTTCAGTCAACTCATCCGTCAAAAGCGGTCATAGCATCACAAGACATGTGCACTGTGTGCAAGCACCGTATATCACCGTGTTGAGGGCAAGTTGGGCATATTGGGGCATTGTGCCTAGTGATGGGTATGCAAAAAGCCCCCCACCCGTCGGAGTGGGGGGCCGGGAAGTCCGGAAGCCGCTTCAGCGTACGGGTTCAGCGCACCAGTTCGGTCATGAACTCGCCGATGCCGGAGGCGGCATCGGATATGCCCTGGAAGCCTATTCCCACCATCTCGGCGGCCCGCTTGGGCTGGGTGATGATCACGAACAGGACGAAGACGGTGAGGGCACCCGTGATGAGCTTCTTGGTGTCCATGAGCGGTGACGGCCTCCCCAACCGGTCCTGCAAAGTCGGGTGAGTCTAACCGGTCAGGTTTGGACACTCACCCGCCCTTTAAGGACCAATGACCCGGTACTCCGGGTCCTTTGCCGGGATGCCGGCGGTTGCGGGGGGCGCGCGATTGGTGTGCGCCCACCGGTTCTGGCAGGAGACCGGCGGGTGAGGGACAGGACCTCACTGCGGGGTCCGAGCCGCGCGCTTTCCCCTGACCGCGGCCCGGACTGGCAGGTTCCGTCCTCGTCGGGGGAAGTGGCTTGTCCCCGCGACGCCACTTCCCCCGTCCCACACGTGGAAGGTCCCGGCTCCGCTCGGGGCCTTCTTCGCGGTTCCCGCTCCGTGGCGCCCGCTGCGGCTACTGCAGGCCGCCGGCGAGGTCCGTGAGGGGCTGTACGGGGGCGATCACGGGCGAGAGCTGGTTCGGCAGCTCCATCAGCTGGTTGAGCTGGTTGGCTCCTTCGCTGAGCTTCCCGCCGATCTCCTGGATGGAGGACGGCGTGGCCCCGGCGGGCATGCCGGGGGCGGCCGTCGGGAGGTCCGGGAGGGTGAGGGGCGCGATGGGTGCGGCGGAGGCGGCGGGTGCGGCGAGGCCCGCGGCGGCCCCCGCGAGGGCGAAGGCGGCGAGCATGCGCTGGGTCTTGGTCATGCCGTGACAACGGCCGAGGGGGCGGGCGGTCACGCGGCCGTACTCCGGAGAGCGGAGCGGGGAACGTCGGGAGCCGAACCACATGCTGTGAGCCGTACGAACGCCGAAAGCCCCGACCCTTGCGGGGCGGGGCTTTCGATCGGAGCGGTAGTGGAGGGATTTGAACCCCCGATGGGTTGCCCCATACTCGCTTTCGAGGCGAGCTCCTTCGGCCACTCGGACACACTACCGAGATGGATCCTAGCCTAAGGAGGTGCATTCGCCGAAATCGGCATCCCGCGTCGGCTGCCGGCCCCGTCGGACGGCCGTCGTCACAGGTCGCGGAAGAAGTCCGTCAGCTGCTGCGCGCACTCCGCCGCCAGGACGCCGCGGACCACTTCGGGCCGGTGGTTGAGCCTGCGGTCCCGTACGAGGTCCCACAGCGAGCCCGCCGCGCCCGCCTTCTCGTCGTCCGCGCCGTAGACGACCCGGGCGACGCGCGACTGCACGAGCGCGCCCGCGCACATCACGCACGGCTCCAGGGTCACCACGAGGGTGCACCCCGGAAGCCGCCATTCCCCGACTGCGGCGGCGGCCCGGCGCAGCGCCACCACCTCGGCGTGCGCCGTCGGGTCGCCGGTCGCCTCGCGCTCGTTGTACCCGGTGGCGAGGATCCCGCCGTCCGGGCCGAGCACGACGGCGCCGACCGGCACATCGCCGGCCGGCACCGCCCGGGCGGCCTCCTGGAGCGCCAGGCGCATGGAGTCCCGCCAGGGATCCCGTACGGGATCGGGGGTGTGCGCGTCGTACGTGTGGATCACTAGCGGACGGCCTCCAGGACCTCGGTGGCGCCGAGCGCGTCGGCGATCTCCGAGAGGGCGTCCCCGTCGAGGGTCATCAGTTGTTTGTGGGTCACCCCGAGGTCGTCCAGCAGCCGGGGGTCGCCGAGCGGACCGGCAGGTACCGGCTCCGAGCCGCTCCCGCCCGCCGCGTCCTCGTCGTCGTCCTCGTCGGTGAAGGAGGCGAGTGCTTCCTCCTCGCCGTCCTCGGTTCCGTCCAGGTCCAGTTCGTCGAGTTCGTCGTCCTCCTTGTCGCTGCCCAGCAGCTCTTTGGTCAGCATCGAGCCGTAGGAGCTGCGGGCGGCCGCGGAGGCGTTCGATACGAAGTACCGCGGGTCCTCCTCGCCGTCCACGCGGACGACGCCGAACCAGGCGTCCTCCTGCTCGATGAGGGCGACCACCGTGTCGTCGTCGACAGCGGCGGAACGGGCGAGATCGATCAGATCACTGAGGGACTCGACGTTGTCGAGTTCCATGTCGCTCGCTTCCCACCCGTCTTCGGTGCGCGCGAGCAGTGCGGCGAAATACACCGTGACTCTCCCACTGGTCTTAGGCGTGCCGGTTGGAGGTCCCCCCGGCCGGAGGTTGGGGTCGAACGGCTGTCGTGCTCGCCGTCCGTACCCCGCCCAATCGGCATCGTGGCAGAAACAGCGGCTTTGCGAGAGGTCTTCCGCGCTTGCGTCGTCCCGCGCCGTGCGCCGCGCGGCCCGGACGGGGGGTGCGCGGCGGTGGTGCCGTACGGCTGCCGGGCGCCGCCGGGGGCCGGGGCGGCTCCCTCGCGGAGGCCGCCGCGCCCGGTCGTGTCGCGGGCCCGGGTGCGGCGCCGGCCGCGGTTACCAGCGGAAGGTGCGCATGCGCATCTGCTGGCGCATGCGGGCCGCGCGGGCGCGGCGGGGCTGGACGCGGTCGCGCAGCGCGCGCGCCTCCATCAGATCGCGCAGGAACTGGGCGCGGCGCGCTCGGCGCTGCGCGGCGGTCTCCGGCGCGTCGTCGCTCGGCTGCGTGTCGGGCATCGGCCACCACCCCGGGCTGGTCGGTCGTTCCCCCCTGCACCCAGCTTCCCCCGGACGGGCGGTTTGATGCCACCCCTGTGCAGGTCAGACGTCGTCCGACAGCGTCGGGACCACGGCCACCGGGCCGTGCGCGTGGTGCAGCACCGCGTGCGCCACCGAGCCGATCTGCAGGGACATGGCGGAGCGCCGCGGGTGGTGGCGTCCCACGACGACCAGCGCCGCCGACTCGGAGGCGATGACCAGCCGGCCGGCCGCGTCCCCGGGCACGGCGGCCTGCTCCACCCGGACGTCCGGGTACCGGGTGCGGAAGGGCGCGAGCCGCTCCGTCTGGGACCGCAGCATCTCCCGCTCGGCGGGCACGGCGTCCCCGTCGTCGGCCAGCCCTTCCGGCGGGATCACCACGAAGGGGCTGTCGATCACCATGGTCGGCGCGGGCGGGATGGCGTACGCGGACACCACCTGGACGGTGGTCCCCCGCACGGCCGCTTCCGAGAACGCGAAGGCCAGTACGTCGTCGGGCGTCTCGGCGGCGTGCAGGCCGAGCACCACCTGCCCGGCGGACTGCCCGGCGGACTGCCCGGCGGCGGCGTCCCGCGCCCCCGCGCTCCGCTCCGCGTGCGGGACCACCACGACCGGGCACGGCGCCGTGGCGGCCACGGCGCGGCTGTTGGAGCCGAGCAGCAGGCTGGCGAAGCCGCCGCGCCCTCGGGAGCCCATCACCAGCATCAGGGCCTCCGCCCCGATGACCCGCAGCGCCTCGGGGACGGAGCCCTCCAGCGACACGTACTCGACCCCCTCGGGCAGCCCGGAGCGGCCGCCGAGCAGGGCCACGATCTGGTCGCTCACCGGGTCGGCGAACTCCTCCGGCTGTGAGGCGTCGTGCAGCGAGGTCCGGCGCCCCGCGTACAGCTGGGCGTGGTCGGGCAGTACGTGGGCGATCAGCAGCCCGCAACCGTGCAGCAGCGCCGCGGTCCTGGCCCACTCCAGGGCCCTCAGGCTGTGGTCGGATCCGTCGACGGCCGCGATCACCGGTGCGTTGCTCATCAGTCCAGCGTGCTGGGCGTCCGGGCGGGTCGCATCCGCAGGCAGTCGCGGGCGTGGCTGCGGCTTCGGACACGAAGGGGCCGCGTCAGCGCGTAGCCTTTTGGGTGCAGGTCGCGTCGTGCGGCCGTTTTTGCAGGTCGCAGGCCGAGTTTTGGAGGATGTTGTGCGTTTGCAGGTCGTCGATCACCCCTTGGTGGCGCACAAACTCACCACCCTGCGCGACAAGCGCACCGACTCCGCCACCTTCCGGCGGCTCGCCGACGAGCTGGTGACCCTGCTCGCGTACGAGGCCACCCGGGACGTGCGCACCGAGCAGGCCGACATCGAGACCCCGGTCGCCCCGACCACCGGTGTGAAGCTCTCGCACCCGCGCCCGCTGGTCGTGCCGATCCTGCGTGCCGGCCTCGGCATGCTCGACGGCATGGTGCGGCTCCTGCCGACCGCCGAGGTGGGCTTCCTGGGCATGGTCCGCAACGAGGAGACCCTGGAGGCCTCCACGTACGCGACGCGCATGCCGGAGGACCTCTCCGGGCGGCAGGTCTACGTCGTCGACCCGATGCTGGCCACCGGCGGCACGCTCGTCGCGGCGATCCGGGAGCTGATCAAGCGCGGCGCCGACGACGTCACGGCCGTGGTGCTGCTGGCCGCGCCCGAGGGCGTCGAGATCATGGAGCGCGAGCTGGCGGGCACACCGGTGACGGTGGTGACCGCCGCGGTGGACGAGCGGCTCAACGAGCACGGTTACATCGTCCCGGGCCTGGGGGACGCGGGCGACCGCATGTACGGCTCCGCGGAGTAGTTCTCCGCGGAGCGGTCTTCCGGCTCGATCAGCACTTCTTGGCGGGCGCGGGCACGGGGTTGGCCAGGAGGGCCAGCGCCTTGTCCGCGTCCTCCTTCGTACTCAGCTCCTTGAAGGCGTCGCCCAGGATCAGGTCGATGTCCGCGGTCTCGCGGGTGTCGGTCTGCTGGGTGGCGCCGACGAGCTGGGTGCCCAGTACGGAGAAGGCGCCCTTGTCGGTGGCGGGGGAGCCCAGCAGTATCGCGGCGCCGGGGACCTTCTTGTCGAAGGTGGGCGGGGCGTTGCCGACGTTGCCGATGACGAAGCCGCGTTTGGCCAGCTCGTCGCCGACGGCCTTGGCGAGCCCGGCGCGCGGGGTCGCGTTGTAGACGTTGACGGTGATGTCGCCGGGCTTGGGCAGCACGACTGCCGGTTGGGCCGCCGCGGAGGCGGCGGAGACGGCTTCGGGGCCGGCCTTGGTGGCGGGATCAGCGGTCGCGGTCGGACAGTCCTTGGCTCCAGCGGCGGTATTCCGTTTCGGGCTGTTGCCCTGGAACACGTCGATGAGCTGCAGGGCCCCATAGCCGAGCAGGGCCAGTGCGAGGACCGAGCCGCACACGGCGAGGACGATCCGACGACGGCTCCGCTTACGGCTCATGCGGGGGTAGGCGGCTCCCGTGACGCGGTACTTTCCGCCCATGCCGGGGGGAGTGAGCATGCTCATGGGCGCAGCGTAGTGCCGCCCGCCGACGATGCCTACTAAATGATCTGCTGATAGGTCAATACTGACCCGAAAGGCGCAATCTACGCGAAACGGCGGCCTGTCCCGGGGGTGTTCCGAGGTCGGTCCCGAGCCTGCCCCGAGTCCGCCCCGACGCCCGTTCCGGGGGCGGGGCGTCAGTCCATTTCGAGGACGCGGGCGTGCAGGACCTGGCGCTGCTGCAGGGCCGCGCGCACGGCGCGGTGCAGTCCGTCCTCCAGGTAGAGGTCGCCCCGCCACTTGACGACGTGGGCGAAGAGGTCGCCGTAGAACGTGGAGTCCTCGGCGAGCAGCGTTTCGAGGTCGAGCTGCCCCTTGGTCGTCACCAACTGGTCGAGCCGGACCGGGCGCGGCGCGACGTCCGCCCACTGCCGGGTGCTTTCCCGGCCGTGGTCGGGGTACGGCTTTCCGTTACCGATGCGCTTGAAGATCACACGGAAAGCCTACCGGGCCCGGCCCTGCGGGCGCAGCCTCGCAGCGCGGGTGCAAAAGTGGCGTACGGGGCCAATTCGGGAGTGATGCATGAGCGAGAGCACCGAAGCCGCCGCCTCGGCGAATCAGACGGACCCGGCCGACAAGATCGCCGCCGGGTACGCCTTCACCGGACCCGCGCTCGATCTGGGAGCCCTGCTCTGGGACGGCGCCTGCCTGCCGGACCGGCAGATCCGCATCCCCCTGACGATGCTGGGCCGGCACGGGCTGGTCGCGGGCGCCACCGGCACGGGCAAGACCAAGACCCTCCAGCTCATCGCCGAACAGCTGTCGGCGAACGGCGTCCCGGTCTTCCTCGCGGACGTCAAAGGAGACGTCTCGGGAATCTCCGTCCCGGGCGCGTCGAACCCGAGGACCGAGGAGCGGGCCGCGGTCGTGGCCCAGCGGTGGGAGGCCACGGGATACCCCAGCGAGTTCTACTCGCTCGGCGGCATCGGCCCCGGCATCCCGATCCGCTCCACGGTGACGAGCTTCGGTCCGGTGCTGCTGTCGAAGGTGCTCCAGCTCAACCAGACGCAGGAGCAGTCGCTCGGCCTGATCTTCCACTACGCCGACACCAAGGGCCTGGAGCTGATCGACCTCAAGGACCTGCGCGCCGTCGTCGCCTTCCTCGTCACCGACAAGGGAAAGCCGGAACTGAGGGACATCGGCGGGCTGTCCACGGTGACGGCCGGGGTGATCCTCCGGGCGCTGACCGCCTTCGAGCAGCAGGGGGCCGCGGAGTTCTTCGGCGAGCCGGAGTTCGACACCGCCGAGTTCCTGCGGACGGCCGCGGACGGGCGCGGACTGGTCTCCGTACTGGAACTCCCGGCGGCCTCGCACAAGCCGCAGCTCTTCTCCACCTTCCTGATGTGGCTGCTGGCCGACCTCTTCAACGACCTGCCCGAGGTCGGCGACGTGGAGAAGCCGAGGCTCGTCTTCTTCTTCGACGAGGCGCACCTGCTCTTCAACGGCGCGTCGAAGGCCTTCCTCGACTCCGTCACCCAGACGGTGCGCCTCATCCGCTCCAAGGGCGTGGGCGTCTTCTTCGTGACGCAGACCCCCAAGGACGTGCCGTCGGACGTGCTCGGCCAGCTCGGCAACCGGGTGCAGCACGCGCTGCGCGCCTTCACGCCCGACGACGCGAAGGCGCTGAAGGCGACCGTGAGGACCTTCCCCCGCTCCGCGTACGACCTGGAGGAGCTGCTCACCCAGCTGGGCACCGGCGAGGCGGTCGTCACCGTGCTGAGCGAGAACGGCGCCCCGACCCCGGTCGCGGCGACCCGGTTGCGCGCCCCGCAGTCGCTGATGGGGCCGATCGAGGCGGCCGCGCTGGACCGGGCCGTGAAGTCCTCGCCGCTCTGGCCGCGCTACGCGGAGCCGGTCGACCGCGAGTCGGCGTACGAGAAGATCAGCGCCGAGCAGGCCGCCGCCGAGGCGCGGGCGGAGGCGGCCGCGGCGGCCGCGGCGGACGAGAAGCAGGCCAAGGCGACGGAGAAGCAGGCCAAGGAGGCCGAGAAGGAGGCCGCGAGGGCGGCGCGCGGCGCCCCGGAGCCGGAACCCTCACTGGCCGAGCAGGTGGTCGGGAGCGGGCTGTTCCGCTCGCTGGCCCGGTCGATCGGGACACAGCTGGGCCGCGAGATCTCGCGCTCGGTGTTCGGTACGGCCCGCCGGCGCAGATGACGCCGCCCGCCCGCCCGCCCGGGCGCGGCCGACAGAGCAAAGGAGCGGCCAAGGAACGCCGTTCGAGGCGGAATCGAGCGCACCGGGTGCCCGGACCGGGGCGCGCGCTGACAGACTCGTTCCATGCGGACCGAACTGACCGACACCACGTCCAGCAAGATCAACCGGGCCCTGCTCGAGGCCCGCCGGGCCATCGGCAGCCCCACCACGGGACTGGTGCTGACCCTGGTGGTCGTCACCGACGAGGAGAACGCCTACGACGCCGTACGGGCGGCCTCCGAGGCCTCGCACGAACACCCGTGCCGCATCATCGCGGTGATCAAGCGGACCTCCCGGGGCTCGCACAAGCTCCGCGCGACCCGGCTCGACGCCGAACTGCGCGTCGGCTCGGACGCCGGCACCGGGGAGACCCTGCTGCTGCGCCTGCACGGGGACCTGACCGGGCAGGCCGGCTCGGTCGTGCTGCCGCTGCTGGTGCCGGACGCGCCCGTGGTGGCGTGGTGGCCGGCCGACGCCCCCGCCGACCTGGCCGGGGACTCCCTGGGCGCGCTGGCGCAGCGCAGGATCACGGACGCGGCCGAGGCGGCCGACCCGGTCGGCGCGCTCGACGAGCGGGCCGCCGCCTACCGGCCCGGCGACACCGACCTGGCCTGGACCCGGCTGACGCCGTGGCGGGCCCTGCTCGCCGCCGCCCTGGACCAGAAGCCGCTGCCGGTGACCGGCGCGAGGGTGGAGAGCGAGCCCGACAACGCGAGCGCCGAGCTGCTGGCCCGCTGGCTGGAGGACCGGCTCGGCACGCCGGTGGACCGGGTGGCGAGCGACGGCCCGGTGATCACCCGCGTGGTGCTGCAGACCACGGGCGGCGAGATCCGGATCGACCGGCCGGCCGGCGCGCTGGCCACGCTGATGCTGCCGGGGAGCCCCGATCGCAGGGTGGCCCTGAAGATCCGCAGCGGCGCCGAGCTGATCTCGGAGGAGCTGCGGCGCCTCGACGCGGACGTGACCTACGGCTCCGCGCTGCGGCGGCGGCCGCTCCAGGCGGCGCTCTCCGCGTAGTGGTTGTCGTACGTCGAGGAGCTGTCCTTGATGTCCTGCACGGTGGCCTCGCCCGCGTTCACCCGGCCGAGGAGGCGGTAGTAGTCGAAGCGGCCCATGCCGGGGGTGAAGCCGACGAAGACGCTGGCCGTGTGGCCGGCGGCGGGGGCGAAGGCGTGCTTGACGCCCGGCGGGATCGCGATGAAGTCGCCGGCTTCGAGGGTCTGGACCTCTTCGTCGACCAGGATGTCGAGCCGGCCGGCGGTGACGTGGAAGAACTCGGTGGCCTTGGTGTGGAAGTGCACCGGGGCCCCGGCCGCGCCCTCGTCGAACGTGGCCGTGTTGCAGGTGAGTTCGGCGGTGTCCGTCAGCAGCGTGATGAGGCTGCCGGGGGCGTCGTAGATGGCTTCGGCGGTGGCGGCGCGAGTCGCGATCTCTGTCATGTCCCCAGCTTTTCATGGCACGGACGGCCCGGTGCCGCAGATTCGGGGGAGTCCGTCAGGTCGGCCGGACCGCCGTGCCCCGGCCGGCTCACGAGCCGCCGGAGGCCTTCGCCGCCTTGGCCGCGGCCTTCATCTCCTGTTTGTGCGCCCGGACCTTGGCCAGGGACTCGGGCCCCGTGATGTCGGCCGCCGAGCGGTACACGTTCGCCTGTCCGTAGCCGCCCGCGGCCTCCCGCCAGCCCTTCGGGCGCACGCCGAACCGCTTGCCCAGCAGGGCGAGGAAGATCTGCGCCTTCTGCTCGCCGAATCCCGGCAGCTCCTTGAGGCGCCGCAGCAGCTCCTCCCCGGTCGTGGCGTCGGCCCAGACGGCGGCGGCGTCCCCGTCGTAGTGCTCCACCAGGTACGCGCACAGCTGCTGGATCCGCTTCGCCATCGACCCCGGATACCGGTGGACGGCGGGCTTCTGCGACAGCAGCGCGGCGAAGGCCTCCGGGTCGTACGCGGCGATGGCGTGCGCGTCCAGGTCGTCGGAGCCGAGCCGTTGGGCGACCGTCCAGGGCCCCGAGAACGCCCACTCCATCGGCACCTGCTGGTCCAGCAGCATTCCGACGAGCGCGGCGAGCGGGCTCCGGCCGAGCAGCGCGTCGGCCTCCGGCTGCTGGGCCAGCCGGATGGTGATGTCCTTGTCCATGGATCCAGCCTGCCGCGCGGACGCGTTCCCCGCGCGGCCGCCGCACCGCGCGCCTAGCGTGTGTACGACGGCAGGTACGAGGACGGGTACGAGTCGAGGAGTCGATCGATCATGGTTGAGTTCACCGAGGGCGCGCCGTGCTGGGCGGACGCGATGTTCGCCGACGTGGAGGCCGCGAAGAGCTTCTACGGCGATGTGCTGGGCTGGACCTTCGGCGAGGCGAGCAGCGAGTACGGCAACTACACCCAGGCGTATTCCGACGGCAAGGCGGTGGCTGCCGTGGTGCCGCCGATGCCCGGCGCGGACGCCCCCTCGCAGTGGTGCCTGTACTTCGCCTCACCCGACGCGGCGGCCACCGCCGAGAAGATCAAGTCGGCCGGCGGCGAGGTGGTGATGGAGCCGATGCAGGTCGGCAGCTTCGGCACGATGCTGATCGCGAAGGAGCCGAGCGGCGCGGTCTTCGGCGTCTGGCAGCCGGGCGAGCACAAGGGCTTCGAGAAGACCGGGGAGGCGGGCGCGTACGCCTGGGCGGAGCTCTTCACCCGTGATCTGGGCAAGGTGGATGCGTTCCTCCCGAAGGTCTTCCCGTACGGCGCCCAGAAGATGGAGTCCGACGACCCGGAGATGGCCGGGATGGACTACAAGATCTTCAGCGTCGGCGGCACGGAGAATCCGGTCCTCGGCCGGATGAGCATGGGCGACGAGTTCCCGCCCCAGATCCCCCCGTACATCCAGGTCTACTTCGCGGTCCCGGACTGCGACGAGGCGGTGGCCAAGGCGAAGAAGCACGGCGGCCACCTCCACTTCGGCCCGATGGACAGCCCCTTCGGCCGCTTCGCCGCGCTGACGGACCAGCAGGGTGCGGCGTTCGCGGTGATCGACATGTCGACGACGACGGGTGACATGCCGAAGATGTCCGACGCGTAGCCGTACGCTCAGACCGCTTCTCCCGCGTATGTCCGGCAGCCGTTGCACGTGCCGGGGGCCGGGCTGCGGAAGGCGAGGTCGCACGTCTCGCAGGTCTGGAAGGGGTCCGGCGGGACGAAGGGCTCTCTGCGGGCCCGGGGTGCCAGGAGCGGGGGGAGCTGGGTCGTCAGGCGGTGGGCGATCAGGCCGGCCGGGCTGCGGGGGTGGTCCGGGAGGTTCGCCGCAAGGGCGCTGGTCACCGCCTGATGGGTGGCGCCGCGCTCCAGCCAGGCCTCGACGCCGCCGGCGAGGCGTTGGATGTCCCGCTCGCCGAGGAGCAGGCGCGGATCGACCCGGCGGAGTTCGGCCAGGAGCTCCTCTGCCAGCTGCCGACGGGCCGGGTTGTCCGGGTTGCGGGGCGCAGGGACGGCCGCCGCCCGGTGCTTCGGGGACGCAGAGGGCGCCGGTTCGGGGTCCGGTTCCGGCTCCGGTTCGGGTTCCGGCTCCGGGTCTGGGTCCGGTTCGGGCTCCGGGTCCGGGTCTGGGTCCGGTTCGGGCTCCGGGTCCGCGGGGGCCGCTGCGGACTCGTGGGTGGCTGCCCTCGGCTCGTTGTAGAACACCGTACGGGTGACGATCCGCCCGTCCGGGAGCTGCTCCTGGAGCCGCCGCAGGTACCCGTACGCCTCCAGCTCGCGCAGCGCCTTGCCGATTGCGGTCTCCCCGAGCGGCAGCTGCCTGGCCAGGGCTTTGATGCCGACCGGGGTGCCGGGGGGCACGGACTGGATGTACGAGGCGAGGGCCCGCGCGTTCATCGACAGGTGCGGGTGCCGGATCAGGCCGTTGCTGACCACGGTGAAATTGCGGGTCTGCCGGACGTTGGCGTGTTGAACGCCGTACGTGGCGCGCGAGGGCGCGTTAAAGTGCTGGAAAGCCATCGGGAAGTTGGATCCTTCTCGTGGTCAGGCCCTCGTCGGGAGTGCAATCCCGGCGGGGGCCGTCCTGTGTCTGGAGTTGTCGGGGCGAGCATATGCCAGGCAACCGGCATGAAATCCAGCTGAGTTGGCCCGGTTCACCCGTGTGAGTGAGCGGCGCTCCGGGGAGGCTGGAAGGGTGGGGTCGGAGTTCTTTCTCCTGAAGTTCTTGCAAAGAAAGAAAGGTCGTGACGCACCGGGTCCCGTTCCATCGCGACCCGCTGACGCGACCGGCCCGCACGCATGTCCACGGCTTTGTCCAAGGCTGTCGAGACTGCCCCAACGCGAGTGACGGGTAGGGCGCGTTGAGGAGGTGGGCGCGCATGGGCGTGGACGGTGACGGTACGGAAGGACACAGCTGGTCCGTGGACCCCGAGGACGAGCAGGGCGCGGCGGTGGTCGCGGCGCTCGGCCGCCAGATGCGGGCGCGGCGCGAGGCGCTGGGGATGCGGGTCGGCGACCTGGCGGCGGCGATCCAGTACGGCGAGGCCCTGATCTACAAGGTCGAGGGCGGCAAGCGGATCGCCAAGCCGGAGTACTTGGACAAGGTGGACGACGCGCTGAAGGCCGGAGGCCTGATCCGGGCGATGGCGGAGGACCTGGGGCGGGTCCGGTACCCGAAGAAGGTCCGGGAGCTCGCGAAGATGGAGGCCCTGGCCGTCGAGGTCGGCGCCTTCACCATCCAGGGCCTGCATGGTCTCCTGCAGACCGAGGACTATGCGCGTGCGCTGTTCGAGATGAGGCAGCCCGCCTACTCGCGCGACGAAGTGGAGCGCGGAGTCGCCGGGCGCCTGGCCCGCAGGTCGATCTTCGGGCGGGTGCCTGCGCCGACGCTCGGGTTCGTCCAAGAAGAGGCCAGCCTTCGCCGTCCGATCGGGGGCACAATGGTCATGCGTGGACAGCTCGAACGACTATTGGAACTGATGGAGTTGCGGAACGTGACTCTTCAGGTTCTGCCAATGGACCGTGAGGCCCACGCGGGGATGGAAGGTCGGATCGAGCTGCTGAAGTTCGCTGACAGTACGGCGGTGGGACGCTCCGAAGGAGCATTCAACGGACGCCCTGTATCCGACTTGAAGCGGCTCCGGACCCTTGACCTGCGGTATGGCATGCTCCGGGCCCAGGCTCTGACGCCCTGGGAGTCGCGCGCCTTTATCGAGCAACTGCTGGGAGACACATGATCCACAAGGTCGAGCTGGACTGGTTCAAGAGCAGTTACAGCAGCAGCAGCGACATCAACGACTGCATCGAGGTGGCGGCCTGTCCCGAGGCCGTGCGCGTGCGGGACTCCAAGGTCCTCGACGGGCCCCAGCTCGCCCTCACCCCCCAGGCCTGGGCGGGCTTCGTCTCGTACGCACGCGAGGCCTAGGAGACTGGCGCCTGGCGGACGCTGTCAGGCCACGAGATCCAGGGGCATGACGCGAGAAGGCGGCTTTCTACGTGACCGACTCCGTCGGCTGGTTCTGACGAGTGGCACCACAACACGTGGGGGCGCGACCGGCCCGGGTTTCGCCCCGGGGGCATGCGGAGGATCGTGGGGAGTGGCCTGTAGCCATAGCCACGACGGGAGGCACACCATGCGCAAGGTCATGGACTGCAGGGAGTACCCCAGTGAGGTGGGGTGCACCCTGACCATCGCTGGTGAGGAAGACGAAGTCATGGGCGCGGCCGTCCAGCACGCCGTCGCCGTGCACGGTGAAGCGGACACGCCGGAGTTCCGCGACACGCTCCGCGGCCTGCTGAAGCCCGAGGTGCCCCAGCACACCTGACACATGACACCCCGCAGCGGCAGCCGCAGCGGCGAGCCGCTCAGATCGCCGGTACCGTCACCGCCGTCACCACCGGCGAGGCCATGGCCACGGTCCGGCTGGACGGCGGCCAGGACATCATCGCCGCCATCACGGAGGACGCCGTCGAGGCGCTCGGCCTGTCCGTCGGCTCCTCCGTGGTCGCGCTGATCAAGGCCACCGAGATCTCGCTCGTGACCGCATAGCGGCCGATGCGTATACCCGCGGCACTGGGGCGACCTGAGCCGCCGGCCGACCCGGACCCTCCGTGCTCTGGACCGGGCCCGCGCGCACCTGTCGGGTCCAGTGGCTCCCTGCTCACCGCAAGCGGCCGTACGGTCGCCCGTACGCCGTCCGCGCCCGCTCTCCCCGCCGGGCGGGCGGTGGCCGTACCCGGGCGCGAGGGGGTCTCGCTGGGCATCGAGGCCGAGAGCTCCCCGTACGACGCCTGGCGGCCGTACCTGCCGGACCCTGGCGGGCGCGGGGCTGGACGGTGGCGGCCGGGCTCCAATCGGTCTGTACGCGGCGCTGAAATCTTTTTTCGCGAGCCGGTCACACTCCCGTGGCGCGGCGGGTCATTGGAGTGAGACGCACGCAAGGGAATCCACCAGAGGAGCAGATCCCATGTCCACCACCGCTGTTGTCGTCACCCTCGTCGCCGCCTTCATGACCGGCTTCTCGGCGGTCTCGGTCTTCACCGGCGCCAAGTGGGTCGTCGAGCCCCTCGCCGCGTACGGCGTCCCGCGCACCTGGTGGACCTGGCTCGGCGCGGCCAAGGCCGCCGGAGCCGCAGGTCTGGTCGCGGGCCTCTTCGTCCCCGCCCTCGGCATCGCCGCCGCCATCGGCCTCGCCCTCTACTACACCGGGGCCGTCATCACCGTCGTCCGGGCCCGCTCGTACGCACACATCCCCTTCCCCCTCATCTACGCCGCCCCGGCCGTCGCCGCCCTCGCCCTCGGCTTCTGATCCATGCCCGGACCGTTCCCGCAACTCCCGAGGCCCGTTGGTGGGGTGAGTGTGGGCTGAACCGTTGACGCCTGCGCGAGGCACGCGCCTGCTCGCGACCGCGATCCCCACGATGACCGAGATGGCCCGAGCGGCTCCATCGCACATCGTTCGATCCGGTTCGGAGAAGGAGGGGCGCACATGAGTCCCGAGAACAGGAAAAGGTCAGCACTCGGCCCGCTACCGAGGCGGAGCGGCTGGCTGACCGGCGGAACCCTCGCTTCGCTTGCCTTGGTCATGGCGGGGATCGCCGGCCCGGCGCTCGCCACGGCCCAGAGCATGCGGGCGGCCGGGACGGTCAACGCCGCGACCCCGACGGGCGGGGACCAATGCGAGGCGAAGCACACGAAGCCGGACCACGACCGGAGAGCGGCGGCCGAGGCCGGTCCGCGCGGTGGTGGCGGCGACGACTGCGATCGGGGCAAGCAGGGCCCGACGGGTCCGACGGGCCCCAGGGGCCCGAAGGGCGACACGGGTCCGGCGGGCGCGACCGGTGCGACGGGGGAGACGGGGGACACGGGTCAGACAGGTGCCACAGGTGCCACCGGGAACACCGGTCAGACCGGTGCGACGGGGGCGACGGGGGCGACGGGGAACACGGGTCAGACCGGCGCCACGGGAGCCACGGGGGACACGGGCCAGACCGGTCAGACCGGCGCCACAGGAGCCACGGGCGGCACCGGAGCCGCCGGCGCCACGGGTGCGACCGGCCCGTGCAACGCCGTCGACAGCTACATGCCCAGCAACACCGAGGCCTTCAGTGCCGCGCTCACCGACGGTCACGCGTATGGCGGCCGGGCGTCGGCTCCCGGTCTCTCGCCGGCCTGGCAGGACTTCTCCGACATCGAGGGCTACCCCCTCGGGGAGGCCTGCGGGATCTCCATCGAGGGATTCGCGAACAGGGCGTTCATCAAGGTACTGACGGTGGACGGCCGCGTGTACCAGCTCGCCCTCGACATCAGCGGCACCAACTTCGCCCCCGTCACCGGAGCGACCTGGACGGAACTCACGCCGGCCCCGGTCCCCGACTTCCGCCGCTCCAAGGGTGCCCACAAGGACGCCCACAAGGGCGCGTACAAGGACGAGCTCGCCCACTCGGGCCGCCCGGACCACTGAGACGCGATCAAGGAACGCAGAAGGCCCCGGCCGGTTTCCCGGTCGGGGCCTTCAAGTGCCCGGTGAGGCACTGGCGGAGGACTACGAGATTCGAACTCGTGAGGGGTTGCCCCCAACACGCTTCCCACATGTTCGTAAGGGGGTCCGGGGGAGGTCAGGGGCGTCCTGACCTGCGGCGGCGCGTTCGGTCCAGACCCGTCCGAGCAGTCTCGGATTGCCGTCGCTGGCAGACGGCGGCTGCCAGGCACAGCTGGCGGCGACTCGGCGGACGGGTCCCGTCAAAGCTCGGATTCGGGTCGTTTCCGACCCTCTCCAGGACCGCCCGGCCTAGGGTGGTCTTCAGGCATGAGCCCGTGACCACAGCGTGGAGGAGCCGATCATGAGCACTGCCCCGAATCTGCCGCTCCCGCCGCGCAGACCCGAGGAGTCCCGTCCTCAGTCCCATCCGCTACGGACGATCCGGGAGATCCGGGAGTCCCTGCCCGAGCATCAGCTCGGGCACTTCGATGCCGAACTCGCCGACACCGACATCGATGCCTTGCCCAACATGCTTCACCGCTGGGCGACCCTGGGCAGCGACGGGTTCCTTGAGCGACTTACGGCGGCCCCGTTCGAGGGTCTGGAGTTCGGGCAGCGGTCCTATGACGATGCGGCGGACGGCGAGTGATCTATCTGCTCGACACCAATGTGGTCGCCGAGATCACCACCCGGCCGAAGCCTGCCCCGGCCGTCGTCGCCTGGGCTCGCTCGGTTCCGTCTCCTGCCCTCTACCTGAGCGTCATCACGGTCGCGGAGATCGAAGCAGGCATTGAGGGAACACCTGATCCGGTGCGGCGTACGGCTTTCGAGCGGGCGCTCACGGACATCCGCGATCAGTACCGTGACCGGATCGCCGCCGTCGGCGAGCGGGAGGCATTCGCCTACCTCGCTCTACCGGAGGCTCAAGAGTGCCGGAACCAGCATCGATCCTCCCGATGCGCTGATCGCCGCCACCGCCCTGGCGAACGGCTGGACGCTGGTGAGTCGCAACATCAAGCATCTGGCGCGATCAGGCGCACTCCTGCTGAACCCTTGGGAGTACGAGGGATAGGCCATCGAGGCCGGAACGCACGGAATGTCGGGCTGCGAGGCGCATAGATGAGACTCGAACTGAGACCACGGAACGCAGAAGGCCCCGGCCGGTTTCCCGGTCGGGGCCTTCAAGTGCCCGGTGAGGCACTGGCGGAGGATACGAGATTCGAACTCGTGAGGGGTTGCCCCCAACACGCTTTCCAAGCGTGCGCCCTAGGCCACTAGGCGAATCCTCCGCCGCAAACAATACAAGACGTTGAGGGGTGCTCGCGAACGTGATCGTCCGCGGGAGGCCGGGCCGGGGCCGGGCTCGATTCCAGGGGTGTCCATCCGCTAGGGTGGGCTCAGCCCCTCACGTGGCGCTATCTCACCCAACTCCCCCAGGGCCGGAAGGCAGCAAGGGTAAGTGGGCTCTGGCGGGTGCGTGGGGGGCGCTTTGCGTTCTGAGGGGCCGTGGTGGCGCCGGCGGGCCGCCGTTGTCGGCGGGCCCGGATAACCTCGTAGACGTGTCGTCCCTTGCGCTGTACCGCCGCTATCGCCCCGAGTCGTTCGCCGAGGTCATCGGGCAGGAGCATGTCACTGCCCCGCTGATGCAGGCCCTGCGGAACAACCGGGTCAATCACGCGTACCTGTTCAGCGGGCCGCGCGGGTGTGGAAAGACGACCAGCGCGCGCATCCTCGCCCGCTGCCTGAACTGTGAGCAGGGTCCCACCCCGACCCCGTGCGGGGAGTGCCAGTCCTGCCGTGACCTGGCCAGGAACGGGCCGGGGTCCATCGACGTCATCGAGATCGACGCCGCCTCCCACGGTGGTGTGGACGACGCCCGTGACCTGCGGGAGAAGGCCTTCTTCGGGCCCGCCTCCAGCCGCTACAAGATCTACATCATCGACGAGGCCCACATGGTCACCTCGGCGGGCTTCAACGCCCTGCTGAAGGTGGTCGAGGAGCCGCCGGAGCACCTCAAGTTCATCTTCGCCACCACGGAGCCGGAGAAGGTGATCGGGACCATCCGGTCCAGGACGCACCACTACCCCTTCCGGCTGGTTCCGCCCGGCACCCTGCGGGACTACCTGGGCGAGGTCTGCGGGCGCGAGGGCGCCAAGGTCGAGGACGGCGTGCTGCCGCTCGTCGTGCGCGCCGGTGCCGGGTCCGTGCGTGACTCGATGTCCGTGATGGACCAGCTGCTCGCCGGCGCCGCCGACGACGGTGTGACATACGCCATGGCCACCTCGTTGCTCGGGTACACCGAGGGGTCGCTGCTCGACTCCGTGATCGACGCCTTCGCCGCCGGTGACGGGGCCGCCGCCTTCGAGGTCGTCGACCGGGTCGTCGAGGGCGGGAACGACCCGCGCCGGTTCGTCGCAGACCTGCTGGAGCGGCTGCGCGACCTGGTGATCCTGGCCGCCGTGCCCGACGCCGCGGAGAAGGGGCTGATCGACGCCCCCACCGACGTCGTGGAGCGGATGCAGGCCCAGGCGTCCGTGTTCGGGGCCGCCGAGCTGTCGCGGGCCGCCGATCTCGTCAACACCGGCCTCACCGAGATGCGCGGCGCGACCTCGCCGCGGCTGCAGCTGGAGCTCATCTGCGCCCGCGTGCTGCTGCCCGCCGCCTTCGACGACGAGCGGTCCTTCCAAGCCCGGCTCGACCGGCTGGAGCGCGGCGGGGCCGCCGCCTTCGCCGCGCCGCCCGCCATGGGCTACGTCCCGGGGCCCGAGGCGCACGCCATGGCGCCCGCCGGTCCCGGCGGGGGCGTCGCCGCCGCGCGTGCCGCCGTACAGGCCCCCGCGCCGGTTCCGGCCGCCGCGCCGGTCGCAGCCCCCGAACCGGTACGGGCTCCCGCGCGGCCGGAGGCGCCGGTTCAGGCCGCTCCCGCCGAGGCCCCCGCCCCCGAGGCCCCCGCCCCCGCCCCCGCCGCCTCCGCTCCCGGGGCCTGGCCCGGAGCCGCACAGCCCGGCAGCGGCGCCCCCGGGGCCTGGCCGGGAGCCGCCGCCCCGGCCCCGGCCGCCCAGGCCCCCGCCACCCCCGCCGCCGGTGCCTGGCCGAGCGCGGCCGCCCCCGGCCAGGGAGTCCCGGCGGCGCCCGCCCCCGCCCAGCAGGCCCCGGCCGCCGCGGCTCCCGCCGCCGCGCCCTCCCCCGGCATGGCCGCCGGAGCCGGACAGGTCCAGGCGATGTGGCCCGGCGTCCTGGAGGCCGTCAAGAACCGCCGCCGCTTCACCTGGATCCTGCTCAGCCAGAACGCCCAGGTCACCGGCTTCGACGGAACCACCCTCCAGCTCGGCTTCCCCAACGTCGGCGCCCGCGACAACTTCGCGAGCAGTGGCAGCGAGGACGTGCTCAAGGCGGTCCTGGCCGAGCAGTTCCAGGTCAACTGGAAGATCGACGCCGTCGTCGGCGGCGGCTCGCCCGCCCCGCTCCAGACGTCCTCGTACGCCGCACCGGCCGCGCCCGCCCCGGCCTACAGCCCGCCGCCCCAGGCGCCGTCCGCCCCCGCCCCGCAGCAGCCGCAGTACCAGCAGCAGCCGCCCCAGCAGGCGGCCTCCGCCCCGCAGCCCCCCGTACAGCAGGCGCCCCCGGTCGCGCCCGAGGACGACTTCGCGGAGGAGGACGATCCCGACCTCGTCGAGAGCGCCCTGACCGGACACGACCTCATCGTGCGCGAGCTCGGAGCCACCGTTGTGGAGGAATACACGAATGAGTAGTCCCGCCCAGTTGGGTGGCCGCACGAAACCGGCCGCGCCGTCCGGGCTAGTCTGAGCAGCGTGAAGGTCCTCGTCATCGGCGGCGGCGCCCGCGAACACGCCCTGTGCCGCTCTCTGTCCCTCGACCCCGACGTCTCCGCGCTGTACTGCGCTCCCGGCAACGCCGGCATCGCCGAGGTGGCCGAGCTCCGCCCGGTCGACGCCCTCGACGGCGACGCCGTCACCGCTCTCGCCACCGAACTCGGCGCCGACCTGGTCGTCGTCGGCCCGGAGGCCCCGCTGGTCGCCGGGGTCGGCGACGCCGTGCGCGCCGCCGGCATCCCCGTCTTCGGCCCGTCCGGCGAGGCGGCCCAGCTGGAGGGCTCCAAGGCCTTCGCCAAGGACGTGATGGCCGCGGCCGGGGTCCCGACCGCGCGCAGCTACGTGTGCACCACCCCGGAAGAGGTGGACGCCGCCCTCGACGCCTTCGGCGCCCCGTACGTCGTCAAGGACGACGGCCTCGCGGCCGGCAAGGGCGTCGTGGTCACCGAGGACCGCGCCGCGGCCCGCGCCCACGCCCTCGCCTGCGACCGGGTGGTCATCGAGGAGTACCTCGACGGTCCCGAGGTCTCGCTCTTCGCCATCACCGACGGCGTCACCGTCGTCCCGCTCCAGCCCGCGCAGGACTTCAAGCGGGCCCTGGACGGCGACGAGGGCCCCAACACCGGCGGCATGGGCGCGTACTCCCCGCTGCCCTGGGCCGACCCCAAGCTGGTCGACGAGGTCATGGAGCTGGTCCTCCAGCCGACCGTGGACGAGCTGCGCCGCCGCGGCACCCCCTTCTCCGGGCTGCTCTACGCGGGCCTCGCCATCACCAGCCGCGGGACCCGGGTGATCGAGTTCAACGCCCGCTTCGGCGACCCGGAGACCCAGGTGGTCCTGGCCCGGCTGCGCACCCCGCTCGCGAGCGTGCTGCTGAACGCCGCCAACGGCACCCTGGACGCCGAGCCGCCGCTGAGCTGGCGCGAGGACGCGGCCGTCACGGTGGTCATCGCCTCGTACAACTACCCCGAGACCCCGCGCACCGGCGACGTGATCGAGGGCCTGGCCGACGTGGCCGCCGAGGACGGACCCGACGCGTACGTGCTGCACGCCGGGACCCGGCGCGAGGGCGACGCGGTCGTCAGCGCGGGCGGCCGCGTGCTGTCGGTGACGGCGACCGGTTCCGATCTGGCGCAGGCCCGCGAGACGGCGTACAAGGCGGTGGCGCGGATCCGGCTGGACGGCTCGCAGCACCGCACGGACATCGCCGCCAAGGCGGCCGAAGGACGCTGACCAGCGACTCCGCAGATCCGCGGGCCCGGTGCGCACGAGGTGCTGCCCGGGCCCGCGGGCGTGTCCGTGCGTGAGTGCCTCGATCCCTGTTCGAACGCACCCAGCTTTACCCAAAGCCATTCCATCGGGTGATCGTCACCCGGTCCGCCTGACGGCCGGGCGTACCCCAACTAGGGTGCGGCGCAAGCATTCCGGCACTTGGCCCACCGGCATTGCGATGTCAGTGGCGGGTGTCACAGTGGGGGAGTGAGCAAAGCCGCCGCAGGGCAGAGGGGGTGAGGTCCGGCCGTGTCCGGAACCGGTTCGATCATGGAGGCGGGCGTGCCGTCCGCGCGGTCCCGCGCCCTGGCCGTGCTGCGCGTGCGCAGCAGAGCCCTGGCCGTCGGGCTGCTGCCCGCCGCCCTCGCGGTGGTGCTGGTGGCCGCCCGGATGACGGGCCGGCTGGCCGGTGACCCCTGGCCCGCGGTGACCCTCGCCGTGTGCGCGGTCGCCGCGCTGGTGCTGCTGGTCGGCGGGATCTTCGCCGCCGTGGTGCTGCGGGCCGGCCCCGCCGTGACGCCGACGGTGCCCGTTCCCGAGGCCGCCGCCCCCGATCTCTACCGGCTGGTGCGGGAGCTGGCCGACCGGATGGACGTACCGCCGCCCTCCGCGATAGCCCTGACGCCGGACTGCGACAGCTGGCTGGAGGACCGCACCCACGCGGCCCACCGCCGCGGCGCCGCGCGCACGTCCGCGGGCATAGCCGGACCTGCCGGTCCGGAGTCCGAGCCCGGCGCGGCTCCCGTGCTGGTGATCGGCTCGCCCTTCCTGTGGTGGATGCGGGTCGCGGAACTGCGGGCGGTCCTCGCGCCGGTCGTCGCGGGTACGGGACCTTCCGCGCATCCGGACATAGCCGACGCGCGCGGCTTCGTGCGCGGCCTGGACGCCGCCGTGGACGTGGGCGGCAGGCCCGGCCTCGGCTGGATCGCCGGGCCCGCACGGCTGCTGCTGCGGCTGTGCCGGGTGGATGCCGCCGAGATGGAGCGCGGGGTGGCCGTGGCTGCCTCGGAGCGCGCACAGGGTGTGGATTACGGGCTGCGCATCGTCGCCCAGGAGCAGGTCGGTCTGGCCTACGCGGGCTGGGACCGGCTGCTGACCCGGGTCGCGCTGCCCGCCTGGCGGATGGGCCGCTGGCCGGCGCATCTCGACGCCGGGGTGGTCTCCGCGCTGACCGAGCTGTCGCGGCGGGACCGGCTGGCCGAGGGGTTCACCTCGCGGCTCGGTGAGCGCCCCGCCTGTGACCTGCTGGAACAGCCCGGCGTGGTCGACGAGGCGGCCTCGCTGCTGGCCGCGCGGCTCTTCCACGGCGGTCCGGCCGAGGCCGGACCGGACTGGTCCCCGGTGGACTGGACGGCGTATCCGGAAGAGGTCGTGGACCGCAAGTGGCGTACGGAGGCGGCCCGGCTGCACGCGGCGCTGGACTCCCTCGCCGCCCCGGCGGGACTGCCGGTCGGCGCCGCCGGTTCGGGCGCCGCGGCCGGACCCACGCTGGAGCGGGTGCTGGGCTATCTCACCGACCGGGCCGGCGAGGGCGCCGCCGGGGAGGCGCTGGCCGGACGGCTCAGCGGCGACCTGGCCCGCGAGGAGCGGGCCGCCGGTCCGTCCGCCGGGGCCGGGAAGGCCCGCGGAGCGGACGCCGTACCGCTGTTCCCGCTCCAGCCGCCGCGCAGCGGCCGGGACCTGCTGGCCGACCACGTCACGGCGATGGTGTGCTGCGCCGCCGTCGACTCCGCCGGGGCCGCGCCCGGCCTGGACTGGCTCGACGGCCCGATCCTGCTGATCGGCGGTGACCGCCGGTCCGACCTCGCGCCGCGCGTGCTGTGCCTGGTCGAGGACGGGGACCCGGATCCCCTGCGCGACTGGCTCGCCGACCTCGGCGTCCGCCCGGAGAAGCCCGTCCGCCTGGTCTGAGGGCCCCGCCCCGGAGCGTTACGGATCGCACAGGTAACCGGATCTCAGTGTTCCGATCCCGTCAATTCGCGACGAACGGTGACGGACTGCATGCGTTATGTGATGTGCTGGCCCGATGCACGCCCGTTCGGGGGAGCGAGGGAGGGGAACGTCATGGGAGCGGACCAGATCCGGCGTTGGGAGTCAGGTGCGCTCGCGCACGCGGTGAATGACCCCTTCGGGCAGGGCCCCCTGCCCTGGTTCCGCGGCAGCGAGCTCTACTTCGACGACACCGGCCAGGTCGTGCCCTGGTACGTGGACCCGGCCGCCGCGGCCGCCGGTACCGGCCAGATCCCCCGCGCACGTGGCACCGGCGGCCCCCGTACGGCCGACGACGTGCACCGCCAGATCAAGGGCTTCTCCTCCACCGGCGCCGTGGCCCCCGGTGAGGCCATCGACTTCCACGTCACCGTCGACCCGCCCCAGCAGTTCTCGGTCGACGTCTACCGCATCGGCCACTACGGCGGCGACGGCGCCTCAAAGATCACCACGAGTCCCCGTCTCTCCGGCATCGTGCAGCCGACCCCCCTCGCCGCCGACCGCACCGTCTCCTGCCACCACTGGTGGCTGTCCTGGCGCCTGCAGGTCCCGTCGTACTGGAGCGTCGGCGCGTACGTGGCCGTCCTCACCACCGCCGACGGCTACCGCTCCCACATCCCCTTCACGGTCCGCGACGACCAGCCCGCCGACCTCCTGCTGCTGCTCCCCGACATCACCTGGCAGGCGTACAACCTCTACCCGGAGGACGGCCGCACCGGCGCCAGCCTCTACCACGCGTGGGACGAGGAGGGCCGGCTGCTCGGAGAGCAGGACGCGGCCATCACCGTCTCCTTCGACCGCCCCTACGCGGGCGCGGGCCTGCCCCTGCACGTCGGCCACGCCTACGACTTCATCCGCTGGGCCGAGCGCTACGGCTACGACCTCGCCTACGCCGACACCCGCGACCTGCACGCCGGCCGCGTCGACCCGACCCGCTACCGCGGCCTGGTCTTCCCCGGCCACGACGAGTACTGGTCCGCCCCCATGCGCCGCACCGTCGAGCGCGCCCGCGACCACGGCACCTCGCTCGTCTTCCTTTCCGCCAACACCATGTACTGGCAGGTCGAGCTCGGCCCCTCGGCCTCAGGGGTCGACGACCGGCTCCTCACGTGCCGAAAACGCCGCGGTCCCGGCCGCCCCAGCCTGTGGCGCGAGGTCGACCGCCCGGAACAGCAGCTGCTCGGCATCCAGTACGCCGGGCGGGTCCCCGAGCCCGCGCCCCTGATCGTCCGCAATGCCACGCACTGGCTCTGGGACTCCACCGGCGCCGGCGAGAACGACGAGCTGCCCGGCCTGGTCGCGGGCGAGGCCGACCGGTACTTCCCGCGCACCCAGCTCCCCGAGCACCAGGACCGGATCCTGCTCGCGCACTCCCCGTACCTCGACAGCGAGAACCACCGCCGCCACCAGGAGACCTCGCTCTACCGGGCGCCCAGCGGCGCGCTGGTCTTCGCGTCCGGCACCTTCGCCTGGTCCCCGGCGCTCGACCGCCCCGGCCACGTCGACGAGCGCGTCCAGCGGGCCACCGCCAACCTCCTCGACCGGATCTGCAAGAGGGACTAACCGCCGCCGGGGATGGACACCCCCTGGACGGGGCAGACGACGCGGTACGGGAGAATGGGTTTGCGCTCGTACAGACCTACAGGGAGACCCCGTGTCCGGATTCGTCGAAAAGCCCGAGCCGGTTCAGGTGCCCGGCCTCGTCCACCTCCACACCGGCAAGGTGCGCGATCTCTACCGCGACGGCGACGGCAACCTCGTCATGGTCGCCAGCGACCGCATGTCCGCCTACGACTGGGTGCTTCCCACCGAGATCCCGGACAAGGGCCGCGTCCTGACCCAGCTCTCCCTCTGGTGGTTCGACCAGCTGAGGGACATCGTGCCGAACCACGTCATCGGCACCGACCTGCCCGAAGGCGCCCCCGCCGACTGGGCCGGCCGCACCCTGATCTGCCAGAACCTCGACATGGTCCCGGTCGAGTGCGTGGCCCGCGGCTACCTGACCGGTTCCGGCCTCGTCGAGTACGACCAGACCCGCACGGTCTGCGGTCTCGCCCTCCCCGAGGGCCTCGTGGACGGCTCCGAGCTGCCCGCCCCGATCTTCACCCCGGCCGCCAAAGCCGAGGTCGGCGAGCACGACGAGAACATCTCGTACGAGGAGGTCGCGCGCACCACCGGCGTCGAGACGGCGGCCCTGCTGCGCCAGACCACCCTCGCCGTGTACAGCCGGGCCCGGGACATCGCCCGCGAGCGCGGGATCATCCTGGCCGACACCAAGTTCGAGTTCGGCTTCGACAAGGACGGCACCCTCGTCGCCGGCGACGAGGTGCTGACCCCGGACTCCTCCCGCTTCTGGCCGGCCGACCAGTGGAAGCCGGGCCGCGCGCAGCCCTCCTTCGACAAGCAGTTCGTCCGCAACTGGCTGACCTCCCCGGCGTCCGGCTGGGACCGCAAGGGCGAACTTCCGCCGCCGGCCCTCCCGCGGGAGGTCGCCGAGCAGACCAGCGCCAAGTACATCGAGGCGTACGAGCGGCTCACCGGCCTCACCTGGGCCTGAGACACGAAGAAGCCCCCGGTCGAGGACCGGGGGCTTCTTCCTTACAGAGCGGACAACGCGACTCGAACGCGCGACATCCACCTTGGCAAGGTGGTGCTCTACCAACTGAGCTATGTCCGCAGGCGCCGTAAGGCGAGACCTACTATACCCAACCTCGCTCCCGTGCGAGACGCACTGCCGTGTGCCGGTTCTCAGCGCCCAGCTTCGACGCCGCCGAGGACAGGTAGTTCCGTACGGTCCCCTGCGACAGCGAGGCCCGCTCGGCGATCTCCGCGACGGGCGCCCCGTCCGCCGCGAGTTCCAGCACCTCCGCCTCCCGCGCGGTCAGCGGCGAGTCCCCCGCGCTGATCGCGTCGGCCGCCAACTCCGGGTCCACGTAACGCCCTCCGGCGTGCACGGTCCGGATCAGCTCGGCCAGCCGCTGCGCCGAGACGGTCTTCGGAGCGAAGGCCCGCACCCCCGCCGCCAGGGCCCGCTTCAGGTGGCCGGGACGGCCGTGACTCGTCACGATCATGGTCTTGCAGCCGGGGAGTTCGGCCCGCAGCGATGTGGCCACACTCACACCATCGGCGCCGGGCATCTGCAGGTCCAGCACCGCCACGTCCGGCCGGTGCGCCCGTGCCATGGCGAGGGCCTCGGGCCCGGAGGCCGCCTGGGCGACGACCAGCAGGTCGTCCTCCAGGGCCAGCAGGGCGGCCAGCGCCCCGCGGATCAGGTGCTCGTCGTCGGCGAGCAGTACGCGTACGGGGCTCACGCCCGCACCTCCAGTCGTTGCACGTGTCCGCCGGGTATCTCGGCGCACAGCCGGAAGCGGCCGCCGGCCGCCGGTCCCGCCTGCAGGGTTCCGTCCACCACCGCGAGCCGCTCCCGCAGCCCGGCCAGCCCCGAGCCGGGCGGCCCGGCGGGCGTCTCGGGGGCTCCGTCGTTCTCCACCACCAGGGTCACCGGACCCGCCTGCGGCGCCGTCAGCCGGATCACGCAACTGTGCGCGTCCCCGTGCCGCAGGACGTTCGTGGTCGCCTCGCGCACCACCCAGCCGAGCGCCGACTGGACCTCGGGCGGCAGCTCGTGTCCGGCCGCCTCGAAGTCGACCCTGCAGTCCATTCCGGCCGCCCGCAGCACCCCGCGCGCGCCCTCCAGCTCCACGGCGAGGTCCGCCTCCCGGTAGCCGCGCACGACGTCGCGCACCTCCCGCTGGGACTCCTGGGCGATCCGCTGCACCTCGATCATCTGGTCCACCGCCTCTGGCCGTTCGCGCCGCGCCAGCTGGACCGCCAGCTCGCTCTTGAGCGCGATCACCGCCAGGTTCCGGCCCATCACGTCGTGCAGGTCCCGGCCGAAGCGCAGCCGCTCCTCGGCGACCGCGAGGCGCGCCTGGATCTCGCGGGACCGGTCCAGTTCGTAGACCGTCTTCAGCAGCCATGCGCTGAATCCGCAGGTGGTGCTGAAGAGCAGATTGCCGAGCAGTACGGCGACCGCGTAGCCCAGAGCCTCCCCCGGCGCCAGGCCCAGCGCGAGCACGGCCACGGCCGTACCGGCGGCCACGGCCGGGGCGACGCACCAGATGAGCTTCACCGACCGCAGGGACAGGACCAGCGAGCCGGTGGCGAAGCAGGTGAGCCCCGAGACGAGCGACGGCGCCACGGCCGGGTCGAGTCTGCCGGTCGCGCGCAGCGCGAGGACGCCGAGCGTGGCCGTGCCCGACGCGAGGGCCAGGGCCGCCGCGAGCCGGGTGGGGCGTTCGCGTCGGCCCACCACCCAGTGCAGGGCCCTGGAGGAGTGCACTCCGCACAGCACCGCGTGGGTGCACGCCATCAGGGAGAGCGACACCGGCAGCAGCGGCGAGGTGACCTCGGCGACGCCGGCCAGCGGGGCCAGCCCGATCCCCAGGAGCTCCATGACCACGAAGAAGTGGAACGACCAGCGCGTGTACAGCTCGACCTTCCCGGCGGTGGTGCGGTTCTTCCACCACCCCTTCAGCTTCGGCATGTCGCCCGTCCCCCCGGATCTTTTTCCTGCCCGCCGCGCGGTTCCCGGCGGAACCACCGCGGATCAGCAAACACGGTGATCATGATTCGGGCCAGTGCGGTGAGCGCGGTCCGGCGGCGCACCGGCAGGGCGGGCCCGGCTCGTCCGAGCGCGCGAGCCAGTCGAGGAAGGCCTCCTCCAGGGAGCCGGACCGGGCGTCGATCCCCTCCAGTTCCACACCGGAGTCGTGCGCCCAGCGCAGCAGCTCGGTCAGGGCCGCCTGGAGGTGTCCGGTACGGATCTCCACGCGCTGCCCGTACGCCGCCGCGCGCAGCGTCAGCGGCAGGCTGCCGGCCGGCACCCCGGCGGGCAGCGTGAAGCGGATCCGGGCGGGCCGGTCGGCCGCGGTGTCGGTCATGACCCCAGCCTCGCGGCGCCCGGACGGGCCCGGCAGTGCGCGCCGTCACGATCCCCGATGACATTTGTCAGGGAAGGGCCGAACCCGCAAAAGCCGGGGAGAACCGGGGAACACGAAGAAGGCCCCGGTCGTAATGACCGGGGCCTTCTCCTTATGGAGCGGACGACGCGACTCGAACGCGCGACATCCACCTTGGCAAGGTGGTGCTCTACCAACTGAGCTACGTCCGCATGTACTACGTGCACTGCCTTGGCAATGCGTGCATCACTCTACCTGATCCACGGTGGTGGTCGGTAAACCGATGCAGAGCGGGTGACAGGAATCGCACACTGCGCCTTCCCCCTGGAAGGGGGACGTTCTACTACTGAACTACACCCGCACGACCTTCGGGGCTCTGACCTGCGGCCTGGCCCCTCGGCGTGATCCACACACTAGCTGACGCAGGGGGGTGGATGGCAAATCGGCCCTCAGTGAGCAGCGTTGTAGGCCTCGTAGATCTTCTTGGGGATGCGGCCGCGGGGCGGGACCTCGTACTGGTTGGACCGGGCCCAGGCCCGCACGACCGCCGGGTCCGGTGCGATGGACGTGTGCTTGAAGGCCTTCCCCGAACGCGACTGGCGGCGGCCGGCGGCCACGAACGGCTCCAGGCCCTTCCGCAGTTTCTTCGCGTTGGCCGCATTGAGGTCGATCTCGTACGACTTACCGTCCAGAGCGAACACGACCGTTTCCGCCGCTTCTCCGCCATCGATGTCGTCGGAGAGCGTGACTACTACGCGCTGCGCCACGGATATCGGTCCCTTCGTGCGACGCCGCCACCTGCTGACGTGCGGCGTTGTCGCCTGTGTGGATGTTTCGGAGCAATGTATCTTTCCGCCCCCGTTGTGAAGCGGCGAAATGCTGTCTCTCGGGGTGATTCCTTTGTACCCCGATTCTCATTGCATTGCGAAGCCCAGTTAATTCTCTCCGCGTGTCCCGCCGCAATCCCGGACGCGTGTTTTTCCTGGTGATTTTGCGAAGCGTTGGTGAAGCCAAACCGGTCGGTGATCACACCCTGGAGATATCTACCCGCGTAGAAATTTGGGCCGGGTACGCTGATGGAACCGCCTTCGCACCAACCACACACGGGAGTGCCCGATGGCACGCGTCGTAGTCGACGTCATGCTCAAGCCGGAGATCCTCGACCCCCAGGGCCAGGCGGTGCAGCGTGCACTGCCGCGCCTGGGCTTCGATGGAATCGCCGACGTCCGCCAGGGGAAGCGCTTCGAACTGGAAGTGGAGGGACCGGTCGACCAGGCCGCCCTCGACCGCATCCACAAGATGGCCGAAACGTTCCTCGCCAACACCGTCATCGAAGACTTCACCGTGAAGGTCGAGGCCTGACGGTGACCACTCGCATCGGAGTCGTCACGTTCCCCGGAACGCTCGACGACCGTGACTCGCTGCGCGCCATCCGCCTCGCGGGGGCCGAGCCGGTTTCGCTCTGGCACCGCGACAAGGCCCTGCACCAGGTCGACGCGGTCGTCCTCGCGGGCGGCTTCTCCTACGGGGACTACCTGCGCGCCGGGGCCATCTCCCGCTTCTCGCCGGTGATGGAGACCATCATCGAGCAGGCCAAGGCGGGCATGCCCGTCCTCGGCATCTGCAACGGCTTCCAGGTCCTCACCGAGGCCCACCTGCTGCCGGGGGCGATGCTCCGCAACAACCACCTGCACTTCATCTGCCGCGACCAGAAGCTGCGGGTGGAGAACGCGGAGACCGCGTGGACCGGGGACTACACCGCCGGCCAGGAGATCTCCGTCCCGCTCAAGAACATGGACGGCCGCTACGTCGCCGACGAGCACACGCTCGACGAACTGGAGGCCGAAGGCCGCGTGGCCTTCCGTTACCTCGACGTGAACCCGAACGGTTCGCTGCGCGACATCGCCGGCATCACCAACGCCGCAGGCAACGTCGTCGGCCTCATGCCCCACCCCGAGCACGCGGTCGAGCCGCTGATCGGGACGGGCCGCACCGACGGCCTCCCGTTCTTCACGTCGGTCCTGAAGAAGCTGGTCAACGCATGAGCCTGGACACCGTCAAGCACGCCACGGACACCCCGGACGCCGCGCAGCCCTGGAAGGAGCTCGGCCTCAAGGAGGACGAGTACGCGCGCATCCGGGAGATCCTCGGCCGCCGCCCCACGGGCGCCGAGCTCGCCATGTACTCGGTCATGTGGTCCGAGCACTGCTCGTACAAGAGCAGCAAGGTCCACCTGAAGCAGTTCGGCGAGAAGGTCCCGCAGAACGACGCCATGCTCGTCGGCATCGGCGAGAACGCCGGCGTCGTCGACGTCGGCCAGGGTTACGCGGTCACCTTCAAGGTCGAGTCGCACAACCACCCCTCGTACATCGAGCCCTACCAGGGCGCGGCCACCGGAATCGGCGGCATCGTCCGCGACATCCTGGCCATGGGCGCCCGCCCGGTCGCCGTCGTGGACCCGCTGCGCTTCGGCGCGGCCGACCACCCCGACACCAAGCGCGTCCTGCCGGGCGTCGTCGCGGGCATCGGCGGCTACGGCAACTGCCTCGGCCTGCCGAACATCGGCGGCGAGGTCGTCTTCGACGCCTGCTACCAGGGCAACCCGCTCGTCAACGCCGGCTGCATCGGCGTGATGAAGCACGAGGACATCCACCTCGCCAAGGCCTCCGGCCCCGGCAACAAGGTCATCCTCTACGGCGCCCGCACGGGCGGCGACGGCATCGGCGGCGTCTCGGTCCTCGCGTCCGAGACCTTCGACGACACCAAGCCCACCAAGCGCCCCGCCGTCCAGGTCGGCGACCCCTTCCAGGAGAAGCTCCTCATCGAGTGCACCCTGGAGATCTTCAAGGAGAAGCTGGTCGCGGGCATCCAGGACCTCGGCGGCGCCGGGCTCTCCTGCGCCACGTCCGAGCTGGCCTCCGCCGGTTCCGGCGGCATGCGCGTCGAGCTCGACACCGTCCCGCTGCGCGACGCGACGCTCTCGCCCGAGGAAATCCTCATGAGCGAGTCGCAGGAGCGCATGTGCGCGATCGTCGAGCCGCAGTACGTCGACCGCTTCATGGAGATCTGCGAGAAGTGGGACGTCATCGCCACCGTCATCGGTGAGGTGACCGACGGCGAGCGCCTGGAGATCTTCTGGCACGGCGAGCAGATCGTGGACGTGCCCCCGGGCACCGTCGCCCACGAGGGCCCGGTCTACAACCGCCCGTACGCCCGCCCGTCCTGGCAGGACGCGCTCCAGGCGGACGACGCCGGCAGCCTTCCGCGCCCGGCGACCTCCGCCGAGCTGCGCGCGCAGGTCCTCGCCCTGGTCTCCTCCCCGAACCAGGCGTCGAAGTCCTGGGTCACCGACCAGTACGACCGCTTCGTGCAGGGCAACACCGTCCTGTCGCAGCCCGAGGACGCGGGCATGGTCCGCATCGACGAGGAGTCCAACCTCGGCGTCGCCATGGCCACGGACGGCAACGGCCGCTTCGCCAAGCTCGACCCGTACACGGGCGCGCAGCTGGCGCTGGCCGAGGCCTACCGCAACGTCGCCGCGACCGGCGCCAAGCCGCTGGCCATCTCCGACTGCCTGAACTTCGGCTCCCCCGAGGACCCGGACGTCATGTGGCAGTTCGCCGAGGCCACCCGGGGCCTCGCGGACGGCTGCCTGGAGCTGGGCACCCCGGTGACCGGCGGCAACGTCTCGCTCTACAACCAGACGGGCGACACCGCCATCCACCCGACCCCGGTCGTGGCGGTCCTCGGTGTGATCGACGACGTCAACCGCCGTACGCCGATGGCGTTCGCCGAGGCCGGCCAGCTGCTGTACCTGCTGGGCGACACGGCCGAGGAGTTCGGCGGCTCGGCCTGGTCCCAGGTCGTCCACGACCACCTCGGCGGCATGCCGCCCAAGGTGGACCTGGGCCGCGAGAAGCTGCTGGGCGAGATCCTGATCTCGGCGTCCCGCGACGGCATGGTCGACGCGGCGCACGACCTGTCCGACGGCGGCGTCATCCAGGCGCTCACCGAGTCCTGCCTCAAGGGCGGCAACGGCGCGCGGATCGTGGTCCCCGAGAACCTGGACGCCTTCACCTTCCTGTTCTCCGAGTCCGCGGGCCGCGCCATCGTGTCCGTCCCGCGCAGCGAGGAGCTCCGCTTCACCGACATGTGCGGCGCGCGGGGCCTGCCCGCCACCCGCATCGGTGTGGTGGACGGCGAGGAGATCGAGATCCAGGGCGAGTTCACGATTCCGCTCGCAGAGCTGCGCACCGCTCACGAGGCGACGATCCCGGCGCTGCTCGCCTGATCCCGCCTTTTGCGTACGAGGCCCCGTCCACGGGTGTGGGCGGGGCCTCGGCGTCGCTCGCGCCCGGTTGGTACGGTCGAGCCGTCGTATGCGCGAGGGGGAAGCGGCATGGTCTTCGAACCGCCCGAGCCGGGAGCGGCGGCCACCCGGCTCCTGCCGGACCGGGGGCGTCGGCGCAACCGGATCAACGCTCTGGTGCTGACCGCCGCGCTGGCGGGCATCGCCCTCGGCGGCTGGGTCCTCAAGGGTGAGTACGACGCCTGGCGGGACCGGGGGCTCATCGACAAGGCCTGCGCCGGCCTGGCGGATCCGCGTACGGTCATGCGGCTGGACGGCGGGGTCGACGCCGTGGGACTCGACGGGGGCCGGCCCGGGCGCAGTGCGCAGGCCGTGGGCATCGCGCACATCTGCGTGCTCGACACCCCGCGGGAACGGGACGGCGAGGAGCGCGACGAGGAGTACTTCTCCCTCACGGTCCGCGAACTCCCCCACCGGTACCCCTTCCACCTCATCGGGGACGGCGACCGGCCCTTCGCCCACCGCGGCCGCGAGGAGGGCGAGGACGTCACCGCCCGGACCGACCTCCCCAGTCGGCACCCGCTGGGTGACGGGACCCTGGGCGACTACGGGCGGCAGACCGTCACCGTCACGGCCCGCTGCGAGAACTCCTCCGTGCTGGTCTCCGCAGCCGCCGGCTTCGAGAAAGTGAGCGGCGCCGACCGCCAGCTGCTCGCACGGATCGCCCGGCAGGGGGCGCTCCGCGCGGCGGCCCGCCGCGGCTGTGAGCCGGCGCTCCCCGGCCTGCCGGAGCGGATGCCCGAGGCCACGGCCGACCTCGGACCGGCCGGAGCGGGGCAGGGCACCTGCGCCTGGTACGCCGAGTTCCTGCGCGGCGCGGACCGGGGGAGGCTGCCGGACCGCTCCGTGGGAGCGCCCGTGGCCGCGCACACCGGGGGCGAGTCGTGCACGCTGGCCGTGAGCCCGGCGGAGACGAAGCGGATCTTCGAGGGGCTGACCGAGCAGGAGCGCGCGGGCGCCCCCGAGCTGAGCCGTGTCCTGGACCGGTCCCCCTGGTGGATCCGCACGCAGACCTACTTCGGCGACGAGGCGCAGGGCACGTACGTCGGCTCGCTCGCCGACAGGTTCTCGGTCACCGAGCGCAAGGCCGGCCGGCAGGGCGGCGTCCTGTACGGATCCGCGGACTGCCAGGGCCGCCCGGCCGCCTTCACCCTGAACGTGGACGCCGAGTACCAGCACCTGCTGGAGCCGAGCCTGACCGAGCTGTTCAAGGCCTACGCCACCGATGCCGCCGCGCGCCGCGGCTGCACGGGGCTGACGCTGCCCGGATAGGGTCGCCGCATGCCGCCCGGGAAGAAGAAGCAGCGTACGTACGACCCCGCGAAGATCCGTGCGGCTGTCATCGCGCAGTTCGGACATGTCGCCGACGCCGTGCGCGAGTTGACGCCCGAGCAGCTGGCGCGCCCCAGCGGGCTCGGCGACTGGAGCGTCGCCGATCTGGCCGCGCACATCGCGTGGATCGCCGACTCGCTGGCCGCCGGCCTGGCCCGACCGCCGGCGGCCGTGCCGGAGCTGACGGCCGTCGAATGGCCCTCCGCCACCGCCTCCCTCGCCGGGAAGATCGCCGAGGCGGCCAAGGAGACCCTCGAGGGCGGCCCGCTGCCCGAGCTGTACGAGCACGCCGGCGCCCGCATGGCCGGGGCGCTGGCCGCGAACCCCGGCAGCCGGGTGCTGGACCTGTGGATCGGGGACATGACCCTGGCCGACTTCCTGGTCACGCGGACCGTCGAGCTGGTGGTGCACGCCGACGACCTGGGCCGGGCCGCCGGTGTGGACATCCCGATCGAGCGGCAGGCCCTGGCCGCCTGCACCCGGCTGCTCGCCGACGCCCTCGCGCTCAAGGCCCCGGGCGGCTCGGTGGAGGTGCGGATCCCGCCGTTCGCGGTGGTCCAGTGCATCGAGGGGCCCCGCCACACCCGCGGCACCCCGCCCAACGTGGTGGAGACGGACCCGCTGACCTGGATGCGGCTGGCCACCGGGCGTACCGACTGGGCCGCGGCCCTGGAGGACGCGCAGGTCAGGGCCAGTGGGGAGCGGGCCGACCTGTCGGCGCTGCTGCCGCTGATGACCTGAGGGTGGAACCGTACGCCGGCCCGGCCCGTCCCAGGTCCATGCGTACCCTCAGGCACCTCACGACCGGGACGGCCCTCGCCCTCGGTCTCGGCCTCGCCCTCACCGGCTGCGGGCGCTCCGAGGAGAGCGGGAGCATCGCCGCGCTCCCCGATCCCCAGGGCCACTGGGCGGTCGAGTCGCTGACCACCGGTGGCCGCACCCTGCACGCGCCCGCGACCGCGCGCGTCGAGATCGGCCAGAACAAGGCCGGCGGCAACTACGGCTGCAACGGCTTCTCGGCGGAGCTCGCTTTCGCCGGGACCTCCGCCGTGACCGTCACGCCCGGTGGCTCGACGCTCAAGCTCTGCACAGAGAACATGGAGTTCGAGACGGAGTTCGCCAAGCTCTTCACGGGCCGGCTGACCATCCACCGGGCGCCCGACCGGCTCACCCTGAAGACCGCCGACGGGAGCACCATCGCCATGACCCCGGAGCCCCCGCAGGCGAACGCCCCCCTGACCGCGACGCTGTGGACGGTCGACGCGCTGGTCAGCGGAGAGACTGTCTCCTCCGTCCCCGCCGAGGTGGCCGGCAAGGCGCACTTCACCCTCGCCGCCGACGGCACCGCGAGCGGCAGCCTCGGCTGCAACCGGTTCAGCGCCAAGGTCACCGTCGAGGGGTCCACGCTCACCTTCGGGCCGGTCACCTCCACCCGCATGGCCTGCGAGGGCCCGGCGGGCGAGGTCGAGCGGGCGCTGACCGGGCTGTTCGGCAGCGGCCCGCTCACCTGGAAGATCCAGGGCCAGGCACTGACCCTCACCGCCCCCGACGGCAAGGGCCTGACCGCGAGGGCGGCCTCGGCCGCCGAGTGACCCACACGCGGCGGTCATGACAAAGGTCAAGCCGGGTAGGGGAGCAGTCCCGCGTTCACGGACTCCCAGGCAGCCCGCAGCTCGGCCAGCCGGGCCGGTTCCACCGCGGCCTTGTCGGCCTGCTCCCGGATGTCCCCGGCCAGGTCGAACAGCTGGTCCCGGCCCGCCTTGCCGCGGTAGTACTTCCAGTCGCCGCGGCGCAGCGCCCGCTCCCCGCGCACCCGCCAGAACAGATCGCGCTCGGCCGGCTCCTCGCCGCGCAGCAGGTACCCGGCCAGGCTCACCCCGTCCAGCGGGTACGCCCGGTGAGGCCGGGTCCCGGCCACCTCCAGCAGCGTCGCCGTCCAGTCAGGGCTGAAGACCGGGACGTGGCTGACCTGGCCGCCGTCCAGCCGCGCGGGCCAGCGCACGATGTTCGGCACCCGGATGCCGCCCTCCTGGAGGGAGGCCTTGTTGCCCGACAGCGGCCAGTTGTACGAGAAGCGCTCGCCGCCGTTGTCGCTGGAGAAGACGACCAGGGTGTCGTCCTCCTGGCCGGAGCGCCTCAGCGCCTTCAGCACCTCGCCGACCGACCGGTCGAGGTCCTCGACCATCTGCTTGTACTTCTCGACCGAGCCGCCGTCCTGGTGCCACAGGGCGCGCCCGTCGCCCGCCTTGATCCGGCGGACGATCTCGGCGCCCTGCTCCGTGTCCCCGTCGGCGATCCAGGGCCAGTGCGGGGTGGTGAAGTTCAGGTTCAGCAGCCACGGCTTGCCGTGGTGGTCGCGGGAGACGTACTCCGATGCCCGCTCGGTGATGATCCGCGTGTAGTAGCGCAGGTCCTTGTACTCGGCGTCGCCCTCGTAGAGGTCGTACTCGCCGCCCAGGCCCAGCTTGGAGTAGTACTCCAGGGCCCCGCCGAAGTTGCCGAAGAACTCGTCCCAGCCGGACTTCGTCGGGCTGTGGTCGGGCAGGTAGCCCGCGTGCCACTTGCCGATCAGCGCGGTGGAGTAGCCGGCCTCCTTCAGCAGCGAGGCCAGCGTCGGGTGGGTCGGGTCCAGACCGGCCGACCTGTCGGCGATCGGCTCGGCCAGCCCGCCCTCGGTGCGGGCCGGGTAGCGGCCGGTGTAGAGGCTGAACCGGGTCGGCGAGCAGGTCGCGGACCCCGAGTAGGCGTCGGTGAACCGGACGCCCTGGCGGGCCAGCCGGTCCAGGTTCGGGGTCTCGATGTGCGGGGAGCCGTATGAGGACAGGTCCGCCCAGCCGAGGTCGTCGCCCAGGACGAACAGGATGTTCGGGCGGCGCGAGCGTCGGCCGCGAGCCGCCCGGAAGGCGCGCTCCCCGGCCTCCGCGCGCCGCTCGCCGGCGGTCTCGGCGGCCGCGGCCGGGCCCGCTCCCAGCCCCACCGCCGCGGCGGCGGCGGTCACTCCGACGGCGCCGCCGAAGGCACGCCGGGACAGCTTGTTCTCGTACGAAGACACAGGTACTCCAGGCCATGGCCCGCCCGCCCGCTCCCGGCGGGGCGCGGGACGGCGCGCGGCGCGGCAGGGCAGGGCTGGGCGGAGCTGAAATGTGAAAAGGGGAGAAAGAGTTGTGGCTACGCGGAACAGCGACAGATGGCGCTCGCGACACGGACCAGGTCTACGTGGCGGCGCTCGACGAGGGTGACCGTGCGGTCACCGAGAGGCTGCATGGGCCGAGAGCTTGTACGAATGCGTTCGTGCATGTCAACAAGGTGATCCGAATACCGAGACGGAGGCGTCCGGTCACCCTCTGTGCTGTGACATTTCCCGGCCGTCCCCAATTCGGACCAGTGGTCGATCTCGCCTACACTCGGAAGCGTGCCTCGTGGTGATGGACGACTCAACCACGACCTGCTCCCCGGCGAAAAGGGCCCCCAGGACGCTTGCGGCGTCTTCGGTGTCTGGGCTCCGGGTGAAGAGGTCGCCAAGCTCACCTACTTCGGACTGTATGCGCTACAGCACCGTGGACAAGAGTCCGCGGGAATCGCTGTGAGCAACGGTTCCCAGATCCTCGTCTTCAAGGACATGGGCCTCGTTTCCCAAGTCTTCGACGAAACCTCTCTCGGCTCGCTCCAGGGTCATATCGCGGTCGGTCACGCCCGCTACTCGACCACCGGAGCCTCCGTCTGGGAGAACGCTCAGCCGACCTTCCGTGCGACCGCCCACGGCTCCATTGCCCTGGGTCACAACGGCAACCTGGTGAACACCGCCGAGCTTGCCGAGATGGTCGCCGACCTCCCCCGTCAGGACGGCCGTGCCACCCAGGTGGCGGCCACCAACGACACGGACCTGGTCACCGCCCTCCTGGCCGGCCAGACCGACGACGACGGCAAGCCCCTGACCATCGAGGAGTCGGCCACCAAGGTCCTCCCGAAGGTCAAGGGCGCCTTCTCGCTCGTCTTCATGGACGAGGGGACCCTCTACACCGCCCGTGACCCGCAGGGCATCCGCCCGCTGGTCCTCGGCCGCCTGGAGCGCGGCTGGGTGGTCGCGAGTGAGACCGCCGCCCTCGACATCTGCGGCGCCAGCTTCGTCCGCGAGGTCGAGCCGGGCGAGCTCATCGCGATCGACGAGAACGGCCTGCGGACCTCCCGATTCGCGGAAGCGAAGCCCAAGGGCTGTGTCTTCGAGTACGTCTACCTGGCGCGCCCGGACACCGACATCGCCGGCCGGAACGTCTACCTCTCGCGTGTCGAGATGGGTCGGCGCCTGGCCAAGGAAGCCCCGGTCGACGCCGATCTGGTGATAGCGACGCCGGAGTCCGGCACGCCCGCCGCCGTCGGATACGCCGAGGCCAGCGGGATTCCGTACGGCTCCGGCCTGGTCAAGAACGCCTACGTCGGCCGGACCTTCATCCAGCCCTCGCAGACGATCCGCCAGCTCGGCATCCGCCTGAAGCTCAATCCCCTCAAGGAAGTCATCCGGGGCAAGCGCCTGGTGGTCGTGGACGACTCGATCGTCCGCGGCAACACCCAGCGCGCCCTGGTCAAGATGCTCCGCGAGGCCGGCGCGGCCGAGGTCCACATCCGGATCTCCTCGCCGCCGGTGAAGTGGCCGTGCTTCTTCGGCATCGACTTCGCGACCCGGGCCGAGCTCATCGCCAACGGCATGACGGTCGACGAGATCGCCACGTCGCTCGGCGCGGACTCGCTCTCGTACATCTCGCTCGACGCGATGATCGAGGCGACCACCATCCAGAAGCCCAACCTCTGCCGTGCCTGCTTCGACGGCGAGTACCCCATGGAGCTGCCCGACCCGCAGCTCCTGGGCAAGCAGCTGCTGGAGACCGAGCTGGCCGGCGGCACGGACGCGGCCGACGCGCTCCGCCGCCCGTAGTCCGCGGCTTCACCCTGGCTCAACCTGCGCCGGGCCCTGTCTTTGAGGCTTCTCCCAGGGCCCGGCACCAATCGCAGTAACGACACGAAAGCTCTCTCCTGTCATGACAGAGAAGACCACCGGTGCCAGCTACGCAGCCGCAGGCGTGGACATCGAAGCGGGAGACCGCGCCGTCGAGCTGATGAAGGAGTGGGTGAAGAAGACGCAGCGCCCCGAGGTCCTCGGCGGCCTCGGCGGCTTCGCCGGCCTCTTCGACGCCTCCGCCCTCAAGCGCTACGAGCGCCCGCTGCTCGCCTCCGCCACCGACGGAGTCGGCACCAAGGTGGACATCGCCCGCCAGCTGGGCGTGTACGACACCATCGGCCACGACCTGGTCGCGATGGTCATGGACGACATCGTCGTCTGCGGTGCCGAGCCGCTCTTCATGACCGACTACATCTGCGTCGGCAAGGTCCACCCCGAGCGTGTCGCGGCGATCGTCAAGGGCATCGCCGAGGGCTGTGTCCTCGCCGGCTGCGCCCTGGTGGGCGGCGAGACCGCCGAGCACCCGGGCCTGCTGGGCCCGGACGACTTCGACGTGGCGGGCGCAGGAACGGGCGTCGTCGAGTACGACCGGCTGCTCGGCGCGGATCGCATCCGTACGGGTGACGCCGTCATCGCGATGGCGTCGTCCGGCCTTCACTCGAACGGGTACTCGCTGGTCCGGCACGTGCTCTTCGACCGCGCCGGCATGTCGCTCGACCAGCACGTGGAGGAGCTCGGCCGGACCCTCGGCGAGGAGCTCCTGGAGCCCACCAAGATCTACTCGCTGGACTGCATGGCCCTCACCCGTACGGCCGAGGTGCACGCGTACTCGCACATCACCGGCGGCGGCCTGGCGGCGAACCTGGCCCGGGTCATCCCGGACCACCTGCACGCCACGGTCGACCGGGCCACCTGGACGCCGGGCGCGATCTTCGATCTGGTCGGCAAGGCCGGGCAGGTGGAGCAGCTGGAGCTGGAGAAGACCCTGAACATGGGCGTCGGCATGATGGCCGTGGTCCCGCAGGAGTCGGTGGACGTGGCCCTGACCGCGCTCGCCGACCGGGGTGTGGACGCGTGGGTCGCGGGAGAGATCCTCGACCGCGGCGACCGTACCGAGGGTGCGACCCTCACCGGTTCCTACGCGAGCTGAGCAGCACTGAAACCCGGCCCGGGGCGATGCCCTGGACCGGGTTTCAGTCTTTTACCTGTCGTGCAGACGCCTCAGGGCGTCAAGCGCCGCGACGCTGTGCCGACGGACCGGACTCTTCGTCCTCGTCGTCGTCATCGCTGTTGTACAGATCCGCGTACTTGGCGTACGGGTCGTCGTCGTCCAGATCGTCATCGACTTCGACCGGCTCGCTGACAGGCAGCGGATCCGTCGGCGATGCGCCCAGCTCATTGGCCAGACGCGAGAGGTCAGTCCCGCCGCTGTTGTACTTCAGCTGGCGGGCGACCTTTGTCTGCTTGGCCTTGGCCCGGCCGCGCCCCATGGCTCGACCCCCTCGGTGACGGGGCTCGACGGCCCCAGAGTCTGACACGCGTTCATGGTTCGGAGCGGGCTCTCCGTGGAGAGACCGTCCGTAGGGGTTTAACGGTACCTGCTTCCGCGGCCATACGGTACGCCGCCCGCATGACGCGCCCCGGTGCAGAACCAACAAGGCGCCCCGTCCTCGCTGGTCACCGCGATTTTAACGCTTTCCTGGCCCGCGACCCGCCGAAGTGCAGTGAGTTCCGTCTCGCCGCACCCCGGCGGGCGCATCCGGGAGTCCCGCCAGGTGCCTAGACGGCGCGCGCGGCGCGGGCGTCCGCCATGCGCTGCTCGGCGATCCGGTCGGCCGCGGCGGCCGGCGGAATGCCATCCGTCTTCGCGCGAGCAAAGATCTCCAGGGTGGTGTCGAAGATCTTCGTGGCCTTGGCCTTGCAGCGGTCGAAGTCGAAACCGACCAGCTCGTCGGCGACCTGGATCACGCCGCCCGCGTTGACCACGTAGTCCGGGGCGTAGAGGATCCCGCGGTCCGAGAGGTCCTTCTCGATGCCGGGGTGGGCGAGCTGGTTGTTCGCCGCACCGCAGACGATCTTGGCGGTCAGGACCGGAACCGAGTCGTCGTTCAGGGCGCCGCCCAGCGCGCAGGGGGCGTAGATGTCGAGGCCCTCGACGCGGATCAGCGCGTCCGTGTCGGCGACCGCGGTGACCTTGCCCGGGTGCTTGTCGAGGATCCGGCGCACGGACTCTTCCCGCACATCCGTGATCACGACCTCGGCACCGTCCTCCAGGAGGTGCTCGACCAGGTAGTGGCCGACCTTGCCGACGCCCGCGACGGCGACCTTGCGGCCGCGCAGGGTCGGGTCGCCCCACAGGTGCTGGGCGCTGGCGCGCATGCCCTGGAAGACACCGAAGGCGGTGAGCACCGAGGAGTCGCCCGCGCCGCCGTTCTCGGGGGAGCGGCCGGTCGCCCAGCGGGTCTCGCGGGCCACGACGTCCATGTCGGCCACGTAGGTGCCGACGTCGCAGGCGGTCACGTAGCGGCCGCCGAGGGATTCCACGAACCGGCCGTAGGCCAGCAGCAGTTCCTCGGTCTTGAGGACGTCCGGGTCGCCGATGATCACGGCCTTGCCGCCGCCGAGGTCGAGACCGGCGAGGGCGTTCTTGTACGACATGCCGCGCGAGAGGTTCAGCGCGTCGAGGACGGCCTCCTCGTCGGAGGCGTACGCGTGGAACCGCGTACCGCCGAGGGCCGGGCCCAGAGCGGTGGAGTGGATCGCGATGACGGCCTTCAGGCCTGTGGCTCGGTCCTGGCACAGCACGACTTGCTCGTGGCCGCCCTGTTCCGTACGGAACAGGGTGTGCAGGACGCCGTCGGTCATTTCGGTCACGGTGGTGACTCCCATGGAAGAGATGCGGCGGAATGACGCCCGCCCTGCGGGTGGGGGAGGGCGTGCTGGGAGCAGAGTAAGACCTCCGGGGCGCGTGTAGTCGACCTGTCCGAGGATCGGAACCTTCCCGAGGTACGGCGGCCCCTCGGAGTACGCCCGGGCGGCGCGGGGGAGGAGGAGGGCGTGAGCGAAACCCCGGATCCCCTGCTGCCCTCCGCGCGCTCGGCGCCGACCGTCCCGTATGCCTCCTACCTGCGAGTCTACGAACCCTTGGCGGCCTTTCCCGAGGAGGAGCGCACGCACTGGGCCGATTACGCCCGGCGCGGGACGGCCCCGACCGCCCAGGACGAATTGCGCAGATCGCTCACGGACTTGGTGCGGGTGCCCCTGGTGGGGGTGCCGGCGCAGGAGAGCGCGGACGCGTTCACGGCGGAGGTCGACGGGGTGCTGCTCGTCTGCCCGTGGCGCACCCGGCTCCGCGGCTGGCTGGCGCTCCAGGAGCTGGTCGAGTGGTTCCCGCGCCCGGTGCTGGACGCGGCGCTCCCGCCGGTGATGCGCAGGCGGGCGGCCGAGGAGTACGAGCGCTGGCGCGAGCGGAACCCGGACGCGCGCCCCTGGATCCGTACGGGGGTGTGGCAGGTGCCCCTGCGCTGGTTCGTGCTGGTGGCCGACGAGGAGCGGGAGTACGTGGCGGGCGAGCGGCTGCGCTACCGGACGCCGATGGTGCAGGCGCGGCGGCGGCTCGCGCGGGCCTTGCGGACCCTGCGCGAGGCGGAGGGGTACGGGATGCTCGCCGACGGCCTGGTGGAGGTCGGGAGCTGGCTGGAGGAGTTCCACCCCCGGTCGATGGTCGAACTGGACTACGGCGGGCTGCTGCACGCGCTGCCGGCGGACCGGCTCGCGGCGGACCGGTCGGCGGGGGAGCTGGCGGCGGGGATCGCGGCCTTGCGGGCGGGGGACGCGGAGGGGGCGGCCGAGGCGTACGGGGAGCTGGCGGACCGGTGGCGGGCGGTCCGGGAAAGACTGTTCGCGAATTAGCCCCCGAGGGCCGAAACTGGCTCCGGCAGGCCTCGCGGCACCCGTACGGACCCCCGCGTATCGGCCGAACGGTCATAAATGGCTGATCAGAGCCTTGATCATGGCATTCAGGACTTAGTGCCAGGACCTACGTCCCGATACGGGCCATTGGCCCAAGCGTGACGGACCGCACTAACTACACCCTTGCGCCCTTCCCCTACCCTCGTGCCAAAATAGGACAAGGAGTCCGGGGAGGGTTCCTTCCGCCCAACTAAGGGCGGAATGCTCGGCATTGCGCTCTACGGGGGGTCTGACGACTCCTGATCGCTCTGTGACTGATCGTCACAGTGGGGTGACTGTCCGTTATGGGACGGTCCATCGGCTTCCGCCGCTGATGAACACCTCGGAGGGCAATTCCGTCGGTTTGGCCCTTAGGGCTGGACGGATGGTGTAGTTGTAGTGCCGAGGACAAGCCGTTCGTCCTATAACCGACTCGGCCCGCGTATGTCCATTTCGGGCAACGCGGGCCAAGGTGCAGAATTTAGAGGAAAGAACCGAGATGGTTCGGTTCTCCCGAGGAGGCCGCTCATGACCGCTCGCACCCCTGATGCCGAGCCGCTGCTGACCCCGGCTGAGGTTGCCACGATGTTCCGCGTGGACCCGAAGACGGTCACTCGCTGGGCCAAGGCTGGCAAGCTCACGTCCATCCGCACCCTGGGTGGACACCGCCGTTACCGCGAGGCTGAGGTTCGCGCCCTGCTCGCGGGAATTCCGCAGCAGCGCAGCGAGGCCTGAGGTCGCGCAAACACCCCGCTTTAACGGGTCTATCGGGTCCCCCAATCCGATGAAACCCACATAGCTTCATACGGCCGGACCTGCCCCAACAGGACCTCAGTCGTCGATCGCGCTGGACTCCGCCGGGTCCAGCGCGATCTTTTTTATGCCCAGGTCAGGGCGGCATCGAGCAGATCGCGGCGGAGCCTACGGGTAGGTGCCATTGCACATATTAAATCGAGCCCGTGTATGGGTGCGATAAAAGTACATGTCCCAAAAACCCGTGCGGTGACTCCCGTCACAGATGATCACTCTTGTATTACCGGCCGTGTTCCCCGTAATGGGGACGCGCCTCGCGCGGTGCATCCCGCGAACGGGGGAATCTCGACCGCGGGGCGGCGGGGGTGGCGGGCGATGCGACAGGTGGAGCGCTGACAGGTGGCGCGGCGCGCGGCCCGGCGGGCCGCCACGGGCCGCCGGATGAGGCGAGAGGGTCCGGAAGGGCGAGGAGGGGCCGCCCGACGGCACCCGGGGCCGTGCGGGCCCCACAGGACGCCGGGGCGGCCGAGGGCGCCAAGGCCGCCCGGAAGGTTTTCCCGCCAACGCGTCAGGGCCCGTATCCCCTGGGGGATACGGGCCCTGACGTTTCTGCGAACCTGACGGGACTTGAACCCGCGACCTCCACCTTGACAGGGTGGCGAGCTAACCAACTGCTCCACAGGTCCTTGATTTGCGGCCGCTGGGCGGCTGCGAATCAGACTGTACCGCAGCTCAGGGGGTGCAGTCGAACCGGATCACGGGGCCGCCGCGTCCACGGCCTTCACGATCCGCTTGTCGGAGATCGGATACGCCGTCCCGAGCGCGTGCGCGAAGTAGCTGACCCGCAGTTCCTCGATCATCCAGCGGATGTCGGTGACCGCCGCCGGCACCGGCCGTCCCTTCGGCAACTGCTCCAGCAGCCAGGCGTACTCGTCCTGCATCTCGTGGACCTTCTCCATGCGCGTGGTGTCGCGCTGGACGCCCGTGGGCATCTGCTGGAGCCGCCGGTCCACCGCCACCAGGTAGCGCATGAGGTCCGGCAGCCGGCGCAGCCCGGTGAGCGTCACGAAGCCGGCCGGCATGAGGGCCGCCAGCTGCGTCTTGACGTCCTGGATGTTCGCGACCAGCGCCAGGCTGCCCGTGGCCTTCAGACGGCGCTCACAGGCCTGCCAGGCGGCCAGTACCTGCTGCACCTGGCCGACCGTACGCACGGTCGTGTCCACCAGGTCGGCGCGGACGGCCTCGTAGAGCTTGCGGAAGCCCGCCTCGTCCCACGCCGGGCCACCGTGGTCGGCGATCAGCTTGTCGGTCGCCGCGGTGGCGCAGTCGTCGAACAGCGCCTGGATGGAGCCGTGCGGGTTCCTGGAGAGGGCGAGCTTCTGCTGGTTGGTCAGGTGGTCCGAGGCGAACTTCGCGGGATTCACCGGGATGTTCAGCAGGATGAGCTTGCGCGTGCCCAGCCACATCGCCTGCTGCTGCTCGGCCTCGGTGTCGAAGAGCCGTACCGACACGGTCGTGCCCTCGTCCACCAGCGCCGGGTAGGCCTTCACCGGCTGGCCCGCCCGACGGGTCTCGAAGACCTTGGTCAGCGTGCCGATCGTCCAGTCGGTGAGCCCGGTGCGCTCCACCGACTCCCCGCCCGCCCGCTCGGCCGTGGCCGCGGCGGCCTTGGACAGGGCCTGGCGGGCCTTGGGCTTCAGGCGCAGCCGCAGCGCCTCCAGGTCCTTGTCCTCGGCGAGGTTCTTGCGACGCTCGTCGACGATCCGGAAGGTGATCTTCAGGTGATCCGGGATCCGGCTGAGGTCGAAGTCCTCGGCCGAGACCGGGACCCCGACCATCCGCTGGAGCTCGCGCGCCAGCGTCACGGGCAGCGGCTCCTGCAGGGGCACCGCCGTGTCCAGGAAGCGGGTCGCGAAGTTCGGCGCGGGCACGTAGTGCCGGCGGATCGGCTTCGGCAGCGAGCGGATCAGCTCGGTGACGACCTCCTCGCGCAGACCCGGGATCTGCCAGTCGAAGCCCTCGTCGGTGACCTGGTTCAGCACCTGGAGCGGGATGTGGACGGTCACGCCGTCCGCGTCCGCGCCCGGCTCGAACTGGTAGGTCACCCGGAACTTCAGCTGCCCCTGCCGCCAGGAGTCCGGATAGTCGGCCTTGGTGACCCCGGCCGCCTTCTCGGTCAGCAGCATCGCGCGCTCGAAGTCGAGGAGTTCGGGCTCCTCGCGCTTCTTGTGCTTCCACCAGGAGTCGAAGTGCGCCCCCGACACCACGTGCGCGGGGATCTTCTGGTCGTAGAAGTCGAAGAGGGTCTCGTCGTCCACCACGATGTCGCGGCGCCGGGCCCGGTTCTCCAGCTCCTCCACCTCGGTGAGGAGCTTGCGGTTGTCGGCGTAGAACTTGTGGTGCGTGCGCCAGTCCCCCTCGACCAGCGCGTTGCGGATGAACAGCTCGCGCGAGACCTCGGCGTCGATCCGGCCGTAGTTGATCTTCCGCTGGGCCACGATCGGTACGCCGTACAGCGTGACCTTCTCGTACGCCATCACGGCCGCCTGGTCCTTCTCCCAGTGCGGCTCGCTGTACGTGCGCTTGATCAGGTGCTGCGCGAGCGGCTCCACCCACTCGGCCTCGACCTTGGCGTTGACCCTCGCCCACAGCCGCGAGGTCTCCACCAGCTCCGCCGACATCAGGAACTTCGGCTGCTTCTTGAACAGCGCCGAGCCCGGGAAGACCGCGAACTTGGCGCCGCGGGCGCCGAGGTACTCGTTCTTGTCCGTGTCCTTCAGGCCGATGTGCGAGAGCAGACCGGCCAGCAGGGAGATGTGGACGTGCTGTTCGGGGGCGTCGGCCTCGTTGACGTGGATGCCCATGGTCTTGGCGACCGTACGCAGCTGCGAGTAGATGTCCTGCCACTCGCGGATCCGCAGGAAGTTCAGGTACTCCTGCTTGCACATCCGGCGGAAGGAGGACGAGCCGCGCTCCTTCTGCTGCTCGCGCACGTAGCGCCACATGTTCAGGAACGAGAGGAAGTCGCTTGTCTCGTCCTTGAACCGGGCGTGGTTCTGGTCGGCCTGCGTCTGCTTGTCCGAGGGGCGCTCGCGCGGGTCCTGGATGGACAGGGCCGCCGCGATGACCATGACCTCGCGCACGCAGTTGTTCTTGTCGGCCTCGACGACCATGCGGGCCAGGCGCGGGTCCACGGGCAGCTGGGAGAGCTGGCGGCCCATCTGGGTGAGGCGCCTCGACGGATCCTTCTCGGACGGATCCAGCGCGCCGAGCTCCTGGAGGAGCTGCACGCCGTCGCGGATGTTGCGGTGGTCCGGCGGGTCGATGAAGGGGAACTTCTCGATCTCGCCGAGGCCGGCCGCGGTCATCTGGAGGATGACGGAGGCCAGGTTGGTGCGCAGGATCTCGGCGTCCGTGAACTCCGGGCGGCCGTTGAAGTCGTCCTCGGAGTAGAGCCGGATGCAGATGCCGTCGCTGGTGCGGCCGCAACGGCCCTTGCGCTGGTTGGCGCTGGCCTGCGAGATCCGTTCGATGGGCAGGCGCTGCACCTTGGTCCGGTGGCTGTAGCGGGAGATCCGGGCGGTGCCCGGGTCGATCACGTACTTGATGCCCGGGACGGTGAGGGAGGTCTCGGCGACGTTGGTCGCGAGGACGATCCTCCTGCCGGTGTGCTGCTGGAAGACGCGGTGCTGCTCGGCGTGCGAGAGGCGCGCGTAGAGCGGGAGCACCTCCGTGAAACGGAGATTGCGCTTGTTGAGGGCGTCCGCCGTGTCGCGGATCTCGCGCTCTCCGGACAGGAAGACCAGGATGTCGCCCGGCCCCTCGGAGTGGAGCTCGTCCACGGCCTCGCAGATCGCGGTGATCTGGTCGCGGTCGCTGTCGTCCCCCTCCTCTTCGAGCAGGGGCCGGTAACGGACCTCGACCGGGTACGTCCGCCCGCTGACCTCGACGATCGGCGCGTCCCCGAAGTGCCGGGAGAACCGCTCCGGGTCGATGGTCGCCGAGGTGATGATCACCTTGAGGTCGGGGCGCTTCGGCAGCAGGGTGGCGAGATAGCCGAGCAGGAAGTCGATGTTCAGCGACCGCTCGTGGGCCTCGTCGATGATGATCGTGTCGTACGCGCGCAGCTCGCGGTCCGTCTGGATCTCGGCGAGCAGGATGCCGTCGGTCATCAGCTTCACGAAGGTCGCGTCCTGGTCCACCTGGTCGGTGAACCGGACCTTCCAGCCGACCGTCCGGCCGATCTCGGACTTCAGCTCCTCGGCGATGCGCTCCGCGACCGTACGGGCGGCGATCCGGCGGGGCTGGGTGTGCCCGATCATGCCCCGGACGCCGCGGCCCAGCTCCATGCAGATCTTGGGGATCTGCGTGGTCTTGCCGGAGCCGGTCTCGCCCGCGACGATCACGACCTGGTGGTCGCGTATCGCTTCGGCGATCTCGTCCTTCTTCTGGCTGACGGGCAGGTTCTCGGGATACGTGACCTCCGGCATCCGCGAGGCACGGCCGGCCAGTCGCGCGGCGGCCTTCTCGGCCTCCGCGGCGATCTCGTCGAGCACGGCCTGCTTGGCCTCGGGCTTGCGGATACGGCGGGCGCCCTCTAGGCGGCGGCCGAGGCGGTGCGCGTCGCGGAGGGAGATCTCACCGAGAAGCGTCTGCAGGGCGGCGAAGGAAGTAGACATACCTGGTCGAGGATCTCACCCGGGGCCGCCGGGTGGCGAACGCATTTGTGAGGCGGACCCGTACCATTTCGGGACGACTCCGTCAGTATCCGAGCAGTACGCGAGTGAGAGGCCGCCCACCATGTCCCGCCCCCGCCGCCTCTGGTGCCGATGGGGCTGTGCCGCTCTGGCGGTGATGGCCGGCCTCGCCGCGGTGATCTGCGCGGTGATCCCGTCAGCGGCCGGCTCCGCCACGGCTGCCTCCGCCACGGCCGGCCCGGCCGGGGTGACGGCCCGGGCGGTGCCGTCGGCGGCCGCGGTGCGCGGGCTGATACCGGCCCGGGCCGTGCCGGGCCCGGCGGCGGCGGCGCCGGACGCCGCTCGGTGGCACGTGGCCGCGGTCGCCGACGGCCGGGGGCCGTCGTGCGCCCCAGGGGCCCCGGACCACGGCGGCCTCCCCGCCGTACCGCCGCGCACCGGGTCCGACCACGCCCAGGTCCCGCCGGCCCGGCTGTGCCCCGAAGCGGCTCGGACGCACGGGACGACGCCCGTACGGATCCTCGTACGCGGACCCGACGGGCCGGCGCCCGGCCCGGTGGAGCTCTCCGTGATGCGGATCTAGGAGGACCGGTTGTACCGGTCCCCTCGTCATCCGCAGCTCTGGAGCACCCCTATGTCTTGGCCCTCCCGCAAGCCCTCCCGCAAGTCCCTCCTCGCCTCCGCCGGGGTCGCGGTCGCCGCGATCACCCTCGGCCTCGTCTCCTGGCAGGCCACCGCCCCCGCCGACGAGCCCTCCGGCGGCCCCGCGGCCTCCGCCGCGCCCCGCCGGGACCCCGCCGCCGCACTGAAGGCGCTGGCCCGCCGCGAGGCCGGTGACAAGCTCGCCGTCGGCAGCGCGGACGCGCCCGTCGTGCTGATCGAGTACTCCGACTTCAAGTGCGGCTACTGCGGCAAGTTCGCCCGGGACACCGAGCCCCAGCTGATCGAGCGGTACGTGCACGACGGCACGCTGCGCATCGAGTGGCGCAACTTCCCGATCTTCGGCGCCGAATCCGAAGCCGCCGCCAAGGCCGCCTGGGCGGCCGGGCAGCAGGACCGGTTCCGGCAGTTCCACGAAGCCGCGTACGCCGACGGCTCCAAGGAGAAGGGCTTCGGCGAGGACCGCCTCCTGGAGCTGGCCCGGCAGGCCGGCGTCCCCGACCTGGAGCGCTTCAAGAAGGACATGGCCGGGGAGCAGGCCGCCGCGGCCCTGAAGAAGGACCAGGAGGAGGGCTACGCCATCGGCGTCACCTCCACCCCGTCCTTCCTGGTCAACGGGCAGCCGCTCGCGGGCGCCCAGCCGATCGGCGCCTTCACGGCGGCCATCACCCAGGCCAGGACGGCGGCGGGGAAGTGACCGGCATCGGATACCTGGCCGCCCTGCTCGGCGGCCTCCTCGCGCTGCTCAGCCCGTGCAGCGCCCTGCTGCTCCCCGCCTTCTTCGCGTACTCGATCGACTCGGCGTCCCGGCTGCTGGCGCGGACCGGGATCTTCTACGCGGGCCTCGCGAGCACCCTCGTACCGCTGGGGGCGGCTGGCTCGTACGCGGGGCGGTTCTTCCACGGCAACCGTGACGCGCTGGTCCTCGCCGGCGGCTGGCTGATCATCGCGCTCGGGCTCGCCCAGATCCTCGGCCTGGGATTCGCCTCGAAGCGCGCCTCGGAGCTGTCGGGCAGGATCCGGCCGACGACCGCCCTGTCGGTGTACGCCCTCGGCGCGGTCTACGGCCTGGCCGGCTTCTGCGCCGGCCCGATCCTGGGCAGCGTCCTGACGGTCGCGGCGGTCAGCGGCAGCCCGGTCTACGGCGGCCTGCTGCTCGCGGTCTACGCGCTGGGGATGGCCGTACCGCTGTTCGTGCTGGCCCTGCTGTGGGAGCGCTTCGACCTGGGCAGGCGGCGCTGGCTGCGCGGCCGGGCCTTGCGGGCGGGCCGCTTCGAGCTGCACACCACCTCGCTGCTGTCGGGGCTGTTCTTCATCGCGCTGGGCGTGATGTTCCTGGCCTTTGACGGGGCGAGCGCGCTGCCGGGGCTGCTGGACGTGGACGATTCGTTCGCGGTGGAGCAGCGGGTCCGGTCCCTGGCGGCCGCGGTCCCGGACGGGGTGCTGCTCGGCCTGGTCGCGGCGGGGGCGGTGGCCTTCGGACTGGTGCAGTGGCGCCGCAAGGCCCGGGCGGTCACCGAAGGGGAGTAACCACAGAAGGCCCCGTCCGATGGACGGGGCCTTCTTGATGGTGGCTGGGGCCGGGGTCGAACCGGCGACCTATCGCTTTTCAGGCGATCGCTCGTACCAACTGAGCTACCCAGCCACGAAACCGTTTCCGGCTTCAGCGATCCTGACGGGACTTGAACCCGCGACCTCCACCTTGACAGGGTGGCGAGCTAACCAACTGCTCCACAGGACCTTGCAGTGTGCGAGAACAAGTCTTGCACACGGTAATGCGTACCCCCAACGGGATTCGAACCCGTGCTACCGCCTTGAAAGGGCGGCGTCCTGGGCCACTAGACGATGAGGGCTAAAGGCCCGCCGGGCACTTTCCAGCGCGTCGGGGACGTGAGAAGCATATGGGATCCGGGGAGCGATCGCCAAAACGGTTTCCCCCGGCAGGCGGGGGGTGCACCTGCCGGGGGGACAATGGCCCGGTGCTGGAGATGACGCGCGAGGAGTTCGAAGAGCTCGTCGCAGAGGCCCTGGACCGGATCCCTCCGGAGCTGACGCGGCTGATGGACAACGTGGCGGTGTTCGTCGAGGACGAGCCGCCCAGTGACGACCCCGAGCTGCTCGGCCTGTACGAGGGGACCCCGCTGACGGACCGCGGCGAGTGGTACGCCGGAGTGCTGCCGGACCGGATCACGATCTACCGGAACCCCACCTTGCGGATGTGCGAGGACCGGGAGAGCGTGGTCGCGGAGACGGAGGTCACCGTGGTGCACGAGATCGCCCACCACTTCGGGATCGACGACGACCGGCTGCACGCCCTGGGCTACGGGTGACCCGGCCGGTCCCCGGCGGTGAGGCGATCGACCCGGACGTCGACCTGCACGTTCCCGCGCAAGCCGCCGAGCCCCGGGGCCGGGTGCTCGCGGCGGTGGCGGCGGGCGGGGCGCTCGGGGCCTCGGCGCGGTACGGGATGCTCCTGCTGTGGCCGGCCGGACCCGCGGGCTTCCCGTGGGCGACCCTCTGGATCAACACGATCGGCTGCGCCCTGATCGGCGTACTGATGGTGCTGATCAGCGAGGGCGGCCGGCCGTCGCCGCATCCGCTCGTGCGGCCCTTCGCCGGGGTCGGGATCCTCGGCGGCTTCACCACCTTCTCGACCTACGCGGCGGACTTCTCGCGGCTCCTGGACGAGGGAGAGGCGGACACCGCGCTGGCCTACGCCGGGCTGACGGTGGCCACGGCGCTCGGCGCGGTGTGGGCGGCGGCCTCCGTGACCCGGTGGGCGCTGCGGCGGCGGTGGCGCCGGTGAACTGGCTGCTCGTGATCGCGGGCGCGGTGGTGGGCGCGCCGCTGAGGTACCTGACGGACCGTGCGGTGCAGGCGGGGCACGACTCGGTGTTCCCGTGGGGCACCTTCGTGGCCAACGCGGCCGCCTGCCTGGTGCTGGGGGTGCTGACCGGCGCGCTGCTGGCCGGGGCCGCCTCCTCGCAGCTGCAACTGCTGCTGGGGACGGGCCTGTGCGGGGCGCTGAGCACGTACTCGACCTTCTCGTACGAGACGCTGCGGCTGGCCGAGCGCGGCTGGGTGTTCCTCGCGGCGGCGAACGTGGCGGCTTCGGTGCTGGTCGGGCTGGGCTCCCTACACCTCGGGTCGCAGGTGGCGCAGCAGCTGTTCGGCTGAGGGCGTGTCCCTAACGGGGCAAAGGGAGTTGGGCACATTGACCCGCTCATGCGGACCCGCTCATCCTCAGGCTCCGGAGGTGCCCCGTGCGCCAGTTGTCCGCTTCCCTCCGACTGGCCGTCACCGCGCTCGCGGTCGCGGCGACGGCCGGCTGCATGAGCGTCGGCGACGACGCCGCGAAGCCCGGGGCCTCCTCCGCGGCGGACCGCAAGGGCACCGACGCGCGGGGTGCCTCCACGGCCGGGAAGGGCTCCGGGGTCCACGGCAACGGGCACGGCACGAGGGAGGGCGCGGGGAGCCAGGACGGCAGGCCCAAGGAGGACGGCAAGGCGTCCGGCGCGACCGGGGGCTCGCCGAGCCCGGGGGCGACGGGCGCCAAGCCGGGAGTGCCCTCGCCGTCGGCGGGACCGGGCGGCGGCGCGGGCGGTCAGGGCCCGCAGCAGCCGTCCGGGGGTGGTTCGGCCGGTTCGGCCGGTGCGGGGGGCTCCGGCGGCTCCGGCGGATCGGCCGGTTCCGGCGGCGCGGGCGGTTCGGGTGGCGGCCAGCCGTCGGCCAGCCCGGTCCCGGACCCGCCGGCCACGACGCCTCCTGTGACGGAACCCACGCCGCTGCCGACGAGCCCGCAGCCCGATCCGAGCACCCAGCCGGGGACGCAGTCCTAGCGCCGGGAGCCGCCCCACCCGCTCCACCCGTCTCTCGGACTATGGCTGTTTTCGCAGGTCAGAGCCGTTATGGTCGGAGCGACTTGCCAGACCCGGGGGAGGGTGCGTATGGTTATAGATCGTTTGATCCCATTGCCCGGCGCCGAATCCGAAGAGCGCCGTGTGGCGCGTACTCTCCCTAGCCGTGGCTGACCGCATTGAGGCGGTCGATTTGCGATTCACGGAGTTTGGGCGCGTGCCGAGACTCCGGAAGGTTTCGCATTTCGCATGTCCATTTCCAGTTCTGACCGTGCCGTCATGCCCGAGAACGACTCCCACGAGATCGTCGACGCCGTTGAGACCCTTGTGGTCGACGAGGCGATCGAGGCTCTTGAGGCAGACGTGACGATCAACGAGTCCGACGAGTTCAACGACTCCGTCGACTCCACCGACGACTTCGACGGCGACGACGACGCCGAGCCCACGATCACCTTCGGCGACCTCGGTCTGCCCGACGGCATCGTGCGCAAGCTCGCGCAGAACGGCGTCACCGCCCCCTTCCCGATCCAGGCCGCGACCATCCCGGACGCCCTGGCCGGCAAGGACATCCTCGGCCGTGGCCGCACCGGCTCCGGCAAGACCCTCTCCTTCGGTCTGCCGACCCTGGCCCGCCTGGCCGGTGGCCACACCGAGAAGAAGAAGCCCCGCGCGATCATCCTCACGCCGACCCGTGAGCTCGCGATGCAGGTCGCGGACGCCCTCCAGCCCTACGGCGACGTGCTCGGCCTGAAGATGAAGGTCGTCTGCGGCGGTACCTCCATGAGCAACCAGATCTACGCCCTGGAGCGCGGTGTCGACGTCCTCGTCGCCACCCCGGGCCGTCTGCGCGACATCATCAACCGTGGCGCCTGCTCCCTGGAGAACGTCGAGGTCGCGGTCCTCGACGAGGCCGACCAGATGGCCGACCTGGGCTTCCTGCCCGAGGTCACCGAGCTGCTCGACCAGGTCCCGGCCGGCGGCCAGCGCATGCTCTTCTCCGCCACCATGGAGAACGAGATCGGCACCCTGGTCAAGCGCTACCTGTCCAACCCCGTCACGCACGAGGTCGACAGCGCGCAGGGCAACGTCACGACCATGACGCACCACGTCCTCGTCGTGAAGCCGAAGGACAAGGCGCCGGTCACGGCCGCCATCGCCGCCCGCAAGGGCCGCACCATCATCTTCGTCCGCACCCAGCTGGGCGCCGACCGCATCGCCGAGCAGCTCGTCGAGGCCGGCGTGAAGGCCGACGCGCTGCACGGCGGCATGACGCAGGGCGCCCGTACCCGCGTCCTCGCCGACTTCAAGGACGGCTACGTCAACGCGCTCGTCGCCACCGACGTCGCCGCCCGCGGCATCCACGTCGACGGCATCGACCTGGTCCTGAACGTGGACCCGGCCGGCGACCACAAGGACTACCTGCACCGCTCGGGCCGTACGGCGCGAGCCGGCAAGTCCGGTGTCGTGGTCTCCCTGGCCCTGCCGCACCAGCGCCGCCAGATCTTCCGCCTGATGGAGGACGCGGGCGTCGACGCCTCGCGCCACATCGTCCAGGGCGCCGGCGCCTTCGAGCCGGAGGTCGCCGAGATCACCGGTGCGCGTTCGCTGACCGAGGTCCAGGCCGACTCCGCGAACAACGCCGCCAAGCAGGCCGAGCGCGAGGTCGCCGAGCTCACCAAGCAGCTGGAGCGTCTGACCCGCCGCGCCGGCGAGCTGCGCGAGGAGGCCGACCGCCTGGTCGCCCGCTCCGCGCGTGAGCGTGGCGAGGACCCGGAGGCCGCTGTCGCCGAGGTGGCCGAGGCCGCCGAGGCCGAGGTCGCGGCTGCTGCCGCCGCCGCTGCCGCCGAGCTGGCCGCGCAGGAGCGCCGCGAGGAGCAGCGCGCCCAGCGCGACGACCGCGGCAACTTCGAGCGCCGTGACAACCGCGGTGGCGACCGTGGCGGTGACCGTGGCGGCTTCCGCCGTGACGACCGCGGTGGCGACCGTGGCGGTGACCGTGGCGGCTTCCGCCGTGACGACCGCGGTGACCGTGGTGGCGACCGTGGCGGCTTCCGCCGTGACGACCGTCCGTCGGGTGGCTTCCGTTCCGGTGGCGACCGTCCGTCCGGTGGTGGCTTCCGTTCCGGTGGCGACCGTCCGTCCGGTGGCTTCAACCGTGACGACCGTGGTGGCGACCGTGGCGGCTTCCGCCGTGACGACCGTCCGTCGGGTGGCTTCCGTTCCGGTGGCGACCGTCCGTCCGGTGGTGGCTTCCGTTCCGGTGGCGACCGTCCGTCCGGTGGCTTCAACCGTGACGACCGCGGTGACCGTGGTGGCGACCGTGGCGGCTTCCGCCGCGACGACCGTCCGTCCGGTGGCTTCAACCGCGACGACCGCCCCTCCGGCGGCTTCCGCTCCGGCGGCGGCGACCGTCCGTTCAACCGCGACCGTCGTGACGACCGTCCGTCCGGTGGCTTCCGCTCCGGCGGCGCCGGCGACCGTCCGTACGGCCGCCGCGACGACCACCGCCCGTCGGGCTCCGGTTCCACTGGCTCCTTCGGCGGCCGCCGCGACGACAAGCCGCGCTGGAAGCGCAACGGCTGATCCCAGCTGAGCTGAACCCCTGACAGGGCCCCCACGACACGGTCGTGGGGGCCCTGTCGCGTGGTGCCGCGTACGGAGTTCGCACGAGGCGGGCCCGAAGGGCGTGATGCTCCTGGAGGCCGTCGTCCCGGGCGGGACGGCCCAGCCGCTGACGTCGACAGGCCGGTCAGCCGATACCCGATCGGCTGACGGGCGCTGTCCGGCTATGCTCTGGGGTGAGCACCTGGAGGGCCATTAGCTCAATTGGCAGAGCAGCGGACTTTTAATCCGTTGGTTGTCGGTTCGAGTCCGACATGGCCTACCGCTCACAGGCGGGGGGTTGACCCCTCTGACCTGGCGCTGAGCGCCCCATCCGGTTCCGGCCGGTGGGGCGCTCAGTCGTTTTTGGATCCTCGTGCCGTTCACACTCTGGGCAGGAGTGGGCATCTGACCTTTAATCAGGATCAGGCGGGCCCCGGGGAGGGGGCTTCGGCGGAGGAGGTGCCGTGGAAGAGCTGGAACCGGGGGATCCCAGGAAGTTGGGCAGGTACCGCATCGTCGCTCGGCTCGGATCGGGCGGGATGGGCCGCGTCTACCTGGCGCGGTCGGTGAGCGGACGGGCGTTGGCGGTCAAGGTCGTACGGGCGGAACTCGCCGAAGACCCGGAGTTCCGGCGGCGCTTCGCACGGGAGGTCGAGGCCGCCCGGCGGGTGACGGGATTCTTCACCGCCGCGGTCGTCGACGCCGACCTGGAGGGGACGCCGGCCTGGCTGGCCACGGCCTACGTGGAGGGGATGTCGCTCCAGCAGGCCGTACACGCCCACGGCGCGTGGCCGCAGCGGTCCGTGCTCGCCCTGGGGACGGGACTGGGCGAGGCGTTGGAGGCCATCCACCGGGCCGGGCTGGTGCACAGGGACCTGAAGCCCTCGAACGTCCTGCTGGCCGCCGACGGTCCGAGGGTGATCGACTTCGGCATATCCGTCGGGTCCGATCTGAGCGCGGTGACCCAGACGGCCGCGGCGATCGGCACTCCCGGTTTCATGTCGCCGGAGCAGGTCAGGGGCGAGCCGGTCGGGCCGGCCGCGGACGTCTTCGCGCTGGGCGGCGTACTCGCGTACGCGGCGACCGGGGCCGGTCCGTTCGGGACCGGATCGGCGCACGTGGTGAACTTCCGCGCGGTCTACGAGGAGCCCGATCTCACGGGGCTGCCGCCCGGCCTGGAAGTGATCGGCCGGTGTCTGGTCAAGGAACCCGGGCTGAGGCCCACGGTGTCCGAGGTGGTGTCGGAACTCGCCCAGGCGCTCGGGACGGGCGACAGCGAAGTGACCCCGACCGTGACCGCGACCGCCATCCTGACCGAGAGGCAATGGCTTCCCGAGGCCGTGGCCGTCGCCCTGCCCACGGACGTGACCGAGCCGCAGCCGCCACGCGCGGGGGCGGACGAGCCCGGCACCACGGTGGTGTCGGACGACGCGCAGAACGCGCCGGCGCCGAGCCCGACCGAGGTCTGGCTCACCCCGGGAGCCACGGCCTTCCTCGACCAGCTCCAGGCCACGCGCGACGCGGGCGGCCCGGTGCAGGACTTCCTGCTGAACGGCGGAGCGGTGCTGCCGGTCGCCGATTTCCCGGCGCTGGTGTCGTACCTGCGCTCCGAGGACATGGAAGAGGAGGCCCACACGCTCCTCGTCGGAGGCGCGCAGCGCCGGAACGCGTCCGACGTCGCGGTGCTGGTCGACACCTTGAGAGGTGCGGGAGCCATGGCCCGCGTATCCGCCGCGGGCGACTCGGCGGCGGTGGTCCGGTTCTGTGCCCAGCGCATGACCAGCGACCTGATCAGGATCCTCGACGACCTGGACTGGCTGGGGAGGGCTCCGCTGAAGGGCGAGGTGATCCGGGCCGCGGCGCGCCACCGCTTCCCCGGCAGGCTGGATCTGCTGATCACCGAACTGAGGGAAGCCGGGCGCCAACAGGACGCCGACGAGGTGGAGCGGCAGCGCCGGTAGCCGAAGCGCCCCACCCGACGTCATCGGGTGGGGCGCTTCGGCTTACGGGGTACCGGTCAGGCCGAGAGGCCGCGGCGGCGACGGGCACCGAGCCAGGCGACGGCCGCACCGAGGGTGACCAGGGCGGCCGCGAGGCCGGCGTACAGGCCCGTGCCCGAGCCCGCGCCGGTGCTGGCGAGCGAGCCGGTGGCCGAACCCGTGGTGGTCACGTTGGTGTTGCCCGAGGTGACGGCGGCCGAGGAGGTGGCCGCGGCCGGCTTGACCGTGGTGGTGGACGAGGTCTTGGAGGGCGTGGTGGACGGGGTCGGGCTCGGGGTGGGCTGCGTCTCCACGATCGGGGAGAGCGGGAACTTCACGGAGCCGAAGTTGAACGGCCAGGTGTTGCCCTTGGTCAGCGAGACCTCGACCGACATCGTGACGGTGGTCTTCTGCTTGAGCTTGGTGTCCTTGCCGAGGCTGACCCGCAGCGGCAGGGTGCGGATGCCGGACGCGGCGCTGAAGCCCTTGGGGATCTCGGGCAGCGCGTACTGGCCGTCCTTGGCCGTCAGGTCCTGCCAGCGGCCGTCGACCATGGCCTGCAGCCGGAAGTCGGCCTTCTCCTCGCCCGGGTGCGTCAGGCTCAGGGTGCTCGCCAGCGCGGAGTCGAAGGAACCGTCGCCGGTGGCCTGGTAGTTCAGGTCCAGGTACGCGCGCTGCTCCTGGCCGTCCTTGCCGGAGCTGATCTGCTTGAACGAGGTCTTCAGGGCGCCCGCCTTGATCTGCGGGTCGACCTTGAACACGCGGGAGCCCTTGGCGGAGGGGTCCACGGAGTTGTTGTAGCTGTCGGCGGTGAACTTGAAGTCCCCGTCGTTGGTCGGGTAGTTCGCGCCGAGACCGAGGGTGACCTTCCAGGTCATCTTGCCGTTCGCGGGGATGTCGAAGCCGTGCGAGGCGTCCGGCCCGGAGGCCGCCGGGTAGAACAGGCCCTGCCACTCGCCGTCCTGCTGGCCGATCGAGAACTTGGTCGCCGGGGCGTCCACCGCGTCGACCTTGAAGACGACGGCGTCGTGCTCCAGCGGGCTCGGGCCGGTCGGGTTCAGGAGCATCCACGGGTTGTACGTGACGGGCTTGCCGGTCGGGTTCTTCACCGTGAGGTCGAAGGTCTCGGTGGCGCCGCCGCGGCTCAGCGGACCGCTGGGGACGGGAGCGCCCATCTCCGTACGCAGCACGGCGTGGTCGTCGGCGGTGGGTGCGGCGGACGCTGCGGTGGCCGAGAGCGGCAGCAGAGTGGTGACAACGCCGGCGACGACTGCGATGGCGGCTGCGGTGCGAACGGACATGGTGGACTCCCCCCAGGAATCACAGGGGCATCGGCAGAGCGCCGAGCCGTTGGTGTGGTTGCTGTCGCCCGGCCGGTCCGTGTTCCCCCCTGGCCTTGGCGACAGGTGAATCCTCGCCCGGATCCGATCCCGGAACCATCCCTGAAGTGTCACCGGCGTGCAACAGAGATGATCTTCGTTGACGGGCCCCCGATCCCGGCCCGTTCCGGGTCCCGCGGAAGTCCGGTTTCAGGGCTCTGACCTGTGGTGATGTGGGTCTTTGAGGTGGGTTGGCGATTAATTGGCGGAGCCCTCCCCCCGGATGGCGTAGAGTTGTGTTTACCGACGCGGGGTGGAGCAGCTCGGTAGCTCGCTGGGCTCATAACCCAGAGGTCGCAGGTTCAAATCCTGTCCCCGCTACTCAGTACGAAGGCCCGGTTCCCTTGGGAACCGGGCCTTCGTCGTGTTCCGGCCTGCCGGCCGACGGCGCGCAGGACTGTGTGTAATTGAAAGAATGCTCTCCGCAAGGAAACTGACGACTCGTCATGCCCGGCGTGTGGCCGGAGAGGTGGGGAGTCGCTTGATTTTTGCCCGACTTGATCCGCTTTTGCTGCGGAAAGGCGTGGCCAAGACTCATCGGTGAGTGGCCGATTGGTACGAACGATCAAGCGCAACAGCTTGGAATCACTCCCCCGCGTCTATTACCTTTCGATAACGCAGCGCGGTCGTCCCAGCCGTCGCAAGAGATGGCGCCCTGCGCGTGCGTGTCAACGAGGAGTGTGCCCCGGTGGCCTCCAACTTGCCTGCCCCTGAAGGCACCGAGATCCAGGAGCCGCCCACCGCGGGTGCCTGGGGCGAGTGGAATCCCACCGAGGATTCGGTCCGTCCGGTCCGCGGCAAGCACCGGGTGGCCAAGCAGCGCGGCGGACTCGCGCGCAGCTCCACCGTGCTGGGCGTCGGTGTCATCGCGGCGGTCGGCGCGGGCGGCATCGCCACCGCGCAGGACCGCCCCCAAGTCGCGATATCCCTGCCGTCGCTGCCCGACCTGATGCCCGACGGCGCCGACGGCGGGTTCACCGCGGACGACGTCCGCCAGGCGGAGGACGCTTCCGGGGAGGCGGCCGGGGCGGCCGCGAGGAACGGGATCATCCCCCAGCAGTCCGACCGGAGCGCGGACGCCGGTGAGGTGCTGCGCAACCGCATCCTCCAGCAGGCCGACTCCCAGCACGCCGCCGCGGCGGCGCAGGCGCAGGCGGAGGCCGAGCGGGCCGCCCGCGAGACCGCCGCCCAGGAGGCCAAGGCCAAGGTGGACGCCGCGCGCAAGGTGGCCGAGGAAGCTGCGGCGCAGGCCGAGGCGAAGGCGGCGCAGGAGGCCGAGGAGGCCCGGAAGGCCGCCGAGGCCAAGGCCGAGCAGGAGCGCGTCGCCAAACTGGCCGGGAGCTACTCCCTGCCCACCTCCGCCTACACCCTCACCTCGCACTACGGCGACTCCGGCTCCATGTGGTCCTCCGGCTACCACACGGGCCTCGACTTCGCCGCTCCCACCGGCACCCCGGCCAAGGCCGTGGCCGCCGGGAAGATCGCCTCGGCCGGCTGGTCCGGCGCGTACGGCTACCGGATCGTGCTGCAGCTGGATGACGGTACGGAGGTCTGGTACTGCCACCTCTCCTCGATGTCGGTGACCTCCGGCACGGTCGCTCCCGGCGAGACCATCGGCCGCGTCGGCGCCACCGGCAACGTCACCGGACCCCATCTCCACCTGGAAGTCCGCAAGGGCGGCTCGACGATCGACCCGCTGCCGTGGCTGACCTCCAAGGGCCTTGACGTCTAGGCGACGGAGACGGCCTGGGCGCCGGTACGCCGGCCAGCGCCTCGGCGGGTGCGGCGCCGCGGTACGGCCCGCGGTCCAGCGGGTCGAACCAGGGCGGAAGCAGCTCCTCCATGACCGCCGCCCGGGCCAGCGCGGGGCCCGCCGTCGCCCGGCGCTGCCAGAGGCTGCGGAGCAGCTCCCGCTCCCGGCCGGCGAAATCCGGCTCGCGCACCGGGCCGCCCCGGCGCGCCCGGTTGCGCAGCAGCGCCAGGGCCGCCGCGTCCGCCTCGTACAGGGCGACCGCCCGCCCGGCGGCCCGGCCACCGCTGCGCCGGGCCAGGCTGCGGGCCAGCGACCGGGCCGGCATCGAGGCCAGGGCCGGGACCTCGGCCGGACCGAGCCAGCCGGCGGCCGCGTACAGCGCGAGCTCCCCGGCGACGGCCCGCAACCGGCGTCGCCTTATCCGGACCGCCAGCCACAGCAGCACCCCGAACGCCGGGACCATCACGCAGCCGTAGACCACGTAGAACCCGGACTCCCCGAACTGGGAGGCGCTGTTCCACAGCGCGTGCATGGTCATGGCGAGCGCCAGGCCGAGCAGCGGCAAACCGATCCTGCGCACCCGGCGGGCGCTGACCGCGGCCGCGCCGAAACCGAGCCCGGTGAGCACGGTGAACAGCGGATGCGCGAACGGCGACAGCACCACCCGTACGAAGAACGTCGCCGCCGTCACCGAGTCCAGGACGCCGGTGCCTTCGGCCACGTCCTCACCGAAGGCGTTGCCCAGGTAGAGGATGTTCTCGGTGAAGGCGAAGCCGGTGGCGGTGAAGCCGGCCACCACGAAGCCGTCGGCGGGGCCGGTGAAATGCCGTCTGCGGAAGACGAAGACGAGGAGCAGGGCCGCCGCCTTGGCACACTCCTCCACCACGGGGGCGATCGCCACCGAGCCGAGGGCGTCGGCATCGGCGGGGTCGGCCGTGGCCGCGGCTATCCACTCGGTGGCGAAGCTGTTGGCCAGTATGGCGATCAGCGCGGCCGTGCAGGCGCCCCAGCCGAAGCAGAACAGCAGCTGGAGCCAGGGCGCGGGCGCGGCCCGGCCGACCCACCGGAAGGCCGCCATGAGGGGCGCCACCGGTAGCAGGGCCAGGCCGAGGCCTACGAAGAAGCCTGCTGTGCCCGTCTGTTCCCGTACGAGTTCGAGGATCGTGATCCCCGTGCCGGCGAGCAGGACGACGAGCACGCACACGCGGACCGTGCCCGACGGGCGTGCGAGCCGGGCGAGCTGAGGGCGGAGCGCTCGGAACACATGATGACCCTACCGAGTCGTTCCGACACGTGGAGTGACGTTGTCAGTTCTCGGTGCGACGGAAGAGCAAGTCGTGTACGACATGGCCCTTGTCGAGGCCTTGGCCCTCGAAGCGGGTGAGCGGACGGAAGTCGGGGCGCGGGGAGTAGCCGCCGTGGCTCTGCGTGTTCTCGAAGTCCGGGTGGGCGGTGAGGACTTCGAGCATCTGCTCGGCGTACGGCTCCCAGTCGGTCGCGCAGTGCAGCACGGCCCCGGGGGCCAGGCGGGTCGCGGCCAGGGTGAGGAACTCGGGCTGGATCAGCCGGCGCTTGTGGTGGCGGGCCTTGGGCCACGGGTCCGGGAAGTAGACGCGGATCCCGGCGAGCGAGTCGGGCGGCAGCATCTCGCGCAGCAGGATGATCGCATCGCCGTTGGCCACGCGGACGTTGGTCATGCCGCCGCGCTCCGCGAGGGCGAGGAGGTTGCCCTGGCCGGGGGTGTGCACGTCGGCGGCGAGGATGCCGGTGGCGGGGTCGGCGGCGGCCATCTGCGCGGTGGCCTCGCCCATGCCGAAGCCGATCTCCAGGACGACGGGGAGGCCGCCGAAGAGGGCCTCCAGGTCGATGACCTCGTGGCCGTCGATGTCGAGGCCCCAGGTGCCCCACAGGCGCTTCAGGGCTTCGCCCTGGCCGGTGGTGACCCTGCTGCGCCGGGGCTGGAAGCTCCGGATGCGCCGCTCGTGGTGCGAGCCGGCCGGGTCCGGCGACGGCCCGTCGGGGAACCGGGGCTCGGTCCGCCACTTGGGAGGCACGTACGAGGTCGCCTCCGGAGCGGCGTCCGGGAGGCTGGGCGGCTGGGGGTTTCGGGACTCAGACACAATGCGCTGATTCTACGACGGGGGCCGGGGTCGGGTCTCGGCTGCGCCGGGCCGCCCCGTGGCGCACGGCGGGGACCCGGTCAGGAGGTGCGCAGGGTGGCCAGGGCGCGGGTGGCGATCTCGCGGCCGATCGGGAGCGAGGCGGTCGCGGCCGGCGACGGGGCGTTGAGGACGTGCACCGTCCGCGGGGCGTCCCGGATCAGGAAGTCATCCACCAAGGTCCCGTCCCGCAGGACGGCCTGTGCGCGGACCCCGGCCGCGGCGGGTCTCAGATCGGCGGGGGTGACGGCCGGCAGCAGGCGGCGTACCGCCCGGGTAAAGGCCTGCTTCGACAGCGAGCGGTGGATCTCACCGGCCCCGTACCGCCAGTGCCGCGCGGCCATCCGCCAGGATCCCGGCCAGGACAGCTCGGAGCCGATGTCGCGCGGCCGGACCGTGGACCAGGCGTACCCCTCGCGGGCCAGGGCGGGCACGGCGTTGGGGCCGACGTGGACGCCGCCCCCGATGCCCCGGGTCAGGTGGACCCCGAGGAAGGGGAAGGCCGGGTCGGGGACCGGGTAGACCAGCCCGCGGACCAGCTCGGGGCGGGCCAGGTCGTAGTACTCGCCGCGGAACGGGATGATCCGCATCCCGGGGTCGTCACCGGCCAGGCGGGCGATCCGGTCGCACTGCAGGCCCGCGCAGTTCACCAGGACCCGGGCCCGGACCACCAGGCCGGAGGTGGTGCGCACCGCCACGGCGGAGGGGCGGCGGGAGATCAGGTCCACCGCGCCGCCGTAGACGATCTCGGCGCCCGAGGACTCCGCGAGCTGGGCGGTCACTTCGCCGAAGTCCGCGATGCCGGTGCTGGCCACGTGGATCGCGGCCAGGCCCCGCACCTGCGGTTCGTACTCCGCGATCTGGGCCGGGCCCAGCTCGCGCACCGCAATGCCGTTCTCCCGGCCCCGCTGGACCAGGGCGTGCAGCCGCGGCAGCTCCTCGCGCCCGGTGGCGACGATCAGCTTGCCCGTCACCTCGTGCGCGATCCCGTGTTCCGCGCAGAACTTGACCATCTCGGCGGCGCCGCGCACCGCGAAGCGCGCCTTGAGCGATCCGGGGCGGTAGTAGATGCCGCTGTGGATCACCCCGCTGTTGCGGCCCGTCTGGTGCCGGGCCGGACCGGTCTCCTTCTCCAGGACCACCACCCGGGTCCCGGGGGCCAGGCGCGACAGGGCGTGCGCCGTCGACAGGCCGACGATTCCGCCGCCGATCACCAGCACATCGCAGTCCACGCCACCGCCCACGCCGACACCTCCCACCCCTGCATACTGCACCCCGCCACCGACAACGCGGCCGGACAGGCCCTACGCCGGCGCCACCAGCAGCGGCCGGGCCCGCTCGCGCAGCTCCGCGACGCGCGGCTCGTCCCCGTACGGTTCCAGGCGGTGCAGCAGGTCCCGCACGTATTCGGTCGTCCGCGCCGAGGAGATCCGGCCCGCCACCTCGACCGCCCGGGTGCCTGCCGCGCAGGCCGCGTCGAGGTTGCCCGACTCCAGCTCGGCGACCGCGCTCACCACCAGGCGCAGCCCGTGCGACCGTACGTACTCCTCGGTGGGCCGGGACAGGGCCTGCTCGGTGAAGCGCCGGACCTGCCGCGGCAGTTTGAGGTCCCGGTAGCATTCTGCCGCATCCGCCGCGAAACGGTCGTACGAGTAGAAACCGAGCCAGGTCGGGTCCGGATCGCCGTCCCGGGCGCGTTCGAGCCAGCCCTCGGCCGCCCGCAGCGCGGCGCCCGCGGCGGCCGAGTCGCCCGCCTTCGCGTGCGCCCGGGCCTCGACGAGGCGGAAGAAGCTCATGGTGCGGGCCGTGGCCAGGCCCCGGTTGCGTTCGACGGCCGCCTGCGCGAGGTCCACGCCCTCGTCCGGGAAGTCCCGGTAGGTCGCCTGCAGGGACATCGAGGCCAGCACGTAACCGCCGAGGGGTACGTCCGCGGCCGCGCGGGAGAGGCGCAGCGCCTGGATGTAGTAGCGCTGGGCCGCCTCCTGCTGGCCGGTGTCGAAGGCCATCCATCCGGCGAGCCGGGTCAGTTCGGCAGTCGCGCCGAACAGGGCGCGGCCCACCTCGTCGCTGTAGGAGCCGAGCAGCAGGGGCGTCGCGTCCACCCGCAGGCACTCGGGCACCATCGACGAACGCCAGTCCCCTCCGCCGTACTTGGAGTCCCAGCGGCGGGCGTCCTCGGCGGCCTCGCGCAGCTTCGTCACGTCGCTGTGGCCCACGCGCTGGACGTGGTCGCGCAGCGTTTCGGGGCCGGTCTGGGCGGGCACAACGGTGGACGGCGGAGCGGGCAGACTGCCCGCCGCCCCCGTCACGGGCCCTGTCGTCGGGCCGGTCGCGGGGCCGACCACCGGTGCGTCGTGCGGCGGCGCGTCGTGAGCCGTGGGCGCCAGGCCCGTGGGCGTCTGAGCCGAGGGGGTCTGGACCGATGTGCCGGGGACCGTCGGCTCGCGTGCCACCGAACCGTCGGCGGGAGATATCAGCCAGCGCGAGACGGGCGTCGCGTACGCCGCCACCGAGAACGAACCGGCGAGCGACTGCCAGATCCCGCCACCGCCGCGCCGGCCCGCCAGGTCGAGCCGGTAGAGGTCGGTAGCCGACCGCACCGACGCGCCCACGTCACGCGGGAAGGCCAGGCCGACCTCGGGCGCGGGGTCCGCGTCCGCCAGGCCGATCTCGTGCAGGGGCACGGGCCGCCCCAGCTTCGCGCCGATGGCGGCCGCGATCAGATGCGGGGCGGCGCCCTGCGGCACCATCCCCTTCGACACCCACCGGGCCACCGACGTCTTGTCGTACCGAAGCGTCAGGCCGCGCTGCGCGCCGAGGTCGTTGACCCGCCGGGCCAGCCCGGCGTTGCTGATGCCCGCGAGGGCGAGGACGGCGCCGAGCTTCTCATTGGGCTCGCGGAGCTCCCTGGACATGCGCCACCCCTCGTCACACGCGGAACGCATACGCCGCCGGGGCATAGGCGCCCGGCATTTCGTAAACCCAGCGTAGTTCCCCGCCTCCCAAGCGTTAAGGCCCCGACTTCCGTATGGCGGGATTGTTGTCCGTTTGCACAGTCCGGTCCGGACCTGTGCTCGGGGCGCACGTGTCATCGCGTGCTCCGTCCGTGTGGCCGTGCGCCCGCCCGTGCGCTCTGGCCGGTCGGGGGGCCCGGCGATTCGATGTGCGGTGCGTGGGTCGGCCCGCTGCGCGGATCGGGCGGGCCGGGGGATGCCGCCACCTCAATCCCCGCGGGTGGCGGGACGGTCCGGGGGGTGGATTCCGCCTCCCGTACCGCGCCCGCGCACCGGCGGCCGATGGCCTCCGGCGGCTCTCAGTACGGCCGAAGAATGGCCGAAAGTGACCTATGGGGCGAGTGGAACGGAACGCCAAATACCGCGTGGCGGGGGCGTGTTCGTTTGCATGCGCGCCCCCTTTGACCCTCTCGCACGCCTCTCCCGTGGCAGCATGGACCCGAGCCATCCGGGGTCCCGCCGGCCGCGCCCTCAGCGCCGACCGTGCTGCCCGTGCCCCGGTCATGTGCCCACAGGCTGGGGAGGCGGCGGTGCGCTGGTTGGTGGGTTGGAGCAGTATCGCCGCGAGCTTCGGCACGGCCGGCCGCGTCTTCGGCCAGGGCGGTTACGGACAAGGCGGCTACGACGAGGGCGGCGCGCCCCTGCACGGTGGCATCGCGGACGCCGCCCACCCGGGCGATCCCGGCGTGGACGCCGAGCGCACCGTCCACCCCGTCGGCGCCCAACTGCTCTGGGGCGACCCCGACCCGCTCTGGGCCGTCGGCGACTGGCGCCCCGACGAGATCCGCACCCTCACCGCGGACCCGGCCGATCCCTTCACCCGGCTCGCCGTCCTCGGCTGCTGCGGCGCGACCGACGCCGAACTGCGCCGCGCGCTCTACGCCGCCCGCGGCGGGGCCCTGCGCCACCTCACCCAGTGGCCCGGCAGCTACACCGCCGTCGTCCAGGCCGGCCGCCGGATCACCGTCGTCGGCGACCTCGCGGGCGCGCGGCCCGTCTTCTACACCCCCTGGGCCAGCGGCACGGCGTACGCCACCGCCGCCCTCCCGCTCGCCGACCTCATCGAGGCGCAGCTCGACATCGGTCATCTCGCCGCCCTGTTGGCCTGCCCCGACAGCCCGGAGGCACTGGGCGACGGCACACCGTACGCCGGTGTCCGCCGCATCCCGCCCGGGCACGCGCTCATCCTGCGCGAGGGCTCCCGCGAGATCACCGGCTACGAGGCGGTCGCCTCGCTCGCGGTGGCCGCCCCCGAGTCCGAACCCGAGCGCGCGGTGGAGGGCGTACGGGAAGCTTTGGTGGATGCCGTGCGCGCCCGGCTCACGGCGCCCCGCCATGCCCCCGACACGTTGCCGCCGTACGATCCCGGCCCCGTGCCCGGCATGGGCCCCGCCGACCGGCGCGCGGCCCGCGGCGCCCCGGCCCCGGGGGTGGGCGCCGACCTCTCCGGCGGCAGCGCCTCCGCGACCCTGGCCCTGCTCGCGGCCGGCCTGCCCGGAGCCCCGGGCAGCCTCGCCGGCCAGGGCGGGGCCCGGCTGCTGGCGGTCACCTTCAACGACCTGGCCACCCCGCAGGGCCGCGAACCGGAACTGGAGCGGGCCCGGGCCATCGCGGCCGACCCCCGCCTGCACCACGTCGTGGTGGCCGCCGCCGAGGAAGCCCTCCCGTACGCCGAACTCGACGGCCCGCTCACCGACGAACCCGGACCGTCCCTCGTCTTCGCCGCCCGCGAGCGGCGCCGGCTGGCCGCCGGCTCGGCCGACCACTTCACCGGCCACGGCGCCCGCCAGGTCCTCGACGCGCACCCGGCCCGCATGGCCGACCTCCTGATGGACCGCCGCCGCCGCCACCTCCTGCGCCCGGTGGCCGCCCTGGCCCGTTCGGCCTCCGCCTCCGGAGCTTCCGGGGAGTCCCTGCTGGTGCCGCTGACCGTGTACTCCGCAGCCCGCAGACTCGCCCGTACGCCGTACCGCACGGGCATGGAGGCCGCCGCGGCCAGACTCCGCGAGGGCGGGGTCACCGATCGCGTCTCCGGTCCGGTGGACGCTTCCCTCGCCGCCCTGACCTGGTCCCGGCCGGGACCGGCGGCGGGCTGGCTGACGGGCGAGGCACTGGCGGAAGTATCGATCCGTCTCACGGCCGCCGCCGGCCGCCCTCCGCTGTCGCTGCGGCCGGGGGAGGCCCGCGCCCGCGCGCTGCTCGCCCGCCACGCCGCGGACCACCGGGTCTTCGAGCAGGCCGTGGAGGTCCGCAGCCAGCGCCTGCACGCCCCCTTCCTGGACAACCAGGTCGTACGGGCCGCCCGCGCCCTCCCCGAATCCCTGCGCGTCCAGCCCGGGGCCCGGGCCGCGATCCTGCGCAGCGTCCTGTCCTCGGCCGGTGTACGGGAACTCCCGCCGGGCTGGGGTGTCACGGCCCACGCCCCCAATGAGACGGCCACCCGGCTGGGGCTGCGGGCGGCCCTGACCGAGCTGCTGTCGCTGTTCGCCTCGCCGCTGCTGGCGGACGCCGGGCTGATCGACGCCCGCGTCGTCCAACAGGCCCTGCTCGACGCGGCGGACGGCCGCCCGGTCCCGCTGGACGGGCTGGCGGAACTCGTCTCGATGGAGCTGTGGCTGCACCGCCTCCTGGCCCGCCGCGGCACCTGCTGGACCGGCACGTCCACGGCCCGCCGCCGCGCGGTCCCGGCTCCGCCCCTCGACGCGCCGCTCGCGCGGCTCGGCCCCGGAGGGGCTCCCCGCCCGCTGCGCAGCGGCTCCTGACACCGCGCCTCGCCGCCCCGGACTCCGGCCGCCTCCGCCCGCGGCCGGTTCCACGGGCCCCGGCCGCGTGCCTCCGATCAGGCGCGGCCCCGTACCGGCGGACCCGGGCCACGCGCACCGGCCGGGAAATCGCTGCCACCCGCCGCCGGACCAGGCAGAATTGGCCGGTGCGGTATCTCATACTTGGCGCCACCGAGGCGCGCGACGAGACCGGCGCCCCCCTCCCCGTCGGCGGCGCCCGCCTGCGCGCTCTCCTCGCCGCCCTCGCCCTCCGCGGCGGCGGCCGGGCCTCCGTAACCGACCTCGTAGACGAGGTCTGGGGCGACGATCCGCCCCACGACGCCCCCGCCGCCCTCCAGGCGCTCGTCGCGCGGCTCCGCCGCGCCCTCGGCGGCCGGGACTCCGTCCACGCCGACCCCGTCGGCGGCTACCGCCTCGCCGCCGCCCGCGAGGACATCGACCTGCACCGGTTCACCCGGCTCGCCGCCCAAGGCGGCCGACAGCTCGCCACCGACCCCGCTGCCGCCGCCGACACCCTGCGCACCGCCCTGGCCCTGTGGCGCGGACCGGCCCTCGCCGACCTGCCCGAGCCCGCCCGCGCCGCCCACGCGGCCGCCCCCGAAGCGCACCGCACCGCCGCCGTCCGCGACCGGATCGATGCCGAGCTCCGCAGCGGCTCCGCCGACCCGGCGTCCCTCCTCCCGGAGATCGAGGCGCTGATCCAGGAGCGCCCGTACGACGAGCCCCTGCGCGCCCAGCAGCTCCGCGCCCTGCGCGCGGCCGGCCGCCCCGCCGACGCCCTCGCCGCGTACGAGCGCACCCGCCGCGCCCTCGCCGACGGTCTCGGCACCGACCCCGGGCCCGAACTCACCGCCCTGCACGCGGAGCTGCTCCGGCCCGCGCCGCAGGTGCCCGCCGGCAACCTCCGCCCCCGCCTCACCTCCTTCGTAGGCCGCGAGCCCGAACTCGCCTCCCTGCACACCGACCTGGCCCGCCTGCGCCTCATCACCCTCACCGGACCGGGCGGATCCGGAAAGACCCGGCTCGCCGAGCACGCGGCCTGGGCCCATCCCGAACCCGGCTGGCTCGTCGAGCTCGCCCGCCTCGACCACCCCGCGGCCGTACCCGGCGCCGTCCTCAGCGCCCTGGGCCTGCGCGAGAACACCCTGGTCGGCCGTGAGAAGACCACCGCCGACGACCCCACCGCCCAACTCGTCGAGCACTGCGCGCAGCGCCGCCTGCTCCTCGTCCTCGACAACTGCGAACACGTCATCGGCGCCGCCGCCGGGCTGGCCGAGGAGATCCTCACCCACTGCCCCGGTGTCCGGATCCTGGCCACCAGTCGCGAACCCCTCGGCGTGCCGGGTGAAACCGTCCGGCCCGTCGACCCGCTCCCGCCCGACCCCGCGCACCGGCTCTTCGCCGACCGCGCCGCCGCCGTCCGTCCCGGTTTCACCCCCGCCGCGGACCCGGAGGCCGTCGCCGAGATCTGCGCCCGCCTCGACGGTCTCCCGCTCGCGATCGAGCTGGCCGCGGCCCGGCTGCGGCTGCTCACCCCGCGCCAGATCGCCGACCGCCTCGACGACCGCTTCCGGCTCCTGACCAGCGGCGCCCGGACCCTCCTGCCGCGACAGCAGACCCTGCGCGCCGTCGTCGACTGGTCCTGGGACCTGCTCGACGAGCCGGAGCGGGCGGTGCTGCGCCGCCTGTCCGTCTTCGCCGGCGGCTGCGACCTGCCGGCCGCCGAAGCCGTCTGCGCCGACGGAGACGCCGACGGAGACCGAGACGCCGACGCCGACGGCCGCGGCCCCGACGTCCCCCACGTCCTGGGCTCCCTCGTCGACAAGTCCCTCGTCCTGGCCGAACCGGGCCCCGAGCCCGGCGACGGCATGCGCTACCGGATGCTGGAGACCATCCACGAGTACGCCGCCGAGCGCGCGGACGCGCACCCCGCCGACCGCGCCGCCGCCGCCCACCGCCACGCCGCGCACTTCCTGTCCCTCGCCGAGGAGGCGGAACCCCTCCTGCGGTCCGCCGCCCAGCTCCCCTGGATCCGCCGCGTCGAGACCGAGCTCGACAACCTCCGCGCCGCGCTCCTCCACACCACCGCCGCTGCCGGGGCCACCGGGTGCGCCCAGCGCCTCGCGCTCGCCCTCGGCTGGTTCTGGTGGCTGCGCAACTACCGCACCGAGGGCGCCGAATGGGCCGAGCGCGTCCTGGCCGTCACCTCCGCCGAGCAGCCCGAGGGCACGCCCGAGTACTGGCGTTTCATGCGCCTGCGGCTCCTGCACCTCATCCTGCTCGGCGACGGCCGCTCGCCCGAGGAGTTCGGCACCCCGCAGAACGTCGCGCTCGCCGCCGAGATGCGGCGGGTGTTCGCGGCCGGCGGCCCCGAGGCTGCCCGGTTCCCCGGCATGCTCTGGCCGATGACGTCCTTCCTCACCGGCGGCACCATCGACTTCCGCGCCGGGCTGGAGATGACCGTCGCCAACTGCCGCCGCCACGGCGGCGACTGGGAGCTGGGCGTCACCCTCATGCTCCGCACCCATGTGGCCATCGACATCACCGGAGGCCTGCCCGCCGTCGACACCGACCTCGCCGAACTGCACGAGATCGCCCGCCGGGTCGGTGACCGCTGGACCCGCGGCCAGGTCGCCAGCGCCGCCGGCGAGGTGGCGCTCTCCCGCGGCCGCTACGACCAGGCCCGCGCCGAGTACGAGGAGTGCCTGCGCCTGGCCCGCGAGGTCGGCGCCCACACCGAGGCGCCCTTCGCCCTCGCCCGCCTCGCGGAGGGCGCCTTCTGCGCCGGGAACTTCGACGAGTCCGAGCGCCTGGTGGCGCAGGCCCACGGCGAAGCCGAACAGTACGCGCACGGCGGCATCTACGACATCCAGGCCTACGGCGGCCTCCTCACCGCGCTGCTCGCCCTCGTACGCGGGGACAGCGGCGGGGCCCGCTCCGCCTGCGAACGCGCCCGGACCGCGGCCGGCAAGATCACGGTGCCCCCGCAGCTCACCGCCGGGCTCGACAACATCGAAGCCGTCCTCACCGCCGGCGAACACGGCCCGGAGGCCGGCCTCGCCAAGCTCGGGCCGGCCCTGGCCGTCGCCGTCGCCGCGCACTGCGCCGAGCGCGTCCTGGCCTCGCTCACCGAGACCGCGGCCGTGCTGCTGGCCGCCGCCGACCGTGCCGCGGAGGCCGTACGGCTGCTCGCGGCGGCCACCGCCTGGCGCGCGGGCCACCCGCGCTCGGTCCCGGAACAGGCCGCCGTCGACGCACTCCCGGACGACACCCGCGCCGTGCTGGGCCCCGACCGCTACAAGGAGGAGGAAGCGGTGGGCGCCGCACTCTCCCCGGCCGAGGTCGTCACCCTCCTCACCGGCAGCTGATCACGGCGTCGGCCCAGCTCGCCAGGGACGGCAGACTGCCCTGGCCGGCCTGCTCCACCACCAGCCGCAGCGTCTTGCGCCCGGCCAGCGGGACGTCGACGGCGGCGGCAGGGTCCTCGTAGCCGAGCGCGCCCGACCGCCACAGCCGCTGCCCGTCGGCGTACACGGAGAACCGCACCGTGCCGTCGGTGAGCAGCGACAGCCCGTCCACCCCGGCCCGCGCCGAGAAGGCCGTGCACTGCCGGTTGAGGGTGATCTCCACGGACGAACGGGAGTTCACGGTGATCCCCTGCCCGAACCGCCGGTCGCCCACCTCCAGGCCCCAGCGCTGCCACACCCAGCTGCTGCGCCAGGTCTGGAGCTCCGGGCCGCTGTGGTCCCCGTACGCCGACTGGCCGAGCCGGGCCAGCTGGAACCCCTGCGGCGGCGTCGGCGGAGGCACCGGTGCGGGGGTGGGCTTCGCCGAGGTCCGGCTCGGAGCCGGGGTCGGCGAGGGCTTCTCCTCGCTGGGCGAGGGAGACGGCGACGGCGAGGGCCGAGCGGGCGCGGGCGCGGCAGGCGTGGCGGGCGTGGCGGGCGCCGGACTCGGCGGAGGTACGGAGCCCCGCGCGGGCGGCGGCTCCGCCCCGGGCGGGCTCGGCTCCGGCTCGGGCGGAGCGGGCGAGGCGGGCGCGTCGGGCACCACCGGAGCCGCCACGCCCGGCACGGGCTTCGCCTGGGCTTGCGGTGCGGTGTCGTCCCCGGACAGTGCGAACACCACACCGGCGGCCGCGGCGACCGCGATCCCGGCGGCGATGGCGGCCTTGGCCGACAGCCCCAGCCCCTCGGCGGCCACGGCGCCGCCGACCCCGGACCCCGTACCGGCCCCACCGGCAGCCCCGCCCGCGGCCCCCGCACCACCGGCAGCGCCCGCCCCAGCGGCCCCACCGGCAGCCCCGGCGCCCGCAGTCCCGGCCCCGGCAGCCCCGGCCCCCGCGGTCGACCCGCCGACGGCGGCCGCGGCGACCCCGGCTCCACCCGCGGCGACGGCACCACCGGCCACCACCCCCGCGGCCTTGGCCGCGTACCCGGCGGCGAACCACCCGATGACGGCGACCGGAAGCAGCGCGGGAATGCCCGCGTTGACGTCCCGGAGCTCCCCGGCGGCCAGCCGGCACTTCGCGCACTCCTCCAGGTGCCCCCGCAGCCCCCGCTCCGCCCGCATCCGCAGCCCGCCGCGCGCGTAGGCGCCCAGCCGGTCCGCGTACCGTGCGCAGTCGCCGCCCGCACTCAGCGCCGAACTCACATGGGCCTGCAGATAAGCCTGCTTGAGCCCCTCACGGGCGCGACTGGCCAGCACCGCCGTCGCGTTGGCGCTCAGCCCGAACAGCGGCGCGATCGCGCTCGGCGAGGCCTCCTCCACGGTGGTGTGCCACAGCACGGCCTGCCACCGCTCGGGCAGACTCCGGAAGGCCTGCATGGCGAGGGACTGCTCGGCCTCGTGCATCGCCCGGACGTCCGCGCCCAGTTCGAGGGTGTCGTCCCCGGACAGGCCCGACAGGCGGGACAGCCCGGCCCCGCCCTCCGTACCTGTAGCCGCCCGCTCGGCGAAGACGGCGAAGTCCTCGACGAGATGCTCCCGCCTCGCGGTCTTCGTCCAGGCCGCGGCGACCCTGCGCACGGTGGTCAGCAGGTAGGCCCGTACCGACTGGTCCGGCCCGGCTCCGCCCCGTACCGCCTGCAGCGTCCGCGTGAACACCTCGGCGGTCAGGTCGTCGGCAGTGTGCGCGTCCCGGCAGCAGGACCGCGCGTAGCGGCGTACGGAATCGGCGTGCCGACGGAACAGTTCCTCGTACGCGCCGTCGTCGCCACCCCGCATCCGGGCGATCAGGTCCCCGTCGGACGGGGGCAGTTCGGCTCCGGTGCCGGCCGAGGCGCGGTGCCGGCCCCGCGGTTCGCGCTGGGCGGGTACCTGGCGTGCGGGCAGGCTGTCCGTTTCGGCCTCGCCACCGGTACCACCGAGTGGCCCTTCCCGCCCGTCAACGCTCATCGCGGAAGCCCCCGCACGACACACTCAACCGGTACACCGATCAAGCGTGTCACACGGGTGCCACGCGTCGAACCCTTTTGCACACCAGCCACCCATCCGGGGACAGTCCGGTGAAATCCCGCACTGCCACCCGGAATCACACCGTGCGGGACCGCAGCCCTTCGAGCAGGATGTCGAGCAGCCGGGTCGAAGCCGCCGCCTGCTGCGCCGGGTCGGGCAGCGCGGGCGCCGCGGTGGCGATCACGAGCAGCACATCGGCCACCGTGACGTCGGTCCGCAGCTCACCGGCCTCCCGGGCACGGTCCACCAGCCGGCCGACGACCTCCAGCAGCGCACCGGCACCCGAGTCGTCCGACGGCTCGTCCTCGATCGCCGGACGGGCGCCCACGACGCGCAGCTCGGGAGCCCCGCTCGCCGAGACGGCCTGGCGCTGGTGCGGAACCCGCGCCGCCCCGGACTCCTCGACGCCGTCCTCGACCGCCGAGCCCACCCGGAGCACCTGCGGAGGCAGTAGCCGCCCGGCACCCGAGGCCACGGAGGTGCGCAGGAAGCGCGACAGCGCCTGCCACGGCTCCTCCTCCTGGCCCAGCGCGGCCTTGGCCTGCTCGGTCAGCCGGGCGGTCTCTTCCTCGGCTATTCGGCGGACCAGGACGTCCTTGCTCGGGAAGCGCCGGTACACCGTGCCGACGCCGACGCGCGCGCGTCGCGCCACGTCTTCCATCGGGGCCCCGTAGCCCAGTTCGCCGAAGACCTCGCGGGCCGCGCGCAGGACGTGCTCCAGATTGCGCTGGGCGTCGACGCGCAGCGGCGTGGACCGCCCCACGCCGTGCGTGGTGCCGCCCGCGAGACCGCGACCGTTGGTCTCGACCGAGAGTGCGGTCGCAGAACCATGGAAATCGGAAATGTTCATATGTTTCCCCCGGTAATCATTTGTCTCCCCCCGGAGACACTCCCCGCCTTCACGTCGAGGGGGCCACGGTCAGGTGGCCCGGTCTTACTCCTCGACGAGATACGAACATAGTTGAGCCAGAGTCAATTCAGAAGGGGCAGCCCCGGACGGAGCACCGCCCGATCGGAGCATTCACCCCCACTTTTCCGTTACACCTCCTCGGAATCACCCCTTACGCGCGCTCTGACCTGCGAATCTCCACCTCTCTCCAAGGTCCCCTTCGACCCCGTCCCAGCACTACCTCCGGTCACACAATCTGTCGGGGCTGTGGACAAACTCCCGGCCACGTTGCGTCATGGGATGGTGAAGGCTGCTAACTCCCGAGGCACGGACCCCGGTACCCCGCCCCGCACCCGCATCCTGGTCGTCGGCGGCGGCTACGTCGGCATGTACACATCGCTCAGGCTCCAGAGAAAGCTGAGAGCCGACGAAGCCGAGGTCACGGTGGTCACCCCCGAGCCCTACATGACCTACCAGCCCTTCCTCCCCGAAGCAGCCGCGGGCTCGATCTCCCCCCGCCACGTCGTGGTCCCGCTCCGCCGGGTCCTCGGCAAGTGCCGCATCGTCATCGGCGAGGCCCAGCGCATCGACCACGCCAAACGGACGGCGACCGTCACCACCCTCGCCACCGAGGAGGAAGGCGCCGGCCCCGTCGAGATCGAGTACGACGAACTCGTGCTCGCCCCCGGCTCCATCTCCCGCACCCTCCCCATCCCGGGACTCGCCGACTACGCCATCGGATTCAAGACCGTGGAAGAGGCCATCGGCCTGCGCAACCACGTCATCGAACAGATGGACATCGCCTCCTCCACCCGCGACCCCGCCATCCGCGACGCCGCCCTCACCTTCGTCTTCGTCGGCGGCGGCTACGCGGGCGTCGAAGCCCTCGCCGAACTGGAGGACATGGCCCGCTACGCCGCGCGGTACTACCACAACGTCAAGGCCGAGGACATGAAGTGGGTCCTGGTCGAGGCCAGCGACCGGATCCTCCCCGAGGTCGGCCCCGAGATGGGCGTCTACACGGTCCGCGAACTGCGCCGCCGGGGCATCGACGTCCGCCTGGAGACCCGGCTCGAATCCTGCGAGAACCGCGTCGCCGTCCTCAGCGACGGCGCGCGCTTCCCCACCCGCACCGTCGTGTGGACCGCGGGAGTCAAACCGCACCCGATCCTGACCGCCTCCGACCTGCCGAAGAACGAGCGCGGCCGCCTGGCCTGCACATCCTTCCTCACCGTCGAGGGCGTCGAGCATGCCTGGGCCGCCGGCGACGCGGCGGCCGTCCCCGACATCACCGCGGCGCAGCCGGGCCGCGAATGCGCCCCCAACGCCCAGCACGCGGTCCGCCAGGCCAAGGTCCTCGCCGACAACCTCATCGCCGCCCTGCGCGACGAAGTCCTCACCGAGTACGCCCACAAGTACGTCGGCTCCGTCGCCTCCCTCGGCCTCCACAAGGGCGTCGCACACATCTACGGCCGCAAGCTCAAGGGCTACCCGGCCTGGCTCATGCACCGCACATACCACCTCAGCCGCGTCCCCACGTTCAACCGCAAGATGCGCGTTCTCGCCGAATGGACCCTCTCCGGTCTTTTCAAGCGGGAGATCGTCTCCCTAGGCTCACTCGAACACCCCAGGGCAGAATTCGAACTCGCCGCAGGAGGCGGCCCCAAGGAACCCCCGCCGAACCCCGCCCCCAACCCCCCGCAGGACAGCCAGGGCTGACGTTGTCAGTGCGGTCGGCCACACTGGACGTGTGACCATAGGTGGGCTCACACCTGCACAGAGTGACAACGTCCCGTCAGTGACCGACCACCAGCGACACAGCGACCACTTGCGACACCACGAGGCTTGAACGCAGTGAACTTCACGCGCTGGAGCGCCCGGTTTCCCGGAACGCAGCGCCGCGCCGCCGCCCGGACCGAACACGCCGCCGCCCAGGCCAAGCGGGGTGAAGGCTCCGTCCCGGCAGCCCGCGGCGGCCGCGCCGACCCCGGAACCGAGCGGCCCGCGCCCGCCGCGGACGGCAGCCCCGCCGACCCCACGGTCTGCGGCACCGGCAGCGGATCCGGCACCACCCCGGCCGTCGCCCCCGTGCCGCGTACGGGCGTCGTCGCCGCGTTGCCCACCCCCGACGAGCTCTCCGTGCGCGAGGTCCTCGGCCGGCTGCCGGCCCTGGTCGCCCTCGTCCACGGACCCGAGCACCGCGTCGCCTACGTCAACGACGCCTACACCGCCGGCTTCGGTGCCCGCACGCCCGGCGACCCCGCCCACGAGGCCCTTCCCGAGCTCGGCGAGCTCGGCCTGCTCCCCCTCCTCGACCAGGTCCAGCGCAGTGGCCGGCCCCGTACCGCCAAGAACCGCACGACACCCGGCGGCACCAGCTCGTACACCGTCACCTGCACCCCGGTGGAGTTCCCCCGGTCGGCCCCCGGGCGGGACCCCGACCCGGACCCCGACCACACCGGGATCCTGATCCACCTCGCCGACGTCACCGACCACGCCGAGGCCGTCGAACGCCTGCGCGCGAGCGAGCGCCGTCAGCGCGAGGCCGCCGTCACCCTCCAGCGCTCCCTCCTCCCGCAGGAACTCGAACAGCCCGACGACCTGCGCGTCGCCGCCACTTACCAGCCCGGCGGCACCGAGGCGGCCGTCGGCGGCGACTGGTACGACGTCATCACCCTCGGCGCCGGCCGCACCGCCCTCGTCATCGGCGACGTCATGGGCCGCGGGGTCCGCGCCGCCGCCGTCATGGGCCAGCTCCGTACGGCCGTCCGCGCGTACGCGCGCCTCGACCTGCCCCCGCACGAGGTGCTCCAGCTCCTCGACGGCCTCGCCGCCGAGATCGACGCCAGCCAGATCGCCACCTGCGTCTACGCCGTCCACGACCCCAACGAGGGCCTGCTCGCGTACGCCTCCGCCGGCCACCTCCCGATCCTGGTCCGCGACGAGGACGGCACCGTCCGCAGAGCCGCCGACCCCACCGGCCCGCCGCTCGGCACCGGCGGCTGGCTCCACACCTCCGGCACCATCGCCCTGGGCCCCGGCTCCACCGCCGTCCTCTACACCGACGGCCTGGTCGAGCGCCGCGGCGAGGACATCGACGAAGGCGTCGCCGCCCTGGAGCGCGCCCTCTCCGGTGCCCAGGGCACCCCGGCCGTCATCTGCGACCGCCTGATGCGCGCCCTCGGCGTGGACGCCGACCACGACGACGACGTCGCCGTGATGGTCCTCCAGCAGCCCGCCCGCACCGGCGCCGACGCCGAGCTCTTCCACAACGCCGCCCTGGAACTCCTCGGTGGCATCGAGGCCGCCCCGCGCGCCCGCGCCTTCGCCCAGGGAGTCCTCGCCTCCTGGCGCTTCCCGGTCGAGCTGTGCGACCTCGGCGTACTGGCCGCGAGCGAGCTCGTCGCGAACTCCCTCCAGCACGGCACCCCGCCCATGCGCCTGCGGCTGCGCCGCACCGACCGCCGACTGATCATCGAGGTCACCGACGGGGACGACCACCTCCCGCGCCGCCGCCGCGCCGAACCGGCCGACGAGACCGGCCGCGGCATCTCGATCGTCGCCACCATCGCCTCGTCCTGGGGCTCCCGCCGCACGCCGGGCGGCGGCAAGGCCGTGTGGTGCGAGTTCGCGCTGCCGGAGAAGTAGCCGGGATGGACGGAAGGCCCCGGTCCACAGGACCGGGGCCTTCCGCCTATCCGTACTACTTACACGCCCACGGGCTCGGAGACCTTGGCCGACGCGGCCGCAGGCCCCTGGGCCACGACCCTGCTCACCGACGACGGGTTGTCCTGCACCGGGCTCAGCTGCTTGCCGAGCCGCAGCGCGAGCCAGGAGATACCGAGCGACACGAGCAGGAAGGTCCCGATGTAGAGCATCGGAACGCCCGCACCCAGCGGTACTCCGAGCGGCCCCAGCGCCAGCGCCATCTGCTTGACCAGCGCGAAGGCCGAGTTGTACTGGCCCACGGAGCCCTCCGGAGCCAGGTCTGCCACCAGCGGTGCCAGGGTCGGCGACAGCATGGCCTCGCCGATGCCGAAGAGCGCGTACGTGGTGATGAACGCGGCGGCGGCCATCATCGCGCTGCCGTGCCCCAGCCCCGAGAACCCGGCGATGACCCACGCCACGGTCCAGATCAGCCCGACCAGCGCGATCACCCGGGACCGGCGGCGCTTCTCGACCAGCCTCAGCACGACGAACTGCGCCACGACGATCGCACCGGTGTTGGCGGCGAGTGCGAAGCCCAGCGTCGAGGGGGAGATCCCGGCGGCCTCGGTACCGAAGGCGGCCAGACCCGACTCGAACTGTCCGTAGCAGGCGAAGAAGAGGACGAAGCCCAGGACGCACAACTGCACCATGGCCTTGTGCCGCAGCAGCCGCTTCCACGCGCCGCCGCCGGCCTGGGACGGGTCCTTCGGTACGGCGTCCTTGATGCTCGGCACGCGCGGCAGGCGCACGGTGAGGATGATCCCCGCCAGCACCAGGAACATCACGGCCTCGATGCCGAACAGCAGGGTGAAGCTGCCGGGCCGGCTCTCGTCGACGATCTGGCCGCCGATGAGACCGCCGATGCCCAGGCCCAGGTTCTGCATGAAGAACTGCATGGCGAAGGCACGCGTCCGGGTGGACGGCGTGGAGCACCACACGATCATCGTGGCGAGGGCCGGCTGCATCACGGCCTGCCCGGCGCCGAGCGTCAGGGCCGACAGCAGGATCGGCACGATGCCGGTGGAGAGCCCGAGGGAGAGCGCGCCCACCGAAGCGGCGACGGCCGCACCGATGACCACGG
>NZ_CP108191.1:2312500-2865000 GCF_045160845.1 Streptomyces sp. NBC_00122 | reverse complement strand
TGTGGTGAAGTGGATGATCCTATGCTGTCGAGAAAAGCCTCTAGCGAGTTTCATGGCGGCCCGTACCCTAAACCGACTCAGGTGGTCAGGTAGAGAATACCGAGGCGTTCGGGTGAACTATGGTTAAGGAACTCGGCAAAATGCCCCCGTAACTTCGGGAGAAGGGGGGCCATCACTGGTGATCGGACTTGCTCCGTGAGCTGGGGGTGGCCGCAGAGACCAGCGAGAAGCGACTGTTTACTAAAAACACAGGTCCGTGCGAAGCCGTAAGGCGATGTATACGGACTGACGCCTGCCCGGTGCTGGAACGTTAAGGGGACCGGTTAGTGCACTTTCGGGTGTGCGAAGCTGAGAACTTAAGCGCCAGTAAACGGCGGTGGTAACTATAACCATCCTAAGGTAGCGAAATTCCTTGTCGGGTAAGTTCCGACCTGCACGAATGGCGTAACGACTTCTCGACTGTCTCAACCATAGGCCCGGTGAAATTGCACTACGAGTAAAGATGCTCGTTTCGCGCAGCAGGACGGAAAGACCCCGGGACCTTTACTACAGTTTGATATTGGTGTTCGGTTCGGCTTGTGTAGGATAGGTGGGAGACTTTGAAGCAGCCACGCCAGTGGTTGTGGAGTCGCCGTTGAAATACCACTCTGGTCGTGCTGGATGTCTAACCTCGGTCCGTGATCCGGATCAGGGACAGTGTCTGATGGGTAGTTTAACTGGGGCGGTTGCCTCCCAAAGGGTAACGGAGGCGCCCAAAGGTTCCCTCAGCCTGGTTGGCAATCAGGTGTTGAGTGTAAGTGCACAAGGGAGCTTGACTGTGAGACCGACGGGTCGAGCAGGGACGAAAGTCGGGACTAGTGATCCGGCGGTGGCTTGTGGAAGCGCCGTCGCTCAACGGATAAAAGGTACCCCGGGGATAACAGGCTGATCTTCCCCAAGAGTCCATATCGACGGGATGGTTTGGCACCTCGATGTCGGCTCGTCGCATCCTGGGGCTGGAGTCGGTCCCAAGGGTTGGGCTGTTCGCCCATTAAAGCGGTACGCGAGCTGGGTTTAGAACGTCGTGAGACAGTTCGGTCCCTATCCGCTGTGCGCGTAGGAATATTGAGAAGGGCTGTCCCTAGTACGAGAGGACCGGGACGGACGAACCTCTGGTGTGCCAGTTGTCCTGCCAAGGGCATGGCTGGTTGGCTACGTTCGGGAGGGATAACCGCTGAAAGCATCTAAGCGGGAAGCCTGCTTCAAGATGAGTATTCCCACCTCCTTGAGAGGGTAAGGCTCCCAGTAGACGACTGGGTTGATAGGCCAGATGTGGAAGCCCGGTAACGGGTGAAGCTGACTGGTACTAATAGGCCGAGGGCTTGTCCTCAGTTGCTCGCGTCCACTGTGTTAGTTCTGAAATAACGAACAGCTGTGAAAACACCAGCGTTCAAATTTCATAGTGTTTCGGTGGTCATAGCGTTAGGGAAACGCCCGGTTACATTCCGAACCCGGAAGCTAAGCCTTTCAGCGCCGATGGTACTGCAGGGGGGACCCTGTGGGAGAGTAGGACGCCGCCGAACAATCATTGCGGAAGCCCCGCACCAGACCTTTACGGGTCCGGTGCGGGGCTTTTCTGCGTTCACCGGCCGAATACGGGCCGGCTGGGTATCCTGGCCGCGTTCCCCTGGAGGACGCGATGACAGCACAGCAGCTGGAAGACGACGGGCCCCTCATTCCCCAGCCGGCCATGACGCGGGAAGCCCTGCGGGACGCCGTGCGCCGCATCGACATGGCCAGCCTGGCCGTGCTCGACAAGGAATGCAACGAGGCGTTCGACCGTGCCGCGGAGACGGGTGCCATCAACCCGCTGCGGTTCTTCCTGATCAAGTGGGCCACGCACGTGGCGATCCACCGCTGGCCGGCGCGGGCGGCGGCCCTCCACGAGGCGGAACGTGTCGCGGGAGACCCCGCCGCTACGGAGCCGGAGTTCCGGGCCGCGATGGAGACCAGCAGCCGCATCCTGGCCGAGGCCCAGCGCGAGATCGGTCAGTGACTCCGAGGGGCGAAGGCGTCGAGAACGACAGCGGCTGGGCCTGGGAATGCGATCCCGGCCGGCTGTGGGTGCTCGGCGACATGCCCGCGGAGCAACAGCACCTTGTCAGCGCCGTGATGGACGGCCTGACCGACCTGGCGGCGATGGCGATCGACCCCAAGGACGGCAGCCTCTACGAGGACCCGCACCCCATGCGGCTCCGTACGTACGAAGACGAGCACCTGATGCTCTGGTACCAGACGATCCCGCACCGCCGCCGGGTCTACCTGAAGCGGGTCAACCTTTGAAAGCCCGCCGATGCCCGGGGACGGACGTACTTGAGTCTCCCGTGGGAGGAGACTGCAAGGTAGGCGCATGGACGGCGCACCCCTCTATCGGATCGGCGACCTGGCTCGGCTCACCGGTGTCACGGTCAAAACCATCCGGTTCTACTCCGACCACGGACTCGTGGTGCCCGTCGGCCGTAGTCCTGGCGGCTACCGCCTCTACGACCTCGACGCCGTGGCACGCCTTGACCTCGTACGGTCCCTCCGTGAGCTCGGGCTCGACCTGGAGACCGTCGGGAAGGTGATCGACCGGGAGCTGCTGCTTCCCAGTGTCGCCGCGGCGCACGCCGAGGCCCTCGACGTCCAGATACGCATCCTGCGGATGCGGCGTGCCGTGCTGACGGCAGTGGCGCAGCGCGGATCCACCCCTGAGGAGATGCATCTCTTGCACAAGCTGGCCAGGTTGTCGGAGGAGGAACGCCAGAGGCTGGTCGGCGGGTTCCTGGAGGCCGTCTTCGGCGATCTGGAAGCGGACGCCTCGTGGGCGGGGATCACGCGCTCCATGACTCCGGAGCTGCCGGACGATCCGGAGGCGGAACAGGTCCAGGCGTGGGTGGAGCTGGCCGAGCTCGCGCAGGATCCGGACTTCCGCGTGACGGTGCGGCGCATGGCGGAGGAGCAGGCTGCCGAGCGCGGCCCGGGCGAGGCCACGGTGCCGAAACGGGATCTCGCCGCGACGGTCTGCGGCGAGGTCGCCCCAGCCGTGGCAGCCCGCATCGGGCCGACATCGTCCCGGGGAGCGGAGATCGCGTCCACGCTCACAGCCCATTACGCGCGACTCCTCGGCCTGCCGGACGACATGGAGCTCCGCGGACGGCTGGTGAGCAGGCTGGAGAGGATGAACGATCCGCGTAGAGAGCAGTACTTCCGGCTGCTGGCCGTGATCAACGGCTGGGAGGCGCCGGAGAGTCTGACGCCGGTCCTCGACTGGGCGGTCCAGGCCGTCCAGGCCGTCCGTGCCGGGATGCCTCGATGAGGGGCCAGGAGCCCGTGGGGCTTGAGTCGCCGGCGACGGCTGTTGGGAGCGCGCTGGTTCTCCGACCGTGGTGTAGGGAGGATGTCGGCGCCCTCGTCGAGGCGTACCGGGATCCGACGCTTCGCCGGTGGACGAGCGAACCGGTCGACAGCGAGGCCGAGGGGCTGCACTGGGTGCAGGCCCGGCAACAGGAACGGCTGGCGGGGGACTCGTTCGCCTTCGCCGTCCACGAAATGCACCCGGAGCAGGCTTCGCGGAAGTTGGCTGGCCATGTGGTCCTCAAGCGAGTGACGCCGGACGGGCCGTCCGCCGAGGTCGGGTACTGGACGGCGGCGCACGCCCGGGGACGGGGCGTGGCCTCCCGAGCCCTGGAGGCTCTCACCACCTGGGCCTTCGATGCGTTCCGGGCCGAGGGCCTGGCACGCCTCGAACTCCTGCACCAGGTGGACAACCTCGCATCCTGCGGCGTGGCACGGAAGAGCCACTACGAGTACGCCGCGACCCTGCCGGCGGCGCCACCCCTGTACCCCCTCGACGGCCATCTGCACGTACGCCTCGACCCGCGGGCCCCTGGTCCGGCCCCGTTTTGACTCTGCCTGGACACGGTTGTAGGGTTGAGCAGTTGCCTGGAGCTGGACAAGCTCGGCAGCACCACCCCGCAAGGAATGCAATTCGGCGCGGGGACTCGACTCTTCATTCGGGAATCGAAGCCGGTAAATCCGGTGGAGAACTTCTGATAGAGTCGGAATCGCCGGAAAGGGAAAGCGCGAAAGCGCAGAACCTGGAAAGCACCGAGGAAGTCGGACACGAAAGAGTCTGATAGAGTCGGAAACGCAAGAACACAGAGCGAAAGCCCGGAGGAAAGCCCGAGAGGGTGAGTACAAAGGAAGCGTCCGTTCCTTGAGAACTCAACAGCGTGCCAAAAATCAACGCCAGAAGTTGATACCCCGTCCACTTCGGTGGATGAGGTTCCTTTGAAAAAGACCTGTGAGGCTTCCTTGTGGAGCACTTGCAGGCAACAACACAGCGAGGACGTTGTGGCGCGTCGGTCATATTCCGACATGACGTGCCCGCTCTAAGTGATGTGTGCACCCGATTACGGGTAAACATTCATGGAGAGTTTGATCCTGGCTCAGGACGAACGCTGGCGGCGTGCTTAACACATGCAAGTCGAACGATGAAGCCCTTCGGGGTGGATTAGTGGCGAACGGGTGAGTAACACGTGGGCAATCTGCCCTTCACTCTGGGACAAGCCCTGGAAACGGGGTCTAATACCGGATATCACTCCTGCCTGCATGGGCGGGGGTTGAAAGCTCCGGCGGTGAAGGATGAGCCCGCGGCCTATCAGCTTGTTGGTGGGGTAATGGCCCACCAAGGCGACGACGGGTAGCCGGCCTGAGAGGGCGACCGGCCACACTGGGACTGAGACACGGCCCAGACTCCTACGGGAGGCAGCAGTGGGGAATATTGCACAATGGGCGAAAGCCTGATGCAGCGACGCCGCGTGAGGGATGACGGCCTTCGGGTTGTAAACCTCTTTCAGCAGGGAAGAAGCGAAAGTGACGGTACCTGCAGAAGAAGCGCCGGCTAACTACGTGCCAGCAGCCGCGGTAATACGTAGGGCGCAAGCGTTGTCCGGAATTATTGGGCGTAAAGAGCTCGTAGGCGGCTTGTCACGTCGGATGTGAAAGCCCGAGGCTTAACCTCGGGTCTGCATTCGATACGGGCTAGCTAGAGTGTGGTAGGGGAGATCGGAATTCCTGGTGTAGCGGTGAAATGCGCAGATATCAGGAGGAACACCGGTGGCGAAGGCGGATCTCTGGGCCATTACTGACGCTGAGGAGCGAAAGCGTGGGGAGCGAACAGGATTAGATACCCTGGTAGTCCACGCCGTAAACGTTGGGAACTAGGTGTTGGCGACATTCCACGTCGTCGGTGCCGCAGCTAACGCATTAAGTTCCCCGCCTGGGGAGTACGGCCGCAAGGCTAAAACTCAAAGGAATTGACGGGGGCCCGCACAAGCAGCGGAGCATGTGGCTTAATTCGACGCAACGCGAAGAACCTTACCAAGGCTTGACATATACCGGAAAGCATTAGAGATAGTGCCCCCCTTGTGGTCGGTATACAGGTGGTGCATGGCTGTCGTCAGCTCGTGTCGTGAGATGTTGGGTTAAGTCCCGCAACGAGCGCAACCCTTGTCCTGTGTTGCCAGCATGCCCTTCGGGGTGATGGGGACTCACAGGAGACCGCCGGGGTCAACTCGGAGGAAGGTGGGGACGACGTCAAGTCATCATGCCCCTTATGTCTTGGGCTGCACACGTGCTACAATGGCCGGTACAATGAGCTGCGATACCGTGAGGTGGAGCGAATCTCAAAAAGCCGGTCTCAGTTCGGATTGGGGTCTGCAACTCGACCCCATGAAGTCGGAGTTGCTAGTAATCGCAGATCAGCATTGCTGCGGTGAATACGTTCCCGGGCCTTGTACACACCGCCCGTCACGTCACGAAAGTCGGTAACACCCGAAGCCGGTGGCCCAACCCGTAAGGGAGGGAGCTGTCGAAGGTGGGACTGGCGATTGGGACGAAGTCGTAACAAGGTAGCCGTACCGGAAGGTGCGGCTGGATCACCTCCTTTCTAAGGAGCACAGTACCGATTGCAGACAAACGTTCTGCACGGTCAGCTCATGGGTGGAACGTTGATTAGTTGGCACGGTTTCTGAAACTTCCTGTAAGTACTGCTTCGGCGTGGAACACAGTGACAGTGGACGGGATCGTGCCTGGCACGTTGTTGGGTCCTGAAGGTACGGCCGTGAGGTTGAGATCTTCAGTGCCGGCCCCAGTGAACTCGTCAGCTTGTCTGGTGGGGTGATGGGTGGCTGGTCGTTGTTTGAGAACTACACAGTGGACGCGAGCATCTGTGGCCAAGTTTTTAAGGGCGCACGGTGGATGCCTTGGCACCAGGAACCGATGAAGGACGTGAGAGGCCGCGATAGGCCCCGGGGAGCTGCCAACTGAGCTTTGATCCGGGGGTGTCCGAATGGGGAAACCCGGCAGTCGTCATGGGCTGTCACCCACTGCTGAACACATAGGCAGTGTGGAGGGAACGAGGGGAAGTGAAACATCTCAGTACCCTCAGGAAGAGAAAACAACCGTGATTCCGGGAGTAGTGGCGAGCGAAACCGGATGAGGCCAAACCGTATGCGTGTGATACCCGGCAGGGGTTGCGCATGCGGGGTTGTGGGAATGAGCTTGACCGGTCTGCCGGCCGGTCGGCGAGTCAGAAACCGTTGATGTAGTCGAAGGACATGCGAAAGGTCCGGCGTAGAGGGTAAGACCCCCGTAGACGAAACATCAGCGGCTTGCTTGCTCATCTCCCAAGTAGCACGGGGCCCGAGAAATCCCGTGTGAATCTGGCGGGACCACCCGCTAAGCCTAAATATTCCCTGGTGACCGATAGCGGATAGTACCGTGAGGGAATGGTGAAAAGTACCGCGGGAGCGGAGTGAAATAGTACCTGAAACCGTGTGCCTACAAGCCGTGGGAGCGTCGCCGTTGTTCTTCGGAACAACGGTCGTGACTGCGTGCCTTTTGAAGAATGAGCCTGCGAGTTAGCGGTGTGTAGCGAGGTTAACCCGTGTGGGGAAGCCGTAGCGAAAGCGAGTCCGAATAGGGCGATTGAGTTGCACGCTCTAGACCCGAAGCGGAGTGATCTAGCCATGGGCAGGTTGAAGCGGAGGTAAGACTTCGTGGAGGACCGAACCCACCAGGGTTGAAAACCTGGGGGATGACCTGTGGTTAGGGGTGAAAGGCCAATCAAACTCCGTGATAGCTGGTTCTCCCCGAAATGCATTTAGGTGCAGCGTCGTGTGTTTCTTGCCGGAGGTAGAGCACTGGATAGGCGATGGGCCCTACCGGGTTACTGACCTTAGCCAAACTCCGAATGCCGGTAAGTGAGAGCACGGCAGTGAGACTGTGGGGGATAAGCTCCATGGTCGAGAGGGAAACAGCCCAGAGCATCGACTAAGGCCCCTAAGCGTACGCTAAGTGGGAAAGGATGTGGAGTCGCAGAGACAACCAGGAGGTTGGCTTAGAAGCAGCCACCCTTGAAAGAGTGCGTAATAGCTCACTGGTCAAGTGATTCCGCGCCGACAATGTAGCGGGGCTCAAGCGTACCGCCGAAGTCGTGTCATTGCAGCAATAGGGCCAACGCCCGCTGTGATGGGTAGGGGAGCGTCGTGTGCCGGGTGAAGCAGCAGCGGAAGCTAGTTGTGGACGGTTCACGAGTGAGAATGCAGGCATGAGTAGCGATACACACGTGAGAAACGTGTGCGCCGATTGACTAAGGGTTCCTGGGTCAAGCTGATCTGCCCAGGGTAAGTCGGGACCTAAGGCGAGGCCGACAGGCGTAGTCGATGGACAACCGGTTGATATTCCGGTACCCGCTTTGAAACGCCCAATATCGAATCAGGCGATGCTAAGTCCGTGAAGCCGTTCCGGACCCTTCGGGGAAAGGAAAGTGGTGGAGCCGACGAACCAGACTTGTAGTAGGTAAGCGATGGGGTGACGCAGGAAGGTAGTCCAGCCCGGGCGGTGGTTGTCCCGGGGTAAGGGTGTAGGCCGAGGGGTAGGCAAATCCGTCCCTCATTAAGGCTGAGACCTGATGCCGAGCCGATTGTGGTGAAGTGGATGATCCTATGCTGTCGAGAAAAGCCTCTAGCGAGTTTCATGGCGGCCCGTACCCTAAACCGACTCAGGTGGTCAGGTAGAGAATACCGAGGCGTTCGGGTGAACTATGGTTAAGGAACTCGGCAAAATGCCCCCGTAACTTCGGGAGAAGGGGGGCCATCACTGGTGATCGGACTTGCTCCGTGAGCTGGGGGTGGCCGCAGAGACCAGCGAGAAGCGACTGTTTACTAAAAACACAGGTCCGTGCGAAGCCGTAAGGCGATGTATACGGACTGACGCCTGCCCGGTGCTGGAACGTTAAGGGGACCGGTTAGTGCACTTTCGGGTGTGCGAAGCTGAGAACTTAAGCGCCAGTAAACGGCGGTGGTAACTATAACCATCCTAAGGTAGCGAAATTCCTTGTCGGGTAAGTTCCGACCTGCACGAATGGCGTAACGACTTCTCGACTGTCTCAACCATAGGCCCGGTGAAATTGCACTACGAGTAAAGATGCTCGTTTCGCGCAGCAGGACGGAAAGACCCCGGGACCTTTACTACAGTTTGATATTGGTGTTCGGTTCGGCTTGTGTAGGATAGGTGGGAGACTTTGAAGCAGCCACGCCAGTGGTTGTGGAGTCGCCGTTGAAATACCACTCTGGTCGTGCTGGATGTCTAACCTCGGTCCGTGATCCGGATCAGGGACAGTGTCTGATGGGTAGTTTAACTGGGGCGGTTGCCTCCCAAAGGGTAACGGAGGCGCCCAAAGGTTCCCTCAGCCTGGTTGGCAATCAGGTGTTGAGTGTAAGTGCACAAGGGAGCTTGACTGTGAGACCGACGGGTCGAGCAGGGACGAAAGTCGGGACTAGTGATCCGGCGGTGGCTTGTGGAAGCGCCGTCGCTCAACGGATAAAAGGTACCCCGGGGATAACAGGCTGATCTTCCCCAAGAGTCCATATCGACGGGATGGTTTGGCACCTCGATGTCGGCTCGTCGCATCCTGGGGCTGGAGTCGGTCCCAAGGGTTGGGCTGTTCGCCCATTAAAGCGGTACGCGAGCTGGGTTTAGAACGTCGTGAGACAGTTCGGTCCCTATCCGCTGTGCGCGTAGGAATATTGAGAAGGGCTGTCCCTAGTACGAGAGGACCGGGACGGACGAACCTCTGGTGTGCCAGTTGTCCTGCCAAGGGCATGGCTGGTTGGCTACGTTCGGGAGGGATAACCGCTGAAAGCATCTAAGCGGGAAGCCTGCTTCAAGATGAGTATTCCCACCTCCTTGAGAGGGTAAGGCTCCCAGTAGACGACTGGGTTGATAGGCCAGATGTGGAAGCCCGGTAACGGGTGAAGCTGACTGGTACTAATAGGCCGAGGGCTTGTCCTCAGTTGCTCGCGTCCACTGTGTTAGTTCTGAAATAACGAACGGCTGTGAAAACACCAGCGTTCAAATTTCATAGTGTTTCGGTGGTCATAGCGTTAGGGAAACGCCCGGTTACATTCCGAACCCGGAAGCTAAGCCTTTCAGCGCCGATGGTACTGCAGGGGGGACCCTGTGGGAGAGTAGGACGCCGCCGAACAATCATTGCGGAAGCCCCGCACCAGACCTTTACGGGTCCGGTGCGGGGCTTTTCTGCGTTCACCGGCCGAATCCGGGCCGGCTGCGGAGCCAGAAATGCGAGTGAGCCGGCGGTGGGGCGTCGTTAGGATCCAGCCATGAGCAATGACTACGTGATCAGGGCCGTACGGGGCGACGAGTGGGAGAAGGTCAAGGAGCTGCGGTTGGCCGCCTTGAGGGATCCGGCCGCGGCCGTGGCCTTTCTCGAAACGGAGGAGAACGCGCTCGCCCAGGACGACGCGTACTGGCAGCAGCGTGCCGCGGGGGCTGCCGAGGGGCGCGGTGCCAGGCAGCTCGTCGCCGAGGCGGGCGACGGGCGGTGGGTCGGGTCCGTGACCGTACTCATCGAGGCGCAGGGCAGTAGCGACTTCTTCGGGGAGGTCGTCGAGCAGCAGCAGGGCCACGTGGTCGGGGTGTTCGTACGGCCCGAGCAGCGGGGCAGCGGGCTCGTGGAGAGGCTGTTCGATGCCGCGCTGGAGTGGGCTTGGTCGCTGGAGGAGCCGGTGACCGAGCGGGTGCGGCTGTTCGTGCACGAGGACAACGCGAGGGCCGAGGCCTTCTACCGGCGGTACGGGTTCGAAGCGAGCGGTCTGCTGATACCGCTGGAGACCGGCGCGAAGGAGCGGGAATACGTCTTCGCGAAGCCGGACGGACCCGTCGCGGGCGCATGAGGAGGGAGGCGGACGCACCCGTCGAGGAGCGACGCCTGTTCGTCGAGTGCCATGCCGACGAGACCGCACTGGCGGCCTTCGGGCAGGCGCTGCCACCCCTCGCCGCGAACGAGGCGGCCGTGTTCCTTGGGTTCTGCTACGCAGACGTCCCCGTGGGCAGGCGGTTCGCGTGCTGCTTCCGGCGTGACGACCCGAGTGACGTCGAGCTGGTGACCGCGACCGTGGTCGCGGTGACGCAGCAGTTCGGGCACGCCTGGGACCACATCCCCCACGGGTGGAAGACGTTGGCGGTGTTGAGGTTCGAGCCCGGGATCCCCGCGATGGTGCACGACCTGCCGCAGGGCGGTGTGTGGTACGACCATCGCGCCTCGGTGTGTGTCGCGGACACGGACACGTGGGAGGCGCAACAGACGGCCTAGGGGAGATCCGCCTCCGGCCAGCGGCTGTGGGCCTGTTCGCGGCTGCGGCACAGGGCGAGGAGGGGGAGCGTCTCGTCGGTCAGGAGCTCCGGGAGCTGGGGGACGGGGGCCACGGCCGCCACGTCGTCCAGGATCAGGGACAGTGGTGGGTCGAGCCGACCGTGGGATGACCGTGCGGCCATGCGACGGCCGTGCTCGACCACGTGAGCGGCGAGTGCGGTCAGCAACGGCATCGCACCCGGGTGGGTGCGGGGGTCTTCCAGAGGTTCGCCCACCACGTACAGGCTGCCCCCTTCGCCCAGGAACGAAGCCAGAGCGAGGGAATCACTTCGGTTCGGGTTGCAGGCCTCACGGATGTGGATCGAGGTCAGGCTGGAGAGGGCACGGGCCGTCAGGTGCTGTGCCTGCTCGCGTCGTTCGGGGTGGGCGGTCAGGGCGCTTTCGAGCTCGCCGGCCGCGCCGGGGGCGGCCTGGGGGTGGGTGCGCAGGATGCGGACCGGCTCCTGGGCCCCGTTGCCCTGGGTCCAGCGGTGGAGCTGCTTGAAGGGGCGGTCGTCCAGGGCGGCCGCCTGGAGCCAGCTCCGCATGAGCGTTTCCGCGGTGTCCGCGACGGCCGCGTCCAGACGGGCCTGCGGGCGTACGGGGGCCAGCAGGGCGGTCGCGCGGGCGGCGGCGGTGTCGCGCTCGGCGCAGCCCTCGGCCGGGTTCCAGTGCATGCGGGCCGGGGTGTCGCACAGGTGCGACGGGTCGTAGAGGAGGACCGGGCCCAGTTTGGCCCGGGCGTCCTTGGTCTCGGCCCAGAGGGTGGGGGAGGAGGTCACGATGAGCGAGGCGCCCTCCGTCTCCTGGATGCGCCGTGCCGCCGCGCGGAACCTGTCGTTCGGGCCGCCGTAGCCCATGCGGGGCTGCCGGGTCGCGGGCGCGGCCGGTGCGTAGCCGAAACCGTAGCGGTAGGCCTCGTCCGCCGGGGGAGCCGTACGGCCCGCTGCGCGTACGGGGGCTGGTGGCGTCGGTCCGGCCGGGGACGCCGCGAACTGCGGATCCGCGGGTGCGGGCGAGTTCGCGGGCGCGGGAAGGGGCGTGGCGAGAGGCGTGTCGAGGGGAGCGGCGAGAGGCGCAGGGATGGCCGCGGGGTCCGGATGCCGGGGTCGTGGCGGTGCCGCGTGGTCCGCCGCGGCCTGTTTGGCGAGGGCGCGGCGGGACTTGGTGCGGGCGAACACGCCGATCGCGAAGACGATGAGCACGAACAAGACCAGCAGCTGGCTGATGAACAGGCCCCAGAACAGGCCCCAGCCGGACAGGGCCGCCGGGTCGGTGTCCGGCCAGGCGCCCGCGACGTCGTGCGGTTGCGTTATCAGGGCGCGGACGGCTCCCGGGGTACGGGCGAAGGTGACCGTGTCCGGCCAGGCCCCCTTGGCGAAGAAGGCGGCGAGGCCGGTGGCGGACCAGACCAGGACGGCGAGGCCGAGGAGGAAGGCCAGGAGGCCGACCAGCAGGCCGTCCGGTACGCCGCCGGCCGCGCGGGGCTCCGTACGTCTTGCGTCGTGCATGGTCAGGCCACCGTGGTCGCGGAACCCGGGCCGCCGTTGCCGCGGCGGCGTTCGATGGACAGGGCCCGTTCCTCCGCTTCCAGTTCGGCGGCGAGCATGTCGTCGTGGAGCAGGGCGGGGGCGGAGGACTCGGTCATGGCGCGGTCCGTGTAGACGAGGGGGCGTTCGGCCTCGGTGATGAGGTGTTTGACGACCTGCACGTTGCCGTTGACGTCCCACACGGCGATGCCGGGGGTAAGGGTCGGGATGATCTCGACCGCCCAGCGGGGGAGTCCGAGTACGAGGCCGGTCGCGCGCGCTTCGTCCGCCTTCTGGGCGTAGATGGTGCGCGTGGAGGCCATCTTGAGGATGGCCGCGGCTTCGCGGGCGGCCGCGCCGTCGACGACGTCCGAGAGGTGGTGGACGACGGCGACGAAGGACAGGCCGAGGCGGCGGCCGAACTTCAGGAGGCGCTGGAACAGCTGGGCGACGAAGGGGCTGTTGATGATGTGCCAGGCCTCTTCGACGAGGAAGATGCGCTTCTTGCGGTCGGGCCGGATCCAGGTGTGCTCCAGCCAGACGCCGACGATCGCCATGAGGATCGGCATCGCGATGGAGTTGCGGTCGATGTGGGAGAGGTCGAAGACGATCAGCGGGGCGTCGAGGTCGATGCCGACGGTCGTGGGGCCGTCGAACATGCCGCGCAGGTCGCCGTCGACGAGGCGGTCGAGGACGAGTGCCACGTCGAGGCCCCAGGCCCGGACATCGTCTATGTCGACGTTCATGGCTTCGGCGGATTCGGCTTCGGGGTGGCGCAGTTGGTCGACGATGTCGGTGAGGACCGGCTGGCGGTCGCGGATCGTGTCGACGACGTAGGCGTGCGCGACCTTGAGCGCGAAGCCGGCGCGCTCGTCGAGGCCGTGGCCCATGGCGACTTCGATGATGGTGCGGAGCAGCGCGAGCTGTCCGGTCGTCGTGATCGCCGGGTCGAGGGGGTTGAGGCGGATCCCGGCGTCGTTGGCGGCGATGGGGTCCAGGCGGATGGGGGTTATTCCCAGCTGCTGGGCGATGAGGTTCCATTCGCCGACGCCGTCCTCGCCCTGGGCGTCGAGGACGACGACCTGGCGGTCCTTGAAGCGGAGCTGGCGCAGTACGTAGGTCTTCTCCAGGGCGGACTTGCCGTTGCCGGATTCGCCGAGGACGAGCCAGTGGGGTGCCGGGAGCTGCTGGCCGTACAGCTGGAAGGGGTCGTAGATGTAGCCCTTGCCGCTGTAGACCTCGCGGCCGATGATGACGCCGGAGTCGCCGAGGCCGGGGGCGGCGGTGGGCAGGTAGACGGCCTGCGCCTGCCCGGTGGAGGTGCGTACGGGCAGGCGCGTGGTTTCGACTTTGCCGAAGAGGAAGCTGGTGAAGGCGTCCGTCAGCGCGGACATGGGATCTCGCATGGGCGGCACTTCCCTCCAGCTAGCGTCGGATGCCGGTGGCGAACGGCAGGGTGTTGACGAAGGCGCGGTGGTGCTCGCGGTCGCACCACTCCAGCTTCAGGTAGGACTTGCCGGCCGAGGCGCGGATGGTCCGCTTGTCGCGGGCGAGGGCTTCCGGGGATCGGGAGGACACCGTGATGTACCCGACGAGGTTGACTCCCGCTGCACCGCTCGCGAGATCTTCACCTCTTTGGTCGAGCCGGCCGTGGGCGGCGATGTCGCGGGGGTCGACGGTCCGGTTCATCTTGGCGGCGCGGGAGGCGTCGGCCTCGTCGTTGGTCTTCTCCGTGAGCATGCGCTCGATGGCCACCTCGGTGGGCTCCAGGTCCATGGTGACGGCGACGGTGCGGATGACGTCCGGGGTGTGGACGAGGAGGGGGGCGAGGAAGTTGACGCCGACGGGGGTCATCGGCCATTCCTTCACCCAGGCGGTGGCGTGGCACCAGGGGGCGCGGGTGGAGGACTCGCGGGTCTTGGCCTGGAGGTAGGTGGGTTCGACCGCGTCGAGTTCGGCCGGCCAGGCGTTGCGCTTGGTCATGGCCTGGATGTGGTCGATGGGGTGGTCCGGGTCGTACATGGAGTGCACGAGGGAGGAGAGGCGGCCCTGGCCCAGCGGCTGGCGGACGCGGATGTCGGCCTCGGCGAGGCGGGCGCAGATGTCGGTGAGCTCGCGGGCCATGACGATGGCGAGGCCGGCGTCGCGGTCGAGCTTGCGGCCCTTGTGGGGGGTGCCGGCGCGGGCGATGGTGTGGGCCTCGGCGGCGAGGTCGCGGGTGTAGTGCATGCAGGCGACGAGGTAGGCGCGGTGCTGCTCGGAGGAGGTCGACACCATCGACTGGAGCTGGTCGTAGGAGTCGCGCAGCCAGCCGGGGGCCTGGGTGTCGCCGCGCTGGGCGACGTCCTTGGCGTGGGCGTCGGGGTCGGCGGGCAGCGTGCGGGCGAGCATCTGGAGGCGGGTGACGAAGCCGTCGCCGTTGGCCACGTGCTTGAGGAGGGTGCCGAAGCGGTCGACGAGGGCTTCTTGGTCCTCGCTGTCGCGCAGGCCGACGCCGGGGCCCTCGATCTCGATGGCCGCGGTGACCGTTCTGCGGTCGGCGTGGAGGAGGACGGCGATCTCGTCGGGGCCGAAGGGGGCGGCGAGCCAGCTGATGCGGCCGATGCCCGGGGGCGGTCCGACCTCGACCTCGCGGCCGTCGGAGCCGCGTACGCCGGCTTCCATGGCGCCGGAGCGGTAGGTCGTACCGCGGCGCAGGGTGCGCTTGTAGCTGCGGCTGATCTCGAACCAGCGGTAGAAGGTGCGGCCCTTGTACGGGACGTACACGGCGGCGAGCGCGAGCATGGGGAAGCCGGCGAGGCTGACGATGCGCAGGGTGAGGTCGGGGACGAGCAGTCCGCTCATCATGCCGAAGAAGGCCCCCGTGATGATCAGGGCGATCTCGCCGGTCTCGCGGTTCTTGCCGACGATCGCGTTCGGCCGGGCCCGGCCGATGAGATACGTGCGGCGGGGCGCGACCGGGTGCAGCTGATGGGACTGGGTCGTCAACGCCCGTCACCTCCTGTGTTCCTCGTGCTCGAACTCGTGCGGGGCGGGGGTGCGGCGGACGGGACAGATCCGCCGCCGGATCCGCCGCCGGAGGTGGGGCGGCTGCTGTGGGCGGCCACGCCTCCGGAGATGGGGTTGGCGGGGCGGGGCGCGCTGCCAGCGCCGCCGTCGCCGCCGCGGTGGGCGCCGCGGCTGCTGTGGGTCTTGATGCCCTGCGAGACGAGGGAGGCCGGAGAGCTGATGACGGCGGCGGCCTGGGCGCCGTCGGTGGCCTTGCTGCGGTTGGAGCGGGCGGAGGCGATCTCGTCGCCGAAGCCGGGGACGAAGCGGTAGATCATCGCGGAGGCGAAGATCGCCAGGAGGATGATGGCGAGGCCGGTGACGACGGCGGAGAAGGCGCCCTGGCCCTTTTCGCCGGCGAGGGCTCCGGCGAGGCCGAGGACGATGACGATGACCGGCTTCACGAGGATGACGGCGATCATGATGCCGGCCCAGCGGCGGACGTGGCCCCATAGGTTCCGGTCGACGAGGCCCGCGTAGACGACGACGCCGAGGAGGGCGCCGACGTAGAGGAGGGCGGCCCGGATGAACAGCTCCAGGAACAGGACGCCCGCGGCGAGGACGGTGACGAGGGCGACGACGATCAGCATGATCGGGCCGCCGCCGATGTCGTCGCCCTTCTTCAGGGCCTCGGAGAAGGAGCCGAAGAAGACGTCGGTCTGGCCTCCGCTGGCGGCGGCGATGACCTCGGTGACGCCGTCGGTGGCGGAGACGACGGTGTAGAGGATCAGGGGGGTGAAGGCGGAGGCGAGGACGGTGAGCCAGAGGAAGCCGACGGCTTCGGAGAGGGCGGTGGTGAGGGGGACGCCGCGGACGGCTCGCTTGGCGACGGCGAAGAGCCAGAGGACGAGCGTGAGGATGGTGGAGGCGGCGAAGACGACGGCGTACTGCTTGAGGAAGGCGGGGTTGGTGAAGTCGACGTTGGCGCTGCCCTTGACCGCTTCGCTGAGCTTGCCGACGATCCAGGCCGCGGCGTCGGCGCAGCCCTTGGCGAGGGAGGCGAGGGGGTTGAGGGCGTCGGAGGGGTCGCTGGGGGCGAGGCCGGTGCGGGGGGCTTGGCCGGAGGCTCCGCTGCCGCGCTCGCAGTAGTCCTTGGCCGGGCCCACGATCAGGTCGCACCGGTTGTCGTTGGGCTGCGAGGCCGACGGGGACGGCGATGGGGTGGGTGCGGCGACGGCGCGCGCCGACAGGAGCACGGCTGTCGTCTGTACAGAGGCCAGGGCCCCGAGGAGGCGGAGGGTGCGGCTACCGGGCATAGGTGAACCCTCCGAACTCCGTTGCGGCCTTTGTGATGTCCTCGGCGGTGGAGGCCGTGCGGTCCGTGTTGACCGGGGCCGGCCCGTCCTTCTGGGCGAAGCTCTCGACCTTCCAGTCGTTCTCCGCCCACCGGAGAGTCAGCGTCATGGTGAACCAGTCGTTGCTGACCGGGTTGGTCGAGCCGACACCTGCGGTGCCGAACACGCCTGTACACCACACGTCGATGGACGTGGAGCTGTCGGAGTACTTGGTCGTCTTGGTGCCGACCGGCACGGTCCGCGAGATGTACGTCAGGCCTTGCGCCGCATTTCCGTTGGCGTCGAGTCCGGCCTGGTCCAGGAAGGGCTTGCCGTATGCCTGGTCGAGCCGGGTCTCGAGTTCGGACACCTTGTCCGCGACGATGACCTGGCGGACGATCTGGCGTCGCATCTGCGGCTTCAGGATGTCCGCGGAAACGAGTGCCACCGCGTAGTTGGCGGCCGCCGACTGGGCTCCCTGTTCGTCGTGGGCGAAGCCCTTGGGGATGCCCGAGGTCTTGCCCGTGACAGGGTCCGTGCCCGTCGGGGACGTGGAAGTGGTGGTCGGGGGCTTGTCCGCCGTGGGGGATTGCGGGGTGTCCGGGCCCTGGTTCGCGAACGCGATTGCGGCGATCAGGAGGACCACCACGCCGACCACCGTGATCAGGCTGCGGGAGGTGCGGGGCGTGCGGCGGGTGGGGCCGTACGGGTCGGCGGGGGAGTCCGGGAGGCGGGTACGGGTCTGGCCCGTACCGCCGTACTGGTCGTCGTTGCTCATTCCGTTTCGGCCCCCTCGTTCCCGCGTAGGCGCGGTGTGGTGATTCCTCATCAAGTACGGCCGCGGTGGCCCGCTAGACGGCCATTCCGTAGACGATGGTGAAGAGGGTGCCCAGGGAGCCGATGATGAAGACGCCCGTGAGGCCGGCCACGATCAGGCCCTTGCCTTGTTCCGCGCTGAACGTGTCGCGCAGGGCGGTCGCGCCGATGCGCTGCTTGGCCGCGCCCCAGATGGCGATGCCGAGGCAGAGGAGGATCGCCACGGCCATGACCACCTCGATCATGACCTTCGCTTCGTTGCCGAGACTGCCGAACGGCCCCCAGTTCGGGGCGATTCCGCCGATGATGGTGGTGATGTCGCCCTTTTCGGCTGCCAGGATCATGTAACTCACCGCCCCTGTATGGGTAGTTCCGAAAGCCCGTGCCCGACGGCAGGGGTCACGCACTATCTTCGCTGATGAAACCGCCGCCGTCGTCGACTTGACGGCTCTCTTTACCCGATCCTCCGGTCCGCGCCCCGCCCCTGCGCTCTGACCTGGGCAGGGGCGGTGAGTATGCGAAAGAACGCATGGTCACTCTGTGTATCACGGGGGGTGACCCCGGGCAATGATTGTCGTCTCGGCGTACGGGGGGTGGCGTCCCTCGTCAGTGGGGGCGTTGTCACGGGCGTTGTCAGTGGGGTCCGGCAGGCTGGGGAGCATGACGACGACTCCGTGGACCCTTGCCGATGTAGAGGCGGCCATCCGGGCGGGCTGGTCGGCCGAGACCTCCGAGCCGGCCGACACGTCGCGGATCCCCTGGTCGGCCGAGAATCCGGCCTGGGGGCAGTGCGACATCACTGCCGTGGTCGTGCAGGACATCGTGGGCGGGGAGCTGGTGCTGGGCGAGGTGTTCCACGGCGGCCGGCAGGAGGGGTACCACTGGTGGAACCAGCTGCCCGGGGGGATACGGATCGACCTGACGCGGGAGCAGTTCCGGCGGGGCGAGACCGTGACGCCGGGGCGGGTCGTGCAGCGGCCGCCGGGGCGGCTGCCGAGGCGCTGGGAGGAGTACCAGCTGCTGCGCAGGCGGGTCATCGACAAGCTGGGGCCGCTGCCGGGTGTGATGCGGACGGCGGACGGGCGGCGGCTGGTGTACACGGACTTCGGCGGGCCGGGGGCGCCGCTGCTCGCGCTGCACGGGCACTTCCAGGACGGCAGGAGCTTCGAGGAGCTGGCCCGGGAGGTGGGGCCGGCGTGGCGGGTGATCGGCCTCGACCAGCGGGGGCACGGGGCGTCGGACCGGGCCGCGGAGTACACCCGGGAGGGGTACGTGGCGGACGCGGCGGCCGTCCTGGAGCACCTGGGGCTGGGGCCCGCGGTGGTCGTGGGGCACTCGCTGGGCGGGGTCAACGCGTACCAGCTGGCGGCGCGGCGGCCGGATCTGGTGCGGGCGGTGGTGGTCGAGGACATCGGGGCGGTGGTCGAGGGCGACCTGCCGTACGCGCGGGATTGGCCGAGGCGGGCCGCGACCCGGGCGGGGTTCCTGGCGGGGCTGGGGAGCGCGGCGCCGCACCTGGCGGGTGTCCTTCGGGAGTACCCGGACGGGTGGGGGACCGCGAGCGACGTCGAGGACGTGGTGGAGTCGCAGCGGGCGCTGAACGGGGACCACTGGGAGGACTGGCTGGCGGTGCGGAAGCCGACGCTGCTGGTGCGGGGGGACCGGAGCGGGGTGCTGTCCGCCGAGCACGCGCGGGAGATGACCTTGCGGAGGGCCGGGGTGCGGTTGGCCGAGCTGCCGGCCGGGCACGGGGTGCGGGCCGGGGACCCGGAGGGTTTCTACGCCGCTGTGCGGGGGTTCCTGGCGCGGGTGTGAGGGCTGGTTCCGGCCCGGCCCGGGCCGGTATCAGGTCCAGTGGGAGGGGCGGGTGAGGGAGGAGGGGATGCGGGTGGTGGGGTCGCCCTGGGCCGCGTTGAGCTGGGGCTGGGTGAGGAAGACGGCGCCGCGGAGGTCCGCGCCGCGCAGGTCGGCGTCGCGGAAGTCCGCGCCGATCAGGTCGGCCGTGCGGAGGTCGGCGCGGCTGAGGTCGGCGGCGATCAGGTAGGCGCCGCGGAGGTTCGCGCCGCGCAGGTCCGCGCCGGAGAGGCGGGCGCCCATCAGGTCGGCGCCGCGGTGGTTCTTCTTGCGGCCCGGCACCTTGGCCCGTACGAGCTCGCTGGTCTTGAGCAGCAGGGTGTTGATCTTCTGGCGCAGCGCGCCCACGTCGAGGTCGGCGAGGGACCCGGCTTCGGCGCGCGTCCACGCTTCGGTCTCCGCGAGCGCGTCGCGCAGCTGCGCGTGGACCGGGGCGGCGTCGGGGAGGGTCAGGGCCTCGGCGAGGTAGAAGAGGAGCTCGTGCAGCTGCCGCATCACGGGGAAGACGTCGAACATCCGGCGGGCCGTGCCGGGGTCGGAGCGCCAGTCGCGTCCGCCGAAGGTGACCTGGGAGACCTGCTGGCCCGCGCCGAAGCAGTCGAAGACGGTGCAGCCCTGGAAGCCCGAGTCGCGCAGCCGGGTGTGGATGCCGCAGCGGAAGTCCTCCCGGAGGTTCTTGCAGGGGGTTCCGGCGGGCTTGTTCACGGCGAAGTCGCTGGACTTGGCGAACGGCAGGGCGACGCAGCACAGTGCGAAGCAGTTCGCGCAGTCGGCTTGCAGGACGGGCAGGGCGGGCAGGGCGGCGGGGGTAATGGACACGTCGTCCATTGTCACCGCTCGGGGGCGGTGAGCCGCATCTGGACAGCGGTCCAGCGGACCCCGTCGACCTCCTCGACGTCCTTGATGATCTCCTCGGTACGGAATCCGAGCCGCTCGTAGATGCGGATCGCCGCGGTGTTGTGGGCCCAGACGCCGAGGCTGAGTTCCGGCAGGCCCAGCTCGCCGAAGCAGAGTTCGACGGCCTGGGTGACGAGGGCCCGGCCGTAGCCCATGTCGCGGGTGTCGGGGGCGATCAGTACGCGGCCGAGGCGGGTGCCGGCCACCGAGACGTGGCCGACGCGGTACTTGTCGGGGGTCACGGCGGTCCAGATGCGGCGGCCGGGCTCGGCGGCGTAGGCGGCGAGCTGCGCGTTGTCCAGGGGCCAGGTGAAGGAGGGGCCCGCCCAGGTCATCAGCTCGGCGGGGGTGGTCACCCACGCGCGCAGCAGCGGGGCGTCCTCGGCGGGCCGGTAGGGGTACAGGGAGAGCAGGTAGGGGAAGGTCATCTCTGAAGTATCCGCGTGGCGAACGGTGTTGATCGGGGAGCCCGGCCCGGTGAGCATGCCGGTATGACAGAAGTGATCGCAGTCGCCGTCATCACCCTTCTCGCCGTGATCAGTCCCGGCGCCGATTTCGCCATGGTGGTCCGCAACAGTTACCTCTACGGGCGGCCCACCGGGCTGTTCGCCGCCGCCGGGGTCGCGGCCGGGGTCCTGGTCCACGTCTCGTACACGATGCTCGGGGTCGGCCTGCTGATCGCCTCCTCCACCGCGCTGTTCACCGTGATCAAGCTGGCGGGTGCGGCCTACCTGGTGTGGATCGGGATCCGCACCTTCCGGGCGCGGAGCGAGGTGGCCGTGGATCTGGAGTCCGGGCCGGGGCTGACGCCGCTGGGGGCGATGCGGTCGGGGTTCTTGACCAATGTGCTGAACCCCAAGACGACGCTGTTCGTGGTGTCGACCTTCACGCAGGTGGTCGGCCCGGACACGCCGGTGTGGCAGCAGGCGGGCTATGGGCTGTTCATGTCGGCGGCGCACTTGGGCTGGTTCGGGGCGGTCGCGCTGTTCTTCTCGAACTCCCGGCTGCGGGACCGGATGCTGAAGGCGCAGAAGGCGCTGAACCGGGCCATCGGCACGGTGCTGGTGGGGCTGGGGGTGGGGCTGGGATTCGCGCGCTGAGCGGGCGGCGGGCGGTCGCCGAGCGGTCGCCGAGGGGTCGACGCCCGGCCGCCGCGGGGCTGGTATCCGTGGTTACCTGTCGGTAGCGTGCGGGGTATGGGTGCTGTCGAGGGGTTCTTCGAACGGGTGGACACCGGGCGGTTCACCGCCACCGAGTACACGCGCGGGCCGTGGGACCCGGGCTCGCAGCACGCCGGTCCGCCGGCGGCCCTGCTCGGCCGGGCCGTCGAGGAGCGGCCGGGTGCGCGCGCGGACATGCGGATCGCCCGGATCACGTACGAGATCCTGCGCCCGGTGCCGATCGGCGGGCTGGAGGTCACCACCAGCGTGCTGCGGGCCGGGCGCGGTACGGAGGTCGTGGAGGCCGCCCTCACCCCGGCGGGCGCGGACGCCCCGGTGATGCTGGCGCGCGCCCTGCGGATCCGGGTGGCCGAGGAGGCGGTGCCGGCCGTCGTGCCGGGGCCGCAGCTGCCGACGCCCGGCGAGGCCGTCGTCATGTCCTTCTTCCCGGTGCCGTGGGACACCGGCTACCACACCGCCATGGAAGCCCGCTTCACCGAGGGCGCCTTCATGGAGCTGGGCCCCGGCACCTGCTGGATGCGGATGAGGGTGCCGCTCGTCGCCGGGGAGGAGATCCGTCCGCTGGACCGGGTGCTGGTCGCCGCCGACTCCGGCAACGGCATCAGCTCGGTGATGGACTTCAGCCGGTTCGTGTTCGTCAACGGCGACCTGACGGTCCACCTGCACCGCCATCCGGTCGGCGAATGGGCCTGCGTGGAGTCCCGTACGAGTGTGGACGCGGCCGGCATCGGTCTCGTCGACGCCCGGCTCCACGACGAGAAGGGCCCCATCGGGCGCAGCGCGCAGAGCCTTTTCGTCGCCCCCCGGTAGCGGCCGGCCCGGGCGCGTAGCCGGGCCGCCGTGCCCCCGGCCGCCGGTCGTGCGGACTGGACTGCGGTCTTCTGCCGCGTCGAGGATGACCCCACGAAGTACGCGGGCATCGCCTGTTCGGGCTTCTGAGTGGGGTAGTACGACTGCGACACGGCCGAATCACACGTTGAAGTGACGTGGATGGGGGAGGGTTGACGGGTGCGTAGATTCTGGATGGCCGGCGGGATCGGGATCGGGCTGTGTCTGACCTTCGTGGTGCTGCTCGTCGTGGGGACGTACTCCGCGGCCGCGGGCCTGGTGGGTGCGGGGGCGGGCGGTCGTGCCGTCGGCCTCGCGAAGGGGGCGGTCCCCGCCAAGTACCAGGTGCTGGTGGAGAAATGGGGCAATCTCTGCCCGGCCATCAGTCCGCCGCTGCTCGCCGCCCAGCTGTACTCCGAGAGCGGCTGGAACCCGAGCGCCGTCAGCCCCGCCGACGCGCGCGGGATCGCGCAGTTCATCCCGGGTACCTGGGCGGGGCACGGCATCGACGGTGACGGCGACGGGGACCGGGACATCTGGGACCCGAACGACGCGATCCCCTCGGCGGCCTCGTACGACTGCGAGCTGGCCAAGGACGTGGCGAGCGTGCCGGGTGACGCGGCGTCCAACATGCTCGCGGCCTACAACGCGGGTGCCTACGCGGTCATCAAGTACGCGGGCGTGCCGCCGTACAAGGAGACCCAGGGCTACGTGAAGGCGATCACGACGCTGGCGAAGAGCTTCGAGCGGCCCGTCGGCCGGGTCGCGCCCTCGCAACAGGCCGCCGGGGCCATCTACTTCGCGCAGAAGCAGCTCGGTACCCCGTACCTGTGGGGCGGCAACGGAACGCCCGACCAGGACGGGCGGTTCGACTGCTCGGGGCTGACCAAGGCCGCGTACGAGACGGTGGGGATCGAGCTGCCGCGTGTGGCCAACGACCAGTACAACGCCGGTCCGCATCCTTCGCGCGACCAATTGCTCCCCGGTGACCTGGTGTTCTTCTCCGATGATCTGACGAACTCCCGGGAGATCCGGCACGTCGGGCTCTACGTGGGCGGCGGCTATATGATCAATGCCCCGTACACCGGTGCCGTGATCCGTTTCGACAAGATCGACACGCCCGACTACTTCGGTGCGACGCGCGTGACGAAGGACGGCGCGCAGGCCCTTCCGGAGCGCGCGGCGGCGAGCAAGGCGCCTTAGTAACTCCCCGTTAGGCAAAGGCCCTGAGCTGCGACGACGAGTCTCTCTTCGATAACGTTGGAGTGATCATTCAGTGGAGAGTGGAACGTAGTCGCCAGAACGGGCGTTCCATGGACGCGGGGGTTGATCAAAACGGGGGTCGAAGGGGCGCACACCGGCGTGCGCCCGCAGGCGAACCACGGCAAGGGCAAGGGGCCGCATCACCATGGCTGGACTCACAACCGGTGGGCCGAACGTGGATGTCAGCCTGCTGTACGAGATCAACGGAGCGGCCCGGCACGCCCCGGACTGGCTGGACCGGATCGTGGTCCTGGCCGGTGAGTACGGGATCCCGCTGGCCCTGGTGCTCCTGATCCTCTGGTGCTGGCACGGTGCCCGCCACCAGGACGAGAGCACGGCCGTGGAGTCCTTCGCCGCGCTGGTCTGGGCCCCGCTGGCCGCCGGGCTGGCGCTGCTCGTGAACGCGCCGCTGCGCGAACTGGTCGGACGGCCACGGCCGTTCCTCCAGCACGAGGGCCTGCAGGTGCTCGAACCCGCCCTCGGCGCCCACCTCGCGCGGCCGGAGTTCTCCTTCGTCAGCGATCACGCCACCCTCGCGATGGCCCTGGGCGTCGGCCTGTTCGTGGCCAGCCGCAGGCTCGGCCTGATCGGGATCGGGCTGGCCTTCGCCGAGGGGGTGTGCCGTGTGTACACGGGCGTCCACTACCCCACCGACGTGATCGGCGGGTTCGCGCTCGGCACCGCCGTGGTCCTGGTCCTCGCGCCGCTCGCGATGGCGCTGCTGACCCCGGTGGTGCGGGCGGTGGCCGGATCGCCGCGCCTGGGCCGACTCGTACGCGCCAAGGGCCGGACCTGGCCCCGGCCCGTCGGCCTGGCCCAGCCGCAGACCCCGCCGGCCGGGCAGCGCACGCACGAGAACGACCTCGCCGCCTGAAGCCCCCGGCCGCCGGTCCCCTGAAGTACTGATGTCCCGGCCTGTCCGCGGGCCGTTCAGGCGTGGGCGTACGACTTCCATACGGCGAGCAGCAGGGCCGCCAGCAGGCACAGCCCCGCCACCCCGAAGCAGATCCGCACCGCCGTAGGACGATTCCTGGGGGGCGTCACGGGTCGCCGCCCTCGACGCGCCGCCTACCCGCCCCGTCCGCGCCGTCGCCGCGGCGGTGGTGGGAGCGCAGCCATAGCCCGGTGGCCACGGCCGCCACGGTCGTCAGCCCGATGGCCAGGGCCACATCGCCCGGTCCGTCCGCCGAGCCCAGGGGCCGGGCCCAGGCCGTGGCGGCCGTGGCCCCCAGGATGTCGAGAGCGATGAGCAGGGCCCAGAGGAGGGCCGCGGGGCGGGCTGCGGGTCCTGACATGAGTCAAGGGCATCCGCTGCGCGGGGCCCCGGCCAGCCGGAGCCGTCCGAACGGGCGACCCCCGCCCTCGCCCGCTACCCCGCTGTGTGCCGGGAGGCGTCCCTGCGCGCCAGATCGCGGGAGCGGCGGGCCGGCCCGGTCCATCCGCAACTGCAGACGGCCAGGCAGAACGAGCCGCGTTCGGCGGTGGAGGTGGAGTGTCCGGTGGGCTGCTGCGGCGGCTGGGATGGCGGCGCCGAGCCTCCCGGGGCGGGCCGCGGCGGCTGGAGCGGCACGGAGAAGGCAAGCGGAGGAGGCAGCGTCGCTTCGGTGTGCGTTTCCACTCCACCACCGTACCCGGGCCGGACGCGGGCCGGGGAGGTGTTCGGGCCGTGACGGGAAACCCCTGACCTCGTTAAGCGGAGCGGGTGGGGGCCTCGGGCAAGCAGCGGTCACGCGTTGGGGGTTGGCAGGCGATGGTGGTTCACCAGCACAGGCGGCCGCGCGGACGTGCGGGTGAGGCGCTGCTCGCCGCCGGGGTCACCCTGGCGGTCACGGCGCTGAGCGGCTGCGCGGTCGGCGGCGCGAGCGACGACCGGCCCCCGGCGGACGCGGCGGCGGTGGTCCGCGGGGCCGCCGACGTGCTCGCGAGGACGGGCAGCGCCCAGGCCCGTACGGCCATGGAGATGGCCACCGGCGGCACGCGGGTCACCATCCGCGGCGAGGGCGGGGTCGACTTCAAGAACCGGATGGGCCAGCTGCTGGTCATGCTGCCGGCCGACGTGAAGGGCAAGGCCGAGCACCGGCCCATCACCGAGCTGCTGGTGCCGGGCGCGCTCTACATGAAGAACCGGGGCGCGGGCGTTCCCGACGACAAGTGGGTCCGGGTCGACACGACGGCCCTCGCCGACGGGAACCTGGTCACGGGCGGAGCCACCGATCCGCTGATCGCGGCCGAGCTGCTGCGGGGCGCGCGGGAGGTCACGTACGTCGGGGAGACCGAGGTGGCCGGCACCAAGGTGCGGCACTACCGGGGGACCACCGACATCGGGCGGGCCGCGGGGAGCGCGTCACCGGAGGCCAGGGGCGCACTGGAGGCGGCGGCGAAAGGGTTCAGCACGGACACCGTTCCGTTCGACGCGTACCTGGACGAGGAGGGGCGGCTGCGGAAGGTCCGCCACCGCTTCACGTACGTCAACAATGGCGTGATCGATGTCTCGTCGACCACGCTGCTGTACGGATTCGGGACGCCGGTGACCGTCGTATTGCCCGCAAGCGGGGACATTTACGCCGGGAAGATCGCCGAGTAGCGGGGGTGGGCCGGGGCGGGCGGCGCGATCGGGTCATGGCCGGGTATCCGGAAATGGTCCATCCGTGTCATGTGCCGGATGCCCCGTCCTCCCTACGCTGAGAAGCCGAGCGCGCGGCGAATGACGACCGAAGACCGAAGACGGCTGATTGAGGTGACACGCGTGACTCCCGCAGGCGGTACGACGGTGCAGGACCACGTGGCGCTCGCCGAGATCGAACTGTGTGGTGAGCTGATCATCGCGGCGTCGACGGCGGCCGAGGAGCGGTTGAGCCAGGACCGGATCGACGAGATTCTGATGGGTATCTGGTCCGGCTGACGCGCTGCTGCCCGGGGCCGGATCAGGTGCGCAGGAGGCGGGCGATGGCCTTGGTGGCCTCCTCCACCTTCGCGTCGATCTCGGTGCCGCCCTTGACGGCGGCGTCGGCGACGCAGTGGCGGAGGTGTTCTTCCAGCAGTTGGAGCGCGAAGGACTGGAGCGCCTTCGTGCTCGCCGAGACCTGGGTGAGTATGTCGATGCAGTAGACGTCCTCGTCGACGAGCCGTTGGAGGCCGCGGATCTGGCCCTCGATCCGGCGCAGCCGCTTGAGGTGCTCGTCCTTCTGGTGGTGGTAGCCGTGGACGGCTCCGGAGCCCTCCGCTTCGATGGTCGTCATGCTTCCTCCCGTGGTCGGAACGATCGGTGCACACCTCGGTACACACCTGGCGCATACCCCTCGTGGGTATAGGGTACTGGGCCGCGCCGCGAGGGACAGGGGCCCGTGGTCCTCACTCTGCCCGATGGAGGACACTGGTGAACCGCCGGTTAGCCGTGGCCGGGGGATACGCCTAGCATCAGCCTGACCGAATCCAATGCACCCCGAGGACCTCACGTGCGATTTCGTCTGACCCCCAGGGAGACGAGCTTCTACGACATGTTCGCCGCATCCGCGGACAACATCGTCACGGGCTCCAAGCTCCTGATGGAACTGCTCGGAGCGGATTCCTCCGCCCGGGCCGAGATCGCGGAGCGGATGCGGGCAGCGGAACACGCGGGGGACGACGCGACCCACGCGATCTTCCACCAGCTGAACTCCTCCTTCATCACGCCGTTCGACCGCGAGGACATCTACAACCTGGCCTCCTCGCTCGACGACATCATGGACTTCATGGAGGAGGCGGTCGACCTGGTCGTCCTCTACAACGTGGAGGAGCTCCCCAAGGGCGTCGAGCAGCAGATCGAGGTGCTGGCGCGCGCGGCCGAGCTGACCGCCGAGGCGATGCCGCACCTGCGGACTATGGACAACCTCACCGAGTACTGGATCGAGGTCAACCGCCTCGAGAACCAGGCCGACCAGATCCACCGCAAGCTGCTCGCCCAGCTCTTCAACGGCAAGTACGACGCCATCGAGGTGCTCAAGCTCAAGCAGATCGTCGACGTGCTCGAAGAGGCGGCCGACGCGTTCGAGCACGTCGCGAACACGGTGGAGACCATCGCGGTCAAGGAGTCCTGAACCTCGTGGACACCTTTGCTCTGGTCGTGACCATCGGTGTCGCGCTCGGTTTCACATATACGAACGGTTTTCACGACTCGGCGAACGCGATCGCGACGTCCGTCTCGACGCGGGCGCTGACCCCGCGCGCGGCGCTCGCGATGGCCGCCGTGATGAACCTCGCCGGCGCCTTCCTGGGCAGCGGGGTGGCCAAGACGGTCAGCAGCGGCCTGATCGAGACGCCCACGGGCGCCACCGGCATGTGGATCCTCTTCGCGGCGCTGGTCGGCGCGATCGTCTGGAACCTGATCACCTGGTACTTCGGTCTGCCCTCGTCCTCCTCGCACGCGCTGTTCGGCGGCATGGTGGGCGCGGCACTGGCCGGCGGCACGGAGGTGATCTGGTCGGGCGTGCTCGACAAGGTCGTCATCCCGATGTTCGTCTCGCCCGTCGTCGGTCTGGTCGTCGGGTACCTGGTCATGGTCCTCATCCTGTGGATGTTCCGCCGGTCCAACCCGCACAAGGCGAAGCACGGCTTCCGTATCGCGCAGACGGTGTCGGCGGCCGCCATGGCGCTCGGCCACGGCCTCCAGGACGCGCAGAAGACGATGGGCATCGTCGTGATGGCGCTGGTCATCGCCGATGTGCAGACGTCCGAGGACGCGATCCCGGTCTGGGTCAAGATCGTGTGTGCCGTGATGCTGTCGCTGGGTACGTACGCGGGCGGCTGGCGCATCATGCGCACCCTCGGCCGCAAGATCATCGAGCTGGACCCGCCGCAGGGCTTCGCGGCCGAGACCACGGGCGCCTCGATCATGTTCGGTTCGGCGTTCCTCTTCCACGCGCCGATCTCCACCACCCACGTGATCACCTCGGCGATCATGGGTGTGGGCGCCACCAAGCGCGTGAACGCGGTCCGCTGGGGCGTCGCCAAGAACATCGTCCTGGGCTGGTTCATCACGATGCCGGCCGCGGCCGTGGTCGCCGCGCTGTGCTTCTGGGTCGTGGACCTGGCGTTCGTCTAGCCGGAGCTGCCCCCTGCCGGGGGTCCGGGGGGTGTCCCCCGGGGGATGCGGTACCACGATGCCGGCCGCGGCCGTGGTCGCCGCGCTGTGCTTCCGGGTCGTGGACCTGGCGTTCGTCCAGCCCCTGAACGAAAGCGGGCCGGCTCCCCCCACCCAGGGGGAGCCGGCCCTTTCTTTTTCTTTCGCCTTGCGGTGGCACCGCCATGCAGCACCGCAGGACGTCTGTGACCTCGGGGTTTAGCCGAAGCGGCCCGAGATGTAGTCCTCGGTGGCCTGGACGGACGGGTTCGAGAAGATCCGGTCCGTGTCGTCGATCTCGACGAGCTTGCCGGGCTGGCCGACCGCGGAGAGGTTGAAGAAGGCGGTGCGGTCCGAGACGCGGGCCGCCTGCTGCATGTTGTGCGTCACGATGACGATCGTGAAGCGCTCCTTGAGCTCGCCGATAAGGTCCTCGATCGCGAGGGTGGAGATCGGGTCGAGGGCCGAGCAGGGCTCGTCCATCAGCAGGACCTGCGGCTCGACCGCGATGGCGCGGGCGATGCACAGACGCTGCTGCTGGCCGCCGGAGAGGCCGGAGCCCGGCTTGTTCAGACGGTCCTTGACCTCGTTCCAGAGGTTGGCGCCCTTGAGGGACCGCTCCACGATGTCCGTGAGCTCGGACTTCTTGAAGCTGCCGTTCAGGCGCAGGCCCGCCGCCACGTTGTCGAAGATCGACATGGTGGGGAAGGGGTTCGGGCGCTGGAAGACCATGCCGACGGTGCGGCGGACCGCGACCGGGTCCACGCCGGCGCCGTACAGGTTCTCGTCGTCCAGGAGCACCTTGCCCTCGACGCGGCCACCGGGGGTGACCTCGTGCATGCGGTTGAGGGTGCGCAGGAAGGTGGACTTGCCGCAGCCGGAGGGGCCGATGAAGGCGGTCACGGAGCGGGGCTCCACGGTCATCGATATGTCATCGATGGCCTTGTGGGCGCCGTAGAAGGCGGACAGTCCGCTGACGTCGATTCGCTTCGCCATGAGGGGTCACTTCGCTTTCATACAGTCGCGTCAGCGACCGGTCTTCGGGGCCTTCCAGCGGGCGATACCGCGGGCCACCAGATTGAGGATCATGACGAAGGCGATCAGGACGAGCGCTGCGCCCCATGCCCGGTCGTAGGAGGCTTCACTGCCGACCTTGTACTGCTCCCAGATGTACAGCGGGAGCGAGGACTGCGCGCCTTCGAAGGGGTTGCCGTTGATCAGCTGGGTACCGAAGACCAGCAGCATGATCGGCGCGGTCTCACCGGCGATGCGGGCCACGGCCAGCATGACACCGGTGGCGATGCCGCCGATGGCGGTGGGGAGCACGACCTTGAGGATCACGCGCCACTTCGGTACGCCGAGGGCGAGGGCGGCCTCGCGCAGCTCGTTCGGGACGAGCTTGAGCATCTCCTCGGTGGAGCGGACCACGACGGGCATCATCAGGATCGACAGGGCCATGGCGCCGGCGAAGCCGGAGGGGCCGAAGCCGAGCATCAGGTTCCAGGTCGTCAGGATGAACAGGCCCGCGACGATGGAGGGGATGCCGGTCATGACGTCGACGAAGAAGGTCACGGCCTTGGCGAGCGGGCCCCGGCCGTACTCGACCAGGTAGACGGCGGTCAGCAGGCCGATCGGAGCCGCGATCAGGGTGGCCAGGGCGACCTGTTCGATGGTGCCGAGCAGGGCGTGGTAGACGCCGCCGCCCTCGTCGAAGCTGGTCACGCCGTTCATGGAGTGACTGAGGAAGTTCCCGTCGAGCATCTTGAGGCCGCGGCTGATCGTGGTCCACATCAGCGAGAGCAGCGGGATGACGGCGAGGACGAAGCAGACCCACACCAGGGAGGTCGCGATGCGGTCCTTGGCCTGACGCCGGTTCTCGATCACCGCGCTCGCGGTGTACGTGATGACGACGAACAGGACGGCCGCGAGCAGGCCCCACTGGACCTTGCTCTGCAGGCCGAAGGCGAGGCCGATGCCGATGCCGAGGGCGATCGAGAGGGCCGCGATGCCGGTCGGTGCCCAGCGGGGCAGGCCGCCTCGCGTGAGGCTGGCGGGGGCGGCGGACTTGGGGGCCCGTGCGGGCCGCTGGTCCTGGAGTGCGTGGCTCATCAGGCGTTCGCCCCCGAGAAGTCCTTGCGGCGAGCGATGATCAGGCGAGCTGCACCGTTGACCAGCAGGGTGAGCAGGAAGAGGACCAGACCCGAGGCGATCAGCGCGTCCCGGCCGAACTCGTTGGCCTCGTCGAACTTCGCGGCGATGTTCTGCGCGAAGGTGCCGCCGCCCGGGTTCAGGACGTGGAACGAGATCAGGAAGCTCGGGGAGAGGACGGTCGCGACGGCCATGGTCTCGCCGAGTGCGCGGCCGAGGCCGAGCATCGAGGCGGAGATGACACCGGAGCGGCCGAAGGGCAGCACCGACATCCGGATGACCTCCCAGCGGGTCGCGCCGAGGGCCAGGGCGGCCTCCTCGTTCATGCGCGGGACCTGGAGGAAGACCTCGCGGCTGACGCTGGTCACGATCGGCAGGATCATGATCGCGAGCAGGATGCCGACGGTGAAGAGCGAGCGGGCGACGCCGACCTGGGTCTTGTCGAAGACGTACGTCCAGCCCAGGTACTCGTCGAGCCAGAGGTTCAGGCCGTTCAGCTGCGGGACGAGGAAGAGGGCGCCCCAGATGCCGTAGATGATCGACGGCACGGCGGCCAGCAGGTCGACCACGTAGGCGAGGGGCGCGGCCAGCTTGCGCGGCGCGTAGTGCGAGATGAACAGGGCGATGCCGACAGCGATCGGAACCGCGATGGCCATCGCGATGATCGAGCTGACGACGGTGCCGAAGAGCAGGACGGCGATGCCGAAGACGGGCGGGTTGGCCGACGCGTTCCAGTCGAAGGTGGTGAGGAAGTTCCCCTCGTTCTTCGACAGCGCGATCGAGGCGCGGTAGGTGAGGAAGGCGGCTATCGACGCCATGATCACCAGGAGCAGGATGCCGGATCCCTTGGAGAGCCCGGAGAAGATCTTGTCACCGGCGCGGCCGGTGGACCTTCCGCTCTTGGCGACGGGCGGAGCCGCGTCTGTCTGGGTGGGTGTGGTGGAAGCCATGGTCTTTCCGGTCTGTGTGGGGGGCAGGCCCCCTGGCGGCGATGCACCGGATTCGCCCCCACCGGGTGAAGTGGGGGAGGGCCCCCGAGGTGTCGGCTGCCCGGACGGGGGCGGGCCGACACCTCGGGGTCAGGATTTAGCCCAGCGACTTGATGACTTCGCGGACCTTGGCGTTGATCTCGGCCGGGATCGGCGCGTAGCCGTTCTCGAGGAGGACCTTCTGGCCCGCGTCCGAGGCGGTGTAGTTCAGGAAGGACTTGACGGTCGGGAGCGTCTCGGCCTTGTTGCCCTTGTCGCAGACGACCTCGTACGTCACCAGGACCAGCGGGTAGGCACCCTCGGCCTTGGTGGTGTAGTCGAGCTTCAGCGCCAGGTCGGAGCCGGTGCCGGCGATCTTGGCGGCGGCGATGGCCTTGGAGGCGTTCTCACCGGTGGCCTTGACCGGGGCGGAGGCGCCCGTGTTCAGGTCGACCGTCTTGATGCCCTGCGAGCTGGCGAAGGAGAGCTCGAAGTAGCCGATCGCACCGTCGACCTGCTTGACCTGGGCGGCGACACCGGCGGAGCCGGAGGCGGCCTGACCACCCTGGGCAGCCCACTTCTTGGCGGGCTCGAGCGGCCAGGCGTCGGGCGCGGCGGCCTTGAGGTACTTGGTGACGTTCTCGGTGGTGCCCGAGTCGTCGGAGCGGTGGAACGCCTGGATGGCGGTGGAGGGAAGCGTGACGCCCGGGTTCAGCTTCTTGATCGCCTCGTCGTCCCACTTCTTGATCTTGTCGTTGAAGATGTTGGCGACCGTGGCGGCGTCGAGGTTCAGCTTGTCCACACCGGCGACGTTGAAGCCGAGGGCGATGGGGCCGCCGACCATCGGCAGGTCGATGCCCTGGCCACCGGTGCAGACCTTCTTCGACTCCTCGACCTGCTCCGGCTTCAGCGCCGAGTCGGAGCCGGCGAAACCGACGGTGCCCTGGTTGAAAGCGACGATGCCCTCACCGGAGGAGGAGGACTTGTAGTTCACCTCGACGCCGGAGCAGGCGGCCATGTAGTTCTTCACCCACAGCTCGACCGCGTTCTTCTGCGCGGAGGAGCCGGACGCCAGGAGCTTGCCCTTGGCATCGTCGCACTTGATGTCGCCCGCGGCGGCCGCGGAGGGCTTCGTCGTGCCGTCGGCGGTCTTGGTGTTGTCGTCCGAGCCGCACGCCGTGAGGACCAGGGCGCCGGACACGACAAGCGCACCGAGGGCGGAGGCACGAAGCATGTTCTTGCGCTGAAGCTTCACTTTCGGGTGTTCCTTCCAGAAGCCGCCGGCCGCTTTCTGGATCGGGGCGGCGTGCGAAGAGGACTGCGTCGGTTGCCCGGGTGAGCCGCTGTTCCGTTCGGCGACCCGCTCCGTGCACGACTGAAATTAGGCAGAACAGGTGAAGCGGCCGACCGGGGAGAGTGAACGGATGGTGAACCGTGGCGGACGACCCGGTGCGTTCCGGCGGCTCCATACACAGGCGTCATCATCCGTTACCCTGCCGTTATCTCGGCGTGACCGCGGGCTCAGGGAGCCAGATCTGCCGGAAATCGAAGCGCGCGGCCCCGGCCTCGTGGCGCTGGTCCGCGTGCAGGACGCCCAGGGCGTACGCCGTGGCCGGGGTGATGCGGGGGGTGCGCGCCGCGGTCGCCGAGGCGGCCGCCGCCTCGGCCGCGTCGCGGTGGCGGTCCAGGGCCTCGCCCGCCGCCGCGGCCCGCGTCACGTCCTCGCCCAGGGCTTCCCGGGCGTAACGGTGGACCCGCAGGAGGCGGCGTACCTCGTGCCAGCGGCCGTCGTGGTCCGCGTTGTACGGGTGCGTGTCCTCGGCCGGCGGCAATGTCGTGACCGCGGCCGACAGGCGGGTTTCGGCCACTGCCGCGAGGGGGACCAGGACGTCGTCCACCCGCCCCCGGGCCGCGACCACGTTCAACGGGACCTCGGAGGCGAGTACCGCGACCGCGTCCGCCACCGCGTGGAAGCGGGCGGAACCGAGTGCCTGGAGCGTGGCCGAGTGGGAGCGGGTCCGGGCCAGGGTCAGCTGGCGCTCCAGCAGCGCGCCCGCCCGTGCCGAGCCCACCGTGAGCGCGCCGGCCGAGCCGCGCGGCGCCGGGACCTCGGAGCTCCCCGACAGCCGGTGCAGCGCGTCCATCAGCCGGTCCAGCCGGGCGGCGTACGCGTGCTCGTCGGCCAGGGTCGAGGACAGCCACACCAGCTCGGTGCGCAGTCCGTCCGCCCAGGAGGACTCGGTCACCACCCGGAAGGTGGCCAGGGATCCGCTGATCCGGCGCGCAGCCCCCCGCAGGCTGCGCGCCGCATCACTGCCCTCCGCGGCATCCGCCCCGCTTTCCTCGTGCAGGCGCAGCCCGCGGAGGAAAGCGGTGGCCTGGGCGCGCAGGTACGCGCCGAGCACGTCACCCGCGCATGCCGTCGATTCATGGTTTGGCTGAGCCACGCCGGCGCCTCCGGGCGTCTATGAGCATCTCCTGTACGTGCCGCAGCGGCTGGCCTTCCGCGTCCGTGCTGTGCCGGGTCCACTCGCCGTCCGGGCCCAGGTGCCAGGAGGAGGTGGCGTCGGACATCCCGGTTTCCAGCATCCGGTCCAGGGCCGCGCGGTGGGCCGGGTCGGCGACCCTGACCAGTGCCTCGATACGACGGTCGAGGTTGCGGTGCATCATGTCGGCGCTGCCGATCCACACCTCGGGCTCGCCGCCGTTGCCGAAGGCGAAGACCCGGGAGTGCTCCAGGAAGCGGCCGAGGATCGAGCGGACCCGGATGTTCTCCGAGAGCCCGGGGACTCCGGGGCGCACCGCGCAGATGCCGCGGACCCAGATGTCGACCGGGACGCCCGCCTGCGAGGCCCGGTACAGCGAGTCGATGAGGGCCTCGTCGACGATCGAGTTCATCTTCAGGCGCACGTAGGCGGGGCGGCCGGCCTGGTAGTGGGCGGTCTCCTTGTCGATCCGGGCTATCAGCCCGTCGCGCAGCGAGCGCGGCGCCACCATCAGCCGGCGGTAGGTCTCGCGGCGCGAGTAGCCGGACAGCCGGTTGAACAGGTCGGAGAGGTCCGCGCCGACCTGCGGGTCGGCGGTGAGCAGGCCGAGGTCCTCGTAGAGCCGGGCGGTCTTGGGGTGGTAGTTGCCGGTGCCCACGTGCGAGTAGCGGCGCAGCGTGTCGCCCTCCTGGCGGACCACGAGCGACAGCTTGCAGTGGGTTTTGAGGCCCACCAGGCCGTAGACGACGTGGCAGCCGGACTCCTCCAGCTTGCGGGCCCATTTGATGTTGGCCTGCTCGTCGAAGCGGGCCTTGATCTCGACCAGTACGAGGACCTGCTTGCCGGAATCGGCGGCGTCGATCAGGGCGTCCACGATCGGGGAGTCGCCGGAGGTCCGGTACAGCGTCTGCTTGATCGCGAGGACGTCCGGGTCGGCCGCGGCCTGCTCCAGGAAGGCCTGCACCGACGTGGAGAAGGAGTCGTACGGGTGGTGCAGCAGCACGTCCCGCTCGCGCAGCGCGGCGAAGATGTCCGGCGCGGACGCGGACTCGACCTCGGCCAGGTCCCGGTGGGTGCCGGCGATGAACTTGGGGTACTTCAGCTCGGGCCGGTCCAGGGAGGCGATCCCGAAGAGCGCCGTCAGGTCCAGCGGGCCGGGCAGCGGGTACACCTCGGAGGCGTTGACCTTCAGCTCCTGCACCAGGAGGTCCAGTACGCCCGGGTCGATGGACTCCTCGACTTCCAGGCGCACGGGCGGGCCGAAGCGGCGCCGCATGAGCTCCTTCTCCAGGGCCTGGAGGAGGTTCTCGGCGTCGTCCTCCTCGACCTCCAGGTCCTCGTTGCGGGTCACCCGGAACATGTGGTGCGCGAGCACCTCCATGCCGGGGAACAGCTCCTCCAGGTGCGCGGCGATGACGTCCTCCAGCGGGACGTACCGGTGCGGGGAGGCCTCCAGGAAGCGGGAGAGGAGCGGCGGGACCTTGACGCGGGCGAAGTGGCGGTGGCCGCTGACCGGGTTGCGCACGACCACGGCCAGGTTCAGGGAGAGGCCGGAGATGTACGGGAACGGGTGCGCGGGGTCCACGGCCAGCGGGGTCAGCACCGGGAAGATCTGGTTGCGGAACAGCGTGAAGAGGCGGGCCTGCTCCTTCTCGGTGAGGTCCGGCCAGCGGATGAGGTGGACGCCCTCCTCGGCCAGCGCCGGGGAGATGTCCTGCTGGAAGCAGGCGGCGTGGCGGGCCATGAGCTCGCGCGAGCGGGTCCAGATGAGGTCCAGCACCTCGCGGGGCTGCAGGCCGGAGGCCGAACGGGTGGCGACGCCGGTCGCGATGCGCCGTTTGAGGCCTGCCACGCGGACCATGAAGAACTCGTCGAGGTTGCTCGCGAAGATCGCCAGGAAGTTGGCGCGCTCCAGGAGCGGGGTCGTCGGATCCTCGGCGAGTTCCAGCACCCGCTCGTTGAAGGCCAGCCAGCTGCGCTCGCGGTCCAGGAAGCGGCCGGGCGGGAGCTCGCCGCCGTCCTTGTCGTCGTAGGCGTCCAGGTCGGCGTCGAGATCGGGCTCGAGATCGACGTGCGGGCGGTGCGCGGAGATGGAGCCTATCCGCGCGTGTGCGCCGGTGACGGCCGTGTTGCCTGCGGCCGTGTTGCCTGTGGCGCCGGACGTGTGAGACGGGTGCTGGGCGGGGACCTCGGTGGGGCCTGCGCTGGACTTGTGGCTCATGACTCCATTCTTCCGCGCAAGCGGGAGGACAGGCGCGTCGGAAGTGTCGGCCGTCAGTCGGAGTCGGGGGTACATGCGGGGAGGGTCGCAAGCGCGTCTGAATGCCCGGTTAATGGCGTGTGGCTTCCCGGGTCTGCCGGGGTGCACGACTGCGTCCTGGCGGGCGTGGGGCGTGCCGGAGCGTGTGCCGGTGCGGCGCTGTCGCCGCGGGCGCCGCCCCCGGACCCTCCCCCGGGCTCCGGGGGACCTGCGGGGACGGGCCCGGGCGGGGCCGGATCCGGCGCCGCGGCACCGCTCAGCTCTCCGTGCGGTACATCAGGTCGACCTCGTGGGTGGTGAAGCCGAGGCCCTCGTAGACGGCGAGGGCCGCCGGGTTGTCAGCGTCCACATACAGCATCGCCGTCGGCAGGCCCGCCGCGGCGAGGTGGCGCAGGCCGATCGCCGTGAGGGCCTTGCCGAGGCCGCCGCCCTGGGCGCCGGGGCGTACGCCGACCACGTAGACCTCGCCCAGCTGCTCGGCCGTGTGGATCTTCGTCCAGTGGAAGCCGACCAGCTCTCCCTCGCGCTCGGCGAGGAAGAAGCCCTTGGCGTCGAACCACGGCTGGGCGATCCGGTCGCCCAGGTCCCGCTGGGTCAGCGCGCCCTGCTCGGGGTGGTGGGCGAAGGCGGCCGCGTTCGCCGCGAGCCAGGCCGCGTCGTCGGTGCCGGGCACGAAGGTCCGTACGGTGACACCCGCCGGGAACACCGGCTCCGGCAGCGGGCCCGCGTCCGGGCCGAGCGGCCGGCGCAGCTGGCGCAGCTCGCGGAAGAGGGTCAGGCCGAGCACCTGGGCCAGGTGCCGGGCGGCCGACTTGCCGCCGTGGGCCCACACCCGGATCCGCTTGCCGGAGGCGGCCAGCAGGGCCGTGCCGAGCGCCCGTCCGTGGCCCCGCCCGCGCAGCGCCGGGTGGATGACGAGCTCGGCGGCCGGGGCCTCCACCGGGTCGGTGTCCTCCAGTTGCCCGTATCCGGCGAGCCGGCCGCTCTCGGTGAGCAGGAAGTGCCGGATGCCCTCGCGCGGCCCTCCGCGCAGCTGGAGCCGCCCCTGCTCGGACACGGCCGTGGTCCCGTCGGTACGCGCCGCGTCCTCGATCAGGGCGAGCACGGCTTCTGCCTGTTCTTCCGTCAGCTCGTCGAGGGTCTCGATCTGCCGTCCCGGCTCCAGGGCCGCTGCTGCTGCGTCAGTCATACCCCGAGCCTACGACCGCCGGGGGTGCATGGCGGAGTGCGCCCCAGCGGCGATCCGTCTTCTGCGCGTAACCAGCTCGATACCGGCTACCCCCTGTCGTGCTACGCGCGTTGACAATAGGCTGCGGCGGACCTCCCAAGTTTGTCTCGCTGTCCGCAAAGGGGAATAAATGTCAGCGACGCCACAACGGCACCTCCGCGCCCGCCGGTTGACCCTCACCGCCCTCGCCGTCACGGCCGGGGCCGGGGCGATGGTCGCCGCCGCACTGCCGGCCGGAGCCGCGAGTGGTGGCGGTGCCGCCAAGAGCCGGACCGTCGACGTGCAGCTGCTGTCGTTCAACGACTTCCACGGCACGCTCGAGCCCCCGCAGGGCTCCTCCGGCAATGTGACCGAACGTCAGGCCGACGGCACCACCAAGGCCATACCCGCGGGCGGGGTCGAGTACCTCGCGACCAGCCTGCGCGAAGCCCGCAAGGGCCACGAATACTCCGTCACCGCAGCGGCCGGTGACATGATCGGCGGCAGCCCGATGCTGTCCGGTCTCTTCCACGACGAACCCACCGTCGAGGCGCTGAACAAGCTGAAGCTGGACGTCACCAGCGTCGGTAACCACGAGTTCGACGAGGGCAAGACCGAGCTGCGCCGCATGGCGTACGGCGGCTGTCACCCGGTCGAGGGCTGCTTCGAGATGGGCAAGGAGTTCACGGGCTCCGAGTTCAAGTACCTCGCCGCGAACGTCACGGACGAGAAGACCAAGCGTCCGCTGATGAACCCCACCTTCATCTGGAAGAAGGGGGACGTGAAGATCGGCTTCATCGGCGTCACCCTTGAGGGCACTCCGGACGTCGTGACCGCCGAGGGCGTCAAGGGCCTCAAGTTCGGCGACGAGGTCGAGACGATCAACAAGTACGCCGCCGAGCTGAACAAGCAGGGCGTGAAGTCGATCGTCGCGCTGATCCACGAGGGCGGTCTGCCCGCGAGCGGTGCCTACAACTACGACTGCGACGCCCCGGGCGCCGGCGCCGGCATCTCGGGCGCGATCGTGGACATCGCCAAGAACGTGGACCCGAAGGTCGACGCCCTGGTGACCGGCCACACGCACCAGGCGTACGCCTGCAACATCCCCGACCCGGCGGGCAACCCGCGCATGGTGACCTCGGCCGCCTCCTACGGCCGGCTGTTCACGGACACCGCCCTCACCTACGACCGGCAGACCAAGGACATCGTCCGTACGCCGGTCAGCGCGCCCAAGCCGGTCAACAAGGTCGTCACCCGGGACCAGCCCAAGGCCGCGGACATGACCGAGCTGATCCAGCGCTGGAGCGCGCTGGCGGCGCCGGTCGCCAACCGCCCGCAGGGCTTCATCTCCGCGGACATCCCGGGCCGCGGCTCGGAGGCGTACGAGAAGCCGCTGGGCGACCTGATCGCCGACGCGCAGCTCGAAGCGCTGGCTCCGGCAGACAAGGGCGGCGCGCAGCTGGCCATCATGAACCCGGGCGGCATCCGTGCCGACCTCGCGTACAAGGCCTCGGGGGCCGAGGGCGACGGTGTCGTGACGTACGGCGAGTCCTACACGGTCCAGCCGTTCAACAACCTGATGAACATCGTGGACCTGACCGGCGCGCAGCTGATCACCGCGCTCCAGCAGCAGGTCAGCGGGCCGGTCAACGGTCCGAACCCGAAGATCCTGCAGGTGTCGAAGGGCTTCACCTACACCCTGGACATGACGAAGACGGGTACGGACCGCATCGTCGTGGACTCGGTGAAGCTGAACGGCGCGGCGATCGACCCCGCCAAGACCTACCGGGTCGCGATGAACGAGTTCCTCGCGGGCGGCGGTGACGGCTTCACCGTCCTGAAGGAGCACAAGAACAAGCTGGTCGGCGCGCCCGACCTGGAGTGCTTCAACGCCTTCCTGGCGAAGTCGACGGCGACGAGCCCGATCGCCCCGCCGGCGCCGGGCCGGATCACGGTCGTCAAGTAACACCCGCGTACAGCACGCCCGGAGGGGCGGTGGGCCCGTCGGCCCGCCGCCCCTCCGGCTTTCCCGCTCCGTACCCCGCTCCGCACCCCCGTACCGGAGCGGTCGGACGGGCGGTCAGAGGGCCGACAGGAACGCCGCGACGGCCTCGTGGACGCCCTGCGGGTCGGTGAAGGGCACGAAGTGGTCCCCGTCCAGCGGGGTGTACGAGGTCTTGGGGCGCCGTGTGACCATCGCGTCGGCCGTGCCCTGCGGGAGGCCCTGGCTGCGGGTCCCGTGGATCAGTACGGCCGGGCAGGTGCTCGCGAGCCAGGCGTTCCAGTGGTCGCCGCGGCAGGCCTCGATGGAGTCGAGCATGTCCTGCGGGTGGAACGGCAGCCGCCAGCCCTCGCCGGAGGGGAGCGGGCGCAGGGCCTGGGCGACGAACAGGGAGCCCACGGGCCCGGCCGCGCCGAGGAGTTCCTCGCGGGTGGGCGCGGTGTACCGCATGCCGCGGAGGAAGCCGAAGAGGGCCCCCTCGGTGTTCGGGTTGATCTCGACGCCGGCGTCGATGCCGATGAGGGCCGCGATCCGGCCGGGGTGGGCGGCGGCCAGGTGGTAGGCGTTGAGCCCGCCGAGGGAGTAGCCGAGGAGGGCTACGGGGGCGTCGAGGCCCAGGTGGTCGAGCAGGGCGACGGCGTCGCCGACGTAGCCCTCGCGGGTGTACTCGGGGGCGCGGTCGGAGTCGCCGTGGCCGCGCTGGTCGGGGGCGATGACCCGCCAGGTGTCGCCGAGGTGCTCGGCCAGGCCGGCGAAGGCGAGGCCCTCGGACATCCCGCCGTGCAGGGCGAGCAGCGGGCGGCCGGTGCCGCCGAAGTCCACGTAGGACAGCGTGCGGTCGTCGATCTTCAGCTCGTGGCGCATGGCGTTGCTCTCCCCTGGGCGCTGGTCGGTGGGTCGGTCATCAGCTTGCCAGGAGTTGGGCAAGCGCGCAATACGATCGTCTAGCGCGCTTGCCCAAAAGGGGGGCGCGGATACGATCCCGGCATGGGAAATCGCGAGGACCTGCTGGCCGGAGCCCGGCGCTGCCTGGAGGAGAAGGGCTATCTGCGCACGACCGTGCGCGATATCGCCACGGCCTCGAACGTGAGCATGGCCGCGATCGGCTACCACTTCGGATCGCGCGACGCCCTGCTCAACCAGGCGCTGTTCGACGCCATGGAGGAGTGGGCCGCCGGGTCGGGCCGGCTGCGCGGACAGGGGGACACCGCCGAGGAGCGGTACGCCGACACCTGGGACCGCAAGATCCGGGACTTCGGCGAGATGCGCTGGCTCTGGACCGCCTCCGTCGAAGCCTTCGTGCACGCGCAGTCCCAGCCGGAGCTGCTCGCGATCCTGGCCGAGGGGCAGCGGCGCAACCGGCGCATGGTGGCCGCCGTGCTGGCCGGGGTGTCCGAGGAGGAGGTCACCGAGGAGGACGTACGCGCCCTCGGCTCGCTGCACATCGCGCTGCTGACCGGGGTGATGGTGCAGAGCCTGACCGACCCGGAGCAGGCCCCGAACGGCCGTGAGCTCGCCCAAGGGCTGCGCAGGATGGCCGAGTTGCTAGAAAGCTGACCTCTACCGACGGGTAGTAAAGCCCGGTGCCGCACGCCATAATCCGGTGCCACCAACCGGGTCGGCAAAGGGGCGGGCATGGCACTGGATCGTCGGGCATTTCTGATCGGAGCGGCCGCGGCGGGCGCGGGGGCGGTGATCGGGACGGCGGTGGCGACGCCCGCCGCCGCCGGCACGCTGGGCACCCAGGACTGGATGGCGGGTCTGGCCGACTCCACCGCCCTCCAGCGGATGACCATCCCCGGCACGCACGACTCCGGCGCCCGCCAGGGCGGGCTCTACGTCGCCTGCCAGAACACCTCGATCGCCGAACAGCTCGACTCGGGCATCCGGTTCCTCGACGTCCGCTGCCGCGTGGCGGGCGGCTCCTTCGCCATCCACCACGGGTCCTTCTTCCAGAACCTGATGTTCGGCGACGTGCTCGTGGCCTGCTGGAACTTCCTCGCCGCGCATCCCACCGAGACCGTGCTGATGCGGCTCAAGCAGGAGTACTCGACGGACAGCGACGCCACCTTCCGCGCCGTCTTCGACGACTACCTCGACCACCGCGGCTGGCGCCCGCTGTTCCGGATCGCCGACACCCTGCCCTCGCTCGGCCAGGCCCGCGGCAAGGTCGTCCTGCTCGCGGACAACGGCGGCCTGCCCGGCCTGCGCTACGGGGACGGCAACGTCTTCGACATCCAGGACGACTGGAACGCCGAACCGTTCGCCAAGCGCGGCAAGATCGAGAACCACTTCCGCAAGGCCGTCCAGCAGCCCGGCAAGCTCTTCGTGAACTACACCAGCACCTCGGCGTACATGCCGCCCCGCTGGAACTCCGACCGGCTGGGCCCGCAGGTCCACGCCTTCGTCGACGGCGGGGAGCTGGCCGGCCGGACCGGGCTCGGGATCGTCCCGATGGACTTCCCGAACACCCGCTCCGGCCTCGTCGCCTCACTGATCCGGCACAACTGACGGCTCGGGCGGCGGCGGCGTCGGCGCCCCCGGGATGCGGAGCACCGCCTCCGTGCCCGGGCCGCCGCCGGCCGCCGCCCGCAGCTCGGCGCTCCCGCCCGCGCGTGCCACCGTACGGGCCACGATCGACAGGCCCAGGCCGCTGCCGGGCAGGGCACGGGCCGACGGGGAGCGCCAGAACCGCTCGAAGACGTGCGGCAGGTCCTCGGCCGGGATGCCCGGACCGTGGTCCCGTACGGTCAGCTCGCCGGCCCGCAGCGTCACCTCGACCGCGCCGCCCGGCGGGCTGAACTTCACCGCGTTGTCCAGGACGTTGACCACGGCCCGCTCCAGGGCCGCCGCCTCGCCCCGTACGTACCAGGGCTCCAGGGCGGAGCTGAAGCTCAGCTCCGGACCGCGCAGCCGGGCCCGGGACAGAGCGGCCCCGGCGATCTCGTGCAGGGCCACCACCTGGAGCGGGCCCGGGGACACGGCGTCCGGGCGGGACAGCTCCTGGAGGTCCCCGATCAGCGCGGCCAGCTCCGTCATCTGCGCCTTGACCGAGGCCAGCAGCTCCCTGCGGTCGTCGGGCGGGATGGCCCGGCCGGTCTCCTCGCTGCGCGCGAGCAGCTCGATGTTCGTACGGAGCGAGGTGAGGGGGGTGCGCAGCTCGTGCCCGGCGTCCGCGATCAGCTGCGCCTGGCGCTCCTGGGAGGAGGCCAGGGCCGCCGTCATCGAGTTGAAGGACCGCGACAGGCGGGCGATCTCGTCGTCGCCCTCGTCGGGGATCCGTACGGTCAGGTCCTCGGTCCGGGCGATGTGCTCGACGGCGCCGGTGAGTTCGTCGACCGGCCGCAGCCCCGTACGGGCCACCCACAGCCCGGCCGCGCCCGCGCCGAGGACGCCTATGCCGGAGACGAACAGCAGGATCCAGGCCAGGGTGGACAGCGGCTTGTCGATGTCGGCGAGCGGCTTGGCGACCGCGATCGCGAAGAGCGGGCCGCCGGGCTGGGCCCGCGCGGGGATGGTGTAGACGCGCATGCCGACGCCGTCGTCCGTGGTCTCGTCGTGCAGGACCCGGCCGAGGCGTCCGGCCGCCACGTCCTTGTCGGTCTGGGTGACCGGCAGGTCGGTCCGGCCGCTCACCCAGCAGTGACTGCCGTCGGCGGCGAGGATCTGGACCGTCGGGTTGAGGTTTCCGGCGATGTCCGGCTGAGCCTGGGCCGGCGGCGACGCACAGCCCTGGTTCAGGCGGCGGACCACCTGCTCGCTCGGGTTCGTCGCCCGCAGGGACTGGTCCAGCTGGTTGCGGAGCTGGGTGCGCACCATCACCCAGGACACCGCCGCGACCGCGGCCACCGCGAGCGCCACCGCCACCGTGACCAGCAGCGCCAGGCGGGAGCGCAGCGGGAGGGCGCGGAATCTGGCGGCCGGGTTCATGCGGCTCACTCGGGCCCGCTCTCGCCGGCGCGCAGGACGTAGCCCACCCCGCGCACGGTGTGGACCACGCGCGGCTCGCCGCCGGCCTCGGTCTTGCGGCGCAGGTACATCACGTAGACGTCCAGGGAGTTGGAGCTCGGCTCGAAGTCGAAGCCCCAGACGGTCTTGAGGATCTGTTCGCGGGTCAGGACCTGGCGCGGGTGCGCGAGGAACATCTCCAGCAGGGTGAACTCGGTACGGGTCAGCTCCACCGGGCGCCCGGCCCGGGTGACCTCGCGGGTCGTGAGGTCCATGCGCAGGTCGCCGAAGGTCAGCGCGTTCTCGTGGGCCACCTCGCCGGCCTGCGGGACGGCGTAGGAGCTGCGGCGCAGCAGGGCGCGGACGCGGGCGAAGAGCTCGTCGAGCTCGAAGGGCTTGACGAGGTAGTCGTCGGCGCCCGCGTCGAGGCCGGTGACGCGGTCGCCGACGGTGTCGCGGGCGGTGAGCATCAGGACCGGGGTGACGCTGCCTGCGGCGCGCAGCCTGCGGGCCGCCGTGAGGCCGTCCATCCGGGGCATCTGGATGTCCAGGACGATCAGGTCGGGGGCGTACGAGTCCGCCGTGTCGAGGGCGTCGAGCCCGTCGACGGCGGTCTGTACGGCGTACCCCTCGAAGGCGAGGCTGCGGCGCAGGGCCTCGCGTACGGCCGGCTCGTCGTCCACGACGAGGATCCGCTGCTGGTCGCCTTCGGCCGGATTCATCTCGGTCCCCCAGGGGTGGTTTTCGGGTGGCACGTACCAGGATCCAGGGTCTCAGTAGGAGGTGCCGAAGCCGTTGGCGGCGCTGCCGGAGCGGCTGCTCCCGGAGCCCGTGCCGGTGCCGGTGCCGCCGGGGCCGCCCTTGCGGAGGGAGTCCAGGTCGGCCTTGATCGTGTTGACCGGGATGGCGAAGCCGAGGCCGACGCTGCCGGCGGTGGAGCTGTCGCCGGCCGGGGAGTAGATCGCGGAGGGCATGCCCACGATCTCGCCGTTCAGGTTGACGAGGGCGCCGCCGGAGTTGCCGGGGTTGAGGGAGGCGTCCGTCTGGATGGCCTTGTACGAGGTGGTCTCCGACCCCGTGTTCCCGTTGAACTGCTGTCCGTCGTACGAGAACGGCCAGCCGCCGTTGCCGCCCTGGCGCTGCGGCGACCGCTGCTCGGACTTCGGGACGTTCACCTCGCGGTCGAGTGCGGAGACGATGCCGCTGGTGACCGTGCCGGTGAGGCGGTCGGGGGAGCCGATGGCGACGACCTGGTCGCCGACCTTCAGGCTGCCGGAGTCGCCGAGCTTGGCGGCCCGGAGACTTCCCCCTAGGCCTTCGGCCTGGGAGGTACCCCCAGCGCCCTCCAGCTTGATCAGGGCCAGGTCCTTGCCCGGGTCGGTCCCGACGATCTTGGCCTTGTACTTCTTGCCGTCGCTCATCGTCACCTGGATCTCGGTGGCGCCGCTGACGACGTGGTTGTTGGTGACGACCTCGCCGTCGGCGGTGACGACGATGCCGGAGCCGGTGCCCTGGCCGGAGCCGGTGCGGGTGTCGATGCGGACCACGGAGGGGCTGACCTGCTCGGCGACGCCGGCGACGGTGCCGTTGCTGGACTGCGAGACGTTGGTGCCGTTGACGCCGCGGCCCCCGGCGGCGTCGTGGGAGCCCATCAGCTGCTGGACGGCGGCCGCGGTGCCGCCGCCGACCACGGCCGCGGCGAGGGCGACGGCGGCGAGCAGCGCGACCGGCCGCTTGGCGCGGGGGGCGGCGTGCGTCGCGGGGACCTGGGCCGTCGGGGCCGCCGGGACGGTCTCCCCCTGGATGACGACCGGGGGCTGGTGAGCCTCGTGCCACCCCGGCGCGGCGGGCGGGTACACGGGCGGCGGCGGGTAGCCGCCTGCCGCGGCGCCCTGCGCCGGCCGGGTCGGGCGGTTCTCCTGCGGGTACTCGCCTTCGCGGCGGAAGCTGTCGGTCATGGTGATGACTCTGTCCGCGGTTCATGAGAGCTTCCTGAGTCCCCGCTGAGAAGCCCGACAGAACCGCGTATGCCCGATATGAATCCCGGCGGAGGTGCCCGGCGCCGACCGGGCCGGGCATGCCGTCCGGCTCGACGCCCTAACGGCAGCCGCAGGACCGGCGGATCACCAGCGCCGACGGGAACTGCTTGAGCCGTTCCCGGCGGGAGCCGGCCACGCGCAGGGCGTCGTCCAGGACCAGGTCCACCGCCGCGCGGGCCATGGCCGGGCGGTCCGAGGCGATGGTGGTGAGGGGCGGGTCCGTCAGGGCCGCTTCCTTCACGTCGTCGAAGCCGGCGACGGCCAGCTCCCCGGGCACGTCGATCCGCAGCTCGCGCGCGGCCCGCAGCACGCCGATGGCCTGGTCGTCCGTGGCGCAGAAGATCGCCGGCGGGCGGTCCGGGCCGGACAGCACCTCCAGGGCCACGGTGTAGGCGTCGTAGCGGTTGTACGGGGCCTCGAAGAGCCGGCCCTCCACCGAGCGGCCGGCCTCCAGCATCGCCCGCCTCCAGCCCTCGACGTGGTCCGCGACCGGGTCGCCGACCGACGGGGTGTTCTCGACCCCGCCGATGCATGCCACGTACGCGTGCCCGTGCTCCAGCAGGTGCCGGGTCGCGAGCTGCGCGCCGCCGATGTCGTCGGTGATCACCGCGACGTCGTCGATGGCCTCGGGGCGTTCGTGCAGCAGCACGATCCGGGCGTCCCACGCCTCGATCTCCGACGCCGCGCGCTCGCTCATGCCCTGGCTGACCAGGATCAGGCCCGAAACCCGCATCCCGAGGAAGGCCCTCAGGTAGTGGACCTCGCGCTCGTCGCGGTAGTCGGAGTTCCCGACGAGCACCATCTTTCCGCGCTCGGCGGCGGCCTGCTCGACCGCGTGCGCCATCTCCGCGAAGAACGGCTGACGGGCATCGGGGACGATCATGCCTATGAGATCGGTGCGCCGCGAGGCCATCGCCTGGGCGACCCGGTCCGGGCGGTAGCCCAGATCCTTGATCGCGGCGAGGACACGCTCGCGCGTGGCCGGGGCAACCGGCCGGGGTCCGTTGTTGATGACGTAGCTCACGACGGCGGTAGAGGTACCCGCAAGTCGCGCCACGTCATCCCGCGTCACCTTGGCCACGCGCGAAGTCTACGCGGGGTGACCTACCTCTGGGCAGGGCGTCCTGCCGACTGGATGCTCACAGGGTCTTCCGCCGACTGGGTGACGGCCGCCCCGGTCTGCGCGCCCGTTTGCGCGCCCGTCTGTGCGGCGGCCTTCGCCGCTGCCTTCGCCGCCGCCTCCGCCGCGGCCCGCTCGACCTTCTCCGGCGTGACGAAGCGGTAGCCGACGTTGCGGACCGTGCCGATCAGCGACTCGTGCTCGGGACCGAGCTTCGCGCGCAGCCGCCGTACGTGCACGTCGACCGTCCGGGTACCGCCGAAGTAGTCGTAGCCCCACACCTCCTGCAGCAGCTGGGCCCGGGTGAAGACCCGGCCCGGGTGCTGCGCGAGGTACTTGAGCAGCTCGAACTCCTTGAAGGTGAGGTCCAGCACCCGCCCCTTGAGCTTGGCGGAGTACGTCGCCTCGTCCACCGACAGGTCGCCGTTGCGGATCTCCATGGGGGAGTCGTCCGAGCCCAGCTGCTGGCGGCCGGTGGCCAGCCGCAGCCGCGCCTCGACCTCGGCGGGGCCGGCGGTGTCCAGGAGTACGTCGTCGATGCCCCAGTCGGCGGTGACGGCCGCGAGGCCGCCCTCGGTGACGACGAGGATGAGGGGGCAGCCCGGCCCGGTGGAGCGGAGCAGCTGGCACAGCGACCGCACCTGCGGCAGGTCGCGGCGGCCGTCCACGAGGATGACGTCGGCACCCGGGGTGTCCACGAGGGCCGGGCCCTCGGCGGGGGCCACCCGCACGTTGTGCAGGAGCAGGCCGAGGGCGGGCAGCACTTCGGTGGACGGCTGCAGGGCGTTGGTCAGCAGCAGGAGTGAGCTCATGCCCGACCACCCCGCCCGGTGCCGGTCGGTCGGTCGAACACGGTTCGCTGGTCCATCACGTCGGTTCCTCCTCGGTCCCGTCGAGGACGTGCGCGGTACTGCTTCGTACGTGGTGCGTCTGTGCGGTGTCCGCCCGGCCCCGCGCCCTGGGGCCCGGACGGATGCCGTCGTTCTCGTTCTCGTCTGTTCTCGGTTCGTTCAACGTGCTGAAAGCACAAAAGGACCCGGGGGCAACGTTGCCCGGATCCTCTTCGCAGCAGAATAGCCCACTGGCCGTTGTGTGGCCGAGGCCTGTGTCCCTTCCCATTCTGTGGTTCCTGCCACGCCCCTGCCCTGCGTATGCCCCGGTTTCACCGGATCGGGGGTCCGCCGAGCGGTACCGCCGGGCGTGCCGGGCGCATACGGGGCGCGCGCAGGCGCACCGGAGTGCGGGGTGGGAGGGGTCATCATGGAGGCCGACGGTAGAGAGCCGACGATAGGAGCTGCAGTGGCAACCGGAACCATCCGCTACTGGGCGGCGGCCAAGGCCGCGGCCAAGACTGCGGAGGAGCCGTACTCGGCGCGCACACTGGCCGAGGCGCTCGACGGCGTGCGGGAACGCCACCCCGGGGAGCTGACCCGGGTCCTGCTGCGCTGCTCCTTCCTCGTGAACGATGAGCCTGTGGGCAAGCGCCCGCACGATTCCGTCCTGCTGACCGAGGGGGGCACCGTCGAGGTGCTCCCGCCGTTCGCGGGCGGGTGAGCGGGAGCCATGAGCACGCCTGAAGAACAGCAGCACCAGCACCAGCAGCACCAGCACCAGCACCAGCAGCAGGAGTACGCGCAGCAGCAGGACCCGTACGGGACCCAGACCTGGCAGGCCGACACCTGGGACACCGGCTATCAGCCGGTGCCGCCGCCGCTGGGCGGGGCGGCGGACCAGCCGGTCGCGCCCGAGGGCTGGTTCCGCGACGAGGTCACTCCCGTTCCCGCCCCGGCCCCGGCCCAGGAATGGGCGGCCGAGACGGCGTACCTGCCGCCGTACACGGAACCCGCGCAGCAGCACCAGCAGCAGCCGGTGGCGCCGGACGGCTGGTTCCGCGACGAGGCCACTCCCGTTCCCGCGCCGGCGCCGGCCCAGGAGTGGGCGGCCGAGACGGCGTACCTGCCGCCGTACACGGATCCCGCCCAGCCGGAGCAGCAGTCGGCCGCGCCGGAGGGGTGGTTCCGCGACGAGGTCCAGGCTCCGGCCCCGGGCCAGGACTGGTCCCACGAGGCCCCGGCCGAGCAGACCGCTTACCTCCCGCCGCAGGCCGCCGCGGCTCCGGTCCCGGTCCCGGTCCCGGTCCCGGTCCCGGGGCTGCCGGAGGCTCCGGAGGAGGAGCCGGAGTACTCCCCGCCCACCCTCGGCGGCAATACCGTCCGCGCCGTCGACCCGGCCCAGGCCCGCGCCGAGGGCCGGTCGCCGATCATCGACCCCGGTCCGCAGCCGGCCATACTGACCGCCGTCCTCGGCGTGCTGCTCGCCGTCGCCGCGGCCCTGGGCCAGTACGCGCTGCTCCTGCCGCTGGTCGCCCTCCAGGGCCTCACCGCGGCCGGCTGGTTCCGCCTCAACGGCATGTGGCCGGCCCGCCAGGGCATCGCCCTCGCCTTCGCCGGAGCCGTCGTCGCCGACGTGGCCGTGCTCGCGGTGGACGAGGCCTTCCGCCCCGGCGCGATCATCGGCACCCTCGGAGCCTGGGTGCTGCTCACCCTCGTGCTCCAGCTGCGCAGCCACGCCGACCCCGACGAGCGGATGTACGGCCTGATGGCCTCGGTGGCCTCGGCCGCGCTCGCCATCGTCTGCGCCGGCTACCTGGCCGCGGACACCGCCGCCGTCACCGTCGGCGCGGCCGCCGTCGCCGTCGCCGTGTTCGCCCGCGCGCTGCCGCTGCCCACCCCGGCTTCCGTCGGCGTCTCGCTGGCCGCGGCCTGTGGTGCGGGCATCGCCGTCGGCGGGCTGACCGACATCGGGGTGGGCGGGGCGCTGCTCGGCCTCGCCGCCGGGGTGTGCGCGCTGATCGGGCTGCGCGTGGCGGCGTACGACTACCCGTCGAAGTTCGTCCACATGACGGCCGGTGTCGCGCTGCCGCTGGCGGCCGCCGCACCCGCCGTGTACCTGATCGGCCGGGTGGTGGGCTGATCTGTCCCCGACAACGGACATGGTCCACTAGAACGCACGTACCGACTAGTAGGGGGAGTGGCACGTGCGATTCCTGCGCGCCGTAGTGATCATCGGAGTGGTTCTGGGGGCCCTGTTCGCGGGGGCGGACCGCTGGGCGGTCGGCTATGCCGAGAACCGGCTGGCCGACCGGATCCAGGCCCGGCAGGGGCTGGCCGGGACCGCGGAGGTGGAGATCCACGGATTCCCGTTCCTCACCCAGGCGCTCAGCCACGACCTGGAGCGGGTGGACCTGAAGCTCCGGGGCGTGGACGTGGCCGCGGAGGGCCGCAAGACGCGGCTCTCCGAGCTCGACGCGAGCTTCCGCGACGTGAAGCTGAACGGGGACTACACCGGCGGCACGGCCAAGCGCGCCGAGGGCACCGGCCTGATCACGTACGCGGACCTGACCGCGGCCTCGCAGAGCGGCGCGACCCTCTCCTACGGCGGGGCGCCGGGCAAGGTGAAGGTGACCGCGTCGGTGGACATCCTGGGCAAGACGCTCTCGCGCAGCGTGGTGTCGACCATCACACTGGAGGACGCGCAGGACGGCAAGGGCGGCCGGATCGTCCGGGTGCGCGCCGACGAGGTGCCGGGCGAGGGCATCCCCGGCGTCGAGAAGCAGATCCGCAAGAAGACCGACTTCGACCGCGCCCTCGACAGCGGGCTGCCGTCCGGGCTGCACCTGTCCGCCCTGACCTCGGACGAGGCCGGTGTGCACCTCACGCTGGGCGGTACGGACGTGGCACTGGCCGGATCGTGAGACGGAGCGGTCCGATCCGCAGAAGGACGGGCCGCAGGGCGGCTCCGGAGGGCGGCGCGGCGGCCGTCCGTAGAGCTCCTATCCCACTATGCGGACGATCCTGTCTCGGAATATGACACACCGGTGACAGGGCGGCTGATTCGTCCCTACGATCCATGGCTATGAAGCATCAGCAGGCGGACCTCACGAAGCGGCGGGCAGTAGACCTGTGTCGCGTCGCCGCCATGCTCTGTCGATCCATGTGACATGTGAGCGCATCCGCTCCATCAGCCGGACGACGGCCTTTCCCGCGTGACCGCACCTGCCTCCTGATCCCCTGAGCCTCCCCGCACCGGGGGAGAACTTCGAGGTACCCGGACGCACGCACGAGCAACACCCGCAGCCGGTCCAGCCGGTTTGCAGCAGTATCCGCAAGCCCCGCCGCACACTGCCCCGGAGGAGAACACCATGAGCCGCAGCGACGTCCTCGTAGACGCCGACTGGGTCGAGGCCCACCTGAACGACGCCAATGTCGTCATCGTCGAGGTGGACGAGGACACGTCCGCCTACGACAAGAACCACATCACCAACGCCGTCCGGATCGACTGGAGGCAGGACCTCCAGGACCCGGTCCGCCGCGACTTCGTGGACCAGGAGGGCTTCGAGAAGCTCCTCTCCGCCAAGGGCATCTCCAACGACGACACCGTCGTCCTCTACGGCGGCAACAACAACTGGTTCGCGTCCTACGCCTACTGGTACTTCAAGCTCTACGGTCACCAGGACGTGAAGCTCCTCGACGGCGGCCGCAAGAAGTGGGAGCTCGACTCCCGCGACCTGGTCGACGGCAAGGACGTCCCCAACCGCCCCGCCACGCAGTACAAGGCCAAGGCCCAGGACACGTCGATCCGCGCCTTCCGCGACGACGTCGTGGCGGCGATCGGCTCCCTGAACCTGGTCGACGTCCGTTCGCCCGACGAGTTCTCCGGCAAGCTGCTCGCCCCGGCCCACCTCCCGCAGGAGCAGTCGCAGCGCCCCGGCCACGTGCCGAGCGCCCGCAACATCCCGTGGTCGAAGAACGCCAACGACGACGGCACCTTCAAGTCGGACGACGAGCTGACCGCGCTCTACCAGGCGGAGCAGGTCGACCTGGCGAAGGACACCATCGCCTACTGCCGCATCGGCGAGCGCTCCGCGCTCACGTGGTTCGTCCTGCACGAGCTTCTCGGCCAGGAGAACGTCAAGAACTACGACGGCTCGTGGACCGAGTACGGCTCCCTGGTCGGCGTGCCGATCGAGCTCGGCGCCAACAAGTAACCCTGCAGGGCACGCAGGGCCCGTAGAAGCCAGTACGACTCTCTAGGACAGGACAGAGAACATGTGTGGAGCACCCATCGGAGGGCCCGACCTCGCGACGCTCAAGCCCGGTGAGACCGCGATCCAGGGTCAGATCACCAAGGAGGGCGAGCCGGTGTCCGGCTACGTCCGCCTGCTGGACTCGACCGGCGAGTTCACCGCGGAGGTCCCGACCTCGGCGACCGGCCAGTTCCGTTTCTACGCGGCCACCGGCTCCTGGACGCTGCGTGCGCTCGTCCCGGGTGCCACGGCGGACCACAGGGTCGTCGTCGCCGAGGCCGGCGGCGTGACGGACGTGGCGATCGCGGTCTGATCGACAGCTGAACCGGCCGAAGGGCCGCACCCTCCCCCAGACTCCGTCCGGGGGGTCCCCAGGGGGTTGGACGCCACTGGACCGGGGTGCGGCCCTTCGTGCCGTCCGCGCGGCCTTGCCTTCGCGGGGCCCGGCCCTACGCTGGAGGCATGTACGCCCGGCGCCGGCGCGTCTACTTCCTGCTCATGGGCGGATGCCTGTTCCTCTTCGTCTCCGCCTGGGCCTTCGTGCGCCTGCTCTCGGTCGAGGCCGCGGTGGCCATGTGCGTCGTCGCCATGGTCATCCCGCCGGTCGCCGCGATGATCGCCAACCGGCGCGGCCCGGACGACCGCTGGTGGGACGACCCCTCGGGCGATCCCAAGTCCGACGAGTGGTGGGACGAACTGGACGGAAAGCGCCGTCACGAGGACTGACAGCGCGGCGCGAACCCAGCGAGATAAGAATGTAATAAGCATTCATACAACTGCTCCCCCCAAGATCGGGTCATGGGTACGCGCGGGTAATCGAACCCGCGTCGCATGTCCTGTGGGGGAACCTTTGGAACACGAGCAGACCTTCCCTGAGCAGCGGAAAGAGGGGGAGACCGGCCCGGAATCGAACACGCCGGTCACGCCGGACACGCCGGAAACACGGGAAACACCGGACACGGCGGACATGACCGCCGCCGCGCCCGCCCCGCGCCGCCGCCCCGGCCGTACGACCCTCCTGATCGCGGGCGCGGCCGCACTCGGCGTCCTCGCCGGCGCCGTCACCGGTTACGCGGTCCAGTACCACCGCGACCCCACCCCGCTGCCGCCGCTGGCCCAGCAGAAGCTGGTGACGCCGAAGGCGCTCGTGCCGGACGACGCCACCACGAACAAGACGATCAACGCCAACCGCTGGCACAAGACCGACGACGACATCAGCAAGCTGCTGATCGAGGCACCGGGCGGGGCGAAGATCATCGAGGAACCCGGCTACGACACCCTCGACTCCTTCGCGACCCACTTCGAACGGCCGGGCCCGGCCCTCAGCGACTTGGCGAGCGACAGCTTCCGGCGGGTCGCCACCGAGATGTGGGAAGAGGACGACCGGGTCACGGAGGTCCGGCTGGTGCAGTTCAACGACTTCGCCGGGGCCAACGAGTTCCAGCGGGACCAGTCGGGCTACATGTCCGAGAAGAAGTTCGCGGGCAACGGCGGTGCGGCCATCCCGGGCGTCCCCGCGGACCTCGGGCACGTCTGGGTCTTCTCGGAACTCCGCGAGAAGCCGGGCTATTACCCGCTGCGCCAGTCCCGGGCCATCGTCCGGCGCGGCGACATCGTCGTGGAGGTCTTCTACAACGACAAGCGCGGCAGGAACATCTCCCAGAGCGATGTCATCGACCTGGCCAAGCGACAGCTGGAGCGACTGTGACCGAGCCGCAGAACGACATGACCCCGGCTCAGGCCCCCGCTCAGGCGTCGGCAGAGGCCGTCGCCCCGGCCGCGGCTCCCGAGCCCGCGAAGCCCGCGCGCACGGTGGGCCGTAAGAAGCTCGCCCTCATCGCCGCGGGCGTGGCCGCCGCCGTCCTCGTGGGCGGTGGCGTCTGGGGCTTCTCCGCGATCGCGGGCGCCGACAGGACCGCGCCCACCGCCTACTGGGTGGCCGCGGGTGAGCGGGTCCCGACGGCCGAGGAGGCCGCGGAGGTACCCCCGAACGCCCTCACGGGCAAGCTGCTCCCGGTTCCGGGCGGCTTCACGCCGGGCCCCGACCTCGACGGCGACGGCAACAACTTCTTCGTCTCCGGCGAGAAGGCCGTCGAGACCCTCAAGGAAGCACGGGAAGGACTGTCCAGCTCGGAGCGCAAGAAGCGCGACGACATGCTGGCCGGCCTGAAGCTGAAGGGCCTGGCGGGGCGCGGCTACACCGGGCGCCACGGCGACCTGGTCGTGGAGGTCAGCATCATGCAGGCCGATCCGCAGGCCCTGGGGACGTTCTCCGAGATCACCAAGAAGCTCCTCGAATTCGCCGGCGACGGCCGCGAGGCGCCGAAGGTGGACGGCTTCCCCGACGCCAAGTGCTCCCTGCTGGCCGTCGGTGAGGACGAGAAGGACAACGAGAAGAAGGAGAAGGTCGACTCCCTCTACTGCGTGGCGGTCCAGGGGGACGTGCTGGTCAACTTCCGCGCGTACGGGCGCACGCCCTTCCAGACCTCCGATGCCGTCGGCTTCTTCAAGAACCAGCTGAGCCACCTGAAGTCCCCCGGGGAGTCCGTGTGACCGAGCAGAACACCACCGAGGCCCCGGCCGCCGCCGCCCCCGCGGAATCCCTCGCAGCGCCGCAGGCCGCGGCTGAGGCCGCTGCCGCTGCCGAGGCCCCGGCGCCCAAGGACCGCCGCAGGCTGTTCGCCTTCCTGCGGTGGACCGCCGCCGTCGTCGTCTTCGCCGCCGCCGGCACGGGGGTCGCGTACGGGATCGCCCAGCCCGAGCGCACCGACATCCCCGGCCTGTCCACCCAGGACGACGGCCGCTGGGTGTACCCGGCACTGGCCAAGCCCACCCTGCCCCCCGGCGCCGCCCTGCCCTTCGCCAAGGACAACCCGGACGGCATCCACTACGCCGGTCTGACGGAGCTGCTCCTGCCGGCGCCGAAGGGGTCCGCCCCGGACGCCGCGCTGAAGCTGGAGAAGGACTCGGTGGTGTCCTCGGACACCTTCCTGGACGAATACGAGTCCAGCGCGCGCGAGGGGATGAAGCGGGACTTCACGGACAACGGCCTGCGCCAGATCGTGGCGCGCGGCTGGACCACCCCGGACGGCACCCGCACCCGGATCTACCTGCTGCGCTTCCACGCGTCCGGGTTCACGGACGCGTGGAAGGGCTGCGACGCCGACCTGAGGCTGAACGGCGTCAAGCGGATCGAGGCCGACGGCGACTGGGCCAAGGCCAAGAACGCCCAGCCCCAGCCGAACCTGCGCGGGATCTCGGTCCGCAAGGAGTCCGCCCCGTTCGGCGACGAGCAGGTCAAGGCCGCGTGCATCCAGTCCGGTGACATCCAGGCAGTGATCCTCCAGACCCGCAAGGGCGAGGTGGCCACCGTCCCGTTCCACCAGACGGTGATCCTGCAGCACCAGCTGCTGGGCTGATCCCCGCGACGAGCGGTTCGGCCCACCTCACACAGTGCGCCGGTCCCCGGGCCAGTAGGCTTGGGGACCGGCCGTACCTCCCCCGAACGAATCCTCCGAGGAGCACCCCGTGCTTGAGGCAGTCTTCACCTCCCTGCTGGTCCTGGTCTGCGTCGGCGTCCTCGCCTTCACCGGCCTGGCCGTCAAGAAGCTGTACCAGGGTCAGCGCTGAGCATCCGCCCAGCTGACCGCGCCGGAACCCCTCCCACAGATCGCCTGAGCAGCCAATCATGATCCAGATCCCGTCCGACCTGAATCCGGGACTCGTCCCCCTCGCCTTCCTCCTCGGTAACTGGGAGGGTGCGGGAGTCTTCGACTTCCCGGGCGAGGAGAAGTGCAACTTCGGCCAGGAGGTCGTCTTCAGCCACGACGGCCGGGACTTCCTGGAGTACCACTCCCACACCTGGGTGCTCGACGCCGAGGGCAACAAGGTGCGTCCGCTGGAGTCCGAGTCGGGCTACTGGCGCATCGACACGCAGCGCAGGGTCGAGATCGTCATGGTCCGCGACCAGGGCGTCGTCGAGATCTGGTACGGAGACCTCGCCGACCAGAAGCCCCAGATCGACCTGGTCACCGACGCGGTCGCCCGCACCGCCGCCTCCCGCCCGCACAGCGGCGGCAAGCGGCTCTACGGCTACGTGAAGAGCGACCTCATGTGGGTCGGTGAGAAGGCCACCCCGGACGTCGAGCTGCGCCCGTACATGTCGGCCCAGCTGAAGAAGGTCGTCACGCCCGAGGAGGTCGCCGAGATGGCGCGCAACCTCCCGGACATGCCGGACGACGGCATCGCCTTCTTCCGCTGACCGGATCGGACCGGTCGGACATATCCACAGGCTGTGCAGGAAGGGGACCTCGGGCGAAGCCCGCGGTCCCCTTCGCGCGCTTACACTGGCCGGGTGGTGAGCAGCGAAGGCACCGAAGGTACCGACTGGAAGACCGACCTGCGGCAGCGCGGATACCGCCTGACCCCGCAGCGCCAGCTTGTCCTGGAAGCGGTCGACGCCCTGGAGCACGCCAGCCCGGACGAGATCCTCGCCGAGGTGCGCAAGACCGCCTCCGGCGTCAACATCTCCACGGTCTACCGCACGCTGGAGCTGCTGGAGGAGCTGAAGCTCGTCTCGCACGCCCACCTCGGCCACGGCGCGCCCACGTACCACCTCGCCGACCGGCACCACCACATCCACCTGGTCTGCCGCGACTGCGGCGACGTCATCGAGGCCGATGTGGACATCGCCGCCGAGTTCACCGCCAAGCTCCGCGACACCTTCGGGTTCGAGACCGACATGAAGCACTTCGCGATCTTCGGTCTGTGCAAGAAGTGCGCCGCCAAGCACCGCGACGGCCACGCATAGGCAGCGCGGGCCCCGTCCCGGCCGGGTCGTACGCTTGGTCCCATGACCAGCAGCCCTTTGCTCCATCTCCCCGGCGCCGTAGCGGCCGAAGGCCGTGACGAGGACGTCGCCGCCCACTACGGAGAGCTGTACGGCGAACAGCGCGCCCTCGCGGACGGCCGCGGTTTCGTCGACCTCTCGCACCGCGGAGTCGTCACCGTCACCGGACCGGAGCGGCTGAGCTGGCTGCACCTGCTGCTGACGCAGCACCTCACCGAACTGCCGGCCGGGCAGGCCACCGAGGCGCTGATCCTCTCCGCCCACGGCCACATCGAGCACGCGCTCTACCTCGTCGACGACGGCGAGACCACGTGGGCCCACGTGGAGCCGGGCACCCAGGGCGAGCTGATCGCCTACCTGGAGTCCATGAAGTTCTTCTACCGCGTCGAAGTCGCCGACCGCACCGAGGAGTTCGCGGTCGTGCACCTGCCGGCCGGCTCCATCGCCGAGGTCGACGAGAAGCTCGTCGTACGGGAGACCGCGCACGGCCGCGACGTCTTCCTGCCCCGCGCCGAACTGGAGGCCTTCGCCGCCTCGCACGGCCCGGCCGCGGGTCTCCTCGCCTACGAGGCGCTGCGCGTCGAGGCGCACCGGCCGCGCCTCGGCCTGGAGACCGACCACCGCACCATCCCGCACGAGCTGGGCTGGATCGGTACCGCCGTGCACCTGCAGAAGGGCTGCTACCGCGGCCAGGAGACGGTGGCCCGCGTCCACAACCTGGGCAAGCCCCCGCGCCGCCTGGTCTTCCTGCACCTGGACGGCTCCGAGGTGCTCCTCCCGGCGCACGGCGCGCCCGTCCGGCTCGCCGCCGACGGGGAGGAGGGCCGGCAGCTGGGCTTCGTGACCACCGCCGTCCGCCACCACGAGCTGGGCCCGATCGCGCTCGCGCTGGTCAAGCGGAACGTGCCGGTGGACGCGCCGCTGCTGGCCGGCAAGACGGCCGCCGCGCAGGAGGTCGTCGTAGCGCCGTAGCCGCCGCGGCTCAGACGTCGATGACGATGGTGAACGGGCCGTGGTTGGTGAGCGAGACCCGCATGTCCGCGCCGAACCGGCCCGTTTCCACCGTCGCGCCCAGCGCCCGCAGCTGCGCCACGACCTCGTCCACCAGCGGCTCGGCCACCGGTCCCGGAGCGGCCGCGTTCCACGTGGGGCGACGGCCCTTGCGGGCGTCTCCGTACAGCGTGAACTGAGAGATCACCAGAAGCGGTGCGTCCACGTCACTGCAGGACTTCTCCGCCTCCAGGATCCGCACGGACCACAGCTTGCGCGCCAGCACCGCCGCCTTCTCCGGGGTGTCGTCGTGGGTCACCCCCACCAGCACGCACAGCCCTTCGCCGACGATCTCGCCCACCGTCTCGCCGGCCACGACGACGCTCGCGCCGTCCACCCTCTGCACCACAGCTCGCATACCACCTGTGTACCAGGCGTGCACCCATCAGGGGCCGATCGGGTGGCGTGGGACTGCACCGGCACCACGGAGAGTGGCACGATGCACGCAGGCGGTGCGGGTGCGCCGCACCGGTCGAGGGGACGGGCTCGTTCGTATGAATACTTCTGGTACCTCCGTACCTGCATCGCCCGCGTCCATGTCCGCTGCCGCGGTAAGACCACCCGCGCAGCGCACCTCCGACGCACTGGGAACGACCACGGTGGCGATCGCGTCGACCAGCGCGCTCGGGCTGCCGGAACTGCGCGCGCTGCGCCGCGACGCGCAGCGCGACGAGGCCGACCTGAGCTACGTACGCAGATTGCTCCAAGGCCGCATCGACATCCTGCGGGCCGAGCTGGCGCGGCGTACCGACCCCGAGACGCCGGTGGTGGACCGGCTCTCCGAGATCCTCGCCGACGCGCCCTCCAGCCGCAGTGCCTCGGCCCGGCACGTCACGCTCGGTACCCCGCACAGCGAGGAGTACCGGCTGCTGGCGGCCGAGATGCTGGCCGACGTGGAACTCTCGGACCTCGGCGCGCGCACGGACGGCGAGCTCTATGACGGGATGGGCAAGCTGATCCGCTACGAGCAGCAGGTCTCGCGGCGCCGCCAGCAGCTCCAGCGCACGGTGGACGAGTGCAGCGCGGAGATCACCCGGCGGTACCGGGAGGGCGAGGCGCAGGTGGACGACCTGCTGGTCTGAGGCGCGGGAGGTCACGCAGGGCCCGCAGGGCGCGCAGGGCTCGAACGGCGCGGGAAAACCGGGCGACTTGGGCAGGACCGGCGATTAGCGTGGATCGCTATGAGTACTGACGTCCGGCCGATCGCCGAATCCGAACTCCACGAGTGGCTGAACACCCTGAACACAGGGTTCCTGAGCACGGCCCGGGTGACGGAGTCCGATGTCGCCCAGCGGGCCAAGTACAGCGACCTCACCCGTATCCAGGGTGCGTTCGACACCGGCACCGGCCGCTGCGTGGCGGCCTTCCGCTCCTTCGCGCAGGAGCTGACCGTGCCCGGTGGGGCGGCCGTTCCCGCCAGCGCCGTCTCGAACGTGGCGGTGCTGGCCACGCACCGCCGCCAGGGCATCCTGACCCGGATGATGGCCGCGGAGCTCGCCGCCGCCCACGCCCGCGGGGACGTGCTGTCGACGCTGATCGCCGCCGAGTACCCGATCTACGGGCGGTACGGCTACGGGGCGGCCACCTCGGTCTCGGAATGGGAGATCGACGTACCGCGGACCGGACTGGACCGGCACCTGCCCCCCGATTTGGACGGCGGCCGGATCGACTTCGCGGACGCCGCCGAGGTCCGGCGCGTGGGCCCGGAGCTGCACGAGCGGCTGCGCTCGGTCACGCACGGCGCGGTGGACCGGGACGAGCGCTGGTGGAGCCTGGTGACCGGCCTGGAGGAGATGTCGCACCGCCCGTACAAGGACAAGTTCCACGCCGTGTACCGCACGGCGGCCGGCGAGGTGGCGGGCCTGGTCACCTACCAGGCCGACGACAACTGGACGGACGCGAAGGTCCCGCAGAACACCGTGCAGGTCCGGGACCTGCTGGCGGTCACCCCCGAGGCGCAGCGGGCGCTGTGGCACTTCCTGTGCTCCATCGACTGGGTGCTCAAGGTCCGCACCGGCTACCGGGCCCCCGACGACCTGGTCACGCACCTGCTGCCCGACCCGCGCTCCGCCCGGTCCCTGACCTGTTCGGACTTCCTGTGGGTGCGGCTGCTCGACGTCGTACGGGCGCTGAGCGCGCGGACGTACGCGGTGGGCGGGGTGATCGTGCTCGACGTGACGGACGCGGCGGGCCCGGCGGGCGGCCGCTACCGGCTGGACGCGGGCGCGGGGACGTGCGAGCGGACCGAGGAGGCCGCGGACCTGCGGCTGGACGTGTCCGCGCTGGGATGCCTGTACCTGGGCGACGAGTCCGCGGTGCGGCTGGGCGCGCTCGGCCGGGTGGCCGAGGAGCGGCCGGGGGCGCTGGCCCTGGCCGACGCGGTGTTCCGCACGGCGCGCCGGCCGTGGTGCCCGGACGTCTTCTGATCCCTATCGTTTGATCGTTCGAGATGACCGGACAGTGAGCACCGAGGACTGAGGTATTTGACGACTGTCGTGGAACAACTGCGTGCGGCGGGCTGTGTCTTCGCGGAGGAGGAGGCGGACCTGCTGGTCGCGGCCGCCCGGGACGACGGCCACCTGGCGGAGCTGCTGGGCCGCCGGGTCGGCGGCGAACCGCTGGAACACGTGGTGGGCTGGGCCGAGTTCTGCGGGCTGCGGATGGAGGTGGGCGCGGGGGCCTTCGTACCGCGCAGGCGCACCGAGTTCCTGGTGACGCAGGCGGTGGCGCTGGCCCGGCCCGGTGCCGTCGTGCTGGACCTGTGCTGCGGGGTCGGCGCCTTGGGCGCGGCGGTGGCGGCGCGGGCGGCGGGCAGTGTGGAGCTGCACGTGGCGGACATCGACGCGGCGGCGCTGGCGTACGCGCGGCGCAACGTGGCCCCGTACGGCGGCAGCGTGTGGGAGGGCGACCTGTACGCCCCGCTCCCGGCGTCGCTGCGCGGGCGGGTGGACGTGCTGGTGGTCAACGCCCCGTACGTGCCGACGGAGGAGATCGGTTTCATGCCGTCGGAGGCCCGGGACCACGAGCCCCTGGTCTCCCTGGACGGCGGCGCGGACGGCCTGGACGTCCACCGCCGGGTGGCGGCGGGCGCCCTGCCCTGGCTGGCCCCGGGCGGCCACCTGCTGATCGAGACGAGCGCCCGCCAGTGCCCGTCGACGGCCGCGGCCCTGACCTCGGCGGGCCTCGCGACCCGCGTGGCGACCTCGGAGGAGCTGTACGCGACGGTGGTCGTCGCCGCGGTCTGACCGCTGTACGGGTGGGAGATGTTGCAAGCGTCTGCTTGCAATAGTTAGCAGAATCGGGCAGGATTCCCTACATGGCAACGCTCAACGTCGGAAACCTCGGCGAGTACCTCCGTGAGCAGCGTCGGCAGGCCCGGCTCTCGCTGCGGCAGCTGGCCGACGCCGCGGGGGTGTCGAATCCGTACCTGAGCCAGATCGAGCGCGGGCTGCGCAAGCCGAGCGCGGACATCCTCCAGCAGCTGGCCAAGGCGCTGCGGATCTCCGCGGAGACGCTGTACGTGCAGGCCGGGATCCTCGATGAGCGGGACCGGGACGAGGTGGAGACGCGGGCCGTCATCCTCGCCGACCCGTCCATCAACGAGCGGCAGAAGCAGGTGCTGCTCCAGATCTACGAGTCGTTCCGCAAGGAGAACGCGCTCGACACGCCTGATGACGCCGACGAAGAGACCCCGTCGAAGACGACGGACTGAACTTGATCCGGGAGGACCAGCACATGGCCATCGCCGATGACCTGAAGAAGACCCTCACCGACCCCACCCCGCTCTACTTCGCGGCCGGCACGGCCGACCTCGCCGTGCAGCAGGCCAAGAAGGTGCCGGGGCTCATCGAGCAGCTGCGCGCCGAGGCCCCCGCGCGCATCGAGGCCGTGAAGAACACCGACCCGAAGGTCGTGCAGGAGAAGGCCAAGGAGGCCGCCAAGGAAGCGCAGGAGGCGGTCACCGCCAAGGTCGCCGAGGTGTTCGGCGCGATCGACCCGAAGAAGCTCGGGGAGACCGCGCAGGACCTGGCGCTGCGCGGCGTCGGCGTCGCCGCCGAGTACGCGGTCCGCGCCAAGGAGACCTACGACAAGGTCGCCGAGCACGGCGAGCAGGCCGTCCGCGCCTGGCGGGGCGAGGTCTCCGACGAGATCGTCGAGATCGCCGTGGCCGTCGAGCCCGCGCCCGAGGCCGAGCCGGCCGCCGCCGAGGCGTCCACCGGCGAGGAGAAGCCCGCCGCGAAGCGGACCGCCGCGCGCAAGGCCACGGCCAAGAAGGCCACCGTTACGGCGGGCGACGAGAGCTGAACCGCATGACCGACGGCGGGCCGGGCACCTTGAGGGTGTCCGGCCCGTTGTGGTTCATGAGGGCGTTTGTGCCGGTAGCGTGGAATCAGGCGTGCGGAGAACGAGCATGAGAAGGCGGTCGAAGCGATGTTGATGGACGGGTTCGATCGAGGCGTGATCCCGCTGCTCGGGCTCGCCATGCTGGTGCTCGCCGTGGTGGCCTTCGGCTTCGCGCTGGTGGCCCGCGAGGACGCGTACCGGGCGGCCGGCAAGCAGACCAAGACCTTCTGGCTGGTCATTCTGGGCATCACCGTGGTCGTGGACTTCTTCCTGCCCGGGATGCTGTTCCTGACGATCGCCGGCCTGGTCGCGACCATCGTGTTCCTCGTCGACGTACGCCCCGCGCTCAAGCAGGTCTCGGGCGGCGGGCGGCGCAGCGGCGGCAGCAGCAGCGACGGGCCGTACGGGCCGTACAACGGCGGGCGGTAGCCGCGCCCGCCGTCGCGCCCGCAGTCGCGCCCGACGGCACGCCTGCCGTCAGGACTCGGCGCGGGAGAGCAGGACCACGGCCACGTCGTCGGTGAGCTCGCCCCCGTTGAGGCGGCGCGCCTCGGTGACGGCGGCTTCCAGCAGCCCCTCGCCGCTCAGCCCGCGGTCCAGGTGGCGGTTGATCATCTCGACCATGCCGTCCTGCCCGAGGCGCTCCTTGCCCTCGCCGATCCGGCCCTCGATCAGCCCGTCGGTGTAGAGCATGAGGCTCCAGGTGCCGCCGAGCTCGACCTGGCGCCGGGGCCAGCGGGCCTTGGGCAGGAGTCCCAGTGCCGGGCCGCTGTTCTCGTACGGCAGGAGCCGCGCGGGGCGGCCCGGCCTGGATATCAGCGGCGCCGGGTGCCCGGCCAGGCACAGGCCCGCACGACGGCCGTCGGGCGAGATGTCCACGGTGCACAGCGTCGCGAAGATCTCCTCGCAGGGGCGCTCCACCTCCAGGACCTCCTGGAGCGTGGCCAGCAGGTCGTCGCCGCACAGGCCGGCCAGGGTCAGGGCGCGCCAGGCGATGCGGAGCTCGACGCCGAGGGCGGCCTCGTCGGGGCCGTGGCCGCAGACGTCGCCGATCATGGCGTGGACGGTGCCGTCGGGGGTGCGGACGGTGTCGTAGAAGTCGCCGCCCAGGAGGGCCCGGCTGCGGCCGGGGCGGTAGCGGGCGGCGAAGCGGAGGTCGGAGCCCTCCAGGAGGGGGTTGGGAAGCAGCCCGCGTTCCAGGCGGGCGTTCTCCTGGGCGCGCAGTTTCGATTCTGCAAGCTTGTACTGGGCGATGTCCGCCCGTTTTCTCTCCACCGCGTAGCGGATGGCGCGGCTCAGCAGCCTGCCGTCCAGCTCGTCCCGGAAGAGGAAGTCCTGGGCGCCGGCGCTGACGGCCTCGGCGGCACGCTCGGCGTCGTCCTCGGCGGTCAGGACGAGGACGGCGTGGCGCGGTGCGATCCGGAGCACCTGGCGGAGGGCCGCCAGCCGGTCCACGGTGGCGGTGGCCGTGGCGGCGGCCGATGTGGACGGCGACGGTGACGTCGTACGGGGGCCCGTGTCTGGGAGGGACAGGTCGAGCAGGATGCAGTGGACGTCGGGCGTGAGCAGCCGCGCGGCCTCGGTGAGGTTGCGGGCGGTGCGGAGCCGGATGCGGTGGCCGTCGGCGTCGAGGATCTCGGGGACCGTGAGGTCGCCCGTCGGATCGTCCGCGATGACCAGGAGGGTCAGCGAGGTCGTGTGCGGGGTCGGCTGCGCGGTCGCCTCCGCAGGCGCCTCCGTGAGGGGCGGTGCGGCGGTGTGCAGAACGGCCTGACCGCTCTCCGTGGCCGGGATTTCCCTCTGCCGCGGTACGGGTACGGGCATCGTCTCCGGTTCCTTCCCTCCCCCCGAGGGTGCGCTCGTCCGGCAGACCCTAGCCTCCAGGACCGGTGAGCGGAATGCCGTTCTGGGCCAAGGCCACGGTCATATGCCGTTATCGCGGGGGAAAATCGGCCTCACTGGATGACAAAGGTCACGCGGGGGCCGCGTTCGTCCCGTCCAACGAGACGTATCGGCCGCCTGATCGGTTGCCTCCGCCGCCCGCCGGGCCGCGCCGGAGCGCGGGGGAGTTCCCGCAGCCCGGCGCTGCGGGGCTGCCCGCGAGGGGTCCGTGCGGCTTCCGTCAGGGTTCGGTATCCGGCGCCGGGCCTGGGCAGGCCTGGCCAGGGCTTCGTGCGGCCCTGCCGGGGGCAGGTCCGGGCCGGGGAAGGGCCGGGCAGGGCCGTGTCGGGCCGGGGGCGTGTCGAGCAGCGGGGGAGTGCCCGCGGACCCGAACCCGTGTGCCGGCCAGGCGAGGGCTACGCGTCCGGGCGGACGACCGCCTTGATCGGCATGGAGCCCGCGCCCGCGATCGTCACGTTCCGGCCGGGGCGCGGGGCGTGGACCATCGCGCCGTCGCCGATATACATCGCGACGTGGCTCGCGTCGTCGAAGTAGATGATCAGGTCGCCCGGGCGCATGTCCTTGACCGCGACCTTCGGCAGCAGCCGCAGCTGCTCCTGCGAGGTGCGCGGGATCCCCCTGCCCGCCGCCAGCCAGGCCTGGGAGGTCAGGCCGGAGCAGTCGAACGAATCCGGACCCACGGCTCCCCACTTGTACGGCTTGCCGATCTGGGTCGTCGCGAACTGCACCGCCCGCTTCCCGGCCTCGCTCGCCGCGCCGTTGACGTCCTTCATCGCACCCGTCGACAGCCACGCCGTCTGCGCCTTGTACTGCGCTTCCTGCTCCAGCTGGATCAGCCGGGCCTTCTCCTCGGCTTCGAGCTTGTTCTCCAGCTCCTCCGCCGCCTTGATCTTCTCCTCGATCGCCTTCTTCGAGGCCTCCTGCTTCAGCCGATTGGCCTCCAGCGTGGCCCAGTGCGCGCTCGCCTCCTGCGCGTACTGCTTCAAGTCGTTCTGCGTCCGGTCCAGTTCGGCCAGCATGTCCGACGCGGCCTTCTCGCCCTGCTTCAGCCGGCCCGCCCCGTCGAGGAACTTGCCCGGGTCGTCGCTCAGCGCCAGCTTCGCGCCCGCCGGCAGTCCGCCCGAGCGGTACTGGGCGCGCGCGGCCGCACCCGCACGGCTCTTCAGGGTGGTGATCCGCTCCTGGCCGGCGACGATCAGGTTGGCGATCTCGACGATCTTGTCGGACTGGGCCTTGGCCTCGGCCTCGGCGAGGTTGTAGGCGTCCGTGGCGGCGCCCGCCTGGTGATAGAGGTCCTCTATCTCCTTGCGGACCTGCTCCAGGGACTTGGCTCCCGGCTCCGGCGCGGGCGCGGCCGGCGTGGCGGGTACCGCCGGTGCCGGTGCCGCATACGCCGTGCCCGTCGCCAGGCCCGGCGCCGTCAGTACCGCCATCGCGCACAGCAGCACGAGAGCGCTTGCGCCTCGCTGTCGCCTTTCGGCCCCCATGGTCCCCCCAGGCACCCGAGTCAGACCCCGCATCACTGTGCAGGAAATCTGACTATTCGTCAGTAACTTATCGCCGCCTTCGGGATGGTGCCACGAGTCGATGAATTGCAACACCCTCGCGGGCGTCCTTCCGATCTTGTCCGCCCCAACGGACCCCATCCCTGACGGCTCAACGGGCGATCCGTATCACCGGTTCCCCACGGCGCCGCTTTCACCCCGTCGGGCGCAACGCCTCCCAGCGCACCGTCAGTTCCCCCTGCCGCCACCGCCCCGGCCCGTCCGCCAGCGGCCAATCCCCCGACAGGGCCCGCGCCGTCCGGATCCAGCGCTGCCGGGCCCCGTACGACGCGTACGGAGCGGCCGCCGCCCACGCCCGGTCGAAGTCGCGCAGGAACGCGTGCACCGGTTCGCCCGGCACATTGCGGTGGATCAGCGCCTTCGGCAGCCGCTCCGCCAGGTCCGAAGGGCGCTCCAGCGAACCCAGCCGGGTCGCGAAGGTCACCGTGCGCGCCCCCTCCGGCCCGAGCGCGACCCACACGTGCCGCCGCCCGATCTCGTCGCAGGTCCCCTCCACCAGCAGCCCGTCCGGGGCCAGCCGCGCGCACAGCCGCTCCCACACCGCAGCGACCTGTTCCTCGTCGTACTGGCGCAGGACGTTCGCCGCGCGGATCAGCGCCGGCCGCTCCCCGCCGCCCGGCCCGTCCAGCGGCACCTCGAAGCCGCCGTGGCGGAAACTCAGCCCCTCACACTCGTACGGCTTCGCCGCCGCGACCCGCGCGGGCTCGATCTCGATGCCGACCACCCTTACCCGCGGCGCCGCCTCGCGCAGCCGCGCCAGCAGCTCGACCGCCGTCCAGGGCGCGGCCCCGTAGCCGAGGTCCACCGCGACCGGCGCCTGCGCGCGGCGCAGCGCCGCCCCGTGCGTGGCGGCGATCCAGCGGTCCATCCGGCGCAACCGGTTCGGGTTCGTCGTCCCGCGCGTCACCGAGCCCACAGGGCGGCCGGGGACGCGGCTCGGGGTCGGGGTGGTGCGGGAGGCCATGAGCCGAGCCTAAGCGGAGCGCCCTCGCCGGATGAAAACCCGGCCTCTTCCCCTGGCCGATCAAGAAACATCGAGGAAAACCGCCGGACCCCGGAATGCGCGGGGCGGCCGTCCGGGTTGCACTGCTTGCAGGGTGCCGAGCGTGCCCTTGCAGTCATGCCGTCCGTGTGGCCGGTCCGTCCGTCCGAGTGGCCGTCCGAGCGAGAGGAACTGCTCCCTTGAGCCAGTACGTGTCCCGCATCAGCGGCCGTCTCGCCGCCGCCCGCGCGACCCGCCACGAACCGCCGCGGCTGCGCCTGCCGGCCGTGGGCCACCACCGCAAGCCCCGCCGGGTGGCCATGCTCAGCGTGCACACCTCGCCGCTGCACCAGCCCGGCACCGGCGACGCGGGCGGGATGAACGTGTACATCGTGGAGCTGGCCAAGCGCCTCGCCGCGATCAACATCGAGGTCGAGATCTTCACCCGGGCCACCGAGGGCGGCCTGGCGCCGGTGGTCGAGCTGGCCCCCGGGGTCCTGGTACGGCACGTGGACGCGGGCCCGTACGAAGGCCTCGCCAAGGAGGAGCTCCCGGCCCAGCTGTGCGCCTTCACCCACGGCGTCATGCAGGCCTGGGCCGGTCACCGCCCCGGTTACTACGACCTCGTCCACTCCCACTACTGGCTTTCCGGCCATGTCGGCTGGCTCGCCGCCGAGCGCTGGGGCGTACCGCTCGTGCACGCCATGCACACCATGGCCAAGGTCAAGAACGCCGCGCTGGCCGAGGGCGACACGCCCGAGCCCGCCGCCCGCGTCATCGGCGAGACCCAGATCGTGGCCGCCGCGGATCGGCTCATCGCCAACACCGCCGAGGAAGCCGACGAACTCGTCCGCTACTACGAGGCCGACTCCGGCAAGGTCGCCGTCGTCCACCCCGGCGTGAACCTCGACCGCTTCACCGCCGGGGACGGCCGGGCCGCCGCCCGCGCCCGCCTGGGCCTGCCGCAGGACGCCGTCATCCCGCTGTTCGCCGGCCGGATCCAGCCCCTCAAGGCCCCCGACATCCTGCTGCGCGCGGTCGCCGAGCTGGTCGACCGTGACCCCGCGATGCGCAGCCGTCTGTTCGTCCCCGTCGTCGGCGGCCCCAGCGGCAGCGGCCTCGCCAAGCCGGAGGGCCTGCAGAAGCTCGCCGCGAAGCTGGGCATCGCCGACCTCGTGCACTTCCACCCGCCGGTCGCGCAGGACGGGCTCGCCGACTGGTTCCGCGCGGCGTCCGTGCTGGTCATGCCCTCGTACAGCGAGTCCTTCGGGCTCGTCGCCATAGAGGCGCAGGCCAGCGGCACGCCGGTGCTCGCCGCCGAGGTCGGCGGACTGCCCGTCGCCGTCGACGACGGGGTCACCGGCATCCTCGTACCGGGCCACGACCCCGTCGACTACGCGCGGGAGCTGCGCCGCTTCGTCGACGAGCCGGGGCTCGCCGACCGGATGGGCGCCGCGGCCGCGCGGCACGCGCAGTTCTTCGGCTGGGACACCGCCGCGAGCGGCACGGCCGACGTGTACACCGCGGCCATGCATGATCACCGCCGTCGCGTACGCTCCCACCATGGCTGACACCGCCGATATCGCCGCGACCATCGAGACCGCCCTGACCGGTGCGGAGCTGAGCTGGGAGAGCCCCGAGCCGGGCTCGTACGTGGTCCAGCTCCCCGGCACCCGCAAGCTGAGCACCACCTGCTCGCTCCGGGTCGGCCGGCACTCTCTGTCGGTCAACGCCTTCGTGATCCGCCACCCGGACGAGAACGAGGCGGGTGTCCACCGCTGGCTGCTGGAGCGCAACCTCAAGCTGTACGGGATGGGCTACGCGGTCGACCGCCTCGGTGACGTCTACCTGACGGCCAGGCTCCCGCTGTCCGTGGTCACCCCGGACGACCTCGACCGCCTGCTCGGCACGGTCCTGGAGGCTGCGGACGGCGCCTTCAACACCCTGCTGGAACTCGGCTTCGCGAGCGCGATCCGCCGGGAGTACGAGTGGCGCGTGTCCCGTGGCGAACCGACGTACAACCTCGACGCGTTCAAGCACCTGACGCAGCCGTCCTGACGCAGCCGTCCTGACCCGGCCGGTGCTCCCGGCCGCCGCCGGGGCCCTACGCCTCGGCGGTGGCCGGGAGCGGCGCGCCCGCGGCGGCGGTCGCGACCCCGCCCTCGGCTCCGGTGCCCGTACCCGCGTCCCCTTCGGGGAGGCCCCGCATCAGCAGCCAGTACCCGAGCCCGGCGACCGTCCCCAGGACCGCGGTCGTCCCCCACAGCCAGCCCGCCCCGAACCGGTCGATCACGAAGCCCGCCAGCAGCGGCGCGATCAGCGAGGCCACCGCCCAGGACAGCGTGTACATCCCCTGGTAGCGGCCGCGCCCGTGCAGCGGGGAGAGCCGCGCGACCAGGCCCATCTGGGTCGGCGAGTTGATGATCTCAGCCAGCGTCCACACGCAGACGGTCAGCGCGATCACCCCGATCGAGCCGCCGAAGGCCGTGAGCCCGAAGCCGTACCCCGCCAGCAGCGCCGAGATCACCAGCAGCTTCTGCGGGTCGCGGTGCTCGATGAACCGCGTGACCGGGATCTGCAGCAGCACGATCAGTACGCCGTTCACGGCGACGGCCATGCCGTAGTCGCCCGTGCTGAAGCCCGCCGCCCCCATCGCCAGCGGCAGCCCGAACGACCCCTGCATGAAGATCAGCGAGATCAGGAACGACAGCCCGACCACGCCCATGTAGCGCCCGTCGCGCAGCACCGTCCCGAGCCCGATCTCCGCCTCGGCCGCCTCCGTGGCCGCGTCGCCCTTCTCCGGCCGCGACTCGGGCAGCTTCACGTACACGAGGACCGCGCAGAGCAGCGTCAGTGCCGCCTCGCCCAGGAACCCGGCCAGGTAGCTGTACTCGGCCACGAAGCCGGCGACGGTCGCGGAGACGGCGAAGCCCAGGTTGATCGCCCAGTAGTTGAGCGCGAAGGCCCGCACCCGGTCCTCGGGGCGGACGATGTCGGCCATCATCGCCTGCACGGCCGGGCGGGACGCGTTGGAGGTCATGCCGACCAGCAGCGCGACGGCCGCGATCGACGCCGGGTGCTCCATGAAGCCCAGCAGTGCGACGGAGAAGGCGGTCGAGGCCTGCGCGGCCATCAGGGTGGGCCGTCGGCCGAGCCGGTCGGTCATCACTCCCGCGACGAGCGAGGAGATCACACCGCCGAGCCCGTGGAGGGCGACCACGAGTCCCGCGAAGGAGGCCGAGTAGCCCCGGTCCAGCGTCAGGTACAAGGTCATGAACGTGGCGACGAAGGCCCCGAGCCGGTTCACCAGGGTGCTCACCCACAGCCACCAGAACGCACGCGGCAGACCCGACACGCTCTCCCGGGCGGCCTGTCTCAAACTGGCAGCGGACATAAGGAATCCCCCCGGGTGATGTAAGCGTCTCTTCGGCTCCAGGCACATTACGAGTGACGTGTCCCGCGGCGCCACTGGATTGACGCCCGCCGTCAATCGGGCGGGCGTGGACACCGCGCGCGAGCGGCCCGGCACGTCCATTAGGCTCGTACGCATGGCCGACGCACCGTACAAGCTGATCCTCCTCCGTCACGGCGAGAGCGAGTGGAACGCGAAGAACTTGTTCACCGGCTGGGTGGACGTCAATCTCAACGAGAAGGGCGAGAAGGAGGCGGTCCGTGGCGGTGAGCTGCTCAAGGACGCCGGTCTGCTCCCCGACGTCGTGCACACCTCGCTCCAGAAGCGCGCGATCCGCACCGCGCAGCTGGCGCTCGAGGCCGCCGACCGTCACTGGATCCCGGTCCACCGCTCCTGGCGCCTGAACGAGCGCCACTACGGCGCCCTCCAGGGCAAGGACAAGGCCCAGACCCTCGCCGAGTTCGGCGAGGAGCAGTTCATGCTGTGGCGCCGCTCGTACGACACCCCGCCGCCGGCCCTCGAGGACGGTACGGAGTTCTCGCAGTCCGAGGACCCGCGCTACGCCTCGATCCCGCCGGAGCTGCGCCCGCGCACCGAGTGCCTCAAGGACGTCGTCGTCCGCATGCTCCCGTACTGGTACGACTCGATCGTCCCGGACCTGCTGGACGGCCACACGGTGCTGGTCGCCGCGCACGGCAACTCCCTGCGCGCGCTGGTCAAGCACCTGGACGGCGTCTCAGACGCCGACATCGCGGGTCTGAACATCCCGACCGGCATCCCGCTCTCCTACGAGCTGGACGCCGACTTCAAGCCCCTCAACCCGGGCGGCACCTACCTCGACCCCGCCGCGGCCGCGGCCGCCATCGAGGCCGTCAAGAACCAGGGCAAGAAGAAGTAGGTTTTGTGATCATGCCTCCCGCCTGCGCATACGGCGCCGGTGGGAGGCATTCTCATGCCCCGGGCCACAGTCCCTGCGACTCTCCCGGCCACGCTCGCGCGGAAGCGCCCCGCGGCGCGTGGCTGCGGGGCGCCTTGTGGGGTTCAGTCGACCGACTCCCCGTTGTGGGTACCGCCCTTGCAGATGTTGTCCGTCAGATCGGGCGTTCCGCCGCCCTGCTTGCACTCAGATGGGGTGACGGTGGATGGGGCACCCTGTGCGGTGGCGGCGGCGGTGGCGACGCCTGTGAGGCCGAGTCCGGCGAGGGCTGCCGTGGCGATGACGGCGGCGAGGATTCGTCGAATTCGCATGTGTTTCCCCTTTCACGGATTGCCGCGGTTGGGTCACTAGCCAGCTTGATCTTCACCCATGTGGGTGGCACGTCATGTTGGGCCATTCGGGTGACGGTGCTGTCGGGTGCGGGGTCGGTGACGCGACCCCTCGGACAGGCCCTAGGACGAGGAGACCACCCCGGCTTTTCGCTGTCTGCGGGGGCGGAAGGGCGGACCCGGCCGGAATCGAACCGGCGTCCTCGCGGTTTTGGAGACCGCGCGCGACGACCTCTGCGCTACGGATCCGCCCCCGCGGGCATCGTAGGCGCGGCGTGCCGTCCGGGCCGCGCCGGACCCGGGCGTGGCGAAGGGCCCCGTCCGAGCGGATCGGACGGGGCCCCTGGTGTGCGCTGCGCCGGGCGGGCAGGCCGGTGGGTCAGCCGCCGCACTGGCAGGGGGCGCCGGACTGGCAGCCGCAGCCGCAGCCCGAGCCGCAGCCACAGGCTGCGAGCAGCGGGAGGCGCAGTGGGTCCGGCCTCGTCGGCTGCTCCTGCTCCGGGGTGATGGGTACGGGGGAATCGGGCATGGTTCCTCCTCGTGGGCGGCGTACGGGACTTCGCACGATGGACCGCCTCGCCTCATTCATGCCCAGCCACACCGGCGCGTCAACGGCGCATTGGGGCTCACCGGCCCGACGGTGCCGGCCGGGCCCGGCCCGTGCCCCGTACGGTCAGACGCCCTCGACCTGGGTCGGCGGCTGCAGCTCGTCCGCGTGCTCGCCCGTGACCAGATAGACCACGCGCTTGGCCACCGACACCGCGTGGTCGGCGAAGCGCTCGTAGTAGCGGCCCAGCAGCGTCACGTCCACCGCCGTCTCGATGCCGTGCTTCCAGCGGTCGTCCATCAGGTGCTGGAACAGCGTGCGGTGCAGCTGGTCCATCTCGTCGTCGTCCTGTTCCAGCTGGAGGGCGAGGTCGACGTCCTTGGTGATGATCACCTCGGCGGCCTTCGCCATCAGCCGCTGCGCCAGCTGTCCCATCTCCAGGATGGTGGCGTGCAGGTCCCGCGGCACGGCGGTGTCCGGGAAGCGCAGCCGGGCGAGCTTCGCCACGTGCTGGGCCAGGTCGCCGCTGCGCTCCAGGTCGGCGCTCATCCGCAGCGAGGTCACGACGATGCGCAGGTCGGTGGCGACCGGCTGCTGCCGGGCCAGCAGCGCGATGGCGCGGGCCTCCAGGTCGTGCTGGAGGTCGTCGACCTTCTGGTCGGCGGCGATGACGCTCTCGGCGAGCTTCAGGTCGGCGTCGAGCATGGACGTCGTGGCCCGCCCGATCGCGGAACCGACGAGCCGGGCCATCTCGACCAGGCTTTCTCCGATCGAGTCCAGTTCCTCGTGGTACGCGTCGCGCATGTCTCGTGTCCCTCTCTCGACCTGTTACTGCGGTACTGCCCGGGGCGGGCCGGGGCGGCCTTCTGCCCCACGTTGACACGGTGAGCCGCGAACGCGTCCGACTTCGGCACCACAAGTGAATCAACCCCGTCGCCACGGTGAACTCTGGGCGACGACTGTTCGAGGCGCCACCCGAACGGCTGTGGAAGTGTCGTCGCGCCTGCTTAACCTGGATCCATGGACGTGAACGCGGCGGTCGCCGCAGCTGCAGCGATCGCCGGTCTTTGCACCGGTGTGATCGCGATGCTGGCGTTCCGCTGGAGCGAGCGCGACCAGGCCCGCCCCACCCGGAGCTCCATGCGCCCCGACATCAACGCGGTGCTCCCGCCCGGCGTGGACACCGTCCTCTCCGTGCTCCGCTCCTCCGCCGTCGTACTGGACGAGGGCGACGCGGTGGTCAAGGCCAGCTCGGCGGCGTACGCCCTCGGGCTGGTGCGCGGCGGGAAACTCGCCGTGGAACCCATGCTCCACATGGCCCGTGACACCCGCCGCGACGGGGAGATACGCCAGGTCGAGCTGGACCTCCCCCGGCGCGGTACCGGCCGCGGCGAGGCCCTCGCCGTCTCGGCGCGCGTCGCCCCGCTCGGCTCCCGCCTGGTGCTCCTCCTGGTTGAGGACCTCACCGAGGCCCGTCGCATCGAGGCCGTACGCCGCGACTTCGTCGCCAATGTGTCGCACGAGCTGAAAACGCCGGTCGGCGCGATCTCCCTGCTGTCCGAGGCCGTCATGGACGCTTCGGACGACCCCGAAGCGGTCAGCCGTTTCGCGGGCCGCATGCAGATCGAGGCCACCCGTCTGATCAACCTCGTGCAGGAGCTCATCGACCTCTCCCGGGTACAGAACGACGACCCGCTGGAGGACGCCGAGCCCGTCCGCGTGGACACGCTGGTGGCCGAGGCCATAGACCGGTGCCGGCACACGGCGTCCTCCAAGCAGATCACGATGGCCGCGGGCGGCACCGCCGACCTGCGCGTCTGGGGCAACCGCGGACAGCTCGCCGCCGCCCTCGGAAATCTGGTCGAGAACGCCGTCAACTACAGCCCCGCCCGCACCCGCGTCGGCATAGCCGGACGCAGGGTGGCGGCACCTGGAGGAGACTTGATCGAGATCGCCGTGACCGACCAGGGCATCGGCATCCCGGAAAAGGACCGCGAGCGCATCTTCGAGCGCTTCTACCGCGTGGACCCGGCCCGCTCCCGTGCTACGGGAGGAACGGGCCTCGGCCTTGCGATCGTGAAGCACGTGGCTGCCTCGCACGGCGGGGAGGTGTCGGTGTGGAGCTCGGAGGGCCAGGGCTCCACGTTCACGCTGCGACTCCCCGAAGCGGCCGCGTCGGCCTCGGCGACGGCCTCCGCCTCCGCACCGCCCCTGCCTGAATCAGCAACAGCCATCCCTGCCCCGGAGGTCCTTCCGTGACCCGAGTGCTCGTCGTCGAGGATGAGGAATCCTTCAGCGACGCCCTGTCCTACATGCTCCGCAAGGAGGGCTTCGAGGTCGCGATCGCCGCGACCGGGCCCGACGGGCTCGACGAGTTCGAGCGCAACGGCGCCGACCTCGTCCTCCTCGACCTGATGCTCCCCGGGCTGCCCGGCACGGAGGTGTGCCGGCAGCTGCGCGGCCGCTCCAACGTCCCCGTGATCATGGTGACCGCCAAGGACAGCGAGATCGACAAGGTCGTCGGGCTGGAGATAGGAGCCGACGACTACGTCACCAAGCCCTTCTCCTCGCGGGAGCTGGTCGCCCGCATCCGCGCGGTCCTGCGCCGCCGCGGCGAGCCGGAGGAGGTCACCCCGGCGGCCCTGGAGGCGGGCCCCGTACGCATGGACGTCGACCGCCACGTGGTCACCGTCGCCGGCGGGAAGGTGGACCTCCCGCTGAAGGAGTTCGACCTGCTGGAGATGCTGCTGCGCAACGCGGGCCGCGTGCTGACCCGCATGCAGCTGATCGACCGGGTCTGGGGCGCCGACTACGTCGGTGACACCAAGACCCTCGACGTCCACGTCAAGCGCCTGCGCGCGAAGATCGAGCCGGACCCGGGCGCCCCGCGCTACCTGGTCACGGTGCGCGGCCTCGGCTACAAGTTCGAGCCGTAGGCCGAGCCGTCCGGCCGCACCGCGCTGCAGCCGTGAATGCGGGAAGGGCCCCGGTCGCCGATGCGACCGGGGCCCTTCCCGTGTGCGTACGCGTACGCCGCTACGTGACTCAGTGGCCCGCGCTGTGCGAGGCGGCGCCCGACGGCGTCGTGCCGGCGGCGCTGCCCGAGGGCGATCCGGACGGGCTGCCCGAGGCGGCACCGGTGGCGGCACCCGAGGGGCTGCCGGACGGGGTGCCCGAGGGGCTGCCCGACGGGGTGGAGCCGGCGGCCGGGGCCGGGGCCGCGGTGGGGCCGTAGGGCGCGTAGTAGCCGGTGGCCGGGACCACGAAGGCCTCCAGCGCGACGTCGCCGGTGCTGCTCAGCTGGAAGACGACACCCTGCACGTCGCCGTCCTTGGCGGCCTCGGAGCCGCCCTCGATGACGGCGGAGGCGTTGCCCTTGCCGCCCAGTACCACGGAGCCGCCGGCCGGCACGGTGACCTTGCCGGTGCCCTCGGCCGCCTTCAGCACGACCTTGCCCTTACCACCCGCGAGGGTGATGCCGTCGAGGGTCTGCTCCTTGGTGCCCGAGTTGAAGAGCGTCGCCGAGACGGCAGAGGGGCCCTTCTTGTCCTTCGCGCCCTGGCTGATGACCAGCGCGTTCTGGATCTTGATCTCGCCCTTGGTGACGGCGGCGTTGTCCGGCTTGATCTGGAGGGTCTGCGCGTCGTTGCCCGCACCGCATGCGGCCAGCGAGGCGATCGAGAACACGACGGCAGTGGCGGCGAGGGCGCCGCGTCGAAGGCTGCGGCTCACGGCGGCGGCAACTCCTTGGACGAACGGAAGGGGCGGGTGGGCTCTCGGAACGGCCGAGGTAAAGCCGCTCTAAGGGTGTGTCAGCGCGCTTAGGTTACCGAGCCGCCGCCCCGCCCCCGCACCCGACCCTCCGCAGTGCGCTGGCCGCTCCCGGCGGGGTGTCCCGCCCGCCCCGCGATCTTGCATTCCGGTGCCGTTACCCGTGCTGTTACCCGTGCTGTTCCTCGTACCGTTCCCGGTGCCGTTCCCCGGGCTCTTCGCCGCGCCGATCTTGCGGCGCGCGCATATCGTGCGACGGGCACCCCGTGATCAATTCCCGGATTCGCCCGAACGCCTCTTCGTGATCAATTGAGGATTGGGCCGGAACCCGCTGCGTGCGGGCGCCCGCCAGTCGAACGGAGTAGTTCGGTTTCCCGACCCCGAAACCGGCAAAACGGGACGTACGCCACAGTGGCCAGGGTGCCGGGCGGGTGTAGCGTGGCCCTTTCGCCTGGTCCGCACAGCACCCCCGACCTGCGAATACCCCCCTCCGGAAGCCTTCCGCAGCACGTTCGTGTCGCTGTTGTCAAGCCCCGAGATGTGCCCTGACCTGCGAAAACGCCATTCATAACAGTCAGTTCTCGTGTTACCCTGGATAGCCACGGAAGGGGTACCTGTCACATGACGTTCAAGGTTGGCGACACCGTGGTCTATCCCCATCACGGGGCCGCGCTGATCGAGGCCATTGAGACTCGTCAGATCAAAGGCGTGGACAAGACCTACTTGGTGCTCAAGGTCGCTCAGGGCGACCTGACGGTTCGTGTGCCTGCGGACAATGCGGAGTTCGTCGGCGTTCGCGACGTAGTCGGCCAGGACGGGCTGGACCGGGTCTTCGAGGTGCTCCGCGCACCGTATGCAGAAGAGCCGACGAACTGGTCCCGGCGCTACAAGGCAAATCTGGAGAAGCTCGCTTCTGGCGATGTCATCAAGGTCGCCGAAGTGGTGCGTGACCTGTGGCGTCGTGAGCGTGAGCGCGGGCTTTCCGCGGGTGAGAAGCGCATGCTCGCGAAGGCGCGTCAGATTCTGGTGAGCGAGCTCGCGCTCGCCGAGAACACGAACGAGGACAAGGCCGAGGCCCTCCTCGACGAGGTTCTCGCGTCCTGACGCGAGTTCCCGTTCATCGAAGTTCATCAAAACAGTGTGTACACAGTTGTGCCGTGGTGCCCGATGACGCTGCCTCTCCTTCACGAGGGGCTGTCGCCGGGCGCTGCGGCATGTCTGTTTCCATGATCTTCTTCACTGGCGTGCCGGGGGGTACCCCCAGGGCCATACCCATGTCGGCCGAAGTCACAAACCTGGCTCGGAGCTACTGATGTCTGACGAAACGCGCCCCCACCGCACCGCCGCCGTGATCCCGGCCGCCGGCCGCGGGGTACGCCTCGGCCCCGGCGCCCCCAAGGCCCTGCGGGCCATCGGCGGCACCCCCATGCTCATCCACGCCGTCCGCGCGATGGCCCGTTCCCGCGCGGTCTCCCTCGTGGTCGTCGTCGCCCCGTCCGACGGCGCCGCCGAGGTGCGGCTGCTGCTGGACGAGCACGCGCTGCCCGACCGCACCGAGATCCTGGTCGTCCCCGGCGGGGAGACCCGCCAGGAGTCCGTACGCGCCGGCCTGGACGCCCTTCCCCCGGACATCACCTCCGTACTCGTGCACGACGCGGCCCGCCCCCTGGTCCCCGTCGACACCGTGGACTCCGTCGTCGACGCCGTCCGCGACGGAGCCCCCGCCGTGGTCCCCGCCCTGCCGCTGGCCGACACGGTCAAGGAGGTCGAGCCCGGCAAGCCCGGTGACCCCGAGCCCGTCCTCGGCACTCCCGAGCGGGCCCGGCTGCGCGCCGTACAGACCCCGCAGGGCTTCGACCTCACCACCCTCCGCCGCGCGCACGACGAGTTCGCGGCGGGCACGGCCGACGGCGAGGGTGCCACCGACGACGCCGGCATGGTGGAGCGCCTCGGCGTCACCGTCGTGGTGATCCCCGGCCACGAAGAGGCCTTCAAGGTCACCCGCCCCCTCGACCTCGTCCTCGCCGAGGCCGTACTCGCCCGCAGGAGGGCCACCGATGCCTACTAGTCCCCTGATCCCGCTCGTCGGCATCGGCACCGACGTGCACGCCTTCGAGGCCGGACGCGAGCTGTGGTGCGCCGGGCTGCTGTGGGAGGGCGAGGACGGCCTGGCCGGACACTCCGACGGCGACGTCGCCGCGCACGCCGCCTGCGACGCCCTCTTCTCCGCCGCCGGCGTCGGGGACCTCGGCGCGCACTTCGGCACCTCCCGCCCCGAGTGGTCCGGCGCCGCCGGCGTCACCCTCCTGGCGGAGGCCGCCCGCATCGTCCGCGCCGAGGGCTTCGAGATCGGCAACATCGCCATCCAGGTGATCGGCGTACGCCCGAAGATCGGCAAACGGCGCGAAGAGGCGCAGAAGGCGCTCGCCGCCGCGGCGGGCGCCCCCGTCTCCGTCTCCGGCACCACAACCGACGGACTGGGCCTCACCGGCCGGGCCGAAGGGCTCGCCGCGATCGCCACAGCCCTCGTGTACCGGACGAACCAGGCCTGAAAACGCCCGGAGTCGGCACTTCTTCGGCAACAAAGGTGCCCCGGGGCCCCAAAGGGTCGCGGGGCACTGCTATACGCGCACTACCCTGGATGCCGTGACTATTCGCCTGTACGACACCAGCGCCCGGCAGATCCGCGACTTCACCCCGCTCACTCCGGGCTGCGTCTCGATCTACCTGTGCGGCGCCACGGTGCAGGCGGCCCCGCACATCGGGCACGTCAGGTCCTACCTGAACTTCGACATCATGCGCCGCTGGTTCACCTACCGCGGCCTCGACGTCACCTTCATCCGCAACGTCACCGACATCGACGACAAGATCATCAAGAAGGGCGTCGAACAGGGCCGCCCCTGGTGGTCCATCGGCTACGAGAACGAGCGCGCCTTCAACGACGGCTACGACGCGCTCGGCTGCCTCCCGCCCACCTACGAGCCGCGCGCCACCGGCCACGTGCCCGAGATGATCGAGATGATGCGCGGCCTCATCGAGCGCGGCCACGCGTACGAGGCGGACGGCAGCGTCTACTTCGACGTGCGTTCCTTCCCCGGCTACCTGGCGCTGTCCAAGCAGGACATCGACGACCTGCGCCAGCCCGCCGAGGAGGGCATCACCGGCAAGCGCGACCCCCGCGACTTCGCCATGTGGAAGGCGTCCAAGCCCGGCGAGCCGGACTGGGAGACCCCGTGGGGCCGCGGCCGTCCCGGCTGGCACCTGGAGTGCTCCGCGATGGCGCACAAGTACCTCGGCAGCGCCTTCGACATCCACGGCGGCGGGCTGGACCTGATCTTCCCGCACCACGAGAACGAGATCGTGCAGGCCCAGGCCTTCGGCGACGCGTTCGCCCAGTACTGGGTCCACAACGCCTGGGTCACCATGTCCGGCGAGAAGATGTCCAAGTCCCTCGGGAACTCGGTCCTCGTCTCCGAGATGGTCAAGCAGTGGCGCCCGATCGTCCTGCGCTACTACCTCGGCACCCCGCACTACCGCTCGATGATCGAGTACAGCGAGGAGGCCCTGCGCGAGGCGGAGTCCGCCTTCGCCCGCATCGAGGGCTTCTACCAGCGCGTGATCGAGAAGGCCGGCGGGGCCGTCGAGCCCGCCGCCGAGGTCCCGCCCGCCTTCGCCGAGGTCATGGACGACGACTTCGGCGTCCCGCAGGCGCTCGCCATCGTCCACACCACCGTCCGCCAGGGCAACAGCGCGCTCGCCGCCGACGACAAGGACGCGGCCATCGCCCGGCTGTCCGAGGTGCGGGCCATGCTCATCGTCCTCGGCCTGGACCCGCTCGACCCGCACTGGGCCGGCGAGGCCGACCGCGGCGAGGACCTCCACGGCGCCGTGGACACCCTCGTGCGCCTCGTCCTGGAGCAGCGCGAGTCCGCCCGCGCCCGCAAGGACTGGGCGACGGCCGACGCCATCCGCGACCAGCTCCAGCAGTCCGGACTGGTCATCGAGGACAGCCCGACGGGTCCGCGCTGGACGCTCGGCCCCCGCTGAGCCCGCGCAGCTGAACTTGGTGTGCCGCCCGGCGCTCCGGGCGGCACACTCTTCATACGTACATATCGCAGCATCAACGAAACAGGTAGAGGTCATGGCCGGGAACAGCCAGCGCAGGAACCGCCGCACGTCCAACAAGAAGGGCGCCACGGTCGGCAGCGGTGGCCAGCGGCGCAAGGGCCTGGAAGGCAAGGGCCCCACGCCCAAGGCCGAGGACCGCAAGAAGCACAAGGCGAACCGCATCGCCAACGCCATGGCCCGCCAGGCCGCCAAGCGCCGCCCCGCCCCCCGCCGCGGCGGCCCCAAGGGCACCAGCGAGATGGTCGTCGGCCGCAACCCGGTCTTCGAGGCGCTGCGCGACGGCGTTCCCGCCACCACCCTCTACGTCCAGCAGTTCATCGACAACGACGAGCGCGTCCGCGAGGCCCTCCAGCTCGCCGGCGAGCGCGGCAACATCAACCTGATGGAAGCCCCGCGCCCCGAGCTCGACCGCATGACCAACGGGCTCAACCACCAGGGCCTGGTCCTCCAGGTCCCGCCGTACGAGTACGCGCACCCCGAGGACCTCACGGCCGCCGCGTACGACAACGGCGACGAGCCGCTGATCGTCGCCCTCGACGGCGTCACCGACCCGCGCAACCTCGGCGCGATCGTCCGCTCCGTCTCCGCCTTCGGCGGCCACGGCGTGGTCATCCCCGAGCGCCGCGCCGCCGGCATGACCGCCGGCGCCTGGAAGACCTCGGCCGGCACCGCCGCCCGTACCCCGGTCTCCCGCGTCACCAACCTGACCCGCGCCCTCCAGGACTACAAGAAGGCCGGCATCACCGTCGTCGGCCTCGCCGCCGAGGGCACGCACGAGGTGCAGGACCTGGAGGTGCTGGGCGGCCCCGTCGTCATCGTCGTCGGCTCCGAGGGCAAGGGCCTCGGCCGCCTCGTCGGCGAGAACTGCGACTACCTCGTCCGCATCCCGATGCCGGGCGGTGCCGAGTCCCTCAACGCCGGTGTCGCCGCCGGCGTCGTGCTCTACGAGGCCGCGCGCCGCCGGGCGGGCCGCGGTCGCGTCTGATCGGCCCGGATCGGCCCGGATCGGCCCGGATGGGTCTGACCGGCCCTGATCCGCGCGATCCGCTTGATCCACTTGGCTCACGAAAAGAGACCCGTGAGCGTGTCACCCCGCCCGTTATGGGCGGGGTGGCTTGATCTTGACGGGTCTCGGACACATCCCTGGTGTCAAGGCAGTGTCCTAAACACTGATCACTCGGTTAGATGAGTGTGGACACCAGAACGTCAGGGTTCGACGACCAGCCCGCGCTGAGCATGGTCAAGGTGCCGTGCGACCCCGCACAGGTCATCGTCAACCACGCCAGCTTCCGCGTGCGGCTCGCACCGAGCCCGAGCGCGCGTTCCAAGCCCGCGAACGCCCCCGGCCGGGCAGCCGTCCTGGGCGGCGCCGTGGTCGCCGCCGCCGGAGCCACCCGCCGCAGATCACCCGTGGTCTGGAGCGGCAGGTCGGAGGCGGGCGACTCCGCGGCCATGGGCGGACTCCTCCAGGCCGTTCGCGGCCACGACGAGTACGACGGCGTCGCCACCCAGGTCATCCCGCGCCTCGACCTGGCCCACGACCTCGCCGAGGACACGCTGGCCACGCCGACCGTCATCGGCCAGCGCACCTACGGGTACCCCGACGAGACGCGCCCGATGGCCCCCGTACGGGACCTGCCGTACGGCGATCCGCACGGCACCCGTCCCGGCGAGGACTCCCGGCGGCCCGGCCCCGGCCCCGGCCCCGGCCCCGACGCCCGTGCACAGGCCTCCTACTACCCGGGCCGCCGGATGAACCTCGGCGTCGTGCTGCTCCCGCTGCGCGTCTTCCTCGGCTTCATCTCGATCTACGCCGGCATGGGCAAGCTGTGCGACCCCGTCTACTTCGACGGCGGCGAACGCGGCTCCATGGTCACCTGGCTGCACACCCTCCACCCCTGGGCCCTGGCCGAACCGCTGCGCGACTTCGCGCTCGCGCACCCGGTCGGCGCCGGCCTCACGGTGGCGTTCCTCCAGGTCATCGTCGGCGTGCTGACCGTCTTCGGCCTGTGGCAGCGGTTCGCCGCCTGCTTCGGGGCGCTGCTCTCCGCCGCGCTGCTGATGACGGTGAGCTGGAAGACCGTCCCGGCCTACGACGCGCCGGACATCATCTACCTCGCCGCCTGGAGCCCCCTGATCATCGCGGGCGCGCCGGTCTACTCCCTCGACGGCCGCCTCGCCGGCGAAGCCTGGCGCACCCTCGGGCCGCGCTCAGAGGTCTGGCGGCTGCGTCGGCGCGTACTGCGCCGCGGAGCCGTCATGGCCACCGTCGTGTGCGGGCTCACCCTGCTCATCGGCTCGCTGCTCGGCGGCGCCGTCCGCTCCACGACCGTGGTCACCGTGCCCGGACCGGGCCAGGCCCCCAGCAACTACCTGCCGGGCCGCCCGCTGCCGAAGGCGCCGGCCAGGCAGCAGCCCAGCCAGCAGCCCACCCAACAGCCGTCGTCCAAGGAGCCGCAGCCCTCGGCCACCCCGTCCGAACCGGCCGCGAAGTCCGGCAAGACCGCTTCCGGCGCCCCCGCCCGTGAGACCGCCGGATCCCGCTCCGAGTCGCCCAGCGCGTCGAAGGGCACCACCAGCAGGCAGACCCCGCGCAGCACGCCGCGGCAGTCCAGCTCTCCGAAGGCGCCGGTCACTTCCTCGGGGTCCACGAGCGGTGGGTCCCCGACGAAGCAGCCCGGCCTCATCGGCGGAATCATCGGCTGAGCACCGGCTGACCACTTCTGGCAGCCTCGACGGACGGAGGGGCCCGGCACGCACGGCGTGCCGGGCCCCTCCGCGTGTGCCGTGCGACATGTGGCACGTGGGCCTGTGAAGGGCTTCAGGGGCCCGTCTGCGCCTCCAACTCCCGTGCGGCCTCGATCAGGTCCTTCGCCGTGTCGATCGCCCGCCAGTAGGCCCCCTGGGGCAGCGGGAAGCCCGCTAGCCGGCGCTCGCGCGCCAGCCGCGGGAACGTGGTCCGCTCGTGGTCCCCCAAGTCCGGGAGCAGCGCGGCGAATTCGGGCCCGAAGACGTACACGCCCGCATTGACCGGATAGGGCGACGGCGGAGCCTCGATGAAGTCCAGCACCTGCCCGAACTCGTTCGTCTCCACCACCCCCCACGGAATCCGCGGCCGGGCCAGCGCGAGCGTCGCCACCGCGCCGCGCTCCGCGTGGAACGCGGCCATCTCGCGCAGCGAGAAACGGGTCCAGATGTCCCCGTTCGTCGCGTACCAGGGCCGGTCCGGGTACGGGAGATGGCGCGCCGCGTACTTCAGGCCCCCGCCCCGCCCCAGCGGCTCCTCCTCCACCACCGTCGTCACGCGCAGCGGCAACACCGCCTCCGCCAGCCACTCCTGGAGCACACCGGCGAGATGTCCGCACGAGACCACGGCGTCCGTGACCCCCTCCGAGGCCAGCCAGGCCAGTTGGTGCCCGATGATCGGCACCCCCGTCCCCGGGATCTCGACCATCGGCTTGGGGCGGTCGTCCGTGTACGGCCGCAGCCGCGAACCCTGGCCGCCCGCCAGGACGACTGCCTGGGAGGGCGCTGCGGGGAACGCGGCTGCGGGAAAAGCGGAGCCGGTGGAGCGGGCGGAGCGGGCGGATCGGCGTGCGGGAGGCGCGGGTTCGGCGTCGGTCATGCCGGCCAGCGTAGGGACGCGGCGGCTCAGCCCATGGAGGCGACACCGGTCGCGTACGAGGTGTCGCACACGGGGCGGGAGAAGGACTGGGCCTTCGTCGGACCGTACGCGTCCACGGCCGCCCGTCCCAGCGCCCGCGCGATACCCACGCAGTGCGCGGCCAGCGACGGCCGCTTGTCCACCTCCTGCTGGAGGTGGGTCAGGACGTCACCCGGCTCCTGCCCCTGCTGGATCTCGCCGACGAGCTTGTCGCGCAGCAGGTCCTGCGCCGCGCGCGGCTTCGCGGGGACGGAGACGTCCTCGGCGGCGGCGGTGAGGATCTGGGAGGACGAAGTGTCCGCCCAGGGAACCATCGTGACCGCGAGGGTCCCGGACAGGACCAGGACGACGGGCAGGACCAGGGCGAGGGAACGGCCGATACGGCGGGCAGTGTGGGTCACGAAGGCGAGAGTAGCGCTCGGTGAAGAACGGGCGACATTTAGTCACCCTGACGGGGGATGGTTCGACGTGGCTTTTCGAATTGAGGGTTGACGGGTGGGGCCGAATGGCCCGGTCTGCCGGGGTTCCGGCACGGCGGCGGCGCGACACGGAAAGGGGCGTCCCGTCCAACGGAACGCCCCTTCCCACCGTTTCACCGTCCGGGCGGTGTCAGCCGGAGAGCCGCTCGCCGGAGGAGGTCGAGAACACGTGGATCTCGCCGGCCCGCGGCACCACGTGCAGGCTCGAACCCTTCTCGGGCACCTGGCGGCCGCCCACCCGGACCACGAGGTCCTGCGAACCCGCGGCCGAGGCCGTCGATCCGTACACGTAGCCGTCGGCGCCGAGCTCCTCGACCACGTTCACGACGATCGTCAGACCGCCGGACTCGGCGATGTCGAAGTGCTCCGGGCGCACGCCCACCGTGACGGTACGGTCGCCCGCGTCGGCCGCAGCCGACAGCGCCTCGCGCGACACCGGGACCACGCTGTCGCCGAACTTCACACCGCCGTCGGTGATCGGGACCTCGACCAGGTTCATGGCCGGGGAGCCGATGAAGCCCGCGACGAAGAGGTTCGCCGGGCGGTCGTACATGTTGCGCGGGGTGTCGACCTGCTGGAGCAGCCCGTCCTTGAGCACGGCCACGCGGTCGCCCATGGTCATGGCCTCGACCTGGTCGTGGGTGACGTAGACGGTGGTGATGCCGAGGTCGCGCTGGAGCGCCGCGATCTGCGTACGGGTGGAGACGCGGAGCTTGGCGTCGAGGTTCGACAGCGGCTCGTCCATGAGGAACACCTGCGGCTTGCGCACGATGGCGCGGCCCATGGCGACGCGCTGGCGCTGGCCGCCGGACAGTGCCTTCGGCTTGCGGTCGAGGTACTGGGTGAGGTCCAGCATCTTCGCCGCGTCCTCCACCTTCTTGCGAATGGTGGCCTTGTCCTCGCCTGCGATCTTGAGCGCGAAGCCCATGTTGTCGGCGACGGACATGTGCGGGTAGAGCGCGTAGTTCTGGAACACCATCGCGATGTCCCGGTCCTTGGGCGGCAGGTGCGTGACGTCGCGGTCGCCGATGCGGATGGCGCCGCCGTTGACGTCCTCCAGGCCGGCGAGCATGCGCAGCGAGGTGGACTTGCCGCAGCCGGACGGACCGACGAGGACGAGGAACTCGCCGTCCTCGATCTCCAGCTCCAGCTGGTCGACGGCGGGCTTGTCGCCGCCGGGGTACAGCCGGGTCGCCTTGTCGAAAGTGACAGAAGCCATGAGTGATGAATCCCTTCTACCGGCAGGAACGTGCCGGACGATCCGAGTGGAAGGTCTAGTCCAGCCAACTGGACTCCGCTCGACGCTACCCGTCGCGACGCCTCCTGTCAGCACCCCAGGGCTCCCGATTTGTCGGACCGGGCGCGGTGGGGGCCGGGTGCCCGGCGGGTTTCCGAGCCGCTACGGCGGTACACCAGTCCGTCCGGCGAACGTGCGCGTGGGTGGTTCCGGGTGCGTCTTCAATGCGATGGCTTGGGGAATCGGGCCCTGTGTAGAGTGATGGCGGCTCCGCTCGCGGTGGGTTCGCGGGTGGGTGTCGTGCCTCCTTAGCTCAGTCCGGCCAGAGCAACGCACTTGTAATGCGTAGGTCGTCGGTTCGAATCCGACAGGGGGCTCCATCCCAGCTCAGCGGCTTGACGGCCAAGGGGATCCGTGCGGAAGGGGAAGGCCCCGGGTGATCACCCGGGGCCTTTTTCCATGGGGTCAGTGGCGGCCCGAGACGCGGTCCGCCAGGCGGGCCAGGGGCGTTGTCGCCGGGCGGTGGGTGAGGCTTTCGCGGCGGTCCGCCTCGCGGTAGGCGGCATAGAGGGCGTGGACGCCGAGCCAGCGGAAGGGCTCCGGCTCCCAGCGGCGGACGCGGTGGCCCACCCACGGGAGGGTGGTCAGGTCCGTGGAGTCGCCGAGGACCAGGTCGCGCAGGGTCCGGCCGGCGAGGTTGGTGGTGGCCACGCCCGAGCCGACGTAGCCGCCCGCCCAGCCCAGGCCCGAGGTGGCGTCCAGGGTGACGGTGGCGCACCAGTCGCGCGGGACGCCGAGGACGCCCGACCACGCGTGGGTGATCTCCGTTCCGGTGAGGGCCGGGAAGAAGGAGAAGAGGAGGTCGCGCAGGGAGTCGATGGTGGCCGGCTGGGTGCGGCCGTCATTGTCCGTGCGGGAGCCGAAGCGGTACGGGACCCCGCGGCCGCCGATCGCGATGCGGCCGTCGGCGGTGCGCTGGGCGTACATGTAGGCGTGGGCCATGTCGCCCAGGAGTGACGCGTCCGACCAGGACAGCTGCTTCCAGGTCGACTCCGGGATCGGGGCCGTCACGATCATCGAGGAGTTCATCGGGAGCCACGAGCGCTTCTGGCCCTTGAGGGCGGCGGTGAACCCCTCCGTGCAGCGCAGGACGTACGGGGCGCGGACCGTGCCGTACGGGGTGACCGCCTTCCGGGGGGAGATGTCCGTGACCGGGGTGGATTCGTGGATCACCACGCCCATGCGTTCGCAGGCCGCGGCCAGGCCCTTGACCAGCTTCAGGGGGTGGATGCGGGTGCCGTGCGGGGTCCAGGTGGAGCCGACGGCGTCGGCGATGTCGATGCGGGCGCGGGTGTCGGTGGCGTCGTAGAGCTCGCGGTCGGTCTCGCCGAAGGAGAGTTCGGCGTCGTGGAACGCCTTGAGGCGGGTGAGCTGGGCGGGGGTGCGGGCGACTTCGAGGACGCCGCCGCGGTGGATGTCGGCGTCGATGCCTTCCTTGGCGGCGACGTCGATGACCTCGGTGACGGTCTCGTTCATGGCGCGCTGGAGGCGGAGGGCGGCCTGGTGGCCGTGGAGCGTGGCGTAGCGGTCGCGGCCGGCGATGCCGTTGTAGAGCCAGCCGCCGTTGCGGCCGGAGGCCCCGTAGCCGCAGAACTTCTGCTCCAGGACGGTGACGCGGAGGTCGGGCGCGGATGCCTTGAGGTAGTAGGCGGTCCACAGGCCGGTGTAGCCGCCGCCCACGATGACGACGTCGGCCGCGGCATCGGCGGTGAGGGGTGCGCGGGGTGGGGCGGCCGGGGTGGTGTGGTCGGTCGCGTACCAGAAGGAAATGCCGCCGTTGATCGTCATGGGGGAGTTGCTACACCCCGTTTCGGACGGGTGTCCAGGGACTGGTTGTCGTGCTTCGGGGCGTGTTTCCAGGCCGGATGGTCGATGTGGGAGGGGTGGCGGGGGCCGTAGGGTGGTGGGGGGTTTGCTGCGTTTTGGATGAGGGTTTCGGTTCGTGGCCGACATACGTGGGGCAGGGCGGACATGGCGGACGTGGTGGAGGTTCCGGAGGCCCTGGCCGATGCGCAGGCCAGGTTCAACGGGGCGGCGGGGCGGGAGTTCATCGCCGGGTTGCCCGCGCTGGCGGGCCGGTTCCTGGAGCGGTGGGAGCTGCGGCGCACGGGGCCGGGGATGCACGGGGTGACGGCTCTGGTGCTGCCGGTGGAGCGCCCGGACGGCACGCCGGCCGCGCTGAAGCTGCAACTGGTCGACGAGGAGAGCGCGGGGGAGCCGGTCGCGCTGCGCGCGTGGGGCGGGGCGGGCGCCGTACGGCTGCTGGAGCACGACGAGGCGACCGGGGCGATGCTGCTGGAGCGGCTCGACGAGGGGCGGCACCTGTCGGCGGTCGCGGAGCGGGATTCCCGGCGGGCGGTCCACGTGGTCGCGGAGCTGCTGGCCCGGCTGACGGCGGTGCCGGCCCCGGTGGGGCTGCGCGGGCTCGGCGCGATGGCCGCCGGGATGCTGGAGGCGGTGCCGGGGGCGCTGGCGCGGCTGGAGGACGTACGGGACCGCCGGGTGGTGCGGGACTGCGCGGCGGCGGTGGCCGAGGTGGTGGGGGAGCCCGGGGACCGGTTGCTGCACTGGGACCTGCACTACGACAACGTGCTGGGCGGCGCCGACGGCGGCGGTCGGGGGGCGTGGCTGGCGATCGATCCGAAGCCGCTGGCCGGGGACCCGGGCTTCGATCTGCTGCCGGCCATCGGCAACAACTTCGCGGTGGACGAGGTGCGGTGGCGGTTCGACCTGATGACGGAGGTGCTGGGCCTGGACCGTGAGCGGGCGCGGGCGTGGACCCTGGGGCGGGTGCTGCAGAACTGCCTGTGGGACGTGGCGGACGGGGAGTTGCGGCTCCAGGAGGAGCAACTGACCATGGCCGACGTGCTGCTGGGGCGGGGTGCGGCGGCCGGCTCTAGGGTGCGGGGATGATTCGTAGCGCTCAAGTCACCGATGTTCCCGCCATTCGCGCGATGATCCGTGAGCTCGCGGAGTACGAGAAGGTGCCGCACGAGGCGCGGGCGACCGAGGAGCAGCTGCGCGAGGCGCTGTTCGGGGAGCGGCCCGCGGCGTTCGCGCACGTCGCCGAGTCGCCCGAGGGGGAGGTCGTCGGATTCTCGGTGTGGTTCCTCAGCTTCTCGACGTGGCGCGGCGTGCACGGGATCTATCTGGAGGACCTGTACGTGCGGCCGGGCGCGCGCGGAGGCGGTTACGGGAAGGCGCTGCTGCGGGAGTTGGCGCGGATCTGCGTGGAGCGCGGCTACGGGCGCCTGGAGTGGTCGGTGCTGGACTGGAACGCGCCGACGATCGCGTTATACGAGGCCTTGGGTGCGCGGCCGCAGGACGAGTGGTCGGTGTACCGGTTGACGGACGGGCCGCTGGCCGAGCTGGGCGCGGGCGGCCGACAGGGCACTTCCTAGGGCTCCAGGACCACCTTGCCGGTCGTGGCGCGGGTCTGAAGGGCGCGGTGGGCGGACGCGGCCTCGGCGAGGGGGTGGCGCTGGACGGCCGGGCGCAGGCGGCCGGCGGCGGCTTCGGCGAGGGCGCGGGTCTCCAGGACACGCAGCGGGTCGGGGGCGCCGACGGCCTCGAGCATGGCGGGGCCCAGCACGTTTCGGGTGGTGATGCCGCGGGCGGTGAGGTCGGCGCGTTCGGCGTCGGTGAGGGTGAGCGGGCCGGCGGACCAGCCGAAGACGAGGTGGCGGGCGCGGGGGGCGAGGAGGCCGAGGGCGGCGCGGGCGGTGGCGCCGCCGACGGAGTCGAAGAGCACGGTGGCGCCGCCGGGCGCGTGGGCGCGTACGGCGTCGGGCCAGTCGGGGGCGGTGTAGTCGACGGCGAGGTGGGCGCCGTTGGCGGCGGCGAGGGCGGTTTTGGCGGGGCCTCCGGCGAGGGCGATGACGGTGGCTCCGGCGTTCCTCGCGTACTGGACGAGCAGGGTGCCGATGCCGCCGGCGGCGGCGGGGATCAGGGCGGTGGAGTCCGGGCCGAGTCCGGCGAACTGGAGGATCCCGAGCGTGGTGCGGCCCGTGCCGATCATGGCGACGGCCTCGGCGGGGCCGAGGCCGGGCGGGACGGGGTGCAGGCGGTCGGCGTCGGCGACGGCGTACTCGGCGTAGCCGCCGGGAGCGAAGCCGAGGTGGACGACGACGCTGCGGCCGAGCCACGAGGGGTCGGTGCCGGGGCCGAGGGCGTCGACGGTGCCGGCGACCTCGCGGCCGGGGACCGTGGGCAGTTCGGGGAGGGCGGGGGCGGGGCCCTGGATGCCCTGGCGGAGGGTGGTGTCGAGGAGGTGGACGCCGGCGGCGGCCACGGCGATGCGGACCTGGCCGGGGGCCGCGACGGGGGTGGGGACGGCCTCGTACGTGAGGTTCTCGGCGGGGCCGAAGGCGTGCAGGCGGATGGCGTTCATGGTGCCCGTGGTGTCCATGGCGCAAGCCTTGGACCTCGACCGCGGTTGAGGTCAAGGCGCTGCCGGTACTGCCGGGTGTTGTCAGTGCGCTGCGCCACGATGGATCCATGGCGCGCAAAGGGCAGCAGGAGACAGTGAAGGCGGCGCGGCGGCCGCAGGTGCGGCTGCCGGAGCTGGCGGTGTGGCAGGGGGCCGGGCTGGAGCCGGACGGGGACTACGACGGGCTGGAGTTCGCGGATCTGGACCTGGCGGGGCAGGAGGGGGTCGGGGCCCGGTTCATGGACTGCGCGGTGCGCAGGTGCGCGCTGGACGAGGCGGGCCTGGCGAAGGCGCGGATCCTGGACTCGGTGCTGGAGGGGGTCCGGGGGGTGGGGACCGACCTGTCGGGGGCTTCGCTGCGGGACGTGGAGCTGGTGGACGCGCGGCTGGGCGGGGTGCAGTTGCACGGGGCGGTGCTGGAGCGGGTGGTGGTCCGGGGCGGCAAGATCGACTACCTGAACCTGCGGGAGGCACGGCTGCGCGACGTGGTCTTCGAGGGGTGCGTGCTCGTGGAGCCGGACTTCGCGGGCGCGGTGCTGGAGCGGGTGGAGTTCCGCGACTGCGCGCTGCGGGGGGTGGATTTCAACGGGGTGCGGATGACGGACGTGGATCTGCGGCCCGCCGGTGTGCTGGAGATCGCCCGGGGTGTGGAGGCCCTGGCCGGGGCCGTGATCAGCCCGGGGCAGCTGTTCGAGCTGGCCCCCGCGATGGCGGCGCAGCTGGGGGTGCGGGTGATCGCGTAGCGGGCCCTCGGGCCCGGGCGGCGGAGCCGCGCCCCAGCGTGTGCCGTGCCGTGCCGTGCCGTGCCGGGCGAGGCCGGCCGGGCGGGCGAGGCCGGGGTACGGGTCAGGCCGGGACGCGGGGGAAGCGGGACTGGAGCATCCAGATCGCGGGGTTGTCGGCGAGGGCGTCGTGCATGTCGACGAGGTCGGCGATGAGGTCGTGCAGGAAGTCGCGGGCCTCGCGGCGCAGCAGGCGGTGGCTGAAGGTCAGCGGCTCCTCGTCGCCCGGCATCCAGTCGGCCTCGACGTCGACCCAGCCGAAGCGGCGCTCGAAGAGCATCCGGTCGGTGGACTCGGTGAAGTCGAGTTCGGCGTACTGGCGGTTGGCGGAGCGGCTGCCGCGCGGGTCCTGGTCGAGCTGCTCGACGATGTCGCACAGGGCCCAGGCGAAGTCCAGTACGGGTACCCATCCCCAGGCTGTGGACACTTCCCGGTCCGCGTTGGTGTCGGCGAGGTAGACGTCCCCGCAGAACAGGTCGTGACGCAGGGTGTGGACGTCCGCCGAGCGGTAGTCGGTCTGCGGGGGGTCGGGGAAGCGCCGGGAGAGGGAGTAGCCGATGTCGAGCACGTATCCGATGGTGTCACGGGTACGGACGCGTCCCGACCTCCGGTGCCCCCCCGCCGGTCAGGGCAGGAGGCGCTGTTCCTTCGCCACCGCGACGGCGCCCGCGCGGGTGTCGACGCCGAGTTTGTCGTAGATGCGGCCCAGGTGGGTCTTGACGGTGGCCTCGCTGATGAAGAGGGCGCGGGCGATGTCGCGGTTGCCGAGGCCGCGGGCCAGCTGGCCGAGGATGTCCAGTTCGCGGTCGGTCAGGGTGGGGCGGGTGCCGCGCATGTGCGCCATGACGCGGCTGGCCACGGGCGGGGAGAGGGTGGTGCGGCCCTGGGCCGCCGAGTGGATGGCGGCGAAGAGCTCCTCGGGGCGTTCCGCCTTGAGGAGGTAACCCGTCGCGCCCGCGCCGATGGCGCGGGTGATGTCGGCGTCCGTGTCGTAGGTGGTGAGGACCAGTACGTGCGGCGGCCTGGGGAGGGCGGTGATGCGGCGGGTGGCCTCGACCCCGTCGATGCCCTCGCCGAGCTGGAGGTCCATGAGGACCACGTCGGGGCGGAGCTTGGCGGCCAGGGCGACTGCCTCCTCGCCGCTGCCCGCCTCGCCGAGGACCTCGATGTCGGGCTCGCTGCCCAGGAGGGCCAGGAGTCCGGCGCGGACCACCACGTGGTCGTCGCAGAGCAGGATCGTCGTCATCCGGTGGGCTCCAGGGGGACGGCCGCGGAGAGGACGGTGCCCTCGCCCGGCGTGGATTCGACGGTCAGGGTGCCGCCGAGCTGGCGTACGCGGGCGCGCATGGCGGGGAGGCCGTGGCCGCGGTCCCCGGCTTCGCCCCGGGGCTGTGTGAAGCCGTGGCCGTCGTCGGCGATGTCCAGGACCACCTGGTCGCCGAGGAAGCTCAGGGTGAGCGCGGCCGTCCGGGCGTCCGAGTGTTCGCGGACGTTGGCCAGCGCGCCCTGGGCTATGCGCAGCAGGGCGGACTGGACCCGGTCGGGGAGTGCGGCCGGGGTGCCTTCGAGGTGGAAGCGGACCTCGATGTCCGGGCCGGCGTCCAGGCCGCGCAGGGCGTCGGCGAGTCCGGTGCCGTCCGCGAGTTCGGCCGGGGCCAGGTCGTGGACCAGGCGGCGGGCCTCGGCGAGGCCGCGGGCGGCGATGCCGGTGGCGGTGCGGACGTGCGCGCGGGCCGTGGCGGGGTCCGTGTCCCAGGTGCGGTCGGCGGCCTGGAGGAGCATCTGCTGGCTGGAGAGGTTCTGGGCGAGGGTGTCGTGGATCTCCATGGACAGCCGCTGGCGTTCGGCGAGCGTGCCTTCGCGGCGTTCGGTGGCGGCCAGTTCGCGGCGGGTGCGGATCAGGTCGTCGATCAGCGCGCTCTGGGCCTGGGTCTGGCGCTCCATGTGCACGAAGACGGCGGTGGCGAGGGCGGCGACGGCGGGCGGGGCCAGGAGGAGGTTGGGGTCGAAGGACCCGGCCAGCTTCAGCTGGGCGATCACCACGAAGGCGGTGAGGAGGGCGACGAGGACGATCGCGGCGCGCGAGGGGAGGGTGCGCAGGGCGGTGAAGAAGAGCGGTACGGCGCACCAGGCGAAGCTCGGCGCGAGGACGACCAGGACCACCCAGGTGCTGACGATCAGCCCGAGCCAGAGGGTCCGCCGTGCGGTCGGGGCGGCGCCGACCGCGGGGCCGAGTACGTACAGGAGGGCCAGGGTGATGCTGAGGGCGATGACCCACGGCGTGCGGGGTTCGCCGGGGTGGTGGAGGAGGAAACGGGCCAGCGAGGCGCCGAGGAGCAGGAAGAACGCGGTGTGCGCGACCGTGGCCAGCGTGCGGGTGTCTGGCTTGCGCGCGGGGTGGTTCACCGGGGGCTCCTGGGGTGGGGGCGTACGTCCATTCTCGCCCGCGGCGCCGTTGCCCGGGCTCCGCCTCCGGCGGGGCCGGACGGACCGGCCGGGCCGGTCCGTCCGGCGTGACCAGCCAATACGGTCGTGGCGGCGATGCGCATCGACCGATCGGATGACCCCCGGGTCAGCCGCTGCGGCAGCCGGTGGGAGCCGGTACGCCGACGGGGTGGCGGGGGGTCCGGCGACAGGCTTGTACCAGTCACCGCGTCACCGTCCTCAGGAGCAGAGATGAACACCCGCACCCGCGTCCTCACCGGTACCGCCCTCGTCGCCCTGCTCGGCGCCGGGACCTTCGGCGCCGTCAGCGCCAGCGCCACCCCCGCCGCTCCGGCCGCCGCCTCCGCGAAGAAGGCCGAGCCGAGCGACAAGAACTTCACCACCTCGACGCACCTGACCGTCGACGCCGCCACCCGCGCCGCCCAGGCCGCGCTGCAGGCCGCCCAGAGCGAGAACCAGAAGGTGACGGTCGCGGTCGTGGACCGCAACGGCAACACCATCGTCACGCTCCGCGGCGACGGCGCGGGCCCGCAGTCCTACGAGTCGGCGCAGCGCAAGGCCTTCACCGCCGTGTCCTGGAACGCCCCGACCTCGGTGCTCGTGGGCCGCCTCGCCCAGACCCCGAACCTGAAGGACATCCCCGGCACCCTCTTCCTCGGCGGCGGTGCCCCGGTGCAGGCGGGCGGCGCCCCGGTCGCCGGTATCGGCGTGGCCGGCGCCCCGAGCGGCGACCTGGACGAGAAGTTCGCCAAGGCCGGCGTCGACGCCCTCGCCAAGTAGTCAGGATCCCGCCAGCCTAGGATCGAGTGCGTGGAACACCGCGCTCTTCCCCGCCTCGCCGCCCTTGCCGCAGCCGTCCTGCTCGCCCTCACCACGGGGTGTACGGGCGGCGCCGTGCAGGGGCGGCCGGGTGCTTCCGGGCTGCGCGACCCGTACTTCCCCAAGGCCGGCAACGGCGGCTACCAGGTCGAGCACTACGGGCTGGACCTGGACTACGACCCCGCCGACGGCCGGCTGCACGGCACGGCGGTGATCACTGCCCGCGCCGAGCAGGGGCTCAGCGCCTTCAACCTCGACCTCAGCGGCCTGAACGTCGAGGGCGTGACCGTGCAGGGCGCCGGGGCCCGGTACAACCGGACCGGCAACGAGCTGACCGTGCGCCCGGCCGAGGACCTGAAGAAGGGCGAGGTCTTCGTCACGGAGGTCGACTACTCCGGCAGGCCGAAGGCCCTCACCGACACCGACGGTGCCAAGGAGGGCTGGATCACCACGGACGACGGCGCGGTGGGCGTCGGCGAGCCGGTGGGTTCGATGGCCTGGTTCCCGGGCAACCACCACCCCAGCGACAAGGCCGCGTACGACATCACGATCACGGTGCCCCAGGGCTACGAGGCCGTGTCGAACGGCGAATTGCGCTCGCGGACCACCGACGCCGACGGGCGGACCGTGTTCGCGTGGCACAGCCCGGAGCCGATGGCGAGCTATCTGGCGACCGCCGTCGTCGGCAGGTACCGGGTGGAGACGGGGCGGACCGCGTCGGGGATCGCGCTGTACAACGCGGTGGCGCCCGATGAGGCGGCGGCGAGCGGGAAGGTCCTCGCGCGGCTGCCGGAGATGGTCGAGTGGGGCGCCGGCCGGTTCGGCCCGTACCCCTTCGGTACGGCGGGAGCGGTCGTGCTGCCCGCCGGGACCCTCGGCTATGCGCTGGAGACCCAGACCAAGCCCGTCTTCCCCGGCGCGACCGACGAGGAGACCCTGGTGCACGAGCTCGCCCACCAGTGGTTCGGCAACTCGGTGTCGCCGAAGTCCTGGAAGGACATGTGGCTCAACGAGGCCTTCGCGACGTACGCGGAGTGGCTGTGGGCCGAGGACCACGGCGGGACCACCGCACAGCAGGAGTTCGACGCGTTCCTGGCCGGCGACACGGACGTCGACGAGGACGCCGGCCCCGGCTGGGACGCCTTCCCGCCGGCCGCCCCGCCCGGGCCCGGGGACATCTCCGCGAGGCCGGTGTACGCGCGCGGCGCGATGGTGCTGCACCGGATCCGCCAGGAGGTGGGCGACGAGAAGTTCTTCGCCCTGCTGCGCGGCTGGGCGGCCGACCACCGGCACGGGAACGCGAGTACGGCCGACTTCACCGCCTACGCCGAGGAGAAGACCGGGCACGACCTGAAGAAGGTCTGGGACGTGTGGCTGTACGGGACGGACCGCCCCAGGTAGCCCTCACGGGCGATCACCCGCCTGGCCGCCCCACGGCGAAGCCCCCTCCCCGGCCGGGAGGGGGCTTGTGCCGCGGCGGTGACGTCCGCCGCGGGGCGGGACTCAGACGTTGACGCCGAAGTCCTGCGCGATGCCGGTGAGGCCGGAGGCGTAGCCCTGGCCGACCGCGCGGAACTTCCACTCGGCGCCGTTGCGGTAGAGCTCGCCGAAGACCATGGCGGTCTCGGTCGCCGCGTCCTCGGAGAGGTCGTAGCGGGCGATCTCGGCGCCGCCGGCCTGGTTCACGACGCGGATGTACGCGTTGCGGACCTGGCCGAAGTTCTGGCTGCGGGCCTCGGCGTCATAGATGGAGACCGGGAAGACGATCTTGTCCACGTCGGCCGGGAGGCCGGCGAGGTTGACCTTGATGGCCTCGTCGTCGCCCGCGCCCTCGCCGGTGCGGTTGTCACCGGTGTGGACGATGGTCTGGTCCGGGGTGGACTTGTTGTTGAAGAAGACGAAGTGGCCGTCGGAGACGACCTTGCCCGTCGCGTTGACGGCGATGGCCGAGGCGTCGAGGTCGAAGTCGACACCGGTGGTCGTACGGACGTCCCAGCCGAGGCCGACCGTGACGGCAGCGAGGCCGGGGGCCTCCTTCGTGAGCGAGACGTTGCCGCCCTTGGACAGGCTGACAGCCATGGGAATGTCCCTTTCCTCATCCGACATGCACGTACAGGCGGTCAAGTTACCGCTCACCCCTATAACGCCACGAGGGGCCCGGCGGGTTCCCGTGTGAAATCAGGGTGACGGGGCGGGGGCGGGCACGGATCATAGGAGGCATGTCTGGTCCCCATGTCATCCGCGGTTCGGTCGTGCTCCCCGAGGGCGAGCTCGCCTGGCGTTTTTCGCGGTCTTCCGGACCGGGCGGCCAGCACGTGAACACCTCGGACTCCCGCGTGGAGCTGCTCTTCGACCTGGCGGCGACGAACGCGCTGCCCGAGGTGTGGAAGGCGCGGGCGCTGGAGCGGCTCGCCTCCCGTCTGGTCGACGGGGTGGTGACCGTACGGGCCTCCGAGCACCGCTCGCAGTTCCGCAACCGGGAGATGGCGCTGGTCCGGCTGGCTTCGCTGCTGGCCGAGGCGACGGCGCCGCCGCCGAAGCCGCGCCGGCCGACGAAGATCCCCCGGGGGATCAACGAGCGGCGGCTGCGGGAGAAGAAGGCGCGGGCCGAGACCAAGCGGGGCCGGACCGGGCGGGATTGGTAGGGCCGCCCCTGCGCGGGACTACTGGCCCAGGTGCCGGTAGCGGCCGCGGAAGTACGTCAGCGGCTGTCCGTCCGGAGAGGGCATGGCGGCGGTCAGGACGCGACCGATGACCAGGGTGTGGTCGCCCGCCTCGACGCGGTTCTCCGTACGGCATTCGAGGGTGGCCAGCGCGCCGCTCAGCAGCGGTGCGCCCGATGCCTCGCCGCGTACGCAGGGGAGGTCGGCGAAGAGCAGCCGGTCGCTGATCCGGCCCTTCATGGCGAAGCGGCCGGCGACCTGGAGCTGGTGGTCCGCGAGGAGCGAGACCGCCCACAGCGGCTGTTCCGCGAGCAGGTCGTCCATCCGGGATCCCTCGCGCAGGCTCACCACCACGAGGGGCGGATCCAGGGACACGGACATGAAGGCGGTCGCCGTCATGCCGACGTCCTCGCCGCGCGGGCCGTCCGCCGTCAGGGGGGTCTCGTGCGCGGTGATCAGGCACACGCCCGCCGCCAGCCGGGACATGGCTGCCCGGAACTCGTCGTTGCTCACCCCCTCAGCATGGGGGCTGGCATCGGGCAGGGTGGTCACGGGCGTCGTCTTCAGCACGCTGGAACGCTAATCCCGCCCTCCGGCGCGCACATCGGGCCCTGGTCCGAGTCGCGTCCCCGCCCCTCGGCCTAGGCCCCGGCGTATCGTTTGCTCACGAAAATACGAGGGAGCGCTCCCCGTGGTGACGCCCAGCAGCGCGCCGTTATTCATCTCATGTGACTTGAGTCACAGAAGGCAAGATTTGTTGACCCTGTGTACCTGCGGCACAGCTCACTGTGATTCAGTGGACGGGACACCGCAACGAAACGCCGATGACAAACCTGGAGTTGCTGTCGAGGTCTCGGGGAGAGCGAGCAATGGAGACCGAGTCGGAGCCGTACGTCCGTCTTGCGACCCTGCGGCAGCTGCACCGGGTGGTGGCCCAGCTCAATACGGCCAGGAGCCTGGCGGACACTCTGCAGACCGTCGTGGACGGCATCGTCGTGGGCCTCGGCTACGAACTCGCCTGTGTCAACCTCGTACGCCCCGACGGTGATCTGGTCGTCGCCGCCTTCGCGGGCGACCCCGCCGCTGAGGCCCTCATCACCGGCCGCGTCGGCTCCCGCAGTTCCTGGGAACGCCGCCTGACGATGGGTGAGAACTGGGACGGCCTCCGCTTCATCCCGCACACCGAGGGCTGGGTGCTCATGGAGGACGACGTCCCCCAGTGGCACACGGAGGGCCCCGAGCCGCGCTTCGAGGACGAGTGGCACCCCGAGGACCGGCTCTATGCGCCGATGTATGCGTCCGGAGGGGAACTTCTGGGTGTCATTTCGGTGGACAGACCGCGCAACGGCCGCCGGCCCGGCGCCTGGGGCCGCGAGGCGCTCCAGATGTACGCCTTCCAGGCGGCGATTGCGATCAGCAATGCCCGGCTCCGCGCGAACATGCAGCGCGCCCTGGTCCGGCTGGAGCGCGAGCAGCAGGCACTGCGGGCCAGTGAAGAGTCGTTCCGCCAGGCCTTCGAGTACGCGCCGAGCGGCATGGCCATCGCCGAGATGGGCGGGGACCAGCACGGCCGGCTGCTGCGGACCAATGACGCGCTGTGCCGGCTGCTGGGCCGCCCGGCGTCGGTGCTGCGCCGCTACTCCTTCTCCGACCTGGTCCACCCCGAGGACATCGGCACCCTGCTGCGGACCTCCGCCGAGGGCGGCCGCGCCGAGCTGCGCCTGGGCCGGCGCGACGGCACGTACGTATGGGTCTCCCTGCGCAACTCGGTCGTCGCCGACGCCGCCGACGGCCCGCGGTTCCTGCTCACGCACGTCGAGGACATCGAGGAGCGCAAGCGGCACGAGCTCCAGCTCGCCCACCGCGCCAGCCACGACTCGCTGACCGGCCTGCCCAACAGCGCCGAGCTGCGGTCCCGGCTCGGCGCGCGGCTGTGCCGCAGGCCGCAGTCGGTGCGGGCCACCGCCGTGGAGGCCCTGGACGCGGCCTACGAGGGGCGCGAGGCGCACGCCGGGCACGTCGACGGGTACGAGGTACGGGGCGAGGCGGGTGGTGCCGGTGAGCACCGCTTTCAGGCCGACGGCCCCGACCGGTTCACGGGGTCCGAGCCCCTGGAGTACGCCGGGACGCTGCCCGCCCAGGCGGACGGCCCGTACGACCACCACGTGCACACCGTGGCGCCGACGACGGACATCGACGACGGGACGAAGGGGCTCGCGGTGCTCTTCTGCGACCTCGACGGCTTCAAGTCGATCAACGACCGGTTCGGGCACCACACGGGCGACGCGGTCCTGATCGAGGTGGCCCGACGGCTCACGACGGGCGTCAGGGACGGTGACACCGTCGCCCGGCTGGGTGGTGACGAATTCGTCGTCCTCGCCGACGGGCTGGGCGCGGCGGACGCCGCCGATCTCGCCGTCCGGCTGCGCAGCGCGATCATCCCGCCGATCCGGGTCGACGGCCGTGCGGTGCGTGTCGGAGCCAGTTTCGGCATCGGCTGGGCCAGCTGCGGCATGTCGGCGGACGAGGTGCTGCGCTCGGCCGACCAGCGGATGTACATCGAGAAGAGGTCCCGCTCCAAGGCGCACCGCCGGGCCGGCTGAGGCGATCGGGCGCCCGTGGGCGCACCTGTTCGGGGTAGGCTCCCGGGGGTCGAAAGGAGTGACCTGCGATGACTACGCCCGCGAACAACGGCCCGCACGGTGGGGCGAACAAGCCCGAGGACGACGATCCGTTCGGCTATCTCTACGCGGACGGCCAGGAGGCCGGAGCCGCCCCGCCCACGTCGGGCGGTGGATACGGCTACCCGGGGCCCGGGGCAGGCGGTCCTTCCGGCGCGCAGCCCGGTGTTCCCCGTACCTCCCACCACCAGGTGCGGACGGTGGGCGAGCGCAGGAACGCCGGCGCCCAGCGCGGCCAGGTGCCCGCGCAGCAGCCGCCCTACCAGGCGCAGTACCAGGCCCCTGAGGCGCTCCAGGCGGGCGGCTACGGCGTTCCGCCGCAGCAGCAGTCCCCGCAGCACCAGACGCAGACGATCGCGCCCCCTGGCGGCCACGGCGGCCACGGCGGCGGTGGCGGCTCCAGCCGCAAGGGTCTGCTCATCGCGGCCGTCGCGGTGGTCGGCGCGGTCGTGATCGGCATCGGCGCGGCCGTCGCCTTCGGCGACAAGGACAAGGACAAGAAGGGCGACAACGCGACGGGCGGCAAGCAGCAGTCGGCCGCCCCGCAGAACCCGTCGTCCCCGGCCCCGAGCGACTCCCCGCAGCCGACCGAGGCGGAGCTGCCGAAGGCGGACTTCGCCGGCGCCGGCATGTCCCTCACGGGCGGTGCGCTGCTGCAGAACACGGTGCCGGGCGCCAAGAGTTCGGGAGGCCAGTACGTGGGCGGCCTGAACCAGCTGGGTGCGGCGGCCACATGGACGCTGGACGTCCCCAAGGCGGGCCAGTACAAGCTGAAGATGACCTACGGGGTGCCGGGCAAGGACGCCAACACCACGCTGACCATCAACGGCGAGGTGCAGACCCGGCCGATCAACATGAAGAACTTCTCGAAGGCCCCCGAGGGCGACTGGGCCAAGGGCTGGACCAACACGTACTCGCTCGTGCAGCTCAAGCAGGGCTCGAACACGATCAGGATCTCGTGCGAGGCCGGCAACCAGTGCGACGTGAACCTCGACCAGCTCTGGCTCGAAAAGGGGTGAGACGGAGGCCCTAGCCGGCCGCCGTCACCTTCACCGACCCCCGTACCTCCTCGTAGGTGCGGGGGTCGAACTCTCCCGCCGCCGGGGCGTGGACCGTGGCCGCCGAGAGGGCGACCGCGCGGGCGAGGCGCTCGGGCCAGTCCAGGCCCTCCGTCAGGCCCGACAGCAGGCCCGCGACCGCGGAGTCGCCCGCCCCGGTGGGGTTGCCGGCCAGGGCGCGCGGCGGGGCGGCCTGCCAGGTGCCCTCGGGGGTGGCGGCCAGCAGCCCGGCCGGGCCGAGCGAGGTGATCACCGCGTGGGCGCCCCGGCGGCGGGCGTCGCGGGTGGCGGGGAGCGGTTCGCGCGATCCGGTCAGCTCGGCCAGCTCGGCGGCGTTCGGCTTGATCATCTCGGGGCGGGCGGCGACCCCGCGGCGCAGGGCCTCGCCGCTGGTGTCCAGGAGGACCGGGATCCCGGCCGCGCGGGCGGCCCGAACGAGCACCGCGTACGCGCCCACCGGCACGCCGGGCGGCAGGCTCCCGCACAGGGCCACGGCGCGGGCTCCGGCCAGCAGGGCCTCGTAGTGGGCCAGGAAGCCCGCCCACTCCGCGGGCGTGATCAGCGGGCCCGGTTCGTTGAACTGCGTGGTGTCGCCGGAGGCGTCGTCGGCCACGGCCAGGGTGCGGCGCGTGGTGCCCGCGCAGGGGAGCAGGGCGTCCACCACGCCCGGGGACTGCGCGAGCAGCTCCCGGACGACATCACCGACCGGGCCGCCCGCGAAGCCGGTGGCCGTCACCTCGTGGCCGAGGGCGGCCAGGACGCGGGCCACGTTGATCCCCTTGCCGCCGGGGCGCTCGGAGACCGCGGCGACCCGGTGCGAGGCGTGCGGGAGCAGCCTCGGCACGCGGTAGGTCACGTCGAGCGCGGTGTTGAGCGTCACGGTCAGGATCATGGGCACCCCCGGGTCTGTTGCTGCCGGGATCATGCCAAAGAGAAGGCGGTCGGCCCAGTCCTGGGGGCGACCGCCTTCCTCCGTACAGCCGGTTGGCCGTCAGGAACCGTCCCCGGGGACCGGGCTGACGATCCATTCGCCGCGCCGCATGACGCCCTTGAGGTCGAACGAGGCGTCCAGGACGACCAGGTCCGCGTACTTGCCGGGCTCCAGCGAGCCGATCTCGTCGTACAGGCCGAGCAGCTTGGCCGGGTTGGCGGAGATCGCCTGGACCACGGACTCCACCGGCAGCTTGTCCAGGGTGACCGAACGCTTGAAGGCCGTGTCCAGGGTCAGGGTCGAACCGGCGATGGAGCCGCCCTCGACGAGGCGGGCCACGCCCTCCTTGACCTCGACCTCCAGCGGGCCGAGGTGGTAGGTCCCGTCGCCGAAGCCGGCCGCGTCCATCGCGTCGGTGATCAGCGCGACCCGGTGCGCGCCCGCGTGGTGGAAGGCCAGTTCCAGCATGGCGGGGTGCAGGTGCGTGCCGTCGTTGATCAGCTCGACGGTGACCCGCTCGTCCTCCAGCAGCGCCGCGATCGGGCCGGGGGCGCGGTGCGCGAGGCCGGGCATCGCGTTGAAGAGGTGGGTGGCCACGGTCGCGCCCGCGTCGATGGCCTGGCGCGTCTGGTCGTACGTGGAGTCCGTGTGGCCGACTGCGGCGATGACCCCGTGCTCGGCCAGCAGCCGTACGGAGTCCAGGCCGCCCGGCAGTTCGGTCGCGAGCGTGAACATCCGGGCGGCGCCGTGCGCGGCGTCGACGAGCTTGCGGACCTCGGCCGGGTCGGGGTCGCGCAGCAGCTCCTCCTTGTGCGCGCCCTTGCGGCAGGCGTTGATGAACGGCCCCTCGAAGTGGATGCCCGCGATCTCGCCCTGCTGGGTCAGTTCGGCCAGCAGCCCGGCCCGCCGGGCCAGTTCGTCCAGGTCCCCGGTGACGGTGGAGGCGACCAGGGTGGTGGTCCCGTGCTCGCGGTGGGTGCGGACGCCCGTCAGGACCTCCTCGGCGGTGCCGGAGGTGAACGAGGCGCCGCCGCCGCCGTGGTTGTGCATGTCGACGAAGCCGGGGACGATCCAGTGCCCGGACAGGTCCACGACCCGCACGTCCTCCCGGGCACTGCCGGCGATGCGGTCACCGTCGACAATGACCCGCCCGTTGGCCACGGCCCCGGTGGGCAGCACCACCCTGGCGCCGGAGAGAACAGTGCTGTGCGCGCTTCCGGACATCAGGCAGGTACCTCCGTGGCGAGTAGGTCCCAGGCGAGCAGCCCTGCGCCCAGGCATCCGGCGGTGTCCCCGAGGGCCGCCGGAACGATGTGGGGGAGCCGCTGGAACGTCACGCGCTCCTCCACGGCCGTCCGTAGTGGTGTGAACAAGGTTTCCCCGGCCTCGGCGAGCCCGCCACCGATGATCAGAGTGCGCGGGTCCAGCAGGGTGATGGCGGTGACCAGCCCGTCGGCGAGGGCGCCGACGGCGGCCAGCCACACCTCCCGGGCGCGCGCGTCGCCGGATTCGACGGCCTCGGCACAGTCCGCCGCGTCGGCGTCGGGGTCGCCGGAGGCGGCCGCCCAGGCGCGGCTGACGGCGGAGGCGGAGGCGAGCGTCTCCAGGCAGCCGTGCTGGCCGCAGCCGCAGGCGGGGCCGCCGGGGCGGACCACGATGTGGCCGATCTCGCCCGCGTAGCCGTGGGCGCCGGCCTCGATGCGGCCGCCGATGCCGATGGCTCCGGCGATGCCGGTGCCCAGCGGCACGAACAGGAAGCGGTCGGCTCCGCGGCCCGCGCCGATGCGGCCTTCGGCGAGTCCGCCCGTGCGCACGTCGTGGCCGAGGGCCACCGGGATGCCGCCGAGGCGCCGGCCGAGCAGGGCGCGCATCGGTACGTCGCGCCAGCCCAGGTTCGCCGCGTAGACGGCGATCCCGTTCTCGGCGTCGACGATGCCGGGGACGGCGACCCCGGCGGCCGAGGCGGGCTGTGCGAACTGCTCCCGGCCGATGTCGAGGAGCTCGGCGGCGAAGTTCTGGATCGTCTCGACGACGGCGTCGGGGCCCCGCTCGCGACCGGTGGCGCGGCGCGCCTCGTGCAGCAGGGTGCCGTCGGCGGCGACCAGGGCGGCCTTCATCCCGGTGCCGCCCACATCGAGGGCGATGACGTGTTTCACGGGTTTCACAGGGGACAGTCTCGCGTGCTCGACGGGGAAAGGTCTAGTCCATTGGAAGGGATTGTTGAGCGGCCCAACAAATTCGGGACCCGGTCCGGATCCGGATGTGAACGAGCCGCCAAAGTGGTGTAGACCTTACGTGGATCGTACGTACAACTAGGGGTGGACGAGAACTGTGAAGCGCCGATACCTGAGCCTGGCCGCGTCCGGCGCCGCACTGAGCCTGACGGCGGTCACGCTGACGGGCTGCGGAGCGCTCGGCGGACTCACCGGGAACAACGAGGTGACCCTGCGGGTCGTGGCGGCCGAGTACGGGGACAATCCGCAGAACTCGTCCGCGACGTACTGGAAGACGCTCGCCGACGGCTTCGAGAAGTCCAATCCGGGCATCAAGGTCGAGGTCAGCGTCTACTCCTGGTCGGAGGTCGACGCCAAGGTCGCCGAGATGGTCAAGGCCGGCAAGGCCCCCGACATCGCGCAGATCGGCGCCTACGCCGACTACGCGGCGGCGGGCAAGCTGTACACGGCGGATGAGCTGCTCTCCGTCAAGACCGAGGCCGACTTCCTCGCGCCGCTCGCCGACGCGGGCAAGGTCAAGCGGATCCAGTACGGCCTGCCCTTCGTGGCCAGCACCCGGCTGCTCTTCTACAACGAGAAGCTCCTGACCGACGCCGGGGTCATCGCGAAGGACGCCAAGAACGGCTGGCAGCCCAAGAGCTGGGCGGAGCTGGAGGCGGCCGCGAAGAAGCTCAAGGGCGCCGGGGTCCAGACCCCCTTCGCGCTGCCGCTGGGCCGCGAGGAGGCGCAGGCCGAGACGATGATGTGGATGCTCGCGGGCGGTGGCGGCTACACCGACAACGAGGAGCAGTACTCCATCGACTCCGCGGAGAACGTCAAGGCCCTGGAGTTCCTGCGGGACAAGATGGTCGGACAGGGGCTGACCGGGCCGGGCGAGCCGGGTAAGACGAACCGGCAGGACGCCTTCGACGCCTTCACGCGCGGCGAGGTCGGCATGCTCAACGGCCACCCCACGCTGATCAAGCAGGCGGCCGGGAAGGGCGTCAAGTTCGGCATGGTGACCATGCCGACCATCGACGGCGCCGATCACTCGGCGATGGGCGTCGCGGACTGGGTGATGGCCTTCAAGAACGGCCACCCGAAGGAGTCCGGCAAGTTCCTGGACCAGCTGTACGAGGCGAAGAACGTGACCGCCTTCACCAACATGTACGACCTGCTCCCGGTCACCACCACCGGCTACCGGGCGGTGCAGTCCGGCAAGGGCGGCGCCGCACCGCAGCTGAAGACCTTCCTGGAGGCGCTGCCGAGCTCGCGGCTCTACCCGGTCGGCAAGAAGTCCTGGGCGGGCGTCAGCGAGGACATCAAGCAGAACATAGGCAAGTCCGTCCAGCCGGGCGGGAAGCCGGACGAGGTGCTGGAGGAGATCGCCGGGACGGCGCGGACGGCGGACCTGCGCTGACGCGGGGCGGGCCGCGGCGGCGACTGGCCGCGGCGACTGGCCGGGGCGGCGGCCGGGGCGGCGGCCGGGGCGGCGGCCGGGGCGGCGGCCGGGGCGGCCCGGGCGGTCGGGCCCGTGTCGGTGGGCGGCGTTAATCTGGCCGTATGACGGACGAGGGGCAGCTGACGGCCACGGAGGCCGCGGTGCTCGCGTACGAGGGACGCACGTGGCCCGGGCCCGGGGCCAAGGAGCGCGCGATACGGGAGGGGCTGGGGATGACCCCGGTCCGCTACTACCAGCTGCTCAACGCGCTGATGGACGACCCCCGCGCGCTGGCGCACGCCCCGGGCACGGTGAACCGCCTGCGCCGGATCCGCGAGGCCCAGCGGGCCAGGCGATAGCCGTCACGCGGCTGGGCCGTTAGGGTCGTCCGTATGGGGAGCCATCCGCACGACTTGCCGATGCCCGTCACCGCAGCCGGACGCGAGGGACTCGAAGCCCTGCTCCGCGCACCCCGCCGGTCCGTGGTCGCCCTGGACTTCGACGGGACCCTCGCCGACATCGTCCCGGACCCGGACCAGGCCCGGGCCCACCCCGGAGCCGTACCCGCCCTGGCCGCGCTGGCCCCCGAGGTGGCCTCGGTGGCCGTGGTCACCGGCCGGCCGGCGGGCGTCGCCGTCCGCTACGGGGGCTTCGCCGGGGTCCCCGGACTGGAACACCTGGTGGTCCTCGGCCACTACGGGGCCGAACGCTGGGACGCCGTCACCGGGATAGTCCACGCCCCCGCCGAACACCCCGGGGTGGCGGCGGTCCGGGCCGAGCTGCCGGGATTCCTGGACTCGATCGGGGCCTGGCGGGGCACCTGGATCGAGGAGAAGGGCCGGGCGCTGGCGGTCCACACCCGCCGCGCCGAGGACCCGGAGGCGGCCTTCGCGGCGCTCCGGGAACCCCTGGCCGAGCTGGCCGCGCGGCACGGGCTGATGGTCGAACCGGGCCGGGCCGTGCTGGAGCTCAGGCCGCCGGGCACGGACAAGGGCGTCGCCCTGACGGAGTTCCTCGCGGAGAAGGACGCGGGGCCGGTGCTGTACGCGGGCGACGACCTGGGCGACCTGGCCGCGTACTCGGCGGTCGAGAAGCGCCGGGCCGACGGCCTGCCGGGGCTGCTGGTGTGCAGCGGCTCCGCCGAGGTCCCGGAGCTCGCCGCCCGCGCCGACCTGGTCCTGCCGGGCCCCGGCGCGGTGGCGTCCTTCCTGGCCGCCCTTGCCGAGGCCCTGCGCTCCTGACCCGCGGGTCAGCCCTGGAGGTCCGCGAGTTGGGCCGTGAACCACTGGGCCGGGGGGAGGGCGGTGGCCGCCGCCGCCAGGCGCTTCGTGCGGTCCGCGCGCTCGGCGTCCGGCATGGACAGCGCCGCGTGCAGCGCCTCGGCCGTCTGCGTCACGTCGTACGGGTTCACCGTCAACGCGTCCTGGCGGAGCTCCTCGTACGCCCCCGCCCCGGTCGACAGCACCAGCACGCACCCCGCCTCCGACACCACCGGGATCTCCTTCGCCACCAGGTTCATCCCGTCCCGCACCGGGTTCACCAGCGCGACGTCCGCCATCCGGTACGCCGCGAGCGAGCGCGCGAAGTCGTCCTGCACGGACACGTGCACCGGCCGCCAGTCCGCCGTGCCGAACTCCGCGTTCACCGCGGCCGCCAGCTCCCGCACCGACTCCGTGTAGTCCCGGTACACCTTCAGGTCCTGCCGGGACGGGTACGCGGACGCCAGGTGCACCACCCGGCCGCGCCATTCGGGGTGCGTGGTCAGCAGCTCCCGGTAGGCGAGGAGCCCGCGCACGATGTTCTTCGACAGCTCCGTCCGGTCCACCCGGACGATCGTCTTCAGGTCGCCGACCTCCGCCCGCAGCGCCGCCAGCTTGTCCTCCACCTCCGGCCGGTGCGCCAGCTCGCGCAGCTCGTCCGCGTCGACCCCGAGCGGGTACTTGGTCACGTGCGTGAACCGGGCCTCGCCGCCGGCCTTGATGTGCTTCACCCCGCGCAGCGGGTCATCCCCGCTCGGCAGGTGGGTCCGCGCGATGCCGCTCGCGTCCTCGAACTGCGCGCTCGTGATGAAGGCGAGCGCCCAGCTGTAGGTGTGGAAGCCCAGCCGGTCCGCCCCGAGCATCCCCCACACCAACTCCCGGCGGATGTCGTCCGGGAGCATGTCCATGAACTGCCGCGCGGCCCACGGCGTGTGCGTGAAGTGCCCGATCCGCAGGTCCGGCCGCAGCTCCCGCAACTGCCCCGGCACGAGCGCCAGGTGGTAGTCCTGCACCAGGACGCTGGCGCCCTCCGCGGCCTCCTCGGCCAGCGCCGCCGCGAAAGCCCGGTTGTACTCCACGTAGGACCCCCACTGACGGCGGAACGCCGCGTCGAAGACCGGCGTGCGCGGGATGTCGTACAGGTGGTGGTGGGTGAACCACAGCACCGAGTTCGCGATGCCGTTGTACGCGTCGTCGTACACCGTGGGATCGATGTCCAGCATCCGGACACCGGGCTCGGCCACGCCCCGGCGGACCGCCTCCCGGTCCGCCTCCGACAGGGCCGCGCAGATCCACACCGCGTCCGGCTGCTCCGCCAGCGCCGCGGAGAGTCCGGAGACGAGACCGCCCCCGCCGCGCCGGGCACTGAGCGTGCCCTCGGCGGAGAGGGCGTACGAGAGCGGGCCGCGGTTGGCGGCGACGAGCACCTGAGAAGCCATGCGGCGAACCTAGCCCGGCCCGGGTCCGCTCAAACCGTTCCCCGCGTCACGCCGCGTGGCGCACCGCGTACTCCTTCACGCCCGCCATCGGCGGCCGCTCCTCCGTGTCCACCGCGTACGTCCGCGGCACGAACCCCTGCGGCCCCCGTTCGAACTGCGTCAGCTCCGGCCGCACCAAGTGGCCGCGCGAGAGCCGCAGCTGCGCCGTGCGGTATATCGCCGCGGCCATCCGGCCCAGCGCCTGCCCGTCCTGGTGGCGGTGGACCCGTACGCCCACGTCCACCTGGGCCAGCGCGTCCAGCCCGACCGTGTGCAGCGCGTCCACCAGCAGGCCCAGCTCGACGCCGTACCCGACGGGGAACGGCAGCCGCTCCAGCAGGGAGCGGCGTACGGCGTACTCGCCGCCCAGCGGCTGGACGAAACCGGCGAGCTGCGGCCAGTGCAGGTTGAGCAGCGGGCGCGCCACCAGCTCCGTCACCCGGCCGCCCTGGCCGGGGGTGTCGCCCAGCGGGCGGTCGTACATCGCCTTGACGAACTGCACGTCCGGTTCGGTCAGCAGCGGCCCCACGATCCCGGAGACGAAGTCGGCCGAGAAGTCCCGCAGGTCGGCGTCGACGAAGCAGACGATGTCCCCGTCGGTGGCCAGCAGGGAGCGCCACAGCACCTCGCCCTTGCCGGGCAGCGCCGGGATCCGCGGCAGGATCTCGTCGCGGTGCACCACGCGGGCGCCGGCCTTCGCCGCCACCTCGGCCGTCCGGTCGCTGGAGCCCGAGTCGACCACCACTAGTTCGTCCACCAGGGGGAACGGCAGTCCCTCGATCAGCTCGCGCCGGATCACCTCGACGATCGCGCCGACGGTGGCCTCCTCGTCGAGCGCGGGCAGCACCACGCTGACCGTGGTCCCAGCCGCCCGTTTCCGGTCCAGCAGCTGGTCGAGCGGTCGGTCGGCGGCGGACCAGGAGCGGTCTGCCAGCCAGCGCTCCACCTCTTCCAGCACCCTCGGTACTCCCTGCATCGTCACTTGTTTGGACCCATATGCGATCCATCTCGCGGTTCGGACGGCTGTCTCAACCGCCCGGCCCTTCGGTTACAGTCTTGAACAACGCAAAGGACCACCGCATGCCGGGGGTCCTTGCGCACAAACGCCCGGGAGCGCCGTAGAGCGCGTAGCCCGGTGCCATACCGCTCATCCAGAGGGGCAGAGGGACACGGCCCGTTGAAGCCCCGGCAACCCTCCAGTCGGTTCTCGCGATGCGTTTTCACGCACCCCCGCGAGGTCCCCGGCTAGGGAAGGTGCCAATTCCGTCTCATGGCGAAGTGCGCCATGGGGAAGATGAGGAGAAAGGGCCTCGCCATCATGGCTGTACAGACGCATCTCACCTCTGTTGATCTCGGACCCGCCACCGGCCTTTCCTGTCGCGAGTGCGGTACCCGCTTCGAGCTCGGACCCATCTTCGCGTGCGTCGAGTGCTTCGGACCTCTGGAAGTCGCCTACGACCTCCCGACCGGCGACCCCGAGGCCCTGCGCGCCGCGATCGAGGCCGGCCCGAACAACATCTGGCGTTACGCGCCGCTGCTGCCCGTCCCCGCGGACGTGGCCTCCAAGCCGAGTCTGAACCCGGGCTTCACCAAGCTCGTGGACGCGCAGAACCTGGCCAAGGAGCTCGGCGTCACCGGCAAGCTCTACGTCAAGGACGACTCCGGCAACCCGACGCACTCCTTCAAGGACCGCGTCGTCGCGATCGCCGTCGAGGCCGCCCGCGCCTTCGGCTACACCACGCTGTCCTGCTCCTCCACCGGCAACCTGGCCGGCGCCGTCGGCGCCGCGGCCGCCCGGGCCGGTTTCCGCTCCTGCGTGTTCATCCCGCACGACCTGGAGCAGGGCAAGGTCGTCATGGCCGGTGTCTACGGTGGCGACCTGGTCGGCATCGAGGGCAACTACGACGACGTGAACCGCTTCTGCTCCGAGCTCATCGGCGACCCGCTGGGCGAGGGCTGGGGCTTCGTCAACGTCAACCTGCGCCCGTACTACGGCGAGGGCTCCAAGACCCTGGCGTACGAGATCTGCGAGCAGCTCGGCTGGCAGCTGCCCGACCAGATCGTCATCCCGATCGCGTCCGGCTCGCAGCTGACGAAGATCGACAAGGGCCTGCAGGAGCTGATCAAGCTCGGTCTGGTCGAGGACAAGCCGTACAAGATCTTCGGCGCCCAGGCCGAGGGCTGCTCCCCGGTGTCCACCGCCTTCAAGGCCGGCCACGACGTGGTCCGCCCGCAGAAGCCGAACACCATCGCCAAGTCGCTCGCCATCGGCAACCCGGCGGACGGCCCGTACGTCCTGGACATCGCCCGGCGCACCGGCGGCTTCGTCGAGGACGTCGACGACGAGCAGGTCGTCGAGGCCATCAAGATCCTCGCGCAGACCGAGGGCATCTTCGCCGAGACCGCGGGCGGTGTGACCGTCGGCGTCACGAAGAAGCTCATCGAGAACGGGCAGCTCGACCCGGCGCTCACCACCGTCGTCCTGAACACCGGTGACGGTCTCAAGACCCTGGAGGCGGTGGCCGCGGACAGCGGGCAGACCGCCACCATCCGCCCGAGCCTGGACGCGTTCCGCGCCGCCGGCCTGGCCTGACCATCTCCTCCGCCCTACCGGAAAGGCAGTAGCGCCATGAGCGTCAACGTCCGCATCCCCACCATCCTGCGCACCTACACCGGCGGCGTGTCCGAGGTCCCGGCCGAGGGCTCGACCCTGGCCGAGGTCATCGAGTCGTTGGAGAAGAGCCACCCGGGCATCGCCGCCCGCGTCCTGGACGACCAGGGCAAGCTGCGCCGCTTCGTGAACGTCTACGTCAACGACGACGACGTGCGCTTCGAGGGAGGGCTGGAGGCGGCGACGCCTGACGGCGCCGGTGTCTCGATCATTCCCGCCGTCGCCGGAGGCTGACCAGACCGGCACCGTGCCGGCGGCTGCTGAAACACGAAAACCGTAATTGCCCCCTCCGCTAAAAGCGGAGGGGGCAATTCTGTTTGATTGGGCACGGTAGAGTTGGGGAAGTCCCCTCCGCTGGACTTGCCCGCAGCATATGAACGGGTCGCGTGAGGGTCGACATCGGGTCAATGTGCAGGCGCGGTATGGGGCTTTGGCGAGATATGTCGGGCCCGAGTTGCCCTGCGATATGCCAAATTTTCACTCTATTTCAATGTTTCTGGGTGTCCAGAATTCTCGTCGGATTGACCTGTTGCAGACAGCACCGACGCGGATACATTCAGCCTCGGTCGACGCGTTCCGACGCAAGTTCTGACCCGGGAGCGCGAAGTGCGTTCCTGCGCAAGGGCCAGTTATAGGGGAGTTAGGCATGGCTCAGGGCACCGTCAAGTGGTTCAACGCGGAGAAGGGCTACGGCTTCATCGCGGTCGACGGTGGTGCGGATGTGTTCGTCCACTACAGCGCCATCCAGATGGACGGATACCGCACCCTTGAAGAGGGTCAGCGGGTCGAGTTCGAGATCTCGCAGGGCCAGAAGGGTCCGCAGGCGGACATGGTCAAGCTCGCACTCGGCTAGTCCCGGCGCGATCGACCGCCCACGCGTACGTAAGAGGGGCCCACATCCTGGACACGGGGGTGTGGGCCCCTCGTGCGTTCGCGGGGGCGTTCACCCAAGCCGCTTGCACTCGTGGGGGTCGAGTGCTAATCATTGGCGTTAGCACTCTCCAGGTGAGAGTGCTACCAAACGAGGACCGGGTCGGTGAGGCCCGCAGGGTCCGGCGGGAAGGAACCGCCGGGCACGCAGGCCGTCCGTCGCGGGCGCGGGCGCGGTCCGGGAGCAATCCACCGCTGTCCGGGAGGACCACTTCAGATGGCCAAGATCATTGCGTTCGACGAGGAGGCCCGGCGCGGTCTCGAGCGTGGGATGAACCAGCTCGCCGACGCCGTCAAGGTCACCCTTGGCCCCAAGGGTCGCAACGTCGTCCTTGAGAAGAAGTGGGGCGCGCCCACGATCACCAACGATGGTGTCTCCATCGCCAAGGAGATCGAGCTCGAGGACCCGTACGAGAAGATCGGCGCCGAGCTGGTCAAGGAAGTCGCCAAGAAGACGGACGACGTCGCCGGCGACGGTACGACCACCGCCACCGTGCTCGCCCAGGCGCTCGTCCGCGAGGGCCTGCGCAACGTGGCCGCCGGTGCCAACCCGATGGCCCTCAAGCGCGGCATCGAGAAGGCCGTCGAGGCCGTCTCCGGCGCCCTGCTGGAGCAGGCGAAGGATGTCGAGACCAAGGAGCAGATCGCTTCCACGGCCTCCATCTCCGCCGCCGACACCCAGATCGGCGAGCTCATCGCCGAGGCCATGGACAAGGTCGGCAAGGAAGGCGTCATCACCGTCGAGGAGTCCCAGACCTTCGGTCTGGAGCTGGAGCTCACCGAGGGCATGCGCTTCGACAAGGGCTACATCTCGGCGTACTTCGCCACCGACATGGAGCGTATGGAGTCGGCTCTCGACGACCCGTACATCCTGATCGTCAACTCCAAGATCGGCTCGGTCAAGGACCTGCTGCCGCTCCTGGAGAAGGTCATGCAGTCCGGCAAGCCGCTGCTGATCATCGCCGAGGACGTCGAGGGCGAGGCCCTGTCGACCCTGGTCGTCAACAAGATCCGCGGCACCTTCAAGTCCGTCGCCGTCAAGGCCCCGGGCTTCGGCGACCGCCGCAAGGCCATGCTCGGTGACATCGCCATCCTCACGGGCGGCACGGTCATCTCCGAGGAGGTCGGCCTCAAGCTGGAGAACGCCGGTCTCGACCTGCTCGGCCGCGCCCGCAAGGTCGTCATCACCAAGGACGAGACCACCATCGTCGACGGTGCCGGTGACAGCGACCAGGTCGCCGGTCGCGTGAACCAGATCCGCGCCGAGATCGAGAACTCCGACTCGGACTACGACCGCGAGAAGCTCCAGGAGCGCCTCGCGAAGCTGGCCGGCGGCGTGGCCGTCATCAAGGCCGGCGCCGCGACCGAGGTCGAGCTCAAGGAGCGCAAGCACCGCATCGAGGACGCCGTTCGCAACGCGAAGGCGGCCGTCGAGGAGGGCATCGTCGCCGGTGGTGGCGTAGCCCTGCTGCAGGCCTCCGCGGTCTTCGAGAAGCTGGAGCTCACGGGCGACGAGGCGACCGGCGCCAACGCCGTGCGCCTGGCCCTTGAGGCCCCGCTCAAGCAGATCGCCGTCAACGGTGGTCTCGAGGGTGGCGTCGTCGTCGAGAAGGTCCGCAACCTGCCGATCGGTCACGGCCTCAACGCCGCGACCGGCGAGTACGTGGACATGATCGCCGAGGGCATCATCGACCCGGCCAAGGTCACGCGCTCCGCGCTGCAGAACGCCGCGTCGATCGCCGCGCTGTTCCTGACCACCGAGGCCGTCATCGCCGACAAGCCCGAGAAGGCCGGCGCCGGCGCCCCGGGCGGCATGCCGGGCGGTGACATGGACTTCTGATCCTCCCGCGGCTCCGGCCGCCGGTCGATCGGCTGTTCTCGAACGAGGGCGGCACTCCTTCCTGACGGAAGGAGTGCCGCCCTCGGGCGTTTCCGCGTGTCTAGAAGCCGGTGGTGTCGAGCTTGCAGTCGAACGGCGCCGGAACGCGCAGCGCCTCACCGAAGGACACCGTCGTACGGGAGCGGTAGCCGTGCGGGGAGGGATCCCAGAAGCAGGTGATCTCCGAGTCCTGCATGTCGACGACCAGGTACACGGGTACGAGGCGGCCGTACACGTCCAACTTCTCTTTCCAGTCCGCATCCCTGGTCGACACGGAGGTGAACTCCGCGACCAGCGACAGGGCCGCGCTGTCCGCGTGGCGGCCCTCCTCGTCGAAAGCCGCTTCGTCCGCCACGAAGAGGTCGGGCCCGTAGGCTCGCTCTGCTTCCGGGAAGCTGAAGAGGAAGGGTGCTACATCGGCGACGTGACCCTCGGGGGCGTGGGCCTGGAGCTGCTCGCGTACGGCGCGCATGCGCCGGTAGTAGCGAAGCTTGGAAAACGGCGACACGATGATCTTCCCTCGGATGAGCTCGGCCTTGAAGCCGTCTGGCGTGTCCATCTCCTCGACGGTTCGCAGGAGCGTCTCGAACGTCGGCGGTGCCGCCTGCTCTATCGGTGTGGCCCGTTCGATCATGATCGTCACCGTTGTCCTCCGCGTGGCGTGCCGTGCACTGGGCGTGAGCCTCGTTCCAGGCTAGCGGCGCGGGGGTGGTCGCGCCCGGGTGCCGAAACGGATCACCGCTGATCGGGGGGCTTTGATTGACTGGGGGTATGAGCGATCTCTTCGTCAAGATCTGCGGGCTGCGGACCGCGCACGATGTCGACGTGGCCGTGGCGGCCGGGGCCGATGCCGTCGGGTTCGTCTTCGCGCCCGGCAGCCCCCGTACGGTCGACGCGGCCACCGCGCGGGAGCTGGCCGCCCGGGTGCCGGACGGGGTGCTCACCGTCGGCGTGTTCCGGGGGCAGCAGGTGGCGGAGGTGCGCCGGTTCGCCGAGGAGAGCGGCGTACGGGGCGTGCAGCTGCACGGCGAGGAGGGCCCCGAGGACTTCGCGGCGCTGCGCGCCGAGGGGCGGACGCTGCTGCGGGCCACCGCCGAGCACGTGAAGCGCTGCGGCGAGTACGGCGAGGACCTGCTGCTCCTCGACGCCCCCGACCCGGGCTCCGGCAAGCCGTGGAACTGGGGGTCCGCGGACTTCACGCCGCCCGAGGGGCGGTGGCTGCTCGCGGGCGGGCTGACCCCAGCCAACGTCGGCGAGGCCGTCCGGGGCACCGGCGCGTGGGGCGTGGACGTCTCCAGCGGCGTGGAGCGCGCGCGGGGGGTGAAGTCGCCCGAGCTGATCCGCGCCTTCATCGAGGCGGCGCGCAACACCGGTCGCTGAATGCTTCCGCGCGATTACCCTGCGCGATGATTCCGGCATGGGTGCGTCCGGTTGTGGGCACACACCCTGCATGGACACGGAAAAGCTCGGCTGGCTGCGGCGCTTGACGTCGCGCCTCGCCCCGGCGGGCGCCGGCGGCGCGGCTGCGATCAGGACGCGCCTCGCCCCTGTCTTCACCGCCGATTTCACCTCGCCCACCCAATGGGTCGCGGGCCGCTCGTGGGCGTATCCCGACGGCGGCCCGACGAACCCGGGCGACAACAAACTGGACCACCTCGTCGACGATCCCGCCTACAGCCGCAGCGGCGTCTTCCGGGCCAAGCTGAGGCCCGACGGCAACTGGAACACCGGGCTGCTCACCACCGAGGGCAGCGACGAGGGCTTCATGGTGCGCACCGGCGACGTCTTGGAGGCCCGGGTCAGGCTCCCGGTGGAGCTGGGTGCCTGGCCGGCGATCTGGACCTGGCGGGACGGCGGCCAGGAGATCGACGTGTTCGAGTACCACCCGGACAACCCGGACCTGCTGGAGCTCTCCAACCACGTCCACCAGGCGCACCGCTATCACCGCGACCCGTCGGTGCGGCCGGGCGCCTGGATCGACCTCAAGGTCGAGTTCGGGCGGAGGTCGGTCGTCTGGTGGGTCAACGGGGCCCGGGTGTTCGCCGACCGCGCGGGCGTGGGCCGCTCCTGGCGCGCGTACCTCATCGTGAACCTGTCCGTCTGCGCCGGGCGTTACCACCCGGCGCCCCGCCCGGGGGTGACGGACATGGAGTACGAGGTCTCGCGGCTGTCCGTGTACCGGACCTAGACCGCCCGGGCGGGCGGGCGGCCCGGCGGCCGGGTCAGGACGCGGGCCAGACCGTCATGTCAGCGGTCACGAAGGACAGATCCTTCAACCTCGGGGTCGACTTGGTCTGGATCACGAGCAGCGCGATGTCCCCCGACGGGTGCCTGACGCAGATCTCGCTGCCGGTCGCCGCCGCGGCCAGCGGGAGCGTGTTGCTGGTGGCGGAGCGCGTGAGGAGGCTGCACGTGTCGAGGGTGCCGGTGCCCGGCGGGGCGTACAGCATGGTGAACACGCTCGCGTCGCTCGCCAGCTGGCAGCCGGTCACCTCGCAGTTCAGGCGGATGTCTCCCGTGAGGTCGTCGTGCCGGACCGGGTCCTTGATGCCGATCGAGTTCTCTTCGGTCAGGAACTGCCCGGGGTAGGGGTGGGCGAGGGGCTTCGCCGGCCGGCTCGGGCTCGGTGCGGATCCGGAGGTCTTCGGCGCCTTGCCGTCACCCGCCGACCCGGTCGGCCCCGACGGCGTCCCCTGGGCCCCCGCGGCCGAGCCGTTCGGCTTCGCCCGGGACGCGTCCAGTTCGCGCATCCGGTCCGCCGCTCCCTTGCCCAGCCAGGCCAGGCCCGTCAGCAGCAGTGTTCCCGCCGTCACCGCCGCGGCCGTGATCAGCGCGATGCGCCGCCTGCGCGCCCGCTGTTCCTCCGGCCCGAGCGGCGCCGTCGGCTGCGGCGGAAGCCAGTTCATCGGGCTCGTGTGCACCGCCGTGGGATACGGGACCGGAGCCGGGATCTCCACCTCGGGCCCCGTCACCTCCCGCCAGACGGCCGGTCCGGCGCCCGCGTCGGCGTCCTTGCCCAGATGCTTCCGGCACCACGCCACGATCTCCGCCGGGGTGGCCCGCTCCTGCGGGTCGGAGGCCAGGCACCGGGCGATCAGCGGGCGCAGCGGCTCCGGCAGCCGGGACAGGTCGGGCTCGGAGTGCACGATCCGGAACAGCACGCTCACGGAGGGCCCGTCCCCGTACAGCGGCTCGCCCAGCGCCGCGAACGCCGCCGTTTGGCCCAGCGCGAAGACGTCGGTGGCTGTCGTGACCTCGCCCCCCGACGCCTGCTCGGGGGCCATGTACTGGGGCGTGCCGATGGCCGTGCCCGTGGCGGTCGCCGCGGTGGTGCCGGAGGCCAGCGAGATGCCGAAGTCGATGACCCGGGGCCCGTCGGAGGCCAGCAGCACGTTCGACGGCTTCAGGTCCCGGTGCACGACGCCCGCGCCGTGGATGGCCTGCAGCGCCTCGGCCACCCCCGCCACCAGCCACAGCACGGCGGGCACCGGCAGCGGTCCGCACCGGGCGACGGCCTCGGCCAGTGAGGGGCCGGGCACGTACAGGGTGGCCAGCCAGGGCGGCGTCCCGTCCGCCTCGGCGTCGATCAGCTCGGCGGTGTACGCGCCCCGGACCCGCCTGGCCGCCTCCACCTCCCGGCGGAAGCGCCGCCGGAACGCCGGGTCTTCGGCCAGTTCCGGTCGCACCACCTTGATCGCGACCGGGCGGCCGCCCTGGGTGTGCGACAGGTAGACGCGGCCCATGCCACCCGCGCCGAGCCGGGCCGCGAGGCGGTAGCCGGGCACGGTCTGCGGATCGTCCGCGCGCAGCGGCTCGAACATCCCGGTCGCGCTGTCCATCGGTCTCCCCCCGATCCCCCGATCAACCGATGGGTTGATCCGTATCACCCTAAGCGTCGGGCGGGCGCGGGGAATTGCCGGGGAGCCCGTGCGCGCGGCCTGCGCGGTCAGCCGGCGGCGGTGAACGAGGACACGAAGGTGGCCGCCCCGAAGATGCCCGCCGCCGGTGCGAGCAGGGCCCCGTCCGCCTCCTGGGGCCGGGACCGGATCGACCAGCGGGAGCTGGCCCTGGACAACAACTACACCGCCCAGGGCAGCGGCTCCGGAGTGAACGCGTACATCCTCGACACCGGCATCGACTGCGAGCACGCCGAGTTCGACGGGCGAGCCACCTTCGGCTTCGACGCGATGCCGGACGCCGCCCTCCAGAGGGGTCAGGACTGCCAGGGCCACGGCACGCACGTCGCGGGCACGGTCGGCGGCGGCAGCATGGCCCTGAGCGGTACGTCCATGGCCGCGCCGCACGTCGCGGGTGTCATCGCCCTCTACAAGCAGGCGCACCCTTCCGAGCAGCCCGCGGACATCGCCAACTTCGTGACCGACGAGTCCACCAAGGACGCCGTCCTCAAGATCAGCAAGGGCACGCCCAACCAGCTGCTGTTCACCTCGGGCCTCTGACCGGGCCCGTTGACCGGCCCCCTTTGGGCGCGCCAACTAGGCTGCGCCCGAGGGGGGATCATGGACAACGGCACATCTCGGGGCGCGCGGTTTCTGTCGCGCGCCCTGTTCGTTTCCGGCGTGGCGGTCGCCGCCGTGACCGCGCTGTACCTGGTCCTGCTCGGCAGGATGGCGTTCGTCGACTGGTCACGGGGCAAGGGCTGGCTGCTGGTGTTCACCCCGGCCCTGGGGCTCCTCGCGTACGTGCTGCTGGCCCGGGGGCGTCGTGGCGCCCGGGGTGCGCCGGTCCGCTGGCTGGCGGTGGTGCTCGCGCTGGCCGTGCTGTGGCCCGCCTGGGAGGCGTACGCGTGGATGCGCGGCCCGCAGATGTACGTGTGGACCTGGTGGCAGCGCGAGAACCCGGAGTCGGCCCGGCCGGTCGGCGCCTGGCTGCTGCCGTCCAAGGGGCTGGTGCGGGCCCGTACGGACGGCGTGTTCGTCTACAACGGCGAGGGCCGCTCGGCCGGCGGGGTGGCCGCCGCCGAGGGCACCACCCTGTGCGCCCTGAGCCGGGCCACCTCGCACGAGACCGGGCTGGTCGCCTCCGCGCGGACTCCGGACGGCTGCGGCGCGCGGGTGTCGGCCGTGGACCTGCGGGAGGGCCGGGAGCTGTGGGCCAAGGACTTCCCGGCGGCGCCGTCCCGGGACCGGGACGCGTCGGTGGTGGCCGCGGTGGACGGTACGGCCGTCGCCGTGACGCAGGGCGCCCTGCTCGGCCTGGACCTGCGAGGGGGCGCCGAGCTCTGGCGGGCGCCCGTCCCGGCCGGCTGCGAGGTCCGCGCGCTCGACGGGGCCGGGGGCCGGGTCCTGTACGTCGAGGACTGCTCCGGCGGCGGCGGCCCGGCCCGGCTGACGGCGCTGGACGCGCGGACCGGCACCGTGGCCTGGCAGAGCCCGCTGCGCACGACGGGCCCGCACACGGAACTGCGGATGGTGTCGGCGCGGCCGATCGCGCTGCGGGCCGGGGAGTCGGTGCTGCTGTTCGACGACTCCGGGCACGAGCGGGGCGCCGTGCCGGTGTCCGGCCCGCGGGAGGACCTGCTCACGGAGCCCGGACCGCTGGTCAGCGGCGACCTGCTGATCACCCCGGTGAAGGACAAGGTCCCGGGTGTCTCCGCGTACTCCCTGGTGGACGGCCACCGTGTCTGGCACGCCGCGCTCGACGGCGCCACGGTCCTCGGGATCGCGCAGGGCCGCAGTCCGGGCGGGGCCGACGTGGTGACGTCGACCGCCGCACGGACGTACCTGTGGCACCTGGACGGGAGCACGGGCAGGCGGAAGGCCGAGCCCACGATCCTCCGCGACGTCCCGCTGGGCAGGCGGTTCGAGATCTACCCGGAGACGGCCGAGGGCTACACGTTCGTGAACCTGGACGCGGGCGGCGAACTGCCCGCGTTCTTCGCCCTGGGGTGGGTCAGAGGCTGGTGACGAAGGCGGCCCAGGCCGGGCCGTTGAAGGTGAGGTGGGGGCCGTCGGGGACCTTGGAGTCCCGGACGGGGACCGTGTCGCCGCCGCTGGCTCCGCTGTGGGGGGACTTCCGCCAGGTGGCCATCTCCAGGCAGTCGCCGCCGGTGCCGTCGCTGTAGCTGGATTTGTGCCAGGTGGCCGCAGACAGGTCGTACTCACGCGTGCTGGTCATGTTCGTAATCCTCCGCCGCGGACTCGATCACGGCCAGCGATTCGGTGGGTGACAGCGCGCTGGCCGTGAGGAGATCGTAGGTCAGCGAGTGGCGGGTAACAGTGGCCGGATCGTCCAACAGCACGCCTATGGCGTTTCCTTGGACGTAGGCGAGTGGAGGAGCGCCCTCGAAGGTCATCAGCTTCAAGGTGCCTCCCATCGACGAGTGTGCTCCTGCGCTGAACGGCAGTACCTGCACGAAGATCCGGCGTGCACGGATCAGGGCCGCGATGTGACGCAAGGCCTCCGCCATCACCGCCCGACTGCCGACGATCCTCCGAAGGACGGCTTCATCGAGCACGCACCAAAACAACGGTGTTGTTGGGTCGGAAAGCAGCTTGGCGCGGTCTAGCCGGTTCGTAACCAGCTCGGTGATGACCTCCTCCGTGGCCGTGGGCTGGTAGGCGAGGAAGACGGCCCGGGCGTACGCCTCCGGCTGGAGCATCCCCGGCAGTGCCAAGGGCGCGTACTCGCGGATTGTCTTCGCTTCCGCTTCTGCCTCGGCCGCCTCAGCGAAGTGGTTCGGGTACTTGGACTTGGCCAGGGCCCCGCAGTTGCGGACGAAGAAGCCGCCCGTGTCGAGGATGTCGTCTATCTGCCGCGCGAATTCGAGGTGCATGCGGCGCGTGCCCGCTTCGAGCTGGCCGATGAACGAGCCGCTGACGAAGAGCGGTTCGCCGAGTTCGGCCTGGCTGAGGCCGGCGCGCTCGCGCGCCACGCGCAGTTCGGCGCCGAGCAGGGCGCGGGGTGAGGAGGAGGGGTCGAGGTTCTTTCCTGCCATGGCAACTCCCTGGCCAACACGTGCGGTTGTTGCGGTGTCCGCGTTGAAAGGCTAGCGAGCGCGTCGCCACTCTGTGTACTGAAGTCGGATACGCAGAGTAGAAAGGTGACATGTCATGGTGCTCACGCCACAGGAGCGCACGCAGGCGGCCGAGGAGGCCGTCCGGCGGCTGAGGGAATCCCTGGCCGGGGTAGGGGTGCTGTTCCCGTCCCTGGGTGTGGAGCGGGTCTCGGCGGCCGGTACGTACGGGCTGCCGCTGGTCGACCTGGGCCGCTGCAACCTGGACACCGCGCTCCGGCTGGCCGCCGTACTCCACGAGCGGGCCAACCCGTGACCGGGGCGTCGCGCGGCCGGCGTCATGCGATGGCCGCCCGCCTGGAAGAGGCGCTGTCACGCGCCCTGGTGGACCTGGACGAGGCACTTCTCGCCGAGGCGGCGGAAATCCTGGGCACGACCAGTAAGCGGGCGACGATCAACGGCGTGCTGGCGGAGTTCGTGGCGGCCCGGCGGCGGCACGCCGAGGGGGCCGCGCCGGTGCCCGGGGCGCCATCGGGCTGAAGGCCCGGCCGCCGCAGGGATGCGTGGTCGAGGACTTCGGCGGGTACTTCGGGCTGCGCTGCGAGCGGCCGGGGGCGCGGCTGTTGGATGCCGTCGCCGAAGCCCGCCGGGAGATCCGGGCCGAGCACGGGTTGTTCATCACCGGCCTCGGCATCGAGAAGCTGGAGGCGCGTGCGGTCGGCGTTCAGGTCGTGGTGATGAGCTCGCCGTCGTGGTGGGGGCCGCCTACGCAGGTATACAGGCCGGTGGTGGCGTCGTACTCCACGGTTCCCTTGTCCTTCACGCAGTCCGGTCCGGTGACGGTCGGCACGGCCGCCTGCGCAACGGGAACTGCGGCACCGAGAACGGCCAGTGCGAGGGCGGCGGTGAAGGCGAGAAGTCGGGTACGCATGTGGGCTCCTGCGGGGATGAGCGGCACCAACACGTCAACACCAGCTTCCCCCTGAGACGTGTCGGGTGCACCCTGGCGCGGGGGTGTTCATGGGGCCCGCGCTCCAGAGGCGCCTCCCGCGGACAAGCGGCAGGCTGGTGTCATGGCGAACACGCGTGTGGTGACCGTGGGAGCGCCGGATGACCTCGGCTTGCGGAAAGTTCTGATCGACGGCAGGTCGGTGGGCAGGGTCTGGTCCGACAAGGAACTCAAGGAACTCCTGAGTCGTGAGGGTGTGGCAGACGGACACCCCATCCATTGGCTCGGTGAGGACGGCACTGTCTGGCCGGACCAAGCGTGGCTACGGCGATCCACCGGCTTCTGCGTGGTCGCCGGCCTCCTCGTGACCGCATTTCCGCTGTTCCAGATCGGAATAGCGGACAGTGGTGATGCCCTGACCTACGGCGGACGCATCGCGGGATTGACCATTCTTGTCGTGGCCGTGGTGGAGCTGATCGCCGCCGCGGCTGCTGTCGACTTCTGGGAAACGCGGCGATGGCGTTACTCGGGGGTGGTCGTTCTGGTCGGAGTCGTGATCGCCTTCCTCTGTAGCATGTCCGTTCTTCTGCTGCAGATCGGTGAACGCTTCACCGGCTACACCCTGATCGGGATGGCCCTCGCCGTCTGGTCTTCGGTGGCCCTGTTCGAACTGGTCAGATACCGGGCATGGAAGGGTCTCCGCATTCCCAGGAAGATTGCGATCGGAGTGATCGTTTCTACCCTTCTGGCCGCCGCCAACCTGGCGTATTCGCAGGTCTATGTTCCCTATGTGACGACCCCGCTGATACAGAGTGGGGCGGAGTTCAAGGAGGCGAACATAGAAAAGGATGGGGCGCCGATGTATGTGACGGTCCATCTGTACGTGAAGAACGCCGGACAGGTGCCCGTCTACGTCCTCGCCAGCATCTATTGGATCCATGGCGCGCCTGCGAGTCCCCCGGACGTGAAGATGGCCGACTATGACTTGATCTACGATGGCGAGTTCGTTCAGCCGGGCCTCGCGCTGAATCCGGGGGAAGAGGTGGCGCAGGATGCGGTCGTTGAGATAAAGGATCCGGTGGGGCGCGGTTATGAAGCCATCAGGGCCCAGGCCGAGGTGTACGTGATCAGGAAAGACAGAATGATGATGACCAGTGATTACGAGCGCTCCAAGGTGGAGGGTCGGAGGCTCGAAGCGAAACACGAGAAAGGGGATCCGCCCCATGCGAAATACAGGTACCGGGCCGAGATCTCGAACAGCAGTGAAATCTTGAACGTGACCCGCGGTCGGCAGCGCGTAACCGTGTGGAAGGTTGCCGGCGGCGAGTGGCCGCACATCAATGTGGATGTGTCACCACCGGGTGAACGGATATCCTTCGATCCCAACCGGCCCTACGCGAACGAAAAGGCCATCGAGCGGTACGGCCTCACGCAGGTGCGTGGCACCACGGCGGAGACGCCCTACAAGGAGCTCCTGGAGAAGGCCCGCTCCACCGGGAAGGCGGCGGGCCCGGCCGAGTAGCCCGGTTTACACCGGGGCGTCGGTGCGCAGGCGGGCGTGGAGGTGCTCGTCGTGCCAGCCGTCCGCGTGGAGGAGGGCGCCGCGCATGGTGCCCTCCAGCGGGAAGCCGGCCTTCGTCGCGATGGCGCAGGAGGCCGGGTTGGCCACCGAGTGGGTGATGCGCAGCCGGTGCAGGCCGAGGTCGTCGAAGGCCCAGCGGCTGACGCGGTCCGTGGCCCGGACCATGACCCCGGCGCCGCGCCCGGCGGGCAGCAGCCAGTACACGATTTCGCCGCTGCCGCCGCGCAGATCGAGGTCGGCCACGCCGATGAGCCCGACGGCCGGGCCGCCCGCGGCGGGGGCGACGGCCCAGACCGCGGCCTCTTCGGCCTGCCAGCGCCCGTGCCAGCGGGCGATGCGGTCCTCGGCCCCGGCCAGGGTGAGGGAGTCCGGGCGGTTCCAGTGCCGGATCTCCGGGTCGAGGCAGGACTCGACCAGCGCGGGGGCGTCGTACGGGGCCCAGGGACGCAGCAGCATCCCGCCGGGGAGCGGGAGCTGCGGCTGCGGCACGGCGCTCATCCGCCCGGCGGGGACCACATCGGGTATCAAGTCGGTCATGGAGTGATCATGTCCGGTGCCGTGGCCGCCGCGCGGAAGCGGGCGAGCAGGACGCGGGATTCCGGGGCCGCGGGGTCGAAGAACTGCTTGGCCAGCGGGGGCGGGACGGCCGGGCCGTGGAGCCGTACCTCGTGGCAGCCGAAGCAGAACTGCGCCTCGAACAGCGCGAGCACGAGATCGCTGTCGTACGCGCGGACCGCCCATCCGGGGTGGTAGCCGCAGCGGTGCTGTTCGCTGCCCGGCAGCGAGACGATCAGGTCCAGGGCCGATGCGGCCTCCTCGGCCGTCCACAGGGCGACGGAGTCACCCGTGAACGGATCGGCGGGACGCACCGGTTCCGTGGTGAGGCGTACGACCTCGATCAGCGCGGCGGCGGACACGGATTCGGCGGGGAGCTGCATGGCAGCATCATCGCCGCTCCCCGCCCGAAGGGCACGGGTCAGGTCAGGGCGGGTTCCTTCGGGGGGTCGGACACCGCATCCGGGGAGGGTTCGGGAGCGGTGTTCAGGTCGGTCAGCATCTGGCGGGTGAAGCCGAAGAAGTACGTGGCGACGAAGCCCACCAGGTAGCCGACGGCCAGGCCGCCCGCGTAGATGGCGATGGTCGCGCCCATGCCCGACCTGCCGTCCAGCAGCGGGAACAGGGCCCAGCCCGAGGGGCCGATGGCGGTGGAGCCGAAGGTGATGCCCAGCTGGCTGAAGAGGCCGATGAAGGCTCCGCCGGCCGCGCCGCCGACGCAGGCGGTGACGAAGGGGCGGCCGAGCGGCAGGGAGACGCCGTAGATCAGGGGTTCGCCGATGCCCAGGAAGCCGGCCGGGAGAGCGGACTTGATGGTCGTACGGAGGGAACGGTTGCGCGGGAGGCGGTAGTAGACCGCGATGGCCGCGCCGACCTGGCCCGCGCCCGCCATGGCGAGGATGGGCAGCAGGACCGTGTAGCCGGACTGTTCGATGAGCGTGGTGTGGATGGGGATCAGGGCCTGGTGCAGGCCCAGCATGACGAGGGGCAGGAACAGTCCGCCCAGGACCAGGCCCGCGAAGGCGCCGCCGGTGGCGAGCAGCCGGTCGGCGAAGGTGCCGATGGCGGCGGAGGCCTCACCGGCGAGGAACATGAGGCCGAAGATCGTGGCCAGGCCGGAGACCAGGACGGTGAGGGTCGGGGTGACGAGGACGTCCAGGGCCTCGGGGACCCACCTGCGGCACCACTTCTCCACGTGCACGGCGAGCACGGCGGCCGCCAGCGCGCCGAGGACGCCGCCCTGGCCGGGGGAGAGCTGCTGCCCGAAGGCCTCGATCCTGGTGATGCCCGGGAAGACGATGATCGCGGCGACCGCGCCGCCCAGGACGGGCGTACCGCCGAACTCCTTGGCCGTGTTGTAGCCGACGAAGACCGCGATCAGCGACATGAAGCCGGAGGCGATGGCGGCGAGTGCCGGGACGACGGCGGGCAGCCAGCCCGTGTTCGTCAGCACGCCGTTCAGGCCCGCGATGATGCCGCAGCCGATCAGGGCCGGGATCAGCGGGACGAAGATGTTGGCGATGCGGCGCAGGAACAGCTTGAAGGGGGTGGCGTTGCGCGCCTTGCGGGCTTCCTTGAGCGCCGCGCCCCGGGCGGCGAGTTCGTCCGCCGTGACCGAGTGCGGCGCGGCCCGGCGGCCCTCCTCGACCAGTGCCTCGAACTCCGGGGTGACGCGTGCGACGGCGCCCGGGCCCAGCACGATCTGGTAGGTGTCGTCCTCGACCACGCCCAGGACCGCGGGCAGGGCCTTCAGGGCCTCGTCCCGGACCAGTGAGCGGTCGCGCAGGGTGATGCGCAGGCGGGTCATGCAGTGCGCGATCGAGGTGATGTTGTCCGGGCCGCCGACCAGAGGAAGGATCGCGGCGGCTGTGGCGCGGTTCTTGTCAGTGGACATGGTGGGGTTCGCCTTGCCGTAGGTGGGGGAGGTCAGCGGGTCCGGGCGTGGGCGTGCGAAGGGGCGAGGGCGAGGGCCGCTCGCAGGTGGCCCTGCGAGGTGGCGAGGAGTTCGGCGGCGGCCGGGCCGTCGACGCCGCCGAGGATGACGAGGACGGCGTGCTTGACCTCGCCGTCGGTGGCGGTGAGCGCGGCCTCGATCTCGGCGTCGGGCGCGCCGGTGGCCAGGGCCACGATGCGGCGGGCGCGGGCGCGCAGCTTCTCGTTCGAGGAGCGCATGTCGACCATCAGGTTTCCGTAGGTCTTGCCCAGGCGGATCATGGTGATGGTCGAGATGAGGTTGAGGACCAGCTTCTGCGCGGTACCGGCCTTCAAGCGGGTCGACCCGGTGAGCAGTTCGGGGCCGACGACGACCTCGATGCCGTGGTCGGCGGCCGCGGCGAGCGCGGAGCCGGCGTTGCAGGAGAGGCCGACGGTGAGTGCGCCGCGCGTACGGGCGAACTCGACGGCGCCGATCGCGTACGGGGTGCGGCCGGAGGCGGAGATGCCGATGACGCTGTCGTCGGAGGAGAGGTCCAGCGCGGTGAGGTCCTGCGCCGCCAGCTCCTTGGAGTCCTCGGCGCCCTCGACGGCCGCGACCATGGCGGAGGGGCCGCCCGCGATGAGGCCGACGACGTCCGCCGGGTCGGTGTTGAAGGTGGGCGGGCACTCGCTGGCGTCCAGGACGCCCATCCGGCCGGCCGTACCGGCGCCCGCGTAGACCAGGCGCCCGCCGCGTGCCATGCGCGCCGCGATCGCGTCGACGGCGGCGGCGATCAGCGGCAGCTGCGCGGCGACGGCGGCAGGGACGGTGGCGTCCTCGGCGTTCATGGTGCGGGCGATGTCGAGGGTGGACAGCCGGTCGATCTCGGCCAGTTCGGGCCGGAACGCCTCGGTGGTGAGCGTCTCCAGCTGGGCGCGGAGTTCGGCGTACGCGGTCATGGGCGCGGCTCCTGGCGGTTCGGCGGGCGGTCCGGCGGGTGTTCAGCGGGTGGTGCGGTGGCGGTGGGCGAGTGCTTCGTACGAGGCGGCGAGCGCGGGCGCGGCCCGCTCGTACGTCTGCTGCGCGACGGCGACGAACAGGCAGTCCACGACGAGGAGCTGGCTGGTCCGGCTGGACATGGCGGCCGGGCGCAGCTGGGTCTCGCGGGCGGCGGACGTGGCCAGGACGTGGTCGGCGTAGTGGGTGACGGCGGAACCGGGGCGGGCGGTGAGGGCGATCGTGGCGGCGCCGTGCTCGAACGCGACGCGCAGCGGCTCGATGACGTCGCCCGTCGACCCGGAGTGGGTGACGGCGACGGCCACGTCGCCGGGACGCAGCTGGACGGCGTTGGTGACCGCGAGGTGGGGGTCGCTGTGGGCGTGCGCGATCAGGCCGATGCGCAGCAGCTTCTGGGCGAGGTCCTGGCCGACGAGCGCGGACGCGCCGATGCCGTAGATGTCGACGCGGCGGGCGGTCGCGAGGGCGGTGACGGCGGCGGCCAGCTGGGTCAGGTCGAGCGCGGCGGCGGTGTCGGCGAGGGTCTGCGCCTCCTCGTGGGCCAGTTTGGCGACGACGTCGGCGAGGGAGTCGTCGACGGCTATGTCGACGGTGACGGCGGGAGCGGACCCGGACTCCTGCTGGGCGGCGAGCGCGGCCAGGGCGAGGCGCAGGTCGCGGTAGCCGGGGTAGCCGAGCACGCGGGCGGTGCGGACGACGGTGGCCTCACTGGTGCCGGTGTGCTCGGCGAGGGCGGAGACGGTGAGCCGGGCGCAGCCCGCGGGGTCGGCGGCGACGGCTTCGGCGACGGCCAGCACGGACCGGGTCATCGAGGGGGCGAGGCCGCGCACGCGCGCCCGGAGGGAGGAGGCTGGCGGGGCCGACTGTGAGGCCTTCGCGACACAGGTTGTGGGGCGGGTGAAAACTTCCTTCGCGTTCTCGCTCACATGTGAAAGTTATTTTCACCAGGAGTGGGCGTCAAGCCGCCACGAGGCGTCTGCGTACGGGGGGCGGTCACTCGTTCGGATGGGGCGTCGGGGTTCCGGGTAGGGGAGCGGACTTCGGCTCTAGGTTGGCGACATGACGGAATTGGCGGAGGTGGGAGAGGTCCGGCGCGTCCGGTACACCTTTCGGCTTCGCTTGTCGTCTGCCGCCGGTGCGGCCTTGTTGGGTGAGTGGGACCGGTGCCGGTGGGTGTGGAACCAATGCGTTAGCGCGTCCCGGGCGGCACACAAGGCCAGGGAGAAGTGCGAGCCTTCCGGTCTCGACAAGGCGCTGACCGGCTGGCGCGGTGAGCGTGACTGGCTGCGTGAGGGCGCGTCGGTGCCGCAGCAGCAGGTCGTCCGTGACTTCGCCACGTCCCGCGCGAAAGCGTTGAAGGACATCAAGGCGCGCATGCCGGTTCGGCAGCGTGCGGGCATGCCCCGGTTCAAGAAGAAGGCTGTCGCGGATCCGACACTCAACTACACGAAGCGTGGTTTCCGGTTGAAGGACGGCCGTCTGCACCTGGCGGGCGGCATATCGCTGACGGTGGTGTGGTCGCGGGATCTGCCCGCCGACCCGTCCAGCGTGCGCGTCTACCGGGACAGCCTCGGCCACTGGTACGCGTCCTTCGTCGTAGAGGTCGGGGCACAGCCGCTTCCCGCCTCTGGCGCGTCGATCGGAATCGACTGGGGTGTGAGGGAGACCGCAACCACCACGAGCGATGCCCACGATCTCCCACACGCGCGGCACGGGAGGAAGGCGGCCGGAAAGCTGGCCGGGTATCAGCGGATGATGGCTCGCCGGAAGCCGAAGCGGGGGCAGGCCGCCTCAAGGGGATACCGGACAGCGAAGCGGCAGGCCGCGAAGGCGCACAAGAAGATCGCCCGGCAGCGCCAGGACACCGCCCGCAAGTGGGCCAAGCGCGTGGTGACGGACTTCGATCGGATCGCGGTGGAGGACTTCCGCCCGAAGTTCCTCGCGAAGTCGACCATGGCCCGTAAAGCAGCTGACGCGGCGATCTCCGCCGCCAAGCACGAACTGATCAACATGGCGCGCAAGCACGGCCGGGACCTGCGGCTCGTGCACCCGGCGCACACCACCATGGACTGCGGACGGTGCGGAGCGAGAGCCAAGCACGCACTGCCGCTGTCGGAACGTACCTACACGTGCACCGCGTGCGGAGCCGTCTCACCTCGGGACAAGAACTCCGCACGCGTCATGTCCCCCAGCTACCGCTGGGAGGTGCCCCCACGTCCGGGCTGGTCTCGACCCGGCTACCGCTGATCGTGGAAGACCCGACGGACCGCCGGTCCGCCAGGCAGCGTGAGGTAGAAATTCTGTTCGGGTATGGACAGGAAGTGTCAAAATGGGCCCATGGACCACGCGACCCCCCTGGAACAGGCGCTGCACGTCGCACGTGCACTTGTTCTCGCCGATCTCGCCGCCGGTGAGGTCGCCGATGCCGATGTCGTCTCCCTCGTCGAGGACTCGGTCACGCACCGCCGGTGGTGGGTGGAGCAGTGGCCGGAGGGGGTCGACTACCTGGCCGGACTCGTCGCCCAGGACGTGCAGGACGCGTTGCTGGAGAAGTACGGGCGCTGGCCGCTCTGTCCCGTCTGCGCGCACGGTGACCCGCACGCGCTGGACGTGGAGCCGGAACTGGGACCCGACCCGCACTGGGTGTGCTCGGAAGCGGGCGTGAGAGTGGCGGCGGTGGGCGGCCTCGGCCCGGTCTTCCACCGGTGACCGTCTACATCGACCCGCCGACCTGGCCGGGCCACGGCCGCATGTGGTCGCACCTGGTCAGCGACGTCTCGTACGAGGAGCTGCACGCCTTCGCGGCGGCCATCGGCTGCCCGCCGCGGGCGTTCGAGCGGGACCACTACGACGTGCCCTCGTACCGGTACGCGGACGCGGTGCGGGCGGGCGCGGTGGAGATCGGCAGCAAGGAATTGGTCCGCCGCCTCACGGCGGCGGGCCTGCGCCGCCCGAAGGGCCGGGCACAGGCCTAGCTAGAGCCCTTCGGTCGCTGCGGCCGGGGTGGCCACGGCGGCCGGGGCGGATGCCGAGGACGCGATCACGCGGGTGGCGGTGGGCCGCGTGCGGCGGTCCAGGCGCAGCGCGATCGCGGTGAGGGCGATGGCGGTGACCGTCATCGCCGCGCCCGCCCACGCGGTGGCGGCGAAGCCGAGGTCCGCGTCGATCACGGTGCCGCCGAGCCACGGGCCGCCGGTGTTGCCGAGGTTGAAGGCGGCCGTGGTGGTGGCTCCGGCCAGGGTCGGGGCGGCGCCGGCCACGTTGAACATGCGGGCGTTGAGCGCGGGGGCGGTGAAGAAGGCCGAGACGCCGAGCAGGAACGAGAGGGCGACCGCCGCGGCCTGCGCCGACGCGAGGAGGGCGAGCGCCGTCAGGAAGACGGTCGAGGCGGTGATGCCCCAGATCATCACGCCGAACAGGTGCGCGTCGGCGACCCTGCCGCCGATGGTGGTGCCGATCAGCGCGCCGACGCCGAAGAGGCCGAGGATCCACGGGACCCAGCCGGACTCCAGCCCCGCCACTTCGGTGAGCAGCGGTGACAGGTAGCTGAAGGCGCAGAAGACGCCGCCCGCGGCCAGAGCCGTGATGCCGATGGAGAGCCGCACCTGGCGGTCGCGGTAGATGCGCAGCTCCCGCCCGACCGAGGGCTTCTCGGCGGGCAGCGGGATCTTCGGGATCAGCGCCAGGATGCCGGCGAGGGCGATCGCGGAGGCCGCGCCGACCGACCAGAACGCGGAGCGCCAGCCCAGGTGCTCGCCGAGGAAGGCGCCCGCGGGCACGCCGAGGACGTTCGCGATGGACAGGCCGCCGATCATGACGGCCATCGCGCGGGCCCGCTGGTCCTTGTCGACCATGGCGATGGCCACGGCCGCACCGACGGCCCAGAAGCCGGCGCAGGCGAGGGCGGAGACCACGCGGGAGGCGAAGAGGAGCTCGTACGTGGGGGCCAGCGCGCCCGCGACCTGCCCGAGGCCGAAGAGGCTGATGAGGGAGATGAGGGTGGTGCGGCGCGGGAGGCGCAGGGTGGCCACGGCCAGCAGCGGCGCCCCGACGACCATGCCGATCGCGAAGGCGGATATGAGCAGGCCCGCCTGCGGGATCGTGACGCCCATGTCCTCGGCGATGGGTGGCAGCAGCCCGGAGAGCATGAACTCGCTGGTGCCGAGCGCGAACACGGACAGGCCGAGGACGTAGACGGCGACGGGCATGCGGGGGCGTGCGGAGGCTGCGGGCATGACTCTCACCAACTGCGGCGAACATGATCGAATTCCCGCGACCTGACAGACTCGGGGGCCCGATTCACGGACCTGATGTACGGACCCGCCTGACCTCCCGACCTGCCCGGCCTACGCCGGATCGGCGAGCTCCGCGGCGAGGTTGGCGCGGGCCGGGGCCTCCCAGTGCGCGGTGCCGTACGGCGTGCGGAAGAGCCTCGGCAGGGCGAGCAGCTGCCGGAGCACGGCGGCACGGCCGGCGCGGAAGGCGTCGTCCGGGACGAAGCCGTACTCGGCGCGCACGGCGGCCGCGTACGCCGCGTACGCCTCGGGGGCTCCGGCCAGGACGGCCAGGTCCGCGTCGCAGAGCACCTCGCCGTTGCTGTCACCGGGGGCGGGGTCGTGGGTGACGGTGAGCCGGACCAGCCGGGCCACCTCGCCGGTGCGGTCGGCGTCGATGCCCAGCTCGGGCAGGGCCCGTTCGGCCATGACGGCGCTGCGCTCCTCGTTCTCGGAGCGGTCGGGGCGGTACACGGCGTCGTGGAACCAGGCGGCGAGCTCGACGGCGGCGGGGTCGGCCGCGTACGGCGCCAGTACGTCTGTCCGTGCCAGTACGTCGGCCAGGTGCGCGGTGGTGTGGTACCGGCGCTGCGGCTCCGCCCAGGCGGCGAGGAGGCGGTCGGCGTAGGGAGCGGGGTCGCCGCTCGCCCCGGCGGCGACGGCGGTCGCGTGCCAGCGGGCGCGGAGAGCGGTGGTGTCGGTGCGCGGGGTACTGGTGTCCATGCGCACATTGTGGGGGTGGCGTGATGGTGCTGGTGGAGCGAGGGCGGAGGCCCGTACTCTTAATATTGGACTAGACCTATTTTGGCGTACTGGACGAAGGACGGCATCGAATGAGCAACCGTGCACTCCTGGAGGTGATCGCCCTCGACGTGGAGGACGCGGTCGCGGCCCAGGCTGGTGGGGCGGACCGACTGGAGCTGGTCACCGACATGGCCGCCGACGGGCTCACCCCGCCGCGCGAGACCTTCGCGGCGATCAGAGCGGCGGTCGACATCCCGCTGCGCGTGATGCTCCGCCTGTCGGACGGCTTCGCCGCCGCTGACGTCTCCAAGCTGGTCCGGGCGGCGCGGGAGCTGCGGGCGGAGGGGGCGCAGGAGTTCGTACTCGGCTTCCTGAACCCGGACGGGAGCCCGGACCTCGCGGCGGTCGAGGCGCTGGTGGCGGAGCTCGACGGGTGCCGCTGGACCTTCCACCGGGCGATCGACCGCGCGGCGGACCGCGACGGCCTGCGCAAGGCACTGGCCGATCTGCCCGGTCTGGACACCTACCTGACGGCGGGCTCGGCGGCCGGCGTCGACGAGGGCCTGGCGGTGCTCCGCGCGGAGGCGGCGCGGAGCGGCGAGCCGGGGTACGGGGCGCGGATCCTGGTCGGCGGCGGCCTGACCCTCTCGCACCTGCCGGTGCTGCGCGCCGCGGGCATCGACGGGTTCCACATCGGCGGCGCGGCCCGTCCCTCCGGGTGGGGGCGGCCGGTGTCGGCGGCGGCCGTCGCCGAGTGGCGGGCCGCCCTGGCCTGACCGGCCGCTCCGGCGGCCTCGGATCAGGACAGGGCCGCCGGCAGGGGGGCCGAGTGGAGGGCCGTCAGGCCCGAGACGGCGCGGGTGAGGCAGACGTACAGGCGGCGCAGGCCCGTGCGCTCGTCCGGCTCGCCGTCCACGATCGCCGCGGGCTCGTCCAGGACCACGTAGTCGTACTCCAGACCCTTGGCCAGCGAGGCCGGCACCAGCGTCAGCCGGGCCGCCGCCGTCGTCTCCTCGCCCGGCGACAGGTACGGCAGGCCGGCCTCCAACAGGGCATCGGCCAGCACCGGGATCCGGGCGTCCGCCGCGATCAGGCCGATCGAGCCCTCGTGGGCGAGGGAGGCACGGCACGCCGAGACCACCGACGCCGTCAGGTCCGCCGTCGGCGTGACGACCAGCGAGCCCGGCGTCTCGCGGACCGAGGAGACCGGGGCCAGGCCCGGGGAGATCGACGGCAGCAGGCGGGAGGCGTACGCGATCACCTCGCGCGGCACGCGGAAGCCCGCCGTCAGCTCCTCCAGCACCGCCTGCGGCTTCCCGAGGTGGGTCAGCGCCTCGTCCCAGCTGCGCGTGGCCCACGGGGTGGTGCCCTGCGCGAGGTCGCCGAGTACCGTCGCCGAACCCGTCGTGCAGCGCCGCCCCACCGCCCGGTACTGCATCGGCGACAGGTCCTGCGCCTCGTCGAGGACCACATGACCGAGGGAGTGCGTGCGCTCGACGAGGTCGGCCGCCTCGTCGATCAGGACCAGGTCCGCCGCCGACCACTTCGCCGACTTCACGGTCCGCGGCGGCTTCGCCCACAGCAGGAGCTTCTGCTCGTCCGCCGTGAGGACGTCCCGTGCGTGCAGCGCGAGGAAATCCGGGTCCGACAGCAGGCGGAGCACCAGCTTCGCCGGTTCGACCGGGGGCCAGATCTCCTTCACCGCCGCCTTCACCGCCGGATTGCGGGCCACCGCGTCCTGCACGCGGTCGTCCGGCGCCTCGCCCGCCTGCTCCATCCGTACGAGAACCGCGTGCGCGATCCGCTGCGGCAGCGCGTCGCGGGCCGCGCCGTAGCGGATGTCGCGGTCCTGGAGCTCCTGCACCATCTCCGCGAGCTCGTACGAGGGCACCCGCCAGCGGCGCGAACCGCGGACCACCATCAGCGCCTCGGCAGGCTGCGTGACATGTGATTCGAGCGCGCGGCGCAGTACCTGCGCCATCCGGGCGTCGCCCTTGACCACTGCGGTCTCGGCCGCGTCCGTGCCGCGTACCTCCAGGCCGCCCTGCGCCACCAGGTCGTCGACGGTGGCCTGCTTGACCTCCAGCTCGCCCAGTGCGGGCAGGACCTGCTCGATGTACTGCAGGAAGGACCGGTTCGGCCCGATGACCAGGGTGCCCGTACGGGCGAGCCGGTCGCGGTGCGCGTACAGCAGGTACGCCACCCGGTGCAGGCCGACCGCCGTCTTCCCGGTGCCGGGGCCGCCCTGCACGCAGACGGAGCCGGACAGGCCGGAACGGACGATCTCGTCCTGCTCGGGCTGGATCGTCGCGACGATGTCCCGCATGGGACCGACGCGCGGGCGCTCGATCTCCTGCTGGAGCAGCTTGCTGACCGCGGCCCCCTCGGCCGGGTCCGACAGGTGCTCGTCCTCGTACGCCGTCAGCTCGCCGCCCGTGTAGCCGAAGCGGCGGCGCAGCGCGATGTCCTGCGGGTCGGTCTTGGAGGCGCGGTAGAACGGCTGGGAGACGGGCGCGCGCCAGTCGATCACCATCGGGTCGCCGTCGGCGTCGTGGACGTGGCGGCGGCCGATGTAGAACTGCTCGCCCTCCGCGCCCTCGGCGAGCTCCGCGCCCGGGGCGTGCAGGTAGTTCAGGCGGCCGAAGAAGAGGGGGGTGTGGGCCAGGTCGGCGAGGGCCTTGATCCGGTCGTCGATCTGGGCCTGGAGGACGATCGCGTTGACCCAGTTCGCGGTGACGTCGCGGATGTCGAGGGCCTCGACGTCGGCGCGCATGGCGCGCAGCGCGGCGCGGGAGGCGGTGAGGTGGGCCCGCTCGCGCGCGAGCGGGCCGATGTCGGATTCGGGGGCGTGCGCGGGCACGGGACTGCCTCCAGCTGCTGGTACGGAACAGATGGCCCGCCGGTTACCGACCGGCGGGCGGCTCTCCCCGACGAGGCGGCGGGAGGCGGCAAGAGCGGAGATTCTAGCCACGGGGCCCGATCCGCGCGAACGGATTACGGGGGACGGAAGTCCCCTTCCCGCGGGACCGCTGTCCGGGTGGCGGGGCCGCAAGCGTCAGACCTGCGGCATAGCCACTAGGGGGCGGCATGGGCCGGGAGGAGGAGGCGGGGCGCCCGGGGATTACGCCCCGGGAGCGATGTGCCGGGCGGCGCGGAAGCGCACCATGGACACATGAGCACCGCAACCTTCACCCCGATCCGGGGCGGCCGCCCTAGCGGCGCCACCGCCACCTCCGACTCCCATCCGCGCTTCGGCTTCGGCAGCGTGCTGCGGGCGGCGAAGGTCTTCGCGGAGGCCACCGTCCGCGTCGTCGTCCTGGGCGAGTACGCCGAGGACGCGGGCGTCGTCCGCCGCTGACCCGTCGCCGCCCGCCGCCCGCCGCCGGCGTCCCGTGCGGGCCGGCTGCTGGGGCTCCGCCCCAGACCCCGCGCCTCAATCTCCCCCAGCTACCGCTGGGAGGTGCCCCCAGGCGGGGCTGGATTTGGCTGATGCCGTCTGCCTGGCGGGCGTGGGTCCCGGGCAGAGCCCCCAGCAGGGGCGGGAGGCTTCCCTCCGGAGGCTAGTCCGTTGCCAGCAGGTCGTCGGCGTCCATGATGCGGTAGGCGTAGCCCTGCTCGGCCAGGAAGCGCTGGCGGTGCGCCGCGAAGTCCTGGTCGATGGTGTCGCGCGCGACGACCGAGTAGAACCGCGCCTCGTGGCCGTCCGCCTTGGGCCGCAGCACACGGCCCAGACGCTGGGCCTCCTCCTGGCGCGAGCCGAAGGTGCCGGACACCTGGATGGCGACCGTCGCCTCGGGCAGGTCGATCGAGAAGTTCGCGACCTTCGACACGACCAGCACGCTGATCTCGCCCTCGCGGAAGGCGTCGAAGAGCTTCTCGCGCTGCGCGTTGGACGTCTCGCCCTTGATGACGGGCGCGTCCAGGTGCTCGCCGAGCTCGTCGAGCTGGTCGATGTACTGCCCGATGACCAGCGTCTGCTCGCCCTGGTGCTTGGCGACCAGCGCCTCGGTGACCTTCCGCTTCGTCGCCGTCGTCGCGCAGAAGCGGTACTTCTCCTCCGTCTCGGCGGTCGCGTACGCGAGGCGCTCCGACTCGGTCAGATTGACCCGGACCTCGACGCAGTCGGCGGGCGCGATGTAGCCCTGCGCCTCGATCTCCTTCCACGGCGCGTCGAACCGCTTCGGCCCGATGAGGGAGAAGACATCCGACTCGCGGCCGTCCTCCCGTACGAGGGTGGCCGTCAGGCCGAGGCGCCGACGGGCCTGGAGGTCCGCGGTGAACTTGAAGACCGGCGCGGGCAGCAGGTGCACCTCGTCATAGACGATCAGGCCCCAGTCCCGGGAGTCGAAGAGCTCCAGGTGCGGGTAGACGCCCTTCCGCTTCGTCGTCAGGACCTGGTACGTGGCGATCGTGACGGGGCGGATCTCCTTCCTCGTACCGCTGTACTCGCCGATCTCGTCCTCCGTCAGCGAGGTCCGCTTGACCAGCTCGTGCTTCCACTGGCGGGCCGAGACGGTGTTCGTGACCAGGATCAGCGTCGTCGCCTTGGCCTTCGCCATCGCCCCGGCGCCGACCAGCGTCTTGCCCGCGCCGCAGGGCAGCACGACCACACCGGAGCCGCCGTGCCAGAAACCCTCGACGGCCTGCTGCTGGTACGGGCGCAGCGCCCAGCCGTCCTCGGCCAGGTCGATCGGGTGCGCCTCGCCGTCGACGTACCCGGCGAGGTCCTCGGCCGGCCAGCCCAGCTTGAGCAGCGTCTGCTTGATCTGCCCGCGCTCGGAGGGGTGCACGGCCACGGTGTCGGGGTCGAGCCGCGCCCCGACGAGCGGGGCGATCTTCTTGGACCGCAGGATCTCCTCCAGCACCGGCCGGTCGGTGCTGGTCAGGACCAGCCCGTGCACGGGGTGCTTGGAGAGGGTGAGCCGGCCGTAGCGGGCCATGGTCTCGGCGACGTCGACGAGCAGCGCGTGCGGGACGGGGTAGCGCGAGAACTCGACGAGCGCGTCGACGACCTGCTCGGCGTCGTGCCCGGCGGCCCGGGCGTTCCACAGGCCGAGGGGGGTGATCCGGTACGTGTGGATGTGCTCGGGAGCCCGCTCCAGCTCGGCGAAGGGAGCGATGGCGCGCCGCGCGGCTCCGGCGAGCTCGTGGTCGACCTCGAGAAGGAGTGTTTTGTCGCTCTGGACGATAAGTGGACCATTCACGCGCGCGCCCCGTTTCACTCAGGTCAAACCTCCATGGTGCCGTACGCCCCAGGCAGCTGGGAACCTGGCGCTCGGGTCCGGCTCAGCGGGTTCGGTCCGTTGGTGAGCTCGCGCGGTCGTTCACCCGTTCGTGTGGGTCGTACGGGTTCCCGGGAGAGAACTGGATGACGACCCTAGGTTCGCGGGAACTGCCTGCCGACCCGTCGAGCGTCTGCGTACCGCGACGGCCTCGGGCACTGGTACGCCTCCTTCGTCGTCCCTGTCGCAGCGCAGCCGCTCCCCGAGACCGGCCGGAGCATCGGCATCGACTGGGGTGTGAAGGAGACAGCGACCACCACCAGCGATGACCATGATCTCCCGCACGCCCAGCACGGAAGGAAAGCCGCAGGGAAGCTGGCGGGGTATCAGCGGATGATGGCCCGCCGGAAGCCGAAGCGCGGGCAGGCCGCGTCGAAGGGCTACCGCAAGGCGAAGCGGCGGGCGGCGAAGATCCACAAGAAGATCGCCCGGCAGCGCCAGGATGCTGCCCGCAAGTGGGCCAAGCGTGTGGTGACGGATTTCGATCACCTTGCGGTGGAGGATTTCCGCCCGCGGTTCCTCGCCAAGTCCACCATGGCCCGTAAAGCAGCTGACGCGGCGATCTCCGCCACCAAGCACGAGCTGATCAACATGGCGCGCAAGCACGGCCGGGACCTGCGGCTCGTGCGCCCGGCGCACACCACCACGGACTGCGGCCGGTGCGGAGCGAGAGCCAAGCACGCACTTCCGCTGTCGGAACGTACCTATACCTGCACCGCGTGCGGAGCTGTCTCGACTCGGGACAAGAACTCTGCACGCGTCATGCTCGTCCGGGCTGGTCTCGACCCGGCTGGTGCTGATCGCGGAAGACCTGACAGCCCGCAGGGCAGCCAGGCTGCGTGAGCCAGGAATCTCCCCGATCACGTGGGGAGAGGAGTCAATCCAGTCTGCCCCATCGCCGCGCGGGCCGGGAGGTTCTGTGTGCGTGGGGTGGTTGACGGGGCGGCAGGTGGGTGGGTTCGCTGGGGGAATGTGTGATCTTCGCATTGAGGCTGTGGGTGACGACGCCACGTCGCGGGACTGGCGGTACGTGCACAATCTGATCATTCCGACGGATCCGCTCTCCCCCGACGACGTGCGGGAGCGGGCCGGGCGCAACGTGCTGGAGGTCGCGTACCTCGGTGACGAGGTGGTGGGGTGCACGACCGTGCGGCCGCCCCGGGACGGGGAGCCGGTGGGCACCGTCATCGCGCGGGTGCTGCCCGGCCACCGGGGGAGGGGATACGGCGGGCTGCTCTACGCGCGCGGGCTGGCCCGGGCGCGGGAGCTGGGGGCCGAGCGGATCCAGACCGTGGTCCTGGAGTCCAGCCCGGAGGGGCTGCGGTTCGCCCTCGCGCACGGCTTCGAGGAGGTCGAGCGGTACGTGCTGCCGGGCGACACCGTGCCGTACATCGACCTGGAGCTGCGCGAACTAGCCTGATCCCAGGCCGCGCAGGAGCAGTGCGAGGCCGCCGTGAACTCCCGGTCCTGGCTGAGGGACCGGGCGCCGCGGGCGGCCTCGGTCAGGTACGGGTACTCGTCCGCCGGGAGTCCGGCGATCGCGGCGGTGCCCGCGCCGGAGAGGGCGCCGAGGTGTTCCTGCTGGATCGCGCCGCCGGGTGCTGGCCGCCGGCTACGGGGAGCACGCGGACGACCAGTGGCCCGTGGAAAAGCTGCTGACGCTGGCGGAGCGGGCGCGTACGGTCCGGGCATGAGTGGTGATCAGCAGACTTTCGTACCGGCCGACTTCGAGGTGCCGCGCGCTCTCACCGAAGACGCCTTCCGGCTGGAGCCGCTCGGGGAGCAGCACAACGTGCGGGATCTCGCCGCCTGGACCGGGAGCATCGAGCACATCAGGGCCACGCCCGGGTTCGTGGGGCGTGGCTGGCCGCCGGTGGAGGGGATGTCCGCCGAGGCGAACGGGGGCGATCTGGCCCGGCACGCGCGGGACTTCGCCGAGCGGCGCGGGTTCACCTACACGGTCCTGGAAGGGGACGACGAGGTCATCGGCTGCCTGTACATGTACCCGGGCAAGGACGATCCGGACAGCGTCCAGGTCAGCTCCTGGGTGCGCGCCGACCGGGCCCACCTCGACCTCCCGCTGTACGAGGCCGTGAGCCGCTGGCTGCGCGAGGCGTGGCCCTTCGAGCACGGGCGGATCGACTACGCGCCCAGGTGAGGCAACGGGCCCGCGGCGTACGGGGTTTCCACGGGCAGCAGCGCCTGTGCAGTCGCCCCGTCCCCGGAGCGGAGCAGGCCGTGGATCTCCCGGGCCAGCGGGGTGACGTCCCTGATGGCGACCGTCCACTCGTCGGCGTAGGCCCGCGAGGCGGGCCCGGACAGGCCCAGCTGGAGCGAGCGGTACGGCAGCGTGTTCAGGTGGAGGTCGCGCTCCGGGTCCCACTGGACGCGGGCCGACGTCGCGCGCAGCGACTGCTGCCAGGCGCCGCGGTCCGCGTGCACACCCGGCTCGTAGTGGGACAGGCAGGCCTCGCGCAGCGCCCGGTCGAAGCCCTCACGGGTGATGTCGATCGCCAGCACCGTCTCCTGGTCGGCCTTGGCTGCCCAGCCGCAGCGGTACATCATCCACAGGAACGACGGCTTGATCCACGTCATCCGCTCCCGCTTCCAGGCGGGCGGGAAGCGGCCGCCGCGGGCCGCCGGTACCCCCAGGGACGGGGAGTACGCCTGGTAGACGGTGACGGTGGCGGCGGTGTGGGCGGCGCGGATCTGGCGGTTCGGTACTCCGAACGACACGGCGTTGGACATACGGACCAGGGTGCGGGGTCCGGACCCCGCCCGGCCAGCGCTTTTGGACGAGGTCCTGCGCGCCGGACCCGGCCTCGCGCGTCAGACGTGGTCCTCCGCCAGCTCGGCGACCCCCGTGATCCGGTGCAGCGCGTACGTCCGTACCTCGTCCGCCGTGTGGTCGTAGCCGGTGACGAAGCCGCCCTCCACCCGCACCGGGGCGATGACCCGCTGGCTCGCCGCCCCGTCCGCGTTCACGTACCCGATCCACACGGCCGACCCGGTCAGCGCGGCCGCCTGCACCGTCGCCAGGGTCTCCGCCGCGCTCGTGCGCGGCAGTTCGCCCGGCACGGCCGCGGAGGCCACCGGCTCCTTGCGCACGGCCGTCGCCGCCAGGTCGCCCGCGCGGATCGCCCGTACGGCCGCCCGCAGCAGCGTCTCGTCCGGCACCGGCGGGCCGTCCGGCACCGGTACGGGAGCCGAGCGGGCCGGCGTGCGGTGGGCGTCGGCCCGCGCCACCAGCACGTCGCCGGTACGGGACTCCGCGGCCGGCGCGTACCCCATGGCCCGCAACCCCTCCAGCAGGGACGTGGGTTCGGCCTGCGCGGCCAGCACCGTCGGCGCGAGGCGGCGCAGCCCCAGCCCCGCCGACCGCTTGTCGGCCAGGATCTCGCCCAGCATCGCGTCGTCGTCGCAGCGCACGTACGAGGACGCCGAACCGACCCGCAGGTGCCCGTGCCGCCGGGCGACGTCGTCGATCAGGTAGGCCAGCGGCTGCGGGACCGGCGTGCGGCTGTGTTCCTTGAGGAAGGCGTGCAGGTCGGCGGCGGCGTGCCCGGCGTCCAGGGCGCGCCGCACCGACCCGGGCGTGAAGCGGTACACCGTGGCCCCGCCCTTGGACTCCACGTCCGCGAGCAGCGCCATCGTGTCGCCGAGCGGGCGGCGCAGCGGGCCGGGGGCCACCGCCGTCAGGTCGGCCTGCAGTAGTACGTGGTCCACCGGCTCCGGCAGCAGCGGGCTCAGCAGCGGCGCCGGGTCGCGCCGCTCCAGCAGGGCGCGGCCGAAGCCGCTGAGCGCGCCCCGGCCGCTGACGCCGAGGATCTCCGCCTCGGTCAGCGTCCAGTGCGCGAGGCGGGCCCGCAGGTCGCCGGTGCCGCGTACGGGACGCTCCCACGCGAGCCGGTCCAGCAGGGCGTCCGGGTCGGGGGAGGCGCCCTCGGGCAGGGCGGCCAGGAGCTCCAGGGCGCGTCGGCGCACCTCGGGGGCGGCGGAGCGGTCGAGTTCGGGGCCGAGCACCGACAGGGTGCGTCCCTTGCTGTCCTGTTCGCCGACCAGGCCGGCGGTGCGGGTGGCCGGCAGCCAGGCCGCCGCGAGCGCCGACCACCGCTCGGCGGGCGGCAGTTCGACCCAGTCGTCGAAGGCGGGGGTGGGCGCGTACCGCTCGTCCGCCTCCCCGTCACTGGCCAGCAGGCCGGCCGCGTAGGCGAGTTCGATCCAGAACGCCGCCGCGGACTCGGTGGTGTCCAGGGCGGCCGCGGCCCGCTTGAGGTCCCGTACGGCGAGCCCGCCCGCGCGCAGCACCAGCGGACCGGCGTGCTCCCAGGACTTCACCAGCTCCTCGACGGTGGACAGCGCGCCCAGCGCCTGCCCGGCGGCGTTCGCGTCCACAAGCTGTGGACGGTGCTCGCGGTGCGCGGGAACGGGCGGGGCCACCGGCGAGGTGTCCCGGTGCGCGAGCCCGCCGCGCAGGTGCAGCGCCACCTCGCGGGGCAGGACCACGGTGCGTGCGGTGGCGGGGAGCAGCAGCCCGTGGTCGCGCAGCCAGCGCACCGGCGCGGCCGGGTTCGGGGTGACCTCCCCGTACGGCGGCCCCCACACGAGCCGCCCGAGCACCTGGTGGGCCTCCGCGGGGGCCCGGTCCAGCAGGGCCGACATCCGCTCCGGGTCGGTGAACAGCCCGGTCAGCGCCGACACCGCGGACACCGGGTCGTGGGTGGCGGGCAGTCCGACGGCCGCCACGATCTCCTGGATCCGGGTCGGCGACATCCCGGCCGTGGCCTCGGCGACGGTGGGGCCGAGGCCGGTCGGGGAGGGCCGCTGGGGCGACGGCGCGAGCAGTTCGCGGGCGGTGCGCACCAGGCGCAGCCGGTCGTCGTCGCCCCACACCAGGGCCTGGTCGCGCAGGGTGGCCATGGCCCGGGGGAGCGCCGCGCGGGCCCCGTTGTCCTCGCCGGTGGTGCCCTCCTCGCCGGTCAGCAGCGATTCCAGCACCGGGTACGGGCAGGGGTCCGGGGCGACCGCCAGTGCCTCGGCGGTCTGCAGCGCGAACCGGTCCAGGCGTTCCAGCGCCCGTACCACCGAGGCCCGGGTGCCGGCGCGGGTGGCCAGCTGGGTCACGTCGCCGGGCACCGGGCCGAGCAGGTCCGGGCGGGCGTGCAGCAGGGCGGCGAGCGCCGAGTCGTCGCGGGCGCGAAGCGCCTCGGCGAGGGAGCGCGGGGCGCCGCTTCCGCCGGATCCTCCCGCAGTGCTTTCCTCGGGCACAGTCGCCTCCTGGTCGCGTCGGCCGGTCAGTCGGCCGGTCCCCATCCGGTCCACGGTATCCGCTGCGTCCGCGACTGCTCCACGGGCGCACGCGCTACCTTCGGTTGAGGCGGTACGGGAGGAGCCGGGGCGTGGGGATCGAAAGCGACCAGTTGGTCTACGAATATCTGAGCCGCGTCGGGGACTTGGCGCAGCGGCGGCAGCTGTCCTCCGGTGACCGGATGCGGCTGGTGTCGGGGCTGCGGGACGAGATCGACCGTCGGCGCGCCAAGTACGACCCGGAGACGCCGGCCGCGGTACGGGCCATCCTGGAGCGGATCGGCACGCCGGAGGAGGTCCTGGACACCGTCGGTACGCGGTCGGGGCCTTCGCAGACCCCGCCGGATCCGGTCCCGGCGGTGCCCGCCCAGCGGGGTCCGGGCCGCCTGGGCCGCAAGCGGGTGCCGCCGCCGCGCCCGGCGCCGGAGCCGCAGAACGTGCCGCCGCACCTGGCCGGGCTGGACGAACTCGGCCCCTCCGGAGGGGCGGAGCCCGACTGGTGGCGCGTCGGGGCGGGCGGGTTCGGCTCGGGCCCGCAGGTCGACGGCTTCGCGGGCGGGATCGAGTTCCCGGAGATGTTCAAGGAGCCTCCGGGGGAGGACGAGGAGCCGAAGAAGGAGCCGCCGGGGCCGGCGCAGGGGCGCGCGCGGAGCCTCGTACGGTTCCTGCGCGAGCGGCGGCGCGCGAAGAAGGAAGCGGTGGCGGAGGCCGCCGGGCCGGAAGCCGCGGCCGTCGCCCCCCGGCCCCGGCCGAACGCCTTCCTGATGCTGGCCGCGGCCTTCCTCGTCGTCGGCGTGGTCACCGGCTATTGGCTGCTGCTCGTCGTCGGCTGGCTGCTGCCGTACGCCTCGCGCGTGCTGCGGCCCGCCGAGCGCAAGTGGGTCGTCTTCGGCCCGCCCGGCGTGGTCCTGGCGGGGGCGGCGGTGTGGCTGTGGGGCCGGATGAACGAGAAGTGGGGCGAGACCCTGGCCGAGGACCAGGTGAGCGGGGTGGTGCACGGGATGTGGCCGTGGCTGCTGCGGGGCGCGGCGCTGGCGTCCGTCCTCTACCTGGTGTGGCGGGCCCGCCGCCGCTGACGTGCCCAGCCGCGCCGCGTCGTGACGCGAGGGGCGTACGTTCCCCCGCTGTAAGCCTGGTGTCGGCCCGCCGTCGGCCCGCCTCGGCACAATGGCGGTATGAACCTCACCGTCGGCTTCGACCTCGACATGACCCTCATCGACTCGCGTCCGGGCATCAAGGCCGCCTACCAGGCGCTCTCGGCCGAGACGGGTACGTTCATCGACGCCGACGAGGCGGTCACGCGGCTCGGGCCGCCGCTGGACGAGGAGCTCGCGTACTGGTTCCCGGAGGCCGAGATCCCGGCCATGGCCGACCGCTACCGCGAGATCTATCCCACATACGCCATCGGGCCGACCCCGGCGATGCCGGGTGCGCGCGAGGCGATCGAGGCCGTCCAGGCGCTCGGCGGCCGCGCGATCGTCGTCACGGCCAAGCACGAGCCCAACGCCCGCCTGCACCTGGAGCACCTGGGCATCGAGCCCGACGCCGTCATCGGCTGGCTCTGGGCGGAGGCCAAGGCCGGGGCGCTGCGCGAGTACGGGGCGCAGGTCTACGTCGGTGACCACGTGGGCGACGTACGCGGGGCCCGCAAGGCCGGCGCGCTGTCCGTGGTCGTGCCGACCGGTCCGTGCCCCGAGCCGGAGCTGCGGGCGGCGGGCGCGGACGTGGTGCTCCCGGACCTCACCGCGCTGCCGGGGTGGCTCGCGCAGTACGTCGCCGCGCAGCCCGTCTGAGCGGCTTCGGGGAAGCAGGGCACGTCCCCGGCCGGGTCAGGCCTGTGAGGCCCGGGCCGCCTTGCGCTGCGCCGCGGCCGACCGCAGCACGCCCGCCGCGGAGATGGCGAAGCCGACGCCCATCAGCATGCACACGGCCCACGCGTACGACGGGAACGGGTCGACGTCGAGGAACAGCGGGGCCATCGTCGCGAGCGTGGCGACGGCGCCCACGATGAACACGATGCCGCCGGTCTTCACCAGTGCGTCGCCGGGCCGCGCTTCGTCGGAATGAGGAGTAACAGTCACCCGACCAGGGTAGTTCCCAGGCCGGAGCGGCCGAAGCGGCCGCCCGCGAAGGACCGGGGAACGTCTTGTCACCCGGCCCTCGGCCATTAGCCTTGAGGTGGCGGGTCATCCATGGCCCGCTGCGCTGTTATCCGGAGCCGTTCCTCGGCACTCCGGACCCGACGAGCACAAGGACAGAGGACGGACGTGCCTACCGGCAAGGTCAAATGGTTCAACAGTGAGAAGGGCTTCGGCTTTCTCTCCCGTGACGACGGCGGCGACGTCTTCGTCCACTCGTCGGTGCTCCCTGCCGGGGTCGACTCCCTCAAGCCCGGCCAGCGCGTCGAGTTCGGTGTCGTGGCCGGACAACGCGGTGACCAGGCGCTTTCGGTGACGGTGCTGGATCCGGCGCCGTCCGTCGCGGCGGCCCAGCGCCGCAAGCCGGACGAGCTCGCCTCGATCGTGCAGGACCTCACGACCCTGCTGGAGAACATCACTCCGATGCTGGAGCGCGGCCGTTACCCCGACAAGGTGCACGGCACGAAGATCGCCGGCCTGCTGCGCGCGGTGGCCGACCAGCTCGACGTCTGACCTGAACGAGGTACGGTGCCCCGCCACTCGGGAGAGTGGCGGGGCACCGTCGTTCCGAGGCTCTTTGGAGGGCTTCGGGGGCTACGGGAAGGCGAGCGCGCCGGGCGAAATGGCCGGTACCAGTCCCTCGGCCGCCGCCCTGGTCAGCAGCCCGCGCACGGCCGCGTAACCGTCGTCGCCGAGGTCGGCGGTGAACTCGTTGACGTAGAGCCCGATGTGCTGGTCGGCGACGGCCGGGTCCAGCTCCTGCGCGTGGGCGCGTACGTACGGCCGGGACGCCTCGGGGTCGTCCCAGGCCATCCGCACCGATGTACGGGCGGACTCGGCGAGCGCGTGGAGCCGCTGCTCGCCCAGCGAGCGCTTGGCGATGATCGCGCCGAGCGGGATCGGCAGGCCGGTCGTGGACTCCCAGTGCCCGCCCATGTCGGCCAGGCAGTGCAGGCCGTAGTCCTGATAGGTGAACCGGGCCTCGTGGATGACCAGTCCGGCGTCCACCCGGCCGTCGCGCACCGCCGGCATGATCTCGTTGAACGGCAGCACGACCACCTTGCCGACCCCGTCCGGGAGCACGTCCGCCGCCCACAGCCGGAACAGCAGGTAGGCGGTCGAGCGTTCGCTCGGCACGGCCACCGTCTTCCCGGCGAGGCCGGTCCCCGGCTCACGGGTGAGCACCAGCGGGCCGCAGCCGCGCCCCAGGGCGCCGCCGCAGGGCAGCAGCGCGTACTCCTCCAGCACCCACGGCAGCACGGCGTACGACACCTTCAGCACGTCCAGCTCGCCGCGCTCGGCCATGCCGTTGGTGATGTCGATGTCGGCGAAGGTGACGTCGAGGGCGGGCGCGCCCGGGACGCGGCCGTGTGCCCAGGCGTCGAAGACGAAGGTGTCGTTCGGGCACGGCGAGTAGGCGATCTTCACGGCGTTACCGCTCATGGCGTTCTCCCCAGTTCGCGAGTACGGGCCCCAGCGTGCGGAAGCCGTCGGCGAGGGCGGCGAGCGCGTCCCCGATCCGCCAGGCGGCACGGTCACGGGGGCCCACGGCGTTGGACACGGCGCGGATCTCCAGTACGGGCAGCCCGTGCGCGGCGGCCGCCTCCGCGACCCCGAAGCCCTCCATGGCCTCGGCCCCGGCCATCGGGTGCCGGGCGGCGAGCTCGGCGGCCCGGGCGGCGGTCCCGGTGACGGTGGAGACGGTCAGCACGGGCGCGAGCAGCGCCCCGGTCGCCTCGGCGGCGCGGGCGGCGAGCTCGGGCGGCGGCAGGTGCACGCTGTGCCCGAAGCCGAGCGCCCGGACGTCCAGGAAGCCGTCGGGGGTCTCGGCGCCCAGGTCGGCGGCGACGATCGCGTCCGCGACCACGAGGGAGCCGGGCGGTGCGGCGGGCTGGAACCCGCCGCCGATCCCGGCGGAGACGACGAGCGTGTAGTCGGCGAGGACCAGGGCGGTGGCGGTGCCGGCGGCGGCCGCCGCCGGACCGACGCCTCCGACGAGGACGTCGAAGGCGATGCCGGGAAGGTCCCGCCGGGTGACGTGGTAGCCCCCGGCCAGGGTGCGCGGCTCGGGACCGGGGGCGTCCGGATGAGGGGTCGGCCCATGGAAAGCGCTGACGACGGAGTCGGCCTCCGCCGCCACCGCGGTCACGACGAGCACGCGCACCGGTGGCGTCCGGTTACTTGAGCTTGAGGTTGACGGTCCAGACGGAGATCGGCTTGCCGTCCTCGCCGAGCTGGACGATGGCCAGCTTCTTCGAGGCGGGGGCCTCGCCCTGGCCGCCGGTGGCGAAGACGTCGGCGCCCGGGAAGCTGCGGTAGGTGTTCTCGGACGGCTCGGTGATCTGCTGGCCGTCCAGGACCGCCTGCCACTTCTTGCCGCCCTCGACGACGTCGGGCTCGACCCCGAGACGCAGGGTGTCACCCCGCCCGTACTCGATGGTCTTGGCGTTCTTCGCCTCGGTGAGGCACTCCTGGAGCTTCTCCATCGTGAGCGGCTCCTTGCCTTCTTGGCAGGCGGCTTCGGCGGACACCGTCGAGGTGCCGACCGTCACGGTGGCCAGGGGCGTCGGCTTGTCCCCGCATGCGGAGAGGAGGAGGAAGCCGGCGGAAACGGCTCCGAGGGCCGCGACGCTGCGGCGGGCCCTACCCGGGATAAGCGGTGCGGTCATGAGCCGAAGGCTATCGGGCCGCCGGGCCGCGCCGCTGCATGGGGTACCACTGACCTGCTGTGGCGCGGGTCGCCCGGTGCGGCGCCGTTGCCCGGGACCCGCCCCCGGACTTCAGGCCACCCGGGGGCGGGAGGTGCCCGGGTGGTGGTGGCGGGGGGCTCCCACGAGGCCGCGGAAGGCCATCGTGGTGCCCAGGGCGACCATGGCCGCGGCCACCGACATGCCCAGGACGCCGTTCAGCGGCAGGACGATGCCGATCGCGCCGCCGAGCACCCACGCCACCTGGAGCAGCGTCTCCGACCGGGCGAAGGCGGAGTTCCGTACCGCCTCCGGGACGTCCCGCTGGATCATCGCGTCCAGCGACAGCTTCGCCAGCGCCTGGCAGAAGCCCGCCGTGGCGGCCAGTACGGCCATCATGAGGCCGCTGAAGAAGGCCGCCGCCAGGATCGCGACCGCGAGGGTCAGGCTCAGCACCGCCGCGACGATCGCCTCGGGCGCCCTGGCCCGCAGCCACGCGCCCACCGCCGTGCCGCACGCGTTCCCGACGCCCGCCGAGACGCCCACGATCCCCAGCGACACCGCCGCGCTCTGCCCCGCCAGGGGATGCTCGCGCAGCAGGAACGCCAGGAAGAAGATCAGGAAGCCGGACAGCGCGCGCATCGAGGCGTTCGCCAGCAGGCCGCACAGGACCGAGCGGCTGACCGTGCGCAGCCCCGGCCGCTTCGAGTGCGCCTCGTGGGTGGAGAGCCGGGCCCGCCGCTCGCCCTTGGCCTCGTCCACCTTGTGCGGCAGCGTGAACGCCGCGACGGTGCCCCAGACGAAGATCAGGCAGGCTCCGTACAGCGGCCACTCCGGCCCGATCAGGTGCAGCGCGGCGCCCACCGGTGCCGCCGCGCCCGTGGCCAGCAGGCCGGCCAGCGTGACCCGGGAGTTCGCCTTGACGAGGGGGAATCCGGGCGGGAGGAGGCGCGGGACCACGGCGCTGCGCACCACTCCGTACGACTTGGACGCGACCAGCACCCCCAGCGCCGCCGGATACAGCTCCAGTCCGCCCGTGGCCACCGCGCCCGACATCATCAGCGCCAGCAGCGCCCGGGCCAGCATCGCGGCCGCCATCGCCGCCCGCCGCCCGTGCGGCAGCCGGTCCAGCAGCGGCCCGATCACCGGGGCCAGCAGGGTGAAGGGGAGCATCGTGATCCCCAGGTACAGGGCCACCCGGCCGCGTGCCTCGTCCGTGGGTACGGAGAAGAACACCGTCGAGGCCAGCGCCACTGTGATCATCACATCGCCGGCGCCGTTGATGGCGTGCAGCTCGATCAGCTTGCCGAGGCCCGATTCACCCGCCCCGTGCGCGTGCGTGGCCCGCCGGATGCCGCGCGCCGTACCGGTGAACGGCAGGTGCAGGGCACGCCCCAGGGCCCGGCCGGCCCGCCTGACCGGTCCCGAGCCGTCGCCGGACGACCGTACGGGTGCCACCTGGCCATAGTGCCCCACCGGGCCCTTGGGAACCCCTCCCGGCGCGTCGCGGACGCGCCCTGACTCGTGGGCTTGTCCGCGAATCGGACCTTGCATGTGGGCCCAAGGCTTCGGAGGAGGTAGCGTGCGTAGCGCGCCACCGGCGGTTGCTCTTGGCCGCGCGCCTCTTCGCGATCCCGCAGAATGGATCGCATAAAGGTGCGCCCGGAGTCCGATCTGGTGCGGACGTCGACGCGGCCCTCTGGTCCGCTCCGCCCGCTCCACGTACGGACAGGACCGACGGGTCGTTGTGGACGACAGTACGGACGGCGCACTCGTGAGACGGCGTAGGAGAGAACGAGACCAGTGAGTGCTGCGACGACGCGAAGCCGTACCCCGCGTACCCCCGACCGCCTGTGCGTCGAGGCGGTAGAACTCGCCCGCTCGGCGGCCGAGGAGGCCGCCTTCCCCGGCGTGGTGGGCGCGCACGTCTCCGCCGTGGCGGAGGGTGACCGGGTCGTCACGCACTTCTTCGAGTCCAAGGAACCGGGCTACCGGGGCTGGCGCTGGGCCGTCACCGTGACCCGCGCCTCCCGCGCGAAGAACGTCACCCTCGACGAAACGGTGCTCCTGCCCGGCGACGACGCGCTGCTCGCCCCCGAATGGGTGCCGTGGAGCGAACGGCTGCGCCCCGGCGACATGGGCCCCGGCGACCTGCTGCCCACCGACTCCGACGACCTGCGCCTGGAGCAAGGCTGGTCGGGCGAGGACGCCCCGCCGCCGAACTCGATGGTCTCCACCGAGATGGCCGAGCTCGTCGAGGCGGAGGACGCCGACGTCACCGACCGCACGGTGGTCCCGGTGCGCGGCTCCATCACCTCGGTCGCCGAGGAACTGGGCATGCGGCGCGCCCGCGTGCTGTCGCGGTACGGGCTGCACACCGCGGCCGACCGCTGGGACGAGTCGTTCGGTGCGAAGACCCCGATGGCGCAGGCGGCGCCCGCGTCGTGCCTCTCCTGCGGCTTCCTGGTCGCGATCGGCGGCTCGCTGGGCCAGGCCTTCGGCGTCTGCGCGAACGAGTTCAGCCCGGCCGACGGCCGGCTGGTCTCCCTGTCGTACGGCTGCGGCGGGCACTCGGAGGCCGCGGTCATGCCGGCTCCGCTGCGGCCGGCGCCGCCGGTGCTCGACTCGATGGCCTCGGACGAGTTCCTCCTGCGCCCGGCCTCCGACACCGGCTCGGTCCCGGTCTCGGACCTCCCCGCCGCGGACCTGGGCCACTCGTAGCCCCGGCGCACCAGCCTCCCCGGCCGAGCCCCGGCGGGCCGGCGCGGCGGCGTACCCTCGGGCCATGGGGGACGAGGGCGTGGACATGGTGGGGATGGCCGGACGGGTGACCGGGACGGTCGGGCCGGGTCTGGTCGGCGAGGTGATCGTCCGGATCCGGGGCGGTGCCGAGCACTTCCTCGCGTACCCCGTCCAGGGGACCGGCCGGCTGGCCGTCGGGACGGTGGTGACGGTCGTCGAGTACCTGCCGCCGCGCACGGTGTACGTGATGGCGGCCTACGACAACTGACCCCTCGTGCGACCTGTGCGTATCAAGATGGCGACAAGACTTCGCGCACGTCTTCCCGCCGGTGCGCGACAGGCGCAGACTCGCCCTCGTCGGTGTCGAACGGCACCGCGATAAGGGGGCGTTGCCGATGGCTATCGGCGTCGTGGCGGGAGTCGTTCTCGCCGCAATTCTGACTTTGATCGGCCTGTTCAAGCTCATGTGGCGGGTGGCCGAACCCAACGAGGCGCTCGTCATCTCCGGTTCCGCGCACAAGACCGAGGGCATCGGGGAGGGCATGGGGTTCCGGATCGTCACCGGGCGCGGGACGCTGGTCCTGCCCGGGGTGCAGGCGGTGCGGAAGCTGTCGCTGGACCTCAACGAGACGCAGCTGAACGTGGACTGCGTGACCCACCAGGGCATCCCGCTGCGGGTCAAGGGCGTGGTGATCTTCAAGATCGGCGACGACTTCGTGTCCATCGCCAACGCCGCGCGCCGTTTCCTGGACCAGCAGAAGATGATGCCCGAGCGGGTGCACATCGTCTTCGCCGGCCATCTTCGCTCCATCGTGGGCGGGTTGACGGTCGAGGACATGATCCGGGACCGGGAGAAGCTGACCGGGCAGACCCGGGCGGCCTGCGGTACCGAGATGGAGAAGCTGGGCCTGATCGTCGACTCGCTCCAGATCCACGAGATCGAGGACCCGACGGGCTACATCAAGAACCTGGCGATGCCGCACGCGGCCGCCGTGCAGCGGGACGCGCGGATCGCGCAGGCCGAGGCGAACCGGCTGGCGACCGAGGCCGAGCAGGCCGCGTTCGCCCGGATGTCGGAGGCCACCCGCGACAGCGAGATCCTCCAGGCCGGCTACCAGGCCGAGCGGGACAAGGCCGCGGCGACGGCACGGCAGGCGGGTCCGCTGTCGGAGGCGGCCGCGCGTCAGGAAGTCGTCGTGCAGGAGACCCGGGTCGCGGAGCTGGAGGCGCACCGGCGCGAGCAGCAGCTTCAGGCGGACGTACGCAAGCCCGCGGACGCGGCGGCGTACGAGACGCGGACCCGGGCGGAGGCCGAGCGCGACGCCCGGATCTCGGCGGCGCAGGCCAAGGCGAAGGAGACGGAGCTGGCGGCCGCCGCGGAGGCCACACGGGTGACGACGGCGGCGACCGCCGACGCGGCGGCCACCGAAGCCCGCGGTCTCGCGGCGGCGAAGGCCACCCGGGCGACCGGTGAGGCCGAGGCCGCGGCCACCCAGGCGAAGGGCCTCGCGGTGGCGGCGTCGGCGAAGGCGAAGGGCCTCGCCGAAGCCGACGCGATCAAGGCGCGGGCCGCCGCACTCGCCGAGAACCAGGAAGCGGTCGTTGCCCAGCAGCTCGCCGAGAACTGGCCCGCGATCGTGGAGGCGGGCGCGGGAGCCTTCGGGAACGTGGAGCACATGGTCCTGCTGAACGGGGCCGAGGGCATGTCGGAGATGTTCGCGAAGGCGCTCACGATGGGCGGCACCGGCCTGGGCGTGGCCCGCCAGCTCCTGGCGTCGATGTCCCAGCAGACCTCTGACCCCGCCGGTTCCACCGGTTCCGCGGGCCCGGGCGGGTCCGCCGGGTCCGCCGGGTCCACGCTCAACGGCCGCATCCCGATCCGGGAGGAGTAGCCGGCAGGCGGCGCCGCTGTCCGGGCCCGGCCCCGGCAGCGGCGCCGCAGGGCTACTTGGCGGAGCCGCCGCGGCGCAAGAGGCGTTTCGCGGCGGCGACCAGGGCCAGGGCGACCGCCAGGACGAGGGCTCCCTTGGTGAAGCTGCCGGGGGGCTCCGGGAACGGGGCCGCCTCCGAGGGAGAGCCGGGCTGCGGCGAGGCGGACGCGGAGGGAGCCGCCGTGGACAGCGGGACCGCGACGACACGGCTGTCGGCGCCCTCGGAGCCGAACATCAGCGCCGACCCGTCCGCCGTGTACGTCACCGACTCCGCCTGCCCCTGCCACGGCGCGTTCACCCGCTCGCCCTCGCCCTGCGGCCGACCGTCCTTCCACGGGTACGTACGGGCAGAGAAGTAACCCCGCAGGGCCAGCGTGCTCCCGTCGGGGGAGAACGCCCCGTCCGTCACCCACGGCACGTCCGCGACCCGCCGGAACACGTTCGTCCCGCTCGCCGACAGCTGCTCCGGACCCTCGTAGAGCCCGCCCTTGCTCTCGTTCTTGCTCGCGATGTACACCCGGCCCGTCACCGGATGCACCATCAGCGCCTCCGCGTTCCGCGGCCCGTCCGCGTACCGCACCGTGAACTGCTCGGCCTTGACCGTGGTGTCGGCCAGCTGCTTCGGCTCGGGGAACCGGTAGATCCACACGTGGTCCCAGGTACCGTCCCGGTTGTCCCCGATGTCACCGACGTACAACTGTCCGTCCGGCCCCAGCGAGATCGCCTCGACGTCGCGCGGCTTCCCGATCCCGGTCAGCGTGACCCGGGCCACCGTCCTGCCGGTCGCCGAGTCCACCGCGTAGACGTACGGGCCGTCGTCGCTGTCGTTGTGCGTCCAGTACACGCCGGGGTGGATCCGGCTGGCCGCCAGCCCGCTCGATTCCTTGATCCGCGGATCGCTGATCGTGAACGACGAAGCCCCGGGGCCCTCCGCCGCGAGGGCCGCCGTCGGCAGCAGGGCGAGGACGAGGGCGGCGGAGGCGGACGAGACCGGCAGCAGGCGCATCCCCCAAGCCTGCCAGGCCGGACCGCGTGTCCGGCATCACAGATGCTCCTGTCGCGTGATCCGCGATGATGACCGGATGCGTTTCATGTTCGTCGGCGACTCCATGACCATCGGACGCGCGGGCGACTACACCTGGCGCTACCGGATGTGGCAGCACCTGGGCGCGACCTTCGGCGGCCCCTTCTCGGTCGTCGGCCCGCGCAGCGAGCTGTACGACACCTCCGCCGACGCGCCCACCAGCCACGAGTACGCCGACCCGGGCTTCCCCGAGGACGCCCGCCGCCACCTGGCCGGCTGGGGCGAGGGCTGGCAGCACATGGCGCCCCTGATCGGCCCCGCGGCCCGCGCGGGCCGGGCCGACGTCCTGCTGGTCTCCCTCGGCCTGATAGACCTCGGCTTCTACACCAAGGCCGACGAGACCGCCGCCAACGCCCGCCGCTTCATCGCGGCCGCGCGCGAGGCCCGTCCGGCCGTCCGGATGGTCCTCCTTCCCGTCATCCCGAACGTCCGGGCCGAGGAGGACGCGCCGTTCGCGGCCGAGGTGGCCCGCTTCAACGAGCTCCTGGCGAAGGCGGTGGCCGATCTGACGACCGACGCCTCGCCGATCCTGCTGGCGGCGCGCCCGCAGTCGTACGACATCCACCACGACACCTACGACGGCACCCACCCCAACGCCTCGGGCGAGCACCGCCTGGCGGGGGAGTTCGCGGCCGCCCTCCACCAGGCCTGGGGCATCGGCGGCCCGTACCAGGGGCTGTAACACCCCCTTCACGGAGAGGTCTTGCCTGGAGTCCACTCCAAGCAGTTGGCTAGTGCCCCATGAAGTACACGCAGCTCGGACGCACCGGTCTCAAGGTCAGCCGACTTGTACTCGGCACCATGAACTTCGGTCCTCAGACAGACGAACCCACCAGTCACGGCATCCTGGACGCCGCGCTCGACGCGGGTCTGAACTTCGTGGACACCGCCAACGTGTACGGGTGGGGCGCGAACAAGGGCCGCACCGAGGAGATCATCGGCACCTGGTTCGCCCAGGGCGGCCGCCGCCGCGAGAAGACGGTGCTCGCCACCAAGGTCTACGGCAGCATGGCCGCCGAGGGCGAAACCTGGCCCAACTACGACCGCCTGTCGGCGCTGAACATCCGGCGGGCCGTCGACGCCAGCCTCAAGCGGCTCCAGACGGACTACATCGACCTCTACCAGTTCCACCACGTGGACCGGCGGACCCCCTTCGAGGAGATCTGGCAGGCCGTCGAGGTCCTGATCCAGCAGGGCAAGATCCTCTACGCGGGCTCCTCGAACTTCCCCGGCTGGAAGATCGCGCAGGCCAACGAGACCGCGGCCCGCACCGGGCGGCTCGGGCTGGTCAGCGAGCAGTGCCTCTACAACCTCGCCGAGCGGCGCGCGGAGATGGAGGTCGTCCCGGCCGCCGAGGCGTACGGGCTCGGCGTGATCCCGTGGTCCCCGCTGCACGGGGGCCTGCTGGGCGGCGCCATCCGCAAGGCCGCCGAGTCGGGGCGCAGCGCTTCGGGCCGCTCCGCGGACGCGCTGTCCAACAGCTCGGTACGGGCGCAGGTGCAGGCGTACGAGGACCTGCTGGCCAAGCACGGGCTGGAGCCGGGGGAGGCCGCGCTGGCCTGGCTGCTGACCCGTCCCGGGGTCACGGGGCCGATCGTCGGACCGCGGACGCGGGAGCAGCTCGACTCGGCGCTGCGCGCGGTCGAGCTGGAGCTGTCGGAGGAGCTGCTGGCGGGCCTGGACGAGATCTTCCCCGGTCCCGGGCCGTCGCCGGAGGCGTTCGCCTGGTAGCGGTGCCCGTCTACTGGCCGACGGCCGCTGCCACGGCCACGACGACGAACATCAGTACGAGCACACCGGCCATTACGCGGTTTCTGGTCTTGGGATCCACCCGTCGAGACTAACGCGACCGGCCCCGCCCTTCGCACGGAGGGGCGGGGCCGTGGCCGTTCTCACGCCTCGGCCGCCGCCGCCATGCGGTCGAGGTCGGCGAGGAGCTCGGCGAGGCGGTGCTCCGGGACGGCCTCGGACATGCGCCGGTCGATGGCGTAGACGACGGAGCGCGCCGCCGCGAGGCGGCGGTGGCCCTCCTCGGTGAGGTGGGCGGGCAGGGCGCGGCCGCGGTCGGTGGTGGCCGGGCGGGTGATGAGGCCGGCGTCCTGCAGTCCGCGCAGGACGACGTTCATGGACTGCCGGGTGACGAAGGTGCCGCGGGCCAGCTCGGCGTTGGACAGCCCGGGGCGCTGGTCGAGGAGTTCGAGGCAGGCGTACTGCGGCACGGTCAGGCCGTACTCGCGCAGCGCCTTGTCCATCGCGCCGCGCAGTGCGGCGGCGGCGCGCTTGAGGCGGTACCCCAAGCGCTCGGTCACGTCATCATGCATGTCAGGAGTTTGACATGCGTGCGCGGAGACGCCTAACTTCGCCTATGTCAAAGTCCTGACATTGGGCAGGGCGGGGCAGAGCCGTGGACCGAGGAGTACGCATGACCGACACCAGCACCAGCACCAGCACCAGCGCCGATACCGACATCGTCAGCGGGCCGGACTTCATCGCCTTGCAGGTGCGCGACGTGGAAGCGGCCGCCGCCTTCTACGAGAACCACCTCGGACTGCGCCGGGCGCCCGTCTCGCCGCCCCACGCGGTGGTGTTCGCCACCGAGCCGATCGCCTTCGCCGTCCGCGAGCCGCTGCCGGGCGTGGATCTCGACGCCGTCCCGCGGCCGGGCCTCGGGGTCGCCCTGTGGTTCCGGACCCCTGACGCGCAGGGGCTGCACGACAGGCTCCGGGCCGCCGGGATCCCCATCGTGAAGGCGCCCGAAGACGGCCCCTTCGGCAGGATGTTCACCTTCACCGGGCCCGAGGGCTACACCGTCACCGCACACGACGCCTGACCGTGACCGCCACCACCACGGCCACCGCCATCACCCCGCGCGGGCCGTTCTCCCTCGCGGCGAGCGTGCGTTTCCTGGCGGGCTTCACCCCCGCCGGGTACCGCGGCGCCCCGGACGGCACGGACGGTACGGTGCTGCGCCTGGCCTTCCCCGCCGACGACGGCCACTCGACGGTGGGCGCGGAGGTGAGGCAGCCGCAGGGCCCGGGGGCCGTCGTCGAGGCGGACGTCACCGGGGATCCGGGCGCGGCGCGGGCGCAACTGGCCCGCGTCCTCTCGCTCGACGTCGACGGCTCCGGGTTCCCCGGGCTCGCCGAGGGCGATCCCGTCGTGGCCGGTCTCATGGCGGCGTACCCGGGGCTGCGGCCGGTGTGCTTCCACTCTCCGTACGAGGCCGCGGCCTGGTCGGTCATCGGCCACCGCATCCGGATGGTCCAGGCCGCCGCGATCAAGGCCCGCATCGCCGAGCACCTCGGACGGCACGTCGCCGTCGGCGGGCAGTCGCTGTACGCCTTCCCCACCCCGCTGGTCCTGCGCGGCATCGGCCGGGTACCGGGCCTGCCCGACGTGAAGGCCGAACGCCTGCGCGTCCTTGCCGACGCGGCTCTCGCCGGCGACCTCGACGCCGCCCGGCTGCGCGCGATGCCGGTGGACGACGCCCTCGCCCACTTGCGGACCCTGCCCGGCATCGGCCCCTTCTCCGCGGAGCTCGTCCTCATCCGCGGCGCCGGGCACCCGGACGTCTTCCCCCACCACGAACCCCGGCTCCACGCCGCGATGGCCGAGGCCTACGGCCGCCCCGGCACCGGTACCGATGCGCAGGCCCGCGTCGGGATCAGTGATCGATGGGCCCCGTACCGCAGTTGGGTCGCGCTGCTGCTGCGCACCCGCGCGGCCGCGACGACCTGGCAGCGGCCGGTCTCCTGGGAGCACCGCCAGGCGCCGCGCGCCGTGCAGGAGGGCCGGCTGCCCTCGCGTCCGTAGGAGTCAGGTCCTGCCCGGGCCGGTGCCCAGCGGCCAGGAGCCGACGGTCTCGTAGCGGGGCTGTTCGCCGGGGACGCCGCTGACGGGCAGGTTGCTGCGGACGAGGCTGAGGGCGTCGGCCCGCCAGGGCGTGCCCTCGAAGTCCGCGAGGGCGTCCAGGTAGGGCCGCAGCCGGACCGCGTCGTCGCGGGACCGGCCCAGGGTGAGGTGCGGGGTGTAGCGGCGGTGCTGCTCCATGGGCACCCCGGCCCGCCGGGCGGCGGCGTCGGCCCGGTCCGCGAGCAGCCGCATCGCGTCGAGGTCACCGGCGGCGCCCATCCACAGCGAGCGGTTGCCGAAGTGCCCGGCGCCGTGGAGGCGGAGCGCGAACGGGTCGCTGTGCGCCGCGGCGCGGGCGAGCCGGGCGTGCAGGCCGGGGAGCACCTCGTCCCGTACCTCGCCCATGAAGGCGAGCGTGAAGTGCCAGCCGGGCTCGCCGGTCCACCGCAACCGGTCGTCGCGCAGCGGGCTTACGGCGTCCCGCAGCTCGGCCATGGCCTCTTCGGGCAGCAGGACGGCGGCGAACAGTCTCATGCCGCCGAGCCTAAGCGGCCTCCCCGAGGCCGCCTAGGCCTTCCGGCCGGGCGCGGCGCGGCTCTCGGGGGCTCCGCCCCCGGAGGCCGCGCCGCAGGCGCCCGGCAGGGTCAGGCGGCAGTGACCAGCTCGCGGGCGCGCGGCGCCGGGACGAACGCCACCCCGTGGCGGTCCACCCGCAGCCGGAGGTTGCCCACGCGGGCCAGGACCACCGCGATCGCCGCGGAGGCGAGCAGCGAGATCGCACCGCCCGCGGCCATGCCGGTCCGCGCGCCGTAGGTGTCCGTGATCCAGCCCAGCAGCGGGGCGCCCAGCGGGGTGCCGCCGGTGAAGACCATCATGAACAGGGCCATGACCCGGCCCCGCATCTCGGGGTCGGTCGCCATCTGCACGCTGGAGTTCGCCGTCACGTTGACCGTCAGCCCGAAGACCCCGATGGGTACGAGCAGCGCGGCGAACAGCCAGAAGCCGAGTGCGAAGGCGGTCACGAGCAGCAGGACCGAGAAGAGCACGGCCGCCGCCACCAGCAGCCGCAGCCGGGAGTGGCCGCGCCGGGCCGCGAGCAGGGCGCCCGCCAGGGAACCTGCCGCGATCAGGGTGTTGAACAGCCCGTAGGTGCCCGCGTCCCCGTGGAAGACGTCGCTCACGAACGCCGACAGCCAGATCGGGAAGTTGAACCCGAAGGTGCCGATGAAGCCCACGAGCACGATCGGCCAGATCAGCTCCGGCCGGCCGGCGACGTAGTGCAGGCCTTCGCGGAGCTGCCCCTTGGCGCGGGGCCGGGGCTCGACGGGGTGCAACTCGGCCGTGCGCATCATCAGGAGACCGGCGATGGGCGCGGCGAAGGACAGTCCGTTCAGCAGGAAGGCCCAGCCGGAGCCGACGGCGGTGATCAGCACACCGGCGATCGCCGGGCCGACCAGCCGCGCGGACTGGAAGTTGGCCGAGTTCAGGCTGACGGCGTTGGCGACGTGCGCCTTGCCGACCATCTCGGGGACGAAGGTCTGCCGCGCGGGATTGTCCACGACGGTGACCAGGCCGAGCAGGAAGGCGGCGAGGTAGACGTGCCAGACCTGGACCTGTCCCGCCAGGGTGAGCACGGCGAGGGCGATTCCGGTCAGGCCCATCGCGCTCTGGGTGACGATCAGCAGGGGCCGCTTCGGCAGCCGGTCGGCGAGTACGCCTCCGTAGAGGCCGAACATCAGCATCGGCAGGAACTGCAGGGCGATGGTGATGCCGACGGCTGACGCGGAGCCGGTCAGGGAGAGGACCAGCCAGTCCTGCGCGATGCGCTGCATCCAGGTGCCGGTGTTCGAGACGACCTGACCGGTCGCGAAGAGCCGGTAGTTCCGGATCTTCAGAGAGCTGAACATTCCCCGGCTACCGCCGGGAGGTGTCCCCAGGTTCTTGCCCGCGGGGGTGCCCGCCGGTGTTTCAGTGGGGGTGGATATGTGGCCGGGTGCGGAGTCTGCTCCGTTTCCCGTACTCAAAAGCGTTCGCCTCCTGGCGTCGTTCCTACAGGTGCGCGAGCTTCTCCAGGACGGGTGCGGCCTCGCGCAGCTTGGCCCATTCGTCCTCGGTCAGCTCGGCCGCGAGCCCGGCCAGGAAGGCGTTGCGCTTGCGGCGGCTCTCTTCGAGCATCGCCTCGGCTTCCTCCGTCTGGCGGACCACCTTCTGGCGGCGGTCTTCCGGGTGCGGTTCCAGCGTGACCAGTCCCTTGGCCTCCAGCAGCGCGACGATGCGTGTCATCGACGGCGGCTGTACGTGCTCGCGCCGGGCCAGCTCGCCAGGCGTGGCCTGGCCGCAGCGGGCGAGGGTGCCGAGGACCGACATCTCGGTCGGGCTCAGCGACTCGTCGACGCGTTGGTGCTTCAGGCGCCGGCCCAGTCGCATGACGGCGGAGCGGAGGTCGTTCACGGCGGCAGCGTCGTCGCCATGGGAGAGGTCGTGCATGTCTTTAGAATAACTCATTACCCAACCTAAGGAACACCATTTACGGCCGTCACTCGTACGGGTGAGTCGGCAGCGGAAAGTGACACGCGCCCCTACCCTCTGCCCCGACTCTTTCGGCATGGGGACACATGTGCTGAGCATGCGCATAGACGGGGAGCTCCTCGACAGGCTCCGGACTCATGCCGCCAAACGCGGAATGAGCGTCCAGGACTATGTGGTCCGGACGCTCATTCGCGACGACTTCGACGAGCGCTTCAACGCGGCCGTCGACGAGACAGAGAAGTTCTACGGGCTCACCTGATCACGTGCGGCCCAGGTGAGGCGCAGGCGAGGCTCACGTGAGGCCGAGCGCCGGCATCGCGTAGTAGAAGACGAACACCGCCGACACGACGTACATGGCCACCGGGACCTCGCGGCCCCGGCCGGTCGCCAGGCGCAGGGCGCAGAAGCTGATGAAGCCGATGCCGATGCCGTTGGTGATCGAGTAGGTGAAGGGCATCATCACCATGGCCAGGAAGGCCGGGACGGCGATGGTGAAGTCGCTCCAGTCGATGTCCTTGACCGAGCCCGCCAGGATCAGGAAGCCGACCGCCACCAGGGCGGGGGTGGCCGCCTGGGACGGGACCATGGTGGCGAGCGGGGTCAGGAACAGCGCCACGGCGAAGAGGCCGCCCGTCACGACGTTCGCCAGGCCCGTACGGGCGCCCTCGCCGACCCCGGCCGTGGACTCCACGAAGCAGGTGGTGGCGGAGGAAGAGGTGGCGCCGCCCGAGGCGACGGCCAGGCCGTCGATCAGCAGGACCTTGTTGATGCCCGGGAACTCGCCGGTCTTCTTGTCGATCAGCTTCGCCTCGTCGCCGACGCCCAGGATCGTGCCCATGGCGTCGAAGAAGCAGGACAGCAGCACGGTGAAGACGAAGAGGACGCCGGTCAGCATCCCGACCTTGCCGAAGCCGCCGAACAGGCTGACCTGGCCGACGAGCCCGAAGTCGGGCGCGGCCACCGGGTTGCCCGGCCACTCGGGGACGGTGAGGCCCCAGGCCTCGTTCGGCAGCTTCGTGATCAGCTGGACGGCGACCGCGACGACGGTCATCGCCACGATGGAGATCAGGATCGCGCCCGGCGTCTTGCGGATCAGCAGGGCGAGGGTGAGCAGCACGCCGACGGCGAAGATCAGCACGGGCCAGCCGAGCAGGTGGCCGTTGCTGCCGAGCTGGAGCGGGACGGTGGTGTGCGCGGCGTCCGGGATGCGGGAGACGAAGCCCGAGTCGACCAGGCCGATCAGCATGATGAACAGGCCGATGCCGATCGCGATGCCCTTGCGCAGGCCCATCGGTACGGCGTTCATGACCCGCTCGCGCAGGCCGGTGGCGACGAGCAGCATCACCACGAAGCCGGCCAGGACCACCATGCCCATGGCGTCGGCCCAGCTCATGCGCGGGGCGAGCTGGAGCGCCACGACCGTGTTGACGCCGAGGCCGGCGGCCAGCGCGATCGGGACGTTGCCGATGACACCCATGAGGAGCGTGGTGAAGGCGGCCGTCAGGACGGTGGCGGTGACGAGCTGGCCGCCGTCGAGCTGGTGCCCGTACATGTCCTTCGCGCTGCCCAGGATGATCGGGTTCAGCACGATGATGTAGGCCATCGCGAAGAAGGTCGCCAGACCGCCCCGGATCTCGCGGGCGACGGTCGAGCCGCGTTCGGAAATCTTGAAGTAGCGGTCCAAGGCCGATGCTCCCTGGGGGGAGGGCTCCGGGAGGGTCGCCGCGGGGGCGGGCGCGGGGGCGGGGGCCGGGGTGCTCATACGGTCCTCATTGGGTGGTTCATACGAAGAAAATGGGCCACGCCCAAACCGTTTCAGTATGAACACATGAACGAAGGAGCGTCCATCTCCGCGCGTAGACAACGAATCCGCGCACCTAGACTTGCCGCATGGCGAAATGGACTGCGAAGCACGAGGCGCCCGAGCCCCTGGAGGGTCCGGTCGTCGCCACCGTCACCGGCGGCACGATCATCTGGTTCGCCATGTTCCTGGTCCAGCTCCCCTTCTACGGCTGGTTCGCCGACCAGGGCATGCTGTGGTGGGTCTGGACCTGCGCGGCCGGCGGCTTCCTCGGCCTGATCGGCATCTGGTACGTCCGCGGCCGCGACGCCGCCCTCAAGCGCCACGCGGCGCAGCGGGCCGCCGAGGCCGCGCAGGCGGAGCCGGGACCGCAGGCCGACCAGTAACCTCCCCGGCGCGCTACCGGAGGACGATTCGGGTCGTCCTGAGGTCGGATCTTCCGGCTCCTCGGCGGGTGAAGCCCCGGAACCCCGCTTACCGTCGAAAGCATGACGCAGCGGGCGAAGATCGATCAGAACGGGCCGGACCGGGCCGGCCCCGCCATCGACGCGGGGGCCGAGCTCGACCCGGTCCACCCCATGCGGCCACCCGCGCCGAGGTTCAAGCCCGCCGGGCTGACCACCACCGAGGTCGCCGAGCGCGTCGCGCGCGGTGAGGTCAACGACGTCCCCGTCCGCAGCAGCCGCGCCACCATCGACATCGTCCGCGGCAACGTCTTCACCCGGTTCAACGCGATCATCGGCGTGCTCTGGGTGATCATGCTCATCGTCGCCCCGATCCAGGACAGCCTCTTCGGCTTCGTGATCGTCGCGAACACCGGCATCGGCATCATCCAGGAACTGCGCGCCAAGAAGACCCTCGACGGTCTCGCCGTCATCGGCGAGGCCAAACCGAGCGTCCGCCGCGACGGCCGGACCGCCGAGATCTCCACCTCTGAGATCGTCCTCGGCGACGTCATCGAACTCGGCCCCGGCGACAAGGTCGTCGTCGACGGATCCGTCGGCGAGGCCGACGGCCTGGAGATCGACGAGTCCCTGCTCACCGGCGAGGCCGACCCCGTCCTGAAGAAGCCCGGCGACCAGGTCATGTCCGGCTCCTTCGTCGTCGCCGGCGGCGGCGCCTTCACCGCCACCAAGGTCGGCCGCGAGGCCTACGCCGCCCAGCTGGCCGAAGAGGCCTCCCGCTTCACGCTCGTCCACTCCGAGCTGCGCTCCGGCATCTCCACCATCCTCAAGTACGTCACCTGGATGATGATCCCGACGTCCATCGGCCTCATCATCAGCCAGCTCGTCGTCAAGGAGAACAACCTCAACGACGCCATCGCCCGCACCGTCGGCGGCATCGTCCCGATGATCCCCGAGGGGCTCGTCCTCCTCACCTCCGTGGCCTTCGCGGTCGGCGTCATCCGGCTCGGCCGCAAGCAGTGCCTGGTCCAGGAGCTGCCCGCGATCGAAGGCCTGGCCCGCGTCGACGTGGTCTGCCTCGACAAGACCGGCACCCTCACCGAGGGCGGCATGGACGTCACCGAGCTCCGCGCGCTCGGCGGCACGGACCCGGCGTACGTCAAGAAGGTGCTCGGCGCCCTCGGCGAGTCCGACCCCCGTCCCAACGCCAGCCTCCAGGCGATCATCGACGCCTACCCCGACAGCGCGGAGTGGCGCTGCACCGAGTCGCTGCCGTTCTCCTCCGCCCGCAAGTACAGCGGCGCCAGCTTCAGCGAGGGCGACGGCGAGAACAACACCTGGCTGCTCGGCGCCCCCGACGTGCTCCTCCCCGCCGGGGACCCGGCCCTCGACGAGATCAGCGGCCTCAACGAGCAGGGCCTGCGGCTCCTCCTGCTGGCCCGTTCCGCCCGCGAACTGGACGACCCGGCCGTCGCCACCGGCGTCCGGCCGACCGCCCTGGTCGTCCTGGAGCAGCGGCTGCGCCCCGAGGCCGCCGACACGCTGCGCTACTTCGACGACCAGGACGTCAAGGCCAAGGTCATTTCCGGCGACAACGCCGTCTCCGTCGGCGCGGTCGCGGGCAAGCTCGGCCTGCCGGGCGCGGAGAACACCGTCGACGCCCGGGGGCTCCCCGCCGAACGGGCCGACATGGTCAAGGTCCTCGACGAGAACTCCGTCTTCGGGCGGGTCACCCCGCAGCAGAAGCGGGACATGGTCGGCGCGCTCCAGTCCAAGGGCCACACGGTCGCGATGACCGGCGACGGCGTCAACGACGTGCTCGCCCTCAAGGACGCCGACATCGGCGTGTCCATGGGCTCCGGCTCCGAGGCCACCCGCGCCGTCGCCCAGATCGTCCTCCTCAACAACAGCTTCTCCACCCTCCCCTCGGTGGTCGCCGAAGGCCGCCGGGTCATCGGGAACATCACCCGCGTGGCCACCCTCTTCCTCACGAAGACGGTCTACTCGGTGCTGCTGGCCATCCTGGTGGTCTGCTCGCAGGTCGAGTACCCGTTCCTGCCCCGCCACCTGACGCTGCTGTCCACGCTCACCATCGGCATCCCCGCCTTCTTCCTGGCCCTGGCCCCGAACAAGGAGCGGGCGCGGCCGCACTTCGTGAAACGCGTCATGCGGTACGCGATCCCGGGCGGGGCGATCGCGGGGACCGCCACCTTCGTGACGTACCTGATCGCCCGCCACTACTACACCGGGCCCGACACCCTCAAGGCCGAGACCAGCGCGGCGACCCTCACCCTGTTCCTGACCTCGATGTGGGTCCTGGCGATCATCGCCCGCCCGTACACGTGGTGGCGCGTCGGACTGGTCGGCGCGATGGGCGGCGCCTTCCTGATCGTGCTGGTCGTGCCGTGGCTCCAGGACTTCTTCCAGCTCAAGCTGGAGGGCGTGACGATGCCGTGGATCGCGGTGGCCGTCGCCGCGGGCGCCGCGACCCTGATCGAGTTCACGTTCCGCTGGGTGAACCGGAGGTTCCCTGCGTGACGGCGAGGACGACGCATCCGAGGAGCTCGGCGACGCAGGCGCAGGCGAGGAGGAGCACAGCCACGACGGTCTTCGCGAAGTCGATTTCGAATCCGTAGTTGATGGCGAAGTACGCAGAGGAAGCCAGGACCGTTCCCAGAACGTTCAGAGCCGTCAGACTCGCGTAGCTCCAGATCGCCGGGCGACGTCGAAGAACTGCGGCGCCGCGTCGTGCCCATACGGCCAGCACCGTGTTCGCGACCATGCTCAGCATCAGCCCCGGCCAGACCAGCAGGCCCGAAGCCCCTTGGAAGAAGGCGCCCCAGAGGTAGAAGCCCATGTCCGCGCCGGACGTCAGAAGGGTCACGAGGGCCGCCACCAAGAGCGCCGCCGCCCATGAGAAGGGCCAGTAAGGCACGGCTCCGGAGGCTTCACGGCGGGGACGCTGCCGGTTCCACACCGGGGGAGTCCTGTCCGACGGGGTTCTGCCCTTGCCCACCCGGGTCTTGGCCTCGACCACGACTTGGACCGCTGCTTCTCCCGTGGCGGTGCGGACCGTCACCGTGCCCTGGTGATGTCCCGGCCCGGGAAGCCCGGCCGCCTTCACCTTGACCTCGCGCCCGTCGGGCATGGGCTCCGCCTCCAGCCATGAGGCATCTGTCGTCGCTTCCAGCCGGGAGTGCGCCACGGGCGGACCTTCCACGGTGATCACGGCCGCTGGTCCGGGCGAGTCCAGGGGCACTGCTCCGAGATCCAGCGCCTCCGGGGCGATCCGGGGCCGTGCCGAGTGCCTGGCCGACTCGGCTCTGGTCGCCACGCGGCGGCTGTCGTCCCGGAGCAGCTCGTCCAGTGTCGTCACGGCCGTCAGGGCCAGCCCGATCTCGTCGCCCTGCAGGATGGATTCGAGGTCATCGATGACCCAATGCCGTTTCTCGGGGTCGGCTGAATGGACCCGGGCGGCCACCTTCTCCGGGAGCGGCGTGGGCCCGGTTCGCCGTGCCGGGGCTCGGGCGATGGGGAGGTCGCGGCCATGGGCGCCGAAGACCCACAGGCGAGGAGTCTGGTGGGGCGTCAGTTCGCGCAGCTCGTCGCACACGTATTGGTGAAGCTCGGACACACCGATCTCGCCGTTGCCGTCCAGATCGGCGTTGCCGCTGCGCAGCCCCTTCACCACCGAGCGGGTGAAGAAGGACGGCTGCAGCCGTTCCGCGACCTCGTCGTCGTTGCCCTCGATCGCGGTCTCGACCGCGCCGCACGCGGCCAGCACCGCCCGCCCGCGCTGGCTCGTATCGCTGATCTGGTGGAGGTTCTGGAAGCTCTCGCCCACGTGCGGATCCGGATCGGCCCGCGTGAGCAGCCCCCGTTCGAACGCCCCGGCGTAGCAGCAGTCGAGGATGACGACGGCGCGCCGCGCCTGGCTGGCCAGCATCAGGCTGCTCACGTATTCCGCCGGTACGGCCGTCGAAGAGAGCCGGACGCAGCGGGTGTCAGTGGTCGCGAGGAAGAGGGTGCCGGCGGCGTCCTTCACCCCGTGGCAGGAGAAGTGGAGCAACAGGGTGTGGTCCGATGAGCGGTCGGCGAAGAAGTCCTCGACCTCCTCGCGGAGTTCCTGGCAGCTCGGGTCCGAGAGCGTCTCCACGTCGAAACCGCCGACGGCGGGGTCGCCCAGGACCTCGGCGAGGGCCACGGCGTCCTGCGGCGGTGCCCGCAGCGCGGTGAGCTTGCCGTCGCCGTAGCTGCTGGTGACGACGACGAGTGCCTTCCTGCGCGACTCAGCCACCCTCCACCTCCGGAGCGCCGTTGCCGGCAGAGGCGGCTCGCAGCCACGCATCGATCAGTCTGCGCTGCTCGGCGTCGTTCACGCCGGTCAGGCTCAGGTGGTGGTCGCCGATCTTCAGGGTGACGCCCGAAGGGCTGGAGGCACGGCTTCGCCAGGCGCCGACGACGGATACGACTTCCTTCAGCAGGGAAATGGCCGCGGGCAGCGTGACCAGCAGTTCGTTCGCCAGCTCCAGGGTGCCCGCCCGGCTGCCGGGCGGTACGGGGCCCGCCTCGGCGCGCTCGACGTTGTCGACGTCCAGTTCCAGCAGGTCCCGGCGGAGGGTGTCCACTTCCCGCATCAGCGATTCGATGTCTTCGTCGGACCGCTGGACCTCGATACGCAACTGTTCGGCCATGGGTCATCGCTCCGCAGCGTTGTCGTACATGCTGCCGGACTGCCCCCTCCCTTCCATTTTGCATCGTTTCGGGGAGGGGGCCCAGTCGGTCGGGCGTCAGTCGAACCAGCGGTCGCGCGCCAGTTCCGCGGTGCGGGACGGGTCCTCCAGGAGGGCCGCCACCTCGAAGCGGCGGGGCCACTGGCCCGCCGACCAGGCCAGGCCCGCCGCGACGCCCTCCAGGGTGGAGGCGTGAAGGGTGCCGTCCGGGGTGCGGCGCCAGTCCAGCTCGGTGCCCCCCGCGATCAGTTCCTCGTGCTCGACGTAGGTGTACGGGGTCGAGGGGCCCAGCAGGATGCGGACCGGCTCGGGGACCTCGTGCTCCTCGCCCGGCGTGGTCACCTCGGCCGGAACGGTCTCCGACAGCCGCCGGACCTGGAGGAGGTCCGCCAGGTCGGCCGCCCGGGACGGGGCGACCGGGAGGAGGGGCAGCCCCACCGTCAGCGGGAGCAGGTCCGGGGCGTCGGCGATGACCGCGTCCGCCGCGTCCACCACGCGGACCTCGCCGTCCACCACCGCACGCAGCTCGTCCGGCAGGGTGACCTGCTCGGGGTCCAGGTCCGCCAGCGCGGCGTACAGGCCGTGCAGCTGGCGGCCCGTCACCTCGCGGTCCGGGTCGGCGAGGCGGCCCAGGAGCTCGGCCGCGCCGCCCGGCTCGTCCAGCAGGGCCGCCACGGTGGTCCGTACGCCCAGGGCCCGCAGCACCTGCTCGTCCTCGAAGCCGGTCGCGTCCGCCGGGGTGTAGAGGCCCTCCAGCAGCGGATCGCCGCCCGCCGCGCGCAGGCCCGCCGGGCGGCGCCCGTCGAGCACCGGGTGGTCGCGCAGCCACCACGCGGTGTACGGGCGCACGGACTGCGTGGTGCCGTCCGGGAGGAGGATGCGCACGGGCTGGGTCAGGGCGTCGCGCAGCGGCGGCTGCGCCAGCATGGCCAGGGCCTGGGGCCAGCAGTCGTCGTCGACCAGGTCGAGGTCGCGCACGGCGACGAGCTCGGTCGCCACCGGCGGCACCGGGGTGTCCGGCAGCTGGTCCAGGACGTCCTCGCACCAGACGTCCACCGCGTCGAGCAGGCCCGCGTCGTCGGGCTCGGCGAAGTCCCCGTCGCGCGGCTCCAGTTCGTCCGGGTCCAGGACCACGTCGGTGGCGCGCACCAGCTGGAAGGCGGCCAGCACCCCGCAGGCGGTGAGGGTGTCGGCGTCCCACCGGGAGGCCAGTTCGGCGTCCACGTACGGGATCTCGTCCTCGCGGATGACCGAGGCGAGCGGCGATCCGGGCAGCAGCAGTTCGCCCGCCGGGGTCAGCTCCCCGTCCTCGTCCGGGAGGGCCAGCGCCCCCAGCCAGGGCTCGTCGCCCGGGCTCAGATCGGCGTCGCGGACCAGGCCCAGGACGACGTCGGCCAGTTCCTCCGGGTCCAGCGCGTCCTCGTCCCAGATCTCGCCCGCGTCCATCGATCCGGCGACGGCGGCCCGGACCTGCGGGGTCGTGAGCACCGCGCGCGGCGTCGCGGGCAGGGCCCCGAGCTTCTCCAGCAGCGGGTGCGCCGCGTCCGGGTGGGCCACCTTCAGCCCCAGCCGGGCCAGGTCCGCGGGGGTGTCCGCGTACGGGAGCAGGACGTGGCGCGGCCCGATCGTCGTACGGCTGTCGGCCAGCGGCACGGGAAGCCCGGACAGCCGGTCGGGGTCGACGCCGGCGAGGCTGTCGTAGAGCCGGTGCCACCAGTCGGGGGTCCGCTCGATGCCCGCGATCCGCTCGATGGCGTCGCCCAGCGGGAGCCGGCCCACGCCCAGGGTGCGCAGCTCGGGGCGGCGCTCCAGACCGGCCGGGAGCAGGGTCGGCAGGACCTCGGCGAGGACCCGTACGGTATCGGCGCCCGCGCCCTCCACGACCTCGGCCTCGAACGGGCGCAGGGCGCTGCGCTCCTCCGCGTGCTCGGGCGGCGCGGCGGGGGCGAGGAAGGCCGTACGGGGCAGCCGCCGGAGGATGGCCGCGCGCAGGGCCCCGTCCAGCTCGCCCTTGCCGAGCGGGCCGGGCACCAGGTCCACGAGGGCGGTGGCCACCGGGTCCCAGGCGCCGAGGAGTTCGGCGTACGCGTCGGCGGCGCGCTCCACGAGGAAGTCGGTCAGCGGCCCCGGCGCGGGATGCCGGCGGGAGGTGTCCAGCGGCAGGGTCGCGATGAGCAGGGCCGGGATGCCCAGCGGCTCGTCGGTCGGGGTCGGGGCGTGGACCACGGGCGCGGTGGCCGGGTACAGCGGGGCGCCGTCGGTGTCGACGGGCACCGCCCAGGACACCGCCCAGGCGGGCCGCAGCCGCTCCTCCACGGGCCGGTCGGCGAGCAGGGCCCGCTCGATGGGGCCGCCGTGGCGGACGGTGCGCCAGCGGTTCGTCCCCGACCGGGAGTCCTCGATGACGGTGTACGGGCCCTCGTCGCGCCGGTACAGGGTGCGGATGCCGCCGGCCCCGCCGTCCGACGGTGTCTCGATGACGACCTCGCGCAGCCCCGGCAGGGTGAGCAGCAGGGCGTCGTCGACGGCGGCGAGGAGCCGCTCCACCAGGTCCTCGGCGGCGGCGTCGCGCAGCGGGAGGACCACCACGGTGTCGTAGCCCTGGGGCGCGGTGCCCTCGGCGGGCAGCGGGAGCCGCAGCAGGGGGACGTGGCCGTCGCGGCGGCGCAGCTCGTCGCCGAGGCCGGGGCTGCCGACGGCGGCATCGCGGGCCAGCTCGCGGGCCTCGGCCAGGGACCAGCGGACGCCGCCGTGGCGGCCGAGCACCGCGGGTTCGTCGGAAACGGCGAGGACGGCGGCGAAACCGACGCCGAAGCGGCCGACGGTGTCGCCCGAGCCGGCCCCGGATTCCCGCTTGGCGGAGGCGCGCAGGGTACTCAGGGACTCCACGCCCGTGGCGTCCAGCGGGGCGCCGGTGTTGGCGACGGCCAGCACCGCGTGCCCGCCCTCGCCGGGGTGCAGGGTGAGCCGCATCCGGCCCGGTACCCCGGCACGGGCCGCGGCGTCCGCGGCGTTCTGCGCCAGCTCGACGACGAGCCGGTCGCGGTAGCCGCCGAGGGCCAGGTCCTCCTCGGCGTTGGCGTCCTCGCGGAACCGGGCCGGGCCCGCGCCCCAGGAGTCGAGCACCCCGCGCCGCAGCCGGGCCGTGCCGAAGGGGTCCACACCGCTCTGGGCCGCCGTCACTCGCACGCTCACGCCGCTGCCTCCAAGAATCGCCGTACCCGAACTCCTGAAGGTAGCGCGTGCGGGGCCGCTTCCTCCCGGTGAGGTGGGCGGACGTCACCACGCCGGTACGACGGAGCCCCCGGTGACGAGAGGTCACCGGGGGCTTTGAGGGGGACTGCTAGAGCTTCTCGATCACGTAGTCGATGCAGGTGGTCAGCGCCTGCACGTCCGCCGGGTCGATCGCCGGGAACATCGCGATGCGGAGCTGGTTGCGGCCGAGCTTGCGGTACGGCTCCGTGTCCACGATCCCGTTGGCGCGCAGCACCTTGGCCACGGCCGCCGCGTCGATGTCGTCCGAGAAGTCGATCGTGCCGATGACGGCGGAGCGCTTGTCGGCGTCCACGACGAACGGGGTCGCGTACTTCGACGCCTCGGCCCAGCCGTAGAGGTTGCGCGCGCTGGCCGCCGTACGGCCGGTCGTGAACTCCAGACCGCCCTGGCCGTTCATCCATTCCAGCTGCTCGTTCAGCAGGAAGAGGGTCGACAGCGCCGGGGTGTTGTACGTCTGGTTCTTCAGCGAGTTGTCGATCGCCGTCGGCAGCGAGAAGAACTCCGGGATGTGCCGACCGGAGTCGTGCACGCGCTGCGCGCGCTCCAGGGCGGCCGGGGAGAACGCGGCCAGCCACAGGCCGCCCTCCGAGGCGAAGGACTTCTGCGGGGCGAAGTAGTAGACGTCGGTCTCGGTGATGTCCACCGGCAGGCCGCCGGCGCCCGAAGTCGCGTCCACCAGGACGAGGGACCCGGCGTCGGCGCCCGCGACGCGCTTGATCGGCGCCGCGACACCCGTCGAGGTCTCGTTGTGCGTGTACGCGTACACGTCCACGCCCGCCTCGGCGACCGGCTCCGGGTGCGTACCCGGCTCCGAGGAGATCACGGAGGGCGCGTCCAGCCACGGCGCGAGCTTCGCGGCCGTGGCGAACTTCGAGGAGAACTCGCCGAAGGTGAGGTGCTGGGACTTCTGCTCGATCAGACCGGCGGTCGCGATGTCCCAGAAGGCGGTGGAGCCGCCGTTGCCCAGGATCACCTCGTAGCCCTCGGGGAGGGAGAAGAGGTCCCGGAGCCCCTGGCGCACCGAGCCGACCAGGTTCTTGACCGGGGCCTGGCGGTGAGAGGTTCCGAGCAGGGAGGTACCGGTGGCGGCGAGGGCGTCCAGCGCCTCGGTCCGCACCTTGGAGGGGCCCGCGCCGAAGCGTCCGTCGGCGGGCTTGATGTCAGCGGGAATCTGGATCTCGGCCACGAGCGGAGCGTATCGGGTCCAGGTCCACGCCTTGGAGCCGCGTCCACCCGATGAGACGCAACCGACGGTGGGAGGCTGGGGGACGTGACGTCACCCGGGGAACTCGAACGGACATTGCGGGCGGAGCTGCGCGGCGAGGTGGACTTCGGGGCCGCGGCGCGGGCGCTGGTGACCATGGACGCCTCCAACTACCGGCGCGTCCCGGTGGGCGTGGTGGCCCCGCGCGACGCCGAGGACGTGGCGGCCGCCCTGCGCGTGTGCGCCGACGCCGGGGTCCCGGTCGTCCCGCGCGGCGGCGGGACCTCCATCGCCGGACAGGCGACGGGGACCGGGGTGGTACTCGACCTCACCCGGCACATGAACGCCCTGGTGTCGGTCGACCCGGCCGCGCGTACCGCCGTGGTCCAGCCCGGGCTGGTGCTCGACCGGCTGCGGGACGCGGTGCGCCCGTACGGGCTGACCTTCGGGCCGGACCCCTCCACGCACTCCCGCTGCACCCTCGGCGGCATGATCGGCAACAACGCGTGTGGCGCCCACTCGGTCGCCTGGGGGACCACCGCCGACAACGTGGCCGAGCTGGCGGTGACGGCGTACGGGGGCTCCCCGTACCGGATCGGGACCGGCTGGGCGGGGGCTCCGGCGGGGCTGCGGGAGCTGGTCGACGGGAATCTGGCCCTCCTGCGCACGGGGATGGGCGGCGGCGGCCCGGTCGGCGGCGGCTCGGGCGGCTTCTCGCGGCGGATCTCCGGCTACGGCGGGCTGGACGCCCTGCTGCCCGAGCGGGGAGCGGAAGTGGCCCGGGCCTTCTGCGGGAGCGAGGGCACGCTCGGGGTGGTGACCGAGGCCGTGGTGCGCCTGGTGGAGGCGCCGCGCGCGCCGGTGCTCGCGGTGCTCGGGTACGCGGACGAGAGCGCGGCGGCGGACGCGGCGGCGGGGTTGCTCCCGTACCGCCCGCTGACCGTGGAGGGCATGGCGGAAGACCTGGTCAGGGGCGTGGGCGGACTGCCGCGGGGCGGGGCGTGGCTGTTCGTGGAGATGGCCGACGAGGGCGGCGCGCGGGAGCTCGTACGGGGCGCTGACGCGCTCGACGCGGTGGTGGTCACGGATCCGGCGGGGCAACGGGCCCTGTGGCGGATCCGGGAGGACGCGGCGGGCACGGCGACGCGGCTGCCGGGAGGGGAGATGGCCTGGCCGGGGTGGGAGGACTGCGCGGTGCCGCCGACCCGGCTGGGGGCGTACCTGCGGGAGTTCCGCGCCCTGCTGGCGGCGCACGGGCTGCGCGGATCGCCGTACGGACACTTCGGCGAGGGCTGCGTCCACGTACGGATCGACTTCGACCTGGCGTCGGCGGACGGCGTGGCCCGCTTCCGGGCCTTCTCGTCCGACATGGCGGATCTGGTCGTCGCCCACGGGGGCTCGCTGTCGGGGGAGCACGGGGACGGGCAGGCGCGGGCGGAGCTGCTGCCGAGGATGTACGGCCACGACGTGGTCCGGCTCTTCGGCGCGTACAAGGACGTGTGGGACCCGGCGGGCGGGATGAACCCGGGGATGCTGGTCCGGCCGGGCCGCCTGGACGAGAACCTCCGCTTCGCCGTGCTGCCGGGGACCTCCTTCGCGAGTGAGGTCGCCCGGTGCGTCGGCGTCGCGAAGTGCCGTTCCTCGGACGTCGGCGGGCCGGGGGTGATGTGCCCGTCGTACCGGGCCACGGGGGAGGAGCGGCACTCCACGCGGGGCCGGGCCCGGCTGCTGCACGAGATGCTGGCCGGGGAGGTCGTGCGGGACGGCTGGCGGTCGGCGGAGGTCGCCGAGGCGCTGGACCTGTGCCTGGGCTGCAAGGGGTGCCTCAGCGACTGCCCGGTGGGCGTGGACATGGCCTCGTACAAGTCGCAGTTCCTGCACCACCACTGGGCGGGCCGCGTCCGTCCACTCGCCCACTACACGCTGGGCGGCCTGCCCCGGTGGCTCCGCCTGATCGCCGCGCTGCGGATGGCGGGCGTCGTGAACGCGGCGGGTCGGCTGCTTCCGGTGCCGGGCGTGGCACGGGAACGGGCGCTGCCGGCCCTGGCGGCCGAGCCGTTCACGCGCTGGTGGCGGACCGGCGCCGCGGCGCGGGTCCGGGCCGAGCCCGGAAGCCGCCCGCAGGGCGCCGCACCCACGGCCGCCCCCGCCGTCACCCTCTGGCCCGACACGTTCACGGAGTACCTGGCTCCCGAGGCCGGCCGCGCGGCGGCACGGGTCCTGCGGGCCGCCGGCCTGGAGGTGTCCGTCCCCCGCGGCGGCAGGCTGTGCTGCGGCCTGACCTACCTCTCCACCGGCCGCCTGGACCGCGCCCGCAAGGTCCTCCACCGCACCCTGGACGCCGTGGGCGACGTACCCACACCCGTGCTGGTCCTGGAACCCAGCTGCGCCGCGGCCCTGCGCACGGACCTCCCCGCGCTCCTCCCCGACGACCCCCGCGCGGCACGCCTCGCGGCGGCCGTCCGCACCTTCGCCGAGACGCTGGAGGAGTACGCCCCGGCCTGGCGGCCGCCGCACCTGGACCGGGCGGTGGCCGGCCAGACCCACTGCCACCAGCACGCGGTGCTCGGCGACGCCGCCGACCGGCGGCTGCGCGAGCGCGCCGGCCTGGTGGGCGAGCTCAGCGGCGGCTGCTGCGGCCTGGCCGGGAACTTCGGCTTCGAGCCCGGCCACCACGAGGTGTCGGTGGCGTGCGCCGAGGAGCAGCTCCTGCCGTCCTTGCGCGCGGCCCCGCGGGACGCGGTCGTCCAGGCCGACGGGTTCTCCTGCCGTACCCAGATCGCCCAACTGGGCGGGGTCCGGGCCCGCCACCTGGCGGAACTCCTGGCGGAAGGGCTGGCAGAAGACCCGGCGGCGGAGGGGCTGTAAGGCAACGGGCGCGGGATCACTCCTTACGGGCCCGTAGTCTGGACGAATGACCGCACCGTCCTCCCCCTCCACGACCACGACCGTGCCCGCCCCGGCGACAGCCCCCCTCGCCGTGCCCCCCGCGGGCCGCGCCCCGGCCCGCTTCGGGCCCGTCGCGCTGGTGATCTCGGCGGGGGTCTCGGTGCAGTTCGGCGCCGCCCTCGCGGTCATGGTCATGCCGAGGGTCGGGGCGGCGGGCGTGGTCACCCTGCGCCTCGCGGCCGCCGCGGTCGTGCTGCTGCTCCTGTGCCGCCCCAAGGTCCGCGGCTACGTCCGGGCCGACTGGGGCACGGTGGTCGCCTTCGGAGTGGCCATGGCGGGCATGAACGGCCTCTTCTACCAGGCCATCGACCGCATCCCGCTCGGCCCGGCCGTCACGCTCGAGGTGCTGGGGCCGCTCGCCCTCTCGGTCGTCGTCTCCCGGCGCCTGGTGAACTTGCTGTGGGCGGGCCTGGCCCTGGCCGGTGTCGTGCTGCTGTCCAGCCACGGCGGGGGCGGCTTCGGCGGCCTCGACCCGCTGGGCGCGGCCTTCGCGCTCGGGGCGGGCGCGATGTGGGCGGCGTACATCGTGTTCAGCGCGCGTACGGGCCGCCGCTTCCCGCAGGCCGACGGCCTGGCCCTGGCGATGGCGGTGGCCGCGGTGCTCTCGCTGCCGCTGGGCATCGTCGAAGCCGGCTCCGACCTGCTGGTCCCGAGCACCCTCGCGCTGGGTGCCGGCGTGGCCGTGCTGTCCTCCGTGCTCCCGTACACCCTGGAACTCCTGGCCCTGCGGCGGCTCCCGGCGCCGACCTTCGCGATCCTGATGAGCCTGGAGCCGGCCATCGCGGCCACCGCGGGCTTCCTCGTGCTGAACCAGGCCATGTCCGCCCTGGACGCGGTGGCCATCGCGCTGGTGATCGCGGCCAGCATGGGCGCGGTCCGCTCGCAGACCCGGAAGCAGGCAGCCTGATGGACGCCGCCACGTACCTGGCCGGTGTCCCGGAGGCCCGCCGCCCGGCCCTGACCAGGCTGCGGGAGCTGTGCCTGGCGGAACTGCCGGGCTTCGCGGAGGTCATCGCGTACGGCATGCCCGCGTACGTGCGGCCCGGCGAGGAGGCCGCGGAGATCGCCTGGGCGAACCAGAAGCAGTACGTCTCCTTCTACCTGATGCGTACGGACATCCGCGACGCTTTCGCGGACCGGCTGGCCGCCCACGACATGGGCAAGAGCTGCCTCCGCTTCCGCCGCACGGACGGCATCGACTTCGGCCTCCTGCGCGACCTCCTGCGGGCGACGGCCGGGGCCGCGCCGGGCAAGGTCTGCTGACGCCCGGTACCGGAGCGGCCGCCTACTCGGGGGCGGTCTCCGCGGCGACCCACGCGAGGTACGCGGCGGAGCCGGTGGTGACGGGGAGCACGATCCACTCCGGCACGTCATAGGCGTGTTCCGCCCCGACCCACTCGGCGAGGGCGGGCAGCCGCTCTCGCGTCGTCCTGTAGGAGACGCGCCACTCCGTGGCGCTCTCCACGCTCCCCTTCCACCGGTAGACGGCGGTGACGGGCGGGTCGATGTGCGCGCAGGCCGCCAGCCGCAGTTCCACGGCGCGCCGCGCCAGTTCCCTCGCCTTGAGCTCGTCGTCGACGGTCGTCTGCGCGATCACGATCGCGGTCCCGGTCCCGGCCGCGCTGTCGGTCTCGGTCTCGTTCGCCACGGTGCCCCTCCTGCGTCGGTGTCCCCGACCCTAGGCCCGTCGGCGTAGCGGGCCGCCATCGCCGCAAGGGTGGCTCCGACGCGGGTGCGGAGTGCGGGTGGGGAGAGGACCTCCGCCTCCGTGGCCAGGGCCAGGAACTGGGCCTCCGCGTGGTCCGCCGACTCGATCGGGAGGACCGCCCGGGTCCACCCCGGCAGCTCCGGATCCGGCTCCCCGGTGGCCGTCAGGGCGCGGGCCTGCGCACCGGTCAGCCGCGCCGCGCCGCGCGCGGAGAGGCGGACCAACGCCTCCTCCGGGTGGAGCCGCGCGTGGAAGTCGGCCTGGGTCCGCCGCCAGTGCGACGCCAGGTCGAAGCCCTCCGGGAGGTCCGCGACGTCCGGCGTCTCCCGGACCGACAGGATCGGTAGGTCCGCGGGGTGTCCGGGCCCGCCACCGGGACGCTCTTCCCGCCCGTCGTGGGCCGGTTCGAGGGTGGCCGGGGAGTCTTCGAGGGCGTGGACACACACGACGGGAAGGCGGTGCGGGTGCGGTTCGTGTGGTCGCGGACCAGCTCCGGCTCCCCGCGCTGGGAACAGTTCTTCTCGGCCGACGGGGGCGACAGCTGGCTGCACAACTGGACGATGGACCTCACCCGGCGACCCTGAGGCCGGGCCGGTGAAGGGCCCGCCGGCCAGGGGCCCCGCCGGCCAGGGGACCGGCCGGCGGGGCCGGCGCCGGGGTGGGGCGCCGGGGTGGGGCGCCGCCCTATCCGAGGGGCAGGTCCAGGTACGAGGGCGTCTGCTCCGGTGAGGTGAACGCCAGCGTCGCGCGCGGCAGGTTGGCGTCGCCGTAGAAGGGGTCGCGGGCGTCGATCACCAGCATCAGCCGGTTGCCGCGCTGGACGTCGTACGCCGTGGCCTGGAGCTCGATCTCCGCTCTGATCAGGCTGTCGGGCGCGGATTCGAGGTCGGAGTACGGGGCGTGCGTGACGATGTGGGCCGAGCCGTCGGGCGCCACGTCGAGGAGGTAGGCGACGAAGGTGGACCCGGGGTTGGCCGCCCGGTACGTCACGCGCAGCTTTGGTGTGCCGCGCAGCCGGGTGGTCTCCGCGGCCGGGGCCGATGCCCACACCGCGGCGACGGAGCGGTCGATGTCGTCCGTCGGGTAGACCTTCGGCCGGCCGGCCATCTCCGCGTATCCGGCCGTGACGACCGCGTCGGCGACGGTCGCCGTGGTGTCCACCCCGCACACCACGGTCGCCGTCCAGCCGGCCTCCGGCTCCTCCGCCAGTTCCCCGCCGCCCGCCAGGTGCAGCCGGTGTATGTGCTCGGTGAGGGAGGGCCAGGTCGGGCGAGGTTCGAGGGTCTTGCTCCACATCACCTCGCTGAGCACCTGGCCCTCGTCGGCGATGCCGTTGTCGACGCCCTTGAGGTGGTGGTCGAACCAGCGGTGGGCGTCCGTCCAGATCCGGTTGGGCAGGCCGAACATGCCGGACGACTCGGGCCCGGAATGGTCGCCGATGGACAGGACCAGGCGCTTGGGGCCGGTCAGCTCGTTGAACATCTTCAGGGTCTGGTTGGGCGGGAAGAGCGTCTCGTGCCAGGCGTGCGCGTAGAAGACCGGCACCTCGCGCCGGTTGAGCTCCTTGATGTGCGTGAAGGGCGAGCGCGGCTCCGCCCAGGCCAGGGTGCCCGGGACGTCGCGGCCGGCGAGGACGTTGTCGAAGACGCTCTGCGTCTGCGGGCTCAGCCGCGCCTTCTCGGCGGCCTTGAGCAGGGCCCGTACGGCCTCGACGTGGCGCGTGGAGTTCTCGTAGAACGCCTCCCCGAGATCGCCCCAGCTGCTGAGCGCGACCACCGCGTCGACCCGGGTGTCGTGCGCGGCGACCAGCTGGCTGATGCCCGAGCCGTACGAGTCCCCGAGGAAGCCGATCCCCGTCACCGGCCCGGCACTGCGCTCGACGAGGTGGTCCAGGGCACGGCTGCCGTCGGCGACGTCGAGCGCGCCCGCCACCTCCACCTGGCCCTCGGAGGCGGCGAAGCCGCGGGTGGTGTAGGCGAGGACGTTGTAGCCGCGGGCCGCGAAGACGGTGGCCTGGACGGCGTAGACGAGCCAGCCCAGGCTGGTCCAGGGCGAGGGCATCACGATCAGCGGGCGCGGCTGGATCCCGGTGTGGCGCCAGAGCGCGGCGTCGAGCAGGTCCCCGTCGGCGCCGGTCACCTTGCCGCGGGTGAAGACGGCGACGGAGCGGAGCTCGGCGACCTCGGCGGCGCGGGCGGGGGCGAGGCCGGTGACGTCGCCGCTCTCCAGGGCGGTGACGAAGGCGCCGAGGGAGGTCGCGTCGAGTTCGGGATAGAGGGAGAAGGGGGTTCGGGCGGCTTGGGTCACGTCTGCTCATCCTCTTCGTCGTCTGCGTCGAGTGACATGAACGTGCTTGCGAGCGCGATCGTGGTCGCGTGTTCGCCCGGGCCCGGAGCGGAACGTCCAGTATCGACGGGACATCCGGTGACGTTTCGCGAGTTTCCGGCTTACGGCCTGAATCGCCCCCTGCGTACCGGGCGGGGACGGCGGCGCGAGACCAGCCCCGTTCGTGGTCGGCGTCAACTTCCTTTGCTCGGGGCCGGGTTGGCGGGGGTGGCGGGAACGCGCCGCCCTCCGATCAAATCATGCAAGCATGCTTGATTGTTTTCGCGGAGGCTGCCAGTCTTCCCCTCACGCCGAGAGGGGAGCACACCGTGCCCGATCCGTCCGCCGTCGATGCCACTGCCGCAGCCGCTGCCGCCGTCTTCGCCGATCTGCGCGAGGAGGGTCTTGAACTGGACGCCCTGGTTGCGGAGTTGCCGGTGTCCGACTGGGCCCGGCCCACCCCCGCGCCGGGCTGGAGCGTCGCCCACCAGATCGCCCACCTGCACTGGACGGACCGGGCCGCACTGATCTCCCTCACCGACGCCGACGGCTTCGGCCGCATGACCGAGGAGGCCCTGAAGGCCCCCGACTCGTTCGTCGACGAAGGCGCGGAGGAGGGCGCGGGGCTGCCACCCGCCGAGCTGCTCGCCCGCTGGCGCTCCACGCGCGGCGCCCTCGGCGAAGCCCTCGCCGGGGCCTCGCCCGACACCCGCTTCCCCTGGTACGGGCCGCCGATGAAGGCCGCCTCCATGGCCAGCGCCCGGCTCATGGAGACCTGGGCGCACGGCCAGGACGTCGCCGACGCGCTCGGTGTCCGCCGCACCCCGACCGCCCGGCTGCGGCACGTGGCCCGGATCGGTGTACGGGCCCGCGACTACGCCTACGCCGTACACGGACTGGACGCGCCCGCCGAGGAGTTCCGGGTGGAGCTGACGGCCCCCGACGGCACGGACGTGTGGGCGTACGGCCCGCCGGACGCCCCGCAGCGGATCACGGGCCCGGCGCTCGACTTCTGCCTCCTGGTGACCCAGCGGGCCCACCGCGCCGACCTGGCCCTGTCGGCGACCGGCGGCGACGCGGACCGCTGGCTCGGCATCGCCCAGGCCTTCGCGGGCCCGGCGGGCCCCGGCCGCGAGCCGGGAGCCTCGCGGTGACCCGCCGTCCGCTGCGCGTCGGCAACGCGTCCGGCTTCTACGGGGACCGCTTCGACGCCCTGCGCGAGATGCTGACCGGCGGCGAGCTGGACGTGGTGACCGGGGACTACCTGGCCGAGCTGACCATGCTGATCCTCGGCCGCGACCGCCTGAAGAACCCGGACCTCGGCTACGCCAAGACCTTCCTGCGGCAGCTGGAGGAGGGGCTCGGGCTCGCGCACGAACGCGGCGTACGGATCGTCGCGAACTCCGGCGGCCTGAACCCGGCCGGACTGGCCGACGCCGTACGGGCGCTGGCGGCCGAGGCGGGGGTGCCCGTCCGCGTCGCGCACGTCGAGGGCGACGACCTGATGCCGTACGAGGAAGGGGCGCTCACCGCCAACGCCTACCTCGGCGGCGCCGGGATCACCGCCTGCCTGCGGGCGGGCGCGGACGTGATCGTGACCGGCCGGGTCACGGACGCGGCGCTGGTCAGCGGCCCTGCGGCCTGGTGGTTCGACTGGGCGCCGGACGACTACGACCGGCTGGCCGGCGCGGTGGTCGCGGGCCACGTCCTGGAGTGCGGGACCCAGGCCACCGGCGGGAACTACTCCTTCTTCACCGCGCACGACGTCCGCCGCCCGGGCTTCCCCCTCGCGGAGATCTCCGAGGACGGCTCCTCGGTGATCACCAAGCACCCGGGCACGGGCGGGGCCGTCACCACCGGCACGGTCACGGCCCAACTCCTCTACGAGACCCAAGGCGTCCGCTATCTCGGCCCGGACGTGACGGCCCGCCTGGACACGGTCCGGCTGACCGAGGAGGACACCGACCGCGTCCGCGTCACGGGTGTGCGCGGCGAGGCTCCCCCGACCTCCCTCAAGGTGGGCGTCACCCGCATCGGCGGCTGGCGCAACGAGGTGGTCTTCGTCCTGACCGGCCTGGACGTCGAGGCGAAGGCGCAGCTCGTCCGCGCCCAGCTCTCCGACGCCCTGGAGGGCGTGGCCGACGCCGCGTGGACCCTGTCCCGCACGGACCACGAGGACGCCCCGACGGAGGAGACGGCCAGCGCCCTCCTGCGCCTGGTGGTCCGCGACCCGTCCCCGGACCGCGTGGGCCGCGGCCTGACCTCGGCGGCGATCGAACTCGCCCTGGCCAGCTACCCGGGGTTCCACGTCACCGCCCCGCCCGGCCCGGCCCAGCCGTACGGGGTCTTCACCTCGGCCCTGGTCCCGGCGTCGGACGTCCCCCACGCGGCTGTCCTCCCGGACGGCACCCGCGTACCCGTCCCGGCGGCGCCTCGAACAGCCCCGCCGGCGTATGAGGCGCGGGGGGCCGGGGGCGGAGCAACGGTTCCGGGAGGGGCCGGCGCGGGGGAGAGCCCCGAGGGGCCCACCACCCGCGCCCCCCTCGGCGCGGTGGCCGGGGCCCGCAGCGGCGACAAGGGCGGTGACGCCAACGTCGGGGTGTGGGTCGAGTCCGACGCCGCCTGGGCCTGGCTCGAACGCACCCTCACCGTCGAGCTGTTGCGGGAGCTGCTCCCCGAAGCCCGGGACCTGCCCGTCACCCGCCACGCGCTGCCCCGGCTGCGCGCCCTGAACTTCACCGTCACCGGCCTCCTCGGCGACGGGGTCGCCTCCGGCCACCGCTTCGACCCCCAGGCCAAGGCCCTCGGCGAATGGCTCCGCGCCCGCCACCTCGACATCCCGTCCCACCTGCTGCCCACACCCGCCCCGGAGGGGACCGGCTCATGACCCGCCTCGGCACCACCGTCGACCCCCACGCCCCCGAGCACGCGCAGGCCCGTACCGCCGCGCTGGAGCGCCTGGCCGCGCTCGACGCCGAACACGCCAAGGCCCTCGCGGGCGGCGGTGAGAAGTACACCGCCCGCCACAAGACCCGCGGCAAGCTCCTGGCCCGCGAACGCGTCGAACTGCTCCTCGACCCGGACACCCCGTTCCTGGAGCTGTCCCCGCTCGCCGCCTGGGGCAGCGACTACCCCGTCGGCGCCTCCATGGTCACCGGCATCGGCACGGTCGAGGGCGTCGAATGCCTGGTCACCGCCAACGACCCCACCGTCCGCGGCGGCGCCAGCAACCCCTGGACCCTGAAGAAGGCCCTGCGGGCCAACGAGATCGCCCGGCAGAACCGCCTGCCCTGCATCAGCCTCGTGGAGTCCGGCGGCGCCGACCTGCCCTCCCAGAAGGAGATCTTCATCCCGGGCGGCGCGATCTTCCGCGACCTCACCCGGCTCTCGGCCGAGGGGATCCCGACCGTCGCCGTCGTCTTCGGCAACTCCACCGCCGGAGGCGCGTACATCCCCGGCATGTCCGACCACACCATCATGATCAAGGACCGTTCCAAGGTGTTCCTCGGCGGCCCGCCACTGGTCAAGATGGCCACCGGCGAGGAGAGCGACGACGAGTCCCTGGGCGGCGCCGACATGCACGCCCGCACCTCCGGCCTCGCCGACTACTACGCCCTCGACGAGCACGACGCGATCCGCCAGGCCCGCCGCGTCGTCGCCCGCCTGAACCACCGCAAGCCGCACGCGGACCCGCCGAAGGCCGACGAGCCCCTCTACGACCCCGAGGAGCTCCTCGGGATCGTCCCGCCCGACCTCAAGACGCCCTTCGACCCCCGTGAGGTCATCGCCCGCATCGTCGACGCCTCCGACTTCGACGAGTTCAAGCCCCTCTACGGCACCAGCCTCGTCACCGGCTGGGCCACCCTCCACGGCTACCCGGTCGGCATCCTCGCCAACGCCCAGGGCGTGCTGTTCAGCGCCGAGTCGCAGAAGGCCGCCCAGTTCATCCAGCTCGCCAACCAGCGCGACATCCCCCTGCTCTTCCTCCACAACACCACCGGCTACATGGTCGGCAAGGAGTACGAGCAGGGCGGCATCATCAAGCACGGCTCGATGATGATCAACGCGGTGTCCAACTCGCGCGTCCCCCACCTCTCCGTCCTGATCGGCGCGAGCTACGGCGCCGGCCACTACGGCATGTGCGGGCGCGCCTACGAGCCCCGCTTCCTCTTCGCCTGGCCCAGCGCCAAGTCCGCCGTCATGGGCCCGCAGCAGCTCGCGGGGGTGCTGTCCATCGTGTCGAGGCAGTCCGCCGCCGCGAAGGGGCAGCCGTACGACGAGGAGGCGGACGCCGGGATGCGCGCCTTCGTCGAGGCGCAGATCGAGTCCGAGTCCCTGCCGATGTTCCTGTCCGGACGGCTGTACGACGACGGGGTCATCGACCCGCGTGACACCCGCACCGTCCTCGGCCTGTGCTTGTCGGCCGTCCACAACGCCCCCGTCGAGGGCGCCCGCGGCGGCTTCGGCGTCTTCCGGATGTGAGCCCTCACATGACCCTGCCCAGCACCCCCCTTTCGGCCGTACTGGTGGCCAACCGCGGCGAGATCGCCGTCCGCGTCTTCCGCACCGCCCAGGCCCTGGGCCTGGCCACCGTGGCCGTCCACTCCGACCCGGACGCCGACGCCCTCCACGTCCGCACCGCCGACGCGGCCGTACGCCTCCCCGGCGCGGCCCCCGCCGACACCTACCTGCGCGGCGACCTGATCATCAAGGCGGCCCTCGCCGCCGGGGCCGACGCCGTCCACCCCGGCTACGGCTTCCTCTCCGAGAACGCCCGCTTCGCCCGCGAGGTCCAGGCCGCCGGGCTGACCTGGATCGGCCCGCCGCCCGAGGCCATCGAGGCCATGGCCTCCAAGACCCGTGCGAAGGAGCTGATGCGCGCCGCCGGGGTCCCGCTCCTCGACCCCGTCGACCCGGCCACCGCCACCACCGCCGACCTGCCCCTCCTCCTGAAGGCCGCGGCCGGGGGCGGCGGCCGCGGGATGCGCGTCGTCCGCGATCTCGACGCCCTCAAGGAGGAACTGGAAGCCGCCTCCGCCGAGGCCCGCTCCGCCTTCGGCGACGGCGAGGTCTTCGCCGAGCCCTACGTGGAGCGCGGCCGCCACGTCGAGGTGCAGATCCTCGCCGACGCCCACGGCACCGTCTGGGCGCTGGGCACCCGCGACTGCTCCCTCCAGCGGCGCCACCAGAAGGTCATCGAAGAGGCCCCGGCGCCGGGCCTGCCGGACCGCCTGCGCGAGAGCCTGCACGAGGCCGCCGTCGCCGCCGCCCGCGCCGTCTCCTACCGGGGCGCGGGCACCGTCGAGTTCCTCGTCACCGCCGACGGGCGCCCGTACTTCCTGGAGATGAACACCCGGCTCCAGGTCGAACACCCCGTCACCGAAGCCGTCTTCGGTCTCGACCTCGTCGCCCTCCAGCTGCGCGTCGCCGAGGGCGCGGCCCTGCCCCTGACCCCGCCACCGCCCACCGGCCACGCCGTGGAGGCCCGCCTCTACGCCGAGGACCCGGCCCAGGACTGGCGCCCCCAGACCGGAGTGCTGCATACCCTCGCCGTCCCCGGTGAGGTCCGCGTGGACACCGGCTTCACCGACGGGGACACCGTCGGCATCCACTACGACCCCATGCTCGCCAAGGTCGTCGCCCACGCCCCCACCCGTGCCGAGGCCGTACGCGCCCTCGCCCACGCACTCGCCGGAGCCCGCATCCACGGGCTCACCACCAACCGCGAGCTCCTCGTACGCTCGCTGCGCCACCCGGAGTTCACCGCCGGACAGCTCGACACCGGTTTCTACGAACGCCACCTCACAGCCCTCACCGAGGAGGCCCCGGACGCCACCCTGTCCGCCCTGGCCGCGGCGCTCGCCCAGGCCGCCCCGGCCCCCGACGCTCCACTCGCCGCCCGCCTCGGCGGCTGGCGCAACGTCCGCTCCCAGCCCCAGACGCGCCGCTACACGGCGGCCGGCACCGCGGCCACCGAGTACACAGTCCGCTACCACCCCGTGGACCACCCGGGAGTTCGGGTCCTGGCCGCGAGTCCCACCCTCGTCACCCTCGAAGTCGAGGGAATCCGCCGCGTGTTCCACGTGAAACAAAATTCGAACAAGGGTGAGGTCTACGTCGACTCGACGCTCTGCGGATCCCACACCCTCACCGTCGTCCCCCGGTTCACCGACCCCCAGGACCGCACCGAACCGGGCTCCCTGCTCGCCCCCATGCCCGGCACCGTGGTCCGCCTCGCCGAGGGCCTCGCTCCCGGCAGCCCCGTCACCGCCGGGCAGCCCCTGCTCTGGCTGGAGGCCATGAAAATGGAGCACCGCATCCTCGCTCCCGCCTCCGGCACGCTCACCGCGCTCCACGCCGCCACCGGCCAACAGGTCGAGTTCGGCGCCCTGCTCGCCGTAGTCCAGGAAGCACAGGAGGCACCGCAATCATGAGCCCCGTCATCGAAACCGAAGAGCACAAGGCCCTGCGTACGGCGGTCGCCGCCCTCGGCCAGAAGTACGGCCGCGCCTACCTCGCCGGCCTCGCCCGCGAGGGCGGCCACCCCGACGAGCTGTGGGCCGACGCCGCCAAGCTCGGCTATCTCGGCGTCAGCCTGCCCGAGGAGTACGGCGGCGGTGGCGGCGGCATCACCGAACTGTCCATCGTCCTCGAAGAGCTCGGGGCCGCGGGCTGCCCCCTCCTCATGATGGTCGTCTCACCCGCCATCTGCGGCACGGTCATCTCCCGCTTCGGCACCGAGGACCAGAAGCGGTCCTGGCTCCCGGGCCTCGCCGACGGCAGCCGCGCCATGGCCTTCGGCATCACCGAACCCGACGCCGGCTCCAACTCCCACCGCATCACCACGACCGCCCGCCGCGACGGCGACGACTGGATCCTCACCGGCCGCAAGGTCTTCATCTCCGGCGTCGACATCGCCGACGCCACCCTCATCGTCGGCCGCACCGAAGACGCCCGCACCGGCCGTCTCAAGCCGTGCCTGTTCATCGTCCCCAGGGATGCCCCCGGCTTCACGCACTCGCCGATCGACATGGAACTCCAGGCGGCGGAGAAGCAGTTCGAACTGGCCCTGGACGAGGTACGGCTGCCCGCCGACGCCCTGGTCGGCGAAGAGGACGCGGGCCTCCTCCAGCTCTTCGCCGGACTCAACCCCGAACGCATCATGACCGCCGCCTTCGCCATCGGCATGGGCCGCTACGCCCTCGCCAAGGCCGTCGACTACGCCAAGACCCGCCAGGTCTGGAAGGACCCCATCGGCGCCCACCAGGCCGTGGCACACCCGCTGGCCGCAGCCCACATCGAGCTGGAACTGGCCCGCCTGATGATGCAGAAGGCCGCCCATCTCTACGACGAGGGCGACGACATGGGCGCGGGCGAGGCCGCGAACATGGCCAAGTACGCCGCCGCCGAGGCCTGCGTGCGCGCGGTGGACCAGTCCGTCCACACCCTCGGGGGCAACGGCCTCACCCGCGAATACGGCCTGGCCTCCCTGATCACCGCCGCCCGCGTGACCCGTATCGCCCCGGTCAGCCGCGAGATGATCCTCAACTTCGTCTCCCACCAGACCCTGGGCCTCCCCAAGTCCTACTAAGGCGAGCAGGGTCCGGGCCCGACGGCTTGGACGGGGACGGGGTGGGGTGTCGGCCGGGACGTAGAACGTGATTTGTGGCGCGTGCCAGGCCCGTCAGGCCCGAAGCAAGGCCTGGGGCGCCATACATCATGCAGTCCCGGCCGACACCCCACCCCGGCCCCGGCCACGGCCCCGCGCAGCCGGGCCAAACCCCGGGCGGGGACCGGCGCAGCCGAGCCCCACCCCGCCAAGCCCCCGGCAGGGACCAACCTTGCCAAGGCCGCATACCCTCCCCCGGGAGACCCCGCCCCGTTCCGCACACCCCGCTCCGGAGGAGACATGCCCCCACTCGTGCACGCCGCGCAAGCGACCGGCGTAGCCACGCTCACCCTGGACTCCCCGGCCAACCGCAACGCGCTGTCCGAAGCCCTCGTCGCAGACCTCCGCGCCGCCCTCGCCACCGCCGCCGCGGACCCGGCGGTCCGCGCCCTCGTCCTCACCCACACCGGCACCACCTTCTGCGCGGGCGCCGACCTCAAGTCCCCGTCCGCCCCGGCCGACTTCGTGGCCCTGCTCCGGGAGATCGCCGAACTGCCCAAGCCGGTCGTCGCCCGCGTCACCGGCCACGTCCGGGCCGGCGGCCTCGGGCTGCTCGGCGTCTGCGACATCGCCGCCGCCGGACCGCAGTCCTCGTACGCCTTCACCGAGACCCACCTCGGCCTCGCGCCCGCCGTGATCTCCATGCCGCTGCTCCCGCGCCTCGACCCGCGCGCCGCCGCCCGCTACTTCCTCACCGCCGAGCGCTTCGACGCCGCCGAAGCCACCCGGATCGGCCTGCTGACCCTGCACGCCGACGACGTCGACGAGGCCTTGGAGCCCGTCCTCGCCGGCCTGCGCAAGGCCTCCCCGCAGGGCCTGGCCGCCACCAAGGCGCTGACCGCCGCCTCCGTGCGCGAGGCCCTGGAGCGCGACGGCGCCCGCCTGACGGAGCTGTCCGCGGAACTCTTCGCCTCCGCCGAGGCCCGCGAGGGAATCACCGCCCGCTTCGAGCGCCGGGACCCGTCGTGGTCGCTGTGACCAGCCCGAAGCAGGGCTCCACGCACGGGCCGAAGCAGGCCCGCAGCCGCGTCACCCGCCGGCACCTCCTGGAGGCCGCCGTCTCCTGCCTGGCCGAACACGGCTGGGCCGGCTCCACCGTCTCCGTCGTCGCCGAACGCGCCGGCGTCTCGCGCGGCGCGGCCCAGCACCACTTCCCGACCCGCGAGGACCTCTTCACCGCGGCCGTCGAGTACGTCGCCGAGGAGCGGTCCACGGCCCTGCGCGAGCTCTTCCACGCCGGTCCCGCCGCCCGCGCCTCCGTGGTGGAGGCGCTCGTGGACCTGTACACGGGCACTCTCTTCCGGGCCGCGCTCCAGCTGTGGGTGGCCGCCTCCAACGAGGAGCAGCTGCGCCCCCGGGTCACCGAACTGGAGGCCCGCGTCGGCCGCGAGACCCACCGGATCGCCGTCGAACTGCTGGGCGCCGACGAGTCCGTTCCGGGCGTACGCGAGACCGTGCAGGGCCTCCTCGACATGGCCCGCGGCCTCGGCCTGGCCAATGTCCTCACCGACGACACGGCCCGGCGCGCACGCGTGGTCGCCCAGTGGGCCCGCATCCTGGACGCGGCCCTGGGCTGAACGCGAGTACGAGAACGCGAAGGGCGTCGCACCCCGGACGAACCGGGATGCGACGCCCTGGCGTGCGAGAGGCGATCAGGCCGTCTCGGCGATGTCCGCGTAGCCCACGATGTCGCGGGGGTCGCGCCGCCCCGGCCCGATGTAGCGGGCCGACGGACGCACCAGGCGGCCCGTGCGCTTCTGCTCCAGGATGTGCGCCGACCAGCCGGCGGTACGGGCGCAGCTGAACATCGAGGTGAACATGTGCGCCGGCACCTCCGCGAAGTCCAGCATGATCGCCGCCCAGAACTCCACATTGGTGGCCAGCACCCGGTCGGGACGGCGCGCGTGCAGCTCCTCCAGCGCGGCCTTCTCCAGCGCGGCGGCCACCTCGTAGCGCGGCGCGTCCAGCTCCTTCGCGGTACGCCGCAGCACGCGCGCACGCGGGTCCTCGGCCCGGTAGACGCGGTGCCCGAAGCCCATCAGCCGCTCGCCCTTGTCCAGGGCCTTCTTCACGTACGCCACGGCGTCGCCGGTGCGCTCGATCTCCTCGATCATGCCGAGGACGCGGGACGGCGCCCCGCCGTGCAGCGGCCCGGACATCGCGCCGACGGCGCCGGACAGCGCGGCCGCCACGTCCGCACCGGTCGAAGCGATCACCCGCGCGGTGAACGTGGAGGCGTTCATGCCGTGCTCGGCGGCCGAGGTCCAGTACGCGTCGACGGCCTTGACGTGCTTGGGGTCCGGCTCGCCCCGCCAGCGGATCATGAACCGCTCGACGACGGACTCGGCCTTGTCGATCTCCCGCTGCGGCACCATCGGCAGGCCCTGACCGCGGGCGGACTGGGCGACGTACGAGAGCGCCATGACGGCCGCCCGCGCGAGATCGTCGCGCGCGGTGCGCTCGTCGATGTCCAGGAGCGGTTTCAGACCCCACACGGGGGCGAGCATGGCGAGCGCGGACTGTACGTCGACGCGGATGTCGCCGGAGTGGACCGGGATGGGGAAGGGCTCGGCGGCGGGCAGGCCGGGGTTGAAAGCACCGTCGACCAGCAGACCCCAGACGTTCCCGAAGGAGACGTGACCGACGAGGTCCTCGATGTCTACTCCGCGGTAGCGGAGCGCACCGCCTTCCTTGTCCGGTTCGGCGATCTCCGTCTCGAACGCGACGACCCCTTCGAGCCCGGGTACGAAGTCGGACATCAGGCGGCTCCTCAGATAGTGCGAACACGCGCGGCTCCCGGCGTGATTCGCGGTCCGGCGCGGTCATCCCCGTTGATGCCCGGCACGGCCGATGGTCATCCGTGCGGGGACCTTCGGACCGGCCCCAAGATTTTGTCCGTTCCGGATGAACTGCGGAAGCGTGACATACGGCACACCGTCGATGGTCCGGCTGCGGCAGGATGGCCCGGGTGACCGACCAGGACCTTGACCCCGCCACCATGCGCAAGCAGTACCGCTCGCAGATCGTCGAGGAGGAGAGCCTCGCCGAGGATCCGCTGCGGCAGTTCGCCCGGTGGTTCCAGCAAGCCGCCGACGCGCACGTCTTCGAAGCGAACGCGATGATCGTCTCGACGGCGACCGCCGACGGCCGCCCCAGCTCCCGTACGGTGCTGCTCAAGCAGTTCGACGAGCGGGGCTTCGTCTTCTTCACCAACTACGGATCCCGCAAGGGCCGCGAGCTCGCAGAGAACCCGCACGTCGCCCTGCTGTTCCCCTGGCACCCCATCGCCCGCCAGGTCGTCGTCACCGGCACGGCCGCCCGTATCGGCCGCGACGAGACGGCGGCGTACTTCCGCTCCCGCCCGCACGGCTCGCAGCTGGGGGCCTGGGCCAGCGAGCAGTCCACGGTGATCGGCTCCCGCGCGGAGCTGGACCGCCGCTACGCCGAGCTCGCCGCCCGCTACCCGGAGGGCGAGCAGGTCCCGGTCCCGCCGCAGTGGGGCGGCATCCGGGTCACCCCCCACGAGGTGGAGTTCTGGCAGGGCCACGAGAACCGCCTCCATGACCGCCTGCGGTACGTCCGGGAGGGCGCGGAGTTTGAGGAGTGGCGCGTCGAGCGTCTCTGCCCGTAGCCCCGTAGCCCGCAAAAGCAGACGACCCGCGGGCTCGGGTCTCTCCCCTGCAGTGGGAGAAGCCGGCCGGACGTACCGGCGAGCCCGCGGGTCGGGTGACTGCTGTGGATTGGCGCCAGGCGTTCCGCCGGGCACCGCACTGGGTGCGTGCGACGACGGGCGCTTAGCCCGCAGCCACCTCACGCGTCCGGTTTCCGTACATTGCGGGAACCACCTCCCTTCTCGTGTAGGTCAGAGCCTAGGCAGGTGTCCCCGGGGCCACAACCGTTTATTTCGTGTACCCAATCCGTGGAAAGCGGTGTGGGCTGCGTCACGTTCCAGTTCAATGATCTGACGTGCCGCACACGCGAACACCTGCGGGGGGTGCCGGGTGAGTGCTTTCGGACGTAACGAGACCGACGACGATCTGCTCGCAGCGCTGCTGGACGGGATGGACGCCGCCTTGTGCGCGTTCGACGCCGACGGCGTGATCACCCACTGGAACCGCGAGGCCGAGCGGATCCTGGGCTGGTCCGCCGCCGAGGCCGTGGGGCGCAAGGGCTTCGAGGGATGGGCGGTGCGCGCCGCCGACGCGCAGGACGTGCAGGACAGACTCATGGCCGCCCAGGACGTGCCCGGCCGGCAGGTGCACGAGTTCGCGCTGCTGACCAAGGACGGCGGGCGCGTCCTCGTACGCACCCAGTCGGCCGGGGTGCCGGGCGCGGACGGGAAACCCGCCGGGGTGTACTGCGCCTTCAGCGAGGTGCACGCGCAGATCGACCTGGAACGGTCCATCGCGCTGAGCGAGGCCCTGCTGGAGGACGCCGCGTGGGGCGTCGTCCTCGTGGACGTCGACCTGCGGCCCGCCGTGGTCAACGCGCACGCCGCGCGCGTCCTCGGGACCGGGCGCACCGCCCTGCTCGGCCGCCCGCTCGGGGAACTGCTCGTCCAGGGCGTGGAGGAGCTGGAGGGCGCCCTCCAGCACGTGCTCGCGGAGGGGGCGCCGCCCGCGCCGGTGGAGCTGTGGGTGTCGGTGCGCACCGCGGAGGGTGTACGGCGGCGCTGCCTGCGGTGCGGATTCCTGCGGCTGGCCTCGCCGCTGGCGGAGGAGCCGGTGCCGCTCGGGGTCGGCTGGCTGTTCCAGGACGTCACCGAGGCCCGGCAGGCCCAGCTGGACACCGCGCAGCTGCGCTTCCGGTCCCACCAGCTGCACCGCGCGGGGCGGGCCGCCGCCGAGTGCGAGGACCCGGCCGAGGCCGCGGCCGTGCGCCTGGACTTCGCCCTCGCCGGCTTCGCCGAGCACGGGCTGCTCGACGTACTGGACCTGTCGGCCGGCCCCGAGCGGCGCAGGCTCGTGCGGTCCGCGGTCGCGCCGCCCGCGCTGCCGGGGCCCGGGTCGATCCCCGTGCGGTACGAGGCCGGGCATCCGGCGCTGCAGGCGCTCGACCGGATCGGCTCGGTGCGCAGTAGCGCCCCGCGCGGGGAGGCGGACCCGCGGTGGGCGCGGACCCGCCAGTGGCCGGAGGGCGCGGCGCACGCGCTGTGCACGGTGCTGCGCAGCCGGGGGCGGACGCTGGGCGCGCTGACCTTCCTGCGCGGGCCGTCGCGGGCCGCCTTCGAGCGCGCGGACGCGGCGTACGCGGAGGAGATCGCGGCCCGGATCGCGGCCGACCTGGACCTCGCGGCCCAGAACATCCCTTAGCCGCCGGGGCCTGACTCCCGGATCCTTGCCAGGGGCGGCCCCCGGGCTTGGAATCCATGATCGAATTCCGGCACACTGGGCGCCATGACACGGGGGCGTACGGGCTTGATCATCGGCGGCGCGTTCGGCCTCGCCTTCATCGGGGTGAACGCCGGCGCCGTGCCGCCGCTCGCCGTCCCGCTGCGACTGCTCGCCGTGGCCGCCTTCGTCGGCCTGTTCCTCACGCCACGGCCCCCGGCGGACCGCACCGGTGCCGACAGCGCCGCCGGCAGGGCCTTCGGGCGGCGCTACTGGCTGGTGGTGGCCGCCGAGGCGATCGCCGCGCTGGCCGGGATCGTCGTTCTGAAATGGGTACTCCACGCCCCGCAGCTGACGGTGGGGTGGATCGCGCTCGTCGTCGGACTGCACTTCTTCGGCCTCGCGGCCGCGTGGCAGCAGGCCTCGCTGCGCCTGCTCGGGGCCGCGATGGCGGCCTGCGGCGCCGCCGGACTGCTCCTCGGCGCGGCCGGCGCGGGAACCTCGGCCGTGGCGGCCGTCGCCGGGATCGCCCCGGGCGTGCTGCTGCTCGCCTCCGTGTGGTGGTCCGCCCTCGCCGCGCGGCCCCGCGCCACCGCCGGCAGCTGATGGCCCTAGTGGCGGAAGAAGATCCGGTCGCCGTACTCCTGCATGACGCGGCCGTTCCACTCGTGGCCGCCGTCGACGTTGCCCGAACGCAGCAGCGGCGGCTCCACGCCGCGGGCGGCGAGCTCGCCGGCGGCCGCCGCCATGACCGCCTGCATGATCGCGCTGGTCACGACGGTGGAGGCGGGGGCGAAGGGCGCCTCGATGCCGTCGAGGGTCAGCTCGGCGTCGCCGACCGCGATCTTGCTGTCGAGGACGACGTCACAGTGGTCCTTGAGGAAGGTGCCCGAGACGTGCCGTGACTTGGTCCCGGTCGCGTACGCCACCGAGGTCACGCCGATCACATTGAGACCGATGGCGCGGGCGTTCATGGCCATCTCGACCGGCAGGGCGTTGCGCCCCGAGAGGGAGATGATCACGAGGACGTCGCCGTCGGAGGCGGGGCTGCTGTCCAGGACGGCGCCGGCGAGACCGTCGACCCGTTCCAGGGCGCTGCCCAGCGTCGCCGGCATGACGTCGATGCCGGCCGTGCCCGGTACGGCGAGGAAGTTCATCAGGGCCAGTCCGCCGGCCCGGTAGACGACGTCCTGGGCGGGGAGCGAGGAGTGGCCGGCGCCGAAGGCGAAGAGCCGGTTCCCGGCGGCGACGGCGTCGGCGACGAGGGAGCCGGCCTCGGCGATCCGCACGCCCTCCTCGTCGCGGACCCGCTCCAGCAGGCCGATGGCGGCGTCGAAGAACTGACCGGCCAGCTTGCTCTCGCTCATACGCCGATGGCCTTCCGGGGGTGGGATGAGTCCGTGTCCGCCGCTCACCGTGCGGTCTGGACCAAGGGCCTGTCAATACGAACGTCAATCCCGAACGAAAGGCGACGCGGAGATGTCCGGGACAGGGCTTGACGCTCGGCACGGGACGGTTGTCGGCCTGATGCGTCAGAATTGGGGACAGGGCCAGCGCACGCTATCCGAGGGGCACGAATGTCCGGACTGATCGACACCACGGAGATGTATCTCCGCACCATCCTTGAGCTGGAAGAGGAAGGTGTGGTCCCCATGCGCGCCCGTATCGCCGAGCGGCTCGACCAGAGCGGACCGACGGTGAGCCAGACGGTGGCGCGCATGGAGCGGGACGGCCTGGTGGCCGTCGCCAGCGACCGGCACCTGGAGCTGACGGAGGAGGGGCGGAGGCTGGCGACGCGCGTCATGCGCAAGCACCGGCTCGCCGAATGCCTCCTCGTCGACGTCATCGGCCTGGAGTGGGAGCAGGTGCACGCCGAGGCCTGCCGCTGGGAGCACGTGATGAGCGAGGCGGTGGAGCGGCGGGTGCTGGAGCTGCTGCGCCACCCGACCGAGTCGCCGTACGGGAACCCGATCCCGGGCCTGGAGGAGCTGGGGGAGAAGGCCGAGGCGGACCCGTTCCTGGCGGACGGCATGATCAGCCTGGCCGAGCTGGACGCGGGCACCGACGGCAAGACCGTGGTCGTGCGCCGGATCGGGGAGCCGATCCAGACGGACGCCCAGCTGATGTACACGCTGCGGCGGGCGGGCGTGCAGCCCGGCTCGGTGGTGAGCGTGACCGCGTCCCCGGGTGGTGTGCTGGTGGGCAGCGGCGGCGAAGCCGCCGAGCTGGAGGCGGATGTGGCCTCTCACGTGTTCGTGGCGAAGCGTTGACGTCGTAGGGGATCCCGCCCGTACGGGTCGGCCCTGGTGTGGGCGGTCCCGGCGCCTCGCGGCGCCGGGACCGGTCCTCCCCTTGTGACCTGGAGCCCCGAGCTCTCAAGGTCGTCCCCTTCGGACCGTCTTCCCCGAGCGGCCCGCCTCCCTGTTGAAAGGATCTCCCTCGGCAGTGGCGGTCAATCCTTGAGCAAGGTCACTCGAAAGAGCGGTGTTGTCGGCGAGAAGCCTGTTTTCGAATGCGGGTTCGATAGTCTGGCCGGGAGCGAAGGGGGTGCATCTGCGGTGGTACAGCGCATCGATGTGACAGGGTCCGACGGCGTACGCCTGGCCGCCTGGGAGTTCCGCGAACCGCAGTCGCATCCGGCGGCGGCGGCCGAACCGCCGTCGGGTGAGGCCGGCTCCCGCCCGGCGGTGCTGTTACTCCACGGGCTCATGGGCCGCGCCTTCCACTGGGCCGGTACCGCGCGCTGGCTCGGCGAGCACCGCCGCGTCATCGCCCTCGACCAGCGCGGCCACGGCCAGAGCGACCGCCCGTCGGGCGGCCCGTACACGCGGGAAGCCTTCGTGGCCGACGCCGAAGCCGTCATCGAGCAGCTCGGCCTCGCCCCCGTGACGCTGATCGGCCACTCCATGGGCGCCCTGACCGCCTGGCAGCTCGCCGCCCGCCGCCCGGACCTGGTCGAAGCCCTGGTCATCTGCGACATGCGCGCCTCGGCCCTCGGCGAAGCCTCGCAGCAGGAGTGGGAGGACTGGTTCCACCGCTGGCCCCTGCCCTTCCCCACCCAGGACGCGGCCCGCCGCTGGTTCGGCGAGGACGACCCCCGGGTGGAGCGCCCCGACCCCGGCCGAGGCGCCTTCTTCGCCGAGGTCATGCACGAGGCCGCGGACGGCTGGCGCCCGCTCTTCTCCCGCCGCCAGATGCTGACGGCCCGCGAGACCTGGGTCCACGACGCCCACTGGGAGGAACTGGCCCAAGTCAGCTGCCCCGCCCTCGTGGTCCGCGGCCTGGACGGTGAACTGGGCCGGGCCGAAGCCCAGGAAATGGTCCGCGTCCTCCCGGCCGGCCAGTACGCGGAAATCCCGGACGCGGGCCACTACCTCCACTACGACCAGCCGACGGCCTGGCGCGCCGCCCTGGAACCCTTCCTCGACGGCATCAAGGCAGCTCAGATCTGAGCCGTGCGGCGGCCGCTCAGGCCTCGATGCGCACCCAGCTGTCACCGGCGCGCAGCCACAGCGTGCCGTCACGTCCCTGGCCGCACCGCAGGACCACCCGGCCGGGGACGCCCACCCGCTCCTCGCCGGTGACCACGCACCCGCCGTCGGCCAACTCGACGCGGGTCACCGTAACGGTGGGCTCGTAGTGCTCGCGGCTGGTGAGGACCGCACGGTTGCCGCGCACGGCGAACCCGTCCGGGTCCCTCACCGGGCTGCGGTAGCTCGTGACTTCGCCGGTGGCGGGGGTGATCCGGCTCAGGAAGGTGCCCTCGTGGCCGTACCAGACCAGCCAGACCGACTCGCCTTCCGTGGCGGCCGTGCAGCCCTCCAGGGGCCAGACGGGAAGCCGTCCCCGCGGAGCCCACGTGGCCGCGCCGTCGATGCTCCAGCCCGCCAGACCGGCAGCGGTCTCCGGGTGCTCCCCGTAGATGCCCTCATCGCCGTAGGCGGTCCAGATGCCCCCACGGCGGTCGGTGACCAGGGCCGGGATGTCGTCACCGACGCAGAAGGCGCCCTCCGGCCGCCCCTCGGGGGAGTACACGAAGGCGTTGTTCCGCCAGGCGCCCTCCCCGTCGCGGTGCGTACGGCCTGACACGAGGAGAAACCGGGACTCCGGGAGGAGGGCCAGGTGACTGGGCCATATGTCTATGCCGAGGACCGGTGTACGCCGCTCTCCCCGACCCGAGACGACGACCAGCTCCGCGTCGAACGGACGCCGGACGCGCCAGCCGATCCAGCCCCTCGGGTACTTCTCGCGGCTCAGGTAGCGCTCCTGGACCAGCATCACGGCGAGCTCGCCGTCGGTCCCCGCGCTCCACCACAGCGCACGCCACCCCGCCCGGACATCGGCGGGGGACAGGCTCCAGACGACGGGCGGTTCGCCAACAGTCATGGGCGTTCACCTTCACGACTCCGGGGGCCTACGCCGCCCGAAGATCGCCACGCTACACGCGGCCAGGGGCGAGTGGGGCGTGATCCTCCACTCGAACCTGACCGCGGTCCCCTCCGTGACCCCCGTCGGGCCGGCGTCAGCCCTTGCTCACCGCGGCCAGGATCTCCGGCAGCCTCCGTGCCACCGTCGGCGCCGACAGGCGCAGGCCCGACCAGGTCGCCAGCGCGCCCCAGGCCGCGCCCAGCGGGAGCAGCAGCCAGGAGATGTCCTGGTGGTCCGCCACGTTGAGCCAGATCGTCAGGGCGATCACCGGGGCGCAGATCAGCGCCGACGCCAGCATGCCGCCGAAGACGCTCATCCAGGCCAGGCCGCCCTGCCCCGGGGCGGCGTTCTTGAAGGCGCCTTCCGACGGGATGGAGTACGGGAAGCGGCCCGAGGCGATCGCCCCCGTGCAGAGCATCCCGCCCAGCAGCGCCAGGGCCAGGCCCAAGGCCGCGGGGAAGCCGGACCAGTTGCCGACCAGGGCGGCCGTGACCACCGTGACGAAGACCGTGTACGGGACGGTGACCAGGGCCAGCGCGGCGGCGCGGGCGCGCAGCTCCACGTACGCGTCGCGCCGGGTGGAGATGGTCTGCGCGACCATCCAGAACGCCGAGGTGTCCTGCCCGAACTGGTTGTACATCTGGACGCCGAGCATTCCGGAGCCGAAGCAGACCAGGTAGATGGATCCCGTGCCCTGCAGCGCGTTGAAGACCGGGACGATCAGACCGATCGCCAGCGCCGTCACGAAGGCCGACTTCGTCTTCGGGTCGCGGACCGTGTAGCGCAGGGTCCGCTGCATGGCCGCGCCCGTCCGGCCCGCCGGCAGCAGCGACCAGAAGCCGCCCGTGCCGCGGTCCTTCTCCGGCTTGGCGGCCGTGATCGTCGAGCCGTCCGGTGTGACCATCAGCTTGGTCAGGCTGCGCTCCCAGAACCAGAGCAGCAGGACCAGCGCGCCGACGGTGAGCGCCAGCTGGGCCGCGGCGACCCCGTACGCGCCCTCGCTCGCCGAGTCCACCATGCCGACCGCGGTCACCGGCGGCAGCCACCGCACCACCGCCTCGGCGGGCTCCAGCTGGGCCAGTCCGCCCGACTGGAACAGGCGCTGGCTGGCGAAGTTGGCCAGCTGCGCGCCCACCGCGATCAGCAGACCGCTGAGCAGCGCCAGGTCGCGCCCCTTGCGGCTGGTCAGCAGCCGCACGTTGGCCGTGGCCACCGCGCGGGCGAGGGTCACGCAGCCCAGCAGCAGCAGCGGTACGGCCACCACCGCGGCCGCGATGCCCGCGCCGCCCCGCGCGACGGCCAGTACCGAGCCGACCGCCAGGCACAGCGTGAACAGCGGTCCGATGCCGATCAGCGAGGAGGCCAGGAGGGCCCGTACGAGGGGACGCGGGCGCAGCGGCAGCATCACCAGCCGGCTCGGGTCGAGCGTCTCGTCCCCGCCGGGGAAGAACAGCGGCATGACGGTCCACGAGAGCGCCATGATCGCGGCCAGCAGTACGACGACCGTGCCCGCGTGGGCGTTGCCGTGCAGCATGGCCAGGCCGAGCGTGACGAAGAAACCGACGACGATCGCGAGGACCAGGGAGCCGATCCAGGCGGCCTTGCGCTTGGAGGAGCCCTTGAGCCCGTTGCGCAGCAGCGACAGCTTCAGCCGGACGAAGACGGCGGTCACCGGGACGGACCCGGCGGCGGTGGCCGGGGCGGCGGGTGCGGAGGGCATGGCGAGAGCGCCGGTCGCGGTCATCGGGCGGCCGCCGTACCGGAGCCGCCGCCCAGCCAGTCCAGCGAGTCCCCGGCCGCGTCGCGCCCGTGTGCGCCGACCAGTTCGAGGAAGGCGGCCTGCAGGGAGGGCGCGGAGCCCCGTACGTCGGCCAGCGGGCCCGCGGCGCGGATCCGCCCGGCGGCCATGACGGCCACCCAGTCGCACAGCGACTCGACGAGCTCCATCACGTGGGAGGAGAAGACGACCGTGGCACCGGACGCGGTGTAACGTTCCAGCACTCCGCGGATGGTCTGCGCCGACACCGGGTCCACGCCCTCGAACGGCTCGTCCAGGAAGAGCACTTCGGGGTTGTGCAGCAGCGCGGCCGCCAGGCCGATCTTCTTGCGCATGCCCGTCGAGTAGTCCACGACCAGCTTGTGCTGCGAGCCCGCGAGGTCCAGGACGTCCAGCAGCTGCGTCGCCCGCTTGTCCGTCTCCTCGCCCGACAGCCCGCGCAAGCGGCCCATGTAGCCGAGCAGTTCCCGCCCCGACAGCCGCTCGAAGAGCCGCAGCCCCTCCGGCAGCACGCCGATCCGCGCCTTCACCTCGACCGGGTCCGCCCACACGTCGTGCCCGGCGACCAGCACCCGCCCCATGTCCGGGCGCAGCAGCCCGGTCACCATCGACAGCGTCGTCGTCTTGCCCGCGCCGTTCGGGCCGACCAGACCGATGAACTTGCCCGCGGGCAGCTCCAGGTCGATCCCGGCGACGGCCACCTGCTCGCCGAAGCGCTTCCACAGACCTTCCACCCGCACGGCGGACGGCGCGGATCGCGCGCCACCCGTCCCGTACGTCCCGCTCGTCGCATCACCCTGGTCCGGCATGCGCCTGCCTCTCGTCACACGTCCCCGTTGGTCGTTCTTTCCTCACCATAGGAGGAGGGGAAGAGGCCCGAGCAGTTACTTATGTCATCAGTTTCCGGTCAGTAATGTCCCTGCCCGCGGGGTCAGCCCTGGCGCCGCTTGCGCTCGGCCGCGGCCTCGCTCCCGCACGCGTACGCCAGCGCGTCGATCAGCTCCTCGGTGTCCGGCAGCCACCGGTTCGCCGGCGTGGGCCGCCGCGCCCACTGGACCGAGCCCCGGCCGCCGAAGCGGGTGGGCGGGGCGGCCACGTACTCGCCCTCGCCCCGGGCGGCGAGGTCGATCGCCGACGGCGTCCAGCCCAGCTTGCGCACCAGGTCCGTCATCTTGGCCCCGGCGCCGGGCAGGACGAAGAACAGCATCCGGTGGTCGGGCGTGAGCGCGACCGGTCCGAGCGTGCGCTGCATCCGCTCCAGCCGCGCCAGCGCCAGGAACCCGGCGGTGTCCGGCACGTCCAGCGCGTCGAACGTCCGGCCCGTCGGCATGAGGATCGAGGCCTTCGGGTGCTTCGCCCAGATCCGCCGGACCTGCACCGCGCTGCCGGTCGCCAGCGCCGCCCAGTCCGTCACCGCCGGGTGGGCGCCGGGCGCCACGCAGTCCTCCGCCCCGCAGGAGCACAACTCACGCCCGTCGCCCGCCTCCAGCCAGGTGCCGGCGAAGACGTCCCAGTGCCGTTCTTCCGCGTACCGCACGGCATGGTCCAGCAACTGCTCGCCGCGCTGCTTGGGGATGGGTGCGGTCTCCGTGACTGTGATGGTCTCTTCCACGCCCATACCAACTATCCGGCTCACCCGGGGTTACGGGCGTAAACCGGCCGGTGGGCGGAGCATCGATCCTGCATACGGGGCGCACTGATGCACGGGCGGGGGCGCGTGGGAGGACGGGGCGCGGTCGCTGGGTAGCGACAAGACGCAGAGCGGAAGATTCTCCGCACATCAGGCGGGAAGTGATCATTCCAACGATCACCCGCGGCCTCAGGGGGTTTTCATGGCAGCCAGGCCTCTCGTCGCCCGCCAGCCGAACGAACGGCTGCAGGCGCTCATCCAGGAAGCCGGGTGCTCCAATGCCGGGCTCGCCCGGCGCGTCAACATGTGCGGCTCGGAACACGGTCTCGACCTCCGTTACGACAAGACGTCCGTGGCCCGCTGGCTGCGCGGCCAGCAGCCGCGCGGCCGGGCCCCGGGGATCATCGCCGAGGCGATCGGGCGCAAACTCGGCCGGGCCGTCACCATCGACGAGATCGGCATGGCCAACGGCAAGAACCTGGCCTCCGGCGTCGGCCTGCAGTTCTCCCCGACCGTCGTCGGCGCCATCGAGCAGGTCTGCGAGCTGTGGCGCAGCGACGTGGGCCGGCGCGACTTCCTGGCGGGCTCCAGCGTGGCGGCCTCCGCGCTCGTCGAGCCGAGCCGCGACTGGCTGATCACCGGCGCCGACACGCAGGTCGCCCGCAGCGTCGGTTCGCGGGTCGGCATGTCCGACGTCGAGGCCGTACGGGCCACCACCGAGGCCCTCACCGAACTCGACCACCGCTTCGGCAGCGGGCACGTCCGGCCCGTGGTCGTGCACTACCTCAACTCGGTGGTGTCCGGACTGATCGGCGGCTCGTACCGGGAGCCCGTCGGGCGCGCGCTGTTCGCGGCCGTGGCCCGGCTGACGGAACTCGCGGGCTACATGGCGGTGGACACGGGCCAGCCGGGCCTGGCCCAGCGCTACTACATCCAGGCCCTGCGGCTGGCACAGGCGGCCGGCGACCGGGCGTACGGCGGGTACGTGCTCGCGGCGTCGATGAGCCACCTCGCGGCGGAGCTCGGCAACCCGCGGGAGATCGCGCAGCTGGCGCGGGCCGCCCAGGAGGGGACGCGGGGGCAGGTCACCCCGCGGGTGGAGGCCATGTTCTACGCGGCCGAAGCGCGCGGGCACGCGCTGCTCGGGGACACCCGGGCGACGGCGGTGCTGTCGTCGCGGGCCGTCAGCGCGCTGGAGCGGGCGGAGCCGGAGTCGGGCGACGACCCGGTGTGGATCCGCCACTTCGGCCAGGCGTACCTCGCGGACGAGCTGGCCCACTGCCACCGGGACCTGGGCCAGGCGGAGGCGGCGGCCCGGCGGGCGGAGGAGGCCCTGCGAGGTCTCCCCGAGGGCAAGGCGCGCCGCCGGGCCATCGGGCTGCTGCTGCTGGCGGCGGCGCAGGTGCAGCAGCGGGAGGTGGAGCAGGCCTGCCAGACGGCCACGAAGGCGGCGGACCTGCTGGAGGGGCTCCGCTCGAACCGGGGTACGGAGTACCTGGACGACTTCAGGGCGCGGCTGGAGCCGTACCGGGAGGAGGCGGCGGTGCGGGAGTTCGGGGCGCGGCTGGACGCGCGGGTCGCCTAGCGGGTCGGGGCGGCCCCGGTCCGGGCCGGGCGCCGGTGATTCGGCCGACATTGGCCATCAACCACGGGGACGGTAGCGTGAGCCGACGGTTCCGTAGGTTCGGGCAAGTCGGAGAAGGAGACCCGGTGACGGAGAACGGACAGGGGAGCGCCCCCCAGCCGGGTGCCCCGTGGGGTCCGGACCCGGCGTCCGGCTACCCGGAGTACCCCGGGCAGCAGCAGGCGGCGGCCGGGCACGTTCTGGGGCCCGGGTACGAGGGGCCGGGGGCTCCGCACGGCTACGGCTACCCGCCGCTGCCCGAGGCGGCCACCCAGTACATCGCGCCGGTGCCGGCGGCCCCGGCCGCCGCGGCACATCACGAGGCGGCGACGCAGTACATCGCGCCCGTTCCGGCCGCCCCGGCGCACGACGAGGCGGCGACGCAGTACATCGCGCCGGTGCCGGCGGCCCCGGCACATCACGAGGCGGCGACGCAGTACATCGCGCCCGTTCCGGCCGCCCCGGCGCACGATGAGGCGGCGACCCAGTACATCCCGCCGGTTCCTGCCGCGGGCGGGCCGGAGCCGTTCGGCGGGTTGTTCCGCGGCGACGACTCCGCCGGGCACACCCAGCACCTGCCGCCGATCCAGGAGCCGGTGCTGCGCCGGCCGCCGCCGCGCCCCTACCCGCCGCGCGGGCAGGACCCCGTATCTCCGCAGCCGCAGCCGCAGCCGCTCCAGCAGCCGCAGTACGCGCCGCCCCCGCCGCCGGAGCCGGCCCGCAAGATCTCTCCCGCGATCATCGCGGCGGTGGTCATCGGCCTGGTCGTCGTCGGACTCGGCGTCGGATCGCTGCTCGGCGACGGCAAGCCGCAGAACAGCGGCCCGGCCGCGGCGCCCGCCGCGCCCAGCGCGAGCGGTGCCACGGCGGCGCCCGCCGGCGAGGCCCCCGTGGACCCGGGCCGCACGCAAGCCGTCCAGCTGGACAAGCTCCTCGCGGACAGCAACGACAGCCGGGCCTCGGTGATCAAGGCCGTGGACGACATCAAGGGCTGCAAGAACCTCGACCAGGCGGCCGCCGACCTGCGCGACGCGGCCCGTCAGCGCGAGGAGCTCGTCACCCGCCTCCAGGAGCTCAAGGTGGACCAGCTCCCGGAGAACGCGAAGCTGACCGCCGCCCTCACCAAGGCGTGGCGGTCCTCCGCGGACGCCGACAACAGCTACGCGGCCTGGGCGGGCGACGTGGACGACGACAAGTGCAAGGAAGGCAAGTCCAAGAACTCCGAGAACGCCGTCGCCGGCAACAAGGCGAGCGGCGAGGCGACGAGAGCCAAGGAATCGGCCGCGGTGCTCTGGAACAACATCGCGGCCAAGTACGGACTCACCAAGCGCGACAAGTCGCAGCTCTGAGACCGGCCCCCTCCCGGGGGAGGGGGCCGACGGGCCCGCCGGGGCTCAGGCCGCCCGGGGCGCCTGTTCCAGCGTCGACGTCATGTCCTGCGAAGCCTCGCCCTCCTGGGCGACGAGCCGGCCGGACTGGACGATCTGGAAGGTGACCCGGCCGTTGACGATGCGGGGGAAGCCGGCGACGGCGCGCATGTCCTGGTAGCGCCAGCTCAGGTCCGGGGTGAGTCCGCCGGTCTTGATCGCCTGAGACTGGTTGAGCATGTGCCCGACCTTGCGGGCGGTGATGCCCTCGTCCTCCTTGAAGCGCTTCACGATCTCGCTCAGCACGGTGTACGCGATCCAGGTGGTCTGCGCGCCGGTGTCGTCGGGGTCGACGGTGTCGTCGCCGAACGCGTAGTCGGCGATCACCTTGCGCATCGGCTGCCAGAGCGGGTCGTTGGCCACCGGGTACCAACTGGTCAGGAACGCGCCCTCGAAGGGGCTCTCCTTGCCGCCGGTGCGGTCCACCAGGGACTGGCTGACGCTGCCCAGGACCGAGGAGATCTGCGGCTTGCGGTTCTGCGTGTCGGCGGCCCGGCGGAAGGCGTCGAAGAACGTCTCGGTGCGCTGCTCGCCGAGCACCGCCGTCACGCAGCCCTTGCCCTTCTCCTTGGAGTCCTTCGAGTCCTTGGAGTCCCTGGCGTTGGCGGCAGCGGCGGAGGAGGTGGTGTTGGAGAGGGCTTCACGGGCCTGCGGGGAGAAGTCGGCGGAGTCCTCGGCGGCCCGGATGTCGGAGGCGTCGCCCAGCTTGTTGGCCTTGAGCCCGGCGTTCAGCAGGACCGGCATCGAGTCGCCCGCGAGGGTGTCGGGGCGGACCAGGGCGACCTGGGTGCACGCGCGGGCCAGCTGGTGGCCGGCGCCGGCGAGGAGCACGGGCTGGCCGCCGTTGACGGGGTAGGAGAGGGTCGACTGGAACTCCTCGGACGTGACCCCGTACCCCCCGATGAACGGGATGCCCTCGGCCTCCAGCGGGGCCATGAAGGCGCGTCCGTGCTGGCTGTAGGAGCCGACCACGGCGATGGCCTTCTCCTTGACCGCCTTGCGGGCGCAGTCGGCGGCGCCGGTGGGGGTGTTCTTCTCGTTGCAGGTCAGTACGCGGAGTTTGCGCCCGTTGATGCCGCCCTTGGCATTGACCCAGCGCTCGTACGCCTTGGCCATGCCGGGCATTCCGGGCATGTTGGTCGCCTTGGTGTCCTCGGGTGCGAACGTCATGACGGTGAGGGTGTCCCCGGAACCCCCCGTGCCTCCGGGGAGCGCCCCGCACCCGGCGACGAGACACGCACCCATCGCCGTGGCCAGGAAAGTGCGGGAGAGGGCTGCTGCACGTCGCAGATCGGTCATGTCCACGCACCATTCCGCTCCGCGGGGAACTGGAGAGTGAGCTGGACGCAACGTTGGGTGACGCCCAGGTGAATTACCGGGGGGAAGTTCATATTCCGTTTGTTCACACGCGCCTCAAGATCCCGGAGAGCGGGAACGTACGATCGAGTGCGTGACATTCGCCCAAGGTTCGAAGAACCCTTCCCGACGCGGTGGCCGCTCCTCCACCATGGGCGGCATGCCCCTGAACGACATGCCGTGGTGGCGCTGGCGCAGCAACGTGCGCTCGGCGCTGCACATGCTCTCCGACCCCGCCTTCCACGAGGACACCTGGCTGGCCGGCGCCGAAGGGTACGGGGACGTCACCGACGCCGTGTACCGGCTCGTCGAGGACACCTGGCTCGACAGCTGGTCCGCCGAGAAGTACGTCGGCACGATCTTCCGCGACTCCCAGGAGGCGGCCCTGGTCGACCTGGCCGTGCTGCGGGTGCTCCGCATCCTGCACCAGGTCGGGCCCGACGCACCCGTTTCCGTCTACCTGGAGCACCACGCCTGGCCCGAGGCGGTCCGTGCCGCGCGCGAGGCGCACGTACGGCTGGCGGTGGCAGACGGGGACGATCCGGACGTCCGGCCCACGTCGCTGGAAGTGCTGAGGATCCTCACCCGCGCGGTGTGAAAGGCTATGCGGTCATGAGCGACCCGCAGCCCGAGGCACAGCCGCAGCCCCAGTACGTCCTTACCGTGTCCTGCCCTGACAAGCAGGGCATCGTGCACGCCGTGTCGAGTTACCTCTTCATGACCGGCTGCAACATCGTGGACAGCCAGCAGTTCGGAGACCGGGAGACCGGACTCTTCTTCATGCGGGTGCACTTCGAGGCCGAGCCGGCGGTGACGGTGGAGAAGCTGCGCGCGAGCTTCGCCGCGATCGGCGAATCCTTCCGGATGGACTGGCAGATCCACCGCTCCGACGAGCGCATGCGGATCGTGCTGATGGTGTCGAAGTTCGGCCACTGCCTGAACGACCTGCTGTTCCGCACGTCGATCGGCGCCCTGCCCGTCGAGATCGCGGCCGTGGTCTCCAACCACACCGACTTCGCTGAGCTGGTGGGCTCGTACGACATCCCGTTCGTGCACATCCCGGTGACGAAGGACACGAAGGAGGCGGCGGAGGCGGAGCTGCTGAAGCTCGTGCGCGCCGAGAACGTCGAGCTGGTCGTGCTCGCGCGGTACATGCAGGTGCTGTCCGACACCCTGTGCAAGGAGCTGAGCGGGCGGATCATCAACATCCACCACTCGTTCCTGCCGAGCTTCAAGGGCGCGAAGCCGTACCACCAGGCGCACGCGCGCGGTGTGAAGCTGATCGGCGCGACCGCGCACTACGTGACGGCGGACCTGGACGAGGGGCCGATCATCGAGCAGGAGGTCGAGCGGGTCGGCCACGAGGTGACCCCCGACCAGCTGGTGGCGATCGGGCGCGACGTGGAGTGCCAGGCGCTGGCGCGCGCGGTGAAGTGGCACAGCGAGCACCGCGTCCTGCTGAACGGCAGCCGCACGGTGGTCTTCGCCTAGCCCGGGGCGGGCCGACTCGGCCGGTTCCGGGGGCACACCCCCGGCACCGGCCCCGGCCCCGGCCGCGGCTCCGCGCAACCCGCCGTCAGGCGTCCGGCGCCTCCACCCCGCAGTAGCCCGCGAAGGCCGTCAGGATCTCTTCCTCCGAGATGCGGCCGTCGCCGTCGGCGTCGAGGGCCGCCGCCACCTGCGTGGCCAGTTCCGGCGGTGTGCCGAGGACCCGCAGGACCCGCGCCGCGGCCGCGGGGGCCGCGCCGCCGCCCTCTCCGTCGGCCACCGCGATCACGGCCCGCAGGAACGGCCGCGCGATCTCCGCGAACCGCTGAGGGCTGTCCCGCAGCCGCTTCGCCGCCCCGGTGATGAACTCCTCGCGGGACACCCGCTGGTCCCCGTCGACATCCGCGATCCCGGCCATCCCCTGCCAGAACGCCTCGGCGCCGGCGAACACGGCCTGGCCCTTGTCTGACCGGGCGGTGGTACCGAATTCGGCCAGGACGGCCTTCGCGGCCGCGCTGAAGTCCTCCCGGTCGATATAGCCGGACCCGTCCTGGTCGAAGGTGGCGAATCGGGCGGCGATCTTGCGCTCGTATTCTGCGCTGTCCATGTTCGGCGTTCCGCCTTCACGTGTGCGGTGGGTTCAGATCAAGACAGGCAGGAGCGTAAGGCCTACGTGGCCTGCGCGTTAAGCGAAGTGGTCAAGGAGGCGGCCGCATCGAACCCGCGCACGGGGAGCGCGGCGGGGCGCGTACGCATGTGCGCATGTGCCGCCGCCCGTACCACGGTTCACGCGCTGCCACGCGCCTAACACGGAGGGTTCACTTCCGAAGTGACCTTCCCGCAAAACGGGCGCACCTGCCCATGTGGCCATTACATTCGATGCGTCGACACACGGCTGGGGGCACCATGCCTAAGGACGTACCACCGCGTTGGGACCGCCGCATGCAGCAACGCCTGGCGCGCGGGGAGGCCGCCGCGCTCGGAGAGCTGTACGACCGGTTCGCCTCGCTCGTGCACAGCCTGGCGCACCGCGTGCTGGGTGACGAGAAGGCGGCGGACCGGATCACCCGCGAGGTCTTCGGCTACATCTGGGAGAACCCGGACGCCTACGACCCCAAGCAGGGCTCCATGCGCTCCTGGGTCGCCCGGATCGCCCAGGGCCAGGCCGTGGCCCGGTTGCGCCAGGCCGAACTGGGCCGCGGCTCGCGCGAGGAGCTGGAGCAGAAGGTGCGCAGCGCCAACGCCGCCGCCCGCGCGGACTACATCGTCACCTCCATGCCCACGCCGCTGCGTGCCGCGCTCGAACTCGCGTACTTCAAGCGGCGCGACTACCGGCAGGCCGCCGCCGACCTCCACATCAGCGAGGACGAGGCGCGGCGCCGGCTGCGGCTCGGGCTGCAGCTGCTGTCGACCGCCAACACCCTCCCGCAGGAGGACCCCGCCCAGCCCGGATACGGCCCGCGCGAGTACGGAACGCCCCGATGAACGGTCCCGCCGAGTCCCACGACGACGGATACGAGCGGCCCGGCGGCCAGGTGTGGATACCGGGTCCGCGCGGGGCCGCCGACGACCTGGATCCGCGGCACGCGCCCCCGGTCCCGGAGCCGTCGGCGGCTGCGGTGCCGCCGCCCACGCACGCCGTGCTGAAGTCCCTGCTCGGGGCGTGGGCGTTGGCCGCGTGCTCCGCCGAGGAGACGCAGGCGGTGGAGGACCACCTCACCGAGTGCGCGCCCTGCGCGGACGAGGCGCTGCGGCTGCGCGACGCGGTGGGGCTGCTGCACCCGGAGGAGAACCTCGACCTGGGTCCGCTGCTGCGCTCGCGGGTGCTGGAGGACTGCCTCGGCAAGCGGCCGGCCCGCATTCCGGTGCCGGCGTGGGCGAACCCGTACGACACCGAGACCGCGCGGCTCGACGCGCTGCTCCAGGACTTCGGCGACTCCGAGTGGCACACCCCGGTCCGGCTGAAGTGGTTCGAGGAGGAGCGGCGGATGACGCACCGGACCACGGTGGCGGGGGTGATCGGGCACCTGCTGACGGTGGACGGGATGGTGGCCGCCGCGCTGGGGCTGGACGACCCGCTGGGGAAGGAGGCGCCGGAGGGCGGCGGCACGACCGCGCGGACGGAGGCCTTCTGGAACGCCTCGCAGTACCCGGCCACCCGGAAGGTCCGCGAGCCGTGGCGGGAGCAGGGCCATACGCTGGTGCGTACGGTCTCCTTCGCCGGCCGTGGCGTCGCCGAGCTGGCGGTGGACTACGGGGGCTTCGTACTGCCGCTCGGGGACGCGTTCCTGGAGCGGGCCTTCGAGTGCTGGGTGCACGCGACGGACATCGCGGAGGCCGTGGACTACCCGTACGGGCTGCCGTCCGGGCCGCATCTGCACCGGATGATCGACCTGGCGGCGCGGCTCCTGCCGCGGGCCCTGGCGAAGCGGCGGCGCGACGGCCTGGCGGCACCGGCGCGCGGCCTGGTCGCGGCGGGCGCGCCCGGGCGGACCCTGCACCTGGAGATCGAGGGCGCGGGCGGCGGCGGCTGGGACATCGCGCTGGACTCGCCCGCGGCGAAGCCGTCGCCGGAGCGGACGGTGGCGGAGATCGCCCTGGACGGCATCGAGTTCTGCCAGCTGGCGGCGGGCCACATCTCCCCGGAAGAGGCGGCGGTGGGCCAGCACGGCGACCGCGAGGCGATCCGGGACGTACTGTTCGCGGCGGCGTCGCTGAGCCGGATGTAGCCGGTTCGCGCCGGTTCATGCCGGGGGCTTGGCCGCCCCCGGCCGGCCGGGTCAGGAGTAGCGTTCGCGGAGGCGGTACTTCAGGACCTTGCGCAAGGCGTCGTTGCGAGGGAGGGACTCCAGGAGTTCCAGCTGCTCCGGGAGCTTGTGCGGGGACAGGCCCTGACCGCGGAGGTACGAGGTCAGGGCGGTCAGGGTCAGCGGCGGGGCCGCGCCCGGGACCGGCTCCACCACCGCGCAGACGCGCTCGCCGCGCTCCGCGTCCGGAAGCCCAATGACCGCCACGTCCGCCACACCGGGCACCTGGTGCAGCAGGTCCTCGATCTCCTTCGCCGAGATGTTCTCGCCCTTGCGGATGATGACGTCCTTGCTGCGCCCCGTGAGGACCAGGTACCCGTCCTGCGTCAGGTGGCCGAGGTCGCCCGTGATCAGGTAGCCGTCGGGGTCGAAGACCTCCGCCGACTGGTCCCGGTTCAAGTAGCCCTGGCAGACCGCCTCGCCCCGGAGGCGGACCTCGCCGTCCGTGTCCGGAGGGAGCGGCGTGCCGTCGGCGGACGTGATGCGGATGGACATGCCCGCCGGCGGGCGGCCCTCGGTGGTGGCGAGATGTTCCGGGGTGTCGTCCGGGGAGCCCATGGTGATCATCGGGACCTCGGTCATGCCGTAGCCGTGGGTCAGCTGGCAGCCCATCTCGCGTACGACCGCGTGGTAGATCTCCGGCGGCTTGGGGGCGCCGCCGCCCGCGAGGAGGCGCAGGGTGGGGATGAGCTTGGCGGCGGGCTCCTTGCGCTGCTCCGTGAGGAACATGGAGTAGAAGGCCGTCGACCCGCCGGCCACCGTGACCCCGTGGCGGCGGTAGCCGTCCAGCGCGTCGGGCATCGCGAACTTCTCGAAGAGGACCGCGGGGAAGCCGTACAGCAGCAGCATCACGGTGTAGTCGGGCCCGGCTATGTGCGCGAAGGGGAAGGCCATCGAGCCGACGTCGGCCGGGGTCAGGTGCAGGGCGTGCGCGAGGCAGGAGCCGCCCGCGATCAGGGAGCGGTCGGTGTGCAGGACGCCCTTGGGGTCGGAGGTGGTGCCGGAGGTCCAGTAGATCCACCGGACGTCCGTGCCGGAGGCGGGCGGCGGCGGGAGTACGGCCGGGTCGCCGTCGGGCAGGGTCCCGTACGCCTCGAACATGCCCCGCGCGCCGAGCCGGGCGGCCATCGCAGTGTGGTCGTACCCGCGCCAGGTGCCGGGGACGGCGAAGTACTCGGCCTTGGACTCGCGGAGCGCGAAGCCGACCTCGCGGTCCCGGTAGAAGGGGATGACGGGGGACTGGACGGCGCCGATCCGGGCGAGGGCGACCGAGAGCAGCACGGTCTCGATGCGGGTGGGGAGCTGCCAGGCGACGACCGTGCCGGGGCGTACGCCCATCCCGTGCAGGCCCGCGGCGACGCGTTCGGAGCGGTCGCGCAGCTCCGCGAAGGTCAGCCGGCGGTCCGTCGACGCGTCTGCCCGGGGCGTTTCGGCGGCTTCGACGAGAACGGTGGTGTCCGGGGTCAGGGCGGCCCGGCGGGTGATCAGTTCCCACAGGGTCGCGCTGCGGCTCAGTTCTGTCGCGGTGTCCGTCATCCCGGACCTCCCCTTGGCCAGAAGCAGCTGACGACTAGTCAGATCAAGCGCAGAGCGTAGGCGGCCGACGCTTGTCGGTCCAGGGGTGGCGGGGCTAGCTTGTTTCTGACGATCCATCAGATCGGTGAATTGGGGAGACTGTCATGGAACTGGGACTGCCTCGGATCATCAGCGTCGACGACCACGTGATCGAGCCCGCCCACCTGTTCGACGTCTGGCTGCCGGCCAAGTACCGGGACCGCGGGCCCAAGGCGCTCACCGCCGGCATCGGCGAGCTCGAGTACACGGGCGGCAAGTACGTGATCTCCATGGACCCCGACGGCCCGCCCACCGACTGGTGGATCTACGAGGACCTGAAGTTCCCGTACAAGCGCAACATCGCCGCCGTCGGCTTCGACCGCGACGACATGACGCTGGAGGGGATCACCCGGGAGGAGATGCGGCGCGGCTGCTGGGACCCCAAGGCGCGCCTCGCCGACATGGACCTCAACCACGTCGAGGCCTCGCTGTGCTTCCCGACCTTCCCGCGCTTCTGCGGCCAGACCTTCGCCGAGGCCCAGGACAAGGAAGTGGCGCTCGCCTGCGTGCGCGCCTACAACGACTGGATGGTCGAGGAGTGGTGCGGCGACAGCGGCGGCAGGCTGATCCCGCTCTGCATCATCCCGCTGTGGGACATCGACCTCGCGGTCGCGGAGATCCGCCGCAACGCCGCCCGGGGCGTACGGGCGGTGACCTTCTCCGAGATCCCGACCTACCTGGGGCTGCCGTCGATCCACTCCGGCTACTGGGACCCCTTCTTCGCCGTCTGCCAGGAGACCGGGACGGTGGTCAACATGCACATCGGGTCCAGCTCCCAGATGCCCGCCGCCTCGCCCGACGCGCCTCCCGCCGTCCAGGCCTCGCTCAGCTTCAACAACGCGATGGCCTCGATGATGGACTTCCTGTTCAGCGGGGTGCTGGTGAAGTTCCCGACGCTGAAGCTCGCGTACAGCGAGGGGCAGATGGGCTGGATCCCGTACGCCCTGGAGCGCGCCGACGACGTGTGGCAGGAGCACCGCGCCTGGGGCGGGGTCCGCGACCTGATCCCCGAGCCGCCGTCCACGTACTACTACCGGCAGATGTTCTGCTGCTTCTTCCGCGACAAGCACGGCATCGCCTCGCTGGACGTCGTCGGCCGCGACAACGCCACCTTCGAGACCGACTACCCGCACGTGGACTCGACCTTCCCGCACACCAAGGAGGTCGCGCTCGACCACGTGAAGGGACTGGACGAGGAGACGGTCTACAAGCTGATGCGCGGCAACGCCATCCGCATGCTCGGCCTGTCCTTCGACCAGGACCTGGGGAGCCGCTGATGGACCTGACCTACACCGAGGAGGAACGGGACTTCCGGGCGCGGCTGCGCGAGTGGCTCGGCAAGGTGCTGCCCGAGCTGCCCGCCAAGCCGTCCCCGGACGACTGGCCGGGGCGCCGCGCGTACGACCTCGGCTGGCAGCGCCGGCTGTACGAGGTCGGGTACGCGGGCCTGCACTGGCCGGTGGACGCGGGCGGGCGCGGGGCCACCCCGACCCAGCACCTGATCTTCCTGGAGGAGACGGAGCGCGCGGGGGCCCCGTACGTCGGCGCGAACTTCGTCGGGCTGCTGCACGCGGGTCCGACCGTCGCCGCCGAGGGCACGGCCGAGCAGCGGGCGCGCTGGCTGCCGCCCGTACTGCGGGGCGACGAGGTGTGGTGCCAGGGCTTCAGTGAGCCGGACGCGGGCTCCGACCTGGCCTCCCTGCGCACGCGGGCGGTCCGCGACGGCGACGAGTACGTGATCACCGGGTCGAAGATCTGGACCTCGCACGCCGAGGTCGCCGACTGGTGCGAGCTGCTGGTGCGCACCGATCCGGCCGCGCCGAAGCACCGGGGGATCTCGTGGCTGGCCATGCCGATGGACGCGCCGGGGGTCACCGTACGGCCGCTGCGCACCCTCGCGGGATCCACCGAGTTCGCGGAGATGTTCCTGGACGAGGTGCGGGTCCCGGTCGCGAACCGGGTCGGGGCGGAGAACGACGGCTGGCGGGTCACCATGGTGACCCTGTCCTTCGAGCGGGGCACCGCCTTCGTCGGCGAGGTCGTCGCCTGCCGCCGCACCCTGGGCGAGCTCGCGCGCAGGGCCAGGGCGAACGGGCGCTGGGACGACCCGGTGCTGCGGCGCAGGCTGGGGCGGCTGCACGGGGAGTTCGGCGCGCTGTGGCGGCTCACGCAGTGGAACGTCAGCGAGTCGGAGAGGTCCGGCGGGGTCCCGGGCATCGGCGGCTCCGTCTTCAAGCTCGCCTACTCGCACGCGCGCCAGGAGCTGTACGACACGGCGGCGCAGGTGCTGGGGGCGGACTCGCTGGTGATGGAGGAGGAGTGGGTCCTGGACCGGCTCTCGTCCCTCTCGTACACCATCGCCGCGGGCACCTCGCAGATCCAGCGCAACATCGTCGCCGAGCGCATCCTCGGCCTCCCGAAGGGCCGGTGAGGGGCGTGGACTTCCAGCCGACCGAGGACCAGAGAGACCTGCGGGCGGGCGTACGGGACCTGCTGGCGGGGCGGTACGGGCGGGAGGCGCTGCGGACGTCGGTGGACACGGGCGGCGCCGTGGACCGGGGGCTGTGGCGGGAGCTGGGCGAGGTCGGCTTCTTCGCGCTGCGGCTGCCGGAGGCGGCGGGGGGCGTGGGGCTGGGGCTGCCGGAGGCGGCCTTGGTCTTCGAGGAAGCCGGGCGGGTCCTGCTGCCGGGGCCGCTGGTGGCCACGCACCTGGCCGCCGGGGTGGTCCCGGGGGCGGCGGCGGGCACGGCCGTGGTCACCGCCTTCGACCTGGGCGGGGGCCTGGTGACCCACCTGGCGGAGGCCGACGCGGTGCTGGGCGCGGCGGAGCTGCCGGCGGGGCAGCCGGTGCGCTCGGCGGACCCCCTGACCCCGCTGCACCGGGTGGCGCCGCCCTCCGGCGACGTGTCCTCGTACGCGCCCTCGTACGCGTCCTCCGACGTCTCCGCGGGAGCGTTGCTGACGGCGGCGCTCCAGGTGGGGAGCGCGCTGCGCACGGTGGAGCTGGCGGTGCGGTACGCGGGGGAGCGCGAGCAGTTCGGGCAGCCGATCGGCGCCTTCCAGGCGGTCAAGCACCTGTGCGCGCAGATGCTGGTGCGGGCGGAGGTGGCCCGTACGGCGGTCTACGCGGCGGCGGTGACGGAGGACGGCGCGGAGATCGCGGGCGCGAAACTCCTGGCGGACGAGGCCGCCGTGCTGGGCGCCCGGGACTGTCTCCAGGTGCACGGGGGGATGGGCTTCACATGGGAGGCGGACGTTCACCTGCACCTGAAGCGGGCCTGGGTGCGGGCCGAGCAGTGGCGGACCGCGGCGGAGGCGGAGGAGCTGCTGGCGTCGGAACTGCTGGGGACGACAGGCCCTAGCTCTTCGTAGCTCGTTGTTACCGGAGGGGCACGGGACGAACGGCGAGGGACGCATGTCCGATTACAGAGAGTTGATATCGGTTTGTGTCCTTCGCCCGCGCCTTTGAGGCCCGAAGGCAGGGGGCTGCTCCGGTACGCTCCCACGAATGCGAGCGGTTGAGCGGCGCAGGCGTCGCACAGTATGCACCACGCCCACTCCTTCGCGCGGGAATATGCCCGAAGCGCTTGTTGTCGTGACTGTATGTCAACCATGCTGCTCCGCAAGGGGATCACACTGGGTGATTCCATCCTGTCGCGAGGCGAAGTGTCCGCCGGTTCGGATGGTGTGAGCGGTGCAGGTGCTTCAGGTTCAGCTGGAGGTAGGACCGGATCCCGCCGAAGTCGGCCGGGCGCGCCGGTGGGCCCGGTCCCGGCTGGCGGGGTCGGGCATAGGGGATGACGAGCCGCTCGCCGAGACCCTGATCCTCCTGATCTCCGAACTGGTCACGAACGCGGTCGTGCACACGGGCTGTCCGGCCGTGCTGAGAATGTTGTTCGGGGAGCCGGGGGTGCGGGTCGAGGTCGCCGACGCGAGCGACCGCGCCCCGGCCCCCCGCCAGGCCGCCGGGGACGACACGGGCGGCCGCGGCCTGGAGCTGGTGGACGGCCTGGCGGACCGCTGGGGCTGGCAGCGCGAGGGCGCGGGCAAGCGGATCTGGTGCGAGATCGACCGCGCGGAGAAGGCGGCGGCGGACTGCGCGGCGGAGGGGCCTTCGGGAATTCACCCTCCGGTGAGGGAACCGCGCGTGTACCTCTAACGAGGTGTTGACGTTCCGTCACATCTTGATCACCCTGGTGTGGAGCGATTCGACGCGAGGGGACGCCAAGGGCCTGCCTTGACGAGTGCGGGTCGCGGGGTGGCGGCCGCGGTGCCGCGCTCGGGGCGTGCACCAGCGCCGCCGCCACCCGCAGTACCTCGCCGATACCGGATCGAGGCCGGTCCTAGCTTCCCGGGTCCTGAATGTGCCGGAGGCGCGCGGCCTCAACGGGACCCGGGTCGTATCGAAGCTCGGCGGCGCGGACCGCACCGCCACCCCGTCTCACGCCTGCGGTTCTGAGGGCGCTCTGTCGGCGGACGGCACCTCGGGCGCTGCATCTTCAATGGCTTGGAGAATCAGGTCTTTGCGCGCAGACTTCGCGACTTCTCGGATTCGCTTGAGCTGGGATTCATCGCCATGGCCTTTTCGTGTGGAGCTCCTGGCTGCCGTCGTTGCTGCCGGTGTGGTGGGGCCGCGCCCCTCCCTGTGTGACGAGTGGCGGGGAGGGGGCGGCGGCGGTGGGGTCGGGGCGGATGTGCGTCCGCCGGCGCCCGTGGGTCCGAGGCTCAGCCGTCGGTGCAGATCACGTCGTAGGGGCGGCCGACGGCCATCGTCAGCTGCATCGGCTCCGTGGTGCCCGCCGGGCATTCGCTCTTCTGCTTGACCAGGCCGAGCACCTTGAGCGTGCCCGAACCGCCGCAGGCGACTTCCTGGGCCTGGTCGGTCACGCAGTCGCCCTTCACCAGTTGCCCGCCGCCGGCGCCCGCGTCGCCGGGGTGGTCGTTGGACAGGTTCCGGCCGCAGACGGTGTTGGTGGGGATGCCGCTCTTCTTGCCGCCGTAGGAGATGCTCACCTCGATCATCAGGTCGGTGCCGGCCGGGCACTGGATCGACCCCGGCAGGATGCTGGCTTCCTTGATGTCGATGGCCTTGAAGGTGGCGCCGGAGTCGGAGCAGCGCTGCGGACGGTACCCGTCGGGCTTGTTGGCCGGGTCGGGCCCGCCGCAGTCGCCCACCTTCCACGAACTGGAGGTGTCGGAGGAGGACTCGGGGCTCCCCGGGTCGGAAGGCTTGGCCGAGGGCGACGCCGAAGCGGAGGCCGACGGCTTCTTGCCGCCGTCGTCGCCGAGCCACTGGGAGAGCCCGTAGATGCCGCCGACGATCAGGGCGACGGTCAGGAATCCGGCGAGCCCGCCGCCCGAGCGGCGTCTGGGGGGCTGGGGCTGCTGCGGCGGCGAGACCTGGTACGGGTTTGTCATGGTTTTCTCCAGCTGCTGAGGGTGCGGGGCGGGGGCCGGGGGGTGGCGCGCGAACGGGGGACGCGTCATGTACACCTCATGGTTCCAGGTGTCGGGTGCACGCGTGACCGTCGGCCCCCCGAACCCTTCGCGCCCCGTCCGCGACCGGAACCCGCGCCGGCTGCCGCCTGTCCGCAACACGGCTCCGACTAGGACAGGGTCTGTCCTGCCTGCTGGCTAGAGTCGGGCTCGGCCGTGGGAGGGAACGCGGCCGGGACATGATTTCCGTGGCGGCGAAGGGGCAGGCAGGCACATGTTGCGAGGACTCACCACCGTCAGTTTTTGGGCCGCCGACCTGGATGCGGCGAAGCGCTGGTACGCCGAACTGCTGGGCTTCGAGCCGTACTTCGAGCGCCCCGGCTACGCCGAGTTCCGGTTGGGCGACTACCAGCACGAACTGGGCCTGATCGACGCCCGCTACGCGCCCGGCGGGACCGCGTCGGCAGGTCCGGGCGGGGCGGTCGTGTACTGGCACGTGGACGATGTGCGGGCGGTCTTCGAGAAGCTGCTGTCCATGGGGGCGAAGGAGTACGAGGGCCCGGTGGAGCGCGGACCGGGGTTCGTCACCGCTTCGGTGATCGACCCCTTCGGCAACGTCCTGGGCGTCATGTACAACGCGCACTACCTGGAGATCCTCGGTGAGACGGGAGCGGCGGACGCCTGAGCGCCAGGTGGCTACGCCGGGCCGCGCCCGTGCGAGGCCGCTTAGCGCTTGACGCCCGCGACCGCCGGGCGGACGTGGGTCAGCAGGAGCTCCAGGAACCGCTCGGGGCGCCGGAACGACGCGAAGTGGCTCGCGTCCTCGATCAGCTCGAAACCCTTCACGGGGGCCTCGACCGCGTCGAAGTACGCCTTGGCGCGCGCTGTCGGGGTGATCACGTCCTGGGCGCCCTGGAAGATGAAGAACGGCATCTCGAAGCGGGTCCCGTCGGCCCAGTCGTCGAATTCCGACGCCCCCTCGGTGACGGACTCCGAGAAGCCCTGGCCCTTGAAGTACGCCTTCACGCGGCCGAGGGAGTACAGCGGCGACAGCCACAGCGACCCCAGGATCACCTTCTTGACCGTGTCCAGGGTCAGCGGGTCGCTGCCGGCGCACAGCTTGTCGTACGAGGAGCGCTGCGCCGAGGTCCACTTCCGCGGGTCGGAGCCCATCGCCTCGACCGTCGCCACGTCCTTGGCCTTCCCGGCGGCCCGCAGCCGCTCCAGCGTGCCCTGGTAGGCGGAGGTGTCCCGGCCCGCCTCCTGGATGTTCTGGTCGGTGCCGACGTACGCCGAGTAGAGCTCGGGGTGGTTGCGGGCCAGGCGGAGCCCGAAGGTGGTGCCGAAGGAGTTCGGCATCAGCACCACCTGCTCCACGCCCATCCGGTCCAGGACGTACCGGGTGACCTCCAGTGCGTCCTCGTAGAGCCGGTCGAAGGTGACCGGCCCGCCCTGGCCTTCGCCGCCGCCGTGGGCGAAGGTCAGGCCGGCGCCGCGCATGTCCCACCGGACGAGGGTGAAGTGCTTCTCCCACTCCCGGGTGCGGGCTCCGTAGGGGGAGTTGGCGGCCCCGGGCCCGCCGTGCACCTCCAGCAGGACGGGGTTGGTGCGGTCCTCGCCGCGGATCGAGATCCACTGGTCGATCCCGCCGATGCGGACGAAGCCCTGCTCGTCGATGCCGTCCGGCGAGTCGATCCGCATCAGCCGCGCATGTGCGGACCGGCGCACGGCGCGGTGGCCGAACAGCCCGGCGGCGGGTGCGGCGAGCGTGGCGGTGAGGATGGCACCGATCATTACTGTTTCCCCCAGAAACTGTTTTGCTTGCGGGGGAAGACTATGCGACTCCGGTGAGCTGTCAAGCCCTCAATCCCGCGTCCAGGCCGGCGGGTTGAGGGCAGGGGTGACCGGAGGCGCGCTGCGGTGCCGGGAGCGGGTCAGAGGACGGCGACCGGGGCCACCGGGGTGCCGGTTCCGCCGACGAAGGGTTCCGGCATGGCGGAGAGGAGGAACGAGTACCGGTTCTCTTCTGCACAGGCTGTGGACAACTTTTCGAGGTTCCAGTTCTGGCCCTGGTGCATGCCCATCTCGACCAGGTCCAAGGCGTGGACCGGCAGCCAGAGGTCGTCGATCTCCGGCGGGAAGATCTCGAAGGTGAGCGTGTCGTTCGCGACCGCCGCCACGTCGCGGGCGTGGAACCACTGCGGCGTACGGACGGACAGCCCGGGCGACGGGAAGCCGTAGCCGTGCTTGTCGCCCGTCAGGTAGACCTGGATCTGGCCGGTGCGGACCAGCGCGATGTCGCCGGCCCGGACCGTCACCCCGCCGAACTCCTCGGCCTCGGCCAGGTCTTCCGGGGTCACCGCGTGCCCGCCGGGCAGCCGGTCCAGCCCCTTGGTGCGCGCCACGTCCAGCAGGACACCGCGCGAGACGATGTGCCCCGCCTTGTCGATGCCGCTGTACTGGGCGCGGGTGTGCGGGGTGATCGACGAGGCCGGGCGGCCGTTGTAGATCTTCCCCGAGTGCGAGACGTGCGTGAGGGCGTCCCAGTGGGTGCCCGCCTGGAGGCCCATGGTCACGGCGTCGTCGCTGCACGCCACCGTGCCCGGGCCGAAGAGCTCCTGGTTGATCTGCACCATCGTGTGCAGCGGGTTGATCCGGCCGGGGATCAGGCCGGCCTGTACACCGTCTTCCTTCAGCGGGAGGGCGAGCGGGATGCGGCGGCCGCTGCGCACCTCGGCGGCGGCGGCCCGGACGACCTCGTCGGTGACCAGGTTCAAGGTGCCGATCTCGTCCTCGGCGCCCCAGCGCCCCCAGTTGTTGACGCGCTTGGCGATGTCGTGGAACTCGGCGGGCAGTGACATGGGCCTCAACAGCTCCTTGCGTGGAAACGGCAACGAGGGCTTGTGCTCGCGTATCGAGGTGCCCATAGAATCTAACGGACCGTCAGAAAACGCGGGAAGGGGCCGGACGTGGGGAACTTCTTGGCAGGCAAGGTCGTCGCCGTCACCGGCGCAGGCCGGGGCATCGGGCGGGCCGTGGCACTCGCCGCGGCCGCCGAGGGTGCCAAGGTCGTCGTCAACGACTACGGGGTCGGCATCGAGGGCGGGGAACCCACCAGCGAGATCGCCGACGGAGTGGTGAAGGAGATACTCGCCGCGGGCGGGGAGGCCGTCGCCGTCGCGGACGACATCTCGACGATGGCGGGCGGCCAGCGGATCGTGGACACCGCGCTGGCCCACTACGGGCGCATCGACGGCGTCGTCTGCGTGGCCGGCATCCTGCGCGAGCGGATGCTGTTCAACATGTCCGAGGAGGAGTGGGACCCGGTGGTCGCCACCCACCTCAAGGGCACCTTCACCGTCTTCCGCGCCGCCTCCGCCGTCATGCGCAGGCAGGGCTCGGGCACCCTGATCGGCTTCACCAGCGGCAACCACCAGGGCTCGGTGGCGCAGGCCAACTACAGCGCCGCCAAGGGCGGGATCATCTCCCTCGTCCGGTCCGCCGCGCTGGGCCTGGCCAAGTACGGGGTCACGTCCAACGCCGTCGCACCGGTCGCCCGGACCCGCATGTCCGCCAACGTGCCCATGGAGCTCAAGGAGATCGGCGAGCCCGAGGACGTCGCCGCGCTCGTGACCTACCTGCTCAGCGACAAGGCCGTGGCCGTCGGCGGAGAGAAGATCACCGGGCAGGTGTACACGATCGCCGGCCCGAAGATCGCCGTCTGGGCGCAGCCGCGCGAGCTGCGCGCCGGTTACGCCGAGGGCTCCTGGACCCCGGAGAAGATCGCCGACTTCCTGCCCGGGACGGTGGGCACCGACCCGATGCCGATGCTCGCGCAGCTGGAGTCCATGGCCAAGGCGGCGGCCGCCAAGGACCGCCCGAACGCGTAGAGGGGCGCAGCAGCGTGGACTTCAGCTTCGGGGCCGAGGACGAGGAGCTGCGCGGGCGCGCCCGGGCGTGGCTGACCGAGCACCTCGTGGGCCCGTACGCGCACGCCCTCGGCCTCGGCGGCCCGGGCAGCGAGCACGAGGGGGTCGACGTCCGGCGCGCGTGGGAGCGCGAGCTGGGCCGGGGCGGCTGGATCGGGCAGGGCTGGGACGCGCCGGATGGGGCGTACGGGCAGCGGCGGCTCTCCCTGACCGGGCAGGTGGTGTGGGCCGAGGAGTACGCGGCGCTGCGCGCACCCGGCCGGGTCGGGCACATCGGGGAGAACCTCCTCGCGCCGACGCTCATCGCCTACGGCACCCCGGAGCAGCAGGGCCGCTTCCTGCCCGGCATCGCCCGCGGCGAGGAGCTGTGGTGCCAGGGCTACAGCGAGCCCGGGGCCGGCTCCGACCTCGCGGGCATCCGTACCGCCGCCGTACGGGACCCGGCCGACGGGCTCTTCCGCGTCACCGGGCAGAAGATCTGGACCTCGCTGGCCCAGGACGCCGACTGGTGCTTCGTGCTGGCCCGCACCGAGGCCGGCTCGCGCCGCCACCGCGGGCTGTCGTTCCTGCTCGTACGGATGGACCAGCCGGGCCGCGTCGAGGTACGGCCCATCCGGCAGATGTCGGGGACCGCCGAGTTCAACGAGGTCTTCTTCGACGGGGCCGTCGCCGCCGAGGCCGTCGGTGCGGAGGGCGACGGCTGGACCGTGGCCATGGGCCTGCTCGCCCTGGAACGCGGGGTCTCCACCCTGGTCCAGCAGATCGGCTTCGCCGCCGAACTGGAGCGGATCGTCCGGCTGTACGCGGCTTCGGGCGCGGCCGATCCGATCGTCCAGGGCCGCCTCGTACGCCAGTGGGCCGAGCTGCGCACGATGCGCTGGAACGCGCTGCGCACCCTCGGCGCCGCCGACGACCCGGGTGCCCCGAGCGTGGCGAAGCTGCTGTGGGGCGGGTGGCACCGGCGGCTCGGCGAGCTGGCGGTGGAGGTCCGCGGCGCGGCGGCCTCGGCCGGACCGGTGGGCTGGGCGCCCGGGCTCCCGTACGAGCTCGGACTCGACGAGGGGCAGCGGCTCTTCCTGTTCACCCGTGCCGACACCATTTACGGCGGCTCGGACGAGATCCAGCGGAACATCATCGCCGAGCGCGTGCTCGGCCTGCCTAAGGAGTCCAGGTGAGAGGCGTCGTGTTCGACGGCAAGCAGGCCCAGGTGGTCGACGACCTGGAGATCCGCGATCCGGGACCGGGGGAGGTGCTGGTCGCGATAGCGGCGGCCGGGCTCTGCCACAGCGACCTGTCGGTGATCGACGGGACGATTCCGTTCCCGCCGCCGGTGGTGCTCGGGCACGAGGGGGCCGGGGTGGTCGAAGCCGTCGGCGCCGGTGTCACGCACGTGGCGGCCGGCGATCACGTGGCGCTGTCCACCCTCGCCAACTGCGGTGCGTGCGCGGACTGCGACCGGGGCCGGCCGACGATGTGCCGCAAGGCGATCGGGATGCCGGGGCAGCCGTTCTCGCGGGGCGGGAAGCCGCTGTTCCAGTTCGCCTCCAATTCCGCTTTCGCCGAGCGGACGATCGTCAAGGCCGTCCAGGCGGTGAAGATCCCGGCCGACATCCCGCCGGCCTCGGCGGCTCTGATCGGCTGCGGGGTGCTGACGGGGGTGGGCGCGGTGCTGAACCGGGCGAAGGTCGACCGCGGCGAGTCGGTGGTCGTCATCGGCGCCGGCGGGATCGGGCTGAACGTGCTCCAGGGCGCCCGGATCGCGGGCGCGACGACGATCGTGGCGGTGGACGCGAACCCGGCGAAGGAGGCGGTGGCCCGGCAGTTCGGGGCCACGCACTTCATCGACGCGTCGGCGGTGGCGGACACGGGCGCGGCGGTCCGGGAGATCCTGCCGACCGGCGCCGACCACGCCTTCGAGTGCGTGGGCAGCGTGAAACTGATCCGCCAGGCGATCGACCTCCTCGACCGGCACGGTCAGGCGATCCTGCTCGGGGTGCCCGGCTTCAAGGAGGAGGCCTCCTTCCTCGTCTCGTCGATGTACCTCGACAAGACGATCATGGGCTGCCGGTACGGATCCTCCCGTCCGCAGCGCGACATCGCGCTGTACGCCGAGCTCTACCGGCAGGGCCGGCTGCTGCTGGACGAGCTGGTGACGGAGGTCTACCCGGTCGAGGACTTCGCGAAGGCCGTCGACGACGCCCACCACGGGAGGGTGGCGCGCGGGGTGCTCACGTTCTAAGCGGGGAACGCCCCCCACCCAGGTCCGGGTGGCCGTCACGGTCCTGGGTGGGAGCGGTCCCGGTCTGCCGGGCCTGGCACGGCGCCCGGTCTGGCACGGCGCCGGGCCTGCCAGGGCGCCGGGTCAGTCGCTGAAGCGGCCGAAGCGGCCCTTGTGGAAGAGGAGCGGCTCGCCCTCTCCCGCCGCGCCCATGGCCACGACCCGCCCGATCACGACGAGGTGGTCGCCTCCGGTGTGGACGGCGTGGATCCGGCAGTCGATCCAGGCGGGCACGGCGTCGAGCTGCGGGGACCCGGTGACCGGGGCCGGGGTGTGGGCCACCCCGGCGAACTTGTCCGCGCCGCTGACGGCGAAGGACCGGCACAGCTCGCCCTGCTCGGCGCCGAGGATGTTCACGCAGAACACCCCGGCGCGGGCGATCCGCGGCCAGGTGGTCGACGTACGGGCCACCATGAAGGTGACCAGGGGCGGGTCGAGGGACAGCGAGGCGAAGGACTGGCAGGCGAAGCCGGCCGGGCCCGCCTCGTCCTCGCCGGGCGGCGCGGTGATGACGGTGACCCCGCTGGCGAAGTTCCCGAGCACGGCCCGGAACTCGGCGGGAGAGACCGGCGCGCGCTCGTCCTCGCCGACGGCCCGCAGGTCCGGGCGCGGCGACACGTCCACGGGCTCCGGACCCGCCGCGGCGGAGGTGGGGGAGCCGACTGACCTGAGGTACCGGACGACGGTGGCCGCCATCCCTGCATGTCCCATCACGTCAACGATTGAAGCTGACGGTTCGTCAGATGGGAAGGGGGGTGTGGGCTCCGCGTCGGTCGAGCGCGTTCAGGGGTGGGGCACAGGGCCCCCACCTGCGCTTCGCCCGCTCGCCCCCAGTCCCCGCTTTGGCGGCTCAACTCCCTTGTGACAAAGGAGACATGATCTCCGGTCATGCCCGTGACAGTGCCTGTGTACAGTCGTCGCCAACGACAACGACGTCGGGGGCTGGGGTGGGCATGGGGAACGGTTTTCGCTACCGGGCCGAGCGGATCTCACTGGGCACGATGGCGGCCGCGGGCATCGCGGTCCTGGTCGCCGATCTCCTCGGATGGCTCGACAAGATGGCCCCCGGGGGCACGCTCCCGAAGATCACGCTGCTCATCCTGAGCACGGTCACCCTGTTCCTCCTGATGGAGTTCGACCGCCTGAAGGTGCTCGACAACATCAACCGGCAGATCTCCGGGCTCACCGTCGACGGCCTGACGGGCGACCTCCGGCGCCGGCACTACCTCGGAGTGGTCCAGGTGCACGAGTCCTTCCCCGAGCAGGCGTTCATCGGGCTCGTCCGGGCCGCCGAACGCGAGGTGGCCATTCTCCAGACCTGGATCCCCAACCTGACCAGCTTCAAGGACGAGCTGGCACAGGCCGTCAAGGAGCGGCAGGTCGAGGTGAACATCCTGCTGCTGCATCCGTCGTCCCCCGTGGCGGGGCTGCGCGACGAGGCGCTGGGCAGCGAACCGAGTTCCGGGGTGGTGGACGTGGACGCGAGCCTGCGGATCCTCGGAGTGATCCACAGCCAGCTTCCGCCGGACCTCCGGGGCAAGCTGCGGGTGAAGGTCTACAACTCCCTGCCGTCGATCGCCGTGTACAAGGCCGACGAGCGCTACCTGGTCAGTTCGTTCCTGCACCGCCGCCTCGCGATCGAGTCCACCCAGACCGAGATCGAAGGGAGCGACACCGTGATGGGCCGGGAGGTCCAGAACGAGCTGAACACGTTGTGGGGCATCGGCAGCGATGTGGACCTCAGGGACTGGCACAGGTCGATCGAGAGCACCAATCAGTGATGCGGAAGAGGAGTTACGGTCGTGCGTGAACTGGACATGTTCGAGGACGAACTGATCGGGCGGTACGAGCAGCACCCGGTCCTGGCGAACATCGCGCTGCTTCCGGACGAGGACTTCGCCGCGATCCTGCTGCAGCGGCGCTTCCTCTCGCTCGCCTTCACGCCGGCCTACGACCTGGCGATCGATCTCCTGCGCGACGAGGTGGGGCTGCGGATCGCCCGGGTCATCCTGCGCGAGGAGTATCCGGACCGGCGCGGGAACACGCCCTCGCACCGCGAGGACATGACGCAGGACATGTCGAGACTCGGCGTCTCGCGGACCGATCTCGTCCACACCAGGCCGACGCCTGCGACGAAGCGGGCGATCGGCGACACCTTCGACCTGATCGCGGACGCGGGCACCCATGACGACGCCGACCTGCGGCTGTTGACGGTCCTGCGCTTCTGGGGCGAGATCCTGGTGTCCGTCGAGTACGGGCGGCTGTGGCAGCGGATGGAGCCCTTGCTGACCCGGGACGGCGAGAACCTCTCGCGCTTCTACCACCCGCACCACGTCCACGACGCCAAGACGCGCACGCTCGCGGCCGGGGGCATGCTGTCCACGGCCCACCCCGACCGGCTGGCGACCCGGCTGAGGGAGTTCCTGCTGGGCGGGGGCGAGGGGGCGGCCGACGCCTTCAGGGAGTCCGAGGAGCGTTCGCTCCAGGTCAAGGTGAGCTTCTACGACCAGTTCCTGCCGGCACTGGACCGCGTGGGGATCTGACGGACCGGGGACCACTCCGCGATCCCCACGCGCGGATCGCGCTCGTCGAGCCGGTGGGCCGGACCGCGCCCGTACGGTACGCCCGGCAGGTGTACCTGGAGACGGCGCACGGCGCACTGCAGGACGTGAAGGTACGCCACCCGCAGGCGGCCGACGTGGCCTGGACCGCGAACGGCGAACCCTGGCCCGAGATCGCGCCGGGCGACCCCGGCGGGCCGGCCGCCCTGCGGGCGGTACTCGCCCTCAGGCGCCGCGGCTCACGCGTCGGCCCGCTCACCGAATCCGGGGACCGGGTGGTCACCTCGTTGCGCGGCGCCGCGCTCGCCCTGCTCAGCGTCGGATACGCCCTGTTCGGCCTGAACCTGTGGATACGCCTCGCGATCGCCTTCGTCGTCGGATCGGCCACCTGCGGGCCCGGACCGGATTCGCGGATCCCGCCGCCCTGCGCGCCCAAGGGCCGGGTGCTCGCCACCGGGCCCGGGCTGTCGGTGCCCGCGCCGGTGCCTGCGCCGGTCGCCGTGGCCCTGTCGGCCGGCGCCCACGCCTCCCGGCTCGACGGATCCCCGCTGCGCTACAACCGGCGCGACCCCCGGCTGCCGGACCTGCTCGTCTGCCGCAAAGGCCTGGAGGAGACCTTGCGAGAGGAGATCGCGCGGCTGGAGTGGTGAGCCTCGCGGTTCCCCCCAACGGGTGAATCCACCGTCCCCGCGGGGGGAAGTGCGGGCGGGCGGCAGGGGACGGTCGGCATCGTGGCCCGGGTCGTCGTCCACCCCACCCGCAGGAGGCACCATGCTCGGCACCGACTTCCGTACCGGATCACCCAACTGGCTCGACCTCGGCAGCCCCGACACCGACGCCGCGGCGCGCTTCTACGGCGCCGTGTTCGGCTGGCAGTTCCAGTCCGCAGGGCCCGAGGCGGGCGGGTACGGCTTCTTCCGGGCGGACGGGAAGACCGTCGCCGCGATGGGCCCCCTCACCGAGGAGGGGGCCACGTCCGCGTGGATGGTCCACTTCATGAGCCCCGACATCCAGGCCACCGCCCAGGCCGTCAGGGACGGCGGCGGGCGGGTGCGGATGGAGCCCATGGACGTCATGGGCGAGGGCTGGCTGGCGCAGTTCACCGACCCGCAGGGCGCCGAGTTCGCGTGCTGGCAGCCCGGGAAGACCGCCGGGCTGGAGCTGACCTCCGCCGAGAACTCCGTGGTGTGGGTGGAGCTGCACGTCCCGGACCCCGTCGCCGCCATCGCCTTCTACTACGGGCCGTTCGGGTGGCGCCACGAGGAGATGCAGACGCCCGGGATGACGTACCGGGTGCTGAGCCTCGCCGAGGGCGACAAGCAGCAGACGTCCTTCGGCGGGATCGCGCCGCAGGGCGAGGGCGCGGGCGGCGGGTCGGCGATGGTGCCGCGCTGGGTGCCGTACTTCAACGTGGGCGACGTGGACGCCACCGTCTCGGCGATCGAGGGCAACGGCGGTGCGGTGCTCATGCCCGCGGCGGACGTGCCGGACGTCGGCCGCATCGCGTGGGCCTCGGACCCGGCGGGCGCCGTGTTCGCGCTGCTGAAGCCCAGCCCGCGGATGTAGCCCGCCGCGGCGCGCTCAGCGGCCGAGGTACTTGGGCGTGCGGCGCTCCACGAAGCTGCTCACGCCCTCATTGGCGTCGGCCGTGGTCATGTTGAGCTCCTGGGCGGTGGCCTCGGCGGCCAGCGCGGTCGCCCGGTCACTGTCCAGGGAGGCGTTGACCAGCTGCTTCGTCATGGCGAGGGCCCGGGTGGGGCCCTGGGCGAGGCGCTCGGCCCACGCGCGGGCGGTGGCCTCCAGCTCCTCGGCCGGGACCACCTTGTTGACCAGACCGAGGCGCTCGGCCTCGGCCGCGGGAACGGCGTCGCCGAAGAACATCAGCTCCTTGGCCTTCTGCGGGCCGACCAGGCGGGGCAGCAGGTACGCCCCGCCGCCGTCGGGAACCAGGCCGCGGCGGACGAACACCTCGATGAAACGGGCCGGTTCGGCGGCGATGACCAGGTCGCAGGCGAGCGCGAGGTGGGCGCCGATGCCGGCGGCCGTGCCGTTGACGGCGGCGACGACCGGTTTCTCGCAGTCGAGCACCGCGGTGATCAGGCGCTGCGCGCCGAGGCGGATCATGCGGGCGACGTCGCCGGTGACGCGGTCGCCGACGGCGGGGCCGCCCCGCAGGTCGGCGCCGGCGCAGAAGCCCTTGCCGGTGGCGGTGATGACGACGGCGCGGACGCCGGGGTCGGCGGAGGCGTCGGCGAGCAGCGCGATGACGCGCTCGCGCTGGTCCCAGGTGACGGCGTTCATGGCGTCGGGGCGGTTCAGGGTGATCCAGGAGACGCCGTTGTCCAGGCGGTGCAGGATCTCGTCCGTCATGGGTTGAACTCCCGTTCAGGGGTCGTTGGGCGAGGCCGGGTGCCGGGCGCGGCACCGCTGCCGGGGGTCCGGCCCCCGGACCCCCGGTAGTGGTTCGCGCCGGTCAGCGGCAGATGGCGAGGGCGTCCAGCGCCACCGCACCCTGTCCGCGGGGGAGGACCATCAGCGGGTTGATGTCCAGCTCGGACAGCTCGTCGCCGAGTTCCAGCGCCATCCGCTGGATCCGCAGGATGACCTCCACCAGGGCGTCGACATCGGCCGGCGGCGCCCCCCGTACGCCCTCCAGCAGCGCGTGCCCGCGCAGTTCCGTGAGCATCCGGCGCGCCTGGTCCTCACCGAACGGCGGCACCCGGACCGCCGCGTCGTGCAGGACCTCCACGAGGACCCCGCCGAGGCCGACGGTGACGGTGGGACCGAAGAGGTCGTCCTGGGTGACGCCGACGACCATCTCGACGCCCCGCTCGACCATCTGGCACACCAGGATGCCGTCCAGCGGGACGTTCTCGTAGCGGGCTATGTCGGTGAGCTCGCGGTACGCGTCGCGGATCTGGCTGGCCGAGGTCAGGCCGATCTTGACCAGGCCGAGTTCGGTCTTGTGGCCGAGCTGGGGGCCCGAGGCCTTCATGACGACCGGGTAGCCGACCAGACCGGCCGCGCGGACGGCCGCCGCCGCGCTCGTCACCAGCTGCTCGCGGGGGACCCGTATCCCGTACGCCCGCAGCAGCTGCTTCGCCGCGTGCTCGCTGAGCTGCTGGCCCGGGCGCATCAGGGCCTGCGCCTTGCGGTACGAGGGGGAGGGCGTGCGGGGGGCCTCGTCGAAGGGGGAGCGGTAGGACGCGGTGAAGCGGTGGTGGCCGAGGTAGGCGCGCACCGCGGTGATGCAGTTGCCGAAGGTACGGAAGGTGGCCACGCGGGAGGAGCCGAGCAGGGTGGTCCGGTAGGCCTCCTCGGTGCCGACCGGGGAGCCCCAGATCACGCAGATGAGCTTGTCCGTGGCTTCGGCGGCGTCCACCAGGTCCTGGGCGAGCTTGTCGCTCATCGGCGGGAAGGGGCCGGTGATCGGGCAGATCAGCACGCCGACGGACGGGTCGGCGAGGATCGCGTCGATGATCTTGCGGCCGCGCCAGTCGCCGACGGGGTGGCCGCCGTTGTCGACGGGGTTGGCGACGTTCAGGTACTCCGGGATCCACTGGTGGAGCTCGTCCTGCTTGGCCCGGGAGAGGGCGGGGAGGGTCAGGCCCGCCTCGGAGGCGAGGTCGGAGAAGTGGGCCCCGGTGCCGCCGGAGATGGAGTAGACGACCACGCCGTCGGCCTTGGGCTCGCGGGCGCGGGCCAGGAGCGCGGCCGTGTCCTGGAGTTCGTCCAGGCCGTCGACACGGATCACGCCGAACTGGCGCATGGCGGCGTCCACGACGGTGTCCGCGCCGGTCAGCTTCCCGGTGTGGGAGGCGGCCATCCGGGCCCCGGTCTCGGTGCGGCCGACCTTGACGGCGACGACCGGGACCCCGTTTCGGGCCGCCCGGTCGGCGGCGAGCAGGAAGGACCGGCCGTCCTTGAGGCCTTCGACGTAGCAGGCGATGGCCCCGACCTCGGGCTGCTCGGCGAAGTAGGAGATGAAGTCGGCGGTCTCCAGGTCGGCCTCGTTGCCCGTCGGCGCCCAGTGGGAGAGGCGGATGCCCAGCTCCTGGAGGGTGTAGACGGGCCGGCCCTGGTGCCCGGACTGGGTGATCAGGGCGATGGCCGGGCCGTCGAGGTCGTCGCGGAACTCCTCGAAGGCGTTGAGGTTCGTGTTGGGGCCCAGCAGACGCAGGCCGGAGCGGCCGACGGCGGCCGTGAGGCGGGCCTGGGCGGCGGCGCCCGCGTCGCCGGTCTCTGCGAAACCGGAGGCGAACGCGACGGCGAACTTCACCTTGGTCTCGGCGAGTTCCTCGATCACGGGGAGCGGGTCGGCGACGAGCAGGACGGCGAGGTCCACCTGTTCGGGCAGGGCCGCCACCGAGGGCGCGCACGGCAGCCCGAAGACGCTCTCGCGGGTCGGGTGCACGGGGTGGATCCGGGCGCCGACGCGCTGCGCCCAGGCGATGAGCTGGCGGGTGATGCCGGTGTTCGGTCTGCCCTCGGCGTCGGAGGCGCCGACGACGGCGACCGACTCGGGCCGGAAGAACCGGTCCAGGTCGGGGACGTCGGAGTGCAGGGGCCGCCCGCTGACGTCCACGGCGACCGCGTCCTCGGTGGCCTTGGCCGCGGTCGAGTGGACGGCCGTCCTGGGGGACTCCCCGCAGGCCTCGACACGTGCGCGGAAGTCGGTGGTGAGGGTGCCGTGAGTAGATCCAAGCATCGTTCCGCCCGCTCCTGCTCGATGAACCTCGATGGAACCTCAATAACTGACGCGTAGTCAGATTACTGAACTGACGTGCCGTCAGGAACAGGGCTGCGCAGGAAAGCTGGTGGAGGTGGTGTGTAAAACGGTGGCAGATTTCCTCTGATCGGGTCCAGAGTGCCGTTCAGGCCGCTCTGCGCAGGTGCCGCTGCACGGCCTTGGCGATCTTCTCGGCGTCCAGGGCCAGCTCCCGGAGCATCCCGCTGATCGGGTTGGTGAAGCCGGTGAAGTACAGGCCGGGGGCCTGGGCCGGGGTGTCGGCGCCGTGCGTACGGGGCCGCCCGCGCTCGTCGAGCACCCCGTCCAGGTGGCCCACCAGGCCCTCCAGCGCGCGGCGGTATCCGGTCGCCGCGACCACCGCGTCCGGGGTGATGCGCGAGCCGTCCGCGAGGACCACCTCGGCGCCGTCGAAGGCCTCGACGGCCGCGACCGGCTCGACCCGCCCGGCGCGGACCGCCTCGATCAGGCCGACGTCCTGGACCGGGATCGCCCCCTCCTTGACCCTGCTGTACAGGCCGGGGCCGGGGCGCGGGAGCCCGTACGCCGACAGGTCGGGGACGGAGGCCTTGGCGACGGGCACGCACAGCCGGTCCACGAGCCGCACGGGCAGCCGGCGTACGAGGATCCCCGTGCGCTGAGCCGGCCAGCCCGCGGTGGAGCGGCGCACGATGTGCGGCGCGGTGCGCACGGCGAGCCGCACCCGGGCGGCCCCGCCCTCGGCGAGGTCGACGGCTATCTCGGCGCCGGTGTTGCCGACGCCGACGACGAGCACGTCCTGGCCGGCGTAGGGCTGGGGGTTGCGGTAGTCGGCGGCGTGCAGCAGCCGTCCGGTGTAGCCGTCCAGGCCCGGCCGGTCGGGCAGCACGGGCGTGTGGTTGAAGCCGGTGGCGACGACCACGGCCCCGGCGGTGAGCACCCGCCCGCCGCTCGCGTGCAGGGTCCAGCCGCCGTCCGCCTCGCGCTCGATCCGGGTCACCTCGACGCCGGTGACGATCTCCAGCCCGTGGAACTCGGCGTACTTCTCTAGGTACCGCACCACGTTCTCGCGGGCGACCCAGCGGCCGAAGCGGCGCGGCATGGCCAGGCCCGGCAGGGCCGAGAGCCGTCGCGTGGTGTGCAGGTGGAGGCGGTCGTAGTGGCGCCGCCAGGAGGCGCCGACCTCGTCGGACTTCTCGACGACCACCGCGCGGACCCCGCGGGCGCGCAGCGCCGCGGCGGCGGCGAGACCGCCGGGACCGCCGCCTATGACGTACACGGGGCGGGGCTGGGTGCTCATGTCGGGTGCTGCGGGGACTCCTGGCATGAGGTGTGATCGTATCGCCACGCTGGGTTGATGGGTCTCGGACGAGGAGGGAATCGATTGCGGATCGGTCACGGGCCCCGGCGCGCCGGGATACTGCTGCGGTGCTTCTGACGTACATCGCGGAAATAGCGGACGAGCCCCTCGTGCTGGACCCGGCCGACCGGCAGGCCGAGCGGGACACCAACACCTGGTGGCTGAGCGCGCAGGACGAGGACCGGCGGTCCCTGTCGGTCGCCGACGTGGCCGGTGCCTTCGAGCGGACGGCCGGAGCCATCCGGCGCCGCATTCTCGAACGGGGCTTCGCGGGGCCGGCGACGTTCTACGTCTGGCACGACGAGCAGGCCGGCCAGCTGCGCTGCTCGACCGGGTCGGTGGCCGCGGACGAGCTGCCGTTCGGGGGTGCCTACGTGCCCGTCACCGACCTCGGGCCCGTCGTGGAGGCCTTCCTCGCCGACGGGGATCCCGGGCTCATCGCCTGGTCGGAGCTCGACGAGGTACGGGAACCGGCCGAGCCGGAGTTCCCGCCCTTCCCGGTCTGGGTCAGTGATGTCGCGGCGCCCGACCCCGGCCGGGCCCTTGCGTGATCGCCTCCGATCCGCTGAACTGACGTACCGTCAGATCGATTGGGTGGGTGAGGGTGGGATGCAGACCATCTGGCTCAGTGGGGCAGAGTGGCTCGCCGTGCTCCGGATAGGCCTCGGCCTGTGGTGGCTGGAGAGCTGGCGGCACAAGGACAAGAAGGGCTGGTTCGAACGCGGCACCGGCATCGCCTGGGCCGCCGACGTCGCGGGCAAGCACCGCTGGACCTTCGTCAGGGGCGGCTTCGAGCTGGTCGTGGGGCCGCGGCCGAAGGTGATGGCGTACATCGTCGTCTACGCGGAACTCGCCCTCGGGCTGGGCCTGGTGTTCGGCTTCCTGACCCCGGTCGCGCTGGTCGGAGGGCTGCTGCTGAACCTGCTCTACCTCGTCCTGATGATCCACGACTGGGCCGAGCAGGGCCAGAACGCCATGATGGCGCTCATCTCGCTCGTCGCGCTCTTCGCGATGGCCTGGCAGACCTGGTCCCTCGACGCGGCGATCGGACTTTTCCTGTGAACGCACCCCTGAGCGCCGTACGGTACGACCTCCCCGAGGCGGACGACTTCACCCGCCCCTACTGGGACGCGGCGGCCGACGGCCGGCTCCTGCTGCGCCGCTGCGCGCAGTGCGGGCGTACGCACCACTACCCGCGGGAGTTCTGCCCGTTCTGCTGGGCGGGTGAGGACCGGGTGGCGTGGGAGGCGGCGAGCGGCCGCGCGACCCTCTACACCTGGTCGGTGATCCACCGCAACGACCTCCCGCCGTTCGGCACGCGCGTGCCGTACACGGCGGCTGTCGTCGACCTGGCCGAGGGTCCGCGGATGATGACGGAGGTCGTCGGCTGCGAGGCGGCGGACCTGCGCGTCGGCATGCCGCTCACGGTCACCTTCCGCGAGGCGGCGGACGGGGTGTGGGTGGCGGTGTTCCGTCCGGCGGACTGACCCCGGGGGGCCAGTCGGCGGGGTCAGTCGACGGGCCGTAGCGCCCGCTCGGACCGCAGCGCCGCCCAGGCGGCCACGGCGGCCAGGGCCGCGACCGCGGCGAGGGCGAGGCCCCCGGTCAGGGGTGACGGATCGGGCGGGGCCTGATTCCAGAGGTACAGCTGGTACTGGGCCTCGGAGGGCAGGTTCAGCAGATCGGCGATCCAGCGGTGAGGCAGGAACGGCGCCGCCGGAAGCAATACGAGCGGCGCGGTCACCAGCAGGGGCCCGACCCCGAGCGCCAGGGTCCCGATGACGCTGCGCAGCAGGGCCGCTGCGAGCCCGGCGAGGGAGACGAAGAGGACCTGGACCAGGAGGGCGGCGGCGATGGCGCCGATCGCCTGGCCCCAGGTCGCGGACTCGACGGGCAGGGGAAGCGGAGTGTGGACGGCCCCGCCGCCGAACCCCGGGGGCACCGCGGGGGGCCGCACCGGCCACAGCCGCGCGAGCGCCGACGTGGCCAGCCACAGCAGCACGCCGGTGACGATCTGACCGGCGAGCGACAGGACGAGTGCGGCGCCCGCCTTGCGCGCCCACAGCACCCCGACGCGGTTCTCGAACAGGCGCAGGGCGCTCCAGGTGCCGCCCTCCAGGGTCTGGCCGAGTCCCGTCGCGACGACCACCGCCGTGAGGACGAGCCCCAGCAGGGTCGCGAACTGCCATGCCGCCGCCCGCAGTGCGGACGGGAGCGAGGTGAGTGCCGACACCGAGGGGTCGAGCACCCCGTACGAGGCGCCCGAGATCCAGAGCCGGCCGACGAGCGCCAGGGCCAGCAGCACCACGGCCGCGGTCACGCCCCACACGGGAACGGTCCACAGGGCCCGCAGCTCGCCGGCCCAGGCGGCCCCTTCCCCGCGTACCGGCCGCCGCCGGGTACCGGCCATCAGGCGCGGTCCCGGGTCCGGTTGAGGCGGTCCAGCCCGAGCCAGAGCAGGCCGATGAGGACCAGGGTCGGCAGGACGCGGAGCAGGACGGGGACGGTGGAGGGGTCGGTCGAGATCCAGAAGTGGTCCCAGACCCCGTCGACCGCGCCGAAGCCGACGAGGTCGGCCAGCGCCCCGCCGGGGAGCCAGGCGCCCAGCCCCGGGGCGGCGGAGGTGCGGACCACGAGGACGAGCACCAGCATCCCGGCGAGGAAGGTGCGCATCGGATGGCGCAGCAGTGCGCCGAGGGCGACCGCGACGGCTGCGGCCCCGGCCAGCACGGCAGCCCCGGCCAGTACGCCGAGTGCGGTGTCGGCGAGGACGGTGCCGAGGGCGCCGGGCGAAGGCAGCGGATAGGCGCCACGGCCGTACAGCAGGCCGAACGCGGCCGTCACGGCGGCGGACGCGCACAGCAGCGCGAGGCTCCACACCCAGACGGCCAGGGCCTTGGCGGCGAGGAGCCGGCTGAGGCGGGACTCGTAGAGGAGCAGCGGCACGATGCTGCCCCGGGTCCACTCGCCCGCGACGGAGAAGGCCGCCAGCATGACGAGGAGCGCGAGCCCCGGGACGGACGTCATCAGCCGTACGGTCCACAGCAGGGCACCCGCGGGATGCTGGGCCTGCGCGGCACGCACCCCTTCCGCGACGAACCGGTCCTGGATCCGCTCCAGCCCGACGGCCTGCAGGGGCACTTCGGCGAGGCACTTGGCCTTCTGCTCCGGGGTGTTCTGCTTGGACTCGCACGAGGCGGGGAGGAAGTCGAGGTTGGACTGCACCTGTTGGATGTTGTACGAGGCCATGTTCTGGCTCACCCAGGCGCAGTAGAGGGAGCCGAAGACGAACAGCGCGGCGAGGGTGAGGGCCAGCGGGTGCCGCAGCAGCCGCCGGGTCTCGGCCCGGACGAGGCGGTTCACCGGCGGCCGCCGTCTCCGACGAGCCCGAAGAACCAGTCTTCGAAGGCGGCCGGACCGCTCTCGGGGTCGTAGCCGAGTGCGCCGAGGGTGCCGGCGGCGACGATATGTCCCTGGGCGAGCATGATCACGCGGTGGCAGATGCGCTGGATCTCGTCGAGCTGGTGGCTGGAGACGAGGACGGCGGCTCCGCGGGCGGCTTCCTCGGCCACGATCCGCCGCACCATGCGCAGTCCCTCGGGGTCGAGCCCGTTGGTGGGCTCGTCGAGGATCAGCAGATCGGGCTGCTTGAGCAGCGCCGCGGCGATGGCCAGCCGCTGCCGCATGCCCTGCGAGTACGTCCCGAGCCGCCGGTCGGCGGCGCCGCTGAGCCCGACGCGGTCGAGCGTGCGGGCGATGCGCCCGCCGTCGGGCAGCCCGGCGGTGTCGAGCAGGGTGCGCAGCATGGCGCGTCCGGTGGACCACCGGTGGAAGGCGGGCGCGTCGAGCGCGGCTCCGAGCCGGTCGAGCTGCCGCGGCCGCATCGGCAAGGCCTCCCCGAACAGCCGCACCTCACCGGAATCGGGGGTGGACAGCCCGGTGATCACCCGCATCAGGGTGGTCTTGCCCGCGCCGTTGAGCCCGAGGAGGCCGACGATCTCGCCGGCCTCCAGGCTGAGATGAACCCCTGCCAGCACGGAGTGCTTCCGGAAGCTCTTGGTCACTTCGTGACAGGAAAGGACGCTCATCGTCTGAGATTACTTCGCAGGTCCTACGGCCAGAGCAGTTCGCGGACCCAGGAGCCGTCGGCGGCGCGGCGGTAGCGCAGCCGGACGTGGCGGCGGGCGGCGTCGCCCTGGAAGAACTCGACCTCCACCGGGTCGAGCACGTACCGCGTCCACGTCGGGGCCGGGGCGTCCGGCTCGGCCCCGGCCCGCTCCCAGGCGGCCGTCGAAGCCCGCGTCAGCTCCTCGGCGGAGCCGAGGACCTCGCTCTGGCGGCCCGTGAGCGCGGCGGCCAGCGCCCCGCGCGAGCGCACGGCCAGGTCGGCCCGGCTCTCCTCGGGCCCGCAGGCGGTCACCCGCCCCCGGATCCGTACCTGCCGGGCCACGGCCGGCCAGTAGAACCCGAGCGCGGCCTCCGGCTGCCCGGCCAGCTGCCTGCCCTTGGCGCTGGTGGCGTGCGAGGCGAAGTGCCAGCCCCGCGTGTCGGCGTCGTGCAGCATCAGCGTGCGCACGTCGGGCCGCCCCTCGCCGTCCACGGTCGCCAGGCTCATGGTGTGCGGCTCGGCCTGCCCCGCCCGCGCGGCGTGCGTGAACCACTCCCGGAACAGCGCCAACGGCTCCTCGGGCGCCTGTCCGGCATCGAATCCGGGAAGCGGGCCGTCCCACACCCGCAGGGAGTGCAGGGTCTCGCGGAACTCGTCGGTGCCGATCTCACGGGTCATGCCGCCTATGGAACACCACGGGCCCAGCCGACGGCCGACCGTGCGTAGGTGAAGCGGTGCCTCGCCAAACTCGAAATGAGCCGCACCATCACCCGGGGCTGAGGAGTAGCGTCGTTGCACACCGGGGGAGGGCCCTGTCCTTGCCCCAGACCGATTGGTGCCTGCGTCTATGACGACCCACCCAGTTTTCCCCCATTGCCCCACCCGCCCCGCCGCCCATGCGCACCCTCGGAGAGGTCCGCGCAGCCCTCGCAGCCGGTCTCGGGTTCCCCGGCGATCTGGCAGGCATGGAGGCTGAACTCGCCGCGACTCTGGAGCGCGTCGACTACACCGACCTGAGTGAAGTGTCCGAGATCATCGCCGCCTACCGGGGTCACGTACTGACGCGCTGCGACCCGGGGTTCGAGGAGGCCCTCGCCGAGGGGATCGCGCTTGTGCAGTCCCTGAAGGAGGAAAGGGGCCGTTGAGCAATCAGGGGGAGCCGGTGGTCGTGGAAATCACCCATGCCGCCGCCAAGCGTGTCGCCGAACTGGGGGACGAGGTCTCGACCGCAGTCGAAGAGCTGCAGACGGAGCTTTCGGCGACACCGCGCCTGGGGCGCCTGGTGCAGGTCAGGCCCGGCGGTGTCCAGGTGTGGACGACTCGGATCGAGCAGCGAGCAACGATGCCTGCACTGTCCGTGACGTACGTGTTCGTGCCCGATCCCCGTCCGCCGGCCGACGCCATCGTCTCGGTGGTTCCGGACGACACCAGCGCCGACGACTGATGTCCGCCGCATGACGAAGGCCCCTGCCGATCGAAGCGGCGGGGGCCTTCTGCCGGCCAGGGTATTCGAGGTCGCCTCTCGGCACACCGACCTCGCCGCCCAGGCCGGTGCCGACGGCGAGGATTGCGGCAGGGCCGCCCCCTCACCCCCGTCCCAGGAGCACCGTCCCCGACGAGCAGAACCAGCCGCCCGTGCCCGAGGCCAGGGCCACCTCCGGGAGGCGGTTGCCGGGTTTGGTGACCTGGCCCGGGCCGGCCTCGCCGCGGAGCTGGCGGACGGCCTCGACCAGCAGGAACAGGCCCCGCATGCCCGGGTGGCAGGCCGAGAGGCCGCCGCCGTCCGTGTTGACCGGGAGCTCCCCCTCGCGCAGCAGGCGGCCCTTCTCCACGAAGGCCCCGCCCTCGCCCTTCGCGCAGAAGCCGAGGTCCTCCAGGGTCACCAGGGTCATGTACGTGAAGGCGTCGTAGATCTCGGCCACATCCACGTCCGCCGGGGTCAGGCCCGCCCGCTCGAAGGCGGTCCGGCCCGAGACCGCCGCCGGGGACACCGTGAAGTCCTCCCACTCCGACATCGTGGTGTGGGAGACCGAGGTCCCCGTCCCCAGGATCCAGACCGGTGCCTTCGCCGTGTCCGGTACGTAGTCCTCCGCCGCCAGCAGCACCGCGCAGCCGCCGTCCGAGCGGATGCAGCAGTGCAGCTTCGTGAACGGGTCCGCGATCATCTCGCCGGACAGGACATCGTCCACCGTGATCGGGTCGCGGAACATCGCGTCGGGGTTCGTGGCCGCGTTCGCGCGGGCCTGCACGGCCACCGAGGCGAGCTGTTCCAGCGTCGTCCCGTACTCGTGCATGTGGCGGCGGGCGGCCATCGCGTACTTGGAGACCAGCGTGTGGCCGTACGGGACCTCGAACTGCAGTGGTCCGCGCGCCCCGAAGGAGAGGTTCGAGGTCCGCCGCCGGGCCTTGATGTCCGCGCGGGCCGTGGATCCGTAGACCAGCAGGACCGCGCCCGCGTGCCCTGCGGCGATCGCGTCCGCCGCGTGGGCGGCCATGACCTCCCAGGTGGAGCCGCCCACCGAGGTGGAGTCGACCCAGGTGGGGCGCAGGCCCAGGTACTCCGCCACCTCGACCGGCGCGAGCGTGCCGAGGCCGGCGGAGGCGAAGCCGTCGATGACCGAGCGGTCCAGGCCGGAGTCGGCCAGGGCGCGGCGGGCGGCCTGCGCGTGCAGGGCGTACGGGGTGGGCCCGTCCACCCGGCCGCAGTCCGAGAGCGCGACGCCGACCACCGCGACCCTGCGGCGGGGGCGGGGCGCACGACCGGGGGCGGGTCCGGATGCGGGTCCGGATGCGGGTCCGGAAAGGGGTCCGGGTGTGAGTCCAGGCATGAGGGGACGGTACATCTGACGCATCGTCAGAAGCTAGCCCGCGATTGCGGCCCGTTCCGTCCGCCCCCTGTGCATCTGCGTCCGCCCGCCCTAACATGACGGCCCGTCAGATACCCCCGGCTGTCGCTGGGAGGTGCCCCCGGGAGGAGCCCGACGATGGATGCCGCCTTCACCGCGGAGCAGGAAGAGATGCGCCGTACCCTGCGCGAGATCCTGGGCAAACGCTGCGGCCCGGACGAGGTCAAAGCCGCCGTCCGCACCGCCTGCGGACACGACCGCGAGCTGTGGCAGCAGCTCTCCCAGCGGCTCGGACTGCCGGGCCTCGCCGTCGCCGAGGAGTACGGCGGCGTCGGCTGTACGCCCGCCGACCTGGCCCTGGCCTGCGAGGAGACCGGGCGGGCGCTGCTGCCCTCGCCGCTGTTCGCCACCGCCGCGCTCTGCGTGCCGCTGATCACCGCGCTCGGCACCGCCGCCCAGCGCTCCGCGCTGCTCCCGCCGCTGGCCGCCGGCGGGCTGACCGCCGCCCTCGCCGTCCCCGGCCCGGCGCTGGCCACCGCCCTCGCGCTGACCGGCGACAACACCGCCGGCCCGTGGTCCGGCGGCGGCCGTGCGGGCGGGGTCCAGGCCCGCCCCGACGCCGACGGCGACGGCTGGCGGCTGTACGGGGAGGCCGCCCAGGTGCTCGACGGGCACAGCGCCTCGCTGCTGCTGGTCGCCGCGCACACGGGCGGATTCGCGCGCAGCCGTACGCTGCTGTTCCTCGTACGGGAGGACGCGCCCGGACTCGTCCGGTCGAGGCAGGCCACCTTGGACGAGACCCGCCCCCAGGCCCGGATCGAGCTGAGGGACTCCCCGGCCGAGTTGCTGGGCGAGGCGGACGCCGACGGCGAGGTGCTGCGCGCCCTCGCCGCGACCGGCGCCACCGCCTGCGCCGCGCTCGCCGCCGAGGCGGTCGGCGCGGCCGCCCAGGCGCTCGCCCGCACCGTGGACTACGTCCAGCAGCGCGAGCAGTTCGGCCGGGCGATCGGCTCCTTCCAGGCGGTCAAGCACCGCCTCGCCGACCTCTACGTACAGGTGCAGGCGGCCCGCTCGGCGGCCTACTACGCCGCCTGGGATCCGCGGCAGGGCGGCCTCGCCCTCGCCCAGGCCCTGGAGGCGCTGCGCGTGACCGCGGGCGAGGCGATCCAGCTGCACGGCGGGATCGGCTTCACCTGGGAGCACGACGCGCACCTCTACTTCAAGCGCGCGGCGGCCGACGAGCTGCTGTTCGGCCCGGTCCACCGGCTGCGGGCGCACGCCGCCGACCGCGCGGGCCTGTTCGCGTCCCCGACCGCACACGTGAAGGTGGCCGTCTGATGGCTCGCGCGGACCGGGTGGCTCCCGGCGTCAGGCTGATGCAGAAGGTCTCCTCGACCATGCTGTTCGCCAAGATCGCACCGCACTTCATCCCCGCCATGGACAAGGCGGTGCACAAACTGACCCGCGGCAAGGTCATGCTCAGCGCCCAGATGCTGCCGGGCGTGATCCTCACCGCCAAGGGCGCCAGGACCGGCGAGCCGCGCACCACCCCGCTCGCCTGCATGCCGGAGGGCGACGGGGCGAGCTGGCTGCTGATCGGCTCCAACTTCGGGCGGCCCGGGCACCCGGCGTGGACCGGGAACCTGCTCAAGCACCCGGACGCGTCCGTGAGCTGGAAGGGCCGGGACATCGCCGTACGGGCCCGGCTGCTGGCAGGTGAGGAGCGCGCTGCGGCGTGGCAGGCGGTGCTGAGGTTCTGGCCGCCGTACGCGACGTACCAGGCGCGCATCGAGCGCGAGATCCGGCTGTTCCGCCTGGAGCGACGCTGATCGCAGGCGTACGGAAGCAGTACCGGGGCGGCGGACCCGGGAGGGGCCCGCCGCTACTTGGTGGGCTTCTTGCCCGTGATGCCGAGGTGGACGAGCAGCGCCAGGTTCGGCTTGAGTTCGGCCTGCTTGACACCCCAGGTCTGGAAGCCCTTCTGGTGCGAGGCGACCGCGGCCAGCATCGCGACCAGCGAACCGGCCATCGCCGCAGGGCTGATGTCCTTGTCGACCTTGCCCTTGGACTGGAGCTCCTTCACCGACTCCGTGAGGGAGTTGGTGACCGAGTTCAGGATCTTCATGCGGATCTTGTAGAAGCGCTTGTCGCCCTCGGCCGCGCCGAGGTCGACGACCCGCAGGATCGCGTCGTTGCGCCGCCAGAACTCCAGGAAGCCCTCGACGAGTTCCTCCGCGGCGGCCCAGCCGGCCTTGCCGACCCAGTTCCGGCCCTCGACCAGTGCCGTCAACTGGGCACCTTCGGTGGCCATTTGCTCGGCGATCTCCAGGACGGCGCCTTCGACGTCCGGGAAGTACTGGTAGAAGGTCGCGGGCGAGGTGCCGGCCTTGCGTGCGACATCGATCACCTTGACGTCGCGGTACGGCGAGGAGCTGAGCATCTCGCCGAGGCAGTCGAGCAGCTTCTGCCGCGTCGCCTGGCCGCGCCGGCCTGCGACACGCCCGTCGACGGTGCGTACTTGTCCTGTCATGCCGTCAGCTTACCGAGGGGTGATGGGCGCGCTATTCGGCCGCCTGCAAATGGGGTTACGGGGTCCCTGGCCTGGGCGGAAGCCGGTCCCGTGCGGCCAAGGCGGCGAAATCCGGCCGCGATCCGGCCGCTGTCCGGCCGCGGTGCGCCCACGCGACCGCCCGCACGACCGGCTCCGGAGCCCGGTCCGGGCGTGTCGCCCGGTTCCTCAACGTTTCCCCCGATTAGTCTTATCAACAGGCTGTGGACAAGTTTTCGGGCGGATCATGGCTGGGAGGGGTGAGAGGGTACACACCCCCGCACAACGGAAGGAACCGGGCCCATGGCCGCATTCGCGGAAGGCGCACCCTGCTGGGTGGACGCCTCGCTCCCGGACGTCGAGGCGGGCAAGCGCTTCTACGGTGAGCTCTTCGGGTGGACCTTCTCCGAGGGCGCGGGTGCCGAGTACGGCCACTACACGCAGGCCTACAGCCGCGGCCGCAACGTCGCCGCCCTCGCCCCCAAGCCCGACGGCCGGATGCCCACCGTATGGGGGATCTACCTCTACACCCGCGACGCCTACGCCTGCGCCCAGCGCATCCGCGCCGCCGGAGGCCAGATGGTGATGGACCCGATGCCGGTCGGCCCGTACGGGACCGCGGCCATGGCCGCCGACCCCGGCGGGGCCGTCTTCGGCCTGTGGCAGCCCGGCACCCACCACGGCTTCGAGGCCCAGCAGGAGCCGTACACGTACTGCTGGACCGAGGTCTACACGCGCGCCCGCGACGCCGTGGACGTCTTCTACGCCAAGGTCTTCGGCTACGTCCCGCAGGACCAGGACGACGCGGGCGTGGAGTACCGCCTCTGGTCCCCGCCCGGCAGCGCGCCCGGCACCGGCACCGCCGTCATGGGCCGCAGCCTGATCACCGACGCCTTCCCGGAGATCATGCCGGCCCACTTCCTGGCGTACTTCGCCGTCCCGGACTGCGACCGGTCCGTGGCCGCGGTGCAGCGGCTCGGCGGCCGGGTCACCGCCGACCCCTTCGACACCCCCTACGGGAGGATCGCGGTCGTCGCCGACAATCAGGGGGCCGTCTTCGGGCTGCTGTCGGAACCGGGCACCGAGCCGGCGGACCGGGCCTGAACCACGCCTGAGCCGTGCCCCGGGCCGCGCCCGGGCCATGTCCGGCCGACGCCCGGCGCGAGCGTGACCTACGCGACAGGACCCGGCGTCCGCCGTGCCGGGGCCGGACCGGGCGCGGGCCTGACAGAATCGGGGTGCGCGACCCGGGCGGCGTCCGGGGGTGAGACGCTGCACGGGGCACGACCAGGGCCCCGTACCGGTGCGCGTGCTGGTGGAAGCGGGCCCAGCGAGGGTTCGTACGGGGAGGTGTGGAGGCGAGTGGTGGAGCAGCTGACGCAGCACGACCCGAGACGGATCGGCCCCTTCGAGGTGCTGGGACGGCTCGGCGCCGGCGGCATGGGGCTGGTCTATCTCGCACGGTCCGCGTCCGGACGACGGGTCGCGATCAAGACGGTGCGCACCGAGCTCGCCGAGGACCAGCTGTTCCGGGTCCGCTTCACCCGCGAGGTGGAGGCGGCCCGCGCCGTGTCCGGCTTCTACACCGCGGCCGTGGTCGACGCCGACCCCCGCGCTGCCGTCCCGTGGCTGGCCACCGCCTACGTCCCGGCGCCCTCCCTGGAGGAGATCGTCAACGAGTGCGGGCCCATGCCCGCCCAGGCCGTACGGTGGCTCGCGGCCGGGATCGCCGAGGCGCTGCAGTCCATCCACGGCGCCGGCCTGGTCCACCGCGACCTGAAGCCGTCCAACGTCCTCGTCGTCGAGGACGGGCCGCGCGTGATCGACTTCGGCATCGCGAGCGGGGTCTCCAACACCCGCCTGACCATGACGAACGTCGCCGTCGGCACCCCCGCGTACATGTCGCCCGAGCAGGCGAAGGACTCGCGCAGCGTCAAGGGCGCCAGCGACGTCTTCTCGCTCGGCTCGACGCTGGTCTTCGCCGCGACCGGGCATCCGCCGTACCACGGGGCCAACCCGGTGGAGACGGTCTTCATGCTGCTGCGCGAGGGACCCAACCTGGAGGGGCTGCCCGAGGAGCTGCGGCCGCTGATCGACTCCTGCATGCAGATGGACGCCACGCTGCGGCCGACCCCGGCCGACCTGCAGGCGCAGCTCGCCCCGCACCTGTTCGACGGCGGCGACGACAGCGGGACCGCCTCGGCGTGGCTGCCCGGGCGGGCCGTCGCGATGATCGAGGCCCGGCGGGCCGGCAACCGTACGCCCGCCGCCGCCGTGGTGCCCGCGCCCGGCCACGGCCGGGACGGCGGGGGCGGCGCCTCCCGCGGGCCGGGCTCCGCGGCCGCCACGCACCGCCGCCCGCGCGGCGCCGAGGGATGGGTCGACCCGCGCACCGGCCAGGCCGTTCCGCAGCGCCCGCACCACCCCCCGATGACCCCGGCGCCCTCCGGCGAGCCCGTCCGGCTGGGCGGCTCCCCGGTGCCGATCGGTCCCGGGCCGCGCGCGAGCGCCGCGGCGCCCGCCGCGCACGCCTCCGTGGATTCGGCGACCGGCTGGGTCCGCCCGCCCGGCGGCGCGGCGTCCGCCACCCCGTCCGGCTCCGCCGTGGCGTCCGTACCGGCCCCCGGGCCGGCCCCGGACAGCGGCCGCTGGCGCCCGTGGCGCTTCCGCATGTCCAACGAGGTCTGGGGCACCCCGACCGTCGCCGGCGACCTGCTCTACGTCACCTCCTTCGAGGTGCACGCCCTGGACGTGGCGAGCGGCCGCCGCCAGTTCAAGACCCGGGACGTCGCCTGGTCGATGGCCGTCGCCGACGGCCGCATCCACGCCTCCGACGGCCCCTCGCTCTACGCACTCGACGCCTCCGACGGCTCCGAGCGGTGGCGGCTGGCCTCCGACGCCTGGGTGTACGCCCTGCGCGCGGAACGCGGCACGGTCGTCACCGCCACCCGCGGTGGCGGCGTACAGGGCTGGGAGGCGTCCAACGGCCAGAAGCTCTGGGAGCTGACCGGCGCGCAGACCGACTTCGAGACCCCGGAGGCGGCCCCCGTCCTGCACGACGGCACGGTGTACGTGTGGGCGGACGCCCGGCTGCGCGCGCTCGACGCACGCAGCGGCCGCGAGTCCTGGTCGTACCCGGTCGGCGACGCCGCCTCCTGTGGGAACGTCCCCGTACGGGTCACCCCGGCGCCGGACGGCAACGTCTACGTCGCGGCCGGCACCCGGGTGCTGTCCGTGGACCGGGCGTCGGGGCGGGTCCGCTGGCACTTCGAGGCCCCCGCGGTCTTCCTGGCGCCGCCGGCCTTCGCGCCGGGCGCCGCCGTCACGGGCGGCGGGGTCTACCTCGCCGACTATCTGGGCACCGTGTACGCGCTGGACGCGGCCACCGGGCAGGACCGCTGGCGGATCGCGACCGAGGCGCGCTCGTCCGCGGACCCGGTGCTGGTGGCGAACGGCAACGTCCACCTGGGCGCGGGCAGCGCGCTGTACACGCTCGACGCGGTCACCGGCACCCCCAAGTGGCGGTTCGCGGCGGGCGGCGAGATCACCGGCCTGCCCGCGGTCGCGGACGGCCGGGTGCACTTCGGCTCGGCCGACCACTGCCTGTACACGCTGGACGCGGCGGGCGGGCAGCTGCGCTGGAAGCTGGCCACGGGCGGTGAGATCACGGGCGCCCCCGTCGCCGAGGCGGGCGTGGTCTACGCGTGCAGCAAGGACCGCTGCGTGTACGCCCTGGACGCGGCCAAGGGCACGGGCACCCGTACGAGCGGCTGACCTGTCCGGTGCGCCACCCGGCCGGGCCGCGGCCCCGCCGGGTAGCGCACCGGACGGGGAGTGACAGGATGGACCCCATGAGCAACGTCTACTTCGACATCAACATCAACGGCGAGGCCGCCGGCCGCATCGTCTTCAACCTCTTCGACGAGGTCGTCCCGAAGACCGCCCAGAACTTCCGCGAGCTGGCCACGGGCGTCCACGGCTTCGGCTACGCGGGCTCGCCGTTCCACCGCGTCATCCCGGAGTTCATGCTCCAGGGCGGCGACTTCACCAACCAGAACGGCACCGGCGGCAAGAGCATCTACGGCGAGAAGTTCGCCGACGAGAACTTCCAGCTGAAGCACGACCGCCCGTTCCTGCTGTCGATGGCGAACGCCGGCCGCAACACCAACGGCTCGCAGTTCTTCATCACGACCGTCTCGACCCCGTGGCTCGACGGCAAGCACGTCGTCTTCGGCGAGGTCGTCGAGGGTTCGGACCTGGTCAAGAAGATCGAGTCCCTGGGCTCCCAGTCCGGCGCCACCCGCGCCAAGATCGAGATCGCGGCCTCGGGCGTCGTCGACGCCGCCTGATCACCTCTCCGCCAGTACGGCCGGTCGGCCCCGCCCCCTCCCCGGGGGCCGGGGCCGCCGCCGTTTCCGGCGTGCGGCGTGCGGCGTGGGCCCGTGTCCCGTGTCCGTGGGACGGCCGTCGTGCAAGGCACGGAAGGGGCTCGGACGGCGGCCGCCGCTTCGATGAGACCCCTCGGCGAGCCGGGTACCTCGCGGACACGCCCCGACCCGCGAGGTGCGGGCCTCGATCCCGACGCTACGCCCGGGCACCGGCCCGCGCACCCGGGGGACGCGCGCAAGGCCGGTGCCTGCCAGGAGGGGGCCTGGTAGCGTGACGCGCCGTCTGTCCAACGGGAGGGGTTCGGGCCATGGTGGCTGGACGTCACATCAGATTCACCGCGGTGCTCGTCGCCGTCGTGTTCGCGCTGACCGGGTTCTCGTCGCACGGCGGGAGCAGCAGCAGCGGAAGCAGCGGCAAGAGCAAGAGCAAGAGCAGCGGCGGAGGCGGCTGCTCCAGCTCCAAGACGAAGAAGAAGTCCCACAGCAGCGGCAACGGCAGCTCCAGCAGCCCGACGCCCTCACCCGGCAACACCGCTCCGCCCGCGCGCGCCGAGGTCGTCAGCTGCGTCGGCGCCGGGAAGACGGAAGCCACTCTCAAGGTCACCTCCGCCGTGAACACGCAGCGCGCGGTGGACGTGCCGGTGGTGTTCGAGGGCGCGACCGGGGCCGCGGTCGACCGGAACACCATCCGGCTCACGCTGGGGGCGAACGAGACCCGGATCGTCACCGTCCCGATGACGCAGGCGGACAAGGCGTCCGAGGTCAAGAACTGCCGGCTCGGCCGGATCACCCCCTCCTAGCGCTCAGCGGTCTCGCCCGGGCCTCACCGCACCCGCGGCTCCGGCGCCCGCCGCCGCCCCGCGAACAGGTCCGCCTGGCGCTCCGGCGCCAGGTTCCCCAGCGCGATCAGCGCCGGAGCCTGCGCCAGCGCCTGCTGCAGCGCCGCCTGCTTCGCCGACCACAGGGCCCGTACGGTGCCCTGCACGGCCTCCGTCGGGAAGCCGGCCAGGGTCTGGGCCGCGCGCAGGGCCGCCGGGAGCAGGTCACCGGGCTCGGCCAGCTCCGACACCAGGCCGATGTCGTAGGCCCGCTGCGCGGAGAGCCGTTCCGCCGTCCCCATCAGGGACATCCGGGCGGCCTCCCCGAAGGGCATCCGCTGCGCCATGTAGACGGCCTCGTAGGCGCTGACCATCCCGTACGAGGTGTGCGGGTCGAAGTACGTCGCGGACGTGGACGAGATGATGAACTCCGCCTCGCCCAGCAGGTAGAAGGCCCCGCCGCACGCCATGCCGTTCACGGCGGCGACCACCGGCTTCCACAGGTCGCCCGCCTTCGGGCCGATGGAGAGCAGCGGATCGTCGGCCGAGTACGGGGAGCCGGGCTGGGGGACGTCCACGCCGCGGTCGATGCCCGTGCAGAAGGCCGCCGTCCCGGCTCCCGTCAGCACCACCGCCCGTACGTCCTCGGCGAAGCGGAACTCCCGCCACACCTCGCTCAGTTCGGCCGCGGTCCCCAGGTCGACGGCGTTGTGCCTGTGCTCCCGGTCCAGGGTGACGACCGCGACCCCGGTCGCCTTGTCCCGCTCCACCCGCACGGTCATGACCGCTCCAGGATCCAGCGCGGCACGGCCATCCCGCCCGTCTCGGTGAAGACCACCTGCACGCGCGCGCCGATGCGCAGCCGGGCCGGGTCCACCGAGTTCAGCGGGGCGTCCGCCGAGGCCACCAGGTTCCCGGCCAGCCGGATGTGCGGGGCGTCGGCGAGCTCCACGAGGATCACGTTGTACGGGGCCTGCGCGGCGTACGCGGGCAGCAGCGGCGGGTGCGGCCGCACGTAGGACCAGATCCGGCCGCGGCCGGACATCAGGCGCCACTCGGAGTCGAAGGACCGGCAGTGCGGGCAGCAGGGGCGCGGCGGGAAGCGGAGCCTGCCGCAGGCGGCGCAGGCCTGGACGCGGAGTTCGCCCCGGGCCGCGTACTCCCAGAAGGGGGCGCCGTCCTCGTCGGGGACCGGGAGCAGCAGCTCGTCGGTGGCGGGTGCGGTCATCGGTCGGCTCCTCAGGCTCGCAGCAGGATCGCGGACGTCGGGACACCCTCGCCCGCCGTCACCAGGCAGGTGGCGGCGTCGGGCACCTGGGCGGTGGAGACGCCGCGCAGCTGCTTGACGCCCTCGTTGATCAGGTTGAAGCCGTGCACGTAGGCCTCGCTGAGGCCGCCGCCGCCCGTGTTGATCGGGAGCCGGCCGCCCATCTCCAGGGCCCCGCCCTCGGTGAAGGCGGCGCCCTCGCCGCGCCCGCAGAAGCCGTAGCCCTCCAGGGAGAGCGGGATCAGCGGGGTGAAGGCGTCGTAGATCTGCGCGACGTCCACGTCCTGGGGCCCGAAGTCCGCCTGCTTCCACAGGTGCCGGGCCGCGGTCCAGGCGGGCCCGGACAGCGGGTCGTCGTTCCAGTAGTTGACCATGCCGTGGTGCTGGGCGGGCAGGCCCTGCGCGACGGAGTGCACGTACACGGGCTTCTGGCGGCAGTCCCGGGCCCGCTCGGCGGAGACGATCACGCAGGCCAGCGCCCCGTCGGTCTCGAGGCAGTTGTCGAAGAGGCAGAGCGGGTCGCTGATCATGCGGGCGCTCATGTACATCTCGCGGGTCAGCGGGCGCTCGTACATCATCGCGGCCGGGTTCTCGTTGGCCCGGTTGCGGCAGGCCATCGCCACGTTGAAGAGGTGGTCGCGGGTGGCGCCGTACTCGTGCATGTAGCGGCGGGCCAGCATGCCGATCTCGTCGGCGGGGCGCAGCAGGCCGAAGGGGCGGGTCCACTGTCCGGGGGTGGGCAGCTGGACCGCGGTGTTCTTCCAGGGGCGGGGTCCTGAGCCGCGCTTGCGGGAGCGCCAGGCGACGCCGACGGTGGCCTGGCCGGTGGCGACGGCGGAGGCGAGGTGGCCGACGGTGGCGCAGGAGCCGCCGCCTCCGTAGCCGACCTTGGAGAAGAAGGTGACGTCGCCGGCGCCGATGGCCTTGGCGACCTCGACCTCGTCGGTCTCCTCCATGGTGTACGAGGCGAAGGCGTCGACTTCGGACGGTTCGATGCCCGCGTCGGCGAGGGCCGCCAGGATGGCCCGGCAGGCCAATTCTTTCTCGGACTCCGGCAGTTGTCTGGCAAAGGCGGTCTGGCCGATGCCGACTATCGCCGTAGCGTCCTTGAGCGTTGCCGCCATCGCCACCTCCGGGGTGCGCCAGTACTGACAGCCGCGAAGGCTACAGCTAATCTGACGGATAGTCAGCTACTGGTACCGGGGAGGGGCGGACGATGGACGAGGACGCGCACGGGGACATATACGGGGACGCGCGCGAGGTGCGGCGCGAGGACGAGCACGACGACCCCCGCGGGGACCTTCGCTGGGGAAGCATCGCCGGACTGGTCCGGGCGTCGGCGGCACGGTACGCCGACCGCGAGGCCGTCGTCGACGGCCGCGTCCGGATCAGTTACGCGCAGCTCGGCGAGCGCGTCGAGCGCGCCGCGGCCGCCTGCCTCGCCGCCGGAGTCGAGCCCGGCGACCGGGTCGCCGTCTGGGCCCCCAACACCCTGGAGTGGATCGTCTCCGCGCTCGGCGCCGTCTCCGCGGGCGCGGTCCTCGTCCCCCTCAACACCCGTTTCAAGGGCACGGAAGCCGCGTACGTCCTGCGGCGCAGCCGGGCCAGGCTCCTCTTCGTCACCGGCACCTTCCTCGGCACCTCGTACGTCGCCTCCCTGCGCCGTGCCGCGGCCGAGGGCCCCGGCACCGGGCCGCTGCCCGGGCTGCCGCACCTGGAGCAGGTCGTCGTCCTCGCCGAGGACGCCCCCGAGTCCTTCCGCACCTGGAAGGACTTCCTCGCGGGCGGGGACCCCGTACCGGCCGAGGCGGTCCGCGAACGTGCCGAAGCGATCCGGCCCGACGACCCCTCGGACATCATCTTCACCTCCGGCACCACCGGCAGCCCCAAGGGCGCCGTCATCACCCACGCCCAGTCCCTGCGCTGCTACGCCGTCTGGAGCGAGCTCGCCGGACTGCGCGAGGGCGACCGCTACCTGATCGTGAACCCCTTCTTCCACACCTTCGGCTACAAGGCCGGGATCATCGCCTGCCTGATGCGCGGCGCCACGATGGTCCCCCAGCCCGTCTTCAACGTGGACACCGTCCTCGCCAACATCGCCGCCGAGCGCATCTCCGTACTCCCCGGCCCGCCCACCCTCCACCAGTCACTCCTCGACCACCCCCAGCGCGACCACCACGACCTGACCGCCCTGCGCCTGGTGGTCACCGGCGCGGCCGTGGTCCCGCTCAGGCTCGTCGAGCGGCTCCGCGGAGAGCTGCACATCGGAGCCGTCCTCACCGCGTACGGGCTCTCCGAGGCCAGCGGCATCGTCACCATGTGCCGGCGCGGCGACCCGGCGGAGGTCATCGCCGCCACCTCGGGCCGGCCCATCCCCGGCACCGAGGTCCGCATCGCCGGACCCGAAGGCGGCGCCCTGTCCGCCGGCACGGCCGGCGAGGTGTGGGTCCGGGGCCACCACGTCATGCGGGGCTACTTCGAGGACCCGGCCGAGACCGCCGATGCCGTCACCGCCGAGGGATGGCTGCGCACCGGCGACGTCGGAGTGCTCGACGCGGGCGGCAACCTGCGCATCACCGACCGGATCAAGGACATGTTCATCGTCGGCGGGTTCAACGCCTACCCCGCCGAGATCGAGCAGCTCATCGGCCTCCACCCGGACATCGCGGACGTGGCCGTGGTCGGCGTCCCGGACCCGCGGCTCGGCGAGGTCGGCAAGGCGTACGCGGTCCGCCGGCCCGGCTCCACCCTCACCGCCGACGACCTGATCGCCTGGTCCCGGCGGGAAATGGCCAACTACAAGGTGCCGCGCGCGGTGGAGTTCGTCACCGAACTGCCGCGCAATGCGAGCGGAAAGGTCCTCAAGCGGGAGCTGCGCGAAACGAGGTAGGCCGTACGAGGGAAGCGTCGGCGAACCTTGGCGCGGACAGAAGCCGGTGACGGGCCCGTCCGATAGACACCCGGTCGTGATCACCGGCTACCGCAGGACACCGACCGCCCGCTGCCGATCCGCAGGCGGGACCGCACTTCCGACAAGGGCCGAAGGGGGGAGCCCATGTCGTCGAGACGCCTTCTCCGAGTGAACCGACGGGTGATGCGCGCCGTACGCGGCTGGCCGCGCGCCCTTCTCCTCACGCTCGCCGTGACGCTCACCGTGGCCGCACCCGTCGGCGGGGCGGCGGCCGAGCCGCGTCCCAGCGCCCCGTCCACGGCCAGCAGCCCGTCGCGAGCGGACGGCGAGGGGAAGCTGTCGCGGGTCCGTGTGAAGAAGCGCGTGGACGTACGCACGCTGCCCCGGCCGAAGCGGCCCGTCGAGAAGCAGGTGCGGCCCTACCTCGTCCCTCCGAGGCGGGCGGCGGCCGCGGAACCGGGGCGGCAGCCGACCCTGCCGGTCACCACCGCGCTGCTGACGCCGAAGGCCACGGCGTCCCCGAAGACGGTGCCGTCCTCGGCCGTCGTGGAGCGTCTGAAGACCTTCTCCACACTCGGGAACGTGAACACCAACGCTCCCTCCGACACCAATCTCGCGGTCGGGCCCACCTACATCATCCAGATGGTGAACACCACGGGCCAGATCTACGACAAGGCCGGCAACGCCGTGGGCTCCCCGTTCGACCTGGGAACGTTCTTCGGCTTCCCGGCAGGTGACGGTACCGATCCTCGGGTGCACTACGACGAGGGGTCCGGTCGCTTCTTCGCCGCGTACGAGGGGCTCCCCGCCGGCGGCGACGAGGTCGACGTCGCGGTCAGTGACAGCTCCGACCCCCGCGGGGACTGGTCCGTCTACATCGCCGGGAGCAACACCTCGAACGTCCAGCAGGACCGGCCGAACCTCGGCTACAGCGGCGACAAGGTCACGCTGACCTGGAACAACTTCGACAACAGCAAAGCCGAGCCGCCGTTCCTGGGCTCGGCGACCGTGGTCGCCAACAAGGCCGACCTGCTGGCCGGAGGAACGGTCAGCTTCACGACGTTCGCGCAGGACATCGGCAAGTCCGACGTCGTCCCGGCCACCTCGCTCTCGGCGATCAACGACCAGCTCGCGATGGAGCACGCGGGCACCGACGTGAAGGTGACCACGATCACCGGCGTGCCCGGCGTCAGCACGGTCAACCAGTCGGTGAACACCATTGCCATTGGAGCCGCCGCCCCGCCGCCTGCGGCCGCCCAGCCGGCCGGGGGCGATGCCACCATCGAGACCAACGACGACCGGATGCTGTCGGTCGCCTGGCAGAACAACCACCTGTGGGGCGTCTTCAACGTCATCTGCACCCCCATCGGCGACACCGCGACCCACGCCTGCCAGCGCTTCGTCCAGATCGCGACCGGCGGGGGCCAGAGCCTGGCCACCAACCTCAATCTCGGTCTCGTGGGCGGGGACATCTACTACGGCTCGCTGACCCTGAACGACGAGGACGACCTGTTCGCGGGCTTCACCGCCTCCTCGTCCACCCTGTTCCCCGGCGCGGTCGCGATCGGAGTGCCGGGCGGCAACTTCCCGGCCACCACCTTCGGTGACTTCTACGCCGCGGGCAGCGAGGCCTACGCATGCCGCTGCAACGGCGAGAGCCGCTGGGGCGACTATTCGGGTACGGCCCGCGATCCGAGCAACCGCAAGGACGTCTGGACGGTCCAGCAGATTGGCGCCATCGGGCACACCACGACCTTCGGCGGCGACTGGGGCACCGCGATGGACCGCGTCACGCTGTCCCCGCCGACCGTTACGAGCGTCGCCCCGAACCACGCGCCCGAACTGGCCCAGTGCGTGAACACCGTGACGGTGCGCGGCACGGAGTTCCCCACGAGCGGCACCACCGTGCGCTTCGGCTCCGTGGCCGCCACGAACGTCAACGTCATCGGGCCGGAGGAACTGACCGCGCGGGTACCCCCGCAGGCACGGGGCACGGTGGACGTCACCGTGACCACGCCCAACGGCACCAGCCCGATCACCGGCGCCGACAAGTTCACGTACGACGCGGACACGTCCGCGCCGACCGCCTCCGCGGGCGTTACGCCATCGCCGAACGGCGCCGGCTGGAACAACAGCAGCCCGGCGACCGTCAACATCAGCGCCGGTGACGGGTCCTGCGGCTCGGGCGTCCAGAAGATCACGTACAGCGCGAGCGGCGCCCAGCCGATCGCATCCACCGACGTGTCCGGAGCGAGCGCCGCCGTGCCGGTCACGACGGACGGCGTGACGACGGTGACGTTCACCGCCACCGACAACGCCGGCAACACGTCCGCGCCGCGGACGGTCACCGTGCGCCTCGACACCGCAGCGCCGACGATCACCATCGTGCGCCCGACGGCCGGCACGTACCTGTTCCACGAGTCGGTCACGGCGTCCTACTCGTGCGCGGACGCCACCTCCGGTGTGGCGAGCTGCGCCGGTACGGTCCCGAACGGCAGCCCGGTCGACACCTCGACGTTCGGGTCGCGCACCTTCACGGTGAACGCCACGGACGTCGCCGCCAACCCGGCCACCAAGAGCGTCACGTACACCGTGGCGTACCGGATCTGTCTGCTCTACGACCCGAGCCGGCCGATCCGCGGCGGGAACAGCACGATCCCGATCAGGCTCCGGATCTGCGACGTCAACGGAGTCAACCTGTCCAGTCCTGGCATCACCCTCACACCCAGCCAGGTCGTCGGCCCCACCACCAGGCCGTTCACGACCCCGTTCCGGTACGACGCGGGTCTGGGCGGCTACATCGTCAACCTCCCCACCAAGGGGATGGCGGACGGCAGCTACAACCTGCGGTTCACCATCAGCGGAGCGGACACCACGACCCACGTGGCACCGTTCACCCTGCGCTGAGCCGCATCGGCCCGCACCGGCCCGGACCCGACCTCGGGTCCGGGCCGGTGCGCGTGGGGGGCTCTACGCCCGCGCCGTGTCCGAGGGGCGGCGCCGGGCCAGGACCAGCCGCCAGCGGGGTGCGCCCTGCGGGGTGCGGCCGAAGTGCTCCAGCGGCACGGTCTCCACGGTGAAGCCGGCCGCCCGCAGGTCGGCGCGGACACCGCCCAGCGGGAAGGTCCGGTAGTACATGACGAAGGGGGGCCGCCACACCGCGTTGCGCACCCGCATCACCGCGTCGAAACCGGCCACCGCCCACCACAGCGGCGAACTCGGCGGGATCGGGGCGCCGATCGGGAAGGCGAAGACCCCGCCCTCGCGCAGCGCGCCGTGGACCTGGGAGAAGAGGGCGGGCCGCTCGGCCGGCAGGAAGTGCCCGAACGCCCCGAAGCTCACCGCCAGGTCGTACGAGTCCCCGAGCGCGGGCGGCAGGGCCCGCGCGTCGGCCCGTACGAAGTCCACGCGCTCGTCCGGGTACGACCGCGCGGCCTCGGCCAGCATGCCCGTGCTCAGGTCCACCCCGGTGACGCGCTCCCGGCACAGCCGCCGCAGCATCCCGATCGCCGCTCCCGTGCCGCAGCACACGTCCAGCCCGGCGCCGAAGGAGCCCTCCCGCTGGGCGAGGGTCTCCTCGACGGCATCGAGCATCCGGTCCGGGGTGCGGAACGGCGTGTGGTCGAACTTGGGCGCCAGCAGGTCGTAGCCCCGCTCGACGGAGGAGAGGCCCTGCACGGCGAGTTCTCGGACGCTCGGCCCGTGGGTGGTGAACACACACCCAGCGTAGGGGCACGCGGACGCACGCGTGCGGCGGCCGCGGTGGCTCCCCCTCCAGGCCACCGCGGCCGCCGTTCCCCCGTAATTCCCCCGCTGATCCCCCGTACGTCTTTCGCTGTGCGTCGTACGTCGTGCCGTGTGCGTCTTACGGGCGCGGGCCGGACGCGTGGTTGTCCAGCGTCTGGATCTCCTCGCCCGAAGCGTGGTTGTCGAGCGGCTTGATCTCGATGCCGGAGGCGTGGTTGTCCATCGGCGTGATGTCGACGCCCGGTGCAGGGCTCTCCAGCGGCTTGATCTCGATGCCCGAGGCGTGGTTGTCGAGCGGCTTGATGTCGCCGTCGGTCGGCAGGATGTTCTCGTTCGTCGTCATCGGATCTCCTGATGGATGGGTCGGGCCCGTTCGGCGATTCCCCCGAGGATCGCCGAACGGGTAGTCCTCCAACCGACCCGGATGCCCCCCGACGCGCCGGGTCGATGCACTAATACTGTCGTGGGGCGATAAACGAACGATGAACGCCTCATTCATCGGACGTCGACCTGACGCCGACCTGCTCCGTCGCAGGTCAGCGCCTTGCGGAGCGCGCCAGGCGGAAGCCCACGTCGTCGACCCGGAAGGTCGGGTGGCTGCGGCGCCGCGCCGAGGCCCGGCAGCTCCAGTGCTCGTCGAACCAGCCACCGCCGCGCAGCACCCGGTAGGTGCCGTAGACCTCGGGGTCGTAGACGTCCCAGCACCAGTCCCAGACGTTGCCGAGCATGTCGTGGAAGCCCCACGCGTTGGGCCGCTTGCCGCCCACCTCGTGGATGCGCTCCTGCGAGTTGCCCCGGTACCAGGCGATCTCGTCGAGCGGCCCGTAGTGCGGTCCGGTCGTACCGGCACGGCAGGCGTGCTCCCACTCGGCTTCGGTCGGCAGCCGGTACCCGTCGGCGGACGCGTCCCACTCGACGCCGACGCCGGCGCCGGCGCCGAGCTCCTCGCCCTCGGCATCGAGCCGGTACGCGGGCGTGAACCCGTCCTGCCGGGACAGGGCGTTGCAGAACCGCACCGCGTCCCACCAGGAAACGCCCTCGACGGGCAGCCCGTCCCCCTGCCCGCTTCCCGGCCGCTCCCCGGTGACCCGCGCGTACAACGCCTGGGTGACCGGGAACGCCGCCAGCCGGTACGGCGGGACCTCGACGGTCCAGCTCCGCTGTGTCCGCCGGTCCGACAGCGTCACACGCCCCGGCGGGACGGCGATCAACTCGTTCATATCGTTCCTCGTGCTTGTGCCCGTTCCGGTACCGGTGCCGGTGCCCAAGGGTCAGGCCGCGAGCTCCGAGGCCAGCAGGGCCTGCACTTCGGCCAGTTCGGCCGATCCCAGCTGCCTGAACACCGTCTCCGCCTCCCGCCAGCACGCCCGCGCCCGGTCCGTCTGCCCCAGCTGCCGCAGCGCCCTGCCCAGCACCGTCAGCACGGTCGCCCGCCGCCACTCGCCGCCGATCCCGCGCAGCGCGATGGCCTGCTCGGCGTGCGAGGCGGCCAGCGTCGGCCGGCGCGCGGCCAGATGGGCCTCGGCGAGCCTGAAGTGGGTCACGCCCTCCCACAGCGGCTGGCGGTTGTCGTGGAACAGCGACAGCGCCTCGGCGAGCTGCGCCAGTGCTTCGCCGAGCCGGCCCGCCTGGGTGAGGGCGATGCCGAGCGCGTAGCGGCCGTTGGCCAGCCGCAGGGTCAGCCCCATCCGGTCGTAGATGGCGATGCCCTGCTGGGCGAGGTCTATCGCGCTGGCGAGGCGGCCCAGCTCCACGTGGATGCGGGAGAGGTTGCACAGCGCGCTGGCCTCGCCGATGTTGTTGCCGTCGGCGCGGAAGTTCTCGATGGCCTCCAGCAGGTACCGCTCGCCGTCCGCGTGCCGGCCCTGGTAGAGGGCGATGATCCCGCGGTCGTTGGGCGCCCAGCAGCTGGGCAGCGGGTCGCCGGCCTCGCGGGCGAGCGCCGTGGCCTGGCGGGCCTCGTCGTCGGCCTCGGCGAATCGGCCGGTGAAGAGGTGGACCATGGTGAGGGTGGTCCGGGCCCGCCCCTCCGAGCGCGGGTCCTGCGCGGCGTGTGCGGCGTCGCGCAGGGCCATGGCGGCCGACTCGTACTGCTTGGAGTTGGCTCCCGACTCGGCGAGGTCCTTGGCCGCCCACAGCAGGTCCACGGCCCGGCGCAGGACCTCTGTCTCGTCGGTGCGCGCGGAGGCCTGCCGTACGCACGCCAGCAGCGGGTCGGCCTCGGCGTACAGCCAGTCCAGGGCGGCGCGCGGCTCGCCGAAGACCAGCCCGGGGTAGTTGGTGTCGGACAGGTGCGCGGGGAGGCGGTCGCCGGGGCGTTCCAGGGCGTAGACCCCGGAGGCGGTGGCCAGGTAGAAGTCCAGCAGCCGGTCCAGGGCGGCGTCGCGCCCGCCCGGCGGCTGCTCGTCGCGTTCGGCGCACGCACGCGCGTAGAGGCGTACGAGGTCGTGGAAGCGGTAGCGGCCGGGGGCGGCCGATTCCAGGAGGGAGCAGTCCACTAAAGCTTCGAGGAGGTCCTCGGTGTCGTACTCGGGCAGGTCGAGCACGGCGGCGGCCGCGGACAGCGAGATGTCGGGGCCGTCGGCGAGGCCGAGGAGGCGGAAGGCGCGCTGCTGGGCCGGCTCCAGCTGGCCGTAGCCCAGCTCGAAGGTGGCCTTGACGGCGAGGTCGCCGGTCTGGAGCTCGTCGAGGCGGCGGCGTTCGTCGGCCAGTTTGGCGGCGAGGATCGACACGGTCCAGGTGCGGCGGGCGGCGAGGCGGGAGGCGGCGATCCGGATGGCGAGCGGCAGGAAGCCGCAGGCGCCGACGACGTCGAGGGCGGCCTGCCGTTCGGCTCCGACGCGCTCGGCCCCGACGATCCGGGTGAAGAGCTGGAGGGCCTCCTCGGGGCTCATCACGTCGAGGTCGACGAGATGGGCCCCGGCGAGGCCCGCCATGCGGACCCGGCTGGTGACCAGCGCGGCGCAGCCCGCCGTGCCCGGCAGCAGCGGGCGGACCTGGGCGGCGTCGCGGGCGTTGTCGAGCAGGACCAGGACGCGGCGGCCGTCGAGGGTGGAGCGGTAGAGCGCGGCGCGGTCGGCGGGGGAGTCGGGGATGGCGGTGTCGGGGGTGCCCAGCGCGCGCAGGAACGAGCCGAGGACGGCCTCCGGCTCGGCGGGGCGGGCCTCGGTGCCCTGGAGGTCCACGTAGAGCTGGCCGTCCGGGAAGTGCGGGCGGGCGGCGTGCGCGACGTGCACGGCGAGGGTGGTCTTGCCGACGCCGCCGATCCCGGCGAGCGCGGAGACGGCCATGACCTGGCCCTCGGCGCCGCCGGAGAGGATGGCGCCGAGTTCGTCGACGAAGCTGGTGCGGCCCGTGAAGTCGGGCACGGTGGCGGGCAGCTGGGCCGGCCTCACATGGGCGGCGGCGGCCGCGGGGGCCGGGTCCTCGGCGCGGGCCAGGTCGGCGTCGGCGTTGAGGATGCGCTGCTGGAGGGCGGCGAGTTCGGGGCGCGGGTCGACGCCGAGTTCGTCGGCGAGGAGCCGGCGGGTGTCGGCGTAGACGGCGAGGGCCTCGGCCTGCCGACCGCTGCGGTAGAGAGCGAGCATGAGCAGCTCGCGCAGGCGCTCGCGCAGCGGGTGGGCGGCGGTGAGCGCGGTGAGTTCGGAGACGGCCTCGGCGTGGTGGCCGACCTCCAGGTCGAGGTCGAGGCGGGTCTCCAGCAGTTGCAGGTGCCACTCGGCGAGCCGGGTGCGCTCGGTGGCGGCCGCGGGGCCGGGGACTCCGGCGAGGGGCTCGCCGTCCCACAGGTCCAGGGCGCGGGCAAGCAGCGTACGGGCGAGGGCGCGGTCACCGGCTTCGCGCGCCGTCTCGGCGTCGGTGACGAGGCTGCGGGCGACGCCGAGGTCGAGGGTGGCGGTGGAGCGCAGCCGGATGGCGTACCCGCCGGACTCGGTGACGAGCAGCCCGGGGTCGAGGACCTTGCGCAGGCGGGAGGCGTACGTCCGGATGGTGGCGAGGGCCTGCTGCGGCGGGTCCTCGCCCCAGATGGCGTCGATGAGCTCGGGCGCGGTGGCGGTGCGGCCGTCGCGCAGCAGGAGCGTGGCGAGCAGGGCGCGCTGCTGGGGGGTGCCGGAGGGCAGTGCTTCGGCGCCGCGCCAGGCGCGGATGGGGCCGAGGACGGCGAAGCGGGACCCTGCGGGGGTGGGGGCGGGGGCCGAGGCCGTGGCGGCGCCGTCGGGGAACGCGGCGGCCGGTTTCGCGAGGGCGGCCGGGTCCGTGGGGGCGGCCGCGCGTGCGGGGGCTGCGCTCTTGCGGGTGGTCCGGGATGCCTCGGGGTGGTTCCGCGGGTTCCGCGGGTGCGGGATGGCCGGTACGCCGTCCATCTGTCGTCCCCCCTGCCTTCCGTCGGTGTAATGGTCAGTCTGCCCTGTCTCGCGCGTACACGTCAGCCCGTCCCGGGCCGATCGGCCTCCAACTAGCTGACGACTCGTCAGATCAGCGCTACCGTATGGGCCATGGAGACCTTCCCGAAGATCATCTCGGTGGACGACCACACGGTTGAGCCCCCCCACGTCTGGCGGGACCGGCTCCCGTCCAGGTACAAGGACACCGGCCCGCGGGTCGTCCGCGCCCCCTTGAAGGAAATGACCTTCCTCGGCGGCAAGTTCGCTCCTGTCATGGGGGCCAAGGGTGACGACGGCCCGATCGGCGACTGGTGGGTGTACGAGGACCTGCACCGGCCGCTCACCCGCCTCGACACCGCTGTCGGGTACGACCGCGACGAGATCAAACTGGAAGTCATCACCTACGAGCAGATGCGCCCGGGGTCCTTCTCGGTTCCCGACCGTCTCGCGGACATGGACGTCAACCACGTCCAGTCGGCGCTCTGCTTCCCCACCTTCCCGCGCTTCTGCGGCCAGACCTTCACCGAGGCCAAGGACCGTGAGCTGGGGCTGCTCGGCGTCCGGGCGTACAACGACTGGATGGTGGAGGAGTGGTGCGGCCCGGACGCGCGGGGCCGGCTGATCCCGCTGACCCTGATCCCCCTGTGGGACGCCCGCCTCGCCGCGGCCGAGGTCCGCCGCAACGCGGCGCGCGGCGTCCGGGCGGTCGCCTTCTCGGAGATACCCCCGCACCTGGGCCTCCCGTCCATCCACACGGACGAGTGGGACCCCTTCCTCCAGGCGTGCGACGAGACCGGCACGGTCATCGCCATGCACATCGGCTCCTCGTCCCGCATGCCGTCCACCTCGGCGGACGCCCCGCCGGCGGTCGGCTCCACCATCACCTTCGCCAACTGCTGCTTCTCGATGGTCGACTGGCTGATGAGCGGCAAGTTCGAGCGCTTCCCCAACCTGAAGATCATGTACGCGGAGGGCCAGATCGGCTGGATCCCGTACATCCTGGAGCGCGCGAACGTGGTCTGGGAGGAGAACCGCGGCTGGGGCGGCGTGGCCGACAAGGTCCACCGCCCGCCGTCGGAGCTCTTCGCGGAGCACGTCTTCGGCTGCTTCTTCGACGACGCCTTCGGCTTGAAGAACCTGGACTCGATCGGCGTCGCCAACGTCCTCTACGAGACGGACTACCCGCACTCGGACTCGACCTGGCCGAAGTCCCGCGAGGTCGGCGAGGCCCAGATGGGCCACCTGCCCCCGGACGCGATCGACCGCATCGTGCGCGGCAACGCGATCGACCTGCTGGGCCTGACGCCGGAGGGCCTGTGGGCGGGGCCGGGGGCGTAGCCGGGCAGCCCGGCCGGAGCGGCCGGCACGGGCCCTGAGGTGCGCGGCGCCCCACTTCCGGTGGGGCGCCGGTGTCGCGGCCGTGGTCCCCGGCGACTTCGCCACGGCCCCGCAGGGCACCGGGAGGCGGGGATCGGCCGATGGGCCCCTTGCAACCGAACCCGCCTCCGGGGCATGCTTCGCCAGGGCAAATCGGAAGGATCATCATGCCGGTGGACAAGCGGACCCTGGTGACAACGGTGCTGTGTGCTGCGGCGGCTCTGGGAGCCTCCGCCGCGGTGGCCGAGCTGGTGCCGCCGCCCGACGGGGCTCAGTCCGTGCGGGTGAAGGCGGGGCCGACGGGTTCGCCGACCGCGCCGTCACGTTCGCAAGCGGCAAAGCCTCAGCTCTCCACCCCGCCCGGGGGCTCGCTGCCGCCCGCCGTCACACCCCCGCCCGGTGGGCCCGCGGCCTTCACCGGCGCCCTCTTCACGGACGGTCTGGACAGCGATCACTTCTGCACCGCCACGGTGGTGCACAGCCCGGGCCGGAACATGATCGTCACCGCCGGGCACTGCCTGCTCGACGGACAACAGGGCAACGGCACCGCCGTCTTCGCACCTGCGTACGCGAATGGCCAGGCCCCGTACGGCACATGGAAGCTGGAGGAAGTCTTCGAGGACGGCCGCTGGGCCGAGGGTACGGACGACGACTACGACCTCGCCTTCGCCCGCCTGGCCCCCGACGCCAAGGGCCGCACCATCGAGAGCGTGACCGGCGCGGCCGTGCTGGACACCAGCGGCCGCGCGGGCGAGGAGGTCACCGTCACCGGCTACCCCGCCGACCGCAAGGTTCCCCGTACCTGCACGGCGGTCGCCGTCCGCGAGAGCGAGACCGAACAGCGCTTCGACTGCGCCGACTTCCCGGGCGGCACCAGCGGCAGCGCGTGGATCGCCCGCGACGGAAAGATCATCGGCATCCTGACGGGCGGCGACACCGACGACGTGTCGACCAGCACCGTCCTCGGTGACTACGCGGCCGCGCTGTACGCCAAGGCCGCCGGCGCCAAGCGCTGACCCCGGGCAGCCACTCGGCAGAATCGTCCCCATGCAGAAGAAGATCGAGGACATGGCCGGCCGCCTGGCCGAGGTGCCCGGGGTCGTCGCCGTGCTGCTCGGCGGCAGCCGGGCGCGCGGGGAGCACCGGCCGGACTCCGACTGGGACCTCGGCGTCTACTACCGCGGCGCGCTCGATCTCGCCGCGCTCGGCGCGCTCGCCGGCCCCGGGGTGGAGGTGGCCGGGCCGGGCGGCTGGGGGCCGTGGGTCAACGGCGGCGCGTGGCTGACGGTCGACGGGGTGGCGGTGGACTGGATCCTGCGGGATGCGGACCGGGTCGGGCGGGTCTGGGAGGACTGCCGGGAGGGCCGGTACGAGGTGGGCGTGCAGGCGGGGCATCCGCTCGGGTTCTGGTCGCCCTGCTACGCGGGCGAGGTGGCGCTCGGCCGGGTGCTGGCCGACCCGAGCGGCGAGCTGACGGACCTCCGGCGGCGGACCGCGCACTACCCCGAGGCGCTGCGGCAGGCGCTCATGGCGGGTGCCTGGGAGGCGGAGTTCCTGGTCGCCGCCGCGGCGAAGGGGGCGGCCCGGGCGGACGTGCTCCACGTCTCGCTCTGCCTGTCCCGGGCGGTGGGCGTGCTGGTGCAGGCGCTGTACGCCGAGGACCGGCGCTGGTGCCTCAACGAGAAGGGCGCGCTGGCCGTCGCCGAGACGCTGCCGGGCGCGCCGCCCGGCTTCGGCCCGCGGGTCCGCGCCCTGCTGGGGGCGCCCGGCGCCACGGCCGAGCAGCTGGTGGCGACGGTGGCCGAGGCGCGGCTCCTGGCCGAGGAGACCGTCGCCGCGCTGCGGCCCTCGGCCGCCACCTGAGCCACCCACCCCTACGCGAGCAGCCCCAAGTGGACCGGTTCCGCCGGTGCGTTCGCCAGGAGGTCGGGCAGGCGCGGTGGCCAGAGCGGTTCACCGAGGGTGGCCAGGCGCTCCTGGGGCAGCCACTGCCAGTGGATGCCGGGGTCCTCCAGCACCGGCTCGCGGCGCGGGCCCGAGGTGAGGTAGATGTGCTCGTGCTGGCGGACGGGGATCCCCTGGTGCGTGAAGTCGTGCTCCCAGGTGCACAGCAGCCGCCCGGGCTCCAGGTCGGTCCAGCCGGTCTCCTCGCGGAGTTCGCGGCGCACGCACTCCTCGGGGCTCTCGCCGGGGTCCATCCCGCCGCCGGGCGGCAGCCAGTGGATGCCGACCTCCACGTTGTCCTCGCGGAAGAGGAACACCGACCCGGCGGGGGACAGGATGACAACACGCGCTGCGTGACGTGGAGTTCGCATCGAATCAGCGTACGCCCGTGATCCCTCGCAGGGGCATGCCCTGCGCCGGGCGGCGGCCCGATGGGTACGGGCCGGATTCCCGGTGGCAGACTTTTTGTCGGAAGCGCAGCGTTCAGCCGCGATGAAGACCGGCTGATGTACGGTCGGTTTGATGAGCAAGCACCGCCGAGCCCGCTCCCGTTTCCGTACCCGCACGCCTGCCCGACCTCGCAAGACGTCGGGCAGGTCCCGCCGCCGGGTGGTCCTCGCCGCCGCCCTCGGCCTGGTGACCTTCGCCGCGGGCTGGGTGTACGCCGTCGACCAGAAGGCCGTCGGCAGCGTGTCGCAGGCGCGGGCGGACCACCGGCCGCCGGCGTCGGACCGCGCGGCGCGCGACGCCCACCGCGACGCGCCCCGCGACACCCCCCGCGACGCGCCCCGGGACGTCCTCCAGGGCCTGACCGGCATCAGCGAGCAGACGCTTGCACGGATCCCGGCCGAGTCCCGTCAGCTCGTCCTGGTCACCGGCAAGGCCCCGGACTCCTCGGAGTCCACCGCCACGCTCTACACCCGCCCCGCGGCCGGCGCCGACTGGGCGCGTGTCGAGAGCTGGCCGGCCCGCAACGGCGCGAAGGGCTGGTCGACGACCGAGGAGCGCACGTACGGCGACCTGACCTCTCCGCGGGGCGTGTTCGCGCTGTCCGACGCGGGCGGCCTGCTGGCGCCGCCGTCCGGCACCCGGCTCCCGTACGACAAGGACCGCGCCTTCGTCGCCTCGGGGCGCGGGGTGAACGGCGAGTCCCTGGCGGGGTCCTTCGACTACGTCGTCGCCATCGACTTCAACCGCCGGCCGGGCCGCTCGCCGCTGGACCAGGCCAAGCCGGAGGGCGAGGAGAAGGGCGGCAACATCTGGCTCCACGTGGACCACGACGGTCCCTCCCAGGGGTGCGTCGGCATCCCGAAGGAGGCGATGAAGAAGGTCCTGGAGACCCTCGATCCGGCGGCGAAGCCGGTCATCGTGATGGGTCCGGAAGGCTTCTGACCGGAGCGGGGGCCGAAGCCGCCGCCTCTGCCCCAGCCTCTGACTCTGCCCGGTCCGGGCGGCGGCGGTCTCGGAGCAGCAGCCCGATGTAGACCAGGTCGAAGACGCTGCACAGGAGACCGAGCCCGAGGACGAAGGGCGAGTGCTCCAGTACGCCGAACAGCAGGGTCGGGGCCAGCGTGCCCAGCCACTTGGCGACGGCGATGGTCGGGGACTGCCCGCGCGGCCCCTGCCGGGCGGCGTAGAGGCCGATGAACAGGCCGGACATCAGCAGGTTCTGCAGGAACGCCGAGTAGCGGGAGGCGTCGTGCGCCCCGAAGTGGGCGAGGAACAGCCCCTGCACGGCGAACCCGGTGGCGAACACCAGGACCGACCAGGCGGCGAAGAGCGGACGGGTCACGAACCGCGGGAGCTCGGGCCGCCCGAACCGCAGGTAGGTGGAGATGATCACGATGTCGGCGGCCGCCCACACCACGTTCACCACGCCCTGGGGAGAGACCCCGGTCGCGAAGTCGCGGACGGCGTAGACCGACTCCCAGGCGAAGTTCAGCGCGAGCGCGGCCAGGGGCATCGCGTACGTCCGGTCGCGCAGCCCGACGCGGATCGCCTCCACGTACACGACGGTCCAGGCGATCCCGCTGACCAGCGTGAGTATGAGGTCCATCCGCCGCACCCTAGGGGGTCTCGTAGCTCTGGAACCAGTGGGTATCGAAGTACCGGGCCGTCGAGAAGGGGTGCCCGCGGTCGGTGAGCAGGCGGTGGACGAACTCGGCGGTCGTCCCGTCGAACCGGCGCCACGAGTCGGGGACGTCCTCCTTCATGAGGATGGGCCACCGGTCGGGGTCCGCGCCCTCGGTGAGCCAGAAGAACTGGTCGGCCTGCTCGGAGGAGGCCCACTCCAGCAGCCCGCCGGGGACCGGATACACCTCGTACGGTTCCCACAGGCCGCTGTCGTGCGACGCGGCCCACTCGCCCAGCCACTGGGTGTGCAGGACGATGTCATCGCTCCTGTACGGGGCGTCGGGTATGTGGAGCTGGAGGTATCCGTCGAAGGCGCCGTACCCGAACAGCTCGGCGAGCTGCTTGTAGTCGGCGGGCAGCGCGGTCCCGATCCGGGCCTCGACCGCCTCCCAGTCGACGGTACGCGCGCGGGTCGTGTCACATCCCGTGACGGCGACGACCCCGTCCACCCAGGACGTCACCTCCGCCAGGTCCGCCGCCGGATCCTCCCGCTCCGCGACCAGCGCCACGATCCGTACGCCGTCGTCGAAGCGGGCGGTGCCGCAGCCGATCCACCGGCCCGCGTGCGCCCACGCGCGCATCTCCACGATCCGTTCGCCGAACGGGGCCAGCAGCGGCAGCCCGGTCCGCGTGCTCACGGTCGGATCGGCGTACCCGCCCATGGCGAGGTTGCGCGGCTGTCCGTACCGCCCGCTGAGCGCCTCCTGGATCGAGTCGAGGCCGTTCTCGTCCGAGAGCGGCAGACACACGTGTCCCGCCGGGTGTCCTGCCTCGTCGCACGCCAGATCGCCCGTACCCGGCCAGGCCAGGTGGTGGACGGCCGAGAGGAGTTCTTCCTGTTCGTCCATGACGGCCATTGAAGCGGGCGCCACCGACAGCGGCGGGGCCGGACCCGTCGGACCCCTTGCCTGACGGATCGTCAGCTACGACGATGGCCCGGCACCGATATGACGAATCGGCAGACGCAGCAGTCGAGGCCGACGAAGCAGACGACTAGTCGAAGGCGAGGCGGGTCCGCCATGGCGCGCGTGTTTCCGGAAGGGCGGCTGGTCCACGGGATGCAGCTCCCGGTCCAGTCGCAGAGCACCATCTACGCCGAGCCCTGGGAGGCGTCGGCCACCGCCGCCGATCTCGCCGAGGTGGCGCGGGCCGCCGACCGGGCCGGCTTCGGCTACGTCGCCACCTGCGACCACGTCGCCATCCCGCGCCGGCTCGCCGGACCCATGAGCACCGTCTGGTACGACCCGGTGGCCACCCTGTCCTTCCTCGCCGGCATCACCGAGCACGTGCGGCTGCTGAGCCACGTCGCGATCCTCGGCCTGCGCCACCCGCTGATCAGCGCCAAGCAGTACGCCACCCTCGACCACCTCTCCGGCGGGCGGCTGATCCTCGGCGTCGGCGCCGGGCACGTGCAGGAGGAGTTCGAGGTCCTCGGCGTGGACTTCGCCCGGCGCGGAGCCGTCCTCGACGAGACCCTCGACGTGCTGCGGGCGGCGCTGGGGCCCGAGGAGTACCCGGAGTTCGAGGGCGAACTGTTCTCCTTCAAGGACCTCGGCCAGCTGCCCCGGCCCGCCCAGGAGCGGATCCCCGTCTGGGTGGGCGGCTCCTCGCCCGCCGCCGTGCGCCGGGCCGCCGTCCGCGGCGACGGCTGGCTCCCGCAGGGCGACCCGCGCGACAGGCTCCCGGCGCAGATCGCCCGTATCAAGGAGCTCCGCGAGGCGGCCGGAGTCACCGGGCCCGTCGAGTTCGGCGCGATCACCGAGCCGCTGTACGTCGGCGAGCCCGGCTGGGACGCCGGCCGCCGCGCCCTCACCGGCAAGGCGGAGGCGCTCGCCGAGTCCCTGCGGGAGTACAAGGCGCTCGGCGTCGACCAGATCCAGGTCCGGTTCCGCAATCGCGACCGCGCCGAACTCGTCGACCAGATCACCGCTTTCGGGGCCGAGGTGGCCCCGCTTCTCAACGACTAGGAGTCGTGACCATGGGCAAGCTGGACGGGCGCGTCGTGATCATCACCGGCGCCGCACGGGGCCAGGGCGAGCAGGAGGCCCGCCTCTTCGCCGCCGAGGGGGCCAAGGTGCTCCTCGGTGACGTGCTGGACGAGCAGGGCGCCGCCGTGGCCAAGGAGATCGGCGAGGACCGGGCCCGGTACGTACGCCTCGACGTGAGCCGCGAAGAGGACTGGGCCGGGGCGGTCGCCGCCGCGAAGGAGGCCTTCGGCCCGGTCGACGGCCTCGTCAACAACGCGGGCATCCTGCGCTTCAACGAGCTGACCGAGACCCCGCTGGAGGAGTTCCAGCAGGTGGTCCAGGTCAACCAGGTGGGCGCCTTCCTCGGCATCAAGTCGGTCGCCCCCGAGATCGAGGCGGCCGGCGGCGGCACGATCGTCAACACCTCCTCGTACACGGGCCTGACGGGCATGAGTTACGTCGGCGCGTACGCCGCGACCAAGGCGGCCATCCTCGGCCTGACCCGGGTGGCGGCGCTGGAGCTGGCGGGCAAGGGGATCCGGGTCAACGCGATGTGCCCGGGTGCCGTGGACACCCCGATGGCCAATCCCGGCCTGCTGGACCCGGCGAACATGACCGACGAGGCCAGGGACGCGATGGCGGAGCTGTACAAGCGGGTCGTCCCGATGGGGCGGGTGGGGCAGCCGGAGGAGATCGCGAAGCTCGCCCTCTTCCTGACCGGCGAGGACTCCTCGTACATCACCGGCCAGCCCTTCGTGATCGACGGCGGCTGGATGGCCGGCGTCAGCATCCTCTAGCCGCCCTCCAGTCATATCTGATGGAGCGTCAGGTATTGACGCTCCGCCCCCGCCGATGGAACAGTCGAGACATCGAATCTGACGCAACGTCAGAAATCAAAGGACGGTGAACCCCCTTGGAATTCGGGCTCTTCGTGCAGGGATACGTGGCCGAGTCACGGTCCAAGGTCGACCCCGAGGCAGAGCACAAGGCGCTGATCGAGGAGACCGACTACGTCATCCAGGCAGACAAGTCGGGCTTCAAGTACGCCTGGGCCTCCGAGCACCACTTCCTGGAGGAGTATTCACACCTCTCGGCGAACGAGGTCTTCCTCGGGTACCTCGCGCACGCCACCGAGCGGATCCACCTCGGCTCCGGCATCTTCAACCCGCTCGCGCCGGTGAACCACCCGGTGAAGGTCGCCGAGAAGGTCGCCATGCTCGACCACCTCTCCAAGGGCCGCTTCGAGTTCGGCACCGGCCGCGGCGCCGGCAGCCACGAGATCCTCGGGTTCCTGCCCGGCATCGAGGACATGAACGGCACGAAGGAGATCTGGGAGGAGACCATCGCGGAGTTCCCCAAGATGTTCCTCCAGGAGGAGTACGAGGGGTTCCAGGGCAAGCACTGGTCGCTGCCGCCGCGGAAGATCTTCCCCAAGCCGTACGGCAAGGCGCACCCGGCGATGTGGTACGCCGCCGGGTCCCCGTCCTCGTACGCGATGGCGGCGAAGAAGGGGCTCGGGGTCCTCGGCTTCAGCGTCCAGAAGGTCTCGGACATGGAGTGGGTGCTGGACCAGTACAAGACGGCGATCCAGGAGGCGAAGGCCATCGGCGCCTTCGTCAACGACAACGTCATGGTCACCTCGACCGCGATATGCGCCGAGACCCACGACAAGGCGGTCGAGATCGCCGTCAACGCCCACATGAACCGCTTCCAGTCGCTGGTCTTCCGCTACCACGACACCTTCCCGCGGCCGGAGGCCATCCCGCAGTGGCCCGAGCTGCTGCCCGAGTACAACGCGGAGATCATCGAGCTGCTGATCGCCGAGGAGCTGCTGATCTGCGGTGACCCGTCGGAGGTCCTCCAGCAGTGCAGGCGCTGGGAACAGGCGGGCGCGGACCAGCTGTCCTTCGGCCTGCCGACCGGGGTGTCGTACGAGAACACGATGACCACGATCAAGCTCATCGGCGAGCACGTGATCCCGGAGATCGACACGGACCCGGTCCACCGCACGACGCGCTTCCGCCAGGCCGTCTGACTCCCCCAGCTACCGCTGGGAGGGACCCCCAGGCGGGGAGAACGGGGACGGCGTCTTCCCGGACCGCCGTCCCACACCGGCCCCGGCCGGAGGTCATGCCGAGGCCGCGGCCGCCCGGCGGCCTCCGGCCGGGGCACGCGGGGGCAGAGCCCCAGCACACGGCGCGCAACGCGAACACCGGCAGAAGGGACGTCATGCTCGACCACCTGATCAAGGGCGCCACCGTCGTCGACGGCACAGGCGCCCCCGCCCGCGTCGCGGACGTCGGCCTGCGCGACGGCCGGATCGTCGTCATCGCGGCGCCCGGCACCGTCACCGAAGAGGCCCGCACCAGCGAGGACGCCACCGGCCTCGTCCTCACCCCCGGCTTCGTCGACCCGCACACGCACTACGACGCCCAGCTGTTCTGGGACCCGTACGCCACCCCCTCCATGAACCACGGCGTCACCACCGTCGCCGGCGGGAACTGCGGCTTCACCCTGGCCCCCCTCAACCCGGCCCGCCCGGAAGACGCCGACTACACCCGCCGCATGATGAGCAAGGTCGAGGGCATGGCCCTCAAGGCCCTGGAGGAGGGCGTCGACTGGACCTGGTCCACCTTCGGCGAGTACCTCGACGCCCTGGAGGGCCGGATCGCCGTCAACGCCGGCTTCATGGTCGGCCACTGCGCACTGCGCCGCCACGTCATGGGCGAGGACGCCGTCGGCGGCCAGCCCACGCCCGAACAGCTCCAGCAGATGATCGACCTCTTCCACGACGCCATGGACGCCGGCGCCTGGGGCCTGTCCACCACCCAGTCCTCCACGCACTCCGACGGCGCCGGCGCCCCCGTCGCCTCCCGGCACGCCGGGCCCGGCGAACTCCTCGCGCTCTCCAAGGCCGTCGCCGAACACGAGGGCACCCAGCTGGAGGCGATCGTCGCGGGCTGCCTCGACCAGTTCTCCGACGAGGAGATCGACCTCTTCGTCGAGATGAGCGCCGCCGCCGGACGGCCCCTGAACTGGAACGTCCTCACCATCGACGCCTCCGTCCCCGAGCGGGTCCCGCGCCAGCTGATCCCCAGCGAACGCGCCCGCAAGGCCGGCGGCCGCATCGTGGCGCTGACGATGCCGATCCTCACCCCCATGAACATGTCGCTGGGCACCTTCTGCGCGCTCAACCTCATCCCCGGCTGGGGCGAGGTCCTCGCCCTGCCCGTCCCCGAGCGGATCGCGAGGCTGCGCGACGCGGACGTGCGGGCCGAGATGCTGCGCCGCGCCGACAGCAAGGAGGCCGGAGTCTTCCGGCGCCTCGCCAACTTCGGCCGCTACGTCATCGGCGACACGTACAGCAAGGAGAACGAGGGCCTCTCCGGCCGCGTCGTGCGCGACATCGCGGCCGAGCGCGGCCAGGACCCCTTCCACTGCCTGGTGGAGATCTGCGCCAACGACGGCCTCCGTACGGTCCTGTGGCCGATGCCCACCGACAACGACCCCGCCAGCTGGGCGCTGCGCGCCGAGACCTGGCAGCACGAGGACGTCATGCTCGGCGGCTCCGACGCGGGCGCGCACCTGGACCGCATGTGCGGGGCCCCGTACACGACCCGCTTCCTCGGCGACTGCCTGCGCGGCCGCAAGCTGGTGCCGCTGGAGCAGGCGGTACGGATGCTCACCGACGATCCGGCCCGGCTGTTCGGGCTGCGCGAGCGCGGCCGCATCACCGAGGGCTACCACGCGGACCTGGTGCTCTTCGATCCGGCGCGCATCGAGGCCGGACCGGCGACGCTGGTCCACGACCTGCCCGGGGACAGCCCGCGGCTGGACGCGCGGGCCATCGGGATCGTCTCGGTACGGGTCAACGGCGTGGAGACCATCCGCGACGACGAGGTGACGGGCGCGATTCCGGGCGTCGTGCTCCGGTCGGGCCGGGACACGAGGACGGTGAGCACGCGGTGACCGAAGCGCAGAGGCTCTTCATCGGCGGCGAGTGGGTGGAACCCGACGGCGGCCACTACGAGGTGGTCGACCCGGCGGACGAGTCGGTGGCCGGGCTCGCGCCCGAGGCCTCGCGGGCCCAGGTCGAGGAGGCGGCGCGGGCCGCGGCCGAGGCATTCGGCGCGTGGTCCCGTACGAGGCCGGAGGAGCGGGCGGCGATCCTCGACCGGGCCGCGGACATCATCCAGCGGGAGTTCGAGCCGTGGGCGGCCCTGGCCCGGGCGGAGACGGGCGCGCCGACGGGCATCGCGCGCGGGATGCAGGTCGGCGTCGGGGTCTCGCGCTTCAGGCGGTACGCGAAGGGCGCCCTGGAACCGGTGGAGAGGGGCCTTCCGCCGCAGGTCACCGAGGCCGGCCCGATGGGGAAGGCGAGTGTCCTCGGAGCCCTGGAGGTGCGCCAGCCGGTCGGCGTGGTCACCTGCATCACCTCGTACAACAACCCGTGGGCCAACCCGGCGGGCAAGGTCGCCCCGGCCCTGGCCATGGGCAACACGGTGGTGGTCAAACCGGCCCCGCAGGACCCGCTGTCGGTGTTCAAGATGGCCGAGGCACTCGCGGAGGCCGGGGTTCCGGCGGGCGTGGTGAACGTGGTCGGCGGGCAGTCGGTGGAGGTCGGCGAGGCCGCCGTGGACTCCCCGTACGTGGACATGGTGTCCTTCACCGGTTCCACGGGTGTCGGCCAGCGCATCGCGGAGGTCTGCGGCCGGACGATGAAGCGGCAGCTGATGGAGCTGGGCGGCAAGGGCGCGGCCGTCGTCCTGGAGGACGCCGACCTGGACGCGGCGGTGATGGGGATCGGGACGACCTTCTCCTTCTACTCCGGGCAGATCTGCACGGCTCCGACGCGGGTGATCGTGCACCGCTCGGTCTACGGGCAGCTGGTCGAGAAGCTGACCGGCTACCTGGCCTTCATGAAGGTCGGCGACCCGAAGGTGCAGGGCACGGTGGTGGGCCCGGTGATCTCGGCGGCGCACCGGGACCGCGTGGAGTCGTACGTCGAGCTCGGCCGCAAGGAGGGGGCGCGGATCGCGTACGGCGGCGAGCGCCCGGTCGTCGGGGACGGCCGCGGTTTCTACGTGGCGCCGACCCTGCTGGTGGACTGCACGAACGACATGCGCGTGGTCCGGGAGGAGATCTTCGGCCCGGTCGTCGTGGTCGTGCCCTTCGACGGGGGCGAGGACGAGGCCGTCGAGCTGGCCAACGACAGCGACTTCGGCCTGCTCAGCTACGTGTGGTCCGGGGACTCCGCACGCGCGTTCCGCGTGGCGCGGCGGCTGCGGGCGGGCGGGGTGGGCGTGAACACCATCGGCCGGAACATGGAGGCGCCGTTCGGCGGCTTCAAGAGGTCGGGCGTGGGCCGGGACGTGGGCTCGTACGCCTTGCACGCGTACAGCGAGATGCAGTCGATCGTCTGGACGGGCTGAGACAGGGCGGCGGCGGGCGGCCGGCCGGGGGAGGGTCCCCCGGCCGGCCGCCCGTTCCTACGCCTCCTGGCCGGATCCGCCCCAGGCGTACCCGAGGGCGGCGGCGAGCCCGCTGCTGCCCCGCTGGAGCCGGGCGAAGCCCTTCGGGTCGGATTCCGCGATGCGTTCCAGAGCGGAGGCCGCCCGGTCTTCCGGCGGGCTGCCGTCGTCGGGCAGGTGCCAGTCGAAGTACAGCCGCAGCGGGTTCCCGTGCGGGTCCTCGGCGCCGTCCGGGGCGGAGAACACGAACCGCAGCACCGTGATGTGCGGCTCGCGGTGGTCCGTGTGGATCCACACGGGTGCGAGGTCCCACCGTCCCAGCAGGTCGGGCCGCTCCCGCAGGCCCGCCGAGATGAGCCGCGCCGTGCGGCGGGCCGGCCAGCACCAGGAGTGGTCCCGTTCGGCGCGTTCGAGCTCGGCGTCGTAGGCGGCCGCGTCGAAGCGGTACGGGGGCGGCTGCGGGCCGACCGCCCCGCGCCAGCCGTCCCACACCACCGCGTCGCCGTCCCGGCGGATCGTCACGTACAGCGCGCCGCAGCAGCCTTCGGTGCACTGCGCCTCGGCGAGCTGCACCTCCCGGGGCTCCGGTCCGGCGCGGAGTCCGCCGCCGTCGACCAGGTACTCGGGTGACAGGCCCGGCCCCTTCCCGAACAGTGCGGGGACGAGCGGGAGCCCGTCCACCAGGATCCGGGTCTCGACGGAGTTCGAGTCCGCGGCGTCGTGGACCACGGCCACATCCCAGCGCGGGCGCGGGCCCGTCGCCGGCGTACCGGCGAACGGTTTGCGCCCGGTACGCCGGATCCAGTCCGCGCGGCGCCGCTCCGCTGCCCGCGCGGGGTCCTCGCCCCCGGGCGGCGCGCCGGACCGGAGGGCCCACGCGGGCCCGGCCAACAGCCGCTCCAGGCCGCCGAGCAAGGCCTCCCGCCGGTGGGGCCGCCAGTCCAGCAGTGCGGCGGGCCCGCTGTGCAGGTCGAGGGCGATGGAGAGGAGCAGCTCGTGGAGCTCCGGGCCCGGGGGCAGCCGGTCGGCCTGCCCGAGGACGTACGCGTACACGTTCGTGGCGGGCAGGTAGTCGAGGATCTCGGCCCGGCGCCCCAGATCGCGGGACATCCGGTGCACCAGGCGGGCCGCCAGGGCCAGCAGTGCGGGGTCCCCCGGGTGGGCGCGCAGCAACCCGTCGAGGTCGGCGGCCTCGGCGATGCGCCGGGCGCAGAGCAAGGCCCGTGGATCGTCGGGCACCGCGACGAGCGCCGCCCGGACGGCTTCCGCGTCGCCGGTGGCGATCGCGTCGACGAGCGGGGTCAGCAGCTCGGACCGGTCCCGGCCGCGGATCACCAGGAGGGCGGCCGCCTGCCGGTCGAGCGGGTCGAGTGCGGCGGTCGCCACGGACGAGAGGCCGCAGAGCGTGCCGAGGGCCTTAAGGACGGGCACGTCCTCCGGTTCGCCGAGGCGGATCAGCAGGGCGATCCCGATGCCGACGGCCGCTGCGGTGCTACCGGTACGGGTCAGCTGGCGGGCGGTGGCCCGGGCGGCGTCCTCGTCGGGCAGGTCGAGGCGCGCGGTGTGCGCGCGGACGGTGCGCAGGGGCATCCCCAGCTCGCCGGCCCGCCGGTGGACGGCCTCGGCGGCCCGCACGGGGTCGGGGTCGGCCAGCAGGGGGGCGAGGGCGGCGCTCACTTCGGCCCGTGCCCGTTCCCAGGTCGGGTGAGGGCGGTCGGGTGCCGGCGGGGGCCCCTCGGGCAGGGGATGGCCGCGGCGCGGAACCCGCCCCTCCGGCTCGATGCCGATCCGGAAGAGGGCGTAGTCGTACAGGGAGGTCGTCCGGGGGTCGAGCGGCTCGCGCTCGTCGCGGACGGTCATCGGGCGGGGTGGGACTCGATTCCATGGGTCATGCGGCGAGCCTGCCAGGCCGGGTCAGGACGCGTCCAACGAAAATCCCGCCTCGCCGCGGACCCGGCCGTTGACCTGGAGCTGCACCAGGTGCTCGCCGGAGTGGTAGCGGCGGGTGGTGATCGGCTTGAAGGAGTGCCGCTTGGTGCCGCTGAGGGTTTCGCCGGGGGCCACGGCGCGGGTGAGGAGTTTGAAGACCTTGGGCGTGCGGGCGCCGTTCGCCTTCGTGTGGTGCACGACGTAGTCGACGACGAGCTCGGCCGGGAGCGTGCCGGTGTTGGTGACCGCGTAGTCGAAGACGAGGTACTCGCCGACGGTGACCCGCGGGGTGGTGACCTGCGGCCCGTGGACGGCGACCGGCACGTCCGGGGAGTGCCCGAGCAGGGTCAGCGCCTCGGGCCGCCCGGCCTTGATCAGGGTGCGCAGGCCGTGCCGTACGACGCGGTCCGTCGTGCCCGTGGGCCGGGCCAGCCAGCGGGCCGCGGTCTCGACGGCGAGGGCGGGGTGGTCGCGGCTGATGTCGTTGAGGTGGTTGGAGACGGAGCGGCGGACGTACTCGGACTCGTCGCGGTAGAGGGCGTCCAGCACCGGAAGGGCCGGGCGCGGGTCGGCGACGAACGTGGGCAGCTGCGGGGCCCAGGGCAGCCGGGGCCGGGTGCCCTCGCTGGCGAGGCGCCGCACGTGGGGGTCAGGGTCGTCCGTCCACGTCCGTACGACGGTCAGGGCGCGCGCAGGGTCGGCGCGCAGGAAGGGCCGTACGGCGGATTCGGCGGTCAGCCGGGAGGTGAGGTCGTGCAGCAGTGCCAGCCCGGGCACGAACACCTCCAGCCCGCGGACGGCGACGGCCTCGTTGACGGGGAAGGTCATCCAGCCCGTGAAGCCGGGGTCGGCGAGGGCGGTGCGCACGACGGCCTCGAAGCCGGGCCAGTCCTCGGGGAGGTCGGCGAGCACGGCGTCGCGGACGGCGCCGACGCGGCCGCTGTACGTCAGTCCGTCGAGCGCGCCGGCCCGGGCGCGCAGGGCGGGCGAGGACCGGCGGCCGCCCGCCCGGGCGAGCAGCCGGGCCAGGGTGCTGACGGTTTCCGCGCTGAGGAGCTCATCGGCCGTGGGCATGGGGACAGTCTTGCGGATGCCGCCCCGGTCCGGGGGCTCCCGGACGGGGCGGCGTCCCCTGCGCTGCGGGCCCGGTCGTGCCGGGTCGCCCGCTCAGTCCACGTAGTAGTCGGTGAGGACGCAGCCCTTCACCAGGGCGGGTTCCTTCCGGTAGCCGCTCGGCGCGGTGAACTCCGGGTGGCAGTTGAGCATCAGGAGTCCGGCCTGCGGGGTCAGCAGGGAGCTCATGGCGTCCGAGCTCTCGGATCCCACGGCGAAGTCCTGTCCGATGACGATGCCGCCGTTGGGGTTTCCGCCGCCCCCCTTCGCGGCGATCTCGGCCTTGAAGGCGGTCTGGAAGGCCTTCGGATCCTTGATCATGTAGATCGAGGTGCGGCCCCTGCTGCCGCAGGTTCCGTGCTCGGTGACGGTGGCGGCCTTGATGAACTTCTCGTCCGGGCCCGTGCTCGATCCGTTGCTGCCCGAGGTGACGGGCTTGATCGGGTCGCAGCGGGTGAATCCGTTGACGAAGCGGGCGGCCGCGGCCATGGTCGCCGCCTTGGGGAGCTTCTGGAACGCCGTCCCGTTCTTGGGGGCGTTGCCGTTGACGCCGCCGTTCTTCGTGGGGTTCTCGAGGGTGCCCTCGTTGGGGCCGCCGTCTCCCTCTCCGTTGGCGGGGCCGGCGACGGAATCCCCGCCGATGCCGCCGAGCGAAGGGTTCCCGCTGCCTCCGCAGGCGGTGAGGGTGAGCAGGGCCGTGACGGCTGTGGCCGTGATGACTATCGACTTGTTACGCACGGCTGGGACTTTAGATTCATGATCATGTCCACAGCAAGCGACCCGCCGCGGGTGACGGCGGTCACAGGGGAAAGTTTGAAAGCGGGCAAAAGGGGCACGGCTGCGGTTTCCGCATCATGGAACGAGATGTTCGGCGCCTGTCGATCCATGGGCATGTATCGCGTGAGCCTTGTATTGCGCTCTCGTGAACCGTCTTGATCTCGGCTTCCAAGGGCCCCAGGCCGTCCGAAGTTCGGACTTAAGACTTCCGGATATGGAAAACGCACCCTCTAACGTCCTGACCCATGACTCAGCTGGACGTTCGGCCCCGGGCCGCAGACACGGTGAACGGCGTCGCCCAGGGCGGGGGAGACGTGCGCGGCAAGGGCCTCGGCAAGGGGTCCGTCGGGCTGGTGGGCAGCGCCGTCATCGGCATCTCCACCGTCGCCCCCGTCTACTGCCTGACCTCGACCCTCGGGTCCACGGCAGGTGAGGTCGGCGTCCAGATGCCGGCGGTGTTCCTGGCCGGTTTCCTCCCGATGCTGCTGGTCGCCTTCGCGTACCGCGAGCTCAACAAGGCCATGCCGGACTGCGGCACCTCCTTCACCTGGACCGTCAAGGCCTTCGGCCCGCGGATCGGCTGGATGTGCGGCTGGGGCCTGGTGATCGCCACGATCATCGTGCTTTCCAACCTGGCCGGCGTCGCCACCTCCTACTTCTGGCTGCTGGCCGGCGAGATCACGAGCGATCCGTCGATCGCGGCCCTGGACGACAACAAGCTCGTCCACATCGCCACCTGCCTCACCCTGATCGCCGTCGCGACCGCCATCAGCTACCGCGGCATGACGGCGACCAAGGGAGTCCAGTACGCGCTGGTCGGGCTCCAACTCCTGGTCCTCGCCGTCTTCGTCGCGATGGCCTTCCAGAAGGCCTCCGCCGGCACCTTCGACACCGGCCTGGACTTCTCCTGGTCCTGGATGAACCCCTTCGCGGTCGAGTCCATGGCGGCCTTCACCGCCGGACTCTCGCTCTCGATCTTCATGTACTGGGGCTGGGACGCGTGCCTGGCCACCAACGAGGAGACCACCGGCTCCACGAAGACCCCCGGCCGCGCCTCGCTCATCGCGATGGTCGTCCTGGTCGGCTCCTACCTCGCCACCGGCGTCGCCGCCCAGATGGCCGTCGGCGCGGGCGGCGAAGGCCTCGGCCTGGCCAACGAGGAGACCTCCGGCAACGTCTTCGCGGCCCTCGCCGGTCCCGTCATGGGCCCGCTGCTCGGCATCCTGCTCTTCGTCGCCGTCCTCGCCTCGGCCGCCGCCTCCCTGCAGACCACCTTCATCCCGGTGGCCCGTACGGTCCTCGCCATGTCGACCTACGAGGCGCTGCCGGCCTCGTACGCCAAGGTCCACGAGCGCTTCAAGACCCCGGGCCGCGCCACGGTCGTGGCGGGCATCGCCACCGGCGCCTTCTACACCGTGATGACCCTGGTCAGCGAGAACGTCCTGACCGACACGATCTTCGCGCTCGGGCTGATGATCTGCTTCTACTACTCGCTGACGGCCTTCGCCTGCGCCTGGTACTTCCGCGGCGAGCTGCGCCGCAGCGTCCGCGACCTGTTCTTCAAGGGCGTCTTCCCGGTCCTGGGCGGCCTGCTGCTTGCCGCGGTCTTCTCCAAGACCCTGTACGACGCCTGGGACCCCTCCTACGGCTCCGGCTCCACGATCCCCGGCCTGGGCGTCGGCAACGTCTTCGTCATCGGCGTCGGCCTGCTCGCCCTCGGCCTGGCCGTCATGTTCGTCACCGAACGCCGCAGACCGGCCTTCTTCCGCGGCGAGGTCCTGACGAAGTCCACCCCGGCCCTGGTGGTCGAGGACTGACTCCACCCCCGCCCCACCCGCCGAGCCATCCCCGGACCGTGGATGGCCGCCCGCTCACTCCAACGTGGGGGTGGGCGGTGACCCGAGGTGCGGCGGGGTCGTTGGGCCGGGCATGAATGCCATGAAGCGCACCCTTTCCGCCCTGGTCCTCACCGGCGGCGCCGCCCTCGCACTCACCCCCGTCGCCGCCCACGCCGACGAGCCCGCCGTCCAGGGGCCCCCGGTCGCCCAGCGCGTCGGCGAGATCGTCGACCACCCGGCCCAGACCGTCCAGGACACGAAGCTGGCGTTGGGCGCGACGACCGCGGCGGCCGGCTCCGCCACGGCGGGCGCCGGTACGGCCCTGTCCGGGCTCCCCAAGACCCCCAAGGTCGGCTGACCTCAGCCGGTACGGGAGTCCCATGGCCGGCCCGGCGAGTGACCGCCGGGCCGGCGGCCAGGAGGCGGGGCTTTCGGGTGGGGGCGCTCGTTGAGCAGCGCATGATCCTCTGGTTGCTCAATCACGTCAGCACACTGGTCATCGCCGTCCTCCTCGTCGGCGGTCTCACGGGCCTCGCCGCGGCCGGGAGCCTGGCCGCCCGCCGCCGCTTCCCGCACCTCGCCAAGGGCGAGCACAACGAGATGGTCGGAGTCGCGCTCGGCATGTTCGGCGCGATCTACGGCATCATCCTCGCCTTCGTCGTCGTCACCCTCTGGACCCAGCTGGAGAACACCCAGAACATCGTCGCGACCGAGGCCACCGACCTGGCCCTCGTCGTGCGCAGCGCCGACACCTTCCCGCCGGCCGACCGCGCGCGGGTGCTTCAAGCGGTGGGCGCGTACTCGCACGCCGTCGTCGAGGTGCAATGGCCGCTGATGCGCGACGGGCGGCCGAGCTACGAGGCGACCGCGCCGCAGACGCACGACCTCTACCGGGCCCTCCAGGCGTACGAGCCGGCCGGAACCCGCGCCGAGACCTTCTACGCCGAAGCGGTCACCCACCTCAACGACGTCGCCGCGCAGCGCCGGGCCCGCATCACGATGGCCGAGAGCTCACTGCCGATCCTGCTGCAAGTGCTCGTGTACGGCGGGGCATTGGTGATCCTCCCGCTGACGTTCCTGTTCGGGCTGCGCAGCCTGAAGATGCAGCTGCTGTTCGTGTCGGCGGTGGCGGGACTGATCGGCTTCAGCCTGCTGCTGGTGGTGGCGATGGACCGCCCCTTCGCGGGAGACCTGAGCGTGAGCCCGGCGCCCTACAAGGAGGCGGCCCTGTCGCAGTTCTGGGCTGCCCCTCAGCCCCAGGAGCGGGAGCAGAGCACGAGTCGGTAGCCGTCGGGGTCCTCGACGGTGACCCCCCACTCGTCCCAGTACGGGTTGTGGGCGGCCACGCGCGTCCCGCCGTGCTCGACGAGCCGCCGTACGAGGGCCTCGTCGGGCTCCTCGCCGAGGTAGACGACGAACAGGTCGTCGACGGTGGGCGTGGGGAGCACCGGGTTCCGCGGGTCCCGGGTGAGCTCGAAGTGCCAGGCGCCCCCGGCGGGCCCGACCATCAACAGGTCGTGCGCGCCGGGCTCGCTCACGGCGCTGCGCCACTGCACTTCGAGTCCGAGCCCGTCCACGTAGAACCGCTCGGCGGCCTTGAGGTCGAGGGACGGCCGGGCGACGCGTATGTGGGCATGTGAATCGATCATGCGCCGCAGCCTACGGCGGCAGCGCCGGACGTCAGAGCCAACAGGGCGACCAGTAACAGATGTTGCGGGTCGCGGTCGTTCCCGTGGCGGGCCGGTTCAGCCCGAACTGGGTGCTGTGTTCGCCGTCGGTCGCGCACCCCCACTTCACCGTGACCGTCATGGTGGACGTCGGCACCCGGTTGAACTGGAAGCTGTAGGGCCGGGTCATGCCGCCCGATCCCAGCGCCGCCCAGCCGCTCTCCCCGTTGCTGCCCGAGACCCACGCCCACTTGACCGTGTTGGACGCCGCGTAGTTACAGCCGATCTTGCCCTGCAGGCGGACGCTTCCGCTGGTGGGCCAGGCCTGCGCCGATGTCGCCGCGAGCGGCACCAGTGCGGTGGCCGCGAGCACGGCGGCCGACAGGACGGCTTTGAGTCGAAGGCTGCGGTTCATATGAGTTCCTCCCCTGTGGTCCCCGGCTCCCACCGGGGGCGCCGACGTTGCCATGCCCCGAGGGGGAGCAGAAAGGCACGAACGGGGGCGCTCGGAACGCGTGGAGCGCGCGACGACCCGACCACGCGCCCCCCGGGCGGTTAAGATCCGCCTGCCCGTACGTCCTGTGGTGGTCACAGGGCCGGGGCTCGCCTGGACCTGGGGGGTTCATGAGATTGCTGCCACTGGGCAGAAGAGTGCGCAAGAGACCGGGGCGGGGCAGGGCCGCACTTGCTTCCGGAGCCCTGCTGCTCGGCGTGCTGGGGTCGTTCACCGGTCAGACGGGTGCCGCTGCCGCGGCGCAGCCGCCCGCGGCCACCGCTTCACCGCAGCCCGGCACGGGCGCCGGTGCCGCCGGCACCGCGGGGCCGGGGCCCAAGGCCGCCGCGCCGAAGGCGGATCCGGCGGCCGCCCACGAGGCCGCCGTGCGGTCGCTCCCGCAGGGCGTCACGGCAGGTGCCTGCCCGGCGGCGCTCCAGCCGAGCACGGTGGTCAACTGCTCGGTAGAGCCGAACGCGACGGGGTCCTTCCAGATCGCGCTGTCGCGACCGGACGTGGTCGTGCTCCAGCTCGTCTCATCGCCGGGGATCATTCGGCCCAAGCTGATGTCGCCCAGTGGCACCACGGTGACGTGCGAGCACGTACGGGGTGCGGGCGACTACGCGTTCGGAGCGGTCCGCTGCCCCGCCACTCAGGCGGGCACCTACACGGTGAAGGCCGAGAACGGCACCGGCTCGCAGACCCAGATCTGGGTCTCGTACCTGCCGCTGCTCTCCTCCACCACCTGCAAGGAGGTCGCTCCCGCCGACCGCAGGCTCGGCACCCCCACGGTGTTCCAGGGCTCGCTGCCGGCCGGCTCGGCGGGTGACTGCTACACGCTGGACCTGGCCGCGAACGACGTGCTCCGCGGCTACACGTCCTCGAAGGACATGCTGCAGAGCGTCTACGACGCCACCGGCAAGCAGCTCTGCGTCACCACGCGGGTCTGGTCGGACACCGAGGGCGTCCCGCTCGACTGCAAGCTCACCGGGACCGCGCCGTTCCGGGTGATGACGGTGCGGCCCGAAGGTGCGAGCCAGGCCTACGACCTCACCCTGGCGCGGCTCTCCAAGCCGGAGGGCTGCGTGCTGGTGGAGCCGCAGGCGTTCGGACTCTCCTCGGACCTGAGCTCCACGGTTCGCTGCCGCACGCTGCGGGCTTCCCAGTCCGCCTGGCACGCCTTCGGCCCGGTCGCCTCCGCCGCGGCTCCCTCCGGGACGCTGTTCACGTCGGACGGCGCCGCGACCGCGCGTGAGTGCGCGTTCGGCGGCTGCGAGCTGACGGCCGGCGACTACACCTGGGCGGTCGATCCCAAGACCCCCGCCGCCGGTGCGTACGGCATGGCCTTCCACTCCGCCAAGGAGACCCGGGGCTGCACCGCGACCCACGACAACGGGCTGGTGGCCGGCCCGGTGACCGGCACCTTCGGCGGCCCCGGGCAGCAGCTGTGCCTGACGCTGCCGACCGCCACCGGCAAGGGCGTGTACCTGCTCAACCGGACGCCCGCCGGCGGCAAGGGCGCCGATGCCGTGGTGTACGACGCGTCCGGCGTCAAGCAGTGCGAGTACTCCGGGTACCTCCCGGTCTGCAAGCTGACCGGCACCGCTCCGTTCCGGGCCGTCCTGACCGGCACGCCGTCACAGGTGTACGGGCTGGCGATCCACCGGACCGGCGAGGCCGCGGGGTGCGCGGCCTGGCCGCAGACCGGTTTCGACGGATCGGTGGGAGTGGAGGCGGCGCTGACCTCGGACAGGCTGCAGGCCTGCCTGAGCCTGCCGGCCGACAAGCACTCCGCCGCCGAGATGCTGCACTACTCCGCGCCCTCGAACCGGGAGTGGGCGACCTTCTACGTGGCCGACGCCGCGGGCGACGTCGCGTGCGGCGGCAGCGCGGTCCTCACGTGCTCCCTCACGCCCGGCGCCCCGTACACCGTCATGCTGGTCGGGCAGGCCGCGGACACCCACAAGCTGGCCCGGCGTGACATCTCGGGGACGGCGAAGTGCCCCGCGCCGGCTTCGACGACGGTCGGCGGCCGGTCCACGCCCTTCGACCTGACCTCCGCTCTCGACGCCCGCTGCCTGCGGGTGAGCGGCGCCGCCACGGACAAGTTCTGGCTGAGCGCCCGGACCGCCGGGGGGAAGGACGACCCCTCGGCGACGTTGCAAGTGGTCGACGCAGGCGGCAAGCACCTGTGCCGGCAGTACACCGTGTCCTGCCGGGTCACCGGCTCCACGTCGTACGTCGTGCTCGTGCACACCACGGGCTTCCAGGGCAAGCCGGTCCACGCCGATGTGGACACCTGGAAGGTCGGCACGTCCGCGGGCTGGGCGCCGGAGTGCACCGCGAACCGGATCTCGGTCGAAGGCTTCCCGGCCCGCAGCGGGGTACTCACCGAGTCCTCCACCGCGTACTGCGCGGTCGTCGACATGAAGCCCTCGCAGAGCTTCGCCGTCAGCGGGCAGAGCATCTCCAACGACACCAGCAGCTACGCGACTCCTGAACTGAGCCTGCTGAGCGGCCGCAAGTGGGAAGGCTCCGGCTCCGATTCCGGCTACCGGTGCGACGGCGGTTTCGGCAGCCGTTGCTCCGCCGCGAGCGACGCCGAGGCCGGCCAGGCCGTCCTGATGCTGAGCGCCGCCAAGACGGTCGTACCGGTCGAGTACACGATGCGGGGATCCTGCGTCACGACGTGCACCGGGCAGCAGCCTTCCCCATGGGTGTCCGGGATCAGCCCGGCGACCGGCCCGGCCGGGACGTGGAACCAGGCGGTCATCCACGGGGTGGACCTCACCCTCGGCATGGAGCTGATGCTCACGCCCAGCGATACCCCTTACGGCACGGGTCCGTTCATGAGGTCGCTCTCCGTGAGCCCTGACGGGACCTGGCTCAAGGTCCTGGTGGACACGACCGGCCTGGCGCCGGGCCAGTACGACGTGAGTCCCGTCCTCGGGCACAGGCTCGCCAAGGCGTACACGGTGACGGCGGCCGGAGCCCCGGCGAAGAGCCGGTTCGTGCCGATCACGCCCTCGCGGTTCCTGGACACGCGCGACGGCACCGGGGCGACGAAGACGAGGGTCGGTCCGGGTGGTGTGGTCACGCTGCAGGTTGCGGGTGTGAAGGGCGTTCCGGCGAGCGGGGTGACCGCGGTCGTGATGAACGTGACGGCCGTCGACCCGACCGAGGCGGGGCACGTGATGGTGTACCCGAACGGGCAGCCGAAGCCCGCGGTGTCGAACCTGAACTTCGCGGCCGGGCAGATCGTGCCGAACCTGGTGACGGTTCCGGTGCTGAACGGGAAGGTGGACCTGCGCAACAACGCCGGTTCGGTCGACCTGATCGCCGACGTCACCGGCTACTACACCGACAAGGCGGACACCGGTTCCGCGCTGACGCCGATCACTCCGGCCCGGTTCCTGGACACCCGTGAGGGCACGGGTGCGAACAAGGCGCGGGTCGGTCCGGGCGGTGTGGTGACCCTTCAGGTGGCCGGCGTGAAGGGCGTCCCGGCGGACGGGGTCACCGCGGTCGTGATGAACGTGACGGCCGTGAACCCGACGGAGGCCGGGCACGTGACGGTGTACCCGAACGGGCAGGCGGCGCCGGGGGTCTCCAACCTCAACTTCACCGCCGGGCAGATCGTGCCCAACCTGGTGACGGTGCCCGTCGTGAACGGCATGGTGGACCTGCGCAACAACGCGGGCTCGGTGGACCTGATCGCCGACGTGACGGGTTACTACTCGGCGAACGGGTCGACGTTCTCGGCGGGTTCGCCGGTGCGGCTGCTCGACACCCGTGACGGGACCGGCGCCCGTGCCGGGGCCGTGGGCCAGGGCGGGATCGTCAGTCTGCAGGTCGCCGGGGTCGAGGGCGTTCCGCTCAACGGGGTGAAGGCGGTGGTGCTCAACGTCACCGTCACCGGTCCGACCCAGGACAGCCACCTGATCGTCCACCCGCACGGGACCGCGCGTCCCAACGTGTCGAACCTGAACTTCAGGTCCGGGCAGACCGTTTCCAACCTGGTGGTCGTGCCGGTGGTGGACGGCCGGGTGACGTTCTTCAACAACGCGGGTTCCGTCGATGTGATCGCCGATCTGAACGGCTACTTCACCTCCTGACGACGGGGCGCGGTACGACGAGGGGCCCGGCCGATCGTGACATCGGCCGGGCCCCTCGTCATTTCCCGTGCACGCGGATCCGGGCTGCCCCGTCTCACGTGGTCCGCTGCGAAGGCGGCCCGGACGGCCGGGGCAGGCCGCGCCCGCGGCGTTGCTGCTCCAGGATGTCCCGGTCCGAGCGGCGTCGCATGCCGCCCGAGAACATGGACGCGCCGACCAGGAGGAAGAGGCCTCCGCTGATGCCCGGGCCGAGGGGGTCGAGGGTGCGGTCGCCGGTGGCCTCGACCCTCGGGTCGAGGAGGCCGAGCGGGTCCTCGAAGAGGACGACGTGCTGGCCCCGCGTGAACTCGCCGTAGCAGTTCTGCTGTTGACCGAGTTCCCGGACGGTGCCCGAGGGGTCGGCCACGCGGCAGAAGGACCGGGCGTCCCCCTTGAAGTTGGTCCGCTCACCGGTTTCGATGACCACCGCGTCGACCCGCTCGCCGAGCCGCATCGCGTAGGCCTCGTACAGGCTGGGACCGGCGAAGACGCCCAGTGCCATGGTCCCGAAGCCGACGACCGTGGCGACTCCCGCCCGGTTCCAGCCCGTACCCGCCACGGCCGCGCCGGTCCCGGCCGCGGCGAGCACGAGGAGCACGCCGAGCCAGAGCAGGCCGTACGGGTACTGGGCGAGGAAGCCGCCGAACGTGGCCGTCACCGGAATCAGCGCGGCCCAGAGCAGGCTGTTCCGGGTCCGCGCCGGACCCGGTGGAAGGCCCTCGAAAGCCCGCTTCCTGCGCTCGGCCATCCGGGTCTCGTCCACCCCGGCCCCCCTCCACCCACGTCGTGTGCGATTTCGCCCCCACCCTATGCAGGCGCGGGGACGAAGACGCTGACCCGGTAGGTGGTCGGGTGCTGCAGGCGGCCGCAGAACTGGTCCAGCCGCACGAGGTTCGGGTCGGTGGCGAGGCCCTGCGCGTACATGCGGTGGACGAAGGTCCGGAACTCCTCGTGGTCCTCGGTGGAAAGGAGCGTCTCCCACCGGCCCGGTCCCACCGGGAGGGAGCGCCGGTCCGCCTCCCGGAGACGTCGCTGCTTGCGTTTGCGCTGGCCTGGCATGCCGACCATGGTCGGCGAGGCGGAGCCGTGCCGTCGAGGGGGTTTCACAGGTACTGGGCGAAGTCGTCCAGCGCGCGCAGGACCTCCGCCTCCCGGGCCGAGGGGAGTTGGAGGACGACCTCCTCGATTCCGAGATCGGCGTAGTGGGCGAGCTTCCCGGGGCTGGGCTGGACGGCGTACGGGACCACCTGGAGGGTCTTCGGGTCGCGCCCGGCGGTCTCCCAGACCTGGCGCAGCACCGGCAGCGACTCGGTGAGGCCGCCGCCGCCGATGGGGAGCCAGCCGTCGGCGTGGTCGGCGACGGCGGCGAACAGCTTCGGGCCGGCCTGGCCGCCCATCAGCGTACGGGGGCCGTACAGGGGCACGCCGGGGCCGAGTTCGCGCGGCGCCTGGGCCGGCTTCGGGTGGGCGTGGCTGGCCTGGACGGAGGAGTACTCGCCGACGTAGGCCGTCGGCTCGGGCGCCCACAGGGCGCGCATCAGCGCCATCCGGTCCCGGACGAGCTCGCGGCGCGTGCGCCACTCGACGCCGTGGTCGGCGGCCTCCTCGACGTTCCACCCGTAGCCGACGCCGAGGGTGACGCGGCCGCCCGAGAGGTGGTCCAGGGTGGCGACCTGCTTGGCGAGGTCGATCGGGTCGTGCTGGGCGACGAGCGTGATGCCGGTACCGAGGTGCAGCCGCTCGGTCACCGCGGCGGCCTGCCCGAGGGCCACGAAGGGGTCGAGGGTGCGCCCGTACATCTCGGGGAGCTCACCGCCCATGGGCGCGGCGGTGTTGCGGGAGACGGGGATGTGGGTGTGCTCGGGCAGATACAGCCCGGAGAACCCCCGCTCCTCCAGACTCCGCGCGAGACGCACGGGCGAGACGGTGCGGTCGGTGAGGAAGATGGTCGTGGCGATCCGCATGGCTTCTGGCACCTCCGAGACGTGGGACAGTCAAGGTACGGCGTTCCCCCTGCACACGGCAGGGCGCATCCGCCCCCAAGTCCTCGGGATCGAGGTCGAATTCGGCCAGGCGGCCGAGCGGCGGCCGACCGCGGTTTAAGCGGCCTCGGGGAAGTACGGCACGTCCCCGAGGCCGCTTAGCCGCAATGCCGTTGCTTTATGGCGGTTGGATCACGATGGCGTCGTGTGAGGGCCGGGTTGGCTGGGGCCAGTCGCGGTGGCGACTGGCCTTGGCCTTGTAGTTCGACATCTTGCGTTTGACGACCCGGGGCTGGCTGCGCAGTCGCCTCGGGGGCAGGAGCCGCTCGGTGACCTCGGCGCGGAAATGCCGCCAGGCCCTGTGCAGGTGGTCAGGGGGAAAAAGAGCCGGGCAGGATGGTCACGGTGCGGCGGGCCGCCCGCAGGGCGGTGGTGAAGGAGAGCCGGTCGCAGTCGACCGGCTCGGGACTACCGGCCGCCGCTTCGGCCATCAGTGCGCGCAGGGCGTGGTGCACCAGCAGGTGGGCATAGATCTCCTGGCGGACGCCGGTGGGGGTCTTGCTGGCCAGGACAACGGTCTTGGCGCCGCGCTGATGGGTCTTGATCTCGTCCAGGACGCTCTCGCACTCCCAGCGTTGCGGGTAGAGCGCGGCCAGGTCGGCGGCCGGGGCCCGGACCGGGTCCAGGACCGAGGTCAGCAGCACGTACTGGTCCTCGCCGGGTCGTCCCGGGTCGTCCAGGCGGTAGCGGATCACGCGGACCGCCACCGGCTCGCGGCCGGCCTTCTTGTCGTCTCCGGCCTGGATCACGGTGAGCCAGGACCCGTCGGGCAGTGTTTGCAGGACGGGCAGGCGGCGGTTGGTCTTGGCGCGGAAGCACAGGTCAGCGCCGCTGCTGGTCAGGGCTCGCCATAACCGGGTCGAGGGCAGGTTGCGGTCGCCCAGGACGAGCATGTCCTCGGTCAGTGAGCGTTCCAGGTCCTCGGCGAGGCGGACCTCGCCGTCATGCCAGCCGCCGAGCACCGCATCGACGACGGCGTGGGTGCCGCATTCGACCAGAGCGACGACCTGGACCTGCGGATATCCGCCGGTGCCTTCCCCGCGGCCGGTCCCAGGGCGGCCGAACTCAGCGGCGTTCGCCGCACTGTCGGCGACATCGAAACGGGTGCCGTCGATGGCCATCAGCCGCCAGCCCCTCCAGAACACCCCGGGCATCGCGGGCGTGCCCAGCGGTCGGGCGCATCTGTCGAACAGCGCGGCCATCGGTTCGACCCCGAGCCGTCCACGCGCCCGGAAGATGGCAGCCTTGCTCGGTGGATGCCACGACCCCCACAGCCCCGCCCACCGCAGGCCCTCAGCAAGGTGCCGCATGACCTCCAGATACGGCGCGGGCGAGAACAATGCCATCGCCAGCAGGAAGTACACCACCAGCCGGGCCGGCAACAGCCGCCGACGCTTCTCCGTCCGGTCGCACTGGGCCACGACCTCGTCCACCAGCCACGGCGGATACATCCGGGTCAGCACACCCACCCCGGCCAGATCCGGCAGAGACGACGCCATGCCACCACCCCCGATGACGTCGTCTCACCGATCCAGATCAATGTCAACGGCATTGCGCTTAGCCGCGCGGGTAGCGGGACAGCCAGGCGGGGGATGCCAGGGACGGGCCGTGGAGGGCCGGGCCCTGGGTCATCTCCAGGGCGAAGTCGTCGGCGAGCTCCAGGACCGTGGGGCGGCCTTCGAGGTCGGCGAGCCAGGCGGCCGGGAGGGCCGTCTCGCCATGGAGGGCGCCGAGCAGCGCCCCGCACAGGGCGCCGGCCGCGATGGAGTCCCCGCCGTGGTTGACGGCGAGGCGCAGGCCGTGGGCGATGTCCTCGGCGACCAGGGCGCAGTAGACGGCGATGGCCAGGGCGTCCTCGGCGTCGTGACCGGCGCCGGTGCTGAGGGCCTCGACGACGTGGGAGCCCGGCACGCCCTGGGTGACCGCCGACAGCGCGTGCTGGAGGGCGTCGGTGACGGGCTGGTGGCCGGGACGGGAGCCCAGCAGCCCGAGGGCGCGCTGGACGGCGGAGTCGAGGGATTCGCCCCGGGTCAGGCCGTGGACGATCACGGCGAAGGCCCCGGCCGAGAGGTACGCGGTGGGGTGGCCGTGGCTCTGCGTCGCGCATTCGACGGCGAGCTGGAGGACCAGGGCGGGCTCCCAGCCGACCAGCAGCCCGAAGGGGGCCGAGCGGGCGGTGGCGGCGGCGTCCCGGGCGGTGGGGTTCTTCGGGTGGGCGAGGGTGCCGAGGAGACCGTCGGCGAAGCCCGTCATGCAGGCGCGGGCCGGGTCGCGGCGGGCGTAGAGCCACTCCTCCTGCGCGAGCCAGCCGTTGTCCGAGCGGCGCTCGTCGGGGCCCCAGTCGTGCTGGGTGGCCGCCCAGCGGAGGTAGGCGCGGTGGACGTCGGTGGGCGGGTGCCAGGCGCCGGTGTCGCGGCGCACGTGGGCCCGTATGAGGCCGTCCACGGTGAAGAGGGTGAGCTGGGTGGCGGCGGTGACGGCGCCGCAGCGGCCGTGGACGGGTACGGGGTGGGTCAGGCCCTGGGAGCCGTGGATCTCGCGGATCGCGTCGAGGGAACGGCCGGCGAGGGGCGCGCCCAGGGTGTCGCCGAGGGCGGAGCCGAGGAGCGTGCCGCGGACGCGGCTGCGGAAGTCCTGCTGCTCGGCGCGGCCCCACAGGCCGGTGTTCGAGGAGACGGTGCGCATGCCGCGGCCGTCCGTGGGTCCGGAAGGACCGGCCTGGCTCATCTGCCCCGCCGGGTACATCTGCCCCGCCTGGACCATCTGCCCCGGCGGGCCCGGCCGGCTCGCGAAGGCCGGTCGGCCGGGTGTGTCGGTACCGCCCGCCGCGCCATGGATGACCACCGCACCAGCCCCGATCGACTCGTCCACCGACCTCACCGTCCCCCGCCCGTGCAGGCCACCGTCCCCGCGACAGCACTGGCGGGCACTGTAGTGGACACCTTCGGCCGCGTCCGGAGGGAGTCCGTCAAGCGGCCCGTATGAGAGCGCAGAACGGCTGGAACCCGAACACTTCCGGCCGCCACCCTGGCCGATGGCACGTTTTGCCACTTGCCTTCGGAGGTGCTGTTTTCGGCCATGCGTCATTCATCCGTCGTTCTTTGTGGCCGCCCAGCCTCACAGGCATGAAGAAGGCACTCCTCGCCGCGACCGTCGTCGCCTCCGCCGTCACCGCTTCCCTGATCGCGGCCCCCCTCGCCTCCGCCGGCGGCTGGGACCGGCACGACCGGTCCGCCGCCGTCCCGTTCACCGAGGCCACCGTCACCGCCGGTGCCGATGGTTCCTTCACCCTGAAGTGGAAGGCCCAGGGCACCAAGCGGGTCGAGATCAAGGCGAACGGCAAGGTCGTCGCCAAGGGCGGAGCCCAGGGCCGGGCCGTGGTCACCGGGCTGCCCGCCGCCGACCGCCAGTGGTTCGACTTCGAGCCGCAGCACGGCCGGGGCCTGCACCTCGCCGACCGTCTGATCAAGCTGGACGGCACCGCCAACTTCCGCGACGCGGGCGGCTACCGCACCACCACCGGCCAGTGGGTCAAGATGGGCGAGGTCTACCGCTCCGACGCCCTCAACAAGCTGACCGAGAACGACCTGGCCAAGCTCCAGCGCCTGCGCGTCAAGACGGTCTTCGACCTGCGCATGCAGGACGAGCGCACCAAGGACGCCGACAAGGTCCCCGCGGGCACCTCCTACGTCGTCGCCGACGTCTTCGCCGGCTCCGGCTCCTTCCAGACCATGCCCAAGACCCCCGACGAGTCCGTCCAGGCCATGATCGGCGCCGAACGGGCGATGGTCTCCGGCGAGGGCGGCAAGAAGGCGTACACCCAGGTCCTCGACGGGATCCAGGAGGTCGCCCACCACGACCGCAGCCGCACCGTCCTGTTCCACTGCACCGCCGGCAAGGACCGCACCGGCTGGGCGAACGCCGCCCTGCTGACCGCCCTCGGCGTGCCCCGCGAGACCGTCGAGGCCGACTACCTGGCCAGCAACGACTACCGCAAGGCCGCCAACGACGCGATCCTCTCCCGCCTGCCCGCCCCGCAGGCCGCCGTCTACAAGCCGATGCTCGACGTCCGCCCCGAGTACCTGAACGCGGGCTACGACGAGGTCGACGCCACGTACGGCTCCTTCGGCCGCTACCTGAAGGACGGGCTCGGCATCGACGCCCACGAGCTGGCGCAGCTCAAGAAGGACCTGCTCGTCGGCTGACCCGCCCGGCGCAGCGCAGGAGCGCGGCCGCCCCCCCCGGCCGGGCTCCCGCGCGTACCGCCCGGTCCCGCCGGTCCGGTCAGTCCAGCACCGGCAGCAGCTCCGGCAGGTGCCCGTCCGAGGCGCGCGCCGCGTCCTGGCGCTCCCGCGGCACCTCCCCGTACAGCGTCGTACGGGCCTTGGCGGGCCGCCCCGCCGCCTCCGCCACGGCGATCAGGTCCTGCACCGACTTGTACGAGCCGTAACTCGACCCCGCCATCCGTGAGATGGTCTCCTCCATCAGCGTCCCTCCGAGGTCGTTGGCCCCGGACCGGAGCATCTCGGCCGCGCCCTCCGCCCCGAGCTTGACCCAGCTGGTCTGGATGTTGGGGATGTGCGGGTGGAGCAGGATCCGGGCCATCGCCGTCACCGCCCGGTTGTCGCGGACCGTGGGACCGGGCCGGGCGATGCCCGCCAGGTACACGGGCGCGTTGGTGTGGATGAACGGAAGCGTCACGAACTCCGTGAAACCGCCCGTCTGCTGCTGGATCCGGGCCAGCGTGCGGAAGTGGCCGAGCCAGTGCCGCGGCTGGTCCACGTGCCCGTACATCATCGTGGACGAGGACCGGATCCCGAGCTCGTGCGCCGTCGTGATGACGTCGATCCAGTCCGCCGTCGGGAGCTTGCCCTTGGTCAGCACCCAGCGGACCTCGTCGTCCAGGATCTCCGCCGCCGTCCCCGGGATCGAGTCCAGCCCGGCCTCCTTGGCCGCCGTCAGCCAGTCCCGTACGGACATCCCCGTACGCGTGGCGCCGTTGACGACCTCCATCGGCGAGAAGGCGTGCACGTGCATGCCGGGGACCCGCTGCTTCACCGCGCGCGCGATGTCGAAGTAGGCCGTCCCGGGCAGGTCCGGGTGGATGCCGCCCTGCATGCAGACCTCGACCGCGCCGACGTCCCAGGCCTGCGCGGCGCGGTCGGCGACCTGGTCCAGGGAGAGCGTGTAGGCATCGGCGTCCGTGCGGCGCTGCGCGAAGGCGCAGAAGCGGCAGCCGGTGTAGCAGACGTTGGTGAAGTTGATGTTGCGCGTGACGATGTACGTGACCTCGTCGCCCACGACCGACTTCCGCAGGTCGTCCGCGATCCGGCACAGGGCGTCCAGCGCCGGGCCGTCCGCGTGCAGCAGAGCCAGGGCCTGCGCGTCCGTCAGCTTCGTCGGGTCGTCGGCGGCCTGCGCGAGGGCGGCCCGTACGTCGGTGTCGATGCGCTCCGGCACCATGCCCGGCGCGGCGGCCTCGCGCAGCGCCTCCCAGTCGCCGTAGACGTCGTCGAAGTCCTCCCGGCGGTCGCCGGTGCGGCCCTCGGTGTCGATGGTGGCGTGCAGATCGGTGCGCCCGTACGCGCTGAAGCCCTCGTCAGGCTCCTGCCACGGCCGCCCCACGACCTGCGCCGACTCGTCCGCGAGCCCGGTCTGTCCGTCGGCCAGCGCGCGTACGTGCGGCAGCAGCCGGGGGTCCAGCCAGGGCTCGCCGCGCTGGAGGAACTCGGGGTAGATCGTGAGGCGTTCGCGCAGCTCGAAGCCGGCGGCGGCGGTCCGCGAGGCCAGCTCCTCGATGTGCGGCCAGGGGCGCTCGGGGTTGACGTGGTCGGGGGTGAGCGGGGAGACCCCGCCCCAGTCGTCGATGCCCGCGCCGATGAGCAGCGCGTACTCGGCGTCCACCAGGTTCGGCGGCGCCTGGATCCGGGCGCTCGGGCCCAGGATGTGCCGGGCGACGGCGATGGCCGCGGCCAGTTCCTCCAGCTCCGCGTCCGGCATGCCGCGCATGGCGGTGTCCGGCTTGGCGCGGAAGTTCTGGACGATGACCTCCTGGATGCCGTGGTAGCTGCGCTGGATGCGGCGCAGCTCGAAGAAGGCGTCGGCGCGCTCCTCGTAGGACTCGCCGATGCCGATGAGGACGCCGGTGGTGAAGGGGACGTTCGAGCGTCCGGCGTCCTCCAGCACCCGCAGCCGCACGGCCGGCTCCTTGTCGGGGGAGCCGTGATGGGGGCCGCCCGGCTCGGACCACAGACGGGTGGCGGTGGTCTCCAGCATCATGCCCATGGACGGGGCGACGGGCTTGAGGCGCTGGAGGTCGGACCAGGTCATGACGCCCGGGTTGAGGTGCGGCAGCAGGCCCGTCTCCTCCAGCACGCGGATGGCCATGGCGCGCACGTAGGCGAGGGTGTCGTCGTAGCCGTGCGCGTCGAGCCACTCGCGGGCCTCGGGCCAGCGGTCCTCGGGGCGGTCTCCGAGGGTGAAGAGGGCTTCCTTGCATCCCATGGCCGCGCCCTGGCGGGCGATGTCGAGGACCTCGTCGGGGGAGAGGTACAGGCCGTGGCCGCTCTTGCGCAGCTTGCCGGGGACGGTGACGAAGGTGCAGTAGTGGCACTTGTCGCGGCAGAGGCGGGTGAGGGGGATGAAGACCTTGCGGGAGTAGGTGATGACACCGGGCCGCCCGGCGGCGGCGAGCCCGGCGTCCCTTACCCGTGCGGCGGAGGCGGCGAGGTCCCCCAGGGCCTCGCCGCGCGCCTGGAGGAGTACGGCCGCCTCGGTCGCGTCGAGCGCGACGCCGTCGCGGGCCCGCCGGAGCGCACGGCGCATCGCGTTTTCGGTCGGAGCGTCACTCGGAGTGGTCATGGGCCGAGCATACGATCCGACGTTCCCGGCGCGGGGCGGCTGTGGGATGGTTCATCTCATCAGCTCACCGGCGTTGACCAGCAATGACTGGCCGGTTATCGCCCGCGCCCGGTCGGAGGCGAAGAAGACGGCGGCGTCGGCGACGTCCCCGTCGGTGGCGAGGTCGGGCAGTGCCATGCGCTCGGCGAGGCGGGCGTGGACCTCGGCCTCGGGGACGCCCTCGGTGTGGGCGGAGAAGGTGACGAAGGCCTGCACCGGCGGCCCCCACATCCAGCCGGGCAGCACGGTGTTGACCCGGATCCGGTGGGGGCCGAGCTCGCGTGCCATGGAGTACATGGCGGAGGTCAGGGCCCCCTTGGAGGCGGCGTAGGCGGCCTGTTGGACCTCGTTCGGCGCGGCGACCGCGGACTGCGTCCCGATGATCACGACGGACCCGCCGTGTTCCTTGAGCGCGGGCAGGCAGGCCCGGGTCATGCGCAGGGTCCCGAGCAGGTTCACGTCGATGATCTGCTGCCAGGTCCGGAAGTCGGCGTCCTGGAGGCCGCCGAAGTACGAGTCCAAGGCGGCGACGTGCACGACCGCGTCGATCCGGCCGAACCGCGTCCGCGCCAGCTCGGCCAGGGCCTCGCACTGCCGCTCGTCGCCGATGTCGGTGGCCAGATGGGCGGTGTGCGCGCCCCCGGGGTCGATCTCGGCGGCGGACTTGGCCAGATTGGCCTCGGTGCGCGCCCCGAGGACGGCGTTCCCGCCGTCGCGCACGACGGCGGCGGCCACCTGGTGCCCGAGCCCGGCCCCGACTCCGGAGACGATGACGGTCTTCCCTTGCAGCAGCATGACGAGCCTCCAGGCGGACGCACTGACCTGACGGCCCGTCAGGCTACGGGGGCGGCGCGGCGATGTGAAGGGGAGGGGCGGCGGCTCCCCCTGAGGAGGACGGGGGCGGCCGCCTCCATCCGGTTGACCGCCGGGCGGGTCGGCCCCGCGGTCCCGTGGACGGCTGGAAGCATGCGTCCATGGCATCCCGGGCAGGCACGGCCGAGAGTTCGGCGAAGGCTCGACTGGTGCTGGCGACGCTCGCGGCCGGCCAGTTCCTGATGGCCCTCGACAGCTCCGTCATGAACGTCTCCATCGCCACGGTGGCCGAGGACGTGGGCACGACCGTGACGGGCATCCAGGGCGCCATCACCGCCTACACCCTGGTGATGGCGATGTTCATGATCCCCGGCGGCAAGGTCGGGGCGCTGATCGGCCGCAGACGGGCGTTCGTGATCGGCTGCTGCATCTACGGGGCCGGCTCCCTCACCACGGCGCTCGCACCGAACCTCACCGTGCTGCTGCTGGGCTGGTCGTTCCTGGAGGGAATCGGGGCGTCGCTCATCCTGCCCGCGATCGTGGCGCTCGTCGCCGGCAACTTCGCCGTCGAACGCCGCCCCGCCGCCTACGGACTCGTCGTGGCGGCAGGGGCCGTGGCGATCGCGCTCGGGCCGCTCATCGGCGGTATCGCGACGACGTACTTCTCCTGGCGGTGGGTGTTCGCCGGCGAGGTCCTGGTGGTGCTCGTCATCCTCGTGTTCGCGCGCCGCATCGCGGACGCCCCGCCCGGTGAGCGCCGGCGCATCGACTACGTCGGCGCCGTCCTGTCCGCGCTCGGGCTCGGGCTCTTCGTCTACGGCGTGCTCCGGTCCGACGAATGGGGCTGGTTCAGGCCGAAGCCCGACGCGCCCGCGTGGCTCGGGATCTCCCTGACGGTGTGGCTGATGCTGACGGGTCTGCTGCTGATCAGGCTCTTCCTCCGCTGGGAGGCCAGGGTCGTGGAGCGGGGCGGGGATCCCCTCGTCGATCCCGGCATGCTGCGCAACAGGCAGCTCAGCGGCGGGCTGACGATGTTCTTCTTCCAGTACCTCGTGCAGATGGGCGTGTTCTTCCTCGTCCCGCTCTACCTGTCCGTCGCCCTGGGCCTGTCGGCACTGCAGACAGGCGCCCGCCTCCTGCCGCTCTCGGTGAGCCTGCTGGCGGCCGCGATCCTGATCCCGCGCTTCCTCCCGGACGTCTCGCCGCGGCGGGTGGTGTTTCTCGGGATCGTCGCGCTGCTGGCGGGCGCGGTGGTCCTGATGGCCGCGCTCGACCTGGACGCCGGGGCGGAAGTCGTCACCGTCCCGCTCCTGCTGATCGGGCTCGGCATGGGAGCACTCGCGTCCCAGCTCGGGTCGGTCACCGTGTCCGCGGTGCCGCAGGCACAGAGCGCGGAGGTCGGCGGCGTACAGAACGCCGTCACCAACCTCGGCGCCTCGATCGGTACGGCGCTCGCCGGATCGGTCATGATCGCCGCGCTCGCCACGTCCTTCCTGACCAGCATCACGGCGAATCCGGCGGTCCCGGACAGCGTCAAGAGCCAGGCGACCGTCGAGCTCCAGAGCGGCGCGCCCTTCCTGTCCGACGCCCAGCTCCAGACCGCCCTCGACGAAGCCGGCACGAGTGCGGCGGTCTCCGACGCGGCACTGGACGCGAACGCCGAGGCCAGGCTCGACGGCCTGCGTGCGGCACTGGCCATCCTCGCCCTCGCCGCGATCATCGCCCTGTTCTTCGTGAACCGGATCCCGTCGACCCAGCCGCGCTCGCCGGAGCCGTAGCCCGGGCCGCAGCCCGCAGCCCGCAGCCCGCAGCCCGCAGCCCGCTGTCCGCGTGGAATGCGGGTCCGGGGCCGGGCGCGCAGCATGGAGGCATGGCCGTCAAGGCGCCCCGTGTGTCCCGCCGTCCGCCGCCCGGGCCGCCGCGGACGGCCTTCGCGGCTGTCGCGGCCTTCCTCGCGGCCGCTCTGGCCGCCGGGCCGGCCGGTCCCGCCCGTGCCTTCACCGGTGACAACCACGAGGACATCACCCGGGCCGCCCTGCCCTGGCAGCCCAGGACGCTGGCCGAGATGTCCGACGCCCACCTGGGGGCGATCAACGCCAACGACCGCCGTCCCTACTTCGACGTCGGACCCCTGCACTGCGACAACGCCGACTACCTCGACCCCCGCCACGCCCCCGGCTACCCCCGCACCCGGGACGAGGCCACCACCGAGCTCCTCGCCTGCGTCCGCACCTCCGTCGCCCGCTTCCGGAGCGCGGTCCGGGCCGCCGACGGCCTCGTCGACGCAGACGGCAAGGTGCGCGCCGACCAGAGCGACCTCTCCTCACCCTGCACGTGGGAGGAGAAGCCCGGGCGGGCCAAGTGCGTCCTCATCGAACAGCTGGGCCGCGGCTGGCACCAGATCGAGGACTTCTACGCGCACTCCAACTGGAGCGACCGGCCGGCCCCCGGTCCGGTCGGCCCCGCCAACCCGCCCGGCCTGGAGCGTACGGACGTGGCGCCGTTCCTCGACATCCGCCGCTACAGCGCGATGAAGGACGCCGACTGGACCCGGGAGGCGCGGGAGCACATCCCCGCGGACCTCGCCACCGGCTGCTACCCCGACGTCGACTCCACCGGCTTCAAGCCCGCCGACTGCGACGGCCGCGTCTCGCACAACCGCGACCTGAACAAGGACACCGCCGCGTCCGCCCGCTCGAAGACGGGCGACAACTTCCGCCGCGCCACGGCCGGGGCCGCCGCCGAGATCACGCGCCAGTGGAACGACTTCGAGGCCGAGCTCCTCGCCGCGTACCCCGAGCACCGGCGCGGGGCGCAGATGATCTGCGCCCTCGTCCACGACGACCCGGCCACGGCCTGCCCGTGACGGCGCGGGGAACGGTCCGCCGCCGCTACCACCGGCCCCCGTGTTCCGTCAGTGCTGCGCCCAGGCGGGCCACGCCCTGCGAGATCTCCTGCGGCGTGTGCGTCGTGAACGACAGGCGCAGGGTGCGGGGGTCCGGGGGGCCGGTGAAGAAGGAGGAGCCCGGCACGAAGGCGACCTCGTGGGCGATGGCCGTCTTCAGGAGGGCCGTCGCGTCGTGGCCCTCCGGGAGGCGGGCCCAGACGAACATGCCGCCCTCCGGGCGGTTCCACTCGGAGCCCGCCGGGAGGACGTCGGACAGGCCCGCCAACAGGGCGTCGCGGCGCGGCCGGTAGGCGGCGCGGACCGTGTCCACGTGGGTGTCCAGGTCCGTCGTGGCCAGGTAGCGGGCCGCGGCCAGCTGGTCCACCGTCGACGTGTGCAGGTCGGCCGCCTGCTTCGCGATCACCGCGGCCCGCAGCAGCGCCGCCGGGGCCCGCAGCCAGCCCAGTCGCAGCCCCGGCGCCATGATCTTGGAGAAGCTGCCGAGCAGCGCCGTGCGGTCCTCCGCCCCCGGGTGGGCCGCCAGCCAGGGGACCTCCGCGCCCTCGTAGCGCAGTTCCCCGTACGGATCGTCCTCGACCAGCCACAGTCCGAGGCGTGCCGCCGTCCTCGCCACCTCCGCCCGCCGGTCCCCCGGCAGGGTGCGGCCCGTCGGGTTCTGGAAGGTGGGGATCGTGTAGAGCAGCTTGGGGCGTTCCCGTACGACGGCCTCGGCCAGGGCCTCGGGGATGATGCCCTCGTCGTCGCAGGGCACGGCCACCACCCGCGCCCCGGCCAGTGCGAAGCACTGGAGCGCCGCCAGGTAGGTGGGGTTCTCGACGAGGACCACGTCCCCGGGCTCTATCAGGGCGCTCGTGATGAGCGTGAGGGCCTGCTGGGAGCCCGAGGTGACGATCACGTCGTCCACGGCCGTCGCCAGCCCCCGCGCCGTCGCCCGCTGCGCGACGGCGGCGCGCAGCTCCGGCGCCCCCTCGGTCGTCGAGTACTGCAGCGCCCGCCGCGCGGAGTCCGTGAAGGCGGCGTCGTACGCGGTCCGCAGCCCCTCGGTGTCGAAGAGCTCCGGGGCGGGGAGGCCGCCGGCGAAGGAGATGATCCCGGGGCGTGCGGTGAGCGCGAGGATCTGGCGTACGGACGAACTCTCCACCGAGGTGGCACGCGCGGCGAACGCGGGCGGCGCCGACACGGCGGCGGAAAGGGCGGCTTCAGCGGGCACGGGAGCTCCTTGGGGAGTCGGGTGCGCGCATCGTAGCCCCGGAAAGATGCAGGTGGCACGTATGTATGTCACGTCGTGAACCGGCCCCGGCCCCTCCCCATCTGACGGCATATCAGCTAGACCGGTCCCATGACGACAGGAGAGCAGGGCCGACGGCCCCAGGACCGTCAGCCGCAGCAGGACACCCGCGCCGACGACTACGCCGCTCTCGCGGCCGTCGGCCCCTACGGCGTCCGCCCCGGCCATGCGCTGATCACCATGGTGGAGCCGCACCCGGGGCACGAGTACGCGTACAACCGCTGGTACGAGGACGACCACTACTACGCCGGCGCGATGGCCATGCCCTGGATGTACGCGGGCCGCCGCTGGGTGGCCACCCGCGAGCTCCAGGAGCTGCGCTACCCCGAGAAGTCGGCCGTCGCCCAGCCGGTCACCGCCGGCTGCTACATATCGACGTACTGGGTCACCGAGGGCCGCTACGACGAGCACATGAAGTGGACCGTCGGCATCAACAAGCGCCTGAACCGCGACGGCCGGGTCTACCAGGACCGTACCCACGTGTTCACGGCCTTCCAGGACCACGAGGCCACCGTCTACCGCGACGGCGCCGCCGGCCCGCGCGACTTCCACGCCCTCGACCACCCGTACGCGGGCCTCGTCGTGCAGGTCGTCGACGCCGAAGGCCCCGAGCAGCGGGCCGAACTGCTGGAGTGGCTGCGCGCACGCGCCCTGCCCGGGCGGCTGCACGGCTCTCCGGCCGCGATGGTGACGGTCTTCCGGCCCACGCCGCTGCCCGGTGACCGGATGACGTACGTCAAGCAGGTCGAGGGGGTCGACACCCGCCTCACGCTGCTGTGGTTCCTGGAGCAGGACCCCCGGGAGCCTGCCTGCTGGGGCCACTTCCAGGGGCTGGACGCCGAGGTCGCGGAGGCGGGGCTGGGACGGGTGGAGCTGGTCGCGCCGTTCATCCCCACGGTCCCGGGGACGGACCGGTACGTCGACCAGCTGAGGTGACCGGCTGAGGTGGCCGGCTGAGGTGGCCGCACCCGGGTGCGCCCGGACGTGGCCGAGCCCCCTCGGCCAGGACGGCGGCCAGTCGAGAGGGCTCTAGTCAGTACTGCGGAAGTTCGGACGGCCCGGTGGTGCCGACGGCTGATCCGTGGCGGCTGGGGCGTCTGCAGTGACGTTCAGGCTAGACGTCCCAGCCGGCCCTCGCTGACACCGTCGACGAACGAGGTCCAGGAGCCGGGCGCGAAGGTGAGGGACGGGCCGTCCTGCACCTTCGAGTCACGGACCGCGATGGCCTCCATGACGGGGGACTTGACCTCGACGCAGGCTCCGTTGGCGGAATAGGAGGACTTGGTCCAGTTGTCCGTGGCGCCCTGGCGAATAGCCATGTTTCTCTCCGGTTCAGCGAGTAGTTCTGCTGGCGTGTCGGCCACTTGTCCGGCTGACGTGATCGACGCTACCCGCAGCTCCTGATAGGTGAAGGAGCCGTTCACCCGACCGAGTGGCATATTCCAGTCAGGGCTTATGTGGCCGGGGAGTGACGGTGTACCGTGCCGACCCGCCGCGCCGCCCTCCCGGACTCGCCCTGTTTCCGGCTGATTTACTCGCCTTCGCCCGCGTAGTGGTCGATGATCCCCGAGATGAACTCCCGCGTCTGGCCGACGTTGAGGGCCTGGGCGCGCAGGTGCTCGTACATCACGCTGTACTTCTGCACGTCGTTGGCCTTCTCCAGGTACAGGTCGCTCGTCACGCCCTCGATGTAGACCACGGTCGAGTCGGACGCGTCCGGGAATTCCAGGATGGCGTACTGGCCGTTGACGCCGGGGTGCGCCCCCAGCGAGAACGGCATCACCTGCACCGTGACGTGGGGCTGCTCCGACTGCTTTATCAAGTACTCGAGCTGCCGGGTCATCAGCTGGGCGTCGCCCACGCACCGGCGCAGCGCGGCCTCGTCGATCACCGCCCACAGGCGCAGCGGTCCGAGCTCCGGGTTGTTGTTGTCCGTCTCGGAGAGCCGCTTCTGGCGGTGCATCCGGACCTGGACGCGCTTCTCCACGTCCGCCGGAGCGGTCTCCGGCCACGCGCCGCGGACGAGGGCCTGGGCGTACTCCGTGGTCTGGAGCAGCCCCGGGATGACCAGCGGTTCGTAGGTGCGCAGGCTCGCGGCATCCGTCTCCAGGCCGATGTAGACGCTGTACGGGATGTCTCCGAAGGCGTGCCACCAGCCCTGCTGGCGGGAATCCTTGGCCATCTGCATGAGCGAGTCCACCAGCCGGAGGTCCTCCACCTCGTACACCTCGCACAGGTCGCGTACGTCGCGCTGGCTGATGGAACGGCGGCCGTTCTCCAGCCTGCTGATCTTGGACTGGGAGACGAGCAGGCGCTCGGCGACCTGCTCGGCCGTCATGCCCTTGTCCTCGCGGAGCTTGCGCAACTCCATGCCCAGTCGGCGGCGTCGGACGGTGGGATTGACATTGGACGCCACGTGAACGGCACCTCCGCCTTCTTCTGTCGCGGTCTCTCTGCGTGTCTGATGTCGAGCAGACTGCCACCGAAGCGGGCGCCACCGCTGGGGAACGGCCGGGAAAACAGACGCGCGGGGCGACGCGGCCCGTGTGATGGCCTCGTCACCCCGCGCGCTGGCGGCTCCCGAACCGGGTCTTCGCGGACGTCGGTTACGGCGATGGCAATGCGGTGGAGCGGGTGGATCAGTGCGCGGCCGCGCGGGCCATCGCACCGGTCCGGCGCGGCTGCAGCGGGACGCTGCTCGCCGTGGCACGGGCCGGCGGTGCCGGTGCGCGGTCACGGCGCGGCTGTGCGGCCACACCGTTCTGGACGTCCATCACGGCATGCGCCACGAGTCCGCCCATCGGGTCGTGCCGGATCAGGTCCCGCAGCCGGGACCTGGACGACCGCCCCTCGTTGCCGGGGTACAGGTGCTTGCCGAGTCCGACCGCGTGGGCCAGCGCGGCAAGCGCCGCGGTCCGCGGGTCCGGCGGTACGCCGGTGCGGATCGCACTGTCGAGCCGGGCACGGATCTCCCGGCTGATCGCCGTGTCCGTCGCCTGGTAGCGAGTCGTCGGCAGCACCCCGCACATCTGTCCCGCGACGGCGTGGACCATGCCGCAGCGCTCCAGGTGGGCGAGGTAAATCTGGCGGAGCCCCAGCCGGGGTCCACCGATCCAGTGGACGGCCCGTACCGGACTGCCGCGCCTGCGCAGCAGTTCCAGTGCGGAGTCCAGAGTCGGATCTCCTGTCGGCCGTGGCATCACCACGGCGATACGATCCCCGTCAGGGGCTATCCGTCCTGCCAGAGCCAGCTCCACTAGCTGTGCCCCGGCCAGGCCGAGGTCGAGCGACTGCGGCTGCGCCGTGGTACCCGTGGCCGGGTCCAAAGCGAGCAACAGAAGCTCCTCCGGAATTGTTCTGCGGCTCCTGCCCATCCATGCCTCCCCGCGTGGATGAGTGACAGGGTGACGCCTCTCACATTCATCTGTCGAGAGCGCGTGGCCGCTTTGTGGGGGAACCCGCAGCTATGTCGTTCTCGTCTAGCACGTGGGCGATGCCCCCTAGACGGGACACTGTTAGACATTCGGACAGCCGGACGTGGCGGCGATGGAGGAGGAACTGGTGGCGGGCGAGTCCCCCGACAAGTCGGTTGATGAAGGAACGCCGGGGGCGGCGTCGACCTCCGCGGAGGGTGACCCGAGGCTTTCGGTGTTCAGGCCGCGGGATCCCGAGGCCCCCGCCGCTGAGCGGGATGCGCTGCGGGACGTGGTGGCGGCGTGGGTCGCCACGTCCGAGGAGAAGGCCTCCGAGGAGGACCGGGCCCCGGAACGGGGGAGCGGGGCGGCGAGTTCGTCGCCGGACCCCGACTCCGCGGGGTCCTCCGTACGGGCGGAGTCGGCCTCGGCTTCGGATGGTGACGGCGAGGCCGACGGCGAGGCCGAGACGGCGGATTCGGGTTCGGCACCGAAGCCCGCTGATTCCGCTTCGGGTCCGGCCGAGCCGAAGCCGGCCCCGGCCTACCGGCCTGCCGATTCCGCTCCGGCGGAGCCGAAGGCTGCCCCGGCGGCCGAGAAGCCTGCCGCCGTCGAGCAGCCGGCCGATTCTGATTCGGCTGCGCCGAAGGAGACCCCGGCCCGGAAGGCGGCCCCTGCCGCCCGGCCCGCGGATTCCGCTTCGGCCGAGCAGAAGCCCGCCGTGACCGACGGGTCGGCCGACGGTGAGCGCACGGCCGTCTTCCGGGCCGCGAAGCCGGCTGCCGCCAAGCGGCCTGCGGATTCCGGTTCGGCCGAGCCGAAGGCTGCCCCTGCCGACGAGTCGGCCGGCAGCGAGCGCACCGCCGTCTTCCGGGTCGCGAAGTCGGCCGCTGCCGATTCCGCTCCGGCCGGTTCGAAGGAGACCCCGGGCGACCGGTCCGGCGATGCCGGTTCGGCGGCCCCGAAGTCTGCTCCTGCCGAGGAGCCGGCCGGCAGCGAGCGCACCGCCGTCTTCCGGGTCGCGAAGTCGGCCGCTGCCGATTCCGCTCCGGCCGGTTCGAAGGAGACCCCGGGCAACGGGTCCGGCGATGCCGGTTCGGCGGCCCCGAAGTCTGCTCCTGCCGAGGAGCCGGCCGACAGCGAGCGCACCGCCGTCTTCCGGGCCGTGAAGCCGAAGGCTGATTCCGCTTCGGCTTCCGCCTCCGCCTCCGATTCCGCTTCCGAGGGCGAGTCCGTCAAGGAGCCCGCTCCGCGTGAGCGGACCGGGGTGTTCCGGATTCCGAAGGTGGATTCCGACGCGGATTCCGCCGACAGCGAGCGCACCGCCGTGTTCCGTGCGGTGAAGCCGAAGCCGGCCGCCGATTCCGGTCCGGCCGAGCCGACGGCCGCCCCCGCCGACGAGTCGGCCGACAGCGAGCGCACCGCCGTCTTCCGGGCCGTGAAGCCCGCCGCTGCCGACTCCGCCGCGGCGGCGCCGAAGGCCAGCACCTTCGTGCCGCTGCGGACCGACGAGCCCGGGCAGCAGCCGAAGCCGAAGCCGGCCGAGACCCCGGCTCCGAAGACCCCGGCCGCGAAGACCCCGGCTCCGAAGACCCCGGCTCAGGGGGCCCCGGCCGCGAAGGCCCCTGCTCCGGAGGCTCCGGCCGCGAAGGCGCCCGCCCCGAAGGCCCCGGCCCCGAAGGCCCCGGCCCCGAAGGTCCCGGCGCCCGCGTCCGGCCCCGCGTCCGGCTCCCCGTCCGCGCCCGCGATGGACCGCGCGGAGCGGACCACCCAGCAGCCCCTGCCCCCCAGGCCGCCGCTCGACATGCTGGCGGACCTCACGAACAACCCGCCCCCGCCGCCGAGCCCGCTCCGCACCGCGATCCGGCGGTTCAAGATCTACTTCCCGCTCGTCGTGCTCCTCGCGATCATCCTGGCCGTCGTGCAGCTGGTGCGCCCCCTGCCCCAGCCGAAGCTCGTGATGACCGCGAAGTCCCAGTACACCTTCGGCGGCTCCAAGCCCGACCTGCCCTGGCCCAGTGAGGGCCAGGCCTACATGGCCGCCGCCGGCCTCGGCACGCTCGGCCAGTCCGGCGAGCAGAAGCCGGTGCCGATCGCGAGCGTCACCAAGTCGATGACGGCGTACATCATCCTGCGCGACCACCCCATCAAGAAGGGTGAGCAGGGCGCCTTGATCGACATCGACAAGACCGCCGAGACCGAGGGCAAGAAGAACAACTCGACCGACAACGAGTCCACCCTCGACACGGTCAAGGAGGGCGAGAAGATCTCGGAGTACGACGCGATCGCCGCCCTCATGATCCCGTCGGCCAACAACATCGCGCGGCTGCTGGCGCGCTGGGACTCCGGTTCCCAGGAGGCGTTCGTCAAGAAGATGAACGACACCGCCAAGGAACTCGGCATGAAGAACACCACGTACACGGACCCCTCGGGCCTGGACGCGACCACGGTGAGCACCGCCGAGGACCAGGTCAAGCTGGGCCTGAAGCTGGTGGAGATCGAGACGCTGCTCGAGATCACGAAGAAGCCCAACTGGACCGACCCGTCGGGCAAGTCCTGGCGGAACTGGAACGGCCTCGTCCCGGCCAACGACTCACTCGGCATCAAGACCGGTACGACGACCAAGGCCGGCGGAAACCTCCTCTTCGCCGCCCAGAAGAAGGTCGGCAAGACCAACCAGCTGATCGTCGGAGCCGTCCTCGGTCAGCACAAGCCGCCGATCATCGACAGCGTCGTCGCCGCGAGCAGGCAGCTGATGATCGCCACCCAGAAGTCCCTCGACGGCGCGCCCGTCGTGAAGAAGGGCGAGGTGGTCGGCTACGTGGACGACGGCCTCGGCGGCCGGACCCCGGTCGTCGCCACCGCCGACGTCCAGGCGGTCGGCTGGGCCGGCCTCACCGTGGACGTGAAGCTCGCCGACGGAGGCAGCAAGATCCCGCAGACCGCCACGGCCGGCACCGAGATCGGCGTACTGACCGTCGGCGAGGGCGCGAGCCAGGTGAAGGTGCCGGTGGCCCTGCAGAGCGACCTCGCCGCGCCGGGCATCGGCAGCAAGCTGACGCGCGTCGGCTGACAGCAGGTGGGAGCGTGGATCCGGCGTCCCGGGCAACCCCGGGACGCCGGAGCACGTCTCACGTCCCGGGACCCGGGACGTGTCCGCGGGTGTGGAGCCATGTGTCGATCCACGTGTTGGGGAGTGCGGCAGTGACCACCGCTGAGCAGCAGGGACGCCCGCGGGCAGCCGTTTTGTCGGCCGCCGGCGGCGAGGGCGACACCGCGCTGCCCGCTCCCGCCGCGCCCGGCGGCATACCCCGCCGGGTCCTCGACCGGGTCCGCCGTCACCCGGTCGCGGTGTCGACGCTGCTCGCCGGGGTGCTGCACGTCGTCTGGTTCTTCAGCTTCGCCAACAGCGGCGGCGATCTCGCCGCGCAGGACGCCTGGGCGGAGTTCGTCGGCCGCCACCCCGACTCGGCGTACAACCTCGCCTGGTACGGCGGCATGCACCCCGTCTCGTACAGCGTGGTCTCGCCGTACCTCATGCACATGCTCGGTGTCCGGACCACGATGATGATCGCGGGTACCGTCTCGGCCGGGCTGCTCGCCCTGGTCCTGACCCGCTGCCGCGGGGCCGTGCGCGAGCCCCTGTGGCCCGCCCTGGCCGGGGTGTACGGGCTGCTCTGCAACGCCCTGTCGGGCCGCGTCACCTTCGGCCTCGGCGTGATGTTCGCGCTCGGCGCGGTCGCCGCCGTCTTCTGCTGGCCCCGCAAATGGGCGGAGCGGCGCTGGGCCAAGGCGGCCGTCGCGGCTCCGCTGGCCGGGCTCGCGACCGCCGCCAGCCCGGTCGCCGGGCTCTTCCTCGGGGTGATCGCGGCCGCGCTGTTCCTGAGCGGGCGGCGCCCGGGCGCGTACGCGCTGGGGCTGGCCCCGATGGCCGTGGTCGGGCTGTCGGCCTGGCTGTTCCCCTTCTCCGGGACGCAGCCGATGAAGCTGGGCTCGGCCGCGCCGCCGTTCGTGTTCGCCCTGGCGGTCCTCTTCCTCGTCCCCAAGCGCTGGAAGACGGTCCGGATCGCCTCGGCCGTCTACACCTTCGGCGTCTACCTGACCTGGCAGATCGACTCCCAGGTCGGCTCGAACGTGACCCGGCTGGTCATGCTGTTCGGCGGGGCCGTGCTGCTCGCGGCGCTCCCGTACCCGGTCCGGCGCTCGCGGCACTGGTACGCGGTGCTGCTGGCCTTCGCCGGGCTGAACATCTGGATCACCACCAACAGCATCACGGACATCGTCCGCACCACCCCGGTGGCCGCCTGGAACCGTGAGCTGGCCCCGCTCGTCGACCAGCTGCAGAAGGCGGGCGCCGACCGGGGCCGGGTCGAGGTGGTCCCGGCCAGCAGCCACCGAGAGTCCTCCGCCTTCCCCTCGTACGTGAACCTCGCGCGCGGCTGGAACCGGCAGGCCGACCTGGAGCGGAACCCGCTCTTCTACGACGACACCCTCACCGCCGACAGCTACCGGGCCTGGCTGGGACGCTGGGCCGTGCACTACGTGGTGCTGCCCGCCGACAAACCCGATTCGGGCGGCGAGGACGAGGCGAAGCTGGTGCGTGGCGGGCTCCCGTACCTCCAGCAGGTGTGGGGCGACGCGAACTGGCAGCTGTTCAAGGTGCACGAGCCGACGGATCTGGTGTCCGGGCCGGCGACGGTGGTGCGGGCGGGCGCCGACCGGCTCGTCATCGACGTGAAGCAGCCCGGGCGGGTGCTGGTGCGCATCCCGCACTCGCCCTGGCTGGGGCTGGTGGACGCGGCGGGCAAGCCGGTGGCGCCGCCGGAGGAGACCTTCGCGTCGAAGGCGAAGACGGCCGCTGCGAAGGAGTACGCGAACACGGCCGGATGCCTGTTCAAGGCCGCGCCGGACGAGTCCGGCGACGTGTGGACGGAGCTGCTCGCGCCGGCGCCGGGGGAGTACCGGGTGGCGGCGAAGTACCAGCTGCCGCGTGGCACGCCGTGCCCGGAGGAGCTGGTCTACGGCGTGCTGGGGCCGCCGGAGCGGCCCGCTCCGCCCCGTCCTTGATCCACGGGGCGATCCGGAAAACTTTGCGTCCGGTCCGGGTGCGTTGTCCCGTATATCTGCTTACGATCCCAGTAGTCCGATTGGGTGCTTCCCGAGGGAGTTGACGACGGGATGAGCAAAGAGCAGAAGCAGGACTTCCGAGAGGCTTTCCAGGCCCCGGAGCCGGATCGGCCGCCGCGTCCGGCGGGCCACGGCTTCGACGGCCTGCTGCGGAGCAAGGTGAAGGGCGGGGCGCACACGAAGGCGGCCCTGAAGCGGTCCGGGACTCCGCAGGGTGACCGCATCGGCGAGCGCAGCAGAGGCCTGAGCTGACCTTCTCGTAACTACTCGGACAGCCCTTCCGGCTACTGCCGGGAGGGCTTCGTGCGTCCTGCGCGGCGCCCTCGCCGCGCCGCGATCCGCCGCGATCTGGCCTGATCTGGCGTGATCTCGACCGGAGGCCGCCTGATGCCCGCTCAGGCAGGCCGATTACGGTGGGCTGGCCGGGGAGCCCGGCGCCGGACAACTGAGGACGGACGGGTCCGCAGGATCATGAACGAGACCCAGCGCACGATCAGCCTCCGGCTGCCCGCCTGGACCTCCACACTGACCTGGAAGGCCACCCTCTTCATCACCTTCATGTGCTGCGGCCTCGCGGCCCTGCTCGGCGGCCTCGTGCACAACGCCATGACGCACCAGACCGTCGGCACGGCGCGCGAGAAGGCGCTCGCCAAGCTGGAGCGGACCGTCGCGTCGTACGAGGCCGGCGCGCGCATGGCGCGGGGCGAGGGCATAGACCCGGTCGGTCTGCCCGCGGAACTGCGCCGGCTGGCGATCAGCGGCAAGCGCGGCACGGCCATCGGCGAACACCGCGGCCGGTCCGCCATGTGGGCGGCGGCCCCGGCCGACCACGACAGCGCCATAGCCGTCTCCGTCGACTTCACCGCCGCCGAGCGGACCATCGCCGAACTGGACCGGGCCATCCTCGGCTCCTCGGTGCTCGCCATCGGCGGCACCCTCCTGATCGGCGCGCTCGGCGTCACCCGGATCACCCGGCGGCTGCACCTGACCGCGCAGGTCGCCCGCCGGATCAGCGCGGGCGACCTGGACGCGCGGGTCGGCGACAGCCCGCGGAACAAGGACGAGGTGGCGGCCGTCTCCCGGGCCTTGGACACGATGGCCTCCTCGCTCCAGTGCAAGCTGGAAGCCGAGCGGCGGTTCACGGCGGACGTCGCCCACGAGCTCCGCACCCCCCTGACCGGCCTGAACGCGGCCGCCGAGCTCCTGCCGCCGGGCCGCCCGGCCGAGCTCGTACGGGACCGCGTACGGGCCATGCGCGCGCTCACCGAGGACCTGCTGGAGATCTCCCGGCTGGACACGGGCACGGAGCGCGTGGACCTCGACTCGTACGACCTGGCCGACCTGGCGGCCCGTACGATCCGCGCCTCGGGCGCGGACACGGCCCTGGAGGTGGTCTCGTCCCTCCGGGTGGAGACGGACCGGCGCCGCCTGGAGCGGATCCTGGGCAACCTCATCGCCAACGCCCACAAGCACGGCGCGGCCCCGGTCACGGTCACGGTGGACGGCCGGACCCTGACCGTGACGGACGCGGGCCCGGGCTACCCGGAGTACCTCCTGACCGCCGGCCCGCAGCGGTTCCGTACGGAGGGCATGAACAAGGGCCACGGCCTGGGCCTGACCATCGCCGCGGGCCAGGCCCGCGCCCTGGGCGCCACCCTCGCCTTCCGCAACCCCGCTCGGGGGGGCGCCGAGGCCCGCCTCGCCCTCCCCGCACCGCCGGCCACCGAAGGCGCGGAGTAACTCCCGCACCGGGCCCGCCTGTTGGGCCACGACGACGAGGACCCCCGGCCGAAATCGGCTGGGGGTCCTCGGTCTGTGCCCTCGGCAGGATTCGAACCTGCGACACCGGCTTTAGGAGAGCCGTGCTCTATCCCCTGAGCTACGAAGGCGGGGGCTTGACGGAAACCGTGAGGGAAACCCCAGTGGGGTCCGCCCTCCCCGGCGCATCAAACGCCCTGGTCAGCTGGCAGGTGCAGGTGTCGGGTGGGGTGCCCGGGCGGACACTTTCGCCAACACGCGCGCAGTAGCCGACTGACCACCGACAGCCTAGCGGATCGTGCTGGGACTGGTCGCATGGATTGCCGTGGGAGTGGGGCTGTACTGACGGCAGGGCTGTGACCTGGGGGTTCTGGTCGTTTGTCGTCGGCGATGGGCTGGTGCCGCTGGGGGTTGCTCAAGGAGCGGCGCGCTTCGGGAGGGGGAAGGTCCTGACGCACGGCGTGGGCGAGACGGGTCGGCGAACGTATCGGCGAGCTCTCCCAGTTGGGGGATGAGGGGGGTGCTCCGGTCATGCTGCCGCTGGTGGCGGCTGGGGCCGGCCTCCGCCGCCGCGTCGGCCCACCCTCGGGGGCCGGTCGATCTTGGCGATTCCTCCAGGGCTATATCAAGCCAGACTCGCATATGTGGACGTTCCTCCAGTGCTGTGGACATTTTTGCCGTGCGAAGAAATCGAGACCCCCGTCTGGAGCAGGTCTCCTGCGTGTATTGACCAATCGGGAATGTCCGATTCCGGCCAAGAGGGGGCGATTGGTGACTGGCATGATCAACGGAAGCGAACGAATGTTCGCTACTGACGGGTGTGCCGACTGACGCAGGCGTGCCCGGACAGTCGATGAAGGGGAGGTGCCATGAACACACTCGACATCGAGTTCGAGGAGTTCTCGCTCGAGGAGATCTCCGTGGAGGACGTACCCGACACCACCGGCCTGCCGGTGATGGGGGCATCCGACGGAGCCTCGTGCTGCCGGGCCAGCTGTTCCTGCTGCAGCAGCAGCAGCTGATCAGCCGTTGCCGAGGGCCGCGTCCATGGTCCTCGGCAACACCTCCCGATCACGGGGACAGGCAAGACCGGCCGGCACGAGCGGCCGCGGCAAGAAAGAGGGGGACCGCCTGCATGAGGCGATTCGTCGTGGCCGAAACAGCCACCACGCGGGTCAATCCACTTCCGTACACCCCGCTGGTGCGGCCCCGGGCCGCCGCCTCGTGGGACCGACTGCTCACCACGGCCGTGCAGGCACTCGGGGCGGCCCGTGCAGCGGACGACGAACTGAAGTCCGCCGCAGGGCAGGATGGCGGCCGCCCCGAGTACGTACGGCTGCGGCGCAGGATCCGCGAAAAGCCGATGACGCCACTGCCCGATACGCGCGCCGCCGAGGCCCACTGCGAACCGGCAGTGCGCCGCTGGCACGCGGCAGCCGCCGCCTATCGGGACCTCCTGGCCGCCGTGACACGCGAACGCGAGGGCGAACTGCTCCATGAGCGCTTCGCCTTGAGCACCGTGTGCGCATGGCCGACCCTGTCGTCATCGGTCGAGCTGGTGAGCCCTGACCTGGGGCACGCGGTACGCCGCTACGCGGCGGGAGCGGGCACGGCGGACCGGGCCGACCGCAAGTCGGAGCCCCGTATCACCGCCTACGCCCTGCGGAGCATGACCCGCACCAGTCCGCGCTCCGTCTTCACCGTCGTCGCGATGTCCGCCCTCGCCGCTTCCGACGCCACGCCGACCGATGTTGCGAGCTGGGAGGCCGCCCCGCCATCCGGCATCCTGCGCGCCGTCGATGTGCAGCGCGGTGCGCTGCTGTCCGCTCTCGAACCCGATCCGGGTACGGCGGGGCACGTACGGCTCGCTCCGCTGCTGCCCGCGGCCGCGTCCGAGACGGCCTTCATGGCCATCACGGGTCGGCCGCCCCGGCCGCGGAAGGTGACCCTGCGCCGCAGCCGCGAGCTGGGCGAACTGATCGCCGCCTGCCGCTTCGGCGTGCACCCCTGGGAGACGCTGGCCGACTCGCTCGCCTCGGCGCTCGACTGCTCCGTCAGCCGGGCTCTGCAGGTGATGCGCGCCGCCCTCAAAGCCGGCCTGCTCGCCCCCGCGCTCCCCGTGGACGACCAGGACCCGCGCTTCCTCCAGGCGTGCCTCGACGCGCTGCCCGAAGACGACGGAACGCAGGACGGCGGGCGGCAGGACGGCGGGCGGCAGGACGGCGGTCTTCGGCCCACGCTGCGGGACATCACCGAGCTGACCGGCCTCCTGGCCACCGACGACGCGGAGTCCCGGCCCGGGCTGATGGGACGCCTGCGTGCGGCGGCCGAACGGCTGCCGCACCCCGACACCTTGCCGCTGCGGGTCTACGAGGACGCCGTCGCCGACCTGCCCGCCACCCCGCGTCCCACGACCGTGCTGCGCGCCGCGGCGGATCTGCTGCCCGTGCTCGCCGCCTTCGACCTCAAAGCCGATCTCCGGCTGGCCCTGCAGGCCGCGCTGCGCGTACGGGGAGGCAGGGCCCGGCTGCTGGAAGACGCGGAGGGCCTCGCGGACGAGGCCGCCCGGCTCGCCACCTCGGCGGCGGCCGGGGGGCGGCTTCCGGACCCGGAGATCCAAGCCTCCATGGACGAGCTGTGGCGGTTCCGGCACCGGATCCTGGCGGACCTGGCCGCGTTGCTGGCCTCGGCGGCCGCAGCCGGAGACGGCACGGAAGCCGTCATCGGGGAGGAGTCCGTACGGACATGGGCCGCGGCCCTCCCCGCGTGGCTGCACCAGGACAGCACCTCCTACGCGTTGATGGCCCAGCACGCGGCGGGCGACTGGGTGGCCAACAGCATCTTCGGCGGGCTCGGCGCCACCGCGGCACGCTTCCTCCACCTTGACGCCGCCGCGGGTGGCGACGCCACAGATCTGCTGAAGCTGCGCCTGCGCCGGCTCCTCGGCCCCGGAGCGGCCGAGGACCGGTCCGCCCACGGATTCAACACCGGCTGCCATCCGCAGCTCCTCGACGACGTCATGGGTCCGGCGGACTGGGCACGGACGTTCCTGGTCGACGACGGGCCTCCCGGCCGGCTCTCCTGGGAGATGCCGCGCGCTCTGCACCCGGTGACCGTCACCTCCACCCGGTGGGACCTGCTGCCCGCGCCCAGCCGGATCGCACTGTGGCTCCAGGGCGGCGGGTTGCTCAGCTGTTCGTATGACCACGTGTACCGCGATACGGTCCGGCCCGGCGCCGACGGTGTCCTCGCCGTCCCCCGCCTGCGCTACGGGAACCTCGTGCTCCAGCGGCGACGCTGGTACCTGCCGGACGCCTCCGTACTGACCGATGCGCACCGGGGCTCGGCCGACGACCTGCACCGCCTGGTGCGGACCCTGGCCGAACACGGAGTTCCCGCACGGTTCTTCGTCAAACAGCTGCCGCCGTGGCAGCGAGGCGAAGCGCTCGTACCGGACGTCACGGCGCGCCCGGCTCCGCAGCCCAAGCCCCGTTTCGTCGACACGGCCGGCGCGCTGGGACTCGGCTCGTTCGCCAAGGACGCGGCCGACTTCACCCACCCGTTCCTGGAGGAGTGCCTGCCCGAGCCGGTCGCCGGCAGGTCCGTCCGCGAGGCGGTCTACGAGTTCGACGCGGCGAACGCCGACGCCGATGCCGACGCACCACAGACACCGGGGAGGGGATGACGGCGTGCTGACCACCGTGCGCGTCCATGACTACCGGGGGGACCCCTTCCCCCTGCTCACCGGCGGCGTGCTGCCACTCGTGGCGGACTTCGCGGCGGACACCGCCGTCCCCGTGTGCTTCCCCACCCGGCACTGGGACGGCGGCCCCCACCTCGCCCTGCACCTGGGGTACGGATCGCCGTCCGCCGCGGCTCTCGCGACCGTGCGGGAGCGGCTCGCGGCGGCGGCCGGGACGGGAGACGCCTGGTCCGCCGCGGAGTACCGGCCTCGCGTCCGCTCGCTGGCGGCGTCCGAGGGCACCGAGGTCCGGCACGCCCTGCCGTATCCGCACGCGGCCGTGGCCGTCTCCACCGACCCCGTCGCCCCCGGCCCGGTGGAGGCGGCACGGCACCGGTTCCTCACCGAGCTCGCCCTCCTGCTCCCCGAGGGGCTGACCGAGGACGCGGCGACGGCCCGGTCCCGCGCGCCCGGACTCGCCCTGCAATGGATGGCGGCCGTGGCGGCGGCCTACCCGGGCGGAGCACGGTTCGGTTCTCTCTCGTTCCACTCCCACGCAGAGGCGTTCCTCGCCTCCCGCCCGGACGGCGAGGAGTTGCGGGTCCGCTTCACCACCGCCGCCGAACGCCACCGTCCGCAGACCGACCGGCTGGTGGACATCGCGCTGCACCGGCCGGAGCAGCTGCCGGGGCACGCCGCGTGCGTGGCCGCCTGCCGGCAGCTGAGCGACCCCGCTCTGCGCCCGGATCTCGACGTGCTCGTCGCGGGGGGCCGCGCCCCGGACACGGGCAGCGCGCCGAGCGCCTTCCACCGACAGCTCGCCGAAGGCGGTTTCGGACAGAACGCGCCGGCCGCCTTCACGGCCTTCAGAGCCGTCGTGAACTGGCTGTACGAAGCCCTGCAATGGCTCGGCGTCACACCGCTCAACCGCTACCTGTACTGCCACAGCCTGGCCAACGCCATAGACGTTCGGCTCGGCGAGCCCTGGCAGGACCGACTCAAAGTGAGGCCCGCCTGACATGCTCGTGAAACTCCGCCCCAGCACCGTGTACGGGGCCGTCGCGGGAGGCGTGTTCGTCCAGACACCAGGCGAGTCCTTCACCCTCAAACTGCCGGCGCCCCTGGTGGAGCCGGCCTGCGCCTGGATCCGGGCGCTGGAGGAGCCTCGTACGACCGACGAACTCGTGGCGGCGACCGGCAACCCGAAGGCGGCGCCCTTCGTCGAACGTGTCGTGGCGCAGCTGCGCTCCCATGGCGCGCTGGTGGACGCGTACGACGTCCCGCCGGGCGTACCGGAGGCCGCCGTGGCCTACGTGGAGAGCTACAGCGACCGCCCGCAGGAGGCGCTGAACCGACTCGCGGCCGCACAGGTGACGGTCACGGGGCCGACGGCCCTCACGGCGGCGGCCGAGGCGTCGCTCGCCGAGCGCGGCGTGGCCGTGCGCACCGTGGCGGACGGCACCGAGCCGGATACGGGTGAGTGGACCCTGACCATCAGCCAACAGGGTCTCCGCGTACGCCTGGAGCCGGCGGGAGCCCGCCTGTGGGTTGCCTCCTCCGGCCTCGCCGACCCGGTCAGCCGTGCCGCGCTGCGCGCCCGGCTGGCCGTACCGGGGGAGCCCGGTGCGGTGGCCGCCGGACTCGCCGCGGGGCTCGCCGCCGAACAGGCCTTCCGCGAGCTGACCGGACTTGCGGCCGATGGTGCACGCACCGTGCACATCGTGGACTCCCGACCCCTGGGCTGGCGGTCGGTGGAGCTGCGGCCCGCTGCCGGGCCGGCTGACGGGCCCGGCCCGGTGCCCGCTATGAGCGGCCCCGGGGCCGACGAGCTGATCGGCTGTCATCGCCATGACACCCCCGTCGACTGGCCGCAACTACCCGTGTGCGTGGGCCGCGTCGTGCCTGGCCCCGGGCGTCCTGACGCATCGTCGGCCGTGGGCTGGGGACGCACCCGGGGCGAAGCGGACCAGGAGGCGCTGCGGGCGTTCCTGCGCGGTGGTGATCCGGCCGGCGGCGCCGGTGCCACGGAAGACGTGGCCCTGCTGGACGCGGCTTTGCGGCTAGCGGCCGCGGAGCGGGTGGGCGACGCACAGCCGGAGTGGGTCGACGGCGTTGCGGACGAGCGCGCCGAAGACGGCACGGGATGGCGGTACCGGGTGCACGAGACCGCCGTGGGGCTGGTGCTCGCCGAGGCCGAGTACCGGGCCGACGGGGCCGTCACGGAGCGGGGGCCGTGGCGGGGGAGCGCCTGGGGCCTCGACCGGGCCGGTGCGCTGGAGTCGGCGGCGGACTGCGCCCGAGCCCGAGCCCAGCTGTCCCCGCACTCGGCCGAGTTGGCGCGGTCTTTGGGTGTCGACTGCCGGATCGCCGCGGACGTCGCACGGGAACGGCCCGACACCACGGCGGTCGCGACCGCCCTGCTGGGGTACGAGGTCGCCTTCCGCGCCGCGGAACCCGATGCGCTCCTCGGCGCCGCCCCGCTGGCGTGCGGTGTGCTCGTGCGGATCCCGCGAGGTGTGCGATGACTGCCCCGCTCGCGGTCCACGAAGCGAGTCGGCTCCCCGAGCCAGCCGCAGAGGCACTGGGTGAACTCGCCGCCGGATACGGCGCACTGACCATGCTGGTGGCCGGACACGACGCCGCCTGGGAGCAGGAGCAGATGGTGCGGGCCACCGCGCTCGGCGTGCCCCTGCTGCCCGTACGCCTGTGGGGCGCCGAGGTGGAGATCGGGCCGCCGTGGCGGGAGGGCGTGGCAGGCGGCTGCCCCCTGTGCCAGGTGTCCGCGCATCTGCGTACCCGCGGAATCACCGACCCTCCGCGGCGGCTGGCCGCCGGAGCGGACCACGCGGAGGCGGCGCTGCACGCGCTGAGCGCCGCGGTCCGCCTGGCGTGCCACGAACGGCTGCAACCTGGAGAAACGGTACTGGTCTCGCCCCGAGGCAGCTCCCGGCACCGCGTGGCGCCCCAGACCGGCTGCCCCGCATGCGAGCACACCGCCGGCACACCGATCCCGTCCGGCGTGGCCGACAGCCCACACGGGGTGGACCCGGACCTTCACGACGTGGACCTGGACGCGGACATGAGGCAGATCCCGGGACCGGACCTCGCGCTGGAGTCCTTGACCGGGCTCCTGGTCGATGACCGGTACGGCCCGGTGGTGGGGCTCCAGTCCGTCCCGGACAGCCCCGCCTCGCTGGTGGCCGCGGTGCACGCCCGGCACGGATCGGCCGCCGAGGCGGCGGGCTACGGCCGGGGCCGCACCGTCGCGGCCGCGTCCCGGCTCGCCCTGCTGGAGCGGCTGGAGCGTTCCGGTTCGGAAGCCGTGGTGCGCGCCGCCCGACCGCTGCGCCGCGCCTACGACGCACTGCCCGGGCGGGCGCTGGACCCGCGTCGGCTCGGCGTCCTCGCACCGGAGCAGCACGCACATCCGTCGTGCCGGGTCGACCCGTTCGCCCCGGATGACGTCCTGCGGTGGATTCCGGCCCGGGTCTGGGGCACGGCGGACACCTGCTGGGTGCCGCTGGAAGCGGGCTCGTACCACGTGCACCCCGAGCCCCGGCCGGGCCGGAAGTGGGGGCGGGTGCTGTACGAGTCGTCCAACGGCTGCGCCCTGGGCGCCACCGTCGACGAGGCGGCGCTGCACGCGCTGTTGGAAGTCGTCGAACGGGACGCGTTCCTGCTGACCTGGTGGGCCGGGCAGCCGGTCCCGCGCGTCGACTGGTCCTCGGTGTCCGACACCACGGCCCTCGAGCTGCGGGCGGCGATGCGCGCAGCCGGTTACGAGGTGCACTTGTGCGTCATCACCCAGGACGTGCCCGTGCCGGCCGTGTGGGCCCTGGCCGTCAACCCGCGCTCCGCCGAGAAGTACAGCCTCACCACGGCGGCCGCCCACCCCGATCCGGCCACTGCCGTGCGCGCCGCCGTGGCCGAACTGGCGCCGCTGGTCCTGGGGGACGTGGTCACGCCCGACCCCGCCCGCGCCCGTCGGCTGCGTGCCGACCGCTGGAACGTGACCGATCTCGACGACCACATCCAGTGGTACTCGGTGCCCGAGGCGGCCCCTGCCTTCGAGCCGTTCCTCAGCGGTCCGCCGGTGCCCCTGGCCGACGCCTTCCCCGCCTCGCCCCTCCACGGGGCGCGCACGCTGGGGGAGGCACGCGACACGATGCTCGCGCTGCTCACGAAGGCGGGCATGGACGAGGTGCTCGTCGTGGACCAGACAGGGAGGGAGCACCGCGCGGCGGGCCTGCGCGCCGTACGGGTTCTCGTACCCGGATCCATCCCGCTGACCTTCGGTTTCGCCCATCAGCGTGTCTTCGGTCTGCCCCGGCTCCTGGCGGCGACGGGACCACTGGGCCTGTCCCTGGACCGGCTCACGGTCCACCCCTTCCCCTGAACCGGCCTCCCCGTCCCGCCCGCCGGACCCTCCCGTGTCCTGACTCCGAAAGAAGTGGCTGCCGTCCGTGGTCGTTCCTTCCCCCTCCCCCACCTCACCAGGAACCGGCCGACCCGACGACGACCGTCCGGCCGAGCTCCGCACGATCCTGGCGGCCAAGCCGTCCGGTGACACCCGGGTGGACCCCGAAGCCCGTCCCGAGCTGCAGCGGGTGCGCGCCGCGGTCGCCGCACTCGCCGACGGCCCGGCCGGCGGGGTGCCAGCCCGCTGGGACCTGCTGGAGCGCACCCGCTGGCCGGCGGCCGGGCCGCCGGCCGGTGTCTCCTTGCAGGAGATCGCCGCCACCGTCTGCGCCCCGGTCCGTTTCGAGACCGACAATCCGTACAGCGAGCACCGGGCGTACCCGTCGGCCCGCTGCAAGTTCCCCGTTCGGCTCGTCGCCCACGAGGCGGGCGCCGCAGGCTTCCTGATACCCGAGGCATCAGGGACGCTCCGGGTACCCGCTGCGCCGGGCGGGGCGCCGGACCACATCGAGACGTTCTCGCTGCCCGCCGCCCTGCCTTCGTTCTACGGCCCGCTGCGGGCGGTCCTGGCCGGTCTGGAGACCGGCCACGTCCTGGCCGCGACGGCGCTGCTGGGCCGGGCCCTGGGCCGTCCCCTGACGGTCACCGGTCCGACGGACGGCGCACCTGCCTGGACCGCCCCGCTGCCGGGCCCCGCCCTGCCCGGCTACCGGATGACGGACGACAGCAGTGCGCGGCCCCCCGCACCGCCGGACGCCCCCACCACCGCACCGACCTGGAACGAGGTGCTCTGGAATCGCAACAGCGGCCGAGTGCCGCGCGGCGTCTCGGGTTTCACCGGCACCCACCGCACGGTCACGGCACCCGTATGGCGCGACGCCCTGGCCGCGCTCGCAGCCGGTGACCAGAGCCTCGGAGCGCTCCGAGCAGCCCGCTCCGCCCTCCGCCTGTACTGCTGGGTGCGCGATGTCGAAGGCGTGGAACCCGGTTGCCACCGAGTTCACTTCGACGGCTCGGCCCACCGTGTGGGCGACCGCGCGGCCGCGCGCGGCGCGCTGCTCATCGACTCCGCTCCCGCACCCGGGCTGGCCTTCGAACTGAACGCCTGCAACCTGGTCTGGCTGCTCACCGCGGACCCGGGCCTGGCCTGCGAGACGTCACCGGCCCCCGCCCCGCGGATCGCCGCCGATCTGCTGGCAGCGGCCGGCTGGACGGCGCAGCACCTGTCGTACGCCATGGCGGCGCACGGGCTGTTCGCGCGGCCGCTGCGCAGCTACGACGCCGAGCTCGCCGCCCAGGCACTCCGGCTCGACGCGGGCCAGGTGCCGATCTACCAACTGGCCTGCGGCCCCGGCCGATTCACCGAGCCCGCCCTGGACGTACGACAGCCCCCCACCCTGTCCGGCGAAGACGAAGGCACCACATGACCAGTCCCCACCCCAACGCATCCGGCTGGCTGGCCTGGCACGTGCACGTGCCGGCGGACGGCTCCGGGACCGACCGCATCTCCCCGCTCGTGCGGGATAACCTTCCCGCGCTGATCACACCGCTGCGGGAGGCCGGACTGCTGCGCCGCTGGTTCTTCATCCGCTACTGGGAGGGCGGCCCGCACCTGCGGATCCGGCTCCTGCCACAGGCGGGCGCACAGCCGGCGGAACTGGACGCGGCCGTACGGCGGGCCTTTGCCGGTCTGCCGTCGGACGGCCACGCTCCGCAGGAGTACCTGCGCTCCATCGGCGACCTGGCGGCAGCCTCGACCGCGAGTGATCCAACGGTGGACCAGCGTCGGGCGGGCACGGTGCTCGACCCTGGCGTGCACCCGGCGGTCTACGAGCCCGAAACGGCACGCTACGGAAGCGGTACGGCCCTGGAGGCCAGTGAGGCCGCCTTCACGGTCTCCAGCGAACTGGCGCTGCGGGCCGCAGGGTCCCCTCTGGACGGTCTGAGGCTACGACTCCTGGGCGTCGAGGTTCTCCTCAAGGCCGCCGCGCTGTCCGCTCCGGACCCGTCGGCCGGCGATCCCGTCGTACGCCAACTGCGGCGGCACGCCGACTTCTGGCGGCGCTGGTCCGCATCCGCTCCCCGAGAGGTGTTCCCGTCGGGAGAACTGGCCCGGCAGGCGGCCCGATGGGCCGACGTGCTCGCAGGGCAGGGCGGCGTCAGCGCCCGTGCTCTGGCCGAGCGCTCCTCCGCGGTGTCTCCGTGGCTGGAATCGCTCACCGCTCTGCTGCCGCTCGGAGTTGCCTCTCTGGGCGACGATGCGGAAACCGGCCTTCTCCTCTCTCACACCCATATGACGCTGAACCGCCTTGGTATCTTCGTGCATGATGAATTTATTCTGGCGGAGGCAGCCCTGCGGCTCTGGGCCGCGAGCGGGGAAGCGGGCGGCGGGGAATGACTGACGCACCGGACACGCCGCGGCCGGATCTCCTGCGGGTCGGCGGCGTCCACGTCGAATATGACGGCGAGGCCGTGCTCGAGGACGTGAACCTCGCACTGGGACCGGGCCGTTGCCTGGTCTTGGCGGGTGCCAACGGTTCCGGGAAATCGACGCTGTTGCGTGTGTGTGTCGGCCGCCAGCAACCGGACCGGGGCGAAGTGCGCTTCGACGGCGCCCCACCGCGTGAAGTGGACGTGGCCTTCCGCCGCGACGTCGCGCTGCTGCTCGACGGGGCGGACTGCTTCCCGGATCTGACGGTCGCCGAGCACGTGGGCATGGTCGCCACCGCCCACGGCCTCGGCGCGGACGCAGGGCCGGCGGCGGCCCGGGTCCTGGCGGAACTGGGGCTGGCGGAGCAGCTCGACGCCTTCCCCGGCACCTTGTCGGCGGGACAGCGGCAGATGCTCATGCTGGCCTCGGTCCTGGTACGGCCCGCACGTCTGATCGTCGTGGACGAGCCCGAACAGCGGCTGGACGTACGGGCCCGGCGCAGGCTCGCGGCCGCGCTGCGGGCCGCGAAGGGGAACGGCACGGCCATCCTGCTGGCCTCCCACGACCGCGGAGTCGTGGACGAGGTCGCCGACGAGGTACTGCTGCTCGAGCGGGGCCGCACGGCCGCCGTCGGAACGCCCGCCGAGGTGACCGCCGAGTCGGCGGCGTGGCCATGGCGGTGACCGCACGCAGCGCGGGCGAACGGCACGACGCCGCCGATCCGGCGGCCGCCACGGCCGAGGCGATCGCAGGAATGACGGCGGCCCGCCGCGAGCGGGGCTCGGGGCGGCTGCGCTTCGACGACGTATGGACCTGGGCGTGTGCCGCCCTCGCGGTCGCCGTCATGCTCGCCGGCCTGATACAGACGGCGCCGGTCGTAGGACGCTCCCTCGGCTGGTCCGGCGGCGCGACGGCCCGTGCCGTGCTGGTCGGCGCCAACCTGCTGCTGTGGGCCGGCGAACTGGCGGTGTGCACGAGGCTCGGGCCGGTACTGCTCGCCGCCTCCGAGATCACCTGGCTGCTACCGCTGCCCGGTGACCGCGGACGACTCCTGCGGCCCCGCCTGATGCGTGCCGTGTCCGCCGCCTCACTCGCGGGACTGCTCATCGGCACCCTCATGGCCGCCCTCGCGCTCCTGCTCGAAGGACGACCGCGGCTCACCGTGCTGCCCGTGGCCATCGGCGCGCATGTGGCACTGGCCTGTCTGGCCGTGGCCGTGGGGGCATGGGCAGAGGCCCGTCCGGCCCTGGCCCCCAAGGCCCGGGCCCTGGGCATCTGTCTCGCCGTGGCCGGCGGCGTGGTCGTCGCCGCGGGCCCGTCCGTGCCCGCGCTGACGGCGACGGCCGCGTTCTGCGGACCGTGGGGCTGGTCGGGGTGGGCGACGGTAGCGGCGTCCCATGGCGACGCGACCACCTGGGCGACGGCGCTCGGTGTACTCCTGCTCTGTACGGCCGCCGCACTGCGGTCGGCCTTCGAAGTGGCCGGGAGCATCCCGGCCACCGAACTGTCGAGCCGGGGCGGGACCAGTCGGCAGGCCGCCCAGGGTGCGGCCCTGCTGGACCTGCGAGCACTGACGCTGGTGATGCAGTCAGCCGCACGCGCCGGACGGCGGCGCCCACGGCTGCGTCTGCCGCTGCCTCGATCGCGCTGGGCGGTGGGGCCGTGGCGGGACGCCGTCGTCTTCCTGCGCCACCCCGGCCGCTCGGCCGCAGCCCTCGCGGTGCTGGCCGTCGGCGTCACCCAGCTCCAGCTGGTCGCCCACTGGATGCGGGACACCCCGCACGGCCCGGTCGGGCCGCTGCAAGCCACTGCGCTGGGCCTGTTCCTGGTCGTGCCCCCGTATCTGGCCGCGGTCGCCCTGGCCGAACCGGCCTACCAGGACACCGACCGGCCGCGGCGGACGCTGATGCTGCCCGTCTCTCCCGCCGCCCTGGCCGTCGGCCACCTGGTGGTGCCCGTCCTGCTGCTCTGGGCGGCGGCCGCGGCCGCCCGGTCGGCCGCTCTCCTGCCGGGCGCCCCCGCCGGAACGCTCACCGCCTATGCGGTGACGCTGCTCGTCGCGGGGCCGGCGCTGGTGGCAACCGTGCTGGTCGGCGCCTACCGGGGCGCGCCCCGGTACGACCTCCTGGCGCTCTCGCTCGACTGGTACGCCGCCCTGCCGTTCCTGCTGTGGCGACTGGCACCCGCCCTGGCCGCAGGGTTCGTGACCGCCCCCTGGCTCTGGCACACCGTGGCCGGACCGTCCGCCGGTCCGGATGCCTCCGCGGTGCTGTGGCTCGCCGCCCGGTCGACTGTGGTGATCGCCTGGGCGGTCCGCCGGATCACCCGTCAGGCACGCGACTTGCACACGTGAACTGTCCCTGGACCCTCCTCGCAGCCGACATCGCCAGCGATAAGGGCAGCCCGGCCGGCTGTGCTTCCTGCACGGCCTCGGCCGGGGCGATCACGGCTGTCATCAGATGTGTCGGATACACGGAATCGCGCGGCCGTATTTCGGGGATTCCCCGATGGAGGTGGGTGGCTCACCCTGCGAGGATCAAAGGGCATGTGAGCGGCACGGGAGATGCCGTGCGCTAGGGGGGATGTGTCAGTGGCGAAGGGTCAGGCGCCGTCGCCGGTGTCGGCGACGGGCTCCGTGCCTTCGGCGGTGCCGAAGCGCGGCGGGGCGGCCAGTGTGGCGTCCACCAGCCGGGCCAGGGCGTCGTCGTCGTAACCGCCGTCGTAGAAGACGCTGCGGAACATCATCGCTCCCGCCCACATCTCCAGTGTCAGCGAGATGTCGGTGTCCTCGGGGAGATCACCACGGCTGATCGCCCGCTCCATCACCGTGCGCGAACGGGCTCTGCGTGGCTCGATCACCTCTTCGCGCAACTGCCGGCGCAGTTCGGGGTTCTGTGCCGTGTCGGCGACGAGAGCGGGAAGGATGGCCTGCACCTGCGGGGACCCGAAGAAGCTGGCGAGGGCTTCCTTCGCGACGCTCAGCAGCTCGTCGCGGGTGTTCCCGGTCTCGACGGTGGGCACTTCCTTGAGCCTGCTCCGCACCGCGTCGAGGACCAGGGCCGCCTTGTTGGGCCATGACCGGTAGAGAGTGGCCTTGCCGACCTTGGCGCTGACGGCCACCTGCTCGATGGTCAGGCGCGCGTACCCGCGCTTCTCCAGCAGCTCGAGTGTGGAGGCGAGGATGCGTCGCCTCGCTTCGAGGTCCCGGCGGTGAGGGCCGCCTGCGTCCACGACGTTCTGCAAGGTTCGCTTTGTCCCCATTCGCCTCTCCTGCAACGCGTGTTCATGGACGGGTCGGATGTCTGGCCGCCTCGCCGTAGAACGAGTCGGATCGTGTTCATTATGAGCCGCTAGCGCGTCCCGGGAGCCCACTCCGGCAGATAGGGAACCGGGCACGACGGTACGGCGTGCGCAGCGAGCCTCGCATGCCGGGCGGAGCGGGGCGCCTGGCTGGCGCACGTGGACTGGTCCGCTCGCAACGCGCGGAGCGTGCTGGCGCGGCGACGCGTTCCGTCGCGTCTGCTGATGCTCAATCACCTCGCGACCCTGGAATACCGGCCCTACGGCGTCATCGGTGTGATCGGGCCGTGGAACTACCCCGTGCACACACCTGTCGGGTCCATCGCCTACGCCTTGGCGGCGGGCAACACGGTGGTCTTCAAGCCCAGCGAATACACCCCGGCCATCGGGCGGTGGTGATCAGCTGGCTGTACTCCCGGTGAGCGCGCCACGGCGCACTGCCGTGGGAGGACCGGGCCGTGCCCCGTCATCCACCGGCTCGGCCCGTCCGGTGGATGACGGTACGGCTCAGACGCATCCCACGGCCGTGCGGGAGGTGACGAGCCCCATGTAGTCGCGGTGGTCCAGGCCGGTGAGCTCGTGCCAGCGGTCCAGCCGGTAGGTGAGCGTGTTGGCGTGCAGGTGCAGGGCGCGAGTGGGCGCCGCCGGGGCGGGCGGGGTCAGGGGGAGGGGAGGGCCGGAGCCGGAGGAGGGGCCGTGAGCCGGCCCAGTTCACGGTGGCCGCGGACGAGTACCCGGCTGAAGGTGTCGGGGTCCGTGAGGCACAGCACGTGGGAGCCGGGGACGTGCGCCAGCCGAACCGGGGTTCCGGCGCTGCGCACGGCCTCGACGAAGTCCCGTTCACCGGAGCGGAAGAGCCGGTCCCGACGGCCGTTGACGAAGACGACCGGCGTGGTGATGCTCCCGGCCATGGCCAGGAAGTCCCTGCCGGCGAGGTCGGCGACGACTTGACCGAAGCCGCGCACGGCGAGCCCGCCGCGCAGTACCGCGGCACACACCTCGGACGGCAACGCCCTCCGGAACAGCCACCTGTTGAGACGGTCCGCGCGTGATTCCCCCATGGCGCGGAGGACCCGGTCCGCGGTTGCGTACACGCGGCGGACTCCTCCGGTGGTCCGTGCGGTGGCGCCATTGACGAGCAGGCCGGCCGCCCGGCCGGGGCGGGCTGCGCCGTAGGCGAGCGTGGCGTAGCCCCCGAGTGACGAACCGGCGACCCACGGGGAGAGTCCGGTGGCGTCGCGGGCCTCGGCGACCGCCGCGTCGATCTGCTCGACGGCCCCCTCCAGAGTGAAGGGATCCGTGCGCAGCGCTCCGTGCCCCGGCAGGTCGCACGCGGTGATCCTGAAGTCGGGTGCGAGCCGGGCGGCGTACGGGGCCCACATCCAGGCCGACAACCGGATGCCGTGGACGAGCACCAAGGGCGTGCCGTCTCGCGGGCCCGCTGTGTAGAGGCCCGGGCGTCCGGCCGGCCGCCAGTGGGTGTTCACGCCGTATCGCCGGACGCGGGGCGCGGCAGGCCCGATGGATGGGCCCGGCTACGGGCATTCTGCAACATGTACTCCTCCTGAGTTTGCCGCAACGGATTCCACGACACGGAATCGGGTGGATCTCTACCGGGAACCCGTCGACGACTCGGTCCGATGTCGATGTGTGTGCGTCCCATACCGGAAAGGTGAGGCGGGGCAACTGGGCGGAGAGTCCGCCAAAAGCGGCGATGCCGGTGCGGTCCGCCGCCTCGGCGCGTCCATGCGCCGTGCTCGCTCGGCGACCGCCGCTGCCCGCCCGACGACGGCCGGACGTGCCTCCACTCGTCACTCCCGTCGCCGCCGCGTCACGAGGTCGGCGTGTGCGACCATGGCAGGGTCAGAACGATCCGACTCGTTCTACGTTAGGAGTGTCGCCGTGACGCCGTCAAGAGAGATGGGCTGGGAATCTCGGCGTACCCGACGTCCTCGCCGATGGGGACGACGGTCTTCCGCTTTTCTGGCACTCCTCTGTTGCGCCCCACTTCACGCCTGGCTAAGGTCCGGCCGGTCCGGAATCGTGACATCCCTTCGATCCACCCGGGGAATTGTGAACCGTTTATGGAAAGTCGAGGAGAGCGTCCTGGTCGGCGCCTCTGTCGAGGATGTGTACGCCGCGGTCTCGTGCGTGCGGAACATGGGCAAGTGGAGCCCGGAGTGCTTCGCCGTCTGGCATCGCGGTCACGTGGCGCGCGAGGGGACGACGTTCGTCGGGTTCAACCGGAAAGGGCTGCTGGTCTGGTTCACCACGTGCCGGGTGACCCTGTCCGATCGACCCTCCGAATTCGCTTTCCGGGTCACCGCGTTCGGACTGCCGGTGGCGCTGTGGGGCTACCGCTTCCGGTCGGAGGGCGGTGTCACCAGGGTCACGGAGTACTGGGAGGACCTGCGGACGGGCCGAGGTGCCCGGACCGCCGAGTTCCTCGGGCGGGTGTTCACCGGTACGCGCCCGGCCGACCGCGCGGAGGCCAACCGCGCCGGCATGCGCACCACGCTCGGCCGGCTCAAGGCCGCCTTGGGCGGCTGAGGTCAGACCCTGGGTCGACCCGTCAGGCCCCCACGCCGACCCAGGGCCGTCCCGTCGCGCCGCCCAGGTCGGGGGCGCACGGCGCTGCTCAAATACCGTTCAGCAGCAACGAGATCAGTCGGCTCGTCGCCGAGGACGAGGGGAGTACGGGCCCCACGGCAGCGTGAACCTGGGCCGCGAGCTTGCCGACGGCATCGCACGCGGCGCCCAGAAGGACGGCCGTGTGCGGTGGAGCCTGGTCACGTCCCGCGAGGACGCGTGGCGGGTGCTCGACGACCAAGAGGCGGTTGGGCGGTCTGCCGCTGGTACGACCGTCGCGGCTACCACCGTGCGGAGTAGCACGAATTCCAGCCCCTGCGGGCCGCCGAGCCCGTGGCCCCGCAGCTCTCCCGGGACGTCGAGGGCGTGATCGGGGAGATCGCCCCGGAGCCGAGGGCGGCCCGAGCGGGCCGATCGGCGTCCCGTCAGTACGGGCGTGGGGACATGACCTGGGGATCGGCTCCGACGACCTCGAGGAAGCAGCGCGGCACCCCCGGACCGGGCGTGGCGCGCACCGACACCGTGCTCGGCGGATCCGTGGGCAGTTCCACGGGCACGCTGACGGGGTGGTCGTCGTGCGTCGTCGCGTGGCCCGTCTCCTTGCCGTCGACGAGCACCTCCACCTCCACCCGGCGGCCCGTCTGGACGGTGGCACTGACCGAGTGCCCGGCGTGATCGACGTGGAAGTGATGGCGTCGTCTCATCAGGGGGCCTCCCACCGGTCGTCACGGTTGGCTTCCGCGTCTCCAGCGTAACCACGAGCTACCAGGGCGGCATGCCCGGCGGCCGGCCGGTGCCCCCGGTCTCCTCGGCGTACGGGGGCCAGCGCTCGATGCGCGTCCCGGCGAGGTGGTCGGGAACCCCGCGGACCGGCTGGGGCACTTGCGCCGGCACCTGCGCCGGCACCTGCACCGAGGGGTGCGGCTGCGGCTGTGGCTGTGGCTGCGGCTGCGGCTGCGGCCGGGAGCCGGATTCCGCGGGGGCCTGGAGGCTTCCGTAGCGTTCCGAGCGCTGCCAGCGCAGGCGGGACCCGGCGATCGCGGTGAACACGGACTGGATGACGACCAGGTACATCAGCTGGCGGTAGACGAACTGCTGGAGCGGCAGGCTCCACAGCGGCCCGGGCCGCTCGTCGTCGAGGCGGAAGGCGTAGAGGCCCATCAAGACCTGGAGGGCGAGGAAGGCGCACCACAGGCCGATGATCCGGAGGGGGTCGAGGAAGATGAGGCCGAAGACGGCGATGATGTCCACGACCGGGGCGAGCAGCGGCAGCAGGACCTGGAACATCAGCAGGTACAGCAGGCCGCGACGGCCGAGCTTCCCGGCCTGGCCCCGCTGGGTGAGGGCGCCGCGGTGCTTCCACATGGCCTGGAGGGTGCCGTAGCACCAGCGGTAGCGCTGCTTCCACAGTGCGCCGAGCGACGCGGGAGCCTCGGTCCAGGCCTTGGCCCGCTCCTCGTAGACGACGCGCCATCCGTCCCGGCACAGCGCCATGGTCAGATCGGTGTCCTCGGCGAGGGTGGTGTCGCTGACGCCGCCGACGCGCAGGAGGGCCTCGCGGCGGAACGCGCCGATCGCCCCGGGCACGGTGGGCATGCATTCGGCGAGGTCGAAGAGGCGGCGGTCGAGGTTGAAGCCGACGACGTACTCGATGTGCTGCCAGCGGCCGAGCAGGCCGCCGCGGTTGACGACCTTGGCGTTGCCCGAGACCGCGCCGACGCGCCGGTTCGCGAAGGGCTGGACGATCATGCGGACCGCGTCCGGCTCGAAGACGGTGTCACCGTCGACCATGACCACCAGGTTGCAGGTCGCGGCGGCGATGCCGGTGTTGAGCGCGGCCGGCTTCCCGGCGTTCCGCTGGCGGATGACGTGCACGCCGCGCAGGCGCAGGGCCTCGACGATGTCGGCGGTGCCGTCGGTGGAGCCGTCGTCGACCACGATGACCTCCACCTGGTGGTCCGACGCGACCAGGGAGCGGACGGCTGCTTCGATCCCGGCGCTCTCGTTGTAGGCGGGGACGATGACGCTGACGGGTTCGGTGACCGGGTTGCCCCAGGGCTTGCGCCGCATCCGCACGTGGCGGCGGGCGGCGACGAACACCGCCACCGCGCGCAGCACGCTGATCGCACCGGCCGCCCACATCAGCCAGGCGAGCGCTTCGAGGACCCAGTCGCTCGTACGCAGCGCCTGGCTGAGGGCGAGTCCCTGCCACCGGTCGACGGTCGAGGCCGGCCGGGTGGGCGCCGGCAGGCCGACCGCGTCGCCGACGGTGGCGAAGCGGAAGCCCGCGCCCTTGAGCCGGGGGACGAGCTGCTCCAGGGCCGCGACGGTCTGCGAGCGGTCGCCGCCCGCGTCGTGCATCAGGACGACCTGCCCGTCGGCGCCCTTGGGGGTGGCGTTGGCGACGATCTGCCCGACACCCGGGCGACGCCAGTCCTGGCTGTCCAATGTGGTGAGGACCGTCAGGTAGCCCTCTCGTCCGGCCTGGGTGACGGTGGCCCAGTCCGCGTCGTCCAGCGCCCGGTTGGTCGACGAGTAGGGCGGGCGCAGCAGCGGGGTGGTGACTCCGGTGGCGCCGGCGACGACCAGCTGGCTCTCGCGCAGTTCCAGGGAGCGCCGCCATGCGGAGACCGCGCCCAGGTCGGTGTGGGTGAAGGTGTGGACGCCGAGCTGGTGGCCGTCCGCGACGATCTGCCGGGCCAGTTCCGGATGGGCCGCCACCTGCGAGCCGACGGTGAAGAACGTCGCGTGCACGTCGTTGCGGCGCAGGACGTCCAGGATCTTCGGCGTCCAGACCGGGTCGGGACCGTCGTCGAAGGTCAGGGCGATGGTGCGGGGCGCGGGGCCGACCGTCCGCGCGGCGGCGCCGTCGATGACCGGGCCGCCCGACCGGATCTGCGCCGGCACGGCAGCCGCCGCCGACCCGGCCCCGCGCGGTGCGCCGTCGGGCGTCGCGTCGAACATGTGCTTGCTGTAGCCCTGCAGCAGCAGTGCGGCCGAGAGGGTGAGGACGAGCGCGGTCAGCAGCAGCCAGTGGGTGCGCAGGGGGACGTCGCGCACGGTGCTGTGCCGGCCGCGGGGCAGGCGGCGGTTCTTCGACAAGGGGTGTGCTTCCTGCCTGTGGTGGTCCGGGCGGGTCACGGGTGAGCGGTGGGCTTCCCGCCCTGGCCGGGCGGGGAGGTCGGCCGGCCGTGGCCGCCGGATCCGTTCCCCGGCGCCGGACCGCTCCCCTTGGAAGCGGCGGGAGCGGGCCCGGCGGTGGCGCCGGGCCGCCCGTCCCCGGCCGGGGTCTTTCCGGTGGCGCCGGGCGGGGACGGGGACGTCCGGGGCGTGGTGCCGGGCGCGCCCGTGCGGCGTGCGGCGCCGGGTGAGGGGGCGCCCGGCTCGGCCACGGGAGGCCTGCTCTGCGCGTTCTCCGGGACGCGCGGGGACGGCAGGAACGGGGAGCGGAGCGTGGGTCCGCCGAACAGCGAGCTGATCAGGAGCACGATGTACGCGGCGGCGGGGACGACCAGCAGCCAGCCGAGGCGGCGTACCCGGCGCTGGCGCCGGCCGGAGGAGTCGACGAAGACCGGTCTGGGGGCGGGGGCGGGGACGTCCGTGGCGACCGCGGAGATGCGGGGGAGCGGCATCGTGTCGTCGTCCAGGTGAGCCGGTTGTTGCATCGTGGACAGCCTCTACGGGTGGCGGACGAGGAGCGGCGGGGTCACCCGGCGGGGCGAGTGGCCGGTGGGTCCTTGCGGGGCGGGGACGGGGCGGTGGCCGGCGGGCCGGTCGGGCGGGCGGCCGGCGCCCCCGGGCTCCGCGTCGGCCGCGGGGTGCCGGGGCGATCACCTGCCTCGTGCCGGCCGTTCTGCGCCGGTGGTGCGGCGCCGTGAGGGCTGTCCGTCGGCCGCGGAGCCGGCGGGTCGCCCGTCGCCCCGCTCGGACCACCCGCCAGGTCGGGAGGTGCCGCGGAGGACGAGCCGGAGGGCGCGTCGGCGGGCGTGCCCGGGGCCCGCGCGCCGGGTGCCCGGGTACCGGCCGAGGGCGAGTGGCCCGGAGCGCCGTCCTCGGACTCACCGCCCATGACGGCGGGCAGGTGGCCCGTCCCGGCGGCGACGGCGACACCGCCGACAGCGGTGGCCAGCACGGCGACCGCCACCTTCGCGGCGAGGAACACGGCCGGCGTGCGCGCCGGCCGCCTCCTGTGCGAACGGGACGTACAGGACGTACGGGATCTGCCGGACGCGGCGGCCGGGGCGAGGCGAGCCGTCCGGAACACGGCCACGGCCGCCTCCTCGCCGGGCAGTTCGTGCTCGGCCGCGGGAGCGGCGGCGGCAGCGAGCAGCCTCGCGAGGGCCTCGTGGTCGGTACCGGCCCCGACCCCGGCGCCGTCGAGCAGCCGCTCGGCAGTGTCGTGATCGATCCGGTGGGTTCGGTTCGTGCTCATCTCGTGCTCTTCAGCGTCGAAGGCGTCGTCGGTGTCACTCCTGTGGCGAAACCCTTCCCACGCGGCTTCGGCCGGACCTCCCCCTCTGCCCCGTCCGCGCCCCCTCCACGCCCTCCGCTCCCCGGCGGATTCGCCTCTTGCTGTTCGATGAGCTCGGCGAGCTTGCGCAGGCCGCGGTGTGCCGCCAGGCGTACCGCAGCGGGTCTCCTGCCGAGGACGCGGGCGGCGCCGTCCGTGTCCAGGTCCATGACCACCCGGAGCATGACGGCCTCTGCCTGATCGCGCGGCAGCCGGGATATGAGTGCCAGCGCTCCGGCCGTACCGGACGCGGCCGACGCGGCTCCCCCGGTGTCCTCGGGCGGCGGGCCGGCAACCGGCCGACGGCGCAGCAGGTCCAGCGCGCGGTTGCGGCCGATCGTCGAGACCCAGCCGCGGAACCCGCCGAAGTCCCCGCTGAAGCAGACCAGATCGCGGGCCGCCTGCAGCCAGGTCTCGGACGCCACGTCCTCGGCGTCGGCCCCGACCAGCACGGTCAGGTAGCGCAGCAGCCCCGGCTGCACCGCCCGGAACAGCGCCCTGAACGCCGCCTCGTCCCCCTGCCGTGCCGCTCTGATCTCGTCGGACATGGCGTCCGGATCCCGTATGCCACCGGGGACGCCTGCTTCGCTGTCGGCCGGGCCGAACTCCTCCGCACTGTGCACGCGGGACATGATGCGGCATGCGCCCGGGGCGGCTCAGCCGATGCGCTCAGCCGGTCCGCTCAGCAGGTGCGCCCGGTCCGCTCAGTCGCGGTCGATGTGCACGCTCGTGGACTTCACCCGGGCGGTGGCCCGCATGCCGACCTCCAGCCCCAGTTCCTCGACGGCCTCGCGGGTCAGCAGAGACACCACCCGGTGCGGTCCTGCCTGGATCTCGACCTGCGCAGCGACATCGCCGAGCTTGATCCCGGTCACGATGCCGGGGAAGGCGTTGCGGACCGAGGTGTACGGGGCGTCCGCATCCTCGGAGCCTTCCTGGGCGGCTTCCACGCAGAAGGCCGCCAGGTCTGGCCCGTCGACGATGCGGCGCTTGCCGTCCCGGCGGGTCGGGAAGCGGGCGGCGTCCGCCCACCGCCGAGCGGTGTCGACGCTCACGCCCAGCAGCCGCGCCGCCTGTCCGATGGTGTAGGACTCCATGCGCTCACCCTAAGCTGCCGCGGCGCCGGCGGTCAGGGCCGGATGATCCGCACCTGGTAGCTGCCGTTGCGCAGTTCGCCCACCACCGAGACGCTGATGCCCGCCTTCTCGTCGGTGAACGTCTCGCCCGGCCGGAACGGCGCGTCCGACAGTTCCGCGTGCACATTGGGCCGCCGGGTGCAGCCGCCGCTCGCGTTCCCGCTGTCCGACACCGTCACCGGGCCGCGCCCGGTGTCCACGTCCGAGTCCACCTTGTAGACGAGGACGCCTGGCTTGCACACGGCCTCGTCGTTGCCGGCCCGCGTCCGTACCTCCACCGCGTACCCGGTGCTCTCCGACAACGGGACGAAGGCCAGTTTCGTCCCGCCCTCCACCGCCAGCGGCGACAGGACGTGGTCGCTGGCGCCCGACTTCGACGCGCAGCTGATCTGTGAGCCGTCCAGCCAGCCCAGCTTCCACTTGTGCCAGCCCAGCAGGTCGTTGTTGGCGCCCCAGTCCTCGCTCATGATGTCCCAGTGCCCGACCGTGCTGCCGCCGTCGGTGGTGTAGAGGTCGGGCAGTCCGAAGACGTGTCCGTTCTCGTGCGGGAGCACCCGGTAGCCGGTCTCCCGGTAGGTGCCGGAGCCGTCGTCCTGGCGGCTGTAGACGAAGGACGTGTTGGCCAGGGGCACCCCGTCGGCCGTCGGCGCCTCCCCGTTGCCGGAGAAGGTCACCGACAGGACCGTGTCCAGGGCGGAGGGCCCGGCGTTCGGGGTGACCAGGATGTTGATCAGGTCGTACCTGCTGAAGTCCACCTCGGAGTCGGCGGCCTTCGCGATGTGCTCGACGAGCTGCCGGTAGCCCGGTTCGTACGCCGACCCGCGCTCGATCCCGTACGCCGCGAAGGGCATCGGCATCCGCAGCCAGGTCCTTATCGGCGATTCGGCCCGGTAGCTGAGCCGCCCGTAGGAGCTGGTGCGGAACCAGTCGGAGGTCTGGGGGAAGAACTCCGCCAGCCGGTCCAGCGCCGAGCCCTCGCCTTTGGCGTCGGGGAAGTCGATCATCAGGTTCAGTGCCCTGACCTCGCCGGTCGAGCGCGAGTACCCGGGCGGGGTCGGCATGCCCTCGGACATCTGCACGCCCATCGTGCCGGTGATCCGGCACGGCGCGAGAGCCGATTCGGTGGTCGTGGCCACGGGCCCCGCCGCCGAGTGGGTGCGGCTGGATATCCCCGTGCTCGCCGTCGCCGTGACCCCGAGCGCCAGCGCGGTCAGCGCGATGAACGCGCTGGTGCGGCGTGGTCTGCGTATCCGGTGGCGGGTCTGCGGCATGGAGACCGCCTTCGGGTCCGCGGCAGCCGGCCCTGCCCGGTCTGCGCTCTGTTCGCCACCCTCCGACGGCTGCGGCGCGCCCGCGCGTCGGGAGAGGCCGAACGTGAAGGGGCGTGTGGGTCAGGTCACACGGGTGAGTGAAATAACCGGGGATCGGATCCCCGTTTGTACGTGAGTCCGCCCAAGTGGGGACCGGCTCCCCGTTTTGGGCGGGCCCGTACGTGTCACCGAGTCAGGGAGGCTCCGGAATGAAGCGCCACACCACCACCGCCCCGGCGGCCCCGCCCGTCCCGGGCGCGGCCGTGGACCTGGCGCCGACGCCCGCCGGCTCCGCCGCCCCGGCGGCCGACGCGACCCCCGCGACCCGTGTCCCGCGCCCGCGCGCCGACGCCGTCCGCAACCGCGAGCGGATCCTGGCGGCGGCCCGCGAGGTGCTCGTCGAGCACGGCTCCGGCGCCCCCTTCGACGAGGTCGCCCGCCGGGCCGGAATCGGCAACGCCACCCTCTACCGGCACTTCCCGGACCGCCCGGCCCTCGTCCACCACGTCGTGCTCTTCGTCATGGACAAGGTCACCGCCTCGGCCGAGGCCTCCCTCGCCGAGGAGTCCGACGCCTTCGCCGCGCTGTGCCGGTTCACACACGCCGCCGCCGACGAGCGGATCGGGGCCCTGTGCCCCATGCTCGCCGACGACTTCGACCACGACCACCCCGAACTCCTCGCCGCGCGCGGCGCCTTGGAGGCCGCCGTGGAGACCCTGGTGGCGGCCGGCCAGGACGCCGGGCTCGTCCGCACGGACATCGGCGTCGGCGACCTGATGATCGCCCTCTCCCAGCTCAGCCGCCCCCTCCCCGGCACCGCATGCCTCGACGCGGACCGCTTCGTCCACCGTCATCTCCAGCTGTTCCTCGACGGGTTGCGCACCCCGGCGCGCTCCGTGCTGCCGGGTTCGGCCGCCACGCTGGAAGACCTGAGGCAGAAGACCATGTAACGCGCCCAAGCTTCTCGAACTAGCTTTTTTCAGTCATTCCGCACAGTGAAGTGGGTACCCCCATGTCAAAAACAGCCGCGACACCCCCGCTGGCTGCAGACCCCAGCCGCTGGAAGGCACTCGTCTTCATAGCCCTGGCCCAGCTGATGGTCGTCCTCGACGCGACCATCGTGAACATCGCCCTCCCCTCCGCCCAGACCGACCTCGGCATCTCCGACGGCAACCGCCAGTGGGTCATCACCGCGTACGCGCTGGCCTTCGGCGGACTGCTCCTCTTCGGCGGCCGCATCGCCGACAAGTGGGGCCGTAGGAACGCCTTCGTCGTCGGCCTCATCGGCTTCGCCCTGGCCTCCGCCCTCGGCGGCGCCGCGAACGGCGAGGCCATGATGCTGGGCGCCCGCGCCCTCCAGGGTGCCTTCGGCGCACTGCTCGCCCCGGCGGCCCTCTCCCTGCTCGCGGTGATGTTCACCGACGCCAAGGAGCGCGCCAAGGCCTTCGGCATCTACGGTGCGATCGCGGGCGGCGGCGGCGCCGTCGGCCTGATCCTCGGCGGCTTCCTCACCGAGTACCTCAACTGGCGCTGGACCTTCTTCGTCAACATCCCCTTCGCGATCGTCGCGGCCGCGGGTGCCTGGCTGGTCATCCGTGAGCCCGCCGGCGGCCGCAACCGCGCTCCGCTCGACATCCCCGGCGTGGTCCTGTCCACGCTCGGTCTCGTCGCCCTGGTGTACGGCTTCACGCGCGCCGAGTCGGCCGGCTGGTCGGACGCGACGACCGTGGGCATGTTCATCGCCTCGGCGGTCCTGCTGGCGGCCTTCGTGTACACCGAGTCCAAGGTGAAGTCCCCGCTGCTGCCGCTGCGCGTCCTGCTGGAGCGCAACCGCGGCGGTGTCTACCTCTCGCTCGGCTTGGCCGTCATCGCCATGTTCGGCCTGTTCCTCTTCCTCACCTACTACCTCCAGGTCGTGAAGGGCTTCTCGCCCGTCAAGACCGGCTTCGCCTTCCTGCCGATGATCGCGGGCATGATCACGGGCTCCACCCAGATCGGTGCCCGCCTGATGACCCGGGTCGCGCCGCGCCTGCTGATGGGCCCGGGCTTCCTGCTCGCCGCCACCGGCATGCTCCTGCTGACCCAGCTGGAGGTCGGGTCCTCCTACCCGGCGCTGATCCTGCCGGCGCAGCTGCTGCTGGGCCTCGGTATGGGTACGGCGTTCATGCCGGCCATGTCCCTGGCCACGCACGGGGTGAACCCGGCCGACGCCGGTGTCGCCTCCGCCATGGTCAACACCTCGCAGCAGGTCGGCGGCGCCATCGGCACCGCGCTGCTGAACACCATCGCCGCCTCGGCGACCACCGCGTACCTGACCGACCACGCGGCCGAGGCCGCGGCGGGCGGCGCCGCGGCCAAGCTCGTCCAGGCGCAGGCCATGGTCGAGGGCTACTCCTCCGCCATCTGGTGGGCGGTCGGCATCCTGGCCACCAGCTCGGCCATCGCGCTGACCCTGATCAACACAGGCCGTCCCGGCGCGGGCAGCCCGGTGGCCTCGGGCTCCGGCTCCGGCGCTGCCGAGGAAGCCGAGATCAAGGTTCCGGTGATCGCCCACTGACGGGGGCGCCCACCCGGGAATGACTGACCACCCCGCTTGGTTCAAATTTGAACCAAGCGGGGTTAGGCTTTTCGGGCGACCCCGTACCGACGACCGAGGAGCGCCCCCGTGACCACCGCCCAGACCCGTATGCCGGCGCTCTACCTCAGTCACGGCGCGCCGCCGCTCGCGGACGACCCCGTATGGCCGGGTGAGCTGGCCGCCTGGTCCGCGGAGCTGCCCCGCCCCACGGCGATCCTGATGGTCTCGGCCCACTGGGAGGAAGCCCCGCTCGCCCTCGGCGCGACCGTTTCGGCCCCGCTCGTCTACGACTTCTGGGGCTTCCCCGAGCACTACTACCGGGTCCGGTACGACGCCCCGGGCGCCCCGCGGCTCGCCGCCTCGGTGCGGGGCCTCCTCCAGGCTCCCGGCACCCCGGTCCAGGACATCCCGGACCGCGGCCTGGACCACGGCGCGTACGTCCCGCTGGTGGAGATGTTCCCGGAAGCCGACATACCGGTCCTGCAGATCTCCATGCCGACGCTGGACCCGCGCCGCCTGATGGACATCGGCCGCAAGCTGGCGCCCCTGCGTGACGAGGGGGTCCTGATCGTCGGCAGCGGCTTCTTCACCCACAACCTGGCCGCGCTGCGGCACACGGGCCCGGGCGTGCCGTCCTGGTCCGCCGAATTCGACGCCTGGGGCCACGAGGCGCTGGCCGCGGGCGACCTGGACTCCCTGCTCGACTTCGAGGCCAAATCCCCGTCGGGCCGCCTGGCCCACCCCCGTACGGAACACTTCGCCCCGCTCTTCGTCACCCTCGGCGCGGCGGACGCGGCAGGCGACCTCACCGCCCGCCGCGACGCGGTGGACGGCTTCTGGATGGGCCTCTCGAAGCGCTCGCTCCAGTTCGGCTAAGCGTCGCTTAGACCGCCCGCCGTGCGCGAGGCGACCGCGCATCGCCGAGCCGGCCGTCACCTCACCCGTGCAGGCGGTCCGGCCCCAGGGTCTTCTCGTACCAGCGCACGTCCCAGTAGCGGCCGAACTTCCAGCCCGCCTCCGTGAACTCCCCGACCCGGCGGAAGCCGAAGCGTTCGTGGAGGCGGACCGAGGCCTCGTTCGGCAGGGCGACGCCGGCGAACACGCGGTGGACCGGCTCCTCGGCCAGGGCCGTGAAGAGGGCGTCGTAGAGCACCGTTCCCACGCCCCGGCCCACCGCGTGCGGGGCGAGGTAGGCGCTGGCCTCCACCGACGTCGCGTAGGCCGGTTTCGGACGGAAAGGACTGCTTGTCGCGTATCCAGCGATTCGATGGCCGGCCCAGGCAACCAGAAGGCGGTGAGGGCCGTCTTCAGGGTGGGAGTGCAGCCATGGGCGGCGCTGTTCCGGAGTGAAGACGGCCGTGTCGAAGGTGACGGCGGTCTCGCGGACGTAGTGGTTGTACACGTCCGTGAGGGCTGCCAGGTCGGCCTCCGTTCCGGGCCTGACCTGCACCTCTTCGAGTCCTTGCGGCACCCTGCCCCCTCTCGTGGCGAGGCAGGATACTGCAAGATCTCGAAAATGAGAGGGAGACGTGGGAATTCTGTCCTGATTCCAGTCGTTGTTTCCTTCGGATGCGGGCACTCGGGAGAGTGTCCGGGGACGCACACCGCACCACCGGTGCCCGTCCGGCAGCCGCACCGCGACCGAACTCATCGCAAGGGAGCACGCATGGCAACCCGCGCCGTCGCCCGCCAGCAGTCCACGAGCAGCGCTCGCGCTGTGGGCGGGGAGATCGCAGACCGCGACCTGGTCGGCATGTACCTGGACGAGATCGCACGCACCCCGCTGCTCGACGCCGCCAAGGAAGTGGAGCTCTCCCAGATCATCGAGGCGGGCGTGTACGCCCAGCAGATCCTCGACGGCGTCATCGAGCGCAAGGGCGAGACGCCCGCGCGCGAGGAGCTGGAGGCGCTGGCCGCCGAGGGTGAGCGCGCCAAGGAAGTCTTCATCCGGTCCAACCTGCGCCTCGTGGTGGCCGTCGCCCGCCGCTACCCGCGCAGTGGTCTGCCCCTCCTCGACCTCATCCAGGAGGGCAACGCCGGTCTGGTCCGCGCGGTCGAGAAGTTCGACTACGCCAAGGGCTTCAAGTTCTCCACGTACGCGACGTGGTGGATCCGCCAGGCCATCACCCGCTCCATCGCGGACCAGTCCCGCACCATCCGCCTCCCCGTCCACCTGGTCGAGGAGCTCGGCCGGATCCGCCGCATCCAGCGCGAGTTCAACCGCGAGAACGGCCGGGACCCGGAGCACGCCGAGATCGCCGCCGAGCTCGACTCGACGGAGAAGCGCGTGGGCGACGTACTGGACTGGGCGCGCGACCCGGTCAGCCTGAACATGTCGGTGGACGACCAGGGCGAGACGCAGTTCGGTGACCTCCTGGAGGACACCTCCGCGATCTCCCCCGAGCAGTCCGTGCTCTCGCTGCTGCGCAGCGAGGAGCTGGAGGACCTGCTCGGCAAGCTCGACCAGCGCACCGCGTCGATCATCAAGATGCGGTACGGCATCGTCGACGGCCGCGAGCGGACCCTGACGGAGGTCGGCAAGCAGCACGGCCTGACCCGTGAGCGGATCCGCCAGATCGAGAAGCACGCCCTTCTGGAACTCAAGCGCATGGCCCGCGACACCGGCTTCGACGCCGTGGCCTGACGCCCCCCGGACGAGCCTCGGCACCTATCCCCCCAGGTGCCGGGGCTCCCTCGCGCCCCGGAAACCAGGGCGCCGGTACGCCTCCCTCTACGCCCCGGCCCCCGCCAGCCGCGCCCCCAGCGTCCGAGCCGCCGCCGCCAGCGCGGCCGGCGCCTGCACCGTGAACGGCACCCCCGTCAGCGCCAGCCGCGCCACCAGCCACTCCGGGGCGTCCGCGGTCTCGAACCGGACCCGCGTCCGGCCGTCGCCGCCGCCCGCAGCGTCACCCGCGTCGCCGACCGCCGACTCCCGCAACCACCCCGGCAGCTCCGCCACGTCCGCCGCGAAGGTGACCTCGACCGCGTACGACGTCTCCCGGCCCCGCAGCCCCCTGCGCACGAACTCCTCCGGGTCCATCGGCAGCTGCCGCGCCACGAACCGGGCCCCCGTCGCGAACACCTCGCCCACCCGGTCCACCCGGAAGGTCCGCCAGTCCTCGCGCTCCAGGTCATAGGCGACCAGGTACCAGCGGCTCCCCGTGCTCACCAGCCGGTACGGCTCCACCAGTCGGCGCGACCGGACCCCGTCCCCCGCCCGGTACGCGAACCGCAGCCGCTCGGGACCCGCCACCGCCGACGCCATCGTCGTCAGCGTCCCCGGGTCCACGCTCGGCCCGTCCCCCCGGGCCAGCGCGGTCGTGGCCGACTGCAGCACGCTCACCCGGCGCCGCAGCCGCGACGGAAGCACCTGCTCCAGCTTGGCCAGGGCCCGTACGGAGGCCTCCTCGACCCCCTCGATCGCATGCCCGGCGCCCGCGCGCAGCCCCACCGCGATCGCCACCGCCTCCTCGTCGTCGAGGAGCAGCGGCGGCATCGCAGCCCCCGCCACCAGCCGGTATCCGCCCTCCGCCCCCAGCGTGGCCTCCACCGGGTACCCGAGGTCCCGCAGCCGCTCGATGTCGCGGCGGATCGTCCGGGAGCTCACCCGCAGCCGCTGCGCCAGCTCGCTCCCGGGCCATTCGCGCGGGGTCTGGAGGAGGGACAGCAGGGAGAGCAGCCGTGCCGGGGTGTCGGTCATGGAATCCAGGTTGCCAGCGAAATAGGACACCGCCTGACCTACATCCCGTCTAGGTTTCTCTCCATGAGCACCGAGACGTCCAAGACATCGCCCGAAAGAGAGAACGGGCCCGTACAAGAAGAGCGGACCGAGACAGCCACCGCACCCGTGAACGGCTCACCCACGAACGGCTCAGCCGCCGACCGGCGCCGCTGGCTGGCGCTCGCCATCGTGATGACCGCGGCCTTCATGGACCTGGTCGACGTCACCATCGTCAACATAGCCATACCCAGCATGCGCCAGGACCTGAACGCCTCCACCAGCGCGATCCAGTGGATCACCGCCGGTTACGCGCTCGCCTTCGCCGCCGGCCTGATCACCGGCGGTCGCCTCGGTGACATCTACGGCCGCAAGCGGCTCTTCCTCATCGGTATCGCGGGCTTCACGGCCGCCTCGCTGCTCTGCGGCATCGCCGCCAACCCGAGCATCCTCGTCGCCTCCCGCCTCCTCCAGGGCGGCATGGCCGCCATGATGGTGCCGCAGGTGCTGTCGATCATCCACGTCACCTTCCCGCCGCACGAGCGCGGCAAGGTCTTCGGCATGTTCGGCGCGATCGTGGGCCTCGGCGCCGTCTCGGGCCCGATGCTCGGCGCGCTGCTCACCCAGTGGAACCTGTTCGGCCTCGAATGGCGCCCGATCTTCCTGATCAACCTGCCCGTCGGCATCGCGGGCGTGATCCTGGGCCGCAAGTTCATCACCGAGTCCAAGGCCCCGAACGCGCTGCGCCTGGACCTGATCGGTGTCGTCCTCGCGACCGCCGCCATGGTCATGCTGATCTACCCGCTCACCCAGGGCCGGGAGAACGACTGGCCGCTGTGGGGCTTCCTCTGCATGGGGGCGGTGCCCCTCGTGATCGTCGGCTTCATCGCCTACGAGAAGCACAAGATCAAGAAGGACGGCTCCCCGCTCGTCGAGCTCTCCCTCTTCAAGGTCAGGAGCTTCGCCGGCGGTATGGCCGTCCAGCTCACCTTCGGGATCGCGACCGGCATCTTCTTCCTGGTGTGGACGCTCATGATGCAGTTGGGCCTCGGCTGGAGCGCGCTGCGCGCCGGCACCACCGGCATCCCCTTCTCCATCGCCGTCTCGGTCGCCGCCGGCATGTCCGTCCAGAAGCTCGTACCGCGCTTCGGCCGCAAGGTGCTCCAGGCGGGCGCGCTCACCATGGCCGCGGGTGTGCTCCTCTACATCTGGGAGTCCGGGCACTACGGCATGGAGATCGCCTCCTGGCAGATGGCCGCGCCGCTCGCCGTCATGGGTCTCGGCATGGGCCTGATCGTGGCCCCGCTCACCGACGCCGTGCTGTCCGAGGTGCCGCGCGAGCACGCCGGATCCGCCTCCGGGCTGATCAACTCGACCATGCAGATGGGCAACGCCCTCGGCCTCGGCCTCACCTCCGTCGTGTACTTCGGCGTGATCGAGAACGAGATGGCCTTCGGCGCCCCGTACGTAGAGGCGTTCCGCAGCGCCATGTGGTGGATCGTCGCCGTCCTCGTCGTGATCTGGGCGGTGATGTTCATGCTGCCGCGCACCTCGATCCCGATGGAGCAGCGCGAGGGTGGCTCCGAGCACCAGGCCCCGGACACGGCGCAGGCTCCGGACGCGGCCACGGACAAGGTCCCGGCCGTCTGACGCGGGCCGACTCCCGTCCACGGACATGCCCGCCCTGATGGGCGGGCATGTCCGTTTCCGTCACCGGACCCGGGCGCGAAGTTCCATGGCTCCCCGCGCGGCGGTCTCGCTCTCGTACACCTCGCACATGTGCCGCCCGTCCGGCGTCGCCGTGTGCTCGACCTCCCACAGGCTGACCTCGCTCCCGTCCAGCAGGACGAAGGCGTGCTCGTACAGGCTGAAGGCCACGTCCCGCCCGCCCGGCAGGAACGGCCCGCCGCCGAACGACTGCGTGATCTGGTGGGCATACGCCGACCGCAGGCGCTCCGCCACCGGCTTGCCGGGCCGGTCCGGGTTCTCAGCGCGGCGCAGCACCCGCCGGGCGTGGTCGGCGGACTGCTCCACCGCGTACTCCCGGTGCCGGTGCGCCGGAGCACCGGCCGCGAACAGCGCGGCCAGCGCGGCCACGTCGTCGTCGGGCTCCTCGTCGCCCGGGAGTAACGCCGGGTCCAGGGCGGCCTGGGCCGGGACCTCGCCGAACAGCCGGGCCACGGCCAGGCAGGTCTCCGCCTTGCTCACGAAGATCTCGTGCCGGACCGTCCGGTCGCCCTCCTGCCGGTACGCCAGCTCCCACAGCGCCGCCGAACCGCCGTCGGCCAGCAGGTAGGTGTGCTGGTGGGTCTCCCGCCAGACGCCCGTCGCCGGGCTGTGGTGGGTGCTGTACAGCGAAGAGCTGTGCGCGAGCGCCGTACCGAGGCGCTCGACCAACCTGTCGGGCAGGTCGAAGGAGTTCAGGGCGCGACCGAGGAGTCGGTCGAGGTGCGCCTCGGTTGTCTCGTACGGATCGCTCAAGGTGGGTCTCCAGGCCGTCGCAGCTTGTCACTTCGCGGAAGCTCAAAGTAACCCCTGGGCCTGACATCACGTCCGGCGTTCGGTAAAACGTCCGGGAAGCAACAGGGGTTCCCGCCACCCCTTCAGGTCAACTTGCGTATGGATGGGCACGGTTAGGTCCGCTCTGTGGTGGAGAGCGGGACTATGGGCCACATGGCAACGAATACAGTGGGCGTTCCCCGTCAGCAGGGGCAGCCCAGCACCCGGACCGAGAGCGAACAGGCGGCCGCACCGAGAGGGTTGGCCTGGCTGCTGGCACTGACCGGGGCGGCCGGGCTGCTGGCCTCCTGGGTGATCACCCTCGACAAGTTCCTCCTGCTGGAGGACCCGGACTTCAAGCCCGCCTGCAGTCTCAACCCGGTGGTCTCCTGCGGCAGCGTGATGCAGAGCGAGCAGGCGCAGGCCTTCGGCTTCCCCAACCCCATGCTGGGGCTGGTCGGTTACGCCGTCGTGGTGTGCGCCGGCGCGGGCCTGCTGGCCGGCGCCCGCTACCGTGGCTGGTTCTGGTTGGGCCTGAACGCGGGGACGCTCTTCGGCGTCGGCTTCTGCTCCTGGCTGATGGTCCAGTCGCTCTACGAGATCAACGCGCTCTGCCTGTGGTGCTGCCTGGCCTGGGTGGCCACGCTGCTGATGTTCTGGGCGGTCACCGCGCACAACGCGCGTACGGGCGTACTCCCGGCCCCCGGCCCGCTACGGGGCTTCTTCACCGAGTTCGGCTGGGCGCCGCCCGCCCTGCACACCGGAGTGATCGGCATGCTGATCCTCACCCGGTGGTGGGACTTCTGGACCGGCTGACGGCGGAGGGCGCGCACGAGGGCCCCGGCAGCTGGACGCCGCCGGGGCCCTCTATGCGTCACGCATCGCTCCACGGGCACGGGGCCCGGCGATCAGCTGCCGACGGAGGCGTTGCCCGAGAGGATCGGGATGTTGTCCAGGATGTGCGAGAGCGGCTCGTCACCCTTGGCCTGGGTGGAGTTCTCGGTGCACTGCTGGTTCTGCGGGTTCGACAGGACGTTGATGTCCTGGACGCCGATGTTGAGCGCGGCGATGAGCGACTGGGCGTTGACCTTGGCCGGCAGACCGATGCAGGGCTTGTTCAGCGTGCCCTGGACCAGGCTGAGCTGCGGGCTCAGGTCGCCGTGGGTCTTCTGGTTGCCGTAGATCTGCTGGGATCCGTTGCCGTTGACGGTGTTGATCCCGTTGTCGTTGCCGATGGCCATGGCCGGGGCCGCGGCGGCAGCGCCCGCGCCGACCGCAACGGCGGAGACCGCGGCGGCGGTCATGAACTTCTTGAACATCTTGTTCCTTCTGTCGCACGAGTGCCCGCTGATGGAGCGCCCTGGTCAACTGCCCTGCCAGGGGGTTGGTTCCGCTGCTTCACTCAAACGGCCTGCGGGCGGCGGGGTTTTCCCCGTCCCGGGTGAGAGGCCCCCGGACGCCTGCGCGAAGCCCGTACGAAGCCCGCAGTCACCGGATCTCCGGTTGCGCTCCGTGTGAGGTGTTCGCACGGTGGGTGAGGGAGCGGATCGCTCAAGGTCCGTATCCGCGCGACCACCAGTGAGGAACATCCATGCACTCCATGAAGCCCGCCCGTGCGCGCCGCGCCCGTCTCCTCGTCCCGTCGGCCCTCGCCGTCGTCATACTCTCCGGCGCGGCGGCCCCCGCGGGCGCCGTGGAGAGTGACCACGGAGTCGCCCACCCCCGGCGAGCGGCGGCGGCCGGTCCCGTCGACGACCTGGTGAAGGGCATCCTCGACGCCATCAAGGCCCTCCTGCCACCGGGCGTCAGCCTGCCGGACATCAAGATCCCGGAGATCAAGCTCCCCGAGATCAAGCTGCCGGAGATCCCGGGCATCAATCTCCCGGCCATCCCGGGCGTGGTGCTCCCGGCGATCCCGGGCGTGGTGCTCCCGGCGATCCCGGGCGTGGAGATCCCCGGGATCCCGGGGATCGAACCGCCCACGCTGCCGGATCCGGCGGCGCCGGTCGTGCCGGAGGTCCCCGACGTCGAGGTCCCGGCGATCCCGGACCCGCTGAGCGATCTTCCTTAACGGTCCGGACGGTGCTGCGGTTACGACTATTGAGCTGAACAGGTGTGATCGCGGACGTGGCCGTGTCGTCAGGGGAGGCGGACCGTTTCGCTCGGTGTGAGCCCCGGCATCGGGGCAGAACATCGAACAGAAGGTGCACTTCCCATGAACTCTGCCAAGAAGGCTGCCCTGGTCCTGGCCACCGCTGGTCTCGCTGCGGCCGGTGCCGCCGGCTCCGCTATGGCCGACTCGTCGGCCGAGGGCGCGGCCGTGGGCTCCCCCGGTGTCCTCTCGGGCAACCTGCTCCAGGTCCCGGTCCACGTTCCGATCAACGTCTGCGGTAACTCCGTGAGCATCATCGGCGCGCTGAACCCGGCGTTCGGCAACGTCTGCGTCAACGACTGACGTCGGCTGCACGAACCGACTGTGGGCGCCCCGGCCTCGCCGGCGGCGCCCACAGTCGTGTCGGTGTCGCTCAGTGCGCGCCGCCGTTGAGCTTCACGCCGCCCAGGAGCGGGGACGCCTGGGTGGCGCCGTTCGCAAGGCCGAGCACCTCGCCGGGCGCGTTGTTGCGGACCTCGTTGACCCTCTGGACGGTGCCCACGACCTTGTTGACGTTCTCGCCCTGCTCTGCCAGTCCGTTGCCCAGGGTCTGCGGCAGCGACTCGGAGACGGGGTTCACGGCTTCGGTCACCGCGGTCACCCCGCTCGTCAGGCTCATGGGCATCGCGGCCGGGGCCTCGGCCGCGAAAGCGGTGGCGGAGGAGCCGAGGGCGGCGACGGAGCCGACGACGACAGCGGCGACCTTCGTGAGCTTCATTATCGAAATCCTCTTCTTTTCGTGTGCAGAGGCGTCAGCGGCGACCGTCGCGCCGCTTTCGCCCTGGGTAACGATTCCCGGCCGCTACGGAAACGCCGGCGCGCACGCGGTTGGGAACAAGGGCATGACAGCGGCCGGAGAATCCGACAAGGATTCTCCGGCCGATATTTCTTCTGATTACCGGTAATGCCGGTCAGGCTTCGCGCGACCGCCGGTACAGAATGGCGCCGCCCAGGATCAGCGCCGTGGCGAGGGCCGCCGCGGCCGCGGGCTGACCCGCGCCGGTCGCGGCCAGCACGGGCGAGCTGACGTGAGCCGGTGCCGGTGCCGGTGCGGGAACCGGAGCGGGGGCCGGAGCCGGAGCCGGAGCTGCCGGGAGCTCCACCGGCTGGCTCCCGTGCGGTGGCCGGGGCGCGGGAGCCTCCGGGCCCGGGCCCGGGCCCGGGGCGGGAAGCGGTGCGGGCGCTTCCTCGACCGGGGCCGGAGCCGGCAGCGGTACGGGCGCCTCCTCCTCGACCGGGGCCGGGAGCGGCGCCGGCGCCTCCGGGGCGGGCTCGGGTCCGGGTCCGGGCGCCGGGGCGGGGAGCGGCTGGGGGGCCTCCTCGACGGGGGCGGGGAGCGGATGGGGCGCCTCCTCGACCGGGGCGGGCTCCTCCGGCGCCGGGGCCGGGAGCGGAGCCGGGTGCTCGTCGACCGGCTCGGGCATCGGGTGCGGCCGGTCGGGTGCGGGGGGTGCGGGGGCCGCGGGGGGCGCGCGGTGCGCCGGCGGGGCGGGGGGCGGCGCGGACTCGGGGTGGTCGCACCCTTCCTCGTGCTGCTCCTGGTGCTGCTCTTCCTCCGGGCCGCCGTAGCCGCCCTCCTCACGCTGCTCCTCGTGGCGGGGAGCAGCATGACGGGGAGCCGCGTGCCGCGGCGCCGGGGTCTCGTGCCGCGGCGTCTCCTGGCGCTGCTCCGGCACCCTGTGCCGCCCCACCCCTTCCCGTTCGTGGAGGTAGCGGTCGAAGGCCTCGGCGTTCTCGGGGCTGAGGTAGCGCCCGTAGTCGTAGCCGTCGCCGGTGTGCGAGCCGGTCGTGGTGACGCAGGTGTTCCCCATCGCGGGGTTGAGCGCGGCACCCCCGTCCACGCTGTTGCCGCACACGTTGGGCGCGAAGGTGATCGGTACCGAGACGCTGTTGCCCGCCAGCACACCCGGTGAATGCGAGGCCTCGGCCGTCGCTCCGGAATGTGCGTAGGCCACGCCGGTCGCGATCGACAGCAGACTCGACGCGGCCGCCGCCGTGAGCATCCCCTTGCCCAGTACCTGTCGGCTCAGTACCTGTCGCATGGGTCCTTCCCTGTCTACCGGCGCTGCTGCCGGTGCTGAATCGGAGGCGGCCCCGGAGTGCACCGCCGTGCACTCCGGGGCCACCCCGAGGAGGCTTGCCCTCGCGGGCGCAAGCGTTGCGTCAGTGGTTGACGCAGACGTTGCCGAACGCGGGGTTCAGCAGCGCGGCGACGTTCACGGTGTTGCCGCAGATGTTGATCGGGATGTTGATCGGCACCTGGACGTTGTTGCCGGACAGGACGCCGGGGGAGCCCACGGCGTTGCCTGCGGCTTCACTGTCGGCCATGGCGGGAGAGACGGCGCCGACGGCCATCAGAGCGCCGGCGGCCAGCACCACTGCCTTCTTGTACTTCATTTGATTTCGATCCTTCCCGCAGAGGCGTATCCGCTGCAGAAATAACAACGAGTGGTCCGGGAAAAAGAAACCGCGTAATTCCGGCGGCCGGCCGGGAATTCACCCCGATGGTCCGGGTGAATTCATGGGGTCCGGATTTTGCGTCACTATTCGCGGAGCCGGATCCCGGGCGGCGGATTCTTACGCGGCGAGGCCGTCGCGACCCGAAGGTGCGACGGCCTCGCAGGGACGTTCGCGGTCAGCTGCCGGCGGAGACGTTGCCGGAGAGGATCGGGATGTTGTCCAGGATGTGGGAGAGGGCCTCGTCGCCCTTGGCCTGCGTCGAGTTCTCGGTGCACTGCTGGTTCTGCGGGCTGGACAGGACCGGGATGTCCTGGACGCCGACGTTGAGCAGGGCGAGCACGGACTGCACGTTGGCCTTGGCGGGCAGGGCGATGCAGGGCTTGTTGAAGGAGCCCTGGATCAGCGCCATCTGCGGGCTCATGTTGCCGTAGGTGGCCTGGTTTCCGTAGATCTGCGCGGCGCCGTTGCCGTTGACGGTGTTGACGCCGTTGTCGTTCCCGATGGCCATCGCCTGCGGCGCCATGGCGGCGCCCATGCCCACGACCGAGGCCGCAACCGCTGCCGTGGCCATCATCTTCTTGATCATTGTCGTCCCTTTTTTGCAGGATTGCCCGGTACTGGAGCACCCGGAACAACGGCCCTGCCCCCGCTCGGGTTGCGTGGCTTCACCCGGATGCCGCCGTTTGGGGCGGCGCGGTTGACGCTCAGGCGTTCACGCAGGTGTTGCCGAACGCGGGGCTCAGCAGGGCGATCACGTTGACGGTGTTGCCGCACACGTTCACCGGGACGTCGACGGGGATCTGGAGCAGGTTGCCGCTCCCGACGCCGGGGGATCCGGCCGCGATGCCGTCCGCCGTCGCGCCGCCGCCGTGCGCGGAGGCGAGGCCCGCGCCGCCCAGCAGCACGGCGGCGCCGGCGAAGGCCAGGGTGGTGCCGCGCATCAGCGTCTTCTTCATCTCCGCTTTTCCTTTCGGTTCGAACGATGGTGCAACCCATAACGACCCGCCCGCTTCAAGGGTGCGTGCTATCGCCCAAAAGGCCGTACGAGCGAGTCCGACGTGATTTCCAGCCCGATTTCTGACAAAGTTCACTCCTGTTTTGTCCCCTTGATCGAAAATGGAGACAGGGTCATGGGTTCCTCCCGCAGAATCCTCGGCACGCTCGGTCTGCTGTCCTGCCTCGCCCTTTCCGTGAACGTCCCGGTGGCGGGGGCGATCCCACCGCGCAAAGCCCCAGCTCCCAAAGAGCTACCCCGGGTCCCGTTCACCCAGCGTTACCAGGCCGTGCAGCACGGCGGGCTGGTACGGGCCTCCAACTCCGGCATCAGCTGCCGCCGGGAGGAGTCCCCGCAGGCCGAGCCGTGCGCCGACGTGAAGCGGGGCGCGGCCGGGGTCAACGGCGACTTCGAGATGTTCTACAGCGAGGTCGACAAGGACCCGGACACCTACAACTCCACCCGGGCCGAACTCAAGGTCCCGCAGGGCGCGAAGGTCTCGTACGCCCGCCTGTACTGGGGCGGGAACCTCCGGGTGGGCGAGCAGAAGCCGCCGGAGGACAACGGCCGGGTGCTGGTCGCCGAGCCGGGCGGCGCGTACAAGGAGGTCATCGCCGACACGATGATGGGCCACCGCTCGGACGCGGGCAGCGACGCCTACCAGGCCTCCGCCGACGTGACCCCGCTGGTCCGCAAGGGCGGCGCCGGCATGTGGACGGTGGCCCAGCTCAACATCGCCATGGGCCACTCCGAGGTGGGTGCCTGGGGCGGCTGGACGCTGGTCGTCGCCTACGAGCACCCGCAGCAGCCGGTCCGCCGGATCTCGCTGTGGGACGGCTTCGAAGGACTCGCCGCCCGCGCCGGCGAGGGGCTGGTCGAGCTCGACGGCCTGGACGCGCCCCCCGGGACCGCGGGGAAGGTCGGGGTGGTCGCGTACGACGGAGACCGGGGCGTCCTCGAAGACTCACTCACCGTGACGGCCGACAGTGGCCGCCGCGTCGCCCTCAGTGACGCCGAAAATCCCTTTAATGATGTTATGAATTCCACGATCACGGAATTCGGACAACAAGCGTTCGTGCGGCAGCCCGATTATGTGAACAATCTCGGCTATGACGCGGACGTGTTCGACCTGACCCCCGCCCTCTCCGGTGGGGCCCGCAGCCTGAGTTTCAAGTTCACGGGTGAAAGCCAGGGTCATTTCCTCGGCGTGCTCTTCGTTCAGACAGACGCGCGCCGCTGAACGTAGGAGACCACTCCACCGTGCCCGCACAGCCATGGGCGGCAAAGCCCACGACCGTCCTCCATCTAGCCCAGCCCGTAGACGGCGGTGTCGCCCGGGTCGTCGCCGACCTCGTGCGCGCCCAGACCCGCGCCGGCCTGCGCGCCGTCGTCGGCTGCCCGCCCGGCGGCACGCTCGCCGAAACCGCCCGGGAAGCCGGCGCCGAGGTGCTCACCTGGCACGCAGGGCGGGCCCCCGGGCCCGGGCTGCCCGCCGAGGTGCTCGGCGTCCGGCGGCTCCTGCGCCGGGTCCGGCCCGACCTCCTGCACGCCCACAGCGCCAAGGCCGGGCTGGCCGGGCGGCTCGCCGCGCGCGGGTCCCTGCCCACCGTCTTCCAGCCCCACGCCTGGTCCTTCGACGCCGTCACCGGAGCCACCGGCGCACTCGCGCTGCGCTGGGAGAGGTACGGGGCACGCTGGGCCGACCGGGTGCTCTGCGTCAGCGAGGCCGAGCGCCGCGCCGGCGAGGCCGAGGGCGTCACCGCCCGCTGGTCGGTGATCCGCAACGGCGTGGACCTGGAACACTTCCGCCCCGGCGGACCCGAACCCGGCCCGGACAAGGCCCGGGCCCGCGCCGGGCTCGCGCTGCCAGCCGACTTCCGCGGCGACGGTCCCCTCGCCGTCTGCGTGGGCCGGCTCTGCCCCCAGAAGGGGCAGGACATCCTCCTGCGGGCCTGGCCGGAGCTGCTGGGCACCGTCCCAGGAGCCCGCCTCGCCCTCGTCGGCGACGGCCCCGACACCGAACGGCTGCGCCGCACCGCCCCGCCCGGAGTGCTCTTCGCCGGCACCGCCACCGACATCCGACCGTGGCTTCGGGCCGCCGATCTCGTTGTACTGCCGTCGCGGTGGGAAGGCATGGCGCTCGCCCCGCTCGAAGCCATGGCCTGCGGTCGCCCGGTCCTGGTCTCGGACGTCAGCGGTGCCCGGGAGAGCCTGCCGCCCGGCCAGGGACGCCTGTGCCTGGTGCCGCCGGAGGACCCGACGGCGCTGGCCAAGGCCCTGGGACGGCTCCTCGCCGACCCACGGCTCCTCGCCGAACTCGGGGAGCAGGCCCGGCAGCACGCCCGGACCGACTTCGACGTGCGGCGGACCACGGACGCGGTCACCGGTCTGTACCACGAACTGCTGGGCAGGCCCCGGCCCTCGAACCAGGAGCGCATCAGCCGATGACGATGGACAGCGCACCCGCCCGGCACACCGGGCAGGGCGGCAAGGGGCCCGCCGGCGTCACCGCCGTTCGCCGTTCCGCGACCGCCATCCACCCCCCGCGCGGGCCCAGGGCCGGCCAGGCCCGGCCCGCGGTACGCCCGAACCGCCGCCACGGGAGTACGACGGGGGTGCTGCCGCTGCTCACCGCGGACGCGCTGGCCGCCGTACTCACCGTGGCGTCGCTGTCCGGACCGGGCCTGCCGGCCCCGGCGGCCGCGCCGATCGCGGTGCTGCTCGCCGCGCTGCACGCGCAGGCCGGGCTGTACCGGCCGCGGCTCGCCCCCTCGGCCCTCCTCGAACTGCCCGTGGTGGCCGGGCGGTCCGCCGTCCTGTGGTGCACGGTCGCCACGGTCGTGGCCGCCGTGGACCCGGGCCGGGCCCTCGGCTGGAGCGTGCTGCTCACCGCCATGTGCCTCCAGGTCGTACTGGCGTGCGCGGGGCGCGGGTTCGTCAACCAGCTCCGCCGCCGCACCCGCATTCGCCGGCCCGCCTCCGTCCTCGTCGTCGGACCCGGCGCGGCGGCGGGCGCGGTGGCCGCCGCCCTGCACGGCCGGCCCGAGTACGGGCTGCGCCCCGTCGGGCTCGCCGACACCGGCGCAGCCGAGGGGGACACCGGACCCCTGCCGGTGCTCACCACCCACGAGGACGTCCGGCGCGCCGTCATCCAGAACTCCGTGCGGCACGCGGTGTTCAGCCGCCCGCCCGAGGCCGACGAACGCACCGCTTCCCTGGTCCGCCTCTTCCACGACCACGGCTGCCGGCTCTGGCTCGCCGACCCGGCCGGCACCGCCAAGATCACCGGCATGCGGGTGGCGGACCCCGCCGACCAGCTGTGGGGGTACGCAGTACAGCCGCTGCTGCCCCGGTCGGCGCGGCCGCTGGAGCGCTGGGCCAAGCGCGGCCTCGACGCCGTGCTCGCCCTGCTCGCCCTGGTCGCCGCCGCGCCCGTGATGGGGGCCTGTGCGCTGGCCGTACGGGTCTGGGACGGGCCTGGGGTGATCTTCCGGCAGGAGCGGGTCGGCCTCTACGGGCGCTCCTTCACCCTGCTGAAGTTCCGTACGCTGCGCGCCGACGAGCACGAGTCCGCCACCCGCTGGACCGTGGCGGGCGACCGCGCGATGAGCCCGGTCGGCTCCTTCCTGCGCAAGTCCTCGCTGGACGAGCTGCCGCAGCTGTGGAACGTCGTACGCGGTGACATGAGCCTGGTCGGCCCGCGGCCCGAACGGCCGTTCTTCGTCGCCAAGTTCTCCACCGTCCACCCCGGCTACGAGGCCCGGCACCGGATGCCCGTCGGCATCACCGGGCTGGCCCAGATCAACGGCCTGCGCGGGGACACCTCCATCGAGGACCGGGCCCGCTTCGACAACCACTACATCGACACCTGGTCGCTGTGGCAGGACCTGTGGATCCTCGCCCGCACCGCGGCCTCCTTCTTCCGCTTCCGGCTGGGGGGCAGCTGATGAGCCTTGCCGTAACCCTGAACGGTGTACGGTCCGACGTGCCGGGCCTGGTGCGGCGGCACTGGCCGCTGCTGCCGCTCGCCGCGACCGTGCTCTTCCTGCTCGCCCCGCTCCCGGCGGGGGACGCGGCCGCCTCCGGGAAGGTCGGTCCGGCCGATGCGGCCTCGCTGCTGCTGGTGTTCGCCTGCGTGGTGCAGGCGCTGCGCGGCCGGGTGCGGGAGCTGACCCCGCTGGGCGTGCTCGTGCTCGGGATGCCCGCCGTCGGGCTCGCGGTCGCGACGACGACCGCGGGGGACCCGCACGCCGCCCTGCCCGGCTTCGTGCGCTACCTCCAGGTGTTCGTGCTGGTCCCGGCGGCCGTGGTGCTGCTGGTGCAGGGCGCCCGGGAGTTCCGGATCGCCGCCGGGTGCTTCGTGGTCCTGGCGCTGGTGCAGGGCGCGGTGGGGGTCGTGCAGTACGCGACCCACACCGGGGCCTCCTACCAGGGCCAGGACATCCGGGCCGTGGGCACCTTCGGCCCCGGCGACGTCATGGGCATGGCCACCGTGGTGGCGTACGGGCTGGTCGTGGCGACCGCCGTCGCGCTGGCACCGGGGCAGGCGCAAAGGACCCGGCGCATCGCCGGGGGCGCGGCGCTGGTGCTGGTGCTGCCGCTGGTGCTGTCGTTCAGCCGGGGCGTGTGGATCGCCACCGTCGGCGCGGCGGTGCTGGTGATGGTGCTGGCCGGGATCCGGCGGGCGCTGAAGGTACTCCTCGCGCTCGCCGCGGCGGGCATGGTCCTGGTGGGCGGGCTCGGGGTCGGCTCCGAGATGGTCACGGAGCGGCTGACCTCCATCACGCAGGTCTCCAGCGCCCCCGACCAGTCGGTGACCGACCGCTACACGATGTGGGCCGCCGCCGAGTCGATGTGGCAGGAGCGGCCGGCGGTGGGGGTGGGGCTGAAGGGCTTCCCGGCCAACCGCGACGGACACTCCTCGCTGGGGCTTTCCTCCGGCAGCGACACCGCGGGCGCGGGGCAGGCGTACCTCCGCCAGCCGCTGCTCTCCCCGCACAACATGTACCTCCTGATCCTGAGCGAGCAAGGGCTGACCGGGCTGGTCGCGCTGGCGGGCGGCTGGGCGGCGCTGCTGGTGGCGGGGCTGCGCCGGATCGCCTCCGGCGGGCGCACGCGGGACTGCGGGCTGATCGCCACGGGACTGTTCGTGTGGCAGCTGACCGACTTCCTCTACGCGGACATCGGCGGGCCGTCCACCGTCCTGACCGGAGTGATCATCGGGCTCGCCGCCTGGTGGGCCCTGCCCTCCCCGGGGGACGCCGGTCCACCGCGTGGGGCCTCCTCGGCTGCCGGGTCCGTCTCCGGTTCGGTTTCGCGGGGCAGCGCCCCCCGGGTTGCGGCCCGCACGTGACGGACACCACGCCTTGGCGGCCCGCCTCCGGCCCCCCGGCCGGGGCGGGCCCCGCCCGTGTGCCGGGCGGCCCCGCCGTCCCCGCCCGTGTGCCGGGCGGCCCCGCCGTCCCCGCCCGTGTGCCGGATCCGGTCCCGGGGCCGCTCCGGGGCCCGGTCCTGCCCGGCTCCGGCGACGAGTCCGGACCGGGTGAGGCGGCCCGGGCCGAGGTGGGTCCGGCGGCGAAGGACCCCGGCTTCATCGCCGGAGCGATGCCCGGCGCCGCCGGGCGGTCAGGCGTGCGGGTGGCGGCCTACGCCACCGCCGACGCTTCGCGCGCCCGGGCCCGCCGCGCGGACGGAGCGCCCGCGGCGCCCGCCGCCCCCGGTGGCGGCGGACCGGCGCCGCTGGGGCGGTTCCTGGCCAAGGCCGCCGCCGTCACCGCCGGGCTGACCGCCGCCGGGGCGGTGTTCGGGCTCGTGCGGGACCAGACCATCGCGCACCTCTTCGGCGCCGGGCACGACAGCGACGCCTTCCTGATCGCCTGGACCGTGCCCGAGATGGCCTCGACGCTGCTCATCGAGGACGCCATGGCGCTGCTGATGGTGCCCGCCTTCAGCCAGGCCCTGGCCCGGCGGGCGGCCATCCGGGTCGGGCTCACCCGCAAGGAGGCCCGCGCGCAGGACCCCGTACGGCTGCTCGTGGGGGCGACCCTGCCGCGGCTCGCCGTGTTCCTGGCCGCCGTGGCCTCCGTACTGGTCGTGGCCGCGCCGCTCGTCGTCTCCGTGCTCGCGCCCGGTCTGCCCGACCCCGAACTGGCCGTCCAGTGCACCCGTATGACGGCCCTGACCGTGATCTCCTTCGGCCTCGCCGGCTACTTCAGCGCGGCGCTGCGGGCACACCGGTCCTTCGTGCCGCCCGCCGCGATCTACGTCTCGTACAACATCGGCATCATCGGCACGATGGTCGCGCTGCACGCCCTGTGGGGCGTGCGGGCGGCCGCCGCCGGAGTCGCCGCCGGCGGACTGCTGATGGTCCTCGTCCAACTGCCCTCCTTCATCCGCAACGTGGGCTTCGGCCCGCCCCGGGCCAAGGGCGCCCCGCGCAGCCAGCGCGACCGCGACCGCCCCACCCTCCTCGCCTTCGGCCTCATCGCCCCCGTGATCTTCTTCGCCGTCTTCCGGCAGTCGCAGGTGCTCGTCGAGCGGTTCCTCGCCGCCTCCCTGCCACCCGGGGCGATCTCGCACCTCAACTACGCGCAGAAGGTCGCACAGATGCCGATGGTGCTCTCCCTGATGATCTGCACCGTCACCTTCCCCGTCGTCGCCCAGGCGATGGCCGACGGCGAGCGCGAGAAGGCCCGGCGCCGGGTCGAGCAGGACCTCGCCCTCGCCGCCCTCGCCGTCCTCCTGGGCAGCGCACTCGTCATCGGCTACGCGCCTCAGATCATCCAGGTCCTCTTCGAACGCGGCGCCTTCACCCACCGGGACACCCTCGCCACCGCTTCCGTCATGCGGGTCTACGGACTCGGACTCCTCGGCCACTGCCTCGTCGGGGCACTGTCCCGGCCCTTCTTCTCGACCGCCCGGCCCACCTGGTTCCCGGCGCTCGCGATGGGCGCCGGACTGCTCGTCAACATCGTGGCCGGAGCCTTCGCCGTCGACTGGTGGGGCATCTACGGCATCGCCGCGGCCAACGCGGCCGGCATCACCACGACCGCCGTCCTGCTGCTCACCGGCCTCGGCTCGCAGATCATCGCCATCCACGTCCGCCGGGTCGCCGTCAGCATCGCCCGGCTCGCGGTGTCGGCGGCAGCGGCCTGCGCCACGGGCTGGATCGCCGGGCCCATGGTTCCCGACCCGATGCTCAGCGCCGCGCTCGGCTGCCTGCTGGTCCCCGCCATGTTCGGAGCCACCGGCGTGGCCATACGCGCCCTCGAAATCACTGCCCTGCCCGGTCAGATCGCCCAGTCCTCCTCCCAGTTCACGCAGAGGTTCCGCAATGTCCGCTGACACCGACACGGCGCCCGCCGCCGTGGTGGTCCCCGCCCGCCGGACCGCATCGCCGTGGGTCCTGATGTACCACTCGGTCGCCGAGTTCACCGACCCCGCCGAGGACCCGTACGGCATCACCGTCACGCCCCGCGCCCTGGAGGTCCAGCTGCAGTGGCTGCGCTCCCGGGGCCTGCGCGGCGTGTCGGTCGGCGAGCTGCTCCGGGCCCGGGCGGCCGGGACCGCGGCCGGGCTGGTCGGACTGACCTTCGACGACGGTTACACCGACTTCCTGACCCAGGCGCTCCCGCTGCTGCGCCGCTACGACTGCACCTCCACCCTGTTCGTGCTGCCCGGGCGGCTCGGCGTGGACAACGTGTGGGACCCGCTGGGGCCCCGCAAGTCCCTGCTCACCGCCGAGGGCATCCGCGAGGTCGCCGAGGCCGGGCAGGAGATCGGCTCCCACGGGCTGCTCCACCAGGACCTCACCGCGGCCCCCGACGACGTGCTCCAGCAGGAGCTGCGGGGCAGCCGCGACCTGCTGCGCGAGCTGACCGGGACCCTGCCCGAGGGGTTCTGCTACCCGTACGGGCACCTCGACGCCCGGGTCGTCGCCGCCACCAGCGCCGCCGGGTACGGGTACGCCTGCGCCATCGACCCCGGGCGGCTCGAAGGCCCGTACGCCCTGCCCCGTACGCACATCAGCCAGGCCGACGGAGGCGCGCGGCTGCGGGTCAAGCACCTGCGCCACCAGGTGCGGGAGCTGCGGCGGGCGGTGCTGCGGTGAAGGACCTCAAGGCCCTGCACGTCATCACCGGGCTCGGGGTCGGCGGCGCCGAGCAGCAACTGCGGCTGCTGCTGCGGCACATGCCGATGCGCTGCGACGTACTGACGCTGACCAACCCCGGTCCGGTGGCCGAGGGGCTGCGCGCCGACGGGGTCCGGGTCGTGCACCTGGGGATGCGGGGCAACCGGGACCTGGGGGCGCTGCCGCGGCTGGTGAGGTTCATCCGGCGCGGCCGGTACGACCTGGTGCACACCCACCTGTACCGGGCCTGCCTGTACGGGCGCCTCGCGGCCCGGCTCGCGGGCGCCGGGGCGACCGTGGCCACCGAACACTCCCTCGGCGAGGGCGAGATCGAGGGAAGGCCGCTGTCGGGCGGGGTGCGCGCCCTGTACCTGGCCAGTGAGCGGCTGGGGGCGGCGACCGTGGCCGTCTCGGACACCGTGGCCGCCCGGCTGGAGGCGTGGGGCGTGCCGGCCGAGCGGGTGCACGTCGTGCCGAACGGGATCGAGGCCGTCCGTTTCCGCTTCGACGAGGGCGTACGGCTGGCCGCCCGGGCCCGGACCGGGCTGCCGGAGCGGGCCTTCGTGGTCGGCGGGGTCGGCCGGCTGGTGCCGGGCAAGCGGTTCGACGTCCTGGTGCGGGCCGTGGCCGCGCTGCCGGGGGCGCACCTGCTGCTGGCCGGGGACGGGCCCGAGCGCGCCGCCCTGCGCACGCTCGCCGCCGAGCTCGGCGCGCAGAGCCGGATCCACCTGCTGGGCGAGCGGGACCCGCTGGGCGACAGCGCGGACGGCCGCACCCCGGGGATCCCGGCGCTGCTGGCCGCCATGGACGTCTTCGTCTCGCCGTCGCGGGAGGAGGCCTTCGGCCTGGCGGTGGTGGAGGCGCTGGCCGCCGGGCTGCCGGTGCTGCACGTGACCTGCCCCGCCATCGACGACCTGCCCGCCGCGCAGGCCCCCGGGGCCCGGCGGATCGGAACCGGCACGGAGGAGCTGGTCGCGGCGCTGCGCGGGCACATGGAGGCGGGCGCGCGCCGGCTGCCCGCGCCGCCGGTGGTCCGGCGCTACGACATCGCGCGCAGCGCGCGGCAGCTGCTGGACGTGTACGACCTCGCCCTTTCGGCCGCTCCGGTGCCGGGCTCCGCCCGGGCCCCCCGGGGCTCCGCCCCGGACCCCGCGCCGCACGCTCCCCGGGCTGCCGCCGAGAGGCGCGGCGCCGGCGCCCGTTGATCCCTACCCCCGCCCGCAGGACCCCGTACCTCATCCAGGAAGCGAGCACGAACATGGCCGACACCGCCGAGCAGAAGACGTCCGAGAAGAAGGCTGAGAAGCGGCCCGAGAAGAAGGCCGACCACCGCTCCGAGAAGAGGCAGCGGCGGCGGTTCAAGCGGCCTCCCATGTGGTGGCCGCTGCCCGCGTGCGCTCTGCTCGGGCTGGCCGCGGGCGGGGCGTACGGGGTGCTCAAGGCGCCCGAGTACGCCGCCACCAGTTACGTCGTCGCCGTGCCGGACGACACCACCGAGCCGGCCACCGCCCTCGGTTTCGCCCAGGCCTACGCCCGCATCGCCACCAGCAGCTCCACCCTGGCCTACGCCCAGCCCCGCGCCGGCATCGGCGCCCAGAAGCTGCGGACCCAGGTGCGGGCCGAGACCTCCCCCGAGTCCCCGATGATCGCCATCACCGGTACGTCGACCAGCCCCGCCGAGGCCGCCGACATCGCCAACGCGGTCGCCGACGCCCTGTCGCTGAGCAGCAATCAGGCCGCCAAGAACACGGGCGTGCAGCTGCTCCTCTTCAACCAGGCCGTCGCGCCCGGCGCCCCCGCCTCCCCGTCCGCCCCCATCAGCGGCGCCGTCGGGATGTGCGCCGGCGGCCTGCTCGGCGGGCTGTGGCTGCTCGCCCGGCCCGGCCGCCGCAAGGAGGAGCGGGAAGGCGGTCAGGAGAGCGGGCCGGAGAACGTGCAGGAGAACGGGCAGGAGAGCGGTCAGCCGGTCGTCGAGGAGTACGCCTCGCTCCCCGCGCAGGGTGAGCCGACCTCGGCCAAGGAGAAGGAGTCCGTGCGATGAGTCCGGGCTCCGCCGGGGCTCTGTCGGTTGCGCTGTGCCGCGACTCCCGGCAGTTCGCCGCGCTGGAGGAGCCGTGGAACCGGCTCCTGCGCGCCTGCCCCACCGCCACCCCCTTCCAGAGCCACGCCTGGCTGCACTCCTGGTGGCTGTCGTACGGCAAGGAGGGCCGGCTCCGGATCGTCCTCGTACGGCGCGGCGAGGAACTGGTCGGTGCGGCCGCGCTGATGCTCGTACACCGGCCGCTGCCGCTGCTGGTGCCGCTCGGCGGCCCCATCACCGACTACTTCGACGTGCTCGTGGCCGCCGAGTACGCGGGCCAGGTCGTCCCGGCGCTGGCCCGCGGGCTGCACCGGGCCGCCCGGGGCGCCGTCGTCGACCTGCGCGAGGTGCGCCCCGGGGCCGCCGCCGAGGCGGTGTACGAGGCGTGGACCGGCGCCCGGGGCAAGCTCACCGACTCCACCTGCATGGAGCTGCCCACGCTGCCCTTCGACGAGCTGGTCAAGCGGATGCCGGCCTCCGGCGCCCAGCGGGTGCGGGCCAAGCTCCGCAAGACCGACGCGGCCGGGATCGAGGAGCACGAGGTCACCGAGCAGGAAGTGCCGCGTGCCGTACGGACGCTGCTGCGGCTGCACGAGAAGCAGTGGCGCGGCCGCGGGGTGACCCCGGAACACCTGCGGCCCCGCTTCGCCGAGCACCTGACCCGGGCCACCCGGCGGATGGTGCGGGCGGGGGAGGGCCGGCTGACGGAGTTCCGGCTGGACGGGAAGGTGGTCGCGGCCAACGTCACGCTGCTGTCGGCAGGGCTGAGCGGCGGCTACCTGTACGGCGCCGATCCGGACCTGCGCGCGCGCAAGGTGGACGTGGCGACGCTGCTGCTGCGCTACGAGGCCGGGCGGGCGCTCGCCGACGGCCGGCCGGTGGTGAGCTTCCTGCGCGGCAACGAGCCGTACAAGAACCACTGGCGGCCCGAGACCGTGGTGAACCAGCGGCTCCTGCTGGCCACGAGCGCGCTCACGCCCCTGCTGCGGCTGCACGAGTCGCAGCTGACGGGGCGCGAGCGGGCGGTGGACGCGCTGCGGGAGGCGCTGCCGGCCGCCCGGGACTGGCGGGCGCGGCTCAACGAACTGCGGGTGCGATGACCCGTCTAGAAGGGCCAGAAGCCCGACCTCTCGTCCCAGTCGAGCTCGACGCAGACCGACTGCATGCCGACCAGCTTGGAGAGCCACTCGCCGAAGTTGAGCGGGATGCACCACTGCCTGCTGTTGACCGACGGCTTCTCCGGTTCCGGCAGCGGCCGGGGCGGCGGGGTCGGCGTGGGTGCCGCCGTCGAGGGCGCCGGCTCGGGCTTCGGCACGACCGGGCTCGGGACGACGGGGGACGGCACGGGGCTCGGGGTCGGGGTCGGGGTCGGCTCGGGGACCTCGGGCTCGGGGACCTCGGGCGTCGGGACGAGCGGGCTGGGGGTCACGGGGAGCGGGGTCACCGGGACCGGGACCTCGGGCGAGGGCTCCGGGGCCGCGGGCGTCGGGGCCGTGGGGCTCGGGACCTCGGGCGTCGGGACGGCCGGTGTGGGCACGACGGGGGTCGGGACCACGGGCGTGGGCACCACCGGGGTCGGGATCACCGGGTCGGGCTTCTCCAGCTTCAGCGCCTTGCGGAAGACCTTGGCGGACTCCGGGTTCTGCTTGCACTGCCACACGCCGTGCGGGCAGTAGTCGGTGATGGTGTGGTAGAGCGGCTTGTGCTCCTCGATCCACTTCAGCATGCGCCGGACGTACTCCGCGTTGTCCCCGCGCCGGAAGAGCCCCCACTCCGGGTAGGAGATCTCCTTGCCGTGTGCTTTCGCGAAGTCGACGTGATGCTGGAGTCCGTACGGCTGGGTGATCTGATCGTCGAAGTCCCGGCCGGGACCCTGGTCGTACGAATCCATTCCGATGACGTCGACCACGTCGTCGCCGGGGTAGCAGGACGTCCAGCCGATGGCGTCCGTACCCCTGTTCGGGGCGAAGTCGAACGTGAACTTCTGGCCGGGTACCGAGCGCATCGAGTTGACGACGCGCCTCCAGTACGCCTTCCAGTTCTCCGGGTCGGGCCCGCAGCGGTGGGAGTAGGTGCTGCCGTTCATCTCCCAGCCGAGCACGATCACCGTGTCCGGGACGCCCAGGGACACCAGCCGCTCGGCGAGCCACTTGAAGTGGAAGTCGTACTGCCCCGACGCGCCCGCCCTGATCAGCCGGGCCACCTGACGGTCGGACAGCCCGCCTTCGTTCCGCTCCTGCATGGGCACGTTGAGGACGAGCATCCGGTCGTCCTCGGCCCGGCGCCACTGCGCCCAGCTCTCCAGGAACGTGACGTTGCCCTCGATGCCCGCCCACCGGTCGCCGGGCAGGTACGTGTGCCCGACCCGGATCTTCCTGCCGCCGAGCCAGCGCGACAGGTAGGGGATCCGGGCCACGCCGGGCGGGCCGTAGTCGAGGTAGGCGCCCATGGCGATGTCCGAGCCCTGGGCCCGGTCCCTCTCGGGTTCCGCGAGGGCGGCCCCGGTGGCGAGCAGTCCGGCCGTGACCGTACCGATGCAGGTGCTCGCCAGTCGGCGGCGTGGTGTGGGCATGGCGTCTCCCGAGCTTTCCTGAACCGGTGTGCTTACCAAAGACGTTAGACATCAGATCTGACGAATGGCCTGTCCGGTGACTGCCGCATAGGCCATTCGCAGCTGCGTATCACCCCCGCTTGGTCCGACTAGGTGAAAGACACCGTTGCCATGCACGCGTATCTCAACCATGTGCCCGCAGTTCTGCTCAGACTCGATCGGAATCCGTTCCACCACGGAACCCTTGGCGCCGTCAGATCCCTTGGCCGCGAAGGCGTGGAGGTGCATGCCGTCGTCGAGGCCGGGGGAGGACCCATGGTGCGTTCGAGGTATCTGCGCGCCGTGCATCCGGGGCCGCCCGGCGGACTGGACCCCGAGGCGCCCGAGCCGTTGCTGGAGTGCCTGACCGGGGTGTCGGAGCGGATCGGCCGGCCGGCGGTGCTCGTCGCCATGGACGATCTGAGCGCCATCGCCGTGTCCCGGGTGGCGTCGATGCTGACGGACCGTTTCCGGATTCCCCATCAGCCCGACAACCTGCCCGCCCGGGTGGCCGACAAGGGCGAGCTGGCGCGGCTGTGCGCGCGGTGGGACATCCCGCACCCGGAGACCGTCGTCCCGGCGAGCGGCGCCGAGGCGGCGGAGGCGGCGTGGCGGCTCGGCCTGCCGGTGATCGCCAAGTGGAGCCGGCCCTGGCTGCTGCCGGCCGGGTCCGACGGGTTGCGGAGCACCACGCTGGTGCACACCGCCGCCGACGCGCGGCGGCTGTACGAGCGCTCCGCCGAGGCGGGGAGCCGGCTGCTGCTCCAGCGGTTCCTGCCGGCCGGGACGGACACCGACTGGTTCTTCCACGGCGCCTTCGGCCGCGGCGGGCAACCGCTGCTCGTGGGATCGGGCCGCAAGGAGCTGTCCTGGCCGGTGCGCACGGGACTGACGGCGGTGGGGCGCTGGCTGCCGGATCCGGCGGTGGAGGAGGCGGGGCTGCGGCTCGCCGGACGCCTCGGCTACCAAGGGATCCTGGACCTGGACTTCCGCCGGGACGAGCGGGGCACCTTCCGGCTGGTGGACTTCAACCCCCGCCCGGGCGCCCAGTTCCGGCTGTTCACGGATTCCGCCGGGCTGGACGTCGTACGGGCGATGTACCTGGATCTGACGGGCCAGCAGGTGCCGGCCCCCTCGGGCGGACCGGGCCGGGTGTTCGTCGCGGAGAACTACGCGCTGCTGGCGGCGGTTCGGGGCCGCTCGCTGCCGCGCCGTCCGACGGCGGTCCAGGCGGGCCCGCCGGAGCCGGGCGCGGCGCCTTCGCCGGCGGGCACGGGGACGGCGGCCGCGGCGGGGCATCCGGGCGGCCGCGGGCGGGCCCGGACGGCGGGGCCGCCGCCGAAGGCCGAGCGGGAACGGGTCGAGACCGCCTGGTTCGCCTCCGACGACCCGCTGCCGTTCCTCGCGATGCTCGGCGCCTTCCTCGGGCGCGGGTTCGGAAAGGGCGCGCGAGTCCTGCGGGGCGTCCCCGCGCAGGGGCGTCGCACGGCCCGTGCGGTGGTCCGGACACCCCGTCAGCGGGGCCGCGAGCAGCCGGAGCCCGCTCCGGCGCTCCTCCGGCCCGCGCCGCCGGAGGCATCCGCGGAGCCCGACGAGCTGGTGACCCGTTGACCCCGCCCGGGCCGGGTCGATGACCATGGAGCTGGAGGAACGGCCGTGAGGCGGATGGACGATCTCGTGGTGGTCGGCGCGGGCCCGTACGGGCTGTCGATCGCCGCGCACGCGGCGGGTGCGGGGCTGTCCGTACGGCTGCTGGGGCGGCCCATGGCGTCCTGGCGCGACCACATGCCCGAGGGCATGTACCTGAAGTCGGAGCCCTGGTCCTCCAACCTGTCCGCGCCGGACGGGCGGTACACGCTGGCCGACTACTGCGCCACGCGCGGACTGGCCGCGGAACACGGCACTCCGCTGCCCATCGGCACGTTCAGCGCGTACGGGATGTGGTTCGCCCGCCTTGCCGCGCCCGAGGTGGAGGAGGTGACCGTCACGGAGGTGACCCCGCAGGGCGACGGTTTCCGCGTCCGCATCGCCGAGGGACCGCCGCTGCTCGCCCGTACGGTCGCCCTCGCGGTCGGGGTGATGCCGTTCGTCCACCTCCCCCCGGCGCTGCGGGACCTGCCGCCGGGCCACTGCTCGCACAGCAGCGGCCACCGGGACCTGACCCGCTTCGCGGGCCACGAGGTCGCCGTGCTCGGCGCCGGGCAGGCGGCCCTGGAGACCGCCGCCCTGCTGGCCGAGCACGGCGCCCGGCCGTGCCTGGTCGCGCGGCGCTCCCGGCTGAACTGGAACACCGTGCCGCAGCCCCTGGCCAGGCCCCGGCTGCGCGCGCTGCGCGATCCGCACAGCGGCCTCGGCACCGGCTGGCGCAGCTGGGTGTGGTCGGAGCTGCCCTGGGCGGTCCGGCAGCTGCCCGCGGCCACCCGGGAGCGGATCGCGGCGACCGCGCTCGGCCCGGCCGGCGCCTGGTGGCTGCGGGACCGCTTCGAGCGGCGCGTCCCCGTACTCCTCGGGCACCACCTGCACCGGGCCGTCGCGGTGGGCGAGCGGACCCGGCTCGGGCTGACCACCAGGGCGGGGGAGTCCGTGGTCCTGGACACCGCGCACGTCATCGCGGCCACCGGCTTCACCCCGGACCTGGGCCGGCTGGAGCTGCTCGACGCGGGGCTGCGGGCCGCGCTGGAGACCGTAGGGGGGAGCGGGACGCCGGAGCTGAGCCCCGGCTTCGAGTCCTCGTGGCCGGGACTGTTCTTCGCGGGGCTGCTGACGGCTCCCTCATTCGGCCCTTCCATGCGATTCGTGCATGGTGCGGGCTTCACGGCGGGGAGACTGGTGAGAGGAGTCCGAAAGCGCCTCGGTGCCCGGGGCCCGCTGTCGGGTTCCACCGCTGACGTCCGGTACTCCCCCGGACCAGGTCCGGGAGGACCCCCGGGGGCCGCGGCCGGGCATCCGAAGACGTATCCGCGGTGAGACGCGGTGAGAGGGGTCCGCGATGAGCGCGGAGCGAGCACAGGGCCGCGGCTGGGTACGCATTCCCGCCAGCCGTGCGGAACAGCCCGCCGCGGCCAGGCCCGCCGCGGCCAGGCCCGCCGGGTACGACCGTGCCCCGTACGCGACGGCCCCCCATGCCGCCTCGCCCCCGATCTACCTCTCCCTCGTCAAGCGCTGGAGGGAGGCCGGCCGCACCCTTCCCGGTCATCCCGACGAGGAGTGGGAGCGGCTGATCTCCCAGCCGTACTGGCCCGGCCGTTAGGTGGTGTGAGTCTCTTGGCAGCGGCGGAGCGCGAAAGCCCCGAGCAGAGCCGGCCGTCCCCCGTGACCGGGCCCGGGGAACGGCTCGCGCTCAACGGCATGGGCAGTTTCGAGTGGGACCTGGACGCGAACACGCTCGTCCTGGACGAGGCCGGGTCGGTCGTCTTCGACGTCGATCCGCAGGAGTACGACGGCACCCCGGAAGGGCTCGGGCGGCGGATCCCGCCGAAGGACGGCGTCCGGCTGCGCGACGGCGTCGCGGCGGTCCTGGAGAGCGGCGGGGAGTCGTACGGCGCCTACTTCACGGTGCAGCGGCGCGACGGCCGCGACCAGTGGACGCACACACAGGGCCGGGTGATCCGGGACGAGGACGGGCACCCGCGGCGGATCGTGGGGATCGTCCGGGACGCGACGGCGGAGCTGGCGCAGGCCACGCTCCTGCGCAAACTGGAGACGGCCCGGGCCCAGCAGACGACGATCGTCCAGCGGACCACGGAGGCCCTTTCCCGGGCGGTGACCGTCGACGACGTCACGGCCACGCTGACCGGCGCGGGCGCGCTGGAGCGGCTCGGCGCGGACGGGCTGGCCCTGGGACTGGTCGAGGGCGGCACGATCAAGATGATCGCGATGAGCGGGGAGACGCTGGAGATCCTCAGCGAGCGCAACCTCACCCGGCTGGACGGGACACTGCCGCTGTCGCACGCGGTGATCACCCGGCAGCCACGCTTCGTCACCTCGCTCACCACGCTCGGCGAGGAGTTCCCGCTGCTCAGGGACTATCTGAACCGGATCCAGTACGACGCGGCCGCCTATCTGCCGCTGATCGCCCAGGCCAAGGCCATCGGCGGGCTGGTCCTCTTCTACCGCCGGCGCGTCGAGTTCAGCCCGGAGGAGAAGAACCTCTGCCTGGGTCTGGCGGGAATCGTGGCCCAGTCGCTCCAGCGGGCGCTCCTCTTCGACCAGGAGCGGGAGTTCGCGACGGGTCTGCAGGCGGCCATGCTGCCGCGCCGGATCCCCGAGATCACGGGCGGGGAGATCGCGGTCCGCTACCACTCCGCCTGGAGCGGGCGGGAGGTCGGCGGGGACTGGTACGACGTGATCTCGCTGCCCCGGGACCGGGTCGGCATCGTCGTGGGCGACGTACAGGGCCACGACACGCACGCGGCGGCCATCATGGGCCAGCTGCGGATCGCGCTGCGGGCGTACGCGGGGGAGGGCCATCCCCCGTCCACGGTGCTGGCGCGGGCCTCGCGCTTCCTCGCCGAGCTGGACACCGAGCGCTTCGCGACCTGCATGTACGCCCAGGTGGACCTGGAGAGCGGCGGCGTACGGGCCGTCCGCGCGGGCCACCTCGGCCCGCTGATCCGGCACACCGACGGCCGTACGGGCTGGCCCAACGTGCGCGGCGGCCTGCCGCTCGGGCTGGCCTCGGTCTTCGAGCAGGAGGAGTTCCCCGAGACCCGCCTCGACCTGGTGCCCGGGGAGACGCTGGTGCTGTGCACGGACGGCCTGGTGGAGGAGCCGGGCACGGCCATCAGCCAGGGCATGGAGGCCCTCGCCCACGTGGTGCGCAGCGGCCCGCAGGAGGCCGGGGCGCTCGCCGACCACCTCCTGGACCGGCTCTGGGAGCGCTGGGGCTCCGGCGACGACGTGGCCCTGCTGGTGCTGCGCCGGGCCCCCGACCCGGGCACCCACCGGGCCCCGCGCATCCACCAGTACGTCCACCAGGCCGACCCGGAAGGGCTGTCGGAGGCCCGCTACGCGCTGCGCCAGGCCCTGCGCGACTGGGGCATGCCGGACCTCGCCGACGACGTGGAGCTGGCGGCCGGGGAGCTGCTGGTCAACGCCCTGCTGCACACCGACGGCGGGGCGGTGCTGACCATGGAGGTACTGCCCGAGCCGGTCCGGCGGATCCGGCTGTGGGTCAAGGACCGTTCCAGCGTGTGGCCGCGCCGGCGCACCCCGGGCGAGGCCGCCACGACGGGGCGCGGGCTGCTGCTGGTGGACGCGCTGGCCACGCACTGGGGTGTGGAGCCCCGGGGCGACGGCAAGGCCGTGTGGTGCGAGTTCGATGTTGCGGGCAGCCCCCGGAGCGCCGGGTGAGCGTGCCGTCACGTCGAGTTGTGGGGCGCCGGGGGCGGGGTGATGATGCGGACCATGAAACGGAACGTGCTGTGCGCAGGCTGAGCAAGGGCGCCGTGACGGGCATCCTGGCCGTGCTGCTGCTGGCCGCCGGAGTACCGACGGTCGTGGACTGGACGACGGGGCGGCCCCACACGGACCCCGGCTGCCAGTCGGTGGCGTTCATGTCGATGACGGGCGTCGCGCCCGAGTGCCGGTAGCGGCTGCTACCGGCACTCGCGTCCCCTCGGCCGCTGCGGCCCCGGTGGCCCGGTGGCCCGGTGGCCCGGTTGCCCCGGTTGCCCCGGTGGTCCTAGCGGTGGGCGGTCAGCTTGATCTCCTGGCGGTCCTCCGCGACCGTGTCGACGGAGCGCGGCATCAGACCCGAGAAGTGGATCTCGTTGAGCTGGGCCTCGGCGAGCGCCGGGCCGGGGTGGACGTCCGGGGTGAACCGGAGCGAGCCGGAGGCCTGCCACTTGTGCTCCTGCCCGTCGCAGTCCGCCTCGCCGCCGCCGAAGGCGAGCCGGGTGCCGTCCTGGACGACGGCGGCCGAGATCTGCAGCTTCGTCCCCTTGGGTGACGGGGCGTTGCAGTGGTAGGTGCCGAAAAGGGTGACCGTGCCGTCCTCGGAAATGTGACCATACGGCCGTACGGAAATTCCCTGGTCGAAAACGGTGGCCTGTGCCGAGCCGGTGAATACCGTGGCGGCGGTCAGTGCGGAGAAGGCGGTCAGGGTCAGACGGCGGCCGATGGTGCGCATTGTTCCTCCTGGTGGAAGCGGGGGCGGTGATCCGCCGGAACGCATTGTGCTGGCATATGGGCGGCAACTCTCTTCCCACGCTCGTGTCGGTGTGTGCAATTGCCCGCTCGGGCGCGTGAGACTGACCGAAATACATCCCCCGAAGGGATCCCGCATGCGCCAGTCCGCCGTTCCCGCCCGTTTTCCCGCCCGGCTCCCGGTCCGTTCCGCGCTCCGCCGTCCCGTCCTCGCCGCCGCTCTCCTCCCGCTCCTCCTGCTGGGCGCCACGGCCTGCCAGAGTGCGCCCGAGGGGGCCTCGCTCGCGCCCGCCGCGGCGCCCCCCGTCCCCGTGGACGGCGGTGTGATGGACGACGGGGCGCCCGGTGCGGAGGAGGCTCCCGTACGGACCGGGGCGAAGGATGCCCATGTGGGTGAAGCCGTGCGGGTGCACGGTGACCAGATCGGCCGGCACCTGCAGGCCGTACTGGGCGCGTACGTGGACCCCGCGGTCAGCGTGGAGAAGAACTTCGCCCCGCCGGCCGGCAAGCGCTGGGTGGCCGCGTCGATGTCGTTCGTCAACGTGGGCGGGGCCTCGTACGGGGCGCTCGGACGCATGTGGGCGCACGACAGCGCGGGGCAGCGCCACCCGGTGGTGCCCACCGGTGAACTGACGACCGGCAAACCACTCGTCTTCGATTCCCTCGCGGTCGGTGAGCGGGCCGAGGGATGGGTGGTGTTCGAAATCCCGGAAAACGCGCGCATTGTGCGCCTCCAGTACCAGGACGCGAACATGCAGGCGAATTCCGGATCGGGATTCTGGGCCGTCTAGCCCGCCCGGGTGAAAGGCCGTGAAAGGGCCGGGCATCAGACCACTAGGGTGCGGCGCATGACTTCTACTCAAGCCGAAATCGACCGGTCCGTGCTCGGCACCCTTTCGGTGCTCGCCTGGATCGGCGACCCCTCCGAAGGCCACGACATCCCGTACCTCCTCGCCTACACCCTCGGCGACGGCCCGAAGGGCGAGAAGGCCAGCGGGGAGGCTGCCCGCGGGCTCCTGGAGGAGATCGGCCTGCCCATCGGCGACGTGGTCATGGACGGCACCCGCAGCCCGCGCACCTTCGCGGTGCAGATCCTGCTCGCGGGCAACCAGATCGCGCTCACCCTGCCCGGGCTGAACGCGACCTGCACCGCCCCGGACGAGTGGGTCGCCGCGGCCCGCGAGAGCGGCCAAGCGTACTTCCTCTTCGCCACGCGGCCCTGGGCCGAAGCCGTCCCGGGGCAGCCGGTGTCGGCCGAGGTCCTCCAGGCGTTCGCGGGTGACGAGGAAGTGCTGACCAGCAGCGCCCACTGCGTCATCACGGTGCAGAGCCTGCAGCAGTAGGCGCGTACCGGGCCTGCGGCCCCCTCGCTCCGGCCGCCGGGCTCCCAGCCTGCCCGGTGGCCGGTTCCGTGTGCCCGGGCCCACGGGTTCCCGTGTCCGGGATTCCGCGCCCGGCTCCTGTTCAGGGCCGTTCGAAGGCGAACTTGAGCGAGCGGACCCGGTTGTCGAAGTTCGACCCGGCCAGATCGGGCAGTCCCACCGCGCGCAGCCCCACCGGGCGGGTCAGCAGCTCGCGGAAGAGGGCCTTCATCTCCACCCGGGCCAGGTGCGCGCCCAGGCAGAAGTGCGGACCGCCGCCGCCGAAGCCCAGGTGCGGGTTGGGCGAGCGGGTGATGTCGAAGGCGTCGGGGTCCGGGAAGACCGCCTCGTCGCGGTTGGCGGAGGCGTAGTACAGGACCACCTTGTCGCCGGGCCTGAACAGGTGCCCGTCCAGGGTGTGCTCGGCGGCCACCGTCCGGCGGAACTGGATGATCGGCGTCGAGTGGCGGATCATCTCGTCCACCGCGCCGTCCGCGTACTTCTCGAAGTCCGAGAGCAGCAGGTCGCGTTGGTCCGGGTTGTCGGTCAGCAGGGTCAGCCCGTGCGTGATCGCGTTGCGGGTCGTCTCCACCCCGGCCACCATCAGGAGCGAGAAGAAGGCGCCGAGCTGGCGGGCACCGAGGGCCTGGCCGTCGACGTTCGCGCACACCAGAGCCGAGATCAGGTCGTCCGTGGGGTTCTTGCGCCGCTCCCGTCCGATGCCGGCCACCATCCGCTGCATCCTGGCGAGCGCCCGCAGGCCGCGCCCGGGCATCCGCAGCCGGGCGGCCAGTCCGCGCTCCACGCCGATGTTCTCGGAGGCGTGGTTGACGCGGTCGGCGATCTCCGCACGGAAGTGCTCCGGGATGCCCATCATGTTGCAGATGACCTCCAGGGGCAGCCGGGAGGCCACCGCCGAGACGAACTCGTCGGGCTCGTCCGCGAGTACGTCGTCCACGATGCGGGCCGCCACCGCGTGGATGTCCTCCTCGGCGGCCGCCAGCAGGCGGGGCGTGAAGGCACGCTGCACGATCTTGCGCAGCTGGGCGTGGTCGGGGCCGTCCAGGTTGACCATCGAGTCCCCGAACAGGGCGCGGACCCAGCGGGCGGGTTCGGGGGTGGTGACGCCGGGGGCGCTGGCGAAGACCTTGGGCAGCCGGCTCGCCTCCTGCACCTGGGCGTGGCGGACCAGAGCCCAGTGGCCGCTCCCTTCGGGTACGAAGACGGGGGAGTCGAGGGCGCGCAGGCGGGCGAAGGCCGCCAGGCGGTGCGAGGGGGGTTGCTGCCAGAAGCCCGGCTCGGCCAGCTCCCCTCCGGGGCCGGTGCCTTGGCGTTGTGCGGGGAGTGTCATGGCATGCCTCCAGTTGCTGCGCGTCGTTCTGCGCTGGAGAACGGCGGCGGTGGTGCGGGAGTGACGGGTTCGGGGCGGCGCCGTTGCCGGGCGCTGCCCCGGAGCCCCGTGCGTCAGGCCGAGTCGGACCTGGCGGCCAGGGTGACGCCGATCGCCACCGTGGCCGTCGCGACCAGGCCCGCGTAGAGGACCGCGTACGAGCCCGTCCAGGTGCAGGCGAGGATCGCGGCGGCGGAGAGCGGGATGGTCAGCTGCTGGGCGGGTCCCCGCTTGAAGTGGCGGGAGTGCAGCAGCCAGACCATGAACAGGAAGAGCGCGGCCGGGACGGTGACGGCCGCGTTGGCGGACAGCTGCGAGATGTGGGCCTTGCCCACCGTGTGCTCGACCGCGACCTCGATGCCGGCACCAATCGCCGCACCCGAGGCGAAGATCAGCAGATGGCCGTAACCCCATGGGATGGCCTCGCGGTTGGAGGTCAGGTGCTCGTGCATCGGCACCGCGAAGTAGATCCACCACGCGGCGAAGACGATCAGCAGTCCGCCGGCCGCGATGGGCAGCAAGTGCCCCAGCTCCTCGTGCTCGCTGATCGCCGACTGCACCGCCACCGTGCTCGCGGCGATCGTCTCGCCCAGCACGATGATGGTGAACAGGCCGTACCGCTCCACGATGTGGTGCGCGTGCCAGGGCGTCTGGTGCCCGTGCTCGGCGATCACCGGGACGATCAGCTCGGCGGCGGCCAGGATCAGGAACAGCCAGCGCTTGGCGTCGTCCGGGACGAACAGCAGCGACACCCAGCCGACCTGGCAGATCACCAGCCCGGCCGCGTACTTCAGCGCCGCCGACCGTGCCTCGCCGCTCTCCCCGGCGGCGGCCCGCAGCCACTGCGCCGTCAGGGCGACGCGCATGATGACGTAGCCGATGACGGCGACCGTCCAGTCGTTCTCGTCGAAGGCCTGGCCCACCCCGGCCGCGTAGACGAGCACGCCGGCGATCTGTACGAGGGTCGCGATCCGGTACGGCACGTCGTCGACGTCGTAGGCGGAGGCGAACCAAGTGAAGTTCATCCACGCCCACCACACGCCGAAGAAGACGAAGAAGTAGCCGATCACTCCGGCGCCGGGATGGCCCTCCGCCAGCGCGTGCACCAGCCGGGCTCCGGCCTGCGCGATCGCGACGACGAAACAGAGGTCGAAGAACAGCTCCAGCGGGGTGGACGCGCGGTGGTCCTCGTCGCGGCTGCGGGCGGTCATGGGGGTGTAGGCCATACAGGCCAGCACACCAGAGGACGCGCCCTTCGCCGGGCCGGACGCGCTGACGGACGCCGTGCGGGAGAGGGCCTGCTAGTCGGCCAGGCGGACGGGCATCAGGAGCGAAAACGTGTCCTCGGTGTCGGTGCGGCGGATCGCCAGGGGGGCGTCGGGGGCGCCGAACTCCAGAATCAGCCGGTCCGCGGCTCCGGCGGTGAGGGCGTCCAGCAGGAAGTCCCGGTTCACGGCGACGGTGTCCCGGTCGGCGTCACCGTCCTCGCAGACGGTGACGGCGCCCTCGGACGTCACCTTGAGGACGCTGAGGTCGCGCGACGGACCGTCCTGCTCGCGCACCTCGCTCGCGCGGACGGGACCGGTCGCCACCGCTTCCCGGAACGCCCGGACATCGACGACGGCTCGGCGCCGGTCGGCGGGCAGGCGGACGAGGCGACGGTAATCGGGGAAGTCGTGATCGAGGCACTGGCCGGCGGCCTGGCGGTTCCCGGTCTCCAAGGCCACGCGGTCACCGTCGACGGTGAGCTGGACGGACGCGTCGTCGGTCAGCAGCGCCCGCATCGCGTCGGCGAGCGGGGACGGCACGATGACCTGCACACGGGGACCGCCGTGCCCGTCGGCACCGGCTCGGGCGACAGCCATCCGGTACCGGTCGGTGGCCACGACACCGAGTGCGTCGCCCTCGATGTCGAACAGGACGCCGCCGAGCATCGGCAGCTCCGGGTCGGTACTGGCGGCGAAACGGACCGCGTCCAGCGCGGCGGCCAGCTCGGGGGCGGAGACGACCGACCGGACGGAGGCGGTGCGGAGCGAAGTCATGGGGTTCTCCCTGTGTTCGAGTAGCGCTCGGATCGTGGAGAACTCGACTCGGGCGTCGGACAGCCCCCGTTCCAGACGGCGCAGGTGCCCCTGAAGCAGGTTCCGCACCAGGTCGGTGTCCGCACGGGACCAGCCGGCCAGCACGAGCCGGATGTCCGCCAGCGGCATGCCCGCCCGGCGCAGCCGCGCCAGCAGCAGGGACTCGCCGAGCTGCTCGGGGGCGTACCAGCGATAGCCGCTCACCGGATCCACCCAGGCCGGGACGAGCACGCCGGCACCGTCGTAGAACCGCAGGGCGCTCACGCCCAGTCCACTGTCCCGAGCCATTTCCCCGATACTGCGCATCTCGCTCTCCACACCCCGAACTCTGAGCCCTGGACCAGGTCGAGGGTCAATCACCGTCGGCGGACCCCCGGGGGGCTGTGGGCCGTCTGGCCCCGCTCGGCGTCATCGTGGATACGGCATAACGGGCTGAATCGGAACATGCCGCCTAGCGTGGTGATGTGCCCGAGCCCTCAGAAGCCCTTGACGTCCCGCCTCCGCCACCCGGGGCCCCGGCACTGCCAGTTCCGACGGGTCCGGCGGGACCCCGTCGGACCCGGGAACCGCCCCCGCGGGGCGACGGCCCGTCACCGCCCGGGCCACCCTGGCCGGCACCGTCGTCTCGCTCCTGCTCATCGCGGCGATCGTGCTGGGCAGCCGGGTGCTGCGCGACTTCGACTCGGCCCTGCTGCCGTACGCCGTCGCCACCGTCTTCCTGGCCTTCGGCGTGGCCTACCGGTACACGGTCTGGGTCTCCGCGCCCGGCGCCCGCCGCCTCTTCAGACAAGGCGTCGGCAGCCTCTTCTCGGCGGACAACTTCAAGAAGGCGCCCACCGCGCTGCCGAGGATGATCGCCACCTACCTCGGCTTCCAGAAGTTCCTCGGCGCCCGCTCCCACGCCCGCTGGGCCGCCCACCAGCTCATCTTCTGGGGCTGCGTCCTGGCCGCGCTCATCACCTTCCCGCTGACCTGGGGCTCGTTCACCTTCACCTCCGACAGCGGTTCCGGCCCCGGCTACGAGATGCGGATCTGGGGCTTCAAGGTCCTCGGCTTCGACTCGCTGAGCCTCCTGGGCTGGGCGATGTTCCACGGCCTGGACGTCGCCGCCGTACTGGTCATTCCCGGGGCCTCGTACTTCCTGTGGCGCCGGATGAAGGACCGCGGCGCCATCACCGGCCAGCGCTTCGCCTACGACCTGCTGCCGCTGATCTGCCTGATCGTGATCTCCGTGACGGGGCTCCTGCTGACCTTCTCGTCGATCTTCCTGCACGGCGGCGGCTACGAGTTCCTCGCGATCCTGCACATGGTGTCGGTGGTGTTCACCCTCATCTACATCCCGTTCGGGAAGTTCTTCCACATCGTCCAGCGCCCGGCAGCCGTCGGCATGCAGCTCTTCAAGTACACGGCCCGCCGGGACGAGCAGGTCTTCGCCTGCAAGCGCTGCGAGGAGCCCATCGACACCACCCCGTACGTGGAGAACCTGCGCGGCACGATGAAGGACCTGAAGCTCGACTTCGACGCCTGGGCCGAGTACTGCCCGCGCTGCAAGCGGGTGCTGCGCGGCAACGCCTACCTGACCCGCGTCAAGAAGGGCTTCAAGTGACCTCGGCCGAACCCGACGAGGCCGCGTCCCGGCCCGTGCCCGTCTCCATCGACCCGTCCATCGCCCCGCCCGGCACCCGGAACTTCCGCGACGCCGGCGGCTTCCCCGCCGACCGGTGGCACGCCGACCAGAACGGCGAGACCCTCGTCCCCACCCACTGCTGCTTCTGCGGCGTGCAGTGCGGGATGTACCTGCGCGTGGACAAGGGCGGCAAGGTCTTCGGCGTGGAACCCCGCAACCACGACATCAACCGGATGCGGCTGTGCCTCAAGGGCATCAACGCGTACCAGCAGGTCAACCACCCCGACCGGCTGACGGCCCCGCTGATGCGCCGCTCCCGGGACGAGGAGTTCCGGGAGGTCTCCTGGGACGAGGCCCTCGACTTCATCGTCTCTCCGACTACCACCCCGGGAGCGCCCAGCCCCGGCTGAACCGGCCGGTGCGTGAGCGGTATCCGCAGATCCGCTCCACCAGCGGCTACGGCGACCCGCGGATCCGGCACACGGGCCCCGGCCCGGGAGCCGGCACGGAACAGGAGCCGGAGCGGTCCTCGAAGCTCAACGCCCGTCTGGCCCTGGCCCTCACCGTCGTCATCGGGCAGCTCTGGGGGCTGACCGTGACCGTCAACGAGTGGATGAAGGGCAACACCGGCACGGCCTGGTGGGGGGCGGGATTCCTGATCCTGTCGTTCGTCGTCGTGATCGGACTGTGGCTCCTCGACCCGAAGGACCGGTGACCACGTCCGTCCGCACGAGCAGCGGCTCCCCGGTGCCCCCCGGGCGACCGGGGCCGGAGGCGGGAACGCGCGGGGGGCGGCCGTACCCTGGAGGCATGAGCACCGCCCCCGCCTCCGACCCACAGCCCGCGCAGCCCGTGCCCGGGGCCGACAAGCCCCGGCCGAAGCCCCGGCTGGTCTTCGACGACCCGCTGGACCAGCAGTCGTCGGACGACACCGACCGGGGCTGGGGCGAGCGGCCGCACGCCGGCGGAAGCGCGGCCGACCTGGCCCGCTTCCTCGACGAGAAACCCCCGCACCACATCTGACCGGCCGGGGCGGCCGGAGCGGCTAGAACACGTCGCGCGGACCCGCGGAACCGGTCCCGCCACCGTTGGTGCGCTGCGCGACGAGCGCGTCCCGGATCTCCTTGAGGACCTCCAGCTCGGTGATCTCCATGGTCTCCTGGACGCCCTGCCGGGCCTTGCGCCGCGCCTCCTGCTTGGCGAGGTACTTCGCCATCGGCAGCACCATCAGGAAGTAGACGACCGCGGCGGTGATCACGAAGGTCAGCGTGGCGTTCAGCACGGAGCCCCAGAGGATCTCGACCCCCGTCGGCTGGCCGTCCGCGCCGATGGCGCAAGGGTTCTTGATGCACGTCTTGTAGCCGTCCAGGCTCTGCGTGCCCACCGCGCCCACCACCGGGCTGATGATCCCCTTGACCACCGAGTTCACGATGTTCGTGAACGCGGCGCCGATGACCACGGCCACCGCCAGGTCGACCACGTTGCCGCGCATCAGGAAGGCTTTGAAGCCCGCCAGGACGCTCTCCTTCTTCTTCTCGCTCACCACTGAGCCTTTCTTCGCATGTGCCGAACACGGAGCCAACGGTTCCGAAAGCTACGGCAGTCCGGGCGCGGCGTGTCCAATCGGCCCCCACCCTGAGGCGACTTGACTGCCCGCATGTGGGAATCAACACAACGTCACCGCCAGTCGGGCCGTCGTGCCCACCCCCACGAGCGCGCGTGCGGTATCCCGGGGCACGGACAGGACCACGAGCGCCCCACCGTCCCCAACACCCTGGTCGGGATCGGGCAGTTCGGCAACCCGGGCCCCCTCGGCCACCACCCTGGGCGGTCCGGCGCGCTCCGCCGCGACCACGTCGACGCGGTCCCCGGGCCGCAGCAGCCGCACCGTCGCCGCGTCCGCGATGCGCACCGGGGCCGACACCATCCGCACCGCCGCGGGCTGCTGCGCCGGCTCCGGGGAGACCCGTACCGCCGCGGGCGCGGCGCCCCGCGAGGCCTGAGCCTCCGTCCCGCCGACGGCCAGTGCCGCCGCCGCGACCGCCAGCCCGGCCGAGACGGCCCGCCGCCGGCGCCGCAGGGCCCTGCGCAGCCGGTCCCCGCCCCGTCCGACCCGCAGCGGGGGAAACGGCGGGACCGGCCGCGCGGGGGGACACGCGGACGAGCACGCGGAAGGGAAGACAGGAGCGGACGACGAGGAGGAACTCGAAGAGGGCGCCGAGGGAGAAGCCGAGGGTGAAGCCGGGGAAGATGCCGAAGAGGGCGTGGGCGTACGGGACATGAGGGCCACCACCAGACGGAGTGAGTCGCTGTGCCCGGACCTTGCGCCCGGACACACCTCACGATCCGGCCTCCCGCCGGATCCCGCTCCGCCCTGTGGACGATCCCCAGGTTGTGGACAACGGCGTCACCCGCAAGGGTTCAGAGGCCCGCCCGGATCCGCTCCAGCGCCGCCACCGGGTCCGCCGCCCGCGTCACCGATCGCCCGACCACGATGTGCGACGCCCCCGCCCCGAAGGCCGCTCCCGGCGTCCCGCCCCGCGCGTGCCCGCCCCCGGCCCCGCCCGGCATCGTCACCCCCGGGGTGACGATCAGCGGCTCCGGTCCCAGGGCGGCACGCAAGGCGCCGGCTTCCCGGGGCGAGGCGACGAGTCCGTCGCAGCCGGCGACCACCGCGAGCCGACCCAGGCGCAGCACCTGTTCGTCGGTACTCGCGGCGACGACGCCGACGTCGGCGAGGTCGCTCGCGGTCATGCTCGTGACCACGGTCAGCGCGAGCACCTTCAGCCCGGGGAACTCCCGCGCCGCTTCGACCGCCGCCGTCAGGATGCCCGTACCGCCCATGGCGTGCACGGTCACCATCGACGCGCCCAGCGTGCCCGCCGCCCGGACCGCGCCGGCCACGGAGTGGGGTATCTCGAAGAGCTTCAGGTCGAGGAAGACCTCGTACCCCCGGGCGGCGAGGTCCCGGACGAGCCCGGGGCCCGCGCTGGTGAGCAGTTCCAGGCCGACCTTGTAGTGGCCGCAGGTGTCGCCGAGCCGCGCGACGAGTGTCTCCGCGGCCGCGTGGTCGTCGAAGTCGAGGGCGACGATGATCCGGTTCTCGGTGTTCACGTCGCCATTGTCGTGGCCGCCGCTTCCCCGGGAACGTGCGGGAAGGCGCGGGATCCGATCACGCGAGGTCCAGGCCGAGGGCCGTGAGCAGCCGGTCGGCGAGGTCCTCCGCGAAGGGCTCGGAGCCGGTGAGGGCGGTCCGGACTCCCGCCGGGTCGGCGGTCAGACCGGCGGCCGCCGACCAGTCGAGCGCGCCCTCAAGGGCCGGCTGGACGGGGAACCGGTCGAGCGGTATCCCGTAGTCCTGTGCCGTGTCCCGGTTCAGCAGGGCCTTCCAGTGACCGCCGGCGAACGTGGCGGCCTCGACGAAGCCGACGTCGCTGTCGAGGTAGGCCACCGTGATCACCGGCGCCCCGGTCCGTCGCGACAGTGCCGCGGCCCCGCCGGCCGGCTGATCGGCGACGTGCAACATCACCCAGCCTCCGCCCAGCTCAGCGGCTTCCTCACCGCCCCCGGCCGCACCGAACCCGGCCTCGGCAGCGAACTGCCGCAGCTCCTCCACCGTGGCGCGGGCCATGGCCGTCCCCCCTGAATTCCCCATGCGTGGAGGCTAGGCCGAGGCGCTGACAAAGCCTCCGCTAAGGCAGCTCGATGCCCAGGTCCCAGCCGTCGTGGGCGTGCGTGCACAGGCAGGCGCGGGATTCCGTCGCCGGCAGGGCCGCCACCGCGTCGAAGAGCACCTCGCGCAGGCGGCCGACGTTCTCGCCGAAGACCTTCAGGACCTCCGTGTGCGACACGCCCTCACCGGTCTCCGCGCCCGCGTCCAGGTCCGTGACCAGCGCCATCGAGGTGTAGCAGAGCCCCAGCTCGCGAGCGAGGACCGCCTCCGGGTGCCCCGTCATGCCGACCACCGACCAGCCCGCCGCCGCGTGCCACCGCGACTCGGCGCGCGTGGAGAAGCGCGGCCCCTCGATGACGACCATGGTGCCGCCGTCCACCGGCTCCCAGTCCCGTTCCCGTGCCGCCGCCAGCGCCACCTCGCGCCCCACCGGACAGTACGGGTCCGCGAAGGTGGTGTGCACGACGTTCGGGACGCTGCCGTCGGGCAGCGGCTCCCCGTCGAAGAAGGTCTGCGCCCGGGACTTCGTACGGTCGACCAGCTGGTCGGGTACGAGCAGCGTGCCCGGCCCGTACTCGGCCCGCAGGCCGCCGACCGCGCACGGGCCGAGTACCTGGCGGACGCCGACCGAACGCAGGGCCCACAGGTTGGCCCGGTAGTTGATCTTGTGCGGCGGGACGGTGTGGCTGCGCCCGTGCCGGGGCAGGAAGGCCACCTGGCGGCCGGCCAGCTCACCCACGTACAGGGAGTCGCTCGGGGGCCCGTACGGGGTCTCCACCTGGATCTCGGAGACGTCCTCCAGGAACGAGTAGAAGCCCGAACCGCCAATGACACCGATCTCTGCGTTCACCATGCGGCCCACCCTAACCGGGCATGCCGAAGGCCCCGCTGCCGGTCAGGGCGGGCGGGGCCTAGGGGGAAACGGTCAGGCGGCCGAGGTCGAGCTGCTGCCCGTGCTCGACGACGTCGAGGAGGACGCTGCGGCGGGGGCGGCGGCAGCCGTCGTCGTGGACGACGAGGCCGGCTTCGAGGCAGGCGTGCTGCTCGACGAGGCGCCACGGCTGTCGTTCCGGTAGAAACCGGAGCCCTTGAAGACGATGCCGACCGCGGAGAACACCTTCTTCAGGCGTCCGTCACAACTCGGGCACACGGTCAGTGCGTCATCGGTGAACTTCTGCACGGCCTCAAGGCCCTCACCGCACTCGGTGCACTGGTACTGGTAGGTCGGCACGAATATCCTCCTGGCACTCTGACTCAATGAGTGCTAACGACGCTCCATGGTGACGTATTCCGGTCGATCAGTCCACCGTCACCGGCACGCGGTGACCCATCCCACGCTCGTTCACGCGGTTCCGGGCGGCCGGCGAGGCGGTCCGCGCGGTACGCGGGGCGGTGCTCGGCGCCTCGGCCGCGGTGGCGGCCTCGGTAGGGGCGGCGGCCTCTGCAGCAGCGGCGCCGGCCGGCGCGGACGCGTTCACGACCCGGCTCGGAGCCTTCGGCGCCAGCTTCGCGCGCAGCGCCAGCAGCGTGGCCAGCGCGAGCGCCGTGGCACCCATCGGCACCAGGAAGCCGTACGAGGACCCGTGCGCGTCCGTCAGGCGGCCGGCCAGGGTGACCGCGATGGCCTGCCCGAAGGCGATGGAACCGGTCAGCCAGGTGAACGCCTCGGTCCGGGCGTTGGCCGGGACCAGCTGCTCGACCATCGTGTAGCCGGTGATCAGGGCGGGGGCGATGAACAGGCCGACGACCAGGCCGAGCGCGCCCAGCAGGATCATCGAGTGGGCGGCCCACAGCACGGACGCGGCGGCGGTGAGGCCGATGTAGCCGAGGATCAGGCGGCGACGCGGGCCGATCTTCCAGGCGACGGCACCCATCGCGATGCCGGCGATCATGTTGCCGGCCGCGAAGACGCCGTAGAGCAGGCCGTTGGCGCCGGGGTTGCCGATCTCGTTGGAGAAGGCGGCCAGCGAGACCTGCATGCCGCCGAAGACGGCGCCGATCCCGAGGAAGGCGAAGATCAGGACGCGCAGGCCCGGGAAGGACAGCGCGAAGGCGCGCTTCTCACCGGTGGCCGACGGGGCGTGCGGCTTGGGCTGGGTGGCCCGCCGGGCCGCGAAGAGCAGACCGCCGAAGAGCGTCAGCGTGGCCTCGGTGACCAGGCCGGCGGCCGGGTGGACGCCGGTGCACAGCGCGGTCGCCAGGACCGGGCCGACGACGAAGGTGAACTCGTCGGTGACGGACTCGAAGGCGGCGGCCGTCGGCAGCAGGGGCGAGCCCTCCAGCTTGGCGGCCCAGCGCGCCCGGACCATCGGTCCGACCTGCGGTACCGAGGCGCCGGCGGGTACGGCGGCGAGCGCCAGCGCCCAGACCGGCGCGTCCAGCAGGGCGAGCGCCGCCAGGCCGCTGACGGAGGCGGCGTGCGTGAGCACGACGGGGACCAGGACGGCGCTCTGGCCGAAGCGGTCGGTGAAGATGCCCATCAGCGGGGCGGACAGAGCCATCGAGACGCCGGTGACGGCGGCGACGATGCCGGCGCTGCCGTAGGAACCGGTGGTGTGCTGGATGAGCAGCAGCATGCCGATGGTCAGCATGCCGAAGGGGAGCCGGGCGGCGAAGCCGGGGAGTACGAAGCCGAGGGCGCCGGGTGTGCGCAGCAGCTGCCCGTAGCCGGGGCGGGCGGACGTGTCGGTCGTGACCGCGGATGTCACGGCCTTGCCTTTCCGCTGCCTGGTAGAGCGTCCCCGTCTGCGGACGGTGCTTCGCCTTGTGAGCGGCCGCACCCGTACATGTGGGAGCCCCGAGAGCTGTCCTCTTGCGCAGAACCGAGTGATACCTGGGCGCCCACTGCGGGAGGGTGCCACGGCCGCTTTGCGGTCGCGCCAGCTCTGCGTCAGGCAGAGTTGGTTCGATCTGGTGTGCCTTCATCGTACAGGGGGATGCCTTACCACGCCCTGTGATTACGGTGACAAGGTGTGTCTTCACCTGCGATTAACGGGAGCTTCGCCATCCCAGGCCCCGGTAAACAGGGGCAAAGCAGTTCAGAGTGCACCGAAAATGGCCGAATTAGAACGCCGCTCTAAACTGTTCCTCTATCGGAATGTCCGATTCCGGGTGTTGTCCGATTCCGGATGTCAGCTCCGGGATCGCGGAGACCCGTCCCCGCCCGTCCCCAGCCACCCGGCCAGCTTTCCGCCCCGGGCCACCGCCCGCAGTCGCGCCTCGGCCGCGTCCCGCACCGGATCCGTGGCCACCACCAGCAGCTCGTCCCCGCGCCGCAGCACGGTCGACGGCATCGGTACGAAGCTCTTCGCGTCCCGGACCACCAGCGTGACCGAAGCCCCGGGCGGCAGCCGCAGCTCGCTGACCTCGACGCCGTGCATGCGCGAGGCCGGCGGGATCGCGAAGGAGAGGAGGTGTCCGCGCAGCTTCTCCAGCGGAGCCGACTCGATGCCGAGGTCGGAAGCGGTCTCCTCCGACTCCCCGAGCCTGAGCTTGCGCGCCAGCCAGGGCAGCGTCGGCCCCTGCACCAGGGTGTAGACGACGACGAGCACGAAGACGATGTTGAAGACGCGGTCGCTGCCCTCGATCCCGGACACCATCGGGATGGTCGCCAGGATGATGGGCACGGCGCCGCGCAGGCCCGCCCACGACATCAGGACCTGCTCCCGCCACGGAATCCGGAAGGGCAGCAGGCTGACGAAGACCTCCAGCGGCCGCGCCAGCATCGTCAGCACCAGCCCGATGACCACGGCGGGCCAGAAGTCGTTGACCAGCTCGTGCGGCGTGACCAGCAGGCCGAGCAGGACGAACATGCCGATCTGCGCGATCCAGCCGAGGCCGTCCGCGAACCCCCGGGTGGCCGGCCAGTGGGGGAGCTTCGCGTTCCCGAGCACCATCGCCGCCAGGTACACGGCGAGGAAGCCGGAGCCGTGCGCCAGCGCGCCGGCCGCGTACGCGGCCACGGCGATCGCCATCACGGCGATCGGGTAGAGGCCGGAGGCGGGCAGTGCCACGTGCCGCAGGCCGTACGCGCCGAGGAAGCCGACGGTCAGGCCTATCGCGACGCCGATCGCCAGCTCAAGGGCGATCTTGCCGACGAGGACGTACCAGTCGTCCACCGGTCCGGCGGTGGTGGAGAAGGTCACGACGAGGATGACGACGGGGGCGTCGTTGAAGCCGGACTCCGCTTCCAGGACGCCCGTGATCCGGGAGGGGAGGGGGACCTTGCGCAGGACGGAGAAGACGGCGGCCGCGTCGGTCGACGAGACGACCGCGCCGATCAGCAGTGCCTGGCGCCAGTCCAGTCCGACGAGGTAGTGCGCCCCCGCGGCCGTGACGCCGACGCTGACCGCGACGCCCACCAGCGACAGCACGATCGCGGCCGGCAGGGCCGGTTTGATCTCTTTCCACTTGGTGCCCAGACCACCCTCGGCGAGGATCACGACGAGTGCGGCGTAGCCGATGACCTGCGTCAGCTCGGCGTTGTCGAATACGACGTGCCCGATGCCGTCCTGGCCTATCGCGATGCCTATGCCGAGGTAGATGAGCAGGCTGGGGAGGCCGCTGCGTGAAGAGATGCGTACCGCCGCGACGGCGATGAGCAGCACGAGCGAGCAGACCAGCAGAAGCTCATTGAGCGTGTGGACAGTCAGCGGGCGGCCCTTTCCTCAAAGCGCGCCGACGGATCCGTCCGCCGGTGGCATATGTCGGCAAGTACTTCGTTACCTTACCTAATCTTTGACGGAGTTTTTACGTGATAACCACATTGTGAAACGCATGTTCGGCCCTGTCCTCGGATGCCGGTCCGCGTCCCGCCGAATCCGGCTCTCCACCCTGGCGGATCAACGGGTACGGTCCTGCGCCTATGGTTGCTCCCAGCACTCCCAGGACCACCCTGCCCCTCTAAGGACAGCGATGCCCGCCAACGAAACCGCTCCTCCCGTCAAGAAGAAGGGACGACGCGCCCGTCTGATCGTGCTCGTCCTGGTCCTGGCTCTCTTCGCGGGCCTCGGCTACGGGGCGTACTGGGGCGTCGACAGCGTGCGCGCCTCCTTCCCCCAGACCACCGGCTCCCTCAAGGTGCCGGGCCTCACCGGGACCGTCGAGGTCAAACGCGACGCCCACGGCATTCCCCAGCTCTACGCCGACAACGACGACGACCTCTTCCGCGCACAGGGTTTCGTGCACGCGCAGGACCGGTTCTGGGAGATGGACGTACGCCGTCACATGACGTCGGGGCGGCTCTCGGAGATGTTCGGCTCCGGCCAGGTCGAGACCGACGCCTTCCTGCGCACGCTGGGCTGGCGCCAGGTCGCCCAGACCGAGTACGACAAGAAACTCTCGGAAGAGACGAAGAAGAACCTCCAGGCCTACGCCGACGGGGTCAACGCGTACCTGAAGGGGAAGTCCGGCAAGGACCTCTCCGTCGAGCACGCCGCCCTCAAGCTCAGCGACGACTACCAGCCCGAGCAGTGGTCGCCGGTGGACTCGGTGGCCTGGCTCAAGGCGATGGCGTGGGACCTGCGCGGCAACATGCAGGACGAGATCGACCGCGCGCTGATGTCGAGCAAGCTCTCGCAGGCGCAGATCGACGAGCTCTACCCGCCGTACCCCTTCGACCGGAACAAGCCGATCGTCGAGGGCGGCAAGGTCGAGGGCGGCAAGTACGCGCCCCAGAGCCCCGGCGGCTCCGGCGGCTCCGGTTCGACGGGCGGCGGCTCCGCCTCCGCCACGGGCTCCCAGACCTCCACGGGAACGGGCACCGGCACCGCCACCAGCACCGCGTCCGGCCTCGCCGACAACGCCACCGCCCAGGGCGCGACCGTGGGCCTGCGCACCCAGCTGACCTCCCTCGCCAAGACCCTGGACGAGATCCCCGCGATCCTCGGCCCCAACGGCAGCGGCATCGGATCGAACTCCTGGGTGATCTCCGGCCGCTACACGACCACCGGCAAGCCGCTGCTCGCGAACGACCCGCACCTGTCCCCGCAGCTGCCCTCGGTCTGGTACCAGATGGGCCTGCACTGCCGCACGGCCTCGCCCCAGTGCCAGTACGACGTGGCGGGCTACACCTTCTCCGGCATGCCCGGCGTGGTCATAGGCCACAACGCCGACATCGCCTGGGGCATGACCAACCTCGGCGCGGACGTCACCGACCTCTACCTGGAGCAGGTGAAGCCCGAGGGCTACGTCTACGACAACAGGGTGGTCCCCTTCGAGACCCGCGAAGAGGTCATCAAGGTCGCGGGCGGCGCCAGCAAGAAGATGACCGTCCGCACCACGAACAACGGCCCGCTGGTCTCCGACCGCAGCGACGACCTCGCCACGGTCGGCGCCCGCGCCCCGGTGGGCAGCTCGGCCCCCGACCGCGGCAACGGCTACGCCGTCGCCCTGCGCTGGACCGCCCTGGACGCGGGCAAGTCGATGGACGCGGTCTTCAAGCTGGACAAGGCCAAGGACTTCAAGTCCTTCCGGGAGGCGGCCGCGGACTTCGAGGTCCCCTCCCAGAACCTGATCTACGCCGACGGCAAGGGCAACATCGGCTACCAGGCCCCCGGCCGGATCCCGGTCCGCAGCCAGGGCGACGGCCGCATGCCGGCCCCCGGCTGGGACTCCAAGTACGCCTGGAAGGGCGGCAAGGACGGCAACGCCGGATACATCCCGCAGAACGAGATGCCCTGGGACTTCAACCCGTCCCGCGGCTACATCGTCACCGCCAACCAGGCGGTCGTGGAGTCCGGCACCGGCTCGGGCAAGTACCCCTACATGCTGACCACCGACTGGGGCTACGGCGCCCGCAGCCAGCGGATCAACGACCTCATCGAGGCGAAGATCAAGGACAGCGGCAAGATCTCGACCGACGACATGCGGGCCATGCAGATGGACAACAGCAGCGAGATCGCCGCGCTGCTGACCCCGATGCTGGCCAAGATCGAGGTCTCCGACCCGGACGTGCGCTCCGCGCAGAAGCTCCTGGACGGATGGAACTACACCCAGGAGCCCGACTCGGCGGCCGCCGCCTACTTCAACGCGGTCTGGCGCAACATCCTCAAGCTGGCCTTCGGCGACAAGATGCCCAAGGAGCTGCGCATCGAGGGCAGCTGCATGAACGTCCGCGCCGACAGCAGGGGCCCGGCCGACGAGCTCGCCGAAGTGGTCCGCGAATGCGGTACCCGCGGCCCCGACTCGGCGCAGCCGGACGGCGGCGACCGCTGGTTCGAGGTGGTCCGCCGCCTGGTCAAGGACGAGAAGTCGCAGTGGTGGTCCTCGCCCAAGAAGGGCTTCACCCAGCCGGCGACCGCCACCCGCGACGAGCTGTTCGCCCGGGCCATGCACGACGCCCGGTGGGAGCTGACCGCCAAGCTCGGCAAGGACCAGTCCACCTGGAGCTGGGGCCGGCTGCACCAGCTGACGCTGAAGAACCAGACCATCGGCAAGGAGGGCCCCGGCTTCATGCAGTGGCTCCTCAACCGCGGCCCGTGGAACCTGGGCGGCGGCGAGGCCACCGTCAACGCGACCGGGTGGAACGCCTCCAGCGGCTACGGGGTCACCTGGGTGCCGTCGATGCGGATGGTCGTCAACCTCAACGACCTCGACAAGTCCCGCTGGATCAACCTGACGGGCGCCTCGGGTCACGCGTACAACGGCAACTACACGGACCAGACGACGATGTGGGCCAAGGGCGAACTGCTCGACTGGCCCTTCGGGAAGGACGCGGTCGACAAGGCCACGGTCGACACCCTCACGCTGAAGCCGTGAAACGGACCACCCCCGACGGGGTGGCCACCGCCTGAACGGGGTGGTCGTGCGGTTCCTCCGGGACCCGCGCGACCACCTCGTCGTCGTAGAGGAGCACGACCAGCGCGGGATCCGCCCCGGCGCGCTCCAGCCGCTCCAGGACCCGGTCGTACGAGCCCCCGCCGCGGCCCAGGCGCATCCCGCGCGCGTCCACCGCGAGCCCGGGCAGCAGTACGGCGTCGGCCGCCGTCACCGCGTCCGGCCCGAGCGCCGGTCCGGTCGGCTCCAGCAGCCGCATCTTCCCCGGGTGCGCGGCCTCGGCGAGGCTGCCCGGACCCTCGTACGCCGCCCAGTCGAGGTCGTTGTCGGGCAGCAGCAGGGGGAGCAGCACCCGCTTGCCGGCCGAGCGCAGGGCGTCGAGCAGGGCGCGGGTGCCGGGCTCCGTGCCGACGGAGACGTACGCCGCGACCGTGCGGGCGTCGGCCAGTTCGGGCAGGTCCAGTGCGGTGACGGCGAGCGCGGTGGCCGCCGTACGGCAGGTCTCGGGGGACAAGGCGCGGCGGGCGGCGAGGAGTTCTCGGCGCAGCTGCGCCTTGGCGGAGACGGGGCGCGGGTTCTCTGTCACAGGGGATTCAAATCTCGTCGTGAAATCGGCACATAAGTGGACCTACCTACCGGGATCTGGGCTGGCGTTCGGCAGGACCCACTATCGTTCGGGGCATGACTATGTTGCACCCCGTGATCAAGAAGGCCGTGATTCCGGCTGCTGGCCTCGGCACTCGCTTCCTTCCGGCGACCAAGGCGACCCCGAAGGAAATGCTCCCCGTTGTGGACAAGCCGGCCATCCAGTACGTGGTCGAGGAGGCCGTGGCGGCCGGGCTCGACGACATACTGATGATCACTGGGCGTAACAAGCGTGCGCTGGAAGACCACTTCGACCGGAACTACGAGCTGGAGTCGGCCCTCATCGCCAAGGGCGACGACGACCGGCTGAAGAAGGTCCAGGAATCCAGCGACCTGGCCACCATGCACTACGTCCGCCAGGGCGACCCGCGAGGCCTCGGCCACGCCGTGCTGTGCGCCGAGCCGCACGTCGGCCGCGAGCCCTTCGCCGTCCTGCTCGGCGACGACCTGATCGACCCGCGCGACCCGCTGCTGCGTCAGATGTCGGACATCTACGCCCGCACCGGCGGCACCGTCATCGCCCTCATGGAGGTGGACCCGGCCAGCGTCCACCTCTACGGCTGCGCCGCCGTCGAGGCCACCGGCGAGGAGGACGTGGTCCGGATCACCGGCCTCGTCGAGAAGCCGGAGCCCGAGGACGCCCCCAGCAACTACGCGGTCATCGGACGTTACGTCCTCAACCCCGCGATCTTCGACATACTGCGGGAGACCGAGCCGGGCCGAGGTGGGGAGATCCAGCTCACCGACGCCCTGCAGAAGCTGGCCGCCGACGAGACCATCGGCGGTCCGGTGCACGGAGTGGTCTTCCGGGGCCGCCGCTACGACACCGGCGACCGCGGCGACTACCTGCGGGCCATCGTCCGCCTCGCGTGTGAGCGTGAGGACCTGGGCCCGGAGTTCCGCACCTGGCTTCACCGTTACGTCACGGAGGAGATGTAGCACCTTGACCAGTTCCGCACCGCAGGACACCGGCCACCGTCTGTGGTCCGTGGACGAGCACCTCGCGGACGTCCTCGCCACCGTCCGGCCGCTGGAGCCCATCGAGCTCCAGCTGCTGGACGCCCAGGGCTGTGTCCTGGTCGAGGACGTCACCGTGCCCGTCGCCCTCCCGCCCTTCGACAACAGCTCCATGGACGGCTACGCCGTCCGTACGGCCGACGTCCAGGGTGCGAGCGAGGAGTTCCCCGCGGTGCTGACGGTCATCGGGGACGTCGCGGCGGGCAGCGGCGAGCTGCCCACCGTGGGCCCCGGCGAGGCCGCCCGCATCATGACCGGCGCCCCGCTGCCGCCCGGTGCCGAAGCCGTCGTACCGGTCGAGTGGACCGACGGCGGTACGGGTGAAGGCGCGGCCTCCGGGATGACCCCGGCCAGCGCCGCCCCCGAGGGCGCGGGCGGCGAGGTGCGGGTGCACCGCGCGGCCGAGGCGCGGGCGCACGTCCGCTCGCGGGGCAGCGACGTACAGGCCGGCGACCTGGCCCTGGCGGCCGGCACGGTCCTCGGGCCGCCGCAGATCGCCCTGCTGGCCGCCATCGGGCGCGGCACCGTACGGGTGCGGCCGCGCCCGCGCGTGGTCGTGCTGTCCACCGGCAGCGAGCTGGTCCAGCCGGGCGAGTCGCTGGCCGCCGGGACGATCTACGACTCCAACAGCTTCGCGCTGGCCGCGGCCGCACGGGACGCCGGGGCCATCGCCTACCGGGTCGGGGCCGTCGCGGACGACGCCGACACCCTGCGCGCCACGATCGAGGACCAGCTGATCCGGGCCGACCTGCTGGTCACCACCGGCGGCGTCAGCGTCGGGGCGTACGACGTCGTCAAGGAGGCGCTGACCGCGGTGTCCGCGGGCGACGCGGCCGCCGGGGACATCGACGGCGGCGGGATCGACTTCCGCAAGCTCGCCATGCAGCCCGGCAAGCCGCAGGGCTTCGGCACCATCGGCCCGGACCACACCCCGCTGCTGGCGCTGCCCGGCAACCCGGTGTCCTCGTACGTCTCCTTCGAGCTGTTCGTGCGGCCCGCGATCCGCGCCCTCATGGGCCTGCCGGAGTCCGAGGTGGGCCGGCCGACCGTACGGGCGGTGCTCAAGGCCGACAAGGCGCTCGGCTCCCCGGCCGGCCGCCGCCAGTTCCTGCGGGGCAAGTACGACGCGCAGGGCGGCACGGTCAGCCCGGTCGGCGGATCGGGCTCCCATCTGATCGCCGCGCTGGCCCACGCGGACTCGCTGATGGTCGTACCGGAGGACGTCACCTCGGTGGAGCCAGGGAGCGAGCTGGAAGTGGTCCTGCTCAGCTGAGGACCGGCGGGTGCGGGTAGCGTGTTGCACCACACAGGCCCCTCGGGGGCCCGGACGGAAGCGACGCGCAGAGTATGAGTACGCAGAGCAGGCTGACCCACATCGACGAGGCCGGCGCGGCCCGGATGGTCGACGTCTCGGAGAAGGACGTCACCACCCGGACGGCCCGCGCCAGCGGCCGCGTACTCGTCTCCCCCCGGGTGATCGAGCTGCTGCGCGGCGAGGGCGTCCCCAAGGGCGATGCCCTCGCCACCGCGCGGATCGCCGGGATCATGGGCGCGAAGAAGACCCCCGACCTGATCCCGCTCTGCCACCCGCTGGCGGTGTCGGGCGTGAAGGTCGACCTGTCGGTCGCCGACGACGCCGTCGAGATCCTCGCCACGGTGAAGACGACCGACCGCACGGGCGTCGAGATGGAGGCCCTGACCGCCGTCGCGGTCGCCGGGCTCACGGTGATCGACATGGTGAAGGCCGTCGACAAGGGCGCGGTCATCACGGACGTCCGGGTGGAGGAGAAGACCGGCGGCAAGTCCGGCGACTGGACGCGCTCGTGAACGCCCCGCGCGGCGGCGAGGTGCACAGCCACGTCCCCCCGGCGGCCGAACCCTCCGCCGCCCCTGCCGGCTCCGCGGCCCCCGCGCCGCGCGGCCTGGTGGTGACGGCCTCGAACCGGGCCTCGCAGGGCGTGTACGCCGACAAGGGCGGCCCGCTGCTGGCCGAGGCGCTGGAGAAGCTCGGTTTCCAGGTGGACGGCCCCCGGGTCGTGCCCGACGGGGATCCCGTCGGGCAGGCGCTGCGCGAGGGCGTGGCAGCCGGCTACGACGTCATCCTGACCACGGGCGGGACCGGCATCTCGCCGACCGACCGGACGCCGGAGGCCACCGCGGCGGTGCTGGATTACGAGATCCCGGGCATCCCGCAGGCCATCCGCGCCGAAGGGCTGGCGAAGGTGCCGACCGCGGCCCTGTCCCGGGGAATGGCGGGCGTGGCCGGACGCACGCTGATCGTCAACCTGCCGGGGTCGACGGGCGGCGTGCGCGACGGCCTCGCCGTCCTGTCCCGCCTCCTGCCGCACGCCGTGGAGCAGATCCGCGGCGGCGACCACCCCAGACCGGCGGACGCCCCAGGGAGCACGAGCTGAACGGCCCCTCCTGGCCGGCGGTCCTGACGGACGGCGACGTCACGCTCCGGCCGATAAAACTGCGGGACCAGAAGGCCTGGCGCGAGGCCAACCGGCGCAACCGCGACTGGCTGCGTCCGTGGGAGGCGACGATTCCGCCTCCCGCGCCGTGGGGGCCGGTGATCCAGCGGCCGACGTACCGCCAGATGGTCCGCCACCTGCGGGCGGAGGCGAACGCGGGCCGGATGCTGCCCTTCGTCATCGAGTACCAGGGCCGGCTCGTCGGACAGCTGACGGTCGCCGGGATCACCTGGGGCTCGATGTGCGCCGGCCACATCGGCTACTGGGTGGACCGCGACGTGGCGGGCCGCGGTGTGATGCCGACGGCGGTCGCGCTCGCGATCGACCACTGCTTCGGGAAGGTCGGGCTGCACCGGATCGAGGTGTGCATCCGCCCGGAGAACAAGCCGAGCCGGCGCGTCGTGGAGAAGCTGGGCCTGCGCGAGGAGGGACTGCGGCCCCGGTACCTGCACATCGACGGGGCCTGGCGCGACCACCTCGTGTACGCGGTCACGGTGGAGGAGGTGCCGGACGGCCTGCTGCGCCGCTGGCACCGGACCCGGCAGTCGCTGAAATGACCCGTGCCCGCTGAAACCATAGGCGAATATCTGTTCGAATTCATGCGGGCGCGGAACCGATTCGCCCATAACCTGATCCGAAGAATCACAAAAAAAGTCCGTGATATCAGCGAGATCGCGCGACACACCGGCCCAATTGGCCGATCCCCTCGCCCGTGTCCCTCTACGGTGTGATGTGTGAGCAGCAGCGGCCTCATCTACGCAGTCATTGTCGGGGCCTGGGCCGCCTACTTGGTGCCCATGTGGCTCCGGAGGCAGGACGAGCTGAACGAAGCCCGTCCGACGGAACGCTTCTCCACTGCCATTCGGCTGCTTTCCGGCCGGGCGGGAATGGAGCGCCGTTACGCCAAGGGGCTGCGTGAGCGCGGTGACGAGCAGGCGGGGCCCCAGCCCCACGCGGACCCGGACGCCGCGACGGAAACGGTGAATTCCGTGGACGCCGACGCCCGGGCCGTCGTCGTGCCCCCGACCAGGGCGGAGCCGAGACCGGCCACCGCCGAGCGGGAGCACCGCGCGGAGCGGGCCCGGCGCGAACAGCGGCTCCAGGTCCTCGCGCGCCGTCGGCGCACGACCGCGCTCCTCTTCCTCGTCTTCACCCTCGGCGCGGTCGTCGCCGCGGTGGGCGGGCTGCGCTTCCTGTGGGCCCCCGCCGTGCCGGCCCTGCTGCTGAGCACCTACATCGTCCACCTGCGGGTGCAGGAGCGGCGGCGCTACGAGTTCACGATGGACCGGCGGCGTGCCGAGGCGGCCGCGCGGCACCTGCGGGAGCACCGCCCGCGCCGCCGCCACCCCGAGGACACCGCCGCCGCGGACACCGAACCGGACCCCGCGCCACCGGTCTCCCCGCAGGAAGCCGGACGGCGCGCGCTGGTCGAGCAGACCGACCACGCCGAGTGGGTGGACCAGCAGCGCGAGCGCGAACGCGGCCCCGCCCGCGGTGACAGCTGGGAGCCGGTCCCGGTCCCGCTGCCCACGTACGTGACCGCTCCGGTCGCCCCGCGCGCCACGGGCCCGGCGTCCCCGGACGCGTGGAGCCCGACCCGCTCCAGCACGGCCGAGCCGACGGAGCCGCGCCTGCGCGCCCAGCCCGGGGCCCCCAAGCCGGAGCCGAAGACCCCGAGCACCCCGCGCCCGCGCGGCCGCGAGCGCGGCCGTACCCCGCTCTTCGACCAGTACGAGAGCGACGGCCGGCCGCGGGCCGCGAACGAGTGATCGGTGACCTGCGCGGACGCTCCCCGATACCGGTTTTGGAGCACCCGCGTGGGGATGCTAATGTTTCACACGTCGCAAGGGCCTGTGGCGCAGTCTGGTAGCGCACCTCGTTCGCATCGAGGGGGTCTGGGGTTCAAATCCCCACAGGTCCACAGACGACAGTTCTCGAGTAGCTCTCGGGAATCGTCACGAGATCCCGTTCAGCCGAAAGGCTGGGCGGGATCTCGGCGTTTGTGGGTGCGTTCGAGGTGATGTCCGAACGCGGGCGGGAACCCGGGCGGTTGCCCGGCGGAGGACCGGCCTGGGGTTCGCGGTGGCTCGGGTGCGCGAGGGGCGGCGGGGCGCTGCTCCGCTTCCATGCCCCTGGAGGCCCGATGTCCGTGACGCCGGATACGTTGCGGCGGACGTACACACCGCTGGAGGGGCCATGTCTCCTGAAGAAACACGTCTCGCCGCACTCCTGGCCGTCATGCCGGCCCATGACGGTGCGGATGAGCAGGTGGACTGGGACGCGCTGCGAGGAGCGTGGCGGGTCGGATTCCCGTCCGACTACAGAGCCTTCATGGCCACTTACGGAGCCGGGGGCATCGATGACGCGTTCAGCGTCCTCACTCCCGAAGCGGCCACGCAGCCGGCCTTCGGGCAGGAACTCGGGAGCATGGCGGGTGAGACCGCCACCATGCGGCACCTATGGGCGACCGAAGGAGGCCCCGACGGAACCACCGCCGGCCCTGACTCCGTCATCGCGTGGGGTGTCAGCTGCGGAGCCGACATCCTCGGCTGGGTCGCCGTTGACGAGGACCCCGACCACTGGCCGGTCATCGTGTGGGAACGGCACGGCCGGCCCCACTGGAAGATCTACGACTGCGGTATGGCGGAGTTCCTCCGCCGTCTGTTCGTCGAGGGCTTCGACGAGTGCCCGCTCAGCGATGCGTCCCTCTGGGGAGAGCCCGCACCGCACTTCGTCCACTGGCGCGAGGAGCAACGGCGCTGGGAGTCCGGCATCGACCCCTACACGGGCGAACCCGACCCGTACTTCGGCACGGAGTTCGAATGATCGCGCGTCCCTGATCCTGCCTCCGGCCCCAGCGCCCTGCCCACGGGAAACGATCTGCCTGACTTCGGCCGTCAGTTCACCGAGTCGAGCGTGGCGCGCTGCTCCGCCGTCAGTTCGAGTTCCACCGCGCCCAGGCTCTCCTCCAGCTGGGCCACCGAGGAGGCGCCGACCAGCGGGAGCACCGGGATGTCGCCGCCCATCAGCCAGGACAGGACGACCTGGTTGACGGTGGCGCCGGTCTCGGCGGCGACCTCGCGGACCGCGCGCAGGCGGGGCTCGGTGCCCGCGTGCTCGAAGCCGGGGCCGAGCGGCTTGTCGTCGCGTACGTAGGCGCCCGCGATCAGCGGGGAGTACGAGACCTGCGTGAGCGACGGGTTGTCCCGGAGGTAGCTGAGCAGGTCGCCGCTGACCAGGCCCTGGTTGCCGTCGGGCGAGCGCAGGCTGGGGATGTCGGTGCGCTGGCGCAGGTAGCTGTGGTGGTGCTGGAGCACCTCGTAGCCCGGTACGCCGGCCGCGGCGGCCAGCGTACGGGCGCGCTCCACGCGCCAGGCCCAGTGGTTGCTCGCGCCGAGCAGGCCGGCCGTGCCGTCCGCGACGACCTCGGCGAATCCCCGGACGGTCTCCTCCAGCGGGGTGTTCTCGTCCATGACGTGCGCGTACAGCAGGTGGATGCGCTCGATGCCGAGACGCTCGCGGCTGCGCTCCGCGGACTCGCGGATGACCTTGGCGGACAGGCCCTCCACGTCGAGGCTGAAACCGCTGGTCGGCTGGTTGGGGCGGGCGCCGAGCTTGGTGGCGACGGTGATCTCGTCGCCGATGCCGCGGCTGCGCAGCCAGCGGCCGACCAGTTCCTCGCTCTCGCCGCCCTGCGTGCCGTTCACCCAGAAGGCGTAGTTGTTGGAGGTGTCGATGAAGGTGCCGCCCGCCTCCGCGAACCGGTCGAGGATCGCGTACGAGGTGGCCTCGTCGACGGTGGTGCCGAAGGTCATGGTGCCGAGGCTCAGCACGCTCACTTCGCGGCGCGTTGCGGGCGCCGAGCCGATGACGCGATATTTCACGGTGGTGCCTTTCGAGAGCGGGATCCGCACAACCTATCCAAGCCGCAAGGGTGTTGAGTGGGTTGAATGGATCCCATGACGATCACGAGCGGGCGGGACGGCGCGACGGTGCAGGCGTGGGTCGCGCTCGGCGGGGCACCGGAGCTCGCCGGGCGGGTGCGGTACCGAGGGGCGCCGGGGCTGGGGCGGGGGCCGCTGCCCGTACGGGAGCTGGCGCGGGCCACGGTCGGGGCGTGCGCGCTGGCCGCGGCGGAGCTGGCCGCCGTACGGGCCGGGGGCGGGGCCGGCGACGCGGCCCCGCCCGTCGTGGACGAGGGCGCGGTCGCGACGGCCTTCGTCAGCGAGCGGCACCTGCGGGTGCGGGGGCGGGAGCCGGTGGGCTTCGCGCCGCTGTCCGGTTTCTGGCGGGCGGCCGACGGCTGGGTGCGCACCCACGCCAACTATCCGCACCACGAGGCCGCGCTGGTACGGGCACTGCGGCTGCCGTCCGCGACGCCGGAGGCGGTACGGGCCGCCGTGGCGGGCCGGGCGGCCGCAGAGGTGCAGGAACGCGTGTACGGGGAGGGCGGCCTCGCGGTGGCCGTGGCGCGGGAGTACGGGGACCCGCGGCCGCTGGTCGAGGCCGCGGAGGAATCCGGGGCGCAGGGCCGGCCGCTGGGGCCGGCCCCCGCGGGGCTGCCGGCGGCCGGGGTGAGGGTGCTGGACCTGACCCGGGTGATCGCGGGGCCGGTCGCGACGCGCACGCTCGGGCTGCTGGGCGCGGACGTGCTCCGGATCGACCCGCCCGGGCTGCCGGAGGCGGCCGACGCGTACGCGGACACCGGATTCGGCAAGCGATCGGCGCTGCTGGACCTCGCGGCCACGGCGGACCGGGCGGTGTTCGAGGGGCTGCTGTCCGAGGCGGACGTGGTGGTGACGGGCTACCGGCCGGGGGCTCTGGAGCGGCACGGGCTCGGGGCGGCGCAGCTGCTGGAGCGGCGGCCGGGCCTGGTGGTGGCCCAGCTGTGCGCGTGGGGCTGGGACGGGCCGTGGGCCGGCCGGCGGGGGTTCGACTCGCTGGTCCAGGCGGGCTACGGGATCGCCGCCCGGTACGCCGGTCCGGACGGCGTGCCGGGGGTGCTGCCGGCGCAGGCGCTCGACCACGGCACGGGATACCTGGTGGCGGCCGGGGTGCTGAGGGCGCTGGCGGACGGGCGCGGGCGGGCGCTGCGGTTCTCGCTGGCGGGAACGGCGTCGTGGCTGGCCCGCGACGTCCCGGCGGCCGGGCCCGGCGCACCGGGCTACTCGGCGCGGCCGTGGCTCCGGGAAACGGACTCGGGATACGGACGGCTGCGGTACGCCATCAGTCCCTTCGGGGACTGGGCGGCGGGTCCGTCCCGCTGGGGCACGGATCGCGCCGCCTGGCTCCCGCGCCGGCCCTGAGCGGCCTCGGGGAAGTGGGGCACGTCCCCGTGCCGCTTCCCCAGCTACCGCTGGGAGGTGCCCCGCACGGCACCTCGTCGCGTTGTCGCAGTGCCCGAGTGCGTCCAGTACAAGGGCACTGCTCCGCCGTGCGATGCACCGCACCGGACGACGCGGAAACGCACCCCGCTTCCCCGAGGCCGCTTAGTCCTGGCTGTGGAGCGGCTTCGTCATGCAGCGGCTGGAGTCGTGGAAGCGGTAGTAGCCGAACTTGGCGGACAGGGCGTAGCCGGACGACAGGTAGAGGGCGATCGCCTCCGGCTGCTGGTCGCCCGTTTCCAGGACCATCCGGGTACGGCCCGCCGCGCGGGCGTCGTCCTCCAGGACTGCCAGGATCCGGCGGGCCAGGCCCAGGCCGCGGGCCTCCGGTATGACGTACATGCGCTTCAGCTCGGCGTCGCCGTCCGCGTAGCCCTCGTCGTTCAGCTCCTGGCTGCGCCACCCGCCGCTGGCGACCGGGGCGCCCGCGGCGTCGTACGCCAGCAGGTAGAGGCCCTGCGGCGGGGCGAACATGGCGGGGTCGAGGAACGTGGCGTCGCCCTCACCGTCGTCGTAGCGCGCCTGGTACTCCAGCTGGACCTGGGCATCGAGCTTGGCCGCGTCCGGATGGTCGTACGGCACAGCGTGGAGGTTTATACCGTGAGACATTTGAATATCGTACGGAACCATCCCGCTAAGGTGCAGGGATGCTCACCGTGACCTCCGTGAATGTGAATGGGATCCGCGCCGCCGCCAAGAAGGGCTTCGGGGCGTGGCTCGAAGGATCCGACGCCGATGTGGTCTGCCTTCAGGAGGTACGGGCCGAGGAGGGGCAGATCCCGGAGGAGGTCCGGACTCCCGCGGGCTGGCACACCGTGTTCGCGCCGGCCGCCGCCAAGGGACGGGCCGGGGTCGCGCTGTACACGCGCCGCGCGCCCGAGCGGGTGCAGGTCGGATTCGGGAGTGACGAGTTCGACGCCAGCGGGCGGTACCTGGAGATCGATCTGCCCGGTGTGACGGTCGCCAGCCTCTACCTGCCCTCCGGCGAGGCCGGGACCGAGAAGCAGGACGAGAAGTACCGGTTCATGGCGGAGTTCCACACCTACCTCCGGGCGCTGAAGGCGCGGGCCGCCGCGGACGGCCGCGAGGTCGTGGTCTGCGGCGACTGGAACATCTGCCACCAGGAAGCCGACCTCAAGAACTGGAAGACCAACCGGAAGAACGCGGGCTTCCTCCCCGAGGAGCGGGAGTGGCTGGGGAAGGTGTACGGCGACGCCGGCTATGTCGACGTGGTGCGCGCGCTGCACCCCGACACGGAGGGCCCGTACTCCTGGTGGTCCTACCGTGGGCGGGCCTTCGACAACGACGCCGGCTGGCGCATCGACCTCCAGGTCGCGACGCCCGGGCTGGCCGCGAAGGCGGTGAAGGCGTTCGTCGAGCGCGCCGAGACGCACCCCGAGCGCTGGTCCGACCACGCGCCCGTGACCGTCGTCTACGAGCTGGGTGTTTGACCGGATCCGGACGCCAGGAGGCGGTCCATCGCCATCGCCAGTTCGGCCTCGACCACGCTCTTGGCCAGCGGGCGCAGGCGCGGGAGGGCATCCTGCGAGATGTGGACCGTGATCAGCTCGGTGAACAGGGCCGCCATCGCGTCCGCGTGCTCGCGCACGCGGCGGCCCGTCTCCAGGACGGCCGAGAGCGGGACGCCCTCGCGGACCAGGGCCGAGGAGACGTCCAGCAGGCGCCGGCTGACGTGCACGATCTCGTCGCCGTCGGTGGCGAGGTAGCCGAGGTCGAGCGAGGCCGCCAGGTTCTCCGGGGTGACCTCGCCCTCGAAGTAGTCGGCCAGCGCCTCCGGGGTCAGCCGGACCGGGGTCTCCTCCGACCAGCCGATGCCGAGCAGCTGACCGAGCTGGCTGACGTCGCGGCCGCTCTCGAAGGCGGCGGTCAGCTCCGCGATGCCGCCGAGGGTGTGGCCGCGCTCCAGCAGGGCGGCGATGGTGCGCAGCCGGGCCAGGTGGTGGTCGTCGTACCAGGCGATGCGGCCCTCGCGGCGCGGTGGCGGCAGGAGCTTGCGCTCGCGGTAGAAGCGCAGGGTGCGGACGGGGATGCCGGCCGCCTCGGCCAGTTCCTCCGTGCGGTACTCGCGCACTGTCTTCGCTTCCGTCTCTTCCTTCGCCACAGCCGCAGCCTATGGCGTACCGGCAGTAACTTTCCGGGTGTGACCCCTACCCATGAGTACGGGGCTGCTCTACTCTCCCGATTGTGCCAGTGATTGCTGGCAGTGTTGCGGGCGCGGATGCGGAAGGCGGCGGGCATGGGCGGCATGAACGGCAGTGACATCGCACAACGTGAGCACGTACGCGTGGCGGTGATCGGGTCCGGATTCGGCGGGCTCGGCGCGGCCGTGCGACTGCGACGCGAGGGGATCACCGACTTCGTCGTACTGGAGCGGGCCGACTCGGTCGGCGGGACCTGGCGCGACAACAGCTACCCCGGGTGCGCCTGCGACGTCCCCTCCCACCTGTACTCCTTCTCCTTCGCGCCCAATCCCGACTGGCCCCGGACCTTCTCGGGACAGCCGGCCATCCGCGCCTACCTGGAGCACGTCGCCGACACCTTCGGCCTGCGCCCGCACATCCGCCTCGACTCCGAGGTCCGGATGATGCGCTGGGACGCGGACGCGCTGCGCTGGGAGATCGAGACCTCCGCCGGTGCGCTCACCGCCGACGTGGTGGTGTCGGCGACCGGGCCGCTGTCCGACCCGAAGATGCCGGAGATCCCCGGGCTCGCCGAGTTCCCCGGCAAGGTCTTCCACTCCGCGCGCTGGGACCACGACTACGACCTCCGCGGCAAGCGCGTCGCCATGATCGGTACGGGTGCCTCCGCCATCCAGATCGTGCCGGCCATCGCCCCCGAGGTGGAGCGCCTGACGCTCTTCCAGCGGACCCCGCCGTGGGTGATGCCGCGCACCGACCGGGCCATCACCGCCGTCGAGCGCTGGCTGCACCGCCAGCTGCCGTTCACCCGGGCGGCGCGGCGCGGGCTGCTGTGGGGCATCCGGGAACTCCAGGTCAGCGCCTTCACCAAGCGGCCGAACCAGCTCGGGCTCATCGAATCGCTCGCCAAGGCCAACATGGCGCGCTCGATCAAGGACCCGGCGCTGCGCGCCAAGCTGACCCCCTCGTACCGGATCGGCTGCAAGCGGATCCTGCTCTCCAGCGAGTACTACCCGGCCCTGGCCCGGCCCGATGTGGACCTGGTCGCCTCCGGGCTGAAGGAGATCCGCGGCTCGGTGCTGGTCGCCGCCGACGGGACGGAGACAGAGGTCGACGCGATCGTCTTCGGCACCGGCTTCCACGTCACGGACATGCCGATCGCGGACCGGGTGGTGGGCGCGGAGGGCATGACCCTCGCGGACGAGTGGAAGGACGGGATGCAGGCGCTGCGCGGGGCCACCGCGGCCGGCTTCCCCAACTGGATGACGATCATCGGCCCGAACACCGGGCTCGGGAACAGCTCGATGATCCTGATGATCGAGTCGCAGCTCAACTACATGGCCGATTACCTGCGGCAGCTGAGCGTGCTGGGAGGGCGGGTCGCGCTCGCGGCCAGGCCGTCCGCCGTCAACAAGTGGAACCGGCACGTGCAGGCCCGGATGGAGCGCACGGTGTGGAACACCGGCGGCTGCACCAGCTGGTACCTGGACGCCCAGGGCCGCAACACCACCGTCTGGCCCGGCACGACCGGCGAGTTCCGCAAAGAGACGAGGGGCGTCGACCTCTCGGAGTACGAGGTCCTGCGCGTCCGGGACCGCGAGCCTGTACCGGCCGCCGCGAAGGCCGCCTCCAGGGGCGCCGCGAGGGTCGCCGCGAAGGCAGCCGGGACAACAGCCGAGGCGAGCGTCGAGGCGACCGCCGAAGTCACCGCCGAGGAGAGCGCCGCGTGAGCCGCCCGCCGCACGTCACCACCGGCCGGTACGCGCCCCCGGTCGCGCGCCGCGAGTTCGCCGCCGTCTCCGCCGACGGGGCCCGGCTGCACGTCGAGGTCCACGGGGACGAGGGCGCGCCGGCTGTGGTGCTGGCGCACGGCTGGACCTGCTCCACCGCGTTCTGGGCCGCCCAGATACGGGAACTGGCCGAGGACCACCGGGTCATCGCCTACGACCAGCGCGGCCACGGGCGCAGCCCCGCCGCCCGGGAGCACAGCACCACCGCCCTCGCCGACGACCTGGTCGCCGTACTCGAAGCGGCCCTCGCCCCGGGGGAGCGGGCGGTCGTCGCCGGGCACTCCATGGGCGGCATGACGATCATGGCGGCCGCGGCCCGCCCGGAGTTCGCCGAACGTGTGGCGGCCGCGCTGCTGTGCAGCACCGGCAGCGCCCGGCTGGTCGCGGAGGCGCGCGTCGTGCCCCTGCGCCCCGGGAGCGCGCGGACGCGTATCACCGGCGCGGTCCTCGGCTCCCGCGCCCCGCTCGGGCCCGTCACGCCCGTCACGAAGAAGGTCCTCAAGTACGCGACCATGGGCGCCGGTTCCGCGCCCGACAAGGTCGAGGCGTGCGCCCGTATCGTGCACGCCTGCCCCACCGCGGTCCGCCGCGCGTGGTCCCACGTGCTGGCCGGACTGGACCTGGACGCAGACGTTGCCCGGCTCACCGTGCCCACCGCCGTCATCGGCGGCAAGGACGACCGGCTCACCCCCGTCGTGCACGCCCGCGGGCTCGCGGCCGCGCTCCCGCACTGCGTGGGGCTCACCGAGCTCACCGGCATGGGGCACATGACACCGATCGAGGCCCCGGAGGCCGTCACCGACGCCGTGCGCGAGCTGGCCTCGCTGTATCTCGCCGCGCCGAACACCACCGAGAAGGAGAAGACGCCGTGAGCGCTCGCAGGAGTCTGGAAGGCCAGGTCGCCGTCGTCACCGGCGCCGCCCGCGGGGTCGGCGAACTGCTCGCCCGCAAACTCTCCGCGCGCGGCGCGAAGATCGCCCTCGTCGGCCTGGAGCCGGAGGCCCTCAAGGAGGTCTCCGAGCGGCTGCACACCGACAGCGAACACTGGTACGCCGACGTCACCGACCACGAGGCAATGGCCCGGGTCGCGCAGGAGGTCAAGCAGCGCTTCGGCAAGGTCGACATCGTCGTCGCCAACGCGGGCGTGGCCTCCGGCGGGCCGTTCGCCGACTCCGACCCCGACGCCTGGCGCCGGGTGATCGAGGTCAACCTCATCGGCGGGGCCGTCACCGCCCGGGCCTTCCTGCCCGTCCTGACCGAGAGCCGCGGCTACTTCCTGCAGATCGCCTCGCTCGCCGCGATCACCCCGGCGCCCATGATGACCGCCTACTGCGCCTCCAAGTCCGGCGTCGAGGCCTTCGCCCACTGCCTGCGCGCCGAGGTCGGCCACAAGGGCGTCAAGGTCGGCGTCGGCTACCTCTCCTGGACCGACACCGACATGGTGCGCGGCGCCGACCGGGACGAGGTCATGCGGGAGCTGCGCCAGCGGCTGCCGTGGCCCTCGAACCGCACCTACCCGCTGGGCCCGGCCGTCGACCGGATCGTCGCGGGCATCGAGCGGCGCTCGGCGCACGTGTACGCCCAGTGGTGGCTGCGCGGGATGCAGGGCGTGCGCGGCTACCTGCCCGGGATCATCGGGGCCGTCGGGCAGCGCGAGATGAAGCGGTTCGAGCCGCGACTGGCCGGTGTCTCCAAGGGACTTGTGGGGGCGGGCGGGGCCGCGGACGAGCAGGCGCGCACTGGGGGCACCTCCGCGCGGTAGCGGGGAGTGACTGATCGAAATGCGTGCTGTGTTCCCTCGTGCAAGTCTGGTCGAGGCCCCACCACCAACACCCCTCATGGAGTGAAGAGCATGGGTATCAAGGACCAGTTCCAGGACAAGGCGAAGCAGCTCGCGGAGCAGGCCAAGGCCAGGGCGGCAGGCACCAAGGACCAGGCCTCCGAACGCTCCCCGCAGCACCGGCAGGACGCGAAGGACCAGTCGAGCAAGGCCCGGGACGTCTACGGCGACCGCTTCGAAGACTGATCCGGCGTACCTCAGGTACCTCGCGTACTAGGTGAAGGGGCGCGGCCCGTGCGGTTCCACGGGTCGCGCCCCTTCCGCGCGCCTACGGCCTGGGCGGCAGCTTCGGGCGGCGCAGGTCCGGCACGTCCGTGTAGCCGGGCGGCACCGCGGCCGGGTCCTGCTCCAGCAGTTCCAGCGCCAGGTTCACGGCGTCGTCCAGCCCCGCGTGCCGCCCCTCCGCCCAGTCGAGCGGGGTGCGCAGGACCGCGAAGTCCGGTTCCACGCCGTTGTTCTCCACCGACCACCCGTACTCCGGGAACCACGCGGCATTCATCGGCACGGTGATCACCGTGCCGTCGCCCAGGGTGTGCCGGCCGGTCATGCCGACCACCCCGCCCCAGGTGCGCTGGCCCACCACCGGGCCCAGACCCAGCAGCTTGAAGGCCGCGGTGATCATGTCCCCGTCCGAGGAGGTCGCCTCGTCGGCGAGCGCCACGATCGGACCGCGGGGCGCGTTGGAGGCGTAACTGACCGGCTGGGCGTTCCGCGTCAGGTCCCAGCCGAGGATCGAGCGGGTCAGCTTCTCCACCACCAGCTCGCTGATGTGCCCGCCCGCGTTGCCGCGTACGTCCACGATCAGCGCGGGCCTGGACATCTCCATCCGCAGGTCGCGGTTGAACTGCGCCCAGCCCGAGCCGCCCATGTCGGGGATGTGCAGGTAGCCGCACCGGCCGCCGCTGAGCTCCCGGACCACGGCCCGCCGCTTGGACACCCAGTCCTGGTAGCGCAGCGGCCGCTCGTCGATCAGCGGCACGATCGCGACCCTGCGGGCCCCGCCCTCGCCATCGGCGGGCCGGAAGGTGAGCTCCACGGTCGTTCCGCCTGCCGCGGACAGCAGCGGGTACGGGCCGGCCACCGGGTCCACCGGGCGCCCGTCGATATGGGTGAGCACCGCGCCGTCCCGGATGCCGGTGCCGGCCAGCGGGGAGCGGGCCTTGGAGTCGGAGGACTCGCCGGGCAGGATCCGGCTGACCACCCATGTCCCGTCCCGGGGAACGAGGTTGGCACCGAGCAGCCCGATCGCCCGCTGGTAGTGCGGAGGGCCTTCGTTGCGGCGGGCGGGGGAGACGTAGGCGTGCGAGGTGCCCAGTTCGCCGAGGACCTCGCGCAGCAGGTCGGCGAACTCGTCGGGGGACGCGACCCGTTCGACGAGGGAGCGGTACTGGTTCAGCACCCCGTCCCAGTCGATGCCGCACATCTTCGGCTCCCAGAAGTAGGCGCGGATGATCCGCCCGGCCTCCTCGTAGGCCTGGCGCCACTCGGCCGCCGGGTCCACCTCGTGCAGGATGCGCCGCAGGTCCAGGTAGACGGTCGAGTCGCTGTCGCCGGACTCGGTGGCCGGGACGGCCCGCAGGTCGCCGTCGTCGTTGATCACGAGCCGGGTGCCGTCACCGCTGAGTGCGAACCAGTCCAGTCCGGAGGCCAGTTCCGTCTTGCGGGCCTTGGTGAGGTCGAAGTGCTCCAGCGTGGGCTTGCCGCTGATGTCGGCGGGGTTGGCGAAGGTCTCGCCGAGCGCGCCCGAGATCGGCCAGCGCAGCCACACCAGCCCGCCGCCGTGCACCGGGTACAGGGCCGAGTACTTGGACGCCGACACCGGGAAGGGCGTGACGCGGCTCTCCAGCCCCTCCACCTCCACCATCACCGCGCCGTCGCCGGTGTCGCCCGAGTCCCCTTCCACCGGGTCGAGTCCACCCGCCGCGGGCCGCCCCTCGGCGGACAGCGCGAAGGGGGAGGGGGTCGCCGAGGACAGCGGTACCAGGTACGGGCGGCAGCCCAGCGGGAAGGACAGGTCGCCGGTGTGCACGTCGTACACCGGGTCGAAACCGCGCCACGACAGGAAGGCGAGGTAGCGCCCGTCCCGGGTGAAGACCGGACTCTCGTCCTCGAAGCGGCCGTTGGTGACGTCGATGACCGCGCGTCCGCCCGGGCCGGAGATCCGGGCCATCTTGATCTGCCGCAGCGACCGTCCGATGCCCGGATGGGACCAGGTCAGCCAGCATCCGTCGGGGGAGAACGCCAGGTCGGTGACGGGCCCGTTGATGGACCGGATCAGCTCGGTGACTCCCCCGGAGCCTTCGGACTGCTCGGTGGTGTCGAGCAGCAGCAGCCGCCCGTCGTTGGAGGCGACGGCGAGCCGCTCGCCGTCCGGGTCCGACAGCAGCTCCAGTACGCGCCCCAGCTCGCCGGAGGCCAGCCGGCGCGGCTCGCGCTCCCCGGAGGCCCGCGGCAGGTAGGCGATCTCGATCGCGTCCTCGCCCTCGGCGTCGGTGACGTAGGCGACCTGCCCGCCGCTGCCGAGCATCTCGGGCAGCCGCACCCGTACGCCAGGGGTGTCGGCGATGGTCCGGGCGGGGCCGTCGCGGTGGGTCAGCCAGTACAGGCTGCCGCGCACCACGACCGCGCTGGCCCGCCCGGTGGCGTCCACGGACAGCGAGTCGACGTGGCTGGCGGCCGGCACCTGGTACGTGCGCCGGCCCGCGCGCGGGCCGCCGAGCCGGACCTCCAGCTTGCGCGCGGCGGCGCCCTGGGCCAGCGAGTCCACCAGCCAGATGTCCCCCGCGCACTGGTAGACGATCCGGGAGCCGTCGCTGGAGGCGTGCCGGGCGTAGAACTCCTCGTGGTCGGTGTGCCGGCGCAGGTCGGTGCCGTCGGGCAGGCAGGAGTAGAGGTTGCCGATGCCCTCGTGGTCGGAGAGGAAGGCGATCCGGCCGTCGACGAACATCGGGGAGTCGAGGTGGCCCTCGATGTCCTCCAGGAGCCGCCGGCCGTGCAGCCACAGCCGGCCGGTGGCGCCGCCGCGGTAGCGCTTCCAGGCGGCGGGTTCGTGCGGGGGTTTGCCGGTCAGCAGCAGGGTGCGCCGCTCGCCCGACTCGTCCTCGTGGACCTGGATGTCGGAGACCGGCCCCCAGGGCAGGCGCCCGCCGGGGCTGCCGTCGGTGGGCAGGCTGTACGCCCAGGCGAAGTAGGAGAAGGGCTGGCCGTGCGAGGAGACGGCCAGGATGTCGCTGCGGCCGTCCTCGTCGGGCGGGGTCCAGCCGCAGACGCGGGTGTCGGTGGCGCCCCAGTAGCTCAGCTGGCGGGCCGGGCCGCCGTCGACGGGGGCCAGGTGGATCTCGGGGTCGAGGCTCCGCCAGGTGGTGTAGGCGATGTGCCTGCCGTCCGGGGAGAAGCGCGGGTGGCTGACCCGGGTCCGGTCGACGGTGATCCGCCAGGCCCGGCCGACCGGATCTCCAGGGGGAACCAAGGGCGCCACCCAAAGATCGTCCTCGGTGGCGAAGCACAGCAGGTCGTCGTGGAGGTGCGGGAAGCGGAGGTACGCGACGTCGTGACTCACCCCCCAATGCTTTCCGCGCCAGGGGGGCCTGGCAACTCGTACACGTGATCCATGCCACTGCGTGAAGCGAAACGGAACGGTTTCGTTTCGCTAGGGGCGGGGGTATCGTCGTATGCGTACGGAACACTTTCGTTTCGATAAGAGACGTGTTCGGACGTTCGGACGGAGGCACGGAGATGACCGAGGCGATGGCGGCCCGGCGCAGCCGGATCACCCCCGAACGGGAAGCCGAACTCCACGGGGCGGTCCTCGACTTGCTCCGCGAGGTGGGCTATGAGGCGCTGACCATGGACGCGGTCGCCGCCCGCACCAAGTCCAGCAAGGCCACCCTCTACCGCCAGTGGGGGAGCAAGCCGGAGCTGGTCGCCAAGGCCCTGCGATGTACCCAGCCCGTCTCGCTGCGGGAGATCGACACGGGCAGCCTGCGCACGGACTTCGCGCGCATGGTGGAGCACTCGGACGACGCGCAGATGGCCAAGGACACCGCGCTGATGCGGGGTCTGGCCCATGCCGTCCACGAGAGCCCGGAGCTCCACAAGGCACTGCGGGACCTGCTGGTCGATCCGGAGATCAACGGCCTGCAGGCGATGCTCCAGCGCGCGGTGGACCGGGGCGAGATCCGCCCGGACTGCCCTGCACTGGCCTTCGTGCCGCACATGCTCATCGGGGCGTTCATCGCGCTCCCGCTGATCGAGGACCGGTCGGTCGACCGGGCCTTCCTCGGTGACTTCATCGACGCAGTGGTCTTCCCCGCCCTCGGCGTCTGACTCCCCTTCTCCTCTTTCCCGTCCCCGCTGCTTTCCCGCTGTTCCTGACACGCCGCTCTCGTCGTCGGGCCGGCTCCTCATGCCCAGATCCGGTTTTCCGGATCCATCCCACGACCCGAACGGGAGAACCACCGACGTGGCCACCTTCCTTTACAGACTCGGCCGGGGCGCCTTCCGGCGCCGCCGTCTCGTCGCCCTCCTCTGGGTGGCGCTGCTGTTCGTCGCCGGCTTCGGCGCGGCCTCGGCGTCCGCCCCCACCTCAGGCTCCTTCTCGATACCCGGCACGGAGGCCCAGAAGGCCTTCGACGTGCTCGACAAGAAGTTCCCGGGAATGTCCGCCGACGGCGCGACCGCCCGGATCGTCATCAAGGCCCCGGCGGGCGCCAAGGTCACCGACCCGGGCACCAAGACCGAGGTCGAGAAGATCGTCGAGGGTCTGAAGTCCGGTCCGGGCAAGGACCAGATCTCCTCGGTCGCCGACCCGTACCAGAGCCAGGCCGTGAGCCAGGACGGCTCCACCGCCTACATCAGCGCCAAGTACAAGGTCAGCGGCATGGAGCTGACCGACGCCACCCGCGACGCGCTCAAGGAGTCCGGCAAGGACGCCCAGGGACACGGGCTCACCGTCGAGATCGGCGGCGACGCGCTCATGGCGGCCCCCGAGACCGGCTCCGGCGAGATCATCGGCATCCTGATCGCCGCGATCGTCCTCGTCATCACCTTCGGCTCGCTGATGGCGGCCGGGCTGCCGCTGCTGACCGCGCTGATCGGCGTGGGCATCGGCGTCTCCTCCATCACCGCGCTGGCCAACGTGCTGGACCTCGGGTCCACCACCTCCACCCTCGCGATGATGATCGGCCTCGCGGTCGGCATCGACTACGCCCTGTTCATCGTCTCCCGCTACCGCGTGGAGCTCGCCGAGGGCCGCGAACGCGACGAGGCCGCCGGGCGGGCCGCCGGAACGGCCGGCTCCGCCGTCGTCTTCGCCGGCCTGACCGTGGTCATCGCCCTCGTGGGCCTGGCCGTCGTCAACATCCCGATGCTGACCAAGATGGGCTTCGCGGCCGCCGGAACCGTGGTCATCGCGGTGCTGGTCGCCCTCACGCTGGTCCCGGCCATCCTGGGCTTCGCGGGCAAGAAGGTCCTGCCGGCCGGCGAGAAGAGCAAGCTGTTCGGCAAGGGGAAGCAGGCCTCCGGCGCCGAGAAGAAGGCCAACGGCGGCACCCGCTGGGCCCGCTTCGTGCTGCGCCGTCCGGTCATGGTCCTGCTGGCCGGCGTGATCGGCCTCGGCGTCATCGCCATCCCGGCGAGCAAGCTGGAGATGGGCCTGCCGGACGACGGTGCCCAGCCGGTCTCCACCACCCAGCGCCAGGCGTACGACCTGCTGTCCGACGGCTTCGGCCCGGGCTTCAACGGCCCGCTGATGGTCGTCGTGGACGGGGACAAGGCCCTGGCCGACTCCACCGTCGAGCGGATCAAGGGCCTGGAGGGCGTGGCCGCGGTCATGCCGCCGATGCCCAACGAGGCCGGCGACGCCTCGATGATCACCGTCATTCCGAAGGACCGTCCGTCCTCCACCCAGACGGAGGACCTGGTCCACACGATCCGCGACGGCAGCGGGGACGACGTCATGGTCACCGGCGCCACCGCGATGAACATCGACTTCTCGCAGAAGATGAACGACGCGCTGCTGCCCTACCTCGCGCTCGTCGTCGGCCTCGCCTTCCTGCTGCTGATGCTGGTGTTCCGCTCGGTCCTGGTCCCGCTCAAGGCGGCCCTCGGCTTCCTGCTCTCGGTCGTCGCCGCCCTCGGCGCGGTCGTCGCGGTCTTCCAGTGGGGCTGGCTGGGCTCGCTCTTCGGCGTGGAGCAGACCGGCCCGATCATGTCGATGATGCCGATCTTCATGGTGGGTGTCGTCTTCGGCCTGGCCATGGACTACGAGGTCTTCCTCGTCACCCGGATGCGCGAGGCGTACGTGCACGGCGAGCGCCCGGGCCAGGCCGTCGTGACCGGCTTCCAGTACAGCGCGCGGGTGGTCGTGGCCGCCGCCATCATCATGATCGCCGTGTTCGCGGGCTTCATCGGAGCCAGTGAGCAGATGGTCAAGATGATCGGCTTCGGTCTGGCCGTCGCCGTCTTCTTCGACGCCTTCGTGGTCCGGATGGCCATCGTCCCGGCGGTGCTCGCACTGCTCGGGCACAAGGCCTGGTGGCTGCCGCGCTGGCTGGACCGGCTGCTGCCGAACGTGGACGTGGAGGGCGAGAGCCTGCGCAAGCACCTCTCCGGCAGCTCCGACGGCCACGGCAAGGACCGCGAACTGGTCAACGCCTGACGTCCAGGCCCGTACGTACGACAGCCCGGCCCCGCACCTGAGCCTCAGGTGCGGGGCCGGGCCCGTTGCGCCTAACGGGTGGACCGGGTGGCATACGTACGGCGCAGGAAGCGGCGCAGCCCGGCGATGTCGAACTGGACCACGGCCACGCCTTCGGGGGAGTGGAACTCGACGACGGCCTGGACGCGGCCGCAGGGCCAGACGCGTACGTCCCCGGTTCCGCTCGGGGCCTGCAGGCCCGCCTCCAGGAGGGCGCGGGGGAAGACCCACTCGTTGTCGGTGCCCTCGGGGGACAGGTCCGCCGGGAAGACGATCCGTACGGCCAGCGGTTCCGCGGGGACGAAGCGCAGGACGACGGGGATCGCCCGGAAGAGCGGATCATCGGTGATCACGCGGGCTCTGACGCGCTCCTCGACGAGCGGGACGGTCGCCGTGGCGGTCGCAGCGGCGGTCGCGGTGGCTGGTGGATTCTCGGCGGTGGATGACATCGACAAGACTCCTCGCGTCGGAGCGTTGAACAAAAGTGCCGTATGTGCTCTTTTGTCCCGTCCAGCCTCGCACATTCCGACGGAAGTGCGAGAGCGTATTTGTGCCGGAGACGCTGTTGCTAACCATTTGCAAGAGGGCACTATTCTTGGACGGCTGAAAACTGTGAGAAGCGGAGCCATTTCATGCATGTGCCCGACGGATTCATCAACGCACCCGTCTCGGTGGCCGCCGGAGTGACGGCCGCCGCCGCTGTGGCCGTCAGCCTCCGCGGCGCCCGGCGGGAACTCGACGAGCGCACGGCGCCGCTCGCCGGTCTCGTCGCCGCCTTCATCTTCGCCGTGCAGATGCTGAACTTCCCGGTCGCCGCCGGCACCAGCGGGCACCTGCTGGGCGGGGCGCTCGCCGCGATACTCGTCGGCCCGTACACGGGTGTGCTGTGCGTGTCCGTGGTCCTGCTCATGCAGGGCATCCTCTTCGCCGACGGCGGGCTGACCGCCCTCGGCGTGAACGTCACCGTCATGGGTGTCGTCACCGTCGTCGTCTCCTACGCGATCTTCCGCGGGCTGCTGAGGGTGCTGCCCCGCACCCGCCGCTCGGTGACCGTCGCCGCCTTCGCCGGCGCCCTGCTCTCGGTGCCCGGCGCGGCCGCCGCCTTCACCGCGATCTACGCCCTCGGCGGCACCACCGACGTGCCCATCGGCAAGGTGTTCACCGCCATGGTCGGCGTGCACGTGCTCATCGGCATCGGCGAGGCCGTCATCACCGCCGCGACCGTCGGCGCCGTGATCGCCGTACGGCCCGACCTGGTGCACGGGGCGCGCGGACTGGCCACGCCGCTGAAGCTGCGCGTGGGCGGCGCACTCGTCGACGCGCCGGCCGCCGCCCCTGCCCCCGTCGCGGCCCGCTCCACCACGAAGGTGTGGGCCACCGGCCTGGTCACCGCGCTCGTCCTCGCCGGGTTCGTCTCCTTCTACGCCTCGGCCAGCCCCGACGGCCTGGAGAAGGTCGCCGCCGACAAGGGCATCGACGCCAAGGTCGAGGAGCACGCCGCGAAGGACTCCCCGCTCGCCGACTACGCCGTCAAGGACGTCGCCGACGCCCGCCTCTCCGGCGGCCTCGCGGGCGCCCTCGGCGTCGGCGCGACCGTCGCCGCAGGCACCGGTGTCTTCTGGGTCGTGCGCCGCCGTCGTACCGCCGAGCCGGCCGCGGCCGGGGCATCGGCGGTCTGAGATGGGTGCGGGCCACGCCCACCGGCTCTACCGGCACGGGCACTCACCGGTGCACGCGCTGCCGCCGCACTGCAAGCTCGCCGCGACCTTCGCCTTCGTGGTCGTCGTCGTCTCCACACCGCGCGAGGCGGTGTGGGCCTTCGGGCTGTACGCCGTCCTGCTCGCCGGGGTCGCGGCCGCGGCCCGGGTACCGGCCGGCTTCCTGCTGCGGCGGCTGCTGATCGAGATCCCGTTCGTGGCGTTCGCGGTGCTCATGCCGTTCGTGGCCGAGGGCGAGCGGGTGGACGTACTGGGCCTGTCGCTCAGCGTCTCCGGACTGTGGGGCGCCTGGAACGTCCTGGCCAAGGGCACGCTCGGGGTGGCCGCGTCCGTACTGCTCGCCTCGACGACGGAGCTGCGGGCGCTGCTGCTGGGCCTGCAGCGGCTGAAGCTGCCGCCGCTGCTGGTGCAGATCGCCTCGTTCATGATCCGGTACGGCGACGTGGTCACCGGCGAGCTGCGGCGGATGTCCATCGCCCGGCGCTCGCGCGGGTTCGAGGCGCGGGGGATCCGGCACTGGGGGGTGCTGGCCAAGACGGCGGGCGCGCTGTTCATCCGCTCCTACGAACGCGGCGAGCGGGTCTACCTGGCCATGGTCAGCCGCGGCTACGCCGGTTCGATGCCGGTGATCGACGAGGTGGTGGCCACGCGTGCGCAGTGGGCGTACGCGGCCGCGCTCCCGGTGACGGCCCTCGCCGTCTGTCTGATGGGATGGACCCTGTGACCGACCCCGTGACCGATTCCGCGACCGCCCCCGTGAGCGAGCCTGTGATCAGCGCCCCTTCGCCCTCGCTGGAAGTGACCGGCCTCGCCTACGCCTACCCCGACGGCCACCAGGCCCTCTTCGGGGTCGACCTGGCCATCGCACAGGGCGAGCGGGTCGCCCTCCTCGGACCGAACGGCGCCGGCAAGACGACCCTGGTGCTGCACCTCAACGGCATCCTCGGCGGCGGCGTCGGCACCGTGACCGTGGCCGGGCTGCCGGTGGAGAAGCGCAACCTCGCCGAGATCCGCCGCCGGGTCGGCATCGTCTTCCAGGACCCCGACGACCAGCTGTTCATGCCGACCGTCCGCGAGGACGTGGCCTTCGGCCCGGCCGCGGCCGGCCTGCGCGGCGCCGAACTGGAGCAGCGGGTCCGCCACGCCCTGGACCAGGTGGGGATGGCCGAATTCGCCGACCGGCCGCCGCACCACCTGTCCTTCGGGCAGCGCCGCCGGGTCGCGGTGGCGACCGTACTGGCCATGCGGCCCGAGATCCTGGTCCTGGACGAGCCCTCGTCCAACCTGGACCCGGCTTCGCGGCGCGAGCTCGCCGACATCCTGCGCTCGCTGGACGTGACGGTGCTGATGGTGACCCACGACCTGCCGTACGCGCTGGAGCTGTGCCCGCGCTCGGTCATCCTGAGCGGCGGCGCGATCACGGCCGACGGCCGCACCCAGGACCTCCTGTGCGACGAGGACCTCATGCGCGCCCACCGCCTTGAGCTGCCCTTCGGCTTCGATCCGCGTTCGGTCTCGGTGGCATAAGCACCGGTCGCCGGTTGTTGGACTGCCCGTGGACATCCAGGGTGTGGTGACGGAGGGCTTCGAGCCCGTCAGGGACGCGTTCGTACGCAACTTCGAGGTGCTCGGGGACCGGGGCGCGGCGGTGGCCGTGTACCGGGACGGGCGCAAGGTCGTCGACCTCTGGGGCGGCACCAAGGACGCCGACGGCACCGAGCCGCGGCCCCCTTGGACCGCAGACACCGTGCAGATCGTCCGCTCCGCGACCAAGGGAGTGGCCGCCGCCGTACCGCTGCTGCTCCACCAGCGCGGACTGCTCGACCTGGACGCGCCCGTGGCCTCGTACTGGCCGGAGTTCAAGGCGGGCGGCAAGGAGAAGACCCTGGTCCGCGACCTGCTCGCGCACCGCGCCGGAGTCCCGGCCCTGGACCGCGGGCTGACCGTGGCGGAGGCCTCGGACGGCGTGTCCGGGGCGCGCGCGGTCGCCGCGCAGCGGGCCTTCTGGGAGCCCGGCACCGAGCACGGCTACCACGCGCAGACCTTCAGCTGGCTGCTGTCCGAGCTGGTGCTGCGGGCGACCGGCCGCACCATCGGCGGCATCCTGGCCGAGGAGATCGCCGAGCCGCTGGGCCTGGACTTCTGGATCGGGCTGCCGGAGGCGCAGGCGCACCGGGTGGGCCGGGTGGCCCCGGTCGACCCGCCGGAGAGTGCGGGCCTGCTCAGGACCCGGCCGAGGCGAAACGTTTCGGAGGCCTACGCCGACCCGGACTCCCTCACCCGCCGCGCCTTCGCGGCCATCGACCCCCTGCCGGACGAGAACGACCCCGCCTACCGGGCGGCCGAGCTGCCGGCCTCGGCGGGCATCGGCACGGCCCGCGCCCTGGCCCGCTTCTACGGGGCCACCATCGGCGTGGTGGAGGACGGCGCGCGGATCTTCACACCGGCCACCACCGCGCTCGCGGGCAAGGAGTTCTCGTCGGGCCCGGACCGCGTCCTGGTGGTGAACACCCGCTTCGGCCCCGGCTACATGCTGCACGGCCCGGCCTCGCCGCTGCTTTCTCCGGCCTCCTTCGGCCACCCGGGCCGCGGCGGCTCGCTGGCCTTCGCGGATCCGGAGGCGGGCATCGGATTCGGCTACGTCACCAACGCCCACGCCAAGTCGGTCACCGCCGACCCGCGCGCGCAGGCGCTGGTCCGGGCCCTGCGCTCCGTGCTCTGACGGGACCGACGGGACCGGGACCGACGGGACCGCGACCGACGGGACCGCGACCGACGGGACCGGGACCGACGGGACCGCGACCGACGGGACCGCGACCGACGGGACCGGGCGGTGTGGCGCCCGGCCCCGCGCGTCAGCCCGCGTTCAGGACGGCGGCCACGATCGGGCCCGCCGCTTCCCCGCCGTGGCCGCCGCCCTCGACCATGGCCGCCGCGGCCACGTCGTCGCTGTAGCCGGTGAACCAGCTGTCCGGGCTGCCCGAGCCGCCGACCTCCGCCGAGCCGGTCTTCGCGCCCTTGTCCGAGCCGCTGACCGTGGACATCACCTTCTGGCCGGTTCCGCTCGTCGCCGTCAGCCGCATCATCGATACCAGCTGCTGCTGCACCGAGGACTTCATCCGGCGCTGCGCCGTGGCGATCGTACGGCCGTCGAGGTCCGGCGAGACCAGCAGCGGCTGGCGGAACACGCCGGTGCGGGCGGTCGCCGTGATGGAAGCGACGTTCAGCGGGTTCATGGTGATCTTGCCCTGGCCGATGTACGCGGCGGCCGCCTCCGCGCCCGTCGCCGCCGGGACCTTGCCGTCCGTGGACTTGACGCCCGTCTTCCAGTCCAGCCCGATGCCGAAGACCTCCGTGGCTTCCTTCGCCAGCGCGCCGTCGTCGTCGACCGCCGAGATCTGCTTGATGAAGGCGGTGTTGCAGGACTTGGCGAAGCTGGTCGCGAAGGTCGCGGTGCCGGGCAGCTCGAAGTTGTCCAGGTTGTGGAAGGAACGGCCGCCCCAGGACACCTGCTTCGGGCATTCCGCCGGTCTGTCGGCCGCCACCTTGCCGCGGTCCATCAGCATCTCGCCGGTCACGATCTTCATCGTCGAGCCGGGCGCCCGGTTGCCGGTCAGCGCCGCGTTGTAGCCGTCCTTGCGGTTGTTGGCGACGGCCAGGATGTGCCCGTTGCTGGGCTTGACGGCGACCACCGACGCCTCGGGGAACCTGGTGACCGCCTGCTCGGCGGCCGCCTGCACCTTCGCGTCCAGGTACGTCTTGATGGTGCTCGGCTCCCCCTCGACCAGGGCCAGCAGCGTCCGCTTGGGCTCGTTCGGGGTGGCCGGCTCGATCCAGACCTCAGCCCCCGGTTTGCCGCCCGCCTTGCTGCCGTACGTCTCGCGCAGCTGGTCGAGGACCGGCCGCAGCGAGGGGTACTTCTCCGCGGTCAGCTCCTCGCCGTTGCGGTCGACCGCCTTGACCGGCGGGCTCGCCGGGGCGCCCGCGCGCAGCTTCTCGTCCCGCTGGAGCTGCGGGTGGATCACCGAGGCCTGCCAGTCGACCAGCGGCTTCCCGCTGGTCAGGCCGCGCACCACGGTCAGCTTGGACTCGTAGGCGAGGGGCTTGGTCGTGCCCTCGTACGAGATCTCCGCGGCGACCGTGAAGGGCACGGTGTCGCCCTGCGGTGTGCCGGGGGTGATCACGGCCTTGGAGACGTACGCCTTGGCCTTGAAGTCGGCCACCGCGGTCCGGGCGGCCTGGTCGTTGTTGGTCAGTTCGGCGGCCGCCTGCTCGTTTCCGTCCGCCCACGCGGCCAGGAAGGCCTTGGCGGTCGCGGCGGTCTCCTTCTCGGTGACGGGCCCGCTGCCCTTGGTCGGCTGGGCGGAGGCCTCCGCCTTCCCGCCCCCCTTGCCGTCGCCGTCGCCGGCGTCCCCGACCAGGGCGTACACCCCGTACCCGGCGCCGCCGACCATCGCGAGGAATACCCCGCCGATGACGGCGCCCTTCGCTACCCCGTTCACTTGAGTCCCCTCCAGAGTCCCCGTTCCCTGAACGTGTTCAAAGAACCTCTGGTGCGGACCTTACGCTCCGCGAGCGGATGGGGCGCCTCTTGTTACCTGACCGGAACATCGATGGCCGAAAAAGAGCGTGAAACGGCAGGAGGACCCTCCCTGCCCGGGAAGGCCCTCCTGCGAACGCGGCGCCGGACCCCCTGTCGGACGTTCGTCACGCTGGGAAGTGGCCTGTCCGGCACGGCTGTTGTGCGCACAGGGGATCGCCGGTGTCCCCGATAAGGATTTGTCCGCGGAGAACGATGTCTCTACCCTGAGCCGGAGCGGGAGCGCGCGCATTCCCGCAGGTTGCGGTGCCGTGGCAGAGCGGCCCAATGCGATCGACGTGGGCGAGGTCCCTCCCACGACGACTGACGGAGAAGGGGCGGACCTGCTCCCATCTGTCCGCGGGTTCGAATCCCGTCGGCACCGCAGCCGACCTGCACTTGGTCCAGGGCGCGGCACTGCCGCGTCGCGATCCCCCGTACCGCTTTGAACACCGCCAACCCCTCTGACTTCTGGATCACTTGACGTCCGGACTCAATCGCTTCGCGACGCCGGGTGCCAACTGTCCGGGGACGGGTGGCGGCCAGGCGGCAGGAGCCGGTGCCGGTCCTTCCCGAGGCGAGAGGGTGAGCACGAAGGCCCCGACGCCTGGCAGGCGTCGGGGCCTTCGCTTTCGTTGTTGCACCCAGGTGCCCAGTCACATACGGGCTAGCAGAACTTGTCCACTGCGGCCTTCGCGCCGGCCGCGAATCCCTTGTTGAATTGCTCCTCGTTCGCAACGGCGCCCTGCGGCATCGTCGTCTTGCAGGTGGCCTTGCCCCTCTTGAATCCCATCTGCCAGCCCTCGTCGAACGAGGCCTTGCTTTCGGACGCCTCCTGCTCCTCGACCGTTCCGCATTTGACCGCAGGTCCATTGAGCTGCTGTGCGGTGACCGTGCCTGTTGCGTCAGGCAACGTCACCGTGAAGGCGCCGGTGACGTTCGCTTTGATACTGGCGTCCGAGCCGCCGGAGTCGACGATCACGGTCTTGTTCGGCACGAAACTCTTGCCGGTGACCGTGACCGGAGTTCCCGCTGCGCCCTGGGCCATCGCGCAGGAGGGACCGGCCGATTGTGCCGGTGTCGCGAACAACGTCACCGACCCGAGCGCCAGTGCCGAAATCGTGAGGGGAGGCAGTACGGCCATTCGCATACGCCTGTTCATCGTTGCACCTTCTTCGTGGGGAGGTCGCGGGCAAACCGGTATGCCGTACCAGCCTGGGTAGCCCGTATCAGCCCCCGAGAGGCCACCCGGTCGTAAACCCTCTGTATTGCAGGGCCGACCGCGGCTCCAGAAGTCCCGGGACGCCGTTCCATCGTCCCGCCGGATACACGGCATGTCGAATCGGGGGAACGGCGAGAGGACGTGCCGGCCCCCGCGCGTGCGCAGCGGTTGCGAATCGTTTCGTGCGGGAACACGTCGGAGGGGAAATCACGGTGGGCGGTGAACCGGCGGAGCCGGAAGAGCCCCGCGTGCGTCCCGTAAAGGGGGCATGGACGCGTGGAGTTGGCCGGCAACTCCAGGATCCGGACCTGACGTCGCCTCTGCTCGGCCCTGCCCCGGTGACGCCCGCCGACGACCCACGACGACCACGACGACCGCGACAACCACGACGGCCCCGGCGCTCACCGAGCGCCGGGGCCGTCGTTCTCGCTGCTACACCCAGGTGTCCAGCCACATGCGGGCCCGCCAGGAGTCCATCGGGATGCTCTGGCCCGTGTAGATCGGCCAGAAGTAGATGAAGTTCCACACGATCAGCAGGACCAGCACCCCCGCCCCGATCGCGCCCAGCGTCCGGCGTCTCTCGGTCGAACCCGCCGGACCGAGCAGCGCGCCGATCATCATCGCCACCGCCAGGCACAGGTACGGCACGAAGACCACGGCGTAGAAGAAGAAGATGGTCCGCTCCTGGTAGTTGAACCAGGGCAGCAGGCCCGCGCCCAGCGCGCACGCGATCGCGCCCGCCCGCCAGTCGCGGCGGAAGAACCACCGCCACAGCACGTACAGCAGCGCGAAGCAGCCCGCCCACCACAGCAGCGGTGTGCCCAGGGCCAGTACCTCGCGGGCGCACTTGCCGGCCTCCGTCGCCGGGCAGCCGTCGGTGCCCGGCTCGGGGGACTCGTAGAAGTACGACACGGGCCGGCCCAGGACCAGCCAGCTCCACGGGTTCGACTCGTAGGTGTGCCCCGACGTCAGACCGACGTGGAACTTGTACACCTCGGTCTCGTAGTGCCACAGGCTGCGCACCCACTCCGGCAGGAACGACAGCGCACTGCCCTGGTCGTTCTTGGCGGCCCAGTCGCGCAGATAGCCGCCCTTGCCGTTGTCCGGGCTGAAGATCCAGCCCGACCACGAGGCCAGGTACGTCACGATCGCCACCGGCACGGTGGACACGAAGGCCGGCAGCGCGTCGCGGCGCAGCATCGCCGCGTACGGGGCGCCCGCGCCCGCGGTGCGCCGCGCGGCCGCGTCCCACAGCACCGTGAGGACGCCGAAGAAGGCCAGCACGACGAAGCCGTTCCACTTCGTGCCCGCGGCCAGGCCCAGGCAGACCCCGGCCAGGATCCGGTACGGGCGCCAGCCCAGCCGCAGCGTCTCGGCGATCTTCGTGTCGGGCCGCGTCCGGCCTCCCCCAGCCCCAGGGGGCTGGGAGGCACCCCCACCGTCGTCCAGCGGGAGCGCGTCCGCGAGTCGGGCGCGGGACTTGTCCCGGTCGATGAGCAGCGCCCCGAAGGCGGCGAGCACGAAGAACATCAGCACCAGGTCGAGCAGCGCGGTGCGGCTCATCACCAGGTGCAGGCCGTCCACCGCCAGCAGCGCGCCCGCCAGGCAGCCCAGGAACGTCGAGCGGAAGAGGCGCCGCCCGATCCGGCACAGCATCAGCACCGACAGGGTGCCGAGCACGGCGGTCATGAACCGCCAGCCGAAGGGGGTGAAGCCGAACATCCACTCGCCGAGCCCGATGACCCACTTGCCGACGGGCGGGTGCACGACGTAGCCCGGGTCCAGCGGGAGGGCGACCCCGTCCGGATTGGCGAGGATCGACTTGTCGATGTCCTTGGGCCAGCTCGCCTCGTAGCCCTGCTTGATCGTGGCCCAGGCGTCCTTGGCGTAGTACGTCTCGTCGAATATCACCGCCTTGGGGCTGCCCAGGTGCACGAACCGCAGCCAACCCGCGACCAGCGCCACCAGCAGCGGCCCCGCCCACGACATGATGCGCTGCCACGTGCCCCACACCTGCTGCGGCAGGCCGAAGGTCAGCCACAACTGCGGGGACGGCTGGGCGTACGGCGGCACCAGGCGGGTGCGGACGTCCGTGCGCCGCGCCGCGGCGCCGGGCGGCGCGTAGCCGAAGGCGCGCAGGCGGCGCAGCCAGGTGGGCGGCTCTTCTTCGCGTCCCGCCGACAGGGCGGGAGGGGCCCCCGCGGGGCTGGGCGGCGGCGTCGCGGTCTTGGTCACCGGGCCATCGTAGGGAAAGGATCTGTGAGTGCCCCAGTGGCGGGGAGGGTCGGGGTGCGGGGCTGAGAGGATGGACGGGTGACGACTGACCAGCCCCTCGGCTCCGAAACCCCCGCCTCCGCCGCCGACGCGACGGGCACGCTCGTGCTCGCGGGCACCCCCATCGGCGATCTCGCGGACGCCCCGCCGCGGCTCGCGGCCGAGCTGGAGCGCGCCGACGTGATCGCCGCCGAGGACACCCGGCGGCTGCGCCGGCTGACCCAGGGGCTCGGCGTGCACACCACCGGGCGCGTCCTGTCGTACTTCGAGGGCAACGAGTCGGCGCGCACCCCGGAGCTGGTCGAGGCCCTGGCCCGCGGGGCGCGGGTGCTGCTGGTGACCGACGCGGGGATGCCCTCGGTCTCCGACCCCGGCTACCGGCTGGTCGCCGCCGCCGTGGAGAAGGACATCAAGGTCACCGCGGTCCCCGGGCCGTCCGCGGTGCTCACCGCGCTGGCCATGTCCGGGCTTCCGGTGGACCGGTTCTGCTTCGAGGGGTTCCTGCCGCGCAAGGCGGGCGAGCGCCTCGGCCGACTGCGCGAGGTGGAGGGCGAGCGGCGCACGCTCGTCTACTTCGAGGCCCCGCACCGGCTCGACGACACCCTGGCCGCGATGGCCGAGGTCTTCGGCGCCGAGCGCCGCGCCGCCGTGTGCCGCGAGCTGACCAAGACCTACGAGGAGGTCAAGCGCGGCGGGCTCGGCGAGCTGGCGGCCTGGGCCGCCGAGGGCGTCCGCGGGGAGATCACCGTCGTCGTCGAGGGCGCCCCGGCGGCCGCCCCCGGAGATGTGGACGACGAGGAGCTGGTGCGCCGGGTGAAGGTGCGCGAGGAGGCGGGGGAGCGGCGCAAGGAGGCCATCGCGGCGGTCGCCGCCGAGGCAGGGCTACCCAAGCGCGAGGTGTTCGACGCGGTGGTCGCGGCAAAGAATGCGGCACAAAAGATGCCGTAGGTCGGTAAAGAGCTAACCTGAAAAGCAAAGCTCAGACCGCGCACCGGGCGCTTTGGGGCATGAGTCGCCCAAAGACCGTCCAACAGTAGACAGGGCCTGATGCGCTCCCGCCCGAAGAGGCGTCCACTGGCAATGGCACCAGTGGAACAAGAGGAGCTGGCATGAGTGAGATCGCTGACACCCCGGTACCTGTTTCCGTACCCATCGAGACGGCCGCCGGCGTGCACACCGTGCGCGAGGCGTACTCCTTCGCCTGCATGAGGTGCGGCTACGGCTGGGAGCAGGCGTACGCGATAGAACACCACGTCGACGGCAAGGGCCAGCCGTTCATCATGTACACGGTCAACAGCGAGCGGGTGCCCTCCCCGCTGTCCAACCCGACCTGCCTGAACTGCGGCGGACACGTCGTACGGATCATGCGCGCGGGCCAGGTCTCCTCGGTGCTCGGCACGATCGACCGGATCTACCACCACCAGATCGCGCCCGGGATCGCCGGGCCCGTCCCCGCGGGCGCGGACGTCCCCCGTACCCCGAAGGCGCGCAGGGCGCCCCGGCACCACGACGCCCCCGGACCCGTCGCCATCGACGAGCCCGAGAAGCGCGGGGGCCTGATCTCCCGTCTGCTGGGGCTCTTCCGCCGGTCATAAGATCGGCCGTATGAGCTCTTCCTCTGCTTCGAAGGACGCACCGCCGCCGCTGCCCGAACCCCTGCGGGTGGCGGTCGCGGACTCGCACACCCACCTGGACATGCAGTCCGGCACCGTCGAGGAGGGCCTCGCGAAGGCCGCCTCGGTGGGCGTCACCACGGTCGTCCAGGTGGGCTGCGACGTGAAGGGCTCCCGGTGGGCCGCAGAGACGGCCGCCGCGTACGAGAACGTCCACGCGGCCGTGGCCCTCCACCCGAACGAAGCGCCCCGGATCGTGCTCGGCGATCCCGACGGCTGGTCGCGCCAGGGAGCCCGGACCGGCGGCGGCGAGGCGGCGCTGGACGACGCGCTCGCCGAGATCGAGGCCCTCGCCGCGCTCGACCACGTCAAGGCCGTCGGTGAGACCGGGCTGGACTACTTCCGCACCGGACCGGAGGGCATGGCCGCGCAGGAGCGTTCCTTCCGCGCCCATATCGAGATCGCCAAGCGGCAGGGCAAGGCACTGGTCATCCACGACCGCGAGGCCCACGCGGACGTGCTGCGCGTGCTGCGCGAGGAGGGCGCGCCCGAGCGCACCGTGTTCCACTGCTACTCCGGGGACGCCGAGATGGCCCGGGAGTGCGCCGCCGCCGGGTACTACATGTCCTTCGCCGGCACGGTCACCTTCAAGAACGCGGCGCCGCTGCGCGAGGCCCTGGCCGTGGCCCCGCTGGAACTGGTCCTCGTCGAGACGGACGCGCCGTACCTGACCCCGGCCCCGTACCGCGGACGGCCCAACGCGCCCTACCTCATTCCGCTGACCGTACGGGCCATGGCGGCGGTCCGCGGCCTCGACGAGGACGCGATGGCCACCGCCCTGGCCGCCAACACGGCTCGCGCCTTCGCCTACTGAGCCCCTCCGCGACACCTCGTCAATCCGACACGCTGTGTAGCCGTCCGACTTTGTTGGGTGATGTCCGCTCCGCTATCGTGCCGTGCCCGAACCATGAGGGTCCGGACCAGTGGAGCGAGCTTCGTGAGCGATACACAGGGCAGTCACCGCCGCAGCGGTCCCGTCCCGGAGGCGTACGAGGCCGATCCCACGGCCCGAACAGCCCGGCCGGCCGGACCGGGGGACCCCGACCCCGCAGTTCCCGCGCCGCGCGACGGCGACCGGCGGGCGGGCCGCCGCCGGGCCCGCGGCCGCTCGGCCCCGTCCGCCCGGCCGGACGCCGGGGATCCGGACACCCCATGGCCCGACGCGGCCCCCGCACCCGGCCCGGGCCGCCGCCGGGCCCCGGGGCCGACGCCCGGCGCCGACACGGCCGTCGCCGCCGGCACGGGGGGCTCGGGCCGCCGGGCCCGTGGCCGTGCCACCACCGACGAGCCCCCGGCGGGCACCGGCCGGCGCCGCGGCCCCGGAGAACCGCTCGGGCCCGACCCCGTGCCCGCCACGGCGGGCACCGGCCGGCGCCGCGCGGCGGCTCCCGCGGCCGCGGGAGCCGCCACCGGCAGCGGCCACCGCTCCCGCGGCCGGTCCGCCGGGCCCGGACTCCTCACCCTGGAGATCCCCGGCGGGGACTGGCGGCGGATCGTGCCCCAGGCGCTGGTCGTCGCCTTCCTCGCAGGCGGCACCACCGCCTTCGTCGCCGCCGACAAGTCGGTACGGCTCACCGTGGACGGCGTCCCCCGCACCCTGCACACCTTCGCCGACGACGTCGACGAACTGCTGGCCGCCGAAGGCCTCGGCACCGGACCCCACGACCTCGTCGCCCCCGCCCCCGGCGAACCCCTCGAAGACGGCGAGCAGGTCGTCGTCCGCTACGGCCGCCCCCTGCTCCTCACCCTCGACGGGCAGCAGCGCCAGATGTGGACCACCGCCCGCACCGTCGAGGGCGCACTGCGCCAGTTCGGCATCCGCGCCGAGGGCGCCTACCTCTCCGCCCCCCGCACCGCCCCCGTCCCACGCGCCGGCCTGACCCTCAGCGTCCGCACCGAACGCAGCGTCACCTTCATGGCCGACGGCCGCGAACGCACCATCCGCACCAACGCCTCCACCGTCCAGGAGGCCCTCGACCAGGCCGGAATCACCCTGCACGGCCAGGACACCACCTCCGTGCCCCCCACCGCCTTCCCGCGCGACGGCCAGACCGTCACCGTGCTGCGCATCACCGGCACCCGAGAGGTCCGCGAGGAGCGCATCCCGTACGCGACGGAGCGGACCGAGGACGACACCCTCTTCGCCGGGACCGAGGTCGTCGAGCGGGCCGGCCGGCCCGGGGCGCGCCGGGTCACCTACAGCCTGCGCACCGTCAACGGCGTCCGGCAGAAGCCCCGCCCCATCGCGGAGGAGACCGTCCGCGAACCCGTCACCCAGCTCGTCAGGGTCGGCACGCAGCCGCTGCCGGCCTCCGTCTCCGGCGCCGACGACCTCAACTGGGAAGCCCTCGCCCAGTGCGAGTCCGGCGGCCGCCCGACCGCCACCGACGCCTCGGGCACCTACGGCGGCCTCTACCAGTTCGACGTCCACACCTGGCACGCCCTCGGCGGCAGCGGCCGCCCCCAGGACGCCTCGGGCGCCGAGCAGACCTACCGGGCCAAGAAGCTCTACGTGCAGCGGGGGGCGAGTCCGTGGCCGCACTGCGGCCGTACGCTTAGCCGGTGAGCACCGCAGAGCAGCAGCCCAACGAGAACCCTTCTGACGCCCTCCTCGGCCCCGCCGACATCCGGGAACTGGCCGCCGCCCTCGGCGTACGCCCGACGAAGCAGAAGGGCCAGAACTTCGTCATCGACGCCAACACGGTGCGCCGGATCGTGCGCACCGCCGAGGTGCGGCCGGACGACGTCGTCGTCGAGGTCGGTCCCGGGCTGGGCTCGCTGACGCTCGCGCTGCTGGAGGCCGCCGACCGGGTCACCGCCGTCGAGATCGACGACATCCTGGCGGCGGCGCTGCCCGCGACCATCGAGGCCCGGATGCCCGGGCGCAAGGACCGCTTCGCGCTGGTCCACTCCGACGCCATGCTGGTGACCGAACTGCCCGGCCCGGCGCCGACCGCGCTCGTCGCGAACCTGCCGTACAACGTGGCCGTGCCCGTCCTGCTCACCATGCTCGACCGCTTCCCGAGCATCGAACGGACCCTGGTGATGGTGCAGGCCGAGGTCGCCGACCGGCTCGCCGCCGAGCCGGGCAACAAGGTGTACGGGGTCCCCTCCGTCAAGGCCAACTGGTACGCACACGTCAAGCGCGCCGGATCCATCGGCCGCAAGGTCTTCTGGCCCGCGCCGAACGTCGACTCCGGCCTCGTCTCGCTGGTGCGGCGCGCCGAGCCGATCAAGACCACCGCCACGAAGGCCGAGGTCTTCGCGGTCGTGGACGCGGCCTTCGCGCAGCGCCGCAAGACCCTGCGCGCGGCCCTGGCCGGCTGGGCCGGCTCGGCGGCCGGGGCCGAGGCCGCGCTCGTCGCCGCGGGTGTCTCGCCGCAGGCCCGCGGCGAATCGCTGACGGTGGAGGAGTTCGCCGCGATCGCCGAGAACAAGCCCGCGGCGGAGAGGCCCGCGCTGTGAGCTCCCGCACGAGCGTGACCGTACGGGTCCCCGCGAAGGTCAACGTGCAGCTGGCGGTGGGCGCGGCCCGCCCCGACGGCTTCCACGACCTCGCCAACGTCTTCCTCGCCGTCTCCCTCTTCGACGAGGTCACGGCGACGGCGGCCGACGGACTGACCGTGACCTGCGCCGGCCCCGACGCCGACCAGGTCCCCCTGGACCGCACCAACCTCGCCGCGCGCGCCGCCGAGATCCTGGCGGCCCGGGCCGGCATCGACCCCGCCGTCCACCTCCACATCGCGAAGAACATCCCGGTCGCGGGCGGCATGGCGGGCGGCAGCGCGGACGGCGCCGCGGCCCTGCTGGCCTGCGACGCCCTGTGGGGTCTGGGCACCCCGCGCGCCGAACTGCTCGACATCTGCGCCCAGCTGGGCAGCGACGTCCCCTTCAGCCTCGTCGGCGGCGCCGCACTCGGCACCGGGCGCGGCGAGCTGCTGACGCCGGTCGACGCGGGGTCGTTCCACTGGGTGTTCGCGGTGGCCGACGGGGGCCTGTCCACCCCGGCGGTGTTCCGCGAGTTCGACCGCCTCACCGCCGGTACGAGGATCCCCGAGCCCGAGGCCTCACCGGCCCTGCTCGCGGCCCTGGCCTCGGGAGACCCGGACGCGCTGGCCCCCGTACTGGCGAACGACCTCCAGCGGGCGGCCCTGTCGCTGCGCCCGCAGCTGGCCGGGACGCTGGCCGCGGGCACGGAGGCCGGGGCGCTGGCCGCACTGGTCTCCGGATCGGGCCCGACGACGGCCTTCCTGGTCCGCGACCCGGAATCCGCCGAGAAGGTGGCCGCGGCCCTCGAAGCCTCGGGCACGTGCCGCACCACCCGCGTGGCGTCCTCCCCGTCGCCGGGAGCCACGGTCCTGCCGGCCTGATCTGCGGGCCGACCGCCGGGGCTCCGCCCCGGACCCCCCTCCGGCGGGGCAGCCGGGTACTCAGGCGGGAGTTGAGTATCCGCGCCCTGTCGGGAGGCCCCCGTCGGCGGCGACCGTGAGGCCATGACAGTCAGCGCACGCGACATGGCCGCCGCCACCCCTGCCACGCGGGACCGGTACGTCGACCTCCTGCGGGTCGCCTCCCTCGCCACCGTCATCGCCGGGCACTGGCTGATGGCCGCGGTCAGCGGCGACGGCATAGGGAACCTGCTCGCCCTCGTGCCCCCGCTGCAGGTCCTCACCTGGGGGCTCCAGGTCATGCCCGTCTTCTTCTTCGTCGGCGGGTTCTCGCACGCCCTGTCCTACCGCTCCCTGGCCCGCCGGGCCGACGGAGGGCCCGTCTACGCCGCCTTCCTGCGGGCCCGGCTCCAGCGGCTGCTGCGGCCCACCCTCGTCTTCGTCCTCGTCTGGACCGCGGCCGCGTTCGCCGTGCAGCTCGCGGGCCACGGCGCGGGCGGGCTGACCGGGGCCGCGCTGCGGCTGGTCACCCAGCCGCTCTGGTTCATCGGGATCTACCTCGCGATGGTCGCCTTCACCCCGCCGCTGCTGAAGCTGCACGAGCGGTGGGGGTGGGGGGCCTTCGCCGGGCTCCTCGCCGCCGCCGCGCTCGTCGACGTACTGCGCTTCGCGCTCGGGATCCCGTACGTCGAGTTCCTGAACTTCGCCTTCGTCTGGCTCGCCGTCCACCAGCTCGGCTTCCTGCGCGCCGACGGGCGGATCCGCTTCCCCGCCGCCCTGGCCGCAGCCGGGCTCGCCGCGGCCGCGGCGCTGGTCGCCTACGGCCCGTACCCGCTGTCCATGGTCGGGATGCCGGGAGAAAAGGTGTCCAACATGGCACCGCCCACCCTCGCCCTGCTCGCGCACGGCATGTGGCTCGTCGGCGCCGTCCAGCTCCTGGCCCGCCCCGGCACCGCCTGGCTCGCCCGCCCCCGCGTCTGGCGCGGGGTCGTCGCCGCCAACGGGATCGCCATGACCGCCTTCCTCTGGCACCTCACCGCCATGCTCGCCGTGTACGCCGCCCAGCTCGCCCTCGGGATCGGGCTCCCCGCACCGGCCTCCGCCGCCTGGTGGGCCCAGGTCCCGGTCAGGTTCCTCGCCGCCGCGGCGCTGACCGGCGTGCTCGTCGCCCTCTTCCGGCGCTTCGAGGGCCCCGGCCGCGCTGCCGCCGCCCCCGGCAGCGGCCCCCGCGCCGCCGCGGGCATCACCCTGTGCCTGCTCGGCGTCCTGGGCCTGTCCATGACCGGCCTCGGGGGCCTGCTCGACGGCCACAGCGCCGTCCTCGTCGCCCTTCCCGTCACCGCGCCCGCCGCGATCGCCATGGCGCTGGGCGGCTGGGTCCTGGTGGAACGGTCTGCGTCGTCCCGGAGCGTTAGGCTGAGGGGCTGATCCATAAACCCTTCCCTGGAGCGCGTCTGATGGCCGTCAATCTGGTCAATGTCGAGGCAGTCAGCAAGGTGTACGGCACACGTACCCTGCTCGACGGCATCTCCCTCGGCGTGTCCGAGGGGGACCGGATCGGTGTCGTCGGCCGCAACGGCGACGGGAAGACCACCCTCATCCGGATGCTGGCCAAACTGGAGGAGCCCGACAGCGGCCGCGTCACCCAGAACAGCGGCCTGCGCATGGGCGTCCTCACCCAGCACGACTCCCTCGATCCCGCGGCCACCATCCGCCACGAGATCATCCGGGACATGGCCGACCACGAGTGGGCCGGCAACGCCAAGATCCGCGACGTGCTGACCGGCCTGTTCGGCGGACTCGACCTGCCCGGCTTCGGCCAGGGCCTCGACACCGTCATCGGCCCGCTCTCCGGCGGCGAGCGCCGCCGCATCGCGCTCGCCAAGCTGCTCATCGCCGACCAGGACCTCCTCGTACTCGACGAGCCCACCAACCACCTCGACGTCGAGGGCATCGCCTGGCTCGCCCGACACCTCCAGGAACGCCGCTCGGCCCTGGTCTGCGTCACCCACGACCGCTGGTTCCTCGACCAGGTCTGCACCCGCATGTGGGACGTCCAGCGCGGCGACGTGCACGAATACGACGGCGGCTACAGCGACTACGTCTTCGCCCGCGCCGAGCGCGAGCGGATCGCCGCCACCGAGGAGTCCAAGCGGCAGAACCTGATGCGCAAGGAGCTGGCCTGGCTGCGCCGCGGCGCCCCCGCCCGGACCTCCAAGCCCCGCTACCGCATCGAGGCCGCCAACGAGCTCATCGCCGACGTGCCGCCGCCGCGCGACCGCTCGGAACTGATGCGCTTCGCCAACGCCCGCCTCGGCAAGACCGTGTTCGAACTGGAGGACGTCACCGTCCAGGCCGGCCCCAAGACGCTGCTGAAGCACCTCACCTGGCACCTGGGCCCCGGCGACCGCATCGGCCTCGTCGGCGTCAACGGCGCCGGCAAGACCTCCCTGCTGCGCGCCCTGGCCGAGGCCGCCCGCACCCAGGGCGAGACCCAGCCCGCCGCCGGACAGATCGCCGTCGGCAAGACCGTCAAGCTGGCCTACCTCTCCCAGGAGGTCGGCGAACTCGACCCGTCCCTGCGCGTCCTGGAGGCCGTCCAGCGCGTCCGCGACCGCGTCGACCTCGGCCAGGGCCGCGAGATGACGGCGGGCCAGCTGTGCGAGCAGTTCGGCTTCACCAAGGAGAAGCAGTGGACGCCCGTCGGCGACCTCTCCGGCGGCGAGCGGCGCCGACTGCAGATCCTGCGCCTGCTGATGGACGAGCCCAACGTCCTCTTCCTCGACGAGCCCACCAACGACCTCGACATCGAGACCCTGACCCAGCTGGAGGACCTCCTCGACGGCTGGCCCGGATCGATGATCGTGATCTCCCACGACCGGTTCTTCATCGAGCGCACCACCGACACCGTGATGGCGCTGCTCGGCGACGCGAGCCTGCGGATGCTGCCGCGCGGCCTGGACGAGTACCTGGAGCGCCGCCAGCGGATGATCGAGGCGGCCGCCCCGGCGCCCGTCCCGGCCGCGGCCGCCGCGAAGTCCAGCGCCTCCGGGGACTCCCGCGCCGCGAAGAAGGAACTCCAGAAGATCGAGCGGCAGCTGAACAAGCTCTCGGACCGCGAGAGCAGCCTGCACGCCCAGATCGCCGAGCACTCCACCGACTACGACAAGGTGGCCAAGCTCGACGCGGAGCTCCGGGAACTCCTCGCGGACCGCGACGATTTGGAGATGCGCTGGCTGGAGCTGGCCGAGGAGGCGTAGGCCCCGGGCCGCCCCGCGCGGCCAACTGGCCGGATAACGGGGGCGTCACGGGCCGGTCCTCCCTTGGGAACAGGGGGCGGACCGGCCCGGCCCAAGGCCGGTGTGAGTGATAGAAAGGTCATCTTCCACCACCCTGACACCGAAGGTACGCGCTGATGACCGAGCCGCCCCAGCCGCCGAACCAGCCGCCGACTCCTTCCGGTTACGGGCACCTCCCCGGCCCGCCGCAGCCCGGCTACGGCTACCCGCAGCAGGGCGAGAACCCGTACGCCCAGCAGCCGCCCACCGCGCCGCAGCAGGGCGAGAACCCGTACGCCCAGCAGCCGCCCACCGCCCCGCAGCAGCCGGCCTACTACCCGCCGCCGCCCCCCGGCCTGCCGGGAATGCCGCAGCCCTCCTCCGGCATGACGCCGAAGAAGAAGCGAGGCGTCCTGATCGCCGCCTCGGTCGCCGCCGTGCTCGTCGCCGGCACCGTCGCATACGTCGGCTTCCTCAAGGACGACAAGGACCCCAAGCCGCCCGTCGCGCAGGAGTCCACGTCCCCCGACGCCAAGCCCTCCGGCTCCCCTTCCGTCGACAACGGCGACGGCAGCGGCAACGGAGCCGGGGAAGGCGACCTCAACTCCGCCCGCAAGCAGGGCGAGGACAAGGTCCTCTGGCTCAAGACCGCCAAGATCGACGGCCCCGGCGTCGGAGCCGACACCGACGGCCAGTGGGTCGTCGGCGACACCGTCGCCAAGACCGTCTGGAAGAACCTCACCGGCTACGGCGCGGCCGACGGCAAGGAGAAGTGGACGATCTCCTTCCCCGGTGACATCTGCGCCGTCACGGACCAGATGACCGCCGACGGCAAGACCGTCGTCCTGTTCAGGAACGGCGAGAGCGACACCGCCGACTGCAATCAGATGCGCATGGTCGACCTCAAGGCGGGCAAGGAGGGCTGGACGAAGGAAGTGCCCAAGGACGGCATCTTCGACCTCTTCGCCGGTCCCAGCCTGAGCCTTACCGGCGACGCCGTCTCCGTCAACCGGGTCACCCGCGCCAGCGTCTTCAAGGTCAGCACCGGCGACAAGCTCTTCGCGACCCCGTCCGAGGGCTGCATGACCGGCTCCTACCTCGGCGGCAACGGCAAGATGATCGGCATCGCCACCTGCCAGGACGCCGACCGCACCGTCGAGGTCAAGGACGCCGACCCGGCCACCGGCAAGTCGACCTGGTCCTTCAAGCTCCCCAAGGGCTTCAAGGTCTCCAGCGTCTACTCGGTGGACCCGCTCGTCCTCGACATCGGCAACGAGGAGAAGAAGGAACGCTCCATCGTCGTCATCGGACCCGACGGCAAGCAGCGCGCCACCGTCACCGGCGAGGGCAGCTTCGCGAGCGGCTGCAAGAGCTCCTTCAGCCGGTCCCTCCAGGGCTGCGCCGCAGGCCTCGTCGACTCCAACACGCTCTACCTGCCCACGGCGACCGAGGCCGGCACCGGCAACGAGATCGTCGCCTTCGACCTGGCCTCCGGCAAGGCCAAGTGGCGCACCCCGGCTGGCGACAAGCGCACCCTCACCCTCGTCGAGGCCGCGAACGGCCAGCTGATCGCCTACCGCAAGGCGGAGTACGACAAGGGCGGCGAGGTCCTGTCGATCCCGGCCGCGGGCGGCGAGCCCACCGCGCTCCTGCGCCACCCGTCAGGCCCGGCCGCCCCGGTGGAGAGCTCCTTCTACTCCCCGAAGGCCGACTACGTGGACGGGCGGTTCTTCCTCTCCGTCACGCATCTGCTCGCCCGGGGCAAGGACGAGAAGTTCCTGATGGTCTTCGGCAAGTGAACGCGTCCCCGAGCAGTCCACCGAGAGGCAGTAGCGACACATGAGTACCCCGCCGCCCCCCAGCCAGCCGCCGTCCGGCGGCTTCGGAGCGCCGCAGGATCCGCCGCCGGGCGGGTTCGGTCAGCCGCCGGCACCGCCCGTACCGCCGGCGCCCCCGCAGCAGCCACCCGCCGCGTCCCCGCAGCAGCAGCAGCCGGCCGCGCCGCCCGCCGCGCCGCCCGCCGGGCAGCCCGCGTACGGATACCCGCAGCAGCCCGGACCCGGCTACGGCTACCCACAGCAGCCCGGCACCCCGGCGCCCTTCGGACCGCCCACCACGCCCATGCACACCGCCCAGCCCCCGGCGGCAGCCGGCGCGGGCGGCGGCGGCAGCAACGACAAGCGCAACCAGCTGATGATCGTCGGCGCGGCCCTCCTGGCCATCGTCCTCATCGTCGGCGGCGGCCTCTGGTACGTCTCCGGCGACGGCGGCGGCAAGCAGGACACCGCGGACGGCGGTCCCGCCAAACCGGGCGAGGACAAGGGCCAGGCAGGCGCGGGCGGCACCGAGAAGGTGCCCGCCAGCACCAAGTCGAAGGTGCTGGTCAACCAGCCGAGCCCGACGCCGGAGGAGATGGTCCAGGTCGCCGGCTCCTGGCTGACCGACACCACCTACATCAAGTCCGACGTGTCGAAGATCGTCGGCTACAACCTCGTCGACGGCGGCAAGAAGTGGGAGGTGCCCCTCCCGGGAGAAATCTGCGGCGCCACCTCGCACGTCAGCGACAACAAGTCGGCGGTGCTCTTCAGGCCCGCGGCGGCCACGCCGGAGAACAAGTACCCGCCGTGCACCGAGGTCGGCGTCATCGACCTGAACGCCGGCAAGCTCGTCTGGACCGGCAACGCCAAGAGCGCCACCAGCGGCGACAAGCCCGCGTCCTACTACGAGGTCACCCTCAGCGGGCAGACCGTCGCCGCGGGCGGTTCCTCGGGCGGCGCCGCCTGGAACCTCGCCGACGGCAAGTCGCTGTGGGTGCCCAAGACGGACGGTGAAGGCTGCTACGACGCGGGCTACGCCGGCGGCGAGGCCCTCGCCGCCATCCGCAAGTGCGGCCGGAGCCCCAACCAAACCCTGTACGCACAGGTCCTCGACCCGGCCACCGGCGCCCCGCAGTCCTCGTACAAGCTCTCCGCGGGCATCGAGAACGCCGGCATCGTCTCCACCAAGCCCCTGATCGTCTCCGCCGACGTCGGCAAGACCGCCAAGAACGCCAGCGGCGTCAGCGACCTCTTCGTCGTCGACCCGGCGGGCCAGCTGAAGGCGCGCATCTCGCTCTCTTCCGGCAACTTCGGCGGTGACTGCGGCACCGAGGTCGAGACGTGCACCAGCTTCGTCGTCGGCAACGGCAAGCTCTACCTGCCCTCGTACGAGCACCAGGGCCAGGACCCCTACGCCAAGACCAACGAGCTGCTCTCCTTCGACCTGGAGACCGGTAAGCAGACCAGCGACCGCGCCGACGCGGGCGAGCGGTACCAGCTGTACCCGCTGCGCATGGACGGGTCGAACATCATCGTCTACAAGGACCCCCCGTACGACAAGGGCGGCCAGATCGTCAGCATCGACGGCAAGACGATGAAGGAAACCGTCCTGATGGAGAACCCGTCGGACAAGGTGACCCAGCGCATCGAGACGGCCTACCTGCCCGACCACCACGAGTACCGCTACCACAACGGCAAGCTCTTCATCGCGCGTACGACGGTCAAGAAGCCGTACTCCGCCACGTCCGACCCGGAGTACATCTTCACCGCCTTCACCGCGAGCTGACCGGCCCCGCGTCCACGAAGCCCCCGGAAGGTCCGCCTTCCGGGGGCTTCTGCGCGGTAACACCCGCGCGCCGTCGAACAAGCGTGTAGCTTGCCGGGGCAGAAGGGTGGGGGGTGGGTGCCGCAATGGGCGTACGGGTCGTCGTGGTCGACGAGCACCGGCTGCTGGCCGAGGCGCTCGCCTCTGCCCTGAAACTGCGGGGACACCGGGTGCTCGCCGCCGCCGCCCCGGCCGCGGGAGCCGCCGAACTGGTCGTCGGCCGCGCCCCGGAGGTCTGCCTCTTCGGCACCGCCACCCCCGCCGAGCCGGGCGTGTTCGAGCCCGTCGTCCGCATCAGGCGGGAGCGCCCGCAGATCGCCGTCGTCGTCCTCGGCCCAGTGCCCAGCCCGCGCGGGATCGCGGCCGCCTTCGCCGCCGGCGCCTCGGGGTACGTACGCCACGACGAGCGCATCGAGGGCGTGGAGCGGGCGCTGGCCAAGGCCAGGGCGGGCGAGGTGGCGATCGCCCCGCAGCTGCTGCACGGAGCCTTCGCGGAGCTCCTCAACCCCGCGGCCCAGCCCGACGACGAGGGCAGCCGGCTGCTGCGGCTGCTCACCCCGCGCGAGGTGGAGGTGCTGGTCCGGGTCGCCGAGGGCGAGGACACGCGTCTCATCGCGGCGGGCATGGCCATCGCGCCGAGCACCGCCCGTACCCACGTACAGCGGGTGCTGATGAAGCTGGGCGTGGGCTCCCGGCTGGAGGCCGCCGCGCTGGCCGCCCGTACCGGTCTGCTGGACCGGGCGGTGCCGGCGGCGCCGCCCGCTGCCGTCCAGGCCTGACGGGGGCCGATTTCCCCGCGGGCGCCCTCATCGGGTAAGCCAGTGTCTGCATGCGCAGACACCCGGCGCGTGGTCCCCCGCGAGAGGCAGTAGGCGAGTGAGCAAGACGGCGAACAAGTACCTGGTGACCGGCGGCGCCGGCTACGTCGGCAGCGTGGTCGCGGCCCACCTCCTGGAGGCGGGCCACGAGGTCACCGTCCTCGACGACCTCAGCACCGGCTTCCGCGCAGGAGTGCCGGCGGGTGCCGAGTTCATCGAAGGCCGGATCCAGGACGCCGCCGAGTACCTGGACTCCTCCTACGACGCGGTGCTGCACTTCGCGGCCTTCTCGCAGGTCGGCGAGTCCGTGGTGAACCCGGGCAAGTACTGGGAGAACAACGTCGGCGGCACCCTCGCCCTGCTCGCCGCCATGCGCGGTGCGGGCGTGCGCAAGCTGGTGTTCTCCTCCACCGCCGCCACCTACGGGGAGCCGACGGAGGGCCTGCTGACGGAGGCCTCGGTGACCGCGCCGACCAACCCGTACGGGGCCTCGAAGCTGGCCGTGGACCACATGATCGCGGGGGAGTGCGTGGCGCACGGCCTGGCCGCGGTGTCGCTGCGGTACTTCAACGTGGCGGGCGCGTACGGGGAGTTCGGTGAGCGGCACAGCCCCGAGACCCACCTGATCCCGCTGGTCCTCCAGGTCGCCCTGGGCGAGCGGGAGTCGATCTCGGTGTTCGGCGAGGACTACCCGACCCCGGACGGCACCTGCGTACGCGACTACATCCACGTCGCGGACCTGGCGGAGGCCCACCTGGCGGCGCTGCAGGCGGCCGCCGCCGGCGAGCACCTGATCTGCAACCTGGGCAACGGCGCCGGGTTCTCGGTCCGCGAGGTCGTCGAGACGGTCCGCAAGGTGACCGGGCAGGAGATCCCCGAGGTGATCGCCCCGCGCCGGGCCGGCGACCCGGCGACGCTCGTCGCCTCCGCCCGCACCGCCCACGAGCGCCTGGGCTGGACCCCGAGCCGCCCGGACCTCACCGGCATCATCACGGACGCGTGGAACTTCGCGAGGACGCACACTTCCTGAACCACGGGTGCCCACCCGCACCACTGCTTTCCCCGCACGCCCCCCGGCCCTCCGGTCCGGGGGGCGTGCGCCCATCCGGAACGCGCTGGCGCCGGGCGCTCTGCGCGGGCGCCCGGCGTGCACACGCCGGGTGAAACGCGCAGCGTGCAACTGCCGGTGGCACGCGCCGGTCCGCAAGCCGCCATCCGGGCCATCAGTGCAGGTGAAATCAAGCCACCATAAAGGCGGTTCAGCACTCCCTCGCCGGAAAATCGCGGGAAAAACTTCTGCTATTCGGCCAACCCCGAGCCCCCGGCGCCCTACGCTGATGCGTGACACCGGTGGGGGCCGGTGTTGATCAGGGGTCGAGACAAGTCGGGTACGACGTCCGGTCCGGGGTAGTGCAGAGATGTCACGGCGGCGGTCGCGGCAGCTGCGGATCACCCGGTCCGGGCGTCGTACCCGCCGTCGTCCGTTCCCCGACCCTTGGGGGTTTTGTGGCTCGTATCCGGGTTCTCGTGGTCGACGATCACCGCATCTTCGCCGAATCGCTCGCGGCCGCGCTCACGGCCGAGCCGGACGTGGACGTGTCCGCGGCCGGCAGCGGCCCCGCCGCGCTGCGCTGTCTCGAACGCGCGGCGGCCGAGGGCCGCCGCTTCGACGTCATGCTGGTCGACGCCGATCTCGGCGCCGTCGTGGGCACCGCCGCCGGGGGAGTGCCCGGCCAGCGGGAGCCGGGCTCCGGCTCCGGGCCGCCGCCCGCATCGGACGGGATCGCGCTGGTCGCCGGGGTGCGGGTGTCCCACCCCGGGGTGCGCACGGTCGTCCTCGCGGAGCGCGACGACCCCCGCCGGGCGGCCCTCGCGCTGCAGGCCGGAGCCTCGGGCTGGGTGGCGAAGGACTGCTCGCTCTCGCGGCTGCTGGCCGTCATCCGGGGTGTCCTGCGCGAGGAGACCCACCTGCCGCCCGCGCTGCTCACCGGAGTCCTGCGCGAACTGACCGCGGCGCGCAAGCACCGTACGGACAGCGAACGTCTCGTCGAGTCGCTCACCCCGCGCGAGCACGAGGTGCTGCGCTGCATGGTGGCGGGGCTGGGCCGCAAGGACGTGGCGGCGCGGCTGTTCCTGTCCCCGCACACCGTCCGCACCCACATGCAGAACGTGCTGGGCAAGCTCGGGGTGCACTCCACCCTCGCCGCGGTGGCGCTGGCCCGGCGGGCCGGCGTACGGCCCGCCGACCTAGCCGGGGATGTTGTCGAACGGAGCGGTCAACTGGCGTAGCAGCGCGGCGAGATCGCCGCGCTGGTTCTGCGAGAGCTGGGCCAGGATCGCCCGTTCCTGGGCCAGCAGTCCGGCGAGGGCCTGGTCGGCGCGGTCCCGGCCCTCGGGGGTCAGCCGCACCAGGACCCCCCGGCGGTCGCTGGGGTCCGGCAGCCGCTCGACGAGGCCCTTCTTGGCGAGCCGGTCGATGCGGTTGGTCATCGTGCCGGAGGTGACCAGGGTCTGCGTCAGCAACTGGCCGGGAGAGAGCTGGTAGGGCGCGCCCGCGCGCCGCAGCGAGGTCAGGACGTCGAACTCCCACGGCTCCAGGCCGTGCTCGGAGAAGGCCAGCCGACGTGCCCGGTCGAGGTGGCGCGCGAGCCTGCTGACGCGGCTCAGCACCTCGAGCGGTTCCACGTCGAGGTCAGGGCGCTCCCGCCGCCATGCCGCTACAAGTCGGTCGACCTCGTCCTCCATGCGGATCAGTGTAAGGGGTCTGTCGACATGAAGTCTCTTCATGTCATGCATCTCGTGATCAAGTATCTTGACATCGAGATATAAAGGGAGCGAGCATGGGGCATGGAGGGGCCGGAGCAGATTCCGCTTCCGACCGACCCGCCAGCAGGGAGGCTCGAACATGCATTCCGACACGGCACAGGCCGGGATTCCCGCGGCCACCGCGCCCTCCGCACCCACCTGGGATCCCCATCAGTACCTCCGGCACGCCGGCCATCGAACCCGCCCGTTCCTGGACCTCCTGACCCGCATACCCGAACTCCCCACCAGGCCCGCCCGCATCGCCGACCTCGGCTGCGGACCCGGCAACGTCACCGCCCTGATCGCCGGACGCTGGCCCGAGGCCCGCATCACCGGCTTCGACCTCTCGCCGCAGATGCTCCACCGCGCCGCCGAGGAGTACGGCGGCCCCACCGACGGCGGCGGCAGCCTCGACTTCCGCCACGCGGACCTCGTCGGCTGGCTGCCCGAAGAGCCCTACGACCTGATCGTCTCCAACGCCGCCCTCCAGTGGGTCCCGGGCCACCCCGGCTCCTTCGGCGCCTGGATCAACGGCCTGCGCCCCGGCGGCACCTTCGCCTTCCAGGTCCCCGGCAACTTCAGCGCCCCCAGCCACGCCATACTCGCCGAACTCTGCGACGCCCCGCGCTGGCGGTCCCGCCTCGCCGGGCACGGCACCCGCTACATCCATCTCCTCGAACCCGCCGAATACCTCGCCCGGTTCACCGAGCTCGGCTGCGCCGCGGACGTCTGGGAGACCACCTACCACCAACTGCTCCAAGGCCCCGACCCGGTGCTCGACTGGGTCAAGGGCACCGCGCTGCGGCCCGTCCTCACCGCCCTCGGCGACGACCGGGACGCCGTGAACGCCTTCCTCGCCGAGTACCGCGACCGGCTGCGCGAGGCCTACCCGTCCGGGCCGCGCGGCACCGTCTTCCCGTTCCGAAGGATCTTCGCCATCGCCCGCAAGGAGGCCTGACCGTGCTGACCGCCGTCGACCACGTCCAACTCGCCGCGCCGCCCGGATCGGAGGGCCGGCTGCGGGCCTATTACACCGAGGTCCTCGGCATGAACGAGATCCCCAAACCGGCCGTCCTCGCCGCGCGGGGCGGCTGCTGGTTCGCCGCCGGCCCGGTCCAGCTGCACCTCGGCGTGGAGGAGGACTTCCGGGCCGCCCGCAAGGCCCACCCGGGACTGCGGGTGACCGGCATCGTCGCCTACGCGAGCAGACTCCGGGAGCGGGGCGCCACGGTCGTCTGGGACGACAACCTGCCGGGCCACCGCCGCTTCTACTCCGAGGACCCCGTGGGCAACCGGCTCGAATTCCTGGAACCGCACAGCCCGCAGCCGCACGGCCCGGACCCGGTCGGCTGACGCCGGCTGTACGACGGCGCCCCGCCACCGGAGATCCGGTGGCGGGGCGCCGTCGTACAGGGCCGCGCACGGTACGCGGCTCAGCTCTTGCGCCGGCCCACCAGCTGCGGCTTCGACTCCAGCCCGTCCAGCCCGTGCCAGGCCAGGTTCACCAGGTGCGCCGCCACCTCGGCCTTCTTCGGGCGGCGGACGTCCAGCCACCACTGCCCCGTCAGCGCCACCATTCCCACCAGCGCCTGCGCGTACAGCGGGGCCAGCTTCGGGTCGAAGCCCCGGGCCTTGAACTCCAGGCCCAGGATGTCCTCCACCTGCGTGGCGATGTCACTGATCAGCGAGGCGAAGGTGCCCGTCGACTGCGCGACCGGGGAGTCACGTACGAGGATCCGGAAGCCGTCCGTGTAGGACTCGATGTAGTCCAGCAGCGCGAACGCCGCCTGCTCCAGCAGCTCCCGCGGATGCCCTGCCGTCAGCGCGCCCGTCACCCCGTCCAGCAGCTGGCGCATCTCCCGGTCCACGACGACCGCGTAGAGCCCCTCCTTGCCCCCGAAGTGCTCGTACACCACAGGCTTGGACACCCCGGCCTTCGCCGCGATCTCCTCCACCGAGGTGCCTTCGAAACCCTTCTCCGCGAACAGGGTCCGGCCGATGTCCAGCAGCTGCTGGCGCCGCTCCGCGCCCGTCATCCTCACCCGGCGGCCACGCCTGGGCTTGTCGCTGCTGGAATTACCGCCGTCGATCGCCACACCCCCCATCATGCCGCGTTCGGTTCGTTTTCCCTGCGCCGGGCGTCGATGCGGCCCTGCGAGGGCCAGCGCACGTCCGTGGCCCAGCCCAGCTGCTCGAACCAGCGGATCAGCCGGGCACTGGAGTCGACCTGGCCGCGCAGCACCCCGTGCCGGGCCGACGTCGGGTCGGCGTGGTGCAGGTTGTGCCAGGACTCCCCGCAGGACAGCACCGCCAGCCACCACACGTTGCCCGAGCGGTCCCGGGACTTGAACGGCCGCTTGCCCACCGCGTGACAGATCGAGTTGATCGACCACGTCACGTGGTGCAGCAGCGCGACACGCACCAGCGAGCCCCAGAAGAACGCCGTGAACGCACCCCACCAGGACATCGTCACCAGACCGCCCACCAGCGGCGGGATCGCCAGCGACACCATCGTCCAGAAGATGAAGTCCCGCGAGATGCGCCGGATCGCCGGATCCTTGATCAGGTCAGGGGCGTACTTCTGCTGATCGGTCTGCTCCTCGTCGAAGAGCCAGCCGATGTGCGCCCACCACAGGCCCTTCATCAGCGCCGGCAGCGTCTCGCCGAACCGCCACGGCGAATGCGGGTCGCCCTCGTGGTCCGAGTACTTGTGGTGCTTGCGGTGGTCCGCCACCCAGCGCACCAGCGGGCCCTCCACCGCCATCGAACCCATCACGGCGAGAACGATCCGCAGCGGCCGCTTCGCCTTGAAGGAACCGTGCGTGAAGTAACGGTGGAAGCCGATCGTGATCCCGTGGCAGGCCAGGAAGTACATGAAGACCATCAGGCCGAGGTCCAGCCAGCTCACCCCCCAGCCCCAGGCCAGCGGAACCGCCGCCAGCAGCGCCAGGAAGGGAACGGTGATGAACAGCAGGAGGGCGATCTGCTCGATGGAACGCTTGTTCTCGCCGCCGAGCGTCGCGGAAGGCACGGACGACGCGGACGGCGTGGACGTGCCGGAGGACGCGGCGACGTCCTCGGCCAGATCGGGACTGATGGTCATAGGTGTCCCCTGGGGGGTGAGGAGAGGGTGAGGAGCAAGGAAGCCTGATCGCGGACCCTACGGACCCGTAACCTACGGCATCGTAAGTATGGCAAAGGGCGGGCCCGAGGCAACAGGAGCGCGGCCGGGACGGCCGGACGGCGGCGAAGTGACCGCAACGAGGCGCCCCGGTTACCACACAAGAGCGCGCCGCGAGCGGTTCACCAGCCGCCTGCTGAGACATTTGCCCAGGCACGCGCCTCGGACACCTATCCTGGTCCCGTCGGACAGCGCGGTCCGCACGGGCAGCCCGAGCTGCGCACCTCAGGAGCGGCGACGCCGCGCACGGCCGGGAGCCCACCGCCCAGTAGCGCTCGAACACTGCAAGGAGCCGCACCTGTGAGCAGTGCTGACCAGGCCCCCCAGGGCCAGGCCCCCGTCACCCCGGCCGCCACCGCCACCGCCAACGCGGAGCTGCGGGCGGACATCCGCCGCCTCGGCGACCTCCTCGGGGAGACCCTCGTCCGCCAGGAAGGCCAGGACCTCCTCGACCTCGTCGAACGCGTCCGTGCCCTCACCCGCACCGACGGCGAGGCAGCCGCCGCCCTCCTCGGCGACACCGACCTGGAGACCGCCGCCAAGCTCGTGCGCGCCTTCTCCACCTACTTCCACCTCGCCAACGTCACCGAGCAGGTGCACCGCGGCAAGGAACTGCGCGCCCACCGCGCCGCCGAAGGCGGGCTCCTCGCCCGCACCGCCGACATGCTCAAGGACGCCGACCCCGCGCACCTGCGCGAGACGGTCAAGAACCTCAACGTCCGCCCCGTCTTCACGGCGCACCCCACCGAGGCGGCCCGCCGCAGCGTCCTGGGCAAGCTGCGCCGCATCGCCGCCCTCCTGGAGGAGCCCGTCACCGGCGCCGGCGACCGCCGCCGCCACGACCTGCGCCTCGCCGAGAACATCGACCTCGTCTGGCAGACCGACGAACTGCGTGTCGTCCGCCCAGAGCCCGCCGACGAGGCCCGCAACGCCATCTACTACCTCGACGAGCTGCACGCCGGCGCCGTCGGCGACGTCCTCGAAGACCTCGCCGCCGAACTCCAGCGCGTCGGCGTCGAACTCCCCGCCGGCACCCGCCCCCTCACCTTCGGCACCTGGATCGGCGGCGACCGCGACGGCAACCCCAACGTCACCCCCGACGTCACCCGGGACGTGCTGATCCTCCAGCACGAACACGGCATCACCGACGCACTCGAACTCATCGACTTCCTGCGCGGCCTGCTGTCCAACTCCATCCGCTACACCGGCGCCACCGAGGAACTCCTCGCCTCCCTCCAGGCCGACCTCGAACGCCTCCCCGAGATCAGCCCGCGCTACAAGCGGCTGAACGCCGAGGAGCCGTACCGCCTCAAGGCCACCTGCATCCGGCAGAAGCTCCTCAACACCCGCGAGCGCCTCGCCAAGGGCACCCCCCACGAGGAAGGCCGCGACTACCTCGGCACCGCCGAGCTGCTCACCGACCTCACCCTCATCCAGACCTCCCTGCGCGAACACCGCGGCGCCCTCTTCGCCGACGGCCGCATGGACCGCACCATCCGCACCCTGGCCGCCTTCGGCCTCCAGCTCGCCACCATGGACGTACGCGAGCACGCCGACGCCCACCACCACGCGCTCGGCCAGCTCTTCGACCGGCTCGGCGAGGAGTCCTGGCGCTACGCCGACATGCCGCGCGACTACCGCGGCAAGCTCCTCGCCAAGGAACTCCGCTCCCGCCGCCCCCTCGCCCCCACCCCGGCCCCCCTCGACGCCGCCGGCCACAAGACCCTCGGCGTCTTCCTCGCCATCAAGGACGCCTTCGAGAAGTTCGGCCCCGAGGTCATCGAGTCCTACATCATCTCGATGTGCCAGGGCGCCGACGACGTCTTCGCCGCCGCCGTCCTCGCCCGCGAAGCCGGCCTCATCGACCTCCACGCCGGCTGGGCCAAGATCGGCATCGTCCCGCTCCTGGAGACCACCGACGAGCTCCGCGCCGCCGACGTCATCCTCGACGAGATGCTCGCCGACCCCTCCTACCGGCGCCTGGTCTCCCTGCGCGGCGACGTCCAGGAGGTCATGCTCGGCTACTCCGACTCCTCCAAGTTCGGCGGCATCACCACCAGCCAGTGGGAGATCCACCGCGCCCAGCGCCGGCTCCGCGACGTCGCCCACCGCTACGGGGTGCGCCTGCGCCTCTTCCACGGCCGCGGCGGCACCGTCGGCCGCGGCGGCGGCCCCTCCCACGACGCGATCCTCGCCCAGCCCTGGGGCACCCTCGAAGGCGAGATCAAGGTCACCGAACAGGGCGAGGTCATCTCCGACAAGTACCTCGTCCCCTCCCTCGCCCGCGAGAACCTCGAACTGACCGTCGCGGCCACCCTGCAGGCCTCCGCCCTGCACACCGCGCCCCGCCAGTCCGACGAGGCCCTCGCCCGCTGGGACGCGGCCATGGACACCGTCTCCGACGCCGCGCACGCCGCCTACCGCGAACTCGTCGAGGACCCGGACCTCCCCTCGTACTTCTTCGCCGCGACCCCGGTCGACCAGCTCGCCGACCTCCACCTCGGCTCCCGCCCCTCCCGCCGCCCCGACTCCGGCGCCGGCCTCGACGGCCTGCGCGCCATCCCGTGGGTCTTCGGCTGGACCCAGTCCCGCCAGATCGTCCCCGGCTGGTACGGAGTCGGCTCCGGCCTCAAGGCCCTGCGCGAAGCCGGCCAAGGAGACGTCCTCGCCGAAATGGGCGAGCGGTGGCACTTCTTCCGCAACTTCCTGTCCAACGTCGAGATGACGCTGGCCAAGACCGACCTGCGGATCGCCCGCCACTACGTCGACACCCTCGTACCGGACGACCTCAAGCACGTCTTCGCCCGCATCGAGGCCGAGCACGAGCTCACCGTCCGCGAGGTCCTGCGCATCACCGGCGGCGAGAAGCTCCTGGACTCCCACCCGGTGCTCCAGCAGACCTTCGCCGTACGCGACGCCTACCTCGACCCCATCTCCTACCTCCAGGTGTCCCTGCTCGCCCGCCAGCGCGCCGCCGCCGCCCGCGGCGAGGAGCCCGACCCGCTCCTCGCCCGCGCCCTGCTGCTCACCGTCAACGGCGTCGCGGCCGGCCTGCGCAACACCGGCTGACGCGGCGCCCCGGTATCCGTGTCCGTCACCCTTTGTGATGACGGACGCGGATACCGGGCGCTACCGTGGGTTCCCAGGATCAGAATGCCGTCCATGGGAGCAACCATGACTGCCGAGCCCGTACACGACTGGTCAAGGCCGCCGTTGGACGGGTACACGGTGGACGACCTGCTGACGCTGCCGGACCTCCCGCGACACACAGAGCTGATCGACGGGAGCCTGGTCTTCGTGAGTCCGCAACGCTTCATCCACTCCGATCTGATCGACTTCCTTGTCACCCGGCTGCGGCTGACTGCCCCCCGGCACACGAGGGTCGCGCGAGAGATGACCGTGGTGATCGACAAGCGCAACGGGCCCGAACCGGACATCTCAGTCGTGCGGCGAGAAGCCTGCACGAGCCCCATGCAGACCCACTTCTACGCCGCCGACGTCCTGCTCGCAGTCGAAGTGGTCTCGCCCGAGTCCGAGGCTCGGGACACCAAGACCAAACTGCACAAGTACGCCGCTGCCGGCATCCCGAACTACTGGATCGTCAAGATCGAGGGCGACGAAGCGATCGAGCCGGTCGTGTACGTCTACGAGCTGGACCCCCACACACGCGCCTACGTCTGCCAGGGGATCCACACCAAGCCGTTCAGCGTCGACCGGCCCTTCGCCGCTGAAATCGACTTCGACGGGCTCGACGAGCTGTAGCCCTCAGGAGTTGTAGGTGGACTGGGCCCGCTCCAGGCCCTCCTGGATCAGGCACTCCACGGAATCCGCCGCCCGGTCCACGAACCAGTCCAGCTCCTTGCGCTCCGTCGAGGAGAAGTCCTTCAGCACGAAGTCCGCCACCTGCATCCGGCCCGGCGGCCGGCCGATACCGCAGCGCACCCGGTGGTAGTCCGGACCCATCGACTTCGTCATCGACTTCAGACCGTTGTGACCGTTGTCCCCGCCACCCAGCTTCAGACGCAGCGTCGGGTAGTCGATGTCGAGCTCGTCATGGATCGCGACGATCCGCTCCACCGGCACCTTGTAGAAGTCACGCAACGCCGTCACCGGCCCGCCCGACAGGTTCATGTACGTCATCGGCTTGGCCAGCACCACCCGCCGATTGGCCGGCCCCGGCAGGCCCATGCGACCCTCCACCACCTGCGCCCGGGCCTTGTGCGCCTTGAACTTCCCGCGGATCCGCTCCGCCAGCAGGTCGGCCACCATGAAACCGATGTTGTGGCGGTTGCCCGCGTACTCCGGCCCCGGATTGCCGAGGCCGACGATCAGCCAGGGCGCCGTGTCGTCCGACATCAAAAGCTCCTTAGGTCCTGGGCGAAACACGACCGCCGTCCCGCTCCAGTGGAGCCGGACGGCGGTCGGTCAGCAACTGCTGAGGGGAGAGGGCGAGGCTCAGGCCTCGGCGCCCTCGGTCTCCTCGGCGGCCGGCTCCTCGGCCTGCGGGGAGACGACCTGCAGGACGGCGATGTCGCCGTCGACGGCCAGGGTGGTGCCGGCCGGCAGGACCAGGTCGGAGGCGTGGATGGTGGCGCCGGCCTCCAGGCCCGCGATCGAGACGGTGACCTCGGTCGGGATGTGGGTGGCCTCGGCCTCGACGGAGATGGTGTTCTGGAGGGTCTCCAGCATGTTGCCGCCGGCGGCCAGCTCGCCCTCGGTGACGATCGCGACGTCGACGGTGACCTTCTCGCCCTTCTTGACGATCAGGAAGTCGACGTGGGAGATCGAGCGCTTCAGGGGGTGCTTCTGCACGGCCTTCGGGATGACCAGCTCGGTGCCGCCGCCCGCGATGTCCAGGGAGATCAGGACGTTCGGGGTGCGCAGCGCCAGCTGCAGCGCGTGGGCGTCGACGTTGACGTGCTTCGGGTCGGTGCCGTGGCCGTAGATGACACCCGGGGTCAGGGCGTCACGACGGGCCTGGCGGGCAGAGCCCTTGCCGAAGGAATCACGGAGCTTGGCGGAAAGCTTGACCTCGGACATGCTCACTCCTCGTGGGGTGACGGAAAAAAGGACGACAGTCACCCGGCCGGAACGGCCTGCTACGAAGAGCGCGTCGATAACGGAGTGCCCGCACATGAAAGTGCGGCCTCCCTCGCCGAGCAACTTCACGAGTCTACCCGGCGGGGAGGCCGCCCACAAAAATGATCACAGCATAAGGATCTGCTGTGACGCCTACTGCTGCTCTTCGAACAGGCTGGTGACCGAGCCGTCCTCGAAGACCTCGCGCACCGCGCGCGCGATCATCGGGGCGATCGACAGCACCGTGATCTTGTCGAGCTCCAGGTCGGACGGGTCCGGCAGGGTGTTCGTGAAGACGAACTCGCTGACCTTGGAGTTCTTCAGACGGTCGGCGGCCGGGCCCGACAGGATGCCGTGCGTGGCCGTCACGATGACGTCCTCGGCACCGTGCGCGAACAGCGCGTCGGCCGCGGCACAGATGGTGCCACCCGTGTCGATCATGTCGTCGACCAGGACGCAGACGCGGCCCTTGACCTCACCGACGACCTCGTGGACGGTCACCTGGTTGGCGACGTCCTTGTCACGGCGCTTGTGCACGATCGCCAGCGGCGCGTCCAGGCGGTCGCACCAGCGGTCGGCGACACGCACGCGGCCGGCGTCCGGGGAGACGATCGTCAGCTTCGTACGGTCCACCTTGGCGCCCACGTAGTCCGCGAGGACGTTCAGGGCCGACAGGTGGTCCACCGGGCCGTCGAAGAAGCCCTGGATCTGGTCGGTGTGCAGGTCGACCGTCAGGATGCGGTCCGCACCCGAGGTCTTCAGCAGGTCCGCGACCAGGCGGGCCGAGATCGGCTCGCGGCCCTTGTGCTTCTTGTCCTGGCGGGCGTACCCGTAGGAGGGGATGATCACGGTGATGGAGCGCGCCGACGCGCGCTTCAGCGCGTCGATCATGATCAGCTGCTCCATGATCCACTTGTTGATCGGAGCCGTGTGGCTCTGGATCAGGAAGCAGTCCGCGCCACGAGCCGACTCCTGGAAGCGGACGTAGATCTCACCGTTCGCGAAGTCGAAAGCCTTGGTCGGCACGAGGCCGACTCCCAGCTGGTGCGCGACCTCCTCGGCCAGCTCGGGGTGGGCGCGGCCGGAGAAGAGCATCAGCTTCTTCTCGCCGGTCGTCTTGATCCCGGTCACAGCACTGTCTCCTCAGACGTGTTGAAAGCTGCTCGCCCCCGCGTGCGTCCGTCCCGCACACGGTGAGCCAGCCGAATTGCGTGCACCTATCACGGTACGCCGTCCCAGGCGTACCCGTTTCCGGTCAGTTCACCTCAACGGCTGTCGGAGTCCACCTGGACCGCCGACTGGGCCGCCGTCGCGGCAGCGCTTCCCGGACGCTTGCGGGCCACCCAGCCCTCGATATTCCGCTGCTGGCCACGGGCCACGGCCAGCGCACCGGGCGGAACGTCCTTCGTGATCACGGACCCGGCGGCCGTGTAGGCGCCGTCCCCGATGGTGACGGGCGCCACAAACATGTTGTCCGAGCCCGTCTTGCAGTGTGAGCCGACGGTGGTGTGGTGCTTGTGCTCACCGTCGTAGTTCACGAAGACGCTCGCCGCGCCGATGTTCGTGTACTCGCCGATCGTCGCGTCGCCCACGTACGACAGGTGCGGCACCTTGGTGCCCTCGCCGATCGTCGCGTTCTTCATCTCCACGTACGTACCGGCCTTGGCCTTCGTGCCGAGGGTCGTCCCCGGACGCAGGTACGCGAACGGACCCACGGAAGCCAGCTCGCCGATGACGGCACCGTCCGCCACCGTGTTGTCCACGCGCGCGCCCTGGCCCACCCGGGTGTCCTTCAGCCGGGTGTTCGGGCCGACCTCGGCCCCCTCGGCGATGTGGGTGGAGCCGAGGAGCTGCGTCCCCGGGTGGATGAGGGCGTCCTGCCCGAAGGTGACGGTGACGTCCAGAGACGTGCTGGCCGGATCCACGACCGTCACACCCGCGAGCATGGCCTGCTCCAGCAGCCGCGCGTTCAGCAGGGCACGGGCCTCGGCGAGCTGGACGCGGTTGTTGATGCCCAGGATCTGGCGGTGGTCGCTGCCGACGGCCGCACCGACGCGGTGGCCGGCCTCGCGCAGGATCCCCAGCACGTCGGTGAGGTACTCCTCGCCCTGGCTGTTGTCGGTGCGCACCTTGCCGAGCGCGTCGGCGAGCAGGGCGCCGTCGAAGGCGAAGACGCCGGAGTTGATCTCGCGGATGGCGCGCTGGGTGTCGGTGGCGTCCTTGTGCTCGACGATGGCGGTCACGGCGCCGCCGGCGTCCCGGACGATGCGCCCGTAGCCGGTGGAGTCCGGCACCTCGGCGGTGAGCACGGTGACGGCGTTGCCGTCGGCCTCGTGCGTCGCCGCGAGCTGCTTGAGGGTCTCGCCGGTCAGCAGCGGGGTGTCGCCGCAGACGACGATCACGGTGCCGTCGACGACCCCGCCGAGCTCTTCGAGGGCCATCCGGACGGCGTGGCCGGTGCCGTTCTGCTCGTACTGGACGGCCGTGCGCACTCCGGCGTCGATCGCGCCGAGGTGCGCGGTGACCTGCTCCCGGGCGTGCCCGACGACCACGACGAGGTGGGCGGGGTCCAGCTCACGGGAGGCGGCGACGACGTGACCGACGAGCGAGCGCCCGCAGATCTCGTGCAGGACCTTGGGAGTGGCCGACTTCATGCGGGTGCCTTCACCCGCTGCGAGTACGACGACGGCTGCCGGGCGGTTGGCGCTCACGGGGATGCCCTTCGGCTTCGGGGGTGGACCCGTGAAGGATACCGGGGCGTTAAGGGCCGGAAACGAGGGCGGGTCCTGACCGTGGAGGTCAGGACCCGAACCCATAAGGCTCCCCCGCCAGGACTCGAACCCGGACATAAGGCACCAAAAGCCTCAGTGCTGCCAATTACACCACAGGGGACTATTTCCGACTGAAACGGACATCTCTGCCCGGTGATCTAGCCGACGGCTCCTACTATGCCGCACCAGGCGCCTTCGATGCGACGGTAGATGTCCGCGCTTCGGCTGACGCAAAGGACGGGGCAGCCCCGGTAGTTCTCGCCGACGTTCTTCCGGGTGGTCTTGGGGTTGTGCTTCTTGAGGGTCGTCCTGGCGAACGCGCCGCCGACTCTTTGGCGCGGCTCCGCTGCTCGTCCCGGACGGTGTTCTCGTGCTCCCAGCGACGACGTGAGGCCGGTCGGGCCTGTTCCGCGGGGGTCCTTCGTCCGGTCGGCTTCGGGAGGGCGCGGACCCAGAGGGAGATCGAGCTCTTCGAGTAGTCGAGCTCGACCTGGATCCGGTCGTAAGTCATGCCCTGGAGGCGGAGCTCGCGGGCCCGGTCGCGCAGGTCGTCCTCGGCGTTGGGGCGCTTGGTCCATTCCGGGGGCGGCTCGCCCTCCAGGAGCCGGTTGAGGATGTCGTTGTTGTGGGCGGCAGGCGGTCGCGGATCTCGCGGCGGCTGAGGTCCTCGCGGCGCAGGGCCACCGCCTTCTCGCGGAGGGAGTCGAAGGTCGCGGTGCCCGTGCGGAGGCCGCCGGTGCCGTCGCCGGGGCGACGTCGGATTGCGGTCATGCCGCCAGTGTCGTCCGGAATACGGGATTCAGGTCTCGGTCAGCGGACGGTTCAGTCGTGCGTGCGATGACCGGGGGTTTGCCGGAATTCCGACCCTGTCTGTGCTGGGGGCGCTGCGTACGCTGGTCGGCATGACCGGTACGGGGGAAGTGGAAGGGCGCGCTGGGCCGCCTTTGTGGTGGGCGCGGCGGCGGGATGCCGTCGCGGACGTGGTGCTCGGCGGCGTGTCCGCCCTGGAGTGCGCCTGGGAGGGCATCGACTTCGCGCGTGCGGCCGGGGTGCCGACCGCGGTCGGGGTGCTGTTCGGGTTCGTCGTGGGGGCCGTGCTCGTGCTGCGGCGGCGGTGGCCGGTCGCCGTGGTGCTGGTGGGGATCGCCGTGGCGCCGGCCGCGATGGGGTTCCTGCTCGCGGTGGTGGGGCTGTACACGCTGGCCTCGTCCGAGGTGCCGCGGCGGATCATCGCGACGCTGGCCTCGATGTCGCTGGCCGCGACGTTCGTGGTGATGTATCTGCGGACGAGGGGGGATGTCGAGGCCGACCCCCTGCTCGTGGTCGCGCTGTCCGGGTTCGTGGCGGTGGCGCTGACCGTGCCGCCGGTGCTGTCCGGGCTGTACATGGGGGCCCGGCGGCGGCTGATGGAGAGCTTGCAGGAGCGGGCGGATTCGCTGGAACGGGAGTTGTCGCTGCTGGCGGACCGGGCGGAGGAGCGGGCCGAGTGGGCCCGTACGGAGGAGCGGACCCGGATCGCGCGGGAGATGCACGACGTCGTGGCGCACCGGGTGTCGTTGATGGTGGTGCACGCGGCGGCGCTGGAGGCGATCGCGGCGAAGGATCCGGCGCGGGCGGCGAGGAACGCCGCGCTGGTGGGGGACATGGGCCGGCAGGCGCTGACGGAGCTGCGGGAGATGCTGGGGGTGCTGCGGGCCGCCGAGAAGCCGGTGAGGCCCGCGGTGGCGGCGGTGGCCGCCACGTCGGTGGCTCCCCCGGCTACGGCTGGGACGTACCCCCACGTGGGGGGTTTCGACGACGGGCCTTCGCTGGACGAGCTGGAGGCGCTGGTGGGGCAGTCGCGCGCGGCCGGGATGGCCGTGGAGGTGGTGGTGCAGGGCGAGGGGGCGGGGTACGCGGCGGAGGTGGAGCAGACGGCGTACCGGGTGGTGCAGGAGGCCCTCACGAACTGTCACAAGCACGCTCCCGGCGCGCGGGTGACCGTCCGGCTCGCGCACCGGGAGGGGGAGGTGGCGATGCAGGTGGAGAACGGGCCGTGCGACGGGATGGCCGCCCAGCCGGGTCTGCCCAGCGGGGGCAACGGGCTGGTGGGGATGCGGGAGCGGGTGCTCGGGCTGGGCGGGGTGTTCGTCTCGGGTCCGACGGACGCGGGGGGTTTCAAGGTGTCGGCGGTGCTGCCGGGCCATTGTCCGTAGGTCCTCGCCGGTGATTCGTGGATCGCCCCGCCCCGACCCGACCCGCCCCGCCTCGTCGCTACGGAGCGGGGTCCTGGCCGGTGGTGAGGCGGGTCGGCTGGAGGCCGGTGAGGAGGAGGGTGAGGGCCTCGTCGAGGCTGCCGCCGAGGTACCAGTCACCGGTGTGGTCGATGCCGTAGACGCGGCCTTCGCGGTCGATGGCGAGGTGGGAGCTTCCGTCGGCCTCGACGCCGAGTGGGCAGAGCTGGGTGGACAGGGCGCGGCCGAGGTCGGCGAAGGTGCGGGCGAGGTGCAGGCCGGTGAGCGGGTCGAGGCGGATGGTGACGGGGGCTATCTGGCGGCCCGTGCCGGAGGCGTTGACGGTGAGGCCGCCGAATTCGGCCCAGGCTTCGACGGCGGCGGGGAAGACCTCGTGCCGGTGTCCGGCGGGGGTGGTGTGGTCGCGGAGGGCATCGGCCCAGAATTCGGCCTGTTTGATGTCCCAGCGGCCGGATTCCCAGCCGGCGGTGCGCAGGGCGGAGTCCACGGCGACGGGGAAGCGGGTGGCCGAGGAGCGGTCGTAGGAGGCTGAGGCGGTGGTCATGGCTACTCGGAGGGGGTGAGGTCGACGGGGCGTACGCCGAAGTGGGCGAGGAGTGCGTCGCAGGAGCGGCAGGGGGGTGCGTAGCTGCCGTGGAGGGGGTCGCCGTCCTCGCGGATGCGGCGGGCGGTGATTTTCGCGTGTTTGAGGGAGCGGCGGGCTTCGCTCGGGGAGAGGGGTTTGCGGGAGGCGCGCCGGGAGCGGGCGCCTTCGACGGCGGCGAGGTGGCGGGAGAGCAGGATCGCTTCCGGGCAGCGGCCGGTGAACCGTTCGCGCTGGCCGCTGGTGAGGGTGTCGAGGAAGTCCTGCACGAGGGGGTGGAGTACGGGTGGGTGGTCGGCTTTGCCCGCGGTGCCGGTGAGGGTTTCGCCGCGTACGGAGAGGGCGGCGGCGATGGTGGGGAGGATGCCGTCGCGGCGGAAGCGCAGGACGGGTGCGGCGGGGCGGCCGTCGGTGCTGCTCCAGCGCAGGCGGGGGTCGCCTGTGGGGCCGCCGGCTTCGGAGGCCGTGGCCGGTGGTGGCATGGGGACGGGTGGTCCCACGGGTGCCGGCGGTCCGGGTGGGCCTGCTGGTCCGGGGGTTCCCGGGGTGGCGTCGGCCGGATCTGTGCGTGCTGCCGTGTTGTGCATGGTCGCGCTTTCCCTCCCGTGGCGGCGGTGGTGGCCGCTGTCGCGCACGCCCCCGTGCTGAGGGCCCAGCCTGCCAAATGGCACCTGTCATGCGGAAGCGGGGTCGAATATTCGTATCAATTCGGATGTTCCCGGCCGCGGGCCGGGTGTGCCGGTCGTGCGCGGGTGAGCCCCTTGCCCCAGCGCATAGGCTGTGGTGAACCAGCCAGATCCAGCAGGGGGCTACCGCCATGACGACAGGTCGGCTCGGGCAGCAGGCCGCGCCACCCAACGCCGCTTATTCGGGGCAGGTCGTGCATTTCCCGGACCCGGTCCGGGCTGCTCGGCATCCCCATGGAGTGCGGATGGGCGGCAACGGGCATCCGGACTTCTCCGCGTACGCGCGTGCGGCCGTGGAGATCGCAGAGCCGCCGGAGGGCTTCGGCGTGGACGAGTTGCGGCTGACGGACTACGTGTCCGCGAACGCCGCGATGAAGGCGGCCGGGCACGACTTGTGGGACACGGTCGGCGCGGTGGCCACCCCGCACGGCTGGACCTGGCACCACGTGTCGGGTTCGCGGCGCATGGAGCTGGTCCCGGTCGAGGTGAAGGCCCTGCTGCGGCATCACGCGGGGCTGGTGACGGCGCCGGTGGACCACACCAAGCGCGGGACGCGTCCGTTGCAGGAGCTGCGTCCGGCCCATCTGGGGCTGCCGAAGTCGGTGGTGTCGGTTTCCGAGCAGCAGGTGCAGGGAGTCGAGGAGGACCTCGGCTACCGGCTGCCGGAGGCGTACCGCTCGTTCCTGAAGGCCGCGGGCGGCTGCGCGCCGGTCGGCGCGGCGCTGGACGTGGACCTCGGCCTGCTGGTGGACCAGCCGTTCTTCACGGTGCGTGAGGAGGCGGCGGTCAACGACCTGGTGTACGTCAACAAGTGTCTGCGGGACCACCTGACGAAGGACTACCTGTGCGTGGCCTTCGTGCAGGGCGGCCTGCTCGCCCTGAAGGTGAAGGGCGAGGGCGTCGGTTCGGTGTGGTTCTCCCCGTACGACGATGCGCGTGACCAGGACGGCTGGTCGGTGCAGGAGCGCGTGGAGCGGCTGTTGCTGCCGTGCGGCGTTGATTTCGACGCCTTTCTGGAGCGGTTGGCGGGCAATCCGCCGGAGCTTGAGACGGTGGCCGGTCTGATGGTGGACGGCGGATTCGCGCGGTCGGTTCCCGTGGCGGGGCCGGCTGCGGCGATGCGTGCCGGTTCGGATGAGGGGTGACGGCGCGGTGGTGACATTTGCGCAGGCGCAGGAGCGCGCTGAGGAATGGATCAACGGCGATGTGCCCGCGTACCAGCACCGTGAGGTGCGTGTACGGGAGTTCGGGCTCGGGTTCGTGGTGTGGGCGGAGGACCGCGCGGCCGGTCCGGTGTCCGGTGGTGGGCGGCAGCGGCTGGTCATCGCGCGGGACAGCGGGGAGGTGACGCTGTGGCCGGGGCTGCCGGTGGGTGAGGTGATCCGCCGGTACGAGGAGGAGTACGGGGCGTCGGCTGCCGCGGCGGCTTCGGAGGCTTCGGTTCCGCCGCCGCGGATCGACTCGGAGCAGACGTCGTTCATGCTGAGCCCGCCGGAGTGGCTGCAGGAGGCGGCGGACCGGGCGGGGATTCCGGCTGCCGTGCCTTCGTCTTCGGCCTCGTCTTCGCCGGTTCAGGCTCCGGCCGATCCGGCACCGGCACCCGTTCCGGCCGTTGCCGCCGCGCCGGCGCCGACGGACGCGGTGCCGCTGCGGCGCGGGGGCGAGGTCCCGTACGAGCCGACGGCCAACGACGGGGTTCCGGCGGCTGCTGCGGCGGCCGTTCCGACCGGGGCCACGCCGTGGGCCGGGACCGATGTGAATCCGGGTGCGGACGACGCGTCCGTGCCGCTGCCCGCGACCGTGTTCGCGCCGCCGCTGTCCGGGTCGGACCTGGACGAGGCGCTGTCGTCCAGGTCGGCGCCGGAGGCCCAGACCACGCTGATGCCGGGTGGCAGCCAGCTGCCGCGGACCGCTGTGGTGCCGACGCTGGCGCCGCAGGCGGACAGCATCGCCGACGCGCCGACGAGCAAGGCCCAGATCTCCCGGCCGGTCTCCGGTCAGGGTGGCCCCGCCGGTGCTCCCGGTGCTCCCGGTGTTCCGGGTGCGGGTCAGCCGCCGCAGCCGCCTGGTGTTCCGGGTGGTTCGCAGGGTCGTGGGCTTGATCATGCGGCGACGATGCTGGCGGGTCCTGCGGTGACGGGTCAGCCGCCGGCGCCTCCCGGTCCGCCCGGTGCTCCGGGTGCCGGTGTGCCGCAGCCGCCGCAGCCGCCTGGTGTTCCGGGTGGTTCGCAGGGTCGTGGGCTTGATCATGCGGCGACGATGCTGGCGGGTCCTGCGGTGACGGGTCAGCCGCCGGCGCCTCCCGGTCCGCCCGGTGCTCCGGGTGCCGGTGTGCCGCAGCCGCCTGGTCCGCCTGGTGTTCCGGGTGGTTCGCAGGGGCGTGGGCTTGATCATGCGGCGACGATGCTGGCGGGTCCTGCGGTGACGGGTCAGCCGCCGGCGCCTCCCGGTCCGCCCGGTGCTCCGGGTGCCGGTGTGCCGCAGCCGCCTGGTCCGCCTGGTGTTCCGGGTGGTTCGCAGGGGCGTGGGCTCGACCATGCGGCGACGATGCTGGCCGGTCCCGCCGTGACGGGTCAGCCGCCCGCGCCTCCCGGTCCGCCCGGGCCGGCGCCTGCCGGTCCCGTCGCGCAGCCCCCGGCGCACACCGGTGCGCCCACGGTCGGCCCCGGCTACCAGGCCGTACTGCGCTACCGCGCTCCCGACGGCTCCGAGCAGCAGCTCATCCGCCGTTCCGCGCCCGGTACCCCGCACCCCGAGTGGCAGATCCTGCACGAGCTGCGCGCCATGAACGTGCCGCCGCAGCAGGTGCTGGAGCTGCACACCGAGCTGGAGTCCTGCGAGCTGCCCGGCGGTTACTGCGCCAGGATGATCCGGGAGACCTGGCCGCAGGTGCGGATCACCAGCGTGGCCCCGTACGGCCAGGACCACGCGGGCCGTCAGCAGGGCATGCGTCACCTGCTCACCCATCAGGGCGAGCTGCACCAGGTGGCGGACGGTCCGGCGCGCCCCGCGCCGGTACGGGTGCCCCTGCCGCAGGTTCCGCTCCAGCCGGCGATCCCGCTGGACGCGATCGCGCAGGAGCTGGTGGGGGCGTTCGGCCCGCAGGGCGTGTTCCGCTTCGACCAGCGGGCGGTGTCCCGTCAGGGTGTGCCGGAGATCGTGGCGCAGACGCTGATGTGGTCGGGCCTGCCCGTCGATTTCGGGCCGTTCTTCTGGGCACAGGCGGTGCCGGGCCAGCCGGTGCCGACGCTGGCCGAGATGGCCGCGCAGCGGCAGGTGGCGCCGGCTTCGGACGCGGGCTCGTACCTCGTCGTCGGCAGCGACTTCGGCAAGGCGCTGTGCGTGCAGTACGGCACCGCGCACATCGTGGCGGTGCCGGTGGAGGGCGGTCCGGGCGGTGCTCCGGTGCCGCCGCAGTTCGTGAACTCCAGCCTGCCGCAGTTCGTGCGGTCCCTCGCGATGCTGGGTCACATGTGGCGCCTGCGCCAGCATCTGACGCCGGAACAGGCGGGTCGCTGGACCGTCGATTTCCAGGCGAATCTGGCGGGGCTGGACAGTGCGGCGCTGGCCTCTCCGGAGAGCTGGTGGTCGGTGCTGCTGGAGCAGATGTGGGACGGACTGCTCTGATCGGATGATCAGTTGAGTGGCCGGGCCGAGACCCCCGAACAGGGTCTCGGCCCGGCCATTCCGGCTTCTGGGAGCAAATGGCGCATCCTTGACAGGAATCCCCGCGAGAGAGGCGCTTCCAGGATGAGTGCACCCATTGCGACTGTGCGCGGTCGTGGCTACCGCACGGAAGAGGTCGACCGGTATCTCGCGCGGCTCTCCGGCAGCCGTGACGAGGCCTGGGAGCGCGTGGCCCGGCTGACCGTCCTGGCGAGGCAGATGGAGGAGGAGGCGGCGCGGCTGCGCGAGACGGTGGCCGCGCTGGCTCCGCAGACGTACGAGGACCTGAGCGAGCGCGCCCGCCGGATCCTGCTGCTGGCGCAGGAGGAGGCGGACTGCGTTCGGGCGGAGGCGCGGGCGGACGCGTCCGAGACGCTGGGCGCGGCCGAGGCGCATGCGGACCGGGGGGCGGAGCTGGCGCGGGCGGACGCGGAGGCGGTGCGCGAGCAGACGGAGGTCCGGGCCCGGCAGGGGCTGCTGCGGGCGCAGCGGGAGGCGGACGACGCGCGGGCGGAGGCGCGGGCGGACGCGGAGGGGTGGCGGGCGGAGGCGGTGGCCGCGCTGACGCAGATGCGGCGGCGGTCGGACGCGTTGCTCGTGGAGCGCGAGCAGGAGCAGGCGGAGCGGTGGGAGGCGGCCGAGCGGGATCTGGCGGCGCGGGAGGCGGAGTTCGCGGCGTGGGCGGAGGAGGCGGAGCGGTACGCGGAGGGGCGGCTGGCGGAGGCGCGTCGGGGGTTCGCGGAGGCCGAGGAGTCGGCGCGGCACGGGCAGGAGGACGCGGAGGCGCTGGCGGCCGAGCTGGTCGCGCAGGCGCGGGTGGCGGAGGAGCGGGTGGGTCGGGAGACGGAGCGGATCCTGCGGGAGCATGCGGAGTCGCAGGAGGAGATGCGGGCGCACATGAGCCATGTGCGGTCCAGTCTGGCGGCGCTGACGGGCCGGGCTCCTGCGGAGGGCTGAACTGGGTGGGGGCTCGGCTGTGCCGGTGCCGGTGCCGGTGCCGGGGTGGGGTGCCGGCCGGGACTGCATGATTTATGGCTTCTGATCGGGATCAGGTGGCGCGACCTGCGGTCGCGCCACACATCACGTTTTACGTCCCGGCCGGCACCCCACCCCGTCCCCGTCCCCGGCCCCGGCCCCTCCGTCTTGGTTCCTGCTCGGCTAGGGGAGGTTCGTGAGGAAGGTGGCGATCAGGGGGGTGATGGCGGGGAGGTGGGTCTCCAGGGCGAAGTGGCCCGCGCCGTCGAAGACGTGGACGGCGGCGTCGGGGACGTCCCGGAGGTAGGCCTTCGCTCCCGCCGGGGTGAAGAAGGGGTCGCCCGCGCCCCAGACGACCAGGACCGGCGGCCGTGCGGTGCGCAGCCAGGACTGCCAGGCCGGGTAGTGGGCGAAGTTGGAGGCGTAGTCGAAGGCGAGGTCGGCCTGGGCGTCGGCGCGCCCGGGCAGGCCGAGGTAGTGGATGTCGAGCGTCCAGTTGTCCGGGGAGATCAGGGTGGTGTCCGCGACCCCGGTCTCGTACTGGAAGCGGGTGCCTTCCGGGGTGAAGAGGCCCCGGACCCGCTCCTCGTTGCCGGACACCTCGCGCCGCAGGCCGGCGAACTCGCGGGCCGCCTCGGAGAGTCCCTCGTCGTACGCGTTGCCGTTCTGGACGATCAGGCCCGTGACGCGGTCCGGGCGGCGGGTGGCGAGCCGTAGGCCGACCGGGGCGCCGAAGTCGAAGACGTACAGGGCGTAGCGGTCGAGGCCGAGGGCGTCGGTGAAGCCCTCCATGACGTCGGCGAGCCGGTCGAAGGTGTAGGCGAAGCCGTCCGGTGCCTCGGTCCGGCCGAAGCCGGGGTAGTCGGGGGCGATCAGGCGGTACGGGGTGTCGCCGAGGGCGTCCATCAGGCGGGCGAACTGGTGCGAGGCGGTGGGGAAGCCGTGGAGGAGCAGCAGGACGGGGCCGTCGGCGGGGCCGCTTTCGCGGTAGGCGACGCGCACACCGTCGACGTCGACGGTTCGGTGCTGGACGGACGCGATCATCACATGCCTCCTGGTGGCTTAGTTCCATTAGTTTTGCCCGGGGATGGCTAACGGGTCAAGTGCTTCAGGTAGCGTTAGTGGCGTGACAGTCTTCCCGCTGACCGGCGAGCCCCTCGCCCTGGACCTCCTCAACACCCTGACCGCCGAGGGCGACCTGGTCGCCGGGCCGGAGGGTCTCGCGGCATGGCTGGCCGAGCAGGCCGGCCGACTGACCCCGGTCGTGGACGTGGGTGCGGCCGAGGTGGCCGCCGTACGGGCCGTGCGGGAGGCCGCGCGGCCCGCGCTCGCGGCCGTACGGTGCGGGGAGCGGCCGCCGGGCGATGCGCTGCGCGCGCTGAACGAGGCCATGGCCGCGGCGCCCGCCCACCGTGAGCTGGCCTGGAGTGCGCAGGCGGGCCTGGCGGCGGCTTCGCACCGGGCGGCGGACCCGGCGCGGCGGCTCGCGGCGGAACTGGCCGAGGTGGTCGCGGAGTTCCTGACGGACCCGCGTGTGACGTCGGTCCGCGGCTGCGAAGCGCAGGACTGCGTCCTGCTGTTCCTTCCGCTGCACCCGAGGCGCCGCTGGTGCGTGGCGTCGGCCTGCGGCAACCGGGCCCGGGTGGCTCGCTACTACGCCCGCCACAAGCTCCCGTAGCCGCGGCGCTCAGCCCGCGGCCGGGGCCTCGTAGCGGTAGGGGTCGCTGCGCAGGCCGCGGGAGGTGACCACCACCGTGAACGGGGGCTGCGTCGTGGCCGGCAGCGGGGCCGTCAGGGCGCCCGTCACGGGGTCCGGGGTGGCGGGCAGCGTGGTGTCGGCCACCGTGAGGCGGGGGTCGGTGAAGCCGCCGCCCTCGACCGTGAGCAGGCCGTCGGAGACGGTGACGTCCGTGATCACCGGGTTGGCGCGGGTGGCCATCTTGTTCACGAGGTACGCCCCCGCCGGTGCGCCCGTAAGAGCCCAGATCTCGTCGGGGAGGCGGGGGAGTCCGGCGCCCACGTCGGAGAGGAAGAACAGGACGACGTAGAGCATCGTGACCGCGCTGAGCGCGACGTACTGGAGGTCGACGAGGTCGGTCCGGCCGCTGTCGTTCGCGATCAGCTCCCGCAGCGGGCGGCCGCCCGTGGCCGCCGGCTTCGGCGCCGGCTTGGCCATGCTGCCGTTCTCCACGCGGATGCCGACCACCGTCTTCGCGGCGATCATGGCCGCGTACGGGCCCCCGATCAGCGGCAGGTACACCGTCGTCAGTGAGGACAGCGGGCCGTGCTCGCCCTGGAACCAGCCGATGCCGCCGCCCGCGGTGAGTCCGTAGCCGAGGGTCGTGAGCAGCAGCCAGACCAGGACCACCGTCCACGCCAGGGCGAGCGCGGTGGAGGTGGAGAGCCGGCCGTCGCGCCCGGTGACGAAGGCCGGGTGGCGGCGCAGCCGCTGGGCGAGCGGCCCGGCGAGCGCGGCGAGTAACGCCAGTGCGAAGAGTGCGGATGCCATGTCGTCCCCCCGGAAACGGTTGTGCCCCACACTTACCCGTTGGCTGAGGGCATGACAAGTCGCTTCCTGGGAAGGCCCGTTACTCCTCGCTCTGCTCGGGCAGCACCGGGAACCTGCGCGGCGCCACCAGCAGCAGGATCAGCAGCGAGGCCACGGCTGCGCCCGTCGCGCCGAGGAAGATGTGGTCCACGGCGGCGGCCACGGCCTCCCGCAGGTAGTCGGCGGCGGCCTGGGGGAGCAGCCCCGGCTGGTCCAGGGCCTTGGACACGTCGTCCAGCTTGTCCGGAAGGCCCGGCATGGGGGCGTCCACCAGCCGGGCGGCGATGGTGGCGTTGGCGACGGCGCCCAGCAGGGCGGCGCCGATGCTCTGGCCGACCTGGCGGGAGAACAGCACCGAGGCCGTCGCGGTCCCGCGCTCCGCCCAGCCGACGGTGGACTGGACCCCGACGACCAGCGGGAGCTGGAAGATGCCGAGGGCGCCGCCCAGCAGCAGCATGATCAGCGCGGGCTGCCAGGGCAGGGCGGGATAGGGGAGCAGGGTGAAGGAGTACAGGATCACCGCGGCCAGCCCGATCCCGACGGCCGCGGTGTTCCGGAAGCCGATGCGCCGGTAGACGTGCTGGCTGAACGCGGCGGTGATGGGCCAGCTGAGGGTCATCACGGACATGACCAGCCCGGCGCTGATGGGCCCGAGCCCGAGAACGGACTGGGCGTACGTGGGCATGAACACCATCGGGGCGACCATCAGCAGGCCGAGCGCCCCCATGGCCAGGTTGACGGCGGCGATGGTGCGCCGGCGCCACACCCAGCCGGGCAGGATCGGCTCCTCGGCCCGGCGCTCGATCCGGACCACCACGGCGGCCAGTACGGCGCTCGTGCCCAGCAGTCCCAGCGAGGGCGCGGACAGCCAGGGCCAGGCGACCCCGCCCTGGACGAGCGCGAACAGCAGCAGGCCGCCGCAGGCGAAGATGCCCAGTGCCCCGGCCCAGTCGACCGGGCCCCGGCGCCCGGGGGACCGTACGGGCTCCGTGAGGTGACGGGCGATCATCCACAGGGCGAGGGCGGCCAGCGGCAGGTTGATCAGGAAGATCCAGCGCCAGTGCGCGTACGAGGCGAGCAGCCCGCCGAGGGCCGGCCCGGCCACGGCGGAGGTGGCCCAGACGGTCGACATCCGGGCCTGGATCTTCGGCCGGTCCTTGAGCGGGTAGAGGTCGCCGGCCAGGGTCTGGACGGTGCCCTGGAGGGCGCCGCCGCCCAGGCCCTGGATGATCCGGAAGGCGATGAGGGCGGCCATGTTCCAGGCGAGCGCGCACAGCAGCGAGCCGACGAGGAAGAGCCCGATGCCGAAGAGCAGCACGGGCTTGCGGCCGAAGGTGTCGGACAGCTTCCCGTACACGGGCAGGGTGACGGTGACGGACAGCAGGTAGCCGGAGAAGAGCCAGGAGAAGACGGAGAACCCGCCGATGTCGCCCACGATCTGGGGCACCGCGGTGGAGACGATGGTGCTGTCGAGGGCGACGAGCGCCATGCCGAGCATCAGTGAGGCGACCACGGGGGCGGGCGGGCGCCCCGGCGCCGCCACCCCGGCCCCCGCCGCCGTGCCGGGCCCCGCGCCTTTGGCCGAAACCGTGCTCCCGGAGGGGCCGTCGCTCCCCCCGGCTATGCCGTCCGGACTTCCGTCCGCTCTCTCCCCAGACCCCACGAAGATTCCTTCCCCCTGCACGCACATGCGGGGAACACCTTCTCACCGCTGCCGTATGCGGCGGTATCCCCCAGAGCAGGTCCCCCGAAGGGCGGAGAACCCCTAGGGGACGCTCCGCACAAGGTGCCGGGGGTCTTTCGTCCCGGCGGAGGAGGAGACGGGCCGCGGCGCGTCCTTAACTGGTTCACATGGGGCCGGGAGCCCGAGGGGTGGGGTTAACCCCCGGACCGATACGGCAATGGGCACCAGCGCGCCGGAGCCCGCCGCGCAACAGACTTCACGACGGCGACGCACGCAGAAGACGAGAAGGAGAAACACCGTGACAACGGCTATGACCGAAACCAGGCACGGGGACGGCCAGGGGCACGCAGCCGTCGCGGCCCGGGCGCGGAAGGTCGTCAAGGCCTACGGCTCCGGCGAGACGCGCGTCATGGCCCTTGACACGGTGGACGTGGACATCCACCGCGGCCAGTTCACCGCGATCATGGGTCCTTCGGGCTCCGGCAAGTCCACGCTGATGCACTGCCTCGCCGGTCTCGACACGGTGACCAGCGGGCAGATCCACCTCGACGACACCGAGATCACCGGGCTGAAGGACAAGAAGCTCACGCAGCTGCGCCGTGACCGGATCGGCTTCATCTTCCAGGCGTTCAACCTGCTGCCCACCCTGAACGCCCTGGAGAACATCACGCTCCCCATGGACATCGCGGGCCGCAAGCCCGATGCCCAGTGGCTGAACCGGGTCGTGGAGACCGTCGGCCTGGCCGGGCGCCTGAAGCACCGCCCGACCGAGCTCTCCGGCGGCCAGCAGCAGCGCGTGGCGGTCGCCCGCGCCCTCGCCGCCCGCCCGCAGATCATCTTCGGCGACGAGCCGACCGGAAACCTGGACTCGCGGGCCGGCGCCGAGGTCCTCGGCTTCCTGCGCCGCTCGGTGGACGAACTCGGCCAGACCATCGTGATGGTCACGCACGACCCGGTGGCCGCCTCGTACGCGGACCGGGTCATCTTCCTCGCCGACGGCAAGATCGTCGACGAGATGTACGGGCCCACGGCCGAGCAGGTCCTGGACCGCATGAAGGACTTCGACGCGCGCGGGCGGACCTCGTGAGCAACACCGTCCTGAAGACCTCCCGGCGCAACTTCGTCGCGCACAAGGGACGGATGGCGCTCTCGGCCGTCGCCGTCATGCTCTCCGTCGCCTTCGTCTGCGGCACCCTGGTGTTCACCGACACCATGAACACCACCTTCGACAAGCTGTTCGCCGTCACCAGCGCCGATGTGACGGTCAGCCCGAAGGAGGCGAAGGGCGGGGAGGAGACCCCGGAGCGCGGCAAGCCCGAGACGCTGGCAGGGCCCACCGTCGAGCAGGTGAAGAAGGCCGAGGGCGTCAAGAGCGCCGAGGGCGCCGTCATGTCGACGTCCGTCACGGTCGTCAACTCCAAGAACGAGAACATGGGCTCGACCACCGGTGCCCCGACCATCGCGGGCAACTGGAACGACAACGAGCTCAAGTCCATGAAGATCACCGCCGGCCGGGCGCCGCGCGGCCCCACCGAGGTGATGGTCGACTCCGACACCGCGGAAAAGCACCACCTGGGGCTCGGTGACGAACTGCGCACCATCGCCGTCACCGGTGACATCCGCGCCAAGATCACCGGTATCGCCGCCTTCACCGTCACCAACCCGGGTGCGGCCGTCGTCTACTTCGACACCGCCACCGCGCAGCAGGCGCTGCTCGGTTCCCCCGGCTCCTTCACGCACGTCAACGTCACCGCCAAGGACGGGGTGAGCGACGAGCAGCTCAAGCAGGGCATCGCGAGCGCCGTCGGCGCGGACACGTACAAGCTGCAGACCGCCAAGGAAGCCGCGGACGCCAACCGCAAGGACGTCGGTTCCTTCCTCGACGTCATGAAGTACGTGATGCTCGGCTTCGCCGGGATCGCCTTCCTCGTCGGCATCTTCCTGATCTTCAACACCTTCTCGATGCTGGTCGCCCAGCGCACCCGCGAGATCGGCCTGATGCGCGCCATCGGCGCGGACAGCGGACAGGTCCTCAAGTCCGTCGTCCTGGAGGCCTACATCCTCGGCTTCGTCGGCTCCGTGCTGGGCGTCGGCGCGGGTGTGGGCCTGGCCGTCGGCCTGATGAAGGTCATGGGCCAGATGGGCATGCACCTGTCCACCGACGATCTGACCGTCGCCTGGACCACCCCGGCCATCGGCCTGCTGCTCGGCATCAAGGTCACCGCCGTCGCCGCCTTCATCCCGGCCCGCCGGGCCGGCAAGGTCTCCCCGATGGCCGCCCTGCGCGAGTCCGGCACCCCCGGGGACAAGAAGGCCGGCGTCGTCCGCGCCGTCCTCGGCCTGGTCCTCACCGGCATCGGCGGCGCGGGGCTCTACCTCGCCTCCGCCGCGGAGAAGGCCGGACCCGGATCGCTCTGGCTGGGCCTGGGCGTCGTCCTCACCCTCATCGGCTTCATCGTGATCGGCCCGCTGCTCGCCGCGGGCGTGGTGCGGGCGCTGTCCGGCGTGGTGCTGCGGCCCTTCGGGTCCGTGGGCCGGCTCGCCGAGCGCAACGCCCTGCGCAACCCGCGCCGCACCGGCGCCACCGCCGCCGCGCTGATGATCGGCCTGGCCCTGGTCGCCTGCCTGTCGGTGGTCGGCTCCTCGATGGTGGCCTCCGCCACCGAGGAACTCGACAAGTCCGTCGGCGCCGACTTCATGCTCAGTTCCCAGTCCGGGCAGATGGTCGTGCCGCAGGCCGAGCAGGCGCTGCGTGCCGTCAAGGGCCTCGACCACGTCACCGCCTACCGCCAGGTGGAGGCGAAGGTCACCGCCCCCGACGGCTCCACCGTCGAGGAGGGCATCGGCGCCACCGACCCGACGTACGCCGGGGACATGCGGCGCAAGATGGTCGCCGGAGAGCAGGCGGCGGCGTACGGCAAGGGCTCGATGTCGGTCGGTTCGATCTACGCCACCGCGCACCACGTCAAGCTCGGTGACGAGCTGACGGTCGCCTTCACGGGCGGCAGCGCCGTCAAGCTGAAGGTCGCGGCGATCACCAGCGACGAGGGCACCTTCGACAGCGGCATGATGTTCGTCAGCACCGCGGTCGCCCAGGCGAACGTGCCGGCCGACCGGATGCCGCTCCCCTTCATGCTGCTGGCCAGCGCGAAGGACGGGGAGTCCGACGCCGCCGCGTACCAGGCGGTCAAGGCGGCGGTGGCGGAGTACCCGCAGTACGACGTGCGCAACCGGGCCGACTACAAGCAGGCGCTCAAGGACCAGGTCGGCCAGCTCCTGAACATGGTCTACGGGCTCCTCGGCCTCGCCATCATCGTCGCGGTCCTGGGGGTCGTGAACACCCTGGCCCTGTCGGTGGTGGAGCGGACCCGCGAGATCGGCCTGATGCGCGCCATCGGCCTCTCCCGCCGCCAGCTGCGCCGCATGATCCGCCTGGAGTCGGTGGTCATCGCCCTCTTCGGCGCCCTGCTCGGCCTCGGGCTGGGCATGGGCTGGGGCGCCACCGCGCAGCAGCTGCTCGCGCTCGAAGGCCTCAAGGTGCTGGAGATCCCCTGGCCGACGATCCTCGGGGTGTTCGCCGCCTCGGCCTTCGTGGGCCTGTTCGCCGCGCTGGTCCCGGCCTTCCGGGCGGGGCGGATGAACGTTCTGAACGCGATCGCGAGCGAGTAGGGGTACCTGCCGCCGCGTTCGTACGGGGGAAAGCGGGGGGAAGCGGGGGAGCACGGGGGAGGCGCCGGTCCGGGACCTTGGGGTCCCGGACCGTCGTCGCGTCATTCGTGGCGCATCAGGACGACGCCCTCGGCCTCGCCCACGAGCTCGAACCGCTCGCCGGGGTGCAGCTGCCGGGCATAACCGGTCGGGTCCTGACCGGCCCACTTGGAGGAGTTGTCCAGGGTGATCCAGTCGGGGACGACGCCCTTGCTGCCGCCGATCCACAGCACGCGGCAGCGGGAGGTCAGCCGGGTCAGCGGCGCGGTGTCGGCCTCCACCGTCGCCCCGTCGGGGATCCGGTCGAGGAGTTCCTCGATCGCGGTGACCCGGGCGGGCTTCTCGTACGTACGGGCCTGCGCGAGCTTCTCGGTCGGCAGGCTGGTCACGCTGAGGGCGAGGCCGGCGGCGAGGACGGCGGTGGGCAGCTGGAGTGCGTACGCGCGCAGCCAGGCCCGCTCACCGCGCCGGGCGGTGTCGATCGCGTCGACGAGGGCGAGGGCCACGACGGGCATGAGGACGGCGCTGTAGTGCCAGTCGGTGGACCAGTAGTGGTCGTCGCCGGACAGGAACCGCCAGCCGAGGGTGGGGGCGGCGACCAGCAGCAGCGGTGAGCGCAGGGCCAGCAGTCCGGAGGTCGGGATCAGCACCCAGGCCAGGGTGGTGAGCTTGGTGCCGAAGCCGTCGAGGGGGCCCGCGCCGTGGATCTTGTCCCAGTAGCCGTAGCCCGCCGTGGCGAAGGCCGGTATGACGACGGTGAACACCAGGGCGGCGAGGACGGTGGCCAGGGCGGCGACGCCGAGGGCGACCGCGGCGGCCCGCCGGTCGGTGGGCCGGGCCCGCCAGGCGACGACCACGGCCAGGGCGGCGAGGGTGAAACCGAGGTCCTCCTTGACGAGGAGCAGCGGCAGCCCCCACAACAGGGCGGCCCGCCAGCGCCGGGCGAGGACCGCCTCCAGGGCGAAGGCCAGCAGGGGCACGGCGAAGGCGATCTCGTGGAAGTCGAACTCGACGGCCCGCTGGATCCCCCAGGACAGCCCGTACGCGATCCCGACGGCGAGCCCGCGGGGCCGGCCCAGGAACCGCCCGGCCGCCCTGGTGACGGGGACGGCGGAGAGCGCGAAGAGCGCGGCCTGCGCGACGAGCAGGGTCACGGGGCCCGGGAAGATCCGGTAGAAGGGGGCGAGGGTCGCGATGACCGGGCTGAAGTGGTCGCCGAGGATGTTGGCCCCCGGCCCCTTCAGATCGGCGACGGGCTCGCGCAGGTGCGCGTACGCGCGGATCGCCTGCTCGAAGATGCCCAGGTCCCAGGAGGCCCACTCCATCCGCCGGAACCGTCCGACGGACAGCACGAGGTAGACGAGGAACAGCCCGGCGGCCACCATCCAGGGCCCGGCCCACCGTCGGCTCCCCGCCTTCACGGCGGCTGTGGCCGCCGGCGCGGCGGGGCGGGCTATCGCATCGCTCGTCACGGACTCGTGCTCCTCGGCCGGTCGGCGTCTCTCCGGCGGAAAGCGTCGCGGCGAGCTCAGACGGTCAGTACCGGGACATCGTAAAGCGGGATGAACTTGTCACGCGTGACGAGGGTCAGCCCTTCCGACTGGGCCTGGGCGATCAGCATGCGGTCGAAGGGATCCCTGTGGTGGAGGGGCAGCTGTCCCGCCCGGATGCCATGGAGCGCGGTGACCGGCAGCGGCCTGAGCTGACAGTCCCTGGCTCGCTCCGGCAGGTCCTCCGGGCCGTCGAGCTTGCCGAGAGCCTGCTTGACCGCCAGTTCCCACGGGGTGACCGCGCTGACGTACGCGAGGCGCTCGGTGTCCAGCAGGTCCTTGACCTCGTCGGACAGCTGTGGGGAGTCCGTCAGCCACCACACGATGACGTGAGTGTCCGCCAGGAGCTTCACTCGGCGGCCTCGGTGTGGGGGAGCAGCCCGAAGGCCTCGGCGAAGCCGGCGTCATCGGACATGTCGTCGAAGTCGTCGGCGAACACCACGGGCTCCCTGACGGATCCTCGCGAGGTCCGCAAGACCTTCCCCGCGAGCGGGATCACCTTGGCGACGGGCTCCCCCGCCTTGCTGATGATCACCTCCTCGCCGGTGGCGACCGCCTCCAGGATCTTGGAGAAGTTGGTTTTCGCCTCGTGGACGTTGTACTGCCGGGCCCCTTCCATGGGGACTCCTTCGACGGGGACGCCAGAGGTGGACTAATTGCTGGACCAAGCGTAATCGGATCGGCCCAGTGGGCGCCAGCTCCGTCACCCCCACGGGTGACCCGAATCCCCCGCGCGTGGCGCCGGGGGGCGTCGTAGGGTGGGAACCCCCGGCCCGCGAGCGTGTCGGGCCCTTCGCGTTGCCCCCTCACCGGATGGAAAGCCTCTACATGAGCCTGCACGGACTGCTCGACGCCGTCACCCGGGATCCCGCCCTCACCGAGGCGGTCACCGCGGCCGGGGACGGCAACCGCATGCATGTGGACCTGGTCGGCCCCGCCGCCGCGCGGCCCTTCGCGATCGCCGCGCTGGCCCGGCAGACCGGGCGGACCGTCCTCGCGGTCACCGCGACCGGGCGCGAGGCCGAGGACCTGGCCGCTGCGCTGCGCTCGCTCATGCCGTCGCCCGACGAGGTGGTGGACTACCCGTCCTGGGAGACGCTCCCGCACGAGCGGCTCAGCCCGCGCAGCGACACCGTGGGCCGCCGGATCGCCGTACTGCGCCGCCTCGCGCACCCGAGCAAGGACGACCCGGCCGCAGGGCCCGTCTCCGTGGTCGTCGCGCCGATCCGCTCCGTGCTCCAGCCGCAGGTCAAGGGGCTCGGCGATCTGGTGCCGGTGGCCCTGCGGCAGGGGCAGAGCGTCGACCTCGGCGAGGTGACGCAGGCGCTGGCGGCGGCCGCGTACGCGCGCGTGGAGCTCGTCGAGAAGCGCGGCGAGTTCGCCGTGCGCGGCGGCATCCTCGACGTGTTCCCGCCCACCGAGGAACACCCGCTGCGCATCGAGTTCTGGGGCGACGAGGTCGAGGAGATCCGTTACTTCAAGGTCGCCGACCAGCGGTCGCTGGAGATCGCCGAGCACGGCCTGTGGGCACCGCCCTGCCGTGAGCTGCTGCTGACCGACGAGGTACGGGAGCGGGCGGCGGCCCTCGCCGAGGACCACCCCGAGCTCGGCGAGCTGCTGAACAAGATCGCCGAGGGGATCGCCGTCGAGGGCATGGAGTCCCTGGCCCCGGTCCTGGTCGACGACATGGAGCTGCTGATCGACGTCCTGCCCGCCGGGGCGATGGCCGTCGTCTGCGACCCCGAGCGGGTACGGACCCGGGCCGCCGACCTGGTCGCCACCAGCCAGGAGTTCCTGATGGCGTCCTGGGCCGCCACCGCGGGCGGCGGCGAGGCCCCCATCGACGTCGGCGCGGCCTCGCTGCGCGGCCTCGCCGACGTACGCGACCACGCCCGCGAGCTCGGCATGATGTGGTGGTCGGTCTCCCCCTTCGCCGCGGACGAAGAGGCGGTCGGCGGCGACACGTTGAAGCTCGGCATGCACGCCCCCGAGGCCTACCGCGGCGACACCGCCCGCGCGCTCGCCGACACCAAGGGCTGGATCGCCGACGGCTGGCACACCGTCTACCTCACCGAGGGCCACGGCCCGGCCGCCCGCACCGTCGAGGTGCTCGGCGGCGAGGGCATCGCGGCCCGCCTGGAAGCGGACCTGGGCACGCTGGAGCCGAGCATCGTGCACGTCGCCTGCGGCTCGATCGACAACGGCTTCGTCGACCCGGCCCTCAAGCTGGCCGTCCTCACCGAGACCGACCTCACCGGGCAGCGCACCGCCACCAAGGACCTCGGCCGGATGCCGACCCGGCGGCGCAAGACGATCGACCCGCTGACCCTGGAGGCCGGCGACTACATCGTCCACGAGCAGCACGGCGTGGGCCGCTACATCGAGATGGTCCAGCGCACCGTCCAGGGCGCGACCCGCGAGTACCTCCTCGTCGAGTACGCCCCCGCCAAGCGCGGCCAGCCCGGCGACCGCCTCTACATCCCCACCGACCAGCTGGAGCAGGTCACCAAGTACGTCGGCGGCGAGGCCCCGACCCTGCACCGGCTCGGCGGCGCCGACTGGACCAAGACGAAGGCGCGCGCGAAGAAGGCGGTCAAGGAGATCGCCGCCGACCTCATCAAGCTGTACAGCGCGCGCATGGCGGCCCCCGGCCACGTCTTCGGCCCGGACACCCCCTGGCAGCGCGAACTGGAGGACGCCTTCCCGTACGCGGAGACGCCCGACCAGCTCACCACCATCGCCGAGGTCAAGGAGGACATGGAGAAGTCGGTCCCCATGGACCGGCTGATCTGCGGCGACGTCGGCTACGGCAAGACCGAGATCGCCGTGCGCGCCGCTTTCAAGGCGGTCCAGGACGGAAAGCAGGTCGCCGTCCTCGTTCCGACGACGCTCCTCGTGCAGCAGCACTTCGGCACCTTCTCCGAGCGCTACAGCCAGTTCCCCGTGAAGGTGAAGGCGCTGTCCCGGTTCCAGGGCGAGGCGGAGTCCAAGGCCACGCTGGAGGGTCTGCGCGAGGGAGCGGTGGACGTGGTCATCGGTACCCACCGGCTGTTCTCGCAGGAGACGAAGTTCAAGGACCTGGGCCTGGTCATCGTCGACGAGGAGCAGCGGTTCGGCGTCGAGCACAAGGAGCAGCTGAAGAAGCTCCGTGCCAACGTCGACGTGCTCACCATGTCCGCGACGCCGATCCCGCGCACCCTGGAGATGGCGGTGACCGGCATCCGTGAGATGTCGACGATCACCACCCCGCCGGAGGAGCGGCACCCGGTGCTCACCTTCGTCGGTCCGTACGAGGAGAAGCAGATCGGCGCGGCCGTCCGCCGTGAACTGCTGCGCGAGGGCCAGTGCTTCTACATCCACAACCGGGTCGAGTCCATCGACCGGGCGGCGGCCAAGCTGCGTGAGATCGTGCCCGAGGCGCGGATCGCGACCGCGCACGGTCAGATGTCCGAACAGGCCCTGGAACAGGTCGTCGTGGACTTCTGGGAGAAGAAGTTCGACGTGCTGGTGTCGACCACGATCGTCGAGTCGGGCATCGACATCTCCAACGCCAACACCCTGATCGTGGAGCGCGGCGACAACTTCGGCCTTTCCCAGCTGCACCAGCTGCGCGGGCGTGTGGGCCGAGGCCGCGAGCGCGGGTACGCGTACTTCCTTTACCCGCCGGAGAAGCCGCTGACCGAGACCGCGCACGAGCGGCTCGCGACGATCGCCCAGCACACCGAGATGGGCGCCGGCATGTACGTGGCGATGAAGGACCTGGAGATCCGCGGCGCGGGCAACCTGCTCGGCGGCGAGCAGTCCGGTCACATCGCGGGCGTCGGCTTCGACCTGTACATCCGGATGGTCGGCGAGGCGGTGGCCGACTACCGGGCCGCCGTCGAGGGCGGGGTGGAGGAGGAGCCGCCGCTGGACGTCAAGATCGAGCTGCCGGTCGACGCGCACGTCCCGCACGACTACGCGCCCGGCGAGCGGCTGCGCCTGCAGGCGTACCGGTCCATCGCCTCGGCGAACTCCGAGGCGGACGTCAAGGCCGTACGGGAGGAACTCACCGACCGCTACGGCAAGCTGCCGGAGCCGGTGGAGAACCTGCTGCTGGTGGCCGGGCTGCGGATGCTGGCGCGTGCGTGCGGGGTCGCCGACATCACCCTGCAGGGCGCCAACATCCGTTTCGGGCCGGTGGAACTGCGCGAGTCGCAGGAGCTGCGCCTGAAGCGGCTCTACCCGGGGGCGGTGCTCAAGCCCGCCACCTCGCAGGTGCTCATCCCGCGCCCGAAGACCGGGAAGATCGGCGGGAAGCCGTTGGTCGGGCGGGAACTGCTGGCATGGACGGGGGAGTTCCTCGCCACGATCCTCGGCTCGTAGGAACACGGCCGGCCGCGGCCGGGGACCGGAGGGTCCCGGACCGCGGCCGCACCCGCGCGGCTTCCGGTCCCGTTCGTGGTGGTACGCCCGCTTGGGGTGATCCGCTCGCCGCGGTCCGCGACCCGCTGCCGGGACCGCCTCTGCGGCGACCGTGCAACGGTTGGGTCCATCCCCTCACCATGGCCGGAATCGCTGTATACGCTCAGACCCTGAATCCCTTTTCCGCACGGCCTGTCAGGAGCACCGATGCACGGCCCCGGCTACCCGCCGCAGCATGGTCACCAGCCCAATACCGGGGCTGTGGTGACCCTGCGCGTGCTGTTCTCGCTGCTGCCGATCCTGACCTGTGGCTTCCTGGCCTGGGGCTCGATGCTGAGGCTCGCGCTCGTGACCCGCGCGGCCCGCGACTGGGCGCTGCTCGCGGTCAGTTTCGTGCTGTCCGTCAGCTGGGTCGTGCTGATCGGCCTCGACCCGACCCCCGACACCGACGGCTGGCAGGGCAACACCGGAGCCTTCGGCACCCTCATCACCGGCCTCGCGACCTGTGTGTACTTCCTCGTCGCCGACATCCGGCACTACGAGAAGCGGGCGGCCGTCCCGTCCGCGCAGTGGTACCCGCCGGCGCAGCCCGCCCGCCCCGCCTACGGCTACCCGCCCGCGCAGGCTCCCGCCCCGGCGCCCCTGCCCCCGCAGGTCCCGCCGCAGCCGACCCCGCCCCCGCGCATCGGGCAGGTCCGCGCCGAACTCGACGAGCTCAGCGAACTGCTGCGCAAGCAGACCCCGCCGCCCGGCGGTCCCTACCAGGACCCGAACACGACCGCGATCCAGGACCCGAATCAGTGACCGACCGGCTCATCGGAGACCGCTACCAGCTGGCCTCCATCCTGGGACAGGGCGGCATGGGCCAGGTCTGGACGGCGTACGACAAGCGCTTGGACCGCCGCGTCGCCGTCAAACTGCTGCGTCCCGACAAGGTCGCCGGCCCCGGCACCGTCGCCGAGGAACTGCGCCGCCGTTTCGTGCGCGAGTGCCGGGTCACGGCGCAGGTGGACCACCCCGGTCTGGTCACCGTGCACGACGCGGGCAGCGACGGCGACGAGCTCTTCCTCGTCATGGGATACGTCGAGGGCACCGACCTCGCCGACCACATCGCCCAGCACGACCCGTACCCCTGGCAGTGGGCGGTCTCGGTCGCCGCGCAGCTGTGCTCGGTCCTCTCGGCCGTGCACGCCGTACCGATCGTCCACCGCGACCTGAAGCCGCGCAACGTGATGGTCCGCCCGGACGGCACCGTCCTGGTCCTGGACCTCGGCGTGGCCTCGGTGATGGACACCGACACCACCCGCCTCACCAGCACCGGCACGCCGATCGGCAGCCCCGCCTACATGGCGCCCGAGCAGGCCATGAGCGGCGCGGTGGGCCCGTACACCGACCTCTACGCGCTGGGCGTGCTGCTGTACGAACTCCTCAGCGGAAACGTCCCCTTCGCCGGGTCCACCGCCCTGGGCGTGCTCCACCGCCACCTGTACGAGCCCCCGGCCCCGGTCCGCCCCAAGCGCCCGGAGATCCCGGCGGAGCTGGAGGCGATCCTGCTGCGCCTGCTGGCCAAGGACCCGCAGGACCGCCCCGCCTCAGCGCAGGAGGTCTACGAGGCCCTCGCGCCGCTGCTGCCCGCCGCCGGCAGCCGCACCCCCGTGGGCCCCCTCGACCCGACCCGCCCCTTCCTGCGCCCGCACGCCCCCTGGCCGGACCGGGCCACCGTGATCCCGCCCCAGCCGACGTCCCCGCCCACGGCGCAGCCCGACATCCCCGGCGCCGTGGACGAGGCGCGCAAGCTGCTGGACCAGGGGCAGCTGACCCAGGCCGGCGACATCCTCGGCGGGATCCTCCCGGCCGCCGCCGCCCAGCACGGCGAGCACTCGCCGGTGGTCCGCTCCCTGCGCAAGCAGTACGCCGCTACGCTGATGGACGACGGCCAGTACCGCCGCGCCCTGCCGGAGCTGCGCCGTCTGGCCGACGAGTTCCCGGCCGGTGACCCCCAGTCGCTGCGCTTCCGCTACGACTCGGCGCAGTGCCTGGAGCAGCTCGGCGAACCGGCCGCGGCCCTGGCGGAGTACCGCTCGCTGCTGCCGCTCTTCGAGAACCACTACGCCAACCCGGACCCGGGACTCCCCCTGGAGGTCCGCCGCCGGATCGCGCACCTGCTGCTCTCCCTCGGCGACCGGCAGGCGGCCCACGAGACCCTGGCCCGCCTGCTGTTCGACGCGGAGCGCCTGCACGGCCCGAACCACCCCTTCCCGGGTGAGGTCCGCCGCACCCTGCACTGGCTCGGTCAGGTCCGCTGACGCCGCTGCCCGTGACGCCGCTGCCACAGGGCAAGGACCGGTACGACGGTCAGGGCCAGGGCGGCCACCGCCGCGCCCGGGATGAGACCCGGGGGGCGGAAGGTGCAGTCGAGGCGGGTGGTTCCGGGCTCCAACGGGACCGCGACCAGGCCCAGATAGGCCGACGCCGGACGGTCGTTGCAGCTCCACCCCGAGATCGCGGGGACCGACAGGACCGCCGTGCCCGTGCTGCCCGGCGGGAGCGTGGCCCGGACCCGCGAGGAGCCGACCACGACCGACGTGGCGGCCGTGGCGCGCAGCCGGTCCACGGCCGCGTCCAGCCGGCCCCGGTCCAGGCAGGACAGCGTCCACCGCGCGGGCGCGGCCTGGTCGAAGACCAGCGGTGAGGACTCCCCCCGCGAGACGCCCAGCGGCTGGACGGCCGCCCGGTTGCGCGGGGCGTTGCCGTTCAGCCGCAGCGGCGGGCCGCCGACGAGCCGGGCCGTCGCGTTGTACTCCGGCGCCCACAGGTAGGCCTCCGTGCCCGCGCGGCAGATCCCCGGCGCAGCTGGGTCCTCGTACACCCGCGCGCCCAGCAGCAGTTCCTGGTTGGCGAAGGGGGAGTCGCCGTAGGCGGCGGGAGCGCCCGGCGGGCGGGTCGTGACCAGCGGAGGGACCTCGGCGCGGGCGACCGTGCCGTCCGGCCGCAGCCGGGCGCCGACCGCGAAGACGGCGTCCGTCACCGGGTTGTCGATGCTCTGTACGTTGCGCCCGCGCGAGGTCCAGCCCGCGCCCAGCGCCACCATCGTCCGGGTGAACACGTCCGGGGTGTGGCTGCTGTAGTACGAGCCGCCCTCCCCGCCCAGCAGCATCGGGTCGTTGCCCGTCAGGGCCGGCCGACTCGGGTCGGTCCGGTACGCCGGCCAGCCCTCGGCGCCGGCCAGGGCCTCGGCGCGCGCGGTGTGCGCCGAGGACCAGGACGGGTAGTCGTCGAGGCCGCCCAGCTTGCCCTTGTGCCCGTACGCGGTCGTCGCGGCGGCCTGGCCGACGAGTACGGCCGCCAGGAGCGCGGCCGCCGGGAGCGCCAGGCGGCGGTGGCGCAGCTGCAGCGCCCACCAGCCCGCGGCGGCCAGCGCCAGCCCGCCGCCGAAGAGCACGTACCCCCACGCCGTCGTCAGCGTGCTGCCGCGTGCCCACAGCGCCGCGGCCGCCAGCAGGCCCGCTCCCGCCGCCAGCGCGCGCGGCCCCGGCAGCCCCGCCGAGAGTCCGGTCCAGGCGGCGAGCACGGCGATCCCGGCCAGCACGAAGGTCTGCCGGTACGGGCTTCCGTTCGGGGTCGCGAACAGGTGCCAGGCCAGGTGCGTCGGCGCCCACTGGAGGGAGAGCGCCACGGCCGCCGTCAGCCCCGCCCACGCCAGCCGGGTGCGCGGCGGCACGGCCCGGTGGAAGGGGAGCGCGGCCACCAGCAGCAGTGTCCCGGTGCCCAGGAAGACGGCGGGGGAGGAGAAGGAGTACGTGGCCGGCATCAGGCGGGCGAAGAGGTCCGCCCAGGACACCGGCCTGAACTCCTTGACCCAGCCCGGGTAGGCCTGCCCGGAGCTGAGGAACAGGGGGGCCAGGACCGGCGCCGCGAGGGCGATCCCCAGCACGGTCGTCGCGGCCGCCCGCCCGATCACTGCGAGCCGGGTCCGGACCCCCTCACGCGTCAGTACCACCCGTACCAGCAGCACCAGCGCCGCACCCAGCGTCGCCATGTAGGCGGTGTAGAAGTTCGCCGTCCAGCAGACGGCGACGACCAGCGGCGACAGCACGATCCGCCGCCCGCGCAGGGCCCATTCACCGGTCAGGCACAGCAGGGGGAAGGCGATCAGCCCGTCGAGCCACATCGGGTTGTAGGAGGCCTCGATCACCGACCAGCCGCACAGCGCGTACGAGGCCCCGAGCAGCCCCGCCGCCCACCAGGCCCCGCGGCGCTGCGTGCGCAGCAGCCAGGTCATCGCCGCCGCCGCGGCCGCCGTCTTCAGGACGGTGACCACGTACACCGCGAGGTCTATGCCGTCGCGCGGGAAGAGACCGACCAGGACGGAGAACGGGCTGGTGAGGTAGGTCCCGAGGTCGGGCAGGAAGCTGGTGCCGTATCCGGACTGCCAGTTGAACAGCAGTCCGCCCCGCGCGCGGCCGTGCAGGAGGTCCCACAGGTGCGCGTGGAAGGGGACGAACTGATTGCCGAGGTCGTTGATGCTGCGGTGGCGTGGGCCGTACGGGAAGACGCGGGCCACGGCGTCCCCGGCGCACACGGCCACCACCGTGAGCAGGGCGGCCAGGGCCGAGCCGAGCAAGCTCAGGCGGCGCGGTGAGCCGTGCGGCGAGCGGTGCGGTGTCGACATGGTGGGCCGACCTTGGCAGCACGGGAGGGCCGGAGGGTGGCCGCGGAGTGACCCCGACACGAACAACCGCGCACCCCGACACCTCGGGAATCGTTGGTCGAACCGGTGGCCCGGACCACCGCGACCTCATACCATCGATCACCGCACGGCCCTTGTGCACCGACGCACAATCTCCCGGCCCTGGAGGCTCCTTTGCACCGTCGCACAGCGCTCTCCGTCTCCGCCGCCCTGCTCCTGGCGGCCCCGCTGCTGGCCGCCTGCTCGGGCGAAGCCCGCCCCGGTACCGCGGCCGTCGTCGGCGGCGAACGCATCACCACCTCCGCACTCCAGGCACAGGTCAACGACGTGCGCGCGGCGCAGAACAAGACCGGGCAGGCCGCCGCCGAGCTCATCGCGAGCACCCCGAACCTGGAGCGGGAGCGGCTCGACTCGATCCTCCAGAACCGGATCATCGACAAGATGGCCACGACGGCCGGAATCGCGGTCTCCACCAAGGAGATCGAGGACGAGCGCAAGGCGTACGTGGAGGACAACAAGGGAGCGGAGCAGTTCGAGGCGCTGCTCCTGCAGAAGGGCCACATGGCCCCCGGCCAGGCCGACCGGTTCATCCGGGACCGCGTGCTGCTCACCAAGCTGGCCGCCAAGTACGGGAACGGGAAGCTGGAGGAGCCGGCCCGGGCCGCCGCGAAGGCCCTGCGCATCGAGGTCAACCCGCGCTACGGCGCCTGGGACGCCCAGCAGATCAAGCTCGGCACCGGACAGACCCCCTGGATCACCCAGCGGACCCGGCCCGAGCAGGAACCCGCCGGAGCCTGACACCGACCGGGGCCCCTCCGGGCCGCGGGACGGCGGACGGAGGTAGGTTCGGAGGGTGACCGACCACGACCCCTCCGAATCCACCACGGCCGAGCCCACCGGCCGCATCGTCCTGCTGACCACCAGCCACCGGGTCGCCCCCGGCGTGCTGTCCTGGCCCGCGTGGCAGGCCCTGCACGCCGCGGACCGGGTGGTCTGCGCCGACCCCGGCCACCCGCAGCTCCCGTACCTGCGGGAGGCGGGTGTCGAGGTGGTCCACGAGAGCCCGGAGGCGCACGCGCTGGTCGAGGCCTGCGCCGGCGGCCGCACCGTCGTGGTGCTCCCGGGCGGCGAGGGTGACCAGCGGCTCACCGACGGGCTGGCGCGCCTGGCCGGATCGGGCCGGGTCTCCATGCCCGACCTGGAACTGCTGCCCGGCTCGTACGACCTGCCGGGTGCCCGTCTGCTCGACCTGGTCCAGGTGATGGACCGGGTGCGGCGCGAATGCCCTTGGACGTCGCGGCAGACCCACCGGGGGCTGGCCAAGTACGCGATCGAGGAGGCGTACGAGCTGGTCGAGGCGATCGAGGACGGGGACCGGGAGGAACTGCGGGAGGAGCTCGGCGACGTCCTGCTCCAGGTGGTCTTCCACGCCCGGATCGCGGAGGAGGGCACCGGGGACGGCGACGAGGCGTTCTCCATCGACGACGTGGCCGGGGCCCTGGTGGAGAAGCTGATCCACCGCCACCCGCACGTCTTCGGCGACGAGACGGCCGAGACTCCGGAGGACGTCAGCGCCCACTGGCAGCGCACCAAGGCGGCCGAGAAGCGGCGGGAGTCCGTCACGGACGGGATTCCGGTGGGCCAGCCGGGCCTCGCGCTCGCGGCCAAACTTGCGGGCCGGGTGCGTACGGGCGGCGTGGCCGTCGAACTGCCCCGCGGTGAGGGCATCGGGTACGAGCTGCTGGAACTGGCGGCGCGCGCCGAGGCGGAGGGGATCGACCCCGAGACCGCGCTGCGGGCGGCGGCCCGCGTCTACCGGGACGCGATCCGTGCGGCCGAGGGCGTCGGCGAGTAGCCCTCAGCAGCGGTATGGCGTCTCAGTCGGCCCGGGGCGCGCGGCCCGCGGGGTCGTGCCAGTGAGGCGGCGGGCGGTTCAGGAACCATTCCCCGAAGCCCAGCGGGCGGCCGTTCGGGCCGTGGCCCTTTCCGGCGTCGGGGACGGAGTCGTAGAAGATCCGGCCCGGTCGGGCGCCGAGCTCCTCCAGGAGGTACGCGGTCTCCTCGACGAACGGCGGCGGCCCGCTGAGGTAGACGTCCTGGTCGGGCCACAGGGCCCGGTTGCTGAGCGCGGTGGCCAGCCGGTCGGTGGCCTGGTTGCGGTGCCGCCCGGGAGCGGGCGTGATGTAGGTGACGCCGAGCCAGTCGCAGGCGGCGGCCCACTCGTCGATCAGCGGGCGGTCGTAGAGGTGGGCCGGGTCCCGTCCCACCACGAAGAGCCGCACGTCCTGGTCGGGCGGGTGTTTCCCGAGATCCTCCAGCATGGCCCGGACCGGCGCCCAGCCGGTCCCGGCGGCGATGAAGCTGGCCGGGCGGTCCGCGCGGCGGAAGGTCAGCTGCCCGCCGGCGGCGGCGAGCCGCAGGCGCTCGCCCGGCTGGACGTCGCGGACCAGGGCGGTGCTGACCCGCCCCCGCTGGATCCGGCTGACGTGCAGGTCCAGGGTGCCGTCCGGGCGGGGTGCGTTGCCGATGGAGTACGTGCGCCAGGTCTTCGGGACCCGCTCGCTGCTCACGCTCGTGTACTGGCCGGGTACATAGGGGAAGGGGGCGTGCGGCGCCAGGGTCAGCACGCCGATGTCCTTTCCGTACTGGAGGTGGCGCACGACCTCCGCGTCCCACCAGGGCGGGTCCTCGGCCGCGGCGGCGCCGGCCGTCATCGTGTCGGCGATCACCTGGTACGCCTCGCTCCATGCCTTCTCCACCGTCGGGGTCCACGCCGATCCGGAGGTCGCGGCGAGGGCGGCGAGCAGGCTTTCGCCCACGGCCGCGTAGTGCTCGGGGCGGGCCTGGAACTTGCGGTGGTCGCGGCCCAGCTCATGGAGATAGGGGACGAGGGTCTCGTTCTCCAGGTGGGCGATCACGTGGGTGAGCGCGGCGAAGAGCCGGTCCCGCTGTCGCTCCATTTCCTCGAAGGAGGCCGGGAAGAGCTCACGGACTCCGGGGTTGTGCCAGAACAGGTGGGAGTAGAAGAACTTGACCGCGTGCTCGGCCCGTCTCTCCACCACCGCGAAGCTGCTTTTCAAGATCCTCACATCCACAAAACCGAAAGTAGGAATGTCGGAGAAGATGAGGTCAAGTGATGGCAGATCTACGGACAGCCGCGACGAACCACCCATATGGGATCGGGGTCGGGTGCCGGGATACGGTCAGCAGGTGCATGAGCAGACCCCCGCAGCCTCCGCCGACACCCCTTCGACCTCCCCTTCCCGCCGGGGACCGACCCTGTTCGACTGGGAGTTCGCGACCGATCCCTACCCCGCCTACGCCTGGCTGCGCGAGCACGCGCCGGTGCACCGCACCAAGCTCCCCAGCGGGGTCGAGGCCTGGCTGGTCACCCGGTACGCGGACGCCCGCCGAGCGCTGGCTGACCAGAGGCTGAGCAAGAATCCGGACCGCCACGAGGGACACGCCAAGGGCAAGACCGGGATCCCGGGGGAGCGCAAGGCGGAGCTGATGACGCATCTGCTCAACATCGACCCGCCGGACCACACCCGCCTGCGGCGGCTGGTGGCGAAGGCCTTCACCCCGCGCAGGGTCGCCGAGTTCACCCCGCGCGTGCAGGAGCTCACCGACCACCTCATCGACGGGTTCGCGGACAGGGGGGAGGCCGACCTCATCCACGAGTTCGCCTTCCCGCTCCCCATCTACGCCATCTGCGAGATGCTCGGCGTACCGCGCGAGGACCAGGACGACTTCCGCGACTGGGCCGGGATGATGATCCGGCACGGCGGCGGACCGCGCGGCGGTGTCGCCCGCTCGGTGAAGCAGATGCGGACCTATCTCGGTGAACTCATCCATCGCAAAAGGGATGATCTGGGCAATGATCTGATCTCGGACCTGATCCGGGCGAGCGACCACGGCGACCACCTCACGGAGGCCGAGGCCACCGCCATGGCTTTCATCCTGCTTTTCGCCGGTTTCGAGACGACCGTGAACCTCATCGGCAACGGCGTCCACTCCCTCTTCATGAACCCCGGCGAGCGCGAGCGCCTCCAGCGCTCCCTCGCCGCGGGCGAGAGCGGCCTGCTGGAGACCGGGATCGAGGAACTCCTGCGCTACGACGGCCCGGTGGAGCTGGCCACCTGGCGGTTCGCCACCGAGCCGCTGACCCTCGGCGGGCAGTCGATCGCGGCCGGGGATCCGGTCCTGGTCGTCCTGGCGGCGGCCGACCGCGATCCCGGGCGGTTCGCCGAGCCGGACACCCTCGACCTCTCGCGCACCGACAACCAGCACCTCGGATACGGGCACGGCATCCACTACTGCCTGGGTGCTCCGCTCGCGCGACTTGAAGGAAAGACGGCGCTTGCGACTTTGCTCACGCGTCTGCCGGATCTGGAACTCGCCATTCCGTCAACTGACCTGCGTTGGCGCGGTGGTCTGATCATGCGCGGTCTGCGCACCCTACCCGTGCGCTTCACACCCCGAAACATTTGAAGGTCATCTGACCGAAAGTCAGTAGCAGACCCGAGTTGTGACAATCGTTCGAGGGCCGCTAGGTTCTGCCGTTACCCAGCCGTTATGCGAAAGGTGCAGCCTCATGCGTTCCGGGAACGGCCGTCACAGACGCCCCCGTCAGGTGCCCGCGATAGTCGTCACCGCAGGAGTCACAGGCTCCGCGCTGGCACTGCCGCTTCTTGCCGCCACCAACGCCTCCGCGGCCGACACCTCCACGTGGGACAAGGTCGCCGAATGCGAGAGCGGCGGCAGCTGGAGCGCCAACTACGGCAGCGGCCAGTACGGCGGCCTCCAGTTCAGCCAGGACGAGTGGCAGAGCGCCGGCGGCTCCGACTTCGCCAAGCGGCCCGACCTCGCGAGCCGGTCCCAGCAGATCGCCGTGGCCGAGCGCATTCTGGCTTCCCAGGGCCCGCAGGCGTGGCCGCTGTGCGCGGCGTCGGCCGGGCTGGAGGGGCAGAGCCCCGCCGCGGTCGTCGACCCCGGCCTGCCCGGCGGTTCCGCCGTGAAGGGCCCGGCGCCGACTCGGCCGGACGAGGACGTGCCCTCCACGGGGAAGGGGAAGCCGTCCACGGACTTCGGCGCTCCCACCCCCGCCCCGAGCCCGTCGGCCACCCCGTCGTTCGTCATTCCCGACGGCCCGCTCGCGCCCTCCCTCGGACTGCCCGTCATGCCCTCGCCGGACGAGGTGACGCCGACCCCGACCGCCCCGGGCGCACCGACCGCCCCCGTGGACCCGAACGCGCCCACCACGCCGCCCGGCACCCCGGGCCAGCCCCCGGTGACCCCGGCCGACCCCGCGGCCCCCACCACTCCTGGCGCCACGACGGACCCGACGGCACCGGCCACCCAGGGCGCCCCGGCCACCCCGGGCACCTCCACCGGCCCCACCGCACCGCCCGTCACGGCAGCTGAGGGCAACGGCAAGCACCGCGGAGCCCCCGCGACCGAGACGCCGGCCGCATCTGATGCCGCGTCGGCCCCCTCGTACACCGTGCAGGCGGGCGACAGCCTGGTCACCATCGCGGATGCCAAGGGGGTCAAGGGCGGCTGGAAGGGGCTCTACGCGGCCAATGAGCAGGTCATCGGCGGCAACGCGGATCTGATCAAGCCCGGACAGAACCTGGATCTAACCGTGCAATAAGGACACTTGAGCCATCCGGAAAGAGTCGATTGTCCGTTTTCTGTAAGTGAGACATGCGTCTCTTCCGGTCAACTGGCGTGTCTCGCCCCGGGGCTTCCGCAAACCCCGCCCTCACCTGCGCAAACACCCGTACTGGCAGCGCAAGTAGGGGTCGTCTCCCCCCGATGTCGGTCGTTGAACATCGGGGGGAGACCTGTCTACCTTCTGAATCGCTCGCCACCGCGAGCTCCTTCGACCGCATCGCCGAGTCCTGCCGGCGGACGGAGGGAACAGTCGTCGCGTCAAGCGCCGAAGGCAGGAGCGGGGGAACCAAGGTAGGTGCCGGGAGCGGCCGTTGAGAGACGGTCACGCCACCGGCTAGGGGTTAAGACGTGCGCTAGGTCGCACGGCCGGGCAACTCACTCGCCCGAACCCGACAGCTCACCTCGTAGGCGTCGGTGAGGAGAAACTCCATGCTGCTTTCCGGCAAGGGCAAGCACCGCCGCGGTACCGCCATCGAGCGCACCGCCCGCATCGTCACGCTCGCCGGTGTCGCCGGTGTGGCCGTCGCCGCCCCCCTGATGGCCGCCGGCTCCGCCAGTGCCGCCACCTCCTCCGAGTGGGACCGCGTCGCGCAGTGCGAGTCCGGCGGCAACTGGGCCATCAACACGGGCAACGGCTACTACGGCGGCCTGCAGTTCTCGTCGTCCACCTGGGCCGCGTACGGCGGCAAGGCGTACGCCGGGCAGGCCAACCAGGCCTCGAAGTCCCAGCAGATAGCCGTCGCGGAGAAGGTCCTCAAGGGCCAGGGCAAGGGCGCCTGGCCGTCCTGTGGCGTGGGTCTGTCGAACTCCTCCTACAGCGGGGGCGGCGCGGCCGAAACCCCGAAGCAGACGGAGAAGAAGACCGAGACCAAGAAGACCCAGCCGAAGAAGACCGAGCCGAAGAAGGAGACGAAGCGCTCCGAGGCCCCGGCCCCGACCACCCGCTCCGAGCGCTCCGAGGCCCCGGCCCCGAAGACCGGCAACGGCTCGTACGAGGTCAAGTCCGGAGACACCCTGGGCACCATCGCCGAGGCCAACGGCGTCAAGGGCGGCTGGGAGAAGCTCTTCGAGCTGAACAAGGACATCGTCTCGGACGCCGACCTGATCTTCCCGGGTCAGAAGCTGAAGCTCAGCTGAACACTGCGGCAATAGCCGCAGGAGTCGCAGCAACGCTCACCATCCCCACCGCCCGGCGCGTCTCCCCCCACGCGCCGGGCGGTGGTGTGTGCGGCTGCAGAACCCCCGTCACCGAGGCCTCTATGTCCGGGAAGAGGGGTATTCGGGCCCTTTTTCGTCCCAGGAACCGGGCGGTCGGCAGGGTGAGTGCCCGGATCCGGTTAGGCTCTAGTCGGCCAGGCCGTCCCACGGCCTGACGCCACCGCACACCCAGCGTCACATCCCAGAAGGAGATGCTCGTGCCGTCCATCGACGTCGTCGTAGCCCGGGAAATCCTGGACTCCCGAGGCAACCCCACGGTCGAGGTCGAGGTGGGCCTCGACGATGGCAGCACCGGCCGTGCTGCAGTTCCGTCCGGCGCCTCCACCGGTGCATTCGAGGCCATCGAGCTCCGTGACGGTGACCCCAACCGTTACATGGGCAAGGGTGTCGAGAAGGCCGTCCTCGCCGTCATCGAGCAGATCGGCCCGGAGCTCGTCGGCTACGACGCCACCGAGCAGCGTCTGATCGACCAGGCCATGTTCGACCTGGACGCCACCGACAACAAGGGCTCCCTCGGCGCGAACGCCATCCTCGGCGTGTCCCTCGCCGTCGCGCACGCCGCGTCGGAGGCCTCGGACCTTCCGCTCTTCCGCTACCTCGGCGGTCCGAACGCGCACCTGCTGCCCGTTCCGATGATGAACATCCTCAACGGGGGGTCGCACGCCGACTCCAACGTGGACATCCAGGAGTTCATGATCGCCCCGATCGGCGCGGAGTCCTTCTCCGAGGCGCTGCGCTGGGGTGCCGAGGTCTACCACACCCTCAAGAAGGTCCTGCACACCAAGGGCCTGTCCACCGGTCTCGGTGACGAGGGCGGCTTCGCCCCGAACCTGGAGTCCAACCGCGCCGCGCTCGACCTCATCATCGAGGCCATCAAGCAGGCCGGCTACACCCCGGGCAAGGACATCGCGCTCGCCCTCGACGTCGCCGCGTCCGAGTTCTACAAGGACGGCAAGTACGAGTTCGAGGGCCAGTCCCGCTCGGCCGCCGAGATGACCGACTACTACGCCGAGCTCGTCGAGGCGTACCCGCTGGTCTCCATCGAGGACCCGCTGTTCGAGGACGACTGGGCCGGCTGGAAGACCATCACCGACCGCCTGGGCGCCAAGGTCCAGATCGTCGGCGACGACCTCTTCGTCACCAACCCGGAGCGCCTGGCCCGCGGTATCGAGGAGGGCTCCGCGAACGCCCTGCTCGTGAAGGTGAACCAGATCGGTTCGCTGACCGAGACCCTGGACGCCGTCGAGATGGCCCAGCGCAACGGCTTCAAGTGCATGATGTCGCACCGCTCCGGTGAGACCGAGGACGTCACCATCGCCGACCTCGCCGTCGCCGTGAACTGCGGCCAGATCAAGACCGGCGCCCCGGCCCGCTCGGACCGCGTCGCCAAGTACAACCAGCTGCTGCGCATCGAGGAGATCCTCGACGACGCCGCGGTGTACGCGGGCCGCAGCGCCTTCCCGCGCTTCAAGGGCTAATCACGCTCTTGCTTCCGTACGTCCCCGCACTCGGTCCCGTACCGTGTGCGGGGACGTATTGCGTAGTGCGTACACAGGGGAGGCGGGACCAATGGCCGGGAACCGTGATCGGTTCTCCACCTTCTCGACCGCGACCAGGCTCAAGCAGCTCGGCGAGCGGACCGCCGCCCACGTCTACCGCTCGCAGTCGCGCCGCCAGGTCCGCCGCAGCCGGCTCACCGGCCGCGCGGCCCTCCTCGTGCTCGTCCTCTGTACGCTGGTCGTCGCCCTCGCGTATCCGATGCGCCAGTACGTGTCCCAGCGCTCGGAGATCGCGAAGCAGCAGCGGGCCGCCGCCGCCGCGCGGGACCGCCTGGAACGGCTCCGCGACGAGAAGGCCCGCTGGCAGGACAACGCCTACGCGGAGCAGCAGGCGCGCAAGCACCTGCACTTCCTGCGCCCGGGGGAGATCGGCTACATCATGACCGACCCCGGGGCGCAGGGCGCCGAGCAGCACCGGACCGGCCAGGCCGGCTCGGACCGCCCCTGGTACTCCAACGTCTGGGACGGCGTCGACAAGGCCGACCGCCCCGGCGACTGAACCAGTTCCACCCGTCATAGAACCGCGAACGAAGAGACTCCCTCCAGGCATGCAGACGCCCCCGCCCCAGACCGACCGGACCGAGCCGACCGACGCGGACATCGAGGCGTTCGAGCAGCAGCTCGGACGCCCGCCGCGCGGGCTGCGCGCCATCGCGCACCGCTGCCCCTGCGGCCAGCCGGACGTGGTGGAGACCGCGCCGCGGCTCCCCGACGGCACCCCCTTCCCGACGCTGTACTACCTGACGTGCCCGCGCGCGGCCTCCGCGATCGGCACGCTGGAGGCCAACGGCGTGATGAAGGAGATGCAGGCCCGGCTCGCCGAGGACCCCGAGCTCGCCGCCGCCTACCAGGCCGCGCACGAGGACTACATCCGGCGCCGCGACGCCATCGATGTGCTCCAGGGCTTCCCGAGCGCCGGCGGGATGCCGGACCGGGTCAAGTGCCTGCACGTCCTGGTCGGCCACTCCCTGGCCGCGGGCCCGGGCGTGAACCCGTTCGGCGACGAGGCCCTGGCGATGCTGCCGGAGTGGTGGGCCAAGGGCCCCTGCGTCACCCCGTGCGGGGACAAGGAGGACCGGGCGTGACCCGGGTCGCCGGCATCGACTGCGGTACGAACTCCATCCGGCTGCTCGTCGCGGACTACGACCCCGCGACGGGCGAACTGGTCGAGCTGGACCGGCGGATGATCATCGTCCGCCTCGGCCAGGGTGTGGACAAGACCGGCCGCCTCGCCCCGGAGGCGCTGGAGCGCACCTTCGCCGCCTGCCGCGAGTACGCGGCGGTCATCGAGGAACTGGGCGCCGAGCGGGTGCGCTTCGTGGCGACCTCGGCTTCCCGGGACGCCGAGAACCGGGACGAGTTCGTCCGGGGCGTCGTGGACATCCTGGGCGTCGAGCCCGAGGTGATCTCCGGCGACCAGGAGGCGGAGTTCTCCTTCACCGGCGCCACCAAGGAGCTCACCGCGCACGAGCTCCCCCAGACTCCGTCCGGGAGGACCCCCATGGAGCGGCCGTTCCTGGTCGTGGACATCGGCGGCGGCTCGACGGAGTTCGTGGTCGGCGAGGAGCACGTCCGGGCGGCGCGTTCCGTGGACGTGGGCTGCGTCCGGATGACCGAGCGCCACCTGGTGGTGGACGGCCAAGTCACCGACCCGCCGACCGAGGCGCAGATCGCCGCCGTACGGGCCGACATCGAGGCGGCGCTGGACCTGGCGGCCGAGACGGTCCCGCTGGCCGAGGCCCGCACCCTGGTGGGCCTGGCCGGCTCGGTGACCACGGTCGCCGCGATCGCCCTCGGGCTGCCGGAGTACGACTCGGCGGCCGTCCACCACTCCCGGATCTCCTACGACCAGGTCCGCGAGATCACCGGCCGGATGCTGACGTCGACCCACGCCGAGCGCGCGGCGATCCCCGTGATGCACCCGGGCCGGGTGGACGTGATCGGCGCCGGCGCGCTGGTCCTGCTGGCCATCATGGAGCGCATCGGAGCCTCGGAGGTCGTGGTCTCGGAGCACGACATCCTCGACGGCATCGCGATCAGCGCCGCCGAAGAGGCCGAGACCGACAAAGGGCGGGTCTGACCTGCCGAATCGCTGAACGACGGTGCTCCGGTCAGTCGACCGGAGCACCGTCGTCGTGCCGGAGTCAGATGGTGCGGTAGATGTCGCGCCGGTCGCCGACCTTGACGACGAGGATGACGAGCTCGCCGTCCAAGACCTGATAGGCGATCCGGTACGTACCCACCCGGAGCCGGTAGAGCCCGGACGGCCCGGTGAGCTTCTTGACGTCGGCGTCCTCGCCGTACGGATCGTCTTCCAGCGCGGTCAGTGCGGCGAGGACGCGCATTGCGGCCGGTGCGACCCTTCGAATCCTCCGCCCATGAGGGGGACTTCGAAGGAAAAGGGGGGTCCGAGGGGGCCTTAAGTCCCTTGATCCACATGAACTTCGTGAAGTTCTTCACAAGGAAAAGACGCCGGACGGGTCGACGGAAGGGCCGTTCGGGCCTCTTCGGAGGCCCTCGGGGCCGTTTCGGCGCCCGTTTGTGCGAAGTGCGGACACGACGTGTTCCGTGTCAGAGGTACCGACGAAACCTGGTGGTCCAGTCCGCTTGAGCGCCTGAAGGCCAGCTCAGAACGGGTATTCAACGACTCCCGTTGCACCGTGGTTCCCGTTGCGCGGCATGACCCACGTCACGTGGGCCGCGGAGTGTAGCAGAGGCCCTCCGACTCCTTGTGAAGGGGCTCACGAGCGACACCCCATTGGGTGCTGGATACTCGTTCCATGAGCACCACGGAGCGTCCCAGGATCCTCGTTGTAGGAGGTGGGTACGTAGGCCTGTACGCGGCCAAGCGGATCATGAAGAAGATGCGCTATGGCGAGGCGACCGTCACGGTCGTCGACCCGCGGTCGTACATGACCTACCAGCCCTTCCTCCCCGAAGTGGCCGCAGGCAGCATCTCGCCTCGGCACGTCGTCGTCCCGCTGCGACGCGTGCTGCCCAAGGCAGAGGTTCTCACCGGCCGGGTCACCAGCATCGACCAGGACCGCAAGGTCGCCGTCGTCACGCCGCTGGTCGGCGAGGCGTACGAGCTGCCCTTCGACTACCTGGTCATCGCGCTCGGCGCCGTCTCCCGCACCTTCCCGATCCCCGGCCTCGCCGAACAGGGCATCGGCATGAAGGGCGTCGAAGAGGGCATCGGCCTGCGCAACCACGTCCTCGAACAGCTCGACAAGGCCGAGTCCACGACGGACGAGAACGTCCGCCGCAAGGCCCTCACCTTCGTCTTCGTCGGCGGCGGCTTCGCCGGTGCGGAGACCATCGGCGAGGTCGAGGACATGGCCCGCGACGCCGCGAAGTACTACTCCACGATCAAGCGCGAGGACATGCGCTTCATCCTGGTCGACGCGGCCGACAAGATCCTTCCCGAGGTCGGGCCCAAGCTCGGCACCTGGGGCAAGGAGCACCTCGAGTCCCGCGGCATCGAGATCTACCTCAACACCTCCATGGACTCCTGCGTGGACGGCCACGTGGTGCTGAAGAACGGCCTCGAGGTCGACTCCAACACCATCGTGTGGACCGCCGGCGTCAAGCCGAACCCGGCCCTGGCCCGCTTCGGCCTGCCGCTGGGCCCGCGCGGCCACGTCGACGCCGAGCCGACCCTCCAGGTCAAGGGCACGGACTACATCTGGACCGCCGGCGACAACGCCCAGGTTCCGGACATGGCCTCCCGCAAGGCCGGCGTCGAGAACGCCTGGTGCCCGCCGAACGCCCAGCACGCGCTGCGCCAGGCCAAGGTCCTCGGCGACAACGTCATCTCGGGCATGCGCGGCTTCCCGCAGCACGAGTACTCGCACTCCAACAAGGGTGCGGTGGCGGGCCTCGGCCTCCACAAGGGCGTCGCGATGATCGTCATGGGCAAGATGAAGATCAAGCTCAAGGGCCGGCTCGCCTGGTACATGCACCGTGGCTACCACGGCATGGCCATGCCGACCTGGAACCGCAAGATCCGCGTCTTCGCCGACTGGACCCTCGGCATGTTCCTCAAGCGCGAGGTCGTCTCCCTCGGTGCGCTGGAGACCCCGCGCGAGGAGTTCTACGAGGCCGCCAAGCCGGCCCCGGCCGCCGCGGCTCCGGCCCAGAAGGCCAAGGCCTCCTGACCCGGCTGCGACCGGAGCTTTCCAGCACGACCCCGAAGGGGCCGCCCGCCATCCGTGGTGCGGGCGGCCCCTTCGGCGTGTTTTCCGATTGACCGCCGCCGGAAATGGGTAGGCCGATCCGTCGGAACTCATCGGAGGTGCCTGCCATGACCGACGCCGCGCCGCGGCTGGCCGCTCTTGCCGAGACCTTGCTGGGCGCCCCGCTGCCCGTGCGCATACGGGCCTGGGACGGCAGTGAAGCCGGACCGTCCAGCGGTCCCGTCCTCGTGCTGACGAACCGGCGCGCCCTGCGCCGCATGCTGTGGAAGCCGGGCGAGCTGGGCCTGGCCCGCGCCTGGGTCGCCGGGGACCTGACGGTCGACGGCGACCTGTTCGAGCTGCTCGACCGGGTCGGGGGCCTGCTCTGGGAACGGGAGAGCCGCACGGCCGCCCCGGCCCTTCCCCGCGCCGGCCTGGCCAAGCTGGCCGTCCTGCGCCCGTACCTGCCCGCGCGCGCCTCCGGCGCCGTCGGGACCGCCTCCGGCACGCTCGCGCTGCTGCGCGACCCGGCCGCGCGGGCCGCCGTACGCGAACTCACCGCGCTGGCCCGCCCGTGGCCCGCGCCCGCGCCGCCGCCCGAGGAGGCGAGCGTCCGCCGCAACGGGGCCGCGCACACCAAAGGCCGCGACCGCGCGGCCGTCATCCACCACTACGACGTCGGCAACGAGTTCTACGGGCACGTGCTGGGCCCGTCCATGGTGTACTCCTGCGCCTACTGGAGCCCCGGCTCCACCCTGGAGGACGCCCAGCGCGACAAACTCGACCTGGTCTGCCGCAAGCTCGACCTCGCGCCCGGCACCCGGCTCCTCGACGTCGGCTGCGGTTGGGGCTCCATGGCCCTGCACGCGGCCCGGGAGTACGGAGCCCAGGTCACCGGCATCACGCTCTCGCGCGAGCAGGCCGCCCACGCCCGCAAGCGGGTCGCCGAAGAGGGTCTCGCCGACCAGATCGAGATCCGGGTCCAGGACTACCGGGACGTCAGGGACCGGCCGTACGAGGCCATTTCCTCGATCGGCATGGCCGAACACGTCGGCTCCGCCCGCTACCGCGAGTACGCGGGCACCCTGTTCGGCCTGCTGAGCCCCGGCGGCCGCCTGCTGAACCACCAGATCGCCCGGCCCCCGGAGCCCGACGAAGAGGCGTACAGGGTCGACGAGTTCATCGACGCGTACGTCTTCCCCGACGGGGAGCTGTCCCCGCTCGGCAGCACCGTGGGCGAGCTGGAGCGGGCCGGCTTCGAGGTCCGCGACGTGGAGGCGCTGCGCGAGCACTACGCGCTGACGCTGCGGGCCTGGGTGGCGCGGCTGGAGGAGCGCTGGGACGAGGCCGTACGCCTGACCTCCCCCGGCCGGGCCCGGGTCTGGCTGCTGTACATGGCGGCCTCCGCGCTCGCCTTCGAGCACGGCCGGCTCGGCGTCAACCAGGTGCTGGCGGTGCGGCCGGGGTACGGCGGCGCGTCCGGGCTGCCGCTGCGGCTGCGCACCTGGGGCGCCGGGTAGGAACGCCGGAAGGGCCCGGGGCGTGTGCCCCGGGCCCTTCCGTGTCCCGATGTTCCGTCCGCGTTCCGCTTCCTGACGGGGCTACTCGGTCTTGATGGCCGTCAGCATGTTCAGGCGGGCGGCGCTGCGGGCCGGCCACATGGCGGCCAGGACACCGACCAGTCCGGCGAGCGCGAGGAACACTCCGATCCGGTCGTAGGGGATGACCAGCGCGTAGCCCGGGATGGAGGCGGCGATGGTCTTGCCGCCGGCCCAGGCGAGGAAGATGCCGACCCCGATGCCGAGGACCGCGCCGAAGAGGGAGATGACCACGGCCTCCAGGCGGATCATGTTCTTGACCCGGCCCCGGTCGAGCCCGACCGCCCGCAGCATGCCGATCTCCTGCTGGCGCTCGTAGACGGACATCGCCAGGGTGTTGATGACGCCGAGGACGGAGATGATCAGGGCCATGCCGAGCAGTCCGTACATGACGTTCAGCGCCATGTTGATCTCGCCGGCCATCTGGTCGCGGATGTCGGCCTGCGTGGAGACCTTGATGGCCGGGTTCTTGCCGAGGGCGTCGATCACGGCCTGCTGGCTCGCCTTGGAGGGGCCGCCGTCGACCTTGACGAGGACCTCGGGCAGGTACTGCTCTTCGTTGTGTGCGGCGAGGATCTTGTAATCGAAGACGTAGTCGCCGAGCTGGCCCTTGTTCTCGAAGATCGCGCCGATCTGGAGCTTGGCCTGCTGGCCGTCCTCGTACTGGGCATCGACGGTGGAGCCGGGCGCCAGCCCCTGCTTCTTCGCTTCCTCGGCGGAGACCAGCAGCTTGCCCTGGCCCAGGGAGGCGAGGTCGCCGCCGGTGGTCTTGACGGTCAGCACCTGGGACAGGGCAGCCGGGTTGACGCCGCTGACGAGCTGGAATTTGCCGCCGATCTTGAACATCTCGGTGGTCTTCGGCGAGACGGCGCTGACGCCCTTGCCCTTCTCCAGCGCGGGGAGCACGGACTTGTCGAGGTTCATGCCCTCGGCGGCCATGGTGACCCGGTAGTCGGCCTTGATGTTCTGCGTGGTCGCCTTGTCGATGGCCTGGCCGACGGTGATGCCCATGACGGACATCGCGGTGACCAGGGTCAGGCCGATGGTCAGGGAGGCGGCGGTGACGGCGGTACGGCGCGGGTTGCGGACGGCGTTCTGCGCGGCGAGCTTGCCGGCGACGCCGAAGACCTTCTCCAGCGGCGGGCGGACCAGGGCGATGACCGGGCGGGACAGCATCGGCAGCAGCACGAACAGGCCGATGAGCAGGAAGAACGCGCCGCCCGCGATGACCATGCGGCCGTCGCTCTTCTGGCTGACCCCGAGCATGACCACACCGACGCCGATGAGGGCGAGGAGGCTGCCGATGATGTTGCGCACGACGAGGGACTTCATGGTGGCCGGGAGGTGGGCACTGCCCATGGCGGCGACCGGGGCGATCTTGGCGGTCCGGCGGGCGGGCAGCCAGGCGGCGAGCATCGTCACGAGGACACCGATGACCAGCGCGATGACGATGGTGCCCGGGGCGATGATCAGCGGACCGGCGGGGATCTTGGCGTCGAAGAGGTCCATCGCGGAGCGCATGGCGACCGCGAGGCCGATGCCCGAGACCATTCCGATGACCGAGGAGACGAGGCCGACGACCCCGGCCTCGGCGAGGACCGAGCGCTTGACCTGGCCGCGGTTGGCGCCGATGGCGCGCAGCAGGGCCAGTTCCCTGGTGCGCTGGGCGACCAGCATGGTGAAGGTGTTGTAGATCAGGAAGATGCCGACGAAGAGGGAGACGCCGGCGAAGATCAGCAGGCCGGTGCTCATGCCGGACATGGCCCGCTCGATGTCCTTGGCCTGCTGGGCCGCGAGGGCGGCGCCGGTCTTGGCCTGGGAGTTCTTGGAGATCAGCGGCTTGACATCGGCCAGCAGCCGGTCGGCGGTGGTGCCGGCCTTGGCCCCGATGGAGAGCTCGCTGTAGAAGCCGGGCTGGAGGTAGAGCTCCTGGGCGACCTTGGTGTCGAACAGGACGAGGCTGCCGCCCGCGTTGACCGCGCCGTCCTCGGTGGTGAAGATGCCGGAGAGGGTGTACTCCTTGACCGGGCGGTTGGTGGCGACGCCGATCTTGTCGCCGACCTCGTACTTGCCCTTGGCCGCGCTCTCCTTGTCGAGGGCGATCTGGTCGTCCTTGACCGGGCCCGTGCCGTCCGTGAAGTGGTAGCGCGGGTCCTTGCCGTCCTTGACGGGGTCGAAGTTGGAGCCGGCGTTGGCCCAGCCGCTGCCGATCAGCTTGCCGTTCTCGTCGCCGACGCCGGCAAAGCCCTGGACGCGGCCGGAGACGGAGTCGACCCCGTCAAGGGTCTTGATCTTGTCGAGGGTCTGCTGGCTGATGCCGGGCTCGCCCTGCTTCTGGCCGTCCTCGTCACGGTGGCGGCCGTAGTCGGTGACGGAGACCGCGACGCCTTCGTAGGACTTCGCGGACTGGCTGGACATGGCCTTGCCGAGCGTGTCGGTGAAGACGAGGGTGCCGGAGACGAAGGCGACGCCGAGTGTGACGGCGAGCACCGTCATCAGCAGTCGGGCCTTGTGCGCGAGGACGTTGCGCAGGGCGGTACGGAACATGGGATCTCAGTCCTGGGGCTGGAGGTCTGTGTGCGGAGGGCTGCGGGAAGCCGCTGGGCGGCGGGGCTTCAGCTGGTGCGGCCCTTGGCGTCGAACGCCTTCATGCGGTCCAGCACGCCGTCGGCGGTGGGGCTGAGCATCTCGTCGACGATGCGGCCGTCGGCGAGGAAGATGACGCGGTCCGCGTAGGAGGCGGCGACCGGGTCGTGGGTGACCATCACGACGGTCTGGCCCAGCTCGCGCACCGAGTTGCGCAGGAAGCCGAGGACTTCGGCGCCGGAGCGGGAGTCGAGGTTTCCGGTCGGCTCGTCGCCGAAGATGATCTCGGGGCGGGAGGCCAGGGCGCGGGCCACGGCGACGCGCTGCTGCTGGCCGCCGGAGAGCTGGGTGGGACGGTGGGTGAGGCGGTCGGCCAGGCCGACCATGCTGATCACCGACTCCAGCCACTGCTTGTCGGGCTTGCGCCCGGCGATGTCCATGGGGAGCGTGATGTTCTCCAGGGCCGTCAGGGTCGGCAGCAGGTTGAAGGCCTGGAAGATGAAGCCGATCTTGTCCCGGCGCAGCTGGGTGAGCTGCTTGTCCTTGAGGGAGCCCAGTTCGGTCTCGCCGATGCGCACGGAACCGGAGGAGAAGGTGTCCAGGCCCGCGACGCAGTGCATCAGCGTGGACTTGCCGGAGCCCGAGGGGCCCATGATCGCGGTGAACTGCCCCTGGGCGAAGTCCACGGAGACGTTGTCCAGGGCGACCACCTGGGTCTCGCCCTGGCCGTACACCTTGGAGAGGCCGGTGGCGCGGGCGGCCACGGCCTGGATGGTGTGCGGGGCGTAGTTCGTGGTGGTCACGGAAGCGACTCCTGTCAGGGCGGGGGACTGCGGACCGGTCGCGGTCCGCTCATCGGCGGGACGTTTCCATCGTCGCCGCGCCCACCCCCGCTCCGGATCAGCCGAGGTGCCCCTTTCCCTGGCCCACTTGAGTCTGACGCGGGCATGCCGCTCTCCCCCTCTGGTATGACAGGAGCCCTGACGGGGAGGGAGAAGCCGGGGCGGAAGCCCGGCCCGGGAGCGGGGTGGCGTACGGGTGGCGCGGCCATCGAAATCCCGTCAATCCCAGGTCGCGCGTGATCGTCGCCGAGAAGGGGCCCACCGTGCGTTCTCGGGCCTGACGCACCCTCAAGCGCCAATAAAATCAGACAACATCGGATAGACGGCCCGTTGGCCGCGATGGCGTTCCGGATAGGCTCGGCTCAGCGTTCAAGGCTTTTTCACGGGGGCCGCCACGCCCTGCCCGGATGGTGGAATGCAGACACGGCGAGCTTAAACCTCGCTGGCCTTCGGGCCGTGCCGGTTCAAGTCCGGCTCCGGGCACTCCGCAGCTCCCTGCACGTCCCGCGAGGCCCGGCGGAGCTCCCCGAGGTCCCCTTCGTTTATCACCTGCGCTTCGCCGCGCCTTCTCTTAAGATCCTCCTCCAGCAGTAGGGTGCTTTCTTTGCGAGCGCATTACTCTTGATGCGAGGCCGCGCTCGGTGGCCACGGAGGAGTGAGATGAGGAGCAGTAACCCGGTCTTCTCGCGACGGGGGTTCAGCCGCGACAACGGTGGCTACGCGGGGTTCGACGCGCAGTACCAGCAGGCCGGGACCGCGACCAACCCGTACGCGACCAACCCGTACGCGACCGACCCGGCCATGGGCATGCCGCAGGCGCCGGCGCGCGCCAACGTGATGACCATGGACGACGTCGTGAGCCGTACGGCCATGACGCTCGGCACGGTCATCCTGACGGCGACCCTCGCCTGGGTCCTCCTGCCCGTCGACCCGGCCAACCTGAACAAGTCGTACGCCATCGGCGTCGGCGCGGCCATCGTCGCGTTCGTGCTGGCGATGGTCCAGTCGTTCAAGCGCAAGCCGGTCCCGGCGCTGATCCTGGGCTACGCGGCGTTCGAGGGTGTCTTCCTCGGCGTCATCAGCGCGGCCACCAGCACCTACCTGGGCGCCGGCGTGGTCATCCAGGCCGTGATGGGCACGATGTGCGTCTTCGCCGCCGTGCTCTTCGCCTACAAGATGGGCTGGATCCGGGTCAACCGCCGTTTCTACGGCTTCGTGATGGCCGCGGCCCTGGGCTTCATCCTGCTCATGGTGGCGAACACGCTCTTCGCGGTCTTCGGCGGCGGTGACGGCCTCGGCTTCCGCAGCGGCGGCCTGGGCCTCCTGTTCGGCGCCATCGGCGTCATCCTCGGAGCCTGCTTCCTCGCCCTGGACTTCAAGCAGGTCGAGGACGGCGTGGCCTACGGCGCCCCGCGCGAGGAGTCCTGGCTGGCGGCCTTCGGCCTCACCATGACCCTGGTGTGGATCTACATGGAGATGCTGCGCATCTTCCAGATCCTGTCGGGCGACGACTAGCAGGGACGGCGGTCGTCCCGACCGCCGTCCACAGCCTGGGGAAGGCCCCGCGAGCACACGCTCGCGGGGCCTTCCCGCATCTGGGGGTCGGGAGTCGGGGGAGGGCTCAGCCGAACCGGCGGGCGGCTCTGCGCAGGTCGTACTCGTGGATGATCGCCTTGGCCTGGCCGTACGACAGTTCGTGCGCGCCGCGCAGCCAGCTGACCTTCTCCTCGAACCGGACGAGGGAGGGGCCTTCGTCGACGGTGCGGAGCCAGTCGGAGAGCTCACGACCGGTGGCCTGGGGGATTCTGTCGATCATGTTGCGGTGGGTCTGTTCGGAGAACTCTACGGACATTGGCGCCTCCGGAAGGTTGCCGTGCTGTTCTCTTCACGTCACCGTGCCGGAGAGTTCGCCCGTTGGCAATGGTGCCGGGGCGGCGCGTAAGGTCGGCCGGGTGCTCGATACTTCACCCCTGACCGCCGCCGTGGAACGTTTCGCAGACCGGCTGCGGGCCGCGCCTCAGAGCCGCCTGCAGCAGGGAGCCGCCGCGGCGGCGCTGGAACTGGCACGCGAACTCTCCGCACGGGCGCAGACCTTGGAGGGCGTGCCCGTACGGCAGATGCCGGACGCGGGGATGTTCGTCGTCGGCGACCAGGTGGCGGTGGCCGGGCTGGACCTCGCCGAGGCGCTGCGCGCCGTACGCGAGGGGGACGGCACGACGGCCCCGTCCGGGATGCTGGACGAGGCCGTGGGGCTGGTGGAGCAGGCGGAAGTCAGAGCGATGCGATGACGCGGTCCGCGAGGATGTAGACGTTGCTGTCGGGGTCCTCGGCGTCGCCGCAGGAGAAGGTGAGCGCGTAGGCGCCGGAGATGCCCGAGCCGCCCAGCAGGACCGGCGCGGTGCCCGAGCGCAGGGCCTCGGCGAGGCGCTCCGCGGTCTCCCGGTGGCCGGGGGTCATGCAGAGCGTGGTGCCGTCCGTGAAGACGTACACGTCCAGCGTGCCCAGCGGCCCCGGGCGGACGTCCGCGAGGGCCGTACGGGCCTCCGCGAGCTCCTCCAGGCGGCTGACGGTGCGCTCGTGGTCGGCGCCGGGGGCCGGGGCCTGGACCGGCACGAAGTCGGGGTGCGAGGGGTGGCGCCGGCGGGCGGCGGCCAGCTCGGCCGAATCCTCGGGGTACTCCTCCACGGAGTCCTCGCCGAGCAGCGGCTCCAGGCCCACCAGGTCGGCCTGCCGGGGCAGGAAGACGGGGCTGTCCTCGCCGAGGCCGGGCAGGCCGCCCAGCAGCGACGGGGCGTCGGCGGAGTCGCGGGCCTCCTGCGCGGCCCAGAAGGCGCGCGCCTCGGCGAGCTCGCGCTCGCGCTCCTCGGCGAGGGCTTCGGCCACGGCGGCTCGTATCTCGGCGGCGGGGGACTCCACGGCGCTGCGGGCGTGCGGGACGGTCGCGGCGCGGGCGTGGGCCGGCATCGCCAGCTCGCCGCGCAGGGCCGTGACCTGCTTACGGAGACCGTGGACGGCGTGCAGCGCAGCAGCGCCCACGGCCGTGGCAGCGGCCGTGGTCAGCAGCAGGGCAAGAGACATGGCGCTCACTGACTAACTCCTGAGGTGATTCGATCCCCCGACTTCCTACATCAGAGTGTCCCGACCTGGGAATGGCGTGCAGTGCATTACGTCACGAATTGGACAGGGCTTTGGTCACACCCGGCCCATCCGTACCATCTCTGACCTGCGGACATGCCACTCCCCCGGGACATAGGTCACATCCTGGGGGAGATTCGGTCACAGGTCGGCCGCGACGCGGTTAGATCCGGTGTCAGTACGGGGCAAGGGATCCGGCCGGATCCCTTGCGGCGACTGGGGCCCGCGTCGGCTCAGCCGCTCGGTACCGATCTTCGCCACCGCTGCGGGCAGGTGCCGCCCTCGTTCCTCGGGCGACCCCTACCCTCCGCTCCGGCTCAGCTCAGCCGCTCGCTTTCTTGGTCGCGCTGAGCTTCGCCACCGCTGCGGGCAGGTGCCGTCGCTCGTTCCTCACGACGACCCCTACCCTCCGCTCCGGCTCAGCTCAGCCGCTCGCTTTCTTGGTCGCGCTGAGCTTCGCCACCGCTGCGGGCAGGTGCCGCCCTCGTTCCTCGGGCGACCCCTACCCTCCGCTCCGGCTCAGCTCAGCCGCTCGATGACCATGGCCATGCCCTGGCCGCCGCCCACGCACATCGTCTCCAGACCGAACTGCTTGTCGTGGAACTGCAGGCTGTTGATCAGCGTGCCGGTGATGCGGGCGCCGGTCATCCCGAACGGGTGACCGACGGCGATGGCCCCACCGTTGACGTTCAGCTTGTCCAGCGGGATCTCCAGGTCCCGGTAGGACGGGATGACCTGGGCCGCGAAGGCCTCGTTGATCTCGAACAGGTCGATGTCGCCGACGGTCAGCCCGGCCCGCTTCAGGGCCTGCTTCGACGCCTCGACCGGGCCGAGGCCCATGATCTCCGGGGAGAGGCCGGTGACACCGGTGGAGACGATCCGCGCCAGCGGGGTCAGGCCCAGCTCCCGCGCCTTGGTGTCGCTCATGATGACCAGCGCGGCGGCGCCGTCGTTGAGCGGGCAGCAGTTGGCGGCCGTGACCAGGCCGTCGGGGCGGAAGACGGGCTTGAGGCCCGAGACGCCCTCCATGGTGACACCGGCGCGCGGGCCGTCGTCGGTGGAGACGACCGTGCCGTCGGGGGTGGTGACCGGGGTGATCTCGCGGGCCCAGAAGCCGTTCTTGATGGCCTCCTCGGCCAGGTTCTGGGAGCGGACACCGAACTCGTCCATGTCCTGGCGGGTCACGCCCTTGAGCCGGGCCAGGTTCTCCGCGGTCTGCCCCATCGAGATGTAGGCGTCCGGGATCAGGCCGTCCTCGCGCGGGTCGTGCCAGGAGGAGCCCTCGCTCTGCGCGACGGCGGCCGTACGGGCCTCCGCGTCGGCGAAGAGCGGGTTGTGGGTGTCCGGCAGGCCGTCCGAGGAGCCCTTCATGAACCGGGAGACCGTCTCGACGCCCGCGGAGATGAAGACGTCGCCCTCGCCGGCCTTGATGGCGTGCAGCGCCATGCGGGAGGTCTGGAGCGAGGAGGAGCAGTACCGGGTGATCGTGGTGCCCGGCAGGTAGTCCATGCCCATCTGCACGGCCACGATGCGGGCCAGGTTGTGGCCCTGCTCGCCGCCGGGGAGGCCGCAGCCGAGCATCAGGTCGTCGATCTGGCGCGGGTCCAGCTCGGGGACCTTGGCGAGGGCGGCCTGGATGATCGTGGCGGTCAGGTCGTCCGGACGGACGTCCTTGAGGGACCCCTTGCCGGCGCGCCCGATCGGGGAGCGGGCAGTGGAAACGATGACGGCTTCGGGCATCGAAGGCTCCAAGGGTGTGTTGCGGCTCTATCCGGACCGCAAGCGAAGTTACCGCCCCGTATGGTCGAGGTCACCGGCCTTGGGGTGTGATGCCGGTCGCTCCGCTGCTCGCCGGGGTGTCCGGGGCCCCGGCGCCCGGGGCGGCCGCCCCCGTCGCCCCGGCCGCGTGGACGGCCGGGAGCTCCTCGCCCGGGACCCGCCGACGGCGCCGGTGCTTGAGCAGGGCCCAGGGGCCGCGGGCCGCCGTGACCTCCGTACCGGCCTGTCCGGCCGCGGCCGAGGCGGCCTTGGCCACCGGAAGCATGTCCTCGTCCCGGGACACGTCCAGCCGGTCGGACTCCGGCCACAGTTCGAGCGCCGCGCACAGGGTCGGCAGCATGGCCATGGCGGCGGTCGCGTAGCCCTCCGCCGACGGGTGGTAGGAGTCCGGGCCGAACATCTCGCGCGGGTTCGCGGCGAACTCGGGGCCCAGCAGGTCCCCCATCGAGACCGTACGGGCGCCCAGGGCGACCACCCCTATGGTCTGCGCGGCGGCCAGCTGGCGCGAGACGCGCCGGGCCAGCCACCGCAGCGGCTGGTACACGGGCTCGATGGTGCCCAGGTCCGGGCAGGTGCCCACGACGACCTCGGAGCCCGCCAGCCGCAGCCGGCGTACCGCCCCGGTGAGGCACCGCACGGAGTGGGTCGGCGGCATACGCCGGGTCACGTCGTTCGCGCCGATCATGATCACGCACACGTCCGGGGCGGGCGCGTCGCCGTCCAGGAGCACCGTCACCTGCCGGTCCAGGTCGTCCGACATGGCACCCGACAGGGCCGCGTTGCGCAGCTCGACCGGCCGCTCGGCCACCGCCGCCAGCCCGGAGGCCAGCAGGGCCGCCGGAGTCTGCCGGGCCCGCCGTACGCCGAGCCCCGCGGCCGTGGAGTCGCCCAGCATGCCCAGGCGCAGCGGGCCGGGGCTCAGCTCCGGGCCGCCGAACTCGCTCCCGTACAGCCCGTCCGCGCGCGGCGGATCGCCGAGCCCGGTGCCCACGGTCCGCTTGGCGAACTGGACCTCCGCCAGCACCAGCCCCACGGCGGCGACCCCGACCAGCCCGAGTCCGCCCCCGCCGTACGCTGCGCCCGCCGCGATCCGGCGGGCCGTTCTCGCCCTGGACACCCTTCAGGCCACCTCGCTCCCTTGTCGGGCCTTGTTGACGTACCTGCCCCGTACGTACGGTCGGTCAATCCCTTTCCGCATAGTCTGGCCATGCCTCCCGGAGAACCCGTGGAGTCCCGTCCTTGGAGAACATGGTGCAATTCCACGACTCGATGATCAGCCTCGTCGGCAACACCCCGCTGGTGAAGCTCAACCGTGTGACCGAAGGCCTGCAGGCCACCGTCCTTGCGAAGGTCGAGTACTTCAATCCCGGTGGATCCGTGAAGGACCGGATCGCCGTACGGATGATCGAGGCCGCCGAGCAGAGCGGAGCCCTCAAGCCCGGTGGCACCATCGTGGAGCCGACCAGCGGCAACACGGGTGTAGGACTCGCCATCGTGGCCCAGCAGAAGGGCTACAAGTGCATCTTCGTCTGCCCTGACAAGGTGTCCATGGACAAGATCAACGTGCTGCGCGCGTACGGCGCCGACGTCGTGGTCTGCCCGACCGCCGTCGACCCCGAGCACCCGGACTCGTACTACAACGTGTCCGACCGCCTCGTGCGCGAGACCCCGGGCGCCTGGAAGCCCGACCAGTACAGCAACCCGAACAACCCCCGTTCGCACTACGAGACCACCGGTCCCGAGCTGTGGGAGCAGACGGACGGGAAGATCACCCACTTCGTCGCCGGCGTCGGCACGGGCGGCACGATCTCCGGTACCGGCAACTACCTCAAGGAGGTCAGCGGCGGGAAGGTCAAGGTCATCGGCGCCGACCCCGAGGGCTCGGTGTACTCCGGCGGCAGCGGCCGTCCGTACCTCGTCGAGGGCGTCGGCGAGGACTTCTGGCCGACGGCCTACGACCCGAACGTGACGGACGAGATCATCGCGGTGTCCGACAAGGACTCCTTCCAGATGACCCGCCGCCTCGCCAAGGAGGAGGGCCTCCTCGTCGGCGGCTCCTGCGGCATGGCGGTCGTCGCCGCGCTGAAGGCGGCCGAGGGCCTGGGCCCGGACGACGTCGTCGTCGTCCTGCTGCCGGACAGCGGCCGCGGCTACATGAGCAAGATCTTCAGCGACGAGTGGATGGCGGGACACGGCTTCCTGGAGGAGGCCGGACCGTCCGCCCGCATCGGAGACGTGCTCGACGACAAGGAGGGCGGTATCCCCTCCCTCGTCCACATGCACCCCGAGGAGACGGTCGGCGAGGCGATCGACGTGCTGCGCGAGTACGGCGTCTCGCAGATGCCGATCGTCAAGCCGGGCGCCGGTCACCCGGACGTGATGGCCGCCGAGGTCATCGGCTCCGTGGTCGAGAAGGAGCTGTTGGCGGCGCTGTTCGCGCAGCGGGCCTCGCTGGGCGACCCGCTGGAGAAGCACATGAGCTCGCCGCTGCCCCAGGTCGGCTCCGGCGAGCCGGTGTCCGAGCTGATGGCGGTGCTGGGCGAGGCGGACGCGGCGATCGTGCTGGTGGAGGGCAAGCCGACCGGCGTCGTCAGCCGCCAGGACCTGCTGGCGTTCCTGGCCAAGGGCGCGAAGTAGCGGCTACGCAGAGGCGCACGGCCGTCGCGCAAACGGTACGGGCACGACACGTGACGGCAGCACCGTCTTAACACGCCTCCGGCACAGTGGTGGTTGTCGGCAGGGAAGCCCGGGAGACCGGGGCCCGGCCGGCACCACCGAACGGCGTTGCGTGCCTCCGGAGCGGCTCCCGGACCGCGTGGACGCCACCGGACGCGGACGGCCCTGACCCGGCCCGTGTCCTTCGCGGGGACCGCCGTCGTCCCGACCCCGGGCAACCGGGGTGCGGCGGTCCCCGCGCTAACTCTTCCCCGCGCTAACTCTTCCCCGCGCTAACTCTTCCCGGGGCGCCGCAGCCGCTTCGAGGCGTGGACGAAGTTCACGCCCAGGATCCCGGCCCAGGCGACCAGGAGCCCGCTCAGGTGGGCGTGGGCGGCGCCGATGGCCGACAGCGGGATCGCCAGGACCAGCGTGACGATGGCGAAGCCGAAGCGTTCGCCGAAGTTCCCCTCCGCCGGGGCGGACGGACCGGCGGGGCCCCGCGCGGCGGACAGGCGGTCCTCCGCGAGCCGCCGCCTGACCTGCGTGTCGACCTTCTCGACGAACGAGTCCACCAGCGCGGCCTCGTACTCCGGACCCAGCTCCCGCCGGGCGTCCAGCGTGGCGGCGAGTTCCTTCTTCAGCTCTCGGGCATGCACGTCCATCCCCCCACCGTAGGAACGGCCGCGGGCCCCGGCACTGGGGCTAGCCCCCGAATCCGGATCGCGGGCGCGGCTTGCCGTGCTGCATAACCACATGCAGAGTGCTCGGTGACTGAATATCTCACCGGGACGGAGGGGACGGGCATGAGCGACAGCCCGGCCGCGCGGCTGCAGAAGCTCTTCGAGGGGCACCGGCTGACGCCGACCCAGCGGCGGATCGCGCACTGCATGGTGCGCGGAGCGGCGGAGGTGCCGTTCCTGTCGAGCGTGGAGCTCGCCGAGCTGGCCGGGGTGAGCCAGCCGTCGGTGACCCGGTTCGCCGTGGCGCTGGGCTTCGACGGGTATCCCGCACTGCGCCGGCACCTGCGCGAGGTGGCCCCCGCCGAGCGGGCGGAGACGGGGCACGAGGACGCGTACAACGAGTACCAGCAGGCGGTCCAGGGCGAGATCGAGAACCTGCGCCGGCTCGCGGCGATGCTCGCCGATCCCGCGCCCGTCCAGGAGGCGGGCCGGCTGCTCGCCGCCTCGACCCCGCTGCCGGTGCTGGGGCTGCGGGCGGCGTCCTCGCAGGCGCGCGGGTTCGCGTACTTCGCCGCGAAGGTGCATCCGGACGTACGGCTCCTCGACGAGGGCGGCTCGATGCTGGAGGACCGGATCGACGCGGCCGTCGGCGCGGGCGCCTCGGCGCTGCTCTGCTTCGCGCTGCCCCGCCACCCCCGGGAGGTCGTGGACACCCTGGAGCGCTCCCGGCGGGCCGGGCTGACCGTGGTGACGGTCGCGGACTCGGTCTTCGCGCCGGTGGCCCGCCACTCGGACCTGCTGATCCCGGCGCCGGTCGGGACCGGGCTGGCCTTCGACACGGCGTGTGCGCCGATGCTGCTGGGCCGGGTGCTGCTGGAGGCGATGGCGGACGCCCTGCCGGACGCACAGGCCCGGCTGGAGGTCTTCGACACGCAGGCCGCGGCGCGGGGACTGTTCGTGGAGTAGGGCTCAGCGGTAATTGAGCTCGGCCAGCTCGGTGGCCAGGCGGGTGCGCAGCGCCGGGATGCGGGCGAGGACGGGGAGCAGGGTGTTGCGTAGGGCGCGCAGGGCCGGGTTCCGGGTGGTGGCGACGCGGGTCATCCGGTCGGTGAGGGCGACCACCCGCAGGGCGACCGGGCGGCGGCGCGCCTCGTAGCCGTCGAGGTCGCCGGTGGCCAGTGCGCGGCCGAGGGCGTACGCGTCCTGGACGCCGGTGTTCATGCCCTGCCCGCCGGCCGGGCTGTGCACGTGGGCGGCGTCACCGGCGAGGAGCAGCCGGCCGACGCGGTAGCGGTCGGCGACCCGGTGGTGGATCCGGAACCGGGAGGACCAGACGAGGGCGGTGACGGTGGCCTGGCCGGGGGCGCGCTCGTCCAGCAGGTGCTGCACGAAGGCGAGGTCCGGCTCGGCGGGGGCCTCGGCGGCCGTCGCGACGACCCGGTAGCGCCTTCCTCCGGGGCCTGCGGCGGGGGAGGTGCCCGCGGGCAGCGGTGCGACCACGGCCAGCCCGGCGGCGCCGAAGGTGAGGGAGACCTCGCCCGGGCCCGGAACCCAGTCCATGGCGACGTCGGCCAGCACGAAGGACTCCTCGTAGGGGCTGCCGCTGAAGCCGATCCCGGCGGCCTCGCGGACCTTGCTGTGCATTCCGTCGGCGCCGACGGCGTAGGAGGCGCGCAGGGTCTCGCCCGTGGCCGTCGTGAGGGTGGCCCCGTCCGCGCTCTGGGCGACTGCGGTGACCTCGTACGGGCGGTGGACGTCCCCGCCGAGGGCGCGCAGGCGCGCCAGGAGCACGGCCTCGGTCTCGTACTGGGGGACCATCAGCGCGTACGGGTGGGCGGTGCGCAGGCCGTCGAAGGGGATCGCGGCGAGCGGGCGGGCCCCGTCGCGGATCCGGAACCGGCTGACCGGGATGCCGCGGCCGATCAGGTCGGCCGAGAGGGCGCCGGTCGGGTCGAGCTCGTCCAGGACCTCCAGGGTCCGGGCGTGCACGACGGCCGCGCGGGACGTGTTGGCGCCCTCGGCCTGCCGGTCGAGGAGGACGAAGCCGAGGCCCGCCTCGGCCAGGGTGACGGCGAGGGCGAGACCGGTGGGTCCGGCGCCGACGATGGCGACGTCCGTGGTGGCGGGGAGTGCGGTGCTGGTCATGCGGGCCTCCTCCGGCGGGCCAACGTTTGTTGGCCAACGGCTGTTGACATCAGGATGCGCCTGCCGGGGCTGGCATGTCAACGGCTGTTGGCCTACGGTTGTTGGCATGACGGCGCGACGCACCTCCGACACCACCAAGACGGCCATCCTGCGGGCGGCGCGCGAGCGCTTCGCCGCGCAGGGGTACGAGCGCACCACCATCCGGGCCGTCGCGGCGGACGCGGAGATCGACCCGTCGATGGTCATGCGCTACTTCGGCAGCAAGGAGCAGCTCTTCGACGCCGCCCTGGCCGTGGACCTGCGGCTGCCGGACCTGGGTGCCGTGCCCGTGGCCGAGCTCCCCGCCGCCCTCGTACGGCACTTCGTGCAGCGGTGGGAGGGTGATCCGGCCGACGACGCGCTCCTGGTGCTGCTGCGCTCGGCGGTGACGAACGAGCGGGCGGCGGAGCGGATGCGGGAGGTGTTCGCCGCCCAGGTCGCCCCGGCGCTGGCGGCGGCCCTCGGTCCCGAGCGGGCCGCCCGCGTGGCGGGCCTGGTCTCCACCCAGCTGCTGGGCCTGGCCCTGACCCGCTACCTCCTGCGGCTGCCCGCGGTGACCGCCCTGACCCCGGACGGCCTCGTCGCGGGCCTGGCCCCGGCCCTGGCGGTCACGCTCGCCGGCTGAACCCCGTCCGGGCTCCGTCCGGCTACGTCGCCCCGCGCCACGACAAGGCCGTCAACGGCCAGGCGGACAGCGCCTAGAGCAGCAGCGCGTCCCCGAACGCGCCGCCGGCCTCCGCGACGATTTCCGTGAGGGACTGCGCCGGGCGGACCAGGGCGAAGCGGACCTCCCCCTCCGGGGTGACCGCGAAGCCGTGGACCGCCGGGCGCGGCAGGCTGTTGTAGCCGTAGTGGGCGGTGAAGAAGTACGCGCCCGTGTCGGGGACGCCGATCAGGTCGCCCGGGTCCAGCCGCGGCAGCTCCCGGGCCGTGGCGAGCAGGTCGCCCGCGAAGCAGGCCGGGCCGGCGACGTCCTGGGCGACGGGGTCACCGTCCTTCGGGGCGCCCTTCGCGTCGTACGGCAGGATCCGCAGCGGCCAGGCCGCCGGGGCGTACACCGTCCGGGTCGCCAGCTGGACCCCCGCGTGGGTGAGGGCGATCGGGCGGGCCCCGGTGGTCTTGGTGTACTCCACCCGGGCGAGGACCAGCCCGTGCTTGGCCAGCAGGGACCGGCCGAACTCCGTGACCAGGCCGTACGAGCCGTCGAAGAGCGCGGGAGCCGCCTCGCGCAGGGCGCTCACGTACTGCGCGTACGTCGGGGTCCGCTCGTCCGAGGCGAAGTTCACCGGCAGGCCGCCGCCGATGTCGAGGGTGTCGACCTGGCGGCGTCCCGCCGCCGCGTTGATCTCCTCGGCCAGCGCGTGCAGCTCCCGCACGCCCTGCGCGATCAGCGGCAGCGGGACGCCCTGCGAGCCCGAGTGGGTGTGCAGCCGGGTCAGCCACGGGCGGTCGAGGAAGGCCCGTACGAGCCACTCGCGCGCGCCCGGGTCGCGCAGCGCGATCCCGAACTTCGAGGTCGCCGTGGCGGTGGACAGGGCGTCGATGGATCCGGCCCCGGTCTGGGGGTTGATCCGGACCCCGATCGGGGACCGGGACGGGGCCGCGGCGACCAGGGCGTCCAGCCGCTCCAGCTCCTGCCGGTTGTCGGCGTTGACGGCGACGCCGAGGTCCAGGGCCTCGCGCAGCTCGGCCGCCGTCTTGGCGGGGGAGTCCAGGACGGTCCGCTCCGCCTCCACCCCGGCCGCCCGGGCCAGCGCCAGCTCGCCGGGGCTGGCCACCTCGCAGCCGACCCCCGAGTCCGCCAGCAGCCGCAGCACCGGGACGAGCGGGGCGGCCTTGACCGCGAAGGTGTGCAGGACGGGGGTCCCGGGCGCCACCGCGGCCTCGAATGCGCTGGTCAGGGCGGTGGCGGAGGACCGGATCCCGGCCACGTCCAGCAGGCAGACCAGGGGATCGGAGCCGTCCGCCCCGCCCACCAGACCCTGCTCGACCGCGGCCCGTACGGCCAGGTCACGGCGCGCTGTGGCGCCCTCCTCGTGCGTCCTCGCGTGCATGCCCGAAGGCACCTCGGCAGCCATGTCCGCCAGCCAATCATCCGGCGGGTCGGCCCGCAGCTGTTGACTGAATCTATTCAGGAAGTCAGGATGTGAATAGATTGAACCAACACCGGAGGAGGCACCGCCATGTCAGGACCCCGCCCCGTACGCGCCGCGCGAGGCACCGAGCTGAGCACCCTGGGATGGCAGCAGGAAGCCGCCCTCCGCATGCTGCAGAACAACCTCGACCCCGAGGTCGCCGAGCACCCCGACAAGCTCGTCGTCTACGGCGGCACCGGCAAGGCCGCCCGCGACTGGCGCTCGTACGACGCCATGGTCCGCACTCTGCGGACGCTCAAGCAGGACGAGACGATGCTCGTCCAGTCCGGCCGCCCGGTCGGCGTCATGCAGACCCACGAGTGGGCCCCGCGCGTCCTGCTGGCCAACTCCAACCTCGTCGGCGACTGGGCCAACTGGGAGGAGTTCCGCCGCCTGGAGCACCTCGGCCTGACCATGTACGGCCAGATGACCGCCGGCTCCTGGATCTACATCGGCACCCAGGGCATCCTCCAGGGCACCTACGAGACCTTCGCCGCCGTCGCCGCCAAGAAGTTCGGCGGCACCCTCGCCGGCACCATCACCCTGACCGCCGGCCTCGGCGGCATGGGCGGCGCCCAGCCGCTGGCCGTGACGATGAACGACGGCGTTGCGATCTGCATCGACGTCGACCCGCGCGCCATCGAGCGCCGCATCGAGCACCGCTACCTGGACGTGAAGGCCGACAACCTCCAGCACGCCCTCCAGCTCGCCGTCGAGGCCCGCGACGCCCGCAAGCCGCTCTCCATCGGCCTGCTCGGCAACGCCGCCGACCTGCTCCCGCAGATGCTCGCCGAGGGCGCCCCGATCGACATCGTGACGGACCAGACCTCCGCCCACGACCCGCTCGCCTACCTGCCGACCGGCGTCGACTTCGAGGACATGGCGGACTACGCGGCCAAGGACCCGGCCGGCTTCACCACGCGGGCCCGCGAGTCCATGGCCAAGCACGTCGAGGCCATGGTCGGCTTCATGGACGCGGGCTCCGAGGTCTTCGACTACGGCAACTCCATCCGCGGCGAGGCCCAGCTGGCAGGCTACGACCGCGCCTTCGCCTTCCCCGGCTTCGTCCCCGCCTACATCCGCCCGCTGTTCTGCGAGGGCAAGGGCCCCTTCCGCTGGGCGGCGCTGTCCGGCGAGGCCTCGGACATCCACAAGACCGACAAGGCGATGCTGGAGCTCTTCCCCGAGAACGAGTCCCTGCACCGCTGGATCAAGATGGCCGGCGAGCGCGTCCACTTCCAGGGCCTGCCCGCGCGCATCTGCTGGCTCGGCTACGGCGAGCGCGACAAGGCCGGCGAGCGCTTCAACGAGATGGTCGCCGACGGCACCCTCGCCGCCCCGCTGGTCATCGGCCGCGACCACCTCGACTGCGGTTCGGTGGCCTCCCCGTACCGCGAGACCGAGGCCATGCTCGACGGCTCCGACGCGATCGCCGACTGGCCGCTGCTCAACGCCATGGTCAACGTCGCCTCCGGCGCCTCCTGGGTCTCGATCCACCACGGCGGCGGCGTCGGCATGGGCCGCTCGATCCACGCGGGCCAGGTCACCGTCGCCGACGGCACCAAGCTCGCGGGCGAGAAGATCCGCCGCGTCCTCACCAACGACCCGGGCATGGGCGTCATCCGCCACGTCGACGCCGGCTACGACATCGCCGAGACGGTGGCCGACGAGCGCGGCGTCCGCGTCCCCATGCGCGAGGGTGACTCCGCGTGAGTGAGGCTTCCTCCTTCCACACCATGTGGGCGGAACTCGCTCCCGTCGGGCGCGACGCCGGCAGCGGCGGGTACCGACGGTACGCCTGGAGCGGGGCCGACGCCGACTGCCGGACCTGGTTCCAGGAGCAGGCCGAGGCGCGCGGGCTGACGTACGAGACCGACCGCAACGGCAACCAGTGGGCCTGGCTCGGCGACCCCCTCGCGGGGGACGCCGTGGTCACCGGCTCCCACCTGGACTCCGTCCCCGACGGCGGGGCCTTCGACGGCCCCCTCGGCGTGGTGTCCTCCTTCGCGGCCCTGGACGAACTCCGCAGGAAGGGCGCGGAGTTCACCAGGCCGCTCGCCATCACCAACTTCGGTGACGAGGAAGGGGCCCGCTTCGGGCTCGCCTGCGTCGGCTCCCGGCTCGCCGCCGGGCAGCTGACCAAGGAGAAGGCGTACGAGCTCCGCGACGCCGACGGCATCTCCCTGCCCCAGGCCATGGAGGCCGCCGGATACGACCCCGAGGGCATCGGGGCCGACCCCGACCGTCTCGGCCGGATCGGCGCCTTCGTCGAACTGCACGTGGAGCAGGGCCGGGCCCTGGACCTGTCCGGGGACCGCGTCGGCATCGCCTCCGCGATCTGGCCGCACGGCCGCTGGCGGTTCGACTTCCGCGGCGAGGCCAACCACGCGGGCACCACCCGCCTGGTGGACCGCCGCGACCCGATGCTCACGTACGCGGCGACCGTGCTGGCCGCCCGTACCGAGGCGGCCCTCGCCGGGGCCGTGGCCACCTTCGGGAAGATCTCGGTCGAGCCCAACGGGGTCAACGCCATCCCCTCCCTCGTGCGGGGCTGGCTCGACTCCCGCGCCGCCGACCAGGCCACCCTCGACACGGTCGTCACCGCCATCGAGAAGGCCGCCCGCGAGCGCGCCGACCAGGACGGCATCGACCTCGGAATCGTCCGGGAGTCCTTCACCCCGGTCGTCGAGTTCGAGCACGCCCTGCGCGACGAGATGAACCGGATCCTGGGCGGAGCCGTCCCCGTACTCGGCACCGGGGCGGGACACGACGCCGGAATCCTCTCCGCGGCCGTCCCGACCGCGATGCTGTTCGTGCGCAACCCCACCGGCGTCTCCCACTCCCCGCGGGAGTTCGCCGCCGAGGACGACTGCGTGGCCGGCGTCCTCGCCCTCGCCGACGTACTGGAAGGTCTGGCATGCCGTTGAACACGCACGGCCGCAAGACGTACTGGCTGGAGCACGCCTGGCTCGGCACTCGTGTCGAGCCGGGCGTGGCCCTGGAAACAGGGGCCGACGGCCGGATCGCCGCGGTGCGCACCGGCGTCGCGACCCCGCCCCCCGGCGCGGAGATCCTGCGCGGCCTCACCCTCCCGGGTCTGGCCAACGCCCACAGCCACGCCTTCCACCGGGCCCTGCGCTCCACGGTCCAGGTCGGCTCCGGCACCTTCTGGACCTGGCGCGACTTCATGTACAAGGTCGCCCAGAACCTCACCCCCGACACGTACTTCGCGCTCGCCCGCGCCGTGTACGCGGAGATGGCGCTGGCCGGCATCACGAACGTCGGCGAGTTCCACTACGTCCACCACGCCCCGGGCGGCGCCCCGTACGCCGACCCGAACGCGATGGGCGAGGCCCTGATCGAGGCCGCCGCCGAGGCGGGCATCCGGATCACCCTCCTCGACACCGCCTACCTCTCGGCGGGCTTCGGCGAGGCCCCGAACCCGCACCAGCTGCGCTTCTCCGACGGCACCGCCGACGCGTGGGCGGAGCGGGTGAGCGCCCTGGGGCCGCGCGAGCACGCCCTGATCGGCGCGGCGATCCACTCGGTGCGCGCCGTGCCCGCCGAACAGCTGGCCACCGTCGCACGCTGGGCCGAGGAGCGCCGGGCCCCGCTGCACGTCCACCTCTCCGAGCAGACCGCGGAGAACGACGCGTGCCAGGCCGCGCACGGCCGGACCCCGACCCAGCTCCTCGCCGACCACGGCGTGCTCGGGCCGCGCACCACCGGCGTCCACAACACGCACCTCACCGACGGGGACATCGCCCTCCTCGGCACCACCACCACCGGCACCTGCATGTGCCCCACCACGGAACGCGACCTCGCCGACGGCATCGGCCCGGCGACCCGCCTCCAGCGCGCGGGCAGCCCGCTCTCCCTCGGCAGCGACAGCCACGCCGTGATCGACCTGCTCGAAGAGGCCCGCGCGATGGAGCTCGACGAGCGCCTGCGCAGCCGTACCCGGGGCCACTGGACGGCGAACGCGCTGCTGACCGCGGCGACCGCCGACGGCCACGCGGCGCTCGGCCGGCCCGACGCGGGCCGCCTGGAGGCGGGCGCGCTCGCGGACTTCACCACCATCGCCCTGGACTCCGTACGGACGGCGGGCCCGCTGCCGAGCCTCGGCGCCGAGACGGCGGTCTTCGCCGCGACGGCCGCCGATGTCCGCCACACGGTGGTGGGCGGCCGTCACGTGGTCCGCGACGGAGCCCACACCCTGGTCCCGGACGTCCCGTCCGCCCTGACCGAGTCCATCGCGGCCGTCCGCGGCTGACGTTGTGGGGGTTCCCCCCAGGAACCCTCTGAGAGGAACCCCCATGGCCACCACCGTCATCACCAACATCGCAAGCCTCGTCACCAACGACCCCGCCCTCGGCGACGGATCCCCTCTGGGTCTGATCCAGGACGCCGCGGTCGTCGTCGACGCGGACCGCATCGCCTGGGTCGGCCCCGCCGACAAGGCTCCGGCGGCGGACGGCACGTACGACGCCGACGGCCGGGCCGTCATCCCCGGCTTCGTCGACTCCCACTCGCACCTGGTCTTCGCGGGCGACCGCACCGCGGAGTTCAACGCCCGAATGTCCGGCCGCAGTTACTCCGCCGGCGGCATCCGGACCACCGTCGCCGCCACCCGCGCCGCCACAGACGCCGAGCTCGAAGCCAACCTGGTGCGCCACCTGGACGAGGCCCGCCGCCAGGGCACCACCACCTTCGAGACCAAGTCGGGCTACGGCCTCACCACCGCCGACGAGGCCCGCGCCCTGCGCATCGCCGCCGCGCACACCGAAGAGGTCACCTACCTCGGCGCGCACATCGTCTCCCCGGACTACGCCGAGGACCCGGCCGGCTACGTGGACCTCGTCACCGGCGAGATGCTGGCCGCCTGCGCCCCGTACGCCCGCTGGGTGGACGTCTTCTGCGAGAAGGGCGCCTTCGACGGGGACCAGGCCCGCGTGATCCTCACCGCGGGCGCCGGCGCCGGGCTGATCCCGCGCGTCCACGCCAACCAGCTCTCCTACGGCCCCGGCGTCCAGCTCGCCGTCGAGCTCGAAGCCGCCTCCGCGGACCATTGCACCCACCTCACCGACGCGGACGTCGACGCCCTGGCCCAGGCCGCCGCCACCACGGTGGCCACCCTGCTGCCCGGCGCCGAGTTCTCCACCCGCGCCCAGTGGCCCGACGCCCGGCGCCTGATCGACGCGGGAGCCACCGTCGCGCTGTCCACGGACTGCAACCCCGGCTCCTCCTACACCAGCTCGATGCCGTTCTGCATCGCGCTCGCCGTCCGCGACATGCGGATGACCCCCGACGAGGCCCTGTGGTCCGCGACGGCCGGCGGCGCCCGCGCGCTGCGCCGCACCGACATCGGCGCCGTCACGCCCGGAGCCCGCGCCGACCTGGCCCTCCTGGACGCTCCCAGCCACGTCCACCTGGCCTACCGCCCCGGTGTCCCGCTCGTTTCCGCGGTGTGGCAGAAGGGTGTCCGCGTCCGCTGACGAACAGTCAATTCCGGCCTGCCCTTTGTCTTCCCTCCGCAAGGTCCCGGGCGTACCTTGAGCCACCAATCTGATGTGTCGTCAGGAATTTGTGGCCCGAGGGGAAGACGAAGGTGTCCGACCGGAAACGCTCCACCGCGCTCGCGCTGGCGTCCGCGCTGGCCGGATCGGCGGTCCTACTGGCCGCCCCCGCAGCGCACGCCGCCGTCGTCGACGTGGCCTACGACTGCAAGACCCCGATCGGGGACAAGTCGGCGGTATCGCCCATCGACATCAAGGCCGTCAAGGAGGGCGACGCCTACAAGCTGACGATGTCCTTCCAGAAGGGTGTCTCGTCCAGCCCGATCGAACTCGGCAAGGGCGCGATGAGCCCCAGCGCCGTCATCCTCGTCGGCGGGGCCGAGAAGGTCTCCGTACCGGTCTCCGGCCCGCCCAACCCCGAGGCCGCGCCCGCCAACACCCCGATCAAGATCACCGACCTGTCGGGCACCTACACGCCCAAGAAGAGCGGCAAGGTCACCTTCACCGCCGGAGTGCTCACCATCAAGGCGATGGGCACCACGACCACCTGCACCCCCGGCAACAGCCCCGGACCGTCCCTGGAACTGGACGTCACCGCCGCGGGCGGCGCCGCCGCGCAGTCCGGCGGCGACACGGACGGCACCCTCCCGCAGACCGGCCCCACCGACTCCGCCCTCGCCCTCGGCACCCTCGGCGGCACCGTGCTGCTGTCCGGCGCCGCCGGCGTGCTCTGGCTGACCCGGCGCGGCCAGCGGGCCCGGTCCTGAACGGAGCACCCCGGCCATGCGCGTGCTCCACACCTTCCGACGGCTCGGGGTGCCGCTCCTCGCGGCCACCGCGCTGTACGCGGCCGCCGCGGCCCCCGCGGCGGCCGACGACCCGGGCTGGACCGCCGAGCCCGCCGCCGGGACGGCCGCCCGGCCCGGCGCGGTCCGCCCGTACTTCCCGCGCCCGTATTACTACATGTCAGGCACCCCCGGCACCGTGCTGGAGGACCGCCTCGCCCTGGCCAACACCACCGACCGGGAACGCACCGTCACCCTGCGCGGGGCCGACGCCTACAACACGGCCGACGGCGCCTTCGCGGTGCGCCCGGCCGGGCCCGCGGCCGAAGGCAGCTCGGCGGGTGCCGTGCACGGCGCCGGAGCCTGGATCAGCTTCGGCGCCGGAGCCACGGTGAAGATCCCTCCCCGCACCCGCGCGGTGGTCCCCTTCACCGTCACCGTGCCGCCCGCGTCCCCGCCCGGCGACCACCCCGCCGCGGTGGTCGCGACCGAGAGCGGCCACGAGGTGGGCGTACGGATCCATCTGAGGGTCAGCGGCCCCACCCTGGCCGCCCTCACCGTCGAGGACGTCGCCGTACGGGGCCGGGGCCCGGCCGCGGTCGTCGCCTACACCCTGGTCAACCGGGGGAACGTGGCCCTCGCCCCCGAGCTCGCGATCCACGCCGAGGGCCTCCTCGGCGAGGTCCCGGGCCGCGGCGCCCGGGCCTTGCCGGTGGAACTGCTCCCCGGCCAGCGGGTGGAGCTGACCGAGCCCTGGCCCGGCGCCCCCGTGGCGGACCGGGTCCGCGTCACCCTCACCGTCACCGCCCCCGGCGCCGCCCGGGCCGTCGGGAGCGGTACGCGCTGGCTCGTGCCCTGGGACCTCGCCGGCTGGACGGGTCTCGGCCTGCTCGGCCTCGGCGGGACCGCCGCGGCCGCGCTGTTCCTCGTACGCGGCCGGCGGCCCCGCCGGCGCCCGTCGGACGACGAGCCGCCCGCGCCGACCCCCGCACCCGAACACGAACTGACGGGAGCCTCCAGGTGAGAAGAGTCGGAGCCCTGCTCGCGGTGGGGCTGGCGGTGTGCGCGCTGGCGCTGTTCCCGGCGACCCCGGCCGCCGCCGACGAGGGCAAGCCCGCCGTGGCGCTCTCGCTCCAGGAGGCCGCCATGGGCACCGAGATCACCGTCACCGGCACCGGGTGGCGGCCCAGGACGCTGGTGATGCTGCTGGTCTGCGGGCAGAACATGATCGGCGGCACCAACAGCTGCGCCAACGCCGACGGTGCGGCCGTCTCCGTCGCCGAGGACGGGCACTTCGCCGCAGGGCTGCCCGTGGTGGCCCCGCCCAAGCCCTGCCCCTGCGTCGTCAACGTCACCTCCGTCAACGGCGACCAGTCCACCGTCGCTGCGCCCCTGAAGATCACCGACCACGCGGTGGCCGAGCTGCCCGCCGAATCCGGCACGCCCCGCCTCGCGATGCTCACCGGGGTCCGGCTGGAAGGCGAGGACGGGGTGCTGACCTGGTTCGGAGCCCCGCCCAGCCGGAAGTTCAAGGTCACCGTCGGCAACCTCGGCTCGGCCCCGGTCAAGGACCCGGTCTTCCAGCTCGGCACCGCCCACGGGGTGTTCGCGCCCCTGTGGGAGGAGGCCCGGTGGAAGGGCAGCATCCCGCCGGGCGGCAAGGCGGAGATCGCCCTGGACGTCGCCCTCACCGCGGGCGCCTACGGCGACTACACGATCTCCCTCAAGTACGGCGAGACCGTCGTGGCCACCCAGCCCTGGGGCGTGGACCGGCCGTACGGGGTCCTGCTCTTCTGGGGTCTGCTCCTGCTGGTGATCCCGGCCGCCCTCTTCCGCGTCGGCATGGCCGCCGTCGACAAGGTCCGGCCGCGCGCCGCGGCCGCCGGAGGCCGCCACCGGGGGCCCCTTCCGGCCCGCTCCGCGAAGGCACCGGAGCCTCCTGAGACCACCACGGCGGTCCTGCCGTGGTTCAACCCGGACAGCGCGCCGGAGACAGCACCACAGACGTCCGCACCGTCTGAGAACCGTTCGACGACGAAGGGACATTCGTGAAGACCCAACGGAGGGTGAGCGCGGCCGTGGTCGCGCTGCTGCTCGGCGGCGCGGGTATCGCCATTTCGGCTTCTCCCGCCGTGGCCGCCGAGGCCACGTACAAGGTCAAATGCGTGCCGCCGGCCGGCGGTGGCGACCCGGTGGAGGGCGAGACCACTGCCAAGATCACCGCCCCGGCCGCGGCCAAGGTCGGCGACGAGGTCGACGTGGTCTGGGAGACGGTCAAGCCCGCCTCGAACAACACGGACCTGATGGACATCCCGAAGGACGCGGTCCAGCCCACCGGCTGGATCACGCTGGGCGGGGGGATGGGCGAGCTGAAGGTCGTCGGGGAGAAGAAGAACCCGCCGATCCCCAAGAAGGCCCCCATGGTCATGTCGCCCATGAAGGGCAAGCTGAAGCTCACCAAGGCTGGCAAGATCACCCTGACCCCCGGCAAGTACGACGTCGCCGTCACGTTCTCCTTCGGCACCTTCGTCACCAAGTGCGCACCGGTGGGCGAGGTGAAGGGCGGGGCGACCATCGACGTGTCGGCCGGCTCCAGCGGCGGCACGACGAGCGGCGGCACGACCACGGGCGGGGCGACCACCGGCGGATCCACCACGACCGGCGGCTCCACGACCGGCGGATCCACCACCTCGGGCGGCTCCACCACCGGGGGAGGCGGCGGCCAGACCGACTTCCCGGGCAAGCCCGTCGAGGTTTCCTTCGACTGCGGGCCGGTCGTCCCGGGCGGCATCAAGACCCCGGTCACGATCAACGCTAAGAAGAACGGCGGCAGCTACGACCTGACCGTCAAGACCGCCAAGGGCGCGATGGCCGCGCCCGTGCCCCTGCCGGCGGGGGCCCTCAAGCCCTCGATGGACGTCAAGCTCGGCGGCGCCGACAGCGGCACGGTCAAGGTCTCCGGCCCGGCCAACGCCGAGGCGATCCCCGACAAGGGGCCGGTCAGCCTCAGTGACATGACCGGCACCTACAAGCCCGGCAAGACCGGCAAGGTGACGCTCAGCCCGGACCGGCTGACGATCGACGTCACGATGGCCGCGGGCTCGCCGCCGATCAACGTCCCCTGCAAGGCGGCCAGCAGCGGCGTCTCGCTGGAGCTGGACACCACCGCCCAGCCGGGCGGCTCCGGCTCCTCGACCAGCACGGGCACCAGCACCGGCACCGGCACTTCGGGCGGCCTCGCCGAAACCGGCGCCGAGGACGAGGGCGGCATCCAGGCCCTGGCCCTCGTCGCCGGCACGGTGATCCTGCTCGGCGGCGCGGTCTTCACCTTCACTCCGTGGCGCCGCCTGCGCGGCACGCGCTGACCCGCGAACGCGAGCGGCCCGGCACACCGTTCGGTGTGCCGGGCCGCTCACGTGCCAGGGGGGTGCGTCAGTGCACGCCGCCCATGAGGGTCTGGACCTTCTTGCGGTACGTGTAGACCGCGAAGCCGGCCAGGACCGCGGCGAGCGCCTGGAAGGCGATCACCCAGGTGCCGTTGAGGTCCACCCCGCCGATCGACAGGAGGCTGGTGATGCAGTCACCGGCGGTGACCGCGAGGAACCAGACACCCATCATCTGGGAGGCGTACTTCTGCGGGGCCATCTTCGTGGTGACGGAGAGGCCGACCGGGGAGACGCACAGCTCGCCGATGGTCTGGATCATGTAGATCGAGACCAGCCACATTGGGGAGACCTTGACGTCGCCGGTCGCCATGCCCATCGGGACGATGAAGACGAAGAACGAGGCGCCGATCAGGACCAGGCCCATCGCGAACTTCACGATGGTGTTCGGCTCCTGGTTCTTGCGGGCCAGCCACAGCCACAGCCAGGCGAAGACCGGGGCCAGGGCCATCACGAACAGCGGGTTCAGCGACTGGTACCAGGTGGCCGAGAAGTCGAAGCCGAACATGGTGCCGGCGGTCTTGTCGTCCGCGAACAGGGACAGCGTGGAGCCACCCTGGTCGTAGATCATCCAGAAGACGGCGGCCGCGATGAAGAACCAGATGTACGCGGTCATCTTCGACTGCTCGGCCCCCGACAGGTCCTTGTCGCGCTTGATGCGGGCCAGGACGGCGATCGGGATGAACAGGCCGGCCAGCGTCAGCGGGACCAGGGCCCAGTTCAGCGTGTAGGCACCGAGGGCGACCACGGCGCCGTAGAAGACGGCGATACCCAGGACCGCGAAGACGAGCTTCGTGAGGACGGCCTTGCGCTCCTCCGCAGACAGCGGGTTCGGGACCACGCTGCTCTTCGGGCTCAGGTGCTTGGTGCCGAGCAGGAACTGGGTGAGACCCAGGCCCATGCCGACGGCGGCGAGGGCGAAGCCCAGGTGCCAGTTGTGCTCCTTGCCGACCGTGCCGACGACGAGCGGGGCGACGAAGGCGCCGAGGTTGATGCCGATGTAGAAGAGGGTGAAGCCACCGTCGCGGCGCGGGTCCTCCGGGCCGTCGTACAGGTGGCCGACCATCGTGGAGATGTTGGCCTTCAGCAGACCGGAACCGGCCGCCACGAGGATCAGACCGACGAAGAACATCGCCTGGCCGGGGAGGGCCAGCGAGAGGTGACCAGCCATGATCACGAAGCCGGCGATGGCGACGGTCTTGCGGGCGCCCCAGACGCGGTCACCGAACCATCCGCCCGGCATGGCCATCAGGTAGACCATGGAGACGTACACGGAGTAGATCGCCGTGGTCGTGGCCGCGGTCATGGCCAGACCGCCGCCCTGGCTGCCCGTGGCTGCGTCGGCGCCGCCCGAGACCAGGTAGTACACGAGAAGTGCGCGCATGCCGTAGTAGGAGAAGCGCTCCCACATCTCGGTCATGAACAGAGTGGCCAGGCCACGGGGGTGGCCGAAGAAGGTCTTCTCGGTGGACGGATCCGCCGAGTCCCTCGTCAGGCTGGAAGCCATGGTCGAGATCCTTGCTTGGTCGGGACGCGCTTCGCTTCGTGAGCTGTTCAACGCCCGGTGGGGGGTGGCCGGCACCGGCAGCGGGTGACCCGCCCCACGCCCCGGGGTCCCGCCTCCGACGGATCGGAGGCGAAGGGTCAGCCGTAACCGGGATCCACGCCCTGTCGCGCACCTTCGCGCTGACAAGGCCCGGCCCACAGGTCATTCACTGCCATCTGGGTCGAACAAACCGACCAGAGCAGAATTTGAGGTCTTTGGCTCGCTTTTCGGCACAAAGATCCCCTGAGTGGTGCATCAGGCGTCTCGCCACCATACGACAGGACACTGCGGCATATGGAAGGACTTGAGACATGGATCACAGGTAAGCCGGGAACCGATCAACCATATTCGAAGGCACCCCCTCGCTCATAACCACAGATCAGGAGGGTCCCGCAGGCGTGCCCCTCCTGGCAGCCGCTGCGGACTACCATCACCCACATGACGCGTGTACTGCTCGCCGAGGACGACGCATCCATCTCGGAACCCCTGGCCCGCGCCCTGCGCCGGGAAGGGTACGAAGTCGAGGTCCGGGAGGACGGCCCCACGGCCCTGGACGCCGGACTGCAGGGCGGCGTCGACCTGGTCGTCCTGGACCTGGGCCTGCCCGGCATGGACGGCCTGGAGGTCGCCCGCCGGCTGCGCGCCGAGGGCCACGGCTTCCCGATCCTGGTCCTCACCGCCCGCGCGGACGAGGTCGACACGGTCGTGGGCCTGGACGCCGGCGCCGACGACTACGTGACCAAGCCCTTCCGGCTCGCCGAACTGCTGGCCCGGGTCCGGGCCCTGCTCCGGCGCGGCGCGAACGAGGCCGCCCAGGCCCCCGCCACCCACGGCGTGCGCATCGACGTCGAGTCGCACCGCGCCTGGATGGGGGAGGAGGAGCTCCAGCTCACCGCGAAGGAATTCGACCTGCTGCGGGTCCTGGTCCGCGACGCGGGCCGGGTCGTCACCCGGGACCAGCTCATGCGCGAGGTCTGGGACACCACCTGGTGGTCCTCCACCAAGACCCTCGACATGCACATCTCCTGGCTGCGCAAGAAGCTCGGCGACGACGCCGCCAACCCCCGCTACATCGCCACCGTCCGCGGCGTCGGCTTCCGCTTCGAGAAGAGCTGAGCGTTGACTGAGCCATGCGCCGCCGCCTGATCAACTCCACGCTCGCCGTGGTGCTCGTCGTGATCGCCGTCTTCGGGGTCTCCCTGGTCATCGTGGAGACCCGGACCATCACCAGCAGCGCCCAGGACCGCATCGAGTCCGAGGCGCTGCGTCTGGTGGGCATCGTCGAGGCGAACGTCCTCGAGAAGAAGCCCATCGACCCCCAGGCGCTCGCCGACCAGCTCGACATCGGCCACCACGCCAGGATCACCGTCCCCGGGCAGCCGCCCGTGGAGGTCGGCGACCGCATCGACGACGACGTCATCCGGGGCACCTCACGCGGCGAGCAGGGCGAGATCGTGACGGTCGAGGAGTCCCGCGCCACCGTGACCAAGGAGGTCGGGCGGACCCTGGCCGTGGTCGGCGCCGTGGCGCTGCTGGCCGTCGTGGCGGCCGTACTGCTCGCCGTACGGCAGGCGAACCGGCTGGCCTCCCCGCTCACCGACCTCGCCGAGACGGCGGAGCGGCTGGGGTCCGGCGACCCGCGGCCCCGGCACAAGCGGTACGGGGTCCCCGAGCTGGACCGGGTCGCCGACGTCCTCGACTCCAGCGCCGAGCGGATCGGCCGGATGCTGACCGCAGAGCGCCGCCTCGCCGCGGACGCCTCCCACCAGCTGCGCACCCCGCTCACGGCGCTGTCGATGCGGCTGGAGGAGATCACCGTCACCGACGACCTGGAGACCGTGCGGGAGGAGGCGTCGATCGCCCTCACCCAGGTGGAGCGGCTCACGGACGTCGTGGAGCGCCTCCTGACGAACTCGCGGGACCCGCGGACCGGCTCGGCGGTCCCCTTCGACCTCGACGAGGTCGTCAAACAGCAGGTGGAGGAGTGGCGCCCCGCCTACCGCAGCGCGGGCCGGGCGATCGTGCGCTCCGGCAAGCAGGGCGTACGGGCCGTCGGCACTCCGGGAGCGGTCTCGCAGGTGGTGGCGACCCTGGTGGAGAACGCGCTGATGCACGGCGGCGGCACCGTCGCGCTGCGCACGCGGGTGGTCGGCAACCAGGCGGTGCTGGAGGTCACGGACGAGGGGCCGGGGGTCCCGCCCGATCTGGGGAGCCGGATCTTCGAGCGGGCGATCAGCGGCCGCAACTCCACGGGGATCGGACTGGCCGTCGCCCGGGACCTCGCGGAGGCGGACGGCGGGCGCCTCGAACTGCTGCAGGCGCAGCCGCCGGTCTTCGCGCTCTTCCTCAGCCGTACGGCACCGCCGCGGGCCGAGCCGGAGGAGGCCACCGTCCGGTAGGGGACCGGTCGGGTCCCGCCAGGACAGGTCTAAGCGGTCTCGGGGACGTGCCCTACTTCCCCGAGGCCGCTTAGGTGCTCGCGGGCGCGGGGATCGGACTGGGCACCGGATCCGGCAGCGGATCGGGCATCGGCTCCGGCCCGGGCTCGGGCCGGGGCAGCGGCGCCGGATCGGGCATCGGCTCGGACTGCTCGAATGCCGCTGCGGCCACGGGTACGGCCACGGGCAGGGCCTTGAAGACCCAGGTCCGGTACGACCAGAAGCGGAAGACGGTGGCGGTGGCGATGCCGATGAACTTGAAGACGTTGCTGGCGACCGGAGCGTCCCAGCCGAGGCCGTACGTGGCCGCGTACAGCACGCCGTTCTCGATGACCAGGCCGATCGCGCTGAAGGCGGCGAACAGGGTCAGCTCGCGGGTGCGGCCGCTCTGGGCGCGGTCCCGGTAGGCGAAGTAGCGGAAGCCGAGGTAGTTCGTGGCGATGGCGACGACGGTGGCTATCACGCTCGCGCGCACCACCTGGAGGTCGGTCGTGCTGCGGATCAGGTTGAAGACACCCAGGTTGACCAGCACACCCAGACCGCCGACCGCCCCGAACTTGGCGACCTCCCGAACGAGACCGCGTACGCGTTCGAGAACCGATCCGTTCCCCGGCGTGCTCATCTGAATGGTCAGTCCCTGTCGGTCACCGCCCCGCTCGGGGCGTCCGGTCTTGTCCGTCAACCCCCACATGGTAAGTGTCCCCCCTGTGGCCCGTCTGTGCCTTCGGACACCGTGCGACGCACGGCACACCGGGGCCTCACCGACAGGTCCGCGCCAGGCCACGTCCATATGGCGGAATCCCGCCGGATACCCTGGAGGCGTGACGTTCCCGGTAGTCGGCATGGTCGGCGGCGGACAGCTCGCCCGCATGACCCACGAGGCGGGCATCCCCCTCGGCATCAGATTCAAGATCCTCAGTGACACCCCACAGGACTCGGCGGCCCAGGTCGTGAGCGACGTCGTCATCGGCGACTATCGCGATCTGGAGACGCTGCGCGCCTTCGCGCGCGGCTGCGACGTGATCACCTTCGATCACGAGCACGTACCCACCGAACACCTCAGGGCTCTGGAAGCGGACGGCATCCCCGTCCGCCCGGGGCCCCACGCGTTGGTGCACGCCCAGGACAAGGGGGTGATGCGCGCCAAGCTCGACGAGATCGGCGCGCCCAGCCCCCGCCACCGGATCGTGCGCGATCCGGCGGACGTGGCGGCCTTCGCGGACGAGGTGGGCGGCTTCCCGGTCATCCTCAAGACGGTGCGCGGCGGATACGACGGCAAGGGCGTGTGGTTCGTCCGCACCCCCGACGACGCGGAGGCGCCCTTCAGGGCGGGCGTCCCCGTCCTGGCGGAGGAGAAGGTCGAGTACGTCCGCGAGCTCGCGGCCAACATCGTCCGCTCCCCGCACGGCCAGGCGGTGGCCTATCCGGTGGTGGAGTCCGTCCAGGTGGACGGGGTCTGCGACACGGTGATCGCCCCCGCCCCGAACCTCTCGGAGGAGCTGGCCGGCGAGGCGCAGGCGCTCGCCCTGCGCATCGCCAAGGAGCTCGACGTGACCGGCCACCTGGCCGTGGAGCTGTTCGAGACCGCCGACGGCCGGATCCTGGTCAACGAACTGGCCATGCGCCCGCACAACAGCGGCCACTGGACCCAGGACGGGGCCATCACCTCGCAGTTCGCCAACCACGTGCGGGCCGTCCTGGACCTCCCGCTGGGCGACCCGCGCCCGCGTGCCCGCTGGACGGTCATGGCGAACGTGCTCGGCGGGGACTACCCCGACATGTACGCGGCGTACCTGCACTGCATGGCCCACGACCCGCAGGTGAAGATCCACATGTACGGCAAGGACGTGAAACACGGCCGCAAGGTCGGCCACGTCAACACCTACGGCGACGACCTGGACGATGTGCTGGAGCGCGCACGCCACGCTGCCGACTACCTCAGAGGAACGGTCACCCAATGAGCACTTCCGCCGCTGGTCCCGTCATCGGCATCGTCATGGGCTCGGACTCCGACTGGCCAGTCATGGAGGCCGCCGCCCAGGCCCTGGACGAGTTCGAGATCCCGTACGAGGTCGACGTCGTCTCCGCCCACCGGATGCCGCGCGAGATGATCGAGTACGGGGAGCAGGCCGCCGGCCGCGGCCTCAAGGCGATCATCGCGGGTGCCGGCGGCGCCGCCCACCTGCCCGGCATGCTCGCCTCCGTCACCCCGCTGCCGGTCATCGGCGTGCCGGTGCCGCTGAAGTACCTCGACGGCATGGACTCGCTGATGTCGATCGTCCAGATGCCCGCGGGCGTTCCCGTCGCCACCGTCTCGGTCGCCGGGGCGCGCAACGCGGGCCTGCTGGCCGTACGGATGCTGGCCGCGCACGACACCGAGCTGCTGGCCCGGATGCGCGACTTCCAGCAGGAGCTGAACGACCAGGCCACCGAGAAGGGCAAGCGGCTGCGAGCGAAGGTCGCGGGCACGGAGTCCTTCGGATTCGGCAAGTGAGCGCGGCGCAGCGCCTGGACGAGGCGCGAGAGCTCCTGGCCGAGCACCCCGTCGTGGACGGCCACAACGACCTCCCCTGGGCGCTGCGCAAGCAGGTCCGCTACGACCTGGACCAGCGGGACATCGCCGGCGACCAGTCGGCGTACCTGCACACCGACATCCCGCGGCTGCGGGCCGGCGGGGTCGGCGCGCAGTTCTGGTCGGTGTACGTGAGCACCGAACTGACCGGCGACGAGGCGGTCAGCGCCACGCTGGAACAGGTGGACGCGGTGGACCAGCTGATCGACCGTTACCCGGGCGACCTGGTGCGGGCGCTGACGGCGGACGACATGGAGGCGGCCCGCGCCGACGGCCGGATCGCCTCGCTGATGGGCGCCGAGGGCGGCCACTCCATCAACAACTCGCTCGCCACCCTGCGGGCCCTGCACCAGCTGGGCGTGCGGTACATGACGCTCACGCACAACGACACCATCGACTGGGCGGATTCGGCGACCGACGAGCCCCGGCACGGCGGCCTCACCGACTTCGGCCGCGAGGTCGTCCGCGAGATGAACCGCGTCGGCATGCTGGTGGACCTCTCGCACGTGGCGGCGACGACGATGCGCGACGCACTGGCCGTCTCGGCCGCGCCCGTGGTCTTCTCGCACTCCTCGGCGCGCGCGGTGTGCGACCACCCGCGCAACATCCCGGACGACGTGCTGGAGCGGCTCCCGGCCAACGGCGGGGTGGCGATGGCCACCTTCGTGCCGAAGTTCATCCTCCCGGCGGCCGTCCAGTGGACGCTGGCCGCGGACGCGAACCTGCGGGCGCACGGCTTCCACCACCTGGACACCACGCCCGAGGCGATGGCCCTGCACCGGGCCTTCGAGGCGCAGAGCCCGCGCCCGATGGCCACCGCCGCCACGGTCGCCGACCACCTGGACCACATGCGCGAGGTGGCCGGGGTCGACCACATCGGCATCGGCGGGGACTACGACGGCACGGCCTTCACCCCGTCCGGCCTGGACGACGTGGCGGGCTACCCGAACCTGATCGCGGAGCTGCTGGCGCGCGGCTGGTCGAAGGCCGACCTGGCCAAGCTGACCTGGTCCAACGCGGTACGGGCGCTGCGCGACGCGGAGGCGGTGGCGCGGGACCTCTCGGCGTCCCGGGGCCCGTCCAACGCGGTGATCTAGCGGGAGCGGGGCGGATACGGCGACCGGGTGTGACTCGCTGACCTGCGAGTTACACCCGAATGCCACATCTGCCGGGCGACCCAGGCGTCCCACATGTCACGGTGGCACCATCTCTCCCTGCTGCCGCCGAGACCGGAGCGAACGCCATGGCCGACCTGCAGGATGAACCCCACTCCGTGGGCATCGGAGCAGAAGATCTCCCCGCACCAGCCGAAACGGCGGTCGGCGCCCTGGAACGGGCCGCCGCGCTGCTGTCGGCGCAGCCCGTCGCCGACGGGTGCAACACGCTCGTCTGGACGCTGCGCCAGAGCCCGTACCACGACATCGACAAGCCGGGGGACAGCGGAGTCGACACCGACATCCCCCGGCTGCGCGCGGGCGGAGTCGGCGCGCAGTTCTGGTCGCTGCTGACCCCGCACGAGGCGGGGGCCCCGACGGACCAGGTCGTCTCCGACACCCTGGAACAGATCGACGTGGCGCTGGCCCTGATCCGCCGCTACCCGGACAGCCTCTGCCTCGCGCTGACCGCCGACGACATGTCCGACGCCCGCAACCGCGGCCGGATCGCCTCGTTCCTCGGCCCGGTGCCCGGCCGGACCCTGACCGACTCCCTGGGCGCGCTGCACGCCTTCCACGCGCTGGGCGTACGGATCTTCGCGCCCGCCGGAGCGCCCTGGGCCCAGCAGGACCTGACGGCCTTCGGCCACGAGGTGGTCCAGGAGGCCAACAGGCTGGGGATCGTGCTGGACCTGACCGGGTGCCCGCCGACCGTGGCCCGTCAGATCGCGGCGGCCTCCAAGGCCCCGGTGGTCATCTCGAACACGGCGGCCGCGGCCCTGAACCCGCACCCGGGCAACGCCACGGACGAGGTCCTGCTCGCGCTGCGGGAGGCGAACGGCCTGGCGATGGTCACCTTCGACGCCACGCGGACCGGGGACTCCCTGCACGCGGTGGCGGACCACGTGGACCACGTCCGCGCGGTCGCCGGCCCCCACAGTGTCGGCCTCGGCGCCGCCTTCGGCACCGAACAGGGCACCTCCCGCCCGACCGGCCTGACCGACCCCTCGGGCTACCCCCGCCTGATCGCGGAACTCCTGGACCGAGGCTGGCCGGAAGCCGACCTGGCCCTGCTGACCTGGGGCAACGCCCAACGGGTCCTGCGCGACGTGGAATTCACCTCCCGCGCCGCCCAGCACCGGCGCAGCCCTTCATGACGCACCGCCCGACGGGCCCTCGCGCGCCCCGGCCCCGACCGGGTCCCCGGGCTTCGGCGAGGCGGGGTCCGGGGCGGCGGCCGGGCGCTACGCGCGAGGGCGGCCCATCGCCCGGTACGTCCAGCCCGCCGCGCGCCAGAGCTCGGGATCGAGGGCGTTGCGGCCGTCCAGGATCAGCGGGTCGGTGACGACGCGGCCCAGCTCCACCGGGTCCAGGTCGCGGAACTCGCGCCACTCGGTCAGGTGCAGGACCACCTCCGCACCACGCGCCGCCTCCAGCGCGGAGTCCGCGTACCCCAGGGTGGGGAAGACGCGACGGGCGTTGTCCATGCCCTTGGGGTCGTAGACGGTGACCTGGCCGCCCTGGAGGTGGATCTGCCCGGCCACGTTCAGGGCGGGGGAGTCGCGTACGTCGTCCGAGTCGGGCTTGAAGGTCGCACCCAGAACCGCGACCCGCTTGCCGAGGAAGGACCCGCCCACCGCTTCCCGGGCCAGCTCCACCATGTGTCCGCGGCGCCGCATGTTGATGGAGTCGACCTCACGCAGGAAGGTCAGCGCCTGGTCGGCGCCGAGCTCGCCCGCGCGCGCCATGAAGGCCCGGATGTCCTTGGGCAGGCAGCCGCCGCCGAAGCCGATCCCGGCCCGCAGGAACTTCGCGCCGATCCGCTCGTCGTAGCCGATGGCCTCCGCCAGCTTCACCACGTCACCGCCCGCGGCCTCGCACACCTCCGCCATCGCGTTGATGAACGAGATCTTGGTGGCGAGGAAGGAGTTGGCGGCGGTCTTCACCAGCTCGGCGGTCGGGAAGTCGGTGACCACCAGCGGGGTCCCCTCCGACATCGGCGTCTCGTACACCTCGCGCAGCAGCTTCTCCGCGCGCTCGCCCTGCACGCCGATCACGATCCGGTCGGGGTGCAGGGTGTCCTGCACCGCGAAGCCCTCGCGCAGGAACTCCGGGTTCCAGGCCAGCTCCACGTCCGCGCCCGCCGGAGCGAGCTCCACGAGCTTCGCCGCCAGCCGCTCCGCCGATCCCACCGGCACCGTCGACTTGCCGACCACGAGGACCGGCCGCGTCAGGTGCGGGGCCAGCGAGGCCATCGCCGCGTCGACGTAGGACATGTCGCAGGCGTACTCGCCGTGCTTCTGCGGAGTGTTCACGCACACGAAGTGGACGTCGCCGAACTCCCCGACCTCCTCCCAGGAGGTCGTGAACCGCAGCCGCCCCGTCGAGCCCGGCAGCCCGGCCACGTGCGCGGCGAGCAGCTCCTCCAGCCCGGGCTCGTACATCGGCACCCGGCCCGCCGCCAGCATCTCGATCTTCTCCGGCACCACGTCCAGCCCCAGCACCTCGAAGCCCAGCTCCGCCATCGCCGCGGCGTGGGTCGCGCCGAGGTATCCGGTGCCGATCACAGTGATCCTGAGGGGGGCCATGGGTGCTCCAGAGGTGCGGGGCCGTTTGCGGCCACTGAGCATAGTCGGGCCCACCCCCGGGGACGTTCCCCAGGAGCACCACCGCTGTCACGCAACTCACGTCGGCCGTCCATATCGCCATCCGTGACCGGGCGACTAAGCTTGGGTTACTTAACGGTAGTTAGCATCACGCATCACCCTTGGGGAGTGAGAGATCTTGGCGGGTTCTGCCGACTTCGACCTGTACCGCCCGGCCGAGGAGCACGACATGCTCCGCGAGTCGGTCCGCTCGCTCGCCGAGGCGAAGATCCTCCCGTTCGCCGCCGCGGTCGACGAGGAGTCCCGCTTCCCGCAGGAGGCCCTGGACGCCCTGGTCGCCAGCGACCTGCACGCCGTCCACGTGCCCGAGACCTACGGCGGTGCGGGTGCCGACGCCCTCGCGACCGTGATCGTGATCGAGGAAGTGGCCCGCGTCTGCGCCTCCTCCTCCCTGATCCCGGCCGTCAACAAGCTCGGCTCCCTCCCGGTGATCCTCTCCGGCTCCGAGGAGCTCAAGGCCAAGTACCTCGGTCCCCTGGCCAAGGGCGACGCGATGTTCTCGTACGCGCTCTCCGAGCCGGACGCGGGCTCCGACGCCGCCGGCATGAAGACGCGCGCCGTGCGCGACGGCGACTTCTGGGTCCTCAACGGCGTCAAGCGCTGGATCACCAACGCGGGCGTCTCCGAGTACTACACGGTCATGGCCGTCACCGACCCCGAGAAGCGCTCCAAGGGCATTTCCGCCTTCGTCGTCGAGAAGGGCGACGAGGGCGTCTCCTTCGGCGCCCCGGAGAAGAAGCTCGGCATCAAGGGCTCCCCGACCCGCGAGGTCTACCTCGACAACGTCCGGATCCCCGCCGACCGCATGATCGGCGCCGAGGGCACCGGCTTCGCCACCGCGATGAAGACCCTCGACCACACCCGCATCACGATCGCCGCCCAGGCGCTCGGCATCGCCCAGGGCGCCCTGGACTACGCCAAGGGCTACGTCCAGGAGCGCAAGCAGTTCGGCAAGCCGATCGGCGACTTCCAGGGCGTTCAGTTCATGCTCGCGGACATGGCCATGAAGGTCTCGGCCGCCCGCGCCCTGACCTACCAGGCCGCCGCCGCCTCCGAGCGCGGCGACGCCGACCTGACGTACCTCGGCGCCGCGGCCAAGTGCTTCGCCTCCGACATCGCCATGGAGGTCACCACGGACGCCGTCCAGCTCCTCGGCGGCTACGGCTACACGCGTGACTACCCGGTCGAGCGCATGATGCGCGATGCCAAGATCACGCAGATCTACGAGGGCACCAACCAGGTCCAGCGGATCGTCATGGCCCGCAACCTGCCGTAACCCGGGTCTGACCTGCACCGACGCGAACGCCCCCGGCAGCCCGCCGGGGACGTTCGCGCACGGGGCGGCGGGCTAGGCTGTGCGCCGGTCCAGTCGTCGGTGCGTGGTGCGTGGGGTGGGGCGGAAAGACATGTCCGTGGAACGCGAGATGGCGGGGCTGCTACGGCAGATCGCCCACAAGGACGTCATCGAGATCGGCCCCTCGGCCGCCCTGGGGCGGATGGCGGCCCTGGCCCACGTGGCTGAGCACTACGGCTTCGAGTACGGGCGCACGCACCGGACCGGGCACAAGAAGCAGCTCGCCCTGGTCGAGATGTACCGGGACCCCAGCCCCGGGGCCCGCGCCCGCGGGGCGGCCACCATCGCCGCGTACCCGCAGGCGGGCAACGGCGGCGCGGTGCCCGGGATGCTCCAGGGGTCCTACCGGCCCCTCCCCGGGGCGGCCGACGCCGTCGCCCGGGTCAAGGACCGGATCATGTTCGACGCCCTGTCCTCCCACGCCGCGGACGGCGGCCGGAAGATGGTCGGCTACGCGATGTGCGTGGTCCTGGCCCTCGTCCTGCTCGTGTCCGGGAAGCCGTTCGTCGCGCTGGCCGGCGGAGGCGCGCTCGCCGCGTTCCTGGCCGGCGCGTTCAAACTGGGCGACATCCGCCGACAGCGGATCGCCCGGCGGCTGACGGACGCCGGGTTCATCCAGGTACGGGACGAGCGCGGCAGGCAGAGCTTCCTGCGGCCCGGGCAGCAACTGCCCGGCCACGCCAATCCGTTCGCCCCCTGACCGGGCGAACAACACACTCATTCCATGACATACCGAGCGCGGCGTCCGTATGCGTGCGCGCGCCGGTCGACACATCCGGCACCGGCCTCCGGGCGCTCCCGGATGGGCTAAATTTGGACCTTCGTACGCCGGAATCGGTTGGGGAGAACGCAATGACGGAAGCGATCCTGCTGGTCGGCGGACAGGGGACGCGGCTGCGTCCCGTGACGGTGAACACGCCCAAGCCCATGGTCCCCACGGCCGGCGTCCCGTTCCTCGCCCACCAGATAGCCAGGGCCGCCGCCGCCGGTGTCACGCACATCGTCATGGCCACCTGCTACCTCGCCGAGGTCTTCGAGCCCTACTTCGGCGACGGATCCGAGTTCGGCGTCCACCTGGAGTACGTCGTCGAGGACGAGCCGCTCGGCACCGGCGGTGCCATCCGCAACGCCGCGCAGCTGCTCACGGGCGGCCCCGACTCCTCCGTCCTCGTCTTCAACGGCGACATCCTCACCGGCCTGGACATCGCCGGCCTCGTGGAGGCCCACGAAACGGCCGACGCCGACGTTTCGCTGCACCTGGTGCAGGTCGACGACCCGCGCGCCTTCGGTCTGGTCCCCACCGACTCCGAGGGGCGGGTGCTGGCCTTCACCGAGAAGCCGCAGACCCCCGAGGAGATCATCACCGACCAGATCAACGCCGGCTGCTACGTCTTCCGGCGCAGCGTGATCGACTCCATCCCGGCCGGCCGCCCGGTCTCCGTCGAGCGAGAGACCTTCCCCGGTCTGCTCGCCTCCGGGGCCACGCTGCACGGCGTCACCGAGAACACGTACTGGATGGACCTCGGCAGGCCGGAGGCCATCGTCCAGGCCTCCGCCGACCTGGTCCGCGGCGTGGTGTCCTCCCCGGCCGTCCCCGGACGGCGCGGCGAGTCCCTCGTGCTGCCCGGCGCCCAGGTGGACGCCGGGGCCAAGCTGTCGGGGGGCACCGTCGTGGGCGCCGGCGCCCGGATCGAAGCGGGGGCGGTCGTCCAGGGCTCCATCGTGCTGGAGGGCGCGTTCATCGGCCCCGACGCGCAGGTGACCGCCGGCCTGATCGGTGCCCGCGCCTCGGTGGGCGCGCGGACCGTGCTGGACGGCGCCGTCATCGGTGACGACGCCGTCGTGGGGGCCGACAACGAACTCCGCGCGGGCGCCCGGGTGTGGTGCGGGGCGCAGCTGCCCGCCGCCGCCATCCGCTTCTCCCCGGACGCCTGATCACAGACGCCTGACCCCGGGCTGCCTGACCCCGGGCTGCCTGACCCCGGGCTGCCTGACCCCGGGCTGCCTGATCCCCGGCTGCCTGATCCCCGGCTGTCCGATCCCGGGCGCCTGGAGACCAGGCGCCCGGACCGGCCCGGTCAGTTGCCGCGGACGGTGACCTTCTCGTCGTTCTGGATCTGCTTCACCAGCTGCTGCACCTTCGCCTTGTCCCACACGAGGTTGCCGCCGCGCTGGCCGGAGATCGGCATGTTCATCGAGACGCCGTCACCGCCGTTGACGCCCTTCATCGCGAAGAACATCTGGCCCATGTCGTACAGGCCCATGTCCTTGTCCACGATCAGCGTGTCCAGGCCCGCGCCCATCAGCGGGTAGAGCTTGAACGGGTTGAGGATCGTGGACGGGGTCGCCGCCTGGTTGGCGAGCGCCGACAGGAACTTCTGCTGGTTCTTCGTCCGCTGGAGGTCCGACTCCGCGAAGGCGTACCGGGTCCGGACGAAGGCCAGGGACTGCTCGCCGTTCAGCGTCTGCTTGCCCGCCTTGAAGTCGGCGCCCGACTTCTCGTCCTTGAAGCCCTCCTCGATGTCCAGCTCCACCCCGCCCAGCGAGTCCACGATGTTCGCGAAGCCGGCGAAGCCGATCTCCGCGTAGTGGTCGATGCGCAGGCCGGTGTTGAACTCCACCGTCCGCACCAGCAGCTCGGGGCCGTCCTCGGCGTACGCCGCGTTCAGCTTGGTGCGCTTGCCCGTGCCCGGGTACTTCTTGCCGGACTGGGAGCCCACGAAGGACGGGATCTCCACGTCCGAGTCGCGCGGCAGCGAGATCATCGTGTTCCCGCTGGAGCACTTCGCCAGGATCATCATCGAGTCGGTCCGCTTGCCCTCGGCCGAGCCCGTGTGGAGCTTCTTCTTCTCCTCGTCGGACATCCCCTCGCGGCTGTCGGAGCCCACGATCAGGTACGTCGTGCAGTCGCCCTCCTTCGGGCGCTCGATGACCTTGGAGAGGTCCACCTCGCGGCGCACCTTGGAGTCGGCCCAGAAGTAGGTGGAGACGGTGGTCACCAGCAGCGCGGAGACCAGCACGATCGAGCCGATCTTGATCCGCTTGCGCCAGTCCGGCGCCGGGCCGGGCGCCCGCCCCGGGCCGCCGGGGCCGCCGGGCCCGGACGGCGGCTGCGCGGGGCCGCCGGGCCCCGCGGGCGAGCCGTAGACCTGGCCCGTGTTGTAACCGCTGTCGTAGCCGCCGTACGTGTCGGGGCTCTGGGTCTGCTGCGGGGGCACACCCGGTGCGGACGGCGGCATTCCGGGCCGTCGGGCGGGCGCCGGGACCGCCGGGCGCGCAGGCTGCTGCCGCTGGACGTGCCGCATCCGCTGCGCGCCCTCGGGCTGCGCCTGCCCGCTGCCGCGTCCGTACCCGTCGTCACGGCGGCCACGCTCGTCGCGGTCGCCGCTCCACCCCTCTGGCCAGTCATTCATGCGCCCAAGGATGCCTGCCCGGGCGCGTCGTCCGACAGCCCGGGGTGCGATCCGTGCCGGGGCTGTTGCAGAGCTGATGCCTCCGATACGCATCTAAGGTGTCCGTATGACACAGATACCGGGCGAGCTGCCCGGGAAGCCGACCGCGGCCTCCCGTACGACCCTCAGCCACATCATGACCGCCAACGACACCAACCTCCTGGGCACGGTGCACGGCGGCGTGATCATGAAGCTGGTGGACGACGCGGCGGGCGCCGTGGCCGGCCGCCACTGCGGAGGCCCGGCGGTCACTGCGTCCATGGACGAGATGGTCTTCCTCGCCCCCGTACGCGTCGGTGACCTCGTGCACGTGAAGGCCCAGTGCAACTGGACCGGCCGGTCCTCCATGGAGATCGGCGTACGCGTCCTCGCGGAGCGGTGGAACGAGTCCACGCCCGCCACCCAGGTCGGCAGCGCCTACCTCGTCTTCGCGGCCGTGGACGCCGAGGGCAAGCCCCGCAAGGTCCCGCCCGTCCTCCCGGAGACGGAACAGGACGAGCGGCGCTACCAGGAGGCCCAGATCCGCCGCACGCACCGGCTCGCCCGCCGCAAGGCGATCATGGCCCTGCGCGAGGAGCGGGCGGCGCGGGGCTTCGACGAATGAGCGCCGCCGGGCTCCGCGGGGCAGACGGGAATTGACGAGAGGCCCTAGCTCCCGCAGACCACGTCGTCGCCCGTGATCACCCCGGTCTCGCCGCCCTGGTACGGGTCCTCCGCGCGCACCGGCACCACCTTGCGGTAGTCCGAGCCCGCGACCACCAGCACCGTCCGCCCCTGGCCGGCCACCGCCCGCAGCTCGCTGCCCGGCAGCGCGGTCGCCAACGAGCGGGCGGAGCGGTCCCAGCGCGGGTCGTAGGAGACCACCGTGCGCTTGACGTCGCGGCTGGCGCCGTTGCCCGGCGCCCGGGTGGTGTCGAAGCCGGTGGCGCGCAGCGCCGCGTCGACCCGGCCGCCCAGTCCGTCGATCCGGGTCCCGTTCTCCACCTGGACCCGGATCTGCTGAGGGGGCACGTCCACCGGTACCGCCGCCGGCTGGCCGCCGGGTTTCCCGGGCCGGGCCGGGGCGAGCGGCCGGTCCTGCCGCAACGCCTCGAACAGCTTCGCGGCCTTCGGCTCGTCCCACTTCACCGTGGAGCCGATGCCCTTGACCGGGTACGAGGGGTCGCCGACGGGCACGGAGGCGAACTCCGAGGACGACGGGGTGAAGTCCCGCATGGCCTGCCCGAGCGCGAGCATCTGCTCCGAGCCGAAGCCCGTGTCCGCCCGGACCGAGCCGAGCAGCGTGGAGCTGACCTGCTTGAACTTCACCGGGTTGAGCAGTACCCCGCCGCCGGTCGCCTGCTGGATCAGGGCGGCGACGAACCGCTGCTGGCGCTGCATCCGGCCGAGGTCGGAGGCCCCGTCGACGTGGCGTGAGCGTACGTACTGCAGGGCCTGCCCGCCGGTCAGCCGGTGGGTGCCGGGCAGCAGGTCGAGGCCGGTGTTCGCGTCGCGCATGGTCTTGGCGGTGCAGATCTCCACGCCGCCGACGGCGTCGACCGTCTTCATGAAGCTGGTGAAGTCGACCTCCAGGTAATGGTCGATCTTCACCCGGGTCATGTTCTCGACGGTCCGCACGGTCAGGTTGGGCCCGCCCTCCGCGTACGCGGCGTTCAGCTTCACGGGGTGCCCCTTGTGCGGCTTGCCGCTGTTCAGGTCCTGGTGCTCGGGGATCTCGGCGTAGCTGTCGCGGGGCAGGCTGATCACGCTCGCCCGTTTCCGGTCCGCCGACAGGTGCACCAGCATGATCGTGTCGGTGCAGTGGCAGGGCGCTCCGCCGAGGCGGTAGTCGCGCTTCTCCTCGGGGCTGACCTTCTCCCGGCCGTCGGTGCCCACGAGCAGGAAGTTCAGGCCGTGCCCGGCCTGCGGGCGGTTCTTCATGTCCTTGAACGGGTCCACCCGCTCGATCCCGGTGTCCAGCCCGGTCATCACGGCGTGCCCGACGGCCCCGGAGCCCAGCACCACCACCGACAGCCCGGCCGCGATCCGCACCCCCCACCGGGGTCTGTCCCCCCGGTGCCGGGCCGGACCGCCGCCCCCACCGCCGCGCCGTGCGCGCTGCGGCTGCGGCTGGGGCGGCCTGGCGGGACGGGCGGGACGGTGCGGCTGGGGCACGGTGGACACCTCCGCGGGGATCGGCAGGAACCCCGGTCGACGGACGGGCCAGATCGGTCTGATTCGCCAGAACAGTAGGCCCATACGATCAGCATCTGTCCGTACCGCTCGCTCGGCGCGCACCCGGTTCCCCCGTAAGCGGTAACGTGACACCGATACCCGACCTTGAAGGACCACATGCCCGCCCAGCAGCCCGCAGTCTCGGTGATCATGCCGGTGCTCGACGAGGAGCACTACCTCCGCGACTCCGTCCGCCACATCCTGGAACAGGAGTACGCGGGCGAGATGGAGGTGGTGATCGCGCTCGGGCCGTCCACGGACCGCACCGACGAGATCGCCGCCGAGCTCGTCGCCGAGGATCCCCGAGTCCACACCGTCCCGAATCCCACCGGCCGGACCCCGGCGGCCCTCAACGCCGCCATCAAGGCTTCGCGTCACCCGATCGTGGTACGCGTCGACGGCCACGGCATGCTCTCGCCGAACTACATCGCCACCGCCGTCCGCCTCCTGGAGGAGACCGGCGCGCAGAACGTCGGCGGCATCATGCACGCCGAGGGCCAGAACGCCTGGGAAGACGCCGTCGCCGCCGCGATGACGTCCAAGATCGGCGTCGGTAACGCTCCCTTCCACACCGGCGGCCAGGCGGGACCGGCCGAGACCGTCTACCTCGGTGTCTTCCGCCGCGAGGCGCTGGAGCAGCAGGGCGGCTACAACGAGGAGTTCATCCGCGCCCAGGACTGGGAGCTGAACTTCCGCATCCGTGAGGCCGGCGGCCTGATCTGGTTCTCCCCGGAGCTGAAGGTCCAGTACCGCCCGCGGCGTTCCGTACGGGCCCTGGCCAAGCAGTACAAGGACTACGGCCGGTGGCGGCACGTGGTGGCCCGCTACCACGAGGGCTCCATCAACCTGCGCTACCTGGCCCCGCCGACCCTGGTCTGCGCGATCGCGGCCGGCGTGGCCGTGGGCGTGACCGTGAGCCCGCTGGGCTTCGCCGTTCCGGCCGGCTACCTCGCGGCGATCGCCGCGGGCTCCGTCCCGGCGGGCAAGGGCCTGTCCCTCAAGGCCCGGGCGCAGATCCCGGTCGCCCTGGCCACCATGCACCTGTGCTGGGGCTACGGCTTCCTGACGAGCCCGCGCTCGCTCGCGAACAAGCTGATCGCGAGCCGCCGCCCGGCCGTGCACCGCAACGCCTCGCAGGTCTGAGACGTACGAAGGGGCCCGGCGCGGCGGCTGAGTTGATCACAGCCGCAGCGCCGGGCCCCTTTCGCGTACGCGCCTACCAGGTGAAGCCCTGCTGCACCTCCATGCAGGCCTGGTCGTTGTCGCCGTTGAGGGCGTGGGCGGAGTCCGGGGCCTTGGTGGGGGCGGGCGGCGGCGCGGTCGGTGCGTCGCCGGTCCGCCAGTCCTTGCCGACGAACAGCGTGATGCCCGGTACCTCGTCGGACTTCTGCACGGAGGAGGCCGGCAGGCCGAGCGCGGTGGCCACGGCGGCGGCGTCGGCCGCCTGCCCGTCGGAGGCGAAGCGGATCACGGTGGTGTCCTCGGCCCCGGTCTGGCTGTCGGCGGTGGCCTTGGTGAAGCCCTTGCCGGTCAGCAGCGTGGCGACCTCGCTCGCCCGGCCCTTGGCCTTGGCCTGGGCGCCGTCCTTGCCGCCGGTGGAGTTGCGCACGGAGACCGCGATCTTGGCCGGAGCGGATGCGGGAGCCGTGGTCGGGGCGGCCGAGGGAGTCGGGGCCGTGGAGGCGGCCGCCCCAGGGGAGGCGGCGGCGCCCGGCGTTCCCGATCCCTTGCCGTCGAGCGCGATGTCCTCGCGGACCATCCGGAACACGTCCTCGGCCTCGCCCGCCATGGGCTCGACCCGTCCGTCCATGCCGGGCTTCGTGCTGTAGACCCACGGCATGGTGGTCATGGTGATCCGCCCCGGCGGGACCTTCTTGAGCTCCATGCTGAGGTCGTACAGCTTGTCGATCTTGTTCAGGCCGGGGTCCACGACCATGGCCTGGATGGCCGCCTGCGCCAGGCTGTTGAGCTTGACCGGGTTGGTGAGCTTGGCGTTCTTGCGGAACTCGCGGGCCATCGAGTTCATGTACTGGTGCTGGGCGTGGGTCCGGCCGATGTCGGTGCCGTCCTCGAAGCCGTAGCGGGTGCGCAGCCACTGCAGGGCCTGCTCGCCCTGGATGACGGTCGTGCCCTTCGCCAGCTTCAGGCCGGAGCCCTTGCCCTCGCGGTTGCGGGAGTAGACGTTCTCCTGGACGCAGACGGGGACGCCTCCGATGGCGTCCGCCATCGAGACCACGCCCTTGAAGTCGATCATCATGAAGTGGTCGATGGGAATCTTCGTCAGCTCGGTCCAGGTGGCGACCGTGCAGCCCGGTCCGCCGCGCTGGAGCGACTCGTTCGTCTGGACGAGCCCCTTGCTGGCGGGGTGCACCTTGCCGCCCGGCTCGGTGCACTTGGGCATCATCAGGATCGTGTCGCGGGGCATCGACACCACGGACATGTTGCTGCGGTCCGCGGACAGGTGCAGGAGCATCTGCACGTCCGCCAGCGGCGGTCCGCCGAAGGTGTTGGTCGCCCCGCCGAGGGCCTGGTTCGCCGCGTCGTCGCGCGCGTCGGAGCCGATGAGAAGGATGTTCAGCGGGGTCTGCCCGAAGGCGTTGGGCTTGGAACCGCCCAGTTTGGTCTCGCCCAGGTTCAGCGGGTCCGTCTTGATGCTGCCGTTGAGATGGCGGTAGTACAGGTAACCGGCCGCCGCCGTTCCGAGTATGAGCAGGGCCAGTACGGAGGCCACCCAGCGCAGCACGCGCCGGCGACCCCGCCTGCTCGGGCGGCCGCCGGCCGCCCGACGGGCGGCGCGGGATCCGCCCCGCGGCGGGGGCGGCGAGCCGGTCGCGCCCGTACCACCCCCGGATATGTCCCCGGACGTGTCGTCGGCGGCGCGGGCTGTCGCCCCCTCCCCCCGCACACTGCTCTGCCTCACGCGTACTCCCCCTCAAGGTCCTGATGACTCGGCATGGTGCCGGTACTGCCCGCTACGGGCGCTTATTTGGCGCAGACGGCCTTGTCGGCCTGGGCCTGCTGGACGTCCTTGGGCAACTCCTGCGGAGCGGGCGCCGCCAGAGGGCTGCCCGGCTGCTGGAAGTCCGGGCCCAGCGTCAGCTTCATCGGCGTCTTCGCCGCGGCGTCGGCCGTCCCGATCTTCATCGCCGAGGCCGACAGCCCCATCATCTCCGCCAGCGCCCGGGCCTGGTCGGCCTGGTTGGGCGCGTACTCCAGCTGCGTGGCCCCGACCTTCGCGGGCGCGTTGCCGAGGTTGCTGGCCTTGGACACGCCCTTGGTGATCTGCAGCCACTTCAAGGTGGTGGAGGCGGAGCCCGAGGGGCCGCCGCCGTTGTACACGTTCACCCGTACGTCCGCGGCGGGCGCCTTGTTGCCCTGGAGCAGCGCGTCCTGCTTGGCCTTCGCGTCCGCGTCGGCCGCCTCCTTGGCGGCCTGTTCCTTCTTCTCGACCTCCGTGAGCGAGACGTCCCCCCGGATCATCTGCAGCAGCGGTTCGGCCAGGGCCTTGTCGAGGACGACGGTGGCCTTCTTGCCCTCCGGTTCGGCCGGGTTGTCGAGCACCGGAAGGGTGGTGAAGGTGATGTTCTTCGTGTCGATGCCCTTCAACTCACCCGCCAGATCGGTGAGTTTGCCGATGGACCCGATCCCCGAGTCCACACCCAGCGACTTGGTGGCGGCCTCCGCGAGGGAGAGGAACTTCTTGGGGCTGGTCAGCGTCTCCTTCGACTTCATCTCACGCATCATCGAACCCAGGAACTGCTGCTGGATCTTGATCCGGTCGAGGTCGCTGTTGTTGCCGAAGCCGTGCCGGGTGCGGACGAAGGCGAGGGCCTGTTCGCCCTCCAGCCGGTGTTCGCCGGCGTCCAGCTTGAGGTGGGAGCCTTCCTCGTCGTTGACGGGCTTGGCCAGGCACACCGGTACTCCGCCGACCGCCGTGCTCAGCGTCTTGACGGCGTTGAAGTCGGCCATCATGAAGTGGTCGACCTCGATGCCGGTGAGTTCCTTGACCGTTCGCATGGTGCAGCCCGCGTCGCGGCCTTCCTGGCCCAGGCTGGTGTTGAAGCGGGTGCCCTTGGTGGGTGGGATCGTCTTCGTCGATCCGTCCGGCTGCTTCGTCGGGCAGGCCGGGATGTTGCTGATCAGGTCGCGGGGGATGGACAGCGCGGTCGCGTTCGTCCGGTCCTTCGAGACGTGGAACAGGATCGTGGTGTCGGCGTGGCCGACGCTGTCCTTGTCCCCGTAGCTCTCGTTGCCCGCACCGGTGCGCTTGTCGGTTCCGATGACCAGGATGTTGATGGGCTGGTCCTTCTTGAAACCGCCGGTGCCCGCTCCGGCCACGTCGGTGACGCTGAGGTTGCCGTTCAGGTGTTCGTAGTAGAGGTACGCGCCCACCGAGCCGGCGACCAACAGGAACGCCAGGGTCCCACCGGTGATGATCAGCGCCTTCTTGCGGCCTCCGCCGCCGATCTTGCGGGAGCGTCCGCCGCGCCTGCCGCCGGGAGGCGGGTCGCCGCGCCGCGGCTTCGGCACGGAGGGGGAGGGGGAAGGGGAGGGGGCGGTGGGCGCCGAGGGCGCCGCCGCTCTGCGGGGGGCTGAGACTTTGGGCCGCTGCTGCGCTGCGGAGTCGGCCAGTCGCAGTTCGTAGTGACCGGTGCGGGGGTTGAGCACCCACTGGTCTGCGGGGTCGATTTCCTCGGCCCGGCCACGGCTTTGCGCATCCACGGTTGCTCGAATCCTCCGTCGGTGCCTCGCGACGCGCCTCCCCCAAGGCGCACGGTCAACGTCCGGCTACTGGTGCCAGGCCTCTGGTTCGGCCGGGGCACCGGATCGCTCACCCTATCCGTCAGGTTCGGATGCAAACCATGCTGGTGACAAATTCCACTCCCCTTATAACGGGGCGAACCACCCATCCCACTCGGTTCGGTCACCGGCTTTTGGGATTGCTTTACCGGCAGTCGGCGACTCCCGCCGTCGTTCCGGTAAAGGTGGGGACGGGTGCGGAGGGCGTGGCGGTTCCCTCGCGCCCCTCATTCGTTCCGCCCGTCCGCGCCGCGCTCGGCGCGGACTCCACCGGCGCGATCCCGCTCTCGGGCTTCGGCGGGGCGACCGTCACGGGCCTGTCCGTCCGCAACTGCTCGAACAATTGCGCCGCGTCGGGCTCCACCAGCTCGTCGCGGTTCGGATTCCCGGAGTACGGTCTGCGGGGAACGGTCAGGAACTTCACCTGGTCGGTCGGTATGTCCCGTGCGCCCCGTACGAGTTCGTACAGGCCGCGCAGGGAGGCCAGCCCCGGATCCGTGGTCACCGAGGAGGTCGCCGCGTCCAGCAGCGGATACAGCCGGGCCGGGTTCAGCAGCACCCCGTTGCTCTGCACCTTCTTGACGAGCGAGCCGAGGAACTGCTGCTGGCGCTCCATCCGTTCCGTGTCGCTGCCGTTGCCCAGGCTGTAGCGGGCGCGCACGAAGCCGAGCGCCTGCTCGCCCTGGAGGGTCTGCCGCCCGGCGGGCAGCCTCAGTTTGGCCTCGGAGTCGTTGACCGGCTGCTTGAGGCAGACCTCCACGCCGTCTATGGCGTCGACCATCTGCTTGAAGCCACCGAAGTCGATCACCATGTGGTGGTCGATCCGGATCCCGGTGAGCTTCTCGGCCGTACGGATCGTGCAGGCGGCCCCGCCCCACTGGAAGGCCCAGTTGAACTGGGCGAACTGTTCGCGGGTGCGCCTTCCGTCCGCCATCAGGCAGGCGGGGATGTCCGTCATCAGGTCCCGCGGTATCGACACGGCCGTCGCGCTCAGCCGGTCCGCCGGCAGGTGCAGCAGGATGGTGGTGTCCGAGCGCTGCCCGCTCTGGTCCTGCCCGTACCGGGCGTTGTCCTTGCCCGAGCGCGAGTCCGAGCCGATCAGCAGGATGTTCTGGGCGCCGCTCGCGAGGTGCGCCGGCCGGTCGCGCTCGTAGCGCCGCAGCTCGGCCTCCGCCGAAGCGTCCTCGGTGATGTTCCCGTCGAGCTTGCGGTAGAGCCACCACCCGGTGGCCGAGCCCGCCAGGACCACGGCGGTCGCCCCGACCCCGATCCAGCGCAACAGCCGGCGCCGACGGCTGCGCGGAGGCTTCGGGGAGCCCGCGGCCGTCTGCTTTCCGCCTGGTATGCCTGCGCTGTCCGTCACTGGCGTCTACCTCTCGCCGCTGCGACCGCGGGCCGTACGGGTGAGTGCGGCCACTGCCGATCCTGCCCCTGGGCTGTGGCAGCGGCCCGGGGGCAGGGGCGTGTCTAGAGCCATGCGGGTGACAAATCGCCCGTTTCCGCCGTTGGCCAGTCCGGGTGACGGGCGGGCCGACGGCGGGCCGAAGGCGGTCAGGCGGCGGTCAGGCGGGGATCAGACCGTGTGGGTGACGCGCTCGCTCTCGATCCGCTGCGCCAGCGCGTCCTTCGACAGCCGGTCCAGGTTCCGGCACAGCACCACGGATCCGCCCGACGCCAGTGCGGCGTAGAGCCCGGCCGAGAGGCCGTCCCACGTGTCGTAGCCGAGCCCGCTCAGCACCCGGGAGCCCTCCCCGAGGCCGAGCCTCGCCGCGTCCTCGCGGGCGCGGTCCGTCAGCTCCGCGTACGAGAGCTCCTGGCCGCCGACGACCAGCCCGGGCCCCTCGGGGTCCACCGGCGCGAACGGCGCGAACCGGTCGCCCTGCCCCGGCACCTCCACCGCGTAGTCCGCGAACCCGGCCGGCGGCTGCGGGAACCGCCCGCCCAGCGGCCGCAGCGCGAGCGCCACGCGCTCCCCGGAGCAGGCCCGGGCCTCCTCCAGCGAGTCCGGCCCGCTGACGACGAGGTCGGCACCGGCCGGGTCGCCGCCCACCTCGGCGACGACCCCGACCGAGGCGCAGGCGAGCAGCCAGGCGGCACTCTGCCAGTGCGCCGGCAGCATCAGCGCGAGCCGGTCACCGGGCCCGGCGCCCAGGTCGCCCTGGAGCAGATTCGCGGTCTTGGCCACCCAATTGGCGAAGGTGGCGACGGACAATTCCACGCGCTCGCCCGTGGCGTCGTCGTAGAAGGTGACGAGCGGGCGGCCCGGATCGGCGGCGAGCGCGGATCGCAGCAGGTCGGCAGGGGTGCGGTCAGTGGAGTTCACCCGGCCCAGGTTACGCGGGCGCGTCCTCCGTCCGGTGGCCCGTGACTGCGCCGTACGGGGGAGGGGTGTCGGCGTGTCACCAGACGGAGCGTCAGTTCCCGGATGGCGCCGGGCGCTGAGCGTACTCACCATCCTTTTCATGCGTGGATTCCTTGCTTCCTCGATCGGCGTCGTGACGGCTGCCGCACTGGCCCTCCCCGTCGCGCTCCCTACTCCGGCCCTGGCAGAGGCCTCCCCGGTCACCCCCGCCGGGACCACCCAGTCGCTGCCGCTCGTCCCGCTGGGACCCTCGGCGGACCGGACCCCCGGCGTTCCCGGCATGAGCGCCTCGCCCCGCCTCCCCGAGGCACAGGGCCTGGCCGCACGTGAGGTCAAGACGTTCTCGCTGGTCGGCGTCGTCTGGGACGACGTCGCCACCGAGCTCCACGGCCGGGTCCAGGTCCGTACCCGCTCGGCGAAGACCTCGGCCTGGTCCGGCTGGCAGGACGTCGAGACCCACAACAGCGAGCACGCGGCCGACCCCGACGCGGTGGAGAGAGGTTCCGGCCGGGTCCGCGGCGCCACCGCCCCGCTGTGGGTCGGCGAGTCCGACGGCGTGGAGGTCCGCGTCCAGGCGGAACCGGCGGCACCGTCCACCCGCGCTCCGTCCCGGCTGCCCACGGGCATGCGGATCGAGCTGGTCGACCCGGGCGCGGAGGCGCCCGGCGCGGGGCCGGACGGCAAGAACGGCGGCCCCGTGGGCGACGACAAGGGAGACGGCCTGACGATGGAGATGGCCGAGTCCTCCGCGGCGAACCTCCCGCACGCCGAGCTGGGCGCGAACGAGATCATCGCCCTCGACAAGGCCGACTCCACCGCCGACGCGATCTACGCGAGTGACGGTGAACTGAGCGAGGCGGCCGCCCCGTTCATCGGTCCGCGCCCGCGGATCGTCACGCGCAGGGGGTGGGGCGCGGACGAGAGCCTGCGAGAGCCCGGCTTCGTCTACACGAACACCGTGAAGGCGGCCTTCGTCCACCACAGCGCCTCGGGCAACAACTACGCCTGCAAGGACGCCCCGGCGGTGCTGCGCAGCCTGTACCGCTACCACGTACTCAGCAGCGGCTGGCGCGACTTCGGCTACAACTTCGCCGTCGACAAGTGCGGCACGGTGTACGAGGGCCGCGCGGGCGGAGTCTCCAGGCCGGTGCTCGGCGCGCACACCATGGGCTTCAACACCGACAGCATGGGCGTGGCGGTGCTGGGCACGTACACCTCCACGGCGCCCCCCACGGCGGCGGTCGACGCGATCGCCCGCCTCACGGCCTGGAAGCTCGGCCTCTTCGGCAGGGACCCGCGCGCGAAGACCACCCTGAGGTCGGGCGGCGGCAACCTCTACACCAAGGGCACGAACGTGAAGATGAACGTGATCTCGGGCCACCGGGACGGCTTCGCGACCGAATGCCCGGGCAAGAAGCTCTACGGCAAACTCCCGACGACCCGCACCTCATCGGCGAAGCTCCAGGGCCGCCCGTAGCCACCAGGGCTGCGGCCGGACTCGGGCCCGGGCCGCGGGTCCGGGCCCGGGTCCCTGTTTCCGGGGGCACCCAGCGGTGGCCGGGGGAGAAGGGGGCGGGGTGGGCCGGAGCCCCGCAGGGCTACGCTCGACGCATGGCCGGCCGCTTCGACCCCGTCGATCCCCTCACCCGCACCACCGTGCGCGGCGGCCGGACCGCCGTGCCCGCCGGGCAGGGGCGACCGGTCGGCGCGGGCGCCAAGGAACGCCGGTGGACCCCCGAGGGGCCGGTCGACCTCGGGCTCACCCTCGGCCCGCTCAGACGGGGCCCCGCCGACCCCACCTTCCGCACCACCCCCGACGGCTCGGTCTGGAGGGCGACCCGGACCCCCGACGGCCCCGCCACCCTGCGCCTGGCCGGGCGGCCCGGCCAGGAAGTGCACGCCGAGGCCTGGGGCCCCGGCGCCGACTGGATCCTCGAACAGCTGCCCGCGCTCCTCGGCGCCGGCGACGACCCCGCCGTCTTCGTCCCCCGCCACCGCCTCGTGCACGCCAGCCACCGCCGCCGCCCGGGTCTGCGCCTCACCCGTACCGGCCTGGTCCTGGAGTCCCTGATCCCCACCGTGCTGGAGCAGAAGATCACCGCCGACGAGGCCTACCGCGCCTGGCGCCGCCTCGTACGCCAGTACGGCGAGCCCGCCCCCGGTCCGCAGGACCTCGGCCTGCACGTCATGCCCACCGCCCGCACCTGGGCGATGATCCCGTCCTGGGACTGGCACAAGGCCGGGGTCGACGCCAAGCGCGCCGCGGCGATCGTCCGGGCCGCCCGCGTGGCGAACCGCCTGGAGGAGGCGGCCGCCATGGCCCTGCCCGAGGCCGCGCGACGGCTGGAGGCCGTTCCCGGCATCGGCCCGTGGACCTCCGCCGAGACCCTCCAGCGCAGCAACGGCGACCCCGACGCCGTCACGACCGGCGACCTCCACCTCCCCGGCATCATCGGCTACGCCCTCGCCGGGGACCGCGACGCCGACGACGCCGCCATGCTGGAGCTCCTCGCCCCGTACGCGGGCCAGCGCCACCGCGCCGCCCGCCTCATCCTCCTCGCCGGTCACACGCCGCCCCGCCGCATGCCCCGCATGCCCCGGACGGACATCGGAAGGCTCTGACAGCTCCGTCAGCTCCGTCAGCGCTGACCGATCCGGCTACCGCACCTCGATGAAGTCCGCGGCGGACCGCGAGGGCCGCTCCCGTGGCGGCTGGGCCGCGTGACCCACGGCCACCGCCCCCATCGGGTCCCAGTCCTCCGGCAGCCCCAGCACCTCCCGGACCACGTCCCGGCAGAACATCGTCGAGGACACCCACGCCGAGCCCAGCCGCTCCCCGGCCAGCGCCACCAGGAAGTTCTGCACGCCCGCGCCCATCGCGACCACGAACATCTCGCGCTCCGCCGCGTCCCGGCGGGCGTGCCCGTAGTCGTGCGAGCCGTCCGTCACCATGCACGGCACCACCAGGTACGGCGCGCCGCGCAGCACCTCACCCCGCCGCACCCGCTTGGCGATGGACTCCTCGGACTTGCCGTCCGACCGCAGGTCCGCGATCCACGCGTCCCGCATCGCGTCCAGCAGCCGCACCCGCGAGGCCTCGGACTCCAGCAGCACGAACCGCCACGGCGTCGTGTGGTGCGGGGCGGGCGCCGTCACGGCCGCCGCCACCGCCCGCCGTACGGCGCCCGGGTCCACCGGCTCGGCCGTGAAGGCCCGTACGGTACGGCGCTGCGTCACGGCCTCCCGTACCGCCTCCGAGGTGCCCAGCCGGAACATGTCGTCGGCCGGGGTGCGCACCAGGTCGCGCGCCGCGGAGCCCTCGCCGAGTACGTGGGCCAGCCCGCGGACGACGGCCACCGGCAGCCCGGCCGCCTTGCCCTTGACCAGGTCGCCGGCGGCGGCCAGCTCGTCCGCGGTCGCCACGACCGTCGCGCTCAGGGCGTTTCCGTGCGCGTCCGTGCCTCCCCGCAGGTCGTCCAGGACCCGCACTCCGGCCGAGCCGATCGCCACGTCCGTGAGCCCGTTGCGCCAGGGCCGCCCGAAGGTGTCGGTGACGACCACGCCCACGTCCACGGAGAGGACGTCGCGCACCCCCGCGCGGATCGCGGCGGCCGAGGCATCCGGGTCCTCGGGCAGCAGCAGCACCGTGCCGGGGGCGGTGTTGGAGGCGTCGACCCCGGCGGCCGCCATCACCAGGCCCTGCCGGTTCTCGACGATCCGCAGGGGACCCCGGCGCGCGACCACGCGTACGGTCTCCGCGTCTATGGCGTCCTCGCGCGAGTCCGCCGCCACGATCCGGCCCTCGGCCTTGGAGACGATCTTCGAGGTGACCAGCAGGACGTCCCCGTCCCGCAGGTCGGGCGCGGCCACCGTGATCAGTTTCGCCAGGTCGTCGCCCGGCCTGACCTCGGGTATGCCCTCGACGGCCCGTACCTCGTAGGAGGGAACGGGCGCGGCGGAGGCGTGCGCGTCGGTCACCGCGAGGCCTCCGCCAGTTCCAGCGCCGCCCGGGCCATCTCCGCGGTGGCCTCCAGGTCGGTCATCATCAGCGGCACCGCGCGGCAGGAGATCCCGGCGGCCTCGACCTCGGCGACGGCGTCCGCGTCGGCCGTGTCCACCAGCCAGCCGTCGAGCAGCCCGGTCCCGTAGTGGCGGGCGACCGCGGCGGCCGTGGCCTCCACGCCGACCGCGGCCAGCACCTTGTCCGCCATTCCGCGCACCGGCGCGCCCCCGACGATGGGGGAGAGGCCCACGACGGGCGCCCCGGCGGCGGCCACGGCCTCCCGGATGCCGGGCACGGCGAGGATCGTCCCCACCGAGACCACCGGATTCGACGGCGGGAAGATGATCACGTCGGCGGCTGCGACGGCCTCCAGCACGCCCGGCGCGGGCTTGGCCTGCTCGGCTCCGACGGGGACGACGGCCTCCGCGTCCACGGCGGCGCGCAGCCGGACCCAGTACTCCTGGAAGTGGACGACCCGCCGTTCGCCGGTGGCGGGATCGGTGATCGCGACGTGGGTCTCGACCCGGTCGTCGGACATGGGCAGCAGCCGTACCCCGGGCTGCCAGCGGTCGCACAGGGCCTCGGTGACGGCGCTCAGCGGGTAGCCCGCGCCGAGCATCTGCGTACGGACGATGTGGGTGGCGAAGTCGCGGTCGCCGAGGCCGAACCAGGTGGGCCCGACCCCGTACGCCGCGAGTTCCTCCTTGACGGTGAAGGACTCGTCGGTACGGCCCCAGCCCTGGTCCTCGTTGATGCCACCGCCGAGGGTGTACATCACCGTGTCCAGATCGGGGCACACCTTGAGCCCGAACAGGTGAATGTCGTCACCGGTGTTGCCGATGACCGTGATGTCCGCGTCGGGGACTGCGACCTTGAGGCCGCGGAGGAACCGGGCGCCGCCTATACCGCCGGCCAGAACAACAATGCGCATGCGCCGAAGTCTGTCAGGCCGCAGGGCCGCGGTCAGGCGGGGACCGACTCCTGGCGCGCCGGGGAGCAGCTGTGCATCGGCATCTCGGTCAGGCCGGGGAAGTAGACGTGCAGGCTGACGGCGCCTTCGAGGGTGTCGTTGACGACCTCGTGGGCGTAGCCGGGGGCGAAGACCCGCTGGGAGCCGGCGCCGAGGGCGAGCCGTCCGCGGGTGTGGTGTTCGGTGAGCTCGCCTTCGAGGACGGTCAGGACGCCGGAGGAGGCGCCGTGGTCGTGCGGGCCGCTGCCCTGGCCGGGGACCCAGCTGAGCAGCCACACCTCGTAGCCGGGGCCGGTGCGCAGCCGGTGGTACCAGCGGGTGGTGGCGTCGTACTGGACGAGGTGCTCCCAGGAGGCGCGGTCCTCGGCGATGGAGCGGGCGAGGCCGACGAACTCGGCGACGGTGGCCGGGTGCTCGCGGGCGGGCTGGAGGAGGTGCTGGACGGCGAGGATGTCGCCGGCGATCTGGAGGTCGCTCTCGGCGTACGTGGGGGTGCTGGCGCTGTTCATCGTGGGGATACCTCGACGGATGTCAGTGGTGCTGGCGGTTGCTGCGGGGGCGGGCTGGAGCCGGTACGGAGTCGGAGCTCCGGAGGCATCAACAGCTGCAACAGCAACAGCGAACCTGGGCAGCGCACAGGAACCCACGAATGGGGGTCCGGGTGGTGGCTGCGGTCGCTGACATGAGAGCAAGGAGAGCGGGTCGGGGGTCGGACTGTCAACCCAATGTCCGGTTTGGCGGAAAAGTTTCACCTCATCCGGTTGCTGTGCACGGAGAAAGGTTTGTGCAGTCGGCGTCCGGGGATGTGGCGCTGCAACCGAGTTCAAACCACACCCGCAGCTTCGTGACCGGAATGTGATCTGCGCCGCTTCTTTGGCTGGATCGCAACCCTGCCCCGGGGTGGCGCGTGGATTACGGGTAAAGGCGGGCATCATGTGACGCCCGTTGCATGTGTCACGATTTTTGGCGATATGAACACTTTCTGCATAGGCTTGGTTCCGCAGAGTGAATAAGGGGCCCAATAGCAGATCTCGGCTTGACTGCTCCGGAGCCACGCACTTGTAATTTCACTCGTGTCGTTACGTAGCAATCAGTGACGACGCCACCACGGGGACGCATAGACAGAGCGAGGGGCGCACATGACCGAGCTGTTTCAGGAACTGCTGGTCGAGGAGGCGGACGAGGAGCTCGGCTGGCAGGAGCGCGCTCTGTGCGCCCAGACCGACCCCGAGTCCTTCTTTCCCGAGAAGGGCGGCTCCACCCGCGAGGCCAAGAAGGTCTGCCTCGCCTGCGAGGTCCGCTCCGAATGCCTTGAGTACGCCCTCGCCAACGACGAGCGATTCGGCATCTGGGGCGGCCTGTCCGAGCGCGAGCGCCGCCGGCTGAAAAAGGCAGCGGTCTGATACGCCCGGGACGCTTCCCAACAGGTACCTTCCGCACCTATCGCACATCCCACGACATATCGAACTGCCCGGCCCGCAACGTACCGAGCAGAGCAAACGGTCCGCCTCCTGCACCTTCCCCGCAGGAGGCGGACCGTCGCTTTTCCAGCCGTTAGTGTGGCGCTGTCCAGCAGCCTCCGAGGGCACACCACCCCCGGACCCTCCCCCCGGACTCCGTCCGGGAGGACCCCCAGGCCGGAGGGCCAGTAGCGCGATGTCCCCGCACAGCCAGTCGACGGCCTCTTACCAGGCCCCCGCCACACCCGAGTTCCCCCGGCACGTCGTCACCGCGGTCCTCGTCGCCCACGACGGCGCCCGCTGGCTGCCCCGGACACTCGCCGGCCTCCTCGGCCAGGAACGCCCCGCGCAGAACCACGTCGCCGCCGACACCGGCAGCGCCGACGACTCCGCGCGGCTGCTCACCGAGGCGTTCGGCGACGACCGCGTCCTGCACCTCGCCCGCCGCACCGGATTCGGCACCGCCGTCGACGAATCCGCCCGCAACGCGGGCACCCTGACCCCCGAGGACCTCCCGTACCTCAAGCGCCCCAGCGGCTGGGACCCCGTCAGCCGCACCTGGCGCGACGACGCGTACGACCTGCCCGACCTCCCCCACGGCGAACCCGTCCAGTGGCTCTGGCTCCTGCACGACGACAGCGCGCCCGAGCCCGACGCCCTCACCGAGCTGCTCCGCGTCGCCGAGGAGAACCCCGACGCCGCCGTCATCGGCCCCAAGCTGCGCGGCTGGTACGACAAGAAGCAGCTCCTCGAAGCCGGCGTCACCATCGCCCGCAGCGGCCGCCGCTGGACCGGACTCGACCGCCGCGAACAGGACCAGGGCCAGCACGACCAGGTCCGCCCCGTCCTGTCCGTCTCCACGGCGGGCATGCTGGTGCGCCGCGACGTCTACGACGAGCTCGGCGGCTTCGACAGACGCCTGCCCCTGATGCGCGACGACGTCGACCTCTGCTGGCGCGCCCAGAGCGCCGGCCACACCGTCCTCGTCGCCCCCGACGCCGTCATGCGCCACGCCGAGGCCTCCGCCCGCGAACGCCGCACCGTCGACTGCGCGGGCCGTACGAGCGCGAGCCCGCACCGCGTCGACAAGGCCGGCGCCGTCTACACGATGCTCGCCAACAGCTCCGGCCGCGCCCTGCCCTACGTCCTGCTGCGCGTCCTGCTCGGCACCGTGCTGCGCACCCTCGCCTACCTCATCGGCAAGGCCCCCGGCCAGGCCGTCGACGAGTTCACCGGCCTCCTGGCAACCCTGCTCCGCCCGGGCCGGATCCTCGCCGCCCGCAAGCGCCGCCGCCGACCCGTCGTCCCCGCCGCGGACCTGCGCCCGCTCTTCCCCCCGCCGGGCGCCTCCCTGCGGGCCAACGCCGAACAGCTCGCCGGCTACTTCGCCGACGGCCGCGACTCCGAGGCCGCCCCCGCCGGCCGGCACGGCGGCGGCAGCATCCTCAACGCGCCCGGCGAGGACGACTTCCGGGACACCGAGCGGTTCGCGCGCCTCAAGCGGATCGCCCGCAACCCCGCGCCCGTCCTCTTCGGCCTCCTCCTGCTCGTCTCCCTCGCAGCCTGCCGCTCCCTCATCGGCGGCGGCTCCCTCATGGGCGGCGCCCTGCTCCCCGCCCCCGACGGCGGCTTCGATCTCTGGCGTGCCTACACCGACGGCTGGCAGCCCGTCTCCACCGGCTCCACCGCCGCCGCACCCCCGTACATCGCCGTCCTCGGCGCCCTCGCCACCCTGCTCTTCGGCTCCACCCAGGCCGCCCTGACCCTGCTGCTCGTCGGCTCGGTCCCGCTCGCCGGACTCACCGCGTACTTCGCCTCCCGGCCGCTCGTCGCCTCCCGGCTGCTGCGCGCCTGGGCCGCCGTCGCCTACGCCTTCCTCCCCGCCGTCACCGGAGCCCTCGCCGGCGGCCGCCTCGGCACCGCCGTGCTCGCCGTCCTGCTCCCGCTGATCGCCCGCTCCGCCGTCGCCGCCTTCGCCCTCGGCGCAGCCGACGGGGAGCGGACGAGCTGGCGCGCGGTGTGGACGTACACCCTCCTGCTGACCGTGGCCACCGCCTTCACCCCCGTCGTGTGGCCGCTCGCCGCCGCCCTCGGGGCCGCCGCGCTGGTCATGCGCCGAGCGCAGTGGAAGACGTACGGACCGCGGCTGATCGCCGGCCTCGCCGTCCCCGTCCTCGTGCTCGCCCCCTGGTCGCTGGGCCTGTTCACACACCCCGGCAGCCTGCTGCACGAAGCCGGACTGCCCTACGGAGCCGGCTCCGCCTCCGCCCTGGACCTGCTCGGTACCAGCCCCGGCGGCCCCGGCACCACCGGCGGCGTGCTGCTGCTCGGCATCGTCCTCGCCGCCCTGGGCGCCCTGCTGCGGACCGACCGGCGGTTCGCCGTCCGCGCCGCCTGGGCCACCGCCCTCGCAGGGCTGCTCCTCGCCGTCCTCCTCAACCGGACCGCCTGGGCCGGACCCGCCACCCTCGTCTACGGGCTCGCCCTGCTGGTGGCCGCCGCGCTCGGCGCGGACGGCGCCAGGGAGCGGGTCGCCGCCCGCAACTTCGGCTGGCGCCAGCCGCTGGCCGCGCTCATCGCCCTCACCGCCGCCGCCGGACCGCTCCTCACCGCGGCCGGCTGGCTCATCGCCGGAGCCGACGGCCCGCTCCAGCGCCGCGACCCGGTGCAGGTGCCCGCCTTCGTCGCCGAGGCGGGCGGTGACGACAACCAGACCCGCACCCTGATCCTCGCCGTGGACCAGCCCGCCACCGTCTCCTACAGCCTCGTCCGCGGCTCCGGCGGCCGCCTCGGCGACGCCGAGACCGCCGCCCGCACCGGCAGCGACCCCCGCCTCGACAAGGTCGTCTCCAACCTCGTCGCCGGCTCCGGCGCCGACCAGTCCAGCCAGCTCAGCGCCTACGCCATCCGCTTCGTCATGTTCCGCCCCGGCGGACCCGAGGACATCCGCCGCGTCCTCGACGCCACCCCGGGGCTCAGCCGGCGCCACCAGCAGGACGGCACCGCGCTCTGGGGCGTCGAGCCCTGGCTGCCGCGCGCCGTCATCGTCTCCGGCAAGCAGGGCGAGGCCCCGATCCCGGTCGCCGCCGGTCCCGTCGAGGCCCACGGCAAGATCCCGGCCGGTGAGGCGGGCCGCGTGCTGCGCATCGCCGACCGCGCCGACTCCGGCTGGCGGGCCACCCTCGACGGCAAGCCCCTCAAGCCGAAGACCCTCGACGGCTGGGCACAGGGCTTCGAACTGCCCGCCGACGCCGGCCGCCTCGACCTCGTCCACGAGCACTCCCTCGTGCGCACCGTCTGGCACTGGGCGCAGGGCGTCCTCGCCCTGGTCCTGCTCGTCATGGCCCTGCCCGGCCGCCGCGAACGGCTCGACGACGACCTGCCCGAGGAAGAGGCCGTGATCCCCGCCCAGCCCGGCCCGGGCGAGGCCGGCGAGGGCCGCCGCGCCCGCCGCCTGCGCGAACAGGCCGCGCCCGCCCCCGTACCGGTCGAGGCCGCCGTGGCCGCCGACCCGTACGCGGACATCCCGGCGCAGCCGGTGTACGGCGAAGAGGCGTACGGGCAGGACGCGTACGCCTACCAGCCCCACCCGGACCAGGGCGGCTACGCCTACGAGCCGCAGGCGCAGCCGTACGGTCAGGCGCCGGGGTACGAGCAGTACCCGTTCCCGCAGCAACAGCAGCCGGTCCAGGACCCGGACCAGCAGCAGTACCCCTACCCGTACGACACCTACGGACAGTACGACCCGCGTCCGGACGGGAGCCCCCAGCAGTGAAGCAGCGCGCACCCCTGACGCTCGCGGCCGTGACCGCGGCGCTGGCCGCCCTCACCGCCGTCGCCGCCCTCACGGCCCCCGCCGCCGAGGGCACCGCGGCCGACGGCAAGGCCGCGGCCGCCGCCCGGATGCCGGTGGAGCGGTCCCTGCTGGTCTGCCCGGCGCCGAGCTCCTCGGACATCGCGGACACCACGTACACGGCGTTCACCCCCGGCTCGGCCGGATCCGCCGAGGGCAAGGGCTCGGCCCGGCTGCTCGGCGCCACCAAGGACGCCAAGCCGGTGCTGGAGCCCAAGGAGGCGGGCAAGCCCTTCGGGGCCACCGCCTCCGGCGCCGACGCCCCCGCGCTCACCGGCAGCGCCGACGGGATCCTCGCCCCCGGCTGGACCGCGCAGCTGACCACCAAGGTCTCCGTCGGCCGGGCCCGGGGCGTCCTCGGCGCCGGCTGCACCGCTCCCGGCACCGACTTCTGGTTCCCCGCGGTGAGCACCGCCAAGGGACGCGAGGACTACGTACACCTCACCAACCCCGACGACGCCGCCGCCGTCGTCGACATCAAGCTCTTCGGCCCGGACGGCGTGGCCAAGCCCGACGCGGGCACCAGCGAGAACATCCGCATCGACCCCAAGTCCAGCAAGTCCGTCCTGCTCTCCTCCCTGATCCCGGGGGCGCAGCTCGCGGACGCCACCGCCCACGTGACGACCCGGGCAGGCCGGGTCGGCGCCTCCGTGCAGGTCGGCGAGGAAGGCGTGGGCGCCGACTGGCTGCCCGCCGCCACCGACCCGGCGGGCTCCCTCGTCCTGCCGGGCATCCCGGCCGACGCCGCCTCCGTCAGGCTGGTCGCCTTCGTACCCGGCGAGGACGACGCGGACGTGAAGATCCGGCTGGCCGGGCCCGGCGGCACCATCACCCCGGCGGGCAACGAACAACTGCACGTCAAGGCCGGTATGACGGCGAGCGTGGACCTCAAGGACGTGACCCGCGGCGAGCCGGGCTCACTGCTGCTGACGCCGGTGGACGCCAAGAAGGCCGCCCCGCTGGTCGCGGCGGTACGGGTGGTGCGCGGCTCCGGCGCGAAGCAGGATCTGGGCTTCGTCCCGGCCTCCGGGCCGGTGGGCACGCGGGCGACCGTGGCCGACAACCGGCCCGAGGAGAACGCGACCGTCCTGTCGCTGACGGCGGTGGGCGACAAGGACGCGAAGGTCAAGGTGACGGCCTCGCCGGGCACCGGCGGCGGGGAGGCGTCCTCCCAGGAGGTGACCGTCAAGGCGGGCACCACCCAGACGGTGGCCGTGGCCCCGGCAGGCGCCAAAGGCTCCTACGCCCTCACCGTCGAAACCCTCTCCGGCGGCCCGGTCCACGCGGCCCGCACCCTGTCCCTCCCGCACGAGGGCATCGCGATGTTCACCGTCCAGACCCTGTCGGACGACCACTCCACGGTCTCGGTCCCCCGAGCGACGCAGGACCTGTCGGTCCTGACCCGCTGACCCCTGACCCGCTGACCGCCCGGCCCCGCGCTACGACAGGACCCGGCAGGACCCAAGCGGCCTCGGGGACGTGCCCTACTTCCCCGAGGCCGCTCAGTCCTGGCCGTAGCGCGGGTCCACGGTCTCCGGCGAGAGTCCCAGCAGCTCCGCCACCTGCTCCACCACGATCTCGTGGACCAGCAGCGCCTTCTCGTCCCGCGTCTTGGTGCGGATCTCCACCGGCCGGCGGAAGACCACGATCCGGGCCGGCCGGCCCTGGCGGGACTCCGCGACCGCGCCCAGCGGCACCGCCTCGTCATTCCAGCCGCCGTCCGCGCCACCCGACGGCCCCGGCACGTCACCGACCAGGAACTCCACCTCGGCCAGCTGCGGCCAGCGCCGCTCCAGCCGCTCCACGGAGTCCCGTACGAGGTCCCCGAACAGCTCCGACCGGCTCGCCGACAGCGGCACCTGCGGCGGCGCCACCGGCCCGCGCATCCCGCGCCCGTGCCGGTCCCGCCGGCGCGGCCGAGGCTCGGCGGGGGGCTCTGCGGGACGGGAAGTCAGAGGGCTGTCGGTCACCCCCGCAGGGTATCTCCCGGTACGACACGGGGGAGTGAGCGGCGGGAGAGTCGTCGCGGCCCGGTCAAGAGTGCGGTACCGTCCAACGTCGTGAGCCTTGTACGTCGTTGTTCGCGCACCGCGTGCGGCCGCCCTGCCGTCGCGACACTGACGTACGTCTACGCCGATTCGACCGCAGTTCTCGGCCCGCTCGCCACCTACGCCGAACCCCACTGCTACGACCTGTGCGCCGAGCACTCCGAGCGCCTGACCGCCCCGCGCGGCTGGGAAGTCGTCCGCCTGTCCGACGGCTCCGCGCCGTCGCGCCCCAGCGGCGACGACCTCGAAGCCCTCGCCAACGCCGTACGCGAGGCGGCTCGCCCGCCCGAGCGCGCCGCCGAGGCCTGGGGATCCGCCCGGAAGGACTCCGGGGGAGGTCCCGGCCAAAGGGGCCCGGCCACGGGCGAGACCCGCCGCGGACACCTGCGCGTCCTTCGTTCGCCCGATTCCTGACACTCCGATCGCCTGAAGAGCAGCGCAGTGGGCAGGGTAGGTTTGCCAAACCGCACAGGACCTTCAGGAGGGCAGGCAGTGGCCGCAGATCTTTCGAACATCGTCAAGGCATACGACGTACGGGGCGTCGTACCGGACGAGTGGGACGAGTCCCTGGCCGAGCTGTTCGGTGCCGCGTTCGTCGAGGTCACCGGCGCCACGGCGATCGTGATCGGCCACGACATGCGCCCCTCCTCCCCGGGCCTGTCCGCCGCCTTCGCCCGCGGCGCCGCCGCCCGCGGTGTCGACGTGACCCTCATCGGGCTGTGCTCCACCGACCAGCTCTACTACGCCTCCGGTTCCCTGAACCTGCCCGGCGCGATGTTCACGGCCTCGCACAACCCGGCCAAGTACAACGGCATCAAGCTGTGCCGCGCGGGCGCCGCCCCGGTCGGCCAGGACACCGGCCTCTCCCAGATCCGCGAACTGGTCGAGAAGTGGTCCGACGAGGGCGCGCCCGCCGTCGCGGCCGGCACCGTCCCCGGCACGATCACCGAGCAGGACACCCTCACCGGCTACGCCGCACACCTCAAGGGCCTGGTCGACCTCACCGCCGTCCGCCCCCTCAAGGTCGTCGTCGACGCGGGCAACGGCATGGGCGGCCACACCGTCCCGACCGTCTTCGAGGGCCTCCCGCTGGACCTCGTACCGATGTACTTCGAGCTGGACGGGACCTTCCCCAACCACGAGGCCAACCCCCTCGACCCGAAGAACGTCGTCGACCTGCAGGCCCGCGTCCTCGGCGAGGGCGCCGACCTCGGCATCGCCTTCGACGGCGACGCCGACCGCTGCTTCATCGTCGACGAGCGCGGCCAGGGCGTCTCCCCGTCCGCGATCACCGCCCTCGTCGCGGCCCGCGAGCTCGCCCGCAACGGCGGCACCGGCACCGTGATCCACAACCTGATCACCTCGTGGTCCGTCCCCGAGGTCGTCCGGGAGAACGGCGGCACCCCCGTCCGCACCCGCGTCGGCCACTCCTTCATCAAGGAGGAGATGGCCAAGACCGGCGCCATCTTCGGCGGCGAGCACTCCGCGCACTACTACTTCAAGGACTTCTGGAACGCGGACACCGGCATGCTCGCCGCGCTCCACGTCCTCGCGGCCCTCGGCGGCCAGGACGGCCCGCTGTCCGAGCTGGTCTCCTCCTACGACCGCTACGCCGGCTCGGGCGAGATCAACTCGACCGTCGCGGACCAGGCCGCCCGCCTCGCCGCCGTCAAGGAGGCCTACGGCAGCCGCGACGGGGTCACCCTCGACGAGCTGGACGGCCTGACCGCCACCGGCGCCGACTGGTGGTTCAACGTCCGCGCCTCCAACACCGAGCCGCTCCTGCGCCTCAACGTCGAGGCCCGCGACACGGCCACCCTCGCCAAGGTCCGCGACGAGGTCCTGTCCCTCATCCGGGCCTGACGGGACCGGACCGCGCTCCGCGCGAATCCGGCCCTGCCCGGCGCCGAGGCCATCCGGCCCCCCCGGGGACACCCCCCGGGGCAGGGATCCGGGATCGCGCCCCGCGGAGCCCGGGCCGCGGCGCCACACCCGCCCTCGCGGCACCTCCGGACGGCACAACACCGCACCGGAGGTGACTCGGCGGTACGCTGACCACGCCCAATCCGCATGTTCGAAGGGAAACGCGCCCCATGCCGCTCGAAGCCGGTCTTCTGGAGATCCTCGCCTGCCCCGCCTGCCACTCGCCCCTCGAGGACAAGTCGGCCGACGAGACGGCACCCGAGCTGATCTGCACCGGCCAGGACTGCGGCCTCGCCTACCCGGTCCGGGACGGCATCCCCGTGCTCCTCGTGGACGAGGCCCGCCGCCCCGCCTAGGCCGCGCCGCTCCCCTCCGCACCACGAGACGCGCAGACTGGTTCCGTCACACAACAGCCGGAGGCCACCATGCTCGACGAGTCGCTCCTCGACGCACCGGACGATCTCGCCCGCGCCGACCGACGGGGCCTGCTCCGTGGCGCCGCCGAAGCCGGGGCCAGGGTCCGCACCGCGGCCCGGCACGCGGCCGAGGCGGGCCTGGGCGACCTTCATCCGGACGGCCGCCCACGCTCCGTTCTGATCGCCGGGCCCGGCACGGCCGCCACCGGCGTCGCCGACCTGCTCGGCGCCCTCGCCGGAGCCTCCGCGCCCGTCACCCGGCTGGACCCCACCGGCGTCGCACACGCCGCCGGAGCCCTGCGCTGGGCCCTGCCCGGCTGGGCCGGCCCCGTCGACCTGCTGCTCATCGCCACCACCGACGGCACCGAGCCCGGGCTCGGCGTCCTCGCCGAGCAGGCGTACCGGCGCGGCTGCAGCGTCGTCGCCGTCGCCCCCGAGCGCTCACCGCTGAGCGAGGCGGTGGACGGCGCGCACGGACTCCTCGTACCGATGGCCAAGGCCCCGTACCAGGAGTACGACGAGTCCGCCGCGGCCGGACCCGGCGCCCTGTGGGCCCTGCTGACGCCGCTGCTGGTGCTCCTCGACAAGGTCGGCCTGATCTCCGCCGCCCCCGACACCCTCCAGCTCGTCGCCGACCGGCTCGACCGCACCGCCGAGCGCTGCGGGCCCGCCATCGCCACCTACTCCAACCCGGCCAAGACCCTCGCGGCCGAGCTGGCCGACTCCCTCCCCCTCATCTGGAGCGAGGGCGCCGGAGCCGGACCGGCGGGACGGCGCTTCGCCGCCACCCTCGCCGAGCTCGCGGGCCGTCCCGCCCTGTCCGCGGCGCTCCCCGAGGCGCTCCCCGCCCACGGCGTCCTGCTCGCCGGCTCCTTCGCCGCCGGCGCCGACCCCGAAGACTTCTTCCGTGACCGCGTCGAAGAGCCCCAGGCCCTGCGCGCCCGCGTCGTCCTGCTGCGTGACCGGCCGGCCGGCGGCCTCACCGCCGCCCCCGCCGCACGCGAGCTCGCCCTCAGCCACGACACGGCCGTCAGCGAACTCGAACCGGAGGAGGGCGTGGAGCTGGAACAGCTCGCCGAACTCCTCGCCGTCACGGATTTCGCCACCGCCTACCTGGCGTTGGCTTCCGCGGGTCACAGCTGAGGTACGTCCGTACCCGGCTCTATCCAGGAAGACGACGATGGACCGCCTGACGAACACGATCCGCCCCTACGCCTGGGGGTCGACCACCGCCATCCCCACGCTCCTCGGCGTGGAACCCACCGGTGAGCCCCAGGCCGAGATGTGGATGGGAGCCCACCCGGGCGCCCCCTCCCGCGTCGACCGCGGCGCCGGAGAGACGGCTCTGTCGGAGGTCATCGCCGCCGACCCCGAGGGCGAGCTGGGCGCCGCCGTCGTCGCCAAGTTCGGTCCCCGGCTGCCCTTCCTCCTCAAGATCCTCGCCGCGGGCGCCCCCCTCTCCCTCCAGGTCCACCCCGACCTCGCCCAGGCCAGGGCCGGCTTCGAGGACGAGGAGCGCCGCGGGATCCCGATGGACGCGGGCCACCGCAACTACAAGGACCCCAACCACAAGCCCGAGATGCTCTGCGCGCTCACCCCGTTCGACGGACTGTGCGGCTTCCGGCCGCCGCAGCAGTCCGCCGATCTGCTCGAAGGCCTCGGGGTCGACTCGCTCAAGCCGTACGCCGACCTGCTGCGGGCCCACCCCGAGGACGCCGCGCTGCGCGAGATGCTCACCGCCGTCCTGACCGCGGACCGCGAGGAGATGGCCCACACCGTCACCGAGGTCGCGGCCGCCGCCGAGCGCCTGGGCGGCCCGTACGCCCCGTACGCCACCCTGGCCCACGAGTTCCCCGGCGACCCGGGCGTCATCGCGGCCATGCTGCTCAACTACTTCCGACTCCAGCCGGGCGAGGCGGTGTTCCTCGGCGCGGGCATCCCGCACGCCTACATCCAGGGCCTCGGCGTCGAGTTGCTGGCCAACTCCGACAACGTGCTGCGCGCGGGACTCACCCCCAAACACGTGGACGTGCCGGAGCTGATGAAGATCGTCAAGCTGGAATCGGGCGACCCGCACCTGCTGCGCCCGGAGGACGAGGGCGAGGAGGTCTACGAGACCCCCATCGACGAATTCCGGCTCTCCCGCTTCCTCCTGGCGCCCGGTGCGGCCTCCCGCGTGCTCCCCGGGGACACCCCGCAGATCCTGCTCTGCACGGCGGGTTCACCGCGGGTCGGCGAACTGGCCCTGGCCCCCGGCGAGTCGGTCTTCGTACCGGTGGGCGAAAAGGCCGAACTGTCCGGAACGGGTACCGTCTTCCGGGCCACCGTGCTGGTCTGACGTAGCGTCCCCGGTGCCAGCTGCAACAATGTGCGGCCGGTAGTCAGCGGCTAGGAAGGACACCCTGCACCCATGAGCGCGTCGGGCGGTACCAAGGCGATCGTGGCGGCACTCGCCGCCAACCTCGCCATCGCTGTGGCCAAATTCGTGGCATTCGTCTTCAGCGGCTCCTCGTCGATGCTCGCGGAAAGCGTCCACTCGCTGGCCGACTCCGGAAACCAGGCGCTGCTGCTCCTGGGCGGAAAGAAGGCCCAGCGCGAGGCGACGCCGCAGCACCCCTTCGGGTACGGGCGCGAGCGCTACATCTACGCCTTCCTCGTCTCCATCGTGCTCTTCACCGTCGGTGGCATGTTCGCCATCTACGAGGGCATCGAGAAGATCCAGCACCCGCACCCCATCGAGGACTGGTACTGGCCGATCGGCGTGCTCGTCTTCGCGATCATCGCCGAGTCCTTCTCCTTCCGCACCGCGATCAAGGAGTCGAACGAGCTCCGCGGCCGCCAGACCTGGACCCAGTTCATCCGGCGGGCCAAGGCCCCCGAGCTGCCCGTCGTCCTCCTGGAGGACTTCGGGGCCCTGGTCGGCCTGGTCCTGGCCTTCGGCGGCGTCGGCCTCGCCCTGCTCACCGAGAACGGCGTCTGGGACGGCATCGGCACCCTGTGCATCGGCACCCTGCTGATCGTCATCGCGATCATCCTGGCCGCCGAGACCAAGTCCCTGCTGCTCGGTGAGGCCGCGGGCACCGAAGAGATCGAGAAGATCAAGACCGCGCTCGTCGACGGGGTCACCGTCACCCGCCTGATCCACATGCGCACCCTGCACCTGGGCCCGGAGGAGCTGCTGGTCGCGGCCAAGATCGCGGTCGAGCACGACGAGACCGCGACCCAGGTGGCGCACGCGATCGACGCCGCCGAGGCGCGCATTCGGGAGGCCGTCCCGATCGCCCGCGTGATCTACCTGGAGCCGGACATCTACCGTCCGGACGCCGCCAAGTAACCCACGGACAACCGAAGGCCCCCCGCGAGCAGCAGCCCGCGGGGGCCTTCGTACATTCCCCCTCGGCCGACTGGGGCGCGCCGCGTTGATCGGTGTAGATTCGTCATCAGTGTCAGGCGTCGCTGCTGATGGCGGTCGGGCGGTCTCGCGACCGGCCGAGGGGAGAGAGGGCCCCCGACGGACTGTGCTCGGTGCGCCGCCCGCTGCTCAGGCACGGCAGGCGCACGGCTCAGCCGTACCCACCCTCTCGAACCATGAGGAGCAGCACCCATGGACTTCAAGGTCGCAGACCTTTCCCTTGCCGCGTTCGGCCGCAAGGAGATCACGCTGGCCGAGCACGAGATGCCGGGCCTGATGTCGATCCGCGCCGAGTACGCGGCCGCCCAGCCGCTGGCCGGGGCGCGCATCACCGGCTCGCTGCACATGACCGTGCAGACGGCCGTGCTCATCGAGACCCTCGTCGCCCTCGGCGCCGACGTCCGCTGGGCCTCCTGCAACATCTTCTCCACCCAGGACCACGCGGCCGCCGCCATCGCGGTGGGTCCGAACGGCACCCCGGAGAACCCGCAGGGCGTCCCCGTCTTCGCCTGGAAGGGCGAGACGCTGGAGGAGTACTGGTGGTGCACGGAGCAGGCGCTGACCTGGCCGAACACCCCCACCGGCGGCCCGAACATGATCCTCGACGACGGTGGTGACGCCACCCTGCTGGTCCACAAGGGCGTCGAGTTCGAGAAGGCCGGCGCGGCCCCGGACCCGTCCACGGCGGACTCCGAGGAGTACGCGCACATCCTCACCCTGCTGAACCGCACCCTCGGCGAAGCCCCGCAGAAGTGGACGCAGCTCGCGTCCGAGATCCGCGGCGTGACCGAGGAGACCACCACCGGTGTCCACCGCCTCTACGAGATGATGGACGAGGGCACGCTGCTCTTCCCGGCGATCAACGTGAACGACGCCGTCACCAAGTCGAAGTTCGACAACAAGTACGGCTGCCGCCACTCGCTGATCGACGGCATCAACCGCGCCACCGACGTCCTCATCGGCGGCAAGGTCGCGGTCGTCTGCGGCTACGGCGACGTCGGCAAGGGCTGCGCGGAGTCGCTGCGCGGCCAGGGCGCGCGTGTCATCGTCACCGAGATCGACCCGATCTGCGCGCTGCAGGCGGCGATGGACGGCTACCAGGTCGCGACGCTGGACGACGTGGTGGAGACGGCGGACATCTTCATCACGACCACGGGCAACAAGGACATCATCATGGCCTCGGACATGGTCAAGATGAAGCACCAGGCGATCGTGGGCAACATCGGCCACTTCGACAACGAGATCGACATGGCCGGTCTGGCCAAGGTCGAGGGCATCGTGAAGGACGAGGTCAAGCCGCAGGTCCACACGTGGAAGTTCCCCGACGGCAAGGTCCTGATCGTGCTGTCCGAGGGCCGTCTGCTGAACCTGGGCAACGCGACCGGTCACCCGTCCTTCGTGATGTCGAACTCCTTCGCGGACCAGACGCTGGCCCAGATCGAGCTCTTCACCAAGCCGGCCGAGTACCCGACCGACGTCTACGTGCTCCCCAAGCACCTCGACGAGAAGGTCGCCCGCCTCCACCTCGACGCCCTCGGCGTCAGGCTCACCACCCTGCGCCAGGAGCAGGCCGACTACATCGGCGTCCCCGTCGAGGGCCCGTACAAGCCGGACCACTACCGCTACTGATCTCCCGCGGATCCGCAGCACCTCAGGCAGGCCCCCGGCACCTCCGCCGGGGGCCTGCCCCGTACCCAAGGATCGTCATGCCACGCGGCCGCTACTCCCTCCACGACCCGCACGACCACACCCCTCTCGGCGAGGAGCACTTCCACTGCGCCCCCGGCCCCTCCGGCTGGCGCTACGTCTCCCAGCTGACGGCCCCCAACGGCGACCACCGGGGCTCCGTCGACCTGGCCGTCGACGAACTGGGCCGGCCCATCCGCCTCGAAGTGAACGCCTCCAGCTGGCAGGTCCGCGGAGCCGCCATCGACGGCGTCACCTGGGTCCGTACCGACCCCACCGGCGCAGAGGCCACCGAGGGCAACGTCCAGGCCCCCGGCTTCACGGGCACCTCACCGGCCTTCCTGATCGCGACGGCCCGCCTGCTGCGCCTGACCCCGGGCGCCCCCGCCACGCGCGTACGTCTCCTCGCCCTCACCGACCCGGTCCTGGCCCCGCGTACGGTCGACCAGGCCTGGGCCCTGCTGCGCCGCGAGGAGCACCCCACCGACAGCGGCCCGCTCCTGGTGGACGAGTACCAGGTCAGCGCCCTGGACACCGGCGAGGTCCATACCGTCCACATCGCCGGCGACGTGGTCCTGTCCGCCCCGGGCATCGAGCTGGAGCACCTGGAGACCCCGCCCTCGACCTTCGAGCAGTAACCCTCAGGCGGGCGGCGCGAACCCGCCGGCGCGCGGCGGCGCCGAGGGCGCGGCGGGTACGACGGGCGGAGCCGTCAGGGGGGCGGGGGTGGCCACAGGGGTCGTCACAGGGACGGGCACCGCGGCGGGAACTGCGCCGGGCATCGCGGCAGGCACAGGCCCGGAAACGTGCGGGGGCACCGGGGCGAAAGCCCGCGCCGCGTCCCGCGACTGCCGCTCGTGCACCACGGCCATCAGGAACGCGGCCGCCGGGATCCCGGCCGGCGGCGGCGCCCCCGTACGGGACACCAGGTCGTCCGCGAGCCGCGCCGCCATCGCCGCACCCACCTGCGGATCCAGCTGGTTCATCCGCGTCAGGTACTGGCGGATCGCCAGCCACAGCCCGTCCGGCACCGCCGACAGATCCAGTCCGGAGAACCGCCCGGCCAGCCAGGGCGGCGGCGGAGGCACCGGCATCACCCGCGTCCCCGGCACCCGCTCCCGGATCACCAGGGTCCCCGCGAAGACGTCCCCGAGCCGCCGGCCGCGCGCCGACACCAGCGAAGCGATGCACGCCACCGCGCCGAAGGTCATGATCAGCTCGACGACCCCCATGGCCCCGCGCACCAGCGCGTGACGGAACCGGATCGGCCCGCCGTCGTCCCGCACCACCCGCAGCCCGCACGCGAGCTTGCCCAGGGACCGTCCGTGGCTGAGCGTCTCCACCGCGATCGGTACGCCGACCAGCAGCAGCACGAAACCGGCCACGCCTACGGCCGCCTGCGCGGCGTCGTCCAGCGAGGCGGTCGCGACGGTCAGGCCGACCGAGAGGATCAGGTACCCGGCGATGTACACGGCCAGGTCGAGGACGATCGCCAGCGCCCGGCTCGGCACCCTCGCCGGCCTCAACCCCAGGACGACCGCGTCCCCCGTCACCAGATCGCTCACCACATCACCTTTCACGTGACCTGCCCCGCCCCATCGTCATTCAGTCTGCCAAGCTGACCACACGAGGAACAGGCAGAAGCAGGGGCACTGGGGCAGGGGAGCGGCAACCGGATGGATCTCGACGTCTTCGTGACGGCACACCGCGCGGAATGGGACCGCCTGGAGCAGCTCCTGGGCCGCGGCCGCAAGCTCACCGGCGCCGAGGCCGACGAACTCGTCGCCCTCTACCAGCGCACCTCCACCCACCTGTCCCTCGTCCAGTCCAGCGCCCCGGACCCGATGCTCACCGGCCGACTGACCCAGCTGGTCGCGCGGGCCCGTGCCACGGTGACGGGCACCCGCCGCGCCGGCTGGCGCGACGCGGTCCTCTTCTTCACCGTGGGCTTCCCGGCAGCGGTCTACCGCAGCCGCCGCTGGTGGATACCGACCGCGCTGATCTCCACGGCGCTCGGCGTGCTCATCGGCTGGTGGATCGCCACGCACCCCGAGGTCCAGGGCGCCATCGCGGCCCCCGAAGACCTCCAGGCCCTCACGAAGCCGGGCGGCGAGTACGAGACGTACTACTCCAGCCACCCGGCGAGCTCCTTCGCCGCGAAGGTGTGGACGAACAATGCCCAGGCGGCGGCGATCTGCCTGGTGCTGGGTGCGTTCCTGGGGATCCCGGTGCTCTGGATCCTCTTCCTGAACATGGCCAACCTCGGCGTCGGGCTCGGCCTGATGGCCTCCGCCGGCCGACTCGACGTCTTCCTCGGCCTGATCCTCCCCCACGGCCTGCTCGAACTGACGGCGGTCTTCGTCGCCGCGGGCACGGGCCTGCGCCTGGGCTGGACGGTCATCGACCCGGGCCCCCGCACCCGCCGCGCCGCCCTCGCCGAACAGGGCCGCGCCGCCCTCGGCATGGCCATCGGCCTCGCCGTGGTCCTGTTCGTCTCGGGCCTGATCGAAGGCTTCGTGACCCCGTCGGGCCTGCCCACCTGGGCTCGCGTCACCATTGGCGTCGTGGCCGAGGCCGCCTTCCTGCTCTACGTCTACATCCTGGGCGGCAGGGCCTCCCGCGCCGGTGAGACGGGCGACGTGGAGGCCGCCGACCGCACGGCGACGCTCCCGACGGCGGCCTGATGTGCGCCGGACCCCACTGAGCTGCTAGTCTCCACAGGTCCCGGAACGGGTGTTGACACATCCGCGACGGGGAGGTAGATTTGAACGGTTGCCTGGGCTGGACAGGTCCGGCAGCGACGGTTTATAATCTCTCTCGCTCCTGCTGAGGAATCAAGGAATTGAATTCCGGTGGGACGCAGTCGACTCCTCATTCAGGAATCCGAAGCCGGTAAATCCGGTGGAGAACTTCTGATAGAGTCGGAATCGCCGGAAAGGGAAAGCGCGAAAGCGTAGAACCTGGAAAGCGCCGAGGAAGTCGGACACGAAAGAGTCTGATAGAGTCGGAAACGCAAGAACACAGAACGAAAGCCCGGAGGAAAGCCCGAGAGGGTGAGTACAAAGGAAGCGTCCGTTCCTTGAGAACTCAACAGCGTGCCAAAAATCAACGCCAGAAGTTGATACCCCGTCCACTTCGGTGGATGAGGTT
>NZ_CP108191.1:1132500-2310000 GCF_045160845.1 Streptomyces sp. NBC_00122 | reverse complement strand
AGGGAATGGTGAAAAGTACCGCGGGAGCGGAGTGAAATAGTACCTGAAACCGTGTGCCTACAAGCCGTGGGAGCGTCGCCGTTGTTCTTCGGAACAACGGTCGTGACTGCGTGCCTTTTGAAGAATGAGCCTGCGAGTTAGCGGTGTGTAGCGAGGTTAACCCGTGTGGGGAAGCCGTAGCGAAAGCGAGTCCGAATAGGGCGATTGAGTTGCACGCTCTAGACCCGAAGCGGAGTGATCTAGCCATGGGCAGGTTGAAGCGGAGGTAAGACTTCGTGGAGGACCGAACCCACCAGGGTTGAAAACCTGGGGGATGACCTGTGGTTAGGGGTGAAAGGCCAATCAAACTCCGTGATAGCTGGTTCTCCCCGAAATGCATTTAGGTGCAGCGTCGTGTGTTTCTTGCCGGAGGTAGAGCACTGGATAGGCGATGGGCCCTACCGGGTTACTGACCTTAGCCAAACTCCGAATGCCGGTAAGTGAGAGCACGGCAGTGAGACTGTGGGGGATAAGCTCCATGGTCGAGAGGGAAACAGCCCAGAGCATCGACTAAGGCCCCTAAGCGTACGCTAAGTGGGAAAGGATGTGGAGTCGCAGAGACAACCAGGAGGTTGGCTTAGAAGCAGCCACCCTTGAAAGAGTGCGTAATAGCTCACTGGTCAAGTGATTCCGCGCCGACAATGTAGCGGGGCTCAAGCGTACCGCCGAAGTCGTGTCATTGCAGCAATAGGGCCAACGCCCGCTGTGATGGGTAGGGGAGCGTCGTGTGCCGGGTGAAGCAGCAGCGGAAGCTAGTTGTGGACGGTTCACGAGTGAGAATGCAGGCATGAGTAGCGATACACACGTGAGAAACGTGTGCGCCGATTGACTAAGGGTTCCTGGGTCAAGCTGATCTGCCCAGGGTAAGTCGGGACCTAAGGCGAGGCCGACAGGCGTAGTCGATGGACAACCGGTTGATATTCCGGTACCCGCTTTGAAACGCCCAATATCGAATCAGGCGATGCTAAGTCCGTGAAGCCGTTCCGGACCCTTCGGGGAAAGGAAAGTGGTGGAGCCGACGAACCAGACTTGTAGTAGGTAAGCGATGGGGTGACGCAGGAAGGTAGTCCAGCCCGGGCGGTGGTTGTCCCGGGGTAAGGGTGTAGGCCGAGGGGTAGGCAAATCCGTCCCTCATTAAGGCTGAGACCTGATGCCGAGCCGATTGTGGTGAAGTGGATGATCCTATGCTGTCGAGAAAAGCCTCTAGCGAGTTTCATGGCGGCCCGTACCCTAAACCGACTCAGGTGGTCAGGTAGAGAATACCGAGGCGTTCGGGTGAACTATGGTTAAGGAACTCGGCAAAATGCCCCCGTAACTTCGGGAGAAGGGGGGCCATCACTGGTGATCGGACTTGCTCCGTGAGCTGGGGGTGGCCGCAGAGACCAGCGAGAAGCGACTGTTTACTAAAAACACAGGTCCGTGCGAAGCCGTAAGGCGATGTATACGGACTGACGCCTGCCCGGTGCTGGAACGTTAAGGGGACCGGTTAGTGCACTTTCGGGTGTGCGAAGCTGAGAACTTAAGCGCCAGTAAACGGCGGTGGTAACTATAACCATCCTAAGGTAGCGAAATTCCTTGTCGGGTAAGTTCCGACCTGCACGAATGGCGTAACGACTTCTCGACTGTCTCAACCATAGGCCCGGTGAAATTGCACTACGAGTAAAGATGCTCGTTTCGCGCAGCAGGACGGAAAGACCCCGGGACCTTTACTACAGTTTGATATTGGTGTTCGGTTCGGCTTGTGTAGGATAGGTGGGAGACTTTGAAGCAGCCACGCCAGTGGTTGTGGAGTCGCCGTTGAAATACCACTCTGGTCGTGCTGGATGTCTAACCTCGGTCCGTGATCCGGATCAGGGACAGTGTCTGATGGGTAGTTTAACTGGGGCGGTTGCCTCCCAAAGGGTAACGGAGGCGCCCAAAGGTTCCCTCAGCCTGGTTGGCAATCAGGTGTTGAGTGTAAGTGCACAAGGGAGCTTGACTGTGAGACCGACGGGTCGAGCAGGGACGAAAGTCGGGACTAGTGATCCGGCGGTGGCTTGTGGAAGCGCCGTCGCTCAACGGATAAAAGGTACCCCGGGGATAACAGGCTGATCTTCCCCAAGAGTCCATATCGACGGGATGGTTTGGCACCTCGATGTCGGCTCGTCGCATCCTGGGGCTGGAGTCGGTCCCAAGGGTTGGGCTGTTCGCCCATTAAAGCGGTACGCGAGCTGGGTTTAGAACGTCGTGAGACAGTTCGGTCCCTATCCGCTGTGCGCGTAGGAATATTGAGAAGGGCTGTCCCTAGTACGAGAGGACCGGGACGGACGAACCTCTGGTGTGCCAGTTGTCCTGCCAAGGGCATGGCTGGTTGGCTACGTTCGGGAGGGATAACCGCTGAAAGCATCTAAGCGGGAAGCCTGCTTCAAGATGAGTATTCCCACCTCCTTGAGAGGGTAAGGCTCCCAGTAGACGACTGGGTTGATAGGCCAGATGTGGAAGCCCGGTAACGGGTGAAGCTGACTGGTACTAATAGGCCGAGGGCTTGTCCTCAGTTGCTCGCGTCCACTGTGTTAGTTCTGAAATAACGAACGGCTGTGAAAACACCAGCGTTCAAATTTCATAGTGTTTCGGTGGTCATAGCGTTAGGGAAACGCCCGGTTACATTCCGAACCCGGAAGCTAAGCCTTTCAGCGCCGATGGTACTGCAGGGGGGACCCTGTGGGAGAGTAGGACGCCGCCGAACAATCATTGCGGAAGCCCCGCACCAGACCTTTACGGGTCCGGTGCGGGGCTTTTCTGCGTTTACCGGCCGCGCAGCTTGGCGCGACCCTGCGCTTCACCAGTCGGCGGGATAGCTTTTGAGGCTGCTCGTGTCGAGCGTCCAGCGGCCGGCAATGACGGTGTCCCCAAAGGCGTAGGGGACCGCCTTGCGGAAGCGGATGCCGTCGGGCCCCGCTGAGGGGTCGCTGTGCACGGTGACGGTTTTCTTGTCCTTGCGGGGGTCTACGACGACGTACAGCGGGACCCCCATCCTTGGGTAATCGTGCAGCTTGTCGCGGATGTCGGTGAGCGAGTTCGTGCGTGAGACGACCTCCACCACCATCAGGACATCACGGGAGTTGATGGGGTCTGGGACTCGATCTGGCGGCGCAGCCGCACCACGTTGAGCCTGTGGGGAGCCGTGGGGCTCACCATCGTGAGGGAGATGTGCATGCGGCGCATCTGCTCGGGGGTGAAGTCGGCCATGGTGTCCTCCAGGGGGTGCCCGACCGAGGTATCCAGCCCCGTCGCTGTGAAGCCTAGAGACGGCCGGCGGACTTCAGGGCCAGGTACGCGTCCGCGAGGGCGGGGGCCAGGGTGTCCGGGGTGGCGTCGACCACGTGGACGCCGTGGCGGGCGAGCTGGTCGGCGGTGCGGCGGCGCTGGGACTGGGACTGGGTGCCCGCCGCGGCCTCGTAGACCTCCTCCACGCCGCCGCGGGATGTCGTCATCTCCGCGACGTGGGGGTCGGCCACCGAGGCCAGGAGGACCGTGTGGCGCTGGGTGAGGCGCGGCAGGAGGGGCAGGAGGCCCTCTTCTACCGGGGCCGCGTCCAGGCTCGTCAGGAGGACCACCAGGGAGCGGCGCGGGGCGCTGCGCAGGATGGTGGAGACCAGGGTGCGGGAGTCGGTCTCGACCAGCTCCGGTTCCAGCGGGGCCATCGCGTTCACGAAGGACGGAAGGACGTCCGCCGCCGGACGGCCCTGGACCTGGGCGCGGGGACGGCGGTCGTGGGCCAGCAGGTCCACGCGGTCGCCGGCGCGGGTGGCCAGGGCGGCGAGGAGCAGGGCCGCGTCCATCGCCGAGTCCAGGCGCGGGGCGTCACCGACGCGGCCCGCCGAGGTGCGGCCGGTGTCCAGGCAGATCAGGATGTGCCGGTCGCGTTCGGGGCGCCAGGTGCGGACGGCCACCTTGTTCTGGCGGGCCGTGGCGCGCCAGTCGATGGAGCGGGTGTCGTCGCCGGGTACGTAGTCGCGGAGGCTGTCGAACTCGGTGCCCTCACCGCGGGTCAGGACGCTCGTACGGCCGTCCAGTTCGCGCAGGCGGGCCAGCCGGGACGGCAGGTGCTTGCGGCTCGTGAAGGGCGGCAGGACACGGACCGTCCACGGGACGACGTGGGCGCCCTGCCGGGAGAGCAGGCCCAGTGGGCCGTACGAGCGGATCGTGACCCGGTCGGCCTGGCGGTCGCCGCGCCGGGTGGGCAGGAGGCGGGTGGTCAGTCGGCGGCGTTCGCCCGCGGGGACCACGACCTCGTGGCGGGAGGCGGCCGTCTCCGTGCCCGGGACCCAGCTGCTGGGGGGCCAGGCGTCGCGGACGTGGGCCCGCAGCGTGCGGCGGCTCGGGTTGGTGACGGTGAGGTGGACGTCCGCCCGTTCGCCGAGGCGGACCGAGGTGTCGCCCGAGCGGGTCAGGCCGAGGGAGCGGACGGGCGCCGCCAGGGCGTAGTCGACCGCGCAGGCCAGCGCGAGCGGGCCGTTGACCGCGAGCATCCCCGTCCAGCTCGGTTCGAGGATGCCGACGGGGATGCTGCCGAGGGCCGCCAGCAGGGCGGCGCGTCCGGTGAGGGCCATCAGCGCGGGACGGGGACGTGGGAGAGGATCGCCGTGATGACGGCGTCGGCGGTGACTCCCTCCATCTCCGCTTCCGGGCGCAGCTGGACGCGGTGGCGGAGCGTCGGCAGGGCGAGGGCCTTGACGTCGTCCGGGGTGACGTAGTCGCGGCCGGTGAGCCAGGCCCAGGCGCGGGCGGTGCCCAGAAGGGCGGTCGCACCGCGCGGGGAGACGCCGAGGGTGAGGGACGGCGATTCGCGGGTGGCGCGGCAGATGTCGACGACGTAGCCGGCGATCTCGGGGGAGACCGAGACCTTGGAGACGGCCTCGCGGGCGGCTTCGAGCTGCGCGGGTCCGGCCACCGGGCGGATGCCCGCGGCGTGCAGGTCGCGGGGGTTGAAGCCGGCGGCGTGCCGGGTCAGGACGCCGATCTCGTCCGCGCGGGAGGGGAGGGGCACGGTGAGCTTGAGGAGGAAGCGGTCCAACTGGGCTTCCGGGAGCGGGTACGTGCCCTCGTACTCGAGGGGGTTCATGGTGGCGGCGACGAGGAAGGGCTCCGGGAGCGGGCGCGCCGTGCCGTCGACCGTGACCTGGCGTTCCTCCATCGCTTCGAGGAGGGAGGACTGGGTCTTGGGCGGGGTCCGGTTGATCTCGTCCGCGAGGAGGAGGTTGGTGAAGACCGGGCCGTTCTGGAAGGAGAACTCGGCGGTGCGCGCGTCGTAGACGAGGGAGCCGGTGACATCACTGGGCATCAGGTCCGGGGTGAACTGGACGCGCTTGGTGTCGAGTTCGAGGGACGCGGCGAGGGCCCGTACGAGGAGGGTCTTGGCGACGCCGGGGACGCCTTCGAGGAGCACGTGGCCGCGGCACAGGAGCGCGACGACGAGGCCGGTGACGGCGGAGTCCTGACCGACCACGGCCTTGCCGATCTCGGTGCGGAGCGCTTCGAGGGAAGCGCGGGCGCTGTCCGCGGTCGCAGCCGTGGACTCGGTGGCCGGGTACGTCATGACGTACGGACCTCTCTTTCGAGGGCGTCGAGGTGGTCGGCGAGCGCGACGAGTGCCGCGTCGTCGGAGGGGGTGGGGCCGAAGAGCAGGGCGGAAACGTCCCTGGTCTGCGGCTCGCCGGTGAGTCGGGCGGAGACGGCGGGCGTCAGCGCGGACGGGTCGTGGGCCTGGGTGTGCGGTACGCCGAGCAGTGCGGCCAGGCGTTCGCGGGTGGCGGCGCGCAGCACGGTGGCGGCGCGGTCGCGGGCCCCGGCCTTTCGGTAGAGGCGGGCGCGGCCCTCGGTGGCCTCGGAGGCGCGGATGACGACCGGCAGCTTCTCGGTGACGAGGGGGCCGAGGCGGCGGGCGCGCCAGAGGGCGGCGAGGACGGCGGCCACGAAGAGCTGGAGCAGGGCCCAGGACCAGCCGGCCGGGATGAGGTCGAAGAGGGACTTGTCCTCGCCGGAGCGGGTCGCGGGGTCGGGGTCGGAGTCCGCGAGGGACGGCATGTACCAGACGAGGTCCGGGCGGGAGCCGAGGAGTTGGAGGGCGAGGGAGGCGTTGCCCTCCTCGGCGAGGCTCTCGTTGAGCAGGATCGTCCCGGCGCCAAGGAGGACGGTGTCGCCGCCGGGGGTGCCGGTGGGGAGGACGAGGAGGGTGGGGTGGCCGTCGCTGGGGTAGCAGGCGGTGGCCCGGGGGAGGGTGGTGGTGTAGCGGAGGCCGCCGCCGGTGCCCGCGCGGCCTGCGGAGGCGGCGGCGGGCAGGGTGCAGGCCGGGGCGAGGGTGTCCGACGCGGCGTCGCCCTTCGTGTGCACGCCGGGGGCGAGGTCGGTGAGGCTGTGGCCGCCCGGGGAGAGGAGGACGGTTCGGCCCCCGGAGAGGTCCATGGCCGAGCGCAGGACGCCGCGCTGGGTGGTGCCGAGGAGATCGGGGTCGGTGACCAGGAGGGTGGTGCGGGGGCCGGCCGCGTCGGCGGCCTCGCGGGCGGTGGTCACGACGCGGGTGGTGACACCGCGGTCCCCCAGGAGCTCGGCGACGGCCCGGCTGCCGTAGGGGTCGGCGGAGCGGGGGTCGAGCGTGCCGTGGCGGGTGCCGGAGTCGAGGGCGGCGAGGGCGAGTCCGCCGACGGCGAGCACGGCGAGGAAGGCCAGGACGCGCCGCGTCCGCCGTATCCGCTGCGCCCGGCCGGCGCGGGGGGCCGCGGTCGCGGCAGGGGCGACGCTTCCGCCGGCACCGGTGCTGGGCGTGGTCGGGCCGGGGATGGGGCCGGTCATGCGGTGGGTCCCGTCAGGAGCGGCTTGGCGCGGTCCAGGGTGAGGTCGAGGGCGCGCATGCGGGCGTACGCGTCGGCGTCGGCGGTGCGGCCGCCGTAGGTGACGTCGTCGAAGGTACGGGCGGCCGCGCGGAGGTCCCCGGCGTGGTCCGGGAGGCAGACGGCGGCTTCGGCCGCGGCCTCGTCGGCGGTGCGGCCCGGCCGGGGGTCGAGCAGGGTCCGCTCCTCCAGGGAGCGGACGACGGCGCGCATGCGCTCCTGGACGGCTTCGGTCCAGCGGCCCGCGGCGGCGTGGGCCTCGGCGGCCGTGCGGTGGTCGGCGGCGCTGCGGATGCCCTCGTCGAAGAGGACGCCCGCGCCGGAGACGGCCCGGCTGGGGGAGCCGAGCCGCCACCACAGGGCGCCGACGGCCAGGACGACCAGGAGGACGATCACGACGACGCCGAGCCCGCCGCCGGGGGTCGCCCCGGAGGCGGCGCCGAACAGGTCGTCGAGCCACGCGAAGAACTTGCGCAGGGCGCGGTCCAGCAGCCCCGGGTCGTTCTGGTGGTAGATGGGCTTGGACAGTTCGCGCTCGGCCGCCTCCTGGGCGGGCTCGCGCGGTGTCGTCACCGGTGGTGTCGCCGTGCCCGGCAGGAGCGCCGTGGCGCGGGTGATGAGGCCCCCCGTACTCATCATCGGTGTGTCAGCCTCCGGTCGTGCCGTAGTTCTCGACGCCTGCGGCCCGGGCGAGCTCCAGGTCGAGCCCCTCGCGGCGGATGCGCTGGTCCACGTAGAGGAGGACGGTGACGCCCGACTGCATGGGCATCACGATGGTCTGCGCGATGATCGCGCCGATGCCGGAGAGGATGAGCGCTCCCCAGGCGGTGGAGGCCGTGCCGGCCTGCAGGCCGCCCATGCCGCCGCCGAAGAGGGCGACGCCGAGGAACGTCAGCGGCCAGACGATGATCGCCGCGATGATGCCGGTGATGATGCTGGTGAGGAGCGTGATGCCGAAGATGCGCCACCACGCGCCCTTGACGAGCTTGGAGGAGCGGCCGAGGGACTTGAAGACGGTGCCCTTCTCCAGCATCAGGGCGGGCGAGGCCAGGCTGTACTTGGTCCACAGCCAGATGGCCAGCGGGAGCGCGGCGAAGCCGCCGAGGACGGCCAGTCCCACACTCCGGGCGAGGATGCCGGGCACGATCAGCACGACGACGAGGAGGGCGAAGCCGAATCCCATCAGCAGCGTCAGTCCGAACAGGCGCAGCAGCTGCGGACGGGCCTCGCGCCAGGCGGCGGAGACCGTGGAGGTGTTGCCGAGGACCGCCCGGCTGAAGATCATCGTGAGCATCGCGGTGGCCACGATGCCCCCGAGGGCCTGGATGAAAACGGCTCCGAACGAGACCGCCGAGGCGGTGCCCAGGGTGTTGATCGTCTGCTCGATGTCCGCCGCGGGGTCCGCGGCGAGGGCCAGGTCGGACATCACGTACTTCTGCAGGAGCACGCTCATCACCTGCACCACCGTGGCCACGACCAGCGTGATCGGCAGCACCGAGCGCCAGTGGGCACGCATGGTGGCGACCGCGCCGTCGAGGATCTCGCCCATGTCCAGCGGGCGCAGCGGGATCACGCCGGGCTTGGCGGCCGGGGGCTTGCCCCACTGGCCGGGGCCGCCCGGGTAGCCGTACTGGCCGCCGTACGGGCTTCCGTACTGGCCTGCGTGCTGCTGGCCGCCGTACGGTCCCCAGCCCTGGCCCTGCTGCGGCGGTGCCTGCGGAGGCGGTGTCGGGCCGGCGGCCGGGCTGGACCAGTCTCCCGGCGGCGGCTGCTCGGCGGACCACTTGGAGTCGCCGGAAGCCTGCTGATCGGAGGGTGCCCCTGGTCGCTCGCCGTCGGACGGAGAGGATCCGGGCGAAGCCCAGCCCGGAGAGTCGTTCATCGTCGCTCCTTCACGTGCACCTGCTGCGGCGGGGGCGCTGGTCGCTGCCATCGTGCCACGTGAGCTCCACGAACGGACCAGCCGTCCCCCCGGATCCTCGACAGCCCGTACCTTCAATTGTCACCCGGATCCGGGGCAGACTGGTTGACCTGATCTCCACGCAGGTCCGAGGGGCGATTTCCAGCCCTTTTGGCTGTGGGACAGCTCACCGCCAGGTAACGATTAGCTAATGGGATGATGTCAAGCATGAAGGGACGAGTCCTTGTCGTCGACGACGACACCGCGCTGGCCGAGATGCTCGGCATTGTGCTGCGTGGAGAAGGTTTTGAGCCGTCGTTCGTAGCGGACGGTGACAAGGCGCTGGCTGCCTTCCGGGAGGCGAAGCCCGATCTGGTACTGCTCGACCTCATGCTGCCCGGACGGGACGGCATAGAGGTGTGCAGGCTGATCAGGGCCGAGTCGGGCGTGCCGATCGTGATGCTCACGGCGAAGAGCGACACGGTCGACGTCGTCGTAGGCCTGGAGTCCGGCGCCGACGACTACATCGTCAAGCCGTTCAAGCCGAAGGAGCTGGTGGCCCGCATCCGGGCCCGCCTGCGCCGGTCGGAGGAGCCCGCTCCCGAGCAGCTGACCATCGGTGACCTCGTCATCGACGTGGCCGGGCACTCGGTCAAGCGGGACGGCGCCTCCATCGCCCTGACCCCGCTCGAGTTCGACCTGCTGGTCGCGCTCGCGCGCAAGCCCTGGCAGGTCTTCACCCGTGAGGTGCTGCTGGAGCAGGTCTGGGGCTACCGGCACGCGGCGGACACCCGGCTGGTCAACGTGCACGTGCAGCGCCTGCGCTCCAAGGTCGAGAAGGACCCGGAGCGCCCCGAGATCGTCGTGACGGTGCGCGGTGTCGGCTACAAGGCCGGACCCAGCTGACGTGCAGTCCGGCAGGGACCGGGCCGGTTCCCGCTGGGGAGCGCTGAGGGGCGGCCGGCTGCTCCAGGACGGAGCGCCCGGCGGCCCTGTGCTGCGGCTGTTCGTGCGTCTTCTGCGCCGGCCGCTGCTTCCGGCTGTCCGGCTGTGGCGTCGCAACATCCAGCTCCGGGTCGTCGCCGCCACGCTGCTGATCTCGCTCGCCGTGGTCCTCGCCCTGGGCTTCGTCGTCATAGCCCAGGTCAGCAAGGGCCTCCTCGACGTCAAGGAGGAGGCGGCGCAGAGCCAGGCCGCGGGCGGGTTCGCGGTCGCACAGGAGAAGGCCAACGCCCCCGCGAGCGTGGACGGGCCCGACGCCGCCGACAACAAGGTCGGGCTCGATGCCAGTACGTGGATGAACTCGCTGGTCAAGCAGCTCGCCAGTGGCGGCCAGTCCGCCTTCGAGGTGGTCGCGCTCGGCGCGGGCACCGGCGAGCAGGTCATGCCCGGCACGCAGGGGGTCAAGGGCGCCCGCGCCTCGGGCAACGTGGATCCGGCCGCCAGCGTGCCGATCGCGCTGCGCCGGGCCGTCAACCACTCCGCCGGTACCTTCAAGACCTTCTCCGAGATCCGGTACACCGCCGGGGCCGGGGAGAAGACGCCCGAGGCCGCGCTGGTCGTGGGCAAGCGGCTCACCGACATCAACGGGGACCCGTACGACCTGTACTACCTCTTCCCGCTCACGCAGGAGGAGGAGTCCCTCAACCTGATCAAGGTCACCATCGTGACCGCGGGCCTGTTCGTCGTCGTCCTGCTCTGCGGCATCGCCTGGCTCGTCGTGCGCCAGGTCGTGACCCCCGTACGGATGGCCGCCGGGATCGCCGAGCGGCTTTCGGCGGGCCGTCTCCAGGAGCGGATGAAGGTCACCGGCGAGGACGACATCGCCCGCCTGGGTGAGGCCTTCAACAAGATGGCGCAGAACCTGCAGCTCAAGATCCAGCAGCTGGAGGAGCTGTCGCGGATGCAGCGCCGGTTCGTCTCGGACGTCTCGCACGAGCTGCGCACCCCGCTGACGACCGTACGGATGGCCGCGGACGTCATCCACGACGCCCGGGTCGACTTCGACCCGGTCACCGCGCGCTCCGCCGAACTGCTCGCCGGGCAGCTCGACCGGTTCGAGTCGCTCCTCGCCGACCTGCTGGAGATCAGCCGGTTCGACGCGGGCGCGGCGGCGCTGGAGGCCGAGCCGATCGACCTGCGCGACGTCGTACGCCGGGTCATCGACGGTGCCGAGCCGCTCGCCGAGCACAAGGGGACCCGGATCCGGGTCCTCGGCGACACCCAGCCGGTCATCGCCGAGGCGGATGCCCGGCGGGTGGAGCGGGTGCTGCGCAATCTGGTCGTCAACGCCGTGGAGCACGGCGAGGGACGTGATGTGGTGGTCCGGCTGGCGTCCGCGGGCGGGGCCGTCGCGGTCGCCGTTCGGGACTACGGCGTCGGGCTCAAGCCCGGCGAGGCCACCCGCGTCTTCAACCGCTTCTGGCGGGCCGACCCGGCGCGGGCCCGTACGACGGGCGGCACCGGCCTCGGTCTGTCCATCGCCGTCGAGGACGCCCGGCTGCACGGCGGCTGGCTCCAGGCGTGGGGCGAGCCGGGCGGCGGCTCACAGTTCCGCCTGACCCTGCCGCGCACGGCCGACGAGCCGCTGCGGGGCTCGCCCATCCCGCTGGAACCCGAGGACTCCCGGGCCAACCGGGCCAGGGCCGCCGCCGATGCCGCGGGCAGTCCGGCGGACCGGCAGCCGGCGGACGGCGGCGACCGGTCGCCGATACCGCCGCGGTCGCCGGTCGCCGGCGCGCTGCCCGTACCCGCCGACCCGACGGCCCTGCCGGGCAACGGAGCCAGGGTCGTGGCCCGGCCGGCCGAGCAGGCACCACAGGAGGATCGAACCGATGCCGACGCCGATGGCGATGCCCGTGGACGCTGAGGCCAGGGCCGCACGCGCCCGGACACGGGGCAGGCGGTGGCGCACCGTGCGGGCGTACGCCCTCGGTGTCGCCGGGCTGCTGCTGGCGGGGTGCGCCTCGATGCCCGACCACGGTGAGATCCGCTCGGTGCAGGGCTCGCAGGGCGTCGACTCCCAGGTCCGGGTGTTCGGCGTACCGCCCGCCGACAAGGCCAGTGCGGCCGAGATCGTCGACGGCTTCCTGGAGGCGATGACCAGCGACGACCCGCAGCTGGAGACGGCTCGCAAGTACCTCACGCAGGAGCAGGCCAAGAGCTGGAAGCCCGGCTCCGCCGTCACCGTGCTCAGGGGCGGCCTCGACCGGTCCCCGGTCCGCGGCGAGAAGGACCCCGACGGGCCGCGTTGGAAGGTGACCGGCAAGAAGCTGGCGACCGTGGACGAGCGCAGCGCGTACCAGCCGGAGACCGGCGGCGGGGCGTTCGAGGAGTTCCTCCAGCTGGTCCAGGAGGACAAGCAGTGGCGGATCGCGACTCCGCCGCGCAGCCTCGTGCTGAGCGAGTCCGACTTCCAGCGGATCTACATGCCGGTCAACAAGTACTACTTCGCGGGCGACAGCCTGGTCGCCGACCCCGTGTACGTGCGCCAGCGCAGCGACCCCGACTCGCGGATGGACCCCACCACGCAGACGGTGCAGTCGCTGCTGGCCGGGCCGTCCAGGTGGCTCAGCCCGGTCGTCGAGTCCAGTTTCCCGAGCGGCACGGAACTGCGGCCGGGCACCAAGTCCCTTTCGTACGACGGCCAGAACACGCTGCGCGTGCCGCTCAACGACAAGGCCGACAACGTCGCGCAGCCGCAGTGCCGGAAGATGGCCACCCAACTCCTCTACACGGTCAAGGATCTGACGGGTTCCCGGCTCGAACAGGTCGAACTGCTGCGCTCCGACGGCAAGTCGTCCTCGCTGTGTTCGGTGACCGAGGTGAGCGCCGCGGCGATCGCCAACCGGCCGAAGATCCCCGAGTACCAGTACTTCGTCGACGACGCGGACCGGCTGGTCCGGCTGAAGCTCGACATTTCGAGCGAGGTCCAGCAGAACAAGCCCGAGCCGGTGCCGGGGCCGCTGGCCACCCCGCCGGGGTTCAAGGTCCTCTCGGCCGCCGTGTCGTACGACGAGCGGCGCGCGGCCGTGGTCTCGCAGGACGGGCACGGGCTGTACGTCGTGTCGATGTCCGGGTCCGGTCCCATGCCGCAGCCGGTGTACCCGGGCAAGCCGAACAAGCCGAACACGCTGACCGCGCCCAGCTGGGACGCGGCGGGCGACCTGTGGTTCGCCGACCAGGATCCGCAGCACCTGGGGCTGTGGCGGGTGCCCGGCGGTACCGGGGTTCCGGAGAAGGTCCAGGTGGCCGGGTTGGACGGCGGGCGGATCACCTCGCTGAAGGCGTCCTCGGACGGGGTGCGGATCGCGCTGCTCGTGCAGCGGGACGGCGCCCGCAAGAACCTGTACGTCGGGCGGATCGAGCGGCCCGACGGCAAGGGTGACGTCTCGGCGGTGTCGGTGCGCGAGCTGCGCCCGGCGGCTCCGCAGATGGCGGACGTGACGGCGATGAGCTGGGCGCCGAGGGGCCGGCTGCTGGTCGTGGGCCGGGAGAGCGGTGGGATCGTGCAGGCCCGCTACATGCTCGCGGACGGCTCGCTGGTCGCGGCGGGTCTGCCGGGGGCCACGGGGCTGATCGAGGTCGCGGTGGCCGCCACGGAGGACGAGTCGAAGCCGAAGCCGGTGGTGGCCTTCTCCGAGGACGACGGGATCGTGTGGCTGCCGCCGGGGGCGCAGTGGCGCACGGTGATGGCGGGCGGCCGGGCTCCGGTGTATCCGGGCTGACCTGCTTCCGCGCCCGTTGTCCACAGGGGTGGCGGGCGCCCGTGGGCGGTCGGCAGAGTGGACGCATGCGGGGGTTGTGGCAGGAGCTGGCCGGGCTGGTCCTGCCGGTCGACTGCGCGGGCTGCGGAGCGTCCCGGGTACTGCTGTGCGTCGGCTGCCGGGAGGCGCTGAGCGGAGCCGTCGCGGCGCGGGCGAGGCCGTTTCCGCGGCCTGAGGGGCTGCCGGTGGTCCATGCGGCCGCCGTGTACGAGGGGCCCGTACGGGCTGTCCTGCTGGCGCACAAGGAGCGCGGGGCGCTGCCCCTGGCCGGGGCGCTCGGCGCCGCCCTGGCGGCGGCGGTGCGGGCGGGTGGGGCGGGGGAGGTGGCTCTGGTGCCGGTCCCGTCGGCGCGGCGGCAGGTCCGGGCGCGCGGGCACGACCCGGCGCGCAGGATCGCCTTCGCCGCGGCGGGCCGGCTGCGGCGGGCCGGTGTGCCCGCGCGCGTGGCGCCCGTACTGCGGCTGCGGCGGGCGGTGGCGGACCAGGCGGGGCTGGGGGCCCGGCAGCGCCGGGAGAACCTCTCCGGGGCCCTGGAGGTGTGCCGGGGCGGGGCGCGGCTGACCGGCGGGGCGGCGGTCGTGCTCGTGGACGACCTGATCACCACCGGGGCGACGCTGGCGGAGGCGGCCAGGGCGGTGCGTGCCGCGGATCCGCAGGGCGTGGCGGGCCTGCGGGCGGCGGTGGTGGCCGCAACTCAGACAGACCAAAAATCCCGTGAATAGATTTGGAACTGCCGGGGAAGGCCCATCGTTGCAGGTAGTAAGAGGGAACGGCCACCTGAACGGAAGTACGTTCCGGTAGCGGGTGCCGACAACCGTCATAGAGGGATATGTTCGGTTGTGAGGACTGGCGAGCCTTAAGGCCCCACGCATCGCTGTCTCTCGACTCCGAAGTCGGTGGGGTGTAGATCTTGCCGATGGGGGAGGAGGAGGTGAAAGTCGCCAAGTCCGAGGCTCCGGCCTTCACCGGAGTCTGGTGCGAAAGGGAGACGCTTCGCCCTGTCGGGCGGAGCTATCCGGGAACGGAGTTCTGCGTGGACATCGTCGTCAAGGGCCGCAAGACCGAGGTGCCCGACCGGTTCCGCAAGCACGTGGCCGAGAAGCTGAATCCGGAGCGGATCCAGAAGCTCGACGCCAAGGTGATCAGCTTGGACGTCGAGGTGTCCAAGGAGCACAACCCGCGCCAGGCCGACCGTTCCGACCGCGTGGAGATCACTTTGCGTTCGCGGGGCCCGGTGATCCGTGCCGAGGCCGCCGCCGCAGACGCGTACGCGGCGTTGGACCTGGCTCAGGACAAGCTGGAGGCCCGGCTGCGCAAGCAGCACGACAAGCGCCACACCCGCCGCGGCAGCGGCCGGATCTCGGCGGCGGAGGTCGCCGACGTGGTACCGGACGCCGCCACCCTGAACGGGAACGGCGAGCCGGTCACCGCGGAGAAGGCGGACGCGATCCCGACCACCCGGATCGGATCGCTGGAAGTCCAGGGCGAAGGCCCGCTCATCGTCCGCGAGAAGACCCACTCGGCCGCACCCATGTCGCTCGACCAGGCACTCTACGAAATGGAACTGGTCGGCCACGACTTCTATCTGTTCGTCGACTCCGAGACGAAGCTGCCCAGCGTCGTCTACCGACGTCACGCGTACGACTACGGCGTGATCCACGTGAACCCCGACGGGGCTTCCAGCTCGGAGCAGCCCCGCGGCGGTGCCGGGGGCGCGCTCGGCGGCTGAGCACATCATTCACCGCCCCCCGCGGGACGCTCCGGCGCCCCGCGGGGGCCTCTTGTGCGGGCCTCCTGTGTGGCGAGTATGCGCCGGGCAGTCATCGTCGGCCCCCGCGCCGTGCCGCGGGCATGGAATCATGGCGGGCAGTCAACCGGCGGCGGAGCCCGTCCGGTTGGCCCAGCGGTTCGGCACATGCAGGGGCAGGGGCAGGGGGAGGAACGATGGCGGACAGCTTCGGGCCGGTGCGCGGTGACGACGGTGCGGGCTGCCGTGCGGCGGACGCGGCGGCGGAGCTCGCCGGCTCGCCGGCCGGGGAGCCCATCCGGGTACTCGTGGTCGACGACCACGCGCTGTTCCGGCGAGGGCTGGAAATCGTCCTCGCGCAGGAAGAGGACATCCAGGTCGTCGGTGAGGCGGGGGACGGGGCGGAGGCCGTGGACAAGGCGGCCGACCTGCTGCCGGACATCGTGCTGATGGACGTACGGATGCCCCGGCGCGGCGGGATCGAGGCGTGCACCTCGATCAAGGAGGTGGCCCCCTCCGCGAAGATCATCATGCTGACGATCAGCGACGAGGAGGCGGACCTCTACGACGCGATCAAGGCGGGTGCGACCGGGTACCTCCTGAAGGAGATCTCGACGGACGAGGTGGCCACGGCGATCCGGGCGGTGGCGGACGGCCAGTCGCAGATCAGCCCGTCGATGGCGTCGAAGCTGCTCACCGAGTTCAAGTCGATGATCCAGCGGACCGACGAGCGGCGGCTGGTGCCGGCGCCGAGGCTGACGGACCGGGAGCTGGAGGTCCTGAAGCTGGTGGCCACCGGCATGAACAACCGTGACATCGCCAAGCAGTTGTTCATCTCCGAGAACACGGTGAAGAACCACGTCCGCAACATCCTGGAGAAGCTGCAGCTGCACTCCCGGATGGAAGCCGTGGTCTACGCGATGCGCGAGAAGATCCTCGAAATCCGCTAGCCGCCTCCGTGGCAGGTCGGCCGGACCGGGTCAGCCCGCCGGCCCGGCCTGGCCCGCCAGCCCGGCCTACCCCGGCAGCACGGCCAGCTCCGCCACGACGGCGGCGGCCTCCTGGGGGCTCTGGGCGCGCTCGACGCGGACCGCGTCGCAGCCGACCCACTCCGCCGCCTCCCGCAGGGCCTGCGCCATCGGGCGGGCAGCCTTCGGCGACGTCAGGGAGAGCTGGCGGGCGACCAGGGTCTTGCCCTCGCGGCCCGGATCGACGCGGCCCTGGAGCAGGCCGCCCGCGAGCAGCGGCATGGCGAAGTACCCGTGTATCCGCTTCGGCTTGGGGACGTACGCCTCGAGGCGGTGCGTGAAGCCGAAGATCCGCTCCGTGCGGGGGCGGTCCCAGACCAGCGAGTCGAAGGGGGAGAGCAGCGTCGTGCGGTGGCGGCCCCTGGGGGCCGTCGCGAGGGCCGCAGGGTCCGCCCACGCCTGCTTCGCCCAGCCCTCCACCGTGACCGGTACCAGCCCGGAGTCCGCGATCACCGCGTCGACCTGCTCGCCCCCCAGCCGGTGGTAGTCCGCGATGTCGGCGCGGGTGCCCAGGCCCAGTGACCGGCCGGCGAGGGCGACCAGGCGGCGCACGCACTCGCGGTCGTCCAGGTCGTCGTGGAGCAGTGCGTCGGGGACGGCGCGCTCGGGCAGGTCGTACACCCGCTTCCAGCCGCGGCGCTCGCAGCACACCACCTCACCGGTGTCGAGCAGCCACTCCACCGCGATCTTGGTCTCGGACCACTCGAACCACTCGCCGCCGTTCTTGGCGCCGCCCAGCTCGGTCGAGGTCAGCGGGCCGTCGGCCCGGAGCCGGTCGAGGACCGCCTTCGTCGAGCGTTCCTTGTCCTGGAGGACGTGCCAGCGGTGGCCGCGGGCCCGGCGGGCGCGGCGCCGGAAGGCGAAATGCGGCCATTCCTCGATGGGGAGGATGCAGGCCGCGTGCGACCAGTACTCGAAGGCGTGATGGCCGGACCAGTAGGCCCGCTCCACCGTGCCGCGGCCGACGGCGCCCAGGCGGGCGTACGGGATCAGTTCGTGCGAGCGGGCCAGGACCGAGATCGTGTCCAGCTGTACGGCGCCCAGGTGGCGCAGGACGCCGCGGACCCCGCCGCGGCGGTCGGGCGCCCCGAGGAGGCCCTGCGCGCGCAGGGCGATCCGGCGGGCCTCGTCGGCGGAGAGGGACACGGTCGGCGGCGGCAGGCTGGTCATGCGCCGAAGCCTAGGCGGCGCCACTGACGGCGGGCTCGTACGGGAGGCGGGAGGGCAGGCCCAGGTCGGACGGGAGCAGCGCGCCCGCACAGCAGTCCAGCAGCGCGCCGCCGTGTTCCATGCCGGCGCGCTGGACGCCCTCGATCAGGAAGCCCGCCCGCTCGGCGACGGCGCGGGAGCCGTCGTTGCCGACCCCGGCGCGCCAGACCAGCCGTACGACGCCCGCCTCGGTGAACGCCCAGCGGACGGCGGCCCGCAGGGCTTCGGTCATGTAGCCGCGGCCGCGGTGACCGGCGACGGTCCAGTACCCGATCTCGTGGGTGTGCGCGCCCGTCCGGTGCACGGCGAGCGTGGCGACGAGGGGGCCGTCGGCCCCGAGCCGCACGGCGAAGTTGTACGCGGTGTCCTCGCGCCACCCGGCCGGGACGCTCTGCGTCACGTACTTCTCCGCGTGCGCGGGCTCGTACGGGACCGGCACCGAGATCCAGCGCTGGATCTCGGGGTCCTGGCAGGCGGCGTGCACCTCGGCCGCGTCCCCGGGCGTGTGGGGACGCAGCACGAGGCGCTCGGTGGTCAGTGTGATCGGCTCCATGACCGGATTCTGCCGATCGGCTAGTCGGCGGCCGACGGCAGGTAGGGCACCGCGGAGGTCAGGCCGAGGTCCGAGGGCAGCAGAGCGCCCACCCAGGAATCGCGCACGGAGCCCGCGCGGTACAGGGAGGCCCGCAGGAGCCCTTCCACCCGGAAGCCCGCCTTCTCGGCGACGGCCCGCGAGCCGGCGTTGCCGGCCTCGGCGCGCCACTCCAGGCGTACGGCGCCCAGCTCGGTGAAGGCCCAGCGGGCGACGGCGGTGACGGCCTCGGTCATGTAGCCGTGCCCGCGGTACTCCTTGGTCGCCCAGTAGCCGATCTCGTACGAGTTCGTCCCGAAGACCTCGTGTACGTGGACGCCGACGGCGGCGACCAGCGGGCCGCCGGGGCCGAGGCGGACGGCGAAGGAGTAGCCGGTGTCGTCTCGCCAGCCGCCCGGCACCAGCTCGCCGACGAAGCTGCGGGCGTGTTCGCGCTCGTAGGGGGAGGGGACCATCGTCCAGCGCTGGATGTCCGGGTCCTGGGCGGCCGCGTACACCTCGTCCTCGTCGGAGGGGGCGAACGGCCTCAGCACGAGCCGGTCGGTGGTCAGTGTGGTGGGCTCCATGAACGGATTCTGCTGCCGCCGCCGGTTCCCGGGCGAACACTTTTCGGGAATCTCGGGGAGGAAGCGGCACCTTCCGTGTCACCCGTACGTTCTCAATACGGGCACCCGCGCCCTCGCGGCTACGGCGGACCTCCCGGCGCGACCACGTCCTCGCTTACGATGGCCGTTACGGTGGGGCCCACCTGCCGTGCCCGTGTACGTACAGTGCCCAGGCCCGACCGGCAAGGAGACAAACCTCGGTGTCCGTCTTCAACAAGCTCATGCGTGCAGGCGAAGGCAAGATCCTGCGCAAACTGCACCGCATCGCGGACCAGGTCAACTCCATCGAAGAGGACTTCGTCAACCTCTCCGACGCCGAGTTGCGTGCGCTCACGGACGAGTACAAGCAGCGTTTCCAGGACGGCGAGAGCCTGGACGACCTGCTGCCCGAGGCCTTCGCGACGGTGCGCGAGTCCGCCAAGCGCGTCCTCGGCCAGCGGCACTACGACGTCCAGATCATGGGCGGTGCCGCGCTGCACCTCGGCTACGTGGCCGAGATGAAGACCGGTGAGGGCAAGACCCTCGTCGGCACCCTGCCCGCGTACCTGAACGCGCTGTCCGGCAAGGGCGTCCACCTGATCACGGTGAACGACTACCTCGCCGAGCGCGACTCCGAGCTGATGGGCCGGGTGCACAAGTTCCTCGGCCTGGAGGTCGGCTGCATCCTGGCGAACATGTCGCCGGCGCAGCGTCGCGAGCAGTACAGCTGCGACATCACGTACGGCACGAACAACGAGTTCGGCTTCGACTACCTGCGCGACAACATGGCGTGGTCCCAGGACGAGCTCGTCCAGCGCGGCCACAACTTCGCCGTGGTCGACGAGGTCGACTCGATCCTCGTCGACGAGGCCCGTACCCCGCTGATCATCTCCGGTCCGGCCGACCAGGCCACGAAGTGGTACGGCGACTTCGCGAAGCTGGTCACCCGCCTGAAGAAGGGCGAGCCCGGCCAGCCGCTGAAGGGCATCGAGGAGACCGGCGACTACGAGGTCGACGAGAAGAAGCGCACCGTCGCCATCCACGAGGTCGGTGTCGCCAAGGTCGAGGACTGGCTCGGCATCGAGAACCTCTACGAGTCGGTGAACACCCCGCTCGTCGGCTACCTGAACAACGCCATCAAGGCGAAGGAACTGTTCAAGAAGGACAAGGACTACGTCGTCCTCGACGGCGAAGTCATGATCGTCGACGAGCACACCGGCCGTATCCTCGCCGGCCGCCGCTACAACGAGGGCATGCACCAGGCGATCGAGGCGAAGGAAGGGGTGGACATCAAGGACGAGAACCAGACCCTTGCGACGATCACCCTGCAGAACTTCTTCCGCCTCTACTCGAAGCTGTCGGGCATGACCGGTACGGCCATGACCGAGGCCGCCGAGTTCCACCAGATCTACAAGCTCGGTGTCGTCCCGATCCCGACCAACCGCGACATGGTCCGCAGGGACCAGCCGGACCTGATCTACCGGACCGAGGTCGCGAAGTTCGCCGCCGTCGTCGACGACATCGCGGAGAAGCACGAGAAGGGCCAGCCGATCCTCGTCGGTACGACGTCGGTCGAGAAGTCCGAGTACCTCTCCCAGCAGCTCTCCAAGCGCGGCATCCCGCACGAGGTGCTCAACGCCAAGCAGCACGACCGTGAGGCCACGATCGTCGCCCAGGCCGGCCGCCGGGGCGCCGTCACCGTCGCCACGAACATGGCCGGCCGCGGTACCGACATCAAGCTCGGCGGCAACCCGGACGACCTCGCCGAGGCCGAGCTGCGCCAGCGCGGCCTGGACCCGGAGGAGCACATCGAGGAGTGGGCGCACGCCCTGCCCGAGGCGCTCACCAGGGCCGAGGCGGCCGTGAAGGCCGAGTTCGAGGAGGTCAAGGAGCTCGGCGGGCTGTATGTGCTGGGCACCGAGCGCCACGAGTCGCGCCGTATCGACAACCAGCTGCGCGGCCGTTCCGGCCGTCAGGGCGACCCGGGCGAGTCCCGCTTCTACCTGTCGCTGGGCGACGACCTGATGCGCCTGTTCAAGGCGCAGATGGTCGAGCGCGTCATGGCCATGGCCAACGTGCCGGACGACGTGCCGATCGAGAACAAGATGGTGACGCGCGCGATCGCGTCGGCCCAGTCGCAGGTGGAGACCCAGAACTTCGAGACGCGCAAGAACGTCCTGAAGTACGACGAGGTCCTCAACAGCCAGCGTGAGGTCATCTACCGCGAGCGCCGCCGCGTCCTTGAGGGCGAGGACCTCCAGGAGCAGGTCCGCTTCATGATGGACGACACGATCGACGCGTACATCGCGGCCGAGACGGTCGAGGGCTTCGCCGAGGAGTGGGACCTGGAGCGCCTGTGGGGCGCCTTCAAGCAGCTCTACCCGGTGAAGGTCACCATCGAGGAGCTGGAGGACGCCGCGGGCGACCGGGCGGGCATCACCGCCGAGTTCATCGCGGAGTCCATCAAGGACGACATCCACGAGCAGTACTCGGCGCGCGAGAAGACGCTCGGTTCCGACATCATGCGCGAGCTGGAGCGCCGCGTGGTGCTGTCGGTGCTGGACCGCAAGTGGCGTGAGCACCTGTACGAGATGGACTACCTGCAGGAGGGCATCGGCCTGCGGGCGATGGCCCAGAAGGACCCGCTGGTCGAGTACCAGCGCGAGGGCTTCGACATGTTCAACGCCATGCAGGACGGCATCAAGGAGGAGTCCGTCGGCTACCTGTTCAACCTGGAGGTCCAGGTCGAGCAGCAGGTCGAGGAGGTTCCGGTGCAGGAGGCGGCGCCGTCGCTGACGAAGGAGCCGGCGGGTGCGATGGCCCGTCCGGAGATCCGGGCGAAGGGGCTGGACGCTCCGCAGCGGCCGGACCGGCTGCACTTCTCGGCGCCGACCGTCGACGGTGAGGGCGGTGTGGTCGAGGGCGACTTCGAGTCCGACGGCGCCGGTGACGGTGACGGGATGACGCGGGCGGAGCGCCGCAAGGCGCAGAAGGCCGCCGGCGGGCGTCGTCGCAAGAAGTAGCCCCGCTGGGGTCGAGTCACCGGCCGGGGCCGGACACCGTACGTGGTGTCCGGCCCCGGCCGCGTTGTGCCGGTGTCCCGGCCCCGGTGTCCCGGCCTCGGTTCGGGGTGGGCCGCGCGGGCCGCTGGGGCCGTTGAGGGCCGCCTCTTGCGGATCAGGGGCGCGGGCCCTGGATCTCGATCGCCGCGCAGCGCCAGCGCAGGTCCGGGCCCTGCTCCAGGCGGAAGGCCATCGCCGTCATGCGGTCGCCCGTGGCGATGCGGGCGAAGGCCTCGATGACACCGGGGCCCGGGGTGAAGCGGCCGCACTGGCGCACGACCGGGCGCGGGCGGCCGAGCCCGGTCCCTCCCCAGCCCGAAGGAGCGAGGGTGACCAGCTGCTGGTAGGCCGGGCCGACGGTGTGGCCGAGGAGCGAGTGGACCGGCCTGAGGCCGCTGACGACCGCCAGGAGGCGTTCGGCGAACCAGTGGTGCGGGCCGAGCCGCAGGGCCCGCGGCGGGGCCGCCGGGCGCCGGGTGTCGCGCCGCCCGGCCGGCCGGGTCCGGGACGACTGGCCGCCGGTCCGGCGGCGGGCCGCCTCGCCGCCGATCGTGCCGCGCATCGTGGTGTCCATCGCGATCTGCCCCCGAACAGGCCGGGCCCGGAGCGGTACCGGGCGGTAACTTGATGGGGATCTTCTACGGCCGGCGAACACGCTCCGCAACCGTCCGGGCACCCCCGCCCCGCCCGGGGCACGGTTCACCTATCCGAGTGCCCGGCCTGCCCGGCCGGGGCCTCGGCGGCGGGCGCGAAGGGACCGGGGTGGACGGCCGCGGGTCCCGCCGGGGCACCCCGAAGGGGGACGACGGCCGTCACCCACAGGGGGCCCGGCCGTCCGTCTCCCGGTGGCGGCGGGCGCGGTCGTATCCTGAGGACGTTTCCGACTACCGAAAGCAGCCGGCCATGCGCGTGTACGTCCCCCTGACCCTCCCCGGGCTCGCCGAGGCGCACAAGGCGGGTGAGCTGGGCCCCGCCCCGCTGCGTGCGTACGCCGTCACGCCCGGGCTGCGCGAGTGGTACGTGTCGGACGACATCGAGGAGCTGGAGTACGCGGCCCTCAGCCGCGCCGCGGCCGCCTCCCTGCGGCTGATCGCCGCCGACCCGGCGGCCCCGCGCAGGCGGGTCGTCGTCGCCCTGGACGTCGCCGACAAGGCCGCCACCGCCACGCCCGGGGTCGACGAGGCCGCCCTCGGCCAGGTCGCCCTGGCCGACGCCGTACGCCTCACCGTGGCCGCCGCCGTGCACGTCGACGCCGACGACGCCGAGGAGACCGTGGCCGCCGCCGCGGCGGCCGTCGACGCCGCCGACGCCGGGGACGACGACGCGCAGTTCACCGTCGACGGCGCCGAGGACCACGAGCTGCTGTGGTTCGGCGTGCAGGAGATCCCGGGGCTGCTCAAGTGACACACATAGTCTGGGACTGGAACGGCACCCTCCTCCACGACATCGACGCCGTGATCGCCGCGACCAATGCCTCCTTCGCCGAGTTCGGCTTCGCGCCGATCACCCTGGAGACCTACCGCGAGCTGTACGTCGTACCGGTGCCCAAGTTCTACGAGCGCCTCATGGGCCGGCTGCCCACCGAGGACGAGTGGCTGGTCATGGACGACACGTTCCACCGGCACTACTGGGCCGCCGCCGAGGACGCCGGGCTCACCGAAGGGGCCCGGGAGCTGCTCCGGGACTGGCAGCGGGACGGGCTCACCCAGTCGCTGCTCTCGCTGGCGCCCCACGACAAGCTCGTGCCGCTGGTACGGTTCCACGGCATCGACGGGCACTTCCTGCGCGTCGACGGGCGGATCGGTCCCTCCCACACCAGCAAGGCAGGGCATCTCGTACGCCACCTGACCGCCCTGGACGGGACGGGCGTGACCGCGGAACGTACGGTCCTCATCGGAGACGCCGTGGACGACGCGCTCGCCGCGGCCCACGTCGGCGCCCGGGCCGTGCTCTACACGGGCGGCTCGCACAGCCGCGCCAGTCTCGAATCGGCCGGTGTCCCCGTCGTCGACACCCTGGCAGACGCCGTTCGGACAGCTCGCGAGCTGTCCGAATAAGGGCTGGACACGCCAGTGCACGGACTGCTCGTCCCGTCGCTGGCCAGAGTGTCAAAGTTCTACCCCAAGATTTGTACAGAAGCAGTGCATGACGACCTGGGGGTGGGGCGAGATAGCCTTGTACCCGTGATCAGCGCGATAGTCATCGGGGGCACTGGAGCCTCCGGCCTGCGCCCGGCGCACAACCGTGCCCGGGCCTTCGCTGATTTCCGCCGCCGGGACCTCTCGCCGATCATGGCCGATTCCCTCCCGGCAGGCCTTCTCGACGGCATAGCGTCGATCCCGGACGGACATCCCGCCTCGCGGCGCTACGCCATTCCTTCCTTCACCTACGTCACGCAATGGCGCGCGACAGGAGCCAGAGGACATGCAGACCAAGCTGGACGAAGCAAAGGCCGAGCTGCTCGCGCGGGCGGCCCGGGTAGCTGAGAACAGCCCGGCCGGGGGGCTACTTCCGACTGGGTCCGAGCAGGGGGAGCATCCCGACCGGGACACAGTGCTCTCCTACCTCCAGCGCTACTACCTGCACACCGCCCCCGAGGACCTGTTGGACCGGGACCCGGTCGACGTGTTCGGTGCGGCGCTCTCGCACTACCGGCTGGCGGAGAACCGCCCGCAGGGCACCGCGAGCGTGCGCGTGCACACGCCCACCGTCGAGGAGAACGGCTGGACCTCCAGCCACTCCGTCGTCGAGGTCGTCACGGACGACATGCCCTTCCTCGTCGACTCCGTGACCAACGAGCTGTCCCGGCAGGGCCGCGGCATCCACGTCGTGATCCACCCGCAGGTCGTCGTCCGCCGTGACGTCACCGGCAAGCTGATCGAGATCCTCGGTCCCGACTGCGACGCGCACGGTCCCCGCACCGCGCGCCCCCACGACTCCCTCGTCGAGTCCTGGATCCACGTCGAGATCGACCGCGAGACCGACCGCGCCGACCTCAAGCAGATCAACGGCGATCTGCTGCGCATCCTGTCCGACGTGCGTGAGTCCGTCGAGGACTGGGAGAAGATGCGCGACGCGGCGCTGCGCATCGCCGAAGGCCTGCCCGACGAGCCGACCGCCCCGGACCTGCGCGAGTACGAGCTCGAAGAGGCCCGCGAGCTGCTGCGCTGGCTCTCGGACGACCACTTCACCTTCCTCGGCTACCGCGAGTACAACCTCGTCGACGGCGACGCCCTCGCCGCCGTCCCCGGTACCGGCCTCGGCATCCTGCGCTCCGACCCGCACCACAGCGGCAAGGACGACGGCCACCCCGTCTCGCCGTCCTTCAACCGGCTGCCCGCCGACGCGCGCGCCAAGGCCCGCGAGCACCGCCTGCTGGTGCTGACCAAGGCCAACAGCCGCTCCACCGTGCACCGCCCCTCGTACCTCGACTACGTGGGCGTCAAGAAGTTCGACGCCGACGGCAACGTCGTCGGCGAGCGCCGCTTCCTCGGCCTGTTCTCCTCCGCCGCGTACACCGAGTCGGTGCGCCGCGTCCCGGTCGTCCGCCGCAAGGTCGCCGAGGTCCTGGAGCGGGCCGGTTTCGCGCCGTCCAGCCACGACGGCCGCGACCTGCTGCAGATCCTGGAGACGTACCCGCGCGACGAGCTGTTCCAGACGCCCGTCGACCAGCTCCAGTCGATCGTCACCTCCGTCCTGTACCTCCAGGAACGCCGCCGGCTGCGGCTGTACCTGCGTCAGGACGAGTACGGCCGCTACTACTCGGCCCTCGTCTACCTGCCGCGTGACCGGTTCACCACCGGCGTCCGGCTGCGCCTGATGGACATCCTGAAGGAGGAGCTCGGCGGCATCAGCGTCGACTTCACGGCCTGGAACACCGAGTCGATCCTCTCGCGCATCCACTTCGTCGTCCGCGTCCCGCAGGGCAAGGAACTGCCCGTCCTCACCGACGCCGACGTCGAGCGCATCGAGGGCCGCCTGGTCGACGCCGCCCGCTCCTGGGCCGACGGCTTCGGCGAGGCCCTGGTCGCCGAGCTCGGAGAGGAGCGCGCCGCCGAGCTGCTGCGCAAGTACGGCACCTCGTTCCCCGAGGGCTACAAGGCCGACCACTCGCCGCGCGCCGCCGTCGCCGACCTCTGCCACCTGGAGCGGCTCTCCGCCAGCGAACGGCCGTTCGCGCTCTCGCTGTACGAGCCGGTCGGCGCGGCCCCCGGCGAGCGCCGCTTCAAGATCTACCGCACCGGCGAGCAGGTCTCGCTCTCCGCGGTCCTGCCGGTGCTGCAGCGCCTGGGCGTCGAGGTCACCGACGAGCGCCCGTACGAGCTGCGCCGCACCGACCGGGTCAGCGCCTGGATCTACGACTTCGGTCTGCGGATGCCCGCCGCCGGTACCGGCGACGGCGCGGCGGCGTCGAACTACGCCGGCGACGACGCCCGCGAGCGCTTCCAGGAGGCCTTCGCGGCCGTATGGACCGGCAAGGCGGAGAACGACAACTTCAACACCCTGGTGCTGAGCGCCGGGCTGACCTGGCGGCAGGCCGTCGTCCTGCGCGCGTACGCCAAGTACCTGCGCCAGGCGGGCTCCACCTTCAGCCAGGACTACATGGAGGACACCCTCCGCAACAACGTCCACACCACCCGGCTGCTGGTCTCGCTGTTCGAGGCCCGGATGTCGCCCGCACGGCAGACCGCCGGCACCGAGCTCATCGACGCCATGCTGGAGGAGCTGGACGGGGCCCTGGACCAGGTCGCCTCGCTCGACGAGGACCGCATCCTGCGGGCCTTCCTCACCCTGATCAAGGCGACGCTGCGGACCAACTTCTTCCAGGAGGCCCGGGGCTTCGAGTGGCACGACTACGTGTCGATGAAGTTCGATCCCCAGGCCATCCCGGACCTGCCGGCGCCCCGCCCGGCGTACGAGATCTGGGTGTACTCGCCGCGGGTCGAGGGCGTGCACCTGCGCTTCGGCAAGGTCGCGCGCGGTGGTCTGCGCTGGTCCGACCGGCGTGAGGACTTCCGTACGGAGATCCTCGGCCTGGTCAAGGCGCAGATGGTGAAGAACACGGTGATCGTGCCGGTCGGCGCCAAGGGCGGCTTCGTCGCCAAGCAGCTCCCGGACCCGTCCGTGGACCGTGACGCATGGCTCGCCGAGGGCGTCGCCTGCTACCGCACCTTCATCTCGGCGCTGCTCGACATCACCGACAACCTGGTGGCGGGCGAGGTCGTGCCGCCGCAGGACGTGGTCCGCCACGACGAGGACGACACGTACCTCGTCGTCGCCGCCGACAAGGGCACCGCGACGTTCTCGGACATCGCCAACGAGGTCGCCGTCTCGTACAACTTCTGGCTCGGCGACGCCTTCGCCTCCGGCGGCTCGGCCGGTTACGACCACAAGGGCATGGGCATCACCGCCCGCGGCGCGTGGGAGTCCGTCAAGCGGCACTTCCGCGAGCTGGGCCACGACACCCAGACGCAGGACTTCACCGTCGTCGGCGTCGGCGACATGTCCGGCGACGTCTTCGGCAACGGCATGCTGCTCTCCGAGCACATCCGCCTGGTCGCGGCCTTCGACCACCGGCACATCTTCATCGACCCGGAGCCGGACGCGGCCACCTCCTACGCCGAGCGCCGCCGCCTGTTCGAGCTGCCGCGTTCCTCGTGGGCCGACTACGACACCTCGCTGATCTCGGCGGGCGGCGGCATCCACCCGCGTTCCGCGAAGGCCGTCCCGGTCACCGCGCCGATGCGCGCGGCCCTCGGCATCGAGGCGGGCATCACCAAGATGACCCCGGCCGAGCTGATGCAGGCGATCCTCAAGGCCCCCGTGGACCTGGTGTGGAACGGCGGCATCGGTACGTACGTCAAGGCCACGGCCGAGACGCACGCGGACGTCGGCGACAAGGCCAACGACGCCATCCGCGTCAACGGCTCCGACGTCCGGGCCAAGGTCATCGGCGAGGGCGGCAACCTGGGTCTGACCCAGCTCGGCCGGATCGAGTTCGCCCGCTCCGGCGCCGACGGCGAGGGCGGCAAGATCAACACCGACGCCATCGACAACAGCGCCGGCGTGGACACCTCCGACCACGAGGTGAACATCAAGATCCTGCTCAACGCGGTCGTCGCGGACGGCGACATGACCGTCAAGCAGCGCAACAAGCTGCTCGCCGAGATGACCGACGAGGTCGGCGGTCTGGTGCTGCGCAACAACTACGCGCAGAACACGGCGCTCGCCAACGGCGCGGCGCAGGCCCCCAGCCTGCTCCACGCGCAGCAGCGCTTCATGCGCCGCCTGGAGGGCGCGGGGCTGCTCAACCGGGAGCTGGAGTTCCTGCCCGCCGACCGGCAGATCCGTGAACTGCTCGGCAACGGCAGGGGCCTGACCCAGCCGGAGCTGGCCGTCCTGTTCGCCTACACCAAGATCACGGTGGCGGACGAGCTCATCGCCACCGGGCTGCCGGACGACCCGTACCTGCGCCGCCTGCTCTTCGCCTACTTCCCGGCCGCCCTGCGCGAGAAGTTCCCCGAGCAGGTCGACGGGCACGCACTGCGCCGGGAGATCATCACCACGCTCCTGGTCAACGACACGGTCAACACGGGTGGTTCGACCTTCCTGCACCGCCTGCGCGAGGAGACCGGCGCCTCCACGGAGGAGATCGTCCGGGCGCAGCTCGCGGCCCGCGAGATCTTCGGCCTGGCCGAGGTGTGGGACTCGGTCGAGGCCCTCGACAACAAGGTCGCGGCCGCCGTCCAGACCCGGATCCGGCTGCACTCGCGGCGCCTGGTCGAGCGCGGTACGCGCTGGCTGCTGAACAACCGGCCGCAGCCGCTCCAGATCACCGAGACCATCGACTTCTTCGCGGAGCGGGTCGCGCACGTCTGGGCCGAGCTGCCGAAGCTGGTGCGCGGCGCGGACCTGGAGTGGTACCAGTCGATCATGGACGAGCTGACGGGCGAGGGTGTCCCGGAGGAACTGGCGGCCAAGGTCGCCGGCTTCTCCTCGGCCTTCCCGACGCTCGACGTCGTCGCGATCGCGGACCGCACCGGTGTGGCTCCGCTGGACGTCGCCGAGGTCTACTACGACCTCGCCGACCGGCTCGACATCACCCAGCTGATGGACCGGATCATCGAGCTGCCGCGGGCCGACCGCTGGCAGTCCATGGCCCGCGCCTCCATCCGCGAGGACCTGTTCGCGGCGCACGGGGCCCTGACCGCCGACGTGCTGTCGGTGGGCAACGGCAGCTCGACTCCCGAGGAGCGCTTCCAGGCCTGGGAGGAGAAGAACGCGGCGATCATCGGGCGGGCCCGGACGACCCTGGACGAGATCCGGGGCTCGGACGACTTCGACCTGGCGAACCTGTCGGTGGCGATGCGGACGATGCGCAGCCTGCTGCGCGCGCACACCTGAACCCGCTGAGCACAAGGCCCCGGCCCCCGGAACAACTCCGGGGGCCGGGGCCTTCGGCTTGCGCGGCCGCGTTGCGTGGACGAGGCCGCTCAGCCCCTGGTGAAGGCCTCGTACGCGTCGCAGACCTCGGCGGAGGGGCCGTCCATGCGCAGGACGCCCGACTCCAGCCAGATCGCGCGGTCGCAGGTCTCGCGGACCGTGTTGATGCCGTGGCTGACGAGGAAGACGGTGCCCGCGTGCTCGCGGAGTTCCTCGATGCGGGCCTGGCTGCGCCGCTGGAAGGCGGCGTCGCCCGTGGCCAGGGCCTCGTCGATCATCAGCACGTCGTGGTCCTTGGCGGCGGCGATGGAGAACCGCAGCCGGGCGCCCATGCCGGAGGAGTACGTACGCATGGGCAGGGAGATGAAGTCACCCTTCTCGTTGATGCCGGAGAAGTCGACGATGTCCTGGTAGCGCTCGTGGACCTGCTGCCTGGACATGCCCATCGCGAGGCCGCCGAGGATGACGTTGCGTTCGCCGGTCAGGTCGTTCATCAGGGCCGCGTTCACGCCGAGGAGCGACGGCTGGCCGTGCGAGTAGACCGCGCCGGAGGCCACCGGCTGGAGGCCGGCGATGGCTTTGAGCAGGGTGGACTTGCCCGAGCCGTTGGAGCCGATGAGGCCGATGGCCTCGCCCTTGTACGCGGTGAAGCTGACGCCCTTGACGGCGTGCACCTCGCGCACGCCGGGGGCGGGCTTGCGGGAGAAGATCCGGCTGAGCGCGGCGGTGGCGCCGCCCCTGCGGCCGCCCGCGTGGACCTTGTAGACGACGTGGACCTCGTCCGCGATCACCGTGGGGACGCGGGTCTTCGTTGCGGTGTCAGCCACGGCCGTACTCCTCCTCAGCCTTCCAGAAGTAGATGAATCCGCCGACGCCGGCGAGCAGGGCCCAGCCGATGGCGATCGGCCACACGTGGTGCGGGAGCGAGTGCGCCTGGAAGCTGTCGATCAGCGCGAAGCGCATCAGGTCGATGTAGACGGCCGCCGGGTTGAGCCCCAGCAGCATCGACACCCAGTGCGGCAGGTGGTCCGTCTTGAGCATCGAGTCGATGGACCACATGACGCCCGAGGAGTACATCCAGGTGCGCAGGATGAACGGCATCAGCTGGCTGACGTCCGGGCTCTTGCTGCCGATGCGGGCCAGCACCATCGCGCAGCCGGCGGCGAAGAAGGCCGTCAGCAGCAGGGCCGGGACGGCCAGGAACCAGGACAGGGCGGGTGCCTGGCCGAAGGCGAGCAGCAGGATGACCAGGGCGCCCATGGTGACGAGCAGCTGCTGGAAGAGCTGGATGACGGTGGAGATGGGCAGGCTCGCGCGGGGGAAGTGCAGGGCGCGGACCAGGCCGAGGTTGCTGTGGACGGCGCGGGTTCCGGCGTTGATGGAGCTGCCGATGAAGTCCCAGACGAAGACGCCGGTGATCAGGAACGGCACGTAGTCCGGCACGCCGTGGCTGGCGCGCATGACGATGCCGAAGATGAAGTAGTACACCGTCGCGTTGAGCAGCGGGGTCACCAGGTGCCAGACCTGGCCGAGCTTCGCCGTGCTGTACGTGGCCTGCATGCGGGCCGTCGCGTAGGCGGTGACGAAGTGGCGGCGGCCCCAGAGCTCCGCGATGTAGCGGGGGAGCGTGGGGCGGGCGCCGCTGAGCGTCAGGCCGTGGGCGGCGGCCAGCTCCGCGGGGGTCGCGGGAGCGGGTGGGGTCTTGGGTGCGGTCGCGGTGGTCACAAGGGTCGCTTTCGCCGGAGTCGGGGGCCGGTGGCGATGGGACGGGTCCGTATCGTCGCTACGGTGAGGTTAGGGCGCGACGCGTCGGAACGCAACCGTATCGTCGTGACGCGCGAAGCTATGCTGTGTGCATGACCACGGAGCCTGCCGCCGCCACCCCCGCCCGCCGTGCCCCCGCCGGGGCCGCCGTCCTGCGCGAGGACGTGACCGAGGCGATCCGCGACGCGGTCGTCGAGGAACTGGCCGCGGTCGGCTTCTCTCGGATGTCCATCGAGGGCATCGCCCGGCGCGCGGGCGTCGGGAAGACCGCGGTCTACCGGCGGTGGAAGTCGAAGCTGCACCTGGTCCTGGACCTGGTGGGCGCTTTCGCGGCCGACGGCCTGCCGGTGCCGGAGACGGGGTCGCTGTACGGGGACGTACGAGCCCTGCTGGAGGTCATGTCGCACGTGATGCGGCACCCGGTGGCCTCGGCGGTGATCCCAGACCTGCTGGTCGAGGCGGCGCGCAATCCCGAGATCGCGGACGCGGTGCGCGGTGCGCTGCTGGACGGGCAGCGGCGGATGGCGGAGGGGATCGTCTCCGGCGCGGTCGCGCGGGGCGAGCTGCCGGAGGGCACCGACCCGGGGCGGGCGCTCGATCTGGCGATCGGGCCGCTGTACTGGCGGCAGGTGGTCGTCCGCGACGCCGTCCCCGCCGGCTACCTGGACGAGCTGGCCCGCTCGGTCGTCGCGGGCCTGCGGGCCGCCTGACGCCTGGGCCCCGGCGGGCGCTCCGGCAGTCGCCCCGCCAGCCGCCCGCGGCCGCTACGGCCGGACCGGGGACAGAGCCGGGGCAAGGGCCGGCGCCGCGGGGGTGGGCCGGCGGTCCTCCAGCGGGACGACCGGCGGGAGCGGGGCGGACTGGCCCAGGAAGACGCGGCGCACGACGCGCTCGGCCGCGTGCCCGTCGTCGTACGGGCAGAAGCGCGTGCGGAAGGCGGACCGCAGCTGGGCGGAGCGCGAGCCCCGCCAGTGGCCGGTGGCGAAGATGTCCACGAGCTCGTCCTCCGTGCGGGCGATCGCCCCCGGCGGGCAGGAGCGGAGGTCGAAGTAGGTGCCGCGGGCGGCCTCGTACGCCTCCCAGTCGTCCGCGTGGATCACGATCGGCCGGTCCAGCGCCGCGTAGTCGAACATCAGGGACGAGTAGTCCGTCACCAACGCGTCCGAGGCCAGGCAGAGTTCCTCCACCGAGGGGTACGAGGAGACGTCGATCAGGCGGGGGTGCGGGTCGCGGGCGGCCGCCGGGGCGCCCGCGTACGTCAGGTGCGTGCGCACCAGCAGCGTGAACCGCGGCCCGAGATCGCGCAGCACCCGCTCGAAGTCCAGGTGGTCCGGCCGGCTGCGCCGGTAGTCGCGGTGCGTGGGCGCGTACAGGACCGCCGTCGAGCCCGGCGCGATGCCGAGCCGCTCGCGGAGGTCGAGGACGTCCGCCTGGGTGGCGCGGTGGAACACGTCGTTGCGCGGGTAACCGTATTCGAGCGTGGAGTAGGCGGACGGGACGGCCTTCTCCCAGACCAGCGTGGAGTGCCGGTTCGCGGAGAGCAGGTAGTCCCACTGGTCGGCGCCCCGCAGCAGGCCCGCGAAGTCCGTGGTCGGGGTGGCCGCCGGCCGGTCCTGGAGATCGAGGCCGACCCGCTTGAGCGGGGTCCCGTGCTGGGTCTGGACCAGGATCTGGCCTGGGCGCTTGACCAGGCTGCGCTCGAAGTTGACGTTCGTGACCAGGTACGTGGCCCTGGCGAGGGCCGACCAGTAGGCCGCCGATCCCGGGCGCAGCGCCGCCGTCTCCCGGGGCAGGGTCGGCGCGTGCGCAGGGTCGCAGATCCACGCCGTCCGCATCCGGGGCGCCAGCTCCCGCAGCTTCGCCTCGATCGCCGCCGGGTTGCAGGCGTAGCCGCCGTGCCAGTACGCGGAGAAGACCGCCAGCTCCGGGCGCAGGGGCAGGAGCCGCTGGATCCGGTAGTGCAGGCGCAGAGCGGTCTCGCGCAGCCCCCGCCACAGGGCCGAGCCGCCGCGCCCCGCCGCCAGCGCCGCCGAGCGCAGGACCGACAGCAGCCGGTACGTGCGCCGGGTGCCCAGCCGCATCAGGGTGTGCCGCACGCGGTCGGTCCGGGACAGGGGCAGCGGCAGGGGGCCCGCGCCGCCCGGGGCCCGGTGGCGGCGCAGCAGGGCGCAGGCCCGGCCGAAGAACTCGGGCCGGCTCGCGCGCGGGAGGCGGCGCGGGTCGGCGTACAGGGCGCAGAAGTGCTCGGCCATCCGCCGGTGCACGGCGGGGCGCCAGCGCTCCAGCTCGGGACGGCCCGCGAGGTAGCCGAAGACCCGGTCGTACTGGTCGAAGATGTCGAGGTGGCGGCGGCTGGAGGTGGTCAGGATCGACCCCGTGCGCCGCTGGCGGTAGTGCACGCAGACCCGGTCCAGGACGGCGACGGACTCCGCGGCCAGCAGCGCCGGGTAGGTCCAGGGGGTGTCCTCGTAGAAGCCGGGCGGGAACGTGAAGCCCTCGCGCTCCACGTACTCGCGGCGGTAGGCCTTGTTCCACACCACCATCAGCATGCCGAGCAGGGCCGGGCGGTCGGCGAGGCGGAAGCTGGCCGGGCCTTCCTCGGACAACCGGTGCGAGAGGCGGTTGCGCACCAGTTCGCCGGTCCAGAAGGTGCGCGCGTAGTCGTAGATCAGGACGTCGGGGGAGCCGGTGGCCTTCAGCCGGTCGGTGATGGCCTGCAGGGCGCCCGGGGCCAGGGTGTCGTCGCCGTCGAGGAAGACCAGGTAGTCGCCCGTGGCCCGGGCCAGGCCCGCGCCCCGGGCCGGGCCCAGCCCGAGGTTGTGCGCCAGGTGCACCGCGGTGACCCGGGGGTCGCGGGCCGCGTACTCGTCGATGATCGAGCCGCAGGCGTCCGGGGAGGCGTCGTCGACCGCGATCAGCTCCAGATCCGGGTACGACTGCGTCAGGACCGAGTCCAGACTCTCCTGGAGGTACGCCTGGACCTTGTACGCGGGCACGATGACGCTGAACCGGGGCACGGCACATCCAGGGGTCGGCGGGCAGGCATCTGGCTCCCCCAGCTACCGCTGGGTGGGGGTCCCCCCCGCCGGAGGCTGGGGGAGTGCCCCAAGGAACCCCCCGCGTGGCGATCGGGTTACGCGGTGTGCGGCAATCGGGTTACGCAGCGTCAACACCGCACGTCGGTCACTTGATCGCGCCCGCCATCACCCCCGAGACGAACTGCCGCTGGAAGGCGAAGAAGACGACGAGCGGCACCACCATCGACAGGAACGCGCCGGGCGCCAGCACGTCGATGTTGTTCCCGAACTGCCGGACCTGCTGCTGGAGCGCGACCGTGACCGGCGGGTGCGCCGAGTCCGCGAAGACGAGCGCGACCAGCATGTCGTTCCACACCCACAGGAACTGGAAGATGCCGAGCGAGGCGATCGCCGGACCGCCCAGCGGAAGCACCACCCGTGTGAACAGCCGCAGTTCGCCCGCGCCGTCCAGGCGCGCCGCCTCCAGCAGCTCCCGCGGGATCTCCGCGAAGAAGTTCCGCAGCAGGAACACGGCGAAGGGCAGCCCGAAGGCGGTGTGGAACAGGACCACACCCGCGGTGGTCTCGAACAGCCCGATGGCGCCGAAGAGTTCGGAGACCGGGATCAGCGCCACCTGTACGGGGACGACCAGCAGCCCGACGACGACCAGGAAGAGCCAGTCCCGTCCGGGGAACTCCAGCCAGGCGAAGGCGTATCCGGCGAGCGCGCCCAGTACGAGGACGAGCAGGGTCGCCGGGACGGCGATCGCGACCGTGCTCAGCAGCGAGCCGGTGATCGTGTCGTTGGCCAGCAGCCGCTCGTAGTTGTCGGCCGTCAGCCGTGACGGCGCGGTCAGCACCTGCCACCAGCCGCCCTTGTTGAGGTCGGTGGGGGAGAGGAAGGAGGAGAGGAGCAGGCCGAGGGTGGGCAGCAGCCAGAAGAGCGCGGCCGCGACCAGGAAGACGCGCACCAGGCCGCTCGCGGCGAGTTTGGCCAAGCCGGTCCGGCCCGCGGCCCGCCGGCGGGCCGCGGGCGCGGCCGCCGCCGGTGACACCACCGTCGGTATGGCCGCCGCCATCGGGTCCGGCGTCCGGTGGGAACCGCTCATCGGGACCCCTCCTTGCGCAGCCTACGGATGTTCACCAGCATCACCGGGACCACCAGCACCAGCAGGAGGACGGCGATCGCGCTGCCCAGGCCCGGATCGGCGTCCGTGCCGAAGGAGGTCCGGTACAGCTGGAGCGCGAGCACGTTCGCGTCGTCCTGGACCGCTCCCGGCGCGATCACGAAGACCAGGTCGAAGATCTTCATGACGTTGATGACGAGGGTGACGAGCACGACCACCAGGACGGGCCCCAGCAGCGGGACGGTGATCCGGCGGAACACCTGCCACTCGTTCGCCCCGTCCACGCGCGCCGCCTCCAGCAGCTCCCGCGGTACGGAGGCCAGCCCGGCCCCGATCAGCACCATCGCGAACCCGGCCCACATCCACACGTACGCCCCGATGATCGCCGGGGTGACGAGTGCCGGACCGAGCCATTCGACTCCCCCGTACGCCTCCTGGAAGTTCACCGCGGGCAGGCGCAGCAGCGCGCCGTCGGCCTTCGCGGACAGGGTGAAGGTGCCGTCGGCGCGGGTAGTCGCCGTATCGACCACCTTGCCGTCCTTGACCGCCTCGATCCGCATCCCGGCGAAGGCCTGCTCGGTGGGGTCGACCGCGTTCGTACGGCCGCCCCCGCCGCGGGTGAAGTCCTGCCAGGCGGTCCCGGTGACCTTGCCGGGCTCGGCGGGAGCCGCCTTGGCCGTACGGGTCCCCTCGGGCAGCGCCTCCGGGGCCACACCGACCAGCGGGAGCAGCACCGGGGTGCCCGCCCGTACGGGATCCCGGGTCACGAAGGCGCCTGCGCCGGCGTCCGTCAGCGGGGAGTCCCGGCCCGGGCGGGCCTTGGGGAAGGCCGAGGACTCCGCGAAGGTGTCGTGGACCCCGACCCAGATCGCGTTCGCGACGCCCCGGTCGGGGTCGTGGTCGTAGACGAGACGGAAGATGATGCCCGCCGCCAGCATCGAGATCGCCATCGGCATGAACACCAGCAGCTTGAACGCCGTCCCCCAGCGCACCCGTTCGGTGAGCACCGCGAAGATCAGGCCGAGGGCGGTCGCCGTGGTCGGGGCGAGCACCACCCACAGTGCCGTGTTCTTCAGCGCGGTGCGGATCGTGGGGTCGTGCACGATCTCCCGGTAGTTGTCGCCGCCGACGAAGGCGGACCCGGAGCGGTCGAAGAAGCTGCGGTAGACCGAGTAGCCGATCGGGTGCACGACCAGCGCCCCGAGCAGGACGAGAGCCGGCAGGAGGAACGCCGCCGCGACCAGGCGGCGGCGCCTGGCCTCGGCGTCGCGGGCGGTGTTCCTCACGGTGTTCTTCGCGGCTCCGGTGACCTTGGCCGTCACCGGGATCAGTTCCCGTAGGCCTTGGCCGCGTCCGCCTCCAGTCTGGCCTGGGTGCCCGCCACGTCCGACGGGTTCGCCAGGAAGTCCTGGAGCGCCTTCCACTCACCGGCGCCCGGGGTCCCGCCGAAGGCCGCCGGAGCCTGGTCCGACATGTCGAAGCGGAAGTCGTCGCCCGCCGCGATCAGTGACTTCGCGATGCCCCGCTGGATGTCGTTGGGGTAGGCGGCCGGATCGACCCCCTTGTTCGGGGAGAGGAAACCGCCCTCGCGGGCCTGGATCTCCGCCGCGTCCGGCGACGCCAGGAACGTCAGCAGCGCCTGCGCGCCCTTCGTCGGCTTCAGCGCGACTGCCACGTCACCGCCCGAGACCACCGGCGCCTTGCCGCCGACCGCCGGGAAGGGGAAGACGAGGGCGTCCTTGCCCACCTTCGCGTCGGTCTGCGCGATGTTCACCGCCACGAAGTCGCCCTCGAAGACCATCGCGGCCGCCGGGCGGTCGCCGCCGGTGAAGGTCTGCGTCACCGACTTCGGGAACTCGGTGGCCAGGGCCCCGCTCGGGCCGCCCGCCAGGAAGTCCTTGCGGCCGAACAGCTCGCCCAGCGTGGTCAGCGCCTGCTTGACGCTGTCGTCCGTCCACTTGATCTGGTGCTTGGCCAGCTGGTCGTACTTCTGCGGACCGGCCTGGGACAGGTACACGTTCTCGAACCAGTCCGTGAGCGTCCAGCCGTCCGCGCCGGCCACCGAGACCGCCGGCGTACCGGAGGCGGAGAGCGTGTCGGCCGCGCTGATCAGTTCCTTCCAGGTCTTCGGGGGCTTGACGCCCGCCGCCTCGAAGGCCTTCGCGTTGTACCAGATCAACGACTTGTTGGCGGCCTTGTAGTACACGCCGTACTGGACGCCGTCGACGGCGCCGAGCGCCTTCCAGCCCGGTGAGTAGTTCTTGTCGAGCTGCGCCTGGGCCTCCGGGCCGACCGGCTGCGCCCACTTGTTCTGGACCGCCGAGACCAGCGCCCCGACCTGCGGGAGCAGCGCGACGTCCGGCGGGGCGCCGCCCGCGATCTTCGAGCCGAGGAAGGTGACGATCGGGTCCTGGGCCGGGACGAAGGTGACGGAGGCGCCCGTCCGCTTCTCGAACTCCTTCAGGACCTTGGTGAAGTTCTCCTGCTCCGGGCCCGTCCAGACGGCGGCGACCGAGAGCTTCTCACCCTTCAGCTGCGGTAATTCCACCGTGGGCCCGGCCGTGGTCCCGGCCTGCGGCGGATCCGCCTTCGAGTCCGGGTCGCCCCCGCACGCGGTGAGCGCGAGCGCTCCGGCCGCGGCCAGGGCTGCCCAGCGATACGTCGTACGGCTCGTTCCGTGCTTGCGCATGGCTCTGCCCCCGAGGTTCGATGTGTCCCGGACCACAGGTCTACGCCGAGCCGTGCGCCCCCGCAATACCGCGTCCCGCCATCCGGGCACCCCCTCCGGGGCGCTCGGGGAGCCGTCAGGGGGCCGCCGGGAACAGCACGGGTATCGCCGAGACCAGGTGCGAGGCCCGGTCCAGGGCACTGGCCAGCAGCGCGAGGTCGGTCGGTCCGTTGCCCAGTTCACGCACCGGGCGACGGGCCGGCGGATCACCCATACGATCCCACTCCACCGGGACCACGGTCGGCCGCAGGGTGGCCGTGCGGGGGATCCGGCCGGTGACCCGGCCCGCCTGGAACGGGACCGTCCGGCCGTCGGCGTACCGGAGCAGGCCGCGGCCGGGGCCCGGCTGGTCGGGGGCGTCGAGTTCCACGCGCAGGGTCGTCAGCCGGGCCAGCCCGGTGTCGGCCGTACGGTCCGGGCGGGCGCTGGTGGCCACCAGGTGCACGCCGAGCCTGGCGCCCTCGCGGGCCACCGCCTCCAGGACCCGGACCACCGAACCGGCGGCGGGGCGGCCCGTGGCGCCGAGCCCCGGCGCGACCAGCGCGTCGAAGTCGTCGACCAGTACGACCAGGCGGGGCAGCGGGCTCGGCACCGCGGGATCGGTACGGATGGCCGAGGCGCGCAGCCGGAGCGTGCCCGTGCGCTGGCTGTCCAGGTCGCCGCGCAGCTCACCGGGGGTGGGCTGGCGCGGCGAGACCATCCGGTCGGAGACCTCACGGCGTGCGTGCCACTCGGCGAACGCCATCCCGTCCAGTAGCTCGTCGCGGCGCTTGAGCTCCGCTCCCAGCGCCTGGGCGAACTCCCGCATCCGCAGCGGATCGGAGGCCACCAGATGGGCCGAGACGTGCGGCAGTTCGGTGCAGGGCTGCAGTCCGTCGCCGCGCTCGCCGCCCGCCCCGTCGAGGAGGACCAGCCCCAGCCGGTCGGGCCGGGCGGCCGCCGACAGGGACGCTGCCACGGACCGCAGCAGCTCGGTCCGCCCGCTTCCGGCGGGCCCTTCGACGAGCAGGTGCGGGCCGTCGTGGACCAGCTCGGCGCCGACGACGCCCTGGCGCCCGCTGCCCAGCACGATCTCGGCCAGGCCGCCCACTGCCTGCCCCTGCTCGGTGGCGGCGGCCCAACGGGCCATCAGCGAGGCCGGGGTGGCCCGGGCCAGCCCCAGCTCGTCCAGCAGCCGCGCGGTGGCCGGCAGGGTGGCGGCGGCGGGCCGGTACGGCTCGACCGTCCCGCTGTCGCCGCGGAGCGGCGCCAGCGCCCGGGCGAAGCGCTCGGCCCAGGCCGCGGAAACGGCGTCGGCGGTGGCGGTGTCGCCGCTCGGGACCGGCCGGCCGCCGCTGACCGCGAAGGTCCGTACGGCCGTGGCCACATCGCCGCTGAGCAGGGCGACCGCGCCGCAGTCCCGGAAGGCCGGGGTGCTCGCGCAGGCGGCCTCGTACGTATCGGCGACCGGGGAGGCGGGCGTCGCCGCCGGAGCCTCGGCCAGCGCCAGCACGTGGATCCCGGCGGCCGGGCCGTGCGAGGCGAGCCGCCCGGTGATGTCGCGCAGCGGGCCGGCGCCGGGGTCGCCGTCGAGGACGACGAGCGTGTACGGGCCTTCGTAGGCGTCGGCGGCCTGCCGTACCTGCTCGGCATCGGCGGCGGCCCAGTGCGCGCCGAGCGGACCGTCGTCGAGGCGCCGGGTCAGCTCACCGGTACGGGCGGCGGCCTGGTCGCGGTCGTACGCGAGGAGCAGGCGGCAGTCCTGGCCGTGCGCGGGCCGTACGTGGGGCAGCCAGCCGAGCCAGCCCCAGTCGCGGCGGCGCTCGGCGAGCGGGCGCGCCCGGTCGGTGGAGACGAGCACGATCTCCAGCTGTCCGGGCGCGTGCAGGCCCGCGAGCTGGGCGATCACGCAGCGGGCGACCCCGGCCAGCCTGGCCCGCGGACCGGCGATGCCGAGCGCGCCGGCCGTACGCAGTGGCACCCGGCTCCCGGCGCCGAGGCCCACCTCCAGGACCCTGGGGTGCCCCGGGCGCCGCGACCACAACCGTTCGGTGGGCCCCAGCGCGGCCAGCAGCAGTGCGGCGGGATCGTCGGGGTCGGGCGCGGCCGAGGCGGTCTCCGGCGCGGCCTCGGGCTCGGGGACCTCCTCTCCCCGCACCCACTTCCGGGCCCAGGCCCCGAGCCCCTTGCGGCGGCCTGCCGGCGCGGGGCCGGCGGCGGAGCCCAGATCCGGGCCGGGGGCGCCGTACGGGCCCGGGCCCGGGGCGGGGGCGCCCGCGTGCTCCGTACCGGAGGTGCCGGACGTACCGGACGTACCGGAGGTGCCGGACGCGGGGCGCGCACCCGGCAGGGGGTCGGGGGCGGGGCTCTCGGCGGCCTGAGGTCCGGCGGCGGCGCCCGCGGGGAGGGGCTCCGCGGACGCGGCGCGGCCGGGGAGCGAGAGGTGGCCCTCCAGGTCCGGTACCACCGGCAGGGCGGCGGCGCCGTCCGCACTCGCGGGCGCCAGCCGCAGCGTGGACTCGCCCACCCGCAGCAGCGCGCCCGGCGGCAGGGCCACCGGCTGCGGCCCCACCGGGGAACCGTCGAGGGTGGTGCCGTTCGTCGAGTCCAGGTCGGCCACGGCCACGCGGCCGTCCCGCATCACCGTGACCGCGCAGTGCAGCCGGGAGACGTCCGGGTCGTCCAGCGGGACATCGGCGTCGGCGGAGCGGCCCACCCGGATCTGCCCGCTGTGCAGCAGGTGCACCCCGCCCGCGTCGGGCCCGGCCACCACGTGCAGCTGGGGCGCGCCGAGGCTCTCCTCCGGCAGGACGTCCGGCACCGGGCCGTGCAGCGCCACCACCGCCCCGTCCACCAGCGGCGGTTCGCCCAGCACGCGCCGCTGCAGGTCGAGCCGCTCGGCGCCGGCGTAGAGCACGACCGTGCCCCCGGTGTCCGGCCCGCCGACGGTCGCCGCGAGCCCCGAGGCGACCGCGGCCAGCACGGTGCCTGCGGGTGCGGTGACGAGCACGTCACAGCTCACCGGGGCGGTCGCGGGCTGGTGGCCGCTGCGCGACCCGAGGACGGTCAGCCGGATCTGCATCGCCGTCAGCGGTCCCTTCTGCGCGGTGCGCGGTGCGTGCGCCCGGCAGGGGAATTCCGGGACATGGCCGCCCGATCGCCCCCCACCCGGCACGGACGCGTCGTCCGGTCAGGTCTGCCGGAAGGCGGGGCTCCCGTCCCGTGCCGTTCCGTACGTGTGCATCCTCGCACCTGTCGCCCACAACACGCCCGGCGCCCACCGACAATTGATCTTGATCGGTCGCGGCGGGGCGCGGACCTCACGCTTATCGGACAACGAGCGGGGGAAAATCGCCTCCGGCATACCCCGCAAACATCACCCTTCGTACATATGTGCGGCAACCAACCTTCGGCGCCCGGCGTCTTCCACGGGGACACCCCCTAGAGTGGGCCGGAAAAAACCAGTCAACCCATCGACTACTGCAGACCACAGCAGACGACAGCAGGGGAGCGCGAGACGTGCGGCCAGTCGGCAGCAAATACCTGCTCGAGGAGCCGCTCGGGCGCGGCGCCACGGGCACTGTCTGGCGTGCTCGCCAGCGTGAGACCGCGGGCGCCGAGGCGGCCGTCGCCGGACAGCCCGGCGAGACGGTGGCCATCAAGGTCCTCAAGGAGGAGCTGGCCCAGGACGCGGACATCGTCATGCGCTTCCTGCGCGAGCGCTCCGTCCTGCTGCGCCTGACGCACCCCAACATCGTGCGCACCCGCGACCTCGTCGTCGAGGGCGATCTGCTCGCGCTCGTCATGGACCTGATCGACGGCCCGGACCTGCACAAGTACCTCCGCCAGAACGGCCCCTTCACCCCCGTCGCGGCGAGCCTGCTGACCGCCCAGATCGCGGACGCGCTCGCGGCCAGCCACGCCGACGGCGTGGTCCACCGCGACCTGAAGCCCGCCAACGTGCTCCTCGACGAGCGCGGCGGGCAGATGAAGCCGATGCTCACCGACTTCGGCATCGCCCGCCTCGCGGACTCCCCGGGCCTGACCCGCACGCACGAGTTCGTCGGCACCCCGGCCTACGTCGCCCCCGAGTCCGCGGAGGGCCGCCCGCAGACCTCCGCCGTCGACATCTACGGCGCCGGCATCCTGCTCTACGAGCTCCTCACCGGCCGTCCGCCGTTCGCGGGCGGCACGGCGCTCGAAGTGCTGCACCGCCACCTGAGCGAGGATCCGCAGCGCCCCTCGACGGTCCCCGAGCCGCTGTGGACCGTCATCGAGCGATGCCTGCGCAAGGAGCCGACCGAGCGCCCCAGCGCCGAGAGCCTGGCCCGCGGGCTGCGCGTGGTCGCCTCCGGCATCGGCGTGCACTCCACGGCCGCCGAGGTGGAGGCCGCGCTCGGCGTCGGTGCGCTGCTCGCGCCCGACCCCTCGCCGGCGCCGGTCCCCGAGGCCCCGGGCGCCGCGGACGCCACCCAGGTGCTGCCCAGCGGCGCCGGGGCGATGCCGGCCGGGGCCTACGACCCGAACGCGATGACCAGCGTCATGCCGCCGGTCAGCGCGGCCGACGCCACCTCCGTCATGCCGCCGGTGCAGCGGCCGGACCAGCCGCACCCGTGGGAGTCGCAGATGCGCGCCGCCCGCGACCGCAACGAGCAGACGCAGGTCCACTACCTCGACCCGAGCGAGGACCCGCTGCGGCGCCGCCCCCAGCGGCAGGCGCCTCCGCCGCCGCAGCACCAGCCGCAGCAGCAGTACCAGCAGGGCCCGCCGCAGCAGCAGTACCAGCAGCCGCCGCAGCAGCAGTACGCGCCGCCGCCCCCGCAGCACTACCAGCCGCAGCAGCAGCGCCAGCCTCAGCAGTACCAGCAGCCGCAGCAGCCCCAGTACCGCCAGCCGCAGCCCCAGCAGCCGCCGCAGCAGCAGCCCCCGCAGAGCCCGCCGCCCCGGCAGCAGCCTCCGCAGGCCCCGCGTGAGCCGCGAGAGCCGCGCCGCCGCAGCGCCAACCCGGTGCGGATCCCCGGCCTCGGCTGCCTGAAGGGCTGCCTGGTCATGATCCTGCTGCTGTTCGTCGGCGGCTGGCTGATCTGGGAGCTGACCCCGCTCCAGGAATGGGTCGGCACCGGCAAGGGATGGTGGGACCAGGTGTGGAGCTGGGGCACCGGCATCGTCGACTGGGTCAGCGCCATCGGGGACGCGACGGGCTCCACGGGACCCTCCGCGCCCTGAAACGGAACCCTGTAGCGCTGAGTTCGTGGATTTGTCGACTTCTGGGACGTGATTTCGCCCGCAGAAGTGAAGGTCGCCGCAAATCCGGGCCCCTGCGTGCCTCCAACGCCCACCCGGCCGCGTAGCTTTGGTGCGTACGCCAGCCGCTGAGGGAGCAGTCGTGGCACGGAAGATCGGCAGCCGGTACACCGCGCACCAGATCCTGGGGCGCGGCAGCGCGGGCACGGTGTGGCTGGGCGAGGGGCCTGACGGCCCCGTCGCCGTCAAACTCCTGCGCGAGGACCTCGCGTCCGACCAGGAGCTGGTCGGACGCTTCGTCCAGGAGCGCAGCGCGCTGCTCGGCCTGGAGCATCCGCACGTCGTGTCCGTCCGCGACCTCGTCGTCGACGGCAACGACCTCGCCCTCGTCATGGACCTCGTCCGCGGTACGGACCTGCGCACGCGCCTCGACCGCGAGCGCCGGCTCGCCCCCGAGGCGGCCGTGGCGATCGTCGCGGACGTCGCGGACGCGCTGGCGGCCGCGCACGCGGCCGGGGTCGTCCACCGGGACGTCAAGCCCGAGAACGTCCTGCTGGACATGCAGGGCCCGCTCGGCCCGGGCGGCTCGCACCCGGCGCTGCTGACCGACTTCGGCGTGGCCAAGCTGATCGACACCCCGCGCCGCGCCTCCGCGGGCCGGGCCTCGGCCCCGACCACCCGGATCATCGGCACTCCGGACTATCTGGCGCCGGAGATCGTCGAGGGCCTGCCCCCGCGCGCGGCCGTGGACATATACGCGCTGGCCACCGTCCTGTACGAGCTGCTGGCCGGCTTCACCCCCTTCGGCGGGGGCCACCCGGGCGCGGTGCTGCGCCGGCACGTGACGGAGACCGTCGTCCCGCTGCCGGGGATCCCCGACGAGCTGTGGCAGCTGATCGTGCAGTGCCTGGCCAAGGCGCCCGCGTCGCGGCTGCGCGCCTCGGAGCTCTCCGTGCGCCTCCGGGACCTGCTGCCGCTGCTGGCCGGGATGCCGCCGCTGGACGTGGACGAGCCGGACGACGCGGAGCCGGAGCCCGGCCCCTCGGAGGAGCCTGCCGCCGATCCGGTACGCCGCCGGGGCGTGGTCCCGCTGGTGCCGGGCTCCGCGACGGACTCCAACCGGGACACCCACACCTCGATGCGGGTGCCGGGGCCGGACGAGCTGGCGGGCGGCGCGCTGGGCACCGCGCGGGTGCCCAGGCCGGCCGGCGGCCACCGACCGGGCTCCGCGCGGCACCGGGCCGAGGCCGCCCGCAAGCGGCGCCTCGCCCTGTCGGCCGCGGCCGCCCTGCTGGCCGCGGCGGTCGGGCTCGGGACCTGGCTCGCCGTCTCGGGCGACGACGAGCCGGTCTCCCGGCAGGACACCAAGCAGTCGGGCCCGAAGAAGCCGTAGCGCCCCGGGCGGGCCGGCTGCCCGCCCGCCCGGGCAGCCGGCCCGCCCGGTGACGGGGGCTACGCCCCGACCAGTTCCGGGTGCCAGCGGCGTGCGACGGCCGGGTGGGCGCGAACCCAGCCCTTCAGCTCGTTGCGGCCGTACTCCGCGTGCAGCGGGTTCGACGCGTCGTGCGCGACCCCGGGGGCCGACGCGAGGTAGGCGCCCGGGACGGTTTCGATGACCGCGTCCAGCCGCGGGTTGTAGAAGAACGGCACCGAGTACCGCTCCACCGCCCCCGGCGGGCTGACCACCCGGTGGTCGGTCGCCGTCAGATAGCCCTCGGTCGCGATCTCCAGCAGCTCGCCCAGGTTGACGACGAACGCACCCGGCAGGGGCGGCACGTTCAGGTAGCCCCCGTCCCGGACCACCTGGAGCCCGCCCACCGAGTCCTGGAGGAGGAGGGTCAGGAAGCCGTAGTCCTTGTGCGCCCCCACGCCCTGGTCCGCGCCCGTCGGGGCGGATCCCGGGTAGCGGATCAGCTTGGTGTGCAGGTGGGGGCGGTCCGCGAAGGCCTCGTCGAAGAAGTCCGCCGGGGCGCCGATCGAGACCAGCAGCTCCTGGAGGAGCCGGTGGGCCACCGCGGCAAGGCGGGACTGCCACTCCAGCACCGCCGTACGGAGCTCAGGGAGGGCCTGCGGCCACAGGTTCGGGCCCTCCAGCCACAGGTAGGGCGGGTCGTCCGGCCCCACCACCGGCGCGGGCCGCTCGGCCCCGACGTCCAACTGGTCCCGCCAGTCGGAGGCCCCGCCGGTCAGCTCGTGGCCGATCCGGGTGTAGCCGCGGAAGTGCGGGGATTCCAGATTGCTCACGGCGAGCCGGTCGGCCTCCGGGAGCGCGAAGAAGGCCTTGGTCAGGTCCAGGATGCGGGCGGTCTCGGCGTCCGTGACGCCGTGCCCGGTGAGGTGCAGGAATCCGGTGTCCCTGGCCGCTGCGTGCAGCTGCTTCAGGAAGTCGGCCCGCTGGGCCGGGTCGTCCGCCTGGGAGAGGTCCAGGACGGGGAGGGAGGAGTGCGCGGACGGCATGACGGCTCCGTTTCGGATGTCACGGGGTCCTGTTCCCCTTGAGGTGGCGGGGGTCGCGGGAGGGAGTGGGCCGCCGGCAGGGATGGCGCCGGGGCCGCAGGGCCGCGAACAGGACCAAGTCGGATCGGCGTGGATCAGGCTTGGAGGTGGTCCGGCGGCAGACAGCTGGTCGTCGTGACACGCATGTGGTCCACATGGCGGCGCTTGACGAGAAGAACGGTCATACGGTGAGCGTACGCCTGTACCCACGTTCACCAGTACGGGTGATTTGGCCTGCCCGGACGGCACGCTCCGATGACCGGCTACGCTGGACCCGTGGCAGTCGTCGATGTTTCCGAAGAGCTGAAGTCCCTCTCCTCGACCATGGGGTCGATCGAGGCCGTCCTGGACCTCGACAAGCTGAGGGCAGATATCGCCGTGCTCGAGGAGCAGGCCGCCGCGCCGTCCCTGTGGGACGACCCGGACGCCGCTCAGAAGATCACGAGCAAGCTTTCGCACCTCCAGGCCGAGGTCCGCAAGACCGAGAGTCTGCGCGGCCGCATCGACGACCTCGCGGTCCTCTTCGAGCTGGCCCAGGAGATGGAGGACGCGGACACCCTCGCCGAGGCGGAGACCGAGCTGGTCGCCGTCCGCAAGGCGCTGGACGAGATGGAGGTCCGGACCCTGCTCTCCGGCGAGTACGCCGAGCGCGAGGCCCTGGTCAACATCCGCGCCGAGGCCGGCGGCGTCGACGCCTCCGACTTCGCCGAGCGCCTCCAGCGCATGTACCTGCGCTGGGCCGAGCGCCACGGCTACTCGACCGAGGTCTACGAGACCTCGTACGCGGAGGAGGCCGGCATCAAGTCGACCACCTTCGTCGTCAAGGCCCCGTACGCCTACGGCACCCTCTCCGTCGAGCAGGGCACCCACCGCCTTGTCCGGATCTCGCCCTTCGACAACCAGGGCCGCCGCCAGACGTCCTTCGCGGGCGTCGAGGTGCTGCCGGTCGTCGAGTCCAGCGACCACGTCGAGATCGACGAGGGCGAGCTGCGCATCGACGTGTACCGCGCCTCCGGCCCCGGCGGCCAGGGCGTCAACACGACCGACTCGGCTGTGCGCATCACGCACCTGCCGACCGGCATCGTGGTCTCCTGCCAGAACGAGCGCTCGCAGATCCAGAACAAGGCCAGCGCCATGAACGTCCTCCAGGCCAAGCTGCTGGAGCGGCGCCGCCAGGAGGAGCAGGCCAAGATGGACGCCCTCAAGGACGGCGGCAGCTCCTGGGGCAACCAGATGCGGTCCTACGTCCTGCACCCGTACCAGATGGTCAAGGACCTGCGGACGGAGTTCGAGGTCGGCAACCCGCAGGCGGTGCTCGACGGCGAGATCGACGGCTTCCTGGAGGCCGGTATCCGCTGGCGCAAGCAGCAGGAGCAGACCGCGTAAGCGTCACGACGCATGACGAAGGGCCCGGACACCCCTGGTGTCCGGGCCCTTCGTCATGCTCCGTCAGGCATCCGTCATGATCGGTACGCCTACGCGGTCTGCTGAGCCACCAGTACCAGAGCGGCCACGAGGACCACCATGAGGACGATGAGGGCCACGGGGTTCAGTCCGGAGAAGGGGCCCTCCTGCTGGAGGCGCTCCCGGTTCGCCCGGCACACAGGGCAGCGGCCCTGGCTGACGGGTGCCGCGCAGTTCGCGCACACGAGCCGGTCATATGTCATGCGCTCCTCCTCTCGTCCCCTCGTACAACGCCAGGGGGAACGAGACCGTTCCCTCTACCACTGTGCCAGCTCCGCCGACATTCGGCGCGGCCCGTCCGGGCAATCGCGGCCCTGTCCTTCCGGACCAGGGGATAAAAGGGACAAATCGGGATGCCGGGTCCACACCGCGCGCCCGTTCGCGTATGGTCACGCACACCTACTCCCGGCGACCGTGGTGCACCCGTGATCCGATTCGACAGCGTCTCCAAGTCCTACCCGAAGCAGAGCCGTCCCGCACTCAGGGACGTCTCCCTCGACATCGCCAAGGGCGAGTTCGTCTTCCTGGTCGGCTCCTCCGGCTCCGGCAAGTCCACCTTCCTGCGGCTCATCCTCCGCGAGGAGCGGGCGAGCCACGGTCAGGTGCACGTGCTGGGCAAGGACCTGGCCAAACTCTCCAACTGGAAGGTCCCGCAGATGCGGCGCCAGCTGGGGACCGTGTTCCAGGACTTCCGCCTGCTGCCCAACAAGACGGTGGCCGAGAACGTCGCCTTCGCCCAGGAGGTCATCGGCAAGCCGCGAGGCGAGATCCGCAAGGCCGTCCCGCAGGTCCTGGAGCTCGTGGGCCTCGGCGGCAAGGAGGAGCGGATGCCCGGCGAGCTCTCCGGCGGTGAGCAGCAGCGCGTGGCCATCGCCCGCGCCTTCGTCAACCGCCCCGCCCTGCTGATCGCGGACGAGCCCACCGGCAACCTCGACCCGCAGACCTCCGTCGGGATCATGAAGCTGCTGGACCGGATCAACCGGACCGGCACCACCGTGATCATGGCGACACACGACCAGCAGATCGTCGACCAGATGCGCAAGCGCGTCATCGAACTCGAACAGGGCCGACTCGTGCGCGACCAGTCGCGCGGCGTCTACGGCTACCAGCACTGAAAGGTCCCTGAGACGCAATGCGCGCCCAGTTCGTCATGTCGGAGATCGGCGTCGGTCTCCGTCGCAATCTCACCATGACCTTCGCGGTCATCATCTCCGTGGCCCTGTCGCTGGCCCTGTTCGGTGGCTCCCTGCTCATGCGCGAGCAGGTCAGCAGCATGAAGGGCTACTGGTACGACAAGGCCAACGTCTCGATCTACCTCTGCAACAAGCAGGACGCCGAGCAGGCGACCGAGGCCGCCAACAAGGCGGCCGGGTCGGCGGGCGACCTGGGTGTCGCCACCTGCCGCAAGGGTGCGGTGACCGACGAGCAGAAGAAGCAGATCGAGTCCGAGCTCAAGCAGATGTCCCTGGTCAAGTCCGTCGCCTACGAGTCGGCGGACGAGGCGTACAAGCACTACCAGGAGCAGTACGGGCACACGGCGCTGGCCTCCTCCATCACGCCCGACCAGATGCAGGAGTCCTTCCGGGTCAAGCTCAGCGACCCGGAGAAGTACAAGGTCGTCACCTCGGCCTTCGTCGGCCGCGACGGCATCCACACCGTCGACGACCAGCGCCAGTCGCTGGAGGCCCTCTTCGGGCTCCTCAACTCCGTCAACATCGCCGCGCTCGGCATCATGCTGATCATGCTGATCGTGGCGCTGCTGCTGATCGTCAACACCGTGCGCGTCTCGGCGTTCAGCCGGAGGCGGGAAACGGGGATCATGCGGCTGGTGGGTGCCTCCAGCTTCTACATCCAGTTCCCCTTCATCATGGAGGCGGCCGTCGCCGGCCTCATCGGCGCGGTCCTCGCCTGCGGCATGCTCGTCTCCGGCCAGTACTTCGTGATCGACCACGGCTTCGCGCTGCGGGACCGGATGGAACTGATCGACTTCCTGGGCTGGGGAGCGATGATCGGCAAGCTGCCGTACGTGCTCTTCATCGGGCTCCTGATGCCCTCCATGGCGGCCTTCCTGGCGTTGCGCAAGTACCTGAAGGTGTGACAAGCGCCCCGCGAGTGGTCCGGTCAACCATCCGTGCCAGCGCGGGGCTTGTCCTAGACTCGGCGCCATGCCGGGTCCTCCCGCCTTCTGTCTCCGGCCCCGCGACCTGCGTCGCGGGGCCGTCTTGACGTTGGCCTTCCTCGTGGCCGTCGGCACCGCCGCGAGCACCGGCTGCTGGGACCGCGAGGACGCCACTGCCGCCCTCGCCGCCCGTGCGGGGGCCGCCGCGCCCGAGGAGCCCCGCGCGACGGGCACCGCCGACCGTGAGGCCGTGGCCCGCGCCGCCGCCGAGGCGGTCGCCGAGGGGAAGTCCGGCAAGAAGGCCGCCCAGGAGGTGGTCAGCCGCAGCGGCGACCGCTGGGGCACCGTCTACGACCAGAGGGAGTACGCCGCCTTCGCCGAGGGCCTCGACGGCCGCTGGACCGGCGTCGGACTCTGGGCCGAGCGCGGCCGTGACGGCCTGATCGAGGTCGACAAGGTCCAGCCCGCCAGCCCCGCGGCCCGGGCGGGCCTGCGCGCCGGGGACCGGCTGCTGAACGTCGACGGGCACGCCGTCACCGGCCTGCCCGTCACCGAGGTGATCGCCCTGCTGCGCGGCGAGGCCGGCACCCCCGTGGTGCTGAACCTGAGCCGCGACGGCGTCGGCCTCACCGAGACCGTCCGCCGCGAGCAGCTGCGGACCGAGCCGGTGACGGTACGGCAGCTCGCGGGCGGGATCACCGTCATCAAGGTGGCTTCCTTCACCCGGGGTTCGGGTGAACGCGTCAAGGCCGCCGTCCGCGATGCCCCGCCCGGCGGCGGGGTCATGCTCGACCTGCGCGGCAATCCGGGCGGACTGGTCGTCGAGGCGGTGGCGGCCGCCTCCGCCTTCCTGGACGGGGGGCTGGTGGCGACGTACGACGTGCGGGGCGACCAGCGCGCCCTGTACGCGGAGCCGGGCGGCGACACGGTCCGGCCGCTGGTGACGCTGGTCGACGGCGGCACGATGAGCGCGGCCGAGCTGGTGACGGGCGCCCTCCAGGACCGCGGCCGGGCCGTGGCCGTGGGCAGCCGGACCTTCGGCAAGGGCTCGGTGCAGATGCCCACCGAGCTCCCGGACGGCTCGGTGGCCGAGCTGACGGTGGGCACGTACCGCACGCCGGCGGGCCGCAGCCTGGACGGCAGGGGCATCACCCCGGACCTGGCGGCGGGTGACGGGGCCGAGGAGCGGGCCGCCAAGGTATTGGGTGGCCGCGGGGTGGGTCCGTAGTGCGAAAATGGCCGCACTATGGCTAAGGAAAAAGGGCGCAAGCTGATCGCCCAGAACAAGAAGGCGCGGCACGACTACGCGATCCTCGACACCTACGAGTGCGGTCTCGTGCTCACGGGCACCGAGGTCAAGTCGATGCGCCAGGGCCGGGCCTCGCTGGTGGACGGCTTCGTGTCGGTGGAGGGCCGCGAGGCCTGGCTGTACAACGTGCACGTGCCGGAGTACAGCCAGGGCACCTGGACGAACCACAGCGCCCGCCGCAAGCGCAAGCTCCTCATGCACCGGGAGGAGATCGACAAGCTGGAGCGGAAGGCGGACGAGTCGGGTCACACGATCGTGCCCCTGTCCCTGTACTTCAAGGACGGCCGGGCTAAGGTCGAGATCGCGCTGGCGAAGGGCAAGAAGGAGTACGACAAGCGGCAGACGCTTCGGGAGAAGCAGGACACCCGCGAGACGAACCGTGCGATCTCGGCGGTCCGCCGCAAGCAGCGCGGCACCGTTTAACCTCCTGGCACGCGGTGGTCCACTTCGCGTACCATGGCGTCAGCACCACCCCCTCGGGGGCGGAGCACTTTGTGCAGCATCTAATTGAATAGCGTGAAACATGGGGATGATCGGTTTCGACAGCGGATGTCGATGCAGGGGAAGCGAGCCGAGGAAGCGGCAATGATCTCGCTAACCATATGTCGCAAACAATAATCGCCAACTCCAAGAGCGATAACTCCCGCTTCACCCTCGCTGCCTAATAACAGTGAGCTGAAGCCTCTGTGAGGAGCGTCAGCCCGGAAGTGGTCCCGGTCCGGATCCTGGCGTCAATTAGGGATCTAAACCTCTAGCCCCGGTCACGGGGGTTGGAGGGAAATCAAACAGTGACTGAGCCCGTCGGAGACTTGTCCGTGTGATCTCCGGGGCTGAGAAAAGCGCAGCGGACTGCGCTCGGAGAAGCCCTGCTTCTGCACCGTTGGACGCGGGTTCGATTCCCGCCATCTCCACTCATCCCATGTGGGCAAAGGCCCCGCAGCCTCACGGCTGCGGGGCCTTTGTCATGCCGGTCGTACCACTAGAGGGCGCGATAGATCTCGTGGCGGTGGCCGACGGCCACGACCCACACCGTGACGACGAGCTCGCGGTCCGGACCCTCCTCGACCGTGTACACGGCGCGGTAGTCGCCGATCCTCAGTCGCCAGTGTGCGGGGTGCCCCTGGAGCGCTTGAGGACGGCGTCGCCGTTCTTGGATGTGATGCGCACCGGGTCGTGGTCGGTGTTGACGCGCTCGATCAGGGGGAACAGGGTCGCCCTGGCTTCGCTGGCGCTTATGGACATGGTTCGCCCCTCTCGGACTGACGCTGGTATGAGTTTCTGGTACGGGATCAGTACCGGAAACTCGTACGACTCGTGCCGCCGATGGCCAGGGCGGCGAGGGCCGCCACCGCGGGGAGGGCGTAGGGGATGGTGGGGCCCAGGTGGTCGATCAGGGTGCCGGCCGTCGCCGAGCCCAGGGAGATGCCCGCGAAGATGGCGGTGACCGCGAGGGTCATGCCCTCGTTGAGACGGCCCTCGGGGGTGAGGGCATGGACCCGGGACATCGCCGTGACCATCGTCGGGGCGGTGGCCATGCCCGCCAGGAGCAGGGCGAGGGCCAGCAGCGGGACGGAGCCCGTGGCCGCCGCCGCCCAGGGCAGGGCCATCGCGATGCTCAGGGTGGTCAGGCAGGTCCGCAGGCCGCGCGGGCGCAGGGTGCCGTACAGCAGCCCGGCCGCGCAGGAGCCCGCCGCCTGCAGGGCCAGGACCAGGCCGGAGGCGGCGCCCAGGCCGCGGGCGTCGAGGTGGGCGATCGAGGTGACCTCCATCGAGCCGAACAGCACGCCCAGCGGGAGGAAGAGGTACAGCACCGGGCGGAGCGCGCGCAGCGGGGAGTGGCCGGGGTGCGGCGCCGACACCGGGGGCTGCGTGGCCCGCTGGGACGTGAAGAGCAGCATGCCGCCGAGGAGGAGGGCGGCCGCCGTGAGGGTGCCGGCCTCGGGGAGGACGGCCGAGCAGAGGAAGGCCGCCAGCACCGGGCCGAGCATGAAGCACAGCTCGTCGGCGGCCTGCTCGAAGGACATCGCCGTGTGGTGCGAGGCCGGGGAGTCGCGCAGCAGGTGGGTCCAGCGGGCTCGGGACATGCCGCCGACGTTGGGGGTGGTGGCGGTCGCGGCGTACGAGGCGAAGAGGGTCCAGGCCGGGGCCTGCGTACGGACGCACACGATGAGGGAGAGGGAGCCGAGGACCGCGATCAAGGTGGCCGGGAGGGCGATCCGGGCCTGGCCGTGACGGTCGACCAGCCGGGCCGTCCAGGGTGCCACCAGCGCCGTGGCGGCCAGCCCGGTCGCGGTGACCGCGCCGGCGAGGGCGTACGAGCCGCGCTGCCCGGCGATCATCATGACCGCGCTGATCCCGAACATGCCCATGGGGAGCCGGGCGAGGAGGTTCCCGGCGGTGAAGGCGCGGGTGCCGGGCAGGGCGAACAGGCGGCGGTACGGGCCGGGGGTGCGGCCCCGGGCGGGGGCCGCGGCCGGGGCGGTGAGGACGAGCGTGGTGCCGGTGACGGTCATGAGGGGCATGACGACCACTCTCGGTCGGGACCCGGTCCGCGGTCCAACACCTGTTCGGACCCCATTCACGCCCTTCTGTTGTTAGTCTCCGGGGGTGATGCCCCGTGATGTGGACCCCCGGCTCCTGCGCGGGTTCGTCGCGGCCGCCGAGGAGTTGCACTTCACCCGCGCCGCCGCCCGCCTCTATCTCGCCCAGCAGGCCCTCAGCCGTGACGTCCGGCGGCTCGAACAGGCCCTGGGCGTGACCCTGTTCGTACGGACCACCCGACAGGTGGAGCTGACCCCCGACGGGGAGCGGCTGCTGCCGCTGGCCCGGCGGGTGCTGCGCGCGCACGAGGAGCTGGCCGCCGCCTTCACCGCCCCCAGGGCGCTGCTCGTCGACCTGAACACCGACGGGCCCAGCACCGGGCGCGCGGTGCTGGAACGGGCCCGCGAACTCGCCCCGGACTGCGAGCTGATGGCCCGTTTCGAGAGCGGGCTCACCCACGCCGCCGCCGAGATCGCGGCAGGCCGCCTCGACGTCGCCTTCGGGTACGCCGACGGGCTGGCCCCGGCGCTGCGGGCGCGGCTCGCGCAGTCGCCCGTACGGTACGAGCCGCTCGCCGTGCTGTTGCCCGAGGGGCACGCCCTGGCCGCGCGGGCCGCCGTACGCCTGGACGCGCTGGCCGGGGAGACCGTGTACGCGGGAGCCGGGAACCCGCGGACCGCGGAGTGGACCGGGCTCGCGCGCGAGCTGTTCGCCGGGCGCGGGATCGAGATGGCGCCGCCCGCCCCCGTGGCCATGGGCAAGGAGGAGTTCGGCCGGGTGATGGCCAAGACCGGCAACCCGGTGCTGGCGACGGTGGACTTCCTCGACATGCCCGGCTGCGTGAAGCGGCCGCTGACCGACCCCGTCCCGCTGTCGCCGCTGTCCATGGTGTGGCGCAGGGGCTTCGCCCACCCCGGGCTGGACGCCCTGCGCGCCGCGGCCGCCGAGCTGGCGGCGGAGGGGGACTGGCTGGAACCGCCCCCGGGCAGCTGGACCCCGGCACGGCTCACACACAGCCCCGGCGGCGGGTGAGAGCAAGGTTTCCCGGCGGTCATCCGGCGGGGACCGGGGCCGAAACGCGCCGTTCCTACGGTCGTCACCACGGACGCGACAGCTGTGGAGGCGTGTGATGACCAGTACGACCGCACCGCGCAAGGGGGGCCGCTGGATCGAGCGGTGGGATCCCGAGGACGAGACGTTCTGGAAGGAGACGGGAGAGCGGACCGCCCGCCGCAACCTCCTCTACTCCGTGCTCTCCGAGCACATCGGGTTCTCCATCTGGTCGCTGTGGTCCGTGATGGTCCTCTTCATGGGCCCGCAGTACGGGATCGACCCGGCGGGGAAGTTCTTCCTCATCGCGACCGCGACCCTGGTCGGCGCCCTGGTGCGGATCCCCTACACCTTCGCCGTCGCCCGCTTCGGCGGCCGGAACTGGACCGTCGTCAGCGCCCTGCTCCTGCTCGCGCCGACCGTGGCCGCGCTGGTGGTCATGGAGCCCGGGACCTCGTACGGCACCTTCCTCGCCGTGGCGGCACTCACCGGCGTCGGCGGCGGCAACTTCGCCTCGTCGATGACGAACATCAACGCCTTCTTCCCGCTGCGCAAGAAGGGCTGGGCGCTCGGGCTGAACGCGGGCGGCGGGAACATCGGCGTCCCCGTCGTGCAGCTGTCCGCGCTGCTGGTCATCGCCACCGCCGGGGCCGGGCACCCGCGGCTGCTGCTCGGCGCGTACATCCCGCTGATCGTGGCCGCCGCGGCGCTCGCGGCGCTGCGGATGGACAACCTGGCGCCCGTACGCAACGACACCGGCGCCGTGCGGGAGGCCGTCCGCGAACCGCACACCTGGATCATGGCCTTCCTCTACGTCGGCACCTTCGGGTCCTTCATCGGCTACAGCTTCGCCTTCGGGCTGGTGCTCCAGACGCAGTTCGGCCGCACCCCGCTCCAGGCGGCCTCGCTGACCTTCATCGGGCCGCTGCTCGGCTCCCTGATCAGGCCGGTGGGCGGGGCGCTGGCGGACCGGTTCGGCGGCGCGCGGATCACCCTGGCCACCCTCGTGGCGATGGCCGCCGCGACCGGGGTCGTGATCCTGGCCTCGGTACGGGAGTCACTGCCGGTGTTCCTGGTCGGATTCGTGGCGCTGTTCGCGCTGAGCGGCCTCGGCAACGGGTCGACGTACAAGATGATCCCCGGGATCTTCCAGGCCAAGGCGCTGGCCCGGGGCATGAGCGGCGAGGACGCGGCCGCGTACGGCCGGCGGCTGTCCGGGGCCGCCATGGGCCTGATCGGCGCGGTGGGAGCGCTCGGCGGGCTCGGCATCAACCTGGTCTTCCGGGAGGCGTTCCTCAGCTCCGGGTCGGGGACGGCCGCCTTCGTGACCTTCCTCGGCTTCTACGCGGTGTGCTGCGCCGTCACGTGGGCGGTATACCTTCGCCGGCCGGCCGTGGTGGCCGTCCCGGACGCCGGGGTCGCGGCGAAGCCGCAGCTCACATCGGTGTAACCGGGCTTTACCGCGGTGAAATACGGCGGAACCGAGTCTGACACGCCGACTTGGCAGTCTCGGTTCCGCTCCCGCGACGCGATACCGACCCACTGGGCAAGGCAGGTCACCATGGACGATGACAGGAACACCGGTCCGCTCGCGGGCTTCACGGTCGGGGTGACCGCCGCGCGGCGGGCCGACGAGCTGATCGCCCTGCTGCGCCGGCGCGGGGCGGCCGTGGTGCACGCGCCCGCTCTGCGGATCGTGCCGCTGGCCGACGACAGCGAACTGCTCGCCGCCACCAAGGAGCTGATCGCCTGCGCCCCGGACGCGGTGGTCGCCACCACCGCCATCGGGTTCCGCGGGTGGATCGAGGCCGCCGACGGCTGGGGGATCGGCGAGGAGCTGCTCGCGCGGCTGCGGGCCGCCGAACTGCTCGCGCGCGGACCGAAGGTGAAGGGCGCCATCCGGGCCGCCGGGCTGGTGGAGGCCTGGTCGCCGGAGTCGGAATCGCTCGCCGAGGTACTGGAACGGATGCTGTCGGCCGGGGTGGCCGGGCGGCGGATCGCGCTCCAGTTGCACGGGGAGCCGCTGCCCGGCTTCGTCGAGGCGCTGCGGGCCGGCGGGGCCGAGGTGGTGGTGGTCCCGGTGTACCGGTGGATGGCGCCGGAGGACCTCGCGCCGCTGGACCGGCTGCTGGACGCGGTGGTCTCCGGCGGGGTGGACGCGGTCAGCTTCACCTCCGCCCCGGCGGCGGCCTCGCTGCTGTCCCGGGCCGAGGAGCGGGGCGTACGGGAGGCCGTGCTGGAGGCCCTGCGGGGCACGGTGGTGTCGGCGTGCGTGGGGCCGGTGACCGCGCTGCCGCTGCAGGCGCACGGGGTGGACACGGTGCAGCCGGAGCGGTTCCGGCTGGGCCCGCTGGTGCAGTTGCTCTGCAAGGAGCTGCCGGGCCGGGCGCGGGTGCTGCCGTTGGCCGGGCACCGGGTGGAGATCCGCGGGCACGCGGTCCTGGTCGACGACGAGCTGCGGCCCGTGCCGCCCGCCGGGATGGCCCTGCTGCGGGCGCTGGCCCGGCGGCCCGGATGGGTGGTGGGCCGCGCGGAGCTGCTGCGGGTACTGCCGGGGGCGGGGCGAGACGAGCACGCCGTGGAGACGGCGATGGCCCGGCTGAGGGCGGCGCTGGGGGCGCCGAAGCTGATCCAGACCGTGGTCAAGCGGGGGTACCGGCTTTCGCTGGACGCGGGCGGGGAGGTCAAGTACGGGGACGCTCCGCCCGCGTGAGCGCCGTGGGGTGCCCGTCGGCGGCGGCCTGGGTTAGCGTGCCCGGATGGTTGTTGACGGGGTGGAGATGAGGGGCCTCGCGCTCGGCGACGCCGCCGGGCTGGCCGAGGCGTTCGCACGGGGCCGCGCGTACATGGCGCCCTTCGAGCCGGTCCGGCCGGAGGACTACTACACCGAGCAGGGGCAGCGGGTCCGGATCGAGGGCCTTCTCGCCGAGCGCGACGCGGGGCGGGTGGTTCCGTACGTGCTGGCCGACGCGGCCACGGGCGCGCCGGTCGGCGCGATCAACCTGGGCTCCATCGCGCTCGGCCCGCTGTGCAGCGGAGGCGTCGGCTACTGGGTCGACCCGGCCTGGCACGGCAAGGGCCTGGCCACCGCGGCCCTGCAGGAGGTGTGCCGGGCCGCCCGCGACGACCTGGGCCTGCACCGGGTGGAGGCCCAGACCCTGCTCGACAACGCGGCCTCGCAGCGGGTGCTGGCGAAGGCGGGCTTCGAGCCGTACGGCGTCGCGCCGCGGTACGCCCACATCAACGGGGCCTGGCGGGACCACCGCCTCTTCCAGCGGCTGCTGCACGACGACCCGCCGGCGTCTTAGCCGCCGCGCCGCACCCGCACGGGGGGTTCCGCTGTGCGGCGGCGAGGGGCACTCTGGTGGGGCGCCCCCGAGACGCGAGGCGGTGACGGGCATGCGGTTCGACGCCGGGCGGGTCTGCCTGGACCTGGTGGCCGAGGAGATCCGGGACGGCGACGAGCTGCGGCAGTGGCTCGCCGGGGCCGGGCTGGTGCCCGACCGGACGCCGCTCGCGCGGGTGGGCCCCGACTGGGCCGCCGCCTTCCGGGACCTGCGCGGCGATGTGGAGACCCTCGTACGGGCGGAGCTGGACGGGACCGGCCCCGACGAACAGGCGCTCGCCCGGGTCAACGCGCTGGCCGCCGGACCACCCCCGGGCCTGTGTGCCGTACGGGACCAGGAAGGCCACCTCGTACGGGAGCTGTGCGGCGGCGTGGAATGCGGGGCGCTGCTCGCGGCCGTCGCCCGGGACGCCGTCGAGCTGCTGACCGACCCCGGCGACCTGGCACTGCTGCGGGCCTGCGAAGGTGACGGCTGCACCAGGGTCTACCTGGACACTTCCCGCGGGCACCGGCGTCGCTGGTGCTCCAGCGAGGTGTGCGGCAACCGGGAGCGCGTCGCCCGGCACCGCCGCCGGGCCCTGGCAGCGGGGTCTGTGTAGCTCCCGCCCCGCCGGTTCCGGAACGGGCGTGCGGACAGGGTGCCGATTCGCGTACGGTTGACGGTCGCCCATGCACGTCAGAAGGGGGCTTTGGTGGCCGCGCAGAATGCCGCTGTCGACAGCACGGCGGATTCCGTCCGCGATCGGGAGATCGCGGTCGAGCAGACGCATCTCGACCAGGTGTACCGACGCCTCGAGGAGAAGATCCACGAGGCCGAGTTCCTGATGAACGACGCCGCCAAACGCGGTCAGGTGGGCACCCCCGGGGCCCTCGCCGAGCGCGACGCGCAGGTCTTCCGGGCGGGCATCCACCTGAACCGGCTCAACAACGAGTTCGAGGACTTCCTCTTCGGCCGCATCGACCTGGTGCTGGGGAAGGACGGGGAGAAGGGGCCGGACGGCGCCTACACCTCGGTCGAGCCGGCCGACGACGCGATCCGCGGGGACCTCACGGCCGACATCGCCGAGACGCTGCACATCGGCCGCATCGGAGTCCTGGACTCCGACTACGCGCCGCTGGTCATCGACTGGCGCGCGCCGGCCGCCGCGCCGTTCTACCGCTCCACGCCCAAGGACCCCGGCCGCGTCGTGCGCCGCCGCGTCATCCGCTCCAAGGGACGCAAGGTGCTCGGCGTCGAGGACGACCTGATGCGCCCCGAGGTCACCGCCTTCCTCGACGGCCAGGAGCTCCCCGCGCTCGGCGACGGCGCCCTGATGGCCGCGCTCGGGCGGGCCCGTACGCACTCCATGCGGGACATCGTCTCCTCCATCCAGGCCGAGCAGGACCTGGTCATCCGGGCCCCCGCCGCCTCGGTCGCCGAGGTCGCGGGCGGGCCCGGCACCGGCAAGACCGCGGTCGCCCTGCACCGCGCCGCGTACCTGCTCTACCAGGACCGGCGCCGCTACTCCGGCGGCATCCTGATCGTCTCGCCGACACCGCTGCTCGTCGCGTACACCGAGGGCGTGCTGCCCTCCCTCGGCGAGGAGGGCCAGGTCGCCATCCGGGCGCTCGGCTCGCTGGTCGACGGCGCCGAGGCGACCACGTACGACGATCCGGCCGTGGCCCGGATCAAGGGCTCCTCGCGGATGCTGAAGGTGCTGCGCAAGGCCGTACGGGGCGCACTGGAGCTCGGTGACGCTCCGGACCGGCTGCGCGTGGTGGCCTTCGGCCGCCGCCAGGAGCTGGAGGCCGACGAGCTGAACCGGATCCGGCAGAACGTGCTCGGCGGCACCGCCCCCGTCAACCTGCTGCGCCCCCGCGCCCGCAAGCTGCTGCTGGACGCGCTGTACGCGAAGTCCGGCGGGGCCGGCCGGCACAGCGACCCGGAGCTGGCGGCCGAGCTGCGCTCCGCCTTCGACGAGGACATCTCCACCGAGGACGCCTTCATCGATTTCCTGAACGCCTGGTGGCCGGAGCTGACCCCGCGGGGGGTGCTCGCCGCCATGGCGGACGAGCGCAAGCTCGGCCGCTGGTCGCGCCGGGACCTGAACCCGCGCGAGACCCGCCAGCTGGCCCGCTCGCTGCGCCGGGTGGGCCCGGACGGCAAGGGCCCGCTCTCCGTGCACGACGTGGCGCTGCTGGACGAGCTCCAGCAGCTGCTCGGCGCGCCCGCGCGGCCCAGGCGCAGGCGGGAGATGGACCCGCTGGACCAGCTCAGCGGGCTGGAGGAGCTGATGCCGACCCGCGAGGAGACCCAGTGGGAGCGGGCCGAGCGGCTCGCGGCGGAGCGCACCGAGTACGCGCACGTCATCGTGGACGAGGCCCAGGACCTGACGCCGATGCAGTGGCGGATGGTGGGCCGCCGGGGCCGGATGGGCACCTGGACGGTGGTCGGCGACCCCGCGCAGTCCTCGTGGACCGATCCGGAGGAGGCGGCCGCGGCCCGCGACGAGGCCCTGGGGACCCGGCCGCGCCGACGGTTCACGCTGACCGTGAACTACCGCAACCCGGCCGAGGTCGCCGAGGTCGCCTCCCGGGTGCTGCGCCTGGCGATGCCCGGCATGGAACCGCCGTCGGCCGTGCGTTCCACGGGCCTGGAGCCCCGTTTCACGGCCGCCGGGGACGATCTGGGCGCTTCGGTACGGGAGGAGACCCGCAGGCTGCTGGAGCAGGTGGACGGCACCGTCGGCGTGGTCGTGGCCATGGACCGGCGCGCGGAGGCGGCGGGGTGGCTCGCCGACCTCGGGGCGCGGGCGGTGGCGCTCGGCAGCCTGGAGGCCAAGGGCCTGGAGTACGACGCCACGGTGGTCGTCTCCCCGGCGGAGATCGCGGACGAGTCCCCGGCGGGCCTGCGGGTGCTGTATGTCGCGCTGACGCGCGCCACGCAGCAGCTCACGGTGGTCTCTGGCGAGCGGGACAGGCCCGGCGCGGACGGGGTGCCGGAACTGCTGCTTCCATAGGGCTCCGGGGCCGTACGGCCGTATGGTCCGCGGCCAGGAGCGTGGTGCGCAGAACCAGCCGTCTGCAGGGGGACCGTATCCGGCGATCCTTTGTTAGCCTGGTGAAGGCACCGACTCGATCCAAGCCCCCGGGCCCAACCTTCGTCGCTTAGAGCGACCACTTGCCGCGAGGCGAGCATGGCGGGTCGGTGTCTTAAACGTGTGCATCACCAGGTCCGCGCCCTCCACTCCGTGGGGGGCGCGGACCTGTTTTGTATGGACCCACCATTCCACAGCCCTCAGGTATCTCGTATGGTGGAAGTGTTCTTCCGAAATTTGTAGCTGGTTACCTTGTACCGGCGGGTAGGTGGGACGATCGGACAACAGGTCCTGCCACACCTGCGGTGTGCCGGGCCCTGTGTGTACAGCGAAAACCAGGGACAGAAGAGGAACACGGCCATGGCAACGGCGCCCAGCGTCTCGTATTCGATGACGGTCCGTCTGGAAGTGCCCGCGAGCGGAACCGCGGTCTCCCAGCTCACCACCGCCGTGGAGTCCTCCGGCGGCTCGGTCACCGGCCTCGACGTGACCGCCTCCGGCCACGAGAAGCTCCGGATCGACGTCACCATCGCCGCGACCTCCACCGCGCACGCGGACGAGATCGTCGAGAAGCTGCGCGGCATCGAGGGCGTCAGCCTCGGCAAGGTCTCCGACCGAACCTTCCTCATGCACCTCGGCGGCAAGATCGAGATGGCGTCCAAGCACCCCATCCGCAACCGTGACGACCTGTCGATGATCTACACCCCGGGCGTGGCCCGCGTGTGCATGGCCATCGCCGAGAACCCCGAGGACGCGCGCCGCCTCACCATCAAGCGAAACTCCGTCGCAGTCGTGACGGACGGCTCCGCCGTGCTGGGCCTGGGCAACATCGGCCCGATGGCCGCGCTGCCCGTCATGGAGGGCAAGGCGGCCCTCTTCAAGCGCTTCGCCGGCATCGACGCGTGGCCGATCTGCCTCGACACCCAGGACTCCGACGCCATCGTCGAGATCGTCAAGGCCATCGCCCCCGGCTTCGCGGGCATCAACCTGGAGGACATCTCCGCGCCGCGCTGCTTCGAGATCGAGGCGCGGCTGCGCGAGGCCCTCGACATCCCCGTCTTCCACGACGACCAGCACGGCACGGCGATCGTCGTGCTCGCCGCACTCACCAACGCACTTCGCGTCGTGGGCAAGGCAGTTGGGGACGTAAAGGTGGTCATGTCGGGCGCCGGCGCGGCCGGTACGGCCATCCTCAAGCTGCTCCTCGCGGCCGGCGTCAAGAACGCCGTCAGCGCGGACATCCACGGTGTCGTGCACGCGGGCCGCCCCGACCTCGTCGACGCGGCCCCCGACTCCCCGCTGCGCTGGATCGCCGACAACACCAACCCCGAGGGCTACACGGGCACTCTGAAGGAGGCCGTGGTCGGCGCCGACGTCTTCATCGGCGTCTCGGCCCCGAACGTGCTGTCCGGCGAGGACGTGGCCGCGATGGCGGAGGGCGCGATCGTGTTCGCGCTCGCGAACCCGGACCCCGAGGTGGACCCGGCTGTCGCCCGCCAGACGGCCGCCGTGGTCGCCACGGGTCGCTCCGACTTCCCGAACCAGATCAACAACGTGCTGGTCTTCCCCGGCGTCTTCCGCGGCCTGCTGGACGCGCAGTCGCGGACGGTGAACACCGACATGATGCTGGCCGCCGCGACCGCCCTGGCGGACGTCGTCGGCGAGGACGAGCTGAACGCGAACTACATCATCCCGTCGGTGTTCAACGACAAGGTCGCGGGTGCGGTCGCGGGTGCCGTCCGCAAGGCGGCCTCGGCGGTGTGACGGCCGGCGCGGCCGCCGACGCGGCCGCCACCGTGGGGGCGCTCCGGCAGCGCTGTGACCGCCCTCACGGACGTCTGATCCCGGCGCGTCGCGGGATGCAGGCCCGCCGGGCCGCCTCTAGGGTTGCGGGGATGCCCGCGAGGTCCGCGGTCCGCAGCAGAGTCTGAGCGAGGACGTGGACGGAGGGTCACCGGGGCGTGACTGTGGCGCTTTTCGTGTGACCCCGGCGGGTGCCGGATTGGCTTTCCCGCCGCTGGTGGGGGCAGGATGCGTAACCGGGCGAGAGGGTCTGACGTTCAGACCCGGGTCCGGGGACTGTCCAAGGGCCCTGGCAGCATCGGCTTCGATCTCACGCCTCTAAGGCAAGTTGAACACGGGAGTACAACATGAACCGCAGTGAGCTGGTGGCCGCTCTGTCCGAGCGCGCCGAGGTGACCCGCAAGGACGCCGACGCCGTTCTGGCCGCGCTCGCCGAGACCGTTGGCGAGATTGTCGCCAAGGGCGACGAGAAGGTCACCATCCCCGGCTTCCTGACCTTCGAGCGCACCCACCGTGCCGCTCGCACCGCGCGCAACCCGCAGACCGGCGACCCCATCCAGATCCCGGCCGGCTACAGCGTGAAGGTCTCCGCGGGCTCCAAGCTCAAGGAAGCCGCCAAGGGCAAGTAGTCCTGCCCCCGGCGCCGAAGGCCGCGAAGGCCTTTGGAACGGTGAGTAGTACGCGCGCCGGTCACGTGGACGGCAGCGCAGACGCGTAGAAGCGTGGAACGGCGAAGGGCGGCCACCCCGGACGGGGTGGCCGCCCTTCGGCCTGTCCCGGTCCGTCCTCCGGCCTGTCCTGGGCCGCTGTCGGGCCCGTCCGGGCCGCCCGGGGACGCTGTGCGCCGCCCGTGCGCCGCCGTGAGCCCCCGGGGCCACGAGAAAGCCCCCCGGGGCCCTTGCGGGGCCCGGGGGGCTTTCTGACGGCCGGTTACGGCTCAGACGAGGTCGCCGCCCGGCAGTTCGACCTTCGCGCCGAGCTCGACGAGCTTCTCCATGAAGTTCTCGTAGCCGCGGTTGATGAGGTCGATGCCGTGGACCCGCGAGGTGCCCTCGGCCGCCAGCGCCGCGATCAGGTACGAGAATCCGCCGCGCAGGTCGGGGATGACCAGGTCGGCGCCCTGCAGCCTGGTGGGGCCGGAGACGACCGCCGAGTGCAGGAAGTTGCGCTGGCCGAAGCGGCAGGCCGAGCCGCCCAGGCACTCGCGGTACAGCTGGATGTGAGCACCCATCTGGTTGAGCGCCGAGGTGAATCCGAGCCGGGACTCGTAGACCGTCTCGTGCACGATCGACAGGCCGGAGGCCTGCGTCAGGGCCACCACGAGCGGCTGCTGCCAGTCGGTCTGGAAGCCGGGGTGCACGTCCGTCTCCAGCGCGATGGCGTTCAGAGGGCCGCCGGGGTGCCAGAAGCGGATGCCCTCGTCGTCGATCTCGAACGCCCCGCCGACCCGGCGGAAGGTGTTCAGGAAGGTCATCATCGAGCGCTGCTGGGCGCCGCGCACGTAGATGTTGCCGCCGGTCGCCAGGGCCGCGGAAGCCCAGGAGGCGGCCTCCAGGCGGTCCGGGAGCGCCTTGTGGTTGTAGCCGCCGAGGCGGTCGACGCCCGTGATCCGGATGGTCCGGTCGGTGTCGACGGAGATGATCGCGCCCATCTTCTGCAGTACGCAGATGAGGTCCTCGATCTCCGGCTCCACTGCGGCGTTGCTGAGCTCGGTGACGCCCTCGGCCAGGACGGCCGTCAGCAGCACCTGCTCGGTCGAGCCGACCGACGGGTACGGGAGGCGGATCTTGCAGCCGCGGAGGCGCTGCGGGGCCTCCAGGTACTGGCCGCCCTCGCGCTTCTCGATGGTCGCGCCGAACTGGCGGAGCACGTCGAAGTGGAAGTCGATCGGCCGGCCGCCGATGTCGCAGCCGCCCAGGCCCGGGATGAAGGCGTGGCCGAGGCGGTGCAGCAGGGGGCCGCAGAACAGGATCGGGATGCGCGACGAGCCCGCGTGGGCGTCGATGTCGGCGACGTTCGCGCTCTCGACGTGGGTGGGGTCGAGCACCAGCTCGCCCGGCTCCTCGCCGGGACGGACCGTCACCCCGTGCAGCTGGAGCAGACCGCGCACGACCCGGACGTCACGGATGTCGGGAACGTTGCGCAGCCGACTGGGTTCGCTGCCGAGCAGAGCGGCGACCATGGCCTTGGGCACGAGGTTCTTCGCACCGCGGACACGGATCTCGCCCTCAAGCGGGGTACCGCCGTGGACAAGCAGTACATCGTCACTGACTGTGCCGGTCATGAATCTCGCGTTCCGGAGTGGGGTGGGCAGGGGACCAGAGAAAAGAGTAAGGGTCATCACCCCTTTATTCGCATGGCTGACGCGGCCATAGGACTGTCATCAATTCCGTACAACACCCTCCGTATCCACCTCATGGCGGAGTGTCGCATTCCGGTCGCTCCGCCCGCGCGCCCTCCCTCCTGCTGCCGTGCGCCCTGAGCTGCGTGAGATCCGATCCCCCCGCGCGCTCCCCGCGGATGGCGAATGTGGGGGATCATGGCGGCATGACCCAGGTGTCCTCCCTCACAGGGCGGCTGCTCGTGGCCACCCCCGCCCTCGCGGACCCGAACTTCGACCGCGCGGTGGTGCTGCTGCTCGACCACGACGAGCAGGGCTCGCTCGGTGTTGTCCTCAACCGGCCGACCCCGGTGGGCGTCGGTGACGTCCTGTTGCCGTGGGCGCCCCTGGCGGGCGATCCGGGCGTGGTCTTCCAGGGCGGGCCCGTCGCGCTGGACTCGGCCCTGGGCATCGCGGTCATCCCGGGCGAGGAGGGTCCCCTCGGCTGGCGCCGGGTGCACGGGGCGATCGGCCTGGTCGACCTGGAGGCGCCGCCGGAACTGCTGGCCGCGGCGCTGGGATCCCTGCGCATCTTCGCCGGCTACTCGGGCTGGGGCCCGGGCCAGCTGGAGGACGAGCTGGGCGACGGAGCCTGGTACGTGGTGGAGTCGGAGCCCGGTGACGTGTCCTTCCCGGACCCGGAGCGGCTCTGGCGGGCGGTGCTGCGCCGCCAGCGCAACGAACTCGCGATGGTTGCCACCTATCCGGACGACCCGTCGCTGAACTGACGCGCACGGGGATCGGTACCCTGGTGGCATGAGCACTCTTGAGCCCGAGCGCGGGACTGGCACGGGGACCCTCGTAGAGCCGACGCCGCAGGTGTCCCACGGTGACGGCGACCACGAGCGCTTCGCCCACTACGTCCAGAAGGACAAGATCATGGCGAGCGCCCTCGACGGGACCCCCGTCGTCGCGCTCTGCGGCAAGGTCTGGGTACCGGGCCGGGACCCGAAGAAGTACCCGGTCTGCCCCATGTGCAAGGAGATCTACGAGTCCATGGGCCCCGGCGGGGACAAGGACAAGGGCAAGGACAAGTAGTCCCGCCCTCCGCGGCAGTACGAAGGCCCCCTGGGTACGCACCGGCGTGTCCAGGGGGCCTTCGTCGTACTAGGGTCGGCGCGACGAGCACTCTGCGGAACGGGCGTTGCGCAGGGCGCAACAGACTGCTGCGAAGGGCTGACGCATGGACCTGATTCCCGCACCCCGGGCCGCCGTCTTCCACGGGGACGGGCTCCGCTTCGAGTTCGGGCCCGAGCCGACGCTCGAAGCCGGGCCGGGTGGCGAGGGTGTCGCCCGCTGGCTGCGCCGCGAGCTCGGCGCGGCCACCGGCTGGAGCCTGCCGTCCGCCGGGCCCGGCCGGGCCGCGGACATCCGGCTGCGCGTCGACCCGGAGCAGGGGGCGGGGGTCGGGGCGCCGGACGGGGCGGGCGCGGGGCTCGAGTCGTACGGGATCACCGTCGACGCCGCGGGGGCGCTGCTGGTCGGCGCGAGCGGGGCCGGACTGTTCTGGGCCGCCCAGACGCTGCGTCAGCTGCTGGCTCCGGACGCGTACCGCAAGGCCCCGCTGCCCGGGCGTGCGTGGAGCCTGCCGTACGCCGGGATCGAGGATGGTCCCCGGTTCGGGTGGCGCGGGATGATGCTCGACGTCGCCCGGCACTTCACGCCCAAGGACGGGGTGCTGCGGTACATCGACCTGCTCGCCGCGCACAAGCTGAACGTGCTGCACCTGCACCTGACGGACGACCAGGGCTGGCGGGTCGAGATCAAGCGTCACCCGCGGCTGACCGGCGTCGGCGCGTGGCGGGCGCGCAGCCGGCGGGGCCATCGGGCCTCCCCGCTGTGGAACGAGACCCCGCACGGCGGCTACTACACGCAGGACGACATCCGCGAGATCGTCGCGTACGCCGCCGAGCGGCACGTCCGGGTGGTCCCCGAGATCGACGTACCGGGGCACTCGCAGGCCGCGATCGCCGCGTACCCGGAGCTGGGCAACACGGACGTGGCCGGCACCCGGGCGCCGGAGGTCTGGGACGACTGGGGGATCAGCGAGAACGTGCTCGCGCCAACCGAGGCCGTGCTGCGGTTCTACGAGGGGGTCTTCGAGGAACTGCTGGAGCTGTTCCCCGCCGAGGTCTCGCCCTTCGTCCACGTGGGCGGCGACGAGTGCCCCAAGGCGCAGTGGAAGGCTTCCGCGGCCGCCCAGGAGCGCATCCGGGAGCTGGGCGTGGACGGGGAGGACGGGCTGCAGTCCTGGTTCATCCGCCACTTCGACACCTGGCTCGCCGAGCGCGGGCGGCGGCTGATCGGGTGGGACGAGATCCTGGAGGGCGGGCTCGCGCCCGGGGCGGCCGTCTCCTCGTGGCGGGGGTACGAGGGCGGGATCGCCGCCGCCGAGGCCGGGCACGACGTGGTGATGTGCCCGGAGCAGCACGTCTACCTGGACTACCGTCAGGCGGGCGGCGCCGAGGAGCCTGTGCCCATCGCGTACGTGCGCTCGCTGGAGGACGTGTACCGGTTTGAGCCGGTTCCGTCGCAGTTGTCGGCGGAGGCGGCCGCGCACGTGCTCGGCGCGCAGGCCAACGTGTGGACCGAGGTGATGGAGGACCAGGGCCGCGTCGACTACCAGGTGTTCCCGCGGCTCGCGGCCTTCGCGGAGGTGGTGTGGTCGCGGCTGGCGGAGCCGCGGGAGCGGGACTTCGCCCGGTTCGAGGCCCGGATGGAGGCGGCTCACTACGCGCGGCTGGACGCGCTGGGGGTCGGCTACCGGCCGCCGGGCGGCCCGCTGCCGTGGCAGCGGCGTCCAGGGGTGGTCGGGCGGCCGATCGAGGGAGCGCCCCCGAACGTGTGACAACGAGAACGGGAACTCTGGCTGGATTTCTGGTGATACGGGGAAAAACAGGCAGTTGAGGGCGGAGGCCCGGACCACGCCCGGGAGAGGGAATTCGGCAGCGGGGCGGCCGTGGGGCGCCGGACCGACCCTCGCGCGGGGCGGCCGGGAAGATGTGCCAGAGTTGCCACGTCCCGGCGGTGAGGACGTACCGTACGGCGGACAGGCGTGAGCGCCGTGACCGGGACATCGGGAAGGGGCAGCTGGGTTGACCACGCACGCACCGCATTCAGTTCAGGGGCCGCAGTTGGCGCAGTCCGTGACGCTGCCGACCTCGCTCGACGAGGCCGTGGCGGCGCTCACCGCCATGCCCGCCGCCGTGCCCGTGGCCGGCGGCACCGACCTCATGGCCGCCGTCAACGCCGGACTGCTGCGACCCGCCGCGCTGGTGGGCCTCGGGCGGATCAACGAGATCCGCGGCTGGCAGTACCAGGACGGGCACGCGCTGCTCGGCGCCGGGCTGACCCACGCGCGGATGGGGCGGCCGGATTTCGCCGCTCTGATCCCCGCGCTGGCGGCCGCCGCGCGCGCCGCCGGTCCCCCGCAGATCCGCAACGCGGGCACCCTCGGCGGGAACATCGCCAGCGCCGCGCCCACGGGTGACGCCCTGCCCGTGCTGGCCGCGCTGGAGGCCGTACTCGTCATCGTCGGCCCGGACGGGTCGCGCGAGATCCCCGTGTCCCACCTGCTGGCCGGCCGCGAGATGCTGAGCCCCGGCGACCTGATCGGCTTCGTCCGGGTGCCGCTGCTGCACGCGCCCCAGGTGTTCCTCAAGGCGACGGGGCGTACCGGGCCGGGGCGCGCGGTGGCGTCCGTGGGGCTCGTACTGGACCCCGCGCGCCGGGGTGTGCGCTGCGCGATCGGCGCGGTGGCCCCGATGCCGCTTCGGCCGCTGGAGGCCGAACAGTGGGTGGCCTCGTTGATCGACTGGGACGGGGAGCGGACCCTGGCCCCCGAGGCACTGGATGCCTTCGGCGAGTACGTCGCGGCCGCCTGCGTGCCCGACCAGGGCGAACCGGTGGCCCCCGGTGTACTGCATCTGCGGCGGACGGTGGCCGTGCTGGCGCGCAGGGCCCTCGGGAGGGCACTGACCTCATGAGCGAGAACGAGAACGAGAACGTGACCCAGGGGAACGGTACGGCGGGCTGGGGCTGGGAACCGGTCCCGCAGGGCGGCGAGTACGACTCCGACGCGACGGCCTTCGTCAAGCTGCCACAGGACATGCTGGACGCGCTCGGCACGGGGGAGCCCCTCGCCGCGCCCGGGCACGGGTACGTGCCGCCGCCGATGATCGTGCCGCTGGGCTCGGCCACCACGGATCCGGCTGCCACGGGTACGTGGACGATTCCGGTGCAGTGGCCGGAGGCCGGGACCTCGGATCCGGCTTCGGCGCCCGCCCAGGCCCACGCCCCGGCGCCGGTCGGCGGGCCGATCCCGGCGTCGATCCCGATCCCGGCGTCGGTGGCCGCGGCGTTCGCGGAGCCGGAGCCGGAGCCCGATCCGGGGGCGACGGCGGAGTGGCGCTTCCCGGACGAGGACGCGGCGACCGGGCAGTGGGCCGTGGCGGACTCCGCCGGGCAGCCCGCCGACTTCCGGCAGAGCGCGCTGGACGCCGACTGGAGCCAGGCTCCTGCGACGCTGCCGGGCGGGGCCCCGGCCCCGTGGGCGAACCACCCCGACTTCGCGGCGCTGCAGCAGGACCAGGGGACCTTGCCGGGTACGGACGAGGCGGCCGCTGCTTCGGCCGCGGCGGCCGCTGGCACGGCGGCCGCCGGGCGGCTGCTCGGCGGGCCCGGGGTCGGCGCCCCGCCGCGCGGGCCGCGCGTGCTGGGCGGCCCCGGTGTGGGCACCCCGCTCCCGGAGGCGGGCGAGCCGGTGCGCCCGGCCCCGCACGACATCGAGGCCACGCACGGTGCGGCGGCGATGCCGGTCGAGGGGGAGCGGCCGCACCCGGTGGCCGAGGCGGCGGAGCGGCCGGCGGCCGCGGACGGCCTGGACCTCTTCGGCGGATCGCGGGCCGCGGCGGCCGCGGAACCCGTGGCGTCCGAGCCCGCGCCGTTCGAGCCTGTCGCGTCCGAGCACGTGGTGCCCGAGCCCGTGCCGTTCGAGCCTGCGGCGTCCGAGCACGTGGCAGCCGAGCACGTGCCGTTCGAGCAGGCCGCTGAGCCCGTCGGCAGTGATGGGCGGGGCTTCGCGGCATTCGGGCACGAGCCGCAGGCGGCACCCGAGGCCGAGGCCGAGGTTGAGGCCGAGGCAGGGCCTGGGCCCGAGGCGGGGCCCGAGGCCGAGGGGGAGCGGGCCGGCGCGGAGCCGGCCGACACGGACGGGCACGGCTTCACCGGAGCCGACCCGGCACCGGCCGGGATCCCGACCGGGCCCACGCCGACCGGCGACACCGCCGACACCGCTGTGGCACCGCCGACCGAGGACACCGCCGAAGGTTTCCCGGCCGGGGGGCCGACGTACGAAGAAGACGCAGCGGCGGCCGAGGCCGTCGCCCATCACGAGCACCCGCAGGCTTCCTACGTCCTGCGCGTCAACGGCGCCGACCGGCCCGTCACCGGAGCCTGGATCGGCGAGTCCCTGCTCTACGTGCTGCGCGAGCGCCTCGGCCTGGCCGGCGCCAAGGACGGCTGCTCGCAGGGCGAATGCGGCGCCTGCGCGGTGAAGGTCGACGGCCGGCTCGTCGCCTCCTGCCTGGTGCCGGCCGCGACGGCCGCCGGGAGTGAGGTCCGTACCGTCGAGGGTCTCGCGACCAACGGGGAACTCTCGGACGTGCAGCAGGCGTTGTGCAGGTCGGGTGCGGTGCAGTGCGGATTCTGCGTGCCGGGCATGGCCATGACCATCCACGACCTGCTGGAGGGCAATCACGCCCCCAGCGAGCTGGAGACCCGTCAGGCGCTGTGCGGCAACCTGTGCCGCTGCTCCGGCTACGCGGGGGTCGTCGACGCCGTGCGCGAGGTCGTGGCCGAGCGCGAGGCGACGGCGTCGGCCGCGGCGTCGGCGGCGGCTTCGGCGGCTGCCGAGCACGCCGGTCAGGTGCCGGCTCAGGGATTCCCTGAGCCGCGCATTCCGCATCAGGCACAGCCCGGCGAGGGCGGCATCCACCACGGAGGCACGGTGTGAGCGCGCAGGACGCGGCGACGGCCACGACGACGACCATGAACGCCACGGTCACGGCCTCGGCCGCCCCCGAGGCCCCGGAGCACCAGGTACCGCGCGGAATCGGAGCCTCCGTTCCGGCCGCCGACACCCGCGCCAAGACCGAGGGCACCTTCCCCTACGCCGCCGACCTGTGGGCCGAGGGCCTCCTGTGGGCCGCCGTGCTGCGGTCCCCGCACGCCCACGCCCGGATCCTCTCCATCGACACCTCGGCCGCCGCGGAGATGCCCGGCGTGCGCGCCGTCGTCACCCACGCCGACGTCCCCGGCGCCACCACGCACGGCCGCCGCATCGCCGACCGGCCGGTCTTCGCGCACGACGTCGTCCGCCACCACGGCGAGCCCATCGCCGCCGTCGCCGCCGACCACCCGGACACGGCACGGCTCGCCGCGGCCGCGATCGCCGTCGAGTACGAGCTGCTGGACCCGGTGACCGACCCCGAGCAGGCCTTCGGCGCGCCCGCCCTGCACCCCGACGGCAACCTGATCCGGCACATCCCGCTCCGCTACGGCGACCCGGAGGCCACCGGCGAGGTCGTCGTCGAGGGCCTGTACCGGATCGGCCGCCAAGACCCCGCGCCCATCGGCGCCGAGGCCGGGCTGGCCGTGCCGCGGCCCGACGGCGGCGTCGAGCTGTACACCGCCTCCACCGACCCGCACACCGACCGCGACCTGGCGGCGGCCTGCTTCGGCCTCGAACCGGACCGCGTGCGCGTCGTGGTCACCGGAGTCCCGGGCGCGACGGCCGACCGCGAGGACGCGGCGTTCCAGCTCCCCCTCGGCCTCCTCGCCCTGCGCACGGGCTGCCCCGTCAAGCTGGCCGCGACCCGCGAGGAGTCCTTCCTCGGCCACACCCACCGGCACCCGACCCTGCTGCGCTACCGCCACCACGCGGACGCGGAGGGCCGGCTGGTCAAGGTCGAGGCCCAGATCCTGATGGACGCGGGCGCGTACGCGGACTCGTCCTCGGAATCCCTCGCGGCGGCGGTGGCCTTCGCCTGCGGCCCGTACGTCGTCCCGCACGCCTTCGTCGAGGGCTGGGCGGTCCGTACGAACAACCCGCCGTCGGGCCACGTACGCGGCGAGGGCGCCATGCAGGTGTGCGCGGCGTACGAGGGCCAGATGGACAAGCTGGCCGCCGCGCTCGGCATCGACGGCGCGGAACTCCGCATGCGCAACGTCCTGGCGACCGGCGACCTGCTCCCCACGGGCCAGACGGTGACCTGCCCGGCTCCGGTGGCGGAACTCCTGCGCGCGGTCCGCGACTTCGAGCTGCCGTCCCTCCCGAAGGACACCCCGGAGGACGAGTGGCTGCTGCCGGGCGGCCCGGAGGGCGCCGGTGAGCCGGGCGCGGTGCGGCGCGGGGTCGGCTACGGCGTCGGCATGGTGCACATGCTGGGCGCGGAGGGCACCGACGAGGTCGCCACGGCCACCGTGAAGGTGGTCAACGGCGTGGCGACGGTCATCTGCGCGGCGGTCGACACGGGCCAGGGCTTCGCCACGCTGGCCCGTCAGATCGTCCAGGAGGTCCTGGGCGTCGACGAGGTGACGACGGCTCCGGTCGACACCGACCAGCCTCCGGCCGGCCCGTCGGCGCACGGCCGCCACACGTGGGTGTCGGGCGGCGCGGTGGAGCGGGCGGCGAAGATGGTCCGCACGCAGCTCCTCCAGCCGATGGCGCACAAGCTCGGCATGTCCACGGAACTCCTCCAGATCGCGGACGGCCGGATCACGTCGTACGACGGCGCGTTCTCCACGACGGTCACGGAGGCGATGGAGGGCAAGGAACTCTGGGCGACGGCCCAGTGCCGCCCCCACCCGACGGAACCCCTGGACGGGGACGGCCAGGGCGACGCGTTCGTGGGCCTCGCGTTCTGCGCGATCCGCGCGGTGGTGGACGTGGACATCGAGCTGGGCTCGGTGCGCGTGGTCGAACTGGCCGTGGCCCAGGACGTGGGCCGCATCCTCAACCCCCGTCAGCTGGCGGCCCGTATCGAAGCGGGCGTGACCCAGGGCGTGGGCGCGGCCCTGACGGAGAACCTCCGCACGGTCTCCGGCCTGGTCCGCCACCCCGACCTGACGGGCTACGCCCTGCCGACGTCGCTGGACGCCCCGGCGGTGCGCATCGTCAAACTGGTCGAGGAACGCGACGTGGTGGCCCCCTTCGGCGCGAAGGCGGCGAGCGCGATTCCTGTGGTGACGACTCCGGCGGCGGTGGCCTCGGCGGTCCGGTCGGCCACGGGCCGCCCGGTGAACAGGCTCCCGATCCGCCCCTCGGCGGCGGTCGCGGCGCCCAACTCGTGACCGTGTGACCCGCATTGCACGTGCAACCCCGGACTTGGGGGTGTCGGTGCCGGTCGCTAGAGTGATCGGTGAGATTGTGCACGCGCGCGTGCGAACGGGTGCGAACGGGGACGGGGAGCGGCGCCAACTCAGGCCGCGACCGCGGGGAGACGGGGAGTCGGGGAGGCCATCGTGGCAGCGGAGAACGGGCCAGGTCTGTTTGGGACGGACCTTTCGGCAGGTCTGGCGGACTCGATCAGGAAGCAGGCGGACGCGCAGGCGAAGGCGGCTGCACTGCGGATCGAGTACGACTCGCTGAAGGACTACAAGAAGCTGGTGGACGGCCTCCTGACGTCGCTGGAGGAGTCTCCGGCGGAGCACGGGAAGCTGTCCCACGGCACGCTGCCGGCGGGTGTGCTGGGGACGGGCTTCCCGGAGGCCGACGCCCTCTTCAAGTCGTACAACACCGTTCACGCGGAGCTGCAGAAGCTCTCGAAGGGCCTCGCGGACCAGATCGAGGCCCTGGGCATCGCGATCCTGACGGCGGGCAAGGACTTCGGCCAGGTGGACGACGACACCAAGCGGCGCATGTTGGCCATTGCCAAGGAAGCCCGCGAGAACTACCGCGCGGAACGTGATCCGTACGCGAAGAAGAAGGGCGACGCGCCGAACAGCCCGGGCGCTCACGGCGGTGCGACGAACGGCGGCGTGATCTGATGACGGATTTCGAGGGTTACTCGCACGCGCAGCTGGCCGCGATGGTCGCTTCGCTCGACTCCAAGACGGTGGCGCAGCGGGGTACGCAGCTCACCGAAGCCTCCAAGGCGATCAAAGAGATCGGGCAGAAGCTCAAGGACCACAAGGTCGAGGGCTGGGAGGGTGAAGCAGCCGTCAAGTTCCAGGAATGGGTGAGCCGCGCGGGCAGCGCAACGCTGGTACTTGCCGACTACAGCGCCACGGGCGGCCATTGGATGACCTTGGCTGCCCAGACCATGTCCGAGATCCACATGCCCACGTACAACGCCGGGGCAGAGGCCGAGCTCAAGGAAGATCTCGCGACCGCGCGGCAGTACCACAATGAGCCGGATGCGCAGAAGCTGGGCCAGGAGGCTTGGTCAAAGCTGAGCGGGGACCACACGCGGGCGGTGGACGCGCTGAAGAAGCTCTCCGAGTCGTACAGCTTGTCGGCGGGGGAGATGGACAAGGCGGTGATCCCGACGTTTCCGGAGCCGCCGCTCGTGTTTGTGCCGGACAAGGTCCACGGCGAAGCCGACAGGGCCCGCCCAGGCGGCAGTTCAGAACAGGGGAGCTACGCAGGTGGCTCCTCGTATGCATCGTCGGCGCCCGGCGGCGGCTCTTCGAACGAGCCGGGCTGGGTGCCCGGCCCTCCGCCGCAGCCGGACAACACCGTTCCGACGGTCACGATGCCGTCCGTGCCGGTGACTCCGGACCGCAACGTGGACGTGGACCTCGACACCGTCACCACGCTTCCGAACCCGACCCTGCCCCCGACGACTATTCCCGGTGGCCCGCTGCCGACCGGCCCCAGCGGTCCCAATCCCGTAACCCTCGTCCCGCCTGTGCCCCTGCCGCCGGTCGGCGGGATGAAGACGATCCCTGGCATCGGACCCGTCGGCTTCCCGCCTGTCGGTCCGGTTCCGGGCACGAGCGGTCCTCTCGGCAAGCTCGGCATGCCAGGTCTGCCCCCGCGGGACACCGGGATCATGGGCGGCCGCCCGGTGACTTCCACCGGCCCCAGCTCGGGCATCCCGCGCGGCACGGTCATCGGTACCGAAGGCACACAGGCCGGCCGCGGCATGATGGGCGGCGGTATGGGCCACGGCGGCCTCGGCGGTCCGCACGGAGGCCAGGTTGGTTCGCCGACCGGCCGTCGGCTGGCCTCGGAGCCGGGAGGTATCGTCGGCGGGCGTCAGCCTGCGACGGGTGGCCGCTCGACGCCGTTCACCCAGGGCGGCTCGGGCCTCGTGCGGAACAACGCCGGTGGCATCGGCGCCGGTGCGCGCACTCCGGGCAGCCGACGCGATGACCACGCGGGCGAACGCCCCGACTACCTGGCCGAGGACGAAGAGACCTGGCAGGGCAACCGTCGTGTTGTTCCGCCGGTGATCGACTGAGCAGAACGGACATTGCACGGGATGCGCATGCGTAAGGCGACCTCGGCCCTGGTGGGTCTACTGCTGGCCGGGGTCGCCGCGACCCCGGCCCACGCGGAAACGATTCGATCGCAGCAATGGCATCTCGACGCGATGAAGGCCGACGACATCTGGAAGATCAGCACGGGCAAGGGCATCACCGTTGCGGTTATCGATTCGGGCGTCGACCGCATCCCGGAGCTTGAAGGACAGGTCCTCCCCGGCACGGCGTTCCCTGTCGGTTCTGCCGAGGGCGGCAGAGACAACGACTACGACGGTCACGGCACCAGCGTTTCTGCGATTATCGCGGCTACCGGAAAGCATCCGAGTGGTGACGGCGCCTATGGGCTTGCACCAGGTGTCAAGATTTTGCCGATCCGGGTGCCCGACATGCTGGAGCCGGCGAAGGCTCCGTCGATGGTCGCGGCCATTCGTTATGCGGCAGATTCGGACGCGAAGATCATCAACATTTCCAAGGCGATCGGTGGCAAGCCGGAGGATGATCGAGACCGGGCTGACGCCGTCAAGTATGCGCTTTCCAAGGGGAAGCTGATCTTTGCCGGTGCTGGCAATGACGGGAACAGGACAGTTAAGTACCCGGCCGCGACCCCCGGAGTGGTGGGCATTGGAGCGGTGGATGCCAACGGAGAGCCGACCAAGGAGTCGCAGCAGGGGCCGTACATCGACATGTCAGCCCCCGGCATCGACGTCGTGACGGCCTGCAAAGGCAAGACGGGACTGTGCACGACCCACGGCACCAGTGACGCCTCCGCCCTCGCCTCCGCCTCCGCAGCCCTCCTCTGGTCCGCCCACCCCGACTGGACCAACAACCAGGTGCTCCGGGTCCTCCTGAACACCGCCGGAAAGCCCGTCGACGGCTCGCAGCGCAACGACTTCGTCGGCTACGGCGTCGTCCGCCCCCGCATCGCGGTGCCCACCCCCGGCGACCCCGGCCCGGCGGACGTCTACCCGCTGCCCGACCTCGCGGCGGCGGACGCGTCCAACAAGCCCTCGGCCTCCCCGGACGGCAAGGCTCCCGAGTCGGCGGCGCCGAAGCCGGTGCCGCAGGCCGAGGAGAAGAAGGACGGCAGCCTGCTTCCCTGGATCGGCCTCGGTCTGGGAGCCTGCCTGCTGATCGGCGGAGCCGTCACCGCCGTCGTGGTGCGCCGTAACAGCCGCTGACCGCTGAACCACTACCGGATCTGACAGGGGAGTTCTACGCGATGTCGTTCGACGAGGAATGGTCGGCGGCGCGCGCCACGGCCGCCGCCAACGCTTCCATGCGGCTCAACCACGTACCCGTGGAACCCGGTGGCGGTGGTGGCGGCGACCTCGATCTCAACCAGGACCACATCGGCGCCATCGGCTCCGAGGCGTACAAGCTGCACACCCGTCTGCTGACCGACGGCAAGCACGCCGCCACCGCCACCGCCGAGGCCGCGGGCGCGCTCACGAAGGAGAGCTTCGCGAGCGGGGCGGCACTGCTCAAGGTCAACACCACCTGGGAGAGCCAGGTGAAGACCCTCGTGTCCGCCTGTGCCAACATCTCCAACGGGCTGAACTATTCGCTCAACTCCCACGCCAAGGACGAGCAGGAGCTCCACGCCGACTTCACCGTTTCCGCGCTCGACAAATACCTCAAGTAGGCGCCCGCATGCTGACGTACGAGAACGTGATGAACGCCCCGCTGGACAAGCTCCACACGGCAGTCACCGACTGGAAGGCGCTCGTCGACAAGCTGGACGAGCTGGCCGAAGCGGCGCGCAACGGGATGAAGGCCAAGGCCGACAAGGCCGAGTGGAGCGGGGTCACCGCCAGCGTGGGGCGGGGGTTCGTCGACAAGACGGCCAAGGAGTTCGAGGACGCGGCCAAGGAGGCCAAGGGCGTCCACCAGCTCCTCAGCGACGGCCACACCACCATCAAGACGGCCCGGGACGCCCTGAAGAAGGCGGCCGACGAGGAGGCCCCGGCCGCCGGGTTCCGGGTGGACGCGGCGGGCAAGGTCTCCGCCGTTCCGATGGACCCGAAGACCGAGTTCGCGGCCCGGCACGACCCGGACTACCCCGAGTTCAAGCGCAAGCAGGAGGAGAACCGGAAGGCCTGGCAGGCGAAGGTGGACCGGCTCGTCGAGGACTGCGCGGACGCCGACGACTCACTCGCCCGCGCACTGCGCGCCAACGTCTCGGACGACCACGACTTCACCGCGCCGAAGTACACCACCCTGGACGGCGAACAGGCCGACCGGGCGGCCGAGCTGATGAAGCAACTCAGCAAGGAGCCGGGCGGCGTGGCCCGCAACCCCGAGGCGCTGCGCGAGCTGGAGGACCTGCTCGACGACAACCGCAACGACGCCGACTTCTCGACGGACTTCTACCGCAAGCTCGGCCCCGAAGGCACGCTTGAGGCGTACGCGAAGCTGTCCATCGACGCGTCGACCCTGGGCGATGCGGGCAAGGACCGCCTGGCGATGGTCGGCAACATCCAGAACGACATGGGCGCGATGCTGGGGCTCGCCACGCAGAAGGACTCGCCGAACCACCTGGATGCGGCGTGGACGACCGACCTGATGAAGGCCGGCCGCAAGGAGATGCAGGTCACCGGTGATCTGACCAGCAAGATCTACGGTTACCAGGCGCTGGGCGCGCTGCTCCACGAGGGCAAGTACGACAAGGACTTCCTGACCTCGGTCGGCCGGGACATGGTCGCGTTCGACCGCGAGAACCCCAAGGCCTGGGAGCACGGGTCCCCGTACGACCCGAAGACGGTGCTCAGCCAGGGCAAGGACGGCAGCCGGGGCTTCTACCCGCTGACGGGCCTGATGGACGCGATGTCCCACAACCCGGACGCGGCGACGGCCTTCTTCACCGAGCCGGTCCGCCAGGACAGCAACGGCGACGGCATCGTCACCCTGGCCGACAAGGTGGTGGACGGAGAGCACGGCAAGGCCCGGGGCATGGTCGACTACATGCTGGACAAGGAGTCGTGGGCCGACGCCTTCGACCAGGCACCCGGCCACCCGTACGGCGACGCGCTGCCGGCCCAGGAGGCGCTCGGCGGCGCGCTCGAGGCGGCCGTCTCGGGCCGGGTGCCGGGCGACGAGGACGCGAAGCCCGTTCCGCACACCAAGGAAATGGCGGCGATCATGGAAGACGTCGTCCAGAAGGTCGGCGACGACCCGTCGCTGGTGGCGCAGGACCCGGAAGACGAGGACAAGAAGCCGCGTCTGGGCCCCATGGCCGGGCACCTCGGCAACATGGCGGCGGAATACATCCCGGACCTCCAGGCCGCCGCCGAGAACGGCGGGGACCAGATCAAGGCCAACGGGACGATGGCCAAGTTCGAGGAGGCGACGGTGTCCCGCTTTCTCGGGGCGGTCGCCCAGGACCCCGGCGCCTACGGTGCGATCACCAACGCCAACCAGGCGTTCACGGCGGTGCTGGTCAACGACGTCGTCCAGCACCACGGCCAGTACACCCTGCTGGGAGAAGCGGTGGAGAACGCCGTACAGCCCGGTGGCCAGATCGCGGGCATGATGACGGAGGCCCGCGCGCAGGGCATGCACGCCGAGACCGCCCACACGAACGAGGAGTACGTGAAGGGCGTCGAGGACGGGGCGAAGTGGATTAACCGCGGCATCACCGCCGCCGGCGGAAAGTACCTGGAATTGGTGCCGGTGGCCGGTGACATCGTGGAATGGGTCCAGGAGGACGTCACCGAGTACTTCGTCGAGGACGCCAAGGAGAAGGGCAAGGAGAAGACCGCCGACACCGAGAAGGCCGTGGCGTCCATGTACTCCAAGGCGGATATCAGCACCAGCAGCGCGGCAGAGAACGCGGTGCGCAACGCGGCTATCGGCTCGGGCCTGTCCCAGAGGGACATCGACACGCTGGCCGGTACGGCCTCCAAGGAGTCCTCGGTCGCCCACTCGGTCGGCCGCGGCCTGGTGGACAGCTCGAAGGGGGGGTCCTGATGATCGTGGCGAGGTCGACGCGAGCCGTCGCCGCCGTGCTGGCCGCCGGCATCCTGGTGGCCGGCTGTTCGGACGAGAAGGAGAAGGCCACCACAGCTTCCGAGATGCCGGAGAGGTTGTGCTGGGGGGCCTTCGACGCCAAGACCGTGGCTCCCCTGTTGGGCAGCGGAAAGAAGATCACGGAGGACACACGGGACGCATTCTCCTTGGCAGCCGATCTGGACAAGATCACCTGCCGCGTTCAGCTGGACGGGGCGACGGTGATGACCGCGTTTGCCCAGCGCAAACCGCTGGGCAGCGACGCGTTCTGGCAGGGATACGACTCGCTGCACCCGGACAAGCTCGACATGGGGCGCAAGGGCCTGGTGTGGGACGGCGGAGCTGCGCTCCTGTACACGTGCCGGACTCCCACGGATTCCTTCGAACTGGAGCTGAGGATCGACAACGGCCCGGCGTCCATGGACAGCGCCAAGGCCAAGGCGCTCAACACCCAGCTGATCAAGGACTTCCAGGACTCCACCCGCAAACAGCTCAACTGCCCGTCCTGACATACGGACAAGACGCGAAGGCCGCTCAGGAGAGTCCTGAGCGGCCTTCGCCTCGAAGCCGTGGCGGGAATCGAACCCGCGTAACCCGCTTTGCAGGCGAGTCCCTCAACCACTCGGGCACACGGCTGTGGGGTGGTGATGTGCACGACCGTACGGGGGGCCGCGGGGCCCCGGAAGGGCTGCGCGGCGGCCGCAACACGACTGCCATGCCGCGTTCATGGACCTAGGTCCGGCGGCCGAGGCGGGATCCGCCGAATTGACAGGGACCAAACCGGGGGACGCCTCTTACTCTGGGGCGATGAGCGCCCTCGAACCCCGCGTGCCCGAGAAGACCGCACCCGTCCCCCCGCCACCGTCGCGCGCCGGCATCCTCGGACCCGCGTACCGGACGCTCAGCATCGGGATCATCTCCGTCATCTTCCTGATCGCCTTCGAGGCCACCGCCGTGGGCACGGCCATGCCCGTCGCCGCGCGGGAGCTGGACGGGATCGGGCTCTACGCCTTCGCCTTCTCCGCCTACTTCACGACCAGCCTCTTCGGCATGGTCCTGTCCGGCCAGTGGGCCGACCGTCAGGGGCCGCTGCGGCCGCTGACCGTCGGGATCGCCTCGTTCGCCACGGGGCTCGTGGTCGCCGGAACCGCCGGCACCATGTGGGTCTTCGTCCTCGGCCGGGCGATACAGGGCTTCGGCGGCGGGCTCGTCATCGTCGCCCTGTACGTGGTCGTCAGCCGCGCCTACGAGGAGCAGCTGCGCCCCGCGATCATGGCGGCCTTCGCCGCCAGCTGGGTGGTCCCCTCCATCGTCGGCCCGCTCGCCTCCGGCACGGTCACCGAACACCTCGGGTGGCGGTGGGTCTTCCTCGGGATACCCGCCCTCGTCGTCGTACCGCTCGTCATCGCGCTGCCCGCGATACGGCGGACCGCGTCGGGGCCGGTGGACCCGGGCGCGCCGCCGGTGGCGTTCGACCGGCGCCGGATCCGGCTGGCCCTCGGTATCTCCGTCGGCGCCGGGCTGCTGCAGTACGCCGCCCAGGACCTGCGGTGGCTGTCGCTGCTCCCGGGCGCGGCGGGCGTGGCCCTGCTGGTGCCCGCCGTGCTGGGACTGCTGCCGCGCGGCACCTACCTGGCGCGGCGCGGGCTGCCGTCGGTGGTGCTGCTGCGCGGGGTGGCCGCGGGGTCGTTCATCGCGGCGGAGAGCTTCGTGCCGCTGATGCTGGTCACCCAGAGGGGGCTGAGCCCGACGCTGGCCGGCTTCTCGCTCGCGCTGGGCGGGCTGACCTGGGCGGGCGGCTCGTGGGTGCAGTCGAAGGGGCGGATGGCTCCGTACCGGGAGCGGCTGATGGTCGGCGGGATGGTGATGGTGGCCGTCGCCATCGCGGCCGCGCCGGCCGTGCTGATCGAATCGGTGCCGGTGTGGACGCTGGCTCTGGCCTGGGCCGTGGGGTGCCTGGGGATGGGGCTCGTCATCGGCTCGACGAGCGTGCTGCTGCTGAAGCTGTCGGCGCCGGAGGAGGCGGGGGCGAACTCCGCCGCGCTGCAGATCTCGGACGCGCTGGCCAACGTGGTGCTGCTGGCCGGTGGCGGGGCGGCGTTCGCCGCGCTGGGCGGGGGCGCGGTGGGGGCGGCGCACACTGTCGCCGCGGACGGGGCGGCCGCCTCGCACCCGGCCGCGTTCGTGGTGGTGTTCCTGCCGATGGCCTGCGTGGCGCTGGTGGGGGCGTGGGTGGCGACCCGGCTGGACGGCCCGGTCGGAAAGTAGTACCACAGTGACCCCATCCGAGTGGTACCGTTTTGGTATGGCGATGAACCTGCGTCTCCGCGACGACCAGCAAGAGGCCCTCAAGCTCCGTGCCGAGGAGGAGGGTCGCAGCATGCACGCCATCGTGCTCCAGGCGATCGACCGCTACCTCGAACAGGAGGCGGACCGCGAGACCGTCCGCCGGCTGGGTGAGAAGTACGCGAAGAGCCACGCCGACCTGCTGCGCCGCCTGGGGGAGTAAGTGAAGTACCTGACCGTCCAGGAAGCCCTTGACCTGGCGGAGCTTGCCATGGGCGGACAGCAGGTCGCGGTGCGCGATCTGGGCCTGCTCAGCTCCGCCGCGCACCGGCCGCAGTCCCAGATGTTCGGCGTCGAGGCGTACACGGACCTGTTCGAGAAGGCCGGCGCGCTGCTCCAGTCCCTCGCGGTGAACCATCCGCTGGTGGACGGCAACAAGCGCATGGCGTGGATGTGCACGGTCGTGTTCCTCGACTTCAACGGGACCGAAATGGTCGACGTCGATCAGGACGAGTCGTACAAGCTGGTGATCGAGGTGGCCGTCGGCAGCCTGGAGGACGTGGCGCAGATCGCGCGGAGATTGCGGGAACTCCACGAAGCGATGTGACGCTCGCCGCACCCGCCGAGGTCACGGGCCTGTCCCTCCGCGAGGGGCGGGCCCGTCCCGGTAAGGTGGCCCGGTTGTCCTACGTACGACTGCCCGTACCAGTACGCGAGTACGCCGAGAGCCCGAACCGGAGACCGTGACTACTACCGCCTCCCACCACCTCTCACCCGCCTTCCCCGGCCGTGCCCCCTGGGGTACCGCCAGCGCGCTGCGTGCCTGGCAGCAGGGGGCGCTGGACCGCTACATCCAGACCCAGCCGCGGGACTTCCTCGCGGTCGCCACGCCCGGCGCCGGAAAGACCACCTTCGCGCTGACCCTCGCGTCCTGGCTGCTGCACCACCACGTCGTCCAGCAGGTGACGGTGGTCGCACCGACCGAGCACCTGAAGAAGCAGTGGGCGGAGGCGGCGGCACGGATAGGCATCCGGCTGGATCCCGAGTACTCCGCCGGGCCGCTCAGCAAGGACTACCACGGCGTCGCCGTCACGTACGCGGGTGTCGGCGTGCGGCCCATGCTGCACCGCAACCGCTGCGAGCAGCGCAAGACCCTGGTGATCCTCGACGAGATCCACCACGCCGGCGACTCGAAGTCCTGGGGCGAGGCCTGCCTGGAGGCCTTCGACCCGGCGACCCGGCGCCTGGCCCTGACGGGCACGCCCTTCCGGTCCGACACCAACCCCATTCCCTTCGTGACCTACGAAGAGGGCAACGACGGGATCCGGCGGTCGTCCGCCGACTACACCTACGGGTACGGGAACGCGCTCGGCGACGGAGTCGTCCGGCCCGTCATCTTCCTCTCCTACAGCGGGAACATGCGCTGGCGGACGAAGGCGGGCGACGAGATCGCCGCCCGGCTCGGCGAGCCGATGACCAAGGACGCCATCTCGCAGGCCTGGCGTACGGCCCTGGACCCGCGCGGCGACTGGATGCCGAACGTGCTGCGCGCCGCCGACCAGCGGCTGACGGAGGTCAGGAAGGGCATCCCGGACGCGGGCGGCCTCGTCATCGCCTCCGACCAGGACTCGGCGCGCGCGTACGCCAAGCTGCTGAGGGAGATCACGGGCAGCAAGGCGACCGTGGTGCTCTCCGACGACACCGGCGCGTCCAAGCGGATCGACGAGTTCAGCGCGGACGGCAGCCGCTGGATGGTCGCGGTCCGGATGGTGTCCGAGGGCGTCGACGTGCCCAGACTGGCCGTCGGGGTGTACGCCACGACCATTTCGACCCCGCTGTTCTTCGCCCAGGCCGTCGGGCGCTTCGTGCGATCCCGCAGACGTGGCGAGACCGCGTCCGTGTTCCTTCCGACCATCCCCTACCTCCTTGGCTTCGCGAACGAGATGGAGGTCGAGCGCGACCACGTCCTCGACAAGCCGAAGAAGCAGGGCGAGGAGGACCCGTACGCCGAGTCCGAGAAGGAGATGGACGAGGCGAACCGGCAGGAGGACGAGGACACCGGCGAGGACGAGCAGATGTCCTTCGAGGCGCTGGAGTCCGACGCGGTCTTCGACCGGGTCCTCTACGACGGCGCCGAATTCGGCATGCAGGCGCACCCGGGCAGCGAGGAGGAGCAGGACTACCTCGGCATCCCCGGGCTGCTGGAGCCGGACCAGGTGCAGATGCTGCTGCAGAAGCGCCAGTCGCGGCAGATCGCGCACAGCCGGCGCAAGCCCGACGCGGACGCGGACCTGCTGGAGCTGCCGGCCGACCGGCGGCCCGTGGTCTCGCACAAGGAACTGCTGGAGCTGCGCAAGTCGCTGAACACGATGGTGGGCGCGTACGTCCACCAGAGCGGCAAGCCGCACGGCGTCATCCACACGGAGCTGCGCCGGGTGTGCGGCGGGCCGCCGAGCGCGGAGGCGACGGCGGGCCAGCTGCGCGAGCGGATCAAGAAGGTGCAGGAGTGGGCCACCCGTATGCGGTGATCTGTTCCCACAGGCGTGAGCCGGGGGGCGTACGGAGCTTCGTACGCCCCCCCTCGGAGATCCGAGGTCACGAAACGACGCCAAGGGCGGTCAGGAAACGGCATAAAGGGGTAGTGTGCGCCCGGATTCTGGACGAGCCCTTCCGCTGAGCGGACCTGCTCGCTAATGTCCCCGCATCGAACGCACCGTGGCAGCGCCGCCGCGGGAGCGCAGCCGGTGCAATGGCCGCTACCGGCGGCCTCTCCGTGCGCCGCCGTGGGACCGGCGGCGTGCCGCCAAGAGAGTCACCGCCGCTCACCGAAAGAGGGAGAGGCGTCGTGACCGCGGAAACCTCCCAGACTCTCGACAGAGGGCTCAGAGTCCTCAAACTGCTCGCCGACACCGACCACGGTCTGACCGTCACCGAGCTCTCCAACCGCCTCGGTGTCAACCGCACCGTGGTCTACCGGCTTCTCGCCACCCTGGAGCAGCACGCCTTGGTCCGCCGTGACCTCGGCGGCCGGGCCCGGGTCGGGCTCGGAGTGCTGAGGCTGGGCCGGCAGGTGCACCCGCTCGTACGCGAGGCCGCCCTGCCCGCGCTGCGGTCCCTCGCCGAGGACATAGGCGCCACCGCGCACCTGACCCTCGTCGACGGCACCGAGGCGCTCGCCGTCGCCGTCGTCGAGCCGACCTGGACGGACTACCACGTGGCCTACCGGGCCGGCTTCCGCCACCCGCTGGACCGCGGGGCCGCCGGGCGGGCCATCCTGGCCGCCCGTCAGGGCGCGCTGATCGAGCCGGGGTACACGCTGACCCACGGGGAGCTGGAGGCGGGAGCCAGTGGCGCCGCCGCGCCGCTCGTGGGGATCACCGGGCTGGAGGGCAGCGTCGGGGTCGTGATGCTGGCCGACGCCGTGCCCGAGCGGGTCGGTCCGCGGGTGGTCGACGCGGCGCGCGAGGTCGCGGACGCCCTTCGCTGAGCCGCGGGCCCGGCCGGGTCACCCGATGCCGGCGCGGCGTCGGGTGCGTCGCCGTTGCGGGAGCCGTCGCAGGGAGCCGCTGCCGGGAGCCGTTGCCCCGGGCCGGCCGGGCCGCACTGCCCGGCGGGGCTGAGTGGCGCCGCGGGGCGGCCAGCTAGATTGGGCGGGTGCTCTCTCGTCTCACACGTCTGCCGCGTCCCGCCGCCCTGGCCGTCTGCGCCGCGCCCGTGGTCGCGCTGTTCGCCGTCGCGGTCTTCGCGCCTCTGCCCTTCGTGATCGCCCAGCCCGGGCTCACGGCCGACGTGCTGGGCGAGCGGGACGGCAAGGCCGTCATCGAGGTCACCGGCGCCCCGGCCCGGCAGACCACGGGCCAGCTCCGCATGACCACGATCCAGGCCACCGGCCCCTCCGCGACGGTGAACCTCCCCGAACTCCTCGACAACTGGTTCGACACCTCCCGGGCCGTCCTGCCCAAGGAGGCCGTCTACTCCTCGGGCGGAACCGACAAGGAGATCGAGGAGCACAACCTGGAGGAGATGGCCAAATCCCAGTCGGCGGCCGCGCAGGCCGCGCTCGGCTACCTCCACAAGGACCCCAAGGACGTGAAGGTCGACCTGAACCTCGCCGACGTCGGCGGTCCCAGCGCCGGGCTCCTCTTCTCCCTCGGCATCGTCGACAAGCTCGACGGCGACGGCAGCGGCGGCGACCTCACCGGCGGACGCACCATCGCCGGTACGGGCACCATCGACGCGGACGGCAAGGTCGGCGCGGTCGGCGGGGTGGCCCTGAAGACCCAGGCCGCGCGGCGCGACGGGGCGAGCGTGTTCCTCGTACCGAAGGCCGAGTGCTCGGACGCGCGGTCGGAACTCCCCGAGGGGCTCCGGCTGGTCCCCGTCACCTCGCTGACGGATGCGGTGAACGCCCTTCGTGCGCTGAACCGGGGAGAGCCCGCTCCGTCGTGCTGACGGACGGAGCGCGGTCCATGCCGCGCCATGCCGGGAACACCAGCGGCGACAGAGTGGTCAGCAGGTACGTGCCGCCGAACAGCAGCAGCGCCTTCGACACGCCGAACCCGTCGACGAGCAGGCCCGCCGCGAGCCCGCCCAGCGGCATGGTCAGCTCACAGCCCGCCGTGGTCACGCCCGAGACGCGGGTGCGCAGCTCCTCCGGTACGTGCTCGTAGATCACCGTGGTCAGGACCGGGTTGAGCATGCCCGCGCCCAGCCCGGACAGGGCCATCGTCACCGCGAGCGGCAGCGGCGTGTCCGTGACGGCGGCCGTCACGTAGCGGGGCGCCCCGGTGATCAGGAACGCGGCCGCGAAGACCGCCCTGCGCGGGAAGCGCTCGCCCCACGCCCCGTACAGCAGGGCGCCCAGCAGCGCGAAGCCGCCGAAGAGCGAGATCATCAGGCCGAGCGCCGCGGGGCCGCCGAGGGCCTCCCGGCCGTGCACGGGCAGCAGCACCGAGGACCAGCCCTGGTCCAGCCCGTTGGTCATCATCACCATCAGGGTGATGCCCAGCAGCAGCGGCGTGCGCCTCAAGAAGGCCCAGCCCTCGGCCAGTTCGGCCCGGTAGGCCGCGAACGACACCTTCCCCGCCGCGCGTTGCGGCTCGGCGGCCGCGATGCCGCGCAGGAAGGCGGTGACCAGCAGGGCCGACGCCCCGAAGGTCGCCGCGTCCAGCAGCAGTACCGTCTCGGCGCCGAAGGCCGCGATCAGTACGCCGGCCACCGCGGCCCCGAGCATCCGGGCTCCGCGCGAGACCGCGTCGTAGAGGCTGGCGGCCCGCAGCACCGTGGTGCCGGCGTGCTCGGCGAGGTGCGGCAGCAGGACGGCGCGTGCGGTCAGGCCCGGGGTATGGACGAGGCCGCCGACGGCCATCAGCGCGCACAGCATCCAGAACTCCAGCACGCCCGCGTGGTGCAGCAGCGGGATCGCGCCGACGGACAGGGCGCAGATCAGGTCGGAGGCTGCGGAGACCCGGCGGCGGCCGATCCGGTCGATGACGGGCCCGCCGGCGAGGGCCGCCACGATCACGGGCAGGGTGGCGCAGAAGGCGACGACCCCGGCCCGCGCGGCGCTGCCCGTGGTCTGGAGCACGAACCACGGGACGCCGATGAGGGTGAGCGAACTTCCGGCTATGGAGATCGTGTTGGCGGCCAGGACCGCCGTCAGGGGCCGACGGCTCATGCGGTCTCGCCCCCGCGCGGGAGGACGTGGGTGTGGATGCGGACCTGCTCCGTGCCCTCCTCCGTCGGCAGATCGCGGTAGCTGTTGACCAGCTCGTGCATCCTGTGGATCAGTTCGAGGCTCTGCGCGGCCGTCAGGCGCAGGGTGAAGTCGCTCATGTCCGCGCCGCGCCGCCACTCCTGCGACCAGGTGTGGGCGTTGCCGAGCCAGGTGCTCACCTCCTGGGTGTGGATCGTCGCGATCTCGTGCCGGAAGAGGTCGGCCGCGCCCCGCGTGGCCGGGTCCTCGTCGTAGACCAGCTTCTCGTCGAAGACGGTGCCGTCGTGGGTGGCCTTCCACCACCGCTCGCGGCCCTTGCCGTGCTCGGGTGCGTCCTCGACGAACCCGTGCGCGGCGAGCTGGCGCAGGTGGTAGCTGGTGGACCCGCTGGATTCGCCCAGCCGCTGGGCGAGTTGGGAGGCGGTGGCCGGCCCGTCGTGGCGCAGGGTGGCCAGCATGCGGATGCGCAGCGGGTGGGCGAGGCCCCGCAGGGAGCGGGCGTCGAGTACCCGTGCGTTGGGTTCGGAGGGGTCGGGGGACGCTGCGTTCGTCTCGGACATGCCCCGAGCCTAGAGTTGCAAAGAAGTCTCTGCAACGGTTTGTTTGCAACGTCTTCTTTGTAACTCCGGTTCCGGGTCGCCCCGCCCTAGAAGGCTGATGAAGATCTTGTTGTGGGGCTGTCCGGCCGTAGGCCGGGTGGCCCCTGGGTCTATGTGGTGGCGGGGGTGAGGGCCCAGGTGGTGCCGGTGTGGGTGAGTCCGAGGTTGATGAGGCGGCGGAGGTTTAGGGCGGCTGCCCGATTGTGGAGCCAGGTGTTGTTCTTGAGGACGCCGCGGTAGGGGACGCGGCGGTTGCCTCTGGCGACGAGCCAGGCGATGGCGCGTTCGACGGGTGGTCGCCAGCGGCGGTATTCGTCCTGCCATTCCTGGCTGGTGGCGGCCTGGTCCCGGGCGGCTTTGAGGAGGTCGTACTGGGGATGGACACTGAAGACGCGTCCGGTCTTGGACCTGGTGCAGCGGTCGCGCAAAGGGCAATCGAGGCAGAGCTTCTTGAACTGGGCCTGGCGGTTGCCTCCTGCGAGGGGGCGGCCGAGGGGCTTGGTGTGGCCGGCCGGGCAGGTGACGGTCCCGGCCTGGGTATCGGCCTGGAAATCGTCCGTGCTGAATCCGCCGGGGACTGCCTGCCGCAGTGGCGGCGGCTTGATCACCAGGGTGTGGCCGTCGGCTTCGAGGCTCTGGCGGAGGTCGCCGGTGCCGTAGGCCGTGTCGCCGAGGACGGTCAGTTCCTGGTCCTCGTCGGCGAGGAGGTCTGGGGCGACGGCGGCCTCGTGGTTGTCGGCTCCGCTGCCGGCGGTGAGAGCGACCTCGGTGAACAGTCCCGCCTCGGGCTCGAACACGGCATGCGCACGGAAGCCCTCCTGATGGCGGGTTCGGTTCTTGTGGATGTGCCGGGCCTCGGGATCAATCGTGGACACCACGCGGTCGGGTGCGGTCCCCCGGGTGATGCGCCAGCGTCCGTCACGGCCGTCGGACTCCTGGGCCGGTTCGACGTCCTGGCCTGCGACCAGGGCCAGCAGGCCGGCCGCGTTCGCGGCCTTCTCGCCGAGTTCTTGTTCGGGCAGGTGGCCCAGCAGCCGCAGCGCGTCACCAACGAGGGCGTCCACCAGATCCGCCCTGGCCTGCTGGTCGTTCCAGGCGATCCTCGGTTTGCCCGGGTCGCCGTAGTCGTGGGCGGTGCACTGCACGGCCGCGACAGGTCCGGCGCCGGGGACCTCACGGATCACTGCCCGCACGGCGGAAATCAGCTGGGTGACGGTGTCCTGGGTGGCCACCGCATCGTCGAGGACGGTGGAGTCCAGTGCCCGCCGGTGCTTTCCCTTCAGCACGCCGGTGGCCTTCACGACCTCGCGCACCGCCTCGAAGACCCGGTTCGGGCGGGCCGAGCGGGCCAGGCGGCGGCGGAAGTAGGCCAGCAGCGAAGGATCGAACGCCATATCGTGCAAGCCGAGCCCACACGCGGCCTTCCACCGCAGGTCACAGCGTAATTCCTGGACCGTCTCGAAGTCCGACATCCCATGCAGGGCCTGCAAAGTGATCGCCGCGGCCAGAACCTGCGGAGGCATTGACGGACGGCCGTTCGCCGACGGATACATGTCCTCGAACATCACCGCGGGAAATAGCTGCCCACGGTGCTCGGCCAGGAACGCGAACACGCTCCCGACCGGGATTAACTCCCGGCACGTAGCCCACACATCCGGCCCGACCGTCTCCCCGACCCACTCCCCTTGAACCACGAAAACGAGTCTGCCCCGCCGCTCCCGCGGCGGGGCCAGAACCCAACATTTTCATCAGCCTTCTAGCGGTTGTCGTCCTCGGCGGCCTGTTCGACCAGCGGGATGATCCGCAGGGGTACGGGATTTTCCATGACGATCGCCGTCGAGGCTCGCACGATGCCGTCGAAGCCGACGACGAGGTCGATCACCCGCTGGAGATCCGCGTTGGACCGGGCCACGAGCCGGCACAGCATGTCCCCGTGCCCCGTGGTGGTGTGCAGCTCCAGCACCTCCGGCACCCCGTCCAGGTGGGCCCGTACGTCGGCCCCCTGCCCCTGTTTGATCTCCAGCGTGGCAAAGGCGGTCACCGGGTACCCGAGGGCCGTCGGATCGACCTGCGGGCCGAAACCGCGGATGACCCCGTTCGACTGGAGCCGGTCCAGACGGGCCTGCACGGTCCCGCGCGCCACCCCCAGGCGGCGCGAGGCCTCCAGCACCCCGATCCGGGGCTCGCGGGCGAGCAGGACGATCAGCCGGCCGTCGAGGTCGTCGATTCCCATGAGTACGCTCCGGGGTCCTCAGAGGTGGTCATAGTGCACAGATGTTTCAACCATGCTCCGGCGGAGCTGGGCAGTTTGTACAGTCAAATAGGAAACTATTGCGCAGCTTGTGGATCGGCGGGACTCTGCGCTCATGACTGAGACCCTCGACACCACCCCGCACACCGCGCGTGAGGCAGACCCCTTCCCGGTGAAGGGCATGGACGCGGTCGTCTTCGCCGTCGGCAACGCCAAGCAGGCCGCGCACTACTACTCGACCGCCTTCGGCATGAAGCTCGTGGCCTACTCCGGACCGGAGAACGGCACCCGCGAGACCGCCAGCTACGTCCTGACCAACGGCGGCGCGCGCTTCGTGCTGACCTCCGTCATCAAGGCGACGACCGACCACGGCCGCTTCCTCGCCGAGCACGTTGCCGAGCACGGCGACGGCGTGATCGACCTGGCCATCGAGGTCCCCGACGTGCGGGCGGCCTACGCGTACGCCGTGGAGCACGGCGCGCGCGGCCTGGACGAGCCGTACGAGGTCAAGGACGAGCACGGCACGGTCGTGCTGGCCGCGATCGCCACCTACGGCCAGACCCGCCACACGCTGGTCCAGCGCGGGGACTACACCGGCCCGTACCTGCCGGGCTTCGTCGCCGCCGACCCGATCGTCGAGCCGCCGGCCAAGCGCACCTTCCAGGCCATCGACCACTGCGTCGGCAACGTCGAGCTCGGCCGCATGAACGAGTGGGTCGCCTTCTACAACAAGGTCATGGGCTTCACGAACATGAAGGAGTTCGTGGGCGACGACATCGCGACCGAGTACTCGGCGCTGATGTCCAAGGTGGTCGCGGACGGCACCCTCAAGGTCAAGTTCCCGATCAACGAGCCGGCGATCGCGAAGAAGAAGTCGCAGATCGACGAGTACCTGGAGTTCTACGGCGGCGCGGGCGTCCAGCACATCGCGCTGGCCACGAACGACATCGTCGCGACCGTCCGCTCCATGCGCGCGGCGGGCGTGGCCTTCCTGGACACCCCCGACTCGTACTACGACACCCTCGGCGAGTGGGCCGGCGAGACCCGCGTCCCCGTCGAGACCCTGCGCGAGCTGAAGATCCTCGTCGACCGAGACGAGGACGGCTACCTGCTGCAGATCTTCACCAAGCCGGTGCAGGACCGGCCGACGGTCTTCTTCGAGATGATCGAGCGGCACGGCTCCATGGGCTTCGGCAAGGGCAACTTCAAGGCCCTGTTCGAGGCGATCGAGCGCGAGCAGGAGAAGCGCGGCAACCTGTAGGACGCCACGGCCGGCCCCTCGGCTCCCGCCGGGGGCCGGCCCGTCACGCGGCCGACGCGGACGGCTTCGGCTTCGGATCGGCCGGTGGGGCCGCCGGCTTCGGCTTGGCGGCCTTCGGGAGTTCCGGGGCCACCCACGGAGCGGTCGGCTGCAGGTGCTCCGGGCCGCCCGGAGGCGGCTGGCCGATCGCCGCCAGGGCCTCCTTCGCCAGCGGCGCCCGCAGCGGCGAGAAGTACGGGTTCGTGCGCATCGCCTCCTGCAGATGGCGCCGGGTCGCCGCCTCGTCGCCGATGCCGCGCTCGATCATCGCCCGGTGATAGGCGAACTCCCCGCTGCGCAGCCCCGGTTCCGTCGCCTTCTTCGCGTACTCCAGCGCCGCCTCGTCCTCGCCCGCCTTGTGCAGAGCCCAGCCCAGCGCGTCGGCGACCGGCATGCTCTTGTGCCGCGACCACTCCTCCTCCAGCCGCCGCACCGCCGCCGCCGGATTCCCGTGGTCCGCCTCGTACAGGCCGAGGACCACGTCGTCGTCCACGCCGTTGGTGTTGTCCCGCGCCGCCAGCGCGCCCAGCATGTCGTACGGCACGCGCGCTTCCTGATCCCGCCCCAGCGACTCCAGCAGCTCGCCCAGCTCCCTCGCCAGCTGCGGCGCCGGCGTCCGCCCCAGCGCCAGCCGGTAGTCGCGCACCGCCTCCCCGGTCCGCCCCAGCGCCGCCAGCGCCCTGGCCCGGCCGCCCAGCGCCTCCGCCTGCGCCGGATCCGTCCGCAGCGAGCCCTCGTACTGCCCCAGCGCCTCCGCCGGGTCGCCCCGCTCCCAGGACAGCTCCCCGAGCCGGAACAGCGCGTACGCCTTCTCCGCCGGGGCCTTGGCCGCGCCCGCCGCGTGCTCCATCGACATCGCCGCGTCCTCGCGCCAGCCGCGGTCCCGGTAGATCTGCGAGGCCCTGACGTACGCCGCCAGGCCCGGCCGGAGCTCCATCAGCTCCTCCATCGCCTTCTGCGCGGCCTTGTAGTCGCCCAGGCCCGTGTACGCGTCGACGAGCACCGGGTACGCCGCCCACCGCTTCGGCGACTGCGCCCGTACGAGCTCGCCCCACTTCTTCCCGGTCCCGAAGTCCCGCCGGGCGTTGGCCAGCGCGCCCATGCCGGTCATCGCGTCGAGGTTGCCCTTCTCCGCCGGACGGGCCTCCAGCGAACGCTTCAGCGCCTTCTCCGCCTTGGGGAACCAGCCCGAGTCCGCCGAGCGCCGCGCCCGTTCCACGTACGCGGCGCCCAGGACGGCCCACGAGGCCTCGTCGTCCGGGTGCGCGGCGACCCACTTCTCCCGGTCCGCGACCAGCGCCGCCAGGTCCACCGCGGCCGCGGGCGCGCCCATGCCGACCGCCGCCGCGGCCCGCTCGCTCGGTCCCGGCGGGCGGGCGTCGTCACCGCCGCGGGCGGGCCGGATCAGCAGGGCCCCCGCGATCAGGACCACCGCGATCGCGGCCGCCACGAGGGTCTTTCGGCCGGTGAAGGTCACGGGCGGTGCCGGGGTCTGCGATGCCTCGTCGAATCGGTCGATACGGTCCATGGGCTCACTGTGCGTCAATATGAAGAGCTCGCCGAGATGTCCGAAGCCGGTCGCGGCCGTGTTCACACGCATGGCCCCCGCTGTCACGCTGGCTCCATGGATGACGATCTCTTCGCACGTCTGCGCGCACGCCTGCTGCAAGGACTCCCCGCCGAGGCCCTGCTCACCGATCCTCAGGTAACCGCCTCCTACGCCACCGACATGGCCAGCTTCTGCGCCGCCGGCGCCCCGGCCGCCGTCGTCCTGCCCCGGACCGTCGAACAGGTCCAGCACGTGATGCGCACCGCCACCGCCCTACGGGTCCCCGTGGTCCCGCAGGGCGCCCGAACGGGCCTGTCGGGCGCCGCCAACGCCTCCGACGGCTGCATCGTGCTCTCGCTCCTCACGATGGACCGGATCCTGGAGATCTCCGCCGTCGACCGGATAGCCGTCGTCGAACCCGGCGTCGTCAACGCCGTGCTCTCGCGGACCGTCGCCGAACAGGGCCTGTACTACCCGCCCGACCCCTCCAGCTGGGAGCAGTGCACCATCGGCGGGAACATAGGCACCGCCTCCGGCGGGCTGTGCTGCGTCAAGTACGGGGTCACCGCCGAGTACGTCCTCGGCCTCGACGTGGTCCTGGCCGACGGGCGGCTGCTGCGCACGGGCCGGCGTACCGCCAAGGGCGTCGCCGGATACGACCTCACCCGGCTCTTCGTCGGCTCCGAAGGCAGCCTCGGCGTCGTCGTCCAGGCCGTCCTCGCCCTGCGGCCCGCGCCGCCACGCCGGCTCGCGCTGGCCGCCGAGTTCCCCTCCGCCGCGGCCGCCTGCGCGGCCGTCTGCGCCGTCATGGAGGCCGGACTGACGCCCTCCCTGCTGGAACTGATGGACCGTACGACCGTGCGGGCCGTCAACGCGCTCGGCAAGATGGGACTGCCCGAGACCACCGAGGCCCTGCTGCTCGCCGCCTTCGACACCCCGGACGCCCCCGCGGACCTCGCGGCCGTGGGAGAGCTGTGCTCGGCCGCCGGGGCCACCGCCGTGGTGCCCGCCGACGACGAGGCGGAGTCCGAACTGCTGCTCCAGGCCCGCCGGATGTCGCTGACCGCGCTGGAGACGCTCCGGCCCGCCACGATGATCGACGACGTCTGCGTACCGCGCTCCCGGCTCGCCGAGATGCTGGACGGGACGGCCGCCGTCGCCCGCTCGTACGGCCTGCTCATCGGGGTCTGCGCGCACGCCGGCGACGGCAACACCCACCCCGTGGTCTGCTTCGACCCGGCCGACGAGGACGAGACGCGGCGGGCCCGCGAGTCCTTCGACGAGATCATGGCGCTCGGGCTGGAACTGGGCGGCACGATCACCGGCGAACACGGCGTCGGGGTCCTGAAGAAGGAGTGGCTGGCCCGCGAACTCGGGCCGGTGGGCCTGGAGATGCAGCGCGCCGTCAAGCAGGCCTTCGACCCGCTGGGGCTGCTCAATCCCGGCAAGCTCTTCTGACGGCATCACAGCTCCCCGTCCGCCGATTCGTCCGACGGCCAGGGGTCGCGCAGCCACAGGTCGTCCGCCGGGGTCGGGGCGAGCAGCTCGGCCAGGGCCGCGTCCAGGCCGAGCCGCTCGGCCTCGGTGCCGGGCGGGACGATGCGCAGCGTGCGCTCCAGCCAGGCCGACACGGAGGCGGCGGGGAGCTCCAGCAGGGCGTCGCCGTCGGGTGAGCTGAGGGCCATGCAGAGCACGGCCTTGTTGTCGATCTTGGTGGGCCAGATCCGGACGTCGCCGTTGCCGGACGGGCGGAACACGCCCTCGACCAGCAGCTCGCGGGCGAAGGTCCAGTTGACCGGGGCGCTGGAGCCGGTGTGGAAGGTGATGTGGACGGCGTACGGGTCGTCGGTGAGGTAGAGGAGCCGGGCCGGTACGGGGATGCTGCGCTCGGGGGACAGGACCAGCTTCAGTTCCAGCTCACGCTCGATGACGGGGTGGTGCATGACGGCCTCACTTCGGTTCGGTGCGTGGGGCCGATAGCGCCCCACAACCGGAGAGAGCTCCGGTGTACCCGGGTATGACGCGACTTCGGGCGAGGAACCGAAGGTTGGCCGAATTCTGTCGGGTGACCGGAAATAGCCGCATACACCAGTTTCGCTCGAAGGTTGACAATCTCCCGTTACCGGACCTGGCGGGGGGCGGTTCTTGGCTATGGTCCTCCCCTGCACATGCCTCAAGCCACGATCGGAGTTGGGGACATTGACGGCCTCCCCTGGTGACGGCGAGCACGCGGCCCGCGAGGGCTACTACCCGGATCCCTCCATCCCTGGGTACGTCCGGTACTGGAACGGTGCCGCCTGGGTTCCGGGTACGAGCCGCCCTGCCCCCGCCCCTGCCCCCGCCGCGCCGGTCGAGGAGACGGGGCCGGTGTTCCTGGACCGGACCTCGGTGACCGAGGCGCTGGCGGAGCCCGAACCGGAACCGGAACCGGAGGCGGCACGGGAGCCGGAGCCGGTGCTCCGGGCGGTCGTCCCGCTCGCCGAGCGTGGCACCGAGCGGGCGGCCGAGCAGGCGGTGTGGCAGGCCGATCCCCTTCACCAGGCCGGCTTCGGCGGGCCGCGCGACCACCGCGTCTCGTGGGGCAGCCCGGCGGAGCCCCCGGCGGCCACGGGCCCCGGGATCTCCCTGGCCCGTACGCCGTCCGCCGCGGCGGCGGCCGCACCGGCCCCGCGGTTCCCGGCCCAGTCGGCGGCCGGGATCCTGTCGGCGCGCTCCCCGGCGGCGGCCCCGTCTCCGGCTCCGACCCCCGCCTCCGCCCCGGCCCCTGTCCCGGCCCCGGCTCCCGAGCCGGTCCCCGAGCCCGCCCCGGCTCCGGCATGGCCCGACGCCCCCGGCGGCAGCGGCTCCGGCGGCTCCGGCCTGACCTCCTCCTGGCCCGAGGCGGAGGCAGCCCCGGCACGGCCGCGCACGGCGGGCGCCGCGCCCGCCGCCCCGGCCGAGCCATCCCCGCGGCAAGCGCCCGTACGCCGCTCCCCGATCCCGGCCCCTGCCCCTTCCCCGTCCTGGCGGCGCCCCGCCGAGGCCCCGCCCGCCGAGGAGTCCCGCTTCGAACCCTGGCAGCCCCGGACCGGCGGAGCCCGTCCCAAGCTTCCGGCGAGCGGGACGGCGGCCCCGGCCGAACCCCGGCCCGAACCCCAGTCCGAGCCCCGGTCCGAGCCCCGGTCCGAACCGCGGTCCGAGGGGACCCGTACGCCCCGAGCCGTGTTCGAGCGGATGGCCGACCGGGCCGTACGCCCCGCCGGGCTGGTGCGCCGGGCCGTGGCCCGCGCCCTGGACACCCTCGTCCTCGCGGCGGTCGCCGCGGCCGCCGCCTGGCCCCTCCTGCCCGCCGCCACCGCCCACGTCCAGGGCAAGGTGGACGCCGCCCGGACCACCGGCCGCACCACCACCGTCTGGCTGCTGGACGGCACCATCGCCGGCCAGCTCGGCCTGGTCCTCGGCGCGGTCCTGCTGGTCGGCGTCTTCTACGAGGCCCTGCCCACCGCCCGTTGGGGCCGGACCCCGGGCAAGAAGCTGCTCGGCGTCCGGGTGCTGGCGGCCGCCACCCTGCGCCCGCCCACCTTCGGCGCGGCCCTACGCCGCTGGCTGGTGTTCGCCCTTCTCGGCGTCCCCGGCAGCCTCTGGTGCCTCGTGGACCGCCCGCGGCGCCAGGCCTGGCACGACAAGGCGGCCGGGACGTACGTGGCCCGCTGAGCCCGGCTGAGCCCGGCCCGGGCCCCCGATCGGACGCCCTCACGTTGCGGGGTTGACGGAGCCGGGTTCGACTCGGGCCATGAGTACCGATCAGCCGCCGCCCGGCGAGCCGCCCGAGGAAGACCCGTTCCTCAAGAAGCCCCGGGGACCGACGCCTCCGTCGGGCGGTTCGCCGTACGACTCACCGCCACCCGGCAGCGGAGGCGGGGGCGGAGGTGGCGGATATCCGCCACCTCCGCCCCCGTACGACGCGGGCCGCGACCCGTACGGAGGCAGCGGCGGCTACGGCATGCCCGATCCGCTCGCCGGGATGCCCCCGCTCGCCGACTTCGGCAAGCGGCTCGCCGCCCGCATCATCGACGTGGTGATCATCGCCGTGCCGCTGTTCCTCATCCAGCTGGCCTTCGGCCCGAACCGGTACACCGTCGAGACGAGCAAGGGCGAGGACGTCACCGAGGTCATCACCAAGTCCTACAGCGGCAGCGGCCTGGTCATGACGCTGATCTCGATCGTCGCGTACGTCGGCTACGACTGGTGGTTCACCAAGAAGAGCGGGCAGACCGTCGGCAAGAAGGCGCTGGGCCTGCGCGTCGCGATGCTCAACGACGGCAGCGTCCCGCAGTCGAACGCGGCCCTCTCCCGCGCCGCCGTCCTGTGGCTGCCGACGCTGCTCTGCTGCTTCTGCCTCTGGCCGATCGCGCTGATGATCTCCATCCTCGTCGACAAGCCGTACAAGCAGGGCCTGCACGACAAGGTCGCCAGGACCGTGGTCGTCCAGACGGCCTGACGCCCGCAGGGGCTCAGTGGTGAACGGGGTGTTCCGCGGCGGCCGTTCGGGGTTCCGGTACCCGGGCGGCCGTCGGCGCGTCCGCGTCCGCGTACGGGACGTGGGCCGGCGTCGGCGACGGGGCCGGGGCGGAGACCGGGACAGGGGCCGCGGCGGCCGCGGGAGCGCCCGTACGGGCCGCGTGGCGGCCGCGGCGCCTCGGGTGGGGCACGGTGACGGCGACGAGCAGACCGAGCCCGAGGGCGGCCGCGGAGATGACCGCGATCCCGAACCCCGTACTCGTCCGTGAGAGCAGCAGCATGGCGATCGTCGACATGACGACGGTGGCGGACCCGTAGGCGAGCTGTGCGACAGTCGGACGCGGCATGGCGATATCCGTCCTCAGGGAGGGGAGGGGGAGTCGGCTCAACTAGGTCGCGCGTCAAGTGACTCTACGAGGGGGAATGCCCGAGCGGAACCGCCGGTAAGCGTGACCTAACCCACGGTGCCGCAGCACGGGGGGCGCACGGGGGTCACGTCTTGCGCCGCGGCATGCCCGAAATGCCGCCCTGGAAGCACGTGATGGACGGCCGGGAAGCACCCTTCGCCCCGAATGGCAGCCGAACGTCCGAATAGCGGAACTCGCTGACCGCATAGTGCAGTTGTAAGGAACAAGTCAAGGTCTGTCTTTTCTCTCGACTCTCCGGTCAAATGTCGTCACTTGAGACGCGCGCCGCGCGGAACCCCCCGCTCCTATGGAGACGTTCCGACCTACGTTGCGGCCGCGGGAGGGGAACGACATCAAGTGACCAGCAATTCCGCCCGTCGGCGTGCGCTCCGCGCTGCCGCCGTCACCGTGACCATGGCCGCCTGTGCGACCAGCGCCACCTTCTTCACCGTCACCGCGGCCCAGGCCAATCCCGGTGCCGCCGCAGTGCCCGCGGCCGACCGGCAGGACCCGACCGCTCCTGCCAAGGTCGTCGAGCATGACCTGAAGGGCCCGTTCAGCGAGCAGCAGGCGCAGCAGCGCAAGGCCGCCCTGGAACAGGTGCTGAGCGGCAAGAAGGACGTCGAGCAGCGCGGCGCCTCCAAGGTCGTCAAGCTCGACGACAAGAAGTACGTCGAGCTCGGCCGCGAGAAGACCGACAAGATCTTCACGATCCTCGTCGAGTTCGGCGACCAGGTCGACAACACGACCACGTTCGACCCGGACGGCCCCGGCCCGAAGCCGGCGGTCCCGAAGTACGGCGGCACCCCCGGTCCGCTGCACAACACGATCGCGCAGCCCGACCGCGCGAACAACAACAGCACCGCCTGGCGCAAGGACTTCAGCCGCGACTACTTCCAGGACCTGTACTTCGGTACCGGTGAGGGCAAGGACTCGCTGAAGACCTACTACGAGAAGACCTCCTCGGGCCGTTACTCGGTCGAGGGCGAGGTCGCCGACTGGGTCAAGGTCCCGTACAACGAGGGCCGTTACGGCTCGAACTACTGCGGCCAGACCAACTGCTCCAACGTGTGGGACACCGTCAAGGACGGCGTCACCGCGTGGACCGCGGCCCAGAAGAAGGCCGGCAAGACCGACGCCGAGATCAAGGCCACGCTGGCCCAGTACGACCAGTGGGACCGCAACGACTTCGACGGCGACGGCAACTTCAACGAGCCCGACGGCTACATCGACCACTTCCAGATCGTCCACGCGGGCGAGGACGAGTCGGCCGGCGGCGGCGTGCAGGGCACGACCGCGCTGTGGGCGCACCGCTGGTACGCCTACGGCACCGACGTGGGCAAGACCGGCCCGGCGAACAACAAGGCCGGCGGCACCCAGATCGGCGACACCGGCATCTGGGTCGGCGACTACACGATGCAGCCGGAGAACGGCGGCCTCGGCGTCTTCGCGCACGAGTACGGCCACGACCTCGGTCTGCCGGACCTCTACGACACCTCCGGTGGCGGCGAGAACTCGGTCGGCTTCTGGTCCCTGATGTCGGCCGGCTCCTGGCTCGGCTCCGGCAAGGACTCCATAGGCGACCTCCCGGGCGACATGACCGCCTGGGACAAGCTCCAGCTGGGCTGGCTGAACTACGACAAGGCCAAGGCCGCGACGAAGTCCACCCACAAGCTGGGCGTTTCGGAGTACAACACCAAGGACAAGCAGGCGCTGGTCGTCGAGCTGCCGAAGAAGCAGGTCAAGACCGACGTCGTCGCTCCCGCCGAGGGCTCCTCGCAGTGGTGGAGCAACATGGGTGACGACCTCAAGAACACCCTCACCCGGTCGGTCGACCTGACGGGCAAGACGTCCGCCGCGCTGTCCCTCAAGGGCTGGTGGGACATCGAGGCCGACTACGACTTCCTCTACACCGAGGTGTCCACGGACGGCGGCGCCACCTGGACCGCCCTCGCCGGCACCGCCGACGGCACGGCCATCCCGGCCGACGCCTCCGGCAGCCCGTCGCTCACCGGTGTCTCCGGCGCCTGGAAGTCGCTGAACTTCCCGCTCGACGCCTACGCGGGCAAGAAGGTCGACCTCCGCTTCCGCTACCAGACGGACGGCGGCGCGGGCGGCAAGGGCTTCACGGCCGACGCCGTCACCCTGACCGCGGACGGCTCCGCGCTGTTCACCGACGGCGCCGAGAACGGCGACAACGGCTGGACCGGCAAGGGCTTCTCGCGCATCGGCGCCGGCTTCACCAAGGAGTACGCGCAGTACTACCTGGCCGAGAACCGTCGCTACGTCTCGTACGACAAGACCCTCCAGGTCGGCCCGTACAACTTCGGCTTCGGCAACACCAAGCCGGGCTGGGTCGAGCACTACCCGTACCAGGACGGCCTGCTCATCTGGCAGTGGGACACCTCCCAGAAGGACAACAACACCAGCCAGCACCCGGGCCAGGGTCTGATCCTTCCGATCGACGCCAACGCCAAGCCCATGAAGTGGGCGGACGGCACCCTGCTGCGGAACAAGATCCAGCCGTACGACGCCGCGTTCAGCGCGTACTCGACGGACGCGTTCACCCTGCACAAGAACGGTGAGGCGCTGTTCCTGAAGCCGAAGCCCGCCCAGCTGGTCTTCGACGACCACAAGGGCAAGTACTACTACGACGAGAACCCGACCGGATCGGTGAAGGTCACTGACACCAACACCAAGATCAAGATCCTGAAGGAGACCTACGACGGTGAGGTCATGACCGTCGAGGTTGGCTCCTCCTCGAAGTAATTCGGTAAAACCGCAGGTCAAAGCATGATCGGCCGTCGCCCCCTAGCGGGCGGCGGCCGATCGCGTTTAGATGCGCGGTACGAGTTTCTTATTGACGGGGGAGATGACATCCATGCCAGGTGGAGGTTTCGTCAGATTGCCGGGCGGCAGTGTGGTGGTCGCGCTCACACTGCCGAGGCCGTCACCCGGTGACGGCGACGACAGCGGAAACGTCCGCGTCCTCGTGCACGCCGCGAACCGGGCCCGCGCCCTGACCAGGCTGCGGAACCTCGGCATGCGTGCGGTGTACCTGCGCGGCAACGCGCAGCCGCCGACCCCCGACGAGGTCACCGCCGTCCTGCACCACCCGGACGGCCTCCTGTGGCGCGGCGCACCCGACCGCGCGCAGGAGCTGTGGCACCCCATCCGGGCCCTGCTGGGTACCTAGGAGGCCGTGCCGCCGATCAGGGTCACTCCGGCCGCCCGGAGCTCCTCCAGCGCCCTCTCGGTGGTGTGCGGGGCCACGGCGGCCGTCAAGTCGAGCAGTACGCGGGTGGCGAAGCCGGCGCGGGCGGCGTCCAGGGCGGTGGCCCGCACGCAGTGGTCCGTGGCGATCCCGACCACGTCCACCTCGGTGACGTGCCGGTCCCGCAGCCACTGGGCGAGGTCCGCCCCGTTCTCGTCGGCCCCCTCGAACCCGCTGTACGCGGCCTCGTAGGCGCCCTTGTCGAATACGGCCGCGACCGAGCCCGAGGCCACGGCGGGGGCGAAGTTCGGGTGGAACCCGACGCCCTCGGTCCCGGCGACGCAGTGCACGGGCCAGGAGGTCTCGTAGTCCGGCTCGGCCGGCGGGTGCGCGAAGTGGCTGCCCGGGTCGACGTGGTGGTCACGGGTGGCGACGACGTGCCGGTAACCGGGGGTGGCCTGCCCGATGAGCTCGGTGATGGCGGCGGCGACGTCGGCCCCGCCGGCGACCGCGAGGCTGCCGCCTTCGCAGAAGTCGTTCTGTACGTCGACGACGATCAGTGCGCGGTGCATGACGTGTCCTTCGGCTCAGTGTCCATTGTGCGGCGGCGGGCGGCCCCCCGGGCCCTGCGGGGGCTCTTCCCCCACCCCGCCCCTACCCGAAACCGGGGGCTACGCGTACTCCGTCGGGATGACGGCCTCGCCGCGGGAGAGCTGGGTCGCCGAGAGCGGCAGGGCCGCGCGGGCGGTGCGATGGCGGTCGCGCGCGGCCTCCAGCGGTTCGCGGGCGACGACCTCGCCGGCCTTGACCAGCTGGGTCAGGAGCTGGTGGTCGGCCAGGGCCGACGGAACCGGCCCGGTCCCGACGACCTCGGCCTCCGCGACGCCCTCCGCGTCCACGCGCCGCGCCGCCCACTTGCGTCCGCCGATCGAGGTCTTCCCGCCGGTGGACCTCTTCGCCACCGGCAGCAGCGGAGCCTTCGGGTCCGCCGACGTCGCCCGCGCCACCAGCTTGTAGACCATCGAGCACGTCGGGTGCCCGCTGCCCGTCACCAGCTGCGTGCCCACCCCGTACGCGTCCACCGGCGCCGCCGCCAGCGAGGCGATGGCGTACTCGTCCAGGTCCGAGGTGACCACGATCTTCGTCGAGGTCGCGCCCAGCTCGTCCAGCTGCTGCCGTACCCGGTGGGCCACCAGCAGCAGGTCGCCCGAGTCGATGCGCACCGCGCCGAGGTCGGTGCCCGCGATCTCCACGGCCGTCCGTACGGCCTCGGCCACGTCGTAGGTGTCCACCAGCAGCGTGGTTCCGCCGCCGAGCGAGGCCACCTGCGCGGTGAACGCGTCGCGCTCGCTGTCGTGCACCAGCGTGAAGGCGTGGGCGCTCGTGCCGACCGTGGGGATGCCGTACCGGAATCCGGCCGCCAGGTCCGAGGTGGAGGTGAAGCCGCCCACGTACGCGGCCCGCGACGCGGCCACCGCGGCCAGCTCGTGCGTGCGGCGCGCGCCCATCTCGATCAGCGGGCGGTCGCCCGCCGCCGAGGACATCCGGGAGGCGGCCGCCGCGATCGCCGAGTCGTGGTTCAGGATCGACAGGATCACGGTCTCCAGCAGCACGCACTCGGCGAAGCTGCCCTCCACCCGCAGGATCGGCGAGCCGGGGAAGTAGACCTCCCCCTCCGGGTAGCCCCAGATGTCGCCCGAAAAGCGGTACGAGGACAGCCAGTCCAGGGTCCGCATGTCGACGACGGCCCGCTCGCGCAGGAACTCCAGCACCGCGCTGTCGAAGCGGAAGTTCTCCACCGCGTCGAGCACCCGGCCGGTGCCGCCCACCACGCCGTACCGGCGCCCCTCGGGCAGCCTCCGGGTGAACGCCTCGAAGACCGAGCGGCGGTCGGCGGTGCCGTTGGCCAGGGCGGCCTGCAGCATCGTGAGCTCGTAATGGTCCGTGAAGAGCGCTGTCGACGGCACGTCCACCGGCAGGCCCAGGTCCGCAGGGTTCATGTCACGGATGCTAGCGCACATCTCGTCAAAGTGACGAGATGTAGGGCCCGTTTGTGCGACGGACCCGTCACTCCCTCCGGAGCGAAGCCGATGTTCACTCGAACAGCACCGCGTGTGGAGTCGTCTCTCCACGGGACAAGAACTCCGCGCGTGTGATGTCCCCCAGCTACCGCTGGGAGGTGCCCCCACGTCCGGGCTGGTCTGAACCCGGCTGGTGCTGATCGCGGAAGACCTGCCGGACCGCAGGTCCCGCAGGCAGCGTGAGCCAGGCAGCCCCCCCTTTGGGCAGGGGCGCAGTCAAAGTGGCAGCATGGGACGAGTGAGTGTTGCTCCTGTAGAGATCGAACGCACCGAATCGGCCGAAGAGACCTTCGCGGTCCCCGAACCCGACGTCCCCTGGGTGACCCTGGTGCACAACGACCCGGTCAACCTCATGAGCTATGTGGCGTACGTGTTCCAGGCGTACTTCGGCTATTCCAAGGACAAGGCGCACAAACTGATGCTCGACGTCCACCACAAGGGGCGGGCGGTCGTGTCCAGCGGCAGCCGCGAGGAAATGGAGCGCGACGTGCAGGCGATGCACGGCTACGGCCTGTGGGCGACCCTCTCCCAGGACCGCAACTGATGGGCGGCACGTTCCAGCCCCTCAAGGGCGGTGGCGCCGCCGTGGCGCTGGAGGAGATCGAGATCTCCATCCTGCGGTCCCTGGCGGTCCAGCTGCTCGAGCTGATCGGACCGGGCGAGCCGGAGCCCGCCGCGGACGCCGACCCGCTGGCCGCGCTGTTCGCCGCCGACGGCCCGACCGAGCCCCCGTCCGACCCGGCGCTGGCCCGGCTCTTCCCCGACGCGTACGGGGGGCCGGGCGCGGAGCCCGCGCAGGACCCCGATGAGCTGCGCGCCCGGTCGGCGGAGTTCCGCCGGTTCACCGAGAACGACCTGCGCACCCGCAAGCGGGAGGACGCGCTGGCGGTCGTGCGCAGCCTGGACGCGCTCACCCCGGCCGGTGACGGGGTGGCGGTCCTGGAGCTGACCGGGGAGCTGCCGCTGCGCTGGCTCGGCGCCCTCAACGACCTGCGGCTGACCCTCGCGGCCCGCCTCGACATCACCGAGGACGACGAGAGCGAGTCGCTCTTCCGGCTTCCGGACGACGATCCGCGCAAGCCGATGGTGATGGCGTACCTCTGGCTCGGCGGTCTCCAGGAGACCCTCGTCGAGACGCTCGCCGAGAGCCTCTGATCTTCCTCAAGGGCGTGCGCCGTTCGCTCAGCGGACGCTCAAATCCGGATAACGATCAGATCACCGTCATACGGTGATCTGATTCGTTTCTAGACCTTTGTCCTGGAATCGCCGTGGCCTGTGCCACTTTCCCCGCCCTCGTTCACCCGTGAGCACGTGATAGATCTTCACGACCGTCGACGGGACGCCACCCATGTCCCGCGGCGTGCTTGAACCGGCTGACCGCCGGGTGCAACTCCATCCGTATCCGGGGGGATCGAGGACCCGATCCGCGGCCTGCAGAAGGCGCGGGTCGGCGTGGAGAAAGGCGCACCAAGACATGACCTCTGTGCAGGTCGAGCAGCACGGCAGGACGCCCGGCGAGGGCACTTCGGACGACGGCGACGGCGAGGGTTACCACCGTGCGCTCGGCGCCCGCCAGATCCAGATGATCGCGATCGGCGGAGCCATCGGCACCGGCCTCTTCCTGGGCGCGGGCAAGGCCATCTCCAAGGCCGGACCGAGCCTGATCCTGGCCTACGCCATCGCGGGCCTGGTCATCTTCTTCATCATGCGGGCGCTGGGCGAGCTGCTCATGTACCGCCCCGTCTCCGGTTCCTTCTCGGACTACGCCCGCGAGTTCCTGGGCCCGTTCTGGGGTTACGCGACCGGCTGGACGTACTGGCTGTTCTGGGTGGTCACCGGCATCACCGAGGTCACCGCGGCCGCCAAGTACATGTCGTACTGGACCCACGACAGCTTCCCGCAGTGGGCGTACGCGCTGATCTTCACCGTCATCCTCTACGCCGCCAACCTGATCTCCGTGAAGCTCTTCGGCGAGCTGGAGTTCTGGTTCTCGATGGTCAAGGTCACGGCCATCGTCGGCATGATCCTGATCTGCGCCGGCATCCTCACGATCGGCTTCTCCGACGCCGCCGCCACCGCCTCCGTCTCCAACCTGTGGAGCGACCGCGGCTTCTTCCCCAACGGCATCGGCGAGACGCTGATGACGCTGCAGATCGTGATGTTCGCCTTCCTCGCGGTCGAGCTGGTCGGCGTCACCGCCGGCGAGTCCAAGGACCCCGAGAAGACCCTGCCCAAGGCCATCAACACCGTGCCGTGGCGCATCGCCGTCTTCTACGTCGGCGCGCTCATCATGATCATGTCGGTCATCCCGTGGTCGAACTTCAAGGCGGGCGAGAGCCCCTTCGTGCTGGCCTTCGAGAAGATGGGCCTCGGCGTCGGCGCCGCGATCGTCAACTTCGTCGTCCTGACCGCCGCCCTGTCCTCCTGCAACTCCGGCATGTACTCCACCGGCCGCATGCTGCGCGACCTCGCGCTCAACGGCCAGGGCCCGAAGGTCTTCACCAAGCTCACCAAGAGCGGCACCCCGCTGGTCGGCACCACCTTCTCCGCCGCGCTGATGCTGGTGGGCGTCTGGATCAACTACGTCGCCCCGGGCAAGGCCTTCGACTACGTCGTCTCCTTCGCCACGATCTCCGGCATGTGGGCCTGGATCATGATCCTGGTCTGCCAGATCCGCTACCGCGCCAAGGCCGACCGCGGCGAGCTCCCGCAGTCCGCCTTCCGCGCCCCCGGCGCCCCGTGGACCAGCTGGTTCGCACTGCTCTTCATCGGCATGGTCATCGTGATGATGGGCATCGACAAGGACTCCCGCGTCTCGCTGTACTGCGCCCCGCTGTGGGGTCTGATCCTCGGCGTGTCCTACCTGGTCCTCAAGGCCCGCAACCCGGCCGGAGCGGCCTTCACCAAGGCCTCCTGAACCACTCCTGTCCAGCATTCGGGCCCTTCCGTACCACCCCTCGGTACGGAAGGGCCCGTCTGTCTATCCTGTCGCTCATGCTGACCCTCACCCAGGCCCTGTACGACCAGATCGTCGAGCACGCCCGCCAGGACCACCCCGACGAGGCGTGCGGTGTCGTGGCCGGCCCGGCGGGCACCGGCCGCCCGGAGCGCTTCATCCCGATGCTCAACGCGGCCCGCTCGCCCACGTTCTACGAGTTCGACTCGAAGGACCTGCTGAAGCTCTACCGCGAGTTGGACGACCGCGACGAGGAGCCGGTGATCGTCTACCACTCGCACACCGCGACCGAGGCCTACCCCTCGCGCACGGACGTCACGTACGCGAACGAGCCCGGCGCCCACTACGTACTGGTCTCCACGGCCGACAAGGACGGTCTCGGGGAGTTCCAGTTCCGCTCGTACCGGATCGTCGACGGTGTGATCACCGAGGAAGAAGTGCAGGTCGTCGAGGCCTACTGACCAGTATGTGGGCAATGGGCGTCCGAGATGCGGGATCACACTCCAAACCGGGGAGCGGGAATCGTTAACATGACCGCATGGTTCCCCAAGACGTGAGCATCGAGACGCCCGGCAGGCTGCTGCTCGTGGCGCGGCTGCACGTCGACCTGTGCCGCCTCGCCAGCGCCATCTGTCCTGCCTCCTGAGCACCGGAGCCCTCTTGCGCGGGGGGCCGACGAACCGCGCGCTTCACGTTCTCACGCCCTCCCTCACGATCCTTCACGACTGGAGCCAGCCATGGCCATCGAGGTCCGCATCCCCACCATCCTCCGCACCTACACCGACGGCGAGAAGGCCGTGACCGGTGAGGGCGCGAACCTGGACGAACTGTTCACGGACCTGGAGACCCGCCACAAGGGCATCCGCGAGCGCATCGTCGACGAGTCGAAGGGCGGCGAGCTGCGCCGCTTCGTGAACGTCTACCTCAACGACGAGGACGTCCGCTTCCTCGCCGGCATCACCACCGAACTCACGGACGGCGACAGCGTCACCATCCTCCCGGCCGTCGCCGGCGGATCGAAGTAATGCGATACGACTCCCCGCTGGCCGCGGTCGGCAACACGCCGCTCGTCCGGCTGCCCCGGCTGTCGCCCTCGGACGACGTCCGTATCTGGGCGAAGCTGGAGGACCGCAACCCGACCGGCTCGATCAAGGACCGCCCCGCGCTCCACATGGTCGAGCAGGCCGAGAAGGACGGCCGGCTGTACCCCGGCTGCACCATCCTGGAACCCACCTCGGGCAACACCGGCATCTCCCTGGCGATGGCGGCCAAGCTCAAGGGCTACCACATCGTCTGCGTGATGCCGGAGAACACCTCGCAGGAGCGCCGGGACCTTCTCGCCATGTGGGGAGCCGAGATCATCTCCTCGCCCGCCGCCGGCGGCTCGAACACCGCGGTACGCGTGGCCAAGGAACTGGCGGCGGAGCACCCCGACTGGGTGATGCTCTACCAGTACGGCAACCCGGACAACGCGGGCGCGCACTACGCGACGACGGGCCCCGAGATCCTGGCGGACCTCCCCTCGATCACCCACTTCGTGGCGGGCCTGGGCACGACCGGCACCCTGATGGGCGTCGGCCGCTACCTGCGCGAGAACGTCGAGGGCATCAAGATCGTCGCCGCCGAACCGCGGTACGACGACCTGGTGTACGGCCTGCGCAACCTGGACGAGGGCTTCGTCCCCGAGCTCTACGACGCCTCCGTCCTGACCACCCGCTTCTCGGTGGGCTCGGCGGACGCGGTCACCCGGACCCGGGAGCTCCTCCAGCTGGAGGGCATCTTCGCCGGAGTCTCCACCGGCGCCGCCCTGCACGCGGCGATCGGCGTCGGCCGCAAGGCGGTGGCCGCCGGCGAAACGGCGGACATCGTCTTCGTCGTGGCCGACGGCGGCTGGAAGTACCTGTCGACCGGCGTCTACACGGCCGCGACGACGGAAGAGGCGATCGAGGTCCTCCAGGGCCAGCTCTGGGCGTAGCCGGACCCCGAAGGTCGCCCGGCGGGCGGATGTGGCGCCGCGGGAACACCGCCACATCCGCCCCCGCCACATCCGGCCTCGCCCGGAGGCCACCGGACGGGGGCACCGCCTCAGCGGCCTCCCCGAGGCCGCTGAGCCGACGCTTAGCCGCGCAGCACTTCCGCGAGCACCGCCGCGTGGCTCGACTCCAGATCCTTGACGGCGGTCAGGAGCGTGACCGGCCCCGCCGCGGCCAGCGCACGCAACCGGTCCAGCTCCGCCACCGCGTCGGCGGAGGCCAGTTCCGCCTCGTACCGCCGCCGGAACTCACCGGCGGAGCCGCCCCCGTGGAACCACTTCCGCAGCTCGCTCGACGGGGCAACGGCCCGCGGCCACTCGTCCACCCCCGCCGCCGCCTTCGAAAGGCCCCGCGGCCACAGCCGGTCCACGAGCACCCGGACACCGTCCTCCTCGGGCTCCAGCGGGTCGTACACACGCCGCAAACGGATCACCGGCCACCTCCGAGCCCCTTGATCTCGTCCCACACCGCCGGGTCCAGCACCCCCAGCCGGCCACGGAACTCCCACAGTGACACCTCCGCCGGCCGGTCCGCCTCCAGGAAGCTCGCCCGGCCCTGCGCCCCCACCGTCCCCGGCGGCAGCGGGACCACCCCGGCCCGCCGGTCGTCGTACTTCCCGGTGATCCACGCGACCCGCGCCCGGTGGCCCCGTACCTGCGCCACCGCCAGGACCAGACAGACCCGGCCGTCCGTCAGCGACCACAGCTCACCCGGCCGCGGCACCGGCGGCGCACCGGGGCCGTGCGCGGCAGGGGCCCGGCGGGGGAGCCCCAGCCGTGCCCCGGCGAGCAGCATCACCAGTGCCACGGCCACGACCGCGGCCACCGCGGGCCACCAGGACGTGTCCATGTTTCGACCGTAGCCGCGCGGGAACGCCCCGGCATGACAACCTTTGGCAACGCCCGTACCCACCGTCGCTCCCCCGGGTGACAGTGCAGGTGATTCCCCCCACAACGGCCCGCCGTGGAGGAGCGACGGGCCGTTTCGCGCCTTACGCTCAACGCACGCACGGCCCGCATTCCGTCCACGGACCGTCCACGGAGGTTCACGCTCCATGAAGCTCACCGTCGTCGGCTGTTCGGGGTCGTTCCCGTCCGCGGAATCGGCCTGTTCGAGCTACCTCGTCGAGGCCGACGGCTTCCGGCTGCTTCTCGACATGGGCAACGGCGCCCTCGGCGAGCTCCAGCGCCACATCGGTCTCTACGACCTCGACGCGATCTTCCTCAGCCATCTGCACGCCGACCACTGCATCGACATGTGCGCGTACTTCGTGGCCCGCTACTACCGGCACGAGGGCGGCCGCTGCGGCACCATCCCCGTCTACGGTCCCGAGGGCACCGAGAAGCGCCTGACCACCGCCTACGACGACGTGCCCGACGAGCGCTCGATGAGCGAGGTCTTCGACTTCCGCACCCTGAAGTCCGGCAGCTTCGAGATCGGCCCCTTCCAGGTCCGTACCGAGAGGGTCAGCCACCCCGTCGAGGCGTACGGCATCCGCATCGAGCACGGCGGCCGCTCGCTCACGTACTCCGGGGACACCGGAACCTGCCCGGAGCTCGGCCTGCTCGCCGAGGGCACCGACCTCTTCCTCTGCGAGGCCTCCTTCACCCACGGCAAGGAGGACATTCCCGGCCTGCACCTCAACGGCCACGAGGCCGGGGAGTATGCGCGCGGCGCCCGGGTCGGCCGCCTCGTCCTCACCCACATCCCGCCGTGGACGGACGCCCAGCAGAACCTCGCCGACGCCCGCTCGGCCTACGACGGCCCGATCGACCTGGCGTACGCGGGCGCCGTGTACGAGGTCTGAGGTCCGAGGCCCGGCGTGTCCGAGGTACGACGAAGCCCCCGCCCTCCCTTCGGGGAGAGCGGGGGCTCCGTCGTACCGGAGGCGGTGCGGCCTACTTGGCCTCGGCCTTCGCCAGCTCGGCGAGCTCCTCGTCGGACTCGCGGCCCGGGGTGGGGAGGTTCCACCTGGTGATCGCGAAGCGGAAGACGAAGTAGTAGACCACCGCGAAGCAGAGGCCGACGGCGGCCAGGCCCAGCGGGTTCTCGGCGATGCCGAGGTTCAGCAGGTAGTCGACCAGACCCGCCGAGAACCCGAAGCCGTCACGCATGCCCAGGGCCCAGGTCAGCGCCATGGAGATACCGGTGAGGACCGCGTGGACCGCGTAGAGCACCGGGGCGATGAACATGAAGGTGAACTCGATCGGCTCGGTCACACCGGTGACGAAGGAGGTGAGCGCGAGGGAGAACATCATGCCGCCGACGACCTTGCGGCGCTCGGGACGGGCGCAGTGGACGATCGCGAGGCAGGCCGCCGGGAGGGCGAACATCATGATCGGGAAGAAGCCGGTCATGAACTGTCCGGCGGTCGGGTCACCGGCGAGGAAGCGGCCGATGTCACCGCTCTTGCCGTTGTACTCGCCGGCCTGGAACCACGGGAAGGAGTTGAGCAGGTGGTGCATGCCGACCGGGATCAGCGCACGGTTGGCGACACCGAAGATGCCCGCGCCGACGGCGCCGGAACCGACCAGCCACTCACCGAAGTTGTGCAGACCCGTGCCGAGGACCGGCCAGATGTAGCCGAAGACGATGCCGATGAACAGGCCCGCGAAGGCGGAGAGGATCGGGACCAGGCGGCGTCCGCCGAAGAAGCCCGCCCAGTCGGGCAGCTTGGTGCGGTAGAAGCGCTGGTAGAGGAGCGCGACGACGATGCCCATCACGACGCCGCCGAGGACCTTGGCGTCGACGGGTGCGTCCACCAGGACGACCTTGTGATCGACGACCTTCTCGATCTGCGGCAGGCTCGGATCCGTGAAGGTGGCCAGGACCTTCGAGAAGACCAGGTAGCCCGTGACGGCGGCGAGTGCGGTCGAACCGTCGGCCTTCTTGGCGAAGCCGATCGCGATACCGACGGCGAACAGCAGCGCCATGTTGACGATGATCGCTTCTCCGCCGGCCGCCATGTACGTGGCGATCTTGTTGACGAAGTCGGGCAGCGACGCCTTGCCGAGCATGTCGTCCTGGCCCAGGCGGATGAGCAGAGCGCCTGCGGGCAGCACCGCAACGGGGAGCATGAGGCTCCGGCCGATGCGCTGCATGACGGCCATCACGCCAGCGCCCTTCTTCTTCTCCGCCGCGGGGGCGGTAGCCGTGGTCACAACTTCCTCCAGTGGGCAAGGCGCCGCCAGGGGGTGAGCCGGGGGACGGCGACGTCTCGTAAAAGGGGGGAACGCGAGCGCAGACAGGCGCACGTGGTCTACACCAATTGATGGTGTAGACCAGTTGTAACACGGTGAGGGTTAGATAAGGAACCTTCGATTTCCTGTGGTCTACGCCACAACAGGTTTGGGTCCGCCGCGAACATGGCCGAAGCCCCCGGATCCGGAGATCCGAGGGCCTCGGGGAGGCGGGCCGCAGGTCCGGTGAACCGCCGGACGGGGCCTACGCCTTGATGTTGTCCTTCTCCATCTCGTCGATCTCCTCGTCCGACTCCCGGCCCGGGGTGGCCAGGTCGAACTTGGTGATCGCGAACCGGAAGACAGCGTAATAGACCACCGCGAAACCCAGGCCGATCGGGATGATCAGCGCCGGCTTCGTCGCCAGGCCCCAGTTGATGACGTAGTCGATCAGGCCGGCCGAGAAGCTGAAGCCGTCATGGACGCCCAGCGCCCACGTCACCGCCATCGAGGCGCCCGTCAGCAACGCGTGGATCACGTACAGCACGGGCGCGACGAAGAGGAAGGAGTACTCCAGCGGCTCGGTGATCCCGGTGACGAAGGACGTCAGCGCGACCGACAGCATCAGGCCGCCGACCTCCTTGCGCCGCCGCGGCTTCGAGCAATGGGTGATCGCCAGCGCCGCCGCCGGGAGGGCGAACATCATGATGGGGAAGAACCCGGACAGGAACTGCCCGGCCTGCGGGTCGCCGTTGAGGAACATGTTGATGTCGCCGTGGACCACCTTGCCGTCCGGCGTGGTGAAGCTGCCGAACTGGAACCACACCGGCACGTTCAGGAACTGGTGCAGGCCGATCACCAGCAGCGCGCGGTTCGCGACACCGAAGATCCCGGCGCCCCACGAGCCCAGGCCCACCAGCCAGTCGGAGAAGCTCTCCAGCGCGTCACCGACCGGCGGCCAGATCCACAGGCACAGGGCCGCGAACCCGATCGCGACGAACGACATGATGATCGGGACCAGCCGGCGCCCGTTGAAGAAGCCCAGCCAGTCCACCAGCTTCACCCGGTGGTAGCGCTGCCAGAACCAGGCCGCCAGCAGGCCCATGATGATGCCGCCGAAGACACCGGGATTCTGGTACGTGTACGACACGAAGGTGTCGTTCGGCCCCAGGCAGCCGCCCCCGATGTCCTTGGTCCCCGCCGGGCAGGGCTTCTGGAACGCGTGCAGCACCCCGCGGTAGACGAGGAACCCCGCCACCGCCGCCAGGGCCGTCGAGCCGTCCGCCTTCTTCGCCATGCCGATCGCGACGCCGACGCAGAAGAGGAGCGGCAGCCCGAGGTCGGGATCCAGCAGCGCCCCGCCCGCGCCCGCCATCACCTTGGCGACGTCCGTCCAGGCGAGGCCCTCCACACCGAAGACATCGGGCTGCCCCAGGCGGTTCAGGATGCCCGCGGCGGGCAGGACGGCGATCGGCAGCTGAAGGCTCCGCCCCATCTTCTGCAGCCCCTGGAACAAGCCGTTCCACCACTTCGGCTGCGGCGCTGCTGCAGCGCTGCTCGCACTCATCGGCGTCCTCCCTGACCGGCCCGTTTTTGGCAGTTGCGGCACGTGCGGCACACTGGTGTAGACCAGTCGTGGGGCAGGCGACTGCTGATCGTCATCATTCGACAGACAGCAGTCATGCGCTCGCATAGATGGGCCAACCGTGCGTTACCGTGGCAAAGCGGATCACGCAGGTGGGTATCCGGATACCTGGCCGCCGAGACTCGTTCTTCGTAGAACTCAGGGAGAAACACATGGCCACCAAGGCTGAGAAGATCGTCGCCGGGCTCGGCGGCATCGACAACATCGACGAGATCGAGGGCTGCATCACCCGCCTGCGCACCGAGGTCCACGACCCCGCCCTCGTCGACGAAGCCGCCCTGAAGGCCGCCGGCGCCCACGGCGTCGTCAAGATGGGCACCGCGATCCAGGTCGTCATCGGCACCGACGCCGACCCGATCGCCGGCGAGATCGAAGACATGATGTGAGCTGAGCCCCACAAGGCTCGCCCGCCGAACGACAAGACCCCGTTCCGGATACACCCGGACGGGGTCTTCGCGTTCTGCCGCAGGGACTAGGCTCGGAGCCATGTCTCGCATCGACGGCCGTACGCCCGAACAGCTCCGCCCGGTCACCATCGAACGCGGATGGAGCAAGCACGCCGAGGGCTCCGTCCTCATCTCCTTCGGAGACACCAAGGTCTTCTGCACCGCCTCCTTCACCGAAGGCGTCCCGCGCTGGCGCAAGGGCAGCGGCGAAGGCTGGGTCACCTCCGAGTACTCGATGCTGCCCCGCTCCACCAACACCCGCGGCGACCGCGAATCCGTCCGCGGCAAGATCGGCGGCCGCACCCACGAGATCTCCCGCCTCATCGGCCGCTCCCTGCGCGCCGTCATCGACTACAAGGCCCTCGGCGAGAACACCATCGTCCTGGACTGCGACGTCCTCCAGGCCGACGGCGGCACCCGCACCGCCGCCATCACCGGCGCCTACGTCGCCCTCGCCGACGCCGTCGCCTGGGGCCAGCAGAAGAAGCTCATCAAGGCCGGCCGCAAGCCGCTCACCGGCACCGTCGCCGCCGTCAGCGTCGGCATCGTCGACGGCGTCCCGCTCCTCGACCTCTGCTACGAGGAAGACGTGCGCGCCGAGACCGACATGAACGTGGTCTGCACCGGCGACGGCCGCTTCGTCGAGGTCCAGGGCACCGCCGAGGGCGAGCCCTTCGACCGCAAGGAACTGAACGCCCTCCTCGACCTCGCCGCCGGCGGCTGCGCGGACCTGGAAGCCATCCAGCTGGGCGCGCTGGAACTGTAAGCGGCAACCGCGGCGCGCGGATTCGCGTCCGTCCTGGTACGGGCGCACGGTGTCAAAGCCGTGCGCCCGTCCACGCATCCGACTCCCCGGGGACCAGAAGATGAAGACGCTGAAGTCCGTCAAGCCGAAGCACCGCATCGCCGCCGTGGCCGTCGCGGCCGCCCTGGCGATACCCGCCCTCACCTCCTGCGACGCGATCTCCACCGCGATGGACTGCGCGAACACCGCGGTGGCCATCACCGACGGCGCGAACGACCTCCAGCAGGCGGTCTCCCAGGCCGGCAACAGCCCGCAGGACGCCCAGAACGCGCTCAACCAGATCGAGACGAACCTCAAGAAGATCGGCGACCAGACGGACAACGCCGACCTGGGCAAGGCCATCGACTCGATGAGCACGGCGGTGAAGAACGTCCGCACCGCCATCCAGAACGGCGACGCCACCCCGGACATCCAGCCGGTCGCGGACGCGGCGAGCGAGATCTCCAAGGTCTGCACCCCGGGCTGACCCGGCCGGCGACCGCGAAATAATGGGGGCCATGACCTCCACGCCCAGCCGCCTCATCCTCGCGACCCGCAACGCGGGCAAGATCGCCGAACTCCACGCCATCCTGTCCGACGCCGGCCTGCCGCACGAGCTGGTCGGCGCGGACGCGTACCCCGAGATCCCGGACGTCAAGGAAACCGGCGTCACCTTCGCCGAGAACGCCCTCCTCAAGGCCCACGCCCTGGCCCGCGCCACCGGCCTCCCGGCGGTCGCCGACGACTCCGGCCTGTGCGTGGACGTCCTGAACGGCGCCCCCGGCATCTTCTCGGCGCGCTGGGCCGGCGCCCACGGCGACGACGAGGCCAACCTCCGCCTCCTGCTGGCGCAGCTCGGCGACATCGACGAGGAGCACCGCGGCGCCCACTTCTTCTGCGCGGCGGCCCTGGCCCTCCCGGACGGCACCGAACGCGTCGTCGAGGGCCGCCTCCTGGGCACCCTGCGCCACGCCCCGTCGGGCACGGGCGGCTTCGGCTACGACCCGATCCTCCAGCCGCTGGGCGAGTCCCGCACCTGCGCGGAGCTCACCCCGGCGGAGAAGAACGCCATCTCCCACCGCGGCCAGGCCTTCCGCGCCCTGGTCCCGGTGGTCCGCGAACTCCTGGGCTGACGAGACAGGGCCTGTTCTCCCGAGTCCGGGAGAACAGGCCCTGTTCATCGAGTGCGCCCGGTCGGATTCGAACCGACATACGCGGCCACCTAAAGACCGCCGCTCACCAGGTGGCGTACGGACGCAAGCGAGGAACACTCTACTGCGCGCGCCGCAGCCGTGGTCGATGTACCCGTGGTCTAACGACTGTGCCGCCCTGCTCGACACCAGGTGTCCGTTACCGCGTGGCAGTTGGGGCAGAGCAGCCGCAAGTTTTCCCGCTGGTTGTTGCGCCAGTCGCCGTCGATGTGGTCGACCTCCAGCGGTAGCGGATAGCCCTGCCAGGTCGGCTCGATACCGCACATCGCGCACCGCTCGGGGATGCCGAGTGCGGCGAGTGCACCCTTGAGGTGCTCGCTCTGGGCCCGGCGGGCACGGGTGTCGTCTTGCCTGACCAGGATCGATTCCGGAGTGCGCCGCGTGTTGGGGCGTCCCGCACGTGAGGGCAGTTTGAAGTGCGAAGTGTCGGTGCCGAACGCCTTCACCTTGCGACTGATGTGCGTGTGGTGGCCGCCCATGACGTCACGGCCGAGGCGCCCGAGGACCTCGCACATGGTGGTCGACGCGGCCACGGCCTCGGCCAGGATCTCCCTCGTCCACTTCATCCCCATCCGGCTCGAAGTCGGCATCCTCGCCCCCTCCGCATCCCGGCCGCCCGTGCGGCTCTCGTACGGAGTAACGGGTCGATAGTCGGAGAGTTGCGGCCGATTTCGTCCGATAAACGGAGCGGCCCGCACCGGTTGGGTGCGGGCCGCTTCCTGCGGGGCAGGGGGCTGGGTCAGATGCCCAGGTCCTTGATGATCTTGGCCACGTGGCCGGTCGCCTTGACGTTGTAGAAGGCGTGCTCGACCTTGCCCTCCTCGTCCACGACCACCGTCGAGCGGATGACCCCCGTCACCGTCTTGCCGTACAGCTTCTTCTCGCCGTACGCGCCGTACGCCGTCAGGGTCTCCTTCTCCGGGTCGCCGACCAGGGTGACCTTCAGGTGCTCCTTCTCGCGGAACTTCGCGAGCTTCTCCGGCTTGTCGGGGGAGACGCCGATGACGTCGTAGCCGGCCGTCGCCAGGACGTCGAGGTTGTCCGTGAAGTCGCAGGCCTGCTTGGTGCAGCCCGGCGTCAGGGCGGCCGGGTAGAAGTAGACGATCACCTTGCGGCCCTTGTGGCCGGCCAGCGAGACCTCGTTGCCGTCCGCGTCGGGCAGGGTGAAGGCGGGGGCGGTATCGCCCGGCTGAAGTCGCTCGCTCATGTCGGCAGTCTCCTCAAGAGGGGATCGGTATGGCACGAGACTAAGCTGCTGACAGACTGTTCATGGCGGACTACGCCCCCACAGACGACACGACGACGGAGGCAGCGCGGTGCCGGAAGCCAGGACCCCCGCACAGATCGAGGCGGACATCGTCCGCCGCCGCGAGCAGCTCGCCGAGACGCTCGACGAGATCGGTGTGCGCATGCACCCGAAGACGATCATCGGGGACGCGAAGGCCAGGGCCGCCTCGACGGTCGACCACACCGTCGGGCGGGCGTACGTCGCGGTGAACCGCCTCGTGACGGACGTGAATGGCGCGCTGCGCCACGAGGACGGGGCTCCGCGCATGGAGCGGATCGTGCCCGTCGCGCTGCTCGCGGCGGGTGTGGTGGGGGTAGTGGTGCTCTCGGTGCGGCGCAAGCGCTGATGACCCTGCGGAGCGCGGCCTCGACGCGGGCGGGTAGGTTCGGGGCGTGAGCGAGAACACCACCCACGACAAACTGCCCATCCGTATGCTCCACGACCGCGTGCTCGTGAAGTCCGACCTGCCCGAGGGCGAGCGGCGCTCCGGCGGCGGCATCCTCATCCCGGCGACGGCCGCGGTCGGCAAGCGGCTGGCCTGGGCCGAGGTGGTCGCGGTCGGGCAGAACGTACGGAGCGTCGAGCCCGGCGACCGGGTGCTGTACGACCCCGAGGACCGTGCCGAGGTCGAGGTGCGGGGTGCGACGTACGTGCTGATGCGCGAGCGGGATCTGCACGCCGTGGCCGCCGAGCGGCTGGAGGGGTCGAAGGACTCCACGGGTCTCTACCTCTGACGCCTCTGACGCCTCTGATTCTTCTGAGAACTGCCGTGAAAAGGGCTGGTGGCCTAGGTCGCCAGCCCTTTTCGCCTCTCTTTGCTACGGTTGAGGGACCCCGACGAGACGCGCCGTACCGGGTACGACAAGACGACGCACCCGTATCGCCCGATGTCTCGGAGGTGCCGTCATGGCCTGGGTCCTGCTGATCGTCGCCGGTCTGATCGAAGTCGGCTGGTCGATCGGAATGAAGTTCACCGAAGGTTTCACCCGGCTGTGGCCCAGTGTGTTCACGGGTGCCGGGATCGTCGCCAGCATGGTGCTGCTCTCGATCGCCGCGAAGTCCCTGCCCATCGGTACGGCGTACGGGGTGTGGGTGGGCATCGGCGCCGCCGGTGCGGCCGTGCTCGGTATGGCGGTGCTGGGTGAGCCCGTCACCGCGGCCCGGATCTTCTTCATCTGCCTGCTGCTGGTGGCCGTGGTGGGGCTGAAGGTGACCTCCGGTCACTGACCGGACCGGAGACCACCCGCCGCCCCCTCGGATCATTCGAGGAATGCTGAGGGCGGGCGCGTGCCATCGCCCGCGCCGCGGTCGGCGCCCTGCCCGCCCGTCCTGCCCGTGGTGCCCATCGTGCCCGCGGTGGTGCCGCCCTGGTCGCCCTGGGTGGCGCCGCCGTTGGTCTGCCCGCCCTGTGTCTGCCCGCCCTGCGTCTGCCCGCCCTGTGTCCGGCCGCCGTTGTCCTGGCCGCCGTTGTCCTGGCCCCCCTGGTTCTGACCGCCTTGGTTCTGACCGCCGTTGTCCCGGCCCCCGTTGTCCCGCCCGCCGTTCGGCTCGGTGGGCCGGCCCGGCCGGGTCGGCCGTTCGGGAGGGGGCGGCGTGTCCTCGTCCGGGGTCTCCTCGGGCCGGCCCGTCTGGGCCGGCGGCGAGGGCGGCGGCTGGGCCGCGCCCGGCTGGAGTTCCAGGTCGAAGTCGGCGGGGTCGCTGCCCTCCAGGGCGGTCTTGGTGTACGCGGCCCAGATCCGGGCCGGGTAGCCGCCACCGCCGATACGGGGCTCCCCGAGGGCGTTGTACAGGGACTCCAAGGCGCCGGTGTCCGGGTCCTGGCCCATCATCGAGACCACCGTGACCAGGTCCGGGGTGTACGCGGCGAACCAGGCCGAGCGGTCCAGTTCGCCGGTCCCGGTCTTGCCCGCGGCCGGGCGGCCGGCGGCGAGCGCGGCCGTACCGGTGCCGTTGTCGACGACGCTGACGAGCATGGACGTGGTGGTGTCGGCGGTCTCGCGGCTGACGGCCTGGGTGGGCGTGCGCTCGGGCAGGCCGATCGTGTCGCCGCCCTTGGTGATCTTCTCCAGGAAGGTGTACGGGGTGCGGCGGCCGTGGTCCGCGAGGGTCGCGTACGCCTGGGTCATGTCCAGGACGCTGGCCTGCAGGGTGCCGAGGGCCATGGCGGGGACGGGCGGGAAGTTCGGGGTGTCCGCGGGGATGCCGAGGGCGATGGCCGTGTCCTTGACCTTCGCGGTGCCGACGTCGACCGCCATCTGCGCGTAGACGGCGTTGACGGAGAGGTCGGTCGCGGTGTTGACGGTGATGTTCCCGTACGACACCTGGCCCTCGTTCTCGGGGGCGAAGCGGATGCGGCCGCCGACGACCGGGTGTTTGTTGTCGCCGTTGTAGATCGTGTTCGGGGTGATCCGGCGGCCGTCCTGGGTGCGGGAGTCGTTCTCGACGGCGGCCGCGAAGACGAACGGCTTGAAGGTGGAGGCGACCTGGTAGTCGTGCCGGGTCGCGTTGTTGACGAACTGCTTGGTGTAGTCGATGCCGCCGTACATGGCGACGACCTTGCCGGTGGCCGGGTCGATGGACACTCCGCCGGCCCGCACCACCCGGTCCGCCTTGCGCTTCTCCGGGTCGAGTTCGCGGACCATCTGGGCGTCGACGGCTTCGGTGAAGGCGTTCTGGCGGCGTCTGTCGATGGTGGTGGTGATGCGGTAGCCGCCCTCGGCGAGGGTTTTGTCGTCGAGGATCTTGTGATCGACGATGTAGTCCTTGATGGCTTCCACCAGGTATCCGCGCTGCCCGGACAGTCCGGCGGCGGCGCGGACCTTGCCCGGCTCGGGGAACCGTGTCGTCGCGCGATCGGCGGCGGGCAGCCAGTTCTTCTTGACCATGCCGTCGAGTACGTAGTTCCAGCGGGCGAGGGCGCGGGGGCGGCTCTGGGGGTGGGAGACGACGTCGAAGGCGCTGGGGGAGTTGAGGAGGGTGGCGAGGTAGGCGCCCTCGGCGGTGGTGAGGTTGGCGGCGTCCTTGCCGTAGTAGGCCTGGGCGGCGGCCTGGATGCCGTAGGCGTTGCGGCCGAAGTAACTGGTGTTCAGATACCCCTCCAGGATGTAGTCCTTCGACTTCTCGCGACCGAGTTTGATCGCGATGAAGAACTCCTTGACCTTCCGTTTGATCGTCTGTTCCTGGCCCAGGTAGTAGTTCTTGACGTACTGCTGGGTGATGGTCGAACCGGACTGGGTGCCCTTGCCGGTCGCGGTGTTCCAGGCGGCGCGGACCATCGCCTTGGGATCCACGGCCCGTTCGGAGTAGAAGTCCCGGTCCTCGGCAGCCAGTACGGCCTCCTGCACGGTCCGGGGGATCTGTGAGAGCGGGACGTTGACGCGGTTGACCTCGCCGTCGCTGGCGAGCTGCGAACCGTCGGAGTAGAGGTAGACGTTGGACTGCGCGGTGGCGGCGGAGTTGGCGGGCGGGATGTCCACGAGCAGGTAGCCGGCGACGAGGGCGCCGATGAGCAGCAGGGCGAGGAGCAGGAAGCCGCCCAGCAGCATGCGCCAGGTGGGGAGGGCGCGTCGCCAGCCGGTCCGCTTGCTGCGGGCCTGCTTTCCGGGCTCCCGTGCCGTGCCGGGCCTCTGCCCTGTGCCGGGTGTCTGCGGCTGCGTCGGGGGTCCCTCCGGCGGAGTGTCCGGATCGCGAGGGGTCCAGCCCGGGGGCGGTGACTGGTCGCTCATCTCCAGAACTCCTCGACGCTGTGCGAAATATCCACTTCTGTACCTCATGGTGTCTACCCGATGGCCGGTGATTACGCGCCGGACGGGGGTAAATCGGTCGCGTGGCTCGCCCCTCCGCACTAAGCTCGCGCGCTTTGGCCGACGTAGGAACGACGTGGGAAACGGAGGGATACGGTGCGTCGGAGAGTGCGGCTCTACTTGGCCGTCGCCGCAGGCGGATTCCGCCGGTACGCCACCTACGGGACGGCGACGGCGGCCGGTGTGTTCACCAACACCGTGTTCGGGTTCATCGTCGCGTACACGTACATCGCGCTGTGGGACGAGCGGCCCGGACTCGGCGGCTACGACCAGGCACAGGCCCTGACCTTCGTATGGGTGAGTCAGTCACTGCTCGCCGCAGGGGCGCTGATCGGGGGCGGCTTCCAGGAGGAGCTCCAGGAGCGTGTCCGTACGGGCGACATCGCCGTCGACCTGTACCGGCCGGCGGACCTGCAGATGTGGTGGCTCGCGGCCGACTTGGGGCGGGCGGCCTTCCAGTTGGCGGGGCGCGGGGTGGTTCCGCTGGTGGTCGGGGCGCTGGCGTTCCGGCTGGCGCTGCCCGCCGATCCGCTGCGCTGGCTGCTGTTCCTGGTCTCCGTCCTGCTCGCGCTGACGGTGAGCTTCGCGGTGCGCTACCTGTTGGGGCTGGCGGCGTTCTGGCTGATGGACGGGTCGGGGATCAACATGATGGCGACCGTCGTCACGATCTTCTTCTCCGGGATGCTGTTGCCGCTGACCGTATTCCCGGGCGGTTTCGGCGAGTTCGTGCAGGCGCTGCCGTGGGCGGCGATGCTCCAGGTCCCGATGGACGTGCTGCTGGGCAGGCACGCGGGGGCCGGGAGCGCGGCGGGTGCGCTGGGGTTTCAGGCGGTGTGGGCGTTCGTGCTGCTGGGCGCGGGGCGGCTGTTGCAGTCGGCCGCGACGCGGAAGGTGGTGGTCCAGGGTGGCTGAGGCGGTACTGGAGCGGGAGTTCGCGGCCGTCGAGGTGCCCCGGCGCGGTCGGGCGCGGGAGGGGCTGCGCGGCTACGGGCTGATCGTGGCGATGTGGATCCGGTCGACGATGACGTACCGGACGTCCTTCGCCCTGTCGGTCGTCGGCAACGCGGCGATCACCCTCCTCGACTTCGTCGCGGTCTGCATCATGTTCTCCCACGTCGACGAGCTCGGCGGTTTCACCCTCCCCGAGATCGCCCTGCTCTACGGATCCTGCTCGGCCTCCCTGGGCCTGGCGGACCTGCTGCTGGGCAACACGGACCGGATCGGTGTCCGGATCCGTGACGGCTCGCTCGACACCATGCTGGTGCGCCCCGTGCCGGTGCTGGCGCAGGTCGCGGCGGACCGGTTCGCGCTGCGCCGGCTGGGGCGCGTCGGGCAGGGGGTGGGGGTGCTGGCCTGGGCGGTCTGGGCGCTGGGTCCGCAAGTGGAGTGGACGGCCGGCAAGGTGCTGCTGGTGCCTGTGATGGTGCTGGCCGGGGCGGGCATCTTCGGTGCGGTGATGGTGGCCGGGGCGGCGTTCCAGTTCCTGGCGGGGGACGCGGCGGAGGTGCAGAACTCGTTCACCTACGGCGGCTGCGCGATGTTGCAGTACCCGCCGACCGTCTTCGCGAAGGACCTGCTGCGCGGGGTGACCTTCATCGTGCCGCTGGCCTTCGTCAACTGGCTGCCCGCGCTGTACGTGCTCGGGCGGCCCGATCCGCTGGGGCTGCCGGGGTGGGCCGCGTACCTGAGCCCGCTGGTGGCCTTCGCCGTGTTCCTGCCCGCGTCGCTGGCGTGGCGCGCGGGTGTCCGTTCGTACCGAAGCACGGGGAGCTAGTGGTGGTGGATGCGCTGATCTCGCTGGACGGGGTCGAGAAGGTCTTCGACGTACGGCGCCGGGTGGGGCTGATGCGCCGGGAGAAACGCCAGGTCAGGGCGGTGGACGGGATCAGCTTCGAGGTGGCGCGGGGCGAGATGGTCGGCTACATCGGGCCCAACGGTGCCGGGAAGTCGACCACGATCAAGATGCTGACCGGGATCCTGACGCCGAGCGGCGGCCGGCTGCGGGTGGCGGGCATCGACCCGGCGCGGGAGCGGATGCGGCTCGCGCACCGGATCGGGGTGGTGTTCGGGCAGCGGACCACGCTGTGGTGGGACCTGCCGCTGAAGGACTCGTACGGGCTGATGCGGCGGATGTACCGGATCCCGCGGGCGCGGTTCGAGGAGAACATGGAGCGCTGCGTGGACCGGCTGGACCTGGCCGAGCTGCTCGACGTGCCGGTGCGGCAGCTGTCGCTGGGGCAGCGGATGCGCGGGGACATCGCGGCGGCGCTGCTGCACGATCCGGACGTGCTGTACCTGGACGAGCCGACGATCGGCCTGGACGTGGTGAGCAAGGCGAAGGTACGGGGCTTCCTGCGGCAGCTGAACGCGGAGCTCGGCACGACGGTGCTGCTGACCACGCACGACCTCCAGGACATCGAGCAGCTGTGCGAGCGGGTGATGGTGATCGACCACGGGCGGCTGATGTACGACGGGCCGCTGGCCGGGCTGCATGCGGCGGGTTCGGCCGGGGAGAGCGAGCGGACGCTGGTGGTGGACCTGGAGCGGGAGCTCGCGCCGATCGAGCTGGCGGGCGCGCGGGTGGTGAGGGTGGAGGGGCCGCGGCAGTGGCTGGCGTTCCCGGCGGGGGCTTCGGCGGCGCCGCTGGTGGCGGAGGTGGCGGCGCGGTATCCGCTGGTGGACCTGTCGGTGCGGGAACCGGACATCGAGGACGTGATCGCGCGGATGTACGCGGGGCGGGGGTGAGGGGGGACGTGGCGGCGGGGGGAAATCAGGGTCATCCCGGGGGTAGGACAGGGGGTCAAGCCGTACAACTCCCGGGAATCCCTGCATAGTCTGGGCGGCATGAGTGACGAGCGGCCGGAGAAGCCGTTGCCGGAGCTGAGGGCGTCGGATGCCGACCGGGACCGGGTGGTGGAGCGTCTGCGGGACGCCGTCGCCGAGGGTCGGCTCGACATGGAGGAATTCGAGGAGCGGCTGGAGGCGGCGTACAAGTCCCGTACGTACGCGGAACTGGAGCCGCTGACGCGGGACCTGCCGACGGAGGGCGCCGCGGCGCCGCTGCCGACGCCCGTGGCGGCCTCGGGTTCGTCCTGGCCGGCCCGGATCGGCGGGTCGGGGACGTCGACGAACGCGGTCGCGGTCATGTCGGGGTTCCAGCGCAAGGGTCCGTGGACGGTGCCCGCCCGCTTCGACGCGGTGGCGTTCTGGGGCGGCGGTGAGCTGGACCTGCGCGAGGCGAACTTCGCGCAGCGCGAGGTGGTGATCAACTGCGTCGCGGTCATGGGCGGCATCCAGATCACCGTGCCGCCGGGCGTGGAGGTCGACGTACGGGGCATCGGCGTCATGGGCGCCTTCGACCAGCGCGTGGGCAGCGGCCCGGCGCAGCCGGGGGCGCCGCGGGTGATCGTGACGGGTTTCGCCTTCTGGGGCGGGGTGGAGATCAAGGTCAAGCCGCCTAAGACGCCGAAGCGGCCGAAGCTGAGCAAGGAGCTGTAGCGCTCCGTCCCGTCCGTCCCGTCCGTCCCATGGGGGGGTGGGCGGGGCCTGGGTCGAGCGGGGCGGGGCCTGGCTCCGACGGCCCGGGCCGCGGCTGCGGCCTGCGGCCGTACCGGTCCCGGCGTGGCCGCGACCGCGGGACCACTACCCCCCTCGCGGGAGCGAAACGGCGTGCCGGGAACTCCTCGCGCCTCCCAGTAGTCGGATGCTATGCAGACAAAACCGGCGCCCCCGGGGGAAGGCAGGAGCACGTGGACGACCGCACCACAGTCGGAGGTGCCGCCCCACCGCCACCACGCGGGGGAGCGGCGACGGCACCGACCCCTGCCCCGCCCGCCCGCGGCGCGTTCGTGTTCAGCGCCGCCGACGAGGAGCGCCGCCGCGGTGTCCGCCGGATGAAGGCCACCGCGACCGGCCTGCTGATCCTGGTCTCGCTGGTCTACGTACTGGCCACGTGGGCGCGGGACGCCGACGCGGGCGCCTGGGCCGGATACGTCGCGGCGGCCGCCGAAGCCGGCATGGTCGGCGCGCTCGCGGACTGGTTCGCCGTCACCGCCCTCTTCCGGCGGCCCCTCGGCCTGCCCATCCCGCACACCGCGATCATCCCGACCAAGAAGGACCAGCTCGGCGTCTCCCTCGGCGAGTTCGTCGGCGAGAACTTCCTCTCCTCCGACGTGGTCAGGGCCCGCCTCCACTCCCTCGGCATCGGCGGCCGCCTCGGCACCTGGCTGGCCGAGCCGGCGCACGCCGACCGGGTCACCGCGGAACTGGCCACCGCCCTGCGCGGAGCCCTGACCGTACTGCGCGACTCCGATGTGCAGGCCGTCGTGGGCGAGGCCATCACCCGGCGTGCCGAGACGGCCGAGATCGCGCCCGGCATCGGCAAGACCCTGGAGCGGGTCGTCGCGGACGGCGGCCACCACCGTGCCGTCGACCTGGTGTGCGCCAAGGCCCACGATTGGCTCGTCACGCACGGGGAGTCGGTGATGGACGCGGTCCAGGGCGGGGCGCCCGGCTGGACCCCCCGGTTCGTGGACCGCAAGATCGGCGACCGCGTCTACAAGGAGCTGCTGCGGTTCGTCACGGAGATGCGGGACATGCCCCAGCACCCGGCGCGCGGCGCCGTGGACCGCTTCCTGACGGACTTCGCGGCCGATCTCCAAACGGACACGGACACCCGGGCCCGGGTCGAACGGCTCAAGTCCGAGCTGCTGGCGCGCGGCGAGATCCAGGACGTGATCGCCTCCGCCTGGACCGCGATCCGCTCGCTGATCATCTCGGCGGCGGAGGACGAGCAGAGCGAACTGCGCCTGCGCGTCCGGTCCTCGCTGATGTCCCTGGGGGCGCGGCTGGCCACGGACGGCCGTCTCCAGGGCAAGGTGGAGGGCTGGATCGAGGGCGCGGTGGTGTACGTCGTCACCAACTACCGGACCGAGATCACCTCGCTGATCACGGACACGGTGGCGGGCTGGGACGCCGAGCACACGTCCCGCAAGATCGAGGCCCACATCGGCCGGGACCTGCAGTTCATCCGCATCAACGGAACGGTGGTCGGCGCCCTGGCGGGCCTGCTGATCTACACGGTGTCCCGGGCCTTCGGGGCGTAGGGCTCCCGTAGGGAGTAGGGCCCGGGTCCTTGGGGCGGGGCCGTCAGCCGCGGTCGGCGACGGCCCAGGACGCGGCGGCCACGACGCCCGCGGCCCCGAGGACGGCCGGCCATGCGCCGACCTTCTTGGCCAGCGGGTGCGCGCCCGCGAAGCCGGCCAGGTACAGCGCCCCGAGCCCGGCCGCCGCGGGCGCACCGCCCCGGCGGTGCCACTCCCGTCCGGCCGTGATCCCGGCGGCGCCGAGGACGACACCGCCCAGGGGCCGCTTCTTGGTCCACCGGGCGACGGCGTATCCGCCGACCAGCCCGGCGGCGGCCACCACGGAACTCGGTACGCGCGCCATGTCGAACTCCTTCGCTCTTCTTGTCGTTCGTCGTTCGTCGATCGTCGTTCGGATACGAGGCTAACGCGGCCGTCCGGCCATCCGATGGGCGCCCAGCACCCACCCCAGCACCAGCACGGCTCCGCCGATCACGGCGTCCGGCACCGCGTCCCGCAGCGCGCGCGGCAGCAACGCCACGACGCCCAGGACGAGAAGGAAGGCGAGCGCGCACCGGCCGGCCGCCCGAAGCAGTCTGTCCACGAGCTGCTCAACGCGGGTGCCGGGTTTCCCGACACGGACGGTGGGGAGGGGATTTGTCGCACACTCGCCGGATCCGTGCGATGTCCGCCCGCAGGAACCCGAAGCGCATAAATTGACTCTCCCCACCCAAAGGGGGAAATCCCGCCTCCCCACTCGACTTCAGGAGCCAGGACATCGTGATCTGCTACGGACAGGCCGTCCTCGACCTCGCGGACGAACTGGTCGACGCCTACGCCGACGTCTTCTCCGGCCCACCCTGGAACGAGGGCGAAGAAACCATTCGCCAGTTCGCCACCCGCCTCCCGGTCGACGCGAGGCGCCGTGGATTCCGTACGGCCATCGCCCAGTCCGCGACCGGCATCGACGGCTTCGCCACGGGCTGGATCACGCCGGCCGCCTTCCCCAGGAACCGCGCGTACGCCCAGGTCGCCGCGCAGCTCGGCGCGGGCCGTGTGAAGGAGCTCCTGACCGGGGCCCTGGAGATAGACGAACTCGCCGTACGCCCGTACGCGCGCGGCCACGGCACCGGCCGGGCCCTGCTCACGGAGATCACCGCCGACGCCCCGGACCGGCGCGCGTGGCTGCTGACCTCCCGCCTGGCCACCGACACCGTGGCCACCTACCGCCGCCTCGGCTGGCACGAGGTCGAGGCCCGGCCGGGCACGCAGACGGGGGTGATCGTCTTCCTGTCCCCGGACCACCCGAGCCGCTAGGACGGCCACGACCGCCAGCCGCCAGGCCTGCGAGGGCCGGTCCGGCCGGTTCGGGGGCGCCTTCCTGGCCAGCCCGGACGCCTACTGGCCCGACGAGGGCGTCGCCCTGGAGATCGACTCGGCGGAGTACCACTGCACCCGCGACGCTCCCCCAGCTACCGCTGGGAGGTACCCCCAGGCACGCCACCCTCCGCCGCCGCCTCCGCCTGGAGTCCCACGGCGTCCTGGTGGTCAGCGCCACCCCGTCGATGATCCGCGACACCCCCACGGAGGTCGTAGCGGCCCTCCGCACCCTCCTGACCCTCACCACCCCCCCGCCCCACCCCACCCACAGCCCTGGCCTGCGGACGCCAACAGCTCCCACTGCCGTTCTGATGCGGCCGGACGGAACGGGGAGAGCGCGGTCACAGAGGCAAGGGGTACGTCTTGTTCCACCGCTGCCCCGCCGGCCGGATATCGTAGGTTGGTTCGCTGTGGCCAGTGGTGCCTTCCTGGCAGGCGGTCAGATCGTGGGAAAGGGTGTTGTCAGTGCCTTCTGTCACCCTCTGTGAGGGCGGAGTACAAAGCGTTTCCGCCGCGAGAGTTCTGGAGGAGGGTGCATGACCAGCACTGAGTACGAGTTCACCTCGGTCGAGATCTGCGCCGGTGCGGGCGGTCAGGCGCTCGGGCTTGAGCGGGCGGGCTTCGGGCACCGGCTTCTCATCGAGATGGACGCCAGCGCGTGCGAGACCCTCCGGGCCAACAGACCGGAATGGCAGGTGCTGGAGCAGGACCTCCGCGTCTACGTGGAGAGTGAAGAGGCCCTTCAGATGAAGGGCCAGATTGATCTCCTCGCCGGAGGCGTGCCCTGCCCCCCTTTCTCGCTGGCGGGCAAGCAGCTCGGCCGTGACGACGAACGTGACCTGTTCCCGACGATGATCAAACTGGCGCGGCAGTTGGACCCTTCCGCGGTGATGATCGAGAACGTTCGCGGGCTCATGCAGTCCAAGTTCGACGACTACCGTGCGGAGATCGTCGCCGAGCTTGAACTGCTCGGCTACAAGTGTGACTGGCAGGAGCTCCAGGCCAGTCACTTCGGAGTGTCGCAGCTCCGTCCCCGCAGCCTGCTCGTCGCGCTGAAGCCCGAGTACTGGGAGCACTTCGACGTCGAGGGCTGGTACAAGCCGCAGCCTGGCCAGGAGAAGCCGCTGACGATCGGCGAGCTCCTGCGGGATTCGATGGTGGAGCGTGGCCTCAAGGGGGCCGCTCTCGAGAACTGGTACCAGAAGGCCTCCAGCGGCATCGCCCCGACACTGGTGGGCGGTTCCAAGAAGCACGGCGGTGCTGACCTCGGTCCCACCCGGGCGAAGAGGGCCTGGGAGAACCTCGGCGTGTCCGGGCTGGGCGTCGCGGACGAGCCGGACAAGGAAGGCAACACCAAGAACCCCGCGCGTGACCTCGGTGAGCCCGGCAAGACCCTGCCCATGATCACGGTGAAGCAGGCCGCGCTCGTCCAGGGCTTCGGCCCGGAGGAGGAGGGCGGGGAGGGATGGATCTTCCAGGGGCGCAAGACTGCTGCTTACCGGCAGGTGGGCAATGCCTTTCCGCCCCCCGTGGCCAAGGCCGTGGGTCTGCAGATCAAGGCCGCTCTTGAGGCCGGTCCCCGGCTGTCGAAGCAGGACGGGAGCCTGTCAGCTTCGATCCCCAGCCCCTCTGATGCTGGCCACCGTGAGGACGATGTGGTCAGCGCTCGCCTCGGGTGATTCGTGCTCCCAGAAGCGCAGCACGGTCCAGCCCGCCTCGAGCAGCCGCGCGTCGGTGTCACGGTCGCGGGCCATGTTGCGCGCGACCTTCTCTGACCAGTACCCCTGGTTGATCTTCGGTGGCACGTAGTGCTCAGGGCATCCGTGCCAGTAACACCCGTCGATGAAGACCGCCACCTTCGTGGGGCGGAAGACCATGTCCGCCGTCCGCCGGACCTTCGGCAAGGGCTTCGCTGCCACCCGGTAGCGGAGCCCCCGCGCGTGCACCAGCTTGCGCACCAGTTGCTCGGGCTTGGTATCCCGGCTCCGGATCGCCTGCATGTTCCGGCGGCGTGCCGCCGAGGAGGCCCAGGACCCTTCCGGGCGGTCCCAGTCTTCGGTCATCGTCGGTCGTCCTGCTTCCAGGGCTAGCTCTGGCTCAGCCGTGCCCTCGAAAATCCCGGAGGGCACTCCTTCAATCTACGACGCGGTGCGCGGGGCCTTACAGTGCGGCGGCGTCCGTGTGCTTGGGCAGGAAAGGGGCCGCTTCCACCGGATCGCTGGCCTCGGCCAGTACCCACGTCCGGCCGTCCAGCTCGACGCGCGGCCGGTCACCGTGATGGGGCCGCGCCTGCGCGACGCGGAAGCTGACCAGTTCCCCCAGGTGGGGCACCGCGGCGCCCAGGGTCCGTGCGATGGCCTGGTGGCTGCTGAAATGGCCCGGGATCAGCAGGCCCTCTTCACGTAGCACGGTGCGTGCCCGGCCTTTCGCCTCACGTACCCGGGCCATGTAGTCCCGCTGCGTCGCGACCGTCCGTACCACTCCGCGGCCGATCCGCCGGTTCTGCACCCGGCGGAAGAGTTCGTTCACTCGCTGTTGCCCGGAAGCCGACGAGAGGATCGCGTCCCTCGTCTGTGCGGTGAGGTGCAGCAGGACGTTCTCCGGGAGCTCCGCTTCGTGCCAGAGCCAAAGGATCTTGTTCCTGTGCTCCGCCTTCACGGTCAGTTTGAGGTCGCGGTTGCTGCCGCGGTTCAGCCAGGCCTCGTCTATGCGCAGCAGTCCGGCGCTCCAGCGGCTGGTGTAGTCATCTGCCCAGACGAGCAGGCACAGATGCCCCATGGCCTCGGGCGGAATCATCCAGCCGCCGAATGCCTGCGAGTACTTGCAGTCGACGTCCACTCCGGCGATCCGGTAGTCCATCTCGACACCGTCGTCGAACTTGAACGCCCTTTGGAGGTTGATCTCGACGAGTGTCCCGGCGTGCGTCTTCTCCGTCTTGAACAGGGTCTTCCAGTCGAACCGCCCTGTGACCTCCCCGTTCAGGAGCTGGTCGATCGTGTCCCGGAGCACTGAGGCGAACCGCTGCCCCGTGGGGTCCAGACGCCGGATCTCCGCCTCGACTGCCGCGAGCTCCGGGTCACCGTGCGCGAGGCGTTGCGCGTGGATGTTCGTAGCGGCGGAGATGTCCAGGGGCAACATGAGCAGGGTCCTGTTCGGTCGGATTCTCTTGCCGAGTAGGGGCGGCCCGGCCCGTGGGCCGGGCCGCCATCATCACTCGCTGGGTCCGCTGCCGGAGCGCATCGCCCGGAAGCGGAGCAGGCGATTCGACGAGTCGTTGGCTGCGGTGGGGGAGACGACCGTGAACGCCATGATGACCTGCTTGGGATCTGCTGTGCCGTCCGTGACGGCGGACAGGAGCCCTGAGTCGTTGGACGTGTCGACCACCGGATAGAGCAGGACGATGCCCGTGCGAGGCCCTACTCCCATGACGCCCGCACGGGCGCTGTTGACGTCCTCGCCCGCTTCCTTGATGAGGGATTCGGCCCATCGGCGGTGCTCCATACCGGAGATACGGCCGAATGCGGCTTTGTCGAGCTGACGCTTACGCCGGACCAGCGAGGTCGGCGCGGAGCCCAGCAGACTCGCTTCCACCCGCCGGTTCGATGTCGTCTGCGGTGCGACGAGCAGCCAGTCGTCCACCTTGGCGAGCTCGCCGTCGAGCTTGGAGAGGTAGTTGAGGTGCGGGGCGAAGTGGTTGTCGCCTTCCCACTCCAGCTGACGCAGGACTGCGACGAGGCTGGCATGCGGGATCAGTGACGTCCTGGCCTCGAACCTCCGGGTGAGAGGACTTGTCTCGTCCGGCGGCAGCTCCAGAGTCTGCGCGGCATGGCCGAACACGTCGAGGAGCGGCAGCCAGCGCTTTACATTGGCTTCGATCACCGCAGCATCCCGGGGATAGGCCGCCGGCTCGATCGGCCGCCCCGGAGAGCGGATCTCCGTCAGTTCCGCGTTGAACATCTTGTTGCGTGCTGTCGGCTTGACGAGACCGAGGTGCTGCGAGACCAGCGGGAGCACCTTCCGAGGCGTCAGCTGGGGCTCGCCGTCGATCATCTCCGCGTACTGGGCGAGTTCGGAGCGGAATGCCTCCTCGTCCTGACAGATCGCTTCGAACGCCTCGTACAGGTCGAGCGTCTTGTCCTTCCCGAAGGGTTCCTCGCGGCCGATGTAGAGGCGGACGAGATCCCGGTAGCCGGCGCGGAACCCGAACCAGCGGCCCATCTGCATCAGGGTGTCGGCCTGCTGGGTCTTCCTGCGGTAGTAGGTGACGGTCAGACCCTCCACGGTGAAACCGCGGGAGAGTTTGGTGCCGCCGACGAGGATCTTCCACACGTTCGGTGTGCGGTCGAAGTCAAGTCCGGGCTGCGCATAGTCCTTTTCGTTCGCGCCATTGACGACGAGGACGGGACTCCCGCCAGATGCGATGAGCTGCCGGGCGCGGCTGACGTGGGGGCGCAGCTCCTCGTACGAGCCGGGGACGGGCAGACCGTCAGCACGGGCGCCGCACACCGGCGCGTGGTCCGCTTCGAAGAGAGCGGCCAGACGGAGGTGAGATTCGGTGCTCATGTAGGAGGAATCCCAGAGCGCCCTGATGCGGTCGGCGAGTACCGCGTGGTCCGCTACCCGTACGGACTCGTGCACCAGCATGGTGTGGTGGCGGAAGGCACCTTCGGGAACCCCGTTCGCCACACGGTAGAGCTTCAGCGCCCCGGCCAGCACGAACGCGTCCATCGCTTCCAGCAGGCGGTCACCGGTACCCTCGCCGATGCCGCGCACATGAGCGGCTTCCTGCGAGGTGGTGACCGTCCGTTCGGAGGCGGGCAGGTCGGAGTGCAGGTCGTGGAAGTCCTCCACTCCCATGTAACCGGCCGGGCGGGGGAGGGAGATCAGGAAGTCGCGCGGGAAGAGGTCGGCGGAGTCGTCGGGGTCGACGAAGACGTTGGCGAAAGGGGTCGCCGTGTAGCCGATGTACTGGGCTCGCGGCATCAGGCGCAGAAGTTCGCAGACCAGACCATTGATGGCGGACCGGTTGGCCTTGCCCTCTTCCCATGCGGCCGGGTTCGTGGTGTTGACGGACGCCTGGTCGGACTCGTCATCGATGATGAGTGCCGGCACCTCGCCGAGGATCGGGCCGATCTTCTTGAGATCGTTGACGAGCTTCGTCAGGACCGACTTGTTCTTCTTGACCACCATCACGCGGGCTGCCGCATGGTGCAGGTTCGCCGGGTCATGGAGGGGGAGAGCCTTCTCCACCTTCTCGATATCGAGGGCCCGGATGCCCCGTTCCAGGGACTGGTAGTCCTTGTCCTTCGTCGTGAGGCGTTCGATGTCGAACGCTCCGCGATGCGAAGGCCTGCCGCCGTGCGAGACGAACTTCGCGGGCCAGTCCTCGTCGTCCTGGTAGTCGACACCGATCAACGCGTCGATGTCGTCAGGATCCGCGCCGCGGAGAATGTTCTCCTGTCCGATCAGTTCCATGTCGAGCCGCCGCTGCGTCTGGCCGCGCAGCAGGTTCAGCGTGCCGCCCAGCACGATGACCAGTCGGTACCCGGCGTCCATAGCCTTGGCTATGACACCGGTGAAGTTGGCGGTCTTGCCGGACTGCACATAGCCGACGACCAGGCCCCGGGCCGCGTACGCCTCCGGCCGTGCCGGGTCCGCCAGCCGCTCGACGACGTTGTGGGCCGCCTCCGAGAGGCTGGTGATCGCCGTCTCGCTCCAGCCCTTGCCCCGCAGGAGGTCCTCGTACGCCGGCCAGTAGAACGCACGGGCCAGCGCCTTATCCCGGGTGTACCAGGCCTGGTTGCTCTCGCTGATCACTACGGGTTGGGGGCCCTTGTCGACGGGAACCGCGGCGTCCAGCGCCTTGGACAGGTCGTCATCGAAGCGCAGGAGCGCGTACACGTCGGCCCGCCGGGCGTCCGAGCAGGGCGGTGTGCTGGACCAGTCGGCGGTCAGTGCGGCGTCCCATTGGGCCAGGGAGCGGCTCCAGACCGTGATGAGACCCGGGTCGTTCGCGGCGAGGCGTGCCCGGAAGACGTCCAGGTCGGCGTCGTGGCCGTCGTCCGTTTCCGACAGCCCGGCCGCGATCCGGCTGAAGCCCTTCGGGGCGCGGCGCATGGCGGCGAGCACATCAGTGTGAAGGTTGAGCAGATGGTCAGTCACAGGGGCTACGGCTCCAGTCCGCGAGACATTTCACAACGCGCGGCAGACAGCAGCACACTGTTCCACAAGGCCATCTCGTCGTTGCGCTGGGCGCTTGACCGGCCCATCCGGAAGTTCTTTTCGAGCATCAGGTAGAGCAGGCCCTTCAGCGCCGGAGCGTCATTCGCCCCGGCTCTCCGGCCGTTGCTGAACGCTGGGCGGAACTCCTTGTTGAGCCGGACGGCGTGATCCTCGCGGTCGATGTCGAAGAAGACGTCCGGCGGAAGTGATTCCCAGCGGAAGGTGATCGGGTCCTCGCCCTCGATCTGCGGAAGCTCGTCCCGGAGGGTGCGCTTGAGCTTGGGATCGATGCCCTTTCCTGGCGGAACGGCACTCGTGCGCTGCACTTCAGTGGAACGACGGGCAGCCTCGCGATAGACCGCTTCCGCTTCTGCCACGTAGGCGGCGAAGGAATGGCCGTCCGCGTCAGCGGCCTTCTCGATACCGCGGGCGAATGCCGGGGTGACGCTCACCCCGTCCTTCTTCACGGTCAGGCTGAACACGCCGTTCGCTGACGAGGGAAGATCTAGCGAGATCCGGGCCAGGCTGTGGTGCGTCTCCGCACTGCGGATGCCGTTCCAGCCGCCGGCCTGGACGAGGCGGTCGTTGCGGTAGATGTAGAAGCCCTGCCGGTCCGCCAGGGGGCCGATGCCCCGGAAGGAAACGAGCTGGGACCGGGGCGGCCACACATGGGCCTGAAGAGCGACGTCGCCGACGCCCTCGATGGGAGCCGTGTAGGTCCGCGGGTAGCCCGCTCGCCCCGGAATCCGGTAGCCGAAGGGGTCGATCGGCTCTACTCCGCGGTGGTCGAGTTCCTCCTTGGTGCGGACGTCCTCCACGACGAGGTCTATGTGGAACCCGTCCCGGGCGAGGAACCGGTGCAGGTAGAGACCAAGATGGGTCTCCAGCTTCTCGATCTGTTCGTTCAGGAACCGGTCGCTCTGGCCGGAAAGCACGGTATCGAAGGCGCGGACGCCATCCCAGCGGACGATGGTGCCGTGCCATCCGATGACGCCGTCGTAGCGGTCGACCAGGTCCTGGCAGTAGCGCGGATCCACGATGTCGCAGCTGAAGTCCTGCTGTGCCTGAGCGGTCAGCCAGCGCCTTCCGGTGGCAGGACTGCGCTTCGTGCGGCTGATAACGGTCAACGAGTCCGCATGGGAGAGAGAGGCTGCTTTCAGGCCCGCTCCGAAATGCCCCAGCGCCCCTTCGCCGTAGCCCTCACGGCCTCCGACGACCATGGCGACGTCGAGAGCGGCGTCATCCATCCCATGACCGTCGTCGATCACCAGCAGGCTGACGAGCCGGTCGCGGTCGCGCAGGAAACTGACGACGACATTGCGGGCGCCCGCGTCGATCGAGTTGTCGACGAGGTCGGCTATCGCCGCCTCGAATCCGTACCCCTGGTGTGCCAGGGACTCGACGTAGCGTGCAGCGGGCGGAAGCTGTTTGCTCCCCAGCGTGGGTATGTCGAACTGCCAGTCGCCGGAGGGGGAATAGGGCATGTGGGCGGCAAACCTCTGGAGCGCAGGGATGGATGCATCCGGAAGTGGAGGATGTTTCCCTCGATATCCGCGGATGTCAGACGACGCTAACGCACGGAGACGATCTCGGGCAGTCCCATGTCAGGTCTTCCCGGGATGCGATTCGCGGTGTTGCGCTGAGCGTGTTCGGCGGTGCTGACCGGGCTACCGCAGCGGCGTCCCGTGGCATTCCGCGTACGGCTTGCCCGAGGTGCACCAGCACGGGGAGGTGGGGGTGGGGGGCCAGGGGGTGGCTTTGCCGCGGGCCGCGAGGGTGGTGGCGTATTCGGCCAAGAGGGACGGGGAGGCCGGGGAGGTCTTCTCCGAAGCGGCGAAGGCCTCGTACGAGGGGACGCTGCCCGTGACGATGCCGAGGTTGGTGGTGCCCGAGGCGGCGAGGGTGCGCAGGGAGGATTCCACCTGCGCCAGGTGGGCCTCGTGCGAGGGGTACTCCACGGCGAGGGTGGGGTAGCTGGTCAGGAGCTCGGCGAGTTCGCGCTGGGGCCAGTGGAGGATCGCCACCGGGAAGGGGCGGGAGAGCGCGGCGCGGCGGTCGCCCAGTTCGGCGCGCAGGCGGGCGATCTCGGCGCGGAGTTCGGCCGGGTCGTCGGAGCCCAGGGCCCAGATGCGCTTGGGATCGTGGAGTTCGTCGAGCGGGATCGGGCCGATGTGGCGGGTGTCGGCGACCATGTCCCAGTCGTCGTGGGGGAGGGCGAGGAGGCGGCGTACGCGGTGGCGGCCCGTCAGGAGCGCGGTGGTGGCCGGGGTCAGCGGTGCGTCGTCCGCGATGAGGAGGGCCGCCGCCTCGGTGAAGCAGTCGTGCGAGGCTTCCAGTTCGTCGTGGGTCTCCAGGGCTTCCGCGATGACTTCCCAGGGCGCCGGGTCCTTGGGCGCGGCGGCGCGGATGCCGTTGATGAGGGCGCGGGCTTCGGCCTCGTGACCGTACTCCCAGAGGTTCGCCGCCTGGAGGGCCTTGATCAGATGGGGGTTGGCGGGAGAAGCGGAGAGTAGTTGGTCGTACAAGCTGCTCGCCCGATCGCGTGCGTCGGCCAACTCGAGGTGGGCCGCGGCCTGGAGGAGCAGCGGCTCCTGGTCCTCGGGGTAGCGGGTCGCCGTGCGGATGAGGCGCTCGGCTTCGGCGATGTGCTCGGCAGGCGTGTCGGGGCGCATGGTTCACACCGTACTGCCGCTGGTCAGTTGACGGGGGAGGTCTTAAGGTGCCGCCCGTGCGGGATCCCATGCGTGTGGTGGTTCAGGGGCGCGGCGGGCAGGAGCGGCGGGTCGTGTTCGCGCGGGTTCTGTGGGTGTGCGCCGAGGTGATCACCACGGTGGGTGTGGTGGTGGCGCTCCTGGTGGTGCACCAGGTGTGGTGGACCAACCGGCAGGCTGCGGCCGCCGCGCGTGAGCAGGTCAGGGCCTTGGAGAGCGAGTGGGCCGGCTCCCCTTCCGGGCCGGTCGAGGAAGCCCCTGACGTCCTTCCGTCCGTCGTGCCGTCCGCTTCTTCCGGGGGCGCGGAGCACGGCGTGTCGCCGTCACCCGCGCGCTCGCCCGCCGCCGGCGCGCCGGGGCGGGGGTCGGGGCCGGCGCCGGGCCCGGCCCGGACCGCCCGGGAGCAGGCGTACGCCGTCCTGCGCATCCCCCGCCTCGGCCTCGTCGTCCCCGTGGCGCAGGGGGTCGACAAGCGGACCGTGCTCGACAAGGGGTACGCCGGGCAGTACCCCGGGACCGCACGGCCCGGGGCGCAGGGGAACTTCGCGCTGGCCGGGCACCGCAATACGCACGGGGAACCCTTCCGGTACATCAACCGGCTGCGGGAGGGGGACGAGCTGATCGTCGACGTGCAGGGGCGGCGTTACGTGTACGTGGTCGGGAAGGTCCTGAACGAGACGACCGAGCGCGACACCGGGGTGATCGCGCCCGTGCCGCACAGCGTGGTGAAGCCGGGCCAGGGGTACAGCGAGCCCGGCGCGTACATCACGCTCACCACGTGCACGCCCGAGTACACCTCCAAGTACCGGCTGGTGGTGTGGGGGACCCTCAGGTCCTGACCCCCGCCCCCGGACCGTTGTCAGTGGGCCCGGTTAGTATCGATCGCAAGTGGCGGATCTCGTACGGAGGTTCGTGCCGCGGGAGTGGAAGGGGGAGGTCCGTATGGCTCGGCACTTCCTCCTGTTCGTCTCCCGGGCCTCGCGGGCGGCGGCCCTGCTGCTGCCCGTGCTGGTGCTGCTCGGGGGAGCACTCGGGTTGTTCGCCGGCGAGGGGGGTGGGCTGGGAGCGGTCGTTGTCGCTCTCGCCGTCACCGTCGCCGTGGGAGCCGAGGCCCTGGCCGCCGCCGCACGGCTGGTGCGGCCCGTGCCGCCGCACCGAATACGCACCGCGATCCGTGATCGCGAGCAGCGCACGGCGTTCCTGCCGCAGCGCGATCCCGACGCTTCGGGCCGGTCGCGGCCCAGGGCGCCCGGCCGTCTCGTCCCGACGGCCGCGTAGGGGCGCGCAGTACCTCACGCCTTCTGCTGACTGAACACTGTTGTCGCCCCTCGCGGGTCGTCACGCCGAAACGCATCTCTTTCGACGTTCGACGAGACCCTTCGGAGGGCCCGCGTGTCCGTTTTCACCCATCTTGTTGTTGAGCTGGGCCGGCTGCTGGAGCCGGTACTGGCCGAGTCCGCGACCGCTGCCGCGATCGTGCTGTTCACCGTGCTCGTACGGCTCGCCCTGCATCCGCTGAGCCGGGCCGCGTTCCGCGGGGCGACGCCCGTGGCGGGGTGCCTGCCGGTGCTGCTGCAGCTGCCGGTGTTCTTCCTGATGTACCGGGCCTTCTCCTCGGCGGACGAGCTGCTGGCGCACCGGCTGTTCGCCGCGCCGCTCGGGGCCCGGTGGACCGAGGCGCTGGGCGAGGGCGGCCTGTTCGGCGCGCAGGGGCTGGTGTTCCTCGGGCTGTTCGCGGCGATCGCGGGGGTGGCCGCGTGGAGCGCGGTACGGGGACGCCGGGCTGCCGCGTCGGCGGCTGCCGCGCCCCCGGCGGCGCTCACCGGGCGGGGCAACGCCAAGGCCAAGGCCGGCGCCGGGGCGGTGGCCGAGCTGAGTGCCGAGCAGCAGCAGGTCATGCGCAAGCTGGGCGGCGTACTGCCTCTGCTGTCGTTCGGGACGCTGATCACCGCAGCCGTGGTGCCGCTGGCCGCCGGGCTCTACCTGCTGACGACCACCGCGTGGTCGGTGGCGGAGCGCGCCTGGCTCCAGCGCCGGGCTGCCGGAGCGGCGCGTTCCAGCCTGTGAACAGGGTCTTGCGGATTGGTCGGGCATCTTGGAGGATCAACCAATCCTCCGATGGCCGCAACCCATCGGCCGGCCCGTGGCACGCCCATGGGCCGACCACCCACGACCACGGGAGAATGCCCATGAAGCTGCTGCGTGTCGGACCCGTCGGGTCGGAGCGCCCCGCGCTTCTCGACCAGGACGGCACCGTGCGTGACCTGTCCGGCCTGATCACGGATGTGGACGGGGCTCTCCTCGCCGACGGCTCCGTCCTCTCCCGGGTACGGGACGCGGCGGAAGCGGCCGAGCTTCCGGTCCTGGACGCCGAGGGGCTGCGGATCGGCGCCCCGGTCGGCCGCATAGGCAAGATCGTGGGCATCGGGCTGAACTACTTCGGGCACGCGGCCGAGATCGGCGCGGAGCCGCCGGCCGAGCCGATCCTGTTCCTGAAGGCCGCGGACACCGTGGTCGGCCCGGACGACACCGTGCTGATCCCGCGCGGCAGCGTGAAGACCGACTGGGAGGCCGAGCTCGGCGTCGTCGTCGGCAGCACCGCCCGCTACCTGGGGTCCGCCGAGGAGGGCCTCGCGCACGTCGGCGGGTACCTGCTGGTCAACGACGTCTCGGAGCGCGAGTTCCAGATCGAGCGCGGCGGCACCTGGGACAAGGGCAAGAACTGCGAGACCTTCACCCCGCTCGGCCCGTGGCTGGTCACGGCCGACGAGGTCCCGGACCCGCAGGGCCTCGATGTGAAGCTGTGGGTCAACGGCGAGCTCAAGCAGGACGGCAACACCGCGGACCAGATCTTCCCGGTCGGCGAGGTCGTCCGGTACCTGAGCCAGTTCATGACCCTGTACCCCGGCGATGTCATCGTCACCGGTACGCCGGCCGGCGTGGCCATGGGCCAGCCGGAGCCGAAGCCGTACCTGCGGGCCGGTGACGTCGTGGAGCTGGAGATCGAGGGCCTCGGCCGCCAGCGCCAGGAGTTCAAGAGCGCCTAGCCGCGCATGCGCGAGGGGCGGGGCCGCCACCGGCAGCCCGCCCCTCGCGCACATGCGGTCCGGCTCCGGCTCCGGGTCCGTTCCGTTCCGGTCCCGTCGCCGTCGCGGTCCTGGGTCAGCCCTCGGACGAGGTGCGGCGACGGCGGTTGGCGAGCACCAGGCCGGCGCCCGCGGCGAGCGCGGCGGCGCTGCCGCCCGCGAGCCAGACGTTCTCGGAACCGGCGCCGGTGTTCGCGAGCGAGGTGGATCCGCCCGCCGGGGCCACGTTCGTGTTGCCGGTGGTGTGGGACACGGCCTGCGTGGTCCCCGTCCCCGTCCCGGAGCCAGTACCCGTCCCCGTACCGGCGGACCCGTCCTTGCCCGTCTTGCGCGCCGCGTCCTCGGCGGCCTTGTCCTTGGCGCGCGCCTCGTGCTGGCCGGTCTTCAGGAACGCGGCGCGGTCCTCGGGCGTGCCCTTGATCGCGGCGATCGCGGCCTTCTTCAGCTCCGGACCGGCGTTGTTCAGCATCGACCAGATCAGGACGCTGTTGTCCTCGTCGCGCAGCGTGTGCTGCGTGGTCTTCACGAACTCGCGCAGGACCGCGTTGGACGGGTTCCCGTCGAGGAGTGCGTTGATGGCGGCCTTCAGGCCCGGGCCGGCACCGTTCAGCATGCGCGCGATCTCCACGCGGTCGTCGCCCGCGCGGACGTCGTGCTGGCCGGTCTCGATGAACTGGCGCACCTGCTCCGGAGTCCCGTCGCGCAGCAGCTTCACGACGGCGTCGTGGATGCCCTTGCCCGCGCCGTTCAGCATCCGGAAGAGCTCCACCTGGTCGTCCTCGTACCGGGCCTTGTGCTGCCCGACCGTCAGGAACTCCTTCAGGGCGGCGTGCGTTCCCGCCTTGAGCGCCTTCTGGGCCTCACGCTTCACGGCGACGCCGCCGGCGTTGTGGATCTGGCTGACCCGCACCTGGTCGTCGGTGTACTGCTCCTGCTGCCAGACGACCTCCAGGAAGTGCCGCATCTGCGCGGCCGTTCCCTTGAGCGCCTTCTCGGCAGCCGCGCGCACGCCCGGTCCGCTCGCCGGGTCGGCCAGGATCGCCTGGATCTTGGCCCGGTCCTGCGCGGCCTGGGTGCCCTCCGCAGGCTTCTCCTCCGCGGGTCCCTTGTCGGGCGCGGTCGGCGCGCTCGGCGCGGTCGGCGCGCTCGGCGCCGACGGTGCGGACGGCGATCCGGTGTCAGCCGCGAAGGCGGGGGAGGAGAGCAGGACGGCCGGGGCTATCGCGGCGGCCGCCACGACCGACGCGATCCGGGGCAGCTTCACAGGGTGAGTCCGTTCTTCACATGTGTGATGATCGACAACCTGTGCAGGATAGATCGTTTATCAAGCACGAAGTACTGGTTTTCGGGATGAAGCGGCTCACAACTCGACGACCGCGCCGTCCCGGGACGACCTGCGGGCCGCCTCCAGCACGTCGAGGCACCGCGCGGCCTCGTACGCCGTGACCGGGTTGGGCCCGCCCTCGCGCAGCGCGGCGGCCACCGCCGCGTAGTACGCCGGGTAGTCGCCCGGAGCCGTCGGAACCGGAGTCCCGCCCCCGGTCAACGGGGACTCGCCGGAGCCCAGTTGGCCCCAGAGGTGCTCGGGCTCCTCGCCCCATGGCGCGTCCGCCCCCGGCCGCAGCCCCTCGCGCAGGGCGCCCTCCTGCGGGTCGAGCCCGTACTTGACGTAGCCGGCCCGGGAGCCCAGGACCCGCAAGCGTGGCCCGAGCTGGGCGGTGGTGGCGCTGACGTAGAGGTGCGAGCGGATCCCGTTCGCATGCGTGACCGCGATGAAGGTGTCGTCGTCGGCCTCGGCGCCCGGGCGGCGCACGTCGGTCTCCGCGTAGACCCGTACCGCCGGTCCGAACAGCACCAGCGCCTGGTCGACGACGTGGCTGCCCAGGTCGTACAGCAGCCCGCCGATCTCCTCCGGCGCGCCCGACTCCCGCCAGCCGCCCTTGAGCTGCGGGCGCCAGCGCTCGAAGCGGGACTCGAAGCGCTGGATCTCGCCGAGTTCGCCGTCCGCGAGGAGGCGGCGCAGGGTGAGGAAGTCGTTGTCCCAGCGGCGGTTCTGGAAGACGGACAGGAACGTGCCGGTCCGCTCGGCGAGTTCGGCGAGCTCGCGCGCCTCGGCGGCCGTGGCGGCGAGCGGCTTGTCCACGACGACGGGGATCCCGGCGGTGAGCGCGGCCGTCGCGAGCGGGACGTGGGTCTTGTTGGGGGAGGCGATCACCACGAGGCCGAGGGCGTCCGCGCCGCCGGCGCGCGCCCACAGCTCGTCGGCGGAGGCGGTGATCTCGACGTCGGGGAACTCGGCGCGGGCCTGGGCCTGCCGGCCCGGGTCGGAGGTGACGACCGTGTCGAGGACGAGGCCGTCGGTGGCCGCCACGAGGGGGGCGTGGAAGACGGAACCGGCGAGTCCGTAGCCGATGAGGCCGACGCGGAGGGGGGCGGGGGAGGAAGGGGAGGCGGGGTTGCTCATGGAACCACTTTGGCAACAGTGTTGCCGAAGTGCAAGGAAGGTGGACAATGGACTCGTGAACAGGGGTAGCGGGGACGGGCGCGGCGGGGTGAACCTGCCGGCGCTGCGCGGGTACAACGAGGCGCTGATGCTGGATCTGCTGCGCGGCGCGGGCCCGGCGGGCCTGGGCCGCGCCGAGCTCGCGTCCCGTACGGGGCTCACCCCGCAGGCCGTCAGTAAGATCACGGCCCGGCTCGGCGCGGACGGGCTGGTCGCCGAGGCCGGGCGAGCCGCGTCCACCGGCGGCAAACCGCGCACCCTGCTCCGGCTGGTGCCGGACGTACATCACGCCGTCGGAGTGCACCTGGACCGCGATGAGCTCCGGGCGGTACGGGTGGACCTGACCGGCCGCGTCGTCGCCGAGGGCGGTGGCCCGCTGGACTTCGGGGCCGGCCCGGAGTCGGTGGTGGAGGCGGTCGTACGGGCGGTCGCGCGGGTCGGAGACCCGGCCGGGCTGCCGCCCCTGGGCGTCGGGGTGGCCGCACCGGGGCCGCTCGACCACCGGGCCGGGACGATGGGGCGGGTGACGGGGTTCCCGAGCTGGAAGGGCTTTCCGCTGCGGGGGGTGCTGCAGGGGCGGCTGGGTCTGCCGGTGCTGCTGGACAAGGACACGAACGCCGGTGCGGCCGCGGCGGCCGGGGTGTGGCTCCGGGCCGCCTGGCCGGATGCGGCTGCCGGGCGTGTCGCCGATGCCGCGCCGGATGCGTATGCCCATCCGTTTGCCGGCGGAGGGCCCCGCACCTGCGTGTACCTGCACGTCGGGACCGGGCTCGGCGCGGGGTTGTGGCTGGGCGGCGAGGTCTACCGCGGTGAGCGCTCGGCGGCGGGGGAGTTCGGGCACCAGGTGCTCCTGCTGGACGGCCCGCCGTGCCGGTGCGGGGCGCGCGGCTGCGTGGAGGCGCTGTGCCTGGGGGCGGTGGCCCGGGGTGATCTTCCCGAGGCGGCGCGGATCCTGGGCGAGGCCGCGGCCAATCTGGTGGCGCTGCTGGATGTGGACCGTGTGCTGCTCGGCGGGCGTGTGGTGGCGGCGGCGCCGGACGTCTTCGTGGCCGGGGTCGGGGCCGTTCTCGCGGTGCGCGCGCTTGATCCGGCCCGGCCGGTGGTCGCCCTGGCGGAGGCGGGGGTGGCGGAGGGGGCGGCGGAGTTGGCGCTCGGGCCGGTGTTCGGGCGGGCGGGGTGACGTCGTGCCGGTGCCGGTGCCGGTGCCGGTGCCGTACCGTGCTGGGTGCCGGGGCGGTGTGCCGGGTGCGGCGCCGTTGCCGGGGGCGCTGCCCGCGGACCCCCGCGGGCAAACGCCGGCGGGGCTGAAAGGTCGCCTCAAGCGCCGGCGGGGCTGGATTCGCCGGCTGGCTTGACCTCGTGCGCCGTTCGGGCGTAAACCGGAACGACTCGGGCGCGGTGCGCGGCGACGGTTCGCGCGTGCGTGGCAGGGTGCGGGCAGGACCGGGGTGATTGTCACCTGGTCCGACCATCGTCCCGTCCGGCGAGCAGCGAAGGTCTTCCATGCGACTGCGCAAAGCCCTTGCCCTCGGCGCCGTCCTCTCCGCCGCGCTGATCGCCACCACCGCACCCACCGCCGGAGCGGACATCGGCACCGGCGGCGGGGCCCGCCCAGCCCCCGCGCTGCCCTCCCGCGCGAAGGCCACCTGCGGCGATGGGAAGAGCACCGCCTTCCCGATCGGCGCCCGGATCCGCGGCGGCCCGGCCGTGTACCGCACCGGCGGCGGGCCGCAGACCTGGTACCTGGACCTGACCAACACCACGGACTCCGTGTGCACGGCCATCCATCCCGTCGTCGTCTTCACCGACAAGGCCCGCGCCCTGCGCCCCGCCCACCTGCGGATGGAGTTCGACGCCCCGGGCGGCACCCTCCCCGTCAGCCTGGAGCGGTCCGACCGGGACGAGATCATCGCCGTCTTCGACGGCGGCGACGCCTTCCCCGGTTTCACCGTCGCCGCGGGCGGGTCGCTGACCGTCAAGGTCGGCCTCGCCTTCGCGCCCGACGCCCCCAACGGTGAAGTCCTCGCCGACGCCGCGCTCGTCCAGCGCAAGGGCGACGACGGCGACTGGATCGGCGAGGCCGGCGGCTACCGGTTCTCCGTGGAAGGTCCGCAGGACCCCGTCGAGGCGGGGTCCCTCGCGCACACCGGCCCCCGTGGCCGGGCGGTCGGGGCCGCGGCGGCCGCCGTGGCCGCCCTCGCCGTCGGCGGCGGACTCGTGATCGGGGGCCGGCGGCTGCGCGCCCCCACCCGCTGATCTTCGTACATCCGCCCCGCATAGAGTCCCAGCGTGGAAGAACAGATCCAGCCCCACCGCCCCGGCTCGCCCGTCCGCTCCGGCATCCCCGAGCACGGCCGCATCCCCAAGTACTACGCCGTCAAGGCCCGGATCGCCGAGCTCCTCGACGAGCTCGGCGAGGGCGGATCGCTGCCCACCGAGCGCGATCTCGCCGAACGCTACGAGGTGTCCCGCGAGACCGTCCGCCAGGCCCTGCGCGAGCTGCTGCTGGAAGGCCGGCTGCGCCGCTCCGGCCGCGGGACCGTCGTCGCCGGCCCGAAGCTGGAGCAGCCGCTCTCACTGGCCAGCTATACGGAAGGGGTACGGCGCCAGGGGCGCAGGCCCGGCCGAAACCTCATCGGCCTGGAGCAGTTCCCCTGCCCGCCCGACCTCGCCCCCGGCATCGGCGCCGAACCCGGCGAGGCGGTCTGGCACCTGGAGCGTGTCCTGCTGGCCGACGACGAGCGCGTCGGTCTGGAGAGCACCTACGTCCGGGTGGCCCGCGCCCCCCGCCTCGACAGCGATTTCCAGCCGGACTCCTCCTTCTACGGATATCTCCGCGACAGCCTCGGCATCTCCTTCGGCGACGCCGACGAGAAACTGGAGACGGTCCTCGCGACGCCCCGCGAGGCACTGCTGATCGGCACCCCGCCCGCCCTGCCCATGCTCCTCATCCACCGCTTCTCGCGGGACCAGGACGGCCGGCCCCTGGAGCGGGTGCGTTCGCTCTACCGTGGCGACCGGTTCAGCTTCACGACCCGCCTGAGGCCCGAGTAGCCCCGAGCCAATCCGTCCGTACCCGGCGCAAAGGGACGCATCTGCATCACGGAACGATAACGGGTCTAGTCCAAGTGTCGAGGGCTGTTCACCGGGGCGTTGCCCGTCGGATCCTCAAGGGTCATGGGCCGTGCCCACCGTTGAGGTGTGAGAGTCATAGTCGTCGGAGGCGGCGTGGTCGGCACCATGCACGCCTGGCAAGCAGTCCAACGCGGCCACGAGGTCGTCCAGATCGAGCGAGAAGCGGAGGCCCGCGGCGCGTCACTGCGCAATTTCGGCCAGATCTGGGTCAGCGGGCGGGCCGGGGGCGAGGAGCTCGACACCGCCCTGCGGGCCCGCGAGCTCTGGGAGCGCATCGGCGCGGAGGTGCCCGGCCTGGGCTTCCGTGCCATCGGCTCCCTCACCCCCGTCCGCAACTCCCTTGAGTACGCGGTCGCCGAGGCGGCCGTGGCCCGCCCCGACGCCGCCGCGCGCGGGTACGAACTGGTCACCGCCGAGCAGGCGCGGAAGATCAACCCGGCCCTGCGCGGCGACTTCGAGGCGGCGCTGTGGTGCGAGCGGGACGCGGCCGTCGAACCGCGCACCGCCCAGCTCCACCTGCGCGAGGCGCTCCGGGCGACCGGCCGCTACACCTTCCTCCCGGGCCGCGAGGTCCGCGAGGTGACCGGCCCCGGCGCCGTCCGCGACGACCACGGCGACGTCCACCGCGGCGACGCGGTCGTCCTGGCCACCGGCGCCTGGCTGTCCGGCCTCGTCCGCGAGCTGGTCCCGGAGCTTCCCGTGCGCCGCGTCCGGCTGCAGATGATGCAGACCGCCCCGCTCGGCGAGCCGCTGACCACCTCCGTCGCGGACGCCGACAGCTTCCGCTACTACCCCGCCTACCGGTCCGCCGCCCTCGACCGGCTGGGCGCCGAGCAGGCCCAGGCGCCGGTCGCCGCCGAGCACAAGATGCAGCTGCTGATGGTCCAGCGCCAGGACGGCGGCCTGACCATCGGCGACACCCACGAGTACGAGCACCCCTTCGCGTTCGACACCCTCGAAGACCCCTACGAGCACCTCACCGAGGTGGTCGAGTCCTTCCTGGGCCGCCCGCTGCCGAAGATCCGCCACCGCTGGGCGGGCGTGTACGCGCAGTGCACCGACACCACCCACGTCGTCCACCGCCAGCAGGTGGCCGACGGCGTCTGGCTGGTGACCGGACCCGGCGGGCGCGGCATGACCTGCTCGCCCGCCATAGCCGAGACCACCGCCGACGAACTGGGCTGGTAACTCAGATGACCGAGCACACCAAGAACACCGAGCACACCAAGAACACCGAGCACACCAAGAACACCGAGCACACCGAGCACACCGAGAAGAACCTGATCGTCCTCGACATGGCCGGCACCACCGTCGCCGACGGCGGCCTCGTCGAGCGCGCCTTCGAGCGCGCCGCCGAGCGCCTCGGCGTCGAGGCCGGCACCCCCGACCACGCCGCCAAGCTCCAGTACGTCCGCGACACCATGGGCGAGTCGAAGATCTCCGTCTTCCGCCACCTCTTCGGCACCGAGGAGCTCGCCCAGCGCGCCAACTCCGCCTTCGAGGAGGCGTACGGCGAGCTCGTCGACAGCGGCCTGATCGCCCCGGTCCCCGGAGCCCGCGAGGCCATCGAGAAGCTCCGCGCCGACGGCCGCACCGTCGTCCTGACCACCGGGTTCGCCCGCGTCACCCAGGACGCCATCCTCGCCGCCCTGGGCTGGCAGGGCCTCGCCGACCTGACGCTCTGCCCCGCCGACGCGGGCGGCCGCGGCCGCCCCTACCCGGACATGGTGCTGGCCGCCTTCCTGCGCACCGGCGCCGTGGCCGGCGTACGCGAGATCGTCGTCGCGGGCGACACCGCCTACGACATGCTCAGCGGCGTCCGCGCCGGAGCCGGGATCGTGGCGGGCGTCCTCACCGGCGCCCACGACCGCGCGGCGCTGGCGGAGCACGGCGCGACGCACGTCCTCGGCTCCGTCGCCGAACTCCCCGCGCTCCTGGCCCGGGAGTCCGGCTCGTGAGCGGCATCCGCTTCGACTCGGTCTGCGTCGCCTACGGCGGCAACACCGTCCTGGACTCCCTCGACCTGACCGTCGAGCCCGGTGAGGTGATGGCCCTGCTCGGCCCCTCCGGGTCGGGCAAGACCACGGCGCTGCGCGCGGTCGCCGGTTTCGTACGGCCCGTCGCGGGCCGGGTGCTGATCGGCGGCCGGGACGTCACCGCGCTCCCGCCGTACAAGCGCGGCATCGGCATGGTCGTCCAGCAGTACGCGCTCTTCCCGCACCTGCGGGTGGAGGACAACGTGGCGTTCGGCCTCAAGGCGCAGAAGGCCCCCAAGGCCGAGATCCCCGGCCGCGTCGCCGAGGCGCTGGAGATGACCGGCATGGCGGCGTACGCCAAGCGCTACCCGCGCGAGCTCTCCGGCGGCCAGCAGCAGCGCGTGGCCATCGCCCGCGCCCTCGCCATCCGGCCCGGGGTGCTGCTGCTGGACGAGCCGCTGTCCGCGCTCGACGCGCAGCTGCGCTCCGGGATGCTCGCCGAACTGGCCCGGCTCCACCGCGAACTGCCCGACGTCTCCATCCTGTACGTCACCCACGACCAGGTCGAGGCGCTCACCCTGGCCGACCGGATCGCCGTCATGGACAAGGCCCGGCTCCAGGACTGCGGCACCCCGCAGGAGCTGTACCGGGCCCCGCGCACCGAGTTCACCGCGTCGTTCGTCGGCAACGCCAACCTCCTGCCGGTGACCGTCGCCGACTCGGGGGCGCTCTTCGCCGGGCGGGCGCTGCAGCTGGACCGTGGACGGGCCGCGCCAGGCTCCACCGCCACCCTGTGCGTACGGCCGCACCTGCTCGGCCTCGGGGCCGGGCCCAACGCGCTGACCGGCACCATCGCCGAGGTGCAGTGGCGGGGCTCGACCCACCGGCTGTACGTCGACGTCGACGGCCACCGCGTCAAGGCGGACCTGCCGGAGCTGCGCGAGACGCCCGCGCTGGGCGACACGGTGACGCTGCACTTCGAACCGCGGGACGCGGTCCTGCTGTCGGCGGGGGTCTCCGATGGCTGAGGTCCCCGCCCCGGCCGCCGCGACCGTCCCGCACCAGGCCCGGTCCGAGGGCGAGGGCCGGTCCGAGCACCAGAACGGAGTCAAGACCCGGACCGTACGGAGCTTCGCGCCGGGCGGCCCCGACGGCCCGGGCGGAGCCCCAGGCGGCTTCGCGGCCCCCGCCGCACGGGCGCCCCGTACCGTGCCCGGCTGGCTCTGGTCCGTACCGCCCGTGGCCGTCCTCGCGCTGGTCTTCCTCTACCCGCTCGCGCTGGTCGTCCAGCAGTCCCTCACCCCCGAGAACGGCCTCGGGGCCTTCGACGCCTACGCGCAGGTCTTCGCGTCGCACGCCTTCCGCGAAGCGCTGGGCACCACCGTCTGGCTGGCCGTCGGCGCCACAGCCGGCTGCCTGGTCCTCGGCTTCGTGCTCGCGCTGGTGATCGCCTTCGTGCCTTTCCCCGGGTCCCGCGGCGTCGCGAAGTTCATCGACGTGTTCCTCTCCTTCCCCTCCTTCCTCATCACCCTCGCCCTCCTCTTCATCTACGGCACCGTCGGCATGGCCAACGGCGCCTGGACCGGCCTCACCGGCGCCGCCGAGGGGCCCTTCCACTTCCTCACCACCCCTTGGGGCGTCCTCCTCGCGGAGATCACGTACTTCACCCCGTTCGTGATGCGTCCCCTGCTCGCCGCCTTCTCCCAACTGGACACCGCCCAGCTGGAGGTCGCCGCCGGCCTCGGCGCCCGGCCCGCCCGGATCGTCCGGCAGGTGATCCTCCCCGAGGCGCTCCCGGCCCTCGCGGCAGGCGGCAGCCTCGTCCTCGTCATGTGCCTCAACGAGTTCGGGATCGTCCTGTTCACCGGAGCCAAGGACGTCACCACCCTCCCGATGCTCATCTACGGCAAGGCGATACTCGAATCCGATTACTCGGCCGCCTGCGTGGTCGCCGTCGTCAACATCGCGATCTCCGTAGGTCTGTTCGGCCTCTACCGGGTGGTGAGCAAGCGTGCTGGTGCATAGCAAGGCCGGCCGCTGGGCCGCCTGGAGCCTGTTCGGTCTCCTCTTCCTTCCCCTGTTCGCGCTGCCCCTGCTCGTGGTGGTCGCGGCCTCCTTCTCCACCCACTGGTCCGGCGCCTTCCCCTCCGGCCCGACCACCGGGAACTACGCCTCCGCGGTGCGGGGCGAATCCCTCCAGGCCCTGACCACCAGCCTCGTCACCGCCCTGGCGGCCAGCCTGCTCGCACTCACCGTCGGCACCTGGGCCGCGCTGGCCGCGGCCGGCCCCCGAAAGCGCGGAAAGCGGGCCCTGGACGCACTGTTCATGCTGCCCGTCGCCGTGCCGTCCGTGGTCGTCGGCCTCGCCGTGCTCGTCGCCTTCAGCCGGCCGCCGCTGCTCCTCAACGGCACCAGTTCCCTCGTCATCCTGGCGCACACGATTCTTGTCACGGCGTTCGCCTACCAGTCGGTCGCGGCCGCGATCGTACGACTCGACCCCGCGTACGAGCAGGCGGCGGCCTCCCTCGGCGCCCGCCCCGCGTACGTGCTGTGGCGGGTCAAGCTGCCTCTGCTGCTGCCGTCCCTCACCGCGGCGGCCGGGCTCTGCTTCGCCCTGTCCATGGGTGAGCTGAGCGCCACGATGATGCTCTACCCGCCGGACTGGATGCCCCTTCCGGTCCGGATCTTCACCGCCACCGACCGCGGTTCGCTCTTCAGCGGCTCCGCCGTCGCCGTGGTCCTGCTGGCCACCACCCTGCTGGTCCTGCTGGCCGTCTCCCGCATCCGCACCAGAGCCTCGTACCGCTGAACCCCTGCTGATCCCCTGCCGACTCCCTTTCCCCGTGAGGAAGTTCCATGCCCAGCAAGCTCCTGCTCCGCACCGCCGCCGCCGTCACCGGCAGCCTCGCCCTCGCCGTCTCCCTCACCGCCTGCGGCGGCGCCTCCGCCACCGACTCCAAGGACGGCGGCGAGAAGGTCGTCACCGTCTACAGCGCCGACGGCCTCAAGAGCGACAAGGGCGACGGCTGGTACGACAAGGTCTTCGCCGACTTCACCAAGAAGACCGGCATCGAGGTCAAGTACGTGGAGGGCGGCTCCGGCGAGATGGTGCAGCGGGCCGTCCGCGAGAAGACCAACACCCAGGCCGACGTACTGATCACCCTCCCGCCCTTCATCCAGCAGGCCGACGGCAAGGGTCTCCTCCAGGCCTACAAGCCGCAGGGCTCCGACAAGGTCAACGGCGCGAACAAGTCCGCAGACGGCAAGTGGACCTCGGTCGTCAACAACTACTTCGGCTTCGTCTACAACAAGAAGGAGCTCGCCGAGGCCCCCAAGACCTGGGAGGAGCTGCTGGACGCCGACTACAAGGGCAAGCTGCAGTACTCCACCCCGGGCGTCGCGGGCGACGGCACCGCCGTCCTCATCAAGTCGATGCACGACTTCGGCGGCAAGGAGCCGGCGGCGGAGTACCTGAAGAAGCTCCAGGCCAACAACGTCGGCCCGTCCTCCTCCACCAGCAAGCTGGCGCCGAAGGTCGACAAGGGCGAGCTGCTCGTCGCCAACGGCGACGTCCAGATGAACTTCGCGCAGTCCAAGTCCATGCCGAACCTGGGCATCTGGTTCCCGGCCAAGGACGGCGGCAAGCCCACCACCTTCGCCCTTCCGTACACGGCCGGCCTCGTGGACAAGGCCCCGCACACCGAGAACGGCAAGAAGCTCCTGGACCACCTGCTCAGTGAGGAGGCCCAGCAGCTGGTCAGCGGGGTCGGCGGCGGCTTCCCGGCGCGTACCGACGTCAAGCCCACCGACGCCAACGCCGTCGAACTCACCAAGATCATGACGGGTGTCGAGATCTTCGAGCCGGACTGGGCCGACATCGACAAGAACCTCGCCACCTACGTCGACGCGTGGAAGTCGGCAACCGGAAGCTGACCGGTCACCCCCCGGTCATCCACGGCCGGGACAGTGACGAATGCATAACGGGTCTGGACCGAACGCGACGTCGGTGCGGACCCGGCGCATGTCCCCGCAGTGCCCGCAGTGCCCGCACAGTCCCGCACGTCCACCGCTCACTTGCTCCCAGGAGGAGTACGTGTCCACTGTCCTGCCCGGACGCACCGGCAGCCTCGCCGTGGCCGCCACCGCCACGGCCCTGCTCGCCACCGCCCTCGGCGTGCACACCGCCACCGCCACCGCCGCCGACGCGGCCGCCACCACCGACAAGGTCCTCGTCATCGGCATCGACGGCACGGTCCTCGACCGCGTCAAGGCCGCCAACGCCCCGAACCTGAACGGTCTGATGGCCCAGGGCCTGACCGCCCGCAGCACCCTGTACGCGAACCCGATGGCCGCCACCTCGTCGGGCCCCGGCTGGTCCACCATCGCCACCGGCGTATGGCCCGACAAGCACGGGGTGAAGGACAACTCCTTCACCGGCAAGAACTACGCCGCCTACCCGGACTTCCTGACCCGCATCGAGAACGCCAACCCGGCGCTCAACACGTACGCGGCCGCCGACTGGGAGCCCATCACCTCCACCGACGCGGGCGGCCCGGTCTTCTCGGCCAAGGTCGACAAGCGCCTCTCCCTCAAGGGCGACCGCGACGGCTACGGCCCCGAGGACCCGAAGATCGCCGCCGCGGCCTCGGCCGAGCTGCAGGGCCAGAACCCGGACGCCGCCTTCGTCTACTTCGGCCAGGTCGACGGCGCCGGACACTCCTACGGCGCCGCCAGCCAGCAGTACCTCGACGCGATCGCCCGCGTCGACGTGATGGTCGGCCAGCTGCTCACCGCCGTCCAGAACCGCCCGACGTACGCCCAGGAGAACTGGAAGATCCTGGTCACCACCGACCACGGCCACACCGACGCCGGCGGCCACGGCGGCTCCAGCATCCAGGAGCGCGGCACCTTCGTGATCGCCAAGGGCGCGGGCATCCCGGCCGGTTCGGTGCGCAGCGACGTCAAGCTGGTGGACGTGGCCGCGACCGCGCTCCAGCAGGTCGGCGTCGCCACCACCGGGCTGGACGGCGTCCCGCTGAACGCCCCGGACGACGACCCCTTCGACACCCTGCGCCCCAGCCTCCAGGGGCGCGTGGACGAGACGGGCATCCCTTCGGGCACCAAGGGCTTCACGCACACCCCGCCCGCCGGCTGGTCCGTCGACAACTCCAAGATGGGCACGGGCGGTGTCACGGAGTGGGCCGGCTGGGCCTTCGCCACCGACGAGTTCTGGAGCCAGGCCCAGCGCGACCAGTGGCGCGAGCTGAACGTCCGCTCCCGTGACGTCTTCGCCGTCGCCGACTCCGACGAGTGGGACGACAAGAGCCACACGGGCAGCTACGACTCCACCCTGATCACCCCCAAGTGGGCGGTCACCGGCGGCACCACGCGCACCCTGACCTTCCAGACGCACTACCGCCAGGAGGCCGGGCAGACCGCCCAGGTCCTCGTCTCGTACAACGGCGGTGCGTCGACGGCTCTCAAGAGCTACACCGCCGACGCCGTCGCGAAGAGCGAGTCCCTCGCCCTGCAGATCCCGGCCGGCGCCACCGACGTCCAGATCCGCTTCCGCTACGCCGGCAGCAACAACTGGTACTGGACCGTCGACAACGTACGCCTGGTCTGATCCAGCCCCCAGGGGTCCGGGCTGTGGACGGGCGGAGCGTCCCCGGCCCGGCCCCGATAGGGAGGTACAGGCCAGCGGTCCCAGGTCAGCGGCCCAGGGCCGCTTCACCGCCCACTGCGGGACGGGCAAATTCAAGGCGTCGGGACCTTGGTGACTTTGGAACCGATCTATTTTCGCCGCAGGGGTCACAGGCCGCCAAGAGCGGAGAACAGTCCATTGACCTCGCCTCCCCGCGCTGAAGCACGGGGATTCTCCGTCCGTCCTGGGCTCGCGTGAGCGGCCGTGGACCACGGTGTTTCCTGGTTCCTCCCAACGGATGTCGGGGTTGTGCGCGTTGCCTGGCTGCTGCCGGGTCTTATGTGCGCTCCGCAGGCGTTTACTCGCGCCGTTGCCGGCGTGAGGCCCCCGGTCCGGGGGTGTGTGGTTCTGCCGCCATGAGGATGCGGCGGCCTTCGTTGCGGACGTTGAGTCCTGCGTTCCAGTCCCGGTCGTGTCGGGTGTCGCAGTTCGGGCAAGTCCAGGTGCGGATGTGCAGCGGCTTGGGGCCGTCACGGAACCCGCAGGCGGAACATATCTGCGAGCTTGGGAACGTCTGGTCCACCTTCGCAAATGACCGCCCCCGCCGGATCGCCTTGTATTCGCAGAACATCACGAACTGCGCCCAGCCCGCATCATGGACGCTTTTGGCCAGCCTCGTTCGCGCCAGTCCACGCACGTTCAGGGTCTCCGTGAAGACGGCTTGGTTCTCGCTCGTCAGCTTGTGGGACCACTGGTGATGGAAGTTGCGGCGGCTGTCCGCGACCTTCGCGTGAGCGCGGGCGACCCGTACACGGGCCTTGTCCCGGTTCTTCGATCCCTTCGCTTTGCGCGACAGCTCCCGCTGTCGCTTCTTCAGTTTCTTCTCCGCCCGCCGCAGATACTTCGGCGAGACGACGTGCGACCCGTCGGCCAGGACCGCGAAGCGGGTCAGTCCCAAGTCGATGCCCTGGTCCCCGTCGGTGGGCGGGAGCATGTCGGCGGCCGGATCGGTTTCGACCACGAAGGAGACGAAATACCGGTCGGAACGGTCCTTGACCAAGGTGACCGACGACGGATCGGACGGCAGATCCCGGCTCCACTCCACCTCGACGTCACCGATCTTCGGAAGTGCGGGCCTGGACGATGGCCAGGGCGTCGTTCCAGACCGCACGCCGGCACCCGAACACCCGGCGGGCACGTAGGGCCTGACCGGGCGTCGGGTAGACGCGGTACTGGTAACGAAGCTGCATACAGATCACCGTACGACAGCTCGATTATCGGCGAGCGCCTTACGGTCGTACCGACAGAAAGTGGACGTTTCTCGTGCACGTGCATGCGGTTTCGTGACGCATTCCGGCGCAAAGTGTGCGCCGACTTCGAGATCGAACTGGTGGAGTTCAGCAGCGGGAACAACCACGTCCGCTTGCTGGCGAACTTCCTTCCCAAGGTCGCCGTCTCCAAGCCGGTCAATTTCCTCAAGGGCGTCCCCTCCCACCACCTGCGCCAGTCGGCGGGGCTCCCCCTGTCGATCGTCCGCCGGTACATCGAAATCCAGAACCGTCTGCTCTGAACTGCGGGTCAGAGCAGACGTGAGAAGTCATTCCCTATCGCCCTGAAGGGTGCTGCTCCTGGCTAGAACTGGTGGCAGAGTAAAGCGGGTCGAATCCTGGCTCACCGACATGGACGGGTCCTCATTCACGAGGGCGCCCCGATCTCCGGGGACATCCTGACCGACCACGAGCCCGATTACGTGGTCCTGGGCGAGACCGGGACGACCAGTGGCGACCAGCGGTCACCAACAGAGCGGGCTCTCTCGAGGTACCGGGAGGGCCTTCTCTGTGTCTATGGGGAGGATCAGATGCGGTCGACGAGATCCGCGATCGAGTCAACGACCGTGGTCGGCCGGTACGGGTAGCGGTCGATGTCGCCCCGGCCTGTCAGCCCCGTGAGGACGAGGAATGTCTCCATGCCGGCCTCCAGCCCGGCAAGAACGTCCGTGTCCATACGGTCGCCGATCATGGCCGAGGTCTCCGAGTGCGCCCCGATGGCGTTCAGGCCGGTACGCATCATCAGCGGGTTGGGCTTGCCGACGAAGTACGGGTCCTTCCCCGTCGCCTTCGTAATGAGCGCGGCCACCGCGCCGGTGGCCGGAAGCGCCCCCTCGGCGGACGGGCCGGTCTCGTCGGGGTTCGTGGCGATAAAACGGGCGCCCGCGTTGATCAGGCGGACAGCCTTCGTCATCGCCTCGAAGGAGTAGGTTCGCGTTTCACCCAAGATCACGAAGTCGGGCTCGTGGTCGGTGAGGATGTAGCCGATGTCGTGCAGGGCGGTGGTCAGGCCGGCCTCGCCGATGACGTAGGCGGTGCCGCCCGGAGCCTGATCGTGGAGGAACTGAGCCGTGGCCAGGGCCGAAGTCCAGATGTTCTTTTCCGGCACTTCCAGGCCGATGCGCGTCAGCCGGGCGTGCAGGTCCCGCGCGGTGTAGATCGAGTTGTTGGTCAGCACCAGGAAGGGCTTACCCGACTCGCGGAGCTTCTTGATGAAGGCGTCGGCACCGGGGATGGGCACGCCCTCGTGCATGAGCACGCCGTCCATGTCGGTGAGCCACGATTCGATGGGCTTGCGCTCTGCCATGGGGTACGGACTCCTGCCGTTGAGGGGTAACTCGTGAGTCGATCATTTCACGCTGAGCAGGCAGTCGGACTTGGGGGCTATAGACCTCTTTGATGATTGATAGGCGCGTCCGATGATGCGCACCGGCCTCAACGCCATCGGCGCGCACTCGGAGACCAGCGCGATGATCGGCGACCGGATGGACACCGACGCGCTGGCCGGCCTGGAGGCGGGCATGCAGACCTTCCTCGTCCTCACCGGCCTGACCTCCGTGGCGGACACCGAGAAGTTCCCGTACCGGCCCACCAGGACGGTCGACTCGATCGCCGACCTGGTGGACCTCGTTTAACGCCTACGGCTGACACGTACGGCGCCGCTCCGGATGCGGAGCGGCGCGCCGCGCGTGAATCTCCTTGTTGAGGAGGTTCACCATGCGCAGTGTTCAGATCGCTCTCCGTGCCGCCGGGGTGGCCGTCGCCCTGACGGCGTTCTCCGCGGTGACCGCGCCCACCGCCCTCGCGGGCGAGGAGGACCGCGGTGACCGTGGCGACCGCGGCGGCGTCTCGGTCGATCCGAACCCGGCCGCTCCGGGAGCGCAGGTCAAGCTGCGCGTCAACGGCTGTGACGGCACCAGGGGCTCGGCCAAGTCCCCGGTCTTCACGTCGGACGTCGAGCTGTTCGGCCGCGACGGCGGCCGCAGCCCGCTCTACGGCGAGGCCATGATCAGCTCGCACGCCTCGCCCGGCTGGCACTCCGTCCGGGTGACCTGCGACGGCCACGACAAGGTGAGCGGCTCCATCCAGATCTCGCACCGCGAGCCGTCCCACCACGCCTCGCCGGTGTGGCCGGTCCACGCGGGCGGCGGCGGCATGTCCGCCGAACTCGCGGAGACGTCCCGGCTGGCCGCGGCGGCGAAGAAGGACCACGGGGGCGACGGGCCGGGGATGCCGCACACGGTGATCGGCGCCATCCTGGCCGCCGTCGCGACCCTGGCCGTCGCCGGCCGGGCGCTGACCCTGCGCCGCCGCCGCAGCGGTGACTGAGCGAGGCACGATGAGTGAGGGCAAGGCCTCCGGTGGAGGCCGGCTGCTGACCTTCGCCGCCTGGTCGGTGCTGGTGCTGGGCCTGTGGCTGTGGGGCCGCCAGATCACAGGGGTCCCGGCCCCGCTCGCCGGCCAGGCCGGCGGGGTGGTCGGCCCGGGGCTGCCCGCGGCGCACGCACCGCTGGCAGCGGCCTCGCCCCAGCGCGTCGACGTGCCCTCCATAGGTATCCAGGCCCCGGTGATATCCCGCGGCCTGGACGCGGACGGGGCGATCGAGCCGCCCCCGTACGACAGCCCGGGCACGGTGGGCTGGTGGGGCAACGGCGTCCGGCCGGGGGCGGCCGGGGCCGCGCTGTTGGTCGGGCACGTGGACACGAAGTCCAAGCCGGCGGTGTTCTACGGCCTGAGCTCGGCGCAGCCGGGCGACAAGGTGCGGGTGGTGCGGGCGGACGGTTCGGTCGCCGAGTTCACCATCGAGGACGTAAAGGTCTACGAGCGCTCGGGCTTCGACCCGCACAAGGCGTACGGCCAGCGGATCAAGGGCCGGGCCGAGCTGCGGCTGGTGACCTGCGGGGGCTCCTACGACAAGGCGGCCAAGGAGTACACGGCGAACGTGGTGGTCTCCGCCTACCTGACGGGCTCGGGAGTCCGGCCGGGCACGGCGGCGTAGCCGACGGGACGCCTCCGTACGGGCGAAAACGGAGCGTGACGAAGAAGCCCCCCGCAGCTTTCGCTGCGGGGGGCTTCTTCCGTCTGTGCGCCGCCAGGGACTCGAACCCCGGACCCGCTGATTAAGAGTCAGCTGCTCTAACCAACTGAGCTAGCGGCGCTTGCTGACAGGGAAAACTCTACCCCACCTCTGCGGGTGCTCGTAACCAGCCACGCCCGCCTTGTCCGATTAACCCATGTTTGGCGGGTTTATCGTGCACGATATGTCTGCGCCGTACCGCATCTGATGCCCCGCCAGACGCGGTCCCGGCTGACCAGTGGACGAGCAGGGGAGTGGACGGAACCGCATGACGATGCAGCCTCCGACGCATGTGCCGATGCCGATGCCCGTTTTCCAGGAGTACGAGCCCGCGGGTGACTGTGCGTGCCGGGGCTGCGTCCAGCGCCGCCGTTCCCTCGCCCGCGCGCGGGCCATACCGCTACGGGACGGGGGCCACCGCGCCGCCCGCGGGGCCCGCCGGGCGCTGGTCCTGGCCACGGCCGCCGGAGTGGTCCTGGGCACGGGCGGCGGAGCCGCGGTGGCGGTGAGCACCCCGCCCCCCGGACCCGTGGCCCTGGACGACCCCGGCTCCCCGCAGGGCGGTCGTACCCCGCTGCACGGGCCGAAGGGCGGGCCGGTCGGCCAGCCCGGTGCGCCCGCCGCCGTGAAGCGGATCGACCGGACGACGATCATCAACCGGGCGAAGCTGTGGCTGGACGCGAAGGTCCCGTACAGCATGTCCGAGTACTGGACGGACGGGTACCGGCAGGACTGCTCGGGCTTCGTCTCCATGGCCTGGAACCTCGGCACCAACGAGTGGACCGGCAGCCTCGACAAGTTCGCCACCAAGATCGCCAAGGACGACCTGCTGCCGGGGGACATGCTGCTCTTCCACAACCCGGCGGACCCCAACAACGGCTCGCACGTCGTCATCTTCGGAGGCTGGGCCGACGACACGCGCACGAGCTACATCGCCTACGAGCAGACGCGGCCCACGACGCGGAAGCTGGCCACGCCCTACGGCTACTGGGCCAACGCGACGAAGTACCTCCCCTACCGCTTCAACGGTGTGACGGGCGGGATCCTCCCGGAGGACCCGGTGCCGGGCCCGAAGCCCGGGGATTCGACGGTGTTCCCGGGCACGGCGAAGTTCGGCCCGGGCGCGACGAACGACCACGTGGCCCAGCTGGGCCGGATGCTGATCGAGCGCGGCGCGTACCGCTTCTACCCGAAGGGGGCCGGCCGCACCTGGACGGAGGCCGACCGGCTGGCCACCCAGGCCTTCCAGCGCGCCCAGGGCTGGACGGGCGCCGACGCGGACGGCATCCCGGGCGCGCAGACCTGGCGCCTGCTGGTCGAGCACCAGGGCAAGGACATCCCGCCGACGGTGGACGCCGCACCCGCGCCGGGAGGCGCACGGACCTACCCGGGGGCCTCGGTGTTCCGCCCGGGCGTGTCCCACGCGGCCGTCACGGCCCTGCGCCGCCAGCTGCTCAAGAAGGGCTTCGGCAAGTACTACACATCCGGTCCGGGCCCCAGCTGGGGCGAGGCGGACCGCCGCAACGTCGAGGCCTTCCAGCGCGCGCAGGGCTGGCGCGGGGCTTCGGCCAACGGCTACCCGGGCCCGGAAACCTGGCGCCGGCTGTTCGCATGACGGAGGCAAGCATGTACCCCACGCGCACCACCTCGACCACGGGCACCCTCCGAGTGCCGGCGGCGGCACCCCCCGTCGCCCCGGTGGCCCCTGCCGCGCCGGCGGAACCGGCGTACGGGCCGGTCCGGCAGGCACCGGCCCCGGTCCGGGGCGTCGCCGCGCCCCGTGGGGCGGCCGGGCCGAGTGCCCCGCCGGCACTGGTGGGTGCCGCCGTCGCGGCGCAGCCGGAACCGGTGGCCGCGGCCGAGACCTCGACGGGCTGGGCCTTCGTGCCGGCGGTCCGGACGGTGGAGGAGGCCGTACTACCGCTGCCGCAGGGACTCGACGTGCCGGCCGCCCGCGCCCAGGCCGAGCCCGAACAGGTCCACACGGGCCTGGGCATCCCGCACCCGCAGGACGAGGCGGCCCACGCCGGGGTGGCGACCCTGCGCCTGCGGATCACCGACGCCGAGGCCGCCGTGGCGCATCCGCGGGAGGCCGGACCGGAGCCCACGAAGCCGGCGCCCGCGTGGCCGACGCCCACGAAGCCGGCGCCCACGAAGCCGGCGCCCACGAAGCCGGCGCCCACGAAGCCGGCGCCCGCGTGGCCGGCGCCCACGAAGCCGGCGCCCGTGCGGCCGGCGGCCGTCGTCGAGCCGGAGCCCGAGCCCGAGCACGCGTCCGAGGCGGAACCCGAGCCCGACCCCGAACCCGGATCCGAGCACCCGGCCGTGCGCTCCGGTGTGCCCGGCCCCGGTGTGGCCGAGATCGTCGCCCACGCCGTGGCGCGCGGCCTGGAGCAGCCGGCGCCGGACGACACCCACGGCGTCCCCCGCTTCGGGCGGCAACGCGGCACCGCGGTCACCGAGGTGCCGGTGCACCTGCCCTTCCACGGGGAGCCGAACCGGGGGCCCGCTCGCGCCCGCGACTCGGCTCCCGCGGCAGGCGCGCGGCGCGGCGCCCCCCGTCCCGCCCCCGGCCGCCGGGTCCCCCGGGGTGACGACCGGCTCCGGGAGCACCGCGGCCCGGTACTGCCGGGCTGGATCGGCGTGGGCGTCGGCGGCCTCGCCCTCGCGGGCTGCGCGGCCGTGCTCTGGCGGGCCGGTGTCGTCCCCCCGGTGCTCGTGGCCGCCTTCGGGGGAACGCCCCGCGCCTACCAGGGCCTGCGCGCCACCCACTGGCCCCCGCTCGCCTTCCTCGGCATCGTCGCGCTGCTCGCCCTCGGTGGCCTCGGCCGCATCCGCACCGGCCACGCCTGGGTGCTCACCCTCTTCGGCCGCTACCGCGGCACCGTCCGCCGCACCGGCCTGACCTGGGTCAGCCCCCTCCTCCTGCGCCGCCGGGTCGACGTACGGCTGCGTCACTGGCGCAGCGAGCCCATGCCCGCCGTGGACTCCGGCGGCCTCGCCCTCCAGGTGGTCGTCCAGGTCGTCTGGCAGGTCAAGGACACGGCCAGGGCCACCCTCGCCGTCGAGGACCACGTGGAGTACCTGGCCGAACAGGTCGAATCCGCCATGGCCCGAGTGCTGTCGCAACTGCCCGCCGACGCCTTCCACGAGGACGCCCCGACCCTGCGCGACGCCGAGGCCGTCGGGGACGCGCTGACCCGGATGCTGGCGGCGGAGACCGAGGCCGTCGGGATCGAGGTCTTCTCGGCCCAGCCGACCCGGATCGAGTACGCGGCCGAGGTCGCCGAAGCCATGCGCCGCCGCCGGGTCGCGGCGATCGACGCCAAGCACCGGGACACGGTGCTGACTTCGGTCGTGGACGCCGTCGACGACACCGTCCACCGGCTGACCTCGCGCGGGCTCGTCGAGCTCGACGACTACGAACGCAAGGCGCTGGTGAAGGACCTCACGGTCGCCTTCTACACGGGCCGCTCCGAGTAGGGCGGCGGGGGACACGGGAACGGGTGGCCGGAAGGGACCGGACCGCCCGTTCCTCCGTTGGTATGGACATGGCCAACTCTCGTCAATAATCTGGGACTTGGTCTAGACCTGAAGTGTCCCCACGCGTGCGCACGCTCTCATCGAACTCCCCCCACGTTCAAGGAGCATCATGCGTAACCTCCGCATGCCCGGACGGGCCGGCGCCGCCGCGCTCGGCCTCGGCCTCGTCGCCGGAATAACCCTCCTCAGCGCCCCCAGCGCCAGCAGTCACGGCTACACCGACACCCCCATCAGCCGCCAGAAGCTCTGCGCCAACAAGACCGTCCTGAACTGCGGCGCCATCCAGTGGGAGCCGCAGAGCGTCGAGGGCCTCAAGGGCTTCCCGACCGCCGGCCCCGCCGACGGCAAGATATGTTCCGCCGGCCTGCCGCAGTTCGCGGAGCTCGACGACCCCCGCGGCGGCGCCTGGCCCACCACCAAGGTCACCAGCGGGCAGAGCTACAGCTTCCGGTGGCAGTTCACCGCCAACCACTCCACCACCGACTTCAAGTACTACGTCACCAAGAACGGCTGGAACGGCACCAGAGCCCTCACCCGCGCCGACCTCGAACCCCAGCCCTTCCTCACCGTCGCCTACAACGGCGCCCGGCCCGCCATGACCACCGTCCACCAGGGGGCCATGCCGAGCGGCCGGACCGGCCGTCACATGATCCTGGCCGTCTGGACGATCAACGACACGGGCAACGCCTTCTACGCCTGCTCCGACGTTCAATTCTGACGTAGCGTCAGCTATCCTCCGGCGGCATGCGGACGACCACTGCACCGGAGACCGTCGCGGAACTCATCGCGCGCCGATGGGGCGACCACCGGCCGGGACTGAAGCACGAGGACGGCGTCCTCACCCACCACCGGGCCGCCCAGGAGGCGGCCGCGCGCGCCGCGCTCCTCGTCGACCTCATGCCTCCGGGGGTCGAACCGCACCTGGGGCTGCTGCTGGACAACATCCCCGAGTTCCCGTTCTGGCTCGGCGCGGCGGCCCTCGCGGGGGCCGCCGTCGCCGGGATCAACCCCACCCGGCGCGGCCCCGAACTGGCCCGCGACATCCTGCACACCGACTGCCGGATCCTGATCACCGACCACGCCCACCTGCCGCTGCTGCGCGGCCTCGACCTGCCGGGCGTACGGCTCCTGGTGACAGGCACCGAGGAGTACGCGGCCCTGCTCGCCCCGTACGCGGCCGCCAAGCCGGGCGAAGCGACGCTCGCCGCCCCCGGCCCGGCTTCCCGGCTGCTCCTCTACTTCACCTCGGGCTCCACCGGCGCCCCCAAGGCCGCGATCTGCACCCAGGGCCGGCTGGCGGCCGCCGGCTCCGCGCTGGCCCGCCGGTTCACGGTCACGCCCGACGACGTCCACTACGTCTGCATGCCGCTGTTCCACGGCAACGCCGTCATCGCCGACTGGCTCCCGGCGCTCGCGGGCGGGGCCGCGGTGGCGCTGCGCCGACGCTTCTCGGCCTCCGCGTTCCTGGACGACGTACGGGCGTACGGGGCGACGTACTTCACCTACGTCGGGAGGGCCGTCCAGTACCTGCTGGCCACCGAGCCCCGCCCCGACGACCGCGAGCACACCCTGCGGCTCGGCTTCGGCACCGAGGCCGGGGCGGTGGACGCGGCGCGCTTCGCCGAGCGGTTCGGCGTCCGGCTGGTGGAGGGCTACGGGGCCACCGAGGGCGGAGCCTCCGTGCTGGGGGTACCTCCCAGCGGTAGCTGGGGGAACACCCCGGACACCCCGCCGGGCGCCCTGGGCCGGGCCGGGGAGGGGGACGACCTGGCAGTGATCGACCCGGAGACGGGCACGGAATGCCCGGCGGCGCTGCTGGACGGGGACGGCCGCCTGCTGAACGGCTCCGAGGCCATCGGGGAACTGGTCAACCGGGGCCGCAGCCTGTTCGAGGGGTACTGGCGCAATCCGGACGCGGAGGCCGCCCGTACGCGGGACGGCTGGTACTGGACGGGGGACCTCTTCTTCCGGGACGCCGACGGATTCCTCTACTTCGCGGGCCGCACGGACGACCGCCTCCGGGTCGACAGCGAGAACCTCGCCGCCGCGGTGATCGAGAACATCCTGGCCCGCTGGTCCGACGCGGCGTCGGTCGCGGTGTACGCCGTCCCCGACGAGGTCGCGGGTGACCAGGTCATGGCGGCGCTGTCCCTCCGGGAGGGCGCGGTCTTCGACCCGGAGGCCTTCGAGGCCTTCCTGGCCGCGCAGCCGGACCTGGGCACGAAGATGTCGCCGCGCTACGTGCGGATCGTCCCCGAGATGCCGGTCACGGCGACGAACAAGGTCCACCGCGTCGCCCTCCGCCGCGCCGGCTTCCGGTGCGACGACCCGGTCTGGCACCGATCCCCCGTCGGCGACTACCGCCCCCTGGACCACTCCGCCCTCACCACGCTCCTGGCGGCGTACGAGACCCAGGGCCGCCTCGACCTCCTGGACCGCTAGGACGCGGCGCGGCGTGGAGGAAAGGCTCCGCGCAGCGGCCCGCCCGGGCCCGGACGGGGCGGGACGGGGCCAGGCGTACCCCACGCAGGCCCTGGCCGGGGTACCCCTCGGCTATTGGTTTGGAGCACCCCTGAGGACCAGGTAGTATTTTCTCTGTCAGCAGGCGCCGCTAGCTCAGTTGGTTAGAGCAGCTGACTCTTAATCAGCGGGTCCGGGGTTCGAGTCCCTGGCGGCGCACCTGTCCTTCGGGCGGTTTCCGGTTTCACCGGGAACCGCCCGAAGTGTTTTTCGGGCCGGTACCCGACAGAGCGCAGGAGCGCCAGGGGTACCGCGGGTGCCGGGAGCGCTACAGCGTGAGCGACAGCAGCAGCGGCGCGGCCTTCCGGTTCAGCACCTCCGCCGCGGCCCGCAGCCGGTGCGCGTGCTCGACCGGCATCGACAGGGCCAGGCACCCCACCGAAGCCCCGGCGGTGATCGGGACGGCCGCGCAGACCGTGCCCACGGCGTACTCCTGCAGGTCCAGGACGGGCACGGTGGCCGGCTGGGCGTCCAGCTTGGAGAACAGGATCCGCTCGTTCACGATCGTCTTCGACGTGAGCCGTGCGATCTTGTGGCGGGACAGGTGGTCGCGCCGCCCGTTCAGGTCGAGCTGCGTCAGCAGGCACTTGCCGACCGCGCTGGCGTGCGCGGCGGAGCGGAAATCGACCCATTCGTGCACCTTCGGGGTGCGCGGACTGTCCGCGAACTGCGTGATCCTGACCTCGCCGTCCACGTACCGGCTGATGTAGACGGCCGCGCCGACCGAGTCCCGCAGCCGGTCCAGCGTCTCCTGGAGCTTGTCCGTGAGCGCTTGCTGCCGGTCGACGCCGGAGCCGAGCAGGACGAGGGAATCCCCTATGGCATAGGCACCGTCGGACACCTGCAGTACGTATCCCTCCCGGCGCAGCATGAGCAGCATCGGGGCGAGATGGACTGCGGGCAGGCCGGTCTCACGCGCGATCTGCACCTCGGTCACACCACCGGTGTGCCGTGCGATCGTTTCGAGTACGCGTAGTGCGTACTGCACCGAGTGGAACGGCGCGGTCGGCTCGGGCTTCAGCGCCACGGTTTCCCCCTACCAGGTTGTTACCGCTTGCCCTACCACGATAGCCATCAAGAGGCCCGTGTGGAGCGCCTGTTGGGGAGATTGATGGCTCAATCAAGTCCCCCTGCCAGGGCCTACGCCACTGGCATATGCCAAGGTCACGGGCATCGCCCCGGCGCGCCGGGAATGCCCGGCACCGGGCCATGGTTCGCATTCCTCGTACGGTGCCGAACGGGTGCCGAACAGGTGTCGTAGGGACATGGACGCGGGACGGGAGCGACGATGAGTGACGTCGGGGACGCCAGGGACGCCGATCAGGACGCCGGCCGGCGGGAGGGCCGCGACGTGATCCGCGGCACCGCGCGGGGCCGGGCGCCCGTACCGCTCTCGGTCCTGGACCTCGTCACCGTGGGCGCCGGCGGTACCGCCCACGCCTCCCTGCGCACCAGCGTGGAGATCGCCCGGCTCGCAGAGTCCCGCGGCTACCACCGGCACTGGGTCGCCGAGCACCACTCGATGCCCGGCGTCGCCAGTTCCTCCCCGGCCGTGATCCTGGCCCACCTCGCCGCCCACACCTCCCGGATCCGGCTCGGCTCGGGCGGCGTCATGCTGCCCAACCACGCCCCGCTCGCCGTCGCCGAGCAGTTCGGCACCCTGGAGGCGCTCGCCCCGGGGCGGATCGACCTCGGGCTCGGCCGGGCTCCCGGCACCGACGGGCGCACGGCCGCCGCGCTGCGCGGGCCCGGGCGCCTCGACGAGGCCGCGGAGGAGTTCCCCCGGCAGCTCGCGGAGCTCACCCGGTTCCTCGACGACGACTTCCCCGACGGGCACCCGTACGCCCGCGTGCACGCCGTACCGGGCCCGGTGCAGGGTCCCGCCGGACGGCCGCCGCTGTGGCTGCTCGGCTCCTCCGGCTTCAGCGCCCGTCTCGCCGGAGAGCTGGGCCTGCCCTTCGCCTACGCCCACCACTTCTCGGCGGCCGGAACCCTGCCCGCGCTCGACCTCTACCGGCAGAGCTTCCGGCCCTCGGCCGTCCTGGACGCCCCGTACGCCGTCATCGGCGTCTCCGCGCTGGCCGCCGACACCGAGGCGCAGGCGCGCGCCCAGGTGCTCACCGGGGCGCTGTCGATGCTGCGGCTGCGCAGCGGCCGGCCCGGGCTGGTCCCGACGCCCGAGGAAGCGGCGGCGTACCCCTTCTCCCCGCTGGAGCGGGAGTTCGTGGACGGCTGGCTCGTGAACATCGTCCACGGGACCGCCGACGAGGTCCGCTCCGGGCTGGACGACCTGGCCGGGCGGACGGGCGCGGACGAGCTGATGCTGACGGCCAACGCCCACAGCGGGGCGGCCCGGTTGCACTCCTACGGGCTCGTCGCAGATGCGTACGGGATGCCCGCGGCAGGCTCGGACCTGACCTGAGCCCATACGAACGGGGTTCGGCTGGTTTCTTGCCGAAACCTTGCCGGAGCATGTCCTAAGGGACCCTTAAACCGCTCGTCACCTGGGGTGGCGAGCGGTTTTTGACGTGCGCTCAGGTCTCTGACTAGGGCATTTGACCGTTCAATGGTCTAGTCCTTCTTTGGTCCAAACCATTGACTGGGGCGTGAGGCGATCGCTATCTCTTCTCTCACCTGAAGCTGACGCTCTCCCCTCCCACCCCCCGGAGGCAGTTCATGCACATCCGTAAACCCCTCATCGCGGCCGCCGCCACGGCTGCGCTGGCAGCCGGAGCGTTCGCCTCCTTCGCCGGACTCGGTACCGCCCAGGCCGTGAGCGCCTCCGCCTCCTCCACCGTCAGTGCGGGCGGCGTGAAGATCGCGTACTACGACCAGTGGAGCGTGTACGGGAACGCCTTCTACCCCAAGCACCTCGATACGCGCGGCATAGCGGGCAAGCTGGACGTCATCAATTACTCGTTCGGCAACATCCACCCCACCGACCTCACCTGTTTCGAGGCGAACAAGGCGGCGGGCGACGACAACAACCCGAACGCCGGTGACGGTGCGGGCGACTCGTACGCCGACTACCAGAAGTCCTTCAGCGCGGTGGACAGCGTCAGCGGCGTCGCCGACACCTGGAACCAGCCGATCGTCGGCGTCTTCAACCAGTTCAAGCAGCTGAAGGCCAAGTACCCGCACCTGAAGATCAACATCTCGCTGGGCGGCTGGACGTACTCGAAGTACTTCCACAACGCGGCGCTGACCGACGCCAGCCGCAAGAAGTTCGTCTCCTCCTGCATCGACCAGTACATCAAGGGCAACCTGCCGGTCGACGGCGGCTACGGCGGCGCGGGCACGGCGGCCGGGATCTTCGACGGCATCGACATCGACTGGGAGTACCCCGGCTCCTCCGGCGGCCACCTGGGCAACAACTACGGTCCCGAGGACAAGGCCAACTACACGCTCCTGCTGAAGGAGTTCCGTACCCAGCTCGACGCCTACGGGGCGGCCAACGGCGGCAAGAAGTACCTGCTGACCTCGGCCCTCCCGGCCGGCCAGGACAAGATCAAGTACATCGAGACCGACAAGATCGGCTCGTACCTCGACTACGCCAACATCATGACGTACGACATGCACGGCGCCTGGGACGGCGACGGGCCGACCTACCACCAGTCCCCGCTCCAGCCCTCGGCGGCCGACCCCACCGACCCGATCGCGCCGGGCACCGAGAAGTACAGCATCGACAACGCGATCGACTCCTGGATCGACGGCAACCCGGCCTACGGCATCGCGGGAGGCTTCCCCGCGAGCAAGCTGACCCTGGGCTACGAGTTCTACTACCGCGGCTGGAAGGGCGTCCCGGCGGGCGCCGCCAACGGCCTCGCCCAGCCCGCCACCGGCGCCTCCGGCGCCCGGCCCACCAGCCAGCAGGCCGGCATCGCGTTGTACAAGGAGCTCGGCGGGATCGTCGACAACCCGGCGACCACCTTCTGGGACGACCGGGCCAAGGCCTCGTACTTCTACAAGGACGGCGAGTTCTTCACCGGCCTGAACCAGCGGTCCATCCAGGCCCGGGTCGACTACGGCAAGCAGCGCGGCCTGGCCGGCGCGATGATGTACTCCCTGCTCGGCCTGGACGGCAACACCACACTGCTGAACCAGATCTCGGACGCCCTGGGCGGCAGCACGGTCCCGCCGACCACGCCTCCCACGACGCCGCCTACCACCCCGCCGACGACGCCTCCGACGACCCCGCCGACCACGGGCTGCGGCTCGACCCCGGCCTACGTCGCGGGCACCGTCTACACCGCCGGCAACGAGGTCTCCCACAACGGCCGCAAGTACAAGGCCCAGTGGTGGACGCAGAACGAGACGCCGGGCACCACCGGTGAATGGGGTGTCTGGAAGGACCTCGGCGCCTGCTGATCCCCCCACCCCGCGCCGAGCGACGCCCCCGCCCTGTCCCCTCTCCCGGGGGCGGGGCGGAGGTGTGTGACATGGTTGCCGGATTCCCGACATCGGTACGTGTCGACGTCGCTACTCTCGGCCACAAGCTCGTTCTCCGCTTGGGGGTGCCGTCTCATGGTCCAGGCCCGTGACATCGATCCCAGTGCCTCGCCGCTGGACTACTACAGCTACGAGTTGCGACGGCTGAGGGAGGAGGCGGGCCTGAAGCAGGCGGAGTTGGGCAGCATCATCTTCTGCACGGGTTCCCTGATCGGAATGATCGAGAACGGTAAGCGGGTACCGACCCGGGACTTCTCCGAACGGGTGGACGCGGCACTGGGCACGGACGGGCACTTCTCCCGGCTGGTGGGGCTGGTCCTGCGGAGCGTCCTGCCTACGTGGTTCCAGGCGTACGCGGAGATGGAGGCCCGGGCGGCGTTCATCTCCACGTTCCAGTGTCAGTTGGTGTACGGACTCCTGCAGACGGAGGACTACGCGCGGGCCGTTCTGGGCGTCGAGAAGCCCGACATGCTCGACGCCGCCGTGGCGGCGCGCATGGATCGGCAGCGGATACTGGCCCGCGACAATCCGCCGGTGCTGTGGGTGGTGCTGGACGAGGCGGCGCTCCATCGGGAGATCGGTGGCCGTGAGGTCATGCGCAACCAACTTGCCCACCTGCTGGACCTTCAGGACCGCCAGTGGCTGGAAATCCAAGTGCTGCCCTTCCAGGCCGGCCAGCACGCGGCAATGATGGGCTCGTTCAACCTTCTGCGGTTCGACGACGACCCGGACATCCACTACAGCGAGAGCTACGACTGCGGCCACATGACGGCCAATCCGCAAGTGATCAAGGAGCGTTCGGTCGGATACGCTCGCTTGCAGGCCGAGGCCCTCTCTCCCCGGGCGTCGGCAGAGCTGATCGCTCGCGTAATGGAGGAACGCTATGGGAAGCATCCAGAACCTGCCGAGCGTGCTGTGGCGTAAGTCGTCCTACAGCGGCTCCAGCGGTGGCGATTGCGTCGAGTGTGCTCCCCTCGGCACCGCCGCCTGGCGCAAGGCTTCGTACAGCGGCTCCAACGGTGGCGAGTGCGTCGAGGTGGCCGCGCAGCCCTGCCTCGTCGCCGTCCGCGACTCCAAGAACCCCGACGGCCCCGCCTTCGCGGTCGGCCCGGAGGCGTTCACCACCTTCGTCCGCAGCCTCTGACCGTACGCAGGGCTGGTTCAGAGCCAGCCCTGCTGTGCTGCTTTGAGGCCGGCTTCGAAGCGGCTCGTGGCATGGAGGCGTTCCATGAGGGCGGACATCTGACGTCTGACGGTGCGCATGGATACCCCGAGGCGCTTGGCGGCTGCCTCGTCGGTCATCCCGGAAGCCAGGAGCTTCAGCAGTTCCAGTTCGGTCGCGGTGGGGCGTGTGTCGCTGGGGCGGGGGCGGTCGGCTCCGAGAGGTACGGCGGAGTCCCACGTCTGCTCGAACAGGGTGGCGAGGGAGGCCACGATTCCCGGCGCGCTGGTGCACAGAGCGCCCAGACGGGAATTGTCAGGGTCGATGGGAACGACCGCCACGGTACGGTCGAACACCAGGAGGCGTGGCGGAAGGAGCGGGCTGGTGCGCACCTGGCCCCCCTGCTCGGTCAGCCACCGGGCGTAGGCCAGCGTCGTCGGATCGTTGCGGGCGCTGTCCTGGTACACCGAGCGCATCTCGATGCCGCGGCCCAGCGCACGCTGGTCCAGCGGTCGGGAGGCCTCCAGGCTTGCCTCCGACAGCGCGCCGCCCGGCAGGATCGCCAGGCATTCCCGGGCCAGTCCATGGGCGAGCTGCTCCAGTCGGCTTTGGATGGCGTCCATCCCCACGAGCCGTTCCGCGCCGTCGACCTCGGTGTTCGGGCTGAGCTCCGCGAATTCGGAGACCACCTGTGCCGCAGCCGCCTTGCTGCGAGCCAATTCCTGCTGCTGCCGGGCCAGCTCCTCCTCCTGACGGCGCAGCAGGAGCTCCAGGCCCAGTTCGGGTCTCACCGCTCGCAGCGCGCCCGGGCTGTCCCGGGACGGTCTGAGCAGGTCGAGGTCGACGAGCCGGTCCAGGCCCTCGCGGACCTGCGGCTGGGTGAGGCCGAGGCGGGCGCTCAGCTCGGCGATCCCTCCCGAGGGATCGGCCAGCATGCCCCGGTACACGGCTTCCACATCGGCCCCGAGCCCCAGTGTTTGCAGCATGTCCCAGCCCCCCGGCTGTAGTTGGGCCGCCTCCGGCGAGCGCCGCCCCCGTGTTCGTAGGCGAAGTCTGTCACCAAGGTGCCAGGCCTGTTGGTGACAGCCGGAACCTCTTTTTCACAGGTCGCGAGGGCAGCAACATGGTGTTCACCGGGACGGCGGGGACGAGAGTCCCCGACTCAGGCCAGAGCCGCAAGGACGATCCGGACAGCGCGCAGCACACCGCACCGAACGAATCGCTTCCCGGCTTTCGACCTTGGGGGAAACCATGTTTCGCACCGCCCGCACCGCCCGCACCGCCCGCATCGCCGCTGTCGCCGCCGTCTTCGCCGCCCTCTGCGCCGGCGCCTTCACCACCACCTCGGTGACCGCCTCCGCCGAAAGCCGCCACGTCAGCGCCTCCGGCGATGGCAGCATCAACTGGGACACGGCGCCCACGTCCATCGCGGACAGCATCAACTGGGACTAGCCCGCATGCGCGTCATCCGGGCTTCCCTCTCAGGATCTTGTCATGAGCCTGACGAGAAGGGGGTTCTCGCCCTCGTCTGCGATCTGATCTGGGCCCACACTCCCGCGGCGTACGGACTCGAGCACTTGCGGGCCAAAGCCGCCGGCGACGGTGTGGACGTCTACCTCTTCCTGCGTGCCGCTTCGGAAGCCGCAGCTCTCCACCAGGCCCACGCCATCATCGACGGCGCCCGCGCCCCTCTGCAGGCGCACGGCTACAGCACCACCGGCCCGCACCACTGACGGCAGCGCGACGCCGCCGCCGACCGGCGCCCCTTCGGCCCGCCCGCGCACGTTCCCAAGGAGAACGCAGTGACCACCACCCTCCGTCAGGCTGCCCGTAAGAGCGCGGTCGCCGCCCTCTCCAGTGTCATCGGTGCCGGACTGCTCACCGCCGCGACCGTCGCCGCCGCCCCGGCCGCACAGGCCGCCACCACCTGTAGCGGGACCGCCTCGATCTACGGCATCCTTCCCGACGGCCGTCTCACCTTCAGCACCATCACGCCGGCCACCGGAGAGTTGAAGAAGGTGCGCATCGGAGCGGACCTGGGGTTCGAGCCCAAAGCGATGGCCACCCTCAACTTCAATACGGTGCTGGTGACATCGACAGCCGGCGCGCTCTATCGCCTCGACGTTCTCACCAACAACGAGTCCCTCGTCCTGGAGCGCCCGCCCGTCAAGATCTTCGACAGCGGCTGGACCCACGACAAGCTCACCTATGACGGACACGGGCATCTGTACGGCACGGCGGGCGGCGCCCTGCTCCAGTACCTGGTCTCGCAGCCCAAGCCGACCGGATCGGCGCACATCGGTCAGCGCAAGGAGATCGGCAGCGGCTTCGTCCTGAAGACCCTCACGGCCGCCGGCGACGACCGGCTGCTCGCCACCACCTCGGCCGGCGCGCTCTACTCCTACAAGATCGGCAGCGACGGAACCTGGGACCGCGACGACCTCAAGACCTCCGGCTGGTCCGGCTTCGACCAGGTCGTATCGCCCGGTGGGGGTCTCTACTACGGCCGGATCGAAACCACGGGCGCCATGTACTGGTACAAGGACGCCAACCCGGCCGATGGCACCGGCACCGACATCGCCTACCACAACGACACACCCGTCAATACCGGCGGCTGGACGCAGCAGCTGCTCTCCGCCCAGCCGGAGACCTTCAGTTGCACCGCCACCGCGGACCCGCTCGACGGGACCGACATACCCGCTGTGAAGGCGGCCGGCCGCGACCTGATGAACAAGCACGACGGCGGAGCCTGGAACAGCACCACCCAGTGGAACTGCCTGGAGCAGCTGTGGGACAAGGAGAGCGGCTGGCGCTACTGGGCCGACAACCCGGGCTCCACGGCGTACGGCATCCCCCAAGCCCTGCCCGGTTCCAAGATGGACGCCTTCGGCGATGACTGGCGGACCAACCCCATCACCCAGATCAAGTGGGGCCTGTCCTACATCGACGGCCGGTACAACACGCCCTGCGGCGCCTGGAACCACTTCCTGAACAACAACTGGTACTGAGCCGCCCCCGCGTCACGCTCGCTCTCCCCTTCGCTCTCCCTCTTCTCCCCCCTCACACCTCGGCCCGGCGCGCGTACGTCAGGGCTGCCCTGAACCCGGAGACATCCATGTTCTCGTCGTCCCGCAAGCACCGCTTCGCCGCCTCCACCCTCGCCGTCGCCGCCACCACCCTCGGCATGGTCACCCTCAGCTCGGCGCCGGCCCAGGCCGCCGCGATCTGCGGCGGCGACGTGTCGGTCTACGGCACCCTCCCCGACGGACGCCTCACCTACACGGCGATATCCCCCAACACCGGCGACCGCGTCAAGACCCTGATCGGCGCGAACCTCGGCTTCACGCCCAAGGCGATGGCCACCCTCAACTTCAACACCGTCCTCGTGACGTCGACGGCCGGCGACCTGTACCGCGTCGACATCCAGACCAACGACAACGCCCTGGCCCTGGCCGGAGTCACCAAGATCTGGGACGGCGGCTGGACCTTCGACAAGATGACCTACGACGGCGCCGGGCACCTCTACGGCACGGTCGCCGGCCAGCTCCACCGGTACAACGTCTCCCAGGCCAAGCCCAGCGGGCCCGCCCACATCGCCAAGCACGCGGTGATCGACGAGGGCTTCGTCCTCAAGACGCTCGCCGCCGCCGGCGACGATGTCCTCATCGCCAGCACGGCCGACGGCAGGCTGCTCTCCTACCAGATCAACGGCGTCGGGGACTGGGAGAGTTCGGAGCTCAAGAGCGACGGCTGGTCGGCGGTCGACAGCCTGGTCTCGCCCGGCGGCGGCCTCTACTACGGCCGTACGAACGGCGGGATGTACTGGTACCACGACGCCGACCCCACGGACGGCAAGGGCAGCGACATCGCCTACCACTCCAACGACCCGGTCGACGCGAGCGGCTGGACCCAGACCCTGCTCTCCGCCTTCGCCAACGACTGCACCTACCAGCCGCCGGCGCCCCCCACTCCCACCCCCTCCAGCAAGGGTGGGCAGATCGCCCGCAGCGAGATCATGAGCCGCGCCGTGAACTGGCTGAACCGCGACATCCCCTACAACCAGGGTGCTTACGCCACCGACCCGGACGGGGACCACACCTACCGCACCGACTGCTCCGGCTTCGTCTCCATGGTCTGGCACGCCGACAGCAGCTACACGACCTACAGCCTGCCGGGCGTCGGCAGCACCATCTCCAAGTCCGACCTCCTGCCCGGTGACGCGCTGAACACCCAGGACGGGCACGTGGTGCTCTTCGAGAAGTGGGTCGACAAGGCCGCCGGCAAGTTCTCGTACATCCACGAGGCCAACACCGCGGACGACATGATGCGCGGTCAGGACTACCTCAACGGCGGCAGCGACGGACGCATCGCCGGCCACGCCGCCTCGGGCTACGTCGCCCTGCGCTACGACAAGGTCGTCAACGGATAGCACGTACCCCGGCCCGCCCGCCCCGTGCCCCTCCCGGTTCTCAGACGAGGGGGTGCGGGGCGGGCTCGTCGGGCTGTGCGGCGGCGGAAGCCGAAGCGGAATCCGAGGCAGCGGCCGCGGCCGCCGCCTGGCGGCCGATCATGCGGGCGATCACGTCCGGGGCCACCGCGCGGGAGTAGAGCCAGCCCTGCCCCGTGTCGCAGCCGACACGGCGCAGCCGGGCCGCCTGCCCGGCGGTTTCCACGCACTCCGCCGTCACCGTCAGACCCAGCCGGTGCGCGAGCTGGACCAGCGCCTCGACGATGGTCTCGTCGGCCGGATTCGGGTGCGCGCCCTCCTCGTAGCGGAAGCCCCGTACGAAGGAGCCGTCCAGCTTCAGCACCGAGACCGGCAGCCGGCTGAGGTAGGCCAGGTTCGAGTACCCGGTCCCGAAGTCGTCGATCGCGATCCGCACGCCCATGTCGCTCAGCGCCTGGAGGGCCTGGAGCGGCCGGCCCGCCGAGCCCATCACGGCCGACTCGGTCAGCTCCAGCTGGAGCAGCTGCGGCGCCAGCCCGGTCTCGGCCAGGATCTCCGCGACATCGCCCACCAGGTCCGAGTCCCACACCTGGCGCACCGCGACGTTGACCGACACGAAGACCGGGGAGTCGCTGGGCTGCTCGATCTGCCAGCGCCGCGCCTGCCGGCAGGCCGTGCGCAGCACCCACTGCCCCAGCTGGACGATGGATCCGTCCTCTTCCGCAATTCCGATGAACCGATTCGGCGTGAGCGTGCCGAACTGCGGGTGGACCCAGCGCACCAGCGCCTCCACCCCGCGCACCGCCCCGCTCTCCAGGTCCACCAGAGGCTGGTACTCCAGCTCGAACTCCCCGCGCTCCACGGCAGGCCGGAGGGTGGAGGACAGGGCCTGCCGCGTCACGCGGTGGGCGTTGCGCTCCGGGTCGAAGAGGGTCCAGCGGGCTTTGCCGTCCGCCTTCGCCCAGTACAGGGTCGTGTCGGCGGCCTGCATCAGCCCGGTCGCCGAGGTCCCGGCGGTCGCCCGCTCCACCACCCCGATCGACGCGGAGACCGACAGCCGCTGACCGGCCAGGTCGAACGGCTCCTGGAGGGCGGCCAGTACGCCGCGCGCCAGGTCCGCGAGCTGTTCGGTGCCGGTGGAGTCCTCGACGAGCAGGGCGAACTCGTCGCCCCCCAGCCGGGCCACCAGGTGCCCGCTCGTGCGCCCGTACCCGGACTGGTCGGCGCACTGGGTCAGCCGCGCCGCGACGGCGGCGAGCAGCCGGTCGCCGACCCGGTGGCCGAGGGTATCGTTGACCGCCTTGAACCCGTCGAGGTCCAGGTAGCACAGCCCGATCCGGCCGGTGCCGCCGCCGTGGTCGTACGAGGACGCCTCCAGGGCGGCGGAGAGCCGCTCGAAGAACAGCGCCCGGTTGGGCAGCCGGGTGACCGGGTCGTGCATCTGGAGGTGCCGCAGGCGGGCCTGGAGGTCGCGCCGGTCGCTGATGTCGGCGACGGACAGCAGGACGTCGCCGGTCCCGGGTACGGGCCCCAGGGTGACCTCGGTCCACAGCGAGTGCCCGTCGGGGTGCTTGAGGCGGCGGGTGCAGCGCAGCCGCGCCTGCCGCCCGCGGAGCACCTCCTGGTACGCGGCCCAGGTGCGGGCCTCGGCGGCCAGGTCCACCAGGTCGGCGGCGCACCGGTGGACGAGTGCGTGCGGCTCGGCGCCGAGCAGGCCGGCGAAGGCCTGGTTCGCGGCCACGACGTAGCCGTCGCGGTCGACGACGGCCATGGGGAGGTGGGCCGCGTTGAACGCGGCCCGGTAGTCGCGCCGTTCGGACTCGTCCCGCGGCGGGGTCCGCGACGGGGCTGCCGTCGCCGACACTGCTCCGTGACGCTCCGTAGTGGCCGATCGGATGCTGTCGGCCGCCGAACCGGTTCCTTCTGAGGTTCCGCCCACCGTTGGCCCCGCAGTGCTCGTGAGTGTCCGTGCAGGAAAGTGTGCCGATCATAGAGGCTGCCGGGAGGCCTCATCCAGCGGCGTCGCCGTGTGAGGGGCGGGAGTTCGGTGTGATGACGGATTGGCCGACCAAGATCGGTTGATCGTTTCTGCGCGGCTCTGAGCGTGCGGGGGCGGCTGCTGATCCCGCGTGATCGGGCGTGACGTTCTGTAGGCAACCGCGTGAATCCCGGGGGTCACCGGCTTGCCGTATCGCTCACTCGTGTGGGGCAGCGGAACAGGGCATTAGTAAGACAAGCGCCTCAAGGTGGACGAGATGGTACGAATCCACCACCGGAGGTCGATGTGCCGCGACAGGAGACACCCGGGGGAGTGGACCGCTCCCGCATCCGAAGTGCGGCGGCAGCGCTCACATCCCTGACGGCACTCGCCGCCATGTCGCTCGTCGCGGGGCCCGCGGTGGCCGCCCCCGGGGCCGGGCCGTGCGCGCTGACCCGTACGGACGCCCATCACTCGCTGGGCCTCGACACCTGGAACCGCGCCTACCCGCGGCCCGAGCGCACCCTCGACGCGGTCATGGTCTTCCTCTCCTTCCCCGACCACCGGACCACCCTGCGGCCCGAAGAGATCGCCGGCGACTACTTCCCCGCCACCAGCGACTTCTTCGAGCGGGCCTCGTACGGCAGGTTCAACCTGGTCCCGCACCCGCAGAAGCAGTGGATCCGGATGCCCAAGCCGGCCGCCGCGTACGGGATACAGCGCGACTGGGCCCCCGAGGACCGGGCGGCCTACCTGCGGGACGCGGTGGCCGCCGCCGACCCCGAGGTGGACTTCGCCAAGTTCGACGTCGTCTACTTCGTCGCCGACCCGGACGCGCCCGGGGTGGACTCCGATGCCACCAAGGTCGTCAACTTCGACCGCCCGCTCCGGGCCGACGGCACGGACCTGCGGCGGATCGTCACCGTCTTCGAGCGGCACCCGCCGGACCGCAACGTGCTCGCGCACGAGACCGGGCACGTCTTCGACCTGCCCGACCTCTACCACCGGCCGAGCGACGGCAAGGGCGACTGGGACACCTACGTCGGCGACTGGGACGTCATGGGCAGCCAGTTCGGGATGTCGCCGGACCTCTTCGCCTGGCACAAGTGGAAGCTGGGCTGGCTGGACCCCGCCCAGGTGGACTGCGTGCGGTCGGGCTCCTCGCTGCACACCCTGCAGCCGCTGGCGGAGGTCCCGGTGCGGGGCGGTACGGGCGGGACCCGGCTCGCCGTGATCCGTACGGGCCCCGGCAGCGCGATCGCCGTCGAGGCGCGGGGCTCCGCCGGCAACGACGGGGACACCTGCACGGAAGGGGTCCTGGTCTACCGGGTCCGCAACGAGGCGGCCTCGGGCGGCGGCCCGATCGAGGTCCTGGACGCCCATCCGTCGACGGAGGCGTGCTGGGACCGCTCGGTGTACCCGCCGCTGGCGGACGCGCCGCTGGAGGTGGGCGAGACGTACACCGTGCCGGGGGAGCGGATCACGATCGAGGTGGCGGACCGCACCCCGTCGGGTGCGTACACCGTGAAGATCACGACGTGACGGAGGAGCGCGAAGGCGAGCGGATACGAAGAAGGCCCCCACTCTGCTGAGTGGGGGCCTTCCTCCGTCTGTGCGCCGCCAGGGACTCGAACCCCGGACCCGCTGATTAAGAGTCAGCTGCTCTAACCAACTGAGCTAGCGGCGCTTGCTGACGTCGTAGACATTAGCATCCGGATCCGCGGAACGAAAAATCGATATCCGCAGCTCGGGCGGCGCGGACGAACGCCCAGAGGAGGGCCTCGGGCCCGGGGAGCCACGGCAGGCGCGCGTCGGGGGCGACGAGCCAGCGCGAGGGGCCGGGGGCGTCGGCCAGCGGAGGCACGGTGACGGCGTCCCCGTGCCCGTGGCACAGGGGTGCCGGGACGGTACGGGAGCCTCCCCACTCCTCCCACGCCAGCAGGGCGGGCAGCCGGTGGGCGGTGCCCGCGGCGGCGAAGAGCAGCATCCGGCCCCGGTGCACGGCGACCGGGCCGCAGCCCGGACCCTCGGCCCAGAGCAGGTCCAGCACGCGGCGCCCGAGGACGGCCGGGACGTTGACGACGTCGAAGGCGCTCCCGCAGGGCAGCACCGCGTTCGCGGTGGGCCGGGCCTCCCAGGCGGCGAGGGTGCGCCGCGGATCGGCGCACGCGGAGACGAGCCACGCGGCGCCCTGCGGGGTGACGTGGGTGGCGGGGGCGGTGCGTGCGTCGAGGGCCGGGCAGCCGGGAGCCGTCGTCAGGGTCGTCATATGCCAGATCTACCCGGCGTGACATCCCGGTTTCCAGGAGTTACCGGAAACCGGGACAGGGTGGCTGTTGCTGGGGTATGTTGCGCCCCGCATATGCCGCGCCGCCGCATCCCCGCACCGCCGCGCCCGGCGGTGCGGGGACCGGATCCGTCAGGGCACGTCCAGGCCGTGTTGCAGGGATTCGCCGAACTCGATCATCTTGAGGGCGTAGTCCTCGGTCCACTCCGCCCGTTCCGCGATCGCCGCCGGCGAGAGCCGGTCGAACCGCCGCGGGTCCGCCAGCTGCGCCGCCGCCAGTGCCTGGAACTCCACCGCACGCTCCTGCGCGGCCCGGAAGGCCAGCGTCAGCTCGGTGGCGCGGGCCAGCAGCTCGCGAGGATCCTCGATCCTCTCCAGGTCGAAGAAGTGCTCCGGGTCCGTGGCGGCCTCCGAGGGCTCGAAGAGCAGCGGTGCGGGCCGCAGCCTCCGCTCGGTCCGCTCGGGCTCTGCCATGCGCGTCCTCCTGCTGCGTGCGAAATCCTTCCGGGCCACCGTCCATTGTCCAACGCCGCGCAAGAGCGCACAGCGCCCGGATGGAACGTCCGTACGGCCCGTGAGGTGCGGGAGGAGCCGTGCGGGCCCCGTGGCGGGGGAGTCGAGCAGATGGCCGACCGCGGCGCGGTACGTCACGCCGTGACGGTCTCCGCGGCGCGGCGCGCGGCCAGCTCCGCCACGTCGTCGAGTACGCCGGCCAGCTCGCCCGCGAGCCCCTCCGGAGCGGTGAACCCCTCCGGCCCGACCAGCTTGGAGATGCCCGGGATCGCGACGGACCGCTCGGCGGGCCGCATGCCGAGGCGCGTGAGCACGGGCAGCAGCATCTCGGCGGCCGGGGCGCCGCCGGTGGGGCCCGCGCTGTAGCTGACGAGGCCGACCGGCTTGTCGCGCCACTCGCTGTAGAGGAAGTCGATGGCGTTCTTGAAGGGGGCGGTGTAGCCGCCGTTGTACATCGGCAGGACGAAGAGGAAGGCGTCCGCGGAGTCGACCACGGCGCTCCAGTCACGGGTGTGCTGGTGGGTGTAGACCCCAGTGGAGGCGTACTCCGGCTCGTCCAGGAAGGGCAGTGCGATCTCCGCGAGGTCGACGGGAGTGACCTCGAAGCCGCCCCGCGCACGGACCTGCTCGGTGACCCACCGGGACAGCGGGCGGCCGGCGGACGTGGGGCGGGTGGCGGCGGAGATGACGTGCAGGCGGGTCATAGGAGTGGGTTCCCCGTTCGGTGGTTGTTGACGTGTCACCTATAAAACCCGGAGCTGTGTGACGTGTCAACCAGATAGGTGATGTGTCATCAATCTGATTAGAGTGCCCCCATGACCGCACCCGAGCCCCGCTGGCTCACCGAGCCCGAGATGGATGCCTGGTACGCCTGGCGGCGGATGTTTCCCCTGGTCAATGCCGGTATCGCGCGCGACCTCAACCAGGACAGCGGCCTCTCCGAAGCCGACTACGACGTCCTGTCGGTGCTCGGCTCCACGGCGGGCCACCGCATGCGGATCAGCGCCCTGGCCGTCCTGATGCAGTGGTCGCGCAGCCGACTGTCCCACCAGCTCACCCGAATGGAGCAACGGGGCCTGGTCCGCCGCGAGGAGGTACCGGCCGACGCCCGTGGCGCGGAGGTGGTCCTGACCGGGACCGGCGTGAGCGCGATCACCTCGGCGGCCCCCCTCCACGTGGAGTCCGTACGCCGCCACCTGATCGACATCCTGACCCCGGAGCAACTGCGCACCTTCGCCGAGGTGGGCGAGGCCCTGCGCACCCGTATGGGCATCGAGCGGAAGGCCTGATTCCCTACGGCTTCCAGCGCACCCGGTGCTCCGCGAGGTGCGCCAGGACGGAATGGTTCGCTTCCCATCCATCCGGGCTGTATCCATTGGCCGCCTCCGGCGGCGTGCCGGACTCCGTCCGGCGGTCGGGGCGCCGCACCCGGGTCGGCGTCGGGCGTGGCGGGGCGCCTCGGCTCACGGCCGCCACCGGACGCGGTGGTTCGACCAGAAATCCCACGTGGCCATCATGGCCTCCCAGCCGTCCGGGAATTTGACCGTCACGCCCAGCTGGACCGGCTCCGTCGAGGGGTGGTCGTCCAGGAGTTCCGCTATGCCCGCCCGGGCCACCACCACGCAGGCGTGCCGGTGGCGGGAGGCCAGCACGCACAGGCGGCCCGTCTCCAGGTGGAAGGCCGTCGCGTCCGGGCGGCCCGACAGGGGGTGGAGCACCACGGTCAGGTCGTACTCGCGGCCCTGGAGGCGGTTCGCGGTGTCCACGGTCACCCCGGTCACGCCCAGCGAGGCCAGCGCCGCGCGGACGGCCGCCGCCTGGTCCCGGTGGGCGGTGCCCACCGCGATCCGGTCCGCGGTCAGCGGAGCCGGCTCCGGCGACTGCTCGTCGGAGGTCACCGCCCCGCGGTCCAGGGCCCGGCGGACCACCTGGGCCACCGCGCGGACCGCCTCCGGGTCGGTGCGCGGCGTGTGCCGCGCGGGCAGTTCCAGCAGGCCCCAGCCCGCCTCGGCGGCCTCGTCCAGGACCCGGTCCGGGCCCGACCCGTCCGAGGGGACCCCGTACGAGAGCCGCCGCTCACCGGGGCCCGTACCGCTGCGGAACTGCGTGTACGGGTAGAACGCCCGCGAGACCAGCGGCGCGGCCGTCGCCGGGAGCCGCCACGAAACCGGCAGCCGGTGCTGCGGGAGCTGCGGGTTGTGGGCGAGCAGGGTGGTCACCGCCGAGGCGGACGGGTCGTAGGACAGCCCCGCCCACTGCTCCGCGCCCACCACGCTGAAGGGGTCCAGCTGCCCCGGGTCGCCCACGAACAGCGCCCGCTCGAACAGCCCGGCCACGGCCAGCAGCGCGTCGGAGCGCATCTGGTACGCCTCGTCGACGATGGCGTGCTCCCAGGGCTCGGCGTCCTTGACGAACGCCCACTTAGCCGCCGTGGAGATGGTGATCGGCAGCTCCGCCAGGTCACCCGGCTTGGCGGAGAGCGTCACCGAGGGCAGCTCGCGCAGCGCCGGGTCGTAGGCGTCCCCGTCGCTGCTGTGCAGCCGGCCCACCTTCAGCTCCGGGTCCTTGTCGGCGAGCCGCAGCACCAGGTCGTCCACCTGCGCGTTGGTCTGCGCGACCACCATCAGCCGACGCCCGGCCGCGGCCAGTTCCCGGGCGGCCCGGACGACGAGCGTGGACTTGCCGGCGCCGGGCGGGGAGTCGACGACCACGCCCCGCTCGGCCCCGTGCAGGGTGTCGTGCAGGATGGCGGCGGTCGCCTGGGCGGCCGCGGCCCCCGGGTCGAAGGAGTTCACAGCACGTCCTCGGCGGTCACGGGGTCGGGCAGTGCGGGGGCGGTCAGGTGTCCGGGCGGGCCGCCGTGCGTCCACGGTGTCTGCTCCGGGTCCGGGAGCTTCGGGCCGCCGCGCGCGTCGTGCTCGAAGAGCGTCCAGCACACCCGGTCGCCCTTCTCCGGCACCGAGCCCGGCTCCGGCTCCTTGCCGCGGCCCATCTTGTCCAGCAGCCGCAGCACGACCTGCCCGTCCTCCTCGTAGCGTACGAAGGCGGCCGACTGCGGGCGGCCGTCCAGCGAGCGGAACACCTTCCCGCCGCCGCCCTCCGCGAGCTGCGGCCGGTCCTCCGTGACCACCGTCACCAGCGGGCGCGGGCTCGGCCGCTTCGACTCCGTCCACTCCATCACCACCTCGGTGACCTCGCCGGCGAAGGCCTCGCCCGTCAGCCGCCGGCCCGCCATCACCAGGGGGTCGTCCAGCGCCTCCTGCGCGTCGAGCCGCACCTGCTCGGTCTCCCGGGTGGCCAGCTTCTGCGCCGCCGTCACCGCGTCGTCGCGGCGCGGCTGCGGGGGCTCGCCCGCCCGGACCCGGTCCCGGTGGCCGGTGTACGACCAGCGGTCGCGCGTCCAGCGCTCCTCGGCCCGGGCTCCGGCGGGCAGCGCGCGCAGCAGCTCCAACGACTGCCACACCGCGTCCCAGGTGGGTCGCATCTGGTCCACGACGAGCCCCCGGAGCGCCCGCTCCGCGCGCTCCACCGCCTCCGGGTCGTCCGCGGTGCGCGCCGCGTCGTAGCGGGCCATCGCGGGGGCGAGGAGCCGGTTGTCGAAGGCCGGGTCGGTGGCCGGTCCGGCGGGCGGGACCAGCAACTGGCCGTCCCGGTCCCGGGACAGCTCGGCCCGCAGCGCCGCCCCGGCGCCGGATTCGCCCTCCGGGGGAGCTATCCAGGACAGCAGCGCGCCCAGGTGCTGGTCCTCCAGGTTGCTCTGGCCGCTGGCCCAGTGCCGGCCCAGCAGTTCCGTCGCCGACAGCAGCATCGAGGATCCGGGGACGCGGGAGCGCTCGCCGAAGTGCGTGAACCAGCGCCCCAGCAGCGGCACCCGCGCGGGCGCCGGATACGGGTTCTCCGGGTCCTCCTCGGCCGTCCGCCGGAACCGCATCGACCGCCCCAGCAGGCGTACGTACTCGATGCCCGCCCGGCTCGGCACGACCAGCTGCGGCGCGTCCAGGCAGAGCTCCGCCTCGACCTTGGTCCTGCGGCCCGTCTCCGGGTCGGTCTCGTTGCGCTCCACGAGCTCGACCTCGTCGCCGTACGAGTCGACGTACGGCAGCACCTCGTCGGCGAGGTCGGCCAGGAAGGCCCAGCGCAGGTTCCGGTCGCGCGGCTGGGGCACCACCAGCAGCCGCGGCTCCCCGGGGTCCGTGCCGACCAGCGCGCCGAGCGGGGCCCCGGTCTCACCGGCGGTCGTCAGCGGTACGAGGACCAGCGGGCGCTCGCCGAGGTGCCGGTGCCGAACCGTCGCCAGCGGCTGGGCCCGGCCGGTGCGGACGGCCTCCAGCCGGGCGAGGGTGCCGAGGAGGGTCATCCGGACGCCTCCAGCGCCTCGGAGCGCAGCCGGGCCGCCCGGCGCAGCGCCTCGGCGGTGGGATCGTCGGCGGGGCCGTGCCCGGCGGCTGCCGCGAGGGCCGCCCCGACGGTGGTCAGCGCGCCCAGCTCGCCCCGTACGGAACGGCCCAGTGCGGTCACCTCGTCGGCGGCGCGGGCCTGCTCCCGGCAGTGGAAGGCCAGCTCGCAGGCGGCCAGGCACTCGGGGGCGTAGGCGGCGTCCACCGCTGAGACGGCTTCGGCCAGCTCCTCGGCGGTGCGCGCCGGGTCGAAGCTGAGCCCGTCGGGCAGCGCCGCGGCCAGCTCCTCGACCCGGGTCAGCCGGTCCAGCTGGCGCCGGGTCACGGAGTGCTCGCGGCGGATGTCGACGGGCGCGGCGGTGGGCAGGTTGGAGAAGTCCTTGGGGCAGACCAGCAGCACCGTGTGGCCGACCTCGGCGCCGGCCAGTTTCGCAGCGGTCTTCTCCAGGGCCAGCACGTAGACGGCGGCCTGGCGGGCGGCGGCGCCGACCTTCGCGGCGTCGGCGGATCCGTCGATCATCGGGAAGGACTTGATCTCCACGACGGTCCAGCGGCCGTCGGGGTGTACGACGACGGCGTCCGGCTCCAGGTAGGCGGGGGAGCCGGCCACCTCCAGGGCCAGCATCGGGTGGTCCAGCAGGGTCCAGGCCCCGGTGTCCCGCCCGGCGGCGGTGGCCTCGCGCAGGGCGAGCGCGGTCCGCGCGGCACGGCCCTCGGGGCCGGCGGCGGTCAGGTCGGGGACGAGGGCGCCCCGTCCGGGGGGCTCGGACCCGGCGCCGAGGTGCTCGTGCACCAGCCGCAGCAGCTCGGATCCGCCGTCGCCCTTGATCTTGGCCTCGAAGGAGTTCCCGCGGACGATGGCGAACTGCGACTGCCCGAAGGGGGCGGGGGAGCCGAGCGCCGAGGCGAGGACGGTCTTGTCCACACCGGCGCCGTCGAGCAGGGCGCGTCTGCCGCAGCCGGGGTTGGCGGCGAGCGCCGCCAGTGCCCGGGCGTCGAGCGGGCGGGGCGGCACGGCCGGGCCGCGCAGGCCGGCGAGCCGCTGCCGCAGTGTCGTCTGCGGAGCGCTGCTGGGCGGGTAGGAGCTCACGGGCGGAAGTGTCCCATCCGCCACTGACAATCGTGGACTTATGGCGGAATGGGCGGCTGGGCAGCCCGCAGTTCAAGTGTTGGATGATGTGCGGACGACGGAATGAGCGTAAAAGTGCGCGAAATCGTCCGAACCGCACCGGGAGAACTCACATGGCCCCCCGCATCCTGCTGGCCCGCCACGGCCAGACGGCGTGGTCCCAGCTCGGCAAGCACACGGGACGCACGGACGTACCGATGCTGGAGGAGGGCAAGCGGGGCGCCAAGCTGCTCGGCGAGCGGCTGGCCCGTGACCCGTGGCGGGGCCTGCCCGGGGTGGAGGTCCGCACCAGCCCGCTGGTCCGTGCGAGCGAGAGCTGTGACCTGGCGGGCTTCGGGGTCCGGGCGGAGCCGTGGGACGCGCTGATGGAATGGGACTACGGGGACTACGAGGGCATGACTCCGGCCGAGATCCAGGCGGTCCGCCCGGGCTGGCTGATCTGGCGGGACGGGGTCCCGGGCGGCGAGTCCGTCGCCGATGTCGCGGCGCGCGCGGACGAGGTGGTCGCCTGGGCCCGCTCGGCGGAGCGCGACGTCCTCGTCTTCGCGCACGGGCACATCCTGCGCACGCTGGCCGCGCGCTGGCTCGGCTTCGAGGCCTCCTTCGGCGCCCGGATCCGGCTGGAGCCGACCTCGCTGTCGGTGCTCGGCTGGGCCTACGGGGCCCCCGCGCTGGAGCGCTGGAACGACACCGGGCACCTGGACGCGTAGCCGGCCGGCCGCGCGGCGGGCGCCCGGTCGCCGGCGCCGCCGTCAGACGGCCGCGTGCCGGGTGAGGAAGGCGCCCACGCGAGGTGAGCGCTGGTGCGGCACCAGGGCGCGGGCCGTCTCCGCGAGCATCGAGCGGACCCGGGTGGACTGCACCTCGGCCAGCAGGTCCAGTACCCGGCCGCCCGCCCAGGCCGCCTCGTCGGGGGCGCCCGCGTGGGCCAGGTCACCGGCCAGCTCGGCGGTGTAGAGGGCCACGTTCCGGGCGAAGTGCGGATCCTGGAGGTCGGCGGCCCGGCGGGCGTGCCGGGCCGCGCGGGCGTGCTCGCCGAGCGTCGCCCAGCACCTGGCCTCCAGCGATTCCAGTTCGGCCTCGCCGAAGAAGGACATCCACTCGGGGTCCGCGCCCGCCGCGCCCCGGGAGAACTCCGTGTGGGCCCGGGTCAGCGCCTCCTCGCAGGACCTGCGGTCGGCCAGGCCCGCCCAGCCGCCCGCCTCGCGCAGCGCGAGCAGCGACAGCAGCCGCGGGGAACCCAGGGAGCGGGCGGCGCGGCGGCCCGCCTGGGCCGCCCGTACCGCCTCGCGGGAGCGGCCGCAGTCCCGGGCCAGGAAGGCCATGTTGCTGAACGCGTGCGCCTCCAGGCCCGCGTCCCCCGAGACCCGGGCCGTCGCGAGGGCCTCCGCGTAGTGCGAGCGGGCGTCGTCGAACCGGCCGGAGTCGTGGGCCAGCCAGCCGACCGAGACGGCCAGTTCGCCGGCGCCCGCGTGCAGCCGGTCCTCGGTGGACTGCCGCGTCGCCCCCGCGTCGAGCAGCGCGTAGGCGGCGCGCAGCGGCTCGGCGGCCCTGCGGTACAGGGCGTCCGCCCCGTGCCGGTCGTCGAGCAGCCGGATCTGGCGTACGGCGTCCTCGACGGCCGCGGCCGCGGACTCGCCGGCGCGGGAGGGCAGTCGGCGGGTGTCGCCGAGCAGGGTCAGGCTGATCGTCGCGGCCGCCACGGTCGCGGAGCCGCCCGCCATGAACGCGCGACGCAGCACGTCGCTCTCCTTGGAACTGGTGAGGTGGGAAGTGGTGCGGGGGCCCTGCTGCGCCGAGCGGCCGCGTACGGCCTCGCGCGGTGAGAAGCCCAGGTCGGCCAGGGCGCGGCCGGGGAACATGTGCAGGAAGACCCGCTCGTACGCGTAGTTGGGGCAGCGGATCTCGCCGGATTCGACGCGGCCGATGTAGCGGGCGTCGCAGGAAACCGTTTCTCCGATCTCCTTAGCGGCCCGGCGCACCAGCGCCGCGAACTCGGCCGGGGAGTGCTGCCCGCGCAGCCGCCGGAACGTGGAGTTGGGTGAGTGGGGGGACGCCGCCATGGACGTGGCCTCTCTGGCAAGGAACGCAGCGCCGGTGCGTGACGTGTGAGGGTGCGGCCCGGCGCGCATGAACGTACCGCCAGCGAGAGGTCGTTCACGCGATTATTGGCTACAAAACGGATATCTCACCCACGATCCGCCATGAACTGCCATCCTTTGCGGCGTCTTGCCGCCGCACCCGTTGACGTTCCCGTGCGTTGAACCCATGCGGAGTGGGAGGCGACTGCCCGCTCCCGGCTCGTACGCGGATCGAGGAGGGGTTCCCTTGGTGGAGGCCGGCATGGAGAGCATTGGAACGAACACCGCGCCCGAGCCCGGTGCGACCGCGACCGCCGCTCCGGACCTGGTGACCGTGCCCGCCCGGCAGGGGCTGGAGGCGGTCGACATCATCCGCCGGGCCGCCAGCCAGGTGGCCGACGGGGTCGGACCCGTCCTGCACGACGGATCCGGCGACACCCTCGGCTTCCTCGTGCCGCCCGGCACCGCCGACGCCTGGGACCTGCCGGGCAGCGCGTGTACGCAGACCAACGGGCGCGGGATGCGCTTCGGCGACCAGGCCTCGCCCATCGCGGGGGACACGGGCTGGCTGCTCCCGCCGGAGGCCGTCGGGCCGGTCACCGACCCCGAGGTGCTGCGCGCGGCGCTGGGTGAGGCGGCCCGGCTGATCGAGGCCGCTGACGGCTGCAGCTGACGACCTCCGCTGACGGCTGCCGCCGGTGACCGCACGCCGCTGGACAGCCGCTGACCGGCGACAATGGGTGAGTGGCGAGCAAGGACAGAAGCAAGGGCAGAGGCAGGGCCGAGCAGCGCGGGCGCGGCGGCGCTGAGGCGGTCGTCGGGCAGGTGGCCGGCGGGCGGGCGGAGCTGGAGCCCGACCGCGAGCGTACGGACGCCTGGACCCTGCTGATCGACGGCGCCCCGCAGTCGCACGTGGACCTGGCCGACCCCGGGTACCTGGACTTCGCGTACCAGCGGCGGATCGGCCACCTGATCGACCTCGTCGCGCCCGCCCGGCAGCCCCTGAACGTGGTGCACCTGGGCGGCGGCGCCTTCACCCTCGCCCGCTACACCGCCGCCTCCCGCCCCCGTTCCACCCAGCAGATCGTGGAGATAGACGCCGAGCTGGTGGCCTTCGTACGGGAACACCTGCCGCTGGATCCGCAGGCGCGGGTCCGGGTCCGCGCGGTGGACGCCCGGGCGGGCCTGGCCAAGGTGCCGGACGGCTGGGCGGACCTGGTGATAGCGGACGTGTTCAGCGGTGCGCGCACCCCGGCGCACCTGACGAGCACCGAGTTCCTGGACGACGTACGCCGTGCCCTCGCGTCCACCGGGTGGTACGTGGCCAATCTCGCGGACGGTCCGCCGCTGGCGCACCTGCGGGGGCAGGTCGCGACGGCCGCGTCCCGGTTCGCGGAGCTGGCACTGGCGGCCGATCCGGTGGTGTGGCGGGGCAAGCGCTTCGGCAACGCGGTACTGGTGGCGGCCGACCGTGAGCTGCCCGTCGCGGAATTCACCCGCCGGGTCGCGAGCGACCCGCACCCGGGCCGGGTCGAGCACGGCCGGGCCCTGGCGGACTTCACGGGCGGCGCCGCGCCGGTCGCCGACGCCTCGGCGGTGGCTTCGCCGCAGCCGCCGCCCTCGGTCTTCCGCTAGGAGGTTGCGAGAGGTCTGGGACCGGCTCCTGCGGCAGCTCTTCCGGCGGCCTTCGGACAATTGATCAAGCCGGATCCCAAGAGGACTCCCGAAGGGCGGCATTCCATGCGTAGTGTGTTGATTCCTAGGAGGGTTGCCCTTCCTACGACGCGCTCAGGAGACGGCCGACGATGTCTGATTCCCCTGCCCCTCACGGTTCCCCCGCCCCCAGCACCGCCACGTCCGATTACACCGCGCGGCTCGCCCGCCTGGAGCACTCCGGTCTCAAGCGGCTGCTCCCGACCCAGGCGCCGTACCGGTGGAACCTGCAGAGGCTACGGCTGGGCCGGGTCCTCGACATCGGCTGCGGCCTGGGCCGGAACCTGCTCAACTGCGGTCCGGACAGCGTCGGGGTCGACCACAACCCGCACTCCGTGCAGACCTGCCGCGAGCGCGGGCTGACCGCCTACACCCCCGACGAGCTGGCCGCCGCCCCGGACTGCGGGCCCGGCTCCTTCGACAGCGTGCTGGCCGCGCACGTGCTGGAGCACGTCGACGAGGAGACCGCCTCCGAGCTGCTGGCCCAGTACCTTCCGCTGGTGAAGCCCGGCGGCTCGGTCGTGCTGATCACCCCGCAGGAGGTCGGCTTCCGCTCCGACGCCACCCACATCCGCTGGGTCGGCTTCGAGGAGCTGCGCGGCCACGCGGCCCGGGCCGGGGTCGCCGTGCGGCGCACCTACTCGTTCCCCTTCCCCCGCCCGATGGGCAAGGTCTTCCCGTACAACGAGTTCGTGCTGGTGGGCACGGTCCCGGCGGCCGACAGGACCTAGGCTCGACTAGGGGTCGACGATCTCCACCACGGGCGGGTGGTCGTGCCAGGTGCAGAAGACCGACACCTCACGGCCGTCCCGGGTGAAGGTGACCCGGATCCAGAAGTCCTGCTTCCACACCTGCATGCGCCAGCCGGCCGCCGGGGTCGCCGAGACCAGGTCGGCCGAGGAGGCGCCCAGGTCGAAGACCGCCCGGCCGCCGGAGACGGGGTAGGCCTTCACGTTCCCCGAGGCCCCCGCGTCCGGCTGCCGGTACGGGCTCGGGCCGGGCGGCGGCTTCGGCGAGGACCGGTCGGGGGTGGGCGACGGGGACGCCGAGGGGCTCTGCGACGGCGACTCCGACGGGCTCGGCGAGGGCGCCGGGGAGGAGGGCGACGGCCCGGCCCGGTGGGTCGAGGAGGACAGCGGCTGCGCGGCCAGCGGCACCGCGAGCGGGCGATCGTAGGCCGTGCCGGACATGACGGTGTGCACGCCCCACCACGACAGCGTCACCGCTGCCCCGGTCGCCAGCGTCCAAGCCATGGCGTGTACAAGTCCTCTACGCATCAAGCGACATACTGCACCACCCGCCACAAGAGCGTCCCGACACCCCGGTGGGTCCTCCGTATGGGCTACCGTGCGGGCCATGGCAAGTGTGCTCGTGGTCGAGGACGACCAGTTCGTACGTTCCGCCCTCATCCGGCACCTGACCGACGCCTCGCACACCGTGCGCAGCGTCGGCACCGCCCTGGAGGCGCTGCGCGAGGTCGCCCACCACGGTTTCGACGTGGTCATCCTCGACCTCGGGCTGCCCGACCTCGACGGGTCGGAGGCGCTCAAGATGCTGCGGGGCATCACCGACGTGCCCGTGATCATCGCGACCGCGCGCGACGACGAGGCGGAGATCGTGCGGCTGCTCAACGACGGCGCCGACGACTACCTGACCAAACCTTTCTCCGTGGAGCACCTCTCGGCCCGGATGGCCGCCGTCCTGCGCCGCTCGCGCGCCGCCGCCGGCGCGGAGCCCCCCTCGCGGGTCCTGCGCGTCGGCGGGCTGGCCATCGACCCGCTGCGCCGCCAGGCCGAACTCGACGGGACGGTGCTCGACCTCACCCGGCGGGAGTTCGACCTGCTGGCCTTCCTCGCCGGGCGGCCCGGTGTGGTCGTGGCCCGGCGCGAGCTGCTCGCCGAGGTCTGGCAGCAGTCGTACGGGGACGACCAGACCATCGACGTCCACCTGTCCTGGCTGCGCCGCAAACTCGGCGAGACGGCCGCCCGCCCGCGCTACCTGCACACCCTGCGGGGTGTCGGGGTCAAGCTGGAGCCACCCCGGTGATGCCGCGATGAGGTGGGCCCTGGTCAAGGTGTGCCTCGCGGTCACGGCCATGGTGGTCGTGGCCTTCGCCGTGCCGCTCGGGCTCGTCGTCCAGGAGATGGCCAGCGACCGGGCGTTCTCCAACGCCGAGCGGCAGGCCGCGACCATCGGACCGACGCTGTCCATCACCACCGACGCCGTGCAGCTGCGCAAGGCGGTGGAGTCCACGCAGATGGGCGCGGCCCGGCGGATGGCCGTCCACGTGCCCGCGATCGGCGACAGCGGGCCCGTGGACATCGGCACGGGCCGGGCGGGCGAGCGCGCCGTCGCGGAGACCCGGCGGATCGGGCGCGCCACCACGACCAAGGTGGCGGGCGGGGGCTCGACGCTGCTCCAGCCGACCGCCCTGGGCTCCGGGGACATCGCCGTGGTGGAGGTATTCGTACCGGAGAGCGAGGTCAGCAACGGCGTCGCGACCGCCTGGCTCGTGCTCGCGGGCGTCGCCCTGGCCCTGATCGTGGGCTCGGTGGCCGTCGCCGACCGCCTCGGCGCCCGGCTGGTACGGCCGGCCGAGCGGCTCGCGGACGCCGCGCACCAGCTGGGCGAGGGCCGGCTCGGGGCCCGGGTTCCGGAGGGCGGACCCAAGGAACTCCGGTCGGCCGCCGTCGCGTTCAACGCGATGGCGGACCAGGTGGTCGAACTCCTCGCCAACGAGCGGGAACTGGCCGCCGACCTGTCGCACCGGCTGCGGACGCCGCTGACGGTGCTGCGGCTCAACGCGGCCTCGCTCGGGGACGGTCCGGCCGCCGAGCAGACCCGCGCGGCGGTGGAGCAGCTGGAGCGCGAGGTCGACACCATCATCCGCACGGCCCGGGAACAGCGCGCGCCCGCCGCCACGGGCGCCGGAGCCGGCGCCGGGTGCGACGCCTCCGAGGTGATCCGCGACCGGATGGCCTTCTGGTCGGCGCTCGCGGAGGACGAGGGCCGCGAGGTGCGGCTCGCGGGGGTGGACCGTACGGTACGGATCCCGGTGGCGCGGCCCGAACTCGCCGCCGCCCTCGACGCCATGCTCGGCAACGTCTTCCGGCACACGCCCGAGGGCACCCCCTTCGCGGTGGACGTCCACGACGCCTCGGACGCGGTCATCGTGCTCGTCTCGGACGCGGGCCCCGGCATCGCCGACCCGGACGCCGCCCTGCGCCGCGGCAACGACGGCGGGCGGGACGGCTCGACCGGCCTCGGCCTGGACATCGTGCGCAGGGTCGCGGAGTCGACCGGCGGCGACGTCCGGCTGGGACGCTCGGTCCTCGGGGGCACCGAGGTGCGGGTCTGGATCGCCCTGGACGGCCGGACCCTCGGCACGGGCGGCGTGCGAACCCGGCACGGCCGGCGCAAGCGGCGCAGCAACTGACGTAACGCAGGAGGGCCGGGGGCGCGCCTCGTGGGCGGTATGTCCGTCCGTCGATACGGTCCGCGGCATGGACACCCTCATCTTCGGCGGCCTCCTCGCCACGCTGATCGCCATGTACCGGGAGACGTCCCGGACGTTCATGCTGGGCGCGTGGTGGACCATGCTGCTCGCCGTGATCCTGCTGATGGCGCACCACGTCAACAGCAGCCTCGCCCTGACCCTGAGCTACTGACGGTGGCCGTGATGCACACCCTCCTCCCGGAGGAGACGCCGACGGGCAGCCTGCTCGGCCGGGTCCAGTACTGGTTCGCCTGCTTCTTCGCCATCGGCTGGACAGGTGTGGTCTGCGGTGGCCTCTTCCACCAGTTCGCACTGTGGGAGCACCCCTGCCCGCTCTGCATCGTGCAGCGGATGTTCATGCTGCTGGCGGCGATGGGAGCGGCGTACATCGTCCGGACGGCACTCGCGTACGGCGCGGTGACCAGCCGCGACTACATGATGGGCTGGGGCATGTCCCTGGTCGCGCTGATCGCCGGCTCCTTCGCGTCCTGGCGGCAGACGATGCTGCACATCCTGCCGAAGGACAAGGGGTACGGGAGCGAGGTGCTCGGCCTGCACCTGTACGTGTGGGCGTGGCTCCTCTTCCAGGCCTCGGTGGTCGCCATCGGCATCGCCCTGTCCTTCGGCCACTCGACGACGGACAGCTCCGTCCCGGCTGCCAGGCCGGGGGCCCTGCGGACGGCCGGATTGTTCGTACTGGGCTTCCTGGGCGCGGTCATCGCCGTCAACCTGGTGGCCGTGTTCTTCGAGGAGGGCCTCCACTGGTTCCTGCCGGATGCCCCGAACCGCTACCGGTTCTTCTACGACGTGGGGATCCTGGAACGGGCGGCGCCCACCGGCGCCGGCCACCGCTGACCGGAAGGAATCAGGCATGCGCTACGCAGTCCTCGGCACCGGGATCGTCGGCCGGACGGTGGCCGCCAGGCTCGCCGACCTCGGCCACGACGTGGTCGTCGGGACCCGGGACCCCGCGGCCACCGCGGCCCGCGAGGAGTACGCCGGCTGGCAGGCGGGGCAGCCGCGGGTGCGGCTGGCCGCCTTCGCGGAGGCCGCGCGGGAGGGCGACACCCTGGTCAACGCGACCGGCGGGCAGGTCAGCATCGCCGCCCTGACGGAGGCGGACGCCGCGCACCTCGACGGCAAGGTCCTGATCGACATCGCGAACCCCCTCGACTTCTCGCAGGGCTTCCCGCCGAGCCTGGACCCGGTGAACACCGACAGCCTCGGCGAACTGATCCAGCGCACCTTCCCGGGGCTGCGGGTGGTCAAGACGCTGAACACGATGAACTGCCGGATCATGGTCGACCCGGCCCGGGTCGAGGGCGAGCACCACGTCTTCGTCTGCGGCGAGGACGCGGACGCGAAGAAGGCCGCACGCGAGCTGCTCCACTCCTTCGGCTGGCCGGAGCGGAGCATCCTCGACCTCGGCGGCATCGAGGCGGCGCGCGGCACCGAGATGCTCCTGCCGGTCTGGCTCCGCCTGATGGGAACCCTCGGCCACACCGACTTCAACTTCCACGTCCAGGGCGCCTGACGCACGGACGGGGGCGCAAATATTGCCGCGCCCCCGACCCGCGCCGAGGGTGGGCTTGACGGAAGGAGCCACGCATGAAAGTCATGCTCCGCGCCCACCTGGACACTGCCGCCACCAACGAGGGCATCACGACCGGCGCCCTGCCCCAGGCGATCAAGACGCTGATGGACAAGGTGAAGCCGGAGGCGGCCTACTTCGGGCTGCACGAGGGAGTGCGCTCCTGTTGGATCGTCTTCGACCTCCAGGACAGCACGCTGATGCCGGCGCTGACATGGGACCTGTTCCACGAGTTCAACGCTGAGGTCGAGGTCGGTCCGGTGATGAACGCGCAGGAGCTGGCGAAGGGTCTGGCCGCGGTGCACTCCTCGCCCTAGCTCCTGTCCGGCCGGGTACGTCACCGGGTGCCGAGGACGCCGTCGCGGGCCAGTCGGGCGTACCAGCGGGCGCTGGAGCGCGGGGTGCGGGCCTGGGTCTCGTAGTCCACGTGGACGATGCCGAAGCGCTTGCTGTAGCCGTAGGCCCACTCGAAGTTGTCCAGCAGCGACCACAGGAAGTAGCCCCGCACCGGGGCGCCGTCCGACAGGGCGCGGTGGACGGCGGCCAGGTGGGCCTCCAGGTAGCCGATGCGTTCGGGGTCGTGCAGGTCCGGGGCGTACGCGGCCCCGTTCTCGGTGACCAGCAGCGGCAGGCCGGGGGCCTCCTCGGTGAAGCGCATCAGCAGGTCGTACAGGCCCGTCGGGTCGATCGCCCAGCCCATGTCGGTCCGTTCGCCCGGCGGCTGGTGGAAGGCGACCGCGTCGGCGCCGGGCCACGGGGAGTGCTCCGCGGCCCCGTGGCCGTCGGCGCGCGGGCCGCTCCCGCCGGGGGCCGCCGAAACCACCGCCGGGGTGTAGTAGTTCACGCCGAGGAAGTCCAGCGGCTGGTGGATCAGCGCCTCGTCGCCGGGGCGGACGAAGGACCAGTCCGTCACCGCGGCGGTGTCCGAGAGCAGGTCCTGCGGGTACGCCCCGCGCAGCAGCGGCCCGGTGAAGATCCGGTTGGCCAGGGCGTCGATCCGGCGCCGGGCGTCCAGGTCGGCCGCCGAGCCGGTCAGCGGCCGTACGGCGCTCGTGTTGAGCGCGATCCCGACCCGCGCCGAGGCGGGCAGGGCGGCGGCGGCCAGGCCGTGCGCCAGGCTGAGGTGGTGGGCGGCGCGCAGCGAGTCGGCGGGGGAGGTGCGGCCGGGGGCGTGCACGCCGGAGGCGTAGCCGAGGAACGCGCTGCACCAGGGCTCGTTGAGGGTGGTCCACAGCTCCACCCGGTCGCCCAGTGTCTTCGCGACCTGCTCGGCGTACCCGGCGAAGGCGTACGCCGTCTCCCGCTCGGGCCAGCCGCCCGCGCTCTCCAGCTCCTGCGGCAGGTCCCAGTGGTACAGGGTCACGCACGGCTTGATCCCGTACGAGAGCAGCTCGTCGACGAGCGCGTCGTAGAAGCCGATCCCGCCGGAGAGCACCCGCGGCCAGGACACCGAGAACCGGTACGCCCCGAGCCCGAGGCCGGCCATCAGCCGGACGTCCTCGCGCCACAGCCGGTGGTGGTCCACGGCGACGTCGCCCGTGTGGCCGCCGTACACCTTGCCGGGCGTACGGCAGAAGGTGTCCCAGATGGACGGCCCCCGCAGTCCGGCGGCCCCCTCGATCTGGAAGGCCGCAGTGGCCGTGCCCCAGAGGAACCCCTCCGGGAACCGCACGCTCTCCATCGGCACAGTCGTCATCCTTTCACTGCTCCCTGCATGATGCCGCCGACGATCTGGCGGCCGAAGACGAGGAACACCAGCAGGAGCGGGAGCGTGCCCAGCAGCGCACCCGCCATGATCACCGACTGGTCGGGGACGTAGCCCCGGCCCAGCCCGGTCAGGGCCACCTGCACCGTCGGGCTGCCGTTCTGGGTCAGCGCGACGATCGGCCAGAAGAAGTCGTTCCAGGCCATGACGAAGGTCAGCATGGCCAGCACCGCCATGGCCGGGCGGGCCGCCGGGAACACCACGTGCCACACGATCCGCAGCGAGCTCGCGCCGTCCGTGCGCGCCGCCTCCACCAGCTCCGACGGCAGCGCCTGGGCCAGGTACTGCCGCATGAAGAAGACCCCGAAGGCGGAGACCAGGGTCGGCAGGATCACGGCCTGGAGCCGGTCCGTCCACGACAGCCGGGCGATGAGCATGTACAGCGGGACCACGCTCAGCTGCGGCGGGATCAGCATCGTCCCCACCACCAGCGACATCAGCAGCCGGCGGCCCCGGAAGCGGAGTTTGGCGAAGGCGAAGCCCGCCAGGGTGGAGAAGACGACCGTCCCGGCCGCCACCGTGCTCGCCACGATCACCGTGTTCAGCAGGGCCGCGCCCATGTTCGCGTCGGTCCACGCGACCTGGAGGTTTCGGCCGAGGTTCCCGCCGAACCAGAACGGCGGCGGGGTCTGCGCCAGCCTCGTGTTGCTGCGGGAGGCCGCGATCGCCGTCCACACCAGCGGGAAGAGCGAGCCGGCGGTGAACAGGACGAGTACCGCGTACGTGAGCCTGCCCGCGCGCAAGGACCTCATCGGGAAGCCTCCCGTCCGCGCAGCAGCCGCGCCGCGCCCGCGATGACCAGCAGGATCAGGAACATCGCCCACGCGATCGCCGAGGCACGCCCCAGGTGCAGGTTCACCCAGCCCTGCTCGTACAGGTACAGCCCGAGCGTCTGGAACTGGTGGTCCGAGCCGCCCGTGGCGCCCGCCCCGCCGTTGAACAGCAGCGGCTCGCCGAACAGCTGGGTCGCGCCGATCGTCGACACGACACAGGTGAAGAAGATCGTCGGCCGCAGCGAGGGCACGGTCACGTGGATGAACTGCTGCAGGCGCGAGGCCCCGTCCAGCGCCGCGGACTCGTACAGCTCACCCGGTACGGCCTGCATGGCCGCCAGGTAGATCAGCGCGTTGTAGCCGGTCCACCGCCAGATCACGATGGTGGAGACCGCCAGCTGCGAGGCGAAGGTGCCGTTCTGCCAGTCCACCGCGTCGAAACCCACCGTCGACAGCGCCCAGTTGACCATCCCGTAGTCCCGGCCGAAGAGCAGCACGAACACGAGCGTGGCCGCGGCCACCGAGGTCGCGTACGGGGTGAGCACCGCCACCCGGAAGAAGGCGGAGCCGCGCAGCTTGTAGTTGAGCAGGTGCGCCAGGCCGAGGGCGATCGCCAGCTGCGGAACCGTCGACAGCAGCCCGATCGTGACGGTGTTGCGCAGCGCGTTCCAGAAGAACTCGTCGTCCCACAGCCGGGTGAAGTTGCGCAGCCCCACCCACGTCATGGAGTCCGGATCGGTCAGCTCCACCTGGTGCAGCGCCGCCCAGCCCGTGTACAGCAGCGGGAACAGCCCGAAGGCGGCGAAGAAGAGGAAGAAGGGCGCCACGAAGGCGTACGGGCTCCAGCGCAGGTCCCAGCGGTAGCGGCGCGAGCGCCACACCTGGCCCCGGCCGTCCCCCTCGTCCCCCCGCACGGAGCGGGAGGACGAGGGGGACAGGACAGCCGTCTCGTCCGTCACGGGCGCCTCACTGGTCCAGGGCGTTGTCGATCGCCTTCACCGCGGCCTCCCAGCCCTCCTGCGGGCTGCGGCCCTTCTGGTCGACCTGGAGCATCCCGATGTCCGCCAGGTTCTGTGCGATCACCAGGTCCTTCGGGCCGACCACCGTCACCGGGATCCCTTCGGCCGCCTTCGCGAAGATCTCGCCGATCGGGGCGCCGCCGAAGTAGGCGTGCTGCGCGCCCGAAACCGTCGGCAGCTTGTACGCGGCGCTCGCGCTCGGGAAACTGCCCCGCTTCTCGAAGAGCTTCGCCTGCTGCGCCGGAGCCGTCAGCCAGGCCGCCAGCTTCGCCGCCTCCTCGGCGTGCTTGCCCGCCTTCGGCACCACCAGGAACGAGCCGCCCCAGTTGCTCGGCTTCGGCGCCGGCGCCACGTCCCACTTGTCCTTGCCCGCCGGGCCCGCCTTGTCCTGGATGTAGCCGAGCATCCAGGCCGGGCAGGAGACGGTCGCGAAGGTGCCGTTGGCGAAGCCCTGGTCCCAGGCCGGGGTGAACTGCTGGAGCTTGGCGCTCAGCCCCTCGGTGGCGAAGGAGGCCGCCAGGTCGAAGGCCCCGCGCACGGCCGGGTTGGTCTTGTAGACGACCTTGCCCTGCTCGTCGTAGAACCGCTGGGCGCTGCTCCCGGTCACCGCCGCCATCACGCCCGAGGCGGAGTCCACGAAGGCCTTCCCCTCGCCCGCCTTCGCCTTGTACGCCTTACCCGCCTCCAGGTACTTGTTCCAGTCGCCCGCCCACAGCGCCCCGACCGCCGCCCGGTCGCCCGGCAGGCCCGCCGCCTCGAAGAGGTCCTTGCGGTAGCAGATCCCCTGCGGCCCGATGTCGGTGCCGAGGCCGACCGTGGCCCCGCCCTTCGCCGCGCTCGCCGTGCCCTGAGCCCACTTCCACGGCAGGTACGAGGCCTTGTCCACTCCCGGCGCCTTGCCCAGGTCCACCAGCTTGTCGGCCTGCGTGGAGGTGATCTCGGCGATGTTGTTGACCTCGACGGCCTGGATGTCGGCGAGCCCGCTGCCGGTGCCCAGGTGGGTGAGGAGCTGGGGGTAGTAGTTCTCGTTGCGCTCGATCGAGGTCTGCTCGATCCGGATCCCGGGATTCTGCGCCATGTACTCGTCGTAGAGCCCGGCCTCCTGGAGGCCGAAGGCCCCGAAGACCCCGACGGTGAGGGTGGTCTGGCCCTTGCCGCCGGCCGGTGCGCCCTTCCCGGGGGTCTCGGCCGGGTCCTGCGCGCATCCCGCGAGCAGGACGGCCGCCGCGCCGAGCAGTCCGGCCGTGGTGACAAGATTTCTTCGGGCTCGCATCTGGGGCCTCCCTGGAGGACGGAACGTGCCGGGTGTCGTGTGCCACAGTGTGGGAGCGCTCCCACGGTCGTCAAGAGGTAGATTCACAACTGGGAGGAAGCCATGAGCGGGCACGGGCGAAGCGGGGGACGGCCGACCCTGGAGGAGGTCGCGGCACGCGCCGGAGTCGGGCGCGGCACGGTCTCCCGGGTGATCAACGGTTCCTCCAAGGTCAGCGAGCATACGAGGGCGGTGGTCGAGGCGGCCGTCGCGGAGCTGGGGTACGTGCCCAACCGCGCCGCGCGCGCCCTCGCGGCCAACCGTACCGACGCCGTCGCGCTGGTGATTCCCGAGCCGGAGGCCCGCTTCTTCGCCGAGCCGTACTTCTCGGACGTGGTCCGCGGGGTCGGTGCCGCCCTCGCGGAGACCGACGTCCAGCTCGTCCTCACCCTGGCCGGCAGCGACCGCGAGCGCCGCCGCCTCGCCCAGTACCTGTCCGGGCACCGCGTGGACGGGGTGCTCCTCGTCTCCGTCCACGCCGGGGACCCGCTGCCCGACCTGCTGGCCGAGCTCGGCATCCCGACGGTGATCAGCGGCCGGCGCTCCGCCGCCGAGCCCCTGCCCTCCGTGGACTCCGACAACCTGGCGGGCGCCGCCGAGGCCGTACGCCACCTCCTCGGACGGGGCCGCCGCGTGATCGCCACGATCACCGGCCCGCTGGACGTGTACGGGGCCCAGTGCCGCCTCGACGGCTACCGCCAGGCCCTGGCCGCCGCCGGGCACCCCGTCGACGAGCCGCTGATCGCCGTCGGCGACTTCACCGAGGACGGCGGCCGCCGGGCCATGCGGGAGCTGCTGGAGCGCCGCCCCGGGCTCGACGCGGTCTTCGCGGCCTCGGACGTGATGGCGGCGGGCGCCCGGCGGGAGCTGCGCGCGGCCGGGCGCCGGATCCCGCAGGACGTGGCGCTGGTCGGCTTCGACGACTCGGTGGTGGCCCGGCACATGGACCCGCCGCTGACCAGCGTCCGGCAGCCGATCGAGGAGATGGGCCGGACCATGGCGCGCGTGCTGCTGGAGCGGATCTCGGGGAAGCCGGGGGGCGGGGCGGCGGCCGTCGTGCTGCCGAACCGGCTGGTGGTCCGCGAATCGTCCTGAGGGCGAGGGCGAGGGCGAGGGCGAGGGCGAGGGCGAGGCGCCGACGTAAACGCAGAGGGCCCGGTCCGCTTTCGCGGACCGGGCCCTCTCGCAGGGTGAGTGACGGGACTTGAACCCGCGGCCACCTGGACCACAACCAGGTGCTCTACCAACTGAGCTACACCCACCATGTCCGGTCGGAGAACCGACCGGCCGAAGAAAAGGGTACAGGGTCCGGGAGGGTGCTCGCTCCCCCCTTCTCGCCGCCCTCGCTCCGGGGTGGCTATCCGCCGGGCAGGACGTGCTTGGCGGCGATGGCCCGCGCCGTGTCCGAGTCGGGTCCGGGCTGCGGGACGAAGACCGCCTCCCGGTAGTAGCGCAGCTCGGCGATGGACTCCTTGATGTCCGCCAGCGCCCGGTGGTTGCCGTTCTTCGGGGGGCTGTTGAAGTACGCCCGGGGGTACCAGCGGCGCGCCAGCTCCTTGACCGAGGACACGTCCACGATCCGGTAGTGCATGTAGCTCTCCAGCGCGGCCATGTCGCGCAGCAGGAAGCCGCGGTCGGTGCCGACCGAGTTCCCGCACAGCGGGGCCTTGCGGGGTTCCTTGACGTGTTCCCGTACGTACGCGAGGACCTGGGCCTCGGCGTCGGCGAGGGTGGTCCCGCCGGCCAGCTCGTCGAGCAGTCCGGAGGCCGTGTGCATCTCGCGCACCACGTCGGGCATGGTCTCCAGGGCGGTGTCCGGCGGGCGGATCACGATGTCCACGCCTTCGCCGAGCACGTTGAGCTCCGAGTCGGTGACCAGTGCGGCCACCTCGATAAGTGCGTCGTCCGTCAACGAGAGCCCGGTCATCTCGCAGTCGATCCACACCATGCGATCGTTCATGTGTCCCACCTTATGCGGTCCCCGGGATCCGGGGAGCTGATCGCACGTCGCCGGCCGCACACGCGGAAGGTCCCCCATCGGAGGTGACCGATGGAGGACCTTCTCTTGCCGTACCCGTTGTGAGGGTTACGCGTGTTCCCGCAGGACCCGGCCCGGGGCGTACAGCTCGGTCACCGTCGGGCCCGTGGCGGCCAGGGCCGCCGCCGCCCGCTGGGGCTGCGGAGTGCGCTGGTGCGGGACCGGGCTCTCCGAGAGCTGGGACACCTGGGCCACGTCGGCCTGCGGCCGCCGTGCCCGGTAGGCGGAGCGGTAGGCGGCTGGGGAGGACCCCAGCTGCCGCCGGAAGTGCCCGCGCAGGGCGACCGGCGACCGGAACCCGCAGCGGCCGGCGACCTCGTCGACCGAGTAGTCGGAGGTCTCCAGCAGCCGCTGTGCCTGGAGCACCCGCTGGGTGATCAGCCACTGGAGCGGCGCGCTGCCGGTCAGCGAGCGGAACCGCCGGTCGAAGGTGCGCCTGCTCATGTAGGCGCGGGCCGCCAGGGTCTCCACGTCGAACTGCTCGTGGAGGTGTTCCAGCGCCCAGGCGACGACCTCGGCCAGCGGGTCGGCGCCGATCTCCTCCGGCAGCGACCGGTCGAGATACCGCTCCTGGCCGCCCGAACGGCGCGGCGGTACGACGAGCCGGCGGGCCAGAGCCCCGGCCGCCTCACTGCCGTGGTCCGTGCGCACGATGTGCAGGCACAGGTCGATTCCGGCCGCGGTGCCCGCGGACGTGAGCACGTCGCCGTCGTCGACGAACAGTTCGCGCGGATCGACATGGACGGACGGGTACCGCTTGGCCAGCGTCGGCGCGTACATCCAGTGCGTCGTCGCGGGCCGGCCGTCCAGCAGACCGGCGGCGGCGAGCACGAAGGCTCCCGTGCACAGTCCGACGATCCGGGCTCCCTCCTCGTGCGCCAGACGCAGTGCGTCGAGCGCCTCGGGGGGCGGTGGTGAAGTGATGGAACGCCACGCGGGCACGACGACCGTGCCTGCCCGGGCGATCGCCTCCAACCCGTACGGCGCGGTCAGTTCGAGTCCGCCGGTGGTCCTGAGCGGACCGTCCTCACCGGCGCACACGAGCAATCGGTAGCGTGGAACTCCCGCGTCCTGCCGGTCAATGCCGAACACGGAGAGTGGAATGGAGCTCTCGAAGATCGGTCCGCCGCTGAAGAGCAGCACCGCGACGATCTCCCTGCGGCGACGCCCCGCGAGCTTCCGGCCGGCGTCTGCGACGACGGCGGTGGAATCCTGGCTCATGGCGCTAAGCCCCCCTTGGGTGTCGCGACTCCTTGGTCTGGTCGCACCTGCACGTTTCCCCTCGGCCTTGCACGTGGATCCCCCGCCGTAAATACATGATCGAATCTACTGCGTCCCGTGGTGTCGGCGTGACAAGTTCAGCACGCACCGCTATGTCGACTTCTCAACTTGGCGAAAAGCATTCGATCAGGAAGCGTTCCGCTCCGCTACCTGCCGGAGGTGCGTCACGTCCGGCCGTGGCCAGTACCCGTAGGGTCGAGACACCCCCCGGCGTCTGTCGTCGCTGGTGGTAGGGGGGTTGGGGGGACATTCCGGCAAGGGGGGCACCCTGTCGGGAAGTTGGCTGAAAACGTGCGGGTGTGGGTGTGCGAATGAGTCAGTCGTGCGGGGACACGGGCTCGGAACGTCCGCACGCCCGGTGGGTCCCGGACCCGCCGCGCGAGTGCCGGCCCCGGTGGCCGGGCGGAATCCGGTCCTCCGACCGGACCCGGGCCGTGGCCCGCAGTGTCCTCTCCGACTGGCGCAGCAGCACCCGGCACGCGGCCGTGACGGCGAGCAGGCCGAGGGTGGCGACTGCCGCCCCGCCGAAGGATGTTCCGTAGACGACGAGGACCACGGGGACCAGCAGGCAGCTGAAGGCGGCCCAGCGCACGACGTCACCCGCGGGGTCGTCGTGACGGCGCCCGGCGGGACGCACGGACGGGTGAAGAGCGGGGCGGGCGGAGGCGGGGTACTGCGCGACGGTGTCGGCGTAGTGGATGGAATGCGTCGGCTGGGCTGGCTGGACGGGGTGAACCGGATGGCCGGGCACGGCGTACTCCCTGCGGGCTCTTCCTGGACGGTCGGTCGCATGCCCAACGCGGCCGGGTCGGGCTCGGTCACTGCGCGCACGGGTGGCAACGAGCCGGAATGTCACTGGCTGTAGGGGACAGCGGACATTGCCAAGGCGCGCTCACTCCGGCATGCTCCCTGGGACGCTCTCCTAGGGCGGCAAGCCCTGTGCTGCCCTGTGCAGGACAGGAGTGTCGCCGTACCCTGGTGGGTATGGGCTTGGGAAGATGCTTCCCGGACAGAGCTCCGTCACCCAGCGTCGCCGAAATTCGCCCCTGTTGCTTCCTCCAAGGACCTCTTCGCCGAGACACCCATGGCCGGTCACGAATTCTCCGATCCCGCGGACCGCAAGCGCAAACGCCTCGCCGACCCCGCGTCGGCCGCCGATCTGCGCGCGGTGGAACAGACACGCCTGCACTGCGATCCGGCCTTCCGGCACGGAGTCGTTGTGGGATTCGACGGATCCACCTCCAGTGAGCGCGCCCTCGCGTACGCGATCGGTATGGCCCGCCGCTCCGGATCCGGACTGATCATCGTCCATGTCGCGAACCGGCTGCCCACCACCGTGTGGGCCGGCTGCGAGCCTCCGGTGTTCGTGGACGTGCCGGACCACCGCACCGAGGTGCTCGGGCTGGAGCTGGCCTGCGCGGACTATCTGTCCGAGGTGCCGTGGATCCTGGTCGAGCGGGGCGGGGACATCTGCCACGAGCTGGAGGAGGTCGGCCGGGAGTACTCGGCCGACGCCATCGTGGTCGGATCGACGCACGGCATCGTGGGCCGGATCTTCGGCTCGGTGGCCGGCCGGCTGGCCAAGCGCGCACAGCGACCCGTCGTTGTCATTCCTTGACTGCTCCCCTCCCTGAAGGGAGGGGATTTTCTGGCTCACGCAGCCTCCCGGGGCGGCGCCTCGGGAGGTCTTCCACGATCAATGCCAACCGGGGTCAGACCAGCCCGGACGAGCATCACGCGCGCGGAGTTCTTGTCCCGTGGGGACACGGCCCCGCACGCGGTGCAGGTGTATGTGCGCTCTCCCAGCGGCAGTGCGTGCTTGGCTCTCGCTCCGCACTGCGCGCAGTCCATCGTGGTGTGCGCGGGGTGTACCAGGTGCACGGTGCGTCCGTGCTTGCGGCCCATTTCGATCAGGGCTTGCTTGGTGGCGCCGATGGCGGCGTCAGCGGCCTTCCTGGCCATGGTGGTCTTCGCGAGGAACTTCGGCCGGAAATTCTCCATCGCAAGGGCGTCGTGGTCGCGGACCACAGACTTGGCCCACTTGCGGGCTGTGTCCTGCCGCTGCCGGGCGACCTTCTTGTGCAGCTTGGCGCGCTGCCTCTTCACCTTGCGGTGGCCCTTCGACGCTGCCCGCCCCTTTGCGGATTTCCGGCGGGCCATCATCCGGTCGTACCGGGTCAGCTTCGCGGCGGCTCGTCTGCCGTACTCGGCGTGCGGCAGATCGTGGGTGTCGCTGGTGGTGGTCGCGGTCTCGCGCACGCCCCAGTCGATACCGATCACCCGCCCGGTGGCAGGCAGCAGCTCGGCTTGGACGGGGACGACGAATGAGCAGTACCAGTGTCCGAGGCTGTCCTGATAGACGCGCACGCTGGACGGGTCGGCGGGCAGCTTGCGCGACCACACCACCGTCAGGATGATCCCCCCGGCCAGGTGCAGAGCGCCGTTCTTCAGGCGGAAGCCGCGCTTTGTGTAGTTCAGCGACGGGGCGGCCTCACGCTTCTTCTTGTACTTGGGCATCCCGGCTCGACGCGCCATGGGTAGGCGGTCCCTGATGTCTTTCTGCGCCTTGGCCCTGGACCTGCCGAAGTCGCATATCAGTTGTTGCTGCGGGACCGAGCCGCCTTCTCTCAGCCAGGCGTTCGCCTTCCGGGCTTCGGTCAGTATTTTGTCGAGTTGCGCGGGACCGCCGGTGCGCTTGTCCATGCCGTCGGGCCTGGCTTTGTTCCATGCGTGGACTTGCTTGGACTTGGCCACGCACTCGTTCCAGATCCACCGGATCCGTCCCACTCGCCCAGCAGAGAGGCACGGGCAGTGGATGGCACCCGAAGCCTGAAGGTGTACCGGGCGGCGTGCCCGGCATTCTCGGCTATCCGTGGTGTCGTCATGACGCGACCGTAACGCCGTGTTCTTCGCTGTCCGCCCGGATTTTCCGACGATCCCCCGAACGAGTGGCCGATCCGGTCGGCGACTCCCCATCTCGACCAGGTGACCGCGCGCGTTGGGGCGGGTGCTGTGGGTTATGCACCCGTGTAAAGGGTAGATAAATGCTGCTGGGACGCAGCAAACAACTGCAGATCGAAGGGAGCCCGCCGTGGACAATGGTGTCTCTGCGGGAAGCACGGCCTCGACTTCGACCCTGGGGAACATCGCCCTGGGTCTGACCCTTCTCGCATTCGGTATCGGCCACACCGGCGTCATCGACGGCGTGACCGCTGCCAGTTCCGTATCGCTCGCGATGTACGTCGGCGGCGTCGCCCTCTTCCTCCTCGGGCTCCTGGAGTACCGCGGCGGCAACGGGTTCAACGGCACCGCGTTCGCGGGCATCGGCATCTTCTGGTTCACGTGGGCCAAGGGCGCGGGAGCTTCGGTCTCCGACGAAGCCGCCGGAGCGTTTCTTGTCCTCTTCGCGCTGCTCGCGCTGACCCTCACGGTCGCCGCCGCGAGCGGTCTGTTCAGCCAGGGCGTCTACGCCCTGCTGACCCTGTCCCTGCTCCTGCTGGCGATAGGCACCTTCGCGGGCAGCGGCGGGCTCGCCAAGGCCGGCGGCTGGGTCGCCGCCGTGGCCGGCCTGCTGGCCTGGTACGGGGCCACCGCGGCCCTGGCGCACTGGCCGATGGCCCTCGGCAGGGCGGGGCGCGGCGCGGTCGCCGCGGGCTGAGCACCACATGGAGAACCCCCGTGCGCGGTGCGCAGGGGGGTTCCTCACGTGGTGGGGCGGGTCGGCTACTCGACCGTGACCGACTTCGCCAGGTTGCGCGGCTTGTCGATGTCCCGGCCCATGGCCAGGGCCGTGTGGTACGCCAGCAGCTGGAGCGGGATGCCCATCAGGATCGGGTCCAGCTCGTCCTCGTTCTTCGGGACCACGATGGTGTGGTCCGCCTTCTCCTGCTCGCGGTGGGCGACCGCGAGGATGCGGCCGCTGCGAGCCTTGATCTCCTCCAGCGCCGCGCGGTTCTTCTCCAGCAGGTCGTCGTCCGGGACGATCGCGACCGTCGGCAGCGAGGGCTCGATCAGCGCCAGCGGACCGTGCTTGAGCTCGGAGGCCGGGTAGGCCTCGGCGTGGATGTAGGAGATCTCCTTGAGCTTCAGGGAGGCCTCCAGCGCCACCGGGTAGCCGCGCACCCGGCCGATGAACATCATCGACTTGGCCTCGGCGAACTCGGCGGCCAGCTTCTTGATGTCCTCTTCGCCGTCGAGGATCTCCTGGATCTGCGCGGGCAGCTTGCGCAGGCCCTCGATGATCCGCTTGCCGTCGGTGACCGACAGGTCCCGGATCCGGCCCAGGTGCACGGCGAGCAGCGCGAACGCCACGACCGTGTTGGTGAAGCACTTGGTGGAGACGACGCAGACCTCGGGGCCGGCGTGCACGTACACGCCGCCGTCGGCCTCGCGGGCGATCGCCGAGCCGACCACGTTGACCACGCCGAGGACGCGGGCGCCCTTGCGCTTGAGCTCCTGCACGGCCGCGAGCACGTCGTACGTCTCACCGGACTGGGAGACCGCGATGTACAGGGTGTCGGGGTCCACGACCGGGTTGCGGTAGCGGAACTCGGAGGCCGGCTCGGCGTCCGCGGGGATCCGGGCCATGCCCTCGATGAGGCCGGCGCCGATGAGGCCCGCGTGGTACGAGGTGCCGCAGCCCAGGATCTTGACCCGGCGGATGCCGCGCGCCTCGCGCGGGTCCAGGTTCAGGCCGCCCAGGTGGACGGTGTTGAAGCGGTCGTCGATCCGGCCGCGCAGCACGCGGTCGACCGCGTCGGGCTGCTCGGAGATCTCCTTGTGCATGTAGGTGTCGTGGCCGCCCATGTCGTACGAGGCGGCCTCCCACTCCACGGTCTCCGGCGTGGCGGTGGTCGTCGTACCGCTGGTGGTGTAGGTGCGGAAGTCGTCGGCCTTGAGGGTGGCCATCTCGCCGTCGTTGAGGGTGACGACCTGGCGGGTGTGGGCGATCAGCGCGGCGACGTCGGAGGCGACGAGCATCTCCTTCTCGCCGATGCCGAGGATGACCGGGGAGCCGTTGCGGGCGACCACGATGCGGTCGGCGAAGTCGGCGTGCATCACGGCGATGCCGTAGGTGCCCTCGATGACCTTGAGCGCCTCGCGGACCTTCTCCTCGAGGGTGTCGGCCTGGGCGCGGGCGATCAGGTGGGTGATCACCTCGGTGTCGGTCTCGGAGGCGAACACCACGCCTTCGGCCTCCAGCTTGGCGCGCAGCTCGGAGGCGTTGTCGACGATGCCGTTGTGGACGACGGCGACCTTGTTCTCGGGGTCCAGGTGCGGGTGCGAGTTGACGTCGCTCGGGGCGCCGTGGGTGGCCCAGCGGGTGTGGGCGATGCCGGTGGTGCCGGCGAAGCGCTTGGGGACGCGGGACTCCAGCTCGCGGACCCGACCCTTGGCCTTGACGGCCTTGAGGGCCGGGGCCTTCGGGCTGTTGACGACGATGCCCGCGGAGTCGTATCCGCGGTACTCCAGTCGCTGCAGGCCTTCCAGCAGCAGCGGTGCCACGTCACGCTTGCCGATGTAACCGACGATTCCACACATACGGTTCTGCCCCTCCTGAAGTTCGGTTCTGTACTCGTCCGCGGCCGCGTGCGGCGGCCGCTCAGCCGTAGACGATGCGGCGCAGCTGCCGGAGCGAGAGCTCCGAGGGCGCCACGGCGCGGTGCGGCAGCTCGGCCGCGATCCGCTCGAAGATCTCCGCGTTGACCGCTCCGCCGGACTGCAGTTCCCGGTGGCGGCGGCGGACGAACTCCTCGGTCGTCTCGTCGAAGTACGCGAGCACGTCGAGTACCACCCGGGCGGCCTCGCCGCGCTGCAGCGCGGTGCTGCGCACCAGGTGGTCGACGAGGTCGTCATGCGACGGGCGGCGATCGAGCACCCGTAGATACTGGCGGGTGATGGCGCCGAATGCAAAAGATCCTGCCCGAATCCGGGCAGGATCCTTCTGGTATGGACCAGCGGAATGGATGGATCCGGTCAGAAACGCCGCAAAACGGCCTGCTTGGCGGCCGTGAACTCCTCAGCCGTGAGGATCCCCGTCTGATGCATCTCGCCGAGCTCGCGCAGGCGGCGCAGGAGCGTGTCGTGGTCCGCCGCGGTCTCCTCCGGCGGCGCCGCGGCCGCACTGAGGACGGGGACCGCGGCGGGGGCGCCGTCGGCCGCGGCCGCCGCCGGGTGGGGCAGCCGCAGCGCCACCGCCGCCGCGACCAGCGCCATCAGCGGGTCGTTCTTGAAACCGAAGAGCTCCACCGTGAAGGGGTCGTACTTGGGCGCGGCGGCCGACGCGACGCCCACCGGGAGGAAGCGCAGCCAGCCGTTGCTCAGACCCTTCGACGGGGACCACTCCACCGTCCGGAGGTCGGCCAGGCCGAAGCCCCGCGTCCCGCCGGACCGCTTGGCCTCCTCGGCCGTCCAGTTCCACTCCAGGGTGACCCGGTCCCCGTCGAAGGCCACGGTCCCGTCGCCCGCGGCCACCGTGATCGGCACCGCGGGACCCGGCAGCAGGTACTCACGGGTGGGGCCGGTGTCCACCTGCTCCAGCAGCAGCGCGGCCCGCACCTCGTCCACGAAGTACTCCGCCACCCCGGTCCGGTCCTGCTCCACGGTGAGCCGGTACGGGTCGGAGGCCTCCGACAGCCGCCCGCCGGTCACCTGGAGCAGAGGATCCGCGCCGTCACGCAGCCGTAGTCGGAGCCGGCCCGCCTTGCGCCCCGGCTCGAAGCTGATCCCGGCCAGCGCGCGCAGCGGCACGGCCACTTCGCCGAGCGTCTGGCGCAACGGGCCCACCCCCTTGTCGCGGCCCGGCACGATGCGCACCGTGTCCCCGTCGAAGGTCCAAGTGCCGTCCTTCTGGATGATTTCCGCCATCCGATGATTCTCGCACCGGCCAGGACGGCCCACTTGGCCTATACCTGCCTCATGAGAGTCCTGCGACGCACGCTCGGCACCCTCCTCGTCCTCGGCGCCCTCGGTGTCTCCGTCTCGTGTACCGACGCCCGCGGTGACGACGCCAGGGCCGGCGACGATCCCCCCGCCGCCCTGGCCCCCTTCGAACGGCTCCTGCCCGCACCCGTCTCCGCGAGCGCCGAAGGCCCCGGGTACGCCGTCGGGCCGGGCACGGTCATCCGTACCGGCCCGGGGCCGGACGAGGAGGTCCGGCGGGTCGGTGAACTCCTCGCGGAGCAGCTGCGCGGCCCGAGCGGGCTGCCGCTGCCCGTGGTCGGCGGGGCCGGCGGGGACGGGATCTTGCTGCGGATCGACGAGGAGACGGAGGGGGTCGGCGACGAGGGGTACCGGCTGGAGTCCCGCCCGGACGGGATCACCCTCACCGCGCGGACCCCGGCGGGGCTGTTCCACGCGGGGCAGACGCTGCGCCAGCTGCTGCCGGTGGCGGGCCCCGGGACGGTGCCGGGCGGGACGGTCACCGACCGGCCGAGGTTCGCGTACCGCGGGGCGATGGTGGACATCGCGCGGCACTTCTTCACGGTCGAGCAGGTCAAGAGGTACGTCGACCAGATCGCCCAGTACAAGGTCAACACCCTGCACGTGCACCTGACCGACGACCAGGGGTGGCGCCTGGCGGTCGACTCCTGGCCGCGGCTGGCGGAGTACGGCGGCGGCAGCGAGGTCGGCGGCGGACCCGGCGGCCACTGGACGAAGGACGAGTACCGGGAACTCGTCGCCTACGCGGGGCAGCGGTACGTCGACGTGGTCCCGGAGATCGACATGCCGGGGCACGTGAACGCGGCGCTCGCCTCGTACGCGGAGCTGAACTGCGACGGCAAGGCCCCCGCGCGGTACACGGGGATCAAGGTCGGTTTCAGCTCGCTGTGCGTCGGCAAGGAGCGGACGTACCAGTTCATCGACCAGGTGCTCGGCGAGCTGGCGGAGCTGACGCCCGGCCGCTACCTGCACATCGGAGGCGACGAGGCGCACTCGACGCCCGCCGCGGACTACGCGGCCTTCATGGACCGGGCGCAGGCGGTGGTGGGCCGGTACGGGAAGACGGTGGTCGCCTGGCACCAGCTGGCGGCGGCCCGTCCGGCGCCGGGCGCGGTGCTGCAGTACTGGGGCCACGACCGCACCCCGGCGGCGGACAGGACACGGGTGGCGACGGCGGCCGCGGCGGGCCACCCGTTGATCCTGTCCCCGGCGGACCGGCTCTACCTGGACATGAAGTACGACCTGGCCACGAAGCCGGGCCTGGCCTGGGCCGGCTTCGTCCCGGTGCGGCGGTCGTACTCCTGGAACCCGGGCTCCTACCTGCCCGGCGTCCCCGAATCCGCGGTCCTGGGGGTGGAGGCCCCGCTGTGGACGGAGACCGTCGCGACGCGCGCCGACTGGGAGTTCATGGCCTTCCCCCGGCTCCTGAGCCTGGCGGAACTGGGCTGGTCCCCGCAGGCCGCACTCGGCTGGACCTCGTACAGCCGCCGCCTGGCGGCCCAGGCACCCCGCCTGGAGGCCCAGGACATCACCTTCTACCGCTCGCCGGACGTCCCCTGGTCCTAGGACCTGTCGTGGTCCCGCACCGGGATCCACGCGAGGCGTGTCCGCGAAGAGGGCCGGTCAGGGCTTCGCGGACACGCCTCGCGGGTGAGGGAGCGGTCGCGGCGTCGAGGGACCGTATCGAGACCGCGACCGCCCCCGGTCACCGCCGGGCGAAGGCCGCGACGGGGTTCCTGAGGGTGCCGATCAGCTGGAGGGCGGCCGACGGGTCGGCGAGGTCGACCATCTGCTTGTTGTTGCGCAGCTGCAGGCGGTTCAGGCAGGACAGCTGGAACTCGTCCGCGAACAGGTCGTAGCGGGCGAAGCGCTCCGCGAGGGCCGGCACGGAGTCCTGGTACGCGTGGGCGCAGTCCGCGACCGCCCGCCAGAACGTGTCCTCGTCGCAGATGCCCTCCGTGACGAGGATCGGGCCGAGGAAGCGGAAGAAGCAGTCGAAGACGTCCGTGAAGACCGACAGCAGCTTCATGTCCTCCGGGATGTCCGCCCGGACCCGCTCGACCGCGGGCGGCAGGACCGCGTCCGGGTCCATGACCACGATCTCCTCGGCGATGTCCTTGAAGATCGCCCGCTTCACCACGCCGCCCTCGATGACGAGGATCGTGTTCTCGCCGTGCGGCATGTACGCGAGGTCGTACCGGTAGAAGCAGTGCAGGAGGGGGACCAGGTACGCGCGGAGGTAGGACGCCAGCCACTGCGACGGGGTCAGGCCCGACTCCGCGATCAGGGCGCCGACGAAGGAGTTGCCCTCGGCGTCCACGTGGAGGAGCGAGGCCATGGTGGCCAGGCGCTCGTCGCCCTGCAGGGAGTTCACGGGGGACTCGCGCCACAGCGCGGCCAGCATCTTGCGGTACGGGGAGTACCGGTCGGTGGCGCGCTCGTACTGGCGGTGGTGGTAGCCGATCGCCGCCCGCTCGCGGATGATCGAGAAGTCGACGGACCGCAGGACGGGGTCCGACTCGATCAGCTGGTGGAGCCAGTCGTTGATGGCCGGGGTGGCCTCCATGTACGCGGCCGACAGGCCGCGCATGAAGCCCATGTTGAGGACCGAGATGGCGGTCTTCACGTAGTGCTTCGCGGGGGTGGTCGTGTTGAAGAACGTACGGATCGACTGCTGGGGCAGGTAGGCGTCGGAGCCTTCGCCCAGCAGGACCAGGCGCTGGTTCGCGATCTCGGCCGCGAAGGTGACCGTGGTCTTGTTCCACCACTGCCAGGGGTGGACGGGGAGCAGGTGGTAGTCCGCCAGGTCCAGGCCGAGGGAGGACAGCTTCGCGGAGAAGCCGGCGATGGCCGTCTCGCCCAGTTCGGCGCGCATGAACGCGTCGTGGTCCAGGTCCGGGCCCGCCGTGAAGGTGGAGACGTCCTTGCGGGCCGCCACCCACACCAGGTGGACCGGGCTCGCCGTCTCGGGGGCGTACGAGAGGTACTCGTGCACGCCGAAGCCGAGGCGGCCGTTGTTCGCCACGAAGCAGGGGTGGCCCTCGGTCATGCCCGTCTCGATGTCCTGGAAGGAGGACGTGGCCAGCACCGACGCGGGGACCTGCGGCTTGGTGTACTTGAAGCCCGTGCCGGCCAGGGTGGAGGAGATCTCCTCCAGGTAGACGGGCAGGACCTCGGCGCTGAGGCCCAGGGTCCCGCTGAGCTCGATGTGGAAGTCGAGGGCGTCCAGCGGGAGCTCGGCGCCGCCTCGGTGGCGGGTGATCGAGGACTCGTCCACCGACCAGTGGTCCAGGGCGTGGAGGTCGGCCTTGAAGCGGTACTCGACGGTGGAGTCGTCGCTCAGCACCGAGTAGAAGCCGGAGTCCAGCGGCTTCGGAGTCAGCAGGCGCTCGTGGGAGAACTCCGCGAGGGCCTTGCGGACGAGGGCGCGGTTGGCCCGTGCCCACAGCTCGGGGGAGAGGTGGGAGACGGCGTCGGCGAGGCTCATATCGAGAGTTCCTTCGTGGTGCTGATGCCGGTGGCGGCCTCGAACCGCGCACGGGTGCAGAAGCTCAGCAGGGCTTCCTTCTCCGGCTTCTGGACCGGGCCGTCCGGCAGGAAGCCGACGGCCTCGTTCAGGGCGTGGACCGCCGTGTTGCGGACGTCCGGTTCGACGACCACACGGGCGGCCGCCGGGTCCGCGAACACGGCCGCCATGACCGTGGTGATGACCGCGCGGGTGAACCCGTGCACGGGGGTGTCGCTCGGCGCGACGAGGAAGTGCATGCCGACGTCGCCGGGCTGGGCGTCGTAGAGGCCGACCAGCTCCAGCTCGGCCGGGTCGTACGTCTCCATCAGGAAGGCCGGCCGGCCCTCGTGGAGGCCGATGAAGGCCTGGTGGTGCTCGGCCGCGGCGATCTTCATGTACTCGCGCTCGACGTCCGGCAGCGAGGCGTCCTGCATCATCCAGAACGAGGCCTTGGGGTGCGTGACCCAGCCGTGCAGGAGTTCCGCGTCCGAGAAGGGGTCCAGCGGGCGGAGGGAGAAGGTCCCGAGCGCCGCGTCGGTGCGGGCGTACAGGATCTCGGAGGTGGTGCTCATGCGTGCGTGCCTTCCGGGGCTGCGAACTGCTGGAACGCGATGGACTTCTCGACCTTGTAGTGCTCGCGGCCGAGGAGCTCACCGATGATGTACGCGTTGCGGTACGCGGCCATGCCCAGGTCGGGCGAGGTGAGGGAGTGGTTGTGGGTCGCGCCGTTCTGCAGGTAGACCTCGCGCCCGGTGGTGTCGACGCTGTAGTTGCGGGCGGCGTCGAGGCGGCCGCGGCCGTCGAAGTTCAGCCGGTCGCGCAGGGGGGCGAGGAACTCCGGGACGGTGTACTTGTAGCCGGTGGCCAGGACCAGGCCCTCGGTCGCGAGGGTGAAGTCCCGCTCCTGCTCCTCCTGGCGCAGGCCCAGGGTGTACGTGCCCGTGGTGGTGTCGTAGGCCGTGCTGTTCAGCGAGGTGTTGGTCAGCAGGGTGGTCGGGACGGCGCCCGGCATGCTGATCTTCTTCTGGTAGAGCAGGTCGAAAATGGCGTTGATCAGGTCGCCGTCGATGCCCTTGAAGAGGTTCTTCTGCTGGGTCTCCAGCCGGTAGCGGGTGTCCTCGGGGAGGGCGTGGAAGTAGTCCACGTACTCGGGGGAGGTCATCTCCAGCGTCAGCTTCGTGTACTCCAGCGGGAAGAACCGCGGTGAGCGCGTGACCCAGTTGAGCTGGTAGCCGTACACGTCGATCTCGGCCAGCAGGTCGTAGTAGATCTCGGCCGCGCTCTGGCCGGAGCCGACCAGGGTGATCGACTTCTTCTTCTGCAGCTCCGCTTTGTGTCGCATGTAGGCGGAGTTGTGCAGGAAGTCCCCGCCGAGGCGGGCGCAGGCCTCCGGGACGAAGGGCGTGGTGCCGGTACCGAGGACCAGGCGGCGGGCCAGGTGGGTCTCGCCCCGGTCCGTGCGGACCTCGTACAGGCCGGCCCGCTCGTCGTAGGTGACCTCGGTGACGGAGGTGGAGTACAGGACGTTGTCGAGCCGGTCGGCGGCCCAGCGGCAGTAGTCGTTGTACTCGGCCCGCAGCGGGTAGAAGTTCTCCCGGATGTAGAAGGAGTACAGCCGGTCCTGGTCCTTCAGGTAGTTCAGGAAGGAGAAGGGCGACGTCGGGTCGGCGAGGGTGACCAGGTCCGACATGAACGGCGTCTGCAGGTGGGCGCCGTCCAGGAACATTCCGGCGTGCCACTCGAAGTGCGGCTTCGACTCGATGAACAGGCCGTCGAGTTCGTCGATCGGCGCCGTCAGGCAGGCGAGTCCCAGATTGAAGGGACCCAAGCCGATGCCGATGAAGTCGTGGGGCTCAGTGGTGGACGGCAAGGGATTCTCCCAGGAACTGCTCGGCGTGTGCGGCGAGAAGGTCGAGGACGGCCGTGATGTCGGCCGTCGTGGTCTGAGGGTTGAGGAGGGTGAACTTCAGGTACTGGTCCCCGTCCACCTTGGTGCCCGCGACGACGGCCTCGCCGGAGGCGAACAGGGCCTTGCGGGCGTGCAGGTTGGCCTCGTCGACCAGGTCCCCCCGGACCTCGCCCGCCGGGACGTAGCGGAAGACGAGGGTGGAGATCTGGGGCCTTACGACGACCTCGAAGCGCGGGTCGGCGTCGATGAGGTCCCAGCCGGCGGCGGCCAGGTCGACGACCTCGTCGAAGAGCGAGCCGACGCCGTCGGCGCCCATGACGCGCAGGGTCATCCAGAGCTTGAGCGCGTCGAAGCGGCGCGTGGTCTGGATGGACTTGTCCACCTGGTTGGGGATGTGCTCCTCGGCCATCCGGCGCGGGTTGAGGTAGTCCGCGTGGTACGTGGCGTGCCTCAGGGTGTCGCGGTCGCGGACCAGCACGGCGCTGGAACTGACGGGCTGGAAGAAGGACTTGTGGTAGTCGACCGTGACCGAGTCGGCGCGCTCGATGCCGTCGAGGAGGTGCCGGCGGGTGGGGGAGACCAGCAGTCCGCAGCCGTACGCGGCGTCCACGTGCATCCACGCGCAGTGCTCGGCGGCCAGGCGGGCGATCTCGGGGAGCGGGTCGATGGACCCGAAGTCGGTGGTGCCTGCGGTGGCGACGACGGCCATCGGGAAGAGGCCTTCGGCGGCGCACTCCTCCAGCTCCAGGGCGAGCACCGCGGTGTCCATGCGGCGGCTGCGGTCGACGGGGACGGCGATGACGGCCTCGTAGCCGAGTCCGAGCATGGCGGCCGACTTCTTCACGCTGAAGTGGCTGGCCTCGGAGGTGAAGATGCGCAGTTTCGGGAGGAGTTCGGCCTTGGTGAGCTCGCGGCCCTCGTCCAGCGCCTTCTTCATGACGATGCGGCAGGCCTCGTCACGGGCGAGGAGCAGCGCGTGGAAGTTGGACTGGCTGCCGCCGGAGGTGAAGACGCCGTCGGCGCCGGGGCCGAGGCCGATGCGCCGGGCGGTCCAGTCGATGAGACGGCGCTCGATGAGCGTGCCGCCGATGGACTGGTCCCAGGTGTCGAGGGAGGAGTTGACGGCCGACAGGACCGCCTCGCCGAGCACCGCGGGGATGACGACCGGGCAGTTGAGGTGGCCCAGGTAGCGCGGGTGGTGGAAGTAGACCGCGTCGCGCAGGTAGACGTCCTCCAGCTCGTCGAGGGCGGCGGCCGGGTCTTCGAGCGGCTTGTCGAGGTCGATCCCGTCGATGACCGGGGCGAGTTCGTCGACGGAGATGCCGGTGTGGGGCCGCTGCGTGCTCGCGAGTTTGGCCGCGACGCGTTCGACTCCCTCGGTGACGGAACGCCGGTAGAGGTCCGCGGTCGTCTCGTTCAGCAGATGCGAGCGCATCAACTTTCCTCCGGGCAGGCAGAGCGGGGGGTGGGGTGGCATGGCTTAGGTTAGCCTAACCTAAGTATTAGGCCAAATGGAGATGGGCCCCGGCCGAAAGCCGGGGCCCATCTCCAACTGCGTTGTGACGTACGGGAATTGACTACAGCTCGGAAGCCGGGTCCTCGCTCGGGGCCTGGCCCGCGTACGCCTCGGCGAGGAGCTGCTCCTCGCTCGCGCCGAGTCGCCAGTAGCCGGTGAAACGCACCGCGCGGCGATCGACAGATCGTTCCTGCACGAAGTGCCGGCGCACGGCCCGGATCGTGCCGGACTCGCCCGCCAGCCATACGTACGGCGCTTCGGCGGGGCGCGGTTCCTCGGCCCGCAGCACGCTCAGCAGCTGCTCGGTCCGCTCCCGGCCCGCGCTGCCGCGCACGATCCAGGTGATGTCCGCCTCGGCGAGGGTGTCCAGCGGCAGCCGGTCGTCCTCGTGCGGGACCTCCAGCCACGCCCGGACCCGGGTGCCCGCGGGCAGCCGGTCCAGGATGGCGGCGGCGGCCGGGAGGGCCGTCTCGTCGGCGTACATCCAGATCGCGTCGCCGCCGGCCGGCGGCTGGAACCGTACGGACTTGTTCTCCGCGACGGCCGGGCCGATCGCCATGATCCGGCGGCCGGTGACCGCCCGTCCCGCCCAGCGGGAGGCGGGGGACGCGTCCCCGTGCAGGACGAAGTCGATGTCGACCTCGTCCACGCCCCCGGCCGTACGGCGCTGCTCGCGCACGGTGTAGGAGCGCATCACCGGGCGTTCCCCGTCCGGCATTCCGCGCCAGGCGGCGAACCAGGTGTCCTCGTCCGTGGACGGGAGCACCGTGTGCTCCTGGTCGCCCGCCGGCAGGAAGAGCGACAGGCTCTGGTCGAAGCCGCCCGAGCGGAAGTCCGCGAGGGACTCGCCGCCGAACGTGACCCTCAGGAACGAGTGGCCGAGGCGGCGCGTGCGGAGCACGTCGAGCGCGAAGAACCGGAAGTGCGCTACGGCCGGGGCGTCGGACGCGGTGGCGGTCATGCGGAGAGTCCCCCCTGGGATTCAGCCGGAGTGAAGGGTGGTCAGCTGACCTTCTTGGCGCTCTGGACGGCCTTCGTGAGGTCCTCCAGGATCTGGGCGCACTTGTCGTACGAGTAGATCGGCTCGGTGACGCGCGGGGTGACCTGGCCGGCCTTGACGGCGGGGAGCTCGGCCCACGTGGCCTTCGCCTTCAGGTCCGTCGGCTGCAGGGTGCCGGTGCGGTTGTCGAGCAGGACGACGTCGGCCTTGTACTTGCCGGCGTTCTCCCAGCTGAGGCTCTCGAAGAAGCCGCCCTCGTCCAGCTTCTCCGGGGTGACGAACTCGACGCCGAGGGACTTGAAGTACTTCAGGTCGGCCGAGGTGTCCGGGGTCGAGACGTAGAAGAGGTCGGCGGAGCCGGACCCGACGAGCACCTTGACGCCCGGGTTGGCCTTGGTGGCCTCGCGCAGCTTCGCGGCGGCGGCCTCGAAGCGGGCCTTCGCGTCGACGGTGTTCTTGGCGTTCATGTCGGCGCCGAGGGACTTGGCGAGGTCCGCGGTGCGCTCCAGCGCCTTGTCGAGGGTGACGTCGCCGCCCACCTTGATCGCGGCGGCCGGGGCCAGCTTCAGGATCTTGTCCTTGGAGGCCTCCGGGACGTACCAGTACGTGCCGTCCCAGGTGTTGGTGACCAGCAGGTCGGGCTGGAGGGCCGCGTACTTCTCGACGTTGAACTCGTCGTAGACGTTGCCGAGGATCTCGACCTTGGAGATGTCCATCGAGCCGGCCTGGACGTCGGGCTTGCCGTCGGCGGTCTTGGTCGGGCCGAACACGCCCTTGACCGGGACGCCGTAGTCGTACAGCGCGGCGGCGGTGCCGGTGAACGCGACGACGTTCTTCGGCGTGGACTTGGTGCTGACGTCCTTGCCGAGGTCGTCCTTGAACGACCAGGGGCCCGAAGCCGCGGCGCCCTTGTCCTTGCCGCCGTCACCCTTCGCCGAGTCGGTGCCTCCGCACGCGGCGAGCGCCGCGACGAGGCCGAGGGCGCCGCCGGCCGCGACGAATCCGCGGCGGGTCAGGGAGGAGGTTCGGGACTTGGGCATGTCGATGTCCGCTTTCGTGCGTGCAGGGCGGCCAGCCACCGGGCCGTTCGGAAGGAAGGTTAGCCTAACCTTGGCCGAAAGCGGTAAGGGGGCCCTAACTTTCAGGGCCCCCTCCGTGCTGTCCTGCGTCCGTACGAGTCCTGCGGCTAGGCGGAGAAGCCCAGTTCACGCGCGATCAGCATGCGCTGGACCTCGCTCGTGCCCTCGCCGATCTCCAGGATCTTGGAATCCCGCCACATCCGGGCCACGGGGTACTCGTTCATGAACCCGTAGCCGCCGTGGATCTGAGTGGCCTCGCGGGCGTTGTCGACGGCGACCGTGGAGGAGTACAGCTTCGCGATCGCCGCCTCCTTCTTGAACGGCTCCCCGGCCACCAGCCGGGAGGCCGCGTCGCGCCAGCCGACGCGGGCCATGTGCGCGCGCATCTCCATGTCGGCCAGCTTGAACTGGATGGCCTGGTTGTCGCCGATCGCCTTGCCGAAGGCGTGCCGCTCCCTGGCGTACTTCACCGACTCGTCCACGCAGCCCTGGGCGAGCCCGGTGGCCAGCGCCGAGATGGCGATGCGGCCCTCGTCGAGGATCCGGAGGAACTGGGCGTAGCCGCGCCCCTCTTCGCCCACCAGGTTGGCGAGCGGGACCCGTACGCCGTCGAAGGACAGCTCACGGGTGTCCGAGGAGTTCCAGCCGACCTTCGAGTACGGCGCGGCCACCGTGAAGCCCGGCGTGCCGGACGGGACGATGATCGAGGAGATCTCGGGGCGGCCGTCCGCCTTGCGGCCCGTCACGGCGGTGACGGTGACCAGACCGGTGATGTCCGTACCGGAGTTGGTGATGAAGCACTTGGAGCCGTTGATGACCCACTCGTCGCCCTCGCGCACGGCGGTGGTGCGGGTGCCGCCCGCGTCGCTGCCCGCGCCGGGCTCGGTCAGGCCGAAGGCGCCCAGGATCTCGCCGGAGCACATCTTCGGCAGCCACTCCCGCTTCTGCTCCTCCGAGCCGAAGAGGTAGATCGGCATGGCGCCGAGGGAGACGCCGGCCTCCAGGGTGATGGCGACCGAGGAGTCGACGCGCGCCAGTTCCTCCAGGGCGATGCCGAGGGCGAGGTAGTCGCCGCCCATGCCGCCGTACTCCTCGGGGAAGGGCAGGCCGAACAGGCCCATGCGGCCCATCTCGCGGACGATCTCGTACGGGAACTCGTGGCGCTCGTACAGGTCGCCGATCTTGGGCGCGACGACGTCGTGCGCGAACTCCTCGACGGTGCGGCGGAGTTCCTCGTGCTCAGGGGTGAGCCGGTGGTCGAGGGACATGATGTGACTACTCCTTGTGGGAGAGGGCGCGGACGGTACGGGAGGGGCTGGGGCGCCCCAGCTGTTCGGCCATCCACACGCTCGTGGCGGTGAGGGCGGCCAGATCGACCCCGGTCTCGATGCCGAGACCGTCGAGCATCCACACCAGGTCCTCGGTGGCGAGGTTGCCGGTGGCGCTCTTCGCGTACGGGCATCCGCCGAGGCCGCCGGCCGAGGCGTCGACCGTGGTCACGCCGTGCTGGAGCGCGGCGAGGGTGTTGGAGAGGGCCTGGCCGTAGGTGTCGTGGAAGTGCACGCCGATGCGGTCGGTGGCGACGCCCGCCTCGTTCAGGCCGCTGAGCAGTGCCTGGACGTGGCCGGGGGTCGCGACGCCGATCGTGTCGCCGAGGCTGAGCTCGTCGCAGCCGAGGTCGAGCAGGGACGTGGCCACGGAGACGACCTGGTGGACCGGGACCGGGCCCTCCCAGGGGTCGCCGAAGCACATCGAGAGGTAGCCGCGGACGTGCGCCTTGCCCTCCTTCGCGCGGGCCACGACGGGCTCGAACATGGCGAGGGACTCGGCGACGGTCCGGTTGAGGTTGCGGGAGGCGAAGGTCTCGGTGGCCGATCCGAAGACGGCGATGCGGGTGGCACCGAGGGCGAGGGCGCGGTCGAGCCCGCGCTCGTTGGGGACGAGGACGGGCAGGGCCGCCTGCACGTCGCCGAGGAGCGGGAACAGTTCCTCGGCGTCGGCGAGCTGCGGCACCCACTTGGGGTGGACGAAGCTGGTGGCCTCGACGGTGGTGAGGCCGGCCGCGGCGAGCCGGTGGATGAACTCGGCCTTGACGGCGGTGGGGACGGCCGTCTTCTCGTTCTGCAGCCCGTCGCGGGCGCCGACCTCGTGGATCCGGACCCGGGCCGGGAGGCCGGGGGCCGGGACGGTCATGGGCAGACGGTTCATGCGGCCGCCTCCTCTTCCGGTTCCGGGGTGACCACGGCCAGGACCTGGTCCATGGCGACGGTGGTGCCGGGGGTGACGTCGAGCTCGGTGACGGTCCCGGCGTGCGGGGCGGAGATGACGTGCTCCATCTTCATGGCCTCGACGACGAGGAGGCTCTGCCCGGCCACCACCTTGTCGCCGACGGCCACCTTGACGACGGTGACGGTGCCGGGCATGGGGGCGGCCAGGGTGTCGGCCCCCGCGTGGCCGCTCCCGCTCAGGGCGGCGGCCACCGGGTCGTGGGCCTGCACGTGCCAGGAGTCCGCGTCGCGGCCCAGCCAGGTCCCCTCCGGGGAGGTGGCGTGGCTGAAGGTGTGCGTGACGCCGTCCAGCTCGATGGTGAGGTGGTCCGGTGTGCGGGTGACGATCCGGGCGCGCGCCGGTGCGCTGGGGCTCTGCCCCAGACCCCGCGCCTCAAACGCCGGCGAGGCTGGATCGGTGCCGGAGTCGGCCAGGACGAGCTCGGTCCCGGAGCCCGACGGCCGAGTGCGGACCTCCACGGGATCCTGGCCGGGGAGGCGGAAGCGGTGCACGGTCCACGCCGGAGTCCCGCCGAGGCGCCAGCCGTTGACGGCATCGAACGGGTCGACCCACCTACCCAGCCCGTCCGGCGTTTGAGGACCGGGGTCTGGGGCGGAGCCCCAGGTTCGGGAAGGGGCGGGGTGGGGGCCAGACAGCAGCGCAGCCGCTGCGTACACCTCGGCCGGGACGCCGTCCGGGAGGAGGGACGGGAGGTCGCGCTCGACCAGGCCCGTGTCCAGTTCGCCCGACACCACGTCCGGGTGCGCGAGCAGACGACGCAGGAACCCCGCGTTGGTCTGGACACCCAGGATCACCGTGTCGGCGAGGGCGGCCCGCAGCATGCGCAGGGCACTGGCCCGGTCCGGCCCGTGGACGATGACCTTCGACAGCATCGGGTCGTACGTCGACCCGACCGGCACGCCCGCCGTCAGCCCGGAGTCCGTACGGACCGGGCCGCCGTCCGGCTCGGACAGCGCCAGGACCGTACCGCCGGACGGCAGGAACCCCCGGGCGGGGTCCTCCGCGCAGACACGGGCCTCGATGGCGTGGCCGGTCAGCGTCACGTCGGACTGGTCGAACCCGAGAGGAGCCCCCGCGGCCACGCGCAGCTGCTGCTCCACCAGGTCCAGGCCGGTGATCAGCTCCGTCACCGGGTGCTCGACCTGGAGGCGCGTGTTCATCTCCATGAAGAAGTACGAGGAGGGGTCCCCGCCCGGGACGATGAACTCCACCGTGCCCGCGCCGACGTACCCGCAGGAGCGGGCCGCGTCGACGGCCGCCGCGCCCATCGCCGCGCGGGTCTTCTCGTCGAGCAGGACCGAGGGGGCTTCTTCGATGACCTTCTGGTGGCGGCGCTGGAGCGAGCACTCGCGCTCGCCCAGGTGGACCACGTTCCCGTGGGAGTCCGCCAGCACCTGGATCTCGATGTGCCGGGGCCGGTCCACCCACCGCTCGACCAGGAGGGTGTCGTCGCCGAAGGACGAGCGGGCCTCGCGGCGGGCCGCCGCGATCTCCTCGGCCAGCACCGCCTCGTCGCGTACGAGCCGCATGCCCTTGCCGCCGCCGCCCGCCGAGGGCTTCAGCAGCACCGGCATGCCGATCTCCGAGGCGGCCGCGACCAGTTCGGCGTCGGTCAGGCCGCTGCCGGAGGAGCCGGGGACCACGGGCACGCCCGCCGCCTTCACCGTCTCCTTGGCCCGGATCTTGTCGCCCATGAGGGAGATGGCGGAGGCGGGCGGCCCGATGAAGGCCAGTCCGGCGTCCGCGCAGGCCTGGGCGAAGGCCGCGTTCTCGGCGAGGAAGCCGTAGCCCGGGTGCACGGCCTCGGCGCCCGTCCGCTTCGCGGCATCCAGCAGCCGCTCCACCGACAGGTAGCTCTCGGCGGCCGCCGCCGGGCCGATGCGGACGGCCGTGTCGGCCTCCCGTACGTGGCGGGCGTCCGCGTCGGCGTCGCTGAAGACGGCCACGGAGCGGATGCCGAGCTCCCGCAGGGTGCGGATGACCCGGACCGCGATCTCGCCGCGGTTCGCGACCAGAACAGTGCTGAACATCGAAGAGGTCCTCACGTCACATACGGAAGATGCCGAAAGCGGAGTCGCCCAGCGGGGCGTTCGCGCACGCGGTCAGGGCCAGTCCCAGCACCTGCCGGGTCTCCATCGGGTCGATGACCCCGTCGTCCCACAGCCGGGCCGTGGCGTAGTAGGCGTTGCCCTGTTCCTCGTACTGCGCGCGGACCGGGGCCTTGAAGGCCTCCTCGTCCTCGGCCGGCCACTCCTGGCCCGCGCCCTCGATCTGGTCGCGCTTGACCGTCGCCAGGACGGAGGCGGCCTGCTCGCCGCCCATCACCGAGATCTTGGCGTTCGGCCACATCCACAGGAACCGCGGCGAGTACGCCCGCCCGCACATCGAGTAGTTGCCCGCGCCGTACGAGCCGCCGACCACCACCGTCAGCTTCGGCACCCGGGTGCAGGCGACCGCGGTCACCATCTTGGCGCCGTGCTTGGCGATGCCGCCCGCCTCGTAGTCCCGGCCGACCATGAAGCCCGAAATGTTCTGGAGGAAGAGCAGCGGGATCCCGCGCTGGTCGCACAGCTCGATGAAGTGCGCGCCCTTCTGGGCGGATTCGGCGAACAGGATGCCGTTGTTGGCGATGATGCCGACCGGGTGGCCGTGGATCCGGGCGAAGCCGGTGACGAGCGTCTGGCCGAACTCGGACTTGAACTCCTGGAAGCGGGAGCCGTCCACGATCCGGGCGATGATCTCGCGGGCGTCGTAGGGGGTGCGCGAGTCGACGGGGACCGCGCCGTACAGGCCGTACGGGTCCACCTTCGGCTCCTCGGGAGCCTCGACCGACCAGGGCAGGGCCCCGCGCTCGGGCAGGGTCGCCACGATGTTCCGTACGATCCGCAGCGCGTGCGCGTCGTCCTCCGCGAGGTGGTCGGTCACGCCCGAGACCCGGGAGTGGACCTCGCCGCCGCCCAGCTCCTCCGCCGTGACGACCTCGCCGGTGGCGGCCTTCACCAGCGGCGGGCCGCCGAGGAAGATCGTGCCCTGGTTGCGGACGATGACGGCCTCGTCGCTCATGGCCGGGACGTACGCGCCGCCCGCCGTGCAGGAGCCGAGGACGGCGGCGATCTGCGGGATGCCGGCCCCCGACATGCGCGCCTGGTTGTAGAAGATGCGGCCGAAGTGCTCCCGGTCGGGGAAGACCTCGTCCTGCATGGGGAGGAAGGCGCCACCGGAGTCGACCAGGTAGAGGCAGGGGAGACGGTTCTCCAGGGCCACCTCCTGGGCGCGGAGGTGCTTCTTGACGGTCATCGGGTAGTACGTGCCGCCCTTGACGGTGGCGTCGTTCGCGACGATCACGCACTCGCGGCCGCTGACCCGGCCGATGCCCGCGATCACCCCGGCGGCGGGGGCCGCGCCCCCGTACATGCCCTCGGCGGCCAGCGGGGCCAGCTCCAGGAAGGGGGATCCGGGGTCGAGGAGGGTGTCGACGCGGTCGCGCGGGAGGAGCTTCCCGCGGGCGGTGTGGCGGGCGCGGGCCTTCTCGCCGCCGCCGAGCCGGGCCGCGTCGAGCCGGGCCCGCAGCCCCTCGGTGAGCTCGCGGTGGGCGGCCTCGTTGGTCCGCCAGGCCTCGGACGCCGGGTCCGCGGCGCTCGTCAGCACTGGTGCCTGCTGCATCGGTCGAGCTCCCTTGCTCGGTGCACGCTGTTAATGAGCGTTAACGCATGTACGGCTTAGGTTAACGACCGCTAACGGCCCTGTCTAGAATGGTTTCCCATGAGCACCAGAGCGGCCGCCCCGACCCGTCGCGAGCAGATCCTCAGTGAGGCCGCACGCCTCTTCGCCGCGCGCGGATTCCACGGCGTCGGCGTCGACGAGATAGGGGCCGCGGTGGGCATCAGCGGCCCCGGCCTCTACCGGCACTTCGCGGGCAAGGACGCCATGCTCGCCGAGCTGCTGGTCGGCATCAGCGAGCGTCTGCTGACCGGCGGCCGCCGCCGGGTGGAGGAGGCGGAGGGCGATTCCGCCCTGGTCCTGTCCTCCCTCATCGACGGGCACATCGACTTCGCGCTGGACGACCGGGCGCTGATCACCCTGCACGACCGGGAGCTCGACCGGCTGCGGGACACCGACCGCAAGCTCGTACGGCAGCTGCAGCGGCAGTACGTGGAGCTGTGGGTGGCGGTCGTACGGGAACTGCATCCGGAGGTGGGCGAGGCACAGGTGCGGGTCTCCGTGCACGCCGTCTTCGGCCTGCTGAACTCCACCCCGCACCTGGCGGCCCTGGGGCGGGAGGCGACGGAGTCCCTGCTCCGGCGGCTCGCGCACGGGGCGTTCGGGGCGCTGTCGGCGTGAGCCGGGGCGTCCGCGGGCCGGGATGGACGGGACGCTTCCGCCTGGGCGGCGGCAGAATGGCCCGTATGCCGAAGCCGATAGAGACGCCCGTACCCAGCCGCGCAGAACTCATCGACCACCTGGTCGCCACCCGGATCGCGGGGCAGGTCGCGACCCCGCGCGAGAACAACCTCTCCCACTACCGCAAGCTCGCCAACGGCGACCGGCACTACTGGCTCGGCCTGGAGCTGGGTGACCGCTGGACCGACGAGCAGGACGTCCTGGCGGTGATGGCCGAGCGGTGCGGGGTCGTGGACGACCCGGAGCTCCGCTTCGGCCAGGACACCATCGACCCCGAGCTGACCGTGGCGGGCCTGGACCGGCTGGCGGCGAGGCTGCGCAAGGCGGCGCTGGACCGGCAGAGCGTGCTGCTGGCCACCGGGCACCCGGGCGGGCTGCTGGACGTCCACCGGGCCACGGCGGCGGCCCTGCGGGCGGCCGGGTGCGAGATCGTCGTCATCCCCTCCGGCCTGACGGCCGACGAGGGCTCGGTGTGGCAGTTCGCCGACGTCGCCGTGCTGGAGCGGGGCGCGACGCTGTGGCACACCCATTCGCCGGAGCCGATGGCCGCGATCCTGGACGGGCTCACGGCGGCGGGCCGTCCGCAGCCGGACCTGGTCGTCGCCGACCACGGCTGGGCGGGCTGCGCGGCGCAGCGCGGCCTGGACGCGGTGGGCTACGCGGACTGCAACGACCCGGCGCTCTTCCTCGGCGAGGCCGAGGGCACCCTCCAGGTGGCGATCCCGCTGGACGACCACGTCCGCGACCCGCGCCACTACGACCCGATGGTCGCCTACCTGCTGGACGCGGCGGGCCTGCTGGACTCGTAGTCCCGGGCTCGTAGCCCTGGGCTCGACTGTCAGTGCTGGCGGCTAGGTTCGGCCCATGTCGAAGCCCGCGAAGCCGCGCGATCCATTGTCCGTACTGGCCGGCGATCCCCAAGGCCGGTCCCTGGGGCTCGATGTGCCGCCGGGCACGGTGATCGACAGGCCCGGTCGGCGCAGGTGGGGCAGGGCGCCCGAGCCGCTGCTGTGGGTCTCCGACGAGGCCGTGGGTGTCGGCGCGCTCGCCGCGGCCCGCAGCCCGGCCCTCGCCGCCGCCGGGCTGCAGGCGGTGCTGTTCCAGGGCCGTCGCGGGCTCGAACGATGGTGGCAGGACAGGGAGTTCGTGCCGGAGCGGATGTCCGACCCCGACGACCACCACGTCGAGCCGGTGCTCCGCGAGTTCTGGTCCAGGGTGGTTCCGGACCCGGAGGAGGGCGCGGAGGGCGAGGAGATCATCGCGCCCTTCGGCAGGGGCTGGCCGGGGCTCGCGGAATCCGGGCCGGAGGGCGGGCCGGATCCGCAGGCCGCGGCCTGCGAGCTCGCGGACGAGCTGATCGGGGACGGCTTCCTGCCGAGCCCCCGGCTCGCACTGGTGCCCGCCGGCCGCGGGGCCGACGTTCCCACCGCGCTGGGCTGGGGCGGTCCGACCAACTACGAGAACGACACCGCCCTCATGAGCGCGGTCCTGCGCTCCTGGGAGGACCGCTTCGGCGCCCGCGTCGTCGCCCTCGGCTTCGACGAACTCCACGTGTCGGTCGCGGCCCCGCCTCGCACGCTCGTCCGGTCGCTCCCCGTCGCGGCGGAGCACTTCGCCTTCGCGCCCGACAACATCTGGCAGGGCTCCGGCACCCTCCGCGCCTACACGGACGAGGCCGTCACCGGCGCCGCCCACTGGGGCTTCTGGTGGGACTGAGGCGGCCCGCCGACTGAGACCGCGTACGGGACACGGGCGTCAAGGAATTCTTGACAACTCGGCCGCGTCAAGGTTTCCTTGACGCATGTTGATCTTGAAGTCGAAGGCCCGGCACCGGGACCTCTTTCCCGCCACCACATCCATGGCTGCCGTGCTGCCGCTGGCCGTGAGCCTGCCGGCCGTGACGGTGATGTCCGGCGACCGGTTCGGCACTTCCGCCACCGTCGCCCTGATCCTCGTGGGCCTCGCACTCATCGCCTGCACGGCCGGCCTGACCGCCCGGGCCGCGGCCCGCAACGACGCCGCCGCCGAACGGATGCGCCGTGACGAGGCAGTCCTCGACGCCCTCGAACCCCTTGCCGGACTGAGCCGATGAGCAACGAACCGCTGCTCCACCCGGTGGAGATGGACCGGATCCGCGAAGGGATCGCCGCAGCCGTACTCGGCGCCCCCGAGGGGCTGGCCGAATCGCTCGAACACGACGCCTTCGGGTACCTGCGCCTGGTGGACGCCTCGCGCGTCGGCGCCGAGGAGGCGAGCCGGCTGCTGCGCGAGGCCGTCCAGGGCGCCCGGGCCGCCGGCCACAGCTGGGACACGGTGGGCCGCGTCCTGGGAGTGAGCCGCCAGGCCGCCCAGCAGCGCTTCGCGGGCAAGGCCGCGGGCCCGTCGGCGCCGGCCGCCGGGGGACCGAACGCCCCGAAGCGCCGCACCCTCAGCGGGTTGACCGCGTTCAACGAGATGGCCGCCCTGGAGGAAGCCGGCCGCGACGGCTGGCACATGGTCGGCTACGGCCCCTTCTTCCACGAGGTGGAGGCGTCCGGCCACCCCTGGGAGCACTGCCGGGTGACGCTCCCCTCCCTCGCGCGACACCGGCGGATGGAATCAGAAGGCTGGATTCCGGTCGGCGCGGGATGGTTCCCGTGGCGGTACTACAAGCGGCCCGTCAACCCCGTCGACCCCGGCAACCCCGGCGCCTAGGCCCGGTCGCGCGGGACGCGGACCACGCCTTCCTGGATGACCGTGACGGCCAGGCGTCCGTCCTGGGTCCAGATGCGGGCCTGGCCGAGGCCCCGGCCGGCGGCCGCCGAGGGCGACTCCTGGTCGTACAGCAGCCACTCGTCCGCGCGGAACGGCCGGTGGAACCACATCGCGTGGTCCAGCGAGGCGCCGACCACGTCGCCGACCGCCCAGCCGCCGCGCCCGTGGGCGAGCAGCACCGAGTCCAGCAGGGTCATGTCGGAGACATAGGTGGCCAGGCAGGTGTGCAGCAGGGGGTCGGTGCTGTCCAGCTTCCCGGCCGTGCGGAACCACACCTGCGAGCGCGGCTCCACCGGCTCGCCGATGCTGCCCCAGGGCGGGGTCGTGGCGTACCGCAGGTCCACCGCCTCCCGGGTCTCGATCAGCCGCTCCACCGTGCCCGGGTCGCGGAAGATCTCCCGGTACGCGGGCAGGGACTCGGCCGCCGTGGGCAGGGACTCCGGGTCGGGGGCGGGCGGCATCGCGACCTGGTGGTCGAGGCCGTCCTCGTACTTCTGGAACGACGCGGAGAGGTGGAAGATCGGCTGCCCGTGCTGGACGGCGACGACCCGGCGCGTGGTGAAGGAGCGCCCGTCGCGGATCCGGTCCACGGAGTACACGATGGGCGCGCCGGTGTCCCCGGTGCGCAGGAAGTACGAGTGCAGGGAGTGCGCGGTGCGGTCCGCCGGGACGGTCCGCCCGGCCGCGACCAGTGCCTGGGCCGCGACCTGACCGCCGAAGACGCGCGGTACCAGGGAAGGCCTGCTGGTACCGCGGAAGATGTTCTCCTCGATCTGCTCGAGGTCGAGCAGATCGAGGAGCGTCGTCAGTGCCTCGTTCATGGGTGAAGGCTAAGTGCCCGAACTTCCTCAGAGACCCATGGACTTGGCGATGATGGACTTCATGACCTCGCTGGTGCCGCCGTAGATGCGGTTCACGCGGTTGTCGGCGTACAGGCGGGCGATCGGGTACTCGTTCATGTAGCCGTAGCCGCCGTGCAGCTGGAGGCACTTGTCGATGACGCGGTGCGCGACCTCGGTGCAGAACAGCTTCGCGGACGCGGCCTCGGCCGCCGTCAGCTCACCGGCGTCCAGGGCCTCCAGGGCGCGGTCGGCGACCGCCTCGGCGGCGTCCACCTCGGCCTGGCAGGCGGCCAGCTCGAACTTGGTGTTCTGGAAGTGCGCGACCGGCTTGCCGAAGACGGTGCGCTCGGTCACGTACTGCTGGGCGAACCGGATGGCGGCCTTGGCCTGCGCGTACGCGCCGAAGGCGATGCCCCAGCGCTCGGAGGGCAGGTTGGCGCCGAGGTAGTAGAAGCCCTTGTTCTCCTCGCCGAGGAGGTCCTCGACCGGGACCTTCACGTCGACGAACGCCAGCTCGGCGGTGTCGGAGGTGCGCAGGCCGAGCTTGTCCAGCTTGCGGCCTATGGAGTAGCCCTCGGACTTGGTGTCCACGGCGAACAGGGAGATGCCGAAGCGGCGGTCCTCGGCCGAGGGGGCGGAGGTGCGGGCGCAGACGATCACGCGGTCGGCGTGGACGCCGCCGGTGATGAAGGTCTTGGCGCCGTTGAGGACGTAGTGGGTGCCGTCCTCGGAGAGCTTGGCGGTGGTCTTCATGCCCGCGACGTCGGAGCCGGTGCCCGGCTCGGTCATGGCGAGCGCCCACATCTCCTCGCCGGTGACGAACTTCTCGAGGTAACGCTTCTTCTGCTCGTCGTTGGCGAGCATCTTGATGTAGGGGAGGGCGAGCAGCACGTGCACGCCGGAGCCGCCGAAGTTCACGCCCGCGCGGGAGGTCTCTTCGTACAGGACGGCCTCGAACTTGTGCGTGTCCAGGCCCGCGCCGCCGAACTCCTCGGGCACGTTGATGCCGAAGACGCCCAGCTCGCCGAGCTTGTAGTAGAAGTCGCGCGGCGCCTGGCCGGCCTGGAACCACTCGTCGTAGACGGGGACGACCTCGGCCTCGATGAAGGCGCGGATGGTCTCGCGGAACGCCTCGTGGTCCTCGTTGAATACGGTACGGCGCACGGCCGGCTCCCTTCGGTCGCGGCGGTCCGCCGCCATGGCTAAGCGCTTGCTCAGATTAAGTTACCGGCGAGTTATCGGTGCTGTCCAGAGCGCGTAGCGCAAACCACAGTTCCATCCGGGCGTCGGGGTCGTCGAGGTCCAGGGCCAGCAGGCCGGCGGCGCGGGCCACGCGCTGGCGGACGGTGTTGCGGTGGACCCCGAGGGCGGCCGCCGTGCGGTCCCAGCTGCCGTGGTGGGCGAGCCAGGCGCGCAGGGTCTCGCGGTGCGCCGGGCCGAGCGGGGAGAGCAGGGACTCGGCGTGGGCGCGGGCCTCCGCCGGGTCGACGAGGGCGGCCAGGCCCCCGCCCGTGTGCCGGGCCAGCGGGGTGCGGGCCGCCTCCGCGCGGTCCAGGGCCCGCCCGGCCTGGGCCGTCGCGGTCGCCAGCCCGGCCGGGCCGGCCGGGGCGCTCACCCCCAGCCGCCATCCGGGCTGCGGGGCCGGCTCCCGGTCGGTGAGCAGCCGTACGCGGTCCCCGCGCGGATCCAGCAGTACGGTGCCCAGCGCGGCCGCCAGGGCGTGGGGGTCACCGGAGCCGCGGGCGTGCACGACGTGCCAGGGCCCGGGAGCCAGGGCCCCGGCGGGGTCCCCGTCCAGCAGGAGCCGGGTGAGGGCGGCCGCCGCGTCCCCCTCGGGCCGGTCCGCGGTGAGCAGCGTCAGCAGCACGGCCGCGATGGCGGTGACGGCGTGGTCGCCGGGGGTGCGGTCGGGGCGGGCCACGCCGAGGACGGGGCCGTCGCCGAGGGCGTAGGCGGTCAGGCTCCAGCCCGCCGCGGAGTCCGTGGCGGTGGCCGCGCCGCCGGGCGGGCCGACGCGGGCCAGCAGGGCGGACAGGGCCTCGGCGGTCTCGGGCGGCAGCGCGCGCCCCGCCGACCGCCCCGCCGACGGGCCGGCCGGGAGCAGGACGACGTGGCCCCCCAGGCTCGCCGCCAGCCGGGACAGCACCGCCGGGACCGGGTCGGGCCGGGCGGCCGCGGCGGCCAGTGACTGCTGGGCCTCGGTGACGCGGCGCAGCTCCCGCGTACGGGCCTCCGCCATCAGCCGCCAGACCGCACGGGCCACCGCGGTGAACGGGGTCCCCGGCGGCACCTCCAGCAACGGCAGCCCGTACCGGTCGCAGGCCTCGGCGAGCCCCGGCGGCACCTCCTCGTGCACCGGGGCCACGCCGAAGCCGAGCGCCGCCACCCCGGCCTCGGAGAGCCGCGCGACGTACGCCTCGGCGTCGGTGAGCGCCGCCCCCGCCGTCAGGAGCAGCTCGCCGCCCAGCAGGTAGGGCGACGGGTCCGCCATCTCGGAGGCGTGCACCCCGTGCACATCCGCCTCGACGGGCCCCGCGAGGTGGCGCAGGCCCAGCTCCCGGGCGGGGAGCAGCGCGCCGAGGGGGACCGGAGGAGTGAGCGGGGCCTCCATGGATACTCCGTACATGTCAGGGGCTGTCTATGGATAGAACGTACACTTCGCCGTCCTGTGGGCACCGGCTTACGCTCGAAGGACCGCACTTGTAGGACCTTCAGAAGGGCACCCCCCATGAGCACGCAGCCGCGCGGACCCGTCGACTCCTCCCGCATCCCGCGCTACGCGGGCCCGGCGACCTTCGCCCGGCTGCCGCGCCTCGACGAGGTCGGCTCCGCCGACGTCGCCGTCGTCGGCGTGCCCTTCGACTCCGGCGTCTCCTACCGTCCCGGCGCCCGCTTCGGCGGCAACGCGATCCGCGAGGCCTCGCGCCTGCTGCGCCCGTACAACCCGGCCCAGGACGCCTCCCCCTTCGCCCTCGCGCAGGTCGCGGACGCCGGCGACATCGCCGTGAACCCCTTCAACATCAACGAGGCCGTCGAGACGGTCGAGGCCGCGGCCGACGAGCTGCTGGGCTCCGGCTCCCGCCTGATGACCCTCGGCGGCGACCACACCATCGCCCTCCCGCTGCTCCGTTCGGTCGCCAAGAAGCACGGCCCGGTCGCGCTGCTCCACTTCGACGCGCACCTGGACACCTGGGACACCTACTTCGGCGCCGAGTACACCCACGGCACCCCGTTCCGCCGCGCCGTCGAGGAGGGCATCCTCGACACCGAGGCGCTGTCCCACGTCGGTACCCGCGGCCCGCTGTACGGCAAGCAGGACCTGGACGACGACGCCAAGATGGGCTTCGGAATCGTGACCTCCGCCGACGTCTACCGGCGCGGCGCCGACGAGGTGGCCGACCAGCTGCGCCAGCGCATCGGCGACCGCCCGCTGTACATCTCCATCGACATCGACGTACTGGACCCGGCGCACGCGCCCGGCACCGGCACCCCGGAGGCGGGCGGCATGACCTCCCGCGAGCTGCTGGAGATCATCCGCGGTCTGTCCTCCTGCAACCTCGTTTCCGCCGACGTCGTCGAGGTCGCCCCGGCGTACGATCACGCGGAGATCACCTCGGTCGCGGCCTCGCACACCGCGTACGAGCTCACCACGATCATGAGCCGTCAAGTCGCTGCGGGCACGCAGCGCCGATAAGCACAGTGCGGCGGCGAAGGCGAAGGGCAACTAAGAGCGTGACGCACGACCACGACCTGGTACTCCGTCCCACCGAGGCCCAGACGGCCGCCGCCCTGGCGCCGCCGCCAGGCCGCACGGGCGGGGACCTGGTCGTGGAAACGCTGCGCTCCCTCGGCGCGACCACCGTCTTCGGCCTGCCCGGGCAGCACGCGCTGGCCGTCTTCGACGCGGTCGGCCGCTCGGACCTGCGCCTGATCACCCTCCGCACGGAGAACAACGCGGGCTTCGCCGCCGACGCGTACGGCCGGATCACGGGCGAGGCCGTGCCGCTACTGCTGTCGACGGGCCCGGGGGCGCTGATGGCCCTGCCCGCGCTGGCGGAGGCGGCGGCCGCGTCCGCGCCCGTCATCGCCGTCTCCTCCCAGGTGCCCGTGGCGGGCCTGGGCGGGGGCCGGCAGGGGTACCTGCACGAGCTGCGCGACCAGTCCGCGTCCTTCAGGGACGTGGTGAAGTCGGTGCACGTGGCCCGTACCCCCTCCCAGATCCCGTCGGCGGTCGCGGCGGCCTGGGAGTCGGCGCTGTCCGCCCCGCACGGCCCGGTCTGGGTGGAGATCCCGGAGGACGTCCTGCGGGCCGAGACCCTCGTTCCGCAGGTCACGGGCGTGGACGCGACCCCGCACGAACTCGCCCCGCGCCCGGAGCTGACGGCGCTGGCGGCACACTGGCTGTCGCGGGCCTCCCGCCCGGTGATCATCGCGGGCGGCGGTGTCATCCGCTCGGACGCGGCGGGCAAGCTGAAGCAGCTGGCGGAACGCCTGGGCGCCCCGGTGGTCACCACCTTCGGAGGCAAGGGCGCCTTCCCCTGGACGCACCCGCTCTCCCTCCAGTCCTGGCTGGAGGACCGCTACATGACCGACTTCCTGGAGGACGCGGACGTCCTCCTCGTCGTCGGCTCCGGTCTGGGCGAACTGTCCTCGAACTACCACACCTTCTTCCCCACGGGCCGGGTCATCCAGATCGAGGCCGACCTCGGCAAGCTGGAGTCCAACCACGCGGGACTGGGCATCCACGCCGACGCCCGCCTGGGGCTCCAGGCCCTGCTGGAGACGGTGGCCGAGCGCGAGGACCCGTACGCCCCGGACCGCGTCCGCATGGTCCTGTCGGCCGTCGCGGACCGCCTGTCCGGTCAGGACGTCGCGCGGGAACAGGAACTCCTGACCTCCGTCCGCGCGGCCCTGCCGCCTCGCTCCCCGTCCTTCTGGGACATGACGATCCTGTCCTACTGGGCGTGGTCGGCCTTCGACGCGAAGCACCCGAACACCATGCACTCGGCCCAGGGCGCGGGCGGCCTCGGCTACGCCTTCCCGGCGGCCCTCGGCGCGTGCGCGGCGGAGCCGGGCACCCCGGTCCTGGCCGTCTCCGGCGACGGCGGCGCGATGTACTCGATCGCGGACCTGGCCACGGCGAAGCAGCACGACCTGGACGTCACCTGGCTGATCGTGGACGACGGCGGCTACGGCATCCTGCGCGAGTACGGCTGCGAGACCGGCACGGAGCTGACCCGCCCCGACTTCGTCGCCCTGGCGGCCTCCTTCGGCGTCCCGGCCGCCCTCACCACCGCGGACACCCTCCGCGAAGACCTGGCCACGTCCCTCGCCACCCCGGGCCCCTCGGTCCTGGTCCTCCCCACCACCCTCAAGATGTTCGCCGCGACCCATCTCGGAACGTGATCTCGGCGCTCTCGCCGACGAGCCTGAAGCTCAGCTCGGAGTCCATGGCCCGTGCCAGCCGTGCCAGCAGCGGCACGGCCGCCGTGGTGGCGCCGAGTTCCAGCCTGGACACTTCCGGCTGCGTCATCCCGGCCCGCCGCGCCAGTTCGCCCTGCGAGATCCCGAGCTCGTTGCGCCGGTCGTAGACGGCCTGGCCGATCGCGAAGGCGAGCCGGACTTCCTCCCGAAACCTCAGCATGCGGGTGCCTCCTGCATCCAGCGGATCTCTGCCCAGACGGCCTTCCCGATCCCGTGGCGCCGGGGGCAGCAGCCCCAGCGCTCGGCCAGTGCCGCGACGATGGCGAGCCCGCGCCCCCGCTCGTCCCAGTCCGCCACGACCTGTGGCGTGAGCTTGACGGCGGGGCCCGCGTCGGCCACCTCCACACGCAGCACCCCGTCGTACCGCGCGAGGCGGACCCCGATGTCCCGGCCATGGGGCGCGCGGGAGTGCCGTACGGCGTTGGTGACCAGCTCGGAGAGCAGCAGCTCGGCCGCTTCGGCGGGGTCTGCGCCGGCATCCCACTCGGCGAGCTGCTTGCGGAGCAGCGCGCGGGCGTGTCCCGGAGTGCGGTGGCTGCAGGGCAGCAGCCAGAAGATCTCATCGGCGTGAACCAGCGCCATGAAGTCACCTCTCTAGAGATATCTCCTCAAGTGAAGCGGCTCACCGGGCAGGCGGTCAAGTCGATTCTCTAGAGATGTTGGGCGTGTGTCACGGGTTGGACGAGCGTGCCGTCTCATCGGCGCGAGGGGGTGCCTAGGATGACTAGAGATGATCAGGGAGGACCGCATGCCGAGTGACGGCGCCGTACGGCAGCCCAAGTACCAGCGCATCGCTGCCGCACTGAAGGCCGCCATCGAGGCAGGCGAGTACGGGCCCGGGGACCGGCTGCCCGGTGAGAACGACCTGATGAGTAGGTACGGGGTCGCCCGGATGACCGCGCGGCAGGCGCTCGGCGTGCTCCAGTCCGAAGGGCTGACCGAAGCGCGTAAGGGAGCCGTGGTCTTCGTACGGGAGTTCCGGCGGATCCGGCGGCGCGGGATTCAGCGGCTGGCCGCCGAAGTCTGGGGTGAGGGGCGGTCCATCTGGGTCGCCGACACGGAGGACCGGGAACCCGTCGTCGAGCTGCTCGGCGTCTTCGAGGAGACCGTGCCCGATGCGGTCGCCGGCGTGCTCGGGCTCGCGGGCGGGGCGCCCGTATACGTGCGGCGTCGCAGGTTCCTGCTCGACGGGAAGCCGGTGATGCTCGCGAGCTCGTACCTCGATGCCGTTCTCGTGGCCGGCACGCCCATCACCGAGCCCGACACCGGCCCCGGCGGCATCTACGCCCGCCTCGCGGAGCTCGGCGTCGGGCCCGCCCGGTTCCGCGAGGAGGTCCGGTCGCGGATGCCGGGCCCTGACGAGGCCGCGCAGCTCGGGCTGGCCGCCGGGACGCCGGTCGTGCTGGTGTGCCGTACCGCCTTCGCCGCCGACGGGCGGGTGGTCGAGGTCAACGAGATGGTCCTCGACGCCTCCGCGTACGTCCTGGAGTACGAGTTCGACGCCCAGTAGGCCTCCCCGTCGGCCGTCGCGACCCGGCTTCCGGTGGTTGTCCAGCGGGCGGTAGTCCCCTGATCGGATCAAGCCCCCGTGCCCGGCGCGGACTGCGGTGCGATTGTTGCGGCGGGATGAAATCCGCCGGTCGGGGCGTTGGGGCTTCCGGTAGGACAGGCGAACGGGGAGGCACCACGTGGCGGCGGCAGAGACGGCGGCTGGGGAGAAACAGGGCTGGGCCAGGCGGCTGACCGCCTACACCTGGCGGTACAAGGTCAACGTGCTGCTCGCGCTCGGGTCCTCGCTCGGCGGCATGGCCGTCATGGCGCTCGTGCCGCTGGTCACCAAGGTGATCATCGACGACGTCATCGGGGACGGGACCAAGCCCATGGGTCCCTGGGCCGGGATGCTCATAGGCGCGGCCCTGCTCGTGTACGTACTCACCTACATACGCCGGTACTACGGCGGGCGGCTCGCCCTCGACGTCCAGCATGACCTGCGCACCGACATGTACGACACCATCGCCCGCCTCGACGGGCGGCGGCAGGACGAACTGTCCACCGGGCAGGTGGTGGGGCGGGCCACCAGCGACCTCCAGCTCATCCAGGGCCTGCTCTTCATGCTCCCGATGACCATCGGGAACTTCCTGCTGTTCGGGATATCCCTCGGGATCATGCTGGCGCTCTCGCCGCTGCTGACCCTCGTCGCGCTGCTGATGGCCCCCGCCCTCTGGTTCATCGCCAAGCGCAGCCGCAAGAAGCTCTTCCCCGCCACCTGGTACGCGCAGGGCCAGGCCGCCGCCGTCGCGACCGTCGTCGACGGCGCCGTGACCGGCGTCCGCGTCGTCAAGGGCTTCGGGCAGGAGGAGCAGGAGACCTCCAAGCTGCGCGCCGCCGGCCGGCGGCTGTTCGCCGGCCGGATGCGCACCATCCGGCTCAACTCCCGCTACACCCCCGCCCTCCAGGCCGTCCCGGCCCTCGGGCAGGTCGCCATGCTGGCCCTCGGCGGCTGGATGGCGACCAACGGGCAGGTCACCCTCGGCACCTTCGTCGCCTTCTCCACCTACCTCGCCCAGCTCGTCGGCCCCGTCCGCATGCTCGCCATGGTGCTCACCGTCGGCCAGCAGGCCCGCGCCGGCGTCGAGCGGGTCTTCGAGCTCATCGACACCGAGCCCGAGATCCAGGACGGCGACCGCGAGCTGCCCGCCGACGCGCCGGCCACCGTCGAGTTCGACGACGTCCGCTTCGGCTACGACCCCGCGCGGCCCGTCCTCGACGGTTTCTCGCTCTCCGTCGCGGAGGGGGAGACCGTCGCCCTGGTCGGGTCCTCCGGCAGCGGGAAGTCCACCGTCTCGCTCCTGATGCCGCGCTTCTACGACACCGACGGCGGCACGGTCCGCGTCGGCGGCCACGACGTGCGCGAGCTGACGTACGAGTCGCTGCGCGGCGCCATCGGGCTCGTGCCCGAGGACTCCTTCCTCTTCTCCGACACCATCCGCTCCAACATCGCCTACGGGCACCCCGGCGCGACCGACGAACAGATCCGCGCCGCCGCCCGCGCCGCCCAGGCCGAAGGCTTCATCGAGGCCCTGCCCGCCGGGTACGACACCAAGGTCGGCGAGCAGGGGCTCACCCTTTCCGGCGGCCAGCGCCAGCGCATCGCGCTCGCCCGGGCCATCCTCACCGACCCCCGGCTGCTCCTCCTCGACGACGCCACCTCCGCCGTGGACGCCCGCGTCGAGCACGAGATCCACGAGGCCCTGCGCGGCGTCATGGCCGGCCGGACCACCCTGCTGATCGCCCACCGCCGCTCCACGCTCGGGCTGGCCGACCGGATCGCCGTACTCGACCACGGGCGGCTTGCCGACATCGGGACGTACGAGGAGCTGGAGCGCCGCTCCCCCCTCTTCCGCAGGCTGCTCACCGACCCCGACGCGCTCGGCGCCGGCTCGCCGCGGACCCCGGACGCCCCGGTGATGGCCGAGTTCGAGCGCGATCTCGAAGACCACCTCGAACGCGACATCGAGCTCGAAGCCGAGATCGACTCCGAGCCCGTCAACGCCAAGCGCCGCGTCGCGGCCGGGATCACCCCCGAGCTCTGGCGGCGCCGCGAGGCCCCCGACAACGCCGACAAGCCCGAAGGCTCCGCCCCCGCCGCCGGCACCGGCGCGCCCGGAGCCGGGCACTCCATGGCCGGCGCCGTCGCCGGGATGCCGGCGACCCCCGAACTCCTCGCCCAGGTGGCGGCCCTGCCGCCGGCCGACGACCAGCCCGACGTGGACGAGGACCGCGCCACGGCCCCCGAGGAGAGCTACGGCCTGCGCCGCCTGCTCCGCGGGTTCTGGGCTCCGCTCGCCATCAGCCTCGCCCTCGTCGCCGTCGACGCCGGCTCCGGTCTGCTCCTGCCGATCCTGATCCGGCACGGCATCGACCAGGGCGTGGAGAAGGCCGCCCTCGGCGCGGTGTGGGCCGCCGCGGTCCTCGCGCTCGGGGTCGTCCTCGCCCAGTGGGCCGCGCAGTTCGCCGAGACCCGGATGACGGGCCGCACCGGCGAGCGCGTGCTCTACGCACTCCGCGTCAAGATCTTCGCCCAGCTCCAGCGCCTCGGTCTCGACTACTACGAGCGCGAGCTGACCGGCAAGATCATGACCCGGATGACCACCGACGTGGACGCCCTGTCCAGCTTCCTGCAGACCGGCCTCGTCACCGCCGTCGTCTCCGTCTTCACCTTCTTCGGCATCCTGATCGCCCTCCTCGTCCTCGACGTCGAACTCGCGCTGATCGTCTTCGCCACCCTCCCGGTGCTCGTGATCGGCACCGCCGTCTTCCGCCGCAAGTCGGTCGCCGCGTACGAGCTCGCCCGCGACCGGGTCAGCCTGGTCAACGCCGACCTCCAGGAGTCCGTCGCCGGGCTCCGCATCGTCCAGGCCTTCCGCCGCGAGGGCTCCGGCGCCCGCCGCTTCGCGGAGCGCAGCGACTCGTACCGCGAGGCCCGGGTCCGGGGCCAGTGGCTGATATCCGTCTACTTCCCCTTCGTCCAGCTGCTGTCCTCGGGCGCCGCGGCCGCCGTGCTGATCGTCGGCGCGGGCCGGGTCGAGGCCGGGACCCTCACCACCGGCGCGCTGGTCGCGTACCTGCTCTATATCGACCTGTTCTTCGCCCCGGTCCAGCAGCTCTCCCAGGTCTTCGACGGCTACCAGCAGGCCACCGTCTCCCTCGGCCGCATCCAGGGGCTGCTGCGCGAGCCCACCACCACACCCCGCCCGGAGCGGCCCCGCGAGGTCTCCGGGCTGCGCGGGGAGATCGCCTTCGAGGGCGTCCGCTTCCAGTACGGCACCGCCGAGGAGCGGGGCGAGACGGGCGAGGCGCTGGCCGGAATAGACCTGCGCATAGCCGCCGGGCAGACCGTTGCCTTCGTGGGCGAGACCGGAGCCGGCAAGTCGACGCTGGTCAAGATGGTGGCCCGGTTCTACGATCCGACCTCGGGCCGGATCACCGCCGACGGCACCGATCTGCGGGAGCTCGACCTGACGGCGTACCGCCACCGCCTCGGTGTGGTCCCCCAGGAGTCCTACCTCTTCCCCGGGACCGTCCGCGACGCCATCGCCTACGGGCGGCCCGGTGCGAGCGACGCCGAGGTGGAGGCCGCCGCCCGCGCGGTCGGCGCCCACGACATGATCGCCACGCTGGACGGCGGCTACCTGCACACCGTCGCCGAACGCGGACGCAACCTCTCCGCCGGCCAGCGCCAGCTGATCGCGCTGGCCCGGGCCGAACTCGTCGACCCCGACGTGCTGCTGCTCGACGAAGCCACGGCCGCCCTGGACCTGGCCACCGAGGCCCAGGTCAACCTGGCCACCGACCGGCTCGCCGGCAAGCGGACCACCCTGGTGGTGGCCCACCGGCTGACCACCGCCGCCCGCGCCGACCGGGTCGTGGTCATGGACCGCGGCCGGGTCGTGGAGGACGGTACGCACACCGAACTCCTGGCGCGCGGCGGCCGGTACGCCGAGCTGTGGCGCACCTTCGCCGGGGAGGACGAGCGCGCCGCGGCCTGACGGCCGAACGGGTCAGAGTTCGCCGAAGAGCAGATTGCCCGGGGCGTCCTCGTCGGTGCCGATGTAGTACTCGCGGACGGCGGCGACGAGTTCGTCCACGGTCAGCGTGCCGTCGCCGTCCTTGTCGATCCGCCGGAACAGCGCCTCGGCGTCGGCGGGGCGCAGCTCCGGGTTGAAGGCCTCCTGGGCCTTGTGGAACTCCTCGGGGCTGATGCGCTGGTCGTCGTCCTTGTCGACGACCGTCAGGATCGCCGTCACCATCGGCCGGAACGACCGGTCGTAGGCGGGCCCGCCCTGCGCGTACAGGCGCGTCATGCCCGCCTTGTACTCCTCGGGCGTGACCTTGCCGTCCCGGTCGGTGTCCAGCTCGGTGAAGAGGTCCTGCCAGAAGTCGGCCAGGCTGCTCATCACCAGCTCTGCCTTCCGCGAGTCGGGCTGCTCTCCGAGGGCGGCCAGGAGGCGGGCTCCGAGGGCGATGACGTCGTCGGCGTCGATCACACCGCTCCCGTCGGCGTCGAAGTGGGTGAAGGCGCGCTCCAGCTTGCGGTCGAGCAGGTCGTTCGTCATGGCAACTGCCTCTCACGGCTACGTTGAGGAGTGAATCGATCACCTAGCGTAATTCGTGGCGGGGTCGTGAACTCGCGCCCTCCCGCTGGGGTGTTGTGGATGCACCCGTACGAGGTAGGTGGTCGCGGACCCTTGCCGGCCGCAACCTTCCGGGGAGTCTGGGCGTCGTACGTGCGTACGCACGCGGTACGTACGACCGAGCGGGGGACAGGGTGTTGGACGGGTGGACGGGGCGCGGCCGATGGGCAGCGCCCCTCGGGGTGTTCGCGGCGGCACTGTGGCTCTGCGTCGGCGGGCTGTTCGCGGCGCCGCCCGCGCAGGCGGCGGCGCCGCCCGTCCGGACCGAGCGGGCCGGCGGGGGAGGCGGCGGGGGTGGCGCGCACGCCGAAAGCGGCGGATGTGCGGGCCGCCTGGCCAGGACGCTGCCGATCGCGGCGGGCGAGGTGCGCGTGTACAAGACCCACACCCAGGCGTGCGCGGTGGCCGTGGCCCGTGTCCCCGGCGAGCGGCGGGGGATGGCGGTGAGCATCCAGCCGCGCGGCGGGGCCGCGATCCGCGATATCGGGCGATTCACCCGTTATGCCGGGCCTGTCACCGTGGGTGCGATCGGCCGCTGTGTGTATGTAAAGGGGAGCGTGGGGGCCGGATCTGCCGATTCCGGCTGGATCCTGTGCTGAACGACCGGCCCAACTAGGTCTGTTCAGCAGCGCGTTCACCCCGCTAGGTTCACGGCGACCGAAGTGAACTCAAGGGGAGGGTGAATGCGCAAGACGCTCGGATGGCTGCTGTCGCTCGTGGTGCTGATCGGCACCATGGGTGCGGCCGGCTTCACGGCACAAGCGGCCACCGCCGCAGGGCCGGCGGCCGCCACGGACATCAAGGACCAGATCCTCGGCATTCCCGGGATGAGCCTGATCGAGGAGAAGCCGTACCCCGGCTACCGCTTCTTCGTACTGAACTACGAGCAGCCGGTCGACCACCGGCAGCCGTCGAAGGGCACCTTCAAGCAGCGCCTGACCCTTCTGCACAAGGACGTCTCGCGGCCGACGGTGTTCTACACCTCCGGCTACAACGTCAACACCAGCCCGCGCCGCAGTGAGCCGACGACCATCGTCGACGGCAACCAGGTGTCGCTGGAGTATCGATTCTTCACGCCCTCGCGGCCCGACCCGGCCAACTGGGCGAACCTGGACATCTGGCAGGCCGCCAGCGACCAGCACCGCATCTTCACCGCCCTGAAGAAGATCTACACCAAGAACTGGCTGGCCACGGGCGGCAGCAAGGGCGGTATGACGGCGACGTACTTCGAGCGCTTCTACCCGCGCGACATGGACGGCGTCGTCGCGTACGTCGCGCCCAACGACGTCGTCAACAACGAGGACTCGGCCTACGACCGGTTCTTCGCCAAGGTCGGCACCAAGGAGTGCCGCGACAAGCTGAACGCGGTGCAGCGCGAGGCGCTCGTACGCCGCGAGCCGCTGGAGGCCAAGTACGCGACGGCCGCCGCCGAGAACGGCTGGACCTTCACCACGGTCGGCAGCCTCGACAAGGCCTACGAGGCCGTCGTGCTCGACTACGTGTGGGCCTTCTGGCAGTACAGCCTGCTCTCCGACTGCGCCTCCATCCCGGACGCCAGGGCCGCGAGCGACCAGGAGATCTGGGACACCGTCGACGCGATCTCCGGCTTCTCCGCCTACGCCGACCAGGGTCTGGAGACGTACACCCCGTACTACTACCAAGCGGGCACGCAGCTCGGCTCCCCGGACATCAAGCAGCCGCACCTGGCCGGCCTGAGCCGCTACGGCTACCAGCCGCCGCGCACCTTCGTGCCCCGCGACATCCCCATGACCTTCCAGCCGGCGGCCATGCGGGACGTGGACAACTGGGTCCGCAAGAACGCCAACCAGATGCTGTTCGTGTACGGGCAGAACGACCCGTGGGGCGCCGAACCGTTCCACCTCGGCTACGGGGTGCGTGACAGCTACGTGATGATCGCGCCGGGCGCCAACCACGGTGCGAACGTCGCCAAGCTCATGGACGAAGAGAAGGCCCTCGCGACCGCGAAGATCCTCCAGTGGGCGGGGGTGGCCCCGGCCGCCGCGCTCGCCGACGCGGGGAGGGCGACGCCGCTGGCGGCGCCGGACGCACAGCTCGACCAGCGCGACCTGGAGCGCGAGCCGCAGCTGCGGCCGTAACGTGCCCTGCCGGGCCGCGGGCTGACGCCTAGTAGGTCAGCCCGTGGCCCAGCGGGTAGCGGCCCGGGACCGGCACCGGGAGGCGGCCGGCCGGCCGCACCGCCCCGGTGAGCGCCCGGGCCGCCGCCCGCATCTCCGCATCGCCCCAGGAGTACGTCGCCACCTCCGCCGCGCAGGCCGGCAGCCGCGCCGAGTCGTACGGGTTGCGGATCGCCACCGCGATCACCGGGACGCCGGTGGCCAGCAGGCCGGCCACCAGGGTGCGCTGCGGATCGTCCCCCTCGGGGACGTTGTACGTGCACACCACCACCGCCGCGTGACCGGGCGCCGCGGCCGCCGCTCGGGCGGGCGGCAGGGCCGTGGCCCGGCAGCCGAGTGCGGTCAGCTCCTTGGCCAGGACGGCGGTGGGGGGACCCGTGGTGCCGCTGGGGGAGACCGGGTCCGTCCCGGTGACCAGCAGCCGGGGCCCGGCCGACGCGTCCAGCGGCAGCAGCCCGGCCGGATTGGCCAGCAGCGTCGTCGTGGCGCCCGCGATCTCGTCGGCCGCCGCCAGGTGCTCCGGGACGCCGACCACCGCGTCCACCTCCCCGGACCGGGCGCCGGCCTCGTCGAACAGGCCCCGGCGCGCCTTCAGTTCCAGGATCCGCAGCACCGACTCGTCGATCCGCTCCTGCGTCAGCTCGCCCGCCTCCACGGCCGCCAGCACGCTGCGGTACGCGAGGCCCAGGTCCGGCGGGTTCAGCAGCTGGTCGCAGCCCGCCTTCAGTGCGAGTACCGGCACCCGCTCGTTCCCGTACTTCTGGCGGACCCCCGCCATGTCGAGCGCGTCGGTGACCACCACCCCCCGGAACCCCAGGCGTTCGCGCAGGATCCCGGTCACGATCGGCCGGGAGAGGGTCGCCGGGTCCCCCGAGGGGTCGAGGGCCGGGAAGACGATGTGCGCCGTCATGACCGCGTCCACGCCCGCCTCCACGGCGGCCCGGAAGGGCGGCTCGTCCAGCTCCTCCCAGTCGGCGCGGGTGTGCCGCATCACCGGCAGCCCGACATGGCTGTCGGTCTCCGTGTCCCCGTGGCCCGGGAAGTGCTTGGCGGTGGCCGCGACCCCGGCCCGCTGGTAGCCGCGGACCTGGGCGGCGACCAGCTCCGCCACCGCGCCCGGGTCGGCGCCGAAGGACCGTACGCCGATGACCGGATTCGCCGGGTTCACATTCACGTCGGCCACCGGCGCGTAGTCCTGCCGGATGCCCATGGCCGCCAGCTCGGCCCCCGCGATGCGCGCGGCCCGGCGGGCACCGGCGGCGGAACCGGTCGCGTTGTGCTGCGCGCCGAGCGCCATCGCCCCCGGGAACAGCGTCGCGGGCCTGCCGATGCGGGCGACGGCGCCGTGCTCCTGGTCGGTGGAGAGCAGCAGCGGGATCCCGCGACCGGCGGCGAGCGCGGCCTCCTGGAGACCGGCCGACAGCGCGGCGATCTGGTGCGGGGTGCGGGTGTTGTGCGCCCAGGCGAAGTAGATGATCCCGCCCAGGTGGTAGCGGGAGACCAGCTCGGCCGCCGTGCGCACCCCGAACAGCTCCTGGTTCTTCGCCGCGTCCGCCGGGTCGGGGTCGGTCGCCGAATGCCCGTACGCCCGGGAGACGAAGAGCTGCCCGACCTTCTCGGCGAGGCTCATCCGGTCCACCAGGCGGCGCAGCGCCGCGTCGGGTGGGCGGCCGGGCGGGAGCGCGCCCGGGGCCCGGCGGGCCGCCGCGGCGTCGGCCGCGGCGGGGGAGGCCCCGGAGGCCGTGACGGCGGTCAGAGCGGCCGCGGCGAGCAGGGTCCGGCGGGAAGCGTGGTACGGCACCCGCCGGACCCTACTGCCGCCCCGCGCCCCGCGGGCTCCGGACACTCGGAAATCCCCCGGATGACTCGCTACGGGGTCCAGTGCTCCTGCACGGTCCGTACGGCCTCGGTGATCGCGGGGCGGCGGGCTGCCCCGGTCCGCCACAGCGCGTACAACCGGCGTACGGGGCCGGGCTCCAGCGGCACGGCCACCGCGCCCGGCGGCAGCGCGCCGGTGCCCAGCCGGGGCACCACCGCCACCCCGAGCCCTGCCGCGACCAGGGCGACGATGGTGTGGTTCTCCTCCGCCACGTGCGCGATGTCGGGCTCGAATCCGGCCGTGCGCAGGGTCCGCATCAGCCAGTCGTGGCAGACCCGCCCGGGCGGCTGGCACACCCAGCGCTGGCCGCCGAGGTCGGAGCGGTGGATGACGGAGCGCTCGGTGAACGGATGCCCGCTCGGCACGACCAGGTCGCAGGGGTCGTCCCCGATCACCGCGTGCTCGACCCCTTCGGGGGCCGGCAGCGGCGCGATGTCCCAGTCGTGGGCCACCGCCAGGTCGGTGACGCCGCGGGCCACCAGGTCCACCGACAGGTGCGGGTCCACCTCGGTGAGCCGGACGTCGAGGGCCGGATGGCGGCGGGCCAGATCGGCCAGCACCCCCGGCAGCAGCCCGCGCGCCGCGGAGGCGAACGCGGCCACCGTCAGCAGCCCGCTCGGCTGCCCGCGCCGCTCCTCCAGGGTGGTCTCGGCGCGCTCCACGATCGCCAGCAACTCCTGGGCCGTGTCGGCCAGATGGCGGGCCTCCTCGGTGAGGGCGACCCCGCGCCCGCGCCGCTCCAGCAGGGTGGTGCGGGTCTCCCGCTCCAGCTTGGAGATCTGCTGCGAGACCGCCGAAGGGGTGTAGCCGAGGGCGGCCGCGGCGCCGGCGACCGAGCCGTGGACGGAGACGGCGTGCAGGGCGCGCAGCCGGGACAGGTCGAGCATGCGCCAAGCGTAAGCAATGCTTCATCCATCCCGGAAGAGATCTGCGCTGGTGCTACACGATCAGGGCGCCGATGCTCGGAACATGCGTCCCGTACACACCGCACTCGCCGTGCTCGTCGCCGCCGTCTGGGGCTTCAACTTCGTCGTCATCCAGATCGGACTCGGCCACTTCCCGCCGCTGCTCCTGTCCGCCCTGCGCTTCCTCGTCGCCGCGCTGCCCGCCGTGTTCTTCGTCGGCCGTCCCAAGGTCGCCTGGAAGTGGATCATCGGGGTGGGCGTGGCCCTCGGCATCGCCAAGTTCGGCCTGCTCTTCACCGGGATGGCCGCCGGGATGCCGGCCGGGCTGTCCTCCCTCGTCCTGCAGGTCCAGGCCGTCTTCACCGCCGTTCTCGCCGCCGTCGTGCTGCGCGAACGGCCCGGCCGGGTACGGCTGCTCGGCATGGCCGTGGCGCTCGCCGGGATCGGGGTGGCCGCCGTGGACGGGGGCACGTCCGGACCGGTGCTCGGCTTCACGCTGGTCGTCGCGGCCGCCGCCTGCTGGGGCGTCTCCAACGTCCTGACCCGCAGGGCCTCGCCGCCCGACGCGCTGAACTTCATGGTGTGGGTGTGCACGGTCCCGGTGCTGCCGCTGTTCGCGCTCTCCCTGCTGCTGGAGGGGCCCGAGCGGGACCTGGCCGCGCTGCGCGCCCTGGACTGGTCCGGGGCCGCCGTCATCGGCTACGTGGCCTGGGTGTCCACCGTCTTCGGCTTCGGGGCCTGGGGCTACCTGCTGCGCCACTACCCGGCCTCCTCGGTGGCGCCGTTCTCGCTGCTGGTCCCGGTGTTCGGGATGTCCTCGGCGGCCCTGGTGCTGGGGGAGTCCGTCTCGGGCCTGCGCTGGCTGGCGGCCGTACTCCTGGTCGGCGGGGTGGCCCTCACCTCGCTGGCCCCCGCGCGCGCCTCGAACCGTACGGGGGTCGGTTCGGGCGTCAGCGCGGGGAGCCCTCCTGCAGCGGCAGTCGCCAGTCCTGCCCCGTGAGGGTGACGCCGTACGAGCGGTGCGGGCGCTCGGCGACCAGGGTGAAGCCGGCCCGCAGGCAGAGCGCGCGGGCTTCGGCCAGCACGTCGTCGGCCGACAGCGCGAGCTCGCGGTAGCCGACCGAGCGGGCGAAGCCGACGACCGTGTCGACCAGCAGGGATCCGAGGCCGCGGCCGCGTTCCTCCGGGTCGACCAGGAGCAGCCGCAGCCGGGCGGTCCCGGGCGCGCCGTCCTCGCGGACGCACATCACCGAGCCGACCGGACGCCCGTCCAGCTCGGCGATCCAGACGCGCTCCAGGTATGGGTCGTGGTCCTCGGCGAACTCCGCGACGATCCGGGCCACCAGGCCCTCGAAGCCGGTGTTCCAGCCGTACTCGGCGGCGTACAGCGCGCCGTGGCGCTGCACGATCCACCCCAGGTCCCCCGGCTGCGGGTCCCGTAGCCGCACGCTCTGAGCCATGGGCCAACTCTAGGGGGCCGAGGCTGCCGCGGGCCACGCCGTCGTCGTCATCGACTCACTTCCCTCGTGCCTGAAACACGGCTTCTGTGCCGGTTCACCGGCACTTTGAGTAGGCATTGGGTAACGGAAAGGCAAAGCTGTGGATCCGGGTGCAACCCTCCGGGGGAATCGCGGGTCGTATGGTGCGTCGGTACTTCCGGGAGGGGATCTGGGGGGATCGGGAAGTCCGACACGGGAGGGGTAACCGTGATGGGGGTCCGGCCGCGAGGCTGGACCCCTTTCTGGTGCCGCCCACAGGCTTCCGGTGCCGTCCACAGGCCTGACGCGTTGTCGGCGCCGGACGGTAGCTTCGTGCCATGGCAACCAACGGGGCGGCGGTACAACAGGCTGTGGTCGAGGGGGTGCTCGAACGCATCACCTACGCCAACGAGGAGAGCGGGTACACGGTCGCCCGCGTCGACACCGGCCGGGGCAGCGGTGACCTGCTCACCGTCGTCGGCTCGCTGCTCGGCGCCCAGCCCGGCGAATCCCTGCGCATGGAGGGCCGCTGGGGCTCCCACCCGCAGTACGGCCGGCAGTTCACGGTGGAGAACTACTCCACACTCCTGCCCGCGACCATCCAGGGCATCCGCCGCTACCTGGGCTCCGGTCTGATCAAGGGCATCGGCCCGAAGATCGCCGACCGGATCGTGGAGCACTTCGGCCTCGACACCCTCGACGTCATCGAGGACGAGCCCAAGCGGCTCATCGAGGTGCCCGGGCTCGGCCCCAAGCGGACCAGGCTGATCGGCGAGGCCTGGGAGGAGCAGAAGGCCATCAAGGAAGTCATGGTCTTCCTCCAGGGCGTCGGCGTCTCCACCTCCATCGCGGTGCGCATCTACAAGAAGTACGCCGACGCCTCCATCTCCGTGGTGAAGAACCAGCCCTACCGGCTCGCCGCCGACGTGTGGGGCATCGGGTTCCTCACCGCCGACCGCATCGCCCAGGCCGTCGGGATCCCGCACGACAGCCCCGAGCGGGTCAAGGCCGGGCTCCAGTACGCCCTGTCCCAGTCCACCGACCAGGGCCACTGCTTCCTGCCCGAGGACCGGCTCATCGCCGACGGGGTCAAGCTGCTCCAGGTGGACACCGGGCTCGTGATCGACTGCCTGGCCGAGCTCGCCGCCGATCCGGAGGGCGTCGTGCGGGAGCCCGTCCCCGATCCCCAGGGCGGTCCGGATCCGCTGACCGCCGTGTATCTGGTGCCCTTCCACCGGGCCGAGCTCTCGCTGGTCGGGCAGGTGCGCCGGCTCCTGTACGCCGAGGACGACCGGATGCCCGGCTTCCAGGACGTGGACTGGGACAAGGCGCTGGGCTGGCTCGCCGGGCGGACCGGGGCCGAGCTCGCCCCCGAGCAGCGGGACGCGGTCAAGCTGGCGCTGACCCGCCGGGTCGCCGTCCTCACCGGCGGGCCCGGCTGCGGGAAGTCCTTCACCGTGCGCTCCATCGTCGAGCTGGCCCGGGCCAAGAAGGCCAAGGTGGTGCTCGCCGCCCCCACCGGCCGGGCGGCGAAGCGGCTGGCCGAGCTCACCGGGGCGGAGGCCTCCACGGTGCACCGGCTGCTGGAGCTCAAGCCGGGCGGGGACGCCGCCTACGACCGGGAGCGGCCGCTGGATGCCGACCTGGTCGTCGTCGACGAGGCCTCGATGCTGGACCTGCTGCTGGCCAACAAGCTGGTCAAGGCCGTGGCACCGGGTGCACACCTGCTGCTCGTGGGAGACGTGGACCAGCTGCCCTCGGTCGGCGCGGGCGAGGTGCTGCGCGACCTGCTGGCCGAGGGCGGCCCGGTGCCCGCGGTCCGGCTGACCCGGATCTTCCGGCAGGCCCAGCAGTCGGGCGTGGTCACCAACGCCCACCGGATCAACACCGGAGTGCCGCCCATCACGGACGGGCTGCCGGACTTCTTCCTCTTCCCCGAGGAGGACACGGAGGCGGCCGGGGTGCTCGCCGTGGACGTCGCGGCGCGAAGGATTCCGGCACGGTTCGGGCTCGACCCGCGCCGGGACATCCAGGTGCTCGCGCCCATGCACCGCGGTCCGGCGGGTGCCGGAAACCTCAACGGCCTGCTCCAGCAGGCCATTACGCCGGCCCGGCCGAACCTGCCGGAGAAGCGCTTCGGCGGACGGGTGTTCCGGGTGGGCGACAAGGTCACCCAGATCCGGAACAACTACGAGAAGGGGGCCAACGGTGTCTTCAACGGCACGGTCGGCGTGGTCACCGGCCTCGACCTGGACGAACAGCGCCTGACGGTGCGGACGGAGGAGGACGAGGAGATCGGCTACGAGTTCACGGAGCTCGACGAGCTGGCCCACGCGTACGCCGTCACCATTCACCGCTCCCAGGGGAGTGAATATCCCGCGGTGGTGATCCCGGTCACCACCGGCGCTTGGATGATGCTCCAGCGAAATCTCCTCTACACGGCGGTGACCAGGGCGAAGAAACTGGTCGTCCTCGTCGGGTCCCGCAAGGCCCTCGGTCAGGCTGTGCGTACGGTTTCCGCAGGCAGGAGGTACACGGCGGTCGCTCCCAGACTGTCCGGCCGGATACCGGTGGGAAACATCACCTAAATGATCGATCATTTGGGGTTCCGACAACCGGCGGGGAGGGGCAGGATGAGCGGGTTGAAGGCACTCAGTGCCGTCAAATGGACCAAACGCCGACCCCGAGTGCACTCTCCTGCGCCAAATGGGGGAAGGTAGAGGCAGTCAGGGCACCTCGAAGAAGAGGCACTACGTCGGTGAGGGATGACGTGAGCGACAACTCTGTAGTACTCCGGTACGCGGACGGTGAATACACCTACCCGGTGGTCGAGAGCACCGTCGGTGACCAGGGCTTCGACATCTCGAAGCTGCGGGCCCAGACCGGGCTCGTCACCTTGGACAGTGGCTACGGCAACACCGCGGCCTACAAGTCCGCGATTACCTACCTCGACGGTGAGCAGGGCATCCTGCGCTACCGCGGCTACCCGATCGAGCAGCTCGCCGAGCGTTCGACCTTCATCGAGGTCGCGTACCTGCTGATCAACGGTGAGCTGCCGACCGTCGACCAGCTCGCGTCTTTCCGCAACGAGATCACCCAGCACACGCTGCTGCACGAAGACGTGAAGCGCTTCTACGACGGCTTCCCGCGCGACGCGCACCCGATGGCGATGCTGTCCTCCGTGGTCAGCGCGCTGTCGACGTTCTACCAGGACAGCCACAACCCGTTCGACGAGAAGCAGCGCCACCTCTCGACGATCCGGCTGCTGGCCAAGCTCCCGACGATCGCGGCCTACGCGTACAAGAAGTCGGTCGGCCACCCGGTGGTCTACCCGCGCAACGACCTCGGCTACGTCGAGAACTTCCTGCGCATGACCTTCTCCGTGCCGGCCCAGGAGTACGACCTGGACCCGGTCGTGGTCTCGGCGCTCGACAAGCTGCTGATCCTGCACGCGGACCACGAGCAGAACTGCTCGACCTCCACCGTGCGCCTGGTCGGCTCCTCGCAGGCGAACATGTTCGCCTCGATCTCCGCCGGCATCTCGGCCCTGTGGGGTCCGCTGCACGGTGGCGCCAACCAGTCCGTTCTGGAGATGCTCGAAGGCATCAAGAACGACGGCGGCGACGTCGACGCCTTCATCCGCAAGGTGAAGAACAAGGAAGACGGCGTCCGCCTGATGGGCTTCGGGCACCGCGTCTACAAGAGCTTCGACCCCCGGGCGAAGATCATCAAGGCGGCGGCGCACGATGTCCTCTCGGCGCTCGGCAAGAGCGACGAGCTGCTCGACATCGCGCTCAAGCTGGAAGAGCACGCGCTGGCCGACGAGTACTTCGTCTCGCGCAACCTCTACCCGAACGTGGACTTCTACACCGGCCTGATCTACCGGGCCATGGGATTCCCGACCGAGATGTTCACCGTGCTCTTCGCGCTCGGCCGCCTTCCCGGCTGGATCGCCCAGTGGCACGAGATGATCAAGGAGCCGGGTTCCCGCATCGGCCGCCCGCGCCAGATCTACACCGGCGAGGTCCTTCGCGACTTCGTACCGGTCGAGGCCCGCTGACCCGAGGCTTCCCACCCGGTCGGCCGGCCCTTCGTGGCCGGCCGGGCCGACGCTTGCGAAAAGCGCCCCGCCGCCGATCCCCCCACGGGTCGACGGTCGGGGCGCTTTCCTGTCCCCGGAACGGATTCCCCCCACGGGACCCGAACCGGGGTGTCGGTGTCTGCCGGGACCCGTATCGGGTCGGGAGGGCCGCTCAAAGCTTCCCGCGGGCACGCGTCCCGGCCGGCTGATGCCCCCGGACGTCCCCCAAGACCTCCGCGGAACGTCCCCCAAGACGTTCCTGGCATCGCCCCATTAGACCCGTGACGACCCCGAATGGTTACGTTGCGATCACTGTGATCTGCGTCTCGTGTGAAGAACCTGTGTGCTCGATGCGAAGGCGAACCGCTAGCGGAAGGACCTCAACCGGAGGCTGTTGGTCACCACGAAGACGGATGAGAAGGCCATCGCGGCCCCCGCGATCATCGGGTTGAGCAGCCCGGCGGCTGCCAGCGGCAGGGCCGCCACGTTGTAGCCGAAGGCCCAGAACAGGTTGCCCTTGATGGTGGCCAGGGTCCGGCGGGACAGCCGGATCGCGTCCGCCGCCACCCGCAGGTCTCCCCGTACGAGGGTCAGGTCGCCCGCCTCGATGGCCGCGTCCGTGCCGGTGCCCATGGCCAGGCCCAGATCGGCCTGGGCGAGCGCGGCCGCGTCGTTGACCCCGTCGCCGACCATCGCGACCGTACGGCCCTCGGCCTGGAGGCGGCGTACGACGTCCACCTTGTCCTGCGGGAGCACCTCGGCGATCACCTGGTCGATGCCGACCTCGCGGGCCACCGTCTCGGCGACGGCCTTGTTGTCGCCGGTCAGCAGGACCGGGGTCAGGCCCAGTGCCCGCAGTCGGGCGACGGCCTCGGCGCTGGTCTCCTTGACCGCGTCGGCCACGGTCAGCACCCCGCGCGCCGCACCGTCCCAGGCCACCAGGACGGCGGTGCCGCCCGCCGCCTCGGCGGCCGACTTGGCCTGCGCGAGTTCGGCCGGCAGGGCGATCGACCAGTCCGCCAGCAGCTGCTCGCGGCCCACCAGGACGGCGTGTCCGTCGACGACGCCCTGGACGCCGAGCCCGGCCACGTTCTCGAAGCTCTCGGGGACCGGCAGGCCGCCGGCCCTGTCGGCCGCCGCGACGGCGACGGCCCGGGCGATCGGGTGTTCCGAGGAGTGCTCCAGGGATCCGGCGAGGCGCAGCAGCTCGCGCTCGTCGGTGCCTGCCGCGGTGAAGACGCCGGCGAGGGTCATCCGGCCGGTGGTGACGGTCCCGGTCTTGTCCAGGACGACGGTGTCCACGCGCCGGGTGGATTCGAGCACCTCGGGGCCCTTGATCAGGATGCCGAGCTGCGCGCCCCGGCCGGTGCCGACCATGAGCGCGGTCGGCGTGGCCAGGCCGAGGGCGCACGGGCAGGCGATGATCAGTACGGCCACGGCGGCCGTGAACGCGGCGGTGGGGTCGTCGGTGATCAGCAGCCAGGCGACCCAGGTGCCCAGCGCGAGCAGCAGGACGACGGGCACGAAGACGGCGGAGAGCCGGTCGGCGAGCCGCTGCACCTCGGCCTTGCCGTTCTGCGCGTCCTCGACCAGCTTGGCCATCCGGGCGAGCTGGGTGTCGGCGCCGATCCGGGTGGCCTCGACGACCAGGCGCCCGGCGGCGTTGACGGTGGCGCCGGTGACGAAGTCGCCGACCGTGACCTCGACGGGGACGGATTCGCCGGTCAGCATGGACGCGTCCACGGCGGAGCTCCCCTCGACGACGGTGCCGTCGGTGGCGATCTTCTCGCCGGGGCGGACGACGAACCGGTCGCCGACCGCGAGCGCGCCCACCGGGACGCGGACCTCCCGGCCCTCGCGCAGCACGGCGACGTCCTTGGCGCCGAGTTCGAGCAGGGCCTTCAGCGCGGCGCCGGCCTTCCGCTTGGAGCGGGCCTCCAGGTAGCGGCCGAGCAGGATGAAGCTGACGACCCCGGCCGCGACCTCCAGGTAGATGGCGGAGGAGCCGTCGGTGCCCGTCGCTGCCGTTCCGGGGGTGAAGTCGAATCCGTGCCGCATGCCCGGCATGCCGGCGTGACCGAAGAACAAGGCCCACAGCGACCAGGCGAAGGCGGCCAGCGTGCCGATCGAGACCAGGGTGTCCATGGTGGCGGCGCCGTGCCGGGCGTTGGTCCAGGCGGCCCTGTGGAAGGGGAGGGCGCCCCAGACGACGACGGGGGCGGCGAGGGTCAGCGAGAGCCACTGCCAGTTGTCGAACTGGAGGGCCGGGACCATGGAGAGCAGGACGACGGGGAGGGCGAGGGCGGCGGAGACCAGCAGCCGCTGGCGCAGCGCGGCCAGCTCGGGGTCCCGTACGGTCGGCGCCGCGTCGTCCGGGGCGCCGAGGTCCGGTTCCGGTTCCGGCGGCGGGGGCTCCTCGGCGGTGTATCCGGTCTTCACGACGGTCGCGATGAGGTCGGCGACCCGTACGTCACCCGCGTACGAGACCTTCGCCTTCTCGGTGGCGAAGTTCACCGTGGCGGTGACCCCGTCCATCCGGTTCAGCTTCTTCTCGATGCGGGCCGCGCAGGAGGCGCAAGTCATCCCGCCGATCGTGAGCTCGACCGCCGTTATGGGTCCGTCGTGCACTGTGCTGGTCATGTTCCGGCTCCAGGGGGAGGGCCGGGGCGTACGGAACCAGTATGAGCTGGCCGGCACGCCCCGGCGGGGTGCTGCCGAAGAGGGGGCGCTCAGGCCTGGCCGGCGAACTCGTAGCCCGCCTCGTCCACGGCGGCGCGTACGTCCTCCTCGGCCAGCGGGGCGGCGGAGGTCACGGTGACCTCGCCGGTCGCGGCGACGGCCTTGACCGAGCTGACGCCCGGCAGGGCGGAGAGTTCGGTGGTCACCGCGCCCTCGCAGTGCCCGCAGGTCATGCCGGTCACCCGGTAGACGGTGGTGGTCTGGGTGTCCGTCTCGGCGGTCATGTCGTTCTCCTCTTCGAGGGTGCGTGCGGTCGCCGGGGAACGGCGAGTCGCTCCACCGTCCTCCCGACACTCCGAGACTATACCCCTAGGGGGTATGTATGCGAGTAGCCGCGCCTGCTCTCTCGGGGTGGCCGAGCCGGATGAACCGTATGCAATTGGGTGATATGGACCGTCCGGGAGCCTTCGCGGTCAGTGGGGGTGGGTCGGGGTGATCACCGGCTCCAGGTAGCGCAGCAGGACGATCTTCAGCTCCGCGACGTACGCGGCGCGCTCGGCGCCCTCGTGCGCCAGGATCAGGTCCAGGGACGCCTTGAAGATGCCCAGGATCATGTTCGCGGTGCGGGTGAGGTCGGCGGGCCCGGCCTCGGGGCAGAAGGTGCGCAGAACCCCTTCGACGCGGGCGAGCAGGCCGGAGTGCAGCTCCTCGTGCTCCTGTGCGATGCCCGGGATGCCGGAGCCGTGCATGAGCGCCCAGAAGGCGGGGTTCTCGCAGTTGAAGGCGATGACCGGGTCCAGGACGGCGTCCAGCAGCTCGGGCAGGGGGCGGTCCAGGTTCTCGGGCAGGAAGGCCTGTCCGTGCATCTCGTGCGCGCGCTGCAGCAGCTGGCCGCCGAGCTCGACCGCGATGGCCTCCTTGTTCGGGAAGAACTGGTAGAGCGTGCCCGGTGACACGCCGGCCTCGCGGGCGATGGCGTTGGTGCTGGCCGCGGCGTACCCGGTGCGGCAGAACACTCCGGCGGCGGCCGACAGCAGCTGGGAGATCCGTCGCTCACCGCGCGCCTGTCGGCGGCGTGGAGTGGTGGCTTTTTCACCGCTCTCAGTTGTTTTGCCCTTGGGAGTTCCCGGCATGCCCCATCCCTTGCTTCCCGTGGGTGATTGACAAACGCGAGTGGTCGCTCGCATTCTGAGGAAACGCGAGCGACTGCTCGTGTTTGCCAGTCTATTTGGCCTGGCAATCACGGTGAAGGGGACACCGAGTCATGTCCGAAGTCAAGAATCCGCCGTCGCCCGGGGAGAGCGGCGGGTGGACCCGGTTCGTCACGGCCCGGCCGCGGCTCTCGCTGCTGCTCGCCCTGCTGGTCACGGCACTGGCCGTGTTCGCGGGCGGCGGTGTCGCCGACCGGATGGGCAGCGGCGGCTGGGAGGACCCGGGCGCCCAGTCCACCTATGCCGCCGCGGCCCTGGAGCGCGAGTTCCCGGCCTCCCAGCCCAATCTGCTGCTGCTCGTGGACGCCGGCGCGGGGACCGCCGGGGTGGACGATCCCGCCGTCGCCGCCGAGGCGGAGCGGCTGGCCGCACAGCTCGCCGCGGAGCAGGGGGTCGCCGGAGTCGGCTCGTACTGGCGCACCGGGCTGCCCGCGCTGCGCTCGCAGGACGGCCGGCAGGCCCTGATCGCGGCCAGGGTGCTGGGCGACCAGAAGGCCGCCACCGAGGTGCTGGAGCGGATCGCCCCGCGCTACCGGGGCGAACACGGGCCGGTGAGCGTCTCCCTCGGCGGGCCCGCGGCGGTCCAGCGTGAGGTGACCTCGACCATCCAGGAGGATCTGCTGCGCGCCGAGCTGATCGCGCTGCCCGTCACCCTCGTCCTGCTCATCCTCGTCTTCGGCAGCGCCGTCGCGGCCCTGCTGCCGCTCGGTGTCGGCATCGTGGCCATCCTCGGCACCAACGCGGTGCTGCGCGGCCTGACCGAGGTCACCGACGTCTCCGTCTTCGCCCAGAACCTGACCACGGCGCTCGGTCTCGGACTCGCCATCGACTACGCCCTGTTCATCGTCCGCAGGTTCCGCGAGGAACTCGCCGGCGGACGGGATCCGGTGGCCGCCGTCGGAGCCACCCTGCGCACCGCGGGGCGCACCGTGCTGTTCTCCGCGCTGACCGTCGCGGTCTCCCTCTCGGCGATGATGTTCTTCCCGATGTACTTCCTGCGCTCCTTCGCCTACGCCGGGGTCGCGGTGGTCCTGCTCGCGGCGGCGGCCGCGCTCATCCTGCTGCCGGCGGCCCTGGTGCTGCTGGGCGAGCGGGTCAACTCCCTGGACCTGCGCCGGCTGTGGCGCCGGGGTCCCGCGGCCGACGCCACAGCGGAACCGGGCCGGGGCTGGGGGCGGGCGGCCGCGCTGGTGATGCGCCGGGCCCCGGTGTTCGCGGTGGCCACCACGGCGGGGCTGCTGCTCCTCGGACTGCCCTTCCTCGGCGTGAAGTTCGGCACCGTGGACGACCGGCAGCTGCCGAAGACCGCGGAGTCGCACGTGGTCCAGCAGCACATCCGGGACGGCTTCCCGGGCAGCCCCGGCGGCGGGCTCACCGTGCTCGCCGAGGGGGAGGCCGGGCCCGCCGAGCTCGCCGCCTACCGGGACCGCCTGGCCGTCCTGCCCGGCGTGGTCCGTGTCGACGGGCCGGTGAGCGCCGGGGCCGGGGCGCGGTACGCGTACTTCTCGGTGACCGCCGAGGGCGAGACGGTCGGGCCGCAGGCCCAGGACCTGGTCGGCGAGGTGAGGCAGGTCGAGGCCGGCTTCCGGACCTCGGTGACGGGGCAGGCGGCGAGGCTCGTCGACGCCCAGAAGGCCATCGCGGACGCTCTGCCCGCCGCGCTGGCCCTGGTGGTGCTCGCCACGCTCCTGCTGGTGTTCCTGCTCACCGGGAGCCTTCTGATACCGGTCCAGGCGGTGCTCCTCAACGCGCTGAGCCTGACCGCGATGTTCGGGGCGGTGGTGTGGGTCTTCCAGGAGGGGCACCTCTCCGGACTGCTCTCCTTCACCTCCACCGGGGACATAGAGACCACCCTGCCGGTGCTGATGTTCTGCATCGCCTTCGGACTCTCCATGGACTACGGGGTGTTCCTCATATCCCGGATCAAGGAGGAGTACGACCGGACCGGGGACCACGAGGGGGCCGTGCGCACCGGACTGGCCCGCACCGGCGGGCTGATCACCGCGGCGGCCGTGATCCTGGCCGTGGTGATGGTGGCCATCGGTACCTCGCGGGTGACCAACACCAAGATGCTGGGCCTCGGGATCGCGCTGGCGGTGCTGATGGACGCCATGGTCGTGCGCAGCCTCCTGGTCCCGGCGGTCATGAAACTGACCGGGAAGGCCACCTGGTGGGCGCCGGGCCCGCTGCGCAGGCTGCACGAGAGGTTCGGGCTGAGCGAGGGGGAGTCGCTGCCGCCGGCGGAAGTGACCGCCGAGCCGGAGCGGGTGCCTGCCGGGGCCGCCTAGCGGGGCCCTGGGGGACGGGGCCCGGGTGGGCCCCGTCCCCCCGAGTGAGGAATGAGGGGTGAGCGGGGTCAGTGAGCGGGGTCAGTCCTCGTGGCGGCCTCGGTTGCCGGGGCGGCGGGCCACCCAGGTGCGGATCGTTTCGGCGTACCAATAGGGCTTGCCGCCCTCCACATGGTCGGGCGGGGGGAGCAGTCCGTGCTTGCGGTAGGAGCGCACGGTGTCCGGCTGGACCCGGATGTGGGCAGCGATCTCCTTGTACGACCACAGCTGTCGGTCGCTCATTGCACGACACCTCCTTGTCCACGCCGCGGGGTCGGCCGGAAGGCCGTCGGGGGAGCCGGGGTGTGGACAGTGACGATCACTCGGGTTGTGCCCGGGGAACGACGCCGGGTGAGGGCAGGGGAGGGGCTGTAGGGCGCCTGTGACGGAAAGCCCGCGTAATGCGGACATGTGTGACACAAAGGCGACCCCTGTGACAGAAGCGGCACAGGGCTCGCCAGGCAGGAAGGCGGGCAGACGGGCTCAGCGGTAGAGGGCCGGCCGCTCCACCAGCTCCACCAGGGTCCGTACGCCGGTGCGCGCGGCCGCGAGGCCCGCCTCCGAGACGGCGGCCGCCGTGTAGCCGTCCCACGCGTCCGGTCCGGCCACCGTGCCCCGCGCGGCCGCGGTCACCCAGCTGCGCAGCTGCCGGTCGTAGGCGTCGGCGAAGCGCACCGTGAAGTCCTGGTCGATCTCGCCGCCCCACCGGCCCGCCGACTGCACCACCATCGCGTGGCCGTCGCCGATCCGGGCGCTGCCCCGCTCGCCGACCGCCTCGCACTGCACCTGGTAGCCGAAGCCGCAGTTGACGAAGATCTCCACGTCGACGACGGCTCCGCCGGACGTTTCCAGCAGCACCAGCCGGGGATCGCGCAGCCCCTCGGGAGCCGCCGAGGACGCAGTGGGGGAGAGCACGGTGACCGCCGTGATCTCCTGCCCCAGCAGCCAGCGGGCCGCGTCCACTTCGTGCACCACCGAGTCGCTGATCAGCATGTCGCTGGTGAAGAAGGACGGCGAGGCGGCGTTGCGGTGCCGGCAGTGCAGGAAGAGCGGCCGCCCGATCCCGCCCGCGTCCAGCAGCTCCTTCAGCCGCCCGTACTCGGCGTCGTACCGGCGCATGAACCCCACCTGCACCAGGCGCCGCCCCAGACGCCGTTCGGCCTCCATGACGCGCACCGCCCCCGCCGGGTCCGGGGTGAGCGGCTTCTCGCACAGCACCGGCAGTCCGCGCTCCAGGGCCAGCCCGATGGCCTCCTCGTGGGCGGGCCCGGGAGAGGCGATCAGTACGGCGTCCACCCCGGGCGCCGCTATCGCGGCCGCCGGGTCGGTGTGCGCGCCGGCGCCGTCCAGGGCGCCCGCGACCTCTTTGACCCGGTCCCCGTCCGGGTCGGCCACGGCCACCACCCGGGCCCCGCCGACGGTCCGGCCGATCCTGCGGACGTGGTCGGCGCCCATCTTCCCCGTGCCGATGACGGCGATACCGAGCGTGCTCATGTTCGTGTTCCTCCCGGGAAGGGTCAGCGGGCGCCACAGGAGCGCAGGTAGGCGCGGGTGCGGCGGGCGATCGGCAGCGGCCGGTCGGGCTCGCAGGGGTACATGTCCTGTTCCACGATGGCGAACAGGTCCACGCCGAGCCGCTGGGCCGCCGCCAGCACCGGTTCCAGCGGCGGCACCCCGGACGGCGGTTCGCACATCACCCCGCGGCCCACCGCCGGTCCGAAGGGCAGCTGCTCCGCGACGGCTTCGGCGAGGATCCGCGGGTCCACCTGCTTGAGGTGGAGGTAGCCGATCCGCTCGCCGAAGGTCTCGATCGCCCGGACGCTGTCGCCCCCGCAGTACGCGTAATGTCCGGTGTCCAGGCACAGCGAGACCAGGCCCGGGTCGGTGGCGTCGAGGAAGCGCGCCACGTTCGAAGGGGTGTCGATGTGCGTGTCGGCGTGCGGGTGCACCACGATCCGCAGCCCGTACCGGTCCTGGACCTCCCGGCCCAGCCGCTCGGTCTGGGAGGCCAGTTCACGCCATTGACCGGGGGTGAGGACGCGGTCCTCCAGCACCTCGCCGGTCTTGTCGTCCCGCCAGAAGGAGGGGATGACCACGAGATGGGCCGCGCCCATGGCCTGGGTGAGCGCCGCGATCCGCGACACGTGCTCCCAGGTGTCCTCCCATACGGCCGGCCCGTGATGGAGTCCGGTGAAGACCGTTCCGGCCGAGACCCGCAGCCCGCGCTTGGCCGTCTCCTCGGCGAGTCGTGCGGGATCGGTGGGCAGATAGCCGTAGGGGCCGAGCTCGATCCACTCGTACCCGGCGTCGGCGACCTCGTCGAGGAACCGCTCCCAGGGCGTCTGGCGGGGGTCGTCGGGAAACCAGACACCCCAGGAGTCCGGAGCCGAACCGACGCGGATACGGGTCAACGCGGGCGGGGAGGACGTCATAGCGGCCACCTTAGGGTGCGAGGCTCGAAGGGACGGTGAGGACGAGTGGGAGGAGTGGACGTGACCGGCGATCCGATCGGGTTCGACCTGATCACGATGGGGCGGATCGGGGTGGATCTCTACCCGCTGACGACCGGCGTACCACTGGCCGAGGCCGAGACCTTCGGCAAGTTCCTGGGCGGCTCCCCGGCCAACGTGGCCGTCGCCGCCGCCCGGCTGGGGCGGCGGGTGGCGGTGATCACCCGCACCGGCGCGGACCCGTTCGGCGCGTATCTGCGCGCCGAACTGCGGGGGTTCGGGGTGGACGACCGGTGGGCGACGGAGGTCGCCGGGCTCCCCACACCGATCACGTTCTGCGAGATCTTCCCGCCCGACCGCTTCCCGCTGTACTTCTACCGGCTGCCGAAGGCCCCCGATCTGGAGATCGCGGCGGAGGAGCTGGACCTGGAGGCGGTACGGGAGGCCAGGGTGTTCTGGATGACCGGCACCGGCCTGAGCGAGGAGCCGAGCCGCGCCGCCACCCTGGCGGCGCTGGACGCCCGGGCGAAGTCCGGGACCACGGTCTTCGACCTGGACTGGCGGCCGATGCTGTGGCGCGAGAAACCCGGCCCGTACTACGAGCGGGCGCTGGCCGGGGCGACGGTGGCCGTCGGTAACACCGAGGAGTGCGCGATCGCCACCGGCGAGTGGGACCCGTACGCGGCGGCGCGGGCGCTGCTCGCGGCCGGGGTGGAACTGGCGGTGGTCAAGCGGGGCCCGGAGGGCGTGCTGGCGGTCCACCGCGACGGGACGGTGGCCGAGGTCCCGCCGGTGCCGGTGGAGGTCGTCAACGGGCTCGGCGCGGGCGATGCGTTCGGGGGCGCGCTGTGCCACGGGCTGCTCGCCGGATGGAAGCTGGAGCGGGTCATGCGTTTCGCGAACGCGGCCGGGGCGATCGTGGCGTCGCGGCTGGCGTGTTCGACCGCGATGCCGTTCTCTCACGAGGTGGAGGAGGTGCTGGGGCGTGCCGGTGGTGTCTGAGTGGGGGATGGAATGGACTCGGCTGCGGGTACTCGCCCTTGAGCCGGGGGAGGCGTACGGGTTCGAGGCGGGGGAGTGCGAGTGGATCGTGCTCCCGCTGTCGGGCGGGTGCGAGGTCCGCTGCCGGGCTCTGCCCGGACCCGCGCCTCAAACGCCGGCGGGGCTGGATTTTCCGCCGGGCGGCGGTGAAACGGGGGTCATCGGCGGAGCCCCCGCAGCGGAGCCGCAGGCGTTCGAACTCCGCGGACGAAACGGGGTTTTCGGCGGCCCCACCGATTTCGCGTACGTGCCCCGGGACGCGCACGCGGAGGTCACATCGAGGGACGGCGGGCGGTTCGCCCTCGCGGGGGCCCGGTGCGACAACCGGCTGCCCGCCCGGTACGGACCGGCAAAGGCCGTGCCCGTCGAACTGCGCGGCACCGGGCAGTGCTCCCGTCAGGTCAACAACTTCGCCGCCGCCGGCCCCGCCGGATTCGACTGCGACCGGCTCATCGCCGTGGAGGTCCTCACCCCCGGCGGGAACTGGTCCTCGTACCCGCCCCACAAGCACGACGAGCACCACCCCGGCGAGGAGTCCCGGCTGGAGGAGATCTACTACTTCGAGATCGCCCCGCACGGGGACGTCCCCGGGCTCGGCTACCAGCGCGTCAGCCCCTCCCCGGCCGGGAAGACCGACATCCTCACCGAGGTGCGCACCGGGGACGCCGTGCTCATCCCCGACGGCTGGCACGGCCCGTCCATCGCCGCCCCCGGCCACGACATGTACTACCTCAACGTGATGGCCGGTCCGGGCGCGACGCGGGAGTGGCTGATCCGCGACCACCCCGACCACGGCTGGATCCGGTCCACCTGGGACGGCCAGGACGTCGACCCCCGGCTGCCCTTCACCGAGGCGGAGGCACCCCGATGAGACTCACCGTCGCCCAGGCCCTCGTCACCTTCCTCGCCCGGCAGTACACCGAGCGCGACGGACAGCACCGCCGGCTGATCGCGGCCACCTGGGGGATCTTCGGACACGGGAACGTCGCCGGGCTGGGGCAGGCCCTCCTGGAGACCGGCCCGGACGCCATGCCCTTCCTCCAGGGCCGCAACGAACAGGCCATGGTGCACGCGGCCGTCGGGTACGCCCGGCAGAGCGGGCGGCTCTCCGCGCACGCCGTCACCACCTCCATCGGGCCCGGCGCCACCAACCTCGTCACCGGCGCCGCCCTCGCCACGATCAACCGGATCCCGGTGCTCCTGCTGCCCGGGGACACCTTCGCCACCCGGCCCGCCGACCCCGTGCTCCAGCAGCTGGAGGTGCCCTACGCCGGGGACGTCTCCGTCAACGACGCCCTGCGGCCCGTCTCCCGCCACTTCGACCGGATCACCCGCCCCGAGGCCCTGATCCCGGCCGCCCTCCAGGCGATGCGCGTGCTCACCGACCCCGTGCAGACCGGCGCCGTCACCCTCGCGCTGCCGCAGGACGTGCAGGCGGAGGCGTACGACTGGCCCGAGGAGTTCTTCGCCGAGCGCGTCTGGGGGGTGCGCCGGCCCCGGCCCGACCGCCACGAGCTCGCCGTGGCGGCCGAAGCGGTACGGGGCTGTGCCCGGCCGCTGATCGTCGCGGGCGGCGGGATCCGGCACAGCGCGGCCCAGGCGGCCCTCGCCGCCCTCGCCGAGGCCACCGGGATCCCGGTCGCGGTCACCCAGGCCGGCAAGGGCGTCCTGCCGTACGACCACCCCGCCGACCTGGGCGGGATCGGCCACACGGGGACCGTCGTCGCCGATGCCCTGGCCCGGGAGGCCGATCTCGTCATCGCCGCCGGGACCCGGCTGACCGACTTCACCACCGCCTCCGCGACCCTCTTCCGGCATCCGGCCGTCCGGTTCATCGGCCTCAACCTCGACCCGTACGACGCCCACAAACTCGCCGCCCTGCCCCTGGTCGCCGACGCGCGCGAAGGCCTCGACGAACTGCGCCTCGCGCTGTCCGGCCACCGCGTGGATCCCGCGTACGAGACGGCGTACCGTCAGGGCAGGGGCCGCTGGGAGGCCCGCGTCGACCAGGCCTACGCCGTGTCCGCCCCCGACGAGGACCTGCCGCCCACCCAGGCGCAGGTGCTGGGCCTGCTCGACGCCCTCGCCGACGACACCGACATCCTGATCAACGCGGCCGGCTCCCTCCCCGGCGACCTGCACAAACTGTGGCGGGCCCGCTCGGCGGACCAGTACCACGTCGAGTACGGGTACTCCTGCATGGGATACGAGATCCCGGCCGCGATCGGGGTCGCCCTCGCCGCGCCGGGCCGCCCCGTGTGGGCGCTGGTGGGCGACGGCACGTACCTGATGAACCCGACCGAGATCGTCACGGCCGTACAGGAGGGTGTCCCGCTCAGGCTGGTGATCCTCGACAACCACGGCTACGCGTCGATCGGAGGCCTTTCCGGGGCCGTGGGCGGCGAGGGCTTCGGCACCGCGTACCGCTTCCGCGCGCCGGACGGCTCGTACACGGGAGAGCCCCTCCCGGTGGACCTCGCGGCCAACGCGGCCTCCCTCGGGATGGCCGTGATCCGCGCCCGCACCGTGCGTGACCTGCGGGAAGCTCTCGCCGAGGCCCGCTCGGCAACATGTCCCACATGTGTCTACGTACAGACCCGAACGCCCGACACTGTGTCGGGCCCGCCCCCCGCACAGGCGTGGTGGGATGTTCCTGTGGCCGAGACCGCGACCCGCAAGGCGGCGGCCCAGGCCCGTGAAGAGTACGACCGGCAAGCCGCGCAGCGACGTCGCCATCTGTGAAGGAGCAAAGGCATGAAGACCGTCAACCACTGGATCGGTGGCAAGACCGTCGAGGGCGCGTCGGGCAATTACGGCCCGGTCACCGACCCGGCCACCGGCGAGGTCACCACCCAGGTCGCGCTCGCCTCGGCCGCCGAGGTCGACGCTGCCGTAGAGGTCGCCAAGGAGGCGTACCTGACCTGGGGCCAGTCCTCGCTGGCCGCCCGCACCAAGGTGCTGTTCGCCTACCGCGCCCTGCTGGACGCCAACCGCGACGCCATCGCCGAGCTGATCACCGCCGAGCACGGCAAGGTCCACTCGGACGCGCTGGGCGAGGTCGCGCGCGGCCTGGAGATCGTCGAGCTGGCCTGCGGGATCACCACCCAGCTCAAGGGCGAGCTGTCGACCTCGGTCTCCAGCCGCGTCGACGTCTCCGCCATCCGCCAGCCGCTGGGCGTGGTCGCGGGCATCACCCCGTTCAACTTCCCGGCGATGGTGCCGATGTGGATGTTCCCGTTGGCCGTGGCCTGCGGAAACACCTTCATCCTCAAGCCGAGCGAGAAGGACCCCTCCGCCGCCAACAAGCTCGCCGAGCTGATGAGCGAGGCGGGTCTGCCGGCGGGCGTGCTGAACGTCGTGCACGGCGACAAGGTGGCCGTGGACGCGCTCCTCGCGCACCCCGGCATCGCGGCCGTCTCCTTCGTCGGATCGACCCCGATCGCCCGGCACATCCACACCACCGCCTCCGCCAACGGCAAGCGCGTCCAGGCGCTCGGCGGCGCCAAGAACCACATGCTGGTGCTCCCGGACGCCGACCTGGACGCGGCCGCCGACGCGGCGGTCTCCGCCGCCTACGGCTCGGCGGGCGAGCGCTGCATGGCGATCTCCGCCGTCGTGGCCGTCGGCTCCATCGGCGACGAGCTGGTGGAGAAGATCCGCGAGCGCGCCGAGAAGATCAAGATCGGCCCCGGCAACGACCCGACCTCCGAGATGGGCCCGCTGATCAGCGCCGCCCACCGCGACAAGGTCGCCTCGTACGTGAAGGGCGCGGCCGCCCAGGGCGCCGACGTGGTCCTGGACGGCACTGGGTACACGGTGGGCGGCTTCGAGAACGGCCACTGGATCGGCCTGTCGCTGCTCGACAACGTGAAGACCGACTCCGACGCCTACCGCGACGAGATCTTCGGCCCGGTCCTGTGCGTGCTGCGCGCCGAGACCTACGAGGAGGGCGTGGCCCTCATCAACGCCTCGCCGTTTGGCAACGGCACCGCGATCTTCACCCGCGACGGCGGCGCCGCCCGCCGCTTCCAGCTGGAGATCGAGGCGGGCATGGTCGGCGTCAACGTGCCGATCCCGGTCCCGGTGGGCTACCACTCCTTCGGTGGCTGGAAGGACTCGCTCTTCGGCGACCACCACATCTACGGCAACGACGGCATCCACTTCTACACGCGCGGCAAGGTCGTCACGACCCGCTGGCCGGACCCCGCGGACGCGCCCGCGGGCGTGGACCTGGGCTTCCCCCGCAACCACTGACCCGCGCCCGTAGGTCCGCTCGCCCCCCGCAACCCTCACCGCGGGGGGCGAGTCCGTTTCAGCGCTCGCCGTGACCCTCGCTGTGACCCTCCCTGGCGATACCCCGACCGGTCACAGCGAACGGGCCAAGTCCGGTGCGGACCCGGTGTGTTCCGGGACCGTGCGGCGCCGGCGCCGCACCACCCGGAAGGCGATGCCGGCTCCCGCGAGCACCAAGGCCGCGCCCACCGCCGGCCACGGCACGGCGACGAAGTCCGTTCCGGACTCCGAGACGAGCTCGGGATGGGCGCTCGCCCCGGCGGCTATCGTCACGGTCACCCAGTCCGACTGCGGTGCGTCCGGCCACGGTTCGGTCAGCTCGACCCGCTGGCCCGGCAGCAGCACCAGCTTCAGCTCACGGGCCGGCCGGTTCAGCACCTGACGCCCGAACAGCCCCTCGGCCGTGACCGTCACCTTCGGCTCGACGACCACGTTGCCCCGGTTGACCAGGGCGTACGAGATCGTGGCGCGGGCGTCGCGGACCCAGGGCAGCAGCGGTGCCGACCGGCTGACCTTCACGTCCTCCACGCTCAGCCCCGGCGTCAGCGGGCCCGGCACCCGGAAGTACAGCCGGGCGCCCACCGAGCGCTTCACCCCCACCTGGACCTTGCCCTCCTGCTGCACGCCCTCCACGGCGGTGTTCAGGGCGACGATCCCGCCGACGTGGTCGCCGGGCGTCGCGTCCGCGGGGACCTTCACCGTGAAGGGGACGTCCTTGCGGCCCTTGGGCGGCACGGTCACCGTGGTCGCGGTCTCCGGCGGCAGCGCGATCCACGCGCCGACGTCCTTGGGCCCGGTCTCCACCGGCAGCAGGGCGAAGGCGCCGCCCACCGGAGTGTTCACGGCGTCGGTGGCGAAGACCTGGAACGTCAGCTCCTTGTCGGAGGAGTTGAGGATCGTCGCGCTGTCCTGGACGGTGGTCCCGGCCGCGCCCTGGTGGAAGAAGTACGCGCGGTCGGTCATCGCCGCACCGGCCGGGGGCGTGGGGAAGACGCCCCAGGTGCCGTTGTCCGCCGCCGAAGCGGTCGCGGCCGGGAGCAGGCCCGCGCCCAGCAGCAACAGGCCGACGAGCAGACCGTACAGAGAGGTGCGGGTGCGCATGGGCGGTTCTCCAGTCGGCACGGAAACGGGGAAGGGGTGGTGCGGCGCCGGAGCGCCGCACCACCCTGGGGCCCGGGGGCCGGTCAGGCGATCGAGAAGGTCACGACCGTCTGGTAGGTGTCGGCGAACATGAACGGCGGGAGCTGGATCATCCCGGCTCCGCCGACGGCGAACTCACCACCGGTCAGCTCGTCCCCGCCGGGGCCTTGCGAGGCCACCTTCATCGGGGTCCCGGAGATCGCGCCGGGCGCGCCCGCGGTGCAGGTGCTCGGGCTGTCCGGGTTGGTCACGGTGCAGGACGGCTGGATGCCGATCTGCGCCTTCGCCATCGAGTGGCCGGTCGCCTGGTTCAGGAACGGCGTACGGGTCGCCGTCACGTCCCAGCCGAGCGAGCCGCCGCGGAAGTCCTGGACGGTCGCGGCGTTGAAGACGCCGACCACCGACTGGGCCTTGCCGTTGATGGTCACCGCACCGAAGCTGACGGCCGGCTGGCCGTCCTTCGGGCCGAGGGCCAGCGGTCCGGGCAGGACCTCGACGTCGACCGGATTCTTGACGCCCGCCTGCTCCTCCAGGAACACGAAGGCCTTGTACGGGGTGACCGAACCGTCGATCTTGATCGTGTCGGCCTTCTTGGTGACCGTGATGTTGCAGGTGGCGGCGCCTGACGCGGCCGCCGTGCCCGTCCCGGTGTCACCGGTCGCCACGCCCCCGAGCAGGGCGGAACAGGTGACGGGGCCGGCCGGGAAGTTGGCACCGGTGACGACGACGGCGGTGCCCGCCGGGCCGCTGTTGGGCGTCAGCTTGGTGGTGACCGGGTCCTTGGGCAGGGCTTCGACGGCGACCGATCCGAGGGAGGCGCTGGGGCGCGGCGCCGGGGTGCACGTGGTGGTGAAGACCGACCCGGAGAGGTCCGCGTCGGTCACCGCCAGGTCGAGTGCGACGTCGACCGTGGTGCCCTCGGTGCCGTCGGGGATCTTGATGGTTCCGGAGAACGCCTTCGGGTCGAGCGGCTGCCCGGCCACGACGGTGACGGTCTCGGGCGGGCTGGTGACCACCTGGGTGGTCGTCCCGACCTTGAGGGTGATCTTGGAGGTGTTCACCGTCGTGACGGAGAAGCCGGGGACCAGGGGGCTCGCACCCGGGTCGATCGTGATCGGGACGACGTCGCCGGCCTTGGCGCCGTCGGGCAGTGTGATCGTGTAGTTCTGGTTGCCCGAACCGTCCGGCTGCGGCGCCGGGGCGTCGCAGTTCTCGAACACCGCGGTGGTCTTCGTCGCGGCCTGGGCGGAGCCTGCCAGGCCCACCACACCACCCGTCAGGGCCAGGGAAAGGGCTCCCGCCCCGGCCAGCACTCTTCGTCGAAGCGTTTTGGTACTCACTGGGTCGCGACTCCTTCGTCATGACGAACCCCTCCCCCCACCCGCTGTGTGGGGGAGGCCGAGCCGGTGCGGTGGCCGACATTGACGCGTCGCGGTGATGAGAAGTCAATGACTTGTTTTCGCCCGAAGCACACAGAAATTGATGTGCCATCAGAACGGGTCTGCTGGCACATCGGATACCGACTGGTCGGTGACCGCCGTTAGCGGTCGCTCGGGGTGTGCAGCAGGAGGTTCGGGGTGCCGGGAGGGAGCGCGGTGATCCGGTCGGGCACGGCGCTGCGTACCAGCGTCTGCGACACCTGCGACGGGGTCTTCGCCGTGCCGTCGGCGAGGACGAGCGCCGCGACTCCGGCCACGTGCGGGGCCGCCATCGAGGTGCCGGAGGCCCGCGCGGTGGCGGTGGCGGAGCCCTTCCAGGCCGAGGTGACGGACACGCCGGGAGCCGAGAGGTCCACGCAGCGGCCGTGGTTGGAGAACGGCGCGCGCCGGTCCGCGGCGTCGGTCGCGCCGACCGTGACGGCCTGCGGGACGCGGGCCGGGGATACGGCGCAGGCGTCCTCGCCCTCGTTGCCGGCGGCCACGGTGACGGTGATCCCGGCGGCGACGGCCCGCGCGACCGCGGTGTCGAGGGCGTGGCTGGGGGCGCCGCCCATGCTCAGGTTCGCCACCGCCGGGGTGGCGGGCGACCTGGCGGCGTTCTTCACCATCCACTCGATCCCGCCGACCATGGCCGACAGCCGTCCGTCGCCACGGCAGTCGGCCACCTTCACCGCGACGAGGGAGGCCCCCTTCGCGACGCCGTACGTCCTTCCGCCCACGGTCGCCGCGACGTGCGTGCCGTGGCCGTTGCAGTCGCGGGAGGTTTCGAAGAACACCCCGTTGTAGCCGGTCCGGGCACGGCCGCCGAACTCCTGGTGGGCGGTGTTGATCCCGGTGTCCACCACGTAGACGGTGACGCCCTCGGCCCTGGTCGCGTACGAGTACGAGCCGTCGAGCGGGAGTTCGCGCTGGTCGATCCGGTCCAGCGGCCAGGGCGCCTGCGGCTGGGTGTCGGTGATGTGGAACTCCGCGTCCGGCTCCACGTTGGCCACCCGGGGGTCGGCGGCCAGGGCGGCCGCCCTGGCGGCGGTGGTGCGGACGGCGAAGCCGCTCAGGACGGTGTCGTAGACGGCGCCGACGTGGTCACCGGCCTGCGCCGCCTCGCCGGCCAGGGCGTGGGCCGGGGCGCGGGAGGTGGTGTCCTTCAGGACGACGACGTACGGGGCGGTGGCAGTGGCAGTGGCAGTGGCGGTGGTGTCGGGGGACGGCGGCAGGGCGGTGGCCGTGGTGGCCGCCACGAGGAGGGCGGCGGCGGCCGGGAGGAGGGCGGCGAATGCGGTCATGTGGCCGATGCTCGGCGACGGGCGGCGCAGGCGCGCGGAGGGTGCGCCGACTGGGCGCACGACACGCCGCCGCGGGAGCTACTTCGCGTCCAGGGGCCAGCCGCGCATGGCGAAGACGCCCTCGTCGCGGGCTCCGGCGGAGGCGTACGTGGCCAGGGCCGCCTCGTTGTCCGTGTCGACCCCCACCCACATGCCGTAACAGCCGCGTGCCCGGGCCTCGTCGGCGAGCGCCAGGGCCAGGGCGCGGCCGATCCCGCGGCGCCGGTAGCCCTCGTCCACGGAGAGCTCGTACAGGCACATCTCGGTGCCCTTGTCGGGGTGGCTCATCTCGACGCCGGAGACCATGCCGGCCGGTACTCCGTCCACGTACGCGATGAGCATCAGGTGCCACGGCGCGGCGAGGAAGCGCTCGCACCACTCCGCGCGGGCGGGCCCGTCGAAGAGGGACTCGGCGGCGGTGAGTTCGGCGGTGGTACGGGCCCGGCGGATGTCCATGGCGACGATGATGCCGGGACGGCATGCGCGGACGCGGATTTCGACGCGGCGTGGCGGGCGGCGCCCGGGGCAGGACCCGGGGCAGGACCCGGGGCGGGACCCGGGGCGGGACCCGGCCGAGGCGGCCGCCGGGCCTGCCCCGACGGCTGTGGCCGCGGCGCGCGCCGGGCGGGTGCGAGCCCTCAGGCCCGCACGGCCACGGCCGCCGCGTAGCCCGCGGGGGCCGGGAGGTCCCGTAGCGTCCAGCCCGGTACGGAGGCCGGGGCGGCGGCGGAGCCGACGTACGGTTCGGTCACGCCGCGGGCCAGGCCCGTGCCTTCGGCCTTGAGGCAGGCCTCCTTGCGGCTCCAGACACGGGCGAGGGCGGGCCTGCGGGCCGGCTCCGGGAGCGCGGTCAGCTCGGCGACCTCCGCCGGGTGCAGCAGGGGCATGACGTCGGCCACCGCGTCGGGGCCCGGTGTCTCCTCCACGTCGACGCCGACCGGCACCCCGGCGAAGGCCAGGTAGGCCACGTCGCCGCTGTGCGAGAGGGAGAAGTGGACCGCGCCGCCGGCCACGGCGGGCCGCCCGTGCGGGCCTCCGCAGCAGGGGCACTCCTCCCGGACCAGCAGGACCTGCTCCGGAGCCTGCCCCAGGTAGCTGCCGAGCAGCACGCGCAGCGCCAGGTGCGAGGCGAGGTACCGCTGCCGGTCCGCGGGCCGCAACAGCTTCCCGGCGCGCTCCTGTTCGCCGGCGTCCAGCAGCGCCACCGCCGCGGCGACCTCGTGCCCGCCGACCGACTCCAGCGAGGTGTCCAGGGACCACACCGCGACGGCCGCGCCCTCGGGGGCCGTGCCGGTCCGCGGTGCGTCGCCGCCGAGCTGGTTCATGTACTCGATCACCTGACCGAGGGTAGACGAGCCGGGATGCGCCCGTCGGGGGCTGGCTATCCTCGGCCCCACGGGAAGTACCGGCAAGACCGGCAAGTACCGGCAAGTGCCGGGAAGTACGGGGAAACACACGGGGGAGTACATCGTGCGAAGCGCTGCCGTCACCGCGAACGGCGACCGGATCCGCTGGGTGGAACTGCCGGGGGAGGAACCGGCCCGGGTCTACGTGCACGGGCTCGGGGCCAGCTCGCCCGCGTACTTCGCGGCGAGCGCCGTCCATCCGCTGCTGGCGGGGCGCCGTTCCCTGCTGGTCGACCTGCTGGGCCACGGGCACAGCGACCGGCCCGAGGACTTCTCCTACACCCTTGAGGCGCATGCCGACGCGCTGGCGGCCGCCCTCACCGAGGCCGGGGCGCACGGCGCGGAGCTGATCGCGCACAGCATGGGCGGATCCGTCGCCATCGTGCTCGCCGCCCGGCACCCCCGCCTGGTCTCCCGGCTGGTGCTCGTCGACGCCAACCTGGATCCGCTGCCCCGCGTACCCGGTACGTCCGGGAGCAGCGGGATCTCCTCCTACACCGAGGAGGAGTTCCTGGCGGGCGGGTGGGCCGAGGTGCGCGACCGTGTCGGGGCGCACTGGTGGTCCACGATGCGGCTGGCCGGCCGGACCGCCCTGCACCGCAGCGCCGTCCACCTGGTCGCGGGCACCGAGCCCACCATGCGCGAGCTCCTGCTGGGCCTCAGGATTCCGCGCGGCTTCCTGCTGCCCGAGGCGGACGGCCCGCTTGCGGGAGCCGACGCGCTGCGGGCGGCGGGTGTCGCCGTACTGGCCGTCCCCGGCTGCGGGCACAACATCATGCTGGACAACCCGGAAGGCTTCGCCGAGGCGGCCGCCCGGGTGCTGGCGCGGGCCGGGGCCGGGGCCGGGGCTCTTTGACGGACGGGCGGAGTGCCGCCCGGCGGTGGCGGCAGGCGATACGGAGCGGCCCCGTCCGTCGTTGAGAGGGCGGCGCAGGGCGACGGTGCGCGGTCCGTGGCCGCACGGGGAGTCCGGGCGCCGTCCGCCGCCCGCTCCAGGAGGAATGCCATGCGCCGCCGCCTCACCCCCCTCCCCGCCTTCGCCGCAGCCGCGATGGCCGCCGTCCTCGCCGTCGCCACCCCGGCATCGGCAGCCCCCGCGGACAAGCCCCTGGTGCTCAGCACCTGGACGCAGACCAGCGAGGCGAGCTACGAGGCCTGGGCGACGGCGCGCGAGAACCGGGCCGGCTGGGCGGCGTACGGCTTCGACTGGTCGACCGACTACTGCACCAGCTCCCCCGACAACCCCTTCGGCTTCCCCTTCCGGATGGCCTGCGCACGGCACGACTTCGGCTACCGCAACCACCGGGCGGCAGGGCTGTTTCCGGCTGCCAAGTCCCGGCTGGACCTCGCCTTCCACGAGGACCTGAAGAGGGTCTGCGCGCACTACTCGGGCACCCGCAAAGGCTCCTGCGACAGCACGGCGTGGACGTACTACCAGGCGGTCCGGGTCCTCGGGATCTCCTAGCCGCACGCGCCCGGCACGGCCCGCGCCCAAGGGGCGTACGGCTTCGGCCGTGAGGAGCGCTCCTCGTCCGATCGAACGGCCGGGCCCTATCGTTCGAGGTGTCGATCCATTCGGGGAGGGACGTACCGATGGCCGGAATCTCGGGCGTGGCCGGTCCGGGAGTCGAGATGACTCGCGTGGGTGACCGGTGGCGGGTGACCCGGCCGTGGCCTCCCCAGTTGCGCCCGTTCGTGCACAGCTATGCCGGCTACTGGGAGGCGGCGGCCTCGCCGTACCGGGTGCGGCTGGTTCCCACCGGCCGGGCCGTCGTGGTGATCAGCCTGGGGGAGCCGTTCGCCCAGGTCCGACGGCTGGGGGAGGCGAGCCCGGACAGCCAGGTGACCGGCTCGCTGGTCGCGGGTCTGGAGGACGGGCCCCGGGTGTGCGACCACCCCGGTGGCCAGGAGGCGATCCGGCTCGAGTTGACCCCACTGGGTGCCTTCCGGCTGTTCGCCGTGCCGATGAGCGAGTTGACCAACAGGGTGGTCGAGCTCCGCGACGTCCTTGGACCCGAGGCCGGAGTGCTGGTGGAACAACTGGCGGCCACCGGCGACTGGGGAGCCCGTTTCGACCTGCTGGACAACGCCCTGTCGGCCCGCATCGGGCGCGGCCCGCGTCCCGCGCCCGAGGTGAGCCACGCCTGGCACCTGCTGTCCCGCGCCGGCGGGGCGATCCCGGTCGGCCGGATCGCGGCCGAAGTGGGCTGGAGCCAGGGCTACCTGGTCCGACGGTTCACCGAACAGATCGGCCTGGCGCCCAAGATGTCCGCCCGGGTACTGCGTTTCCACCGGGCCGTAGGGCTGCTCACCCGCGAGGGCGCGAATCTCACCGACGTGACCGCTGTCTGCGGCTTCTACGACCAGGCTCATCTCAACCGCGAGTTCCGCGCCCTGGCCGGGACCACCCCCGGCCGGATGTCCGCCGCCCGTGTGGCGGAGGGCGCCCTCACCCTGTGACGGGCGAGGTCAGATTTGTCCAAGCCAGGCCGCCCGCACGTCGCTAGTGTCCCCGTTCGTGGTCGATCGGCGACCCGGCCCAGAGGGGGAGTACTCGATGGAAGACCTGCTGCGCATCCTCGTGGGCGGCGCGCTCACAGGCGCCTTGATCGGTTTGGCGGGAGCCCTCGGCCGGCGCAACCGCAGGCGCCGGGAGAGCGGCGGCGGCACGACCGGCCGCTGACGCCTCGTCCGAAACAGGTGCATGGCCGGGGCAGCGCCGCGACACGGGGCGGTCAGAGGTGATAAAGGACGAACGCGGAGGGCGGGCCCCGGACCGGGGACCCGCCCTCCGGCGTGTCTCCTCGGCGCGCCGAGGACCCTTACCCCGCCGCTACGGGTGCCCCGATAAGCTGCTCTGACCTGCACGAAAGCCCTCCGCGGAGGGAGGGCTCGGGGTGGTGCGGAAAGAGTGCCCCCGGCAGGACTCGAACCTGCGGCCAAGTGCTTAGAAGGCACCTGCTCTATCCACTGAGCTACGGGGGCCGGAAGGTGGCCGTGGTGGGCCTGGAGCCCCTGGTGGGGGTGGGACTGTGGTCCGTGCCGGGTCAAGGATAGGGCTCCGGTCGCCTTGTCCCGGTTGCTTCACCCGCGTGCCACGATGTGGAGGTTCGGTGAAGCGGTCCCGATAATCGCAGGCAGGTGCGATTCTCGCATCGCTTTTGCGCCGCGGCGCCCCTGGTGTTGTGCACTCGTTATGCCTGCGCCCCACTCGTCCGTCGTGTCCAGGATGTCCCACTGGGGTAGCGGTCGGCGCGCAGGGGACGTATAAGCTTCAAAAATGGTCCCAAATTGGGCATTCTTCGCATGTGGTGACCTTGGATGTTCGGCCTCAGCTGCTCGATGCCCTGTCCGCCCTGCGCGACCGGGTCGCGTCCGTGCGTCTGCCGCTGCCCCTGCCCGGCGCTCCGCGCGCCCGCCAGACCAGAGCCGAGCTGCTCGCACAGCTCGATGACTACCTCGTACCCCGGCTGAAGGCGCCCGAGGCGCCGATGCTCGCCGTCGTCGGCGGGTCCACCGGGGCCGGCAAGTCCACCCTCGTCAACTCACTCGTCGGACGGCAGGTCAGCGAGGCGGGGGTACTGCGCCCCACCACGCGTACGCCGGTGCTCGTCTGCCATCCGGATGATCACCACTGGTTCGCCGGGATGCGGGTGTTGCCCGACCTCATGCGGGTCTGGGTGCCGCACGGCGAGGAGGAGCCGCCTTCCGCCGCCAAGACCGGGCCCCGCGACCGCGGCCACCCGAACGCCCATCGCCGCGGCCACCCGAACGGCCACGGCCGCAGCCACGCCACCCGCGAGATGAGGATCGAGACCGTCTCCACCCTCCCGCGCGGACTCGCCATCCTCGACGCCCCCGACATCGACTCCCTCGTGGTCGAGAACCGGACACTCGCCGCCGAACTCATCTGCGCCGCCGACGTCTGGGTGATGGTCACTACCGCCTCGCGGTACGCCGACGCCGTCCCCTGGCACCTGCTGCGCACCGCCAAGCAGTACAAGGCCACCCTCATCACCGTCCTCGACCGGGTCCCGCACCAGGTGCTCGCCGAGGTCTCCCGGCAGTATGGGGCCCTGCTCACCCGGGCCGGGCTGGGCGACGTACCGCGCTTCACCGTGCCCGAACTCCCCGAATCCGCCGGCGGCGGCGGGCTGCTCCCGGGCAGCGCCGTCGCGCCGCTGGCCGCTTGGCTCGCCCACCACGCCCAGGACCCCGCCGCCCGGCAGTACGCCGTCGGGCGGACCGCGCTCGGCGCGCTCGACTCGCTCGGCCGCCGGATGCCCGAACTCGCCTCCGCCGTCGCCGCCCAGTACGCCGCCGCCGTACGGCTGACCACGGCCGTGGAGCAGGCGTACAAGAGGGAGGGCAAGCGCGTCCGCAACCGTCTCGACCAGGGCGCCGTGCTCGCCGGGGACGCGCTGACCCGGTGGCGCGGCTACCCCCTCGACACGACCGCCGACGAACTCCTCGACTCGCTCGCCGAATCCCTCGCCTCGCTGCTCCAGTGCGCCGTCGCCGCCGCCGACGAGCGGATCGCCGAGTCCTGGCGGCGCGAGCCCGCCGCAGGCGCCGTACCCCTGCCCACGCCCGACAGGGAGGCGGGGGAACGTATCGGCATGGCCGTACGGCGCTGGCGGCGCGTGCTGGAGGAACTCGCCGAGGAGGAGGTCGCGCAGCTCGACCGGCAGCCCGCCCCCGACCCCGACGCCGTCGCGGCGCTGCTCGTCGCCGCCCTCCTCGGTGGCAAGCGGGCCCGGCCCGCAGGGGAGAAGCTCGCCGAACGGGTCGGCGCGCAGGCGGCCCTGCGGCTGCGCGACCGGGGCGCGGAGCTGGTCGGCGACCACCTCGACCAGGTGCTGCGCGCCGAACGCGACCGTCGGCTCGCACCGCTGGAGGCGCTTGAAGTGACCCCGGAACCACAGGCCGAGCTGATTGCCGCGCTGTCCGTACTGCAGAAGGAGAGGTGACGCGGTGACCGCTCTGACCGACCGCACCGACGACCGCTGGGACGACGGACTCATCGCGCGCTCGCGCCCCAAGGCCGTCGAGGCGGCCGAGGGCGCCGAGGGCGACGGCGAGGGCAACGAGGGCGAGGAAGGCGACGAGGGCGACGAGGCGCTCGTCCGGGCGGTCTCCGGCGCGGGCAGCGACGGCGGCAAGGCGTCCGCGCCCCCGCTCAGCCCCGAGGGGCGGGCCCTGCGCGCGCGCCTGGACGCGCTGCGCCAGCTGGTCGGGCTGTCCCGGACCCGGCTCGACGGCAAGACCCTCGCCGAGGCGGGCCGGGTGCTGGACGAAGCGGCCGCGCGGCGCGGGCTGTCACCGCAGCACACGGTCGTCGCGATCGCCGGGGCCACCGGAAGCGGCAAGTCCACACTGTTCAATTCACTCGCGGGGGTGCAGATCTCCGAGACCGGGCTGCGCCGGCCGACCACCGCCGCCCCCATCGCCTGTAGCTGGTCGGACGGGGCCGCCGGGCTGCTGGACCGGCTGGAGATCCCCGGGCGGCTGCGGCGCCGGCCCCGCGAGACCTCGGAGGCGGAGGCACTGCGCGGGATGGTCCTCGTCGATCTGCCCGACCTCGACTCGGCGGTCGGCGCGCACCGCGACCACGTGGACCGCGTACTGGCGCTGGTCGACGCGGTGGTGTGGGTCGTGGACCCGGAGAAGTACGCGGACGCGGTGCTGCACGAGCGGTACCTGCGACCGCTGGCCGGGCACGCGGAGGTGACCTTCGTCGTGCTCAACCAGGTGGACCGGCTGCCCGGGGAATCCGCCGACCTCGTACTGGACGACCTGCGGCGGCTGCTGGACGAGGACGGGATCGCACTGGGCGAGCACGGGGAGCCGGGGGCCACGGTGCTCGGACTTTCCGCGCTGACGGGTGAAGGCGTCGGGGAACTGCGCGAGCTCCTCGGACAGTTCACCCAGGAGAAGGGCGCCGCGACCCGGCGGATTTCCGCCGACGTCGACCGCGCGGCGGTGCGCCTGCGGCCGCTGTACGTGGCGGCCGGGCACTTGGGGCCGGAGATCGGGGAGGCGGCTCGCGCCGAGTTCGAGGACCGGCTCGCCGAGGCGGTCGGCGCCTATGCGGCAGGGATCGCGGCCGAGCGGGCCTGGCGGCGCAATGCCGGAAAGGCGTGCGGGACACCGTGGCTGCGGCTGTGGCGGTGGTACGAGAGCCGCCGCGCGCCGCGCACGCTGGCGGGCCTGGCCGCCCTCGCGGCGATCGGCGGGCGGGGCGCGCCGGTTCCCGAGGCGCCCGTCGAGGAGGAGGTGACCGCGCGCCAGAAGGTGGAGCTGGCCGTGCGGGCGGTCGCCGACGAGGCGGTCGCGGGCCTGCCCGAGCCGTGGGCGCAGGCGGTACGGGAGACGGCGGTGCGCGGCGCCGAACGGCTCCCGGAGGCGCTGGACGAGCTGGCGGTGACCCTCGGCGCGGCGGTCGCGGTGCCCACCGTCAAACCGCCGCGGCCCGCGTGGTGGCCGGCGGCGGTGCTGGGGCAGGCGGCGATGACGCTGCTGCAGATCTTCGGGGGCCTGTGGCTGGTCGGGCAGATCGTCGGGGTCCTGGAGCCGCAGCTGATGCCGCCGGTGCTGCTGATGGTGGCGGGCATCGTCGGCGGGCCGCTGGTGGAATGGGCCTGCTCGATCGCGGCCCGCGGCCCGGCGCGCAGGTACGGGCAGGACGCGGAGCAGAAGCTGCGGCAGGCGGCGGCCGGGTGCGGGCGGGCCCGGGTGCTGGAGCCGGTGGCGGCCGAGCTGCTGCGCTACCGGGAGGTGCGGGAGCAGTACGCCGCCGTCGCCGCAGGGGGGACGCGGTTGTCCACAACCCGCCAGTAGTCCACAGGCCGGAGCGGGGATCCGCGGGCGGCCCCAGCATGGTGCGTACCCCGTGCGGACGGTCCGTGCGGGTGCGAATCACGGGGGAGGGCGGCCGGGATGAACGACACCCAGGTGACGCTCGTGGGGTACGTGGCGACGCAGATCGACTACAAGGAGACGGTGGGCGGCCCGTCGGCGAGGTTCCGTTTCGCCGTGACGCCGAGGTACTTCGACCGGCGCAAGGAAGCCTGGACCGACGGGTCCACCAGCTTCTACACGGTGTGGGCGCGGCGCACCCTCGCGGTGAACCTGGCCGGTTCGGTGTCGGTCGGCGAACCGCTCGTGGTGCACGGCCGGCTGCGGGTGCGGGAGGACCCGCCCGACGGGGAGGGCCAGCGGTGGGTCTCGGCGGAGATCGACGCCACGGCCGTCGGGCACGACCTCAACCGGGGGACGGCCGCGTTCCGCCGCGTGGTCAAGACCGATACGCCGCTGATGGGTAATCAAAAGGCGGCGGTGGTCTGAGTGTTCGAGCCGGATAGGATTCCCCGGTACTCACGGGCACCTGGGTCTTTGGCCCGAAGGGGAAGACTGTGTCGATTGCCGTTCCCGCATCCTCCGTTCCTGCTTCCGTTCCTGCTTCCGCTCCGGTTTCCGCTCCGGTTTCGGCTCGTCCTTGCGGTCGCTCTGCTTCCGGCGCCGTGTCGGTACGGGGCTCCGCGCGCCGCCCGCTGGCGGTGGCCCTGCTGGCCGCGGCCCTCGCCGCCGCGCCCGGCGCCCAAGCGGCCGCCGATTCCGACCCCGCGGCTTCCCGGGCGCCGGAGGGTGCGAGCGCCGTGCTGGACGGGCTGAAGACCTACGGGCAGGCGGTCCTCCGCTCCGGGGACGGATCGGTCCGGCAGATCCCGGCCGGCCTCTACGAGATGCGGGTCGACGGCGGCGGGATGCTCCAGACGTACGGGGTCGGCGTCGCGGGCAACGCGCAGCCGCAGGCCCGGTACACCGAGAGTGGCTGGGCCGGCAGCCCGCTGGCCGGGAACCGGGAGGCGGGCCGGATCCGCTGGGTCCTGGAGCACTCCTATCCCCAGCTGAACGATCTGGCCGGGCTCGCCAAGGTGGCCGGGGCCGGGGCGCTCACCGCGGAGAGCGCGGCGGCCGGGACCCAGGTCGCGATCTGGCGGCTGGCGGACGGGGTGCAGGTGGAGGCCGCGGACCCGGCGGCGGAGAAGCTGGCCGACTATCTGCAGCGGCAGGCCGGACAGCTGCCGGAGCCGCCCGCCTCGCTGGGGCTGGACCCGGGCGGCGTGTCCGGGGCGGTGGGCACCCGGCTCGGCCCGGTGACCGTGCGGACCGGGGCGCGGAGCGTGTCGGTCGTCCCTGACGCGGCGGCCGTCGCGATGGGGGTGCGGGTGGTGGACGCCGAGGGGCGGCCGATGGAGTCCGCCGTCAACGGCAGCCGGCTGTACTTCGAGGTGCCCGCGGGCACCCCTGACGGGACGGCCTCGGTCACCGTCCACGGCGCGACCAAGGTGCCGGTCGGGCGGTTGTTCACCAGCGGGGTGCCCGCCCGGGCGCTGATCGTGGCGGGCTCCAGCGAGTCCGCGGCCGCCGCCACGGCCACGGCGGTCTGGCCGGAGCCCCCGGTCGTCGGGACGGCCGCCACGGCCGGCGGGAACGCGGTCACGCCCGCCGGGCAGCAGGGCGTCCAGTCCGCCGCCGCCCAGGCCACGCCGGACTCCCCGGACGAGGAGCGGCTGGCCACCAGCGGCAGTTCGGCGGCCACCCCGGTCATCGCCTCCCTGGCGGTGGGCCTGGTGGTCCTGGGCGGCCTGGTGGTCCTCCTGCTCCGCAAGCGCCCGCTGGACGAGGGGGAGGACGGCCAGGCCTGATTTCGGATCCACGCCCCGGGGTAGGGGCAGACAATGGTGGATCAAGAACTGACCTGGCAGGGCACGGTGGTGCGGTGGGATCGCGCGCTGTTCGACATGGTGGCCCGGCGGCACTGGCACGGGGCGGACCGGGTACTGCCGCGGCTGGGGCGGGCCGCGAACCACGGGATGCTGTGGGGCGGGGCCGCCGCCGCGCTCGCCGTCTTCGGATCTGCCCGGGCCCGTAAGGCCGCCGTGCGCGGAGCCGCCTCGCTGGCGCTGGCGTCCGCGACCATCAACACCGTCGCCAAATGGTCCGTACGCCGCCCGCGGCCGCTGCTGGACGGCGTACCCGCGGTGCGGCAGCTGGCCACGCAGCCGCAGACCACCTCGTTCCCGTCCGGGCACTCGGCGTCGGCCTTCGCCTTCACCGCCGGGCTGGCGCTGGAGTCCCCGGGCTGGGGCGCCGTGCTGGCGCCGGTGGCCGCGTCCGTGGCCTTCTCCCGCGTGTACACCGGGGTGCACTACCCCTCCGACGTGCTCGCGGGGGCCGCGCTGGGCGTGGCGGCGGGCTTCGTCGTGGACCGGCTCGCGAGGGACGCCCAGGAGGCCAGGATCGTGCCGGGCGACGAGCGGACCGCCGTCGGCGTGCCCGCGCTGCCCGACGGGGAGGGGCTCACCCTGGTGGTCAACACCGGATCGGGGACGGCCGCGACCGCCGGGCTCGACGTACTGCGCACCCGGCTCCCCAAGGCCGAGGTGATCGAGTGCGAGGGCCCGGACCTGGCCGCCCGGCTGGACGAGGCGGCCTCCCGCGCCACCGTCCTCGGCGTCTGCGGCGGAGACGGCACCGTCAACGCGGCCGCTTCCGCCGCCCTGCGGGCCGGGCTTCCGCTGGCGGTGTTCCCCGGCGGCACCCTCAACCACTTCGCCATGGACCTGGGCCTCGGCGGACCCGAGGACACCTGCCGCGCCCTGGCCTCGGGCCACGCCGTCCGCATCGGCGTGGGCCGCTTCACCCCCGGACCGGAGGGCCGGTCGGGCTATTTCCTGAACAACTTCAGCATCGGCGCCTACCCGGAGCTGCTGCGCCACCGGCTGCGCTGGGGCCCGCGCATCGGCGGAGCCGCCGCCGCGCTGCTGGCGGCCTGGCAGGTACTGCGCGCCGAGCGGCCCGTGCGGCTCCGGCTGGCCGGGAGGCCCCGGAGCGTCTGGCTGCTCTTCGCGGGCAACGGCACCTATCACGGGACCGGCCCCACCCCCCGGCGCCGCGACAGCCTCGGCGAGGGCCTGCTCGACGTCCGGCTCGTCTACGGCGGCGGCCGTCCCGGCCCCCGCCTGCTGGCCGCCGCCTTCGCGGGCCCGCTGACCCGCTCCCCGGTCCACACCGCGACCCGGCTGCGCAGCCTGCGGATCGGGGACATCCCGGCGGGCACCCCCCTCGCCTACGACGGCGAGTACGCCGAGTCGCCGACGGCCCTGGTCCTCGACGAGCTCCCCGACGCGCTCACCGTCTACCGGCCGCGGACGTGACCTGACCGGACCGAACGGGAGCGGACCGAACGGGACCGGACCGGACGGGACGGGGCCGAGCGGGGAACAGGACAGAGGGCAGGGCCTACGCGTCCACGCCGAGGTCGGCCCGCATCGCGGTGCCCATGACGCCGACCAGTGCCACCGCCAGTGCCAGCATCGTGTTCCCCATGGAGCCCCCGGCCGCTCGTTCCCGTCGCCTTCAGGGGAATCCTGCCGTGCCGTCCGTCGCCCCGGGCGGCTCCACGGGAAAGTGCCCGCCCCGCCCGATGCCCCGCCCCTTGCGTGCTCGACCGGCCTTCATGACCGGAGCGTGAGGTCGGCCTACGGCCACGCCCCAGCTCAGGGGCCCCGACCTTACGCGTTTCCCCGGGAGGGTGGACGGCTGGCAAGATGGGGTGTATCTGCCTGCCCATCGATCTGCCGGACGGTTTCTCTTGGCTGAGTACATCTACACCATGCGCAAGACGCGCAAGGCGCACGGCGACAAGGTGATTCTTGATGACGTCTCCTTGAACTTCCTGCCCGGCGCGAAGATCGGTGTGGTCGGCCCGAACGGTGCCGGTAAGTCCACCGTTCTGAAGATCATGGCGGGCCTGGAGCAGCCGTCCAACGGCGACGCCTTCCTGTCGCCCGGCTTCACCGTCGGCATCCTCATGCAGGAGCCCAAGCTCGACGAGTCGAAGACCGTCCTGGAGAACGTCCAGGACGGCGCCGCCGAGATCATGAGCAAGCTCAAGCGCTTCAACGAGGTCGCCGAGGAGATGGCGACCGACTACACCGACGCGCTCATGGACGAGATGGGCAAGCTCCAGGAAGTCCTGGACCACGCCAACGCCTGGGACCTCGACGCCCAGCTGGAGCAGGCCATGGACGCCCTGGGCTGCCCGCCCGGCGACTGGCCCGTCGTCAACCTCTCCGGTGGCGAGAAGCGCCGCGTGGCGCTCTGCAAGCTGCTGATCGAGGCCCCGGACCTGCTCCTCCTCGACGAGCCCACCAACCACCTCGACGCCGAGTCGGTGAACTGGCTGGAGCAGCACCTCTCGCAGTACAAGGGCGCCGTCGTGGCCGTGACCCACGACCGGTACTTCCTGAACAACGTCGCCGAGTGGATCCTCGAGCTCGACCGCGGCCGTGCCCACCCCTACGAGGGCAACTACTCCACCTACCTGGAGAAGAAGGCCACCCGCCTCAAGGTCGAGGGCCGCAAGGACGAGAAGCGCCAGAAGCGCCTCAAGGAAGAGCTGGAGTGGGTCCGCTCCAACGCCAAGGGCCGCCAGACCAAGTCCAAGGCCCGTCTCGCCCGCTACGAGGAGATGGCGGCCGAGGCGGACAAGATGCGCAAGCTCGACTTCGAGGAGATCCAGATCCCGCCGGGCCCGCGTCTGGGCTCGATCGTGGTCGAGGTCAACAACCTCTCGAAGGCGTTCGGCGACAAGGTCCTCATCGACGACCTGTCCTTCACGCTGCCGCGCAACGGCATCGTCGGCATCATCGGCCCGAACGGCGCCGGCAAGACCACGCTCTTCAAGATGATCCAGGGCCTGGAGGCGCCGGACTCCGGCACCGTCAAGATCGGCGAGACCGTCAAGATCTCGTACGTCGACCAGAGCCGCGCCAACATCGACCCCAAGAAGACCCTCTGGGCGGTCGTGTCGGACGAGCTGGACTACATCAACGTCGGCCAGGTCGAGATGCCGTCCCGCGCGTACGTCAGCGCCTTCGGCTTCAAGGGTCCGGACCAGCAGAAGCCGGCCGGCGTCCTGTCCGGTGGTGAGCGCAACCGCCTCAACCTGGCGCTGACGCTCAAGGAGGGCGGCAACCTGCTGCTCCTCGACGAGCCCACCAACGACCTCGACGTCGAGACCCTGTCCTCGCTCGAGAACGCGCTGCTGGAGTTCCCCGGCGCGGCCGTGGTCATCTCCCACGACCGCTGGTTCCTGGACCGGGTCGCCACGCACATCCTCGCGTACGAGGGCGAGTCCAAGTGGTACTGGTTCGAGGGCAACTTCGAGTCGTACGAGAAGAACAAGGTCGAGCGCCTCGGTGCGGACGCGACCCGTCCGCACCGTGCCACCTACAAGAAGCTCACCCGAGGCTGAGGTCCGCACCATGGCCAGACACCACTACCGGTGCCCCCTGCGCTGGTCGGACATGGACTCCTTCGGACACGTGAACAACGTGGTCTTCCTCCGCTACCTGGAGGAGGCGAGGATCGACTTCATGTTCCGGCTGGCGCCGGGGGAGGGCAGCGAGTCCTTCACGGGCGGGTCCGTCGTGGCCCGCCACGAGATCGACTACAAGCTGCCCCTCGTGCACCGTCACGAGCCGGTGCTCATCGAGTCCTGGGTGACCCGGATAGGCGCCGCGTCCCTGACCATCGGCTACGAGGTCAAGGACGAGGCGACCGAGGACGCGCCCGAGAGGATCTACGTGCGCGCCTCGACCGTGGTCGTGCCCTACAACCTCGCCGAGGGGCGGCCCCGCCGCATCACGGCCGAGGAGAAGCACTTCCTCGAGAAGTACCTCGACGAGCCCGTCGGCTCGGAAGGACGCCTCGCGGCATGAACGAACGGCTGCACTTCGCCGACTCCGGGGAGGCGGCGGACCTCGCCGCCTTCCTGGGCCGGCTGGTGCACTACGACCGCGCCGCCGCCGTCCGCCTTCAGGCCGGCGGCGGCGCGCTCGCCGTCTTCGGACGGCCGCCGTCCTTCGAGGTCCTGGCCATCCGCACGGTGCGGCTCGCCTCGCCCGTCGAGGCGCCGCTCGACTTGACGGTCTCCGCCGGTGAGCTCCTGGAATCCGTGGACGAGACCTCGGCCGCGGCCACGGTGCCGCGGCCGGTCACCGGCCCGCCGTGGACCGGGGTGCTCCCGCCGCGCGGCGGCTGGCGGCAGCTGCCCGGGCTGCCCGGGCCCCAGGAGATGGGGGCGGCCGTGGCGGGTGCCGTCGCCGAGTTCCGGGCCCGCGACGAGGCCCTGCCCGAACAGCACCGGACCCGGTCCGAGCGCGACCACATCGGCCGTGAGATCTGGTCGCGGACGCTGGGCGACACCGAGCTCCCGCTGCGCGCCGTGCACGCCGCGCAGTCCCTGGGCTTCCTGCGGCCGGTACGGGCCACCGTGCCCGCCGCCACCCCGCGTACGGAGACCGCCCCCGACCCGGTGGCCCTGCTCGCCGCCGGGAGCTGGCTGCGGCTGCGTACCCCGTACGGCTCCGTCGCCATGCGCAGCCCCGGCCTGGGCGGCGGCCTGGGCGCCCTCCAGGTCCGCCCGGTCCGGACCTCGGGCTGATCTCCGGCTGAATCCCGGGGCTGAATCCCCGGCCCGGCTAACCCGCCGTGTTGATCATCGACGCGGCGGCGTACGTGAGGTACTTCCACAGCTGGGCCTCGTGCTCCGGCGCCAGGCCCAGCTCGTCCACCGCGACCCGCATGTGGCTCAGCCACGCGTCGTGCGCCGCCGCGTCCACCTGGAACGGGGCGTGCCGCATCCGCAGGCGCGGATGGCCGCGGTGCTCGCTGTAGGTGGTCGGGCCGCCCCAGTACTGGATCAGGAACAGCGTGAACCGCTCCTCGGCCGGGCCCAGGTCCTCCTCCGGGTACATCGGGCGCAGCAGCGGGTCCTCCGCGACCCCCTGGTAGAAGCGCCGGACCAGGCGGCGGAAGGTCTCCTCGCCGCCCACCTGCTCGTAGAAGGTCTGCTCCTGAAGCGTGCCCCGCGGAATCTCGTTCACCCGACCATCGTCTCAGACGCCCGGACGGAGGACCGGGGTCCTAGGACCCCCTGCACCGCGCCCGCGCGGACTCCGCGAGGTCGCACCCGAGGGCGGCCCGCAGGACAGTTGAGTCATGGGCGCACACACCTCTCGCACCACCCGCGTACGGGACCTGCGCGAAACCGCGCACGCCGCACAGGTGCGCGAGCTGACGGCGGCCGGGGTGCTGGACGACCCGGCCTGGCGGGCGGCGTTCGCCGCCGTTCCCCGGCACGTCTTCGTCCCCTACTTCTGGACCAGCCGCGGCGCCGGCCACGAACGGCTCTGGGCCGAGGACCCCGACCCCGAACGCCGGGCCCGCTGGCTGCGCGGGGTCTACGAGGACACCCCGCTCGCGACCCGGCTGCGCGACGGCGAGCTGGTCTCCTCCAGCAGCCAGCCCTCGCTGATGGCGAAGATGCTCCGGGCGCTGGACGTGCGCGACGGCGACAACGTGCTGGAGATCGGCGCGGGCACCGGCTACAACGCCGCCCTGCTGTGCCACCGGCTCGGCGACGACCTCGTCACCACCGTGGACCTCGACGAGGAGATCACCGAGTCCGCGCGTGCCCACCTGGCCGAGCTCGGCTACCACCCGGTGGTGGTCACGGGCGACGGGGCGCGCGGCTGTCCCGCCCGGGCCCCGTTCGACCGGATCATGGTGACCTGCACGCTGCCGCTCGTCCCGCACACCTGGCCGGCCCAGTGCCGGCCCGGGGCGCGGATCCTGGCCCCGCTGTCGACCGGGCTGATCGCGCTCACGGTCAGGGACGCCGACTTCGCCGAGGGCCGCTTCCTGCACAACCCGGCGTACTTCGTTCCGCTGCGCGGGGCCACGGCGGCGCCGCAGCCGTCGGCCGGGGTGCCGTACGGGCTCCCGTACGAGCTGGTGGAGAACGAGCGCTTCCAGTTCATGCTCGTGCTGACCGCGGGCGTCCTGCATCCCCGGGAGGCCCTGGACCTGTGGCGGCGCGAGGGCCGCCCGGCCCGGGAGCGCTTCGGGGTCACCGTCACCGCCGAGGGCCAGTGGTCATGGCTCGACGACCCCCAGGGGCCCTACTCGTGGCCCCTGGGGGAGGGGTGAATCAGTCCGGCGGAATCAGCCCCGGCGGATGGTGATCGTGGTCCAGGCGCCCACGTGGACACGGTCGCCGTCGGTGAGCGGGACCGGGACGTAGGGCTGGATCGGCTCCTCGCCGCCGTTGATGGTGGTGCCGTTGGTGGAGTTCTGGTCCACCACCGCCCAGCTGAGGTCGGGCTGCTGGACGAGGACCGCGTGCTGGTGGGAGACGCCCGGGTCCTCCGGGGGCACCGACAGGTCGATGTCGGGGGACTCGCCCGTGGAGGCGCGGCGGCGGCCGATGGTGATCTGGCCGCCGGAGAGCGGCAGGTGCTGCTCCGGGGAGTACGCGGGCAGGTTGAGCCCGGCCGCCTCGGGGCCGCTGCGCTGCATCATCGCCATGAAGTACGAGCGGTCGGGGCCGATCGTCGCGGTCCAGGAGCCGCTCTGGGACGGGTAGGACTGCTGCTGTGGCGGAGGCTGCTGCTGGTACTGCTGCGGCTGCGGGGGCTGGTGCTGCTGGTATTCCTGCTGGTACTCGCGCTGCTGCGGCGGCGCCGGGGGCTGCTGCTGGTACTGGGGCTGCGCGGGCTGCTGGTACTCCTGCTGCGGCTCGTGCGCGGGAGGCGGCAGCAGCCAGTCGTCCTCGCGCTGGAGCGGCTCGGCCGGCCGGTTGACCCGGGACGGCCGCGAGCCCTGGTACTCGAAGTGGTCCTGGGAGTACGCCCCGGGCGTCGGCACGGGCGGCTGAGGCGCGGACGGCGGCGCGGACGGGGGTGCCGACTGCGGCGCGGCGCCGGTCCCCTGGGGCCCCGGGTCAGGGGCGAGAGGGGTGTACGAAGTCGCCGTACGCGTCAGGAAGTTGTACCGGCACTCTTCGCAGAACGGGGCCATGGCCTCGCGCGGGGTCCGGCACTGCGGGCAGAGCTCCGCCTGGGCGGTCGGCTCACCGGCGGTCGGGGGGAAGCCGTAGCCGTAGGAGGGAGCCGGAGGGGGACCCTCCGGGGCAGCCATGCGGTGGCCGCAGACCTCGCACCAGTCGTCGGAGGCGGACTGGTGCCCGTTCGGGCAGGTCGGCATGGCGGCGCTTCCCCCTTCTTCTCCCTGCGTCATCGCGTCAGGTGTTCTCAGGACTTCTTCACTCGGACGGTCTGCGTCGAACGCGTTTCGAGGGTCATCTCGTCGGCGTCCGCAACCTTCGCTTTCAGGCGCACAGTACCCGCCGCGGCATCCACGACATCCACCACCTTCGCGAGGAGTTTCGCGGTGTCGGCGTTTCCGGAGGCACTGGCCAGCTGCACGGCGCGCCCGAGTTTGGCCGTGGCCCCGTCCACATCGCCCAGTTTCCGGGCTTCCAGTCCCTGCTGGATGGCCTGCGCGAGTTCCGCCTGCCCGGTGTAGTGGGCCACCTGCGGGTTGATCGCGGTGGAGGCGGCCAGGTCGTCCGTCCACACCGCGCGCACCAGCCCCTGCGCGAGGACGAGCGGGCTCTGCCCCGGCGTGCCCGCCGCGCCCGGCAGGACGAGCGTGGCGCGGGCGGCGAGCATCTCCTGACCCACGGACGCATTCGGGACGCGCACGCACACGTGGTAGTCGCGGGACTCGTCGCCCCAGGAGCCCGTCGGGTAGTCGCCGGCGCGCGGGCCCGCCTCGGTGCGGCGGTCGGTCAGGTCATGGACGGCCGGCGCCACCTGCTTGACGTACTGGATCTCCGCCCCGACCGGGGTCCACAGGCGCAGCGCGACGTCCGCGACCTCCTTGCCCATGACGTTCTCCATCATGCGCGTGAAGTCCTCGGCGAGGTGGGCCGGATCGGCCACGATGTCGGCGGAGCCGAGCAGCGCGCTCGCGATGCCGGTGACCTCCTTGACCTCCCAGTCGGTGCCCACCCCGCGGGCGTCGCAGGTGAAGCGGCCCGCGCACGCGTCGAGGGTGGCGCGCAGCACGGCCGGGTCCTCGTGCTCGTTGCGGCCGTCGGTGAGCAGGATGCCGTGCCGTATGGCGGCGGGCGCCTGGCGCAGCAGTCCGTCGGCGAGGCGCAGCCAGGTGCCGATGGCGGTGCCGCCGCCGGAGCTGAGGCCGCGCAGCGCCTCCTTGGCCTGGGCGCGGGTGACCGGGTCGGCGACGGCGAGGCGGCCCTGACCCGGGTAGACCTCCTTGGCCACGTGCGTGCCGGCGATCACGGCGAAGGAGGTGCCGTCGCGCAGGGTGTCGACGGCCGCGGCCGTGGCCTCGCGGGCGCCGCGCATCTTCTCCGGCGGGTACTCCATGGAGCCCGAGCAGTCGACCATGATCACGACGGCCGCCGTGCCCTGGGCGGCCGTCGCGCGGGTGGCGGTGGCACCGCCGGTGGAGGTGACCGTGACGATGGCGTGGACGTCCCGCCCGCCCTGCGGGAGGAACTCGTTCTGGTACACCTCCACGCTGAAGCGCGGGGCGCTGGGCTTGGCGAAGTTCGCCATCGGTGGGACTCCTAGGGGCTGGCTCGGGCAGGCGGGTCAGGCCTGAGGGCGCACTTCCGGTTCCGTTTGTCTCTCCGGGCCCGGTTCCGGTTCCGCGCCAGGCTTCGGTTCCGGTCCGCTCTCCGCGGCGGGCGCGGCGGCGAACGGCACCACGGCCACGGTGATGTTGTCGTGTCCGCCCCCGTCGAGGGCATGCCCCACCAGGACTTGTGCGCTGTGCAAGGGCCGGACGGCGGCGTCCGCGGGCAGCACCTGGGCCATCTCCCGCGCGGACTCGGCGTAGTTCCACAGGCCGTCGGTGCAGACGACGACCACACCGGGGTGGTCCGGCTTGAAGATGGCGGTGTGCGGTTCGAGGTCGTACGCGTCGGCCCCGAGCCAGCCGGTGATGGCGTGGGCGCGGACGTCGGCGTAGGCCTCGGCCTCGCCCATCAGCCCGGCCGCGACCATCTGGGCGGCCCAGGAGTCGTCCTCGGTGAGCCGACGGGGCAGGGCGGCACGGTCGTCGGGGACCCAGTACGCGCGGCTGTCGCCCACCCAGCCGATGGTCAGCAGGCCGCCGCTGACGACGGCGCCGACCAGGGTGCAGGCGGGGGCGTTCTGCGCGCCGGGGGTCGGCGGTGCCAGCGCGTTGACCGCGGCGGCCGCGGCCAGGATCGCGTCGTGCATGGCCTCCTGGGGATGGGCGCCGCGCGGGAGCGCGTCGAGGAGGGCCTCGTTGGCGGCGGCGGCCGCGGCCGCCGAGGCCTCGTCGGGGCGGCTCGCGGAGGAGACGCCGTCGCAGACGATGGCCACGGTGGCGGCGGAGCCGTCGGGCAGGGCGGTGGCGGCGACCGCGAACGAGTCCTCGTTGCGGTGGTGGCGCAGCCCGCGGTCGCTGACGGCGGCGACGCTCCCGAGCTCCTCTTCGAGGTGGTCCCGCTCCCGGGGCTGGGCGTGTCCGCAGTGCTCGCAGTACCCGTCGGTGTCCACGTAACCCGAGCGGCAGGCGACGCAGGTCTTGCCCCCGTCCGCCTGTCCCGGCGCGGTGCCGTACGGGGCTTCGTGCTCGGGCCCGGCGCCCCGCGGGCTCTCCTCCGGGGGCGTGCCGGCGCCGCCGGGCGTGTCGTACCGGGCCTGCGGCCCCTCCGGCGCGGCGCCGTGCGTGTGCTCGGCCGAACTCCACGGGACGCCCTCCGACGGGGTGCCGGTGTGGTGCGGGCCTTCGCCCGCCCCCCACGGCGTCCCCTCGGGCGGTGTGCCGGGGCCGCCGGGCAGGTCGTACCGGCCGGCCGGCGCGGCGGCGGGCACCGCGGGCGCGGCCGGGCGCGGCTCCGGCTCCGGCTCCGGCGCGGGCGTGGTCCAGTCGGCCGGGCCGTCGACCAGGGTCGGCGCGGCCGCGGCCGCGCTGCCCCACCCCGGGGCGGGCCCGGGGGCGGGTCCGGCGGCGGCGACCGGTGGCGCCGTCGGCAGGGGGATCGTCGGATGGTCCGCGGACGCAGCCGGGGGAGGTGCGGTGACGGCGTAGCCGCAGACTCCGCAGAAACGGTCACCCTCCTCCAGCGGTTCCGCGCAGCTGGGGCAGCCCGACAGCCGATGCATCGACATCAATCACACCCACGTCCGGGGACGGAAACGGTTTGCCCGCTCCACCAGTTCGATCCTCTCCTCGCCCCGCTGCGCCAGCCGTGCGAGTACGCGGTACGAGCGCTCCAGGCCGAAGCGCAGGCCCCGTTCGTCCAGTTGACTGCCGAGCAGCGAGGTCCTTGCGGGGTCGGAACCCCGACAACCCGACAGTACCCAGTCGAGGGCCGAGCCCAGAACTTCCGTCGTGAGCCGCTCGTGGCGCTCCGGGTCCAGCCCGAACCGCCGCAGCGCCTCCACCTGGTCGGCGGCGGCCGTCAGATCCTCCAGCAGGGGCTCCTGAGGGGACCGGTCGCGCAGACGTGCGCGTACGGCCGCCACCCGCGCGGCGGTGTAGTGGATGGAGGCCTCCGGTACGGACTCCAGGGTGCGCACGGCTCCGTCCCGGTCACCGGCGGCCAGCTGGACCCGGGCCAGCCCGAAGGCCGCGCTCACGAATCCGGGGTCGGTGATCCAGACGAGGCGGTAGTACTCGGCCGCGTTGTCCAGCTGGCCCAGGACCTCCGCGCACAGCCCGAGGGCCAGCTTCGGCGCGGGCTCGCCCGGGAAGGCGTCGTAGATCGCGTCGAAGGACAGGGCCGCGATCTCGTCCTCCCCGGTGGCCAGCGAGGCGGTCCCGCGGGCCCACACCACCCGCCAGTCGTCCGGATGCCGGGCCTCCAGCTCGGCCAGGGCGCGGCCGGCCGCGGCCGGCTCGCCCAGCTCCAGCCGGGCCCGCAGCTCCCGCAGCCGCAGCTCGGCCGAATCGGCGGGCGCCGAGCCGAGGGCGCCCAGGAGGTCGCCGGGCGCGGTGGCCAGCAAGCCGGCGAGGAAACCGGCGTTGGGGTCGGAGGCGTCCACGAGCGGTACGGGCAGCGCCAGCGCGGTCTCACGGGCGTCGAGCGTCGTCGCTCCCGCGGGCGGCGGGGACACGGCTACGGGTGCGGCCCCCGGGGCCCCGGCCGGATCGGGCGGATTCGGCGGTGTCCCCGGTCTCTCGGACGCCGACCGCGGTCCGGGCACCGGCGCACCCGTCACATGCGTGGCCGTGGTCCCCAGCGAGGGCACGGACGCCGCGCCGGGCGGGGTCCCGCCGAGGGGAGGCTGGGGCCACGGGCCGGGTGCGCCGGCCGCGAGCGGGGCGGCGCCTGCCGACGGCCCGGCCACGGGAGCCGCCGCGGCCAGGGCGCGGCCGGCGCCGAACAGCCTGCTCCGCCGGGAGACCACGACCCGCTCGCCCAGCCGGGAGACCGCGGCCCCCGGCGCGTCGGTGAACAGCCGGGTGTCCGCAACGCGCAGCTCCGGGCCGAAGAGCGTGGACAACTGCGGCCGCGGCCGGCCCGTCTGGAGGGCGACCACCTCCCGCAGCACGCCCGTCAGCTGGTCAGCCATCTCCTGCGCGGACGAGAACCGCCGCCCCGGATCCGGGTCGGTGGCCCGTACGAGCAGCCGGTAGAAGGACTCGTACCGCCCGAACACCTCGATGTGCTCCGGGTCCGGGAGCGAGTCCACGAACACGTTGGTGTAGCCCTGGAAGTCGAAGGTCAGCACGGCCAGCGTGCGCGCCACCGTGTACAGGTCGGAGGCGACCGAGGGACCCAGCTCCGCGACCTCCGGGGCCTGGTAGCCCACCGTGCCGTAGATGGCCGACTGTTCGTCGTCCATCCGCCGCACCGCGCCCATGTCGATCAGCTTCAGCTGGTCCTGCTGCTGGATCGCGTTGTCGACCTTGAAGTCGCAGTACAGAAGGTTTCTGCTGTGCAGGTGGCCGAGTGCCTCCAGGGCCTCGATGCCGTACGCGCACGCCTGTTCCACCGGTAGCGGATCACGTCGGCCGTCCGGCCGGCGCCGCTCGTTCGCGATCTCCTTCAGGGATTTGCCGCCCACGTACTCCATGACGATGTACCCGTCCAGCGAACCGGTCCGCTGGTCCAGGTGCTCCACGAAGTTGTAGATCCGCACGATGTTGGAGTGCTCGATCTCCGCGAGGAAGCGCCGCTCGGAGATCGCGGCCTCCATCGCGTCCTGGTCCCCGGTGTCCAGCAGGCCCTTGAGCACCACCCACCGGTCCGAGACAGCCCGGTCCACCGCGAGGTACACCCAGCCCAGCCCGCCGTGCGCGAGGCAGCCGGCCACCTCGTACTGGCCGTGCACCACATCGCCCGCGCGGAGCTTGGGCACGAAGGAGTACGGGTGCCCGCACTTGGTGCAGAACCCCTCCGTACGGCCCGGCCGCTCGCCCCGGGCCCGTCCCACCGGGGCGCCGCAGTCCGAGCGCGAGCAGAACCGCTTGCGCTCCGGCACCTCCGGGTTCTCCAGGACCGCGGCCGAAGGATCCGGACGTGGTACCTCCGGTACGTTGACCAGCCCGGCCCCGAGGCGCCCGCGCCCCGAGGACGAGGGCGCCGAGCCGGAACTGCGCACCGACACCGACCGGGTGGAGGCGCTGCCCGACAGCGAGCGCGAGAGCCGCCCCGACACCGAGCGGCGGGACCCCGACGAACGCGACGAGCGCGCCGAGGCCGAGGACCGCGCCGAACCGTGCGAGCCCTGAGACCCCTGAGATCCTTGAGACCCGTGTGAGCCGAACGACCCCCGGGACCCGGCGGACCCCAGGGAGCCGCGCGCGGCGCTCGTCATCCCCGTCGGCGGCGACACCAGTTCGTCGGCACCCGCCGCGACGGAGCCGACGGGCGCCAGCCCGCAGGTGTCGCAGTACAGCTCGCCGCCACCCATGTCCTCGTACGTCCCCGGGCAGCCGGGGCGAACGCACGCCGTTCCTATCAGGCTCATGCGCCGTCCTTTCCGGGAGCCCCCGTGCCCTGCAACGCCTCGGCCGCCGACTGCTGGTAGCGCAGAACGGCCTGCTCGGCGACCCGCAGGTCGCAGGGCGCGCTCCACAGCATCCGCCGGGCCGTGTCGTACCGCTCCATCAGCAGCGGGTCCTCCGCCAGCCCGTGCCGGGCGACCTTCGCCTTGTACGCGTCGAGCCGCCCGCGCAGTTCGGCCCGTACCGCGAGGGGCGCCGTCACCGCTGTCAACGATTCACGGGCCCTGCGGAGTTCCTCCTCGGCCCGCTCCTCCAGCGATTCGAGCAGCGGGGAGAGCCGGTGCCAGCGGGACCGGCGCCGGTGCTCGGCCGCCGCCGCGAGCTGCTCCTGCAGCGCCGTCGGCGGGCCGCTCACCGCGGGCACCTCCGACGCGGCGATCTTCGCCAGCACCTCGCCGCGCGCGGTCCGCGCCTCCGCGAGCGTCCGGTCGGCCCGCGAGAGCACGTCCCGCAGGCTGATCAGCCGCTGCTCGGCGTCCTGCCGGACGTCCAGCACGGCCTCGACCTCCCGGCGTACGTCCTCCAGCGCGAGCGCGGCGCGGTCGTAGCGCCCGGTGTCGGGCCGGCCGCCGCCGGGCGCGGAGCTGCCCGCCGCCGGCACCCAGAACGCCAGCGGGTCGGCGATCACCTGCGCGCGCAGCTCCGCCAGCTCGGCGGTGATGGCCTCCAGGTCGTCGCCCGAGGGGTGTTCACCCGGGCGCACCCCCACCGAGTGGGCCAGGGAGCGGGTGCGGTGCAGCTCGGCGGCGAGCAGGTCGATCCGCGCGGGCAGCGCCGACCACACCGCGTCGGCCGCGACCACCACGTCCAGCGAGCTCGCGTACAGCTCGTTCATCCGGGCCACCAGCTCGGCGAGCGAGAGCCGCTCCGCCAGCGCGACGCCCTCCTCGGCGGCGCCGGCGATCAGCACGCCGGGTCCGCGCAGCCGCTCGGTCAGCTCGACCAGGTCCTCGCGGTTCGGCCAGCGGCGCCGCTCCCGGACCTCCCGGGCGGCGCTCAGGGCCCCGCTGTAGGCGTCGAAGTACCGCCACAGCCGGGTGATGTCCGCGTCGGCGGCCGCCCACCGCTCCTTGGTGATCCCGGTCAGCCCGGCGCCTTCCAGCAGCCGGCGCCCCGCGTGGTCCTGGAGGGCGAGCAGGGAGGTCTCGACGGCCTCGTGCTCCGCGCCCAGCCGGGCCAGCGCGCGGTCGACGCCGTCCCGGTCCATCACTGCCGGCCACGCCTCCAACGACTGTGCCTCCGCTTCCGCTTCCGCCTCCGTGACCGGCCGGGTGCCCGGCCCGGTGTCCTGCCCGGTGTCCTGCTCCGCCTCCGGTCCTCTGCCCGCCACCGGCCTCAGCCGTCCCGGTACTTGGGCGCGGGCGGTCCGGTCACGCCGGGCAGCACGGGCGCCAGGTGCTTGAGGTACGACCTCATCCAGGGGCTGTCATTGCCGCCCGCACGGTAGCCCTCCAGCACCTTGTTGACCCGGCGGACCAGGTCGGAGGCGTCCTTGTTCATCGCCACACCGTAGAACTCACGGGTGAAGGGCGAGCCGACCAGCTGCACCGAGGGGTCCTGCGCGGCCTGGCCGGCCGCGAGGGCGTTGTCCGTGATGATGCCGTCCACCTCGCCCAGCTGGAGGCGGACCAGGCAGTCCAGCTGGTTGGGCACGGCGACCGGCACCGAGCCGTACGACTGCGACTTCAGCGCCGCCTCAGCCGTGGAACCGGAGGCGAAGCAGATCCGCTTGTCCTTCAGGGAGGTGTCGTACCCGGTGATGGGCGAACCCTTGGTGGCCAGCACCTGCTGCCCGGCCTCGAAGTAGGCCGTCGAGAAGGCGACGTCCTCCAGCCGCTTGCAGTTGATGGTCATGGTCCGCACGACGATGTCGACGCGCCCCTCCTGGAGCGCCGGAACGCGCTGGCTGGTGGGGATGGCCCGGTAGATGACCGCGTTCGGGTCGCCCAGGATGTCCTGCGCGATGGCCTTCACGAGGTCGATGTCGAAGCCGTCGAGGCCGCCGCCCTCCTTGGCCTGGTTGCGGTAGCCCCAGCGGAAGCTGTTCTGGTCCACGCCCGCGACGAGTTTGCCGGCCGCCTTGATCCGGGCGATCGCCACGCCGTCCAGACCGGACGGGCGCAGGCTGGCCTCCGGGTCCGGGCAGGTGTCGGTGAGCACCCAGGGCGCGGCCGGGGCCACCGCCACCGAGGCGGGCTCGCGGAGCGCCGGCGGGCGGCCGGCGTCCGGAGTCGCCCGGGCCAGCGGCAGCAGCACGGCCCCCGCCGTCACGGCGCAGGCGGCGGCCATCGCGGTCACCCCGCCCCAGCCGCGCAGCCGGCCCGCCAGCCGCCGCACTCCGGACGCCCGGGACACCCCGGACATCTCGCTCCCGGCGGTCCCGCCGTTCCCGTGACGTTCGGCGGCTCGCATCGCTCGTATCCGCATCGCTCTCACCTGTACTCCGAAAGCCTGCGCCCGATGCCGAGCAGCGCCGCCGCCGCGCCGGCGACCACGAGGACCGCCGTGCCGGCCAGCAGGCCGCCCAGAGCGCCGAGCCCGCCCCGGGCCGCCCCGGTGAACTCCTGCTGCTCGTGGGCCACCGCCTGCTCCAGGGAGGCGTCCACGACGTCGAAGGCGGCCCCGCTGCTGTCCTTGTGGTCCTTGTCGCCGACGACCTGGGGCAGCGCGGCCTCGTAGTCGCCCTTCAAGTCCGCCTCCCGGGCCGCCGTGTGCCGCTGCTTCCACTGCTTCACGCCGTCCGCGGCACGGGTCACCGGCGCCCGGCCGGCCTCGTCGTCGGCCAGCCGCAGCGCGGTCGCGAGCCCGGCGTCCAGCTCCTTCATGTTGGTCGTGAAGTCCACGTCGTACTTGTCGGACTTCTTGTCCTCGGCCAGTACGGCGCCCCGCGCGATCAGGGTGAGGTTCTCGCCCGCCCGAGCCTGGAGGGAGGCGATCCGCGCGTCGTTGAGCACCTTCAGGGACTCCTGCCCCTGCGTGCGGGCCTCACTCAGCGAGGAGCGCGCCACGGCGTGCCCCACGGCCAGCCACAGCAGCACCACCAGGGACGCGGCGGTCGCCGCCAGCAGACCGTGGTTGAAGACCCTGTTCGTACGCCGGTAGTTGCGCCGCTGCGCCCATGCCAGGGCGGCGAGCGCGACCAGGCCCGCGGCGAGCGAGGCCAGCGGCCAGGACCGGGCGTCGTCGTAGTCCGTGTAGAGCCGGCCCGTCTCCGCCTCGTACAGCCGCTGCGCGGCCGGCAGCAGCTGGGTGGTCATCTGCTCGTTCGCGTACCGGAGATAGGCGCCGCCCAGCGGCAGGCCCTGCCGGTTCGCGGCCCGGGCCTGTTCGACCAGGCCGGTGTACCGCGGCAGCTGCTCGCTCAGCAGGGTGATCTGGGCGCGCCCGTCATCGCTGCCCCCGGTATTGGCGGCCGCGCTCACCAGCAGCCTGGAGGCGTTGGCTATGTCCTTCTCGTACCGCTGGCGGACTTCGCGCTCGTCCGTGGCACCCAGCAGGAAGCCGCTGGACGAGGCGGTGTCGGCGTCCGCGAGGGATCGGTAGATGCTCGCGGCGTCCGCGCTCAGCGGCTGGCTGCGGCCCACGACGTCGTCGGCGGCGGCGGACCGGCCGGAGATCTCCCAGAGGGCGACCGCGCCGAACAGCAGGACCAGGGCGGCCAGCGCGGCACCGATGATCCGCAGCCGGCCGGGCTCGGTCGTCGCTGCGGCGCGCAGCCGCTCCACGCCCTCGGCCCAGGCGGTGCCCCGCCCCGGTGGGGCACCCGGCGGCATCGCCTGCGGCCCGGCGGGCGGCACGGCGAGACCGCCCCCCGGCGCGGGCGCGCGTGATGTCATGGCCACCGTGACCTCCCCCTCGGTCCTGTCCCTGCTCGTCCTGTCCTTGCTCCGCAGCAGTATGGACGTAGCGACGGCGGGCCACAGCACCCGGTGCTGCTTCCCGGGTGATCCGCCCCCGCCACCCCTTCACCGTCAATACGTCCTTACGACCGCCACGGTTCCAGACAGGACGCCCCCCGGGGCAGGTTCACCCGAAATGGGCACGGAGTTTGCCGTGGGCGGACGGCGGGGCCCCGAGCGCGTCCAGCCCGAGCAGTCCGGCGCCCAGTACCGGAGGGGCCGTCACGACCGACATCCTCGCGCGCGGGGCCCGTGCGGAGAGACCCGCCGCGATCCGCTCGTCCAGCTGCGGGTGCCGGGCGGTCAGCACACCGCCGCCCAGCACCACCGGGACCTCCCGCTCCAGCAGGCCCAGGCGGCCCAGCGCCACCGCTGCCATGGCCACGATCTCGTCCGCCTGCCGGTGCACCAGCGACAGCGCCACCGGGTCCCCGGCGGCCGCCACCGCGAACAGCAGCGGGGTCAGCTCGTGCCGTCGCGTGCCCGGGATGCGGTCCAGGTGCATCTCCTCGATCAGCGCGTACACCGTGTCGAGGCCGAAGTGCGCGGGCAGCGCCCGGGCCAGATCCGTCGCCTCGCCCCGCCCGTCCTCGGCGCGGGCCGCGAACCACAGGGCCTCCTCGGCCAGTCCGCCTCCGCCGCCCCAGTCGCCGGAGATCCGGCCGACCGCGGGGAAGCGCGCCGTCCGCCCGTCCGGGGTCATCCCGACGCAGTTGATGCCCGCCCCGCACACCACCGCGACGCCGCACGGCTCGGCGTCCGCGGCCAGCCCGGCGCGCAGCAGCGCGAAGGTGTCGTTGTGCACCGCCGTCGCGCGGCCCCAGTTCCGGCTCCGGATCTCGCGCGCCAGCTCCCGTTCCTCCACCGGGAAGTCGGCGTTGGCCAGACAGGCCGACACGTGCAGGGCGCCCGGTCCGCGGTCCGCGCCGAACCGCAGCCCGGCCGCCGCCATCGCCTCGGCCAGCACGTCGACGGCCGCGGGCACACCCGTCCGGAACGGCTGGAAGCCCCCGGCCTGCCCGGAGCACAGCACCGAGCCGTCCGGACCGAGGAGCGCCACGTCCGTCTTGCTGTTGCCCGCGTCGATCGCCAGTACGGAAGGGAGGGCCGGGAGGGTCACGCCCATGCGAGGTGCTCCTTGTTGTGCGCGAGGAGCCGGTCCGTCAGCCCCTCGGCACGGTCGAACTGGCCGACCAGCGGGTGGGCCAGCAGCGCCCGGAAGACCCGGTCGCGGCCGCCGCGCAACGCCGCGTCCAGCGCGAGGTCCTCGTACGCTGTCACGTGCGCGATCAGGCCGGCGTGCAGCGGGTCCGGCCGCGGCACGGCCAGCGGTACCGGACCGGAGCCGTCGACCCGTGCCTGTACCTCGACGACCGCGTCGTCCGGCAGGAACGGCAGCGTCCCGTTGTTGAGCGTGTTGACCACCTGGACGGCCGGTCCGCCGTCGCCCAGCAGCGAGGCCGCCAGGTCCACGGCCGCCTCGGAGTAGAAGGCGCCGCCCCGCTTGGCCAGCAGCGCCGGCTTCTCGTCGAGCGCGGGGTCCCCGTACAGGGCGAGCAGCTCCCGCTCCATCGCGGCGACCTCGGCGGCCCGCGAGGGCTTGGTCGCGAGCTCGCGTACGACCTCGTCGTGCGCGTAGAAGTACCGCAGGTAGTACGACGGTACGACGCCCAGCCGGTCCAGCACGGCGCGCGGCAGGCGGAGGTCGGCGGCGACGGCGTCGCCGTGCTCGGCGAGCAGCCGCGGCAGCAGGTCCTCGCCGCCCGGGCCGCCCCTGCGCACGCCCAGCTCCCAGGTGAGGTGGTTGAGCCCCACGTGGTCCAGGTGGATGTCGGCCGGTGCCAGGTCCAGCAGGGCCGCGAACTTCCGCTGGAGGCCGATGGCGACGTTGCACAGGCCGACCGCCTTGTGACCGGCCTGGAGCAGCGCCCGGGTGACGATGCCGACCGGGTTGGTGAAGTCGATGATCCAGGCATCGGGGTTGGCCCGCCGGACCCGCTCGGCGATGCCGAGGACCACCGGGACGGTGCGCAGCGCCTTGGCGAGCCCGCCCGCGCCGGTGGTCTCCTGCCCGACGCAGCCGCACTCCAGCGGCCAGGTCTCGTCCTGGAGGCGGGCGGCCTGCCCGCCGACGCGCAGCTGGAGCAGGACGGCGTCGGCGCCGTCGACTCCCGCGTCGAGGTCGGAGGTGGTCGTGATCAGGCCGGGGTGCCCCTGCCGGGCGAAGATCCGGCGGGCCAGGCCGCCGATCAGCTCCAGCCGCTCGGCGGCGGGGTCGATCAGCACCAGTTCCTCGATCGGCAGGGTGTCGCGCAGCCGCGCGAAGCCGTCGATCAGCTCGGGGGTGTAGGTGGAACCGCCACCCACCACTGCGAGTTTCATGTCGGTCTCCTTGTGTGTCCGACGGACGCGCGGGCAGCTGAGCCGCCGCGGACGTCGCTAGCCCTTCACCCCGGTCAGGGTGACTCCCTCGACGAACGCCTTCTGGGCGAGGAAGAAGAGGACGATCACGGGCGCCATGACCAGTACGGTCGCGGCCATGGTCAGGTTCCAGTTGGTGTGGTGCGCCCCCTTGAAGGACTCCAGTCCGTAACTGAGGGTCCAGGCGGCCGGGTTGTCGGAGGCGTAGATCTGCGGGCCGAAGTAGTCGTTCCAGGCGCAGAAGAACTGGAACAGCGCCGCCGCGGCTATCCCGGGCTTCGCCATGGGCAGCACGACCCGCAGCAGGGTGCGCACCTCGCCGCAGCCGTCGACACGTGCCGCGTCCAGGTATTCGCCGGGGATGGTCAGCAGGAACTGGCGGAGCAGGAAGATGGTGAAGGCGTCGCCGAACGCCATCGGGATGATCAGCGGCCACAGGGTGCCCGACAGGTCGAGCTGCTTGGCCCAGAAGAGGTACATCGGGATGACCACCACCTGTGGCGGCAGCATCATCATCGCGATCACCAGCAGCAGGGAGAGCCGCCGCCCGCGGAAGCGGAACTTGGCGAGCGCGTACGCGACGGGCACGGAGGAGACCACGGTCAACAGGGTGCCGAGTCCGGCGTACAGAAGGGTGTTGCGCCACCAGGTCAGGAAGCCCGGCGTGTTCCACACCTGGGCGTAGTTGTCCCACTCCCAGGTGTCCGGCCACAGGTCGCTGGTCAGCGCCTGCCGGTCGTTCATCAGGGAGGTGAGCAGCAGGAACACGAAGGGGAGGACGAAGAACAGGGCGGCCGCCACGCCCAGGGAGTGGACGGCGATCCAGTGCAGTACGGGCTTGTTGACGCGCGTGCTCATTCACCCGCTCCGATCAGTCCGCCACGGCGGCGCATCAGGAGCGCGGTGAAGGCCATGGAGAGGGCGAACAGGACCAGTGCGACGACGCACGCGGTGCCGTAGTCGAAGCGCTGGAAGCCGAGGTTGTAGACGAGCTGGGGCAGGGTCAGGGTCGACTTGTCGGGGTAGCCGGGCTCGAACTGCTGGCCCGAGCCGCCGATCACCCCGGCCGCCACCTTCCCCGCCACCAGCGGCTGGGTGTAGTACTGCATGGCCTGGATGACCCCGGTGACCACCGCGAACAGGATGATCGGCGAGATGTTCGGCAGGGTGATGTGCCGGAAGCGGGCCCAGGCCCCGGCCCCGTCCAGCTCGGCGGCCTCGTACTGCTCCTTCGGTACGTCGAGCAGCGCGGCCATGAAGATGACCATCAGGTCGCCCACCCCCCACAGCGCGAGGGCGGTCAGCGCGGGTTTGGACCAGCCGGCGTCGGTGAACCAGCCGGGAGTGGGCAGCCCGGCCGCGTCCAGCAGGCTGTTGACGGGGCCGGTGCCGGGGTTGAGCAGGAAGACGAAGGCCAGGGTCGCGGCGACCGGCGGGGCCAGGTAGGGCAGGTAGAAGAGGGTCCGGAAGATCCCTGCGCCCGTCTTGATCTTCGTGATGAGCAGGCCGATGCCGAGGCCGAAGAGGACGCGGCAGGAGACCATCACCACGACCAGCCACAGGGTGTTGCGCATCGCCGGCCAGAACAGCGGGTAGTCGGAGAAGACGTAGCCCCAGTTGTCCAGGCCGTTGAAGACGGGCGGCCGGAAGCCGTCGTACCGGGTGAAGGAGAAGTACACGGTGGACAGCAGCGGATAGGCGAAGAAGACGCCGAAGCCGATGAGCCAGGGGGACATGAAGGCCGCGGTCCGCAGCGCGGAGCGCCGGTGCTTCGTCCGCAGGGTGTGAGTGGTCGTGGAGGGCATCGGGGCTACTTGGCCTTCGCGATGTCCGTGTCGATCTGCTGGTCGGTCTTGGCGAGACCAGCCGGGATGTCGGTGACATCGCCCTTCTCGACCCCGTAGGCGAGGTCCTGGAAGGTCAGCTGGTAGGTGCCGCCGTCGGCCTGGGCCGGGGTGGTGCTGGACTTCGGGTGCCGGGCTATGTCGAGGAAGGTCTTGAACTCCGGGGACACCTGGAGGTTCGGGGACTCCAGGGCCGCCAGGGTGGACGGGACGTTGTGGATGGCGTTGGCGAAGGCCACCACCGCCTCGGTGTCGGTCGTCATGTACTTCACCAGTTCCCAGGCGGCGTTCTGCTTCTTGCTGCCCGCGGCGATGCCCATGATCGTGCCGGAGAGGTAGCCCTTGCCGTAGTCGGCGGCCTGGTCGTCGGGGACGGGCAGCGGCGCGGTGCCGATCTCGAACGGGACACCGGCCTCCTTCGCCATCGAGGCCCGCCATTCGCCGTCGATCTGCATGGCCACCTGGCCGGTGTGGAAGGGGTGTTCGGCGCTCCACTCGTCACCGAAGGTGTTGCGGAACCTCTCCAGCTTCTCGTAGCCGCCGAGTTTGCCGACCAGGTCCTTCTGTGCGGTCAGCATCTTCGTGAAGGCCGGGTCCTTGGCCAGGTTGGACTTGCCGTCGGCGCCGAAGTAGGAGGGGCTCCACTGGGCGGCCAGCCGCATGGGGGTCGTCTCGTAGCCGTGGAAGGTGGGCATCAGGCCGACCTGCTCGTACGAATCCCCCTTCGGCTTCGTCAGCTTCTGCGCGACCTCGGTGAACTCGCTCCACGTCTTGGGGGGTTCGCTGATGCCGGCGGCCGTGAAGGCGGTCTTGTTGTAGACGAGGCCGTACGCGTCGTGCAGCAGCGGCAGCGTGCACTGGTTGCCGTTGAACTGGGTGTATTCCAGCAGGGTCTTGGGGAAGACCTTCGCCTTGTCCACGCCGGACTTCTTGAGGAAGGGGCCCAGGTCGGCGAAGGCGCGGGAGTTGCAGAACTTGCCGACGCTGTCGGTGGTGAAGGAGGAGACCACGTCGGGGGCCTTGTCCCCGCCCGCGCGCAGCGCCTGGTTGATCTTGTCGTCGGTCATGTTGCCCGTGACCTGGACCTTGATGTTCGGGTGCGCCTTCTCGAACCGGGCGATGTTCTCCTCGATCGCCTTGGTCTCGCTCGGCGCGGACCAGCCGTGCCAGAAGTTGAGGGTGACGTCCTTGGCCGGGTCGTCGGCGGCCTCGGTGCCGCTCTGGCCCGTACAGGCGGTGGCGAGGACGGATATCGCGGCGAGGACGGCCGCGGTGGTGGTCAGGCGTCCGGTTCTGGGCATGGCGGGGCTCGCTCTCTGAGGGAGGAACTTCCTGTGGGGTGCCAGTGAGGGGTGTGGGCCTGTGGGGGTGGGTGTTGCGGGAGGGACGGGTGCAGCGGGAGGGACGGTTCAGCGGGAGGTGTCGAACACCTCGTCGCGGGTGGCGGCCAGCGCGTTCTCCAGCGCACCGCGCAGCACCGGCCCCTTCGGTACCTCGCCGGAGACCAGGCGGGGCCGGGACGGTGCCAGTTCGGCGAGCTCGGCCTCCAGCAGGCCGCGGAGGGAGTCGCCGCCGGCGGCGATCACGGCCCCGGACAGCACGACGATCTCCGGGTCCAGCACGGCGACGAGCGAGGCGAGACCGGTGGCGAGCAGGGTGGCGTACGCCTGGAGGAAGCGCAGGTGCGCCCCCTCGGGCGTGGCCGCGGCCTGCCCGAGCAGCGCGACGGCGGCGGCCACCTCCGGGCTGTGCGAGCCCTCGGAGGCGGGGAGCGGTGGGGCCTCGACGCCCAGTTCCGCGGCGAGCCCGGGTACCACCTGGGCGCCGGCCAGTTCCTGGTAGCCGCCGGTGTTGGCCCGCGTGACCTGCCGGACCAGGGGGTGGCCCGGCACGGGCAGGAAGCCCACCTCGCCGGCGCCGCCGGTCCAGCCGCGGTGCAGCCGGCCGCCCAGCACCAGGGCGGCGCCGAGGCCCTCCTCGTTCCAGAGCAGGACGAAGTCCTCGTGGCCGCGCGCCGCGCCGAGGCGCTGCTCGGCGACGGCGGCGAGGTTGACGTCGTTCTCGTACTCGACCGGCATCGGCAGGGCCGCCGCCAGCTCGCCGAGGAGGGTGGGGGAGTGCCAGCCGGGAAGGTGGCTGGCGTAGCGCAGCCGGCCGGTCTGCGGGTCGAAGGCGCCCGGGGTGGCGATGACCGCCCGGTGCAGGTCGGACAGGTGCAGTCCGGCGGCCTTGACGGCTCCGCCGAGGGCTTCGACGACCTGTTCGACGGCGTCCTTGCCCTCCGTGTACGGGACCTCGTGCGTGCCGGTCACCGTGCCGGTGAGGTCGGCGACGGCCGCCAGTACGCGGCCCGGCGTGACGTCGAGCCCGCCGACGTACGCGGCCCGGGGATTGACGGCGTAGAGCTGGGCGCTGGGGCCGGGGCGGCCGCCGTCGGTGCCGGTGGCCACGACGAGCCCGGCGGCCTCCAGGCGGGCCAGGAGCTGGGAGGCGGTGGGCTTGGACAGCCCTGTCAGGTGCCCGATCCTGGTCCGGGACAGCGGGCCGTGCGTCAGCAGCAGCTCAAGAGCGGCCCGGTCGTTCATGGCGCGCAAGAGGCTGGGCGTTCCGGGCGTGGCGGCGGGCATGGTGCGCTCTCTCCCTCACCGAGGTCAACTGTTAAGTAAGTTTCCTATTGGTGTTCGCGCCGTGTCAATGCCGCTGCCCCGCAGGCTGACATTCCGGTGAATGGCCTGCGGGGCAGCGGGGAGCGCCTTCGGGGGTTACTTGGTGATCCGCGGGCCGTTCTGCGGCGGGATCGGGGCGGTGGCCAGCGACTGCGGGGAAGCCGGGTTCGCCAGGGCGGACGGCGCGGCGACGGCGGTCGCGGGGTCCGCCTCCTCCTCGTCCGCCTCCGCGACCGGCGGACCGCCGATGATCCGGATGCCCGCCGCGTCGAAGGCCTCCTTGATCCGCCAGCGCAGCTCCCGCTCCACCGCGAACTGCTTGCCGGGCATCGTCTTCGCCGACACCTTCACCGTCATCGAGGCGAGCAGCACCTCGTCCAGGCCCAGCACCTCCACCGGACCCCACAGGCGCTCGTCCCAAGGGGACTCCTTCGCCAGGGTGTCGGCGACCTCCTGGACCACCTCGCGGATCCGGGTCAGGCTCTCCGTCGGCTTGACGTGGACGTCCACGCCCGCGGTCGCCCAGCCCTGGCTGAGGTTGCCGATCCGCTTGATCTCGCCGTTGCGCACGTACCAGATCTCGCCGTTGTCCCCCCGCAGCTTGGTCACGCGCAGGCCGACCTCTATGACCTCGCCCGAGGCCACGCCCGCGTCGATCTTGTCGCCGACGCCGTACTGGTCCTCCATGATCATGAACACGCCGGAGAGGAAGTCCGTCACCAGGTTCCGGGCACCGAAACCGATCGCCACACCGGCCACACCGGCACTCGCCAGCAGCGGGGCCAGATCGATCTTCAGTGCGGCCAGCACCATCAGCGCGGCCGTGCCGAGGATCAGGAACGAGGCGACCGAACGCAGTACCGAACCGATCGCCTCCGAACGCTGGCGGCGCCGCTCGGCGTTGACCAGCAGCCCGCCGAGCGCCGTGCCCTCGACCGCCTCGGCGCTGGTGTTCATCCGGTTTATGAGCTTGGTCAGCGCCTTGCGGACCACCGAGCGCAGCGCCGCCGCTATCACGACGATGAGGAGGATGCGCAGTCCGATGCTCAGCCAGGTGGCCCAGTTCTCCTCGATGAAGCTCGCGGCTTCGGTGACGCTCTCGTGCGTCTCCTTGAGCGTCGTGGTCGCGTCCGGGGTGTCTGTTGCCAGGGGCAGCAGGGCGGCAGGCCAGGGCACGGCGGGAACCTCCAGGTGTAGCGGTCCGCCCGCGGGACTCGGGGTGTACCCCGGACGGGATCCGGGGAGTGCGGGCAGACCAACCACACTAACGGGGCATTCCTGTCGCCGTATTTGGTTAGGGGGTCGGTGTTCGAGGGAGAGACCAGACTCACGTGGGGATGACGTGGGTGTGGTTGAAAACACCTCGGACCCGTTACGGGCTCGTGGTGGCGCTTCGACCAGCCGTAAGGAGAGACTGGAGAGCAGATCGTCCCGGCGCGAGCCACGCGCCGCCGGCGTACAAGGAGGCAGTCCGTGCCGCACGTCCTGGTCCTCAATGCGTCGTACGAGCCGCTCGGCGTCGTACCGCTCCGCCGCGCGCTCGTCCTCGTCCTGGAGAACAAAGCGGTCTCCCTGGAGGAATCCGGCGCCTATCTGCACAGCGCGACCAGAGCCGTCCCCGCGCCCAGCGTGGTCCGGCTCAAGCGCTTCGTGCGGGTCCCCTACCGGGGGCCCGTTCCGCTCACCCGGCGCGCCCTGTTCGCCCGGGACGGCGGTCGCTGCATGTACTGCGGCGCCGTCGCCACCAGCGTCGACCACGTCATCCCCCGCAGCCGGGGCGGCCAGCACGCGTGGGACAACGTCGTCGCCGCGTGCCGCCGCTGCAACCACGTCAAGGCCGACCGGCACCTGCTGGAACTCGGCTGGCGCCTGCGCCACCAGCCGGCGCCTCCGTCGGGCCTGGCCTGGCGCATCATCGGGACGGGGCACCGGGATCCGCGGTGGATGCCGTACCTCCAGCCGTACGGGGCCGAGGACGCCCTGGACCGCATCGGCGTCGCGGCGTCCTGACCCCGCGTCCTGACCCCGCGTCCTGGGGCCGAGCCCCAGGACGCCGGGCCCGCAGGGCTACGGGGTGACCGCGTAGGCCTCCGCCGACCAGAGCGAGCAGCCGTAGCGCGTCGCGCGGGTGTCGCACGTGACGCGCACGAAGCGGGTCCCGGGGGCGTCCAGGCGCAAGGATTCACGGCCGCCCGCCGACGCCGCCACGGTGGCGGCCGGCCGCCAGGTCAGCCCGTCCACCGAGGTCTCCACACGGTAGGACGAGGGATGGGCGTCCTGCCAGTGGAGGTCCAGGCGGCCGATCCGGGCCGGGGCCGGGAGCTCCGCCTGCCACCACGCGCCGTCCACCGGCGGCGAGGACCAGCGTGTGGCCGAGGAGCCGTCCACGGCCGCCGAGGCCGGGAACGCGGGCGTCTCGTTCGCCGAAGAACTCGCCCGCGCCGTGCGCAGCAGGTCCGGCCCGCCGGTGCGGAGCACCGCCCGTACCGTCAACGTGCGTGCCTCCCCGTCGAAGACCACCGGCACCTGGTAGGTGCCGGGCGGCACGTCCCGCGCGACCGCGACCTCGAACGGGATCGTCACCCGCCCGCCGCGCGGCGCCACGGCGTTCTGCGGCAGCCGGACCTCGATGCCCTGCGGCGGCCGCGCGGACAGCCGTCCGCGGACCTCGCCCGGTCCCAGCGCGGACAGCTCCGCCGAGAGCGGCCGCGCGGCCCCGCCGATCTCGGCGTCGACCGCGCCCCCGTCCTTCAGCTCGAAGCCGGCCCGGGGGCCGTCCCCGAGCCAGGGGACCACCCGGTGCACGGTGGGCGCGGTCCCGGCCCAGGACAGCCGTACCGCGTCGGCGCGCAGCCCCGCCGTGTCCACCTGGGTCCAGCCCGACGGCGCGGCGTCGCCGACCTTGCGCCAGCCCTCGCCCGGTACGTGGGCCTCCACCGCCGCGCCCCGGACCCCGGCCGGGAACGGATCGGTCGTCACCGTCACCGCCACCACCGGGCGCTGCCCGTCCAGCCGTACGGTCCAGGCGCCCGCGTCCTTCGTCACCTCGCCCGTCTGACGGCCGGCCCCGGTCCACGCGTCCGCCTCGGCCGTCGCCTTCGCCAGGAAGGGCTCCAGGACGGCCTTGTCCACCGTGGCCGGGCCCGTCTCGGCCAGTGCCTGCCGGGCGCGCGCCAGCGCCTGCGTGGCCTGCCAGGCGGCCGCGCCGTCGCCGCGGGCCTGGGCCCGCAGGACGTCGACCGCCAGCTCGCCCGCCGCTCCGTAGCGCGACAGCCGCTCCAGCCAGGGCCCCGCCTCGTCCGAGAGGGCCGGCAGTCGGCCGGGGGCCTCGCGAAGGACCGTGAACGCCTTGCGCAGTTCGGTGCCGGCCGCCGGGTCGCCCGCCGCCCGCGCCTTCCAGAACTGTTCGACGAGCGGTTTCAGGTACGCGGACTCCTCCATCTTCAGACCGGACGAGGCCGTGTTCCCGGCCAGCGCCGCGACCGCCTCGCGCGTGCGGGGGTCGGGGCCGGACAGCTCGCGCACCGCCGCCGCCCAGGACTCCCCGGGCCGGTAGCCGCGCGGATTCCAGGCGAAGTCCGCCGCCGTGAAGACCGGGATGCGCGACAGCGTGCCCTGCGGCATCGCGTTGGTCAGCAGCGCCGCCGAGCCGCCCGCGACCGCCGGATCGCGTCCCGCGTACGGTCCGAGGAAGATCCGGCCCGGATCCCAGTCGTTCACCGGGTAGTTGTCCATGGTGACCAGCGGGTGGCCCAGCGCCGAGCGCGCCCCGGCCAGCTCCCTGCCGGTGATCGTGCGGGGCACCACGCCCACGCCCGTCCAGGCCACCTCCACCCGCGGGTCCAACGCGGCGGACAGGGCGGTCCGGTAGGCGGTGGCGCCCTCCTGGTAGAACTCCGTCGGCAGCAGCGACAGCGGCGCCGCCCCCGGATGCCGTGCGGCCAGGTGCGCCGCCAGCTCGGCCGCGACCTCCGCGTGCGCCTTCGCGGCCGCGGCCGGGCCCTTCCCGAACCGCTCCCGGTCCGCCTTGCAGCCCCACTCGGTGTAGCTGATGTCCTGGAACTGCACCTGGAAGGCCCGGAAGCCCAGCTCCCACATCGCGTCCAGCTTGCGCGCGAGCGCCGCCCGGTCGCCCACGGAGGACAGGCACATCGACTGGCCGGGGGTCACCGCCCAGCCCAGGACGACCCGGTTGGCGCGGGCCCGTTCGGCCAGCGCCCGGAACTCCTCCTGCTGCTCCGCGGGGTACTCCTGGCGCCAGGCCGTCGTCCGGTACACGTCGTCACCGGGCGCGAGCAGCAGCCGGTTCTGCTTGGTGCGGCCCATGAAGTCCAGCTGCGCCAGCCGTTGCTCCTGCGTCCAGGGCTGCCCGTAGAACGCCTCGGCGATCCCGCGCACGGGCGCCGTGGGCCAGTCCCGAACCAGCACGCCGGGCGCCTTCCCGCCGCCCGCCGCGAGCAGCTGACGCAGCGTCTGCGCCGCGTGGAACAGCCCGTCCTCCCCTACGCCGGCCAGTGCGATCGTGTCCCGGCCGCCGGGCTTGCCCACCGCCAGCCGGTAGCCCCCCTCCGGCAGATCGCGGGCTTCGGCCGCGCCCAGCGCCCGCAGTGCCTCCTGCGCGTCGGGGCCCTGGAGCCGTACCACGGTGCCCCGCTCGGGTAGCGGCGCCCCGGGGGCCCGCTCGTGCACGGTCCGCACGCCCGCCGCGCGCAGGGCGTCCCGGACCACCTGGACCGCGTGCGGATCCGCGTCGGACGGGGCCACCAGCACGGCCTCCGCGCCCAGCGGCACCTCGCGCGCCGGGTCGGCGGCCATCGACTGCGGCCGCGGCCACACGGCCGGGCCCTCGGCCGCGGTGCGCGGGGTGTCGGCTCCCGGGTCGAGGAGGGGTCCGGGGGCGGAGGCGGCAGCCGCCTCCTTGGCCGCTGTACCGGAGCCGCCCGGTGTGGACGGTACTGACGGCGCCGAAACGGCCCCCGGAGGCGAGGACGCCACGGCTCCGCCCAGCAGTGTGCCGAGCACCGCGACGGCAGCCGTCGCCCGCTTGCTGCCCCTCAGCTGCACAGAGTCTCCTCGTCGCGAGACGTCCCCCACCCGTACGAATGAGCCCGAGCCCACCACCCGTGCGGCTCATGTGTCAATCCGAGAAGTCGTTTTGTGGATTCGGCCACAGCGGGCGGACCACGGCGGCGAGGGATGGCCGGTCGGCCCTCGGGTATCTCGTTTGGGTGAACGGGGTCGCGGAGCGCCCACTCGGCTAGGAGCGGTGAACACCGCAGCTGTACAACCTTCTGACCCACCATCACGCACGAAGGAGTGCCCGTAGATGGACGACCTGGCCCGGCTCGCGGCCCTGCACGGCATCGCCACCGCCTACCAGCCCGCCGCGGACGTCACCGTCCAGGTCCCGCGGGCCACGGTCGCCACCGTGCTCGGGCTGCTCGGCATGGCCACCGACACCCCCGAGGACGTCCGCCGGCACCTCGCCGACGCGCAGCGGGAGGCCGAGACCCGGCTGCTCCCGTCCGTGCTGGTGTGCTGGGCGGGCGAACCGCCGCCGTCCGCGCTGGCCGCCCTGCCGCCCGGTACCCGGATCCGCCTGGAGCCGCAGGAGGTACCGGACGAGGCACCGGACGAGGCACGGGGCGTACCGGACGAGGCGCCGCACGCGGCCGCCGAGTGGCTGACCGGCCCCGGGGAGCCGCTGCCCGACGGGCTGCCCCTGGGCGTCCACGGCATGACCGCCACCCTGCCCGACGGCCGCACCGCCGAAGCCACCCTGATCGCGGCCCCGGACCGGGCCCCCGCCGCGCCCGAGCGCACCCACGGGCTGCTCGTCCAGCTCTACTCCCTCCTCTCGGAGCGCTCCTGGGGCATGGGCGACCTGGGCGACCTCGCCGACCTCGCGCGGTGGGCCGGACACACCCACGGCGCCGGCTTCATCCAGGTCAACCCGCTGCACGCGGCCGTGCCCGGCACCCCGACCGACCCGTCCCCCTACCGGCCCTCCTCCCGCCGCTTCCCCGACCCGGTCCACCTGCGCGTCGAGGACGTGCCCGAGTACGCCCGCTGCCCCGACCGCGGGGCCCTCGCCGAACTCGCCGCCCGGGGCGGTGAGCTGCGCCGCGAGGTGCTGGAGAAGGGCGCGCTGATCGACCGGGACGCCGTCTGGGCGCTCAAGCGGGCCGCCCTGGAGCTGCTGTACGCCGTCCCGCGCACGCCCGAACGGGAGGCCGCCTACGGCGAGTTCCGCGCCGGGCAGGGTCCGCCGCTGGACAAGCACGCCGCGTGGTGCGCGGCGGCGGCCGGCGAGGACCCCGGTCAGCGGCTCGACTTCCACCGCTGGCTGGTCTGGCTGACCGACACTCAGCTCGCCGCCGCCCAGCAGGCCGCCCGGGAGGCCGGCATGGCCGTCGGCATCGTGCACGACCTGGCCGTCGGGGTGCATCCCGACGGCTCGGACGCCCGTACCGGACCCTTCCACGCCCGAGGCATCTCCGTCGGGGCCCCGCCGGACGCCTTCAACGCGCGCGGCCAGGACTGGGGCCTGCCCCCATGGCGCCCGGACCGGCTGGCGGCCACCGGTTTCGCACCCTTCCGGGCCCTGCTGCGCGGGGTGTTCCGGTACGCGGGCGCCCTGCGGATCGACCACGTCATGGGCCTGTTCCGGCTCTGGTGGATCCCGGAGGGGAGCACGCCCGCCGAAGGCACGTACGTCGGCTACGACGGCGAGGCCATGCTGGCGATCCTGGTGCTGGAGGCCCATCGCGCCGGGGCCCTGGTCATCGGCGAGGACCTGGGCACGGTGGAGCCGCGGGTGCGCCGGGCGCTGGCACGGCGCGGGGTGCTCGGGACCTCGGTGCTCTGGTTCGAGCGGGACTGGGCCGGCGGCGGGAACCCCCTCGCCCCGCGGGACTGGCGGGCCGACTGCCTGGCCACCGCCACCACCCACGATCTCCCGCCCACGGCCGCCAAGCTCGCCGGCAGCCACGTGGAACTGCGCCACCGGCTCGGGCTGCTGACCCGCGAGGTCGGGCTGGAACGGGCCGAGGACGCCGCCGACACCGCCGAGTGGCTGGCCGTACTGGACCACCTCGGCCTGGACGCCAAGGGCGAGGAGGCCGCCGTACGGGCCCTGTACGCCTTCCTGCTGCGCACGCCCGCGCGGCTGGTCGGCGTCTGGCTGCCGGACGCGGTGGGGGACCGGCGGCCGCAGAACCTGCCGGGCACCTGGGACCAGTACCCCAATTGGCGGCTCCCGGTCGCCGATGCCACGGGGCGCCCGCTGACCCTGGAGGAGCTGACCGCCTCGCCACGGGCGAACGCCCTGCTGAGCGCGGTACGGAAGGGGCTCGCCGAGGAGGGGTGACGAGGAGGGCGGGGAGGAGGGGCGGGAAAGAGGGGCGGCGAGGACGGGTGACCCCGTACGGCACCCCCGGGCGCGCGGCCCGTTCGGCTGTTCGCTACGTTTGCACCGTGGACAAGAAGAACGCTCTGCGCGCCGGCGCCGTCACGGCCGGAACGACGCTGATGATGCTGCTGATGACGTCTCCCGCCCTGGCGCTGACCCGTGACGACGGCGACGACCCGGGCACGGGCCTGAGCATCGGCCAGACGCTCGGCCTGTACGTGGCCCTGCCGATCGTGCTCTTCCTGGTCATCACGGGCCTCGTGATGGTCCTCGACAAGTCGCACAAGCAGCAGCAAGGCTGACCCGGTCCGGCCCGGCGGGCCGGACCGCATGACTTCCGGGCGCCGGGGGTCCGCACGACCGACACGATCGGCCGTGTGGCGACCCTCGGCGCCTTGTCGTGTCCTCAGACCCCGGCCATCAGCTTGCGGAGCAGGCCGGTGAGCACCTTGACCTCCTCGTCGCTGAGGCCGGTGAGCGCGGCGCGCTGTACCTCCAGGCCGGCGGAGACGGCCTCGTCGATGAGGGCGAGGCCCCGGTCGGTGATCGTGACCTGGAGCCCGCGCCGGTCGTGGGGATCGGGCTTGCGGCAGAGCAGCCCGGCCTTCTCCAGCTTGTCCAGACGCCCGGTCATGCCGCCCGTGGTGAGCATGAGCGTGGCCGACAGCTGGCGGGGCGAGAGCGTGTACGGCGCCCCGGAGCGGCGCAGCGTACCGACGACGTCGAACTCCCCGCGCGAGACGCCGTAGCGGCCGTAGGCCTCCTCCATCGCGTCGCCCATGGCCCTGGCGATCCGGTAGATGCGGCCGAAGACGGCCATGGGGGCCGTTTCCAGGTCGGGGCGCACCACGGCCCACTGCCCGATGATCGCGTCGACGGCGTCCTTCTCGTCCTTCTCGTCCTTCATGGCTGGAGTATCCGGCTCCGATCGGTCGTTCGCAAGAAAGTAGCTTGACGAAAAGTAGCTTAAGGCTAAGCTACTTTCAAGCAAGCGATTCTGGTGGGGGGACGACATGAAGGCAGTCGGCGAGGTACGGGTGGCGGGGGAGCGGTCCCTGCTCCTCGGCATCGGGATCAGCTCGGTCGGGATCGGCATGTACGTCCCGTTCTCGCTGGTCTTCTTCCACCACGTGACGGGGCTCTCCTTCACCCTGGTCGGCCTGGTCATGACCGTCACCGGGGTGGCCGGGCTGGCCTTCATGCCGCTGGCCGGCACGGCCGTCGACCGGTTCGGCGCCAAGAACGTCAACCTGGTGCTCTACGGGATACGGGCGCTCGGCTTCGCCCTCTATCCCCTCGCGGGCTCCCTGCCCGCCTTCGCCGCGGTCGCCCTCGTCACCGCCCTCGCCGACCGGTCCTTCGGCGTCGTCCAGCAGTCCCTGATCGGGGAGGTCGCGCACGGCGCCGCCCGCGACCGGCTCCAGGCCTCCACCCGGGCCCTGCAGAACGCCGGGATGGGCGCGGGCGCCCTGCTCGTGTCCGGGGTGCTGGCGCTGTGGGGCACCGGCGGATTCACGTACACCGCCTGGGCCAACTCCCTGGCCTTCGCCCTCGCCGGACTGCTCGTCGGCCGGGTCCGCCCGGTGCGCGCGGCCGCGGCCGGCGCCCCGGGGCGGGCGCCCGCCGGCTACCGGACGGTGCTGCGGGACCGGCCCTTCCTCGGGCTCACCGCCGCCAACTTCCTCACCGCGCTGGGGTACTCCGCCCTCTCCGTGCTCTTCCCGCTCTACCTCTCCACCTGGCTGACGGCCCCCGACTCCCTCACCGGAGCCGCGTTCACCGTCAACACCGTCCTGTGCGCGGGTGTCGGCGTCCTGATCGCGGGCCGGGTCCGCCGCTCCGGCGCCCGCCGCACCCGCTCCGCGGCCCTCGGCGCACTGCTCTTCGCCGCCGCCTTCGTCGGGCAGATCGTGCTCGGGACGCTCCGCCCCGGCCAGGGCGTCACACTCGTCGCCCTGCTGTTCATCGTCGTCGTCTACACCGTCGGCGAACTGGTGCACAGCCCCTCCGGGGGCGCCCTGTCGGTCTCCGCGGCACCCGAAGCCGTCCGCGGCCGCTACCTGGCCACCTACCAGCTGTCCTACTCGCTGGCCGGCGCCCTGGCGCCCTCCCTCTTCACCGCGCTGCTCTCGGTCGACGGCCGCCTGCCCTGGGCCGTCCTGACCGTCGCCGCGCTCGGCGCCGCCCTCGCGCTGCTCCGGCTGGAACGGCACCTGCCCGCCGGGGCCGTGTACGCGCAGCCGCCGGCCGCCGCCCCGCGCGTGCCGGCGCACGCCGCCGCCTGAGCCGCTCCCGCCGTTCCTCCTTCTCCTTCCTCCCTCCCCTCTTCCTCACCCGATCGAGGAGCCATCACCATGAAGCGTTTCGCCACCGTCGCCCTGACCGCCCTCGCCCCCGTCTCCTGGGGTTCGACCTACTTCGTGGCCACCGAGCTGCTCCCGCCCGACCGGCCCCTGTTCACCGGGGTGATGCGGGCCCTGCCCGCCGGACTGCTGCTGACCGCCCTGGCCCGCACCCTGCCCCAGGGCCGGTGGTGGTGGAGGTCCGCCGTCCTCGGCACCCTCAACATCGGCGCCTTCTTCCCACTGCTGTTCCTCTCCGCCTACCGCCTGCCCGGCGGGGTCGCGGCCGTGCTCGGCTCCGTCGGCCCGCTGTTCGTCATAGGACTCGCCGCCCTCGTCCTCGGGGAACGGGCGAGACTGCGCACCGTACTCGCCGCCGTCGCGGGGGCGTTCGGCGTGAGCATGGTCGTCCTCACCGCCGAGGCCAGACTCGACCTCGTCGGCATCGTCGCCGGCGTGATCTCCTCCGCCTCCATGGGCGCGGGCACGGTCATGGCCAAGCGCTGGGGCCGCCCCGAGGGCGTGGGCCCGCTGGCCGTGGCCGGATGGCAGCTCGTCGCGGGCGGTCTGGTCATCATCCCGGTCGCCGCGCTCGTCGAAGGGGCGCCGCCCGTGCTCGACGGCAAGGCCTTCCTCGGCTACGGCTACATGATGCTGATCAACACCGGTATCGCGTACTGGCTCTGGTTCCGCGGCATCGGGCAGCTCAGCGCCACCTCGGTCACCCTGCTCTCGCCGCTCTCCCCGCTCACCGCCGCCGTCATCGGCTGGGCCGCCCTCGGGCAGGCGCTGACCCCGGTACAGCTGGTGGGCATGGCGATCGCCTTCGGAGCCACCGTCGCCGGTCAGCTCGCTGCCGCCCGTACGGCCGGGAAGGCGGAATCTTTCAGTTCAGCTGAACAGATCGATCGAAACATTTCGATGGACCTGGGCGATGAGCGGGTGCGACGGTAGTCCCCTCGACAACGGACAACGACCCCGAGGGGGAAACACACAGTGGCCGTCATGGACCGCGTCCGCGCCGTTTCGCAAGGCAAGCCGGCAGCGCCGGGGAAGAAGGGGGCCGCCGGACTCGGCGTACTCCTCGCCCTGCTCGCGACGGTCGTCTGGTCCGGCAGCTTCGTCGCCACCCGGGGGATGGCCGACAGCGTTCCGCCCGTCCAGGCGGTCTTCTGGCGCTGGATCATCGCCACCCTCGCGGTCGCCCCCTTCGCCGCCCGTCAGGCCTGGCAGCAGCGGGCCCTGATCGTCAAGCACCTCGGCTTCATCGCCCTCGCCGCCCTGTTCGGCGTCGCCCTCTACAACACCCTCGTGCACCAGGCCGGCCTGACCACCTCCGCCTCCAACATGGGCATGATCATGGCCGCTTCGCCGGTCGTCATGGCGCTCTACGCCCGCCTCGGCGGCGAACGGCTCGGCGCCCGGCGCACCTTGGGCCTGCTGCTCGCCGCCCTCGGCGTGCTGCTGCTGGTCGGCGACGGCTCCCTCGGCTTCGACTTCGGTGCCGGAGACCTGTGGATGTTCGCCGCCGCCCTCTCCTTCGCCACGTACAGCGCACTGCTCAAGCGCAAGCCCGCCGAACTGGGCGGCCTGGCCTTCCTGATCACCACCTTCGTGCTCGGCGCGCTGATGCTGGCACCGGTCTACGCCGTCTCCCTCTCCGTCCAGGGCGGGTTCGAGCTCACCGCCGGAACGGTCGGACCCCTCCTGTACGTCGGCGTGTTCTCCTCGGCGGTCGCCTTCTTCGCCTGGAACAAGGCCATCTCGATCATCGGAGCGGCCCGTGCCGGAGTCGTCTACTACCTCCAGCCGGTCTGCGTGGCGATCCTCGGCTTCCTGCTCCTCGGCGAGGCGACCGGACCGGCGCAGCTGCTCTGCATGGCGCTGATCCTGGGCGGAGTGGGCCTGGGTGCCCGGCGGTAGGTTCGGGCCCATGACCGAGTGGGACATCAAGAAGCTGCGGATCCTGCGGACCCTCGCCGAACAGGGGACCGTGACCGCGACGGCCGAGGCGCTGCACATGACGCCCTCGGCCGTTTCGCAGCAGCTGACGAACCTCGCCCGCCAGCTGGGGGTGGTGCTGCTGGAGGCGCAGGGCCGCAGGGTCCGTCTCACCGACGCCGCGCATCTCGTACTGCGGCACGTGGAGGCGGTGTTCGCGCAGCTGGAGCGGGCCGACGCGGAACTGGCCGACTATCTCGCCGGGGACGCGGGGGAGGTGCGGGTCGGCGCCTTCTCCACCGCAGTGCCGGCGCTCGTCGTTCCGGCGGTGGCGGCGCTGCGGCGGTCGCACCCCGGGGTGGAGATCCGGGTGCGGGAGACGGAGGCGGCGGAGTCGTACGAGCTGCTGTCGGCCGGAGCCGTGGACGTGGCGCTGTCACTGGCGGCCCACGCACCGACCGCCCGGGATCCCCGGTTCACCCGGGTGCCGCTCCTGGAGGACCCGCTGGACGTGGCGCTCCCGCCGGGCCATCCGCTGGCGGCCGCGCCGGAGCTGCGGCTGGCGGACCTGTCCGGCGACCCCTGGATCTACGGGGGCAGCGACCCCTGGTCGGAGATCGCCCGGGGTGCCTGCGAGGCCGCGGGCTTCGTCCCGGAGCAGGCGCACTCGGCGTCCGGCTGGACCGCGATCCTGGCCATGGTCGAGGCGGGGATGGGCGTGGCGCTGGTCCCCCGCATGGTGTCGAGCCGTGCCTCGGGGGCAGTGGTACGGGTGCTCGCCGGTGACCGCCCGACCCGGCACGTGATCGCGGCGGTCCGGCGCGGCGCCGAGTCCGCTCCCGCGCTGGCCCACGTCCTGACGGCCCTGCGCGAGGCGGCGTCGGCCCGGCGGTGACGCCTGCGCGCCCGCCGGACCCCGACCGCGGGGTGCGGGCCGCCGCTGCGCGGAGCCGTCTCCCCGCTCCGCCCTTTCGCCGTTTCCCCGCGGCTCCGCCCCGGACCCCGTACGTGCGCTCCGCGCCCGTGCCCTCAAACGCCGGGCGGGCTGGATCTTCCAGCCTCGCCGGCGTTTGAGGCGCGGGGGTTCGGGGCCCCTAGACCTGAGCGGCAGCGGCGGCCGCGTCGGCCGCCTGGGCCTTCAGCGCACGCTCGACGCCCGAGCGGGACTCCGAGACCAGGCGGCGCAGGGCCGCGTTCGGCTCGGCCGAGGCCAGCCAGGCGTCCGTGGCGTCCAGGGTCTCCTGGGAGACCAGCAGGGACGGGTACAGGCCCACCGCGATCTGCTGGGCGATCTCGTGGCTGCGGGTCTCCCAGACCCCCTTGACCGCCGCGAAGTACTTCTCGGCGTACGGGGCCAGCAGCTCGCGCTGGTCGCTCTGGACGAAGCCGCCGATCACGGCCTCCTGCACCGCGTTCGGCAGGTCGGCGGACTCCACCACCGAGGCCCACGCCCCGGCCTTGGCCTCCGCCGTCGGGAGCGCGGCCCGGGCGGTCGCCGCGTGGCGCTCGCCCGCCGCCGTGGAGTCCCGCTCCACCTCGGCCGCGATGGCCGCCTCACCGGCGACACCCGTCGCGGCGAGGCGCTCCAGGAACGCCCAGCGCAGCTCGGTGTCGACGACCAGGCCCTCGATCTCGGCCGCGCCGTCCAGCAGCGCCGAAAGGTAGGTCAGCTGGCCCTCGGTGCGGGCCGTGGCCGCGAAGGCACGAGCCCACGCCAGCTGGTGGTCGCTGCCCGGCTCGGCCGCGCGCAGGTGCTCCAGCGTGGCCTCGGTCCAGGTCGCCAGGCCCTCTTCGCGCCACGCCGGGTCGGCGTACAGGTCGACGGCGAGCTTCACCTGACGGTGCAGCGACTGGACGACGCCGATGTCGGACTCCTTGGCGATGCCCGTGAGGACCAGCGCCAGGTAGTCGCGGGTGGCGAGCTCGCCGTCGCGCGTCATGTCCCAGGCCGACGCCCAGCACAGCGCGCGCGGCAGGGACTCGGTGAAGTCGCCGAGGTGCGCGGTGACGTTGGCGAGGGAGGCCTCGTCCAGGCGGACCTTCGCGTACGACAGGTCGTCGTCGTTGAGCAGCACGACGGCCGGCCGGGTGCGGCCCACGAGCTCCGGCACCGCCGTCAGCGCGCCGTCGATGTCCAGCTCGATCCGGTCGGTGCGCACGAGGCGGCCGTCCTGGAGCTCGTACAGGCCGATCGCGATCCGGTGCGGGCGCAGGACCGGCTCGCCCTTCGCACCCGCCGGCAGGGCCGGGGCCTCCTGGCGGACGGCGAAGGCGGTGATGACACCGGCGGCGTCGGTGGTGATCTCCGGCCGCAGGATGTTGATGCCGGCGGTCTCCAGCCACGCCTGCGACCAGGCGGTCAGGTCGCGGCCGGAGGTCTCCTCCAGGGCGCCGAGCAGGTCGGACAGGCGCGTGTTCCCGAACGCGTGCGCCTTGAAGTACGCCTGCACGCCCTTGAAGAAGGGCTCGATGCCGACGTAGGCGACGAGCTGCTTGAGCACCGAGGCGCCCTTGGCGTACGTGATGCCGTCGAAGTTGACCAGGACGTCGTCCAGGTCACGGATGTCCGCCATGATCGGGTGGGTGGACGGCAGCTGGTCCTGCCGGTACGCCCAGGTCTTCATGGAGTTGGCGAAGGTGGTCCACGCGTGCGGCCACTTCGAGCCCTCCGCGTAGGCCTGGCAGGCGATCGAGGTGTAGGTGGCGAACGACTCGTTCAGCCACAGGTCGTTCCACCACTCCATGGTCACGAGGTCGCCGAACCACATGTGGGCGAGCTCGTGCAGGATGGTCTCCGCGCGCAGCTCGTACGACGCGTCCGTCACCTTCGAGCGGAAGACGTACTGGTCGCGGATGGTGACCGCGCCCGCGTTCTCCATGGCGCCCGCGTTGAACTCCGGCACGAAGAGCTGGTCGTACTTGGCGAACGGGTAGTCGTACGCGAACTTCTCCTGGAACCAGTCGAAGCCCTGCCGCGTCACGTCGAAGATCTCGTCCGCGTCGAGGAACTCGGCGAGCGAGGGGCGGCAGTAGATGCCGAGCGGCACGGACTGACCGTCCCGGCCCTCGTAGGAGCTGTGCACGGCGTGGTACGGGCCGACGATCAGCGCGGTGATGTACGAGGAGATGCGCGGGGTCGGCTCGAAGGCCCACACCCGGTCCTTGGGCTCCGGCGTCGGCGAGTTCGAGATGACCGTCCAGCCCTCGGGGGCCGTCACGGTGAACTGGAACGTGGCCTTCAGGTCGGGCTGCTCGAAGCTGGCGAAGACCCGCCGCGCGTCCGGCACCTCGAACTGGGTGTACAGGTAGGCCTGCTGGTCGACCGGGTCGACGAAGCGGTGCAGGCCCTCGCCGGTGTTGGTGTACGCGCAGTCCGCGACGACCCGGAGCTCGTTCGATCCGGCGGCGAGACCCGCCAGCGCGATGCGGGAGTCCCGGAAGACGGCGGCGACGTCCAGCGCCTTGCCGTTCAGGACGACCTCGTGCACGGCCGGGGCGACCAGGTCGATGAAGGTCTCGGCCCCGGCCTCGGCCGACTGGAAGCGCACGGTGGTCACGGACGGGTACGTGCCGCCCTCCTGCGCGCCGCTGAGATCGAGTTCGATCTCGTAGGAGTCGACGGTCAGCAGCTTTGCCCGCTGCTGAGCCTCTTCACGGGTGAGATTCGTGCCTGGCACGCGTTCATCTCCTTCGATGGTGACGGTGTCCGTCATCTTTCCACGAGGCCCGGGCCACCGTGGCGGAGTAATCCACGGGCGAACGCGAGGTCGGAAACCTGCCGGACAGGGCCGCCGCCCGCGGGGACCCTGGTGGGCATGAGCATCGGACATAAGGCAAGGCCCATCGGGGCGGCGGCGCTCGCGGAGCTCCGGGCACGTGACGACGCGGGGCGCGGCCGCGTCCCGTACACCGACGAGGAGGGCGGCGCGCCGCTGAGGTGCTGCCTGCGGCCGAGTGCCGCCGGTGAGCGGATCGCGCTCGTCTCGTACGCACCACTGCGGCGCTGGGCCGCCGCGGCCGGCGCGGACCCGGGCGCGTACGACGAGCAGGGGCCCGTCTTCATCCACGCGGAGGACTGCGGCGGTCCGGCGGGCGGCGGAGCGTATCCGTTCGCCGGGCCGGGCGTGCGGCGCACCGCCCGGCGGTACAGCGCCCGGGGGCACATCCTCGGGGGCCGGGTGCTGGAACTCGGCGAGGAGCCGGACGGCGTCGTCGACCGCGCCCTCGACGAGGCGTTCGCCGATCCCGAGGTGGCCCTCGTGCACGTGCGGGCCGTCGAGTTCGGCTGCTTCCTCTTCGAGGTGCGCAGGCCCTGACACGGCTGAGGGGCGGCACCGTCACGGTGCCGCCCCTCAGCCGTACGACCGGGATCAGCCGCGGAGCTCCTCGGCGACGAGCTCGGCGATCTGGACCGCGTTCAGGGCCGCGCCCTTGCGCAGGTTGTCGTTCGAGAGGAACAGCGCGAGGCCGTTGTCGACCGTCTCGTCGGAGCGGATGCGGCCCACGTACGAGGCGTCCTTGCCGGCGGCCTGGAGCGGGGTCGGGATCTCCGACAGCTCGACGCCCGGAGCGTCCTTCAGCAGCTCGTAGGCGCGCTCGACGCTGATCGGGCGGTCGAACCGGGCGTTGATCTGGAGGGAGTGGCCGGAGAAGACCGGCACGCGCACGCAGGTGCCCGAGACCTTGAGCTCCGGGATCTCCAGGATCTTGCGGGACTCGTTGCGGAGCTTCTGCTCCTCGTCGGTCTCGAAGGACCCGTCGTCCACGATCGAGCCCGCGAGCGGGACGACGTTGAAGGCGATGGGCCGCTTGTAGACGGCCGGCTCCGGGAAGTCCACCGCGCCGCCGTCGAAGGTCAGCTGGTCGGCGGCCTCGGAGACCGCGCAGGCCTGGCCCTTGAGCTCGGCGACACCGGCCAGGCCCGAGCCCGACACGGCCTGGTAGGTGGTCGCGATCATCGCGGACAGGCCGGCCTCTTCGTGGAGCGGGCGCAGCACCGGCATCGCGGCCATGGTCGTGCAGTTCGGGTTCGCGATGATGCCCTTGGGGCGGTTGCGAACCGCGTGCGGGTTGACCTCGGAGACGACGAGGGGGACCTCGGGGTGGCCGCGCCAGGCGGAGGAGTTGTCGATCACGACGGCGCCCTGCGAGGCGACCTTCTCGGCGAGGACCCTGGAGGTGGCGCCGCCCGCGGAGAAGAGCACGATGTCCAGGCCGGAGTAGTCGGCCGTGGACGCGTCCTCGATGGTGATCTCCCGGCCCTCCCATTCGAGGGTGGAGCCCGCGGAACGGGCCGAGGCGAACAGCCGCAGCTCGTCCACCGGGAACTTCCGCTCGGCGAGGATGCCGCGCATGACTCCGCCGACCTGTCCGGTGGCTCCGACGATTCCGACCCTCACGGTGACTCCTTTGGTACGTACGACGCGGGCGCGCGTGGAACCATCATGCGTTCGACCCCACGAGCCTTGTCCAATCCATTGTCCGAGGAACGGACGGTGTCCGGAATGTGAACCCCGCGACGGCTGTGTGGAGGGGAGTGTCGCACGACCCTGGCAGGCCCGTTTCACCAGGTCGGAGCGGGTTGGCAGCCGATCCGGAATGTCCGGTATCCGGGCGCGGCGGACCGTAGGGGGAACATCCGGCGGCGGGCAACGCGAAGGGGCCGGTGCTCGTCGCGAGCACCGGCCCCTCCTTCAGGCGGTCGCCGTTACGGGTTGACCTTCTCGATCTTCACGTAGCCGGTGCCGGCGGCGGTGCCGCGGGCGTTGAGCAGGTGGACCTGGCCGAACAGTCGCCGGCCTTCGGGGGCCGCGCCGTTGACCTGCACGTTCGCCGAGACGGTCGCGGTGGCGCCGTTGGCGAGGTTCACCGCGGCGCTGTCGTCGACCAGGACGTTGCCCAGGGCGTCCGAGAAGTACACGTCGCGGTAGTCGTACGTGGTGGAGCCGGACGGGATCGCGTAGCCGATCACCTTGACGGTGTAGGTACCTGCGGCCGGGTCGGCCAGGCTCACGGCCTCCTCGGAGTCGCCGTCGGCGGAGGAGCCGACCTTGACGCCGTCCTTGTAGACCTCGAGGTCGAGGTCGGCGGCGGTGTCGGAGACCTTGCCGATCGAGATGTCGAGGCGGGAGACGCCCGCGCCGATCGTGACCTCGCTGGTCTGGGTCTCACCGGTCGCGATGGTCGGCACGGCGACCTTCGCGGAGCCCAGCTGGCCGCCCTGGAGCTTGCCGCCGGAGATGGCCGAAGCCTCGTTCCTGATGGCCCACTGGACCGGCGCCGGGGTGCCCACCTTGACCTCGGCCAGTTCCGCGACCTCGGGGTTGAAGGCCGCGCCGAGCACGGAGACGTCCAGCTTGAACGGGTTGTCGAGCAGCGGCGACGTACGGCGCGACTCGACCTCGATCTCCCAGACGCCCGGCTGCGGGTCGGCGTACGAGCGCAGGTCGGGGCGGCACTTGTTCGCCGGGTTGTCGTAGTTCGGGTAGCACTGGGTCGTCGCGCTGTCCTCGACGCCCACGCCGTACGGGTGGATCGAGATGAAGCGCGTCTGGCTGCCCGCCGCGAGACCGCCGAGGGCGACCTCAAGGGTCTTCGCGCCCGCCGGGACGGTCACGAAGTACGACTTGTGGCTGTTGCGCTGCACGGAGGAGGTGTCCGACAGGGCGAAGGACGGGGTCGCCAGCGGGGTCGCCGCGACGACGGTCGTCAGGATCTGCTTGTCGATGCCCTCGGTGGTCTCGTCGTCCAGCTGCAGGATGCCGCTGTGGACGCCGCCCGACTTGGCGTTGGCCTCGACCTTGATGGTGACGGGCTTGTTCAGCGGCAGGGTGACGTAGTCGTAGCCGCCGATGACCTTGAAGGTGCCGTCGTTGTTGCGCCAGCTCAGGTTGTGCCGGGTGCCGTACTTGACGCCCGTGGTGCGGGTGACGACGACGTTGTAGACCTTCTTCTGGCCGACCTTGAGGCCGCCCTCGCGGTCGTACAGGCCGGTGCCGAAGCCCGGGTTCTTCAGGAACTGGTCGATCGCGGTGTCGACCGGCGCCTTGACCGTGAAGTCGTTGGCCTTCGCGCCGCGCTGGATGGACTCCCACGCGCCGATGACGTTGATGAGGCCCGAGCCCTGGGCGTGCGCCGGGACGTCCTCGATCTTCTTCGCGCTGCTGGTGAGCGCGGTGCGCAGGGACGCCGGGGTCAGCGCGATCTTCTGCTGCTTGGCGGCCGAGATCAGCAGGGCGCTGGCGCCCGCCGCCTGCGGCGAGGACATCGAGGTGCCCTGGAGCATGCCGTAACCGGCCGGCAGGTTGTAGCCGGCCTCCTTCACCGGGGCGCCGGGCAGCCAGGTCTGGATCGTGTTGATCGAGGCGCCGGGGGCGGTGATGGTCGGGGTGAACCCGCCGTCCTCACGCGGACCGCGCGAGGAGAAGGGGAACATGTTGTACTTCTTGGTCACGCCGGAGCCGTAGTTGGCGGCCCAGGTCTCCTTGGAGACGGCGGCACCCACGGAGATGACCTTGTCCGCGAGGCCGGGGTCGCCGATGGTGTTGACACCGGGGCCCTCGTTGCCCGCCGAGATGACGAGCTGGACACCGTAGGTGTCGATGAGGTTCGTGTAGAGCTCGGAGCGCGCGTTGTTGCCGTCGTTCAGCGCCGGGAGGCCGCCGATCGACATGTTGATGATGTCGACGCCGCGGTTGACGACGAGGTCGATCATGCCCTCGGTCAGCGCGATGTTGGTGCAGCCGCCGGACCAGGTGCAGGCGCGCGAGGAGACGATCTTCGCGCCGGGCGCCTCGCCGTTCATCTTGCCGCCGAACAGGCTGTTCGCGGCGGTGATGCCGGCGACGTGCGTGCCGTGCTCGGACTCGATGATGCCGACGTTGACGAAGTCGGCCTTCTTGCCGACCCAGTCACCGCCCAGCGGGTCCATCGGGACGTCCTTGCGGATCTCGATCACGAACGGGATGCGCTCGGCGACGTCGGTCGCCGGGTTGTCCGTGCCGAACCAGCCGATCTGGTAGCCGTCCTTGTACGGCTTCATCGGCTCGTTGTTCGTGAAGTCGCCGTCCTGGTCGGTGTCGACGCGGACGGTGCCGGCGGCGACGTCGTAGAGCATGCCGAACCGGTCGGTGGTGTCCCCGTCCCGGTTGACGTCGCCCTTCATGTCACCGTTGGCGGTGATCGACTCGCTGAAGCGGCTCCACTGGAAGCTGCCCTCCGGGGCCTTCCAGCTCTGGCCGCCCGCGGTGAAGGTGCCGCCGGTGGACGTGACCGGGGTGATCTGGGCGCGCCAGGTGGCGTCGCCGTCGGCGATCGGGTCGGTCGCGGTCACCCAGTCGACGATCTTGCGCTCGCCGGTGGTGGTCTTCTGGAGGGCCGGGTGGCTGACGTCGACGCCCGAGTCCAGGATGCCGATGGTCACGCCGCGGCCGTCGGCCTGCGGGTTCTTCGCGACGAAGTCGACCGCGCCCGTCTCGAAGGACGGGTTGTACGGGTTCTTCGCCGGGGTGTTCTTGTCCGGCGCCGCGTACGTCTCGGCCGCGGTCTTCTTGACCGCGCCCGACTCGCCGTGGGTGTCGGGGCGCGGGTCCGGCAGCTGGATCTCGTGCCGCAGGTCGATGCCGTGCACCGAGGACAGCTTGGCCGCCGCCTTCAGCGCGGCCTCCGCCTTGCCGGTGGGCAGGGTGGCGCGCACGTAGCCGAGCTTGTCGTACGTCCGGCCCACCGAGGCGCCCTGGACGGCGTCGAGCTGGTCGGCCACCTGCTTGGTCTGGCCGGGGGCGGTCGCGACCATGACGGTGACAGTCGCGTCACCCTTGGCCTTCGCCTCCTGGAGCAGCTCTGCGTCGGCCGAACCGATCTTCTGATCGGCGGACTTCACGGCCGGGTTGGTGCCGGGCTTGTCGGCGCCCGAGGCGGCGAAGACGGGCGCGGCGCCGGTGGCCGCGAGAGCGGCGACCAGGCCGGCCGCGGCCGCGACGCGCGCCGCGCGTCTGGCCCCGGGTATGGAGCTGGGGGATTCGAGGGTCATCAGCATCCCTGGTAAGTGAAAGAAACGGTCCGGATTTCGGTGCCGGATGACCGGTCAGCTTTCCTCACGCGACAGCTCTTTGGGGAGCCTTGTCTTGACCGAGACCTGTCATGGCGGACTCTCGCCAGTGCGGGATATCCGCCAGCGAGGCCGTACCGGGGCAGAACTGGATGAACCCAGTGGCTGATGAGTGTATTTGTCGACTTCCCGACTGCATGTCAGGACTGGACCAGGGCTCTGTCAGGGATCGACCGGGGGTCGAGTGTGACAACTTCCGGGGTTTCAGCGCTCGCGCGTGCGCGCGTAGTGGCGGGAGGCTTTGGCCCGGTTTCCGCAGGCGGCCATCGAGCACCAGCGCCGGGTGCCGTTGCGCGAGGTGTCGTGAAAGTGCAGGACGCACGATTCGGAGGCGCACTTGCGGATCCGGTCGGGTGCGTGGCCCAGCAGTTCCAGGTAGTTCCGGGCGGCCGTCCAGGCCGGACCCCAGGTCGGATCGTCGAACTCGGTCCGCTCGCCCGGCCCTTCGGCGGTCAGGGTGGCCCGGATCCGGCCGTGCTCCAGTACCGCGTCGACCAGGGCGCGCGCGCTCGCGTCGGCCGGGTCCGCCGCCGCGCGGGCCAGCGCCTCGCGGGCGGTCAGCAGGTGGACGAGCGTCGCCGCGTCCGCGCGGAAGCGGCCGGCGAGGCCGGTGCTCTCCAGCCAGACCGCGAGCCCTTCGACCCGGGTGAGGCCGGTGGCGCCCGCGAAGAGGTCCAGGGGTTCGCCGTCCGCGATCCAGCGGGTGTTCAGCAGGTCGAGGGCGACCGGCTCTCCGGTCAGGGGTCGTGGATCCGCCGCCGCCATGTCTCCGACCCCTCTCGTACTCCTGCTAACCCCTCAAGGGTACGTGACCGGTTGACGCCCTCCGCTCTAACCCTTAATATCGATTTAGAAGGTTAGAGCCATCCGGTTTAAACAGCCTTGGGGAAGGAACCGCCATGACGTCCGTCATCAGCAAGCTCCGCACCGGCCACGTGGGTCTGAACGTCACCGATCTGGACCGCTCGCTCGCCTTCTACCGGGACGCCCTCGGCTTCCAGGTGCTGGGGGAGGGCAAGGAGGAAGAGCGCCGCTTCGCCTTCATCGGCCAGGACGGAGAACTCGTCCTCACCCTGTGGCAGCAGGCCCGCGGCGCGTTCGCCCCGGCCTCGGCCGGCCTGCACCACCTGGCGCTCTCGGCCGGCGCCATCGAGGAGGTACGGCAGTACGAGGAGCGGCTGCGGTCGCTGGGCGTGGAGTTCGCGTACGAGGGGGTCGTGGCCCACGGCGAAGGGGCGGCTTCCGGCGGCATCTTCTTCCACGACCCCGACGGCACTCGCCTGGAGATCTCCGTACCGACCGGCGCCGAGGGCGCTGAAGCCCCCACATCGGGGGCTCCGACCTGCGGATTCTTCTAATGGGCGGGGCATATCACTGGGGCTCGCTGGCCGTGCAGGAAAAGGTCGGCGTACGGGACCTCGCCGAGCACGTGGGCCGCTCGATCGGCACCGGCATCCGGGACGTCGCCGCGGCCTTCCTGGAGCTCCAGCCCCACCTGGTCGTCGGGGCCGCCGACGGTGCGGGGCGGATGTGGGCCTCGCTGCTCACCGGCGCGCCGGGGTTCGTACGGGCCACCGGGCCGGACCGGATCACGGTCGCCGGCGGACTACCGGCCGGCGACCCGCTCGCGGAGGCGCTCGCCACCGCCGGGACCCGGGTCGGCACCATCGCGCTCGACCCGCGCACCCGGCGCCGGATGCGGCTGAACGGGACCCTCGAAGTCACCGCGCGCGGCTTCGCCGTCCAGGCCGAGCAGGTGTTCGCCAACTGCCCCAAGTACCTGCAGAAGAGGCAGCCGCTGGACCTGGTGGCCGAGGGAGCCGGTGTCGTGCGGCACGGGCGGACCCTCACCCCGGACCAGCAGCGGGCGGTCCGGGCGGCCGACACCTTCTTCGTGGCCACCACGGCGGAGGCGGACGGCGCCGACGCCAGTCACCGGGGCGGGCTGCCGGGCTTCGTGGAGGTGCTCTCGCCGGTGGAGCTGGCCTGGCCGGACTATGCGGGCAACGCCATGTTCCTGACGCTGGGCAACCTGGCGGCCGATCCGCGGGCCGGGCTGCTCTTCCCGGACTGGGAGAGTGGCGCTCTGCTCCAGCTCAGCGGCCGGGCTCGGACCGAGTTCGGGGCCGACGGGGAGCGGCGCGTGCGCTTCCATGTGGAATCGGTGGTGGAGAGCGTGCATCCGGGGCGGCTGCGGTGGAGCGCCCCGGAGTACTCCCCGGCCAATCCGCCGCTGCCGCCTCACCGGGGGAGCACCACCAGATAGGCGGCGGGCTCGCGGTCGCCGGACGCCGTCAGGGCGGTCCGGACGACCGCGGCCTGCTGCTCCGGCCAGTCGCAGAGCTTGCGCGGGGTGATGTGGATGACGGTCACCCCGAGCCGCTCCAGCGTCTCCCGCTTGCGCACGCACTCGGACCACTGCTCGTCCTCGCCCTGACGCGGGGCGCGGGTGTCGATCTCGACGGCGACGGAGTGCTCGGGCCAGTACGCGTCGACCCCGCCGAGGTGCGGGCCGCCGGGCAGCCGCAGGTCCACGTTCCACACGGGCTCGGGCAGGTCGTAGCCCCGTACGAGGTGGTAGAGCCGGTCCTCGGCCATGGCCCGGCCCTCCGCGAGGAGCGACTCGACGGCGTCGACGACGTGCGGGCGGTTCAGTAGCCGGGCCAGCGTCAGCTCCCGTACGACGGCGGCCGGTTCGCAGTGTCCGCCGCGCACGGCCTCGCTGAGCAGACGGCGTACGGTGCCGGCGTCGGAGAGCTGGGCGACGGCGTCGGCCACGGCCCGCGCGGCGGGGGCCACCGGCAGTCCGGTCACCTCCTGGGGGCGCGGCGCGGCGTGCGAGCGGACGATGCGCACGTCCCCGGTGGAGCGCAGCCGCCGGGTGCCGGGCACGAGCACGTCGATGTGGGAGAGGGAGAGCAGCGGGGGCGTGGAGGCGAACCGGTACAGCGCGAGCGCCGCCAGCCCGGTGATCATGGCCTCGCCGCCGCGCCGTCCCGCGTAGAGCAGCGCGGCGTGCAGCCGCTCCTCGCTGGTCGCGGGGCCCGGGTGGAGCAGGAACACCCCGGGCAGGATCTGCTGCCAGGGCCGCCCGGCGGCGTCGGAGGCGGTGACGCCGTGCTCGCGCAGCTGGGCCAGGGTCAGCACGCGGGGGCGGCTGCCGGTGAGGTGGGTGAGGGGGAGGGGTGCGTTGTGGTTCATGACGCGGTGATTCCCTCAGGCCGCGGTCCCGCTAACCCCTGTTACACGCCCGTCGGCAAATCGGGACAAGCCGGGGCTAAAGTACGGGCGTTCGACTGCCGATGGGCTGCGCCGACCGGGGGACCCGGCGCGCCGCCGTTGTCGGGGGCAGTGCCCCCGACAACGGCGCCGCGGGCTACTTGCCGGCTGCCGCGTCGCAGGCCTGGCCGCCCAGCGCCCTGGCCAGGTCGTCCCGGGACTCGAGGACCAGACGGCGCAGCGCGGGGGCCGCGTCCGGGTGGGAGGACAGCCAGGCGTCCGTCGCCGACACGGTGGACCCGGAGTCCTGGAGGGCGGGGTACAGCCCCTTCACCACGTCCATGGCGATCTGGATCGACCGGTCCGCCCACACCCGCTCGATCACCTCGAAGTAGCGCTCCGTGTAGGCCGCCAGCAGACCCCGCTGCGAGGACTGCTGCATACCCGCGATCGTCGCCTCCACCAGCGCGTTCGACAGCGCGTCCGACTCGACGACCGCCGCCCACGCCTGGTCCTTCACGGCCGCCGACGGGCGCGCCGCCAGGCACCGGACCTCGTGCCGCTTGCCCGAAGCCGTGTCGTCCCGCGCCAGTTCGGCGGTGAGCACGCCCTCGTCGACCGCGCCGTGCGCGGTCAGCGGCAGCAGGAAGTCCCAGCGCAGCTCCTGGTCCACCTCCAGCCCGTCGATCCGCGCCGAGCCGTCCAGCAGCCCCAGCAGCAGCTGGAAGTCGCCCTCCGTCGCCGCGCTCGCGGCGAAGAAGCGGGCCCACGTCAGCTGGTGCTCCGACCCCGGCTCCGCAAGCCGCAGCTCGTGCAGCGCGCCCGCCGCCAGCTCCCGGCCGCCCTGCTCGCGCCAGTCCGGCGCCGCGTAGTGCTTGACCGCGCTCAGCGCCTGCGCGTGCAGCATCTGCAGCACGCCGACGTCCGTCTCCCGTCCCGCGTGCGCGAGCAGCAGCGAGACGAAGTCACGCGCGGGCATCAGCCCGTCCCGCGTCAGGTTCCACAGCGCCGACCAGCTCAGCGCCCGGGCGAGGGGGTCCGTGAGGTCGCCCAGGTGCGCCCGCAGCGTGGCCAGCGAGGTCTCGTCGAAGCGGATCTTGCAGTACGTGAGGTCCTCGTCGTTGACCAGGACCAGGTCGGGCCGCTCCTCGCCCGCCAGCTCCGCGACCACGGTCCGCACGCCCGACACGTCCGTCCCGGCCCGCGCGTAGCGGACCAGTGTGCCGTCGGACTCCAGCCGGTACAGGCCGACGGCGACCCGGTGCGGCCGAAGCTCCTCGCCCTCCTGCACCACCGCGAGCTCGGTCACGCGTCCGCCCGCGTCACAGGTCACCACCGGGGTCAGCACGTTCACCCCCGCCGTCTGCAGCCAGGCCCGCGACCACTCGGCCATGTCCCGCCCGGAGACCTCCGCGAGCACCGACAGCAGGTCGTCCAGCGTGGTGTTCCCGTACGCGTTGGCCTTGAAGTAGCGCCGCGCGCCCTCCAGGAACGCCTCCCGCCCCACGTAGGCGACCAGCTGCTTGAGGACCGCCGCGCCCTTGGCGTACGTGATCCCGTCGAAGTTCAGCTTCGCGTCCTCCAGGTCACGGATGTCGGCCGTGATCGGGTGCGTGGACGGCAGCTGGTCGGCGCGGTAGGCCCACGCCTTGCGGCTGTTGGCGAAGGTGACCCACGCCTGGTCGAAGCGGGTCGCCTCGACCAGCCCGAAGGAGCCCATGAAGTCCGCGAAGGACTCCTTGAGCCACAGGTCGTCCCACCACTTCATGGTGACGAGGTCGCCGAACCACATGTGCGCCATCTCGTGCAGGATCACGTTCGCGCGCCGCTCGTACGAGGCCTGCGTGACCTTGCCGCGGAAGATGTACTCCTCCCGGAAGGTCACCATCCCCGGGTTCTCCATCGCGCCCAGGTTGTACTCCGGCACGAAGGCCTGGTCGTACTTGCCGAACGGGTACGGGTAGTCGAACAGCTCGTGGAAGAGGTCGAAGCCCTGCTTGGTGACCAGGAAGACGTCGTCCGCGTCGAAGTGCCTGGCCAGCCCCTTGCGGCACATCGCGCCGAGCGGGATGGTCAGGTCCCCGCGGGTGTAGGTGTCCGTCACGTAGTGGTACGGGCCCGCCACCACGCACGTGATGTACGTCGAGATCGGCTGGGTCTCGGCGAACCGCCAGACCCCGCCCTCCCGGGACTCCTCCGCGCCGTTGCTCCACACCTGCCAGCCCTCGGGCGCGGCCACCTCGAAGCGGTACGGCGCCTTCAGGTCCGGCTGCTCGAAGTTCGCGTACACCCGGCGGGCGTCCGCCGGCTCGTACTGGGTGTAGAGGTAGACCTCGCCGTCTTCCGGGTCCACGAAGCGGTGCATGCCCTCGCCGGTCCGGCTGTACGCGCAGTTCGCGTCCACCACCAGCACGTTCTCGGCGGCCAGGCCGTCCAGGGCGATCCGCGACCCGTCGAAGACGGCGGCCGCGTCCAGCGCGCGCCCGTTGAGGGTCACGGAGTTCACCGAGGGGGCGATCAGGTCCGCGAAGGTGGAGGCGCCGGCCACGGCGGCCCGGAAACGGATGGTGGTCACCGAGCGGAAGGTCCGGGGGCCGTCGGCCGGTTCGGCCTCGTCCACGGCGGACCTGATGTCGAGGACCACCTCGTACCCGTCGACGGACAGCAGTCCGGCACGCTCGCGGGCCTCGTCGCGGGACAGATTCTCTCCGGGCACCTGCACTCCTTCGTGCGTGATCGCGTTCTTGTGAAGAATCCTCGCATGGGGAATGTGTGCGACTCCTGACCGGTTGGGGACGAAAGAAGGCGCGCCGGTGACGCCTTCTTTCAGGTTGAGGACTCAGGACTGAGGAGAGACATGACCGACACCCAGGTGCGCGAGAGGACCCCGGTCGACTTCTGGTTCGACCCGCTCTGTCCTTGGGCCTGGATGACGTCGCGCTGGATGCTGGAGGTCGAGAAGGTCCGCGACGTCGAGGTCCGCTGGCACGTGATGAGCCTGGCCGTCCTCAACGAGAACAAGCTCGACGAGCTGCCCGAGTCCTACCGCGAACTGCTCGGCCCCAAGGGCTGGGCTCCGGTGCGCGTGGTGACAGCGGCTCAGCAGAAGCACGGTGACGAGATCACCGGCAAGCTGTACACCGCGCTCGGCACCCGCATCCACAACGAGGACCTGGGCCCGACCCGCGAGGTCATAGCCGCCGCGCTGGAGGAGGTCGGCCTGCCGGCCGAGCTGCTCGCCTACGCCGATTCCGACGAGTACGACGAGGTGCTGCGCGCCTCCCACAACAACGGCATCGACCGGGTCGGCCAGGAGGTCGGCACCCCGGTGATCTCGGTGCCCGGCTCTGACGGCGACGACGTGGCCTTCTTCGGCCCGGTCGTCACGCCGACCCCGCGCGGCGAGGCGGCCGCCCGGCTGTGGGACGGCACGCTGCTCGTCGCCTCCACCCCGGGCTTCTACGAGATCAAGCGCACCCGCACCAAGGGCCCGTCTTTCGAGTAGGCCCTGCCGGTACACACAGAAGACCCCCGTGAGTCACGTCCTCACGGGGGTCTTCCGTTCGACACGCCCGCACGTGAAGGCTGAGAAGACGATCACGAGGCGGACGGGCTTGTGGTGGCGCGATCAGCCCTTGGCGGGGATCAGCAGCGGGGTGTTCGCCTTGGCGTCGGCGTAGCGCCCGGCCACGTCCTGCCAGTTGACGACGTTCCACATCGCCTCGATGAAGTCCACCTTCTGGTTCTTGTACTGCAGGTAGAAGGCGTGCTCCCAGGCGTCGAAGACCAGGATCGGCGTGCTGGCGACGCCCACGTTGCCCTGGTGGTCGTAGACCTGCTCGACGACCAGGCGGCCGCTGACCGGTTCGTACGCGAGAACGCCCCAGCCGGAGCCCTGCGTCGCGGAGGAGGCGAAGGTGAGCTGCTTCTTGAACTTCGCGAAGGAGCCGAAGGACTCGGTGATCGCGGCCGGAAGCTCGCCCAGGCCGTCCTTCTCGTCGGGGACGCCGCCGCCCTCGCCGGTCTTCGGGCTGGCCATGTTGTGCCAGTAGATGCTGTGCAGGATGTGGCCGGAGAGGTGGAAGGCGAGGTTCTTCTCCAGGCCGTTCAGCGCACCCCAGTTCTCCTTGTCGCGTGCCTCCGCCAGCTGCTCCAGCGTGGTGTTGGCGCCCGCGACGTAAGCCGCGTGGTGCTTGTCGTGGTGCAGCTCGATGATCTGCGGGTTGATCACCGGCTCCAGCGCCGCGTAGTCGTACGGAAGCTCAGGAAGCGTGTAGATGGCCATGCGTGTTATCCGGTCCCCTCGGCGTGCCAACTGCTTATTGCAATCAATGCGCAACTGCACGCTAGCAGTATCTATTCCACCTCACATGTAAGGGATACCTCTGTACAACGCAGGTCGGCCCCGTGCGGACGCACGGGGCCGACCTTTGGCCGAGCGGGTGTCAGCGGGCAGCCGCGGCCCGGCGCTGCATCACGTATCCGGTCACCGCGAGGGCGGCGGTGAGCCCGCCGGTGAAGATCACCTGGACCCGCGTGTCCTCGCCCAGGGCCATCAGGACCAGCACCCCGGCCACCCCGGCCAGCGCCACCCAGGTCAGGTACGGGAAGCCCCACATCCGCACGACCAGCTTCCCGGGGGTCTCGCGCTCCAGCCGGCGGCGCAGCACGAACTGGGAGACGGCGATGAAGCCCCAGACGACGAGGATGACTCCGCCGACCATGTTCAGCAGCCACGCGAACAGGGTGTCCGGGTACCAGTAGGACAGCAGCACGGTGACGAAGCCGAAGCCGGAGGAGGCGAGCACCGCCCGGCGCGGCACACGGCCGGCGAGCTTGCCCAGGGCCTTGGGCCCCTGGCCGCGGGAGACGAGGGAGTAGGCCATGCGCGAGGAGCCGTAGATGTTGGCGTTCATCGCGGAGAGCAGGGCGATCAGGATGACCACGTTCATGATCTGGCCGGCCGCCGGGATGCCCAGCTTGTCCAGGGTGGCGGCGTACGGGCCGTCGGCGGTGACCGCCGGGTCGTTCCACGGGAGCAGCGTGACGATCACGAGCATGGAGCCGACGTAGACGATCGCGATCCGCCACATGGTCGTCTTCACGGCCCTGGCCACGCCCCCCACGGGGTCCTCGGACTCGGCGGCCGCGATGGTCACCGTCTCCAGCCCGCCGTACGCGACGACCGAGGCCAGCAGTCCGACCAGCAGGCCGTCCATCCCGTTGGGGAGGAAGCCGCCGTCGTGGTGCAGCAGGTTCGCGGCGCCGGGGGAGCCGGTACCGGGCAGCAGGCCCAGGACGGCCAGCACGCCCAGGCCCAGGAAGAGCCCGATGGCTCCGATCTTGAGGGCGGAGAACCAGAACTCGAACTCGCCGAAGTTCGATACGGCGGCCAGGTTGGACCCGCAGAAGACCGCCATGAAGACCAGCACCCACATCCAGGAGGGGGTGCCCGGGAACCAGCCGGTCATGATGTTCGCCGCGCCGATGGCCTCGATGGCCACCCCCACGCACAGCAGTGTCCAGAACATCCAGCCGACGGTGAATCCGGCCCAGGGGCCGACCGCCCGCTCCGCGTGAACGGAGAAGGAGCCGGAGGCGGGGTTGGCGGCGGACATCTCGCCGAGCATCCGCATCACGAACATCACGAGCAGCCCGGACGCGGCGTACGCGAGCACGATCGAGGGACCGGCGGCGGCGATGCCGGCGCCGGAGCCGACGAAGAGTCCGGCGCCGATGACACCGCCGAGGGCGATCATCGAGAGGTGGCGCTGCTTGAGTCCGTTGCCGAGGGGTGGTCCGGCGTCGGTCCGCTGTGTTTCCGGGGGTGTCAGGGTGCTGGTGCTGTGACTCATCGAGGGGTGTGCCTGTCCGGTGTGCGGGGAGAGGGGACGAGGTGCCCCACTCTGCCGAGTGTCCGATCACCGGACGTTTTCTGTCCGATATCCGGACGTCGGCTTCACGGTTCGTGATCACGCCCGTACGCTCACGGCGACGCCGCAGACACCGGATCGAGGGGGCCACCGATGGACCGGACCGTGACACCGCTTCCCGACACCGGCCGGGGCGTACTCGTCACCGGCGCCTCCCGGGGCATCGGCCGGGCGATCGCGGCCGCCTTCGCCCGGCAGGGCGACCGGGTCGCCGTGCACTGCTCCGCCCGGCGGGCGGATGCGGAGGAGACCCTCGCCTCGCTGGAGGGGGAGGGCCACGTACTGCTCGCCGCGGACCTCGCCGACCCGGCCGGGGTCGAGGCCCTGGCGGCCGGGGCGGACGAGGCGCTCGGCGGCGTGGACGTCCTGGTCAACAACGCCGCCGTGATGCTCGCCCACCCGCTGCCCGAAACCTCCTACGAGGACTGGCAGCAGGCCTGGCGGCGGACCGCCGAGGTGAACCTCTTCGGCGCCGCCAACCTGACCCACCGCGTCGCCCGCCGCATGATCGACGCGGGACGCGAGGGACGCATCGTCAACGTCGGCTCGCGCGGCGCCTTCCGCGGCGAACCCGACCACCCCGCCTACGGCGCGACCAAGGCCGCGCTGCACGCCCTGGGCCAGTCGCTCGCCGTCTCCCTCGCCCCGCACGGCATCGCCGTCGCTTCCGTGGCCCCCGGATTCGTCGCCACCGAGCGCGTCGCCGGCCGGCTGGAGGGGCCCGAGGGCGCGGACATCCGGGCGCAGAGCCCCTTCGGCCGTGTCGCGGACCCGCGGGAGATCGCCTCCGCCGTGCTCTACCTGGCCTCCCCCGGCGCGGTCTGGAGCTCGGGCACGGTCCTCGACGTCAACGGGGCCTCCTACCTGCGCACCTGACAACGGCCAGGACCCCCGCGCGGCGGCGCGGGGGTCCTGGCCGTCATCGGCCCCGTGGGCCGGGTCCGGTTTCAGGCCCTGCGGGCCCGGATCTCCCGCACCCACGCCACCACGAGGACGAGGGCGGCGGCGCCCGAGGACCACAGCAGCTGCGGCCGGGCCGAGTCGTCGAACAGCATCAGGACCAGCACCGCCGCCATACCCAGCAGCGCCGCCCACGTCGCGTACGGGAACAGCCACATCGGCAGCGTCAGGCGCTCGGGCATGTCCCGCTCGATCACACGGCGCAGCTTGAGCTGCGAGACGGCGATCAGGGCCCACACGAACAGCAGCACCGCGCCGACCGCGTTGAGCATGTAGAGGAAGATCGTGTCCGGCCACAGCAGGTTCAGGACCACCGACACGAAGCCGAAGGCCACCGAGGCGAACACCGCGCGCAGCGGCACCCCGCCGCCCGAGACCTTCAGCAGCGCCCTCGGCGCCTCGCCGCGCTCGGCCAGCGAGAACACCATGCGCGAGGACCCGTACAGGTTCGCGTTCAGCGCCGACAGCAGCGCCACGAACACCACGATGTTCATGATCTGGCCGGCCGCCGGGATGCCGATGGAGTCGAGGACGGCCACGTACGGGCTCATCCCCGGCTTCAGCGAGTCCCACGGCAGCAGGGTCACGATGACCAGCATCGAGCCGACGTAGAAGAAGAGGATGCGCCACACCGCGCTGCGCACGGCGCGGGCCACGGAGCGGGCGGGGTCGTCGGACTCGGCGGCCGCGATGGTGACGACCTCCAGGCCGCCGAAGGCGAAGATGACCGCGAGCATGCCGGCGACGACCCCGGCGATGCCGGCCGGGAAGAAGCCGCCGTGGCCGGTGAGGTTGGCCGTGCCGACCGGGTCGGTGTCCGGGAGCACGCCGAAGATCGCGAGGGTGCCGAGGATCAGGAACAGCACGATCGCGCCGACCTTGAGGGCGGCGAACCAGAACTCGAACTCGCCGAAGTTCCGCACGGCGGTCAGGTTTGCCACGGTGAAGACCACCATGAAGATCAGTACCCAGACCCACTGGTCGACCGAGGGCACCCAGCCGTTCGCGATCTTCGCGGCGCCGGTCGCCTCCACCGCGAGCACCACGACCAGCAGGAACCAGTACAGCCAGCCCGCCGAGAAGCCGGCCCAGCGGCCCAGGGCCTTCTCCGCGTAGACCGAGAAGGAGCCGGACGCGGGCATCGCGGCCGACATCTCGCCGAGCGCGCGCATCACCAGCATCGCGAGCACGCCCGCGAGCAGGTAGGAGCAGATGATCGCCGGACCGGCGATGCCGATGCCGGCGCCGGAGCCGACGAAGAGCCCGGCGCCGATCACGCCGCCGAGGCCCAGCATGGTCAGGTGGCGCTGCTTGAGGCTGTGGCTGAGGGGTTCCGCGGGCAGGTCGCCCGTCAGGGGAGGAGCTTCGGGCAGGCTGTCGCGCATGAGGGGGTGCTCGTACTCTCGTTCGGCCCAGCGGCGGTGGGGACTCCGCATCAGGATTGGCGGGACCCTACAGTCTCACTGAGCGGCGGCCTTCCGTGCAAAACGGACGTGCTGTTGGATCTGCCCCGTGACGCGGATCACGCCGACGAGGGTGTGGGTCGGGGTCTTTGTGTGGTCTCCACCAAACCGGGGAGTATGCCTTTGTGTCGGGCGGCGGTGGGACGGCGTCGGCCCGCGGACTAACGTCGGTGATCGTCCAGTCACCACGATCTTCCGGAGCCCCCGATGAGCACCGCTTCCGTCTCCTTCCGGCCCGGCGCCGTCCTCGCCGATCTGCTGCCCGCGAGCCGCGTCCGCGACCTCGCGCTCGTCGTCGGCGGAGCCGCGCTCACCGGGCTCGCCGCGCAGATCGCCGTGCCGGTCCCCGGCTCCCCGGTCCCGGTCACGGGCCAGACCTTCGCGGCGCTGCTCGTCGGCACCGCGTTCGGTGCCCGCCGCGGCTTCCTCTCGCTCGGCCTGTACGCCCTCCTCGGCGCGGCCGGCGTGCCGTGGTTCGCGGACGGCACCTCCGGGGCGGGCGGCGCCTCCTTCGGCTACGTGCTCGGCATGCTGCTCGCCGCGACCCTCGTCGGAGCCCTCGCGCAGCGCGGCGCCGACCGCTCGGTGGCCCGTACGGCGGCCACGATGGTGCTCGGCTCCGCGGTGATCTACGCGGTGGGCGTGCCGTACCTGATGGCCGCCACCGGCATGTCCCTGAGCGCCGCCGTCGCGGCGGGCCTGACCCCGTTCCTGATCGGCGACGCGCTCAAGGCCGCCCTGGCGATGGGCGCCCTGCCGTCCGCCTGGAAGCTGGCGGGCCGCCGCGGCTGAGCGGTTCGGTTCCCCGACGCGCCGGAGCCCGGCCCGCCTGTGAGGCGGGCCGGGCTCCGGCGTACGTACGCGACCAGGGGTCAGCCCTGCAGCGCGGCCCGCTTGCGGCGGAAGTCCAGCACCACGCCGACGGCCACGACCGCACCGGCGACCAGGGTGGACAGGGTGACCACCTCGCGGTTGGCGTCGTCCACGAACATGTAGCCGATCACGAACATGATCAGTGCGGCGGTGGCCCAGGTCAGCCACGGGAACAGCCACATCTTCACGGTCAGCTTCTCCGGGGCCTCGCGGACCAGGATCCCGCGCATCCGCAGCTGGGTGAAGCAGATCACCAGCCAGACGAAGAGCGCGATGGCACCCGAGGAGTTCAGCAGGAAGTTGAAGACCGTGTCCTTGAAGGCGTAGTTGAAGTAGACGGCGACGAAGCCGAAGACCGTGGAGCCCAGGATCGCGGCCACCGGGACGCCCCGGGAGTTGACCTTGGCGAACGCCTTCGGGGCGTCGCCGCGCTCACCGAGCGAGAAGGCCATGCGGGAGGCGGTGTAGAGACCCGAGTTCAGGCAGGACAGCACGGCGGTCAGGACGATGACCTCCATGATCGTGCCGGCGTGCGCGATGCCGATCGAGTCGAGGGCGGCGACGTACGAGCCCTTCTCGGTGATCGACTTGTCGTTCCACGGGAGCAGCGTCAGCACGATGAAGATCGAGCCGAGGTAGAAGACGCCGATGCGCCAGATGACGGAGTTGGTGGCCTGGGTGACCGCCTTGCGGGGGTTCTCCGACTCGCCGGCGGCGAGGGTGACGATCTCGCTGCCCATGAAGGAAAAGACGACCATCAGCACGCCGGTGAGGACGGCGCCGTAGCCGTTCGGGAAGAAACCGCCGGCGTCGGTCAGGTGGGCGAAGCCCGCACCCGGGTTGTCGGAGCCCGGCAGCACACCGAAGACGGCCAGCATGCCGATGATCACGAAGGCGCCGATGGCGACGACCTTGATGCCCGCGAACCAGAACTCGAACTCACCGTAGGAGGCGACGGAGCCGAGGTTGGTGGCGGTCAGGACCGCCATCACGATCAGGGCCCAGGCCCACTGCGGGACGGCCGGGATCCAGCCTTCGAGGATCGAGGCACCGGCGGTGGCCTCCACGGCCAGGACGACGACCCAGAAGAACCAGTACAGCCAGCCGATGGAGAAGCCGGCCCAGCGGCCGAGCGCGCGGTCGGCGTAGGCGGAGAAGGAGCCCGAGTTCGGGCTGGCGGCGGCCATCTCGCCCAGCATCCGCATCACGAAGACGACCATCGCGCCGACCAGCGCGTAGGAGATCAGGATGGCGGGGCCGGCCTTGGCGATGCCGCCACCGGAGCCGACGAAGAGGCCGGCGCCGATGACACCGCCGATGGCGATCATGGACAGGTGGCGGTTCTTGAGACCGGCCTTCAGACCGTCGGAGGGCTGACCTTCACCGTTGTTTCCGGTGGGGTTGCCTTCCTTCTGAAGGGTCGTCGTGGAGCTCATGGACGGATCCTTAGGTTCTCGGGTTGCGAGCCCCGGCATTCAAACCTGAGATGAACGCAGGGCGGAAGACCCCAATCCGGATCGTTGCGTAGGGACGAACGTCCAGAACCGCGGTCCCCCCTGTCCCATCTGCGTTCTTTGGGTTTACTTGAGCTTTAGAAGTGACTTACGCGACACCCCCTGCGGGCTGCCGGGCCCGTTCGTGCCACACTCGTCCCATGCGCGTGTACCTCGGATCCGACCATGCCGGCTTTGAGCTCAAGAACCACTTGGTGGACTGGCTCAAGAACAACGGCCACGAGCCCGTCGACTGTGGGCCCCACATCTACGACGCGGTGGACGACTACCCGCCGTTCTGCCTCCGCGCCGCGGAGAAGACCGCCGCGGACGCCGACAGCCTCGGCATCGTGATCGGCGGCTCCGGCAACGGCGAGCAGATCGCCGCGAACAAGGTCAAGGGCGTCCGCGCCATCCTCGCCTGGAGCGTCGACACCGCGAAGCTCGGCCGTGAGCACAACAACGCCAACGTGATCTCCGTCGGCGGCCGGATGCACACGCAGGACGAGGCCGTCAGCTTCATCGAGGCCTTCCTGGCGACCCCGTACTCCGACGAGGAGCGCCACACGCGCCGCATCGAGATGCTCTCCGCCTACGAGCAGACCGGCGAGCTGCCCCCGATCCCGGCCCACCACCCGCAGGGCTGATCTTCCGCTTCGCCGTGCCGCCGGAGTCCCCGGCGGCACGGCCGTTTCCAGACGTAGGAGCAGTGCCGTGCCCGAGGGGCATACGATCCACCGCCTCGCCCAGGACCACACCGAGCGGTTCGCCGCCCGCCCGGTCCGGGTCAGCAGCCCGCAGGGCCGCTTCGAGGAGAGCGCGGCCCTGCTCGACGGGCGCGAGCTGGAGAGCGCGGAGGCGCACGGCAAGCACCTCTTCCTGGAGCTGGGCGACGCCTGGATCCACATCCACCTCGGCCTCTTCGGCAAGCTCGGCTTCGGCCCCGCCCCGGCGCCGCCCGCGACCGACACGGTCCGGCTGCGCCTGCTGAACGAGGAGCACTACGCCGACCTGCGCGGGCCCACCGCCTGCGCGCTGATCGGCGAGGGCGAGAAGAAGGCGATACACGACCGGCTCGGCCCCGACCCGCTGCGGCCCGCCGACGACCCGGACCGGGCCTGGAAGCGGATCTCCCGCTCCCGCACCACGATCGCGGCCCTGCTGATGGACCAGAAGATCGTCGCGGGCGTCGGCAACGTCTACCGCGCCGAGGTCCTCTTCCGGCACGGCATCGACCCGTACCGCCTGGGCAAGGACCTCACGCGCGCCGAGTGGGACGCCATGTGGGCGGACCTCGCCGCGCTCATGCGCGAGGGCGTGCGGAACAACCGGATCGACACCGTCCGCGACGAGCACCTGCCCGAGGCCATGGGCCGCCCGCCGCGGGTGGACGACCACGGCGGCGAGGTGTACGTCTACCGGAGGGCGAACATGCCCTGCCACATCTGCGGGGGCGAGGTCCGCACCGCCGGTCTCGCCGCCCGCAACCTCTTCTGGTGCCCGGGCTGCCAGTCCCGCTAGAAGCCGTGCGGGAGCCAGGGGGCCACGTCCCCCGCGAAGGCCCGCGAGGCCTCGGCCAGGGCGCCCCCGCGCAGCTCGCGCACCAGGCCCGCCGCCGCCAGTGAGGTGAGGGTGATCCCGCCGAGGTACGCCGATCCCAGCTCCCGGACCGACAGCGCCAGCTCCGCCGGCTCCTCGGTCCGCGTGCAGGAGGCGGCGCCCTTCCCGTCGGCGGTCAGCCGCCACCGGCCCCCGTTCCACGGGCAGAACGCGTCCTCGAGGTCCAGGACCACGTCCGCCGGGGCCCCGTACGTCCGCGCCTCCAGCGCGGCCGGCAGGTCGACGAGCCGTACGTGCAGCGAGTCCCGCAGACGCGTCCGCGACCGCCGGACGTCGCTGACCAGGTGCAGCAGCGGGTCGTCGAGCGGCCGGGACTTCGCCCGTACCGCCCACGTCAGGTCGATCTCGAAGAGGTAGCGCCACAGCGCCGCGTACGCAGCCGGGACCAGCGCGTCGAGGTCGGCGACCTCGACCTTGCCGTCCGAGCCGGTGTGGTCCCAGTCGGGCTTGACCCGGTAGCGGGCGTACCCCACCACCTCGCCGTCCTCCCCTTCCGCCACCACGCACTTGAGTGCCGACCCGCCGCCGCGCAGCGCGGGCCCGTCCAGCAGTGCGTGCCGCTCCCAGCCCGGCTGCCGGGCCGGCATCCCGGGGCGCAGGGGGACCAGCGCCGCGTAGACCCGCTCGCAGTCGGCCAGCGCGCCCTCCGGGTCGACCAGGCGCAGCCGCACCTCGTCCGTCCCCGGCGGCACGGTGAGCCGTACCCGCGTCGTGTCGATGTCCACGCCCAGGGCGTACGTCGCCGTGCCGTAGCCGAAGCGCCCGTAGATCGCCGGATCCGAGGCCGTCAGCACGGCGAGCGGTTCGCCACCCGCCCGGATGTCGTCCAGCTGCCGGCGCATCAGGGACCTGAGCACCCCGCGCCGCCGGTGGGTGGGGGAGACGCCCACCGTCGTCACGCCGGCCGCCGGGACGATCGCCCCGCCCGGCACGGAGAGGCGGAAAGCGAAGGATCCGGCCGAGCCCACGCACGTGGCGCCGTCCCAGACACCAAGCGAACGTTCCGTCTCCGTCAGCGACTTGTACAGCGGTCGCTCCTGCGGGGAATCGGGCACACCGCCGAAGGCCAGTTCCAGGTGGTCGTACCAGACATCCCACTCATCGGCCTGTAATACGCGCATCTCAAGAGCCATACGCTCATCCCTATCAGGGCATTCCGTTGCAGTCGACCTGTTTTCGGGCGCCGTCGGACCTCAGGTCCAGGGGTACCCCTGCGCATCCACAGCCGGGATGGATAAGGTCCCGAAGCAATGGCCGGAGCACGCGTGGAATCCCTCATGGCCCGGATGCGCATGCTGTCGCGCCGGGCGCGCACCGCCCTGCGCAAATCAGCCGTCGACTACTTCCGCGGCGACGCCTCGGACTGGCTCGCCTTCGCCGGCCTGCTGGCCACCGTCCCCGCCATCGCCTGCGGCACCCTGATGCTGCCCGTCTGGTTCTCGCCGTCGGCGCTCGTCCTGCCGATCGTGGCCGGCGGCCTGCTGCTGCGCCCCGCCAGCCTCCTCGCGCTGTACGCCGCCTCCGCGGCCGCGCTGATCGTCGAGGCCCTGGTGCTCGGCCCCTACACCCAGGGCCCGGCGCGGGTCACCCCCGGTACCGTCCTCGTCGTCGCGGCCTGCGGCTTCTTCGGGCTGGTCATCGCCCAGTTCCGCAGCCGGGTCGGCGTGCCCTGGCGGCGCGGCGGCACCATGCTCTTCGACCTGCGCGAACGGATCCGCGTCCAGAGCAAGCTGCCCGCCCTGCCCCGCGGCTGGCACCGCGAGATGGCGCTGCGCCCGGCCGGCGGCCAGTCGTTCTCCGGTGACTTCGTCGTCGCGGCACGCACCAACGGCGGCCGGACCCTGGAGATCGTCCTGACCGACGTCTCCGGCAAAGGAATGGAGGCGGGCTCCCGGGCCCTGCTGCTGTCCGGCGCCTTCGGCGGCCTGCTCGGCGCGCTGCCACCGCACGGCTTCCTGCCCGCCGCCAACGGCTACCTGCTCCGCCAGGACTGGGACGAGGGCTTCGCCACCTCCATCCACCTCGTCCTGGACCTGGCGACCGGCGACTACGAACTCCTCTCCGCCGGCCACCTCCCCGCCCTCCAGCTCTCCGCGGGCACCGGCCGCTGGCAGGAGAAGACCGGTGAGGGCCCGCTGCTCGGCGTCTACGACGGCGCCGAGTTCACCCCCGCCCGCGGGAACCTCCGCCGCGGCGACGTCCTGATGCTCTTCACCGACGGCCTGGTCGAGACGGCCGACCGCGACATCAGCGAGGGCATGGACCGCCTCACCGGCGAAGCCGACCGCTACGTCGCCGCCGGCTGGGAGGGCGCCGCCTGGCACCTGATCGAAAAGGTCGCCAAGGACGTCAACGACGACCGCGCGCTGCTGCTGATCCGCCGCTCCCCCTGACCGGGGTGGGGTTTGCCCCACCCCCGTTCCGCCGGGCGCCGTCATGGCCGCCGCCCCGCCATGATCCGTAGCGTCGGCACCACGAACAGCGACGTCACGGAAGGCTGCACACCATGGGGATCCGGCGAACCAAGCGGCGGCACGACGAGACGGCCGAGGGGCCCGGCACCTCGGCCGCCGTGGAGCTGCGCGGCGTACGGCGCCAGTACGGGAACGGGGCCGGCGCCGTGCACGCGCTGCGCGGGATCGACCTGAGCCTGCCGCGCGGCAGCTTCACCGCCGTGATGGGCCCCTCCGGCTCCGGCAAGTCCACCTTCCTCCAGTGCGCCGCAGGACTCGACGTGCGCACCGAGGGCTCCGTCCGCCTCGGCGGAACCGAGATCACCGGCATGGACGAGAACGAGCTCACCGAACTGCGCCGCAGCCGCCTCGGCTTCGTCTTCCAGGCCTTCAACCTGCTGCCCTCCCTCACCGTCGAACAGAACGTGCTGCTCCCGACGCGGCTCGCCACAGGCCGCTCCACCGGCCACGACCGGGACCGGGCGGCCGACCTGCTCACCCGCGTCGGCCTGGAGGGCAAGGGCCGGCGCCGCCCCGCAGAGCTCTCCGGCGGCCAGCAGCAGCGTGTCGCCATCGCCCGCGCCCTCGTCACCCGCCCCGACGTGGTCTTCGCCGACGAACCCACCGGCGCCCTCGACACCACCACCGCGGCCGAGGTGCTCGGACTGCTCCGGACCGCCGTCGACTCCCTGCGCGCCACCGTCGTGATGGTCACCCACGACCCGGTCGCCGCGGCCCACGCCGACCAGGTGCTCTTCCTCGCCGACGGCCTGATCGCGGACCGGCTGGCGCACGGCTCCGCCGCTGCCATCGCCGCCCGGATGACGGCGCTCACCGCCCGCCCGGCCCCGGCGCACGCCGGAGCGGCGGCCTGACCCGGCCTGCGCCGGCCGTTGGGGACGGGCCGGTCAGGGCGGGCGGTCAGCGCGGGCGGTCAGGGGCGGCCGGTCAGGGGCGGGCGGTCAGGGGCGGGCCAATCACCCCGGATTGGCCCGCCCCCGCCACCCCGGCTGCGCCTAACGTGCTTCCATGGACCGCACGCTCGCCGCCGACCTCGCCCGGCTCCCCGACCTCCTCGACATCACCCGTCGCGCCGCCGCCGACGCGCTGTCCGCCCTGGACGCGCGTCCCGTCGTACCGCCCGCCGGAAAGCCGGACGGCCCCGAGCCCCTCCCGGAGCACGGCGCCGGCACGGAAGCGGCCCTCGCCGCGTTCCAGGACCGCTGGGAGCCCCGGCTGTCGGCCTCCGCCGGGCCCCGCTACCTCGGCTTCGTCACCGGCGGCGCCACCCCCGCCGCCCTCGCCGGGGACTGGCTGACCGCCGCCTACGACCAGAACTCCAACTCGGCCCTCGACGGCGCGGGCCAGGACCTCGAGCGCGAGACCGTCGGCTGGCTCCGCGAGCTCTTCCACCTCTCCGACGCCCACACCGGCACCTTCGTCAGCGGCGCCACGATGTCCAACACCACCGGCCTCGCCATAGCCCGCGAATGGCTCGGGGAACGCCTCGGCGTCGCCCCGGCCGAGGACGGCGTCGCCGCCCTCGGCCCCGTCCGCGTGCTCTCCGGCGCCCCGCACTCCTCCATCGCCAAGGCCCTGTCGGTCCTCGGCCTCGGCCGGGGTTCCCTCGTCAAGGTCCCGACCCTGCCCGGCCGCGAGGCCGTCGACCCGGCCGCACTGGAGCGGGCCCTGACCGACACGCCCGGCCCGGCCGTGGTCGTCGCCAACGCGGGCACGGTCAACACGGTCGACTTCGACGACCTCCGGGCCGTCGCGTCCCTGCGCGAGCGCCACGACTTCTGGCTGCACACCGATGCCGCTTTCGGCGCCTTCGCGGCCCTCTCCCCGGACCACGCCCACCTCGCGGACGGCCTCGACGCCTCCGACTCCCTCTGCGTCGACCTGCACAAGTGGCTCAACGTCCCCTACGACAGCGCCGTCCAGTTCACCCGCCGGCAGGACCTCCAGGCCCGCGTGTTCCAGAACGCCGCCGCCTACCTCGGCCCCCTCGGCGACTTCCCCGACCTGGTCCACCTCACCCCGGAGAACTCCCACCGGCTGCGCGCCCTCGCCGCCTGGTTCACGCTCCGCGCGTACGGCCGCCAGGGCCACCGGGAGATCGTCGAGCGGGACATCGCTTGCGCCCGCGCCCTCGGGGAGCGCCTCTCCCAGGACGCCGCCTTCACCCTGCTCGCCCCGGTCCGGCTCAACGTCGTCTGCTTCACCCTGGCCGCCGACCCCACCCAGGCCCGGCTCGCCGCCCTGCGCGAGGCCGTGGCCGACGAGGTCTTCGTCACTCCGACCGTCTACGGGGGAACCCCCGCCCTGCGCGCCGCGTTCTCCAACTGGCGTACCACACAGGCGGATGTGCACCGGGTCGCGCAGACCCTCAAGGCAGCGGCAAGGGAGATCGCATGACGAGCAGCCCCCTGACCCTCATCGAGGTCGAGGCCCTCGCCCGCACCGCGCACGAGGGGCAGACCGACAAGGCCGGCCGGCCGTATGCGGAGCACCTCGCGGCCGTGGCCGAGGGAGTCCGCGTGCGCGGCGGCAGTCCCGAGCAGCAGGCGGCGGCCTGGCTCCACGACGCGATCGAGGACGACGCCCTCAGCCTCACCTGGCTGGATTCCGCCGCCCTCCCGCAGTCCGTGAAGGACATCGTCCTCGCCGTCACCAAACACCCCGGCGAACCGGTGGAGCAGTACACGGCCCGGATCCTCGCCACCTCCGGCGCCCTCCTGGTCAAGGAGGCCGACCTCGCGCACAACGCCGATCCCGTTCGGCTCTCCGTACTGGACGGTCCCACGCGCGAGCGGCTGGCCGCGAAGTACGCCCATGTCCGCTCCCTGCTCGGCCTCACCGCCCCGTAACCCCCGCCCCGTGCCCGAAATATGCCTTGTGCACGTGTGGTTGGCGGAAACGGAACGATGGTGATTCGTCACGGGGCGGATAGGTGGGGCCCGTTGGTGGGAGGATGGTCCATGTGGGGGTGTGCGTGGCCGTGCGCCCCGGGCCGACCAGGGGACGACCGAAGGTGTGATCAGTAGTGGCCATTTCGCTGTCAGTGGTGGTTCTGTTGGCGGTCATCCTGGTGGTGCTGATCCGCGGCAACCACATCAAGGCAGGACCCGCCATCGTCGCGGCCCTCTTCGGCTTCTTCCTGGCGTCCAGCTCGATCGCCGACGACGTGAACCGTTTCCTCAACTCCCTCGCGACGATGATCGCGAACATCAAGCTCTAGAGGTCCCGGCGTTCCTGCCGGGCTTCGGGGATGACGTACTGGGCCTGGAGGTCGGCGTTCACCTGACCGCCCAGGGTCATGACGTTCAAGGTGGCGGAGTTCTCGTTGGCGATGGCCTTCTCCACCCGTGACACCAGCCTCGCGAAGGACTCGGTGTCCGAGAGGCCGGCGTACGGCCCCACCCCGGTCTCGAAGTAGACCCGCTCGTGGCCGAGGAGTTGCTCCGTCGACCTGTAGTTCTTCCACATCTCGCGGTACCGGTACACGCTCTCCAGCGACACGGAGCCGACGACGACCAGGCTGAGCACCGTGGCGGTGATCCTGGCGAACGGCAGGTCGATGTTCACGAGCACGGGGACCAGTGCGCCGCCGACCACGGAGACGGTCCGCATCCTGAGATGCATGGCCTTCATCCTGACGGCTTTCCGGTCGTACCACTTCTGATACTGGGACAGCCTCGTCTCCAGGTACTGCTGGGTCGCTTCCGCATCCGGCATGCGTGGGAGTACACCGGCGAACGCGCGCGGCGTCAATCGAAAACCCTGCAAAGACCTGAAAACGCCTCAGGGCCGGATCGGGGAATCGTCCTCCGATCCGCCCCGCCGATGACCTCCCGCCAGGACGCGCGGGGGACGCGGCCCGCTGGGGCCCCCGGGGGTATCTGCGTCGGCGGTTTGCGCACCTCCGCCGACAGAGCGCGAGAGCAAGGACACCTCCGCGTCACCGGCGGCCATTCAGGCGAGGGCCTCTCGGCTGAATTCTGGTCGTAGCTGGGCGTGTTGTCTTCCCGCTAATTAATCCGACATTAATTATTTCTGTTGATGTTTCGGCATTGCTTTCCGGAACGACATGCGCGATCCGCCCGAAGGAGCCCCGATGCGTCTGAGCATCTCTCGTACCGCCCCCATTTTCATGGGACTCACCCTCGCCGCTTTCGGCGTCGTCACGCCGCCCGCTACCGCACAAGCTGACACGCCGGGTCCGGACCTACTCGGCGTGTCGCAGCCGGCCGCGGCGCCTGCCAGCCCGATGCTCGGCATTCCCTCCGCCGAGGAAGGCAGAACCACCCGTGCCGCCGGCCGGGCGCTGATCGTGAACGTGACCAGCTGCAGCGAGAGCGACCTGCAAGCCGCGATCGGCGCTGTCGCCACAGTGGGCGGCACGGTCAACCTCAGACCCGGCTGCACCTACACCCTTGCCGACGCCACACCACCCAACGACGACAACGGACTGCCGGTCATCACGAGCAACGTCACGATCAACGGAGTGGGCGACACCATCACCCGAGCCGTAACCGCGGCCAATTTCCGTTTCTTTGAAATCGACGGCCCCAATGGAAACCTCACTCTCAATGCCCTGACCCTCAGCAACGGTCACGCGTCCTCCAGCCTCGGCAACGGCCGGGGCGGTGCCATCTGGCTCAATGGCGCCGGTCCCGCACTGACGCTGAACAGCACCAGGCTCACCGCCAACATCGCCGACACCTTTGGTGGGGCCGTCGACAACGACAACGGCACGGTGAGCGTCAACTGGAGCACGCTCTCCAACAACACGGCGGGGGCCGGCGGAGCCGTATTCGTCAGCCCGTTCGGAGGTTCCGGCACGGCGACCGTCAACGGAAGCAGGATCACCGGCAACCACGCAACCTCCCTGGCCGGCGGGATCGCCGCCGCCGTCGGCACGGCGGTCACGCTGAACAGCACCCCGGTCACCGGCAACGACGTCACCGGCAACGACGTCACCGGCAACAACGCGCAGGGCGGCGGCATCGCGCAAGCCGGAACCTTGAAGCTGAACGGAAGCCTGGTCACGGGCAACACCATCACCGGTAACAACGCACAGGGCGGCGGCGTCTTCAACATTTCCGGCGCGGTGCAGCTCACCAGCAGCCCGGTCACCGGAAACACCGCCAACGGCACGAACTCCCGCGGTGGCGGCATCTTCAACACGTCCTCCGGCACGGTGGCTCTCACCAGCAGCCCGGTGACCGACAACCGGGCGCTGGGAACGGGTGCGGACGGTGGCGGCATCTTCAACGCCAGCGGCACGGTGACGCGGGTGGCCAGTCTCGTCGCCGGCAACCAGCCCAACAACTGTGGTAGCCCCAGCACCGTACCCGGCTGCGTCTGAAGAGCGCCGACGCGCTGAGCGGGCTCGTACGGGAATGACGAAGGGCCAGGCTGAGGAATTCTCCTCTGACCTGGCCCTTCAGTACTCAGAGCGGGCGACGGGAATCGCCTGGGCCGTCACAGCTCGACTGGCTGTCGATCACGTCCATATGGGCAATTCCGCATGACTCCGAATGAATGCAAGAGCATCTACGGATCGGCGTGGGTCACCTTATTCGCGGCATATCCGACATTACCCTGCCGTTGCTGATCAGCGACGTCGAAAGGAAAGCCGTGCCCCTCGAACGCGATCATGGCCGTCGGTCGTCCACGGAGCCTGTGCTCCCACGCCTGAAGTACCGAGCCGGCAGGCGCCTGGGACGGCTACGGGCCGCTGTCGTGGCCGGTGCCCTGCTCGCCGGGCTGAGTCCGGTGGCGGCCGGTGCGCCGCAGGCCGCCGCCGTGGCACGGCACGAGGACGATCCGACGCAGTACTGGAACAAGGTCCTGCTGCAGACGTTCCGCAATGCGCGGGGCTCGGACGCCTCGCCCGGCAAACTCTCCCGGTCCGGGGCGATGGTCTTCGCGGCGATCTACAACGCCGAGAGCGCCTATCAATACACGTACGGAACGCTGAAGTACCAGCCGTACCTCAGCAAGCCGGTGAAGTACGCCGACAGATCGTCGCGGCCGCATCCGAACGAAGAAGAGCGGCTGATCGACCGCACGGCGTACCGAATGATTTCCGAGCTGTACCCGGGCGATCAGGCCTACATCGACGCCCGGTACGAGGCCCGAACCGGTCGCTCCCCCCACTCCTACGACCCCCTCGACCGCCTCGTGGTCGACCGCGTGGTGAGGCAGATCAACAGAGCCCGGGCGGACGACGGCTCGGACAACCCGGATGTCTACGACGGTGACACCACCACCCCTGGAGCCTGGCGGCCGACGGGCGAAGAGGCGACGCCTGACGAAGGGGCCTGCAAGGAGCCGAGCGACGCGGTGACCCCGAACTGGGGCAAGGTGAAGCCGTTCGTGCTCCGCTCCGGCTCGCAGTTCCGGCCTCCGACCCTGCGGGGCTTCACGTCCTACGACGAAATGTTGGCCAGCCCGGAGTACGCGCGCCAGGTCGACGAGGTGCGACGGGTCGGTGCCGTCGACTCCACCGAGCGCACCTACGATCAGACCGTCGTCGGCTGGTTCTGGGACCACGACCTGAACGGCACCTACCACCCCCCGGGGCAACTGCTCGAGCTGACCGGGACCGTCGCCAAGAAGTTCAAGCTCGACACGTACGAGACCACCCACTTGTTCGCGCTGTCGGCGCTGTCGTTGGCGGATGCCGGGATCGCGGCCTGGGACAGCAAGTACGACTCCCCGATCAATGAGTGGCGCCCGGTGTCCGCGGTCCAGGCGACGGGCGGCGCGAACGCGGACTGGCAGCCCCTCACCTCAGACCGCTCGGGGGCACCGTGGACCCCGTGCTTCCCCGCCTGGACCTCCGGGCACGCCAACTTCACGGCTGCGTGGGCAACTGCGATGCAGCACTTCTTCGACCGTGACGACGCCTCGTTCACCGCGCACTCCGAGGACCCGCACACCCTCGTGGCGTACCGCCAGATGAACAGCTTCAGCCAGGTCGCCGAGGAGGGCGAGTTCAGCCGACTCTGGCTGGGCGCGCACTTCCGCTGGGACGCCGAGGACGGGAGGGAGATCGGTACCAACGTCGCGGACTACGTGTTCGCCAACGCGCTGCAGCCGACACATCACGGCCGTCCGGATCACCGGTGAAACGGCCCGGCCGCTCGATCACCCGGATCGCCGAACTGCTCGGCGCCGGCATGATCACCCTCGACCACCGCATCCCGGACCCGGGGGGACGGCGCCCGAGCGCCGTCCCCCGTCGGCTCGAAGCCTGACCGCGCGGGTCCACTCATCCTCTGGATGCCCGAAAAGCCGTCAGCGCCTTTGCCCAGCCCACCTGGTGAAGGCGCTGACGGCACGTTCGCAGCGGCGGTGAAGGCGCCGGCATCCAGGCGATCCGCGCCGTGCGGGCAACGGCCCTGGGTGTGGGTCTGAGCTGTTTGGCAGTGCGTCCCTCGTCCTTTCGTGTGGCGGGTCCGGCGAGTGGGCCTTCGACGGGGATGGCGCCGGTCGACGATCAATGGACTGGCCGATGGGATCGCAGGGGAGTCTGCGACCGCTGTGTGAGGGTAGGTCGTCGTGATCGACAGGCGGGACGTGCTGCGGGCGGGTGTGCTGGGCGGCATCGGCGGCGCGCTGGGGCTGCAGGCACCGGAGAGTGCGGCTGCGTCAGCTCAGGCGGCAGGGGCGGTCGACGGCCGGGACTGGAAGCGGCTGGCTGATGCGCTGTCGCCCGGGGCCACCCTCTACCGGCCGCATGGCCCCGTATACCCGTCGCTGGCCTTGCCGTACAACCACAGGTACGACGGAATTCAGCCTGCCGGCATCGTTGCCTGCGCGACCGCCGAGGACGTGTCCGAAGCGATCCGCTGGGCTCGCTCGGTAGAGATGCCCGCCGTGCCGCGCTCGGGGCTGGGACACAACTACGCCGGGTATTCGACCACCACGGGCCTGCTGCTGAACATGGCCCGCATGAAGAGCATCGTCTCCACTCCGACGCCGGGCCGAGCCCGCCCTCGGACCTACGGGCCGATGAGGGTCGTGCACGACGCCGGTACCATCACCGTAGGGGCCGGCGTCACCAATGGCGACCTGCATCCGCTGTTGGAGGACGACGGCATGTTCGTGCCGACCGGTCGCTGCCCCAGCGTCGGGGTCGCGGGGCTGGTGCTCGGCGGCGGTATCGGGTTCAGCGACAAGATGTTCGGCCTGACCTGCGACCGGCTCGTTTCCACGACCGTCGTCCTCGCCGACGGACGCACGGTCAAGGCCAGCGAGGATGCGCACCCCGACCTGTTCTGGGCCTGCCGCGGCGGAGCCGGCAACAACTTCGGTGTCCACACCTCGTTCACCTTCCAGTACGAGCAGTTCGAGGGCACCGTGGGCTTCTACCAGCTCCGATGGAGCCTGGACTCCGTACTGCCGGCGGTCGCCGCCGCGCAGCGCATCGCCCAGGACACCGTGGGCGACAGGCGGTTCCATCTGCGTCTGGGCATCGGTACCGACGGGAGGACCAAGGCGCAGATCCGTGCGAACGCCAACGTCAACGCCATCGGCCAGTTCTACGGCACTGTCCGCGAACTGCGGGCCATCCTCGAACCGCTGCTCGAGATCGGCACGAGCGAGGAACGCGCCCGCAACAGCGCGTCCGTTCGTCAGGTCACGCCCGGTGAGGCGAGCGTACTGCTGAGCGCCACCACACCGATCGAACGCTTCGCCACCAAATCGGCGATCCTGGACTCCCGCACTCTCTTGACCGATCAGCAGGTCAGCGCGGCAGCCGAGCGCCTGCTGGACTGGCCCGGCAGCGGCAACGAGGACGGAGCCGGGTTCGCGATGTTCGCCCTCGGAGGTGAGATCAACCAGGTACCGCCGAACGCGACCGCGTTCGTACACCGAGACGACCTCTTCGTCTTCGCCGCCGAGACCTCGTGGGCGGACTACGACCTCCCCAGCGTCGCCAAAGCCAACCTCCGCTGGGTCCAGCAGTTCTACGACGACATCTTCCCCGGCAAGGCCCCCGAACAGGCGTACCAGAACTTCCCCGATCCGACGCTGAAGAACTGGCGGGAGGCCTACTACGGCACGAACTACCCCCGTCTGGTCGACGTGAAGCGGAAATACGACCCGACCGGCTTCTTCGACTACCAGCAGGCGATCGGCACGCGCTGAGCCCGAACGGCGCGTGGGAACGACTGAGGGCCAGGCGGAGGAAACGTCCTCTGACCTGGCCCTTCGTCATTCAGAGCGGGCGACGGGAATCGAACCCGCGTAGCTAGTTTGGAAGACTAGGGCTCTACCATTGAGCTACGCCCGCAACGCGCGCGCCGCAGGTCCGGGGACCGCGGCACGGACAGCATCCTAGCGGGTCGAGCCAGGGGAACGCACACCACATTCGCGCCCGCGGCGAGGACCTGCCGGAAACCGGTCGGGAAACCCAGCGCATCAGAGGGTCTCCGGGCATGTACCCTACGTGTCGCACCGACGGGGTGTGGCGCAGCTTGGTAGCGCGTCCGCTTTGGGAGCGGAAGGTCGTCGGTTCGAATCCGGCCACCCCGACCAGCAGCAGTGTCCCCTCCGAGTCCGTAGAAGGGGTCTCCACAAGATCGCGTTGTGGGCTGATTGCCGCTTGCGGTTACTATGCAAGCTGCGTGCCCGTGTGTCTGATGTACCGGGCCGAAGTCCGCTGAACCGCTGAATCGCAGCGTGACGGCAGAACCCCCAGCAGTCAGCCACAAGGAGACCGAACCGTGAAGAGCGCCGTGGAGACCCTGAACCCGACTCGGGTTCGGCTCACTGTTGAGGTGCCCTTCGAGGAGCTCAAGGACAGCCTCGACGCGGCGTACAAGAAGATCAACCAGCAGGTCACGGTGAAGGGCTTCCGCAAGGGCAAGATCCCGGCCCGCGTCATCGACCAGCGCTTCGGCCGCGGTGCGGTGCTGGAGGAGGCCGTCAACGACGCCCTCCCGAAGTTCTACACCGAGGCGGTCAACGAGGCCGACCTGAACCCGCTGGGCCAGCCCGAGGTCGACATCACGGAGCTGAAGGACGGCGAGCTGCTGGCCTTCACCGCCGAGGTCGACGTCCGCCCCGAGATCGAGATCCCGGACTACTCCGGCATCGAGGTCGAGGTCGACGCCATCGAGGTCTCCGACGAGGAGATCGAGAAGTCGGTCGAGCAGCTGCGCGGCCGCTTCGCGTCCACCAAGGACGTCGAGCGCGCCGCCCAGGACGGCGACGTCGTCACGATCGACCTGGAGGCCAAGGTCGACGGTGAGGTGCTGGAGGACGGCGTCGCTTCCGACGTGTCCTACACCATCGGCTCGGGCGAGCTGCTCGAAGGCATCGACGAGGCCGTCAAGGGCCTGGAGGCCGGTGGCGAGGCCACCTTCACCTCCCAGCTGAAGGGCGGCTCCGCCGAGGGCAAGGACGCCGAGGTCACCGTCAAGGTCACCAAGGTCTCCGCCCGTGAGCTTCCCGAGCTGGACGACGAGTTCGCGCAGATGGCGAGCGAGTTCGACACCCTCGAGGACCTCAAGGCGGACAGCCGCAAGCGCCTCGAGAACATGAAGCAGTACGACCAGGCCACGCAGGCCCAGGAGCGCGTCCTGGAGAAGCTGCTGGAGCTCGTCGAGGTGCCGATCCCCGAGAAGCTCCTCGCGGACGAGGTCCAGACCCGCAAGCACAACCTGGAGCACCACCAGCTCGGCCAGATGGGTCTGACCATCGAGAAGTACCTGGAGTTCCAGGGCAAGACGGTCGAGGAGTTCGACGCCGAGACCTCCGAGCAGGCCATCAAGGGCATCAAGACCCAGTTCGTCCTCGACGCGCTGGTCAACAAGGAGAAGCTGGGCGTCGACCAGGAGGAGCTCACCGAGCACCTCATGCGCCGCGCCGCTTCCTCCGGCATGTCCCCCGACCAGTTCGCCCAGGCCGTCGTCGAGGGTGGCCAGGTCCCGATGCTGGTCGGCGAGGTCGCCCGCGGCAAGGCCCTCGCGGTCGTCGTCGAGGCCTCCAAGGTCGTCGACACCAACGGTGAGGTCGTCGACCTCTCCGACGAGGACGAGGAGCAGGCCGTCGAGACGGTCGAGGCCGCCGTCGAGGGTGACTCCGAGGACAAGGCCGAAGAGGCCAAGTAACACCCCGGGCCAAGCCCACTGAGCAGTGCCGAGAAGGGCCCGGACGCAGCCGCGTCCGGGCCCTTCTGCACAGGCCCCGGAAGGCCCTGGGAGCTTGCGCTCCGAGCGAACAGTTCGGGAAGCGGGATGGCGTTGTCCGACCTGCGCGTTAGGGTCCATGAATACGAGGGCACGTGAGTACCCGGATGCCGGCGGACTTGTCCGCACCGGCCGGACCGCGCCCCAGAACGAGACGCTGAGACGGCACATGGCCGTCGGAGACGAGCAGGTGGATACGTGACGAATCTGATGCCTTACGCCGCGGGTGAGCCGTCCATCGGTGGCGGCCTCGGCGACCATGTCTACAACCGGCTGCTCGGCGAGCGCATCATCTTCCTCGGCCAGCAGGTCGACGACGAGATCGCCAACAAGATCACCGCGCAGCTCCTCCTCCTGGCCGCCGAACCGGAGAAGGACATCTACCTGTACATCAACAGCCCGGGTGGCTCCGTGACGGCGGGCATGGCGGTCTACGACACCATGCAGTACATCCCGAACGACGTCGTCACCATCGGTATGGGCATGGCGGCCTCCATGGGCCAGTTCCTGCTCACCGGTGGCGCCAAGGGCAAGCGCTTCGCCCTGCCGAACACCGACATCCTGATGCACCAGGGTTCCGCCGGCATCGGCGGCACCGCGTCCGACATCAAGATCCAGGCCCAGTACCTGCTGCGCACCAAGCAGCGCATGGCCGAGATCACCGCGTTCCACTCGGGCCAGTCCGTCGAGGCGATCATCCGCGACGGCGACCGCGACCGCTGGTTCACCTCCGAGGAGGCCAAGGAGTACGGCCTCATCGACGAGATCATCTCGGCCGCGTCCAACGTGCCGGGCGGCGGCGGCACCGGGGCCTGATCCCGGCGCGCGACCTCGCGTACGCCCGCCCGCACAGGCAAGCCTCAGCCCGCAGAACGCCACCAGGATGGTGAACACCCAGATGCACATGAACAACCTCTCTCCCGCGAGCGGCCTCTACACCGGCGCTCAGGTGGACAACCGCTACGTCATCCCGCGCTTCGTCGAGCGCACCTCGCAGGGCGTGCGCGAGTACGACCCGTACGCGAAGCTCTTCGAGGAGCGCATCATCTTCCTCGGCGTGCAGATCGACGACGCCTCCGCCAACGACGTCATGGCGCAGCTGCTGTGCCTGGAGTCGATGGACCCGGACCGCGACATCTCGATCTACATCAACAGCCCCGGTGGCTCCTTCACCGCGCTGACGGCGATCTACGACACGATGCAGTTCGTGAAGCCGGACATCTCGACGGTCTGCATGGGCCAGGCGGCCTCCGCCGCCGCGGTCCTGCTCGCCGCCGGCACCCCCGGCAAGCGCATGGCCCTGCCGAACGCCCGTGTGCTGATCCACCAGCCCTCCGGCGGCACCGGCCGCGAGCAGCTCTCCGACCTGGAGATCGCGGCCAACGAGATCCTGCGCATGCGCGACCAGCTGGAGACCATGCTGGCCAAGCACTCGACGACGCCGATCGAGAAGATCCGCGACGACATCGAGCGCGACAAGATTCTCACTGCGGAGGACGCTCTCGCGTACGGCCTGATCGACCAGGTCGTTTCCACCCGCAAGAGCTCGCACTGATCCTTGCCGCCAATTGGCGTGGACACGCCGTCGAATTCGGCGATGTGAACCACGTCAAGGGGGCCCCGTTCGGGGCCCCCGGCAAGGTACCGTCGGATATGAGGCACCAGGAGCGCTGAACCAGGCGTCTCCCAGGCGAAGGGGAAGCACCTCGTGGCACGCATCGGTGACGGCGGCGACCTGCTCAAGTGCTCGTTCTGCGGAAAGAGCCAGAAGCAGGTGAAGAAGCTCATCGCAGGACCCGGTGTGTACATCTGCGACGAGTGCATCGACCTCTGCAACGAGATCATCGAAGAGGAACTCGCGGAGACCTCCGAGGTCCGGTGGGAGGAACTCCCCAAGCCCCGTGAGATCTACGAGTTCCTGGAGAGCTACGTCGTCGGCCAGGAGCCGGCGAAGAAGGCGCTCTCCGTCGCGGTCTACAACCACTACAAGCGGGTCCAGGCCGGCGAGAACGGCGGCGCGCAGGGCCGGGACGACGCGATCGAGCTCGCGAAGTCCAACATCCTGCTGCTGGGCCCCACGGGCTCGGGCAAGACCCTGCTGGCCCAGACGCTCGCGCGCATGCTCAACGTCCCGTTCGCCATCGCCGACGCGACGGCGCTGACGGAGGCCGGGTACGTCGGCGAGGACGTCGAGAACATCCTGCTCAAGCTGATCCAGGCCGCCGACTACGACGTCAAGAAGGCCGAGACCGGGATCATCTACATCGACGAGATCGACAAGGTCGCCCGCAAGAGCGAGAACCCGTCGATCACCCGCGATGTGAGCGGCGAGGGCGTGCAGCAGGCCCTCCTGAAGATCCTGGAAGGCACGACGGCCTCCGTCCCGCCGCAGGGCGGCCGCAAGCACCCGCACCAGGAGTTCATCCAGATCGACACGACGAACGTGCTCTTCATCGTGGGCGGCGCCTTCGCCGGCCTGGAGAAGATCATCGAGTCGCGTGCGGGCGCCAAGGGCATCGGCTTCGCGGCGACGATCCGCTCGAAGCGCGAGATCGAGGCGAGCAACCAGTTCCAGGAGGTCATGCCGGAGGACCTGGTGAAGTTCGGGATGATCCCCGAGTTCATCGGCCGCCTCCCCGTCATCACCTCCGTGCACAACCTGGACCGCGAGGCCCTGCTCCAGATCCTCATCGAGCCGCGTAACGCCCTGGTGAAGCAGTACCAGCGGTTGTTCGAACTCGACGGTGTCGAGCTGGACTTCGAGCGCGAGGCCCTCGAAGCCATCGCGGACCAGGCGATCCTCCGCCAGACGGGCGCGCGCGGCCTGCGCGCCATCATGGAGGAGGTCCTGATGTCGGTGATGTACGAGGTCCCGTCCCGCAAGGACGTGGCCCGCGTGGTCATCACCGCCGAGGTCGTCCGCTCCAACGTCAACCCGACGCTGGTCCCGCGGATCGTCCCGAAGGACCAGGGCCCGCAGGAGAAGTCGGCGTAGCCGACGACAGAACGTACGCGAAGGGGGCGCTCCCGGTCGGGGGCGCCCCCTTCGCGCGTTCAGGACTCCGATGCGCAGCAATCGGTCAATTGTTCTAGACCATCTGGCGTGGGGACGTCCCCCTTGATCAACTTCATCTCGGGAAATTCTTCTACGGAGGGACGAGAGAATGAAGAAGCGTACGCTCGGCGTTCTGGCGGCCACATTTGCTGCGGCTGCACTGCCGATCGTGGCGGCCTCACCCGCGTCGGCCTCGTCGGCTGACTGTCAGGTCTACATGCGCAACTTGGGTTACACCGTGGGTCCGAGGGTGCAGGATGCGTGCGATGTCGGCGCCACATGGGATCCCAATGGATTCAACCGCCTTGCCTGTCTGCGGGCATTGGTGGACCTTGGAGTGAAGGCCGATGACGCTTCCACGGCGTGCTACCAGCTGGCGTGAGAATGTGGGACAGGTCGGCGCGGGGCGCGTCGCCCTGCGCCGACCGCCCTCCTGATCAGGACTTGACGCGGGCCGTGTTGTAGAGCTTCGCCGCCAGCTCGGAGGTCTGCTCCAGGGTGTAGCCCGTCTTGCCCGCCATCACGGAGGCCAGGTCGGTCGCGCTGACCATGGCCAAGGTGCTGTAGTCGCCCCAGATGCAGACCGGCAGCGTGAACTGCTTCGGGCCCTTGGCCGTGGTGCTCGTGCTCGTCGAGGTGAACTTCATCTCCTGGCACTTCATCACGGCTCCCTTGAACCCCGACGGCGTCACCGCCTGGGGGCTCCCGATCAGCTCCACCGACATGGACTTGTCCTTGCCGGCGTTGAGCTTGGCCGTGGCGAAGTAGGCGTCCACCGTCTTCTCGGGGTCCGCGATCTCGCCGTAGAGGCCGGAGAAGTTCAGGGCCTTGGCCGACAGCGGGTTGCTCGGGTCGCCGGACTGGTACTGCTGCCCCACCTTGGTGGGGTTCTTGATGCCGACGGCCTCCGCCTCCGTCTTGTCCTTGTCGGTAATGGGCTTGTCCTGGTACTTCGGATCCTTCTTGAAGTCGTCGACCGACTCCGGAGCGACCAGCTTGTAGCCCTTGGTGTCGGAAGCGACCGAGCCGCCTGCGCCGCCGCCCTTCGTGAAGTACCAGCCGGCGCCCGCGATGACCGCGACCGCGACGACCACCCCGATGATGACGCCCGCCTTGGACTTCTTCGGCGGCTGCCCACCGTACGGGGCCTGCTGCTGCGGGTAGCCGTACGCGGGCGTCGGCGGCTGCTGGGGGTAGCCCTGCGGGGGGACGCCCGGCTGCTGCTGCGGGTAGCCGTAGCCCGGCTGGGGCGCGGGCTGCCCGTACGGGCCCGGCGGCGGGGGCTGCTGCCCGTACGGTCCGGGCTGCTGCGGCTGCTGACCGTAAGGCCCTGGCTGGTTGTAGCTCATCCCTGCGTCCCCCTTAGGAACTTCTTTAGGAACTTCTTATGTGGCTCACATCCTTGCGGAAGATCGATCGCGGCCGGGCTCCGGGGTCCCAGGCGTTACGGAACTACTACGGCGCGGACACTTCCATCACGGCCCGCAGCTCACGGGCGCGCGTCGCGAGCGCGTCGATGGTCACCGGCTTGTTCTCGATGGGGACGGTGACCGTCACCAGGGAGCTGTGGTCCGCCCACATGCACATCGGCATCGAACCTTCGGCTATCACGACCGTGCCGCAGCGCATCGCGCCGCCCGCCGGGTTCCCGGCCTCGTGCGTCGTGATCTCCGCCTCCTTGAGGCCCATCCCCTTCAGGGCATTGGTGAGTTCGGCGCCGGGGTCCTTGTCGTGGAAGCTGCCCGCCGCGCCGCTGACCACCAGTTGAGCGGTGCCCGCCTGGTCGGCGTACACGACGGCCACCCTCGTCGTGCCCGGCTTCGCGGGGCCCGACTGGTTCTGGCCCTGCTTGATCGCGTCGACCCGCGGTCCGGAGTCCTGCAGGCTCAGGCTCTGGAAGGTGGCGGGCGGCACGAGCTTGTAGCGGCCAGCGTCCGCGGGGCCGTCGGTCCCGCCGAGGAGCGCGGCCACGGCGAGCTTGCCGATGACGACGCCCGCGGCGATGCCCAGCACCGTCCCGACGGTCTTGAGGGCGCGCTTGCTCTTCGGCGGCGCGGGCGGCACGGGTGGCACGGGTGGCACGGGTGGCACGGGTGGCGCAGGTTGGGCAGGCTGTCCGGGCTGCGCCGGGAAGGTCTGCCGGCTGATCTCGTTCATGCCCGCATGAGACGGGTCCGCCGCGGCCAAGGTCAACGGGCGGCCGCTCTGCGGTATCGATTCGTAACGGAGGTGGGACCGCCCGTATCCTTTGGCTCGTGACCGAGAACACGCAGACACCCAGCAGCCCCAACTCCGAACTGCCGACCCAGTACGCGCCGGCCGAGGTAGAGGGGAAGCTCTACGAGCGCTGGGTAGAACGTGGGTATTTCGAGGCCGACGCGAAGAGCGAGAAGCCGCCGTACACCGTCGTCATCCCGCCGCCGAACGTCACGGGCTCGCTCCACCTGGGCCACGCCTTCGAGCACACGCTGATCGACGCCCTGACCCGCCGCAAGCGCATGCAGGGCTTCGAGACGCTGTGGCAGCCCGGCATGGACCACGCGGGCATCGCCACCCAGAACGTCGTCGAGCGCGAGCTCGCCAAGGAGGGCAAGTCCCGCCACGACTTGGGCCGTGAGGCCTTCGTCGAGCGCGTCTGGCAGTGGAAGGCCGAGTCCGGTGGTCAGATCTCCGGCCAGATGCGCCGCCTCGGCGACGGCGTCGACTGGTCGCGCGAGCGCTTCACCATGGACGAGGGCCTCTCGCAGGCCGTCCAGACGATCTTCAAGAAGCTCTACGACGACGAGCTGATCTACCGCGCCGAGCGCATCATCAACTGGTGTCCGCGCTGCCTCACCGCGATTTCCGACATCGAGGTGGAGTACCAGGACGACGAGGGCGAGCTCGTCTCGATCCGCTACGGCGAGGGCGACGCGTCCATCGTCGTCGCGACCACCCGCGCCGAGACGATGCTCGGTGACACCGCCGTCGCCGTCCACCCGGAGGACGAGCGCTACAAGCACCTCGTCGGCACCGAGATCGAACTGCCGCTGACCGGCCGCCGGATCCCGGTCGTCGCCGACGAGCACGTCGACCCCGCGTTCGGCACGGGCGCCGTCAAGGTGACCCCGGCGCACGACCCGAACGACTTCGAGATCGGCCAGCGCCACAACCTGCCGAACCTCGCCGTCCTGGACGAGCACGCCATCATCACGGCCCACGGCCCCTTCCAGGGCCTGGACCGGCTGGAGGCCCGCTCCGCCATCGTCGCCGCGCTGCGCGCCGACGGCCGGATCGTCGCGGAGAAGCGTCCGTACACCCACTCCGTCGGCCACTGCTCGCGCTGCAAGACCACCATCGAGCCGCGCCTGTCCATGCAGTGGTGGGTCAAGGTCGGCCCGCTGGCGAAGGCCGCCGGTGACGCGGTCCGCGACGGCAAGGTCAAGATCCACCCGCAGGAGATGGAGAAGCGGTACTTCGACTGGGTCGACAACCTGCACGACTGGTGCATCTCGCGCCAGCTGTGGTGGGGTCACCGCATCCCGGTCTGGTACGGCCCGAACGGCGAGGTCGTCTGCGTCGGCCCCGACGAGCAGCCGCCGAGCGGCGAGGGCTGGACCCAGGACACGGACGTCCTGGACACCTGGTTCTCCTCCGGTCTGTGGCCGTTCTCCACCATGGGCTGGCCGCAGCAGACCGAGAGCCTGGCGAAGTTCTACCCGAACTCCGTCCTGGTCACCGGCTACGACATCCTCTTCTTCTGGGTCGCCCGGATGATGATGTTCGGCCTGTACGCGATGGACGGCACCCCGCCGTTCCACACCATCGCCCTGCACGGCATGGTCCGCGACCAGTTCGGCAAGAAGATGTCGAAGTCCTTCGGCAACGCGGTCAACCCGCTGGACTGGATGGACACCTACGGTTCGGACGCGGTCCGCTTCACCCTGGCCCGCGGCGCCAACCCGGGCGTCGACGTCCCGATCGGCGAGGACTGGGTCCAGGCCTCCCGCAACTTCGCCAACAAGATCTGGAACGCCACGCGCTTCGCGCTGATGAACGGCGCGACGATCGAGGGCGAGCTGCCGCCGGTCGAGCAGCTGTCGGCCACCGACCGCTGGATCCTGTCCCAGCTCAACAAGACCGTGGCCGAGGTCGACGCGTTCTACGAGGACTACCAGTTCTCGAAGCTGTCGGACGCGCTGTACCACTTCGCGTGGGACGAGGTCTTCAGCTGGTACGTCGAGCTCTCGAAGACGACCTTCTTCGCGGGCGGCGAGCAGGCCCAGGTCTCCGGCCGGGTCCTCGGCGAGGTCCTCGACGTCATGCTGCGGCTGCTGCACCCGGTGGTCCCGTTCGTCACCGAGACGCTGTGGACCACGCTGACCGGCCGCGAGTCCCTGGTGATCGCCGACTGGCCGAGCGACAGCGGCTTCCGCGACGAGGCGGCCGAGGCCGAGATCGACCTCGTCAAGGCCGTCGTCACCGAGGTCCGCCGGTTCCGCAAGGAGCAGGGTCTCCAGGACGGCCAGAAGGTCCCGGCCCGCCTGGACCTGACCGGTACGGCGCTGGCCGCCCACGAGGGCGCCATCCGCCAGCTGCTGCGCCTCCAGCCCGAGGGCGACTCCTTCAGCGCCACCGCGACCCTGCCGGTCGCCGGCGCGACCGTCGCGCTCGACCTGTCGGGCACCATCGACGTGGCCGCCGAGCGCAAGCGCCTCTCCAAGGACCTCGGCGCAGCCGAGAAGGAGAAGCAGCAGGCCGAGGCGAAGCTCGGGAACGAGGCGTTCATCGCCAAGGCCCCCGACAACGTCGTGGACAAGATCAAGGGCCGTCTCGCCAAGGCCGAGGCCGACATCGCGCGGCTCCGGGCCCAGCTGGACGCGCTGCCGGCCGGCTAGCCGCAATGCCGTTGCTTTATGGCGGTTGGATCACGATGGCGTCGTGTGAGGGCCGGGTTGGCTGGGGCCAGTCGCGGTGGCGACTGGCCTTGGCCTTGTAGTTCGACATCTTGCGTTTGACGACCCGGGGCTGGCTGCGCAGTCGCCTCGGGGGCAGGAGCCGCTCGGTGACCTCGGCGCGGAAATGCCGCCAGGCCCTGTGCAGGTGGTCAGGGGGAAAAAGAGCCGGGCAGGATGGTCACGGTGCGGCGGGCCGCCCGCAGGGCGGTGGTGAAGGAGAGCCGGTCACAGTCGACCGGCTCGGGACCACCGGCCGCCGCTTCGGCCATCAGCGCGCGCAGGGCGTGGTGCACCAGCAGGTGGGCATAGATCTCCTGGCGGACGCCGGTGGGCGTCTTGCTGGCCAGGACAACGGTCTTGGCGCCGCGCTGATGGGTCTTGATCTCGTCCAGGACGCTCTCGCACTCCCAGCGTTGCGGGTAGAGCGCGGCCAGGTCAGCGGCCGGGGCCCGGACCGGGTCCAGGACCGAGGTCAGCAGCACGTACTGGTCCTCGCCGGGTCGTCCCGGGTCGTCCAGGCGGTAGCGGATCACGCGGACCGCCACCGGCTCGCGGCCGGCCTTCTTGTCGTCTCCGGCCTGGATCACGGTGAGCCAGGACCCGTCGGGCAGTGTTTGCAGGACGGGCAGGCGGCGGTTGGTCTTGGCGCGGAAGCACAGGTCAGCGCCGCTGCTGGTCAGGGCTCGCCATAACCGGGTCGAGGGCAGGTTGCGGTCGCCCAGGACGAGCATGTCCTCGGTCAGTGAGCGTTCCAGGTCCTCGGCGAGGCGGACCTCGCCGTCATGCCAGCCGCCGAGCACCGCATCGACGACGGCGTGGGTGCCGCATTCGACCAGAGCGACGACCTGGACCTGCGGATATCCGCCGGTGCCTTCCCCGCGGCCGGTCCCAGGGCGGCCGAACTCAGCGGCGTTCGCCGCACTGTCGGCGACATCGAAACGGGTGCCGTCGATGGCCATCAGCCGCCAGCCCCTCCAGAACACCCCGGGCATCGCGGGCGTGCCCAGCGGTCGGGCGCATCTGTCGAACAGCGCGGCCATCGGTTCGACCCCGAGCCGTCCACGCGCCCGGAAGATGGCAGCCTTGCTCGGTGGATGCCACGACCCCCACAGCCCCGCCCACCGCAGGCCCTCAGCAAGGTGCCGCATGACCTCCAGATACGGCGCGGGCGAGAACAATGCCATCGCCAGCAGGAAGTACACCACCAGCCGGGCCGGCAACAGCCGCCGACGCTTCTCCGTCCGGTCGCACTGGGCCACGACCTCGTCCACCAGCCACGGCGGATACATCCGGGTCAGCACACCCACCCCGGCCAGATCCGGCAGAGACGACGCCATGCCACCACCCCCGATGACGTCGTCTCACCGATCCAGATCAATGTCAACGGCATTGCGGCTAGCCGCCGCAAGCGAGTGAAGGCCCCCACACCGTCGGTCGATGTGGGGGCCTTCCCCGTATGCCTTCCCCGCGCGGGGGGCGGTGTCGCAGGAACTTCCGGCTTGTCTGAAGTGCCCTAAATCACTCGATATCCGGTCCCTGTGGATCCGATCCGTGGCGCTGTGCACGGATGATGGAGGGCATGCACGTCAAGCCCGTCGCCTCGGCGTTCCACCGGGCCGCGGCCCACGGCCGCCGGCTCAGCGAGGGGTGGGCCGGCTCACCGCGGGCGCTGGACGTGCTCACGGCCCTCAGCTGCCTCGCCCTGATGGCGCTGGACCTTCCCGGCCTCGCCGCCGCCGACAACTCGCTCAACGGGCCGCTCGCCGCCGTCGTGCTCGCCGCCGGCTGTTCGACCCTGCTGGTGCGGCGCCGGGCGCCCTGGGTCTCGTACCTCGCCGCGCTGCTGTTCATCGGCTGGCTGCACGAGCTCACCCTGATCCAGTTCGCCCTCTACTCGGTCGGCCGCTACCGGGGCCGCCGGGCCGGGATCCTCGCCACGCTCGGGTACGTGGCTTTCGCGCTGCTGGTGTTCAGCGTGCCGGGCTGGCCCGAGCCCAGGGTGGAGAGCCTGAGCTCCTTCCTCAGCCTGATCGTGCCCATCGGCGTGCTCGCGGCCGCCGTGGGCATCGCCGCCTACCGGCACGACCTGGTGTCGGAGCTCACCGCCCGGCGGGCCGAGTCGGCCGTGCTCCAGGCGGTCCAGCAGGAGCGCACCTCCGTCGCCCGCGACGTGCACGACTTCGTCGGGCGGGAGCTGACCCTGCTCACGGTGCGCTCCGAGGTGCTGTCGACGCGGGCGCGCGAGACCTCGTACGGGCCGGACTTCGAGGAGCTGGCCGACACCGCGCGCCGGGCCCACCTGGTGCTCAACGAGATCATCGTGCAGCGGGGGGAGCGGGCCTCGACCCCGGGGGTCGAGGGGCTGCCGGCGCTGGCGGAGGAGAGCGGGCGGGCCGGTTCGCCGGTACGGCTGGCCCTGGATCCGGACGCGCACGCGCTGTCGCCGCTGCGGCAGGCGGCGGTCTACCGGGTGGTGCAGGAGTGCCTGACGAACGCCGCCAAGCACGCGCACGGCGAGACCATCGACGTGTCGGTCACGGCGGACGGCCCCCGGCTGCGCATCGCCGTCAGCAACACCCTGCCCGCCCGGACCCCGGGCCGGGCCCCGGTCTCGGCGGGCTCGGGCACGGCGAGCATGTCCGAGCGCGTGCGCAGCCTGGGCGGAGAGCTGACGGCGAGGCGCACGGAGGACTCGTACGAGGTCGTCGCGACCCTGCCCCGCGGCGAGGCCGTGGCCGGCTAAGCGCGGCTAAGCGTCGCCTAGGCCTTCGCCGGGGCCGGCAGGGCGCCCGGCGTGTCCAGGTCCTCGACGCAGCGGCCCGAGCCCAGGGCCACGCAGTCCAGCGGGCTGTCGGCCACGAAGACCGGGATGCCGGTCGCCGAGGTCATCCGCAGGTCGAGCCCGGGCAGCAGCGCGCCGCCGCCGGTCAGGACGATGCCGTGCTCCATCACGTCGCCGGACAGTTCCGGCGGGCATTCCTCCAGCGTGGTGCGCACGGCGGCGATGATCGCCTCGACGGGCTCGTCGAGCGCGGCCCGTACCTCCGTCGCGGCCAAGGAGAGCGTCTTCGGCATGCCGCCGACCTTTTCGCGGCCGCGCACGGTGAAGGCGAGCGTCTCCAGCTCCGGCCGGTCCGGCACCGGCCAGGCGGATCCGATGCCCACCTTGACGTCCTCGGCGGTGCGCTCGCCGATGAGCAGGGAGTGCTCCTTGCGGACGTAGTCCATGATCGCCGCGTCGAGCCGGTCCCCGCCGACGCGCAGCGACCGGGACGTGACGATGCCTCCCAGCGAGATGACGGCGACCTCGGAGGTGCCGCCGCCGATGACGGCCAGCGCGGTGGTCGTGCCCGCCTTCACGGCGACCACGGACGGCTCATTGAGGACGATTCCGTGGCCCCGTGCGTAGACGAGGGTGTTGGCGGTGCCCAGGTCCATCCCTATGTCGCGGCTGGAAGCTGTCTTGTTGGTGCTGGCCTGCGGCATTTGTTCCCCAATCTCCTGCCCGCAAGGCTTGCATAACGATCTCGTCGCCCGCCCGCCGAACGTCCCGGAATGCCCGGGCCGAAAGTCCCGCGGGTCCTCGTCCGTAGACTGGGTTCCGTGAGTGAGCAGCAGCCCGAGAGCCCCGAGAGTCACGACAGCCCCTTCGATGGATCCGACGAATTCGACCAGATCATCGCGGAGGAGTCCGACCGCGACCCCGACCTGGCGGTGATCGAGGCCGGCAGCCGCACCCTGCGCGCCCAGGCCGGACCGCCCCAGGGTGACCCGGTGCCCGCCCTGCCCGCCGACCCGGAGGTCGCCAAGGCGCTGCAGGAGGTGGAGCAGGAGCTCGCCACCCGCTGGGGCGAGACCAAGCTGGAGCCGTCCGTGTCGCGGATCGCCGCGCTGATGGACGTCCTGGGAGAGCCGCAGCACGCGTACCCCTCCATCCACGTCACCGGCACGAACGGCAAGACCAGCACGGCCCGCATGATCGAGGCCCTGCTGAACGCCTTCGAGCTGCGCACCGGCCGCTACACCAGCCCGCACGTGCAGTCGGTCACCGAGCGGATCAGCCTCGACGGGGCGCCGATCACCGCCGAGCGGTTCATCGAGACGTACCAGGACGTCAAGCCGTACGTGGAGATGGTCGACGCCGCGCAGGAGTACCGGCTGTCGTTCTTCGAGGTGCTCACCGGGATGGCGTACGCGGCCTTCGCGGACGCTCCCGTCGACGCGGCCGTGATCGAGGTCGGCATGGGCGGCACCTGGGACGCGACCAACGTCATCGACGCCTCGGTCGCCGTGATCACCCCGATCAGCCTGGACCACACCGACCGGCTCGGCTCCACGCCCGGCGAGATCGCCCTGGAGAAGGGCGGCGTCATCAAGCAGGGCGCCACCGTGATCCTGGCGCAGCAGCCGGTGGACGCGGCGCAGGCGCTGCTGAAGAAGGCCGTCGAGGTCGACGCGACCGTGGCCCGCGAGGGCATGGAGTTCGGCGTGGTCTCGCGCGAGGTCGCGGTCGGCGGGCAGCAGCTGACGTTGCGCGGTGTGGGCGGCGAGTACGACGGCATCTTCCTGCCGCTGTACGGCGCGTACATGGCGCACAACGCGGCGGTGGCGCTGGCGGCGGTCGAGGCCTTCTTCGGGATCGGCCAGGAGCACGCACGCGTGCTGGACCCGGACACCGTACGGAAGGCCTTCGCCTCGGTGACCTCGCCGGGCCGCATGGAGGTCGTGCGGCGCAGCCCGACGGTGGTCCTGGACGCGGCGCACAACCCGGCGGGCGCGGCGGTCACCGCGGCGGCGGTCACCGAGTCGTTCGGCTTCAGCCGGCTGATCGGCGTCGTGGCCGCGAGCGAGGGCAAGGACGTCCGGGGGGTGCTGGAGGCCTTCGAGCCGATCTTCGCCGAGGTGGTGGTGACGGAGAACTCCAGTCACCGCTCGATGGGCGCCGACGAGCTTGCGGCCGTCGCGGTCGAGGTCTTCGGCGTGGACCGGGTGCAGGTCGAGCCGCGGCTGGACGACGCCCTGGAGGCGGCGATCACCCTGGCGGAGGAAGAGGCCGAGTACGGAGGGGCCGGGGTCCTGGTGACCGGTTCCGTGATCACGGTGGGCGAGGCCCGCCTGCTGCTGAAGAGGGGCTGAGGATGCGCACGCTGTGTGCGAGCACGCTGATCGGCGAGTTCTTCGTGATCGGCTTCGCGGGCCTGGTGGCCATGAAGGACCCGGACCTGACCCAGGCGGCGGTCTGGACGGTGTGCGGGGTCAGCATGCTGCTGTCGGTGCTGCTGTGCGGGATGCTCTCGCGTCCCGGGGCGGTACAGCTGGGCTGGGCCCTGCAGATCGGCCTGATCGCGAGCGGGTTCGTCGTCCCGACGATGTTCTTCCTCGGTGCGGTCTTCGCCGCCCTGTGGTGGTGCTCGGTGCACTACGGCCGAAAGATCGACGCGGTCAAGGCCCGCTGGGCGGCCACCCAGGAGGCCGCGGCGGCCCCCGGGGCGCCTGACGCTGCGTGACGGGTCACCTTGATGGCCCTGTAGATTCGTCCTACCGCACCCGTATGCCGCAAGGAGCCGCAACATGACCCAGCGCACCCTCGTCCTGCTGAAGCCCGACGCCGTCCGTCGCGGTCTGGTCGGCGAGATCATCGGCCGTATCGAGCGGAAGGCCGGCTGGACCATCCCCGCGCTGGAGCTGCGCACGCTGGACCAGGAGACCCTGGAGGCGCACTACGGCGAGCACAAGGGCAAGCCGTTCTACGAGCCCCTCATGGGCTTCATGGCCAGCGGCCCGATCGTCGCCCTGGTCGTCGAAGGGGAACGCGCGATCGAGGGCGTCCGCCAGCTGGCGGGCCCGACCGACCCGATCGCCGCGGCGCCCGGCTCCATCCGGGGCGACTTCGGCACCATCGTCCGGGAGAACCTGATCCACGCCTCGGACTCCGAGGAGTCCGCCGAGCGCGAGCTGAAGCTGTTCTTCCCGGCGCTCTGACCCCGCGCTTCGATAACTCCGCGATCACACTTCCTGACGCGACATCAGCCGAATAGCGCTCATGACCTGGGGCGACCGAAGTAATTTCGGTCGCCCTGCGGTATTTCCGGCCGATACCGGGAACGCCTGGGCAGTACACGTCGTCACCACTGAGGGGGCGGGTATCCATTCCGGCGGGATTGCCGGAGTCCCGTCGCGCGGTGTCCGTACTCCCGGCACTACGATGGGGCCTCCACCCACACACCCACCTCGCCGACCTGACAGCAGCCGCTATCAACTGGAAGGCCAGACGCTCCTCATGGGGAACAAGGGGAACAACATGTCGTTCATCGGCCGTGACATGGCGATCGACCTCGGGACCGCCAACACGCTGGTGTACGTGAGGGGCCGGGGGATCGTCCTGAACGAGCCGTCCGTGGTCGCCATCAACACGAACACCGGTGGCATTCTGGCGGTCGGCTCCGAGGCGAAGAAGATGATCGGGCGCACGCCCGGCAACATCGTCGCCGTACGGCCCCTCAAGGACGGCGTCATCGCCGACTTCGAGATCACCGAGCGTATGCTCCGGTACTTCATCCTCAAGATCCACAAGCGCCGCTACCTGGCCCGTCCGCGTGTCGTGGTCTGCGTTCCCTCCGGCATCACCGGAGTCGAGCGCCGCGCCGTGATCGAGGCGTCCACGCAGGCCGGCGCCCGTCAGGTGCACATCATCGAAGAGCCCATGGCCGCCGCCATCGGCTCGGGCCTGCCCGTCCACGAGGCCACCGGAAACATGGTCGTGGACATCGGCGGCGGCACCACCGAGGTCGCCGTCATCTCCCTCGGCGGAATCGTCACGGCACAGTCCATCCGGGTTGCCGGTGACGAGCTGGACAACGCGATCATCCAGCACATCAAGAAGGAGTACTCGCTCCTCCTCGGCGAGCGCACCGCCGAGCAGATCAAGATCACCATCGGGTCGGCGTACGACCTCGACAAGGACGAGCACACCGAGATCCGCGGCCGAGACCTGGTCTCCGGCCTGCCCAAGACGGTCGTCATCTCGGCCGCCGAGGTCCGCAAGGCGATCGAGGAGCCCGTCAACGCCATCGTCGACGCCGTCAAGACCACCCTCGACAAGTGCCCGCCGGAACTCTCCGGCGACATCATGGACCGCGGCATCGTCCTGACCGGCGGCGGCGCCCTGCTGCGCGGCCTCGACGAGCGGCTGCGCCGTGAGACGGGCATGCCCATCCACATCGCCGAGGACCCGCTCGACTCCGTCGCCCTCGGATCGGGCAAGTGCGTCGAGGAGTTCGAGGCACTGCAGCAGGTCCTGGACGCCCAGCCCCGTCGCTGACACACACCCCTCCGAGCCGGAGGGACCATGCGGAACACACAAGGATCCGCCGTACGGGTGCTACCGAGCCCGTGCGGCGGATCGTTGATATACAGGCAAAACAACATTCCGACGAGGAAGGCACGGCCGCCGCACGTGAGGGACACACGAGAAAGCCGGCTGCTCCTGGTGCTTCTGATCGCCATCGCGTTCGCATTGATCACGGTGGACATCAGGGCAGGCGAGGAGTCTCCGGTCGACGGTGCCCGACAGGCCGCGGCAGCGGTCTTCGGCCCGGTCGAGAAGGGCGTGGCGACCGCCGTCGACCCGGTCGCCAACGCCATAGGGGCGGTACGGGACTCCGGCGAGCGCCACAACCGCATCGCCGTGCTGGAGCAGCAGAACGCGGCCCTGAAGGCGAAACTGGGCAGCGACGACCAGACCCGCAGCCGCATCCACGAGCTCGACGAGATGCTCAAGCGGGCCGGCGCCGGACAGTACGGCATCAAGGGCGCCGAGGTCATCGCCATAGGAGCGGCCCAGGGCTTCTCCTGGACCGTCACCATCGACGCCGGCAGCAAGGACGGCATCGAGCGCGACATGACCGTCCTGAACGGCGACGGACTCGTCGGCCGGGTCAGCACCGTCGGCCCGGACACCGCCACCGTCGTCCTCGCCAACGACCCGGACTTCACCGTCGGGACCCGCCTGGAGAAGACCGGCGAACTCGGCTTCGCCACCGGCCAGGGCGACCGCGCGCTGTCCGTCCAGATGCTCAACGGCAAGGCCAAGGTCAGCCCCGGGGACCGCCTGGTCACCTTCGGCTCGCGCGGCAACAAGCCCTTCGTGCCCGGCGTGCCGATCGGCGAGGTCGTCAAGGTCGATCCCTCGCGCGGCGACCTGACCCGCACGGTCTGGGTACGCCCGTTCGTCGGCTTCTCGCGCCTGGACATCGTCGGCGTCGTCGTGATGCCGCCGCGCGAGGACCCGCGCGACGCCGTCCTGCCGCCCAAGCCCGAGGCCCCCAAGCCCACCCCCACGGTCACCGTCACGGTCACGCCCTCGGGGTCCGCCAGTGTGCCCGGCAAGCCGGCCGACGACTAGGAGCAGACCGACCATGCGCTTCAACCGGATCCTGCTCTCGGCCACCCTCGTCGTGGTCGCGCTCGTCATCCAGGTCACCGTTCTCGGCCGGCTCCAACTGCCCGGCGCCGTGCCCGACCTGGTGCTGCTCACCGTCGTCGCCCTCGCGCTCGTGTACGGGCACGTCAGCGGCGCCCTCATCGGCTTCTCCGCCGGCCTCCTCGCCGACCTGGCACCGCCCGCCGACCACGCCGCCGGACGGTACGCACTCGTCCTGTGCGTCATCGGCTACGTGGCCGGCCTGGTCCGCCCCGACAACGGGCGGTTCCGTTCCGCCTGGGGCCCGATGCTCACCGTCGTCGCCGCCGCGATCGGCTCCACCCTGCTCTACGCGAGCGTGGGCGCGCTCGTCGGCGACACGGCCGCCCGCCACGTGGGCCTGACCGGGCTGCTGTTCACCGCCACCCTCTACGACCTGCTGCTCGCGCCGTTCACCGTGCCGTTCATCATGGCGCTGGCCCGGCGTGCCGAGAACGACCCGATGGCCGTCGAGGCCGGCGGCGGCCCCGCCGGCAAGGCCGCCGACGTCTCCTCCGGCTGGCTGGCCGGCGGTACCGGCCTGCGCATCGGCAGCCAGCGCGGAGGCCTGCGTCTGAAGACCGCCCGGTCCCGGGCCAACAAGGCCGTCCGCATAAAGGGCGTCAAGCCGTTCAAGGGTGTGAAGAGCATCAAGAAGCTGTGAGGGAGGAGCAGGCGTGACCAACGTTCCGGAGACCGGCCGCACCTCCCGGGTGCAGATCCGGCTCGTCATCATCCAGGTACTCGTCCTCTCGATGCTGGTCACCCTCGGCGGGCGCCTCTGGTACCTCCAGATCCGCAACGGCGAGGAGTACTACCACGAGGCGAAGAGCAACCACGTCCAGCGGGTCGTCCGGCCCGCTGTGCGCGGGTCGGTCCTCGATGCCCGGGGCGTGCCGCTCGCCGACAACGAGACCCGCCTGGTCGTCTCCGCCAGCCGCACGGCGCTGATGAAGATGAAGGACCGGGGCAAGGGCGTCATGACGCGCCTCGCCGACGTCCTGGACATGACCGCCAAGGAGGTCATGGAAAAGGTCCGGCTCTGCGACTCCCAGACCCCGAAGCCCTGCTGGAACGGCTCCCCGTACCAGCCGATTCCCATCACCCTCGAAGCCACGACGCAGCAGGCGCTGCAGCTGCGCGAACGCCCCGAGGAATTCCCCGGCATCACCGCGGAGCCCACCGCCGTCCGCCGCTACCCGGCACCCGCCGGGGCCCGTACCTCACAGGTGCTCGGCTACCTCTCGCCGGTCACCGACGAGGAGATCCAGAAGGCCAAGGACACGGACTCTCCGCATCTGCGCTCCGACCAGGTCGGCCGCTCCGGAATCGAACGCACCTATGACAAGCAGTTGCGCGGCAAGGCGGCCGTCACCTCGTACGAGGTCGACAACCTCGGCCGGGTCATGCACCAGACCGAGGCCGACCCGGGCGTGCCCGGATCCACCCTCATCACCAGCATCGACGCACGGGTCCAGTCCGTCGCCGAGTACGAGCTCCAGCAGGCGATGAAGACCGTCCGTCAGGAGACCGACAACATCACCGGCCGCAAGTACGAGGCCGACTCGGGCGCCGTCGTCGTCATGGAGACCAAGACCGGCCGCGTCGTCGCGATGGCCTCCCAGCCCGACTACGACCCCAACGCCTGGGTCGGCGGCATCTCCGGCAAGGACTACGCCAACCTCACCAGCAAGAACTCCAACTACCCGCTGCTCAACCGGGCCATCCAGGGCCAGGCTCCCGCGGGCTCCATCTTCAAGGTGGTCTCGGCGAGCGCGGCCGTCCGGGCCGGCTACGCCTTCGACGACAAGTACAACTGCAGCGCGTCCTACAACATGGGCGGCCGGAGCTTCGCGAACTTCGAGTCCAAGGGGCACGGCCCCATCACCCTCGCCGAGGCCCTCAAGTTCTCCTGCAACACCGTCTTCTACGCCCTCGGGCACAAGGAGTGGCAGCGCGACGGCGGCCTCACGCCCAAGAAGGACGCCCACGACTGGTTCTACCGGACCGCCCGTGAATTCGGACTCGGCTCCGAGACCGGGATCGACCTGCCGAACGAGGTGACCGGCCGCATCCCCGACCGCCGCTGGAAGAAGAACTTCTGGGCGGCCAACAAGGACGCCTGGTGCAAGCAGGGCAAGAAGGGCGGCACCTACGTCGAGCAGATCGCCTACGAGAGCTGCCTCGAAGGCAACCAGCTGAAGGCGTTCGACAGCATCAACTTCGCCATCGGCCAGGGCGACGTCCTCGTCACCCCCATCCAGATGGCCACCGCCTACTCCGCCATCAGCAACGGCGGCACCCTCTACGACCCCACGGTCGGCAAGGCCGTGATCAGCCCCGACGGCAAGCGCATCGATATGATCAAGCCCAAGCCCCACGGCAGGCTGCCGGTCGACGCCGAGACCATCGGCAACCTCGACAGGGGCCTGCGGATGGTCGTCGAGCCCGGCGGCACCGCCGCCTGGCGGTTCGGGGGGTGGCCGCTGGACAAGATCCCGATGCGGGCCAAGACCGGCACCGCCCAGGTGTACGGCAAGCAGACCACGTCGTGGCTTGCGACGTACACCGACGACTTCGCGATCGTCATGACGATCTCCCAGGGCGGCACCGGCTCCGGGGCCTGCGGCCCGGCGGTCCGCGCCCTCTACAACGCCATCTACGGCCTCGACATGGAGGGCAAGCAGGACCTGAAGAAGGCCCTGCTGCTCCAGCCCGAGGCCAAACTGCCCAAGATCCGCCCCGACGGCTCCATCGACTCCCCCGAGATCAGGCCGTACGTGCCGCCGTCCCCGGAGGAGCCGGCGCCGCCCGTGCTCGCCGGGCCGCCCTCCGCGCGGCAGGACTGAGGACCGAAACCGACATGCAGACCGCCAACAAGTTCTCCGTCTCCCGGTACGCGCCCGAGCGCGGGGCGATGGCCAAACTCACCGCCCGCGACTCGGTGGTGCGCCGGCTCGACTGGCCGATACTCCTCTCCGCGCTCGCCCTGTCCTTCATCGGCTCCCTGCTGGTGTGGTCGGCGACCCGTAACAGGACCCAGCTGAACCAGGGCGACCCGTACTACTTCCTGGCCCGGCACGCCCTGAACACCGGCATCGGCCTGGTGCTGATGATCGGCACCGTCTGGCTCGGCCACCGCACCCTGCGCGGAGCGGTGCCGGTCCTCTACGGGCTCTCGCTCGTGCTCATCCTCGCCGTGCTCACCCCGCTCGGCGCCACCATCAACGGCGCCCACGCGTGGATCGTGATCGGCGGCGGATTCTCCCTCCAGCCCTCCGAGTTCGTGAAGATCACGATCATCCTGGTCATGGCGATCCTGCTGGCCACCAGGGTGGACGCGGGCGACCTCACCCACCCGGACCACCGCACGGTCGTCAAGGCGCTCTGCTTGGCCGCCGCCCCGATGGGCATCGTCATGCTGATGCCCGACCTCGGGTCCGTCATGGTCATGGTCGTCATCGTGCTCGGCGTGCTGCTGGGCTCGGGCGCCTCCAACCGCTGGGTGCTGGGCCTGATCGGCTCGGGCGTGGGCGGGGCCGTCCTGATATGGCAGCTCGGCGTCCTGGACGAGTACCAGATCAACCGCTTCGCGGCCTTCGCCAACCCCGAGCTCGACCCCGCGGGCGTCGGCTACAACACCAACCAGGCGCGCATCGCGATCGGCTCCGGCGGTCTGACCGGCTCCGGCCTCTTCAAGGGCTCACAGACCACCGGCCAGTTCGTGCCGGAGCAGCAGACGGACTTCGTCTTCACCGTGGCGGGCGAGGAGCTCGGCTTCGTCGGGGCCGGACTGATCCTGCTGCTGCTCGGCATCATCCTGTGGCGGGCCTGCATGATCGCGCGGGAGACCACCGAGCTCTACGGGACGATCGTGTGCGCCGGGATCATCGCGTGGTTCGCCTTCCAGTCCTTCGAGAACATCGGGATGAACCTCGGGATCATGCCGGTGGCCGGCCTTCCGCTGCCGTTCGTGTCGTACGGCGGGTCATCGATGTTCGCGGTGTGGATCGCGGTCGGACTACTGCAGTCGATCAAGGTGCAGCGACCATTGTCGGCCTGATGCTCCGTTCACCCTGCCGCCGTGATCCGTTCAGGACTAAGTTCGGTCTATGGCGGACACGAAACGCGAGATCGAGCGGAAATTCGAGTTCACTCAGTCGAAGTCGGCCCGGCACGGGGTGCCGGACCTGACGGGCACGGCCGCGATCGCGGCCGTCTCCGACCAGGGCACCGTCGACCTCGACGCCGTCTACTACGACACCCCCGACCAGCGGCTCGCGGCCGACGGTCTCACCCTGCGGCGCAGAACGGGCGGGGCCGACGCCGGCTGGCACCTCAAACTGCCCGTCTCCCCGGGAGTGCGCGACGAGATCGGGGCCCCGCTCGGCGACGACACCGTCCCGCGCCCGCTGGCCGCCCTGCTCCGCTCCCGGGTACGCGGCGCCGCGCTGGAGCCGCAGGTCAGGCTCCTCTCCTCGCGCCGGGTCAGCCATCTCCTGGACGCCGACGGAGCCGTGCTCGCGGAACTGAGCACCGACACGGTACGGGCCGAGCGGGGCGAGGCCACCGCCGACTGGACCGAGGTCGAGGTGGAGCTCGCCGACGGGGTCGACCCCGGGCTGCTCGACGCGGTCGAGAAGACGTTCCGCAAGGCCGGGCTGAAGGTCTCCGCCGCCCCCTCGAAGCTCGCCCGGGCGCTGGCCGAGACCGGCACGGCGCCCCCGGCCCGGCCCGGGGGCGGGGGCTCCGACGGTACGGCGGGCGCGTACGTCCTGGCGTACCTGCGCGAACAGCTCGGCGCCCTGATCGCCCAGGACCCGGCGGTGCGGCGGGGCCTGCCGGACTCCGTCCACCAGATGCGGGTCGCCTCCCGCCGCCTGCGCAGCGCCTTCAAGACGTACCGCAAGGTGCTGGACCGGACCGTCACCGACCCGATCGGCGAGGAACTGCGCTGGCTCGCCGCCGAACTCGGCGTCGACCGCGACCAGGAGGTCCTGCTGGAGCGGATCCAGGCCCGCCTCGACGAACTGCCGCGCACCCTGCTGCTCGGCCCGGTCCGCGGCCGGCTGCGGACGTGGAACGCCACCCGCCGCTCCGGATCCCGCCGCCGGGCCCTGGCCGCGCTCGACAGCGCGCGCTACCTCGCCCTGCTGGACTCCCTCGACGTCATGCTGGACGCGCCCCCGCTGCGCAAGGCCGCCCGCGGCCGGGCGGAGCGCGTCCTGCCGAAGGCCGTGCTGCGCGACTTCGAGCGCCTCGCCGGCCGGGTCGACACGGCGCTCGCCCTCGCCGAGGGCCACGAGCGCGACCTGGCCCTGCACGAGGCCCGCAAGGCCGCCAAGCGCGCCCGGTACGCGGCGGAGGCGGCCACGCCCGCGCTCGGCAAACCGGCGAAACGCCTGGCCAAGGCGATGAAGTCGGTCCAGACCCTGCTCGGTGACCACCAGGACAGCGTGGTCGCCCGCGACGCCCTGCACGGCCTCGCCGTCCAGGCGGCGGGCGCGGGGGAGTCCGCCTTCACCTGGGGCGTGCTCTATGCCCACGAGGAGGCCCTGGCCGCACGGCGCGAACAGGAGCTTCCGGACATCTGGGCGAAGGCCTCCGGACATGGGCTGAGGGCCGCACTGGGATGATCATGTGGGTGGAGGCGCCTGAGCCTGGGGGTACGCTTGAGAGCTGCCCCCTTGCCCGCTTCACGAAAGTCGCGTGATGACCGAGTCGGTCTTCCCTCAGCTTGAGGCCCTGCTTCCGCACGTGCAGAAGCCCATCCAGTACGTCGGTGGTGAGCTCAACTCCACGGTGAAGCCGTGGGAGAGCTGCGACGTCCGCTGGGCGCTGATGTACCCGGACGCGTACGAAGTCGGGCTGCCCAACCAGGGCGTCATGATCCTCTACGAGGTGCTCAACGAGCGCGAGGGCGTGCTCGCCGAGCGCACCTACAGCGTGTGGCCCGACCTCGAAGAACTGATGCGCGAGCACAACGTGCCGCAATTCACCGTGGACAGCCACCGCCCGGTCTCCGCCTTCGACGTGTTCGGCCTGTCCTTCTCCACGGAGCTGGGCTACACGAACATGCTCACGGCGCTCGACCTCGCGGGCATCCCGCTCGAGGCCAGGAACCGCACGGTCGACCACCCGATCGTCCTCGCGGGCGGCCACGCGGCCTTCAACCCCGAGCCGATCGCGGAGTTCATCGACTGCGCGGTCATCGGCGACGGCGAGCAGGCCGTCCTCGACATGACCGAGATCATCCGCACGTGGAAGGCGGAGGGCCGGCCGGGCGGGCGCGAGGAGGTCCTCCTCCGTCTCGCCAAGACCGGCAACGTCTACGTCCCCGGTTTCTACGACGTCGAGTACCTGCCGGACGGCCGCATCGGCCGTGTGGTGCCCAACCGCTCCGGCGTGCCGTGGCGCGTGTCCAAGCACACCGTCATGGACCTCGACGAGTGGCCCTACCCCAAGCAGCCGCTGGTCCCGCTCGCCGAGACCGTCCACGAGCGGATGTCTGTGGAGATCTTCCGGGGCTGCACCCGAGGCTGCCGTTTCTGCCAGGCCGGCATGATCACGCGCCCCGTGCGGGAGCGAAGCATCACCGGCATCGGCGAGATGGTGGAGCGCGGGCTGAAGGCCACGGGCTTCGAGGAGGTCGGCCTCCTGTCGCTGTCCTCCGCGGACCACACCGAGATCGCGGACATCGCCAAGGGCCTCGCGGACCGCTACACGGACGACAAGGTGGGCCTGTCCCTGCCGTCGACCCGTGTGGACGCGTTCAACGTGGACCTGGCCAACGAGCTGACCCGCAACGGCCGCCGCTCCGGGCTGACCTTCGCCCCCGAGGGCGGCTCCGAGCGCATGCGCAAGGTCATCAACAAGATGGTCTCGGAAGAGGACCTGATCCGGACCGTCTCCACGGCGTACGGCAACGGCTGGCGCCAGGTGAAGCTGTACTTCATGTGCGGCCTGCCGACCGAGACCGACGAGGACGTGCTCCAGATCGGCGACATGGCGGTCAACGTCATCGCCAAGGGGCGCGAGGTCTCCGGCCAGAACGACATCCGGTGCACGGTGTCCATCGGCGGTTTCGTGCCGAAGCCGCACACCCCGTTCCAGTGGGCGCCGCAGCTGTCGGCCGAGGAGACGGACGCCCGCCTGGGCAAGCTCCGCGACAAGATCCGCGGCGACAAGAAGTACGGCCGCTCCATCGGCTTCCGCTACCACGACGGCAAGCCGGGCATCGTCGAGGGCCTGCTCTCGCGCGGTGACCGCCGCATCGGCGACGTCATCCGCGCCGTGTACGAGTCCGGCGGCCGCTTCGACGGCTGGCGCGAGCACTTCTCCTACGACCGCTGGATGGAAGCGGCGGAGAAGACGCTGCCCGCGTACGGCGTGGACGTGGCCTGGTACACGACCCGTGAGCGCACGTACGAGGAGGTCCTGCCCTGGGACCACCTGGACTCCGGTCTCGACAAGGACTGGCTCTGGGAGGACTGGCAGGACGCCCTCGACGAGACCGAGGTCGACGACTGCCGCTGGACCCCGTGCTTCGACTGCGGTGTCTGTCCGCAGCTCGACTTGGACATTCAGATCGGCCCGACCGGCAAGAAGCTGCTGCCGCTGTCGGTCGTGAAGTGACCTCGGGCTGACGCAGCCCGCGAGATGCCCCTCACCGGGAACGGTGGGGGGCATCTCACGTGCAACGGCTCGGGCCCGTGCTGCGTCGTCGTAGGTATGGACCTGGAGAAACACGGCCGGCACGAGCCGGAACCCGGCGGCGAGGGCTGCGTCTTCGCGCTCGTCCGGATCCCGGTGCGGATCCTGGCCGTGGTGATCGTGCTCCCGCTGCGGATGGCCTGGGACCTGCTGGTCCTGGTGGCGCGCGGCGTGCACCGCCACGCCCTGCGCCCGGCCGGCGACGCGGTGGCCTGGCTGTTCACCCGGCTCGACCGGTACGTCCTGACGCCGCTCGGGCGCGGACTGGCCTGGCTGGCCCGCTGGACGGGAACGGTCCTGAAGTGGCTGGCCCTCGCCGTCTTCTACTGGCCGTGGGCCGCGCTGTGGGATCACGTCCTCGCGCCCGCGGGCGCCGCCCTGTGGCGCTGGGTCCTCGTCCCCCTGGGGCAGGCGGTCGGATGGCTGGCGAAGGCCCTGTTCGTGTGGCCTTGGGTGGCGCTGTGGCGGTACGCGGTCGTCCCGGGAGCCGCCGCGCTGTACCGGTACCTGCTGCGGCCGGCCGGCGGCGCGGTCGTCTGGACGCTCACCGCCGTGTACCGGTACCTGCTGCTGCCGTCGGCCCGGGGCATCGCCTGGCTGGCCCAGGGGCTGTACCGGTACGTCCTGGTCCCGGCCGGCCGCGGCCTGGCCCGGCTGGCCCGCGGCACCGGGGCCGCGCTGGGCTGGCTGGCGAAGGCCCTGTTCGTCTGGCCGTGGGTCGCCCTGTGGCGGTACGCCGTCGTCCCGGTCGCGGCCGGGACGTACCGCTTTGTCCTGACCCCGCTCGGGCAGGGCGTCGCCTGGGCCGCACGGGGCCTGTACCGGTACGTGCTCACACCCCTCGGACACTTCGCCGCCGCCGTCTGGCACCTCGCCGGCCGCGTCAGCCGGGCCGTCGGCCGCGGACTCCTGTGGCTGTGGCGGGGCCTGGTCGCCCGGCCCGCCGCCTGGGTCCGCCGCCAGGTGCTCACTCCCGCCGGACACCTCGTCCGAGAGGTGTGGCGCAGCTCGCGGCTCGCGGTGCGGGAGGCGCGGGCCTCCGTACGGCAGGCGCTCTTCGGTCCTCCGCCCCGGGAACCGGCGAGGTCACGGGCGCGTACTCTGGGTAGTACGACAGCCGCAGGCAACACGCCCGCTCCCGAGATCTCCCTGCACGAACGGCAGGGGTGAGCCGGAGGCAGGGCGTGGCCGGCAGGTCCCACAGACGCTCAGGGCGACGCGCGAGCCGCGGAGCCCCGCACAAGGAGAAGAACCACTGGGCAAGCGACAGCCCGAAGGCCCGCCTCCCGCACCGGTGGTGCAGCGCATCCGACTGCGCTACACCAAGCGCGGCCGCCTCCGGTTCACCAGCCACCGCGATTTCCAGCGCGCCTTCGAGCGGGCCCTGCGCCGGGCCGAGGTGCCGATGGCGTACTCGGCCGGCTTCACCCCGCACCCCCGCGTCTCGTACGCGAACGCCGCCCCGACCGGGACCGGCAGCGAGGCCGAATACCTGGAGATCGCCCTCGCCGCGCCCCGCGACCCCGAGAAGCTCCGCGAGCTGCTCGACGAGTCGATGCCGGCCGGGCTCGACATCATCGACGCCGTGGAGGCCCGCACCTCGGGCCTCGCGGACCGGCTCACCGCCTCCGTGTGGGAGCTGCGCCTGGACGGCGTGGAGCCCGCCGAGGCCGAGCGGGCCGTGGCGGCCTTCCTCGCCGCCGAGACCGTGGAGGTGCAGCGCCGCACCAAGAACGGAATGCGGACCTTCGACACGCGCGGCGCCGTCGTCACTCTGGAGGCCCTTCCCGCCCAGGCTGATAGGCCCCTGGACAATGCCTGTGCGATACTGCGGCTGGTTGTTCGGCATCTGACACCTGCCGTGCGACCCGACGACGTCCTGTCCGGTCTCCGAGCTGTGGCCGACCTGGCGCCGCCGGTCCCCTCAGCGGTGACCAGGCTGGCGCAGGGGCTCTTCGACGAGGAGTCCGGCACGGTGACCGACCCGCTCGCGCCCGACCGCGAGGCTGATACGGCCGCTCCACCCACGGCCGCCGTAGCCGCCGACGCGAAGGCGCCGGAAGGTCCCGCCGCGTAAGGAACGTCGTCGTCGCGCAGCCCTGGCACTCGGGAGCCACCTGGGTCGGGCCGCGCACTGACCTGAAGACTTCCGCCAGGCCGTACGGACAACACGTACGGAACCGGCGGCCATGAACTGAGCTCCCGTGTGGCGAACGCGCCCCGGAGGCCGGTTCCGCGCTCATTACGCGGAGCCGTGCCGGACCGGAAGTCAGCCGCGGCGCCCGGGAGCGTGACGGGAGAACCGCCCGCAATGCTCAACAACGAAAACGACACCACCACCGCCGGTAACGCCGACAACGGCAGCCCGAGCGACAACCTGCCTCCGCGCAGGCGCCGCCGCGCCGCCTCCCGGCCCGCCGGGCCGCCCGGCGCCGCCGCCGCAGAGGCGACCCCGGTGGCGGAGGCCGCCCCGGCCGCCCCCGTGGAGGAGGCCGCTCCGGCCGCCGCCCCCGCCCGTACCCGCCGCCGCGCGACCCGCGCCGTGGCCGCCCCCGAGACCGCTGCCGCCGAGGCTGTCGCCGAGGCCGCCGCCCCGGCCGCCCCGGTCGTGGAGACCCCCGCCGCCGTCGCCGAGGAGCCCGCCGCTCCCGCTCCGCGTGCCCGCCGCCGTGCCACCCGCGCCGTCGCAGCCCCCGAGGCTCCGGTCGCCGAGGCCGCGCCCGTGGCCGAGGAGGAGGCTCCGGCCGCTCCCGCCCCGCGTGCCCGCCGCCGTGCGACCCGCGCCGTCGCCGCGCCCGAGGCCGTGGCCGCCCCGGCCGAGCCCGTGGCCGAGGAGGTCGAGGAGGTCGAGGAGGCTCCGGCCGCTCCGGCTCCGCGTGCCCGCCGCCGTGCGACCCGCGCCGTCGCCGCCCCGGCCGCCGAGGCCGCCCCGGCTCCGGTCGTCGAAGCCGCCCCGGCTCCGGTCGCGGAGGCCCCGGCCGCCGTGGTCGAGGAGGCCGAGGAGGCTCCGGCCGCTCCGGCTCCGCGTGCCCGCCGCCGTGCCACCCGCGCCGTCGCCGCCCCGGCCGCCACCGCCCCCGTCGAGGACGAGGCTCCCGCCGTGGCCGAGGAGGCCCCCAAGGCCGCCGCCCGCGCCTTCACCGTGGCCGACGCCCTGGACTCCCCGAAGCGCGGCGGCCGCCGCCGCGCCACCCGTTCCACCGCTCCGGCCGCCCCCGCGCAGCCCGCCGCCCAGCCCGCCGAGAGCGCCCAGCCCGCGGCCCCGGCCCGTGCCCGCCGTGCCGCGCGCCCCGCCGTGGCCGTCTTCCAGGCCCCGGTCTTCGCCGAGCCGATGTTCCAGACGCCCGAGACCGCGGCCATGGCCGCCGCGGCCGCCCGCGCCGCCGCCCCGGCCGAAGAGATCGAGGAGGAGGAGACGGAGGCCGCGGCCGAGGTCGTCCAGACCTCCGCCCCGCAGCCCGCCGGCCGCCGCCGTCGTCGTGGGCGCGGCGCCGCCGAGGCCGCCCCGGTCGCCGAGTCCGCGCCGGTCTCCCTCCCCGAGGTACTCGCCGAGGAGGAGCCCGAGGCTGAGCTCGAAGAGGAGTCCGCCGAGTTCGAGGAGGGCGACGAGTCGGGCGAGCGTCCCTCGCGCCGTCGCCGTCGCGGTGGCCGTCGTCGCCGTCGTGGCGAGTCCGCCGACCTCGACGAGGCCGCCGAGGAAGAGGCCGAGGAAGAGGCCGAGGCCGCCGAGCAGGAGGCCGAGGGCGAAGAAGAGGCCGCCGAGTTCGACGAGGCCGACGAGGCCCTCGGCTCCAGCTCCAGCCGCCGTCGCCGCCGTCGCCGTCGCCGCAGTGGCGAAACCGCTGCCGAGGCCGCCGAGGCGGGCGAGGAGGACGGCGTACGCACCGTCGTCAAGGTCCGCGAGCCGCGCCCGGCCCGCGAGAAGGCCGAACCCGGTTCGGGCACAGACGAGGTCCAGTCCATCAAGGGCTCGACCCGCCTGGAGGCGAAGAAGCAGCGCCGCCGCGAGGGCCGCGAGCAGGGCCGCCGCCGCGTCCCGATCATCACCGAGGCCGAGTTCCTGGCCCGCCGTGAGGCCGTCGAGCGAGTCATGGTCGTCCGCCAGTCCGGCGAGCGCACCCAGATCGGCGTCCTCGAGGACAACGTGCTCGTCGAGCACTACGTCAACAAGGAAGAGGCCACCTCGTACGTCGGCAACGTCTACCTGGGCAAGGTCCAGAACGTGCTGCCGTCCATGGAGGCCGCCTTCATCGACATCGGCAAGGGCCGCAACGCGGTCCTGTACGCCGGTGAGGTCAACTTCGAGGCGCTCGGCATGGCCAACGGGCCGCGCCGCATCGAGTCCGCCCTCAAGTCCGGCCAGTCGGTCCTGGTGCAGGTCACCAAGGACCCGATCGGCCACAAGGGCGCCCGCCTGACCAGCCAGGTCTCGCTGCCCGGCCGCTACCTGGTCTACGTGCCCGAGGGCTCGATGACCGGCATCAGCCGCAAGCTGCCCGACACCGAGCGCGCGCGTCTGAAGACCATCCTCAAGAAGATCGTCCCCGAGGACGCGGGCGTCATCGTGCGCACCGCCGCCGAGGGTGCGAGCGAGGACGAGCTGCGCCGCGACGTCGAGCGTCTGCAGGCCCAGTGGGAGGACATCCAGAAGAAGTCGAAGCAGATCTCGACCTCTTCGCCGAGCCTGCTGTACGGCGAGCCGGACATGACCGTCCGTGTCGTGCGCGACATCTTCAACGAGGACTTCTCGAAGGTCATCGTCAGCGGTGACGGCGCCTGGGAGACCATCCACGGCTACGTGAACCACGTGGCCCCGGACCTGACCGACCGGCTGTCCCGCTGGACCTCCGAGGTCGACGTCTTCGCGACGTACCGGATCGACGAGCAGCTCGCCAAGGCGCTCGACCGCAAGGTGTGGCTGCCCTCGGGCGGCTCGCTCGTGATCGACAAGACCGAAGCGATGATCGTCATCGACGTCAACACCGGCAAGTTCACCGGTCAGGGCGGCAACCTCGAAGAGACCGTCACCAGGAACAACCTGGAGGCGGCCGAGGAGATCGTGCGCCAGCTGCGGCTGCGCGACCTGGGCGGCATCGTCGTCATCGACTTCATCGACATGGTCCTGGAGTCCAACCGCGACCTGGTCCTGCGGCGCATGCTGGAGTGCCTGGGCCGTGACCGGACCAAGCACCAGGTGGCCGAGGTCACCTCGCTGGGCCTGGTCCAGATGACCCGCAAGCGGGTGGGCCAGGGTCTGCTGGAGTCCTTCTCCGAGACCTGCGTCCACTGCAACGGCCGCGGTGTCATCGTGCACATGGAGCAGCCGACCGCGATCGGCGGCGGCGGCAACGGCAAGCGTTCCAAGCGCCGCGGTGGCAAGGCGGAGTTCGACCAGCACGACCACGAGGTCGAGACGGTCGAGGTGGAGTTCGAGTCCGAGGCCGAGGTGGCCGCCGAGGCCGCCGCGCCGCAGGCGCTGCCCGAGCCCGAGTTCGTCGCGGACGAGGAGCTGTACAGCAGCCCCGCCGAGGCGGAGGCCGCGGCGGGCCTGAGCGGCCGCCGCAACCGTCGCCGTGCCACCCGCAAGGCGACCGCTCCGGCGGGCGCCCCGCGCGGTGCGACCGCTCCGGCGCAGGCACCGGCCCCCGCGGCCGAGGCCGTCGCCGAGGTCGTCGCCGAGCCGGTCACCGAGCCGGCCGACACGGTCCTGGAGCCGGCCGTGGAGGCCGCGGAGGCCGCGGAAACGGTGGAGGCCGCCCCCGTCGAGGAGGCCCCCAAGGGCCGCACCCGTCGCCGTGCGACCCGTAAGGCCACCGCCCCGGCGGGTGCCCCGGCCCCCGCGGCCGAGGTGGCCCCGGAGCCGGTCGTCGTGGCGGAGCCCGAGCCGCTCGTCGCCGAGCCCGAGCCCGAGCCCGAGCCGGTCGTCGCCGTGGCCGAGGAGGCCCCGGTGGCGGAGGCCGCTCCGGCCCGTCCGCGCCGCCGTGCCACCCGTAAGGCCACCGCGCCCGCCGGTTCCCCGGCAGGCGCGGCGGAGGCCGCCGTGGTGGTCGTGGAGGCCCCGGTGAGCGAGCCGGAGCCGGAGCCGCAGGCCCCGGCCGAGGCCGAGGAGGCCGCTCCGGCCAAGAAGGCCGCCCGGAAGGCTCCGGCCAAGAAGGCGACCGCGGCGAAGAAGGCCACCACCGCCAAGAAGGCGACGGCGGCCAAGAAGACCGTGGCCAAGAAGGCGGCCACGACCAAGAAGACCGCGACGAAGCGGGCGACGAAGAAGACCGCGGCGGCCGAGCAGCAGACGCTGCCCTCCGTCTCGGCTCCGACCGAAGCCTGATCGACGCGTCCGAAGAAGAGCAGCATGACCGTGGGCCCCGCCGCGAGGCGGGGCCCACGGCCGTGCGGGTGCCGGTTTGACCCCTTGGGACCGGCCCCGTAACCTAGACCGTCGGCGTGTTTTGAACGATTAGCGTTCAGCGCGCGCCGCGCTCCTGAGCACCTTCCTCCCGCTTCGTACGCGCAAGCGTCGGCATGGGAGAGGCCGCTCGTCCATTCCGGATCAGCGTGGGCCCGTCGGAAGACGGAGTCCTCCTGAGCGGCTGGCTTCAGGAGCATCCGCCCCGAGTGAGAGAGAGATCCGCGTGTACGCCATCGTGCGCAGCGGTGGCCGCCAGCACAAGGTTGCTGTCGGCGACATCGTTGAGGTTGACAAGATTTCCACTGCCAAGGTTGGCGACACGGTCGAGCTCTCGACCCTGCTCGTTGTCGACGGCGACGCCGTGACCAGCGACCCGTGGGTCCTGGCCGGCATCAAGGTCACGGCCGAGATCGTGGACCACCACAAGGGCGCCAAGATCGACATCCTGCGCTACAAGAACAAGACCGGCTACCGCCGTCGCCAGGGTCACCGCCAGCAGTACACGGCGATCAAGGTCACCGGTATCCCCGCGGCTGCGAAGTAAGAGGGACTGAGACATGGCACACAAGAAGGGCGCATCGTCCACCCGGAACGGGCGCGACTCCAATGCCCAGCGGCTCGGCGTGAAGCGCTTCGGCGGTCAGGTCGTCTCCGCTGGTGAGATCCTCGTCCGCCAGCGCGGCACCCACTTCCACCCGGGTTCGGGTGTCGGTCGCGGTGGCGACGACACGCTGTTCGCGCTGCAGGCCGGTGCCGTCGAGTTCGGCACGCACCGTGGCCGCAAGGTCGTCAACATCGTTCCGGCCGCCTGATCCAGCTTCTGCTGATCAAGCGTTCGTAACTTCCCGAGGGCGGATCTCAGCTCTTTCCGGCGCAAGCCGGGAAGAGAGGTCCGCCCTCGGCGTGTTGGTACGTACAGACGTTTAATGGGCAGCAAGGCCTGCCCGGGACATTCCCGCATGTAACTGGAGGAACAACCATGACCACCTTCGTGGACCGCGTCGAGCTGCATGTCGCCGCGGGTAACGGAGGCCACGGCTGCGCCTCCGTTCACCGGGAGAAGTTCAAGCCGCTCGGCGGCCCCGACGGCGGCAACGGCGGCCGTGGCGGCGACGTCATCCTGGTGGTGGAGCAGGCGATCACCACCCTGCTGGACTACCACCACAGCCCCCACCGCAAGGCCACCAACGGCAAGCCCGGCGAGGGCGGCAACCGCTCCGGCAAGGACGGCCAGGACCTGGTCCTGCCCGTGCCGGACGGCACCGTCGTCCTCGACAAGGAGGGCAACGTCCTCGCCGACCTCGTCGGCCAGGGCACCACCTACGTCGCCGCCGAGGGCGGCCGCGGCGGCCTCGGCAACGCCGCGCTCTCCTCCGCCCGCCGCAAGGCCCCCGGCTTCGCGCTCCTCGGCGTCCCCGGCACCACCGGCGACATCGTCCTGGAGCTCAAGACCGTCGCCGACGTGGCGCTCGTCGGCTTCCCGAGCGCCGGCAAGTCCTCGCTGATCTCGGTGCTCTCCTCCGCCAAGCCGAAGATCGCGGACTACCCCTTCACCACCCTCGTCCCGAACCTGGGCGTCGTCACGGCCGGCTCGACCGTCTACACGATCGCCGACGTCCCGGGCCTGATCCCCGGCGCCAGCCAGGGCCGCGGCCTGGGTCTGGAGTTCCTGCGCCACGTCGAGCGCTGCTCGGTCCTCGTGCACGTCCTGGACACCGCCACGCTGGAGTCCGACCGCGACCCCATCGCCGACCTCGACGTCATCGAGGAGGAGCTCAAGCTCTACGGCGGCGGCCTGGAGAAGCGCCCGCGCCTCGTCGTCCTGAACAAGGTCGACATCCCGGACGGCCAGGAGCTCGCCGACATGGTCCGCCCGGACCTGGAGGCCCGCGGCTACAAGGTCTTCGAGGTCTCCGCGGTCGCCCGTACCGGGCTGAAGGAGCTCTCCTACTTCCTCGCCGAGGGCATCGCCAAGGCCCGTGCCCGCAAGCCGAAGGAGGAGGCGACCCGTATCGTCATCCGCCCGAAGGCCGTGGACGACGCCGGCTTCACGGTCACCTACGACGAGGCCGAGGACGTCTACAACGTGCGCGGTGAGAAGCCGGAGCGCTGGGTCCGCCAGACCGACTTCAACAACGACGAGGCCGTCGGCTACCTCGCCGACCGCCTCAACCGCCTCGGCGTCGAGGACGCGCTGAGGAAGGCCGGCGCCCGGGCCGGCGACGGCGTGGCCATCGGCTCCGACGAGAACGCGGTCGTCTTCGACTGGGAGCCGACCATGATGGCCGGCGCCGAGATGCTGGGCCGCCGCGGCGAGGACCACCGCATGGAGGCTCCGCGCCCGGCCACGCAGCGCCGCAAGGAGAAGGAAGCCAAGCGCGGCGACTCGGCGCAGCAGGAGTACGACGAGTTCCGGCCGTTCTAGTCCCGTTCCCCCGCAGGGCACCCGGGCGGCATTGAAGGCGTCCTTACGCGGGTCGCCTAGGATCCTTCGGGTGAACAGCACCAACCTCCCCACCGTTTCCGTCGTGGTGATCGCGTACAACGACGCCGGGCTCGTGGGCGAGGCCGTCTCCTCGGCACTCGCCCAGGGCCCGGTGGTCGCCGAGGTCATCGCCGTGAACGACGCCTCGTCCGACGGCACCGCGCGGGTGCTGGACGAGCTGGCAGCCGTACACCCCCGCCTCAAGGTCGTGCACCGCACGGAGAACAGCGGAGGGTGCGGCACCCCGCGCAACGACGGGATCGCCGTGGCGACCGCCCCGTACGTCCTCTTCCTCGACAGCGACGACATCCTGCCGACGAGCGCGGCCGAGGCCCTGGTGCGCGCTGCGGAGGAGCACCGCGCCCAGGTCACCGTCGGCGCCGCCGTGCGGCGCGAGCTGCCCCAGCACCACGACGTGCCGTGGATGCCGGGGCTCTACACCCCCGGCGACGTCATCGAGCGGCCGGCGGACCACCCGGAGCTGGTCCGGGACACCCTCTGCGTCAACAAGCTGTACGACCGAGCCTTCCTGGAGAAGCACGGCCTGCGCTTCCCCGACGGCCGGTTCGTCTACGAGGACTTCGCCTTCACCGCCCGGGTCCTGGCCGCCGCCCCGCGGATCGCCGTCATCGGTGACCTCGTCTACGTCTGGCACGTGCGCCGCAGCGCGGCCCAGGTGTCGATCTCCCTGGACCGCAAGGACGTCTCGAACTGGCGCTCCCGCATCGAGGCCCACCGCACGGCCTCCAGGACCCTCGCCGCCGCCTCCCCGGTGCTGGGCAGCGCCTGCCAGGTGAAGTTCCTGGAGTACGACCTGCGCATGTACCTGCGCGAGCTCGGCAGGGACCCCGAGTACCAGGCCGCATGGTGGACGCTGACCCGCGAGTACGTCGACACCTTCGCCGAGGCCGACATCGCGTCCGCCGCGGCCCACGCCCGCTGGATCGTCGCGTTGCTGCGTGCCACCGCGACCCCGCCCGCCGACATCGAGCGGCTCACCCGGCTGGCCGCGGAGCCGCCGCGCCTGCTGCCCCCGTACGCGGCCGCCGCCGACGGGACGCCGGTGTGGAGCGAGGCGCTCCCGGTCGAGCTCGACGGCCTGGCCACGCTGCCGACGGCCGAACTGCCCGTCACCGTCGACGCCGAGCCGGCCGGCCGGGGCGCCGTCCGGATCCACGTGCACGACCTGTACGGGCGCCTCGCCGAGGCCGGTCCGCTCACCGCGCAGCTGCGCTTCCTGCCCCGGGCCGGCGGCGACCCGGTCCTGGCCCAGCCGGTGGAACTGCGCCCCGACCAGAAGGGCGGGTGGGTCGCGCTGCTGCCCTTCCGCCTCGCCGACCTGGCCGTCACGGGCCGTCGGCAGGGGCTGCGCCGGATGCAGGCGTGGAACGTCGCGGTGGGCGTGCAGTGCGCCGACGGCACCTCCGCGTTCACCTCCCTGCGCCCCCGGGGCCGGCTGCTCCGCCGCCGGGCGTTGCCCAGCAGCCGGTACGGTGTGCTGCTGGCGCAGCCGTACCGCACGGGGGCCGGCGCCCTCGCGCTGCGCCTGGCGCCCGGCGCCGAGGGCGCGCTCTACCTCGTACGCAACCGCCTCCACCGGGCTCGGGCAGGCCGCGGGACGGGCTGAAGGCCCTCTTTTCACACCGAAATCGGACAGGACCAGGGAGATACACATGACGTTTCTGATCACCGGTGGCGCCGGATACATCGGCGCGCACGTCGTCCGGGCGATGCTGCTCGCGGGGGAGAAGGTGGTCGTCCTCGACGACCTCTCCACGGGCAACGAGGATCGCGTCCCCGAGGGCGTACCGCTGGTGGTCGGCTCGGTCCTGGACCGGCTGATCCTGGAGAAGACCTTCCGCGAGCACAAGATCACCGGCGTGGTGCACCTCGCGGGCAAGAAGCAGGTCGGCGAGTCCGTCGAGAAGCCGCTGTACTACTACCACGAGAACGTGCAGGGCCTGACGGTCCTGCTCCAGGCCGTGGCCGAAGCGGGCATCCGCAACGTCCTCTTCTCCTCCTCCGCCTCCGTCTACGGCATGCCCGACGTGGACCTGGTCACCGAGGACACCCGGTGCGCGCCGCTGAGCCCGTACGGCGAGACCAAGCTGGCCGGCGAGTGGCTGATCCGCGCCGCCGGCAAGGCGCACGGCATCGCCACCGCCTGCCTGCGCTACTTCAACGTGGCGGGTGCCGCGACCCCCGAGCTCGCCGACACCGGCGTCTTCAACCTGGTCCCGATGGTCTTCGAGCGCTACGACGCGGGCCAGGGCGCCAAGATCTTCGGCAACGACTACCCGACCCCGGACGGCACCTGCATCCGCGACTACATCCACGTCGAGGACCTCGCGGAGGCCCACGTGGCGGCGGCCCGCAAGCTCGCCGAGTGGGCGGCTGCCGGGGACTACAAGGACCTCACCGTCAACATCGGGCGCGGCGAAGGCGTCTCGGTCGCCGAGATGGTCGAGCTCCTGAACACCCACACCGGGCACGACATCCCGCCGGTGATCGTCCCGCGCCGCGCAGGCGACCCGGCGAAGGTCGTGGCCTCGGCCGACAAGATCACCGCCGAGCTGGGCTGGAAGGCCCGGCACGACGTCCGAGAGATGGTCACCTCCGCGTGGGCCGGCTGGGAAGCCAACAAGGCTGCTCACAAGATCGCGCACAAGGACGTTCACAAGCCCTGATCGTGGGCGGCACACGACGAAGCCGCCCGCCCGGAGGTGTCCGGGGCGGGCGGCTTCGTCGTGTGCCGTGGGGTGTTCAGCGCTCCAGGAAGGAGAACAGGACTTCCCACCGGTCGGTGATCTCGGCGCTGGAGTACCGCTTGACCGACTGGAAGGCGGTGTCGCCGAGCCGGTCGCGCAGCTCGCGGTCCGACATCAGCGCGTCCAGGTGCCCGGCCAGCTCCATCGTGTTGCCGAGCCGGGCCAGCAGCCCGTCCTCACCGTGCTCGACGATCTCCCGTACGCCCGGCGCGCAGTCGAAGGCGGCCACCGGCACGCCCGCCGCCATCGCCTCCAGCAGCGTGATCGGGAAGCCCTCGGCCCGCGAGGCCTGAGCGAAGACCGAGGCCCCGCGCAGCGCGCCCAGCACGTCGTCGGTGCTGCCCATCCACTCCACGGAGTCGTCCAGCCCCAGCGAGGTGCAGTGCGCCCGCAGCGTCGGCTCCTCCAGGCCCGCCCCGTAGATCCGCAGTACCCAATCGGGGTGGTGCGGGGCGGCGTCGGCCCACGCGTCGAGCAGCAGGTCCACGCCCTTCTCGAAGGCGAGGCGGCCGACGCTCGCGACGACCTTCTCCGTGCGCGGGGCGGGGGAGTCCGGCATGAAGGGCAGCGGGTTCGGCATGCTCCCGACGTTCTCCATGCCCGCCCGGATCCACAGGTCCGCGTCCTCGGCCGTCAGCACCAGCAGCCGGTCGACCTCGGGGTAGTGGCGGCGGACCCGCTCACCGCGGGTGGACTTCTGGCTGGCCTGGAAGGACTCGTGGCTCATGCCGATGACGCTGAGTCCCTTGGTGTCGGCGAGCGCCACCCACTCCATCGCCCAGACCTGGGTGACGATCACGACACCGCCCGGGCGCGCGGCGCGCAGCAGCTCGCTCAGCCGCTCCGCCTTGGCCCGCATGCCCGCCCGCCGGGCCGCCTGGCGGCGCCGCTCGGGCGCGTTCAGCCGGCCCTTGATCCCGTGCAGCCGGCGCGCGGCCGGCGGGTGGGCGTCGTACAGCGTGGTCATCTCGTATGGCAGGTCCTGCGGGAGCTTCTGCCGGACCTCCTCGGCGACCGGGGCGATGCCGACGATGTGCACCCGGTGCCCGCGCTCGGTGAACAGCCGGGCCATCTGGTGCGACCAGGTGGTCACGCCGCCGAGCTCGTCGACGTTGTTGGAGACGAGGAAGATGTCACGGCCGCCCGGGGTGGCGGTCTGCTGGCTCACTTGCCGCTCCTGGTGAAGAACTTCTCGACGATCTGGCGGGCGGCGTCCCCGCGGTCGTACTCGCCGAATTCGGTGAGGAAGCGCTGCCGCGCCTCCGCGTACTTGGCGTCCGCCTCCTCGAAGGCGGCGAGGGCCTGCAGGAGTTCGTCCGCCGTCGCCACCACCGGGCCCGGGGCCTTCTCCTTCAGGTCGAAGTACGTACCGCGGATGTCGTTGGCGTACTTCTCGTAGTCGTACGCGAAGAACACCATCGGCCGGTCCAGGACCGCGTAGTCGAACATCACGGACGAGTAGTCGGTGATCAGTCCGTCGGCGAGGGCCAGCAGCGGGGTGATGTCGTGGTGCCGGGACACGTCGATGACCCGGCCCGCGACCGACGGCGGCAGCGAGACGCTGTTGAGGTAGTGGGTCCGCACCAGCAGCGTGAAGCGGTCGCCGAGCCGGTCGGCGAACTCCTCCACGTCGAACGGGAAGCTGAACCCCTCGACCGCGCCGTCCGCGCCGGCCCGGAAGGTCGGCGCGTACAGCAGCACCTTCTTGTCCGGGTCGATGCCGAGTTCGGCCGCCAGGGGGCCGCGTACCCGCTCACCGCTGTCCGCCTCGGCGCGCTGCGCCTCGACGAGGGCGTCGTTGCGCGGGTAGCCGGTGCGCAGCAGCACCTCGTCGCGCAGCCGGAAGCCCTTGGCGAGGGTGCGGGTGTCGTGCTCGGACCGGATCAGGAAGTGGTCGAAGCGGTCGACGGCCGCCTGGAAGCGCTTCTGGCCCGCGCGGCCCTGCGCCTTGGTGCGGGGCTCGTGGAAGCCCATGCGCTTGAGCGCGGAGCCGTGCCAGGTCTGGATGTACGTGGTTCCCGGGCGCTTGGCGAGGGCCAGCGGAAAGCCCTGGTTGTCGACCCAGTACTCGGCCTGGGCCAGGGCGCGCAGGTACGGCCAGCTCCAGCGCCGCACCAGGGTGGCCTCCTTGGGGAAGCCGGTGGGCTTGGCACCCGCGTACGACCAGATCGCCTCGAACGGGGCGCCCTGGCGGACCAGCTCCTCGTAGATCGCCTTCGGGCTGTCGCTGTACTGCTTGCCCATGTGGCTCTCGAAGACGACCGTGCCCTTCTTGATCGGCAGCTTCGAGAAGACCTCGTGGTAGAGCTTCACCTTCTGCTCGCCGGAGCCCATGCTCCGGCGGACCCGCAGGGCCTTGCGCAGGCCCCGCTTGACCACGCCCGCCGTCCTGCCCTGTATGGCGTTGTTGATCAGGCTCTGGGTGCGGACGGCGGCGGCGCTCTCGGCGGTCAGGACGTAGGAGAGGTTGCCCTTCTTGGTGACCTCCGGCTCGAAGCGGTCGGAGACCAGCCGGGTCAGCCGGGGCCGCACGCGCAGGCGGGCCGCCGACTCCAGGTCGACACCGCCGACCGACACCCGGGTGGTGACCCGGTCGTTCCCTGCGGTCAGCTTCAGCCGGACGTCCCAGACGGCGTCGATGATGCCGAGGGGGCGGACGGTGCTGCCGACGTCGGCGGTACCGGTCCACTCGATCGTGTCACCGGCGTGGCGCACGGTCGTCACCGGGAAGCTGAACGAGCGCACGCCGATCTGCCGGCGGGCCCGGAATTCGAGCGAGGCCTTCAGTTCCGCGTCGGCCGGGATCCGGCCCAGCGGGTTCACGACGGCGCCGGACAGCGTGACGGTGCCGCGCCCGTCGTCCTCGTACGAGGTCAGGCGGTTGCCCAGCTGGAGGGAGGCGAGCGGGGCGGTGTGGAAGCCCTGCTCGGTGACGTCCAGTATCCGGCGGGCCTCGGCGTCGTCGAGATGCTGCCCGCACCAGTAGACGCGCCCGTCGCGCTCCGCGAGGGAGGAGGAGAGCCGGCCCTTGTTGGTCATGGCGTCGGCGGCCGGGAGCAGGTTGTCCCAGTCCTCCTTGCCGAGCAGGTAGGCGCAGATGGCCTGGAGGTAGGTGACGTTCTCGTACGCGGCCGGGTCGATGCCCGCGAGGTAGCCGTTGGCGAGGCGGGCGAACTCCTGGCGGTACTCGTCGCTCAGCAGCGGCAGGTCGCGCAGGTGCAGGACCAGGTCGTGCTTGAGGAACTTGGCGTCCTTCGCGGACTTGATGTCCGTGTGGCCCTTGGCCGCGAGCAGCTGGTCGACGCGCCGGTGGATCTCCATCCGGTGGACGAAGTTCGCGATCTCGTGGCGCCGGTTGCTGATCGACTTCGCCGCGGACTTCTCGACCACGTTCCAGAAGTAGACGCGGTTCGGGATCAGCGTGATACGGCGGGCGGCCACGTACGCCTGGGCGGAGAACAGCAGGTCCTCGTAGTGGATGCCGACCGGGAACTCCAGGCCCTGCTCCAGCAGGAACTCGCGCCGGTAGCACTTGTTCGTGGAGAGGGTGTCGTAGACCAGCAGGTCGGGGAAGTCGGTGATCGACTCCAGCGTGCGCGTGCGCGAGTAGATCCAGGGGTACCACTCGGTGGTCTTGCCCCACCGGTTGTCGAGGTGCACGCGCACGCACATGCCCGATACCAGGTCGGAGCCGGTGCGCTCGGCGGCGTCCAGCATGTTCCGGCAGGCGTTGCGCTCCAGTACGTCGTCGCTGTCCAGGAACATGACGTACTTGCCGGTGGCCTGCTGGATGCCGTGGTTGCGGGGCGCGCCGCAGCCGCCGCTGTTCTCGGGCAGCCGGAAGGCACGCACTCTCCCCGGGTGCGCGGACTCCAGTTCCTGGGCGACCGCGTACGAGCGGTCCTTGCTGCAGTCGTCGACGATCACGACTTCGACCCCGTGCAGGGCCTGGTCCAAAACCGACTGGACTGCTGTCGACAGACGCTCTGCGTCGTTGTAGACGATGACGACCACGGAGACGTCGGGCACGTGCACCTCGATCCCTTCGTTTCGTTGCGTTTCGTTCAGCTCATTCCGCTTATCTCGTCCACGCTACCGCGTGCCGCCCTCGACTCCGGCAGGCCCACTCTCGCCGTGCATACTTCTAAGGAAGAGGTGAGTGGCGGGTCCGGTCGCCGACAATCACCCGTTCGGACCCAGCAGGAAGTGTTCATGACGAAGCTGTCCGTAGTTGTCCCTTGCTACAACGAAGAGGCCGTCATCGACAGCTTCGACGTCGAGATCCGCAGGGTCCTGGACACCCTGCCCGTCGAGTACGAGGTCTGCTACGTCGATGACGGCAGCCGCGACGGCACCCTCGACAAGCTGCGCAAGATCGCCGCCGAGCACGGGAAGGAGACCCGGTACGTCTCCTTCAGCCGCAACTTCGGCAAGGAGGCCGGCATGCTCGCCGGTCTGCGCGAGGCCACCGGCGACGCCGTCGTGATCATGGACGCGGACCTGCAGCACCCGCCGGAGCTCATCGCGACCATGCTCGACCTCTACCGGCAGGGTCACGACCAGATCATCGCCCGCCGCACGCGCGAGGGAGACAAGAAGCTCCGCTCCGCGCTCAGCCGGCTGTACTACCGCGGCGTGAACCGCTGGGTCGACGTCGAGCTCGCCGACGGGGTCGGCGACTTCCGCATGCTCTCGCGCCCGGCCGTGGACGCGCTGCTGTCGCTGCCGGAGTACAACCGCTTCTCCAAGGGCCTGTTCTCCTGGATCGGCTTCGACACGGTCCACTTCGACTACCAGAACGCGCAGCGCGAGGCCGGCGAGACGAAGTGGAAGTTCGGCTCCCTGCTGAACTACGGCATGGACGGCCTGATCTCCTTCAACAACAGGCCGCTGCGGATCGGGATCTGGCTCGGCGTGTCGCTGGTCGCGCTGACCGGCCTGTACGCCCTGTGGATCACGATCAAGGCGATGACCCACGGTGTCGACTCGCCCGGTTACGTCACCCTGGTCGCGATGATCGCCGGCATCGGCGGCGTACAGATGATCATGCTGGGCCTGATCGGCGAGTACATCGGCCGCATCTACTACGAGACCAAGCGCCGCCCGCACTTCCTGGTGAAGGAAGCACACGGCGCCGACCCGCTCCCGCGCACCGCCCGGGCGCCGCGAGTGGCGGAGCCCACGATCTCGGAGCGCAGCACGCGATGAGCCGCAAGGACCAGCTCGGCCAGATCGTCCGCTTCGCCCTCGTGGGCGGGGTCAACACCGCCACCTTCTTCGGCATCTACCTGCTCCTGCACCCGTGGATGCCGTACTTCGCCGCCTACTCCCTCGCCTTCGTGCTGGCGATGGTCGGCTCGTTCTTCATGAACACCTACTTCACCTACCGGACCCGGCCGACGTGGAAGAAGTTCCTTCTTTTTCCGCTGACCAACGTCACGAACTACGTCATCCAGTCGGCGGGTCTCTACGCCCTGGTGACCTGGGCCGGGATGGACACCCGGATCGCCCCGCTGGTCGCGGCGGTCGTGGCCATCCCGTTCACCTTCCTGCTCTCCCGCAAGATCCTCGTCCCCGGGGCCGCCCGGGCCGCGGAGCAGGAGCGGACCAGGACCTCGTCCACGGTCTGAAACCCCTGAGCGGCCGCTGTCCACCACCCCGTAGATTGAGGTGGCAGGCATTTCGGCAAGGGGCAAGGGGACAGACGTGTCAGCGGCTAGGCAAGGTGTCGTGGACGCCCGCAGGATCGTGGTCAAGGTCGGCTCCTCCTCCCTGACCACCGCGGCCGGCGGACTCGACGCCGACCGCGTGGACGCGCTGGTGGACGTCCTGGCCAAGGCCCGCAGCGGCGGTGAGAAGGAGATCGTCCTCGTCTCCAGCGGAGCCATCGCCGCCGGACTCTCCCCGCTCGGCCTGCGCCGCCGCCCCAAGGACCTGGCCCGGCAGCAGGCCGCCGCCAGCGTCGGACAGGGACTGCTCGTCGCCCGGTACACGGCCTCCTTCGCCCGGTACGGCGTCCGCGTCGGCCAGGTGCTCCTGACCACCGACGACACCAGCCGCCGCGCCCACTACCGCAACGCGTACCGCACCCTGGACCAGCTCCTGGAGATGGGGGCCCTCCCCGTCGTCAACGAGAACGACACCGTCGCCACGGACGAGATCCGCTTCGGCGACAACGACCGCCTGGCGGCCCTGGTCGCCCACCTCGTCCGCGCGGACCTCCTCGTCCTCCTCTCCGACGTGGACGGCCTCTACGACGGCGACCCGTCGCTGCCCGGCACCACCCGCATCGAGGAGGTCCGCGGCCCGGAGGACATCGCGCACGTCACCATCGGCAGCGCGGGCAAGGCGGGCGTGGGCACCGGCGGCATGGTCACCAAGGTCGAGGCGGCGCGGATCGCGGCGGCCGCCGGGATCCCGGTCGTACTGACCTCCGCGAGCCAGGCCGCGGACGCCCTGGCCGGCCGGGGTACCGGCACGTTCTTCCACTCCACCGGTCGCCGCTCGGCGGACCGGCTGCTCTGGCTCCAGCACGCGTCGACCCCGCAGGGACACCTCGTACTCGACGACGGGGCGGTGCGCGCCGTCACGGAGCGCGGAAGCTCGCTGCTGCCGGCGGGCATCGCGGCGGTCGAGGGCGACTTCGTCGCCGGGGACCCCGTCGAACTGCGGGCCACCGACGGCCGGGCGGTCGCCCGGGGCCTGGTCAACTTCGACGCCAAGGAGCTCCCCCAGCTCCTCGGCCGCTCCACCCGAGAGCTCGCGCGGGAACTGGGATCCGCGTACGAACGAGAGGTCGTCCACCGGGACGATCTGGTGCTGCTCCAGGGCTGAGGTTAGGTAAAACCGCCGCGCGGGGGCCCGTGGACTGGTCAACTGTGAGGGGCGGGCGACATGCGCGGCGGAGACAGGAGGCGACTGGTGAGGCGAGCGCTGACCAGCGTCGGGCCGGGCGACGGTGACGGCGGCGAAGAGGGACGGGACGACCGGGCCACGGATTCCCGCCTGTGGCACGTGACCCTGAGCGTCTCCGGCAAACCGGCGTCGCTGTCCGAGGTCCGGCGAGGGCTGGAACAACTGGCCCACGACCACCCCTTCCTGCTGACCAGCCGGTACGCCGACGACCATGCGGAGATCCGCTACTGGGAGGAGGCGCGCGACCTCCACGACGCGGCGGCCGTCGCCCTGCGCCTGTGGGGCGAACACCGCTCCTCGGCGCAGCTCCCGCCGTGGGAGATCGTCGGCCTGGAGGTCATCGACCGCGCCACCTACCACCAGCGGGTGGCCGAAGGCTACGGCCCGCCCCCGGCCCACCCCGTCGGAGTGCACCCCTACTGACCGCGCCGCCCCGCCGCCGTGCCGCCCGTGCCGTCCGCACCGCCGCGGCCCGCACAGCGGCAGGCCGCGGAGGCCGTCTCGCGGGGTGGAACCCCGTCGGCACGGCCACGGCCGGGGATTACCCTGGGCGGCATGACCTCGCTCGATGCCGCCACCTCGCCCGTCCTCGCAACGGCCCGCGCCGCCCGTACGGCCGCCGCCGTCATCGCTCCCCTCCCGCGGTCCGCCAAGGACACGGCCCTGCTGGCGATCGCCGACGCGCTGGAGGCCCGTACGGCCGAGATCATCGAGGCCAACGCCGTCGACACCGGCAAGGCCCGTGCCGCCGGCACCAGCGAGACCGTCATCGACCGCCTCACCCTCACCCCCGAGCGGGTCGCCGCCATCGCCTCCGACGTACGGGACGTCGCCGCCCTCCCCGACCCCGTCGGCGAAGTCGTTCGCGGCAGCACCCTCCCCAACGGCATCGACCTCCGCCAGATCCGCGTCCCGCTCGGCGTCGTCGGCATCATCTACGAGGCACGCCCCAACGTCACCGTCGACGCCGCCGCCCTCTGCCTGAAGTCCGGCAACGCGGTCCTCCTGCGCGGCTCCTCCTCCGCCTACGCCTCCAACACCGCCCTCGTCGCCATCCTGCGGGACGCCGTCGAAAGCGCCGGCCTGCCCGCCGACGCGATCCAGCTCGTCCCCGGCGAGTCCCGCGACTCCGTCCGCGAGCTGATGCGCGCCCGCGGCCTCGTCGACGTGCTCATCCCGCGCGGCGGAGCCTCCCTCATCAGGACCGTGGTCGAGGAGTCCACCGTCCCGGTCATCGAGACCGGTACCGGCAACTGCCACGTCTATGTCGACGCCCAGGCCGACCTGGACATGGCTGTGGACATCCTCGTCAACTCCAAGGCCCAGCGGCCCTCCGTCTGCAACTCGGCCGAGACCCTCCTCGTCCACCGCGACATCGCCGACGCCTTCCTGCCGCGCGCCCTCGACGCCCTCGCCGACGCCGGTGTGACCGTCCACGGCGACGCCCGGGTGCTCGCCGCCGCCGAGGGCACCAAGGCCACCGCCCTGCCCGCCACGGACGAGGACTGGGCCGCCGAGTACCTCTCCTACGACATCGCCGCCGGTGTCGTGGACTCCCTCGACGACGCCGTCGCCCACATCCGCCGCTGGACATCCGGCCACACCGAGGCCATCGTCACCACCTCGCAGGCCGCCGCCCGGCGCTTCACCCAGCTGGTCGACTCGACCACGGTTGCCGTGAACGCATCCACCCGGTTCACGGACGGTGGCCAGTTCGGTTTCGGCGCCGAGATCGGGATCTCGACCCAGAAACTGCACGCCCGGGGCCCGATGGGCCTGCCCGAACTGACCTCCACCAAGTACATCGTCACCGGCGACGGTCACATCCGGTAACCGAGGGCTGAACACGGGGTGGCCGGATTTCGGCATACGCCCTGCCCAAAGCAGCCCCCCAGGTCTACCCTGGTCCTGTGCCGGACGACGTGGGGGGCAAGCCGTTCCCGGACGACGGGGAGCCCGACGACGACCGCGGAGGCGCGGACAAGGACTTCGCCTCCGTGGTGTTCGACGAGGACTTCGTCCGGAACGCCGAGATCCATGAACCGAGCGCCGCCGAGCGCCAGCGGGCGGCCGACCGGGCACGCGCGGAGGCCGAAGCCGCCCGCGCGGTCGCCGGCGGATGGACGGGCGACGACGACTACGACAGCTACGGATACGGCCACCCCGAGGGGTACGGCCACGACGACGGCTGGGCGTACGAGCGAGGCAGCGGCAGTGCCGACGGCCCGTACGGGGCCTACGGCGGCAGTCTGCGCCCCTACCGCGGCCGCTCGCCGTGGCTCCGTCCCGTCGCCTGGGTGCTCGCCTTCGTGATGGGCCTCGGCATGGTCGCCCTCGCCTTCAGCGCCGTCTACCGCAGCGCCGCGGGCGAGACGGACCCCGCCCCGGCGCCCGCCAGCACCCCACGGAAGGAAGTCACCGGCATCGGTGCGTTTACGTACCCCTCCCACCGCCAACCCTGAAGGTACGACCCCACTCGCATACCCAGGAGCTGGGGGCTTCTCTGAAGCGGGGACAGCGGGGAGAAGCGATGGCCGTACCAGGAGATCCACCCAACGGCACCCCCGACGGCATCGGCGGCGGTGACGACGAGTTCCGGTCGGACGAATACCGCTCGGTCGTGTTCGACGAGGACTTCGTCCGGGCTGCCCGCCTTCAGGAGTACTCCGCCCAGGAACGCATGGGCGAGCACGCCCGGGCCGTCCGCAGCCGCTCCCTCTGGTCGACCGGCGGCCCCGGCTCCCGGACCGGCACCCCCGGCCGTGGTGCCCGGCAGGGCATGCTGCTCGTGCTGCTCATCGCCACGGCCTTCGCCGCCGCCGTCTACCTGGGGCTGCGCAACCCGTACGTGCCACCGCCCGGCGGTCCCGCCGAGCCGTTCAACAGCACCGTCGTCCCGCTCGCGCCCAGCTCCACCGTGCCCGGCGGGCGGCCCTCCGACCTGTACGCGAACAGCCCCGCCGCCGACTACCGCGTCGGGGCGGCCGGAATCACCCTGCCGGCCGTGCGCCGCACGCACCACTTCACCGACGCCCAGGTCGTCACCGCGCTGTCCATCGCCAAGGATTACCTGGTGCAGTCCTCGCTGGACCCCGACGTCCTGGCCGGCACCGCCTCCCGGCCGGTGCGGGTCCTGCTCGACCCCGACCAGCTCGCCCAGTTCGACCGCAGCATGACCACGCCCTCCGGCGACGGCCGCCACGCGGCCACCGGCTGGCTGGTCCGCTTCGACCCGGGCACCGCCGTCGTGGCCGACTCCCGGGTCCGCGTGAGCGGCCTGCTCGCCTTCGAGGAGGTCACCCCCGACTTGCTGGAGGTGACCACCGATCACACCTTCGTGTACGCCGTACGCCCCACCACCGGAGCCCCGGCCGCTGCGGACGGCGCCTCGCTCTTCACGATCCGGCGCGAGCTGCGGCTGCGCTTCGACCGGGAGGACCTGGGCGCCCGGCGGGCGGAGCTGGTCTCTGCCTACGTGATGGCCGGACCGCAGGCATGTTCCAGCGACCCGGCCGCAGGCTTCCGCCCGCTCCTCGCCGGAGCCGGCCCGACCACCGTGGGCCCCGCCGCGAGCGACCCTTACGCCACCGGCCGTTCGAGGCGCACCGCCGGACTGTGCGGCGTCCTCGCGCAGCCCGAGGGCCCCGTGGCGACCCCGGTCAGCCCTGCTCCGTAGCCCCGCCCTTGCCGTCCGGGCCGCCGGCGGAACCCGTACCGGCGCCCGTACCGGCGCCGGTGAACTTGTCGCGGAGCTTGCCGCCCAGGTCGCCCGCGCCACCCGCGATGTCGCCCACCAGCTTCATCAGCGGATCCTTGCTGGTACGCACCGAGTCGGCGTAGTGCGCTGCGGACTGCCGGAAGGAATCGGTCACCGAGGTGTCCTTGTCCTCGTCCCGTCGCGGGTAGTGGCCGTCCATGATCCGCTGGAAGTCGCGGTTCTCCGACCACTTCTTCAGCTCGGCCGCCCGCACCGTGGTGAAGGGGTGCGTCCGGGGCAGCATGTTCAGGATCTTCAGCACGGAGTCGCGCAGATCGCCGCTCGCCTCGTACTCCTCGGCCTGGGCCAGGAAGGCGTCCACATTCATCTCGTGGAGGTGGTTGCCGCCCGCGATCTTCATCAGCCCGCGCATCGAGGCCTGCACGTCCTGCCCCACCAGCAGCCCGGCCCGGTCGGCGGAGAGCTCGGACTTGCGGAACCACTCCCGCAGCGCCGTCACGATCGCGGTGATCGCCACGTTGCCCAGCGGGATCCACGCCACCTTCAGCGCCAGACTCGTCAGGAACAGCAGGACCGTGCGGTACACGGAGTGCCCCGACAGCGCGTGGCCCACCTCGTGGCCCACCACCGCCCGCATCTCCTCCTCGTCGAGCAGCTCGACCAGGCCCGTCGTCACCACGATGATCGGCTCGTCCAGCCCGATGCACATGGCATTGGGCTTCGGGTCCTGCTGCACGTACATCTGCGGGACCTTCTCCAGGTCCAGGATGTAACAGGCGTCGCGGAGCATCTCGTGCAGGTGCGGGAACTGCGTCTCGCCCACCCGCACCGTGTCGGACAGGAACAGCAGCCGCAGACTGCGCTCCGGAAGCAGCCCGCTCAGGGCCTTGAACACCGTGTCGAAGCCGCTCAGCTTGCGCAGCGCGACCAGCGCCGAGCGGTCCGCCGGATGCTCGTACGCGCGTGAGGAGATGCCGGGAAACCTCTTGCGGTCCCGCGCCGGCACCTTCTCGAATCCTGTCTGCGTCATAGCGCCCTCCCCTGGATCGGCCTGACCGGACTTGCGTCTATCCTCTCCAACGCCTGAGTCGGCGTGAGCGTGCCCCAGGCCCCCGCATACGATGTGAGCGAAGTCTCCGCCCGCTCCCCGACTCGATAGGTACCTGCCTGATGAGCCTCTCCTCCACCGCCCACAACCTGGTCGTCCTCGCCTCGGAGGGGGCCGAGCAGCACGGCGGCAACCACGACAGCCTCAACCCCTACGTGACCGGCGGCGGCGCGTTCCTCGTCCTGTGCCTGATGCTGTGGATCACCACCCGCCTGAACCGCGACCGCTAGGCCCGTGATTTAGCACTCTCGCCGAGGCCGCCGGTACCGCCGGGCCAGTAGGCTCTGCGCTCATGGGAGAGCAGGAGATGCCTACCGGTCCGGTCAAGCGCCGGCTCGGCGTGATGGGCGGCACATTCGACCCGATCCACCACGGACACCTGGTGGCCGCCAGTGAGGTGGCCGCCCTGTTCCACCTCGACGAAGTGGTGTTCGTGCCGACCGGCGAGCCGTGGCAGAAGTCGCAGCGGGCCGTGTCGCCCGCCGAGGACCGCTACCTGATGACGGTCATCGCCACCGCCTCGAACCCGCAGTTCTCGGTGAGCCGCATCGACATCGACCGCGGCGGGCCGACGTACACGATCGACACCCTGCGCGACCTGAAGGCGCTGAACGACGACGCCGACCTGTTCTTCATCACCGGCGCCGACGCGCTCGCCCAGATCCTGACCTGGCGGAACGCCGACGAGCTCTTCTCGCTCGCCCATTTCATCGGGGTCACCCGGCCGGGCCACGTGCTCACCGACGACGGGCTGCCCAAGGGCGGCGTCTCCCTCGTCGAGGTGCCCGCCCTGGCCATTTCGTCCACGGACTGCCGTGCCCGGGTCGCCAAGGGTGATCCTGTCTGGTACTTGGTGCCGGACGGCGTGGTGCGCTACATCGACAAGCGTGAGCTGTACCGGGGAGCCTGAGCTTCCGGAGAGAGGGGCCCCGCGGTGAACGACCGACAGGAGCCGTACGACCCGTACGCCGCCCACGAGCAGCAGCTCGTCGGCTACGACGCGTACGGGCGGCCGGTGTACAGCCAGGCGCCCGCGCAGCCCGCCCCCGAGTACGGGCAGCAGCAGTACGGCTACGACTACCAGGCCCAGGCGCAGGGTTACGGCCAACAGCCGCAGCAGCAGTACTACGAACAGCCTGCCCAGGAATACGGGCAGCAGCAGTACTCCCAGCCTCCCGCCGCCCCCGGCTACGGGTACGACACGCAGCAGACCCAGCAGTGGATCCCGCAGCAGATGTCCCCGGAGCAGATGGCACCGGAGCCGGAGGCCGAGCGGCTGCGGACGCCGCAGGTCCCCGAACCGCGGCGGCCCGAGGCCGAGCCCGAGCGCGAGCGCGAGGCGGGCCGGGACTACCGCACCGAGATGTTCGCCTTCATCGACCAGCCTGACGAGGACTCCGAGGACGTCATCGACTGGCTCAAGTTCACCGAGAGCCGGACCGAGCGCCGCGAGGAGGCCCGCCGCCGCGGCCGCAACCGGGTGGTGGCGCTGATCGTCGTCCTCGCCCTGTTCGTCGTCGGCGGCATGGGCTACCTCTGGTACGCGGGCAAGCTGCCCTTCCTCGACGCTCCCGGGCGCGGCAAGGCCCCCGCGGCCGCCGACGCCGGGGCACAGAAGCGCGACATGATCGTCGTCCACCTGCACAACACCAAGAAGGGCGGCACCTCCTCGGCGCTGCTCGTCGACAACGTCACCGCCCAGCAGGGCGCCACCGTCCTACTGCCCAACACCCTCGGCGTGTCCGGCGCCGACGGGACCGCCACCGGCCTCGGCAAGGCGGTCGAGGCAGGCGGCCTCGGCACCCGCGAGGCACTCGACTCGGTGCTCGGCACGCACATCGGCGGCACCTGGCGCCTGGACACGCCCTTCCTGGAGAACCTGGTCGAGCTCGTCGGCGGGATCGAGGTCGACACCGACACCGCCGTCCCGGCCGACGACGCGGCCAAGGCCCCGGCCGTGGGGCAGGGCCAGAAGCAGAGCCTGAGCGGGCCGATGGCCGTCGCCTACGCCACGTACCGCGCCCAGGGCGAACCGGAGGCCAAGCAGCTGGAGCGCATGGGCAAGGTGCTGTACGCGGTCCTGCGCAAGGTCCCGAGCGACCCGAAGGCGGCCGCGCTCACGGTCGAGAGCATGGGCCAGATCCTCGACCCGGCCTTGAACGCGCAGACGCTCGGTGCCCTGCTGTCCCGGCTCGGCGCGCACGCCAAGGTGGGCGCGTACCGCACCGACGTCCTGGGGGTGAAGCCGGACGGCGGCCTGACGGACGACGCCACGAAGAAGGTCGTCAAGGAGGTCCTCGGCGGCTCCGTCGGCGCGGCGCAGCCCGGCGCGGCCCCGCGCGTCGGCCTCAAGGACGCGACCGGCGACGAGAAGACGCAGGTCGCGGCGCGGGCGGCGCTGCTCAACGGCGGCTACGACTTCGTCGACGGCGGCAAGGCGGACAAGACCGCGGCGGCCTCGCAGATCACGTACCAGGACGACTCCCAGCGGGACCGGGCGATCGAGGTCGCCAAGACGCTGGGGCTGCCGGAGACCGTCGTGAAGAAGGCGGAGAACGTGGTGAACGCGGACGTCGTGGTGATCCTCGGCAAGGACTTCAAGGCGTCCTGAGGCGTTGTCGGGGCGCCCTGACCCGGCTCTGACATGTGGCTTCGCCCGCGCGGAACATTCCGCGCGGGCGGTGACGGCGGTACATGAGACCCTTGTATGGATCTGCCCGCCAACCCGAAAGCATGGCCAGTGACCGCCACGGACCGCTCCATCGAGCTCATCACCACCGCCGCCCAGGCCGCGGCCGACCGGCTCGCGCACGACATCATCGCGTACGACGTCAGCGACGTGCTGTCGATCACCGACGCCTTCCTGCTCGCCTCCGCGCCCAACGACCGCCAGGTCAAGTCGATCGTGGACGAGATCGAGGAGCGCCTGCTCAAGGAGCTCGGCGCCAAGCCGGTGCGCCGCGAGGGCGACCGCGACGCCCGCTGGATCCTGCTCGACTACGTCGACATCGTCGTCCACGTCCAGCACAGCGAGGAGCGGGTCTTCTACGCGCTGGAGCGCCTGTGGAAGGACTGCCCCGAGATCGAGCTTCCCGAGGACGCCAAGCTCACCATCGGCAAGGCCGAGGAGCACGCCAAGCTGCGTGAGGCGGCCGGCGACGACGATCTGGACGGTGATCTGTTCTGAGTACGACCACCTCGGGGAAGTCCAGCAGGAAGATCGTCCTCTGGCGGCACGGCCAGACCTCGTGGAACCTGGAGCGGCGCTTCCAGGGCTCCACGGACATCGAGCTGACCGAGACCGGAGTGGCGCAGGCGCGCCGCTCCGCGCGGCTGCTCGCCTCGCTGAAGCCGGACGCCATCGTGGCCTCCGACCTCCGGCGTGCCGCCGCCACGGCCGCGGAGCTGGCCGCCGTCACGGGGCTGCCCGTGGCGCACGACGCGGCGCTGCGCGAGACCTACGCCGGTGAGTGGCAAGGCCTCACGCACGACGAGATCCTGGGGAAGTACGGCGAGCAGTACGCGGCGTGGAAGCGCGGCGAGCCGGTCCGCCGGGGTGGCGGCGAGCTGGAGACCGAGGTCGCCGACCGCGCCGCGCCCGTGGTGATGGAGCACGCCGGCCGGCTGCCGGAGAGCGGAACGCTCGTCGTCGTCAGCCACGGCGGCACCATCCGTACGACCATCGGCCGCCTGCTGGGCCTGGAGTCGTACTACTGGGAGGGCCTGGGCGGGCTCTCCAACTGCTGCTGGTCCGTCCTCGGTGAGGGCGCGCGCGGCTGGCGTCTGCTGGAGCACAATGCCGGCACGCTGCCGGAACCGGTGCTCGGCGACGACGACTGAGCGGCTCCTGCGCTGGTCGTTCGGCGGTCCCCGCCGGGGCTGCCACCCGGATTTCACTTTCCGGCTGGTCACAGGCTAGAGTTCTTCTTGTTCGCAGCGCGGAACACCGGAGACGGGGGGAGCGCAGCGGAGAGCGGGGCTATAGCTCAGTTGGTAGAGCGCCTGCATGGCATGCAGGAGGTCAGGAGTTCAATTCTCCTTAGCTCCACAATCAGGATCCCGTCCCCAACAGGGGGCGGGATCCTTGTTTTTGCCCCTTTTGCGTTTGCTGACCTGGCCCGCACCGGCATGGCAGAATCGGAAAGCCGGAGGGGGGAGACGACGGCCCGATGCGGGAGGGAGTCGCTGACGGATGGGTGCACACCGGCGCAGGTGCGACTGGTGCAACAACGGCACGCCGATCGTGCGGGACATGGACCCGGTCAACCCCGACTACCAGTACTGGTGCGAGGAATGCGCGCGGGCGCTGATCATAAAAGGCGACCCGATCGAGACGTACCGTGAGCTGGAGGGGGAGCCGATCTACGGCCGGCTGCTCGACGAGCACTGCACGCTCAAGCGGTTCTATCAGTTCGCAAGAGCGTGACGGAATAGGTTAAATCGGACATGGCCTGCGGTCGACGGAAACCGATTTTTGGACCAGGGCCATGACCGTGTAATGTTTGGGACGTCGCCAAGGGGAACCGGAAACGGAAGCCCGAAGCGGCAGGCAAGACAAGGGGCTATAGCTCAGTTGGTAGAGCGCCTGCATGGCATGCAGGAGGTCAGGAGTTCAATTCTCCTTAGCTCCACAGTGAAGAAGCGGGCCACCCGGATCGGGTGGCCCGCTTCTCGTTGTGCCCACCGTTCGGAACGGCCGAGCGTCGGCCGGGACTGCTGCGGTACCCTGACGCCATGCGTGCCGTACGCCTTCTGCTTACCGAGCCGCGCTGATCAGTACCGACCCTTCGAGACGGTCGGCATCGGCGCGGCGTCCCCTCCTGTGCGAGGGGTTTTTTCGTTTGGGCAGGCAGAGACGGCAGAGACGATCGATGGAGCTTCAGAAATCATGAGCGAGACGAACACCCCGGCCCCCGAGGCGGCCGAGGGGCACCGTTACACGGCTGCCATGGCCGCCGACATCGAGGCACGCTGGCAGGACGTATGGGACGCGCAGGGCACGTACGAGGCCCCGAACCCGACCGGTGACCTGGCCGGGGACCCCGCGGTGGTCGCACGGCCCAAGAAGTTCATCATGGACATGTTCCCGTACCCCTCCGGTGCGGGCCTGCACGTCGGCCACCCGCTCGGATACATCGCCACCGACGTCTTCGCCCGCCATCAGCGGATGACCGGCCACAACGTCCTGCACACCCTGGGCTTCGACGCCTTCGGCCTGCCGGCCGAGCAGTACGCCGTGCAGACCGGCACGCACCCGCGCGTGTCGACCGAGGCGAACATCGAGAACATGAAGCTCCAGCTGCGCCGGCTGGGCCTGGGCCACGACAAGCGCCGCTCCTTCGCGACGATCGACCCGGACTACTACAAGTGGACGCAGTGGATCTTCCTGCAGATCTACAACTCCTGGTACGACGCGGACGCGAAGAAGGCCCGGCCGGTCGCCGAGCTGGTCGCCGAGTTCGAGGACGGTACCCGTGAGGTCCCCGGAGGCCGCGCGTGGGCGCAGCTGACCGCGGGCGAGCGGGCCGACGTACTGAACGAGTACCGGCTGGCGTACTCCTCGGACGCGCCCGTCAACTGGTGCCCCGGGCTGGGCACCGTACTGGCCAACGAAGAGGTCACCGCGGACGGCCGGTCCGAGCGCGGCAACTTCCCGGTCTTCAAGGCCAAGCTGAGCCAGTGGAACATGCGCATCACCGCGTACGCGGACCGGCTGCTGGACGACCTGGACGCGCTGGACTGGCCCGAGGCCATCAAGCTGCAGCAGCGGAACTGGATCGGCCGCAGCGAGGGCGCGCGCGTCGACTTCCCGCTGGGCGACCAGGCGGTCACCGTCTTCACCACCCGCCCGGACACCCTGTTCGGCGCCACCTACATGGTGCTGGCGCCCGAGCACCCGCTGGTGGACAAGTTCATCCCGGCCGCCTGGCCCGAGGGCACGCACGACGTGTGGACCGGCGGGCACGCCACGCCGGCCGACGCCGTCACGGCGTACCGCAAGCAGGCCGCCTCGAAGTCGGACGTCGAGCGCCAGGCCGAGGCCAAGGACAAGACCGGCGTCTTCACCGGTGAGTACGCGACCAACCCGGTCAGCGGCGCGAAGGTCCCGGTCTTCATCGCCGACTACGTGCTGATGGGCTACGGCACCGGCGCGATCATGGCCGTTCCGGCGCACGACAGCCGCGACTTCGAGTTCGCGCGCGCCTTCGAGCTGCCGATGCGCTGCGTCGTACAGCCCGGCGACGGGCGGGGCACCGACCCGGCGGAGTGGGACGACGCGTTCGTCTCGTACGACGCCGCGCTGGTCAACTCCACCGGCGAGGGCATCGCGCTGGACGGCCTGGGCGTCGTCGAGGCCAAGGCCGCGATCACCGACTGGCTGGCCGAGCGCGGCATCGGTGAGGGCACCGTCAACTTCCGGCTGCGCGACTGGCTGTTCAGCCGTCAGCGCTACTGGGGCGAGCCCTTCCCGATCGTCTACGACGAGGACGGCGTCGCGCACCCGCTGCCCGAGTCGATGCTGCCGCTGGAGCTGCCGGAGGTCGAGGACTACTCGCCGCGCACCTTCGAGCCCGACGACGCCGCCTCGAAGCCGGAGACCCCGCTGTCCCGCAAGGCGGACTGGGTCGAGGTCGAACTGGACCTGGGCCGCGGCGAGGGCGTCAAGCGCTACCGGCGCGAGACCAACACCATGCCGAACTGGGCCGGTTCCTGCTGGTACGAGCTGCGCTACCTGGACCCGAACAACTCCGAGGCGCTGGTCGACCCGGCGATCGAGCAGTACTGGATGGGCCCGCGCGAGGGTCAGCCGCACGGCGGCGTCGACCTGTACGTGGGCGGCGCCGAGCACGCGGTGCTGCACCTGCTGTACGCCCGCTTCTGGTCGAAGGTGCTGTTCGACCTGGGGCACGTCTCCTCGGTCGAGCCGTTCCACAAGCTGTACAACCAGGGCATGATCCAGGCGTACGTGTACCGCGACGAGCGCGGCTTCCCGGTCTCCGCGACGGAGGTCGAGGAGCGGGACGGCAAGTTCTTCTTCGAGGGCGAGCCGGTCAAGCGCGAGCTGGGCAAGATGGGCAAGTCCCTGAAGAACGCCGTCACGCCCGACGAGATCTGCGAGGAGTACGGCGCGGACACCCTGCGCCTGTACGAGATGGCGATGGGTCCGCTGGACGTCTCGCGCCCGTGGGACACCCGGGCCGTGGTCGGCCAGTACCGGCTGCTGCAGCGCCTGTGGCGCAACATCGTGGACGAGGAGACCGGCCAGGTCACCGTCGTCGACGGGGAGCCGGGCGAGGACACGCTGCGCGCGCTGCACAAGGCCGTCGACGGGGCCGGCTCGGACATGGCGGGGCTGCGTTTCAACACGGCCATCGCGAAGATCACCGAGCTGAACAACGCCCTGACGAAGGCCGGGCGGCCGCTGGAGCGCCTGGTCGCCGAGGCGCTCGTGCGGCTGGTCGCCCCGCTGGCCCCGCACATCGCGGAGGAGCTGTGGCACCGCCTGGGCCACAGCGACTCGGTGGTCCACCAGGACTTCCCGGTCGCGGACCCGGCGTACGTCGTGGACGAGAGCGTGACGTGCGTGGTGCAGGTCAAGGGCAAGGTCAAGGCGCGCCTGGAGGTGCCGCCGACGATCTCGGACGCGGAGCTGGAGCAGCTGGCCGTCACCGATGAGGGTGTGGTCGCGGCGCTGGGCGGTGCGGAGATCCGCAAGGTCATCGTGCGCGCCCCGAAGCTGGTGAACATCGTCATCTGACGTCGCCCGTCCTTGAGGGGACAGGCATGGGGGACATCCCGTACGGGCAGGTTGGGGGTTCGATTGGAACCCCCGACCTGCCCGTGGCGTTTACGGTGGAGGGGACGGAAAAAGAGCTGCGGGAACTGGGGAAGGGACACTCATGGAGGCCGCGTTGATCATCTTCGCGCTGATGGTGCTTTTCGCCTTCCTGGGCCTGGGTGTGTATGTCACCACCAAGGTGGTGCGGGCGGCCAAGCGCGGTGTGGACCGTACGATCACGCAAGCCCGCCGGACGGTGGAGGACACCACCCTGAGGGCGAAGAGCTTCGGCCAGGTCGGGGTCGCGGGGGCGCTGGCGCAGCTGCGGCTCGATCTGCGGACGTCGATGCGGGCCACGCAGGAGGCGCTGTACGCCGGGGTCCGGACGGATGCCTCGCTGAAGGAGTCCATCGGGCTGTTCGAGCGGCTGAGCGAGCACGGGCACGAGCTGGACGCCGAGCTGAAGCGGCTGGAGCAGGAGCCGGACCGGCAGCGGATCGCCGAGGGCCTGCCCGGCTTGCGGGAGCGCACGGCCAAGATCACGCAGGCGGCGGACTCGCTGCGGTGGGCCGCGCGAGACCGTGCCCGGCGGTTCGCCTCCGACGACCTGTCCGCCCTGTCGGAGCAGATCGAGGTCGAGTCCGGTGCGCTGCGGGACTGGTCCCGTGAGTCGGTGGACGATCTGACGGCGGCGGCCGCGGAGTGGGACGCGGCGCAGACGCCGGGGACGGCAGGGCCCGCGGCGGGCCCGGCGGCGGGCCCGGGGCAGGCTCGGGATGCGGGCGGGTGGGGCGCGGAGCCCCGGCCGGCGGCGCTGAACCAGGCCGCGCCGACGACTCCGTACCCCTGGCAGAAGACGCCGCGCCCGGAGAGCACGACCTGACGCGCCCCGTGGGCCCGGCACGCCGACGGGAGCCCGGCGGCGGGCCCGACGGGGAGCCCAGGCTGCCGACCCACCCCGACTGGCGGTAACCTCCGGCTCATGTCCCGCCATGTCGCCATCGTCACCGATTCCACGGCCTACCTGCCCCAACCGGCCATGGCGCGGCACGGAATCACCTCCGTACCGCTCACCGTGGTACTCGGCGGTGAAGCGCTGGAGGAGGGCACCGAGATCTCGGCGCGCAGCCTCGCTCTGGCCCTGCAGAAGCGCCGCTCGGTCACTACCTCACGCCCCAGCCCGGAGGAGTTCGTCCGGGCCTACCGGGCGGCCGCGGACGCCGGTGCGAGCGGCATCGTCAGCCTGCACCTGTCCGCCGAGTTCTCCGGTACCTACGACGCCGCCGTGGTGGCCGCGAGGACCGCTCCCGTGCCCGTGCGGGTCGTGGACACCGGCATGGTCGCGATGGCCCTCGGTTTCTGCGCGCTGGCCGCCGCCGAGGTGGCGGAGGCGGGCGGTTCCGTCGACGATGCCGTGGCCGCCGCCGAGAAGCGCGCGGCGGACATGTCCGCGTACTTCTACGTCGACACCCTCGACTACCTCCGCCGCGGCGGGCGGATCGGGGCCGCCCAAGCCCTGCTCGGCTCCGCCCTGGCGGTGAAGCCGCTACTGACCCTGGACGGCGGGCGGATCGAGATGCTGGAGAAGGTGCGTACGGCCTCCAAGGCCATCGCCCGGCTGGAGGAGCTGGCCGTCGAGCGCGCCGGGTCGGGCAGCGTCGATGTCGCGGTGCACCATCTGGCGGCCCCCGAGCGGGCCGAGAAGCTCGCCCAGCGGCTGCGGGAGCGCATCCCGGGCCTGGTCGAACTGCATGTCAGCGAGGTGGGCGCGGTGATCGGGGCGCACACCGGGCCGGGGCTGCTGGCCGCGGTCGTCTCGCCGCGCTGATCATCCGCCGCGTTGATCACTCGACACGCCGATCACTCGCCGTGCTGATCACCGGAACGAGTGACCTGGATATCCACAACGGGGTTGCTGTCCACCGGAATTGAGCCCTCCGAACGGGCTTCGGGATTCGCCCCTACGGTCGTGTCATGACTCTTCGAGCGCGTACCTCGCATCCGTCCTCCCGCCGCTCGGGCGCCACCAGCGGCCCGGGCCGGCCCCGTTTCTCCGACAGCCGTCTGCGCCGCCGCGGTGGCCATGGCGTGCGCCGTGACCACCGGGCTCCGCACGCGGATCCCGAGGCGGTGCGGCGGCGGGCCGAAGCCCTGCTGGGCGGCAGCAGTCCGCCGACGGCCTCTCCGCAGCCCCTGGCGACGGCCTCGCCACCGTCGGTGGCCGAGGCGGATCGCGGGGCTCCGCCGGGGGCGCCGCCTGAGGAGACTGCCGAGCCGGCTGCTCCCGGGCCAGCCGCTCCCGGTCCGGCGCGGAGCCTGGCCCTGCGGGAGCGGCTGCCGGTGTGGTTCCAAGCCCGCTGCGGGGTGGAGCCGCGCACGGTGGCCGCCGTCGGGGTGGTGCTGGTCGTCGCTGTCGGCTTTGCAGGGCAGCAGTACTGGTCGGCCCGGCCGCGGGCGGTGACCGCGCCCGCCGTGGTCGCCCAAGGGGCGGTACCGGCCGCGGCCACGGCGCCGGTACCGGCACCGGCGGGGGGCTCCGGAGGCGGCCCGGCGCGGATCGTCGTCGACGTCAGCGGCAAGGTCCGGGACCCGGGCGTACGGCGGCTGCCCGCCGGTTCGCGCGTCGAGGACGCGCTGTCCGCCGCGGGGGGAGTGCGGCCCGGTACGGACACCACGGGCCTGAACCGGGCCCGCGTGCTGGTGGACGGCGAGCAGGTGCTGGTGGGCGCCCCGGCGCAGCCTCCGGAGGTCGCGGGCGGGGGCGGAGGCGGGCCGGGCCGGGGCCCGCTCAGCCTCGGCTCGGCCACCGTCGAGCAGCTGGACGGTCTGCCGGGAGTCGGGCCGGTGCTGGCCCAGCACATCGTGGACTTCCGCACCGCCAGAGGTGGCTTCCGTTCCGTGGAGGAGCTCCGGCAGGTCAACGGCATCGGGGAACGGCGCTTCGCCGACCTGCGCACCCTGGTGCGGCCGTGAACCGCCCCGAGGCCCCGGGAGCGGCGGACCTGCGGCTGGTGGGACCGGCCCTGGCCGCCTGGGCGGCGGCCGCCCTCGCCCTGGACGCGCCCGCCGGCCGGACCGCCGCCGGGGTGGCCGTGGGCCTGGCCGTGGCGGGGCTGCTGATGCTGGCCGCGTGCAGGCGTCCCGGGCGGCTGTGGAGGGCCGCTCCGGCGCTGGCGGCGGCCTTGCTGTGCGCCTGTGCCGGAGCCGGGGTGGCGGGGCTCCAGCGGGCCGAGGCGCGAGCCGGGCCGGTGGCGGATCTGGCCCGGGACCATGCCCGTGTCCTCGTGGAGCTGACCGTCGGCTCCGATCCACGGGTCGCCGGGAGCGGGAGCGGCAGTGGCAGCGGGCCGCCGGTGGTGGTGCTGGACGCGCTGGTGACCGGGGTGACCGGGCCGGACGGGGCACGGACCCGGGTCGAGACCCCGGTGCGGGTGCTGGCCGGGCATCCGGGCTGGGCCCGGCTGCAGCCCTCCACCCGGGTGTCGGTGGTCGCCCGGCTGGCCCCGGCGCGCGGTGGGGAGCGGGCCGTGGCGCTGCTGCGGCCGGCCGCCGACACACCGCCCGGGGTGACGGGCGGCCCGGACACCGCACAGCGGCTCGCCGGGCGGCTGCGGGCCGGGCTGCGCGAGGCCACCGGCGGGCTCGCGCCGGATGCCAGGGCCCTGCTGCCGGGGCTGGTCGTCGGGGACACCTCCCGGGTGCCCACCGATCTTCAGGAGGCGTTCCGGGCCACCGATCTGCTGCACCTGTTGGCCGTGTCCGGGTCCAACCTGACCGTGGTGCTGTTCCTGCTCATCGGGCCCCCGGCCCGCGCGCAGCAGGCAGAGCGGCGCGGGCTGGCGCCTCGGATCGGGCTCTCGCTGCGGGCGACCGCCCTGTGCGGGGCGGGCCTGACGCTGGCGTTCGTGGTGGTGTGCCGGCCGGAGCCGAGCGTGCTGCGGGCCGCCGCCTGCGGGGCGGTGACCCTGCTGGCCATCGCCACCGGGCGGCGCAGATCCCTGATCCCGGCCCTGGGGGCCGCCGTGCTGCTGCTGGTCCTCTACGACCCGTGGCTGGCCCGCAGCTACGGCTTCCTGCTCTCCGTCCTGGCCACGGGCGCCCTGCTCACCCTCGCCCCCCGGTGGAGCGAGGCCCTGACCCGGCGCGGGATGCGGCCCCGGCTCGCCGAGGCGCTCGGGGCCGCCGCGGCCGCGCAGGCGGTGTGCGCGCCCGTGGTCGCCGTGCTCGCCGCCCGCGTCAGCCTGGTGGCGGTGCCCTGCAACCTGCTGGCCGAGCTGGCGGCCGGTCCGGCGACGGTGCTCGGCTTCGCGGCGCTCGCGGTGGCCCCGCTGTGGATGTCCGCCGCGAAGGTGCTCGCCTGGTGCGCGGGGGTGCCCGCCGGGTGGATCGCCGCCGTGGCCCGGGCCGGGGCGGGGCTGCCGGGAGCTGAGCTGGCCTGGCCGGGCGGGCTCACCGGAGGGCTGCTGCTGGCCGCCGCCACCCTGGCCGTCATCGTGCTCGGCGCCCGGGTCGGGCGCCGGCGCCTGGTCTGCTCGGCCCTGGCGGTGTTGCTGCTCCTGGCCGTACTGCGGCCGCCGCAGCTCACCCGTACCCTCTCCGGCTGGCCTCCGCCCGACTGGAGTTACGTGCAGTGCGCGGTGGGCCAGGGGGACGCCGCGGTGCTCGCCGTCGGACCGGGCGAGGCCGTGGTCGTGGACGCCGGACCGGATCCCGGCCCGGTGGACGCCTGCCTGCGTTCCCTGGGTGTGATCCGGGTGCCGATGCTCCTGCTGACGCACTTTCACTCCGACCACGTGGCGGGCCTGTCCGGGGTGCTGCGGGGCCGGTCGGTGGGTGTGATTCAGACCACCGCGCTGGAAGAGCCGCCGGGGCAGGCGCAGTTCGTCCACCGGACCGCGGCGGGCGCCGGCGTACCCGTCGTACGGGCGGTGGCGGGGGAGCGCCGACGGGCCGGACCGCTGGAGTGGCAGGTGCTCTGGCCACCTGCTGCCGGGGCTCCGCCGGAGGGGCCCAACGACGCGAGCGTCGCCCTGCTGGTGCGTGGCGCGGGGCTGACCCTGCTCCTGCTCGGCGATCTCGAACCGGCCGCGCAGCAGGGCCTCTTGAGGGACCATCCGGAACTGGGTCCGGTGGATGTCCTCAAGGTCGCGCACCACGGCTCCGCCCACCAGGATCCGGTGCTGTACGCCCAGGTGAGACCCCGGATCGCCCTCGTCCCGGTCGGCGCGGGCAACCGCTACGGGCACCCCGCGCCCGGTACGCTCGCCCAGCTGCGGGCGATGGGGGCGACCGTACTGCGCACCGACACCGACGGCTCCATCGCCGTCACCGGCAGTGGCCCCCGGATGCGTGCGTTCCCGGCTGGCCGACGGCGGAGCCGACACGCCCATACCGGGCAGGGCCGTTCTGTTTGCCCACAACCCGACAGCATGATCGAATGCGTCTTCGCCAGAGCGGTCCAGATCCACACAGCACGGGGGTGCATCAGCCATGTTCGGTCGCCGACGGGGGATGGAGACGGCCGGAAGTTCCAGCCCACACACATCCGCGACACTGACACTGCCGCCGACGGCGCGGCTGCTCAGCTGCCGGGTTCTCGACACGGTCCACCAGCCGGTCCGGCAGGCCGCGTTCGAGGTGACCGACCCGATCGGCCGACGGATCGTCAGCGGCGAGACGGACCCGTACGGCGGGTTCACGGCGGCCGTACCCGAGGGCGAGTACCGGCTCTCCGTCACCGCCGAGGGGTACGCGCCGTTCCACGGGGCGACGCTCGTGGGGGACCCGGCACAACCCGGTACCGGGGAGATCATCCTCGACGCCGTGGAGCCGCCGCTGCTGCCGCAGCCCGGCCACTGGGAGCTCGACCCGACGCACTCGTCCATCGTCTTCACGGCCCGGCACATCGGCTTCGCCCGGATCGGCGGACGGTTCAACACGTTCGCCGGCGCGGTACGGATAGCCGAGCGCATGGAGGACTCCTCCATGCACGTGATCATCGACGCGGCGAGCATCGACACCGGGGTCCGGATGCGCGACGACCACCTGAGGTCCGGCGACTTCCTGGACTCGGCCCGCCACCCGACCGTGGAGTTCTACAGCGAACGGTTCATCCACCGCAGCGGCAGCCGCTGGACCGTCGCGGGCGCCCTCACCCTCCACGGGGTGAGCCGCTCCGTCACCCTGGACACCCAGTACCTGGGCCTGGGTACGGGGCTGGAGGGCGAGCCGCGGGCGGCCTGCCGGGCCACGACCGAACTGCACCGCGAGGACTTCACCTTGAACTGGCAGTCGGTGCTGGCGCACGGGATCGCGGCGATCGGGTCGAGCGTGGAAGTGACCCTGGACGTACAGATCGTCCACAAGGCCTGAGCTCTCGAGTACTCCAGGTACTAGGGGGCTTCCAGCCAGCCCTCGTACTCGGCCGCGAGGGCGTCCAGCGAGGTGGTGTCGAGCCGTTCCCGCGGATCCTCGACGACCACCAGCCACTGGGCGTCCTCGGCGTCGTCCTCGCCGGCCAGCGCGTCGCGGACCAACTGCGGCTCCTCGGGGAGGCCGAAGCGGTCGACGGCCTCCTGCGCCACCTCCTCGGCGGCGTCGCGGTCGGGCAGGACGAGTACATGTCGCACGTTCACGCGACCATTCTCGGGCACGCGGCGAAGAGGGCTGTCAGTGCGGCGTGGGATGCTGGAGCCGATGGCCACCAGGAAGAACTCCACCGACGATCCGCTTGCCCCGCTCACCCTCGCGGTGGGGCAGGAGGACCTGCTCCTCGACCGTGCCGTGCGGGAGGTGGTGGCGGCCGCCCGCGCCGCCGACGCCGACACCGACGTCCGCGACCTCACCTCCGACCAGCTCCAGCCCGGCACGCTGGCCGAGCTGACGAGCCCCTCGCTCTTCTCCGAGCGCAAGGTCCTGGTCGTACGGGGCGCCCAGGACCTGTCCGCGGACTCGGTCAAGGAGGTGAAGGCGTACCTCGACGCGCCCTACGAGGAGATCATCCTCGTGCTCCTCCACGCGGGCGGAGCCAAGGGCAAGGGCCTGCTGGACGCGGCCCGCAAGGCGGGTGCGCGGGAGATCGCCTGCCCGAAGATGACGAAGCCCGCGGACCGGCTCTCGTTCGTACGCGGAGAGTTCCGCACGCTGGGCCGCTCCGCGACCCCGGAGGCGTGCCAGACCCTGGTCGACGCGATCGGCAGCGACCTGCGGGAGCTGGCGAGCGCGGCGGCGCAGCTGTGCGCGGACGTCGAGGGAACCATCGACGAGGCCGTGGTCGGCCGCTACTACACGGGCCGGGCCGAGGCCTCCAGCTTCACCGTCGCCGACCGGGCGGTCGAGGGGCGGGCGGCCGAAGCTCTCGAAGCCCTGCGGTGGTCCCTGTCCACGGGGGTGGCGCCGGTCCTGATCACCAGCGCCCTGGCCCAGGCCGTGCGCGCGATCGGCAAGCTGGCCTCCGCCCCGCGCGGAGCCCGCCCGGGCGACCTCGCCCGGGACCTGGGGATGCCGCCCTGGAAGATCGACCGGGTCCGCCAGCAGATGCGCGGCTGGTCGGCGGACGGCGTCGCGGACGCCCTGCGTGCCGTGGCCGCCGCCGACGCGGGCGTCAAGGGGGGCGGTGACGACCCCGAGTACGCCCTGGAGAAGGCGGTCGTCGCGGTGGCCCGCGCGGCCCGCCCCCAGCGCCGCTAGAGCCTGTCCGGACAGGTCCCGGTAGCACGAAGGCCCCGGCCGTCACCCTGGGGAAGGGTGGCGGCCGGGGCCTTCGGTCACTGCTTTGGTTGCGCCGCACCCGCGTGGCGAACGCTTCGTGTGCGGCGCGGGGTGCCGGTCAGGAGCGGGAGAGAGGGCCCGCTGGGTCCGTTCCGGCGATCACATCAGAGCTCAGCCCTGGAGGGTGGCAACCTTGGAGGCCAGCGCCGACTTCTTGTTGGCGGCGGCGTTCTTGTGGATGACACCCTTCGAGACAGCCTTGTCGAGCGCACGCGCGGCGGCGCGGGAAGCCACGGTGGCCTTCTCGACGTCACCGGCGAGGACGGCCTCGCGGGCCTTGCGGATCGCGGTCTTGAGCGAAGACTTGACGGCCTTGTTGCGCAGGCGCGCCTTCTCGTTCGTCTTGTTCCGCTTGATCTGGGACTTGATGTTCGCCACGAAAGAGCCTTTTCAGGTTCAGAGATTTGATCTTCGGATTGTGTCCCTCCCCCAGACTCCGTCCGGGGGGACCCCCAACTGAGAGGGCATACGAGACACAGCTGCCCAGGCTACCAGGCGCGCTCCGGGCGGCCCAAACCGAGCGCACTGCCCCGTCCATGGGACCATGGGAGTCTGCGTATAGATCCGACATCGCGCCGCCGAGAGCGACGGGAGCCGGACTTTCGCTCCGACCGACGCTCCGCAAACGCTTCCGACTGCGACCGAGAATCAGGACACTGCGTGCCCGCGATCCCCAGCCACGTGCCCGAGCCGAGCCGTACCGACTCGGCGCTGATCCGCAACTTCTGCATCATCGCGCACATCGACCACGGCAAGTCGACCCTTGCCGACCGGATGCTCCAGATCACCGGTGTGGTCGACCAGCGGCAGATGCGCGCCCAGTACCTCGACCGCATGGACATCGAGCGTGAGCGCGGCATCACGATCAAGTCCCAGGCGGTCCGGCTGCCCTGGGCGCCCACCACGGGCGAGGGTCAGGGCAACACCCACATCCTCAACATGATCGACACCCCCGGGCACGTCGACTTCACCTACGAGGTCTCCCGCTCCCTCGCCGCGTGCGAGGGCACGGTCCTCCTGGTGGACGCCGCCCAGGGCATCGAGGCGCAGACCCTCGCCAACCTGTACCTGGCGATGGAGAACGACCTCGCGATCGTCCCCGTCCTGAACAAGATCGATCTGCCGGCCGCCCAGCCGGAGAAGTTCGCCGAGGAGCTCGCGAACCTGATCGGCTGCCAGCCCGAGGACGTGCTGCGCGTCTCGGCCAAGACCGGTCTCGGCGTCGAGGCGCTGCTCGACAAGGTCGTCGCCACGGTCCCGGCCCCGGTCGGCGTCAAGGACGCCCCGGCCCGCGCCATGATCTTCGACTCGGTCTACGACTCGTACCGTGGCGTGGTCACCTACGTCCGTGTGGTCGACGGGCAGCTCAACAAGCGCGAGCGCATCCGGATGATGTCCACCGGCGCCACCCACGAGCTGCTGGAGATCGGTGTCTCCTCCCCGGAGATGACCCCGTCCGACGGCATCGGCGTCGGCGAGGTGGGCTACATCATCACCGGCGTGAAGGACGTCCGCCAGTCCAAGGTCGGTGACACCATCACCAGCCTGCACAACGGCGCCACCGAGGCCCTCGGCGGCTACAAGGACCCGCGCCCGATGGTCTTCTCCGGTCTGTACCCGCTCGACGGCTCGGACTACCCGGACCTGCGCGAGGCGCTGGACAAGCTCCAGCTCAACGACGCCGCGCTCGTCTACGAGCCGGAGACCTCGGCGGCGCTCGGCTTCGGCTTCCGCGTCGGCTTCCTCGGCCTGCTCCACCTGGACGTGGTCCGCGAGCGCCTGGAGCGCGAGTTCGGCCTCGACCTGATCGCGACCGCGCCCAACGTGGTCTACCGGGTGGTCATGGAGGACGGCAAGGAAGTCACCGTCACCAACCCGAGCGAGTTCCCCGAGGGCAAGATCTCGGACGTGTTCGAGCCGGTCGTCCGCGCCACCGTGCTCGCGCCCACCGAGTTCATCGGCGCGATCATGGAGCTCTGCCAGACCCGCCGCGGCACCCTGCTCGGCATGGACTACCTCTCCGAGGACCGGGTCGAGATCCGCTACACCCTCCCGCTCGCGGAGATCGTCTTCGACTTCTTCGACCAGCTGAAGTCCAAGACGCGCGGCTACGCCTCTCTCGACTACGAACCCACGGGCGAGCAGTCCGGCAGCCTGGTCAAGGTCGACATCCTGCTGCACGGCGACAAGGTCGACGCCTTCTCCGCCGTCACGCACAAGGACGCCGCCTACGCCTACGGCGTGCGCCTGGTCGCCAAGCTGCGCGAGCTCATCCCGCGGCAGGCCTTCGAGGTGCCGATCCAGGCCGCGATCGGCTCCCGCGTCATCGCCCGCGAGACCATCCGCGCCATCCGCAAGGACGTCCTCGCCAAGTGCTACGGCGGTGACATCTCCCGTAAGCGGAAGCTGCTGGAGAAGCAGAAGGAAGGCAAGAAGCGGATGAAGATGGTCGGCTCCGTGGAGGTCCCGCAGGAGGCCTTCATCGCCGTGCTGTCCAGCGACGAGTCCGGCGGCAAGAAGAAGTAGCCCCGCAGCACCGTTGTGTACGAAACAGGCCCCCGCGCGGATGCGCGGGGGCCTGTTTCGTTATGAATCGGCCGCTCGGAGGCTCTTACGCACCAGGCGGAGGGCCCCTAGTCTGATCACTGCTCGATGGTTACTCGCCAGTTACAAGCCCTGAGTCACCGCCCTGAATGACAGGCCCTGCCGCGTGGTCCGGAGGACGTCCGTGAGCGACACACAGACCTTGATCGAGAACCGCCCGCCCACCGTGGCGGCCCTCTTCCTTGAGCGTGTCTCGGCCACGCCGGATGGAGAGGCCTATCGGTACCCGGTGCCGGCCGCCGCCGGTACCGGCGGCCCCGACGACTGGAAGTCGCTCAGCTGGGGCCAGGCGGCCGAGCGGGTCTTCGCCGTCGCGGCCGGGCTGATCGACCTCGGCCTGGGCTCGGAGGAGCGCGTCGCGCTCGCCTCCAACACCCGGGTCGAGTGGATCCTCGCCGACCTCGGCGTGATGTGCGCCGGCGGCGCGGTCACCACGATCTACCCCAGCACCAACGCGGAGGAATCGGCGTTCATCCTCTCGGACTCCGAGAGCCGGGTACTCATCGCCGAGGACGCGAAGCAGCTGGCGAAGGCGCGTGAGCGCCGCGCCGACCTGCCGAAACTCGCCCACGTGGTGGTCGTGGAGGCCGCCGACGCGGTCGCCGCCGAAGGTGACCCCGAGGGCTGGGTGCTCTCGCTCGCCGATCTGGAGGCGCGCGGCAAGGAGTACCTCGCCAAGCACCCCGAGGCGGTCAAGGAGCGGATCTCGGCCATCACCGCCGACCAGCTCGCCACCCTCATCTACACCTCCGGCACCACCGGCCGCCCCAAGGGCGTCCGGCTGCCGCACGACAACTGGTCGTACATGGCCAAGGCCACCGTCGCCACCGGCATGATCCACTCGGACGACGTCCAGTACCTGTGGCTGCCGCTGGCCCACGTCTTCGGCAAGGTACTGACCTCCGGCCAGATCGAGGTCGGGCACGTCACCGCCATCGACGGCCGGATCGACAAGATCATCGAGAACTTGCCGGTCGTGCAGCCGACGTACATGGCGGCCGTCCCGCGCATCTTCGAGAAGGTCTACAACGGCGTGGCCGCCAAGGCGCGAGCCGGCGGCGGAGCCAAGTACAAGATCTTCCAGTGGTCGGTCGGCGTCGCACGCGAGTACGCCAAGGTCACCCAGGACAACTTCCGGCGCACCGGGCAGGCGACCGCCCCCTTCGCCCTCACCACCAAGCACAAGATCGCCGACGCGCTCGTCTACTCCAAGCTCCGCGAGGCCTTCGGCGGCAAGCTGCGCGCCGCCGTCTCCGGCGCCTCCGCCCTCGCGCCCGACATCGGCTACTTCTTCTCCGGCGCCGGCATCCACATCCTGGAGGGCTACGGCCTCACCGAGTCGAGCGCGGCCTCCTTCGTCAACCCGGGCGAGGCCTACCGCACCGGCACCGTCGGCAAGCCGCTCCCCGGCACCGAGGTCCGCATCGCCGACGACGGCGAGGTGCTGCTGCGCGGTCCCGGCATCATGCAGGGCTACCACGGGCAGCCGGACAAGACCGACGAGGTCCTGGAGTCCGACGGCTGGCTGCACACGGGAGACATCGGCGAGCTGTCGCCCGACGGCTACCTGCGCATCACGGACCGCAAGAAGGACCTGATCAAGACCTCGAACGGCAAGTACGTCGCCCCCGCGGAGATCGAAGGCCAGTTCAAGGCGATCTGCCCCTACGTGTCGACCATCGTCGTGCACGGCGCCGACCGGAACTTCTGCACCGCCCTGGTCGCGCTCGACGAGCCGTCCATCCTCACGTGGGCGGCCGAGAACGGGCTGGAGGGCAAGACGTACGCGCAGGTGCTGGCCGCGGCGGAGACCACCCGTCTGATCGAGACGTACATCCAGACCCTGAACGAGGGCCTGCAGAAGTGGCAGACGATCAAGAAGTTCCGGCTCCTGCCGCGCGACCTCGACGTCGAGCACGGTGACCTGACGCCCAGCCTCAAGCTGAAGCGCCCGGTCGTCGAGCGTGAGTTCAAGCACCTGATCGACGAGATGTACGAGGGCGCCCGCGAGGCGTAGCCCGAGGCGGGAAACGACCTTGGGGCAGTGCGGGACAATGGGCGCATGCCTTCCGCACTGCCCGACGGTGAACCCATGCCCGAAGACGGCTCGCTGCCGTCGCACGCCCTGGCGGGCGCGGGCGAGCGGCCGCTCGGCTTCTACCTGCACGTTCCGTACTGCGCCACGCGCTGCGGGTACTGCGACTTCAACACCTACACGGCCACCGAGCTGCGGGGTACCGGCGGCGTGCTCGCCTCCCGGGAGAACTACGCCGACACCCTGATCGACGAGGTCCGTCTCGCCCGCAAGGTGCTCGGCGACGACCCCCGGGCCGTCCGCACCGTCTTCGTGGGCGGCGGCACCCCGACGCTGCTGCCCGCCGGGGACCTCGTACGGATGCTCGCGGCGATCCGGGACGAGTTCGGTCTGGCCGAGGACGCGGAGATCACCACCGAGGCCAATCCGGAGTCGGTGAATCCGCAGTACCTGGCCGAGCTGCGGGCCGGCGGCTTCAACCGGATCTCCTTCGGCATGCAGAGCGCCAGGCAGCACGTCCTGAAGGTGCTGGACCGCACGCACACCCCGGGCCGCCCCGAGGCCTGCGTCGCGGAGGCGCGGGAAGCGGGCTTCGAGCACGTCAACCTCGACCTGATCTACGGGACGCCCGGGGAGTCCGACGACGACTGGCGGGCGTCGCTCTCCGCCGCGCTCGGGGCCGGGCCGGACCACATCTCGGCGTACGCGCTGATCGTGGAGGAAGGCACCCAGCTGGCGCGGCGGATCCGCCGGGGCGAGGTCCCGATGACGGACGACGACGTCCACGCGGACCGGTACCTGATCGCGGACGCGGTGATGGCCGGGGCGGGGTATTCCTGGTACGAGGTGTCGAACTGGGCCACGACCGAGGCCGGCCGGTGTCTGCACAACGAGCTGTACTGGCGCGGCGCCGACTGGTGGGGCGCGGGACCCGGCGCCCACTCCCACGTCGGCGGGGTCCGCTGGTGGAACGTGAAGCACCCCGGCGCCTACGCGGCGGCGCTGGCCGAGGGCCGCTCCCCGGGCGCGGGCCGCGAGCTGCTGTCCGAGGAGGACCGGCGGGTGGAGCGGATCCTGCTGGAGCTCCGGCTGGTCGAAGGGGTCCCGCTCTCGCTGCTCGCGCCGGCCGGGCTGGCCGCGTCCCGCCGCGCCCTGGCCGATGGGCTGCTGGACCCGGGTCCCTACGAGGCCGGGCGGGCCGTGCTGACCCTGCGGGGGCGGCTGCTGGCCGACGCGGTGGTCCGGGACCTGGTGGACTGACGGAACCACCGCGCGAGCCGGGGCGGCGGGTCAGCCCGGGTAGTTCTCCCGCCAGGGCTGGTAGTACGGGTTGTCCTGGCACTCGTTCATGATCTCCGTCTTGGTCGTCTTGTCGACCGGGCAGACCCCGACGATGAACGAGCGCTCGATGCCGCCGGGGAAGGCGACCTCGACCTGCGAGGCCCACTTGTGGGTGTCGCCGATGGTCTTGTTCACGTCCACCCCGCCGGGGGCGTCGATGTAGTAGTTCCAGCCGCTCTTCCACCACGTCTTGTACAGGTCGTGGTCGTAGGTCGTCGAGACGTACGGGGAGGGCTGGTTGACCAGGACGTATTGCTCGATGTCGTACTGCCCGTCCACCGTGGCCTTGGGGTGGAAGCCCTCGGCGAACACGATCGACGGCGGGCGGCCGTCCGCGCGGTAGAGCTGCTTGCAGTTGGTGCGCCAGGACGGGGTCGGGGTGATGCGGGACAGGTCGGCCCGCTGGTCCGCGGCGGCGAAGAGGTGGTCGTCCACGCGCGGGCAGGAGTTCGCCGGAGCGGCGTGCGCGGCGTGCGCGGCCTGTGTGGCGTGCGCGGCCTGTGTGGCGTGCGTGGGAGCCGAGGCGGCCGAGGCGGAGACGGAAGCGGACGGCAGGAGGGCGGCGGCGAGCACGGTCGCGATGAGCACGACGCGCTGCCGCAAAGCAAAGGTGATCATGAAGAGCACCCTTGCGCGCCCTCCGCGGCCGACCACGCACCGTCACCCGAAGGTGAGCGTGTCCGCCGCACGGGTGACGGGGCTACGGGGCCGTCACGAAGTCGATCAGTTCCTCGACGCGGCCCAGCAGGGCCGGCTCCAGGTCGCGGTACGAGGTCACCCTGGACAGGATGTGCTGCCAGGCGGCCCCGGTGTTCTCCGGCCAGCCGAGCGACCGGCAGATGCCCGTCTTCCAGTCCTGGCCCCGGGGGATGACCGGCCACGCGGCGATGCCCAGCGCGGACGGCTTCACCGCCTGCCACACGTCCACGTACGGGTGGCCCACGACCAGCACGTCCGGCGAGGTCACGGACGCCGCGATACGGGACTCCTTCGACCCCGGCACCAGGTGGTCCACCAGGACCCCCAGCCGGGCGTCCGGGGCCGGGCCGAACTCCGCCACGACGGCCGGGAGGTCGTCGATGCCCTCCAGGTACTCCACCACCACGCCCTCGATCCGCAGGTCGTCACCCCAGACCCGCTCCACCAGCTCGGCGTCGTGCCGGCCCTCGACGTAGATCCGGCCCGCCCGCGCCACCCGCGCCCGGGCGCCGGGTACGGCGATCGACCCGGACGCGGTGCGGGCCGGGGCCGCCGGGGCGCGGGACGGGCGGACCAGGGTGACGACCGCCCCCTCCAGCAGGAACCCGCTCGGCTCCATCGGGAACACCCGCCGCTTGCCGAACCGGTCCTCCAGAGTCACCGTGCCCGCCTCGCAGGCCACCACCGCGCCGCAGAAATCCGTACCGGCCACCTCGACCACCAGATCGGGTTCCGCCGCCACCTCCGGCACGGCCTTGGGGCGCTTCCACTGCGGGGTCAGGTCGGGGGAGTACTCGCGCATCCGGCCGACAGTAGGAGAGCCGCGGCCGTCATGCCTCCGACACGCCGAAACGGGCGGCCAGTGTGGCGCGTTGCGCACGGACGAAGTCCGCGGAGACCACCGCTCCGTGACCCGGTACGTACAGCGCGTCGTCCCCGCCCAGCGACAGCAGCCGGTCCACGGCCGCCGGCCACTGCGCCGGCACCGAGTCGTCGCCGGCCTGCGGTTCGCCCGACTCCTCGACCAGGTCCCCGCAGAAGACCGTCTCGCGCTCGCCGGGCACGAAGACGGCCAGGTCGTGCCGGCTGTGCCCGGGCCCCACGTTCGCCAGCAGCACCTGCACCCCGCCCAGCTCCAGCGTCCACTCGCCCGACACGCCGTGCCGGGGCAGCACCAGCAGCTCCACGGCCTCCGCGGCCTCGGCCTGCGCCAGTCCGTGCCGTACGGCGGACTCGCGCAGCTCCTCGCGGCCCGTGGTGAGCAGCGAGTCCAGCCCGACCGCCCCGAACACCTCGGCCCCGGGGAAGGCCGCCCCGCCCAGCACGTGATCGAAATGGCCGTGCGTGAATGCGATATGAGTCACGTGCCGGCCCGTCAGCCGCTCCGCCTCGGCCCGCAGCTGAGCGCCCTCCCGCAGGCACGAACCGGGGTCGACGAGGAGGACGGAATCGTCCCCCACCACCAGTCCCACCGTGCAGTCCCACACCGGAAGCCGCCGCCGGCCGGTCCGCCCGGTCAGCCGTTCCCAGCCCGCCTCTTCCCAACGCACGTCCATGCCGCGACGCTACCCTGGCAGGCCTCCCTTGCCAGGGTCTTACTACCCGGCCGTACACTGAGCGGGGGTTCTCTGGCACTCGAACGCCCAGAGTGCCAGTCAACAAGCAGCGAACAAGGCAACGGACCACAGCTGGAGGTGTGCGCGATGCTCAGCGAACGCAGACTCGAAGTGCTGCGCGCCATCGTCCAGGACTACGTCGGGACGGAGGAGCCGGTCGGCTCCAAGGCGCTCACCGAGCGCCACCGGCTCGGGGTCTCGCCCGCCACCGTGCGCAACGACATGGCCGTGCTGGAGGACGAGGGCTACATCGCCCAGCCCCACACCAGCGCCGGCCGGATCCCCACCGACAAGGGGTACCGGCTCTTCGTCGACAAGCTGGCGGGGGTCAAGCCGCTGTCGTCGCCCGAGCGTCGGGCCATCCAGAACTTCCTCGACGGCGCCGTCGACCTCGACGACGTGGTCGGCCGGACGGTGCGGCTGCTCGCGCAGCTCACCCGCCAGGTCGCGGTCGTCCAGTACCCCTCGCTGACGCGCTCCACCGTGCGCCACGTCGAGCTCCTGTCGCTGGCCCCGGCCCGGCTGATGCTCGTACTGATCACCGACACGGGCCGCGTCGAGCAGCGGCTCATCGACTGCGCGACCCCCTTCGGCGAGACCTCGCTCGCCGACCTGCGGGCCCGCCTCAACAGCAGGGTCGTCGGCCGCCGGTTCACCGACGTACCCCCGCTCGTCCAGGACCTCCCCGAATCCTTCGAGGCCGAGGACCGGGCCACGGTCTCCACCGTGCTCGCGACGCTCCTCGAAACCCTGGTCGAGGAAGCCGAGGAGCGGCTGATGATCGGCGGTACCGCCAATCTCACCCGCTTCGGACACGATTTTCCCCTGACGATCAGGCCGGTGCTCGAAGCGCTGGAGGAGCAGGTCGTGCTCCTCAAGCTGCTGGGCGAGGCCAACGAGTCGGGAATGGCCGTACGGATCGGGCATGAGAATGCTTACGAGGGACTGAACTCCACGTCCGTCGTCTCGGTCGGTTACGGTTCGGGCGGCGAAACTGTCGCCAAACTCGGCGTGGTCGGACCGACCCGCATGGACTACCCCGGAACGATGGGAGCGGTACGCGCAGTGGCACGTTACGTCGGACAGATCCTGGCGGAGTCGTAAGTGGCCACGGACTACTACGCCGTTCTCGGCGTGCGCCGCGACGCATCGCAGGACGAGATCAAGAAGGCCTTCCGGCGCCTCGCGCGTGAACTTCACCCGGATGTGAATCCGGACCCGAAGACGCAGGAGCGCTTCAAGGAGATCAACGCGGCTTACGAGGTGCTCTCGGACCCGCAGAAGAAGCAGGTCTACGACCTCGGCGGCGACCCGCTGTCCTCTTCGGGCGGCGGCGGTGGCGCGGGCGGATTCGGAGCGGGCGGCTTCGGCAACTTCTCCGACATCATGGACGCCTTCTTCGGCCAGGCCTCGCAGCGCGGCCCGCGCTCGCGTACCCGCCGCGGCCAGGACGCCATGATCCGCCTCGACCTGGAGCTGGACGAGGCGGCCTTCGGGACCACCAAGGACATCCAGGTCGACACGGCCGTCGTCTGCACCACCTGCTCCGGCGAGGGTGCCGCCCCCGGCACCTCGGCGCAGACGTGTGACATGTGCCGCGGCCGCGGTGAGGTCTCGCAGGTCACCCGGTCCTTCCTGGGCCAGGTCATGACCTCGCGCCCCTGCCCGCAGTGCCAGGGCTTCGGCACCGTGGTCCCGACCCCGTGTCCCGAGTGCGCGGGCGACGGCCGGGTCCGCTCCCGCCGCAGTCTCACGGTCAAGATCCCGGCGGGCGTCGAGAACGGCACCCGCATCCAGCTCGCGGGCGAGGGCGAGGTCGGCCCCGGCGGCGGCCCCGCCGGCGACCTGTACGTGGAGATCCACGAGCTGCCGCACCCGACCTTCCAGCGGCGCGGGGACGACCTGCACTGCACGGTCACCATCCCGATGACGGCGGCCGCGCTGGGCACCAAGTGCCCGCTGGAGACGCTGGACGGCCTGGAGGAGATCGACATCCGGCCCGGCACCCAGTCCGGCCAGGCGATCCCGCTGCACGGGCGCGGCGTCACCCACCTGCGGGGTGGCGGGCGCGGCGACCTGATCGTGCACGTCGAGGTCACCACCCCGGGCAAGCTGGACCCGCAGCAGGAGGACCTGCTGCGGCAGCTGGCGAAGCTGCGCGGCGAGGAGCGGCCGACCGGCCAGTTCGCGCCGGGGCAGCAGGGTCTGTTCAGCAGGTTGAAGGACGCCTTCAACGGTCGCTGACCGTCCTGACCTCATCGACGAGCCCGGCCCGGGGATGCCCCGGCCGGGCTCGCCGCATTCCCCGCGAGGCCGCTTCCCGGCCACGCCAGGAAGCGGACTATGCCAGGCGAATGCCGTGATTCGGCCCCCTGGGCGGGACATGGCACGATGCAGTCCATGTCCACCGCACCGAACGGTCTCTCCCCCTACCCGATCGTGCAGGCACCCATGGCGGGCGGCGCCTCCTGTCCGCCGCTCGTCGCCGCCGTGTGCGAGGCGGGCGGGCTGGGCTTCCTGGCCGGTGGCTACAAGACCGCCGACGGCATGTACCAGGAGATCAAGCAGGTACGCGCGCTCACCCGGCGCCCGTTCGGGGTGAACCTCTTCATGCCGCAGACCGGTTACGTGGACCCGGCCGCGGTCGAGGCGTACCGCGGGCAGCTGGCCGGAGAGGCGAGCTGGTACGAGATCTCGCTCGCCGACGAGGACATCATCGGTACCAGCGACGACGGCTATGACGCGAAGCTCGCCATTCTGCGGGAGGACCCCGTTCCGGTCGTCTCCTTCACCTTCGGCTGCCCCGCCCCGGCGGTCCTCGCCTCGCTGCGCAAGGCCCGTACGTACACCGTCGTCACCGCGACCTCGGTCGAGGAGGCCCGCGCCGCGCAGGAGGCCGGAGCCGACGCCGTCTGCGTGCAGGGGGTGGAGGCCGGCGGCCACCAGGGCACCCACAGGGACGACCCGCAGGCCGACGGCACGGCGGCGGTGGGCCTGCTCGCGCTCGTGGCGCAGGTACGGGAGGCCGTGGCCCTCCCGATCATCGCGGCGGGCGGCCTGATGCGGGGCTCGCAGATCGCCGCGCTGCTGGCGGCGGGCGCGGAGGCGGCACAGCTCGGGACGGCCTTCCTGGCCTGTCCGGAGTCGGGGGCGGACCCGCTGCACAAGAAGGCGCTGACCGACCCGCTGTTCGTCCGGACCGAGCTGACCCGGGCCTTCTCCGGGAGGCCGGCCAGGGGGCTCGTGAACCGGTTCATGCGCGAGCACGGACCGTACGCCCCCGCCGCCTATCCGCAGATCCACCACCTGACCTCGGGGCTGCGCAAGGCGGCCGCGGCGGCCGGGGACCCGCAGGGCATGGCGCTGTGGGCGGGCCAGGGGCACCGGCTGGCGCGGACGCTGCCGGCCGGGGAACTGGTGGAGGTGCTGGCGGCCGAACTGGCCGAGGCGCAGAGCACGTTGAAGGCAAGGCAGATGAGGAGTGCGTCATGACCGCCCCGGTGTTCGTGGTCGAAGAGGTCCCGTCGGGACCGGAGTTCGTCCTGGACGGCCCTGAGGGCCGGCACGCGGTGTCCGTGAAACGGCTGAACCCGGGTGAGGCGGTGGTCCTCACGGACGGCCGGGGCGGCTGGGCGGAGGCGGTCGTGAAGGCCGCCGAGGGCAAGGACCGCCTGGTCCTGGCGGTGTCCTCGGCCGGGCTGGAGGCCGAGCCGGCGGTCCGCATCACGGTGGTCCAGGCCCTGCCCAAGGGGGACCGCGGCGAGCTGGCCGTGGAGACCATGACCGAGACGGGCGTCGACGCGATCGTGCCGTGGCAGGCCTCGCGCTGCATCACGCAGTGGCGCGGCGACCGCGGGGCCAAGTCCCTGGCCAAGTGGCGGGCCACGGCACGGGAAGCGGGCAAGCAGTCCCGCCGGGTCCGCTTCCCGGAGGTGTCCGAGGCCATGTCCACCAAGCAGGTGGCGGCGCTGCTGGCCGGGGCCGACCTCGCGATGGTCCTCCACGAGGACCGCGACACCCCTTCCGGGGCGCTGGCCGCGGCCGAGCTCCCGGCGGCCGGGTCGATCGTGCTGGTCGTCGGCCCCGAGGGCGGGGTCTCCCCGGAGGAACTGGCCGTCTTCGCCGAGGCGGGGGCCCACCCCTACCGCCTGGGCCGCTCCGTCCTGCGGACCTCCACGGCCGGCACGGCCGCGACGGCGGTCCTGCTCGCCCGTACGGGGCGCTGGGCCTAGCCGTTCGCCTCGATCGCTCCGGGGATACGATGCCCGGAGCGATCAACGACACGGAGGCGAAGCGATGGCCGGGGAACCGCAGGCCGACTGCCTGTTCTGCAAGATCGTCGCGGGGAACATCCCGGCGACCGTGGTCCGGGAGACGGAGACGACCGTCGCCTTCCGGGACATCAACCCGCAGGCACCCACGCACGTGCTCGTCATCCCCAAGGTGCACTACCCCGACGCGGCCTCCCTCGCTGCCGCCGAGCCGGCCGTCGTCGCCGACATACTGACCGAGGCCGGGCGGATCGCCGCCGAGGAGAAGATCGACGACCACGGCTACCGGGTCGTGTTCAACACCGGCGCCGGCGCCGGCCAGACCGTCTTCCACGCCCACCTGCACGTCCTCGGAGGCCGCGGCCTCCAGTGGCCCCCCGGATAGACCGTGTCCGTACGCGAGTTCGTGGTGCTGGGCACCGCCAGTCAGGTGCCCACCCGCCACCGCAACCACAACGGCTACCTGCTGCGCTGGGACGGCGAGGGCATCCTCTTCGACCCGGGCGAGGGCACCCAGCGCCAGATGCTGCGCGCAGGGGTGGCCGCGCACGACATCAACCGGATCTGCGTCACCCACTTCCACGGTGACCACAGCCTCGGCCTCGCCGGGGTGATCCAGCGGATCAACCTCGACCGGGTCCCGCACGCCGTCACCGCCCACTACCCGGCCTCGGGGCAGAAGTTCTTCGACCGGCTGCGGTACGCCACGGCCTACCGGGAGACCGTCCTGATCGACGAGGAACCGGTGGCCGGGGACGGGACGCTGACGCTGGCGCGCGGGACCTCGTACGTCCTGGAGGCGCGGCGGCTCTCGCACCCGGTGGAGTCCTTCGGCTACCGGATCACGGAGCCCGACGGGCGCCGCATGGTGCCGGAGCTGCTCGCGCGGCACGGGATCAAGGGGCCGGACGTCGGCCGGATCCAGCGCGAGGGGCGGCTGGACGGGGTCACGCTGGAGGAGGTCAGCGAGCCGAAGCCGGGGCAGCGGTTCGCGTTCGTCATGGACACCCGGCTGTGCGAGGGCGTGGAGGCGCTCGCCGAAGGCTGCGACATGCTGGTCATCGAGTCGACCTTCCTCGACGAGGACGCGCAGCTGGCCGCCGACCACGGACACCTCACGGCCGGGCAGGCGGCGCGGGCGGCGCGGGACGGGGGCGTGAGGCACCTCGTGCTGACGCACTTCTCGCAGCGGTACACCGATCCGTCCGTGTTCGAACGCCAGGCCCGCGAGGCGGGGTTCGAGGGCGAACTGACGGTGGCTGCGGACCTGGTACGGGTGCCGCTGCCCAAGCGCACCTAGCCCGCCTCTTTTCGGATCCCGCCGCGCCCGCGCGGCAGCTGGACGCGGTCGCGCGCGCGGCGGGGGAGCCGACGGACGGAGATCTCCGCGACCTCCGGATCCGCACCGCCGACCCCCGCCCCGCGCACCCCCGCGCCGCCCGCCAGGACCGTCGCGGACGCGCAGCGCGACGGCGGTCATCGGCCCCGCCGCGGGAAGAGCGGGGCCCATGCCTCTCAAGTGGCGGGAGCCGGGGATAAGGTCATGTCGGTGGTGATCTGCGCCACACTGGGTTTCAGGTCTACCCGAAGCGGGAAGGGCTGGCAGCTTTCCACCGCAAACCCTCGTGCAGAAACGGCCCTTCAAGAACAACGGGGAGTACACCGTGACCAGTCGGGACAGCGACGACATCCGCGCAGCAGCAGTGGACCCGCTCGGTCCGCTGCGTGACCCCCAGGAGCCGGGCTGCGACGTCTTCCTGACCGGAACGGTCTTCCTCGACATCATCTTCACGGGCCTCGACTCGGCCCCGGTGCGCGGTACGGAGTCCTGGGCGCGCGGCATGGGCTCCAGCCCGGGCGGCGTCGCCAACATGGCCACGGCCCTCGCCCGCCTCGGCCTGCGCACCTCGCTCGCCGCGGCCTTCGGCGACGACCACTACGGGGAGTACTGCTGGGACGCCCTCGAACAGGGCGAGGGCATCGACCTCTCCATGTCGCGGACCATCCCCGGCTGGCACAGCCCCGTCACCGTCTCGATGGCGTACGAGGGCGAGCGCACGATGGTCTCGCACGGCCACGAGGCACCTCCCCCGGCGGGCCCCGGCCCCTTCCCGCAGTGCCCGCCGCGGGCCCGGGCGGCCGTGGCCTCACTGGGGCCCGGCCGGGGCGCGGAGTGGATCGGCGAGGCGGCGCGGCGCGGCTCGCGGGTCTTCGCGGACGTGGGCTGGGACGAGAGCGGCCGCTGGGAGCTGGGGGCCCTGGCCGACCTGGAGCACTGCGAGGCCTTCCTGCCGAACGCGGGCGAGGCCATGCGGTACACGCGGACCGACTGCCCGCGCGCGGCGGCCCGGGCGCTGGCGGAGAAGGTGCCGATCGCCGTGGTGACGATGGGCGCGGAGGGCTCGTACGCGGTGGACGGGCGCACCGGCGAGACCGCGCGGGTCCCGGGGATCGCGGTGGACGAGCTGGACCCGACCGGGGCGGGGGACGTGTACGTGGCGGGCTTCGTCACCGGCACCCTCGCGGGCTGGCCACTGGCGGACCGGCTGGCCTTCGCCGGGCTGACGGCGGCCCTGTCGGTCCAGGAGTTCGGCGGCTCCCTGTCGGCCCCCGGCTGGCCGGAGGTGGCCCACTGGTGGCGGGCCGCCCCGGACGGGCTGCGCGGCCGGTACGGCTTCCTGGACGACCTGATCCCGCCCGGCTCGACCCCGGCGGCGCGGCGCAGGGCGGTGCCGACGATCGGCTTCCGGCACTCCGCGTAACCGGCCGGGACCGGCGGGGAAAACCCCTCGGTGAAGGCCCGGGGGCGACGTACGCTTGGTACTCCGGAGGTCGTCGATCGGCGCGGCCCCTCAGCGGGAGGTATGCGCAGGCCACAGTGCCGGCCCATGACTCAGACACCCACAGCCCAGATCCCAGCGCCGGGCCAGGCGCGAGCCCACTTCACCGTTCCGGCCACGCACCCGATGGTGACGGTGCTCGGCTCGGGTGACGCCCTGTTGCGCGTGATCGAGAGGGCCTTCCCCAAGGCCGACATCCACGTGCGGGGCAATCAGGTCAGCGCTGTCGGGAACGCGACGGAAGTCGCTCTGATCCAGCGCCTGTTCGACGAGATGATGCTGGTGCTCCGCACCGGGCAGCCGATGACGGAGGACGCAGTGGAACGCTCGATCGCCATGCTCCGGGCCAATGGCAGCGGCGTGGAAGGAGGGGAGGAGACGCCCGCCGAGGTGCTCACCCAGAACATCCTCTCCAGCCGCGGCCGCACCATCCGGCCCAAGACCCTCAACCAGAAGCGGTACGTCGACGCGATCGACAAGAACACGATCGTCTTCGGCATCGGCCCCGCCGGTACCGGCAAGACCTACCTCGCCATGGCCAAGGCGGTCCAGGCCCTGCAGTCCAAGCAGGTCAGCCGGATCATCCTGACCCGGCCGGCCGTCGAGGCGGGGGAGCGGCTCGGCTTCCTGCCGGGCACGCTCTTCGACAAGATCGACCCGTACCTGCGTCCGCTCTACGACGCGCTGCACGACATGATCGACCCGGACTCGATCCCCCGGCTGATGGCCGCCGGGACCATCGAGGTGGCGCCCCTGGCGTACATGCGCGGCCGCACCCTGAACGAGGCGTTCGTCGTCCTCGACGAGGCGCAGAACACGACTCCGGAACAGATGAAGATGTTCCTGACCCGGCTCGGTTTCGACTCGAAGATCGTCATCACCGGTGACATCACCCAGGTCGACCTGCTGCCGGGCGGCACCAGGAGCGGTCTGCGCCAGGTGCAGTCGATCCTCGAAGGGGTTCCGGACATCCACTTCTCGCGGCTCACGTCCGAGGATGTCGTCCGGCACAAGCTGGTCGGCCGTATCGTCGACGCGTACGAGAAGTACGAGGACGGCCAGGACGGCCGGAACGGCCAACACGGGAAGTAGAACTCAGCGCACCATGTCGATCGACGTCAACAACGAGTCCGGAACCGAGGTCGACGAGCGGGCGATCCTCGACATCGCCCGCTACGCGCTCACCCGGATGCGGATCCACCCGCTCTCCGAGCTCTCCGTCATCGTCATCGACGAGGACGCGATGGAGCAGCTCCACATCCAGTGGATGGACCTGCCCGGACCCACCGACGTCATGTCCTTCCCGATGGACGAGCTCCGTCCGCCGGCGAAGGACGACGAGGAGCCCCCGCAGGGGCTCCTCGGTGACATCGTGCTCTGCCCCGAGGTCGCCAAGAAGCAGGGCGAGGAAGCCCCGACGCAGCACTCCATGGACGAGGAGCTCCAGCTCCTGACCGTCCACGGGGTGCTGCACCTGCTCGGTTACGACCACGAGGAGCCGGACGAGAAGGCCGAGATGTTCGGCCTGCAGGCGGCCATCGTCGACGGCTGGCGCGGTGAGCGCGGCATGACGGGCCCGTCCCCGGCGCCCACCGTCTCGTGAACGCCCCCCAGCTGATCACCGGCGCGGTCCTGCTGGTGGTGGTGGCCTGGTTCGCGGCGTGCGCCGAGTCCGGGATCGCCCGCATCTCCAGCTTCCGCGCCGAGCAGGCCGTACGGGAGGGCAGGCGCGGCAGCGAGAAGCTCGCCCAGGTGGCCGGCGACCCCACCCGCTACCTCAATGTGGCGCTGCTGGTCCGGGTCACCTGCGAGATGGCGGCGGGGGTCCTCGTGACTTACGTCTGCCTCGACGAGTTCGGCGATACCTGGACCGCGCTGCTCGTGGCCATCGCCGTGATGGTGCTGGTCTCCTTCGTCGCCGTCGGGGTGTCCCCGCGTACGATCGGCCGCCAGCACCCCCTGAACACCGCGACGGCGGCCGCGTACGTCCTCGTGCCGCTCGCCCGGGTGATGGGCCCGATCCCGCAGCTGCTGATCCTCATCGGCAACGCGCTCACGCCCGGCAAGGGCTTCCGCAAGGGGCCGTTCGCCTCCGAGGCCGAGCTGCGCGCGATGGTGGACCTCGCGGAGAAGGAATCGCTGATCGAGGACGACGAGCGCCGGATGGTGCACCAGGTCTTCGAGCTCGGCGACACCCTGGTGCGCGAGGTGATGGTGCCGCGCACCGACCTGGTCTGCATCGAGCGGTACAAGACGGTCCGTCAGGCGACCACCCTCGCACTGCGGTCGGGCTTCTCGCGCATCCCTGTGACCGGGGAGAACGAGGACGACATAGTCGGGATCGTCTACCTGAAGGACCTCGTCCGCAAGACCCACATCAGCCGGGAGGCCGAGTCCGACCTGGTCTCCACGGTCATGCGGTCGGCGGTCTTCGTGCCGGACACCAAGAACGCGGGCGATCTGCTGCGCGAGATGCAGCAGGTGCGCAACCACGTGGCCGTGGTCATCGACGAGTACGGCGGCACCGCCGGCATCGTCACGATCGAGGACATCCTGGAGGAGATCGTCGGCGAGATCACCGACGAGTACGACCGGGAGCTCCCGCCGGTCGAGGACCTCGGTGAGGACCGCTACCGGGTCACGGCCCGCCTGGACATCACCGACCTCGGTGAGCTGTTCAAGGTCGAGGCGTTCGACGACGAGGACGTGGAGACGGTCGGCGGACTGCTGGCGAAGGCGCTGGGCCGGGTGCCGATCGCGGGCGCCTCGGCCCTGGTGGAGCTGCCGGACGGGCGGCCGCTGCGGCTGACGGCCGAGTCCCCGGCCGGGCGGCGGAACAAGATCGTGACGGTGTTGGTGGAACCGGTGGCCGCGGCCGACGCCGCGGGGGAGGAGGGGGAATGACCCCGGCGCAGCTGCGGGAGTTCTGCCTGAGTTTCAACGCGGCGGTGGAGGAGTTCCCCTTCACCCCGGAGACCTCGGTGTTCAAGGTGCTGGGCAAGGTGTTCGCGCTCACGTCGCTGGACGCCGAGCCGCTGAAGGTGAACCTCAAGTGCGAGCCGGAACTGGCGGTGCGGCTGCGCGAGGAGCACGCGGCGGTCGTGCCGGGCTATCACATGAACAAGCGGCACTGGAACACGGTGACCGCGGGCGGGCCGGGCGCGCTGCCGGACGAGATGGTCCGGGAGTTGGTGGAGGACTCGTACGACCTGGTGGTCGCGGGCCTGCCGAAGGCGGAACGGCTGCGGCTCGACCGGCCGTGACCGGCCAGTCCCGGCGGGGGCGTTGCACGGCCCCGCCGGGACGCTCCCTATGCTTTCGACCATGACCGACAGCACCGGGATCGACCCCGAGGACAGCAAGATCATCACCCTGGCACGCAGCGCCCGGGCCCGCAACGGCGTGCCCGAGGGGGCGGCGGTGCGGGACGAGACGGGCCGCACCTACGTCGCCGGGACGGTGGAGCTCGACTCCCTGAAGCTGAGCGCGCTGCAGACCGCGGTCGCGATGGCGGTGGCGAGCGGGGCCGAGTCCCTGGAGGCGGCGGCCGTGGTCAGCTCGGCGGAGTCGGTGGCCGACGCCGACCGCGCGGCGGTCCGCGACCTCGGTGGCCCGGCCACCCCGGTCCTCCTGGCCGCCCCGGACGGCACCCTCAGGTCCGCCACCCCGGCGGGCGGCTGATCCGGAGGCGGCGCGGGCCTTCGACGGCGCGGGCCTTCGACCCGGCCCGCGTGCCCGCCTGCGTACCGGCCGGCGTGCAGGACTTCGTACCGGCCGGCGTGCAGGACTTCGTACCGGCCGGCGTGCAGGACTTCGTACCGGCCGTGTGCCCGCCCTCCTGTCAGCCTTCGCGCCAGACCAGCGTGTACCGCCAGAACAGCCTCCGGCGCAGCCGCGCGCCCGGCAGCACGGCCTCGGTCTCGCTGACGACGGCCCGGAACCCCATGTCCGCCGGGCGCGTCGGGGCCGTCATCGAGGGCGGCCGGGGAGCCGTACGGCCCTTGTTCTTGATCCACCCCAGGGCGGCGTTCAGCGGAATCGCGGCGGCGCCGAGCAGGTGGTCGCCCGGGGTCTGCGCCCGCGCGAGACCGACGACCACCAGGGTTCCGCCCGGGGCCAGGTGTCGGCGGAAGTGGCGCAGGGCATCGCCGAACGGCAGATGGTGGATCGTGGCGACGCAGGTGACGACGTCGTACGGACCCGGCGGCACGTCCGTCAGCGCGTCCCCCACGGCGAACGCCACCGGGACGCCCGGAGCGGTCAGTTCCCGCGCCCGGGCGACGATCGCCGCATCGGCGTCGACCGCGTGCACCGCCCCGGCCCGGGTGGCCAGGAGCCTGGCCAGGTCGCCGCTGCCCGAGCCGACGTCCAGCGCCCGGCCGAACCGACCGGGCAGCTGCCGCAGGATCCAGCGGTGGTAGTGGGCGTTGTGGTCCCAGGGGTGGGCGGCGTTGAACCGGCCGATCGCCTCGAAGGCGCGCTGCGTCAGTGGATTCACACGGTGAGTGGATCATTTGTGCGGCGGCGGATCACCATCGCCATCAGCGCGGCCATCGCGCACAGCGCGCCCGAGGCGTACCAGACGACGTCGTACGAGCCGAAGACGTCCCGCGCCAGGCCGCCCAGGAAGGCCACGACCGCCGCCCCCACCTGGTGCGAGGCCAGCACCCAGCCGAAGACGATCGCGCTGTCGTCCCCGTACTGCTCACGGCACAGGGCGATGGTCGGCGGGACGGTCGCGACCCAGTCCAGACCGTAGAAGACGATGAAGAAGACCATCGGCGGGTGGACCGACGGGGCCAGCAGCATCGGCAGGAAGAGCAGCGAGACCCCGCGCAGGGCGTAGTAGACCGCCAGGAGCCGGCGCGCCTCGAAACGGTCCGTGAACCAGCCGGACGCCACCGTGCCGACCACGTCGAACACGCCGATCACCGCCAGCAGTCCGGCCGCCGCCGTCACCGGCATGCCGTGGTCGTGGGCCGCCGGTACGAAGTGGGTCCTGACCAGGCCGTTCGTGGAGGCGCCGCAGATCGCGAAGGTACCCGCGAGCAGCCAGAAGGGGCCGGTCCGGGCTGCCTTGACCAGGACGGTGACCGCCCGGCGCGCGGCTCCCGGCACCGGGGCGGGCTTCTGCGCGTACGTGCCCCCGTACGGAGCCAGGTCTACGTCCGCCGGGTGGTCGCGCAACAGCAGCCACACGAACGGGACCACGCACAGGGCGGTGAGGGAGACGGTCACCGTCGCCGGGCGCCAGCCGTGGTGCTCCACCAGCCAGGACAGCAGCGGAAGGAAGACCAGCTGCCCGGAGGCCCCGGCCGCCGTCAGGATCCCGGTGACCAGGCCGCGCCGCGCCGTGAACCACCGGTTGGTCACCGTCGCCGCGAAGGCCATGGCCATCGAGCCGCTGCCCAGACCCACCAGCACGCCCCAGAACAGCACCAGCTGCCATGAGGCGGTCATCCACACGGTGGCGGCCGAGCCGCCCGCGATGACCGTCAGCGCGCCCGCGACGACCTTGCGGATGCCGAATCGGTCCATCAGGGCGGCCGCGAACGGCGCGGTCAGCCCGTACAGCGCGAGGTTCACGGAGACGGCGAGGCCGATCGTGCCGCGCGACCAGTCGAACTCCTCGTGCAGCGGCTCGATGAGCAGTCCGGGGAGGGAGGCGAAGCCCGCGGCGCCGATGATCGTCACGAAGGAGACCGCCGCGACGAACCAGGCGCGGTGGATGCGTCCGGGCTGCGGCGGGGCCTGCAGGGGGGCCGTGGAGGCCGTGGAGGTGGGGGCTGTCTGCGTCACGCCGACAGCTTCCGGCCCGCCGTACCCCTGACGACAGTGGCCCGGCTGTCATGCTTCGATATGATCGGGCCATGGAGCCGCAACCCCGGACCCACCGCGTCGTCGTCCTCGCCCTCGCCGGGCTGCTGCCCTTCGAGCTCGGCATCCCGCACAGGATCTTCGGGCGTGCGAAGGATCCGGCCGGGCGGCCGCTCTACGAGATCCTGACCTGCGGCCTCGCCCCCGGACCGGTGCGCACGGACGCCGACTTCGCGATCCAGGTCGAGCACGGCCCGGAGCTGCTGGCCACCGCCGACACCGTGGTGGTGCCGGCCTCCTACGAGCTGGGGCCGGTCCACGAGCACGGCCGGCTGACCGGTGAACTCGCCGCGGCCCTCGCGTACATCCGGCCCGGCACCCGGCTCGTCTCCATCTGCACCGGCGGCTACGTCCTGGCCGCCGCGGGCTACCTGGACGGCCGCCGGGCCACCACCCACTGGGCCTCCGCCGACCACTTCCAGCGCCTCTTCCCGGCCGTCCGGGTCGATGCGGGCGTGCTCTACACCGACGACGGGGACGTGCTGACCTCTGCCGGCGTCGCCGCCGGGATCGACCTGTGCCTGTACATCGTGCGCCGTGACCACGGCGCTGCCGTCGCGAACGACGTGGCCCGGCGGACCGTCGTACCGCCCCACCGGGACGGCGGGCAGGCGCAGTTCATCGAGCGCCCGGTGCCGCAGCCGCAGCTGGCCAGCACCACGGCCGCCCGCGCGTGGGTGATGGACCGGCTGCACGAACCGCTGCGCCTCACCGACCTGGCCCGGAAGGAGGCCATGTCCGTACGGACCTTCACGCGCCGCTTCCGGGAGGAGTCGGGAGTCAGCCCGGGCCAGTGGATCGTGGGGCAGCGGGTGGAGCGGGCCCGGCGGCTGCTGGAGGAGACGGAGCTGCCGATGGAGCAGGTGGCGCGGGAGGCGGGCTTCGGGACGGCGCAGTCGCTGCGCAAGCACGTGCAGGCGGCGCTGGGGGTGAGCCCGACGGCCTACCGGCGCACCTTCCGCGCGGCCGCCTGCACCAGCACGCCGCCATCTCCTGATGGGCCATCAGTTGATGCCGGGTCCGTGCATTGACTTCTCCTGCCGCCCGCTCGTGAATGGCCCCCTGTCGGGGCGACGGAACGCAGGGGGCGGGCAGTGCGAACAGGCGCGCGCAGCAGGAGCAGGAGATGGTCGGCAGCCGTCGGCATGGCCGCGCTCGCGGCAGCGGCCGGGGGAGCGCTGAGCGCACCCGCCGCCGCCGTCGACGAAACGCCCCCGGGCCAGGTCCCGGGCCAGGTGAACTTCCCGACCCACTGCCTTCCGCCCCAGGAAGCCGGACTCCCGCCCGCCGACGGGCCGACCACCGCCCGGATCACCGTCGACAACCCGGCTCCACAGGTCGGCGACACCGTCACCGTGACCTACCAGGTGATCGCCACCCCGGCCGTGGCGGACCCGGACCGGAGCCCGGCCGGCGCCGGACTCCCCGCCGACGCGCCGACCCCGACGGGCCGGGTCCTGCTGGCGGGCGCCCAGAGCGGCGAGGTCACCGTGGTCGGCGGCCGACGCGACGTCCCCGCCAGCCCCGCCAGCCCCGCCAACCCCGGCGCGGCCCTGCCCGCCCTCACCATGACCGGCACCTTCACCGTCACCGCGCCCGGCGAGATCACCCTGGCCCCCGGCGGCTACACCCTGCACACCAGCCACCCGGTGGACCTCGACACCGTGTGCCCGGCCGCCGAGGCCCCCGTCTCCGTACGCCTCACCGCGACGCCGCTGCCCACGGCCAACCTGCGCAGCGTCTTCCTCGCCGCGCCCGCCGGCGCTCCGGGAGCCCGGCTCAAGGTCACCGCCGCCGGTTTCACCCCGGGTGCGACCGTGACGGTGGCCGGGCGCGCGGGCGCCGCCGAGACCGCCGACCGGGCCGTCGCCACCGCCGACGAGCTCGGGGTGGCCCTGGCCGAGCTGCCGGTCACCGACAAGGCCACCACCGCGGTCGTCGCCTACGAGGGGACGGCCTGGTCCGCGCGGCTGGGCTCGGGTCCGGCGGCGTACACCGTCATCGGGGTCACTCCGCCGCCGCCCGGCACCCAGGAGATCACCGCCACCGTCGAGCCCGGCACCCTCGCCATGACCCAGGCGGGCGAGGCCATCACCCTGGGCGCGGTGCCCTACGGCGACGGCGGCGGTGCCCCCGGCCGGATCGGCACCGTCACCGTCAAGGACGCCCGCGGCGGCCCGGCCGGCTGGTCCCTGATCGGCAAGGTCACCGACTTCACCGGGCCCGGCGGTCTGCGCATCCCGGGCGGCTCCCTCTCCTGGACCCCGACGTGCGCCGCCGCGGCGGGCAGCCCCAGCCCGTGCACCGCGGGCAGCGTGGGCACGGTCGGCCCGGACGGCGCGGTCCTGGCCTCCACGCCCGACGGCCCCCTGGTCGGCGGCACCTTCACGGTCGACGCCGCGGTCACCCTCCACGTGCCCCCGTACACCCCGCCGGGCGCGTACACGGCGGTCCTGACGCTGACCCTGTCGTGACGACGGTCCGGGTGCCGTCGCGCGGGGCCGTCCCCGCCGCCGTGCTCACCGCACTGCTCGCCGCCGTGCTGCTGCTCGGGCCCGCCGGGACGGCCGCGGGCGCCGACAACGGCCAGTGGTCCGTGCTGCCCGCCGCCAACGCCGTCGGTCAGCGGCCCTACTTCTACCTCGCCGCCGCACCCGGCCGGTCGGCCGCCGACACCGTGACCGTCACCAACCGCTCCGACCGGCCCCGTACCTTCCGGCTCTACGCCGCCGACGCCTACAACACAGCCCGGGACGGCGGCTTCGCGCTCCGCGGCCCCGACGAGCCGCGCCTGGCCACGGCCGCCTGGGTCACGCTCGACCGGGAGCGGGTCACCGTACCGGCCGGGGGGTCCGTCAGCGTCGCCTTCACCCTCGCCGTCCCCGAACGGGCGGAACCGGGCGACCACCCCGGCGCCATCGTGGCCCTGGAGGACCGGCCCGCCGCCACCACGGCCCGGGGGATCGGCGTGCAGCAGGCCGTCGCCGCCCGCCTGTACCTGCGCGTGACCGGCCCCACCGCCCCGGCCCTCGCCGTCCGGGACGTCTCCGTCCGGCGTCACGGCGCCGGCGCGGAGGTCTCGTACACGCTCCACAACCTCGGCAACGTCACGCTGCGCCCCCGGGCCGCCCTCACCGCCACCGGAGCCCTCGGCCGGCCGCTGCTCGCCCGCGGCCTCACCGGACTGCCCGGCGAACTGCTGCCCGGTCAGGAAGCCCGGCTCAGCGCCCCCTGGGACGGTCCGCCCGCGGCGGAATGGGCCGACGTGACGGTACGGGCCACGGCCGACGGAACCACAGCTCAGAGCCGTGCCGCCTACGCCACCCACCCCCGTCTCGGCAGCCTCCTGGCGGCCGCCGGCGTCCTCGCGGCCATGGGCTGGTCGGCGCTGGGAGCGGCATCGGGGAGAATGGCCCGTATGAGCGATCGTTCCCCCGAGTCCACCGCCCCGCACCGTGCGGGCTTCGCCTGCTTCGTCGGCCGCCCCAACGCGGGGAAGTCGACCCTCACCAACGCACTCGTGGGCACCAAGGTCGCGATCACCTCCAACCGGCCGCAGACCACCCGCCACACCGTCCGCGGCATCGTGCACCGCCCCGACGCCCAGCTCGTCCTGGTCGACACGCCCGGCCTGCACAAGCCGCGCACCCTGCTCGGCGAGCGCCTCAACGACGTCGTACGGTCCACCTGGGCCGAGGTCGACGTCATCGGGTTCTGCCTGCCGGCCGACCAGAAGCTCGGCCCCGGCGACAAGTTCATCGCGAAGGAACTCGCGGGGATCAAGAAGACCCCCAAGATCGCCATCGTGACCAAGACCGACCTGGTCGAGTCCAAGCAGCTGGCCGAGCAGCTCCTCGCCATCAACCAGCTCGCCGCGGAGCTCGGCTTCGAGTGGGCCGAGATCGTGCCCGTCTCGGCCGTCGGCGACAGCCAGGTCCAGCTGCTGGCCGACCTGATCGCGCCGATGCTGCCGGAGAGCCCGCCGCTGTACCCGGAGGGCGACCTCACCGACGAGCCCGAGATGGTCATGGTCGCGGAGCTGATCCGCGAGGCCGCGCTGGAGGGCGTACGGGACGAGCTCCCGCACTCCATCGCCGTGGTCGTCGAGGAGATGATCCCGCGCGAGAACCGCCCGGCCGACCGGCCGCTGCTCGACATCCACGCCAACGTGTACATCGAGCGGCCCAGCCAGAAGGGCATCATCATCGGCCCGAAGGGCGCCCGGCTGAAGGAGGTCGGGATGAAGTCGCGCAAGCACATCGAGGCGCTGCTCGGGACCCCGGTCTTCCTCGACCTCCACGTGAAGGTCGCCAAGGACTGGCAGCGGGACCCCAAGCAGCTGCGCAAGCTGGGCTTCTGACTCCAGGCCCTAGCGCAGCCGCCTCACCTTCAGCGCGTTGTCCGGGCGGGTCCCGGGACGGCCGTCGGGTGCGGTCAGGTCCTGCACGTGTTCCGCCGCGAGCAGGACCTCCCAGTCGCCCTCGGGCAGTTCCAGCTGCGCCAGGACCTCGTCCGGGGTCGGGAAGCCCATCTCCGCGTGCTTGTCCGGGTCCCACGAGGGCCCGCCCGCGTGGCCCGCGATCAGCAGGATCCCGCCGGGGGCCACGGCCGCGGCGGCCGTCCGCAGGATCCGCTCGCGGGGGAAGTCCCCGTACGAATGCAGGAAGCACGCGGAGACCAGGTCGAACTCCCCGGCGGGGAAGGACTCGCCGAGGTCGTGCCGCTGCCACTCGACGCGGCCGGTGAGCTCCGCCTCGCCGGCGTGCCGGGCCGCCCGCTCCAGGGCCACCCCGGAGATGTCGGTCCCGGTGACGTGCCAGCCCTGCCGGGCCAGCCACACCGCGTCGGCGCCCTCGCCGCAGCCGAGGTCCAGGGCCCGGCCGGGGGTGAGGTCCGCGACCTCGCGGACCAGGACGGCATTGGCCCGGCCGCTCCAGATGCGGTCGCTCTCGCTGTAACGGGCGTCCCAGAACTCCTCGCCCGCGGCGTGATCCTGGTGCTGGTGGTGGGACATGGTGGCCTCTTCCTGTACGGGTCTGCCGGTACGGCCGATGCTGCGGCGGTACCGCCCCGGCGGGCAAATACCGTTGCCGTTCCGGCAAAACCGTCACCAGCAGAACCCGTCAGGGCAGCCCTCAGGCCGGGGGCTCGGCGATCAGGGCCGTCGCCACGCGGCGGAATCCGATGCGGCCGTAGACACGGGCCACGTCCTCGTCCCCGGCGGAGAGGAAGACCGTACGGGCGCCCCGCTCCAGTGCCTGCGCGACCAGGGCCGCCGTGACCCCGAGGGCCAGGCCCTGCCGGCGGGCGGACGGGAGGCAGCCGACGCCCACCACCTCGGCGACGTCCCCGACCGGGTTGTACTGGCCGGAGCACAGGACCACGCCGTCCCGCACGGCCGCCGCCATGCCGGTACGGCCCGACGCGAGCATCTGCGACACCCGCGCCCGGCGCGCCCCCGCGTCGGGGTCGGCCATCGCCGCCGCCAGCTCCGCGGGGCCCGCCTCGCCCATCGCCGTGCCCGGAGCGGCGAAGGCCAGGGCCGGGACCGTCACCGCCGCCGTCAGCAGCGGGTCGTCGGCTCCGAGGAGGCGGACCTCCGGATGCGCGGGGCCCGGTACGGCGGACGGGTCGAGGACCATGAGCGGGTGTGCATGGACATGCAGCCCCGCCGCCTCCACCGCGGCCCGCAGCGAGGGGCTGGTTTCGGCCACCCACTCGAAGGCCTCGGGTACGTTCAGCTCCCGCTGCCGGGCCAGTACCCGCTCCACGTCCGCCGCGGTCGCGCCGGGGCCGCCGAGCGCGGGCCGCGCGTAGTACTGCCAGCCGTCGCCCTCCTGGACGAACAGGGTCAGCGGCCCGAAGTCCTCGGCCCGCGCCCCGCCCACCCGCGGCACCGTGTCGTAGTACCGCTCCAGCTCGGACAGCAGTGAATCGATCATGTGGTCGGTCATCCGGTCATCCAAGCAAAGCGGCAGGTCTCAGGCACCTTCTTTCAGGACGCGCGTGATCAGGGCCCGTTGCGCGTCCGACAGGTTCGGCTCCTGGCAGGACACCGTCCGCCCGTCCACCGTGATCCGGTACGAGAACCCGTCCCGGATCCGGCCCGCCGCGTGCCCCGGCGGACCTGGCCGCAGCGCGAGCTGGGCCAGTGCCTGCCACTCGGCCTCGTCCTCCAGTCCCGAGGTGTCCACCTCGACCCGGCGCTCGATGCCCGCGAAGCCGCCCGTCCGTACCACCTGAATCCGCATGCGTGGCCTTCTACCCCGCCAGCGGGACGCCCACCGCCGACCACGCCTTCTGGAGCGCCTGGTGTTCCGCGCCCCCGTTCCCGTACCGGGCGACGGCCGCGGCGGTCGACAGCCGGGCGAAGTCCGCGAAGTCCGCGTCGGAGGCCAGCTGCCCGCCCGTGAGGGTGTCGTACCAGATCTGGCCGGCCCGCTCCCAGGCCTTGCCGCCCAGCTCGGTCGCCACGATGTAGAAGGCGTGGTTGGGGATGCCGGAGTTGATGTGGACCCCGCCGTTGTCGCGCGAGGTGGTCACGTAGCCGTCCATGGTCGCCGGCTGCGGGTCCTTGCCGAGCTCGTCGTCGTCGTACGCCGTCCCCGGTGCCTTCATCGACCGCAGCGCGACCCCGGTGACGTTCGGTCCCAGCAGCCCGGATCCGATCAGCCAGTCGGCCTGGTCGGCGGTCTGCTCCAGCGAGTGCTGCTTGATCAGCGAGCCGAAGACGTCCGACATCGACTCGTTCAAGGCGCCCGACTGCTGGTGGTATTCCAGGTTCGCCGAGTACTGGGTGACCCCGTGGGTCAGCTCGTGCCCGATGACGTCCACCGACACCGTGAAGTCGAGGAAGAGGTCCCCGTCCCCGTCGCCGAAGACCATCTGCTGCCCGTCCCAGAAGGCGTTGTTGTAGTCCTCGTCGTAGTGGACGGTCGCGTCCAGCGCCAGCCCGGCGTCGTCGATCGAGCGCCGCCCGAAGCCCTGCAGGAACAGTTCGAAGGTGGCCCCGAGCCCCGCGTACGCACGGTTGACGGTGGCGTCCTTGCCCGCCGGGCCGCCCTCCGAGCGCACCTTCTTCCCGGGCAGCCGGGTGCGGTGCTGGGCGTCGTAAATGGTCCGGTCCGGTTCGTCGGAGGCGGGCGCCCCCAGCGTGGGCACGATCCCGCGGACGGCGGTGACCCTGCGCCGGGTGCGCAGCATGGAGTCGCGTTCCAGCGTGCGCTGTGCGAGATCGGCGCGCCGCGAGTCGGCGGACCGGGCGGCCTTGTCGAGCAGGTGGGGCGGCACGACGGTGCAGAAGACGGGGTGGCGGTGGTGAGCGTGGGAGGCATCCATGCCCGGCAATGTGGCAGTGGGTCATCGTCGTGTCACTACCTGCGACCATGATTCATTCACTTGTCTGAAATCCGTGGCGCCCGGTTGACGGATCGGCCTGACTCGGGGGGATGGGGAGAGGCGTAGCTCACATTAGGTACAAATCGGACAGGCGGGTCTTGCATACTGAAACAGGTCCTCGCTTTACGGCGCGGCTCGGCTAGGCTCGGCCCATCATGCGTATCGGGCTGCTTCTCCTTAGCTGCCGCGGCGAGGGTCTGTAGTCGTAGGCCGACCCCCTCCCCGCGGAGTTTGGTGTTGCGGTTTTGCGACCGTTGTCGGCCGTCCCAGCGAACTACACGCGGACACGCGAGGAGCCCAACGCCATGAGTCAGCACACTTTTGTCGGTCGCCCCACGCCCATCACCAACGCGACCCACACCCAGAAGCCCTCCGGGATGCCCATCCACAAGTACGGCCAGTACGAGCAGGTGGACATCCCCGACCGCACCTGGCCGGACGCCCGCGTCACCAAGGCTCCCCGCTGGCTGTCCACCGACCTGCGTGACGGCAACCAGTCGCTGATCGACCCGATGACCCCCGCCCGCAAGCGCGAGATGTTCGACCTGCTGGTGCGCATGGGCTACAAGGAGATCGAGGTCGGCTTCCCGTCCTCAGGCGAGACGGACTTCGCCTTCGTCCGCTCCATCATCGAAGAGGGCGCGATCCCGGACGACGTCACCATCTCCGTACTGACCCAGGCCCGCGAGGACCTGATCGAGCGGACCGTGGAGTCCCTGGTCGGCGCCAAGCGCGCCACCGTGCACCTGTACAACGCGACCGCCCCGACCTTCCGCCGGGTCGTCTTCCGCGGCTCCAAGGAGCAGATCAAGCAGATCGCCGTCGACGGCACCCGCCTGGTCATGGAGTACGCCGAGAAGCTGCTGGGCCCCGAGACCGTCTTCGGCTACCAGTACAGCCCGGAGATCTTCACCGACACCGAGCTGGACTTCGCCCTGGAGGTCTGCGAGGCCGTCTGCGACGTCTGGCAGCCGTCCGAGGGCCGCGAGATCATCCTGAACCTGCCCGCGACCGTGGAGCGCTCGACGCCGTCCACGCACGCGGACCGCTTCGAGTGGATGGCCCGCAACCTGACCCGCCGCGAGCACATCTGCATCTCCGTGCACCCGCACAACGACCGCGGCACCGCCGTCGCCGCCGCCGAGCTGGCCCTGATGGCCGGCGCCGACCGCATCGAGGGCTGCCTGTTCGGCCAGGGAGAGCGCACCGGCAACGTCGACCTGATCACCCTGGGCATGAACCTGTTCTCCCAGGGCATCGACCCGCAGATCGACTTCTCGCAGATCGACGAGATCCGTCGCACCAGCGAGTACTGCAACCAGATGGAGGTCCACCCGCGCCACCCCTACGCGGGCGACCTGGTCTACACCGCCTTCTCCGGCTCCCACCAGGACGCCATCAAGAAGGGCTTCGACGCCATGGAGGCCGACGCGGCCGCCCAGGGCCCGGGCGTCACCGTCGACGACATCGAGTGGGCCGTCCCGTACCTGCCCATCGACCCGAAGGACGTCGGCCGCTCCTACGAGGCCGTCATCCGGGTCAACTCGCAGTCCGGCAAGGGCGGCATCGCGTACGTCCTGAAGAACGACCACAAGCTGGACCTGCCGCGCCGCATGCAGATCGAGTTCTCGCGGATCATCCAGGCCAAGACCGACTCCGAGGGCGGCGAGGTCACCCCGAAGGCGATCTGGGACGTCTTCTCCGACGAGTACCTGCCCAACCCCGAGAACCCGTGGGGACGCATCCAGCTGCGCTCGGGCTCGACCGCCACCGACAAGGACGGCACGGACACGCTGACCGTCGAGGCGGTCGTCGACGGCGTCGAGACGGTCCTGACCGGCACCGGCAACGGCCCGATCTCGGCCTTCTTCGACGCGCTGGCCGGCATCGGCGTCGACGCCCGCCTGCTGGACTACACCGAGCACACCATGAGCGAGGGCGCCTCCGCCGTGGCCGCCTCGTACATCGAGTGCGCGATCGACGGCCGCGTCCTGTGGGGCATCGGCACCGACGCCAACACCACCCGCGCCTCCCTGAAGGCGGTCATCTCCGCCGTCAACCGCGCGGGCCGCTGACCCGCTCGTACGTGAACCCCGTCCCTCCACCCGGAGGGGCGGGGTTCCGCCGTTTCCCGGCGCCTCACCGGGCCAGGTAGCCGCCGTCCACCGGCAGGACCACGCCCGTCACGAACGAAGCCGCGTCGGACGCCAGGAAGGCGATGACCCGGGCGACCTCCTCCGGCTCGCCGAGCCGGCCCATCGGGTGGGCCCCCGCCATCTCCTCGAGGTACTCCGGCCCTCCCGGCTCGTCCTTCAGCGCCAGCACCCGCTCCGTACGGATGGTCCCCGGGGCCACCGCGTTGACCCGGATCCCGCGCGCCGCCCACTCCACCGCGAGGTGCTTGGTCAGCCCCGACGCCACGAACTTCGCCGGCCCGTACGCCGCCTGCCGGGCCTGCCCGGCCACCCCCGAGATCGAGGACACGCAGACCAGCGCCCCGCCGGGCCGCGGCTGCGCGGTCATCGCCTCGATGGCGTACTTGCAGGTCAGGAACATCCCCCGGCCGTCGACGGCCATGACGTGGTCCCAGTCGTCAGGACTGGTCTCCCGTACATCCGAAAGGGGGAGCACCCCGGCGTTCGCCACGGCGACGTCAAGGCGCCCGTAGGCCCCGACCGCGGCGGCGATCATCGCGCGGTTGGCCTCCGGATCGGCGACGTCACCGGCGACCGCGGTGACGGCGTGCCCCTCGTCGGCCAATTCCGTGCGCAGGGCCTCGACCCCGGGGCCGTTGACGTCGGCGGCGGTCACCAGGGCACCCGAGCGGGCGAGCAGCACGGCGGTGGCCCGGCCGATCCCGCTCGCGGCACCGGTCACCAGGCAGGACTTCTGATTCATGCCGCAGACCATAGGGGGCGCTCGCGGGGGGCGCAGATCGGCCAAGTCCGGGTCCCGCGACATGTTGTCTTGTCACACGACTGACGCATCCTCACCGATGTGGCTAACATCACGCCAACCCGGCGACGTTGCCGGTGGGGCCCCGCCCGTGTCCGAGGGACCACGGGGGAGTTACGGAGGTGCGACGTGCTGCCAGTTCGGGGTGGGGACGGCCGGAAGCTGACGGTCTGGGGCATCCGTACCACCTGGAGCACCGTGGGCGACGGGGAATTCTTCTGCCCCGCCTGTGGTGGAGACCGCAACTACCGCAGGCGCACCGGGCGCCGCCGGTTCACCGTCGTCGGCGTGCCGCTGCTGCCGCGCGGCTCCGCCGGGCCCGTCGTCGAGTGCCAGGGCTGCCGCGAGCGCTTCGACACCGACGTCCTGGACCACCTCACCACCACCCGCTTCACCGCGATGCTGCGCGACGCGGTGCACACCGTGGCGCTGGCCGTGCTCGCCGCGGGCGGGACGGCCTCGCGCAGCGCGCTGGAGACCGCGGTGAGCGCCGTACGGGCCGCGGGCTTCCAGGACTGCGCGGAGGAGCAGCTGGAGTCCCTCGTGGAGGCGCTGTCCACCGACCAGGGGCGGCTCGGGCTGTACGACGTCCCGGAATGCTGCGGGGCCGCGCTGTCGATAGAGCTCCACGAGGCCCTGGAGCCGCTGGCCCCGCACCTGGCGGGCCCGGGCCGTGAGTCGATCCTGCTGCAGGGTGCCCGTATCGCGCTCGCGGACGGTCCGTACACCCCCGCGGAGCGCGAGGTGCTTTCCACCGTGGGCGCCGCGCTGCGCATCGACACGGACGAGGTGGTCCGGCTGCTGTCGGCGGTACGGGCGCCCTGAGCGCGTGAGCGCGACCGGACAGGCACTCCCCGGGGCCCGGCGGACATCCGCCGGGCCCCGGCTCGTGTACGGGCGGGCTCGCCTCCTGTACGGGCGGGCTCGCCAAAGCCGCCCGAAACGGCTCCGCCGGACGTAACGATCCGGCCTCGTGCGACCGGATTCGTACCCTCCGGGCGGCCGTACGGGCCGGGTGACGCCCGCTCGGGACACCACGCGTCCCACCCCTTGGACGGCAGGAGCGGGGACTGCTGCTTTGCGGGCCCGAAGTGCACAACGGGCCGTGGCGTGGGGAGTTGCCGCGGCGCTTCGCAACTGCGCGGTGGTCATGCATGCTTTCGGGCGGTGTTCCGCATACTCCAGCGCCGAGGTCTCCACCACTGGAGAAACCGACAGATCGAAGATCGCTGATCGTCAACAATTTGTAGACGTCGACGATATCTGTGAGGCCTCCCACAGGCGTTCAATTCCGGTCACACGACGAGACGACGCCCGTAACACAGCGGGGCTTCGATTCACGTGAACGCACTGACAACCCTGGCGGATCAACGGGTTAGCGACCCACTCCGGCCAGGGATAACCAGATCTCCTCTCACTTACCTCACCTCTTTGAAGGGCAAGGCAGAGATGGCACGTGTCGCCGCCCGGCTTTCCGTCGACGGAGAGCAGAGCACGCACCCGGTCGACGAGGTGCTCCCCCTCCCCAAGCTCGCGCTGTACGGCTTCCAGCACGTACTCGCCTTCTACGCCGGTGCGGTGATCGTTCCGATCATCGTGGGCAACGCGCTGAAGCTGAGCCCTGAGCAGCTGGTCTACCTGATCAACGCGGACCTGTTCACCTGCGGTATCGCCTCCATCATCCAGGCCTGGGGCATCGGCCGGATCGGCGCGCGGCTGCCGCTCATCCAGGGCGTGACCTTCACGGCCGTCTCCCCGATGATCGCCATCGGCCTCGGCGCGGGCGGCGGGACCGCCGCGCTGCTGGTCATCTACGGCGCGGTCATCACCGCCGGCATCGCGACCTTCGCCTTCGCCTGGCTGCCCGCCAAGGCGTTCCGGACGGTCATGCGGCTCTTCCCGCCGGTCGTCACGGGCACCGTGATCACCGTGCTGGGCATTGTCCTGATCCCGGTCGGCCTCAACGACGCGGCCGGCGGCCTCGGCAGCCCGGACTTCGGCGACCCGAAGAACTTCGCGTACGCCGGCGGCACGATGCTCTTCATCCTCGTCCTGATGAGGATCGGCAAGCCGTTCCTCTCCAGCATCTCCATCCTGCTCGGCCTGGTCGGCGGCACCGCGACCGCGTTCCTCCTCGGCGACGCGAAGTTCGGCGACGTCGGCAACTCCGCCTGGATCGGGGTCACCACCCCCTTCCACTTCGGCGTCCCGAAGTTCGAGTGGTTCCCGATCGTCCTCATGCTGATCGTCATGCTGATCACGATGGTCGAGACGACGGGTGACACGTACGCGGTCGGCGACATCGTGGGCAAGGAGGTCGACAGCGAGACCGTGGCCCGCGCCCTGCGTGCCGACGGCGCGGCGACCGCCCTCGGCGGTGTCCTGAACTCCTTCCCGTACGTGGCCTTCGCCGAGAACGTCGGCCTGGTGCGGATGACGAAGGTCAAGAGCCGGTTCGTGGTCGTCGCCGCCGGCGTCTTCATGATCATCCTGGGTCTGCTGCCCAAGGCCGCGGCGATCGTCGCCGCCGTCCCGCACGGGGTCCTCGGTGGCGCCGCGACCGTGATGTTCGGCATGGTCGCCCTGGCCGGTATCCAGACCCTGGGCAAGGTCGACCTCAAGGAGGAGAAGAACGCGCTGATCGTGGGCGTCTCCCTCGCCTTCGCCCTGCTCCCCGCGACCGTGCCCGTCTTCTTCACCAAGCACATGAACGCGGACCTGTCCTCGCTGCTCAACAGCGGTGTCACCCTCGGTGCCACGGCCGCCATCGTCCTCAACCTGATCTTCAACGGGCTGACGAAGGCCGAGGCCCCGGCTGTCCCGGCCGCCCCTGAGTCCGCCGATGCCGATGCCGACGCCGTCGCCGCCGAGGTTCCGGCCGAGCCGGAGGAGTCCGCCGCTGCTGAGCCGGTCGCCGCTGCCGAGCCGGTCGCCGCGGCGGTGCCCGCCCAGGCCGCCGCCGCCCCGGCCGGGGCGGAGAAGGCCGACGACGCGGGAACGCCGGCCCCCTGACCCTCCCAAGGGGTGATCGCCCCTCGCCCGGACTTCCCCCCGTCCGGACGAGGGGCCGTCGCCGTCCCGGAGGTGTCCCCGTACGGCCCCCCGTACAGGCGACAATGGGCGCATGAGTCTGTTCCGCGACGACGGCATCGTGCTGCGCACCCAGAAGCTGGGTGAGGCGGACCGCATCATCACGCTGCTGACCCGAGGCCACGGCCGGGTACGGGCCGTCGCCCGCGGGGTGCGGCGTACGAAGTCCAAATTCGGTGCCGGGCTGGAACCTTTCTCCCACGCCGACGTGCAGTTCTTCGCCCGCGGCAGCGAGCTGATCGGCCGCAGCCTGCCGCTCTGCACCCAGACCGAGATCATCGCCCCCTACGGCAACGGCATCGTCACCGACTACGCCCGCTACACCGCCGGCACCGCCATGCTGGAGACCGCCGAGCGCTTCACCGAGAACGAGGGCGAGCCCGCCGTACAGCAGTACCTGCTGCTCGTCGGCGCCCTGCGCACGCTCTCGCGGGGCGAACACGAACCGCACCTCATCCTCGACGCCTTCCTGCTGCGCTCCCTCGCCGTCAACGGCTACGCGCCCAGCTTCGAGGACTGCGCGAAGTGCGGGATCCACGGTCCCAACCGGCATTTCTCCGTCGCCGCGGGCGGGGTGATATGCGGGGACTGCCGTGTGCCCGGCAGCGTCGTACCCTCGTCGGAGGCCATCGCCCTCCTCAGCGCGCTGCTGACGGGCGACTGGGGGCATGCCGACGCGTGCGAGGCGCGTCACGTGCGGGAGGGCAGCGGGCTGGTCTCGGCCTATTTGCACTGGCATCTGGAGCGCGGGCTACGCTCCCTGCGATACGTCGAGAAATAGGAGCTGGGCACATGGCACGACGCGGGATTCTGGGACGCTCTCGCCGCGAGTACAAGGTTCCCGAGCCGCACCCGTCCGGTGCGGTCCCGCCGAAGATCCCCGGCGAGCTGGTCCCGAACCACGTGGCCATCGTCATGGATGGCAACGGCCGCTGGGCCAAGGAGCGCGGCCTGCCGCGCACGGAGGGCCACAAGGTCGGCGAGGGCGTCGTCCTCGACGTGCTCAAGGGCTGCCTGGAGATGGGCGTCAAGAACCTCTCCCTCTACGCCTTCTCGACGGAGAACTGGAAGCGCTCGCCCGACGAGGTGCGCTTCCTCATGAACTTCAACCGCGATGTCATCCGGCGCCGCCGCGACGAGATGAACGAGCTGGGCATCCGCATCCGCTGGGTCGGCCGCATGCCGAAGATGTGGAAGTCGGTCGTCCAGGAGCTCCAGGTCGCCCAGGAGCAGACCGTCGACAACGACGCGATGACCCTGTACTTCTGCGTCAACTACGGCGGCCGCGCGGAGATCGCGGACGCGGCGCAGGCCATCGCCCGCGATGTCGCCGCCGGGAAGCTGGACCCGTCGAAGGTGAACGAGAAGACCTTCGCGAAGTACATCTACTACCCGGACATGCCGGACGTGGACCTGTTCCTGCGCCCGAGCGGCGAGCAGCGGACCTCCAACTACCTGATCTGGCAGAGCGCCTACGCCGAGATGGTCTACCAGGACGTGCTGTGGCCGGACTTCGACCGCCGCGACCTGTGGCGGGCCTGCCTGGAGTACGCCCAGCGCGACCGCCGCTTCGGCGGGGCCGTCCCGAACCAGCCCGACGCCCCCACCGGCTGACGGGCGGCCGCGCGTCCCGGCGATAGGCTCCGCTGTCATGGACATGGATATGGACATGAACGCGCAGGCGGCCCGGCAGGACGGGCAGGCGGTCGAGCTCGTCTACCGGACGACCAAGGCGGACCTCGCGCAGGCGCTGCGCGTCCGGGACGCGCGCACGGCCCAGGGGCGCCGTCGGCGGGGGATGTTCGTCTTCGCCGGGACGCTGTTGCTGGGGCTCGGCCTGCTGGCGCTGGTGGATGCGCAGAGCGCGGCGGGGAGACCGGCGGGCCTCCTCGTCGGCGGGACGGTGCTGTGGGCCTTCGTGCTGTTCGGCCCGCGGCTCCAGGCGCGCGCCTTCGGCGGACTGCTGGAGAAGGCGGGGGAGGCCCGTACCGTCGTGGACGCGGCCGGAGTCGAGGTGACGACGGCCGCCTCCCGGACGCGAATCGGCTGGGCGGCGCAGCCGAGGTACGCGGAGACGGCCGAGGCGTTCGTCATGCTCAGTGACGACAAGGGGGCGGTGGCCATGACGGTCCTGCCCAAGCGGGGTGTCCAGGACCCGGCCGACGTCGACCGCCTGCGGGCGATCCTCGACCGGAACCTGAAGCGACTCTAGGAGGCGGCGGCCGCGCACTCCGCGCAGGTGCCGAAGATCTCCACCGTGTGGGCCACGTTCACGTAGCCGTGCTCGGCCGCGATGGACTCCGCCCACTTCTCCACGGCCGGGCCCTCCACCTCCACCGCCTTGCCGCACTTGCGGCAGACCAGGTGGTGGTGGTGGTCCCCGGTCGAGCAGCGCCGGTAGACGGACTCGCCGTCGCTCGTGCGCAGCACGTCGACCTCGCCGGCGTCCGCGAGCGACTGGAGGGTGCGGTAGACGGTGGTCAGGCCCACGGAGTCGCCACGGTGCTTGAGCATGTCGTGGAGCTCCTGGGCGCTGCGGAACTCGTCCACCTCGTCCAGGGCCGCCGCCACGGCGGCGCGCTGCCGGGTGGATCGTCCTCGTACTGGCGCGGTATTCGTCTCGCCAGGCGCAGTCGCCACCGGTTCCTCCTCGTATCGGCCTGCCGCCATTGTGCCAGGCGGCCGGTCCGGTCAGACCTTCACATCGTCCCGCGTACAGACCTCTTCGGCGGCGATCCGGGCCGCTTTCGCCCGGCGCCTGGCCAGTGGCGTCGACACGGCCGCCATCACCGTGAAGACGGCGATGGCGAGCAGCACGATCGTCGCCCCCGAGGGCGCGTCGAGGTAGTACGTGGCGGTCACGCCCGTCAGGGAGACCACCACGCCGATCGCCATCGCGAGGGACAGGGTCGCGACGAACCCGCGGGTCACGCGCTGGGCTGCCGCGACGGGGATCACCATCATCGCGCTGACCAGCAGCAGGCCCACGATGCGCATGGCCACCGTGACGGTGACGGCGGCCGTGACGGCCATCAGGAGGTTCAGTGCGCGTACCGGCAGGCCGGTGACCCGGGCGAACTCCTCGTCCTGGCTGATGGCGAACAGCTGGCGGCGCAGTCCGATGGTGACGGTGATGACGAAGGCGGCGAGGATCACCGCAGCCGTGACGTCCTGCGGCGCGACGGTGGCGATGCCGCCGAAGAGGTAGCTGCTCAGGTTGGCGGTGGAGCCGCCGGCCATGTTGATGATCAAGACACCGCCGGCCAGGCCGCCGTAGAAGAGCATGGCGAGCGCGATGTCGCCGCTGGTCTTGCCGCGGGAGCGGATGAGCTCCATGCCCACCGCGCCGACGACGGCGACCAGGGTGGCCATCCACACCGGGCTGGTGTTGAGCAGGAAGCCGAGGGCGACACCGGTCATGGCCACGTGGCCGATGCCGTCGCCCATGACGGCCTGGCGGCGCTGGACGAGGTACGTACCGATCGCGGGCGCCGTGATCCCGACGAGGAAGGCCGCGATCAGGGCCCGCTGCATGAAGGCGTAGTCGAGGAGGTCCATCAGCTCAGCAGTCCGCTCCGCAGGGGCTCGGCGTCGTGCGCCGCGTGGGGGTGTACGTGGTCGTGGCCGGGCAGGGCGTGCTGGCCGACGGCCTCCGGGGGCGGGCCGTCGTGGACCACGCAGCCGTCGCGCAGGACGACGGCGCGCTCGATCAGCGGCTCCAGCGGGCCCAGCTCGTGCAGGACGAGGAGGACGGTGGAGCCGGCGGCGACCTGCTCGCGCAGGGCGTTCGCGAGGACCTCCTGGTTGCCGAGGTCTACGCCGGCCATCGGCTCGTCCATGATCAGGAGTTCCGGCTCGACGGCGAGCGCCCGGGCGATCAGGACGCGCTGGTGCTGGCCGCCGGAAAGGGCGTTGACGGAGGCGTCGCCGTGCGTGTCCATGTCCACGAGGGCTAGGGCGCGCTCCACGGCGGCCTTGTCGGCCTTGCGCAGGATGCCGAAGCGGGTACGGGCCAGCCGGCCGGAGGAAACGACCTCGCGGACGGTGGCGGGGACGCCGCTGGCGGCGGTGGTGCGCTGCGGGACGTATCCGATGCGCGACCAGTCCTTGAAGCGCTTGAAGTCCGTTCCGAAGAGGGACAGGGCGCCGTCGGTGAGCGGGACCTGGCCGACGACGGCGCGCACGGCCGTGGACTTGCCGGAGCCGTTCGCGCCGAGCAGCGCGACGACCTCGCCGCGGTGGACGGTGAGGTCGATCCCGCGCAGCACGGGGCGCGAGCCGAGCGAGGCCGTGGCCCCGCGCAGGGATATGACGGCCTGGTCATCTGCCTGTCGGGGCGTGGACTGCATGGCTCGCGCCTCCGTTGCTGCTGCTGTCATCACTTGCTACCGAGTGCCTTCTGGAGGTTCTTCAGGTTGGACCGCATGACCTCGAAGTAGTCAGCGCCCTGGGACTTGGCGGTGATTCCCTCGAGCGGGTCGAGGACGTCGGTCGTCAGGCCGGTGTCCGTCGCGAGGGTCTTGGCCGTCTTGTCGCTGGCCAGGGTCTCGAAGAACACGGTGGTGACATTCTCCTTCTTCGCGATCTCCTGGATCTCCTTGACCCGGGCCGGGCTCGGCTCGGCCTCGGGGTCGACGCCGGAGATGCCCTCCTGGTCCAGGCCGTAGCGCTCGGCGAGGTAGCCGAAGGCGGAGTGGGTGGTGATGAAGGTCCTGGTGGCCGTGTCCTTCAGGCCGTCCTTGAACTCGGTGTCGAGCCCGGTCAGCCTGCCCACCAGCGCGTCGGTGTTCTTCTTGTAGTCGGCTGCGTGGCCGGGGTCGGCCTTCTCCAGGGCCGCGCCGACGCCCTTGGCGACCTCCGCGTACTTGGCGGGGTCGAGCCAGATGTGCGGGTCCGCGCCGGCCTCGCCGTGGCTGTGGTCGTGACCCGCCTCGCCCGCCTCGCCCTCGTGGTCGTGGCCGGACGCGGCGTGGACTTCGAGCGTGGTCAGGGTCGCGGCGTCGACGACGTTCTTCACGCCGGACTGGACGATTGCCTTGTCGACGGCGGGCTGGAGGGACTTGACGTAGAGGATCACGTCGGCCTCGCCCATCCGGCCGGTCTGCCTCGGGGTGATCTCCAGGTCGTGCGGTTCGACACCCGGCTTGGTCAGGGTGTCGACCTTCACGTGGTCCTTGCCGATCTGCTCGGCGAGGAACTGCATCGGGTAGAACGACGCCGTCACGGCGAGCTTGCCGTCCTTGCTGCCCGCGGCACTCGCTCCGGAACAGGCGGTGAGGGCCGTGGCGCCGAGGGCGACGGCTCCGGCGAGGGCGGCAGCGGGTATGAGGCGTCGTACGTTCATGACATCCATTTTCATCAAAGATGGAAACGATTGTCAAAAACCCAGGTGGAGGGCCCAGGGCCCGGGCTGCGGAAGGGGAACCGACTTGAAAGCGGGGGTGCGGGCGCCGGTAACCTAAAGACTTCGCCGTTCGTCCTCGTAATGAAGAGAGCACCGTGGCCGCCGACAAGATCGACACCATCGTCAGCCTGAGCAAGCGCCGTGGCTTCGTTTTCCCGTGCAGTGACATCTACGGCGGTTCCAGGGCTGCCTGGGACTACGGTCCGCTGGGTGTCGAGCTCAAGGAGAACATCAAGCGCCAGTGGTGGAAGGCGATGGTCACCGGGCGTGAGGACATCGTCGGCCTCGACTCGTCCGTGATCCTGGCCCCCGAGGTCTGGGTGGCCTCCGGCCACGTCGCCACCTTCTCGGACCCGCTGACCGAGTGCACCGCCTGTCACAAGCGCCACCGCGCGGACCACCTTGAAGAGGCGTACGAGGCCAAGCACGGCCGTCTGCCCGAGAACGGCCTCGCCGACATCAACTGCCCCCACTGCGGTGTGAAGGGCCAGTTCACCGAGCCCAAGCAGTTCTCCGGCATGCTGGAGACCCACCTCGGCCCGAGCCAGGACACCGCCTCCAAGGCGTACCTGCGCCCCGAGACCGCCCAGGGCATCTTCACCAACTTCGCCATGGTGCAGACCACCTCGCGCAAGAAGCCCCCGTTCGGCATCGCGCAGATGGGCAAGTCCTTCCGGAACGAGATCACTCCGGGCAACTTCATCTTCCGCACGCGCGAGTTCGAGCAGATGGAGATGGAGTTCTTCGTCAAGCCGGGCGAGGACGAGCAGTGGCAGGAGTACTGGATGGCCGAGCGGTGGAACTGGTACCGCGACCTCGGCATCCGCGAGGAGAACATCCGCTGGTACGAGCACCCGAAGGAGAAGCTGTCCCACTACTCGAAGCGCACCGCCGACATCGAGTACCGCTTCAACTTCGGCGGCAACGAGTTCTCCGAGCTCGAAGGCGTGGCCAACCGCACCGACTTCGACCTCAAGGCCCACTCCGCCGCCTCCGGCCAGGACCTCACCTACTTCGACCAGGAGGCCGGTGAGCGCTACACCCCGTACGTCATCGAGCCGGCGGCCGGTGTGAACCGCGCCATGCTCGCCTTCATGCTCGACGCGTACATCGAGGACGAGGCCCCCAACGCCAAGGGCGTCATGGAGAAGCGCACCGTGATGCGCCTCGACCCGCGCCTGGCTCCGATCAAGGTCGCCGTCCTGCCGCTGTCCCGCAACCCGCAGCTGTCGCCGAAGGCCAAGGGCCTCGCCGCCGACCTGCGCAAGAACTGGAACATCGAGTTCGACGACGCGGGCGCCATCGGCCGCCGTTACCGCCGCCAGGACGAGATCGGTACGCCGTTCTGCGTCACCGTCGACTTCGACACCCTGGACGACAACGCGGTGACCGTGCGCGAGCGCGACACCATGAAGCAGGAGCGCGTCTCCCTGGACCAGATCCAGAGCTACCTCGGCAGCCGCCTGCTCGGCTGCTAGGTTCCGCCGCTCGGAAGGCCGGTGGCCCGGTGCGCTCGTTGCGCACCGGGCCACCGGTCTTTGCGTGTGCTCCGTCTCAGGCGGCCGAGGCCTCGGCCGCCGCCGCGGCGGCAGCGCGGCGCTCGCCCTCCGCCTGGGACCGCTTGCCGTACAGGGCGGTCCACACGCCCAGAGCGCCGAGCACCCCGTAGATCATGATCGGGCTGAGGGTCACCATGGTCTTGGTGCTCAGCACGTACGCCAGGGCGATGCGGACTACAGCCTCGGTGACGTACGCGACGCCCCAGACCAGGGTCATCCGGGTCAGCGTGGTCCGGAAGCCCTCGTACTGCCACAGGCCGTTCCACCAGGCCGTGCTCTCCGGGGTGCCGTCGGTGGCGAACTTACGGCTGAAGTAGAACATCAACGGGCGCGGTGCGAGCAGCGTGGCCAGGCAGAGCAGCCCGAACAGCCCGGTCACGCCCGAGTCCTTGATGAGCAGGGCGCGGGCCGAGTGCGCGCCGATCAGCGAGACGACGGCCGTGATCACGATGAACACCAGGGTGACGATGGCGAACTCGTCGAGCTTGCGCCGCCAGGCCACGCTGATGGCGGTGTCGAGCACCGGCCAGGCGCTGCTGAGGAGGAGCGCCGAGAACTCGCTCCAGCCGTGGTCGTCGACGAGGGTGTTGTACGTGATGATCGGCGCCACGACATTGAGGCCGATGGTCAGGATCCAGCCGAGGGCGGTTGCGGCTCCCGAGCGGGCGGGAGGTGCGGGTCGTGCTACTTGGGCGGACAAGGTTCCCCCTGGAACGTGCCTGATGAGTGCGTAAGGGGACCGTAAGGACATCGGGGTGGCATGTACAAGGCGAACACGCCCAAAATGATCATCAAGCTGTCCGGACTGAAGGATTCCGGATGAGCCGGGCCGGGCTGCGCGTCAGGCGCGCAGACCCCGGACGACCAGCGCGGTGACCGCTTCGAACTCCGTGAAGATCGTGGGCGAGAGCCAGTCGGCCGCGTACTGCGGGTCGTGAAAGCGGCCGGTGGCGTCGAAGACCGCGCGGGCGGCGGCCGGTACGTCCTCGGCGGCGAGCGTGCCCGCCGCGACGCCCTCGGCGATGATCCGGGCCAGCTGGCCGATCAGCTCGGCCAGGTGGGTCTCCACGATCCCGCTGTTCTCGGCGAGCAGCACGGTGTAGGTGGCGAACAGCTCCGGATCGTCACCGGCCTTGTGGCGCTTGGCCTCGAACAGCGCCTCCAGCCACGCCTCCAGCTTGGAAGGGGCACTCTCGGCGGGCGCCGCGGTGATTGCCTCCAGCATGACGACGCTCTTGGCGAGCCAGCGGTCCGTGACGGCCTCGCGCAGCGCCGCCTTCGACGGGAAGTGCCGGTACACGCTGCCGTGGCTGACGCCCAGCGCGCGGGCCACGTCCACCACGGTCGCCTTGGTCGGGCCGAAGCGGCGCAGTACCTCCTCGGTGGTTTCGAGGATGCGCTCGGGTGTCAGGGGCTCGGCAGCTGCGGGGGACATGGGACGACCGTACCGCCAGCTCAGTGCTCGCTGTCGAGGTGGGCCATCTGGGCCGCCGGGTAACGGTCCCCGGCCGCGGCGCCCGCGGGCACGGCCTCCTCGATCGCGGCCAGGTCGGCGGCGCTGAGCGATATCTCCATGGCACCCAGTGCCTCGGCCAGCCGGTCCCGGCGCCGGGCACCCACCAGCGGCACGATGTCCTCGCCGCGGGAGAGCACCCATGCGATGGCGGTCTGGGCCACGCTCACGCCCTTGCCCTCGGCGACCTTGCGCAGGGCGTCGACCAGACCGAGGTTCCGGTCGAGGTTGTCACCCTGGAAGCGCGGACTCATGCCGCGGAAGTCGTGCGGGCTCAGCTTGCGGTCCCGGGTGAAGTGGCCGCTGATCAGGCCGCGGGACAGTACTCCGTACGCCGTGATGCCTATGCCGAGCTCGCGGGCGGTCGGCAGGATCTCGTCCTCGATGCCGCGGGAGATGAGCGAGTACTCGATCTGGAGGTCGGCGATCGGGGCCACGGCGGCGGCCCGGCGCAGCGTGTCCGCGCCGACCTCGGAGAGGCCGATGTGGCGCACGTGCCCCGCCTCGACGGCCTCGGCGATGGCCCCGATGGTCTCCTCGATCGGGACGTCCGGGTCCACGCGGGCGATCCGGTAGATGTCGATGTGGTCCCGGCCGAGCCGCTGGAGCGAGTAGGCCAGGAAGTTCTTGACGGCCTCCGGCCGGCCGTCGTAGCCGGTGAAGCCGCCCTCGACCGTGCGCAAAGCGCCGAACTTGACGCTGGTCAGCGCCCGCTCGCGAGCCGCTGCGGGCGCGGTGCGGAGGGCTTCGTTGATCAGTAGTTCGTTGTGGCCCATGCCGTAGAAGTCGCCGGTGTCGAGCAGCGTGACGCCGGCGTCCAGGGCGGCGTGGATGGTGGCGACGGACTCCGGGCGGTCGGCCTCCCCGTACAGCGCTGACATCCCCATGCAGCCGAGGCCGAGCGGGAAGACGGACGGCCCGGTGGCCCCGAGGGTGCGGGTGGTTGCGGTGGTGTTCTCGTTCGTGGTCATGAAACGAGAATGACATGACGAGTGACAGATTTCAATATCTGTCACTCGTCAGCGTGAAGGTGACGGCTACGAAAGGACCCGCAGGGCCAGGGCAGCGGCCGAGACCGCGGTCAGGACGGCGGCCGGGGCGAGCTCGTAGTCCTTGGCGCGGAGATGGGCGATGACCGCACCGGCGAAGTAGAGGGTCACGCCGATGGCGGCGGCGACACCGAGGGGGGTGACCCACAGGCCCGCGACCAGGCCGATCGCGCCGGCCGCCTTGAGGGCGGCCAGGCGTGGCAACCAGGAGTCCGGGACCTGGACCTTGCGCATGCTGGCGACGATCTGGTCGTTGCGCTGCAGCGTGAAGGTGGCGGAGGCGGTCAGGACGAGGGCGAGGAGGCCGCCGACGACGGCGTAGGCGATGAACATGGGGATCTCCAAGGGTTGATTATTCAGAATCATTGAACATTCTCAATGATATTGCAAATATAATCATTTCTTGATTGCTACGATGTGGACCATGACGGCAGACCAGGACACATCGCACCCACCGCAGCGGCTGGGCCTGCTGCTGGCCTGGCACGGATCGGTCACCCAGGCCCGGATGAAGAAGGCGCTCAGCACGGCGGGGCTCACGCCGCGGCACGCGATGACGCTGATGCACTTGGAGGACGGCCCCATCAGCCAGCGGGCGCTGGCCGAGCGGCTGGAGGTGGACCCGAGCGTGCTCGTCGGGATCCTGAACGACCTGGAGGGCGACGGCCTGGCCGAACGCCGGCGGGACCCGGCGGACCGCCGTCGCCACAACGTGGCCATCACCGTCGCGGGATCGACGGCACTGGGCAGGACGAACGCGGCGCTCGACGAGGTCGAGCAGGGCCTGTTCGCAGGCCTGTCGGCCGGTGACCAGGACGCGCTGCGCGCCCTGCTGGCGCGGATCGACACCCGCGCGGACGACTTCGACTGCCAGGAGTAGCCCTGCCCCGTCCCTGGGCGTCGGGTCAGGCCAGGTGGCGGAGCTTGTCGGGGTTGCGGATGACCCGGATCTCGGTGATCCGGCCGTCCTCGACCTCCACGCAGGCGACGGTGTCCGGCCGTCCGGCCGTGGTGAGCAGCAGGCCCGGCCGGCCATTGACGTCGACGGCCACGACGCGCGGGGCCTCCATCGGCTGGGCGAGCACGGCTGCGAGGAAGCGGGCAACGTTCTCGGCGCCGTGCAGCGGGCGCAGGGCCGCCTTGACCTTCCCGCCGCCGTCGTTCCACGCGGTGACGTCGGGGGCGAGCAGTTCCAGCATGCGGTTCAGGTCACCCCCGAGGCACGCGGCGAGGAACTCGTCGGTGACGTGGCGCCTCACCTCGGCCGGGGCCTCGTGGCGCGGCCGGCGTGCCTGGACGTGCGACTTGGCCCGGGAGCCGACCTGGCGTACCGAGGTCTCGGTGCGGTCGAGCGTCTCGGCGATCTCCCGATACGAGAAGCCGAAGACCTCCTTGAGTACGAAGACCGCCCGCTCCAGCGGTGAGAGGCTCTCCAGAACCACCAGCATGGCGAGCGAGACCGACTCGGCCAGCTCCACGTCCCCGGTGGCGTCCGGCACGGTGACCAGCGGCTCGGGCAGCCAGGGGCCGACGTACTGCTCCCGCTTGACGGCCGCAGAACTCAGCCGGTTGAGCGCGAGGTTGGTGATCGTACGGGCCAGGTAGCCGCCCGGGCTGGCGACCTGGGCGGACGCCTGGCTGCAGCGGAGCCAGGTGTCCTGGACCAGGTCCTCGGCATCCGCGACGCTGCCGAGCATCCGGTAGGCGATGCCGAAGAGCATCGGCCGGTGCTGTTCGAAGACGGCGATCTCGATCACGTAAGGGACGGTACCGCGCAGGCCTCGGAGAAGCCCTGGCTGGTCAGGCCGAAGGCGCTGTTCATCCGGGAGCGCAAGTTCTCTAGGGCGACCGTGGCGGTGAGTTCCACGAAGGCGGCCTCGCCCAGCCGTCCCAGCAGCGCCTCGGCGAGTCCGTCGGTGACGGCGGGCTCGGTCTCGGTCATGGCCTCGGCGTACTCCATGACCTGGAGTTCCAGCTCGGTGAAGGCCTCGCGGTGGTCCCGCCACTGCGGCACCTGGGAGATCTTGTCGAGCGGCAGGCCGAGTCCGCTGCCTTCCCAGTGGCCGAAGTCCATGCACCAGGAGCAGTTGATCCGGGCCGCGGTGGCCATCACGGCGAGATGCCTCAGGGCCGGTTCGAGCGCGTTCCACTTGGCGACGGAGCGCTCCAGCTTGACGTAGGCGAGCAGGACCTTCTGGTTGTGGCCGATCGCGAGCCCGGGTTCGAGCACCTTGCCGTACGTCCGTCGGGAGTACCAGGACCCGATGCGGTTCAGCAGGGTGCGGGGCGGGGTGAGCGAGATGCGGGCGGTCATTTCGGGCCTCCAGGCTTCCGGTGGATGCGTCTGGAGGTAGGACAGGACAGCTGCCGAGCATGTGACATCGGAGCCCGTTGCCGGGCGGTCGCCCGGGTCAGGCGTCCCCCCGAGTCATGCCTTCGGCTCGGGTCAGGCGTCCGCCCGGGTGCGGGGGGTCGAAGGGTCCAGGGTGCGGGCCGTGCGGGCCGCCGTCGCGCGGGCCCAGGGGCCGCTCGTCGCCGCGCCCACCCCCAGGACCAGCAGGCCGCAGGCCGTGATGATCCACCACGCCGGGCCCGTCGCCCCGGCGAAGTCGGAGCCGTTAGCCAGCCCGGCCGCCAGGACGGCGCCGACGATCGCGACGCCCAGCGTGCTGCCCGTCTGCCGGCTGGTGGAGGCGATGGCGGCCGCGACGCCCGCCTGGGATCGAGGCATCCCGGACACCGCCGTATTGGTGATCGGCGCGTTCACCATGCCGAAGCCGAGGCCGAAGAGCACGTACCCGGTGAACATGAGCGGGGTGGACGTCTCGGCCTGGAACGCGGCGAAGAGCAGCCCGCTCGCGGCCATCGCGACCCCCGCGACGAGCAGCGGAAGCCGCGGCCCCCGGCTGCCCACCAGCCGGCCCGAAATCGGTGCGACGAGCATGGTCAGCGCGGCCATCGGCAGCATGTAGAGCCCGGCGTGCAGCGCGTCCAGCCCCCGTACGTCCTGCAGGTACAGGGTGTTCAGGAAGAGGAACCCGGCCATCCCGGAGAAGGCGCTCACGGCGATGACCGTGGCCCCGCTGAAGGGCGCGCTCCGGAAGAACCGGAAATCGATCAGCGGCTCCTCGCGCCGGGGCTCGTAGATCAGCAGCCCCACCAGCGAGGCGAAGGCCGCCAGGGCGCAGCCCATGATCAGCGGCGAGCGCCAGCCCGCCGACGGCGCCTCGATGATGCCGTACGTCAGCGTGCCCAGCAGCGCCATGACCAGCAGCTGGCCCACCGGGTCAGGGCGCCGGGCCCGCGCCGCGCGGGACTCGGGGACGTGGCGCAGGGTCAGTACGAGGGCCGCCAGCCCGATCGGCAGGTTCACCCAGAAGATCGAGCGCCAGCCCACGGAGTCCACCAGCAGACCGCCGATGAGGGGACCCGCCGCCATGGAGACGCCCGCGACCGCCCCCCACACGCCGATCGCCCGCGCCCGCTGGGCGGGATCGGTGAAGGTGTTGGTGATGATCGACATCGCCACCGGGTTCAGCATCGCGCCGCCGACGGCCTGGACCATCCGGTACGCGATCAGCCATTCGAGGCTGGGCGCGAGCGAGCACAGCAGGGATCCGGCGGTGAAGAGCACCAGACCGGCGACGAACACCCTGCGGCGGCCGATCCGGTCGGCGGTGGAGCCCGCGAGCATCAGCAGCGAGGCGAGGACCAGGGTGTAGGCGTCGATCGTCCACTGCATCCCCGCGACCGAGGCGTCCAGATCCTCGCGCATGGACGGCAGCGCGACGTTCAGGACGGTGTTGTCGAGGCTGACGATCAGCAGACTCATGCAGCAGACAGCCAGGACGATCATGCGCTGTTTGCGACTCGGCTGATTCGGCTGACTCGGCTCGATCATGCCGCCGATCGTACGTCTGCACCACCGCCCCGGCATGCGGGACAATGGGCGGATGACCACGCTCCCTCCGCCTCTCGCGATCGGCCCGCACACCGTGCAGCCCCCGGTGGTGCTCGCGCCCATGGCCGGCATCACCAATGCCCCGTTCCGTACCCTCTGCCGGGAGTTCTCGGGCGGCAAGGGGCTGTTCGTGAGCGAGATGATCACGACCCGCGCCCTGGTCGAGCGCAACGAGAAGACCATGCAGCTGATCCACTTCGACGAGACCGAGAAGCCCCGCTCGATCCAGCTGTACGGAGTCGACCCCGCGACGGTCGGCAAGGCGGTCCGCATGATCGTCGAAGAGGACCGCGCCGACCACATCGACCTCAATTTCGGCTGCCCGGTCCCCAAGGTCACCCGCAAGGGCGGTGGCTCGGCCCTCCCGTACAAGCGGAACCTGCTGCGCGCGATCCTCCGCGAGGCCGTCGCCGGCGCCGGCGACCTGCCGGTGACCATGAAGATGCGCAAGGGCATCAACGACGACCACCTCACCTACCTCGACGCCGGCCGGATCGCCGTCGAGGAGGGCGTCACCGCGATCGCCCTGCACGGACGCACCACCGCCCAGCACTACGGCGGCACCGCCGACTGGGACGCCATCGCGCGGCTCAAGGAGCACGTGCCGGAGATCCCGGTGCTCGGCAACGGCGACATCTGGTGCGCCGAGGACGCACTGCGCATGGTCCGCGAGACCGGCTGCGACGGCGTGGTCGTGGGGCGCGGCTGCCTGGGCCGCCCGTGGCTGTTCAACGACCTGGTGGCGGCCTTCGAGGGCCGCCCCGAGGACTTCCACAAGCCCACGCTGCGCGAGGTCGCGGGCACCATGCACCGCCACGCGCAACTGCTCGGGGAGTGGATCGGCGACGAGGCGCGCGGGGTGATCGACTTCCGTAAGCACGTGGCTTGGTACCTCAAGGGGTTCTCCGTCGGGTCCGAGATGCGCAAGAAGCTTGCGGTCACCTCCTCCCTGGCCGAACTGGACGCTCATCTGAGCGAGCTTGATCTGGATCAAGCCTGGCCGGAGAGCGCGGACGGTCCGCGGGGTCGGACGTCCGGAAACAACCGAGTTGTCCTGCCGGACGGCTGGCTGAAGGACCCGTACGACTGCGCGGGCATCAGCGAGGAAGCCGAACTGGACACTTCCGGAGGCTGACAAATCGCCCTCCGTGTCGCGTGATATACGCCACGCATGGGAGAGGTTTCGCTCAGATGAGCGCGAAGATCACGGGTAAGACTTTCAAAGGGTGGCACTGGGTGCCACCCTTTGTGCGTTCAATACTTGAACGCAAATAGATCGATGATCGCTCATCCGAGCGTGATCAAGCCTCAAACGCCCTTCGGCCTTCGGGATGTGAAGGCTCTTGGTCCGTTCTGATTACCCATGAGTTACTTTCGATCTGCTGGCGCACGGGTGGTTACAGCCACATGACGACCAAGTGGACGTACCCAGAAGCCTTCGATCTGGGTATGTTCCTGGCCGTCAGGGCAGCCACCGAGCCTCGAGGAGTCGAGACCCGTGTCGGAAAACAAAGATCAGAAGTTCGTCTACGACTTCACCGAGGGCAACCGGGACCTCAAGGACCTCCTCGGCGGCAAGGGAGCCAACCTCGCCGAGATGACCAACCTTGGTCTCCCCGTCCCTCCCGGCTTCACCATCACCACCGAGGCCTGCAAGGTCTACCTCGAAAGCGGCTCGGCCCCGGCCGAACTGCGCGACGAGGTCAGCGCCCACCTCGCGGCCCTCGAGGCGAAGATGGGCAAGAAGCTCGGCCAGTCGGACGACCCGCTGCTGGTCTCCGTGCGCTCCGGTGCCAAGTTCTCGATGCCCGGCATGATGGACACCGTCCTCAACATCGGCCTCTCCGACGAGTCCGTCACCGGTCTCGCCTCGCAGTCCGGTGACGAGCGCTTCGCGTGGGACTCGTACCGCCGCCTCATCCAGATGTTCGGCAAGACCGTCCTCGGCGTCGAGGGCGAGCTCTTCGAGGACGCCCTCGACGAGGCCAAGGCCGCCAAGAAGGTCACCGTCGACACCGACCTCGACGCCGCCGACCTGAAGAAGCTGGTCAAGGTCTTCAAGAAGATCGTGGCGAAGGAAGCCGGCCGCGAGTTCCCGCAGGCCGCCCGCGAGCAGATGGACCTCGCCGTCGAGGCGGTCTTCAACTCCTGGAACACCGACCGCGCCAAGCTCTACCGCCGCCAGGAGCGCATCCCCGGCGACCTGGGCACCGCCGTCAACATCTGCTCCATGGTCTTCGGCAACCTCGGCCCCGACTCCGGCACCGGCGTCGCCTTCACCCGCGACCCCGCCAGCGGCCACCAGGGCGTCTACGGCGACTACCTCCAGAACGCCCAGGGCGAGGACGTGGTCGCGGGTATCCGCAACACCGTGCCGCTCGCGGACCTGGAGGCCATCGACAAGGCCTCGTACGACCAGCTCATGACGATCATGGAGACGCTGGAGACCCACTACAAGGATCTCTGCGACATCGAGTTCACCATCGAGCGCGGCCAGCTGTGGATGCTGCAGACCCGCGTGGGCAAGCGCACCGCCGGTGCCGCCTTCCGCATCGCCACCCAGCTCGTGGACCAGGGCCTGATCGACGAGGCCGAGGCCCTCCAGCGCGTCACCGGCCACCAGCTCGCGCAGCTGATGTTCCCGCGCTTCGACGAGAACGCGAACACCACGCTGCTGGGCCGCGGCATCGCCGCCTCCCCGGGCGCGGCGGTCGGCAAGGCCGTCTTCGACTCGTACACGGCCGTCAAGTGGTCCCGCTCCGGCGAGAAGGTCATCCTGATCCGCCGCGAGACCAACCCGGACGACCTGGACGGCATGATCGCCTCCGAGGGCATCCTGACCTCGCGCGGCGGCAAGACTTCGCACGCGGCCGTCGTCGCCCGCGGCATGGGCAAGACCTGTGTCTGCGGCGCCGAGGAGCTCGACGTCGACACCAAGCGCCGCCGCCTGACGGTCGGCGAGACGGTCATCGAAGAGGGCGACGTCGTCTCGATCGACGGCTCCACCGGCAAGGTCTACCTCGGTGAGGTACCCGTCGTACCGTCCCCGGTCGTCGAGTACTTCGAGGGCCGGATGCACGCCGGTGCCGACGACGCCAACGAGCTGGTCCAGGCCGTCCACCGGATCATGGCGTACGCGGACCGCGTCCGCCGCCTGCGGGTGCGCGCCAACGCCGACAACGCCGAGGACGCACTGCGCGCCCGCCGCTTCGGCGCCCAGGGCATCGGCCTGTGCCGCACCGAGCACATGTTCCTCGGAGAGCGCCGCGAGATGGTCGAGCGCCTGATCCTTGCGGACACCGACGGCGAGCGCGACGAGGCACTCAGTGCCCTCCTGCCGCTGCAGAAGAAGGACTTCGTCGAGCTGTTCGAGGCGATGGACGGCCTGCCCGTCACCGTCCGCCTGCTCGACCCGCCGCTGCACGAGTTCCTGCCCGACATCACCGAGCTGTCGGTGCGCGTCGCCCTCGCCGAGTCCCGCAAGGACGCCAACGAGAACGACCTGCGCCTGCTCCAGGCCGTGCACAAGCTGCACGAGCAGAACCCGATGTTGGGTCTGCGCGGTGTCCGCCTCGGCCTGGTCATCCCCGGTCTGTTCGCCATGCAGGTACGGGCGATCGCCGAGGCCGCCGCCGAGCGCAAGAACGCCAAGGGCGACCCGCGCGCCGAGATCATGGTTCCGCTCGTGGGCACCGTCCAGGAGCTGGAGATCGTCCGCGAGGAGGCCGACCGGGTCATCGCCGAGGTCGAGGCCGCCACCGGCACCAGCCTCAAGCTGACCATCGGCACGATGATCGAGCTGCCGCGCGCCGCCCTGACGGCCGACCAGATCGCCGAGGCCGCGCAGTTCTTCTCCTTCGGCACGAACGACCTGACCCAGACGGTGTGGGGCTTCTCCCGCGACGACGTCGAGGCCAGCTTCTTCACCGCGTACCTGGAGAAGGGGATCTTCGGGGTCTCGCCCTTCGAGACCATCGACAAGGACGGCGTCGGCACGCTGGTCCGCAGCGCCGTCGAGGCCGGCCGGGCCACCCGCCCCGACCTCAAGCTCGGCGTCTGCGGCGAGCACGGCGGCGACCCCGAGTCGGTCCACTTCTTCCACGAGGTCGGCCTCGACTACGTCTCCTGCTCGCCCTTCCGGATTCCGGTGGCGCGCCTGGAGGCCGGTCGCGCGGCCGCCGAGGCGAAGGGCAGCGACAGCCGCTGATCCCCGGCCCTGAGAAGGGCCTCACAGACCGCGCCTGCCCCCGGGTTCCCTGACGCCCTGGGGGCGGGCGCGCCTATTTTTTGCTGTTCAACAAATCTTTACGCCAGCAGGCGGTGGACGGATCCCCACCCGTCCACCGCCGCTGTCATTCTGCCGGGCACGTCGGCGCTTCCCGGTGCGACCGACCGCCAGGCCCCGCAAAGCCCCCCACGGCCTTCGCGGAGCGTTTCGGTCGCATCGGAGTGTGCCCGGCGGAGTACAGGATTTCGGTTGTCACGCCCCTGCCGAAAGGGGTTTCAACTGTGGCCGAAAGGGCGTGGTGACCACGTGTGACTGCATGCATACTCATGGGGCGGGGGGATTGCGGTTGCACAGGTGGGGGTTCGGTGCTGCGTATCCATTTCACTGGAGTGGACCTGGCACGCGTACGGATGGCAGGGCGTCCCGATGCGTTGTGGGAGACGATTCTCAGCTTTCACCGCTTAAGAGACCGGCGTGATGCCCGGTTGTTCGGTGAATGGCGTACGGAAACCCGGAGCAGGTTGAATAGTGAAACACGCTTGATCGGTGCGCTCATACCGAGTCGCGGCTATTTCCCCGATTTCCTGACCCCTGTGGAGGGGCAGTACGGGTGGGACCTGGGCCTCGACGCCCTGCGTGCCATCCGCCCCGAGCGGATGCGCCGCGAGCTGGCGCTGCTGGGCGCGGGAACGGGCCTCGGGGCGGCCTTCGGGATGCCCTCCGCCGTGAGCGGGGGCCCCGACACCACGGTCCCGCGGCGGTTGCGGGAGTTCATGGACGGCGGCACCGAGCAGCTGCCGAGGCTGCTCGGCGAGCTGCGCGGATACCACCGGGCGGCCGTGGAGCCGTACTGGACGCACATCCAGGCCCAGATCGAGGCCGAGCGGGCCGCGCGCGGCCGGGCCCTGCTGGACGGGGGCGCGGACGAACTGCTGGCCTCGCTGCCGCCGATGCTGCGCTGGCGTGCCCCGGTGCTGGAGTGCGACTACCCCGTGGACCGGGACGTACGGCTGCGCGGGCGGGGGCTGCTGCTCCAGCCGTCCTTCTTCTGCCGGCGCACCGCGGTGACCCTGCACGACCCGGAGCTGCCGCCGGTGCTGGTCTATCCGGCCGCCGCGCACCTGGCCTCGGCGCCCGCGGGCGGCGAGTCGGCCCGGCCCGTGGAGGAGCACCGCCAGCGCACCCTGGGCAAGCTCGTCGGGCACACCCGCTCGGTGGTGCTGCGGGCCATAGGCGACGGCGCCACCACCAGCGAACTGGCCCGCCGGGCCGGGGTCTCACTGGCCTCCGCCAGCCAGCACGCCTGCGTGATGCGCGAGGCGGGGCTGGTCACCACGCTCCGCCACGGGAACGCGGTGCTGCACACGGTGACCCCGCTGGGCGCCGCGCTGCTCCGGGGCGGGGCCGTGGCCTCCTGAGGCACGTGCGGCCCCGGCCCGGTGAAGGGCCGGGGCCGCACGGGACGGATGCGGATCCGCGGGTACCCGTCAGGTACGGAACGGGCCCGTCACCTCGTAGGTGATGCCGCCGGTCGAGCTTCCGCTCGTACCGCGCTGGCTGCTGAAGAAGAGGCGGCTGCCGTCGGGGGAGAACGCCGGGCCGGTGATCTCCGAGGAGGACTGGCCGGTGATCCGCAGGAAGGGGGCGACCACGTCGTCCGGCGTGATCAGGCAGATCTCCATGTTGCCGCCGTCCTCGGCGACGTACAGGTCGCCGTACGAGGACCCGGTGACGTTGTCCACGCCCGTCAGCGGGGCCGCGCCGCCGGGTACGAGCGAGTCGTCGTAGGCCAGCTCGTACGTGCTGCTCGCCAGGTTGAGCTGCCAGACCCGGTTGTCGCCCTTGGTGGTGAACCAGACCGTGTCGTTGGCGTAGTGGCAGCCCTCGCCGCCGTTGAACTTCTTGGAGCCGGAGACCTGGGTGCGGGTGGTGGTCGGGGAGCCGTCCGGGTCCGGCACGTTCTGCCAGGTGAAGGACCCGGAGGTGGCGGTCCCGGCGACGAGCACCTGGAGGGTGCCGGAGGCGAGATTGCCCCAGGTGGCCGGGATGAAGCGGTAGAAGCAGCCGCTGGTCTCGTCCTCGGTCAGGTAGATCACCTGGCGCACCGGGTCGGCGGCGGCCGCCTCGTGCTTGAAGCGGCCCATCGCGGGGCGCTGCACCGCCGCGTTCACGCCGTAGGGGTCGGTCTCGTAGACGTAGCCGAGGCTGACCTCCTCGCAGGACAGCCAGGTGTTCCACGGGGTCTTGCCGCCCGCGCAGTTCTGCCGCGTGTTGGAGAGGATCCGGTAGGAGCCGGTGATGGTGCCCGAGGAGTCGAACTTCACCGCGCTCACGCCGCCGGAGGGGTTGATCTCCGAGTTCGACACGTAGATCCAGCCCGTGCCGTCCGCGAAGCACGCGCCGCCGTCCGGGGCGCTGTGCCACTTGTAGGTGGTGGGTCCGACGTTCTGGCCGGAGCGGGCGATCACCCGGCTGCTGAAGCCGGCGGGCAGCTGGATGCCGTTGGCGTCCGCCGCGCCGAGCGCGCCGTAGGGCCCGGCACCGGGCTGGGCGGGGGCGGCGTAGGCGGCCCCGTGCATCAAGGTGCCGCCGAAGGCGGCGGCCGACGAACCGATCACCGCGCCGCGCAGGAAGGTACGACGTTCCACGGTCACTCCTGGGGGGAGGAAGGCCCCGCGGCCGGTCGGGCGCGGAGTCGCTCGCACCGGGGAACCTAGGGGCACCGAATTGACGCGACATCAATTCCTCGTGACGTACAGCGGGACTTTCGCCCCTGGAGAAGAGCGCCGTGGGGAAGGATGGTGGAACGATGAGCCAATTCGCCGCCGCCGGGGACATCTCGGGCCGCGCCGACCTCGACGTCGTGCTGCGCCGCTTCTACACGGCCGCCTTCGCGGATGCGCGGATCGGGCCCTTCTTCACGGAGATCGCGGGCACGGACCTGGAGGCCCACCTGCCCCGGATCACCGACTTCTGGGAGCGGGCCCTCTTCCGCACCGCCGACTACCGGCGCGACGCCTTCGCCCCGCACGGCGCCCTGCACTCCGCCCGGGCGATGACCGCCGCGGACTTCGGCCGCTGGGTGCAGCTGTGGCGCGCGACGATCGACGGCCGGCACCACGGGCCGAACGCCGAGCGCGCCAAGGAGCTGGGCGAGCGGATCGCGCTGGCCCTCCACAAGCGGCTGGCCGGTACGGACGCGGAGTTGCTGCGCGGCGAGGGCGCGGCCGGCTTCGTACCGCTGGCGGCCCTGAAGCTGCGCTCGGCAGCGGCCTGACCTGCGGTTTCTGACGAAGTCAAAAAAACTCGCGCGGAAGCGATGAGTTTCCCGGGCCGCCACGGTCTCACTCTCGAAAGCGCCGAAGTGCACACGAGAGAAGAGAGACCGAGATGTCCGCGACCATGATCTTCGTCAACCTGCCCGTCAAGGACCTGGGCGCCAGCAAGGCCTTCTGGGGCAAGCTGGGCTACTCCTTCAACGCCCAGTTCACCGACGAGAACTGCGCCTCCATGGTCATCAGCGACACCATCGTGGCCATGCTGCTGACCGAGGCCCGCTACAAGGACTTCACCCACAAGGAGATCGCGGACGCCACCAAGACCTCCGAGGTCCTGCTCTGTCTGAGCGCCGAAAGCCGCGCCGCGGTGGACGAGCTGGTCGACGGGGCCCTGGCGGCCGGGGCCACCGAGCCCCGCCCGGCCCAGGACCACGGCGTCATGTACGGCCGGGCCTTCGACGACCTCGACGGCCACACCTGGGAGATCATGTGGATGGACCCGGCCATGGTCCAGGGCTGAGCGCCCGGCCCCGTGGTCAGGAGGTCGCGGCGGTCCGCACCGGGTAGGTCCGGACCGCCACCTCCTCGTCGTCCAGGCAGCGCCCCGACTCCAGGTCGAAGCGCTGCTTCAGCAGCGGCGAGGCCACGAAGGGCCGGCCCGCCACGGTTCCCAGCAGTCCCCGCGAGAGGACGTGCGCCCCGGTGAAGGGGTCCTGGTTGCCGATGGCGTACGCACGCCCCGCGCGGTCGACGAACACGGCGGCCTGGCTCCCGTCGGGCAGCAGGGCCGCCACCCCGCGCCCGGGGGTGAGCGCGGACAGCTCGCACACCGTCAGCCAGCCCTCCGCCACCTGCAGTTCCACGGTCATCGGACTCCTCCGATCGTCAGGACGGCCAGGTCGGGCTTGACCTGGTCGCGCTCGGGGACGAACTTCACGGTCGGGTCGGGGGCGCCGGGCGCGTTGACGAAGGACACGAACCGGCGCAGCCGCTCCGGGTCCTCCAGCGTCTCGGCCCACTCGTCCCGGTAGTGCGCCACGTGGTCGGCCATCAGGGACTCCAGCTCCGCGCACAGCCCGAGCGAGTCGTGCACGATCACGTCCCGCAGGTGGTCCAGTCCCCCCTCCAGCCGCTCCAGCCAGCTGGAGGTCCGCTCCAGCCGGTCGGCGGTGCGGATGTAGAACATCAGGAACCGGTCGATCAGCCGGATCAGTTCCGCGTCCGACAGGTCCTGGGCCAGGAGGTCGGCGTGGCGCGGGGTGGCCCCGCCGTTGCCGCCCACGTAGAGGTTCCAGCCGCTCGCCGTCGCGATGACCCCGAAGTCCTTGCTCTGCGCCTCCGCGCACTCGCGGGTGCAGCCGGAGACCGCCGACTTGAGCTTGTGCGGGGCGCGCAGCCCCCGGTAGCGCAGCTCCAGGTCGATGGCCATCCGTACGCTGTCCTGCACTCCGTACCGGCACCAGGTCTGTCCCACGCAGGACTTCACCGTCCGCAGGGCCTTCCCGTACGCGTGCCCGGACTCGAATCCGGCGTCGACGAGCCGCGCCCAGATCCGGGGGAGCTGGTCCACGCTCGCGCCGAAGAGGTCGATCCGCTGACCGCCGGTGATCTTCGTGTAGAGGCCGAAGTCGCGGGCCACCTCGCCGATCACGATCAGCTTGTCGGGGGTGATCTCGCCGCCGGGGATGCGGGGGACGACCGAGTACGAGCCGTTGCGCTGCATGTTCGCGAGGAAATGGTCGTTGGTGTCCTGGAGGGCGGCCTGCTCCCCGTCCAGGACGTAGCCGCTCGCGCCGAGGGTCGCGGCGAGCGAGGCGATGACCGAGCCGACGGCGGGCTTGCACACCTCGCAGCCGTTACCGCCGCGGGCCTCGGGGCGGCCGTGGCCGTCGAGGAGCTCCTGGTACGAGGTCAGGCGGCGGGTGCGGACGATCTCGTAGAGCTCGGCACGGGTGAAGGGGAAGCAGCCGCACAGCCCCTTGTCGGCGGCGGCGGGCAGCAGCTGCCCGATCACCTTGAGGCACCCGCCGCAGCCGGTGCCCGCCTTGGTGCACTTCTTGACCTCGGGGAGGGTGGTGAAGGCGGTGATGGCCTTCTTGGTGACGTTGTGGCAGGAGCAGATCACCGCGTGGTCGGGGAGCGAGGACGGGCCGAGCGCGACGGGCGCGCCGACACCGGCCGGCAGGACCAGCTGCTCGGGGGCGACGGGCGGGACGCTGCCGGTGAGCGGGCGCAGCAGGCCGTACGAGTCCGCGTCGCCGACCAGGACGCCGCCGAGGAGGATCCCGTCGGGGGAGACGACCAGCTTCTTGTAGACGCCGGAGCGGGAGTCGGACCAGACGACGTCCAGGCTGCCCTCGGTGGCCCCGTGGGCGTCGCCGAAGGACGCCACGTCCACGCCGAGCAGCTTGAGCTTGGTGGAGAGGTCGGCTCCGGTGAACTCCTTCTCGCGGCCCAGCAGGTCCTCGGCGGCCGTCTCGGCCATCTCGTAGCCGGGGGCGACCAGCCCGTAGACCCGGCCGTCGCAGGCGAGGGCGCACTCGCCGACGGCGTAGACGTGCGGGTCCGAGGTGCGGCAGCGGGCGTCGACCGCGATGCCGCCGCGCTCGCCGACGTCCAGTCCCGCGTCGCGGGCCAGCTGGTCGCGGGGGCGGACTCCGGCGGAGAAGACGACGAGGCCGGTGTCGACGGTGGAGCCGTCGGAGAGCCGCATCCCGCTGACCCGGCCGTCCTCGCCGGTCAGCACCTCCTGGGTGCCGACACCGGTGTGCACGGTGAGGCCCATGGACTCGATGGTGCGCAGGAGGGCGGCGCCGCCGCCTTCGTCGACCTGTACGGGCATCAGGCGCGGGGCGAACTCGACGACGCGGGTGGCGAGGCCGAGCCCCTGGAGGGCGCCGGCGGCTTCGAGCCCGAGGAGTCCGCCACCGACGACCGCGCCGCTGGTGTGGTCCTTCGCGTACTCCTCGATGGCGAGGAGGTCCTCGATGGTGCGGTAGACGAAGCAGCCGGGGGCGTCCTTGCCGGGGACGGGCGGCACGAAGGGGTAGCTGCCGGTGGCCAGGACCAGGACGTCGTACGGGAACACCTGCCCGGACCGGGAGGTCACCGTGCGGGCCGCCCGGTCGATGTGCTCGGCGGGGTCGTCGAGGTGGAGCGCGATGCCGTGCTCGGCCATGAAGCCGGGGGGCGTCATGGACAGGTCCTCGGCGGTGCTTCCGGAGAAGTACGAGGTCAGGTGTACGCGGTCGTAGGCGGGCCGGGGCTCCTCGCAGAGCACGGTGATCCGGTGGGTCCGGGTCGCGCCGCGTTCGGCCAGGGCCTCCAGGTAGCGCTGGCCGACCATGCCGTGCCCGATGAGCACGATCGCGGGCAGGGGCTCGGTCATGTCAGTGGCCTCCGTCGTCGGTGAGCAGGTGGAACAGGTCGTGCGGTGATTCGTCGCCCTCCCAGGTGCGGGCGAGGGCGCCCACGGTGGAGAGCTCGCCGAGCAGCACCCCGCCGACGAGGCGGTCGCCGCGGACGACGACCGTCCGGTAGGTCCGGCGGGTGGCGTCGGCGAGGCGGACCACGTCGTCGCCGGGGCGGGGGTTCGGTTCGCCGAAGGCGGCGAGGTCGAAGTGCGCGTCGGCTCCGCCGAGGGTGAGGCGGGTCAGGGCGCGGGTGCCGGTGTATTCCGTGGGGGAGCCGGTGAGGGTGGCGGCGAGGGCGTCGGCCTGCTCCAGCGCCGGGCCGGCCAGGCCGTACACCCGGCCGGCGTGCTCGGCGCAGTCGCCGATGGCGTGGATGCGGGGGTCGCTGGTGCGGAGCAGGCCGTCGACCACGATGCCCGTGAGGACGTCGAGGCCGGCGGCCTGGGCGAGGCCGGTGCGGGGCCGGACGCCGCAGGCGAGCACGACGAGGTCGGCGTCGAGCCGGTAGCCGTCGGCGAGCTCGACCCCGGTGACCTTCCGCAGCCCCGGCGCCGACGCCGCGGGTTGCGTGGTCAGGCCGCGGACCCGGCACTCCGTGTGGATCTCCACGCCGAGACCGGTCAGGTGGGCGTCCAGCAAGGCCGAGGCGCCCGCGTCCAGCTGCCGCTCCATCAGGCGCTCCGCCTGCTGGGCCAGGACCACCTGCGCACCCCGCGCGGCGAGCGCGCGGGCCGCCGAGACGCCCAGCAGGCCCCCGCCGATCACCACCGCCCGCACCCCGGGGCGTACGGCCGCCGACAGGGCGAGGCAGTCGTCCATCGTGCGGAACGCGTGGACCCCTTCGGGCAGATCCCGCCCCCCGGGATCGAACAGGCCGCGCAGCGGAGGGAGTACCGGGTTGGACCCGGTCGCCAGTACCAGGGTGTCGTACGCCAGCGCCGCGCCGTCGTCGCAGTGCACCAGGCGGTCGGCCCGGTCGACGCGAACCGCCCGGACGCCCCGCCGCAGCGCCGGGCCGGGCGCCGGGAGGGCGGCCACCTCCGGCGCGTACCGGCCCGCCAGCACCTCGGCGAGCAGTACCCGGTTGTACGGGACGTGCGACTCCTCGCCGAGAACGGTCACCTCCGCGCTCCCGCCCAGCCGCGCAGCGAGCCGCAGGCCCGCGAGGCCGCCGCCGATCACCACCACACGCTGCTCCGATGTCATGCCCCGAGCGTGCGCGACCGCTGTTTCCCCGCCGGATCGCTGCTGTTACCCAGGGGGAACGCCCACCTCAGCACCCGGGTTAAGCGCCCGTGAGGCTTTCCTCAAGGCCGACTTAAGGATCACCACCGGCGCCGTACGGGCCCCTAGCGTGGCCCGCATGCGAGATGCGGCGGTGCGGGTCAGGGGCGGGATGCTGGGCGGGGCGGGGGTGGTGGTCCTGCTCACCGCCCTGCCGTTCTCGCTGTCCGCGCCGGTCCGCGGGAACACCCTGCGCATCACCGTCAAGGGGCTCGGCGGCCACTCCCGCCGGATCCGCCGACTGCGCCCCGGCGCGCGGGTCCTGGCCACCGGGCCGTTCGGGGCGCTCACCGCCGCCCGCCGGACGCGGCCCAAGGTGCTGCTGATCGCGGGCGGGGTCGGGATCACGCCGATGCGGGCCCTGTTCGAGACGCTGCCCGGCGGCCCCGGGGACATCACCCTGCTCTACCGGGCCGGGGCCGAGGAGCACCTCGTACTGCGCTCCGAGCTGGAGGCGATCGCCGCCGAGCGGCAGGCCGGGCTGCACTACCTGCTCGGGTCCTCCGGCGGCGCCTACGATCCGCTCGCCCCGCAGGCATTGGCCGCGCTGGTGCCGGGCCTGGCCGAGCACGACGTGTACCTGTGCGGGCCGCCTGGCATGGCCGAGGCGGCCCGGGCCGCGCTGCTGCGGGCCGGGGTGCCGGCCGGACGCATCCATTCCGAGTGCTTCAGCTTCTGACCTTCCGAGAGGACCCGCCCCGCCGTGCGTCACCCGCTGCACATCGCCCTGTCCGTGCCCGCACCGGCACCCGCACCCGCACCCGCGCCCGCCGTCACGCGCCGGGCCGCGGCTCGCCACCGCAAACCCTCCCCCCTGCGGCTGGGCGCCGGGCTGGGGATCGCCAGTGTGCTGGCCGCGAGCGTGCTGACGGCGGTCGTGGACCCGCGGGCGCCGGCCAGACAAAGCTCAACCTTTGCGCAAGTTTCCGGGGATTGATGGCTCATGCAGCCAACTGCTCCATAGGGTCATGACCGTGCCTGACATATCGACAACCATGATCATCGTGCTGTGCGTGGCCGCAGCCGCCGCGGGCTGGATCGACGCGGTCGTGGGCGGTGGCGGCCTGCTGCTCCTGCCCGCCCTGCTCCTCGGCCTGCCCAGCGCCCACCCGGCCACCGTCCTCGGTACCAACAAGGCCGTCGCCATCGTCGGTACCACGGGCGCGGCCGTGACCTACCTCCGCAAGGCCCCGGTGAACGTGAAGCTCGCCGTCCGCATCGGCCTCGCGGCGCTCGCCGGCTCGATGGGCGGCGCCGCGCTCGCCGGGGGCATCAGCAAGGACGCGCTCCGCCCGCTGATCATGGCGGTGCTCGTGGTCGTCGCGGGCTTCGTGCTCTTCCGGCCCGCCTTCGGCACCGCCCCGAGCGCCTCGCCCGTCAGCCGGCAGCGGGTGCTGCTCACGATCGGCCTCGCCGGGCTCGGCATCGGCTTCTACGACGGCCTCATCGGGCCGGGCACGGGCACCTTCCTGGTGCTCGCGCTCACCGCGCTGCTCCACCTCGACCTGGTCACCGCCTCCGCGACCGCCAAGATCGTCAACGTGTGCACGAACGCCGGGGCGCTCGCGATGTTCGCGTACCAGGGCATGGTGCTGTGGCAGCTGGCCGCGCTGATGGCGGTGTTCAACCTGGCCGGCGCCATGATCGGCGCGGGCATGGCGCTCAAGAAGGGCAGTGGCTTCGTCCGCGGCGTGCTGCTGACGGTGGTGGGCGCGCTGGTGATCAAGCTCGGCTTCGAGCAGTGGGGCTGACACGCCTCGGTACGTCCGCTAAGCGGCCTCGGGGACGTAGGGCACGTCCCCGTGCCGCTCCCCCGGCTACCGCTGGGAGGTGCCCCCAGGCACGGCACCTCGTCGCGTTGTCGCAGTGCCCGAGTGCGTCCAGTACAAGGGCACTGCTCCGCCTTGCGATGCACCGCACCGGACGACGCGGAAACGCACCCCACTTCCCGAGGCCGCTTAGTACGTCCCGGTGAGGTGGGCGAAGACGACCACGTTGCCGCGGTAGCCGGTGCGCGGTGAGAAGTCGCCGCCGCAGGTGATCACCCGCAGCTCGGCGCGCGCCGAAGGCCCGTAGACGCGGGTGTCGGGGAAGCCCTTGGCGTCGTAGACCTCGACCGCGTGGACCGTGAACACGGCGGTACGGCCGTCCGCGCGCGGGATCTCGACGGCGGCCCCGCGGCGCAGCGCCCCCAGGTGGTAGAAGACCCCCGGCCCGGCGGCGTCGTCCACGTGCCCGGCGATGACGGCGGTGCCGACGGCGCCCGGTGTGGTGCCGTCGCGGTACCAGCCGGCCAGATCGCTCCGGTCCGGCGGGGGCACTTCGAGGCTGCCGCCCGGCTGCAGGCCGAGCCCGGTCAACGGGGCGTCGACCCGGATGGAGGGGATCCGGATCCGGGTGGGCGGGGATCCGGTCAGCGGCGCGAGACCGGGACCCCAGGCGGTGGAGGCGGTCAGGGCCTCGGCGGGGGAGGGCAGCGGCGGGCCGACGGGCTCTCGGGAACCGCTCGTCACGAGCCAGATGCCGACACAGGCGGCGATGGCCACGAGGCCCCCTTGGCGGGCGGTGAGGATGCGGCCGGATCGGCCAGGGGAGGCCGTACCCGGTCCAGGGCGGTCGCAGGCCCTGGGGGCCCTGGGGTCGTTCCTGGGGCCGGGCGTCGGCCAGGGCTGCCGGTCGCGGCCCCGGATTCCTCCGAAATCGCCACCCATCCGTATCCCTCGGCTTCCGTTTCGGGGTGACTGGCCGTCGCCCGGCCCCGCGACGGGGGGACCTCGCGGGGCGGGCGACGGGGGACGGTACCGGTCGGACCGCGGCCGGAGCCGCGGTGGGCGTCCGTCAGCTCCGCGTGCCGCTCGCCCGGCGACGCAGGAGCCAGGTACCGCCGACGGCGGTCGCGGCCAGCACTGCCGCTCCCGCCGCGATCTTGGCGGGGTCGGTGGCGGTGGTCGTGCCACCGCCCACCCCGGTCTGGACGTGGCCCTGCGGGCCGCGTTCGGTGACGACCAGGTCGCCGGTGGCGAACTTGCCGTTCGCGCAGGTCACCCCGATGCCGTAGCTGCCGGGACGGGTGCCGTGGGCGACCTGGAACTGCCCGACTACCACCTCCTTGCGGGTGCCGGGGGCCAGCTTGAACCGGCCGCCGCCCACCGTGGTGGCATCACCCTCGGCGTGGCTGCCGTGCCCGCAGGCACTGGTGTTCACGGTGACCGTGGTGCCGGGAGCGGCGGACTTGGGCCACACCTCCAGCGCGGCGAAGTCGCCGGGCGCGAAGCTCCCCATGCCGAGATCCGCGGCGGCGACCGCACCGGCGACCGGGCCGGCGAAAGCGGCGCAGGTCAGCGTGGCGGCGGTCAGCGCGTGGGCGGTACGTCGGCGCATGGGGACACTCTCCCTGGAGACACGGGGTCGTGGTTCCGAGGTAACCCGGCCCGCCCGCCGTGCGCCTGCTGATGTCCCGTCAGGTCCGCCTGTGGACGCTCCGCCGTGACGTTGTTTCCACAGGTCAAGCAGCTATCACCGCCATTCGGGCCGCCCGCGCCGTCCGGGTGACGGGAGGTCGTGCAACAGCGGTGCGTACGGTGGGGGTACGCAGCCGAGTCGGGACCTTCGTCCCACCTGCGGAGTATTCCGCCGCACCCCAGGGAGGGCCCCGTGACATCGGTCGTTCGGCCACAAGATCCGACCGCTCCGCTCCCGTTCTTCGTATACGGGACCCTGCGCCCGGGCGAGGTCAACCACGACCTGTTCCTGCGCGGCCGCACCCTCTCGGAGGAGCCCGCCACCCTTGCGGACGTGGCTCTCTACGACGGTCCCGGCTACCCCTTCGCGGTCGAGGACCCCGGTTCGGCCGTCGCCGGGGAGCTGGTCACCGCGGAGCCGGGCGCGTACGAGGAACTGCTGGCCGCGCTGGACCGGCTGGAGGAGTACGCAGGCCCGGGCCGCCCGGGGAACGTCTACGACCGGATCGCCCGTGAGGCGCTGCGCCCCGACGGAACCCGGGTGCTCGCCTGGGTCTACCTGGCGTCCCCGCTGGTCGCCCGCGACCTGCGGGAGTCCGGCACCGGGATACCGGGCGGCGACTGGCTGAAGCGGATCCAGGGCCCGTCGTCCTAGCGACCCGTGGCCCGCCTTACAGGCACTCGGCCGGCCTACAGGCCCTCGGCGCCCCGGTTGCGCAGCCGCTGGCCGTACTGCTGGAGCACCCACAGCTCCTCCTGGACCGCGGCCAGTTGCTCCGGCGGGGCCTGCGGGCCCAGCCGGGACAGCGTGCCCTGGATCTCGTGGACCCGGCGGTCGACGGCGCGCAGCCGCACCTGGACCAGCTGGACCCCCGCGTAGATCTCGTCCACCGTCTTGGCGTGGATGGCCTCGACCGCCAGCTCCGTGACGAGCGCGCGGACGGTGTCGTTCGGGGCGGCGTCACGCACGCGGGCGAGGTAGTCCTCGGTGCCGAGCGAGGCGCCGCCCGCGTCCTGGATGGCCTGGCGCACGGCCGCGTAGGGCGGGGCGGTGAACTCGTCCATCCCGTACGCGTCGAAGGCGGGGGAGACCAGGGCCGGGCGCTGGAGGGCCAGCTTCAGCAGCTCGCGCTCGGTGCGGTGGGCCGGGCTGCGCAGGTTCAGGGCGGGGCCGCCGCCGGTCTGCTGGGCGGCGGGCGCGGGGGTGGCCTCGTACGACGGGCGGGCGCCGCCCCGCTGCGGCCGGGCCTCGCCCTGTCCGCCGCGCTCGCGGGCCCAGCGCGCCAGCTGCGCGACGCGCTTGACCACGAACTGCTCGTCGCGGATCCCCAGCATGCCCGCGAGCTGGACCGCGGACTCGTGCTGGATCGCGATGTTCTTGATGTTGGCGACGACCGGTGCGGCCTCGTCCAGCGCGGCCGCCCGGCCCGCCGGGTTCTCCAGGTTGTGCCGGGCGACGATGTGCCGCAGCGCGAACTCGAAGAGCGGAGTGCGGGACTCCACCAGCCCGGACACGGCGGCGTCCCCCTCCGCGAGGCGCAGGTCGCAGGGGTCCATGCCGCCCGGGGTGATCGCGATCGAGGTCTCGGCGGCGAACTTCTGGTCGTCCTCGAAGGCCCGCAGCGCCGCCTTCTGCCCGGCCGCGTCACCGTCGAAGGTGAAGATCACCTCGGCGGTCGCGTTGTCCATCAGCAGCCGGCGGAGGATCTTGATGTGATCCCCGCCGAAGGCCGTGCCGCAGGTCGCGATCGCGGTGGTGACCCCGGCCAGATGGCAGGCCATCACGTCGGTGTAGCCCTCGACCACGACGGCGCGCGAGGTCTTCGCGATCTCCTTCTTCGCCAGGTCGATGCCGTAGAGCACCTGGGACTTCTTGTAGATCGCGGTCTCTGGCGTGTTCAGGTACTTGGGGCCGTTGTCGTCGTCGCGCAACTTGCGCGCGCCGAAGCCCACCACCTCGCCGCTGATGTCGCGGATGGGCCACATCAGCCGGCCGCGGAAGCGGTCGATGGGCTTGCCGCTCCGGCTGTCCTGGGCGAGCCCGGAGGTGATCAGCTCCTTGTCGCTGAAGCCCTTGCCGCGCAGGAAGCGGGTCAGGTGGTCCCAGCCGGCCGGGCTGTAGCCCACGCTGAAGTGCGTGGCGGCCGCCTGGTCGAAGCCGCGCCCGGCCAGGAACTTGCGGCCGATCTCCGCCTCGGGACTGTCCAGCTGGTCGACGTAGAACTGGGCGGCGGCCTTGTGCGCCTCGACCAGGCGGATGCGCTCACCGCGGCCGCTGGTGCCGGCGGTGTAGCCGCCCTCCTCGTACCGCAGGGTGATGCCGGCCTGGCCGGCCAGGCGCTCGACCGCCTCGGAGAAGGAGAGGTGGTCGATCTTCATGATGAAGTCGAGGGTGTCCCCGCCCGCCTGGCAGCCGAAGCAGTGGTAGAGACCCTTGCTGGGGCTGACCTGGAAGGACGGGGACTTCTCGTCGTGGAAGGGGCACAGGCCCTTGAGGTTGCCGCCGCCCGCGTTGCGCAGCTGGAGGTAGTCGGAGACCACGGCGTCGATCGGGACCGCGTCCCGTACCGCCTTCACGTCGTCGTCGTTGATCCGTCCTGCCACGCGTGAAGTCTACGGCCGGACGCCGACAAACCCGTCAGGCCCCCTCCGCCTTGATCAGCGACGCGAGCGGAACCGAGGGGTCGGCCAGTGCCTCGCGGTCCACGGGCGCCTTCGACCTGATCAGGGCCTGGATCTGCTCGGTGACATCCCACACATTGACGTTCATACCGGCCAGTACCCGGCCCTCGGAGAGCCAGAAGGCGATGAACTCCCGCTTCACCACGTCCCCGCGGATCAGCACCTGGTCGTAGCCGCCCGGCGGCGCGTACCCCGAGTACTCCAGGCCCACGTCGTACTGGTCGGAGAAGAAGTACGGCACCCGGTCGTAACTGACCTCCTGCCCCAGCATCGCCCGCGCGGCGGCCGGACCGCCGTTGAGCGCGTTGGCCCAGTGCTCGACCCGCAGCCGGGTCCCGAGCACCGGGTGGTGGGCGGCCGCCACGTCCCCGACCGCGAAGACGTCCGGATCGGAGGTGCGCAGCGACGCGTCCACGGCGATCCCGCCGCCGTGTTCCCGGTCCACCAGGGTCAGCCCGGAGGTCTCGGCGAGCGCCGTCCGCGGCGCGGCCCCGATCGCGGCGAGCACCGCGTGCGCCGGGTGCTCCTCCCCGTCGTCCGTACGGGCGGCCAGCACCATGCCGTCGTGGCCCACGATCTCGGTCAGCCTGGCCCCGAAGTGGAACCGCACCCCGTGCTCGGCGTGCAGGTCCCCGAAGAGCCGGCCGATCTCCGGGCCGAGCACCGCGTGCAGCGGCGTGGCCTCCGGCTCGACGACGGTGACCTCCGCGCCGTACCCGCGGGCCGCGGCGGCGACCTCCAGGCCGATCCACCCGGCGCCCGCGATCAGCAGGTGGCCGTTGTCCCGGCCCAGGGAGGCCAGGACGCCCCGCAGCCGCTCGGCGTGCGCGAGCCGGCGCAGGTGGTGCACCCCGGCCAGGCCCGTGCCCGGGATGTCCAGGCGGCGCGGCTCGGCGCCGGTGGCCAGCAGCAGCTTGTCGTAGGGCAGCGCCGTGCCGTCGACCAGGACCACCCTCTTGGCGTCCCGGTCCAGGTGGACCGCGGGCTGGCCGAGGTGCAGCTCGACATCGGACGCCGCGTACCAGGACGGCTCGTGGACGAAGACGCTGTCGCGGTCGTCCTTGCCCATCAGGTACCCCTTCGACAGCGGGGGCCGTTCGTAGGGATGGTCGCGCTCGTCGCCGATCAGGATCACCCGCCCCGTGAACCCCTCGGAACGCAGCGTTTCGGCCGCTTTTGCCCCGGCCAGCCCCGCGCCGACGATGACGAATGTCCGGTGTGCGTCGACCACCTGATGCCTCCTCATAACCTCTCCGCCACATGCGACCACATGCGAGCGTCCCGCACCGAGCCTGCCGCGTGAAGGGGGAGTGGCCCGATCAGCTCACCCTTCGGCGCGTCGGGCACGCCGGGTGAGGCGTGCGTGCAGGGAGCGTGCGGCCGCGTCCGTGAGGCACGCGATCTGGTCGACGACCGCCCGCTTTCTGGCCTTGTCGTCCGCCGCCGCGTCAAAGATGGCCCGGAACTGCGGGTCCAGGCCCTCGGGGGCGCGGGCGCTGAGCGCTTCTGCGAGTTCGGCCAGGACGATGCGCTGATCGGCCCGGATCCGCTCCTGCTCGTCGCGCTGCATGACGTACAGATCGGCGACCGCCTTGAGGACCGCGCACTCGTTGCGCGCCTCGCGGGGGACCACGAGTTCGGCGCCGTACCGGGTGAGACGGCCGGAACCGTACGCCTCGCGGGTGGCGCCCTCGGCGGCCAGGCAGAACCGGCCGATGAGCTGGCTGGTCGCGTCCTTCAGGCGGGCCTGGGCGACGGCCGAGCCGTCGTACCCGTGCGGCCACCACTCCTGCTCCATCAAACGGTCGAGCGCGTCCCGCAGTTCCTCCGGCTCGGTGTCGGCGGGCACGTAACGGCCGATGGCGACCCGCCAGATCGCGGTGCGCTCGGGCTCGGAGAAGAGCAGGTTGGGGTCGAGGTGGCCCGCGTGCAGCCCGTCCTCGAAGTCGTGGACGGAGTACGCGACGTCGTCCGCCCAGTCCATGACCTGGGCTTCGAAGCATTTGCGGTCGGCGGGCGCGCCGCGGCGCAGCCATGCGAAGACCGGCAGGTCATCCTCGTAGGCGCCGAACTTCACCGAGCCGGGGTCGGTGGGGTGGCCCCCGCGCGCCCACGGGTACTTGGTCGCTGCGTCCAGGCAGGCCCGGGTGAGGTTGAGGCCGACGCTGACGAGTTCGCCGCCGGCCGGGTCGGGAACGAAGCGCTTGGGCTCCAGGCGGGTCAGCAGGCGCAGCGACTGGGCGTTGCCCTCGAATCCGCCGCAGTCCTTGGCGAACTCGTTGAGCGCCTCCTCGCCGTTGTGGCCGAACGGCGGGTGGCCCATGTCGTGGGAGAGGCAGGCGGCCTCGACGAGGTCGGGGTCGCAGCCGAGCGCGGCGCCGAGCTCCCGGCCGACCTGGGCGCACTCCAGGGAGTGCGTGAGGCGCGTACGGGGGCTCGCGTCCCAGTCGTACGAGCGGGTGCCCGGGGTGACCACCTGGGTCTTTCCGGCGAGGCGGCGCAGGGCGGCCGAATGCAGTACGCGGGCCCGGTCGCGCTGGAAGGCGGTCCGGCCGGGCCGTTTGTCGGGCTCGGCGGCCCAGCGCTCGGTGTCGGCTGCGTCGTAGAGGTCGTCTGCGGTGGCGTGCGTGGTGCCTTCCATGAATCGACGGTAACCGGAACCTCCGACAAACCGGGATCAGGCGGAGACGAGTTCCGGCCGCAAGACGCCGCGGGGCAGCGCCAGGGCCTGGTCGTAGCGGTGCAGCAACAGCCGGGCGAGGGCCGGGTGGTCGCCCAGCGGGGCCGCGGCGAGGGCGGGCGAGGCCGCGGCGGTCTGGGTGGCGAACCGGCCGGGAGCGGCGAAGTACGAGGCCACGGCCGTCCGGTGGTGGCCGCGGGCGGCCAGTGCCCGGACCGCGTCGGGTGCGCTCGGCCCGGCGGCCGAGGCGTAGGCCGGGACCACCGGGACGCCGCCGAGGCGTTCCGCGAGCAGGTCGGCGGTGCTGCGGGTGTCGGCCGCCGAGTCGGGGTCGCGGGAACCGGCGGCGGCGAGGACCACGGCGTCGCCGGGGGTCCAGCCGGCCTCCAGCAGCCGTTCGTAGAGGGCCTCGACGAGTAGCGGATGCGGGCCCAGCGGCGGGGCGAAGGCGACGCGCAGGTGCGGGGCGCGGGCGGCGGCCGCCGGAAGGTCGCGCTTGACGTGGTACCCGCGGCCGAGGAGCAGCGGGACGAGGACCGCCTCGCCGCGCAGCTCCCGCAGCACGTCGTCGAGGAGCGGCTCGCTCAGCTCGATGTGGCCGAGCCGGACGTCGAGGCGGGGCCGGAGTTCGCGGACACGGTCGAGGAGGGCGCGGGCGGTGTGCGCGGCGCGGGGGTCGCGGCTGCCGTGCGCGACGGCGACGAGGGTGGGCTGCATGGGCGGACTCCGGGTCGGCGCAAGGTGCTGAGCTGTGTGCCCAGCTGGATGGTGATGAGGCTGAGCAGCTCGGCCGCGCTGTCGAAGGGGAGGGGCAGGATGTCGGGAGGGTGCACCGGCTCCGTCATGAACCGATCCTGCGCGCCGGAGGTTGCCGCCGCGTTGCGCCGGGATGACGGGTGTTTTCCTGTTGCTCACCCACCCGCTCGGTCATCCGTGCGAGTGAATGGCGGGGAGGGCGGAACTGGAGGACGGGGCTCGCTCGTCAATCCGTGCGAACGATGTGTGGAACGTGTGGTGCATGGGGGGCGATCATGAAGGTCACGGAGCGCGTGCGGTCGGCGGCGGCAGCGGCGGCAGCGGCGGCGGCGGGGAGGCGGCCGAGGCTCCCGCTCGGTGTGCCGGGTCGGCGGCGGGCCGTGCGGGTGGTCATGGCGGGCTGCGTGCTGGCGCTGCTGCCCTCGGCGTGGACGCACGCGGCGGCCGCGGACCGGCTGCGGACCACGGCCGACGCGCCGGCCGCCGAGGTGGCCGTGGTGTTCGGGGCGGGCCTGTGGAACGGGCAGCCCACGCCCTATCTGGCCAGACGGCTCGACGCGGCCGCCGAGCTGTACCGCGCGGGCAAGGTCAAGGTCGTGCTGGTCACCGGGGACAACAGCCGTCAGGAGTACGACGAGCCCGACGCGATGCGCACGTATCTGGCCAAGCACGGGGTTCCGGACGGGCAGATCGTCAGCGACTTCGCCGGCTTCGACACGTGGGACTCGTGCGTGAGGGCCAAGGAGATATTCGGGGTCAAGCGTGCCGTGCTGATCAGCCAGGGCTTCCACATACGCAGGGCCGTCGCCCTGTGCCAGGTGGCGGGCCTGGAGTCGTACGGCGTCGGCGTGGACGACGAGCACGACTCCACCTGGTACTACGGCGGGACCCGCGAGGTGTTCGCGGCCGGCAAGGCGGCGCTGGACGCGGTCTTCAAGCCCGCGCCGCACTTCATGGGGCCGAAGGAACAAGGGGTGTCGCGGGCCCTGGGCGCTCTGACAGACTGACGCGGCGTCGGCTTATGCCGATTAGTCATATGCCGGTCTGTCGGTCCGAGCGTCAGAGGTGTGGAACGTGGCTGTTGTGGATCTGGGCGGCAAGGTCGTCGTCGTCACCGGTGGAGCCCGCGGCCTGGGCGCGGCGACGGCACAGGCCGTCGTGGACGGTGGCGGCAAAGTCCTGATCACCGACGTGCTGGAGGCGGAGGGCGCGCAGACGGCCGCGAAGCTCGGCGGCTCGGCGCGCTTCCTCAGGCACGACGTGACGAGCGAGGCCGACTGGCAGGCGGCGCTGGAGTACGCGGTCGCCGAGTTCGGCCGCCTCGACGGCCTCGTGAACAATGCCGGCATAGCCACCGGCCAGTTCCTGGAGCACGAGAGCGTCGATCACTTCCGCCAGGTCGTGGAGATCAACCTGGTCGGTGTGTTCATCGGTATCAAGACCGCGATCCCGCTGCTGCGGGCGAACGGCGGCGGTTCCATCGTCAACATCTCCTCCGCCGCCGGCCTGACGGGACTGGCCCTCACCGCCGGGTACGGAGCCTCCAAGTGGGGCGTGCGCGGCCTGTCGAAGATCGGCGCGGTCGAGCTCGCCGAGGCGAAGATCCGCGTCAACTCCGTACACCCCGGCATGACGCTGACCCCGATGACCGCCCCCGTCGGCATCCAGGCGGGCGAGGGCAACTTCCCCGGTACCCCGATGGGCCGCGTCGGAGTCCCCGAGGAGATCGCCGCCGCCGTCGCGTTCCTGCTCTCGGACGCCGCCGGGTACATGACGGGCGCCGAACTCGCGGTCGACGGCGGCTGGACCGCGGGCCTCACGGCGAAGCACATGACCGGCCAGTGATCCCGGTCCGGCCGGTGGAAGAAAACACGCGCCCCTCCCGCGTGACGTCTTCCCCGACCCGGCGGCCGGGCCGGCCACCGCAGCGCCGGGCCTCACCGCAGGCGCCGGGCGGCGCTGAGGCAGAGCACCCCGACCCGTAACGCGGGGCGGCTGCCGGCGTAACACCGACGACGCACGCTGGCGTCATGCACACCTCGGACTCCGTCACCGCCACGCACTGCCCGTACTGCGCGCTGCAGTGCGGCATGAACCTCCGCTCCGCACCGGGCGTCGTGGACGGCGCCGGTGTGACGGTGGAGGAGCGGCCGGACTTCCCCGTCAACCGGGGCGCGCTGTGCGGCAAGGGCCGCACCGCCCCCGCCGTGCTCTCCTCCCGGGTGCGCCTGACCGGTCCGCTCGTCCGCACCCACGCCGGGCAGCTCGAACCGGCCACCTGGGAGGAGGCTCTCGACGCCGTCGCCGAGGGCCTCGCCCGCACGGGCCGCGCGCACGGCCCGGACGCGGTCGGCGTCTTCGGCGGCGGCGGGCTCACCAACGAGAAGGCGTACGCGCTCGGCAAGTTCGCCCGCGTGGCCCTGCGCACCTCGCAGATCGACTACAACGGCCGCTTCTGCATGTCCTCGGCCGCCGCCGCGCACCAGCGGGCCTTCGGGCTCGACCGGGGCCTGCCCTTCCCGCTGGAGGACATCCCCCGCACCGGCTGCGTGATCCTCGTCGGCTCCAACCTGGCCGAAACCATGCCGCCCGCCCTGCGCTACCTCACCGAACTCAAGGCCAACGGCGGCACCCTGATCGTCATCGACCCCCGCCGCACGCGCACCGCCGAACAGGCCGACCTGCACCTGGCCCCGCGCCCCGGCACCGACCTCGCGCTCGCCCTCGGCATGCTGCACCTCGTGGTGGCGGAAGGGCGTACGGACGAGGAGTTCATCGAGAGCCGCACCACCGGCTGGGAGGAGGCCCGGGCCGCCGCGATGGCCCACTGGCCCGAGCTGGTGGAACGTGTCACCGGCGTTCCCGTGCCCAAGCTGCGCGAGGCGGTCGCCATGTTCTGCGCCCCCTCCTCCGCGATGGTCCTCACCGCCCGCGGCCCCGAGCAGCAGTCCAAGGGCACCGACACCGTCGGCGCCTGGATCAACCTGTGCCTCGCCACCGGCCGGGCCGGCCGCCCGCTCTCCGGCTACGGCTGCCTCACCGGCCAGGGCAACGGCCAGGGCGGCCGCGAGCACGGCCAGAAGGCCGACCAGCTCCCCGGCTACCGGAAGCTGACCGACCCGGCGGCCCGGGCACACGTGGCCGGGGTCTGGGGCGTCGACCCCGCCGACCTCCCCGGCCCCGGCCGCAGCGCGTACGAACTGCTCGACGCCCTCGGCACGGACGTCCGGGCCCTGCTCCTGATGGGCTCCAACCCGGTGGTGTCGGCCCCGCACGCCTCCCACATCGAGGACCGCATCCGCTCCCTGGACTTCCTCGCCGTGGCCGACGTGGTCCTCTCCGAGACCGCCGCCCTCGCGGACGTGGTCCTCCCGGTCACCCAGTGGGCGGAGGAGACCGGCACCACCACCAACCTGGAGGGCCGCGTCCTGCTCCGCCGCCGGGCCCTCACCCCGCCGCCGGGAGTCCGCACCGACCTCGAGGTACTGCACGGCCTCGCCGGCCGCCTCGGCGTCGAGAAGGGCTTCCCCACCGCCCCCGAGGAGGTCTTCGACGAACTGCGCCGTGCCTCGGCCGGCGGCCCGGCGGACTACTCGGGCATCACCTACGCCCGCATCGAAGCCGAACAGGGCGTCTTCTGGCCCTGCCCGGAGGAAAGCCCGGGCACGCCCCGCCTGTTCCTCGACCGCTTCGCCACCGAGGACGGCCGGGCCCGCTTCGTCCCCGTCGTCCACCGGGGCGCCGGCGAGGTCCCCGACGCCGAATACCCGCTGCTGCTCACCACCGGGCGCGTGGTCGCCCAGTACCAGTCCGGCGCCCAGACCCGCCGCGTCGCGGAGCTCAACGAGGCCGCCCCCGGCCCCTTCGTGGAGCTCCACCCCCGCCTCGCCGCCCGCATCGGCGCCGTCGACGGCAGCCCCCTTGCGGTGATCTCCCGCCGCGGCCGCGCCGTGGCCCCGGCCCGCATCACCGACGCCATCCGCGCGGACACCGTCTTCATGCCGTTCCACTGGCCGGGCGAGGGCCGTGCCAACACCCTGACCAACCCGGCGCTAGACCCGGTCTCCCGGATGCCGGAGTTCAAGGTGTGCGCGGTCCGCGTCGAACCGGCCACCTAGGATTCCCGCCCCGGAGGCCGGGCCTGGACGAGAAGCGGATCGGACATGAGTCCGATCCGCTTCGGCGTTCCCGCCGGGGGGTAACCATCCGGTCACGCACCGGACGCAGAAAGTGTTCGCACGCCCCTCGTGGCAGTGGTGTGTCGTACCCCACACTGAAGTGCGGTGCCCCCGTCCTCGGAGCCCTGGAGGTCGCCCCCGTGCAGACCCGGATCCTGACCGTGACCGTGAACGTGAGCGAGTCCTCGGAACCCGCAGAGGCCGAAGCCGTGGACGAAGAGCACGAAGAGCCCGAGGTACTTGAGCTGATCGAGCCGGTGCCCCCGCAGCGCAAACGGACCTCGGCGGACGGTGGGGCGGGCCCGTCCGCCGATCTGTTCCGGCAGTACCTGCGCGAGATAGGCAGGATCCCGCTGCTGACCGCAGCCGAGGAGGTGGACCTCGCGCGGCGCGTCGAAGCCGGACTGTTCGCCGAGGAGAAACTGGGCAGCACCCCGGACCTCGACTCCCAGCTCGCCCTGGACCTCGACAAACTCGTCGTCATGGGGCGCATGGCCAAACGTCGGCTGATCGAGTCGAACCTGCGGCTCGTCGTCTCCGTCGCGAAGCGGTACGTGGGACGCGGGCTCACCATGCTCGACCTCGTGCAGGAGGGGAACCTCGGGCTCATCCGGGCCGTCGAGAAGTTCGACTACGCCCGCGGGTACAAGTTCTCCACCTACGCCACCTGGTGGATCCGGCAGGCGATGTCCCGGGCCCTCGCCGACCAGGCCCGGACCATCCGGGTGCCCGTCCACGTCGTGGAGCTGATCAACCGCGTCGTGCGCGTACAGCGCCGCATGCTCCAGGAGCGCGGGTACGAGCCCACCGCCGAGGAGGTCGCCGCCCACCTGGAGCTGACCCCGGAGCGGGTCCTGGAGGTGCTCCGCCTCGCCCAGGAACCGGTCTCGCTGCACGCCCCGGTCGGTGAGGAGGACGACGTCGCGCTCGGGGACCTCATCGAGGACGGCGACGCCGCCTCGCCCGTGGAGTCCGCCGCGTTCTTCCTGCTGCGCGAGCACCTGGAAGCCGTGCTGTCGACCCTCGGCGAGCGCGAGCGGAAGGTCGTCCAGCTACGGTACGGGCTCGCCGACGGGCGCCCGCGCACCCTGGAGGAGATCGGCCGGATCTTCGGCGTGACGCGCGAGCGGATCCGCCAGATCGAGTCCAAGACCCTCAGCAAACTGCGCGACCACGCCTTCGCCGACCAGCTCCGCGGCTACCTGGACTGAGGGGCGAGGACCGGGGCGGAAAGGCCGGGGCATAAACGCGAAAGGGGGCGCCCCGAAGGGCGCCCCCGATCACCACCCACACCGACCGGCCTAGTCGACCTCGGCGACCGCCTGGGCGAACTGCGCCGCGTACAGCCGCGCGTAGGCGCCGCCGGATGCCAGCAGCTCCTCGTGCGTGCCCTGCTCCACGATCGAGCCGCTCTCCATCACCAGGATCACGTCCGCGTCGCGGATCGTGGACAGCCGGTGCGCGATCACGAACGACGTACGGCCGTGCGCCAAGCGCGCCATCGCCTTCTGGATCAGCACCTCGGTACGGGTGTCGACCGAGCTCGTCGCCTCGTCGAGCACCAGGATCACCGGGTCCGACAGGAACGCCCGGGCGATGGTGATCAGCTGCTTCTCGCCGGCGCTGACGCCCGCGCCCTCGTCGTCCAGCACGGTGTCGTAGCCGTCCGGGAGGGTGCGGATGAAGCGGTCCGCGTGGGCCGCACGCGCCGCCTCCTCGATCTCGGCGCGCGTGACCTCGCGCGAGGCGCCGTAGGCGATGTTGTCCGCGATGGTGCCGCCGAACAGCCAGGTGTCCTGCAGCACCATGCCGATGCCGCCGCGCAGCTCCTCGCGCGTCATCTTCGCGATGTCCACGCCGTCCAGGGCGATCTCGCCGCCCGTGACCTCGTAGAACCGCATCAGCAGGTTGACGAGCGTCGTCTTGCCGGCGCCCGTCGGGCCGACGATCGCGACCGTCTGGCCCGGCTCGACCGACAGCGAGAGGTTCTCGATCAGCGGCTTGTCCGGCTCGTAGCGGAAGGCCACCTTGTCGAGCGTGACCTGGCCGCGCAGCTCCTCCGGGCACTCCGGAACCTCGGCGTCCGGCTCCTGCTCCTCCGCGTCGAGCAGCTCGTAGACCCGCTCCGCCGAGGCGATACCGGACTGCACGAGGTTCGCCATCGAGGCGACCTGGGTCAGCGGCATCGAGAACTGCCGCGAGTACTGGATGAAGGCCTGCACATCACCGATCGACAGGGTGCCCGAGGCGACCCGGAGCCCGCCGACGACGGCTATCAGCACGTAGTTGATGTTCGAGATGAACAGCATCACCGGCTGCATGATGCCGCTGACCAGCTGCGCCTTGAAGGAGGCCCGGTACAGCGCCTCGTTCTGCTCGGCGAAGACGGCCGCGGACTCCTTCTGCCGGCCGAAGACCTTGACCAGCGTGTGGCCCGAGTACATCTCCTCGATGTGGGCGTTCAGCGCACCGGTCGATTTCCACTGCGCCACGAACTGCGGCTGCGACTTCTTGCCGATCTTCGCCGCGACGAAGACGGAGACCGGTACGGTCCCCAGCGCGACCAGCGCCAGCAGCGGCGAGATCCAGAACATCATCACCAGCACGCCGACGATGGTCAGCAGCGAGTTCAGCAACTGGCCCATCGTCTGCTGCAGCGTCTGGCCGATGTTGTCTATGTCGTTGGTGGCCCGGCTGAGCACCTCACCTCGCTTCTGCTGGTCGAAGTACGACAGCGGCAGCCGCGACAGCTTCGCCTGGAGCTCCTCGCGCATCCGGTAGACGGTGCCGTTCATCACGTGGTTCGACAGCCTCGTGGCGACCAGCATGAGCAGGCCCGCGAGGACGAAGACCACCAGCGCCCAGAGGGCGACGACCCCGACGGCACCGAAGTCGATGCCCTCGCCCGGGGTGAAGTCGGTGCCGGACAGCATGTCCGCCATGCCGCCCTGGCCCCTGTCGCGCAGCCCGTCCAGCGCCTGCTGCTTGGTGAGCCCGGCCGGCATCTGCCGGCCGACGATCCCCGCGAAGACCAGGTCGGTGGCCTGGCCGAGGATCTTCGGACCGACGACCGCGCAGCCGACGCTGCCGACGACGGCCGCGACCATGCCCCACAGCTTGACCCGGTCCTGTGCGAGCTGACGCAGCAGCCGCTTCCCCGAACCCTTGAAATCCATGGACCGCTGGGCCGGCCCCGCCATCATCCGTCCTCCGGGCCCGCTCATGCGGCCTCCGCCTCCGTCAGCTGGGAGAGCACGATCTCCCGGTAGGTCTCGTTGCCGGCCATCAGCTCGTGGTGGCGCCCCTCGCCCACCACCTGGCCCTCGTCCAGGACGATGATCCGGTCGGCGTCGCGGATCGTGGAGACCCGCTGGGCGACGATCACCACGGTCGCGTCCTCGGTCTCGCGGGCGAGTGCCGCGCGCAGCGCCGCGTCCGTCGCGTAGTCCAGGGCCGAGAAGGAGTCGTCGAACAGATAGATCTCCGGGCGCTGCACCAGGGCGCGGGCGATGGCCAGACGCTGGCGCTGGCCGCCGGAGACATTGGTTCCGCCCTGGGCGATGGGAGCCTCCAGGCCACCCTCCAGCTCGGACACGAAGTCCTTCGCCTGGGCCACCTCCAAGGCCCGCCACAGCTCTTCGTCGCTCGCGTCCGGGCGGCCGTAGCGCAGGTTGGAGGCGACGGTTCCGGAGAAGAGGTACGGCTTCTGCGGGACCATGCCGACCGTCCTGGCGAGCAGTTCCGGTTCGAGCCGGCGTACGTCCTCGCCGTCGACCAGCACATCGCCGCCGGTCGCGTCGAACAGCCGCGGGACCAGGCCCAGCAGGGTGGACTTGCCGCTTCCGGTGGAGCCGATCACCGCGGTGGTCTCGCCGGGGCGGGCCACCAGGTCCACCCCGCGCAGCACCGGGGCCTCGGCGCCCGGGTAGCGGAAGTCGGCGCCGCGCAGTTCGAGGAGCCCGCGCCGGGCGAGCTCGCGGACCGGGTCGGCCGGCGGGACCACGCTGGAACGGGTGTCCAGGACCTCCTGGACGCGCTCGGCGCAGACCTCGGCGCGCGGCACCATCATGAACATGAAGGTGGCCATCATCACGGCCATGACGATCTGCAGCAGGTAGGCGAGGAAGGCCGTCAGCTGGCCGATCTCCATGCCGTTGCTGTCGACGCGCATCGCGCCGAACCAGATGACGGCGACGCTGGAGATGTTCACGACCACGATGACCGTGGGGAACATCAGGGCGAGGAGCTTGCCGGCGGCCAGCGAGACCCCGGTGAGGTCCTCGTTGGCCTCCCGGAAACGATCCTTCTCGTACGTGTCGCGGACGAAGGCGCGGATCACCCGGTTGCCGGTGATCTGCTCGCGCAGCACCCGGTTCACGGTGTCCAGGCGGGCCTGCATCAGGCGGAACAGCGGCCGCGTCTTGAGGACGATGGCGCCGACCGACAGACCGAGCACGGGAACGACGGCGAGCAGGACGCCCGACAGCTTCACGTCGAGCGACAGCGCCATGACGATCCCGCCCACGCACATGATCGGCGCCGAGACCATCAGGGTGAAGGTCATCAGGACCAGCATCTGGATCTGCTGGACGTCGTTCGTCGAACGGGTGATCAGGGACGGGGCCCCGAACTGGCCGAGCTCCCGCGCGGAGAAGCTCTGGACACGGTCGAAGACGGCGGCGCGCACGTCCCGCCCGAAGGCCGCCGCCGTGCGGGCTCCGTAGTAGACGGCGCCGACGTTGCAGACGAGCTGGACGAGGGAGACACCGAGCATCAGCGCACCGAAGCGCAGGATGTAGCCGGTGTCGCCGTTGACGACACCGGTGTCGATGATGTCCGCGTTGAGGGTGGGCAGATAGAGGGTCGCGCTGGTCTGCAGCAGCTGCAGCAGGACCAGCAGGGCGATGGGTTTTTGGTACTGACCCAGATGGGTCCGCAGAAGTCGTATGAGCACGCGCAGGCTCCGGTCGGCAAGATCGAGGGGGATTCACCCCATCTTCTGCCAACGGGCGGCCCGATCCCCACCGCTTTTCGCAAAGGCCGGTCAAAAGGAGTAGGCCGCCCTGCGACCCGGGACCGAGCCGTCGTACGGCGGACCGGCAGGCCCGAGGGCCTGCCGTCGAATTTCCGTCCGCCCCGCGACGGCAGGGCCTAGAACGCGCCGGGGTGGATCTGCTCCCTCGTCGCAATGTACTGCTGGCGCACCGCCTGCCACGCCGGGAACTCCTCGCCCGGCTCGAACACCTGCGCCGCCGGGGCGGGCCACACCGGCGGGGTGTGCGGGGCCAGCGTGCCCTGCGCCACTCCGAGCGCCCACGCCGCCTGGCGCGCCGCGCCCAGCGCCGCGTAGTCGGCGGGCGCCGGTACGACGATCTGCGTCCCGAACAGCCCGGGGGCCGCGGCCTGTACGGCGGGCAGTTCGGCCGCCGCGCCCAGCAGGAACACCCGGCGGATCTCGACCCCGCGCGAGCGCAGCACGTCGAGGGCGTCCACCAGCCCGCAGAGCATGCCCTCGAAAGCGGCCCGGGCCAGGTGCTCCGGCTTCATCGAGTCCCGGCGCAGCCCGGACAGGGTGCCGGCGGTGTGCGGCAGGTTCGGCGTCCGCTCACCTTCCAGGTACGGCAGGAGTACGAGGCCGTGCGCGCCCGGCGTCGACTTCAGCGCGAGCTCGGACAGCCCCTCCAGGTCGGTGCCCAGCAGCTCGGCGGTGCCGCGCAGCGCCCGTACGGCGTTGGAGGTGTTCACCACCGGCAGGTGCATGCCACTGGCGTCGGCCAGGGAGGTGATCAGACCGCCCGGCTCCGACAGCGCCTCGTGGTGCACCGCCATCACCGAACCGGACGCCCCGAGCGAGACCACCGCGTCGCCGGGGCCGAGCCCCAGCCCGAGGGCGGCGGCCATCGTCTCGCCGGTGCCGGCCGATATCAACAGCCCCTCGGGCGTGGTCCCGGCGGTGTCGGCCGGGCCGAGCACCTCGGGCAGCAGCGCCTGGTGCCCGAGCGCCAGCTCGACGAGGTCGGGACGCCAGGAGCTGGTGGCGGCCGACCAGTACCCGGTACCGGAGGCGCCGCCCCGGTCGGTGGTCCGGCGGACCGGCCGGCCCAGCAGCTGCCAGACGAGCCAGTCGTGCGGGGACATCACGACGGCCACCCGGCGGGCGGCCTCGGGCTCGGTGCGGGCCAGCCAGGCCAGCTTCGCCAGGGGCTGCGCGGAGTGCGGGACCGAGCCCACCGCCTCGGCCCAGGCGTGCCGCCCCCCGAGGGCGTCGATGAGGTCGGCGGCGGCCACCTGCCCGCGCTTGTCGTTGCCGACCAGGGCGGGGCGCACCAGCCCGCCCTGCGTGTCCAGCGGCAGCAGCCCGTGCTGCTGGGCGGAGACCCCTATGGCCTGGACCCCTTCGAGGAGCCCGCCGCCGGCGGCCTCGCCCAGCGAGAGCAGCCAGGCCTGCGGATCGGTCTCGTGGGGATTGGCGCCTTCGGGTTCCCCGGCGGGCTGTGGATGGGGTGCGTACCCCTGGCGCAGCACGGCACCCGTTTCGGTGTCGCAGACGACTATGCGAGTGAAGGCTGAAGAGCTGTCCAGCCCGGCGACTATCCCCATACGGAGAATTCTGCCGCACGCCGGGCCGGACTCATCCGCCTCGGACACCTCAGGTGTTGCTGGTGCCCCAGTCGTCGTCGACGCCGCCGACCCGGTCGCGCCGTCCCCGTACCCGGCCGGACAGGGAGACCGGTACGGCGTCACCGACCTTCTCGCTCACCGCGGAGAAGGCCTTGCCGGCGTACTCGCGCCCGGTGTGCCCGGCGGTCTCGGCGGCGTTGCGCACCGCGGGGTTCTGCGTGAACTCCCGCAGGGACTTCTTCATGGATTCGTAGCGCTCGCGCCCGGCCCGGGTTCCGAGCACGTACCCGAGGGTCAGTCCGACCACGAACGTGACCTTGTACCGCATGCCTGCCACCCTTCGTCGTGTGGTGCCCGGCCTGCTGTCGATACCGATTGGCGGAGCACCCCCCTGCTTGCGCTAATCTATGACTCGCAACGGGCGCTCGCCCCCCGGCAAGGCCGGAGGTGGGCTGTTCGATGCACCGCAGCAATCCCCTGTAGCTCAATTGGCAGAGCAGCCGGCTGTTAACCGGCAGGTTACTGGTTCGAGTCCAGTCGGGGGAGCGCGGTCCCCTGTAGCTCAATTGGCAGAGCATTCGGCTGTTAACCGGAGGGTTGCTGGTTCGAGTCCAGCCGGGGGAGCCAAGAGACGAAGAGGGCCCCTCGTGGGTCCTCTTCGTCTTTTTTGTCGCCTCCGAACGGAACCGGGCAGCCCTCAGCGCGGTCTCTCTGAACAGGCGAAGCCGATCATGCGAGGCATCCGAGGCAGGAGATCGTATGAGCGGCTATGCTGCGGCAGACGGCGCGCACACATGTACGCGCCACGCCGTGAAGGGGCGGTAGCTCAGCCGGTTAGAGCAGCGGACTCATAATCCGTCGGCCGTGGGTTCGAGTCCCACCCGCCCCACCGCGAGCCGCAGGTACAGAAACGATTGCACCTGCGGCTTTGGCGTTTCCAGGGGATCCGGGGATCCGGTGCCCGGCTAGAAGTTCTCCGTTTCGTCCGTGAGGTAGCGCAGTACGTCCGCCAGGTCCTGGCGGCGCGCGAAGGCAGCGCGTTGGCGGTGGGCGCCCGAGCCGTCCCGGAGGAGGGCGCCCAGGGTCTTGGCCGCGTGGTCGAGGTCGCCGGCGGCGGCCAGCGCCGGGGCGACCAGGTCCAGCAGGGCCTCCGCGAGATCGGCCGCCGGAAGTTCGGCGCCCGTGTACGGGTCGAGGCCGAAGCCCTCCAGGCCGTCGTGGGCCGCCCGCCAGCGCGCCAGGCGCAGTACGTCGTCCCGCAGGGCCGGCTCGGGCCGCTGCTCCGCGATCTCCTGCAAGGCCGTGGTCACCAGGGCGCGGACCAGCTCGCCCTGGAGGACGGCCGTGTCGATGTCCGGGGACATGTCCGGCGCCCTGACCTCGAGCGTCGGCCAGTGACCTGACGGGCGGACGTCCCAATAGACCATCTTGGTGTCCAGGGCCGCCCCGGAGCCGAGCAGGGTCTGTACCGAGAGCCGGAAGTGGGCCGTGGACGTGAAGTGCGGGGGCAGCCCCGCCGAGGGCCAGCCCGACCAGGCCATCGCCCGCCAGCTGGCGTGGCCGGTGTCACGGCCGCCCCAGAAAGGCGAGTTGGCGGCCAGCGCGATCAGCGTCGGCAGCCACGGTCTGACCCGGTTGGACACCGCCACCGCCGTGTCCACGTCGAGCGTGCCGATGTGGACGTGGCGGCCGCAGCTCACGAGGGTGTCGGTGAGCGAGCCGAAGCGGCGGTGCTGCTCGCGCTGGCGCGGCTCGTCGTCGGTCAGGTGCAGCGGCCCCTCGACGGCCACGACCGGCGAGGGTGCGGCCAGCAGGCGGCAGCCGTGGGCGCGGGCCGCCCGCCCGAGGGTGCGCCGCAGGGTGGCGAGCTCTTCGCGCAGCGAGGCCGCCGAGTGGGCGATCGGGGTGGAGATCTCCACCTGGTAGCGGGTGCCCTCGGGGTGTATCTCGCCCGGCACCCCGCCGGCCGTGGCGAGGACGAGCGGGGCGGCGGGGACCACCCGGAAGGTGCGGGCGTCGACGAGGAGGAACTCCTCCTCGATACCGACGGTGAGGGGAACGGCGGGGCGCACCGTGTTCTGCGCGCTGCCGGTGCTCGTGGTGCTGTTGCCAGGTTCGATCACTACGCCTCCCTGGACATACGAGTCTTTTCATCATGAGCCGAACGCGAGGCGGGGAGCGTACGCCGATTCGGTCAAAAGTCCGGTGATAGTGGCGAGTTAGCGGCAAGGGGCGCCCCGGTGTGGGGCCCGGGGTCCGGGTGGGGTGACTGTTGCCGGTGTGCGAACGCCGGAAAAATGACCAGAGGGCCGCAGCGCCCCCTGGTTATCATCCGCTGTGACCCGTACCGCCGTGCCCGACCGCCCGCAGCGGCGAATATTCGCCGACCTCACCCCGCTCCGCACGTCCCTTGACTACCGGCGGCTGTGGATCGGCGGCACGGTCTCCTGGCTCGGCCAGGCGATGACCGCCCTCGCGATCTCGCTCCAGGTCTACGACATCACGCGGTCCAGCTTCTCCGTCGGGCTCGTCGGACTCTTCTCGCTCGTCCCGCTCGTCACCTTCGGGCTCTACGGCGGAGCCATCGCCGACACCGTGGACCGGCGCAAGCTCGGCCTCTACAGCTCTCTGGGCGCCGCCGGGCTGTCGGCCGCGCTCGCCGCGGCCGCGCTGCTCGGCTACCACCGGGTGTGGTTCCTGTACGCCGTCGTCGCGCTCCAGGCGGTGTGCGGGGCGCTCTCCGGACCGGCCCGGTCCGCCATGATCCCGCGGCTGCTGCCGTCCGGGCAGCTGCCCGCCGCCAACGCGCTGAACTCCGTGACCATGACGTCCGGGATGATGGCCGGCCCGATGCTGGGCGGGCTGATCGTCGGCTGGTGGGGGTACCAGGCGGCCTACCTCATCGATGTCGTGACCTTCACGGCCGCCCTCTACGCGATGTGGCGGCTGCCGTCGATGAAGCCCGACCGCGCCGAGGGGACGCGCGGCAGGGCCTCCGTCGCCGACGGTCTGCGCTTCCTCGGGACCCGGCCCAACATCCGGATGACCTTCTTCTCCGACATGGCCGCCATGGTGCTGGCGCAGCCGAAGGCGCTGTTCCCGGCCATCGCCGTGCTCTGGTACGGCGGCGACGCGAAGACGGTCGGCCTGCTGGTGGCCGCGCCCGCCGTCGGGGCGCTGCTGGGCGGGCTGTTCTCCGGCTGGCAGGGCCGCGTCCGCCGACACGGGCTGGCCATCCTCGTGGCCGTCGCCGCGTGGGGCCTGGCCATCGCCGTCTTCGGGCTCACCCGGAACCTGTGGCTCGGTCTGTTCTTCCTGGCCCTGGCCGGGTGCGCGGACACCATCTCCATGGTGTTCCGCACCACCATGCTCCAGGCCGCCACCCCGGACGACATGCGCGGACGCCTCCAGGGCGTCTTCATCGTGGTCGTCGCGGGCGGACCCCGGCTCGGGGACTTCCTCGCCGGGACCACCGCGGACCTGACCTCCCCGGCCGTGGCGATCACGGGCGGCGGCCTCGCCTGCGTGGCCGTGCTGGCCCTGCTCGCGCTCCGCTGGCGGGCGTTCGCCCGCTACGACGCACGCTCGCCGCAGGCGTAGGACGCCGGGCGCAGGACGCCCGCGGCCCGGTGTCCTGCGCCCGGGGCCTTACGCGTCCACCGGTTCCCGGGTGCGGTCGCCGCCCGTGCTGCCGGTGTTGGTGGTTCCGGTGGGTTCGAACAGCAGGATCTCCGCCTCCTCGTCCGCCGCCGGGCAGTGCTCCACCCCGCGGGGGACGACGTACATCTGGCCGGGGCCCAGCACGACGTCCCCGTCGCGGAGCCGGATCGTCACGGTGCCGCTGACCACGAGGAAGAGCTCGTCGGTGTCCTCGTGCGTGTGCCAGACGAACTCACCCTGGATCTTGGCGGCCTTGACCTCGTAGTCGTTGACGCGGGCGATGCGGCGCGGGGCCCACCGCTCGCTGAAACCGGCCAGCTTCTCGGCGATGTCGACCTTCTGCGGCGTTGTCATGCGGACAGCCTGCCGGGGTGCCCGCGGGCGGTCTTGTACGTTCCTGACATGGCCGCGATACGTCCGCGCAGCACCGTTTCCGCCTGGCAGCCGACAGTGCCGGGCATCGCCGAGGTCTTCCACGCCCGGTTCACCGACCACGCGTACCCGGCGCACGTGCACGACACCTGGGCGCTGATGATCCTGGACGGCGGGCGGGTCGACTTCGCGCTGGACCGGGAGCGGCACGGCGTCGGGGTGTCGGACGCGGTGGTCCTGCTGCCGCCCGGCGTCGTCCACGACGGACGGACCGTGACGGAGGCCGGCTTCCGCAAGCGCGTCCTGTACCTGGACACCTCGGTGCTGCCGGAGCGGCTGACCGGAGCCGCCGTCGACACCCCGCTGCTGCTCGACCCGGCGCTGCGGGACCGCGTGCACCGGCTGCACGTGGCGCTGGGGGAACGGGAGTCCTTCGAGTCGCAGGCGCGGCTGGCCTTCGTACGGGAGCGGCTGCACCGGAGGCTGACCGGGCGTGAGGCACCGGCGGGCGGGCCGCCGGGCGCGGGTGTCGCCGTACGGCTGCGCGAGCTGCTCGACGAGCGGGTGGCCGAGGGGATCACGCTGGAGGAGGCCTCGGCGGAGCTGGGGCGGGCTTCCGGTAACCGCTGCCACCCCACGCACCTGATCCGCAGCTTCACGGCGGCGTACGGGCTGCCGCCGCACGCGTACCTCACGGGGCAGCGGGTGGCGTTGGCGCGGCGGCTGCTGCTGGCGGGGGCGCGGCCGGCCGAGGCGGCCACGGCGGCGGGCTTCTACGACCAGGCCCATCTGACCCGGCACTTCGGGAGGCACGTCGGGATCAGCCCGGCGCGCTACGCCCGGTCGGGCCGGGGGTGAGCACCCGCGCCGGGTCTACAGGGCCTGGCCTTCCGGGGCGACGATGCCGCGGGCGACGCCCAGCGCCACCAGGTCCTGGGGGCGGATGCGGAGTTGGTCCGCCGTGGCGGGGGCGGCCGCCGGGGGGCGCTTGAGGATGGCCGCCGCCAGTTCCGGGGCGATCACCGAGAAGTAGCTGTCCGGGGTGACCCAGGTGTTGCCCGGCGCGGCCAGCGCGAGGGCGCCGCCCGAGCCGCCCTCGCCGATCAGCAGGGTCGTGACGGGGACCGCGGCCGCGGCCAGTGCCGCGAAGGTGTCCGCGATGGCCGCGCCCGCGCCCTCGTGTTCGGCGGCGGCGTCGTTGGCCGCACCCGGGGTGTCCACCAGGGTGAGCACGGGGATGCCGAGCCGGTCCGCGAGGCGGACGACGCGGGCGGCCGTACGGTATCCCGCCGGGCGGGTGGCGGTGCCGCACTGGGCGGCGTACGCCACGGCCCGGCCCTCCCGCAGCCCGAATCCGCACAGCATCCCGGGGTCGGTGCCGCCCACCCGGTCCCCGGAGACGGAGAGGCGGAGGCCGAAGTACGCGTCCAGGTACGCCCCGGCGCGCGGGCGGTCCGGATGACGGGCCTGGCGGACCGCGTCCCAGCCGGTCGCCGGAGGCGGTACGTCGTCGAGCGCGGCCGGGGGCGGGGCGGGGGCGTCGGCGCGGGGCGCGGTCAGGACGCGGAGCCAGTCGGACAGGACCCCGGGGAGCTCGGCCGGGGGGACGACGGCGTCCACGTGCCCGGCGGCGTACTGCCCCTCGGCGCAGTAGGCCGCCGGGTCCGCGTCCGCGGGCCGCACCCGGGACCCGGCGAAGCCGACCTGGGCTCCGGGCAGCGCGAGGACGACGTCGGCCCCGGCACCGAGCGTGGCCCAGCCGCCGCCGGTGGTCGGATCGCGCAGGACGGCGATCTGGGGCAGCCCGGCGGCGCGGGTCAGGACGCACTGGCGGGCCACGCGCTGGAGCTGGGTCAGCGCGAGCATCCCCTCCTGCATGCGGGAGCCGCCGGTGGCGATGAGGGAGACGAGGGGGAGGCGGTGCTCGCGAGCGTGGCTGTACGCGGCTTCGAGCCGGTCTCCGGTGCGCTCGCCCAGCGAACCGCCGAGGAAGCCGAACTCGAAGGAGATCACGGTGGCTTCGAGGCCGCCGATGAGGGCGGTGCCGGTGACGACGGACTCCTGCTCGCCGGTGTGCGCGCGGGCGCGGGCGCGGGAGTCGTCGTAGCCGGTCCAGGCCAGGGGGCCGTCGGCCGGTGACTCCCGTCGCGGGGCGGGGAGTTCGGTGAAGCTGCCGGGGTCTGTCACGGAGGCGATGGCCGCGCGGGCCGAGAGGCGGGTCGTCGTCACGGGCTCACCCTAGGGGTTGTTCACGGAAGGGGAAGGGCGATCTTGATCGCATAGGCGGCGACGAGGCCGTAGCCGAGTCGGAAGGTCCACGCGCGGGCGCCGTCGGAGATCCTGCTCCCGGCGAGTGCGCCGAGTGCGACGAGGGCCTGCTGCCACAGGAGCGAGGCGGCGCCGACGCCGAGGAGGAAGGCGGCTCCGGCCGGGCCGGTGCGCAGCGCGGCGCCCTGCGCGGTGGTGAGGGCGGCGAAGTAGAGGGCGGTGGTGGGGTTGAGGGCGGTGAGGCCGACATACCGCGCGAAGGCCTTGGCCGGCCGGGGGCCGGTTCCGGCTCCCGGCCCGGTGGCACGGGCCGACGGATCGCGCGGTGGTGGGGGTGCCAGTCCGGGGCGGCGGCGGGACGCGGCGATGCCGCGGGCGGCGATGGCCAGGAGGATCGCGGCCGAGGCCAGCCGGACCCAGGCCTCGACCGGGGAGATGTGGGAGGCCACCCACGGGCCCAGGGCGGTGGCCAGCGCGGCGTACCCGAGGTCGACCGCCGCGATGCCCGCGGCGGCCGCCACCGCCGCCCGGCGGTGGCGCATCGCCTCCTGGAGCAGCAGCACGCTCATCGCACCCATCGGCATCGCCACGCCCAGGCCCGCGACCGCGCCCGCCAGGGCCGGTGTCGTCAGTTCGCTCATGGGGGGAGGGTCCGGCCCCCGGGCCGCGGGACGGGCACCGATATCGGCTCCGGCTGCGAGAATCGCGGCATGGACCGCCTCGACAGGGAAATCCTCGGCATTCTGCAGCAGGATGCGCGGATCTCGTACCGCGACCTCGGCGTCCGGGTCGGCCTCAGTGCCAACGCGGCGGCCGACCGGGTGCGCCGGATGCGCCGGGACGGTGTGATCCGGGGGTTCACCATCGTGGTCGACCCTGCCGCCGACACCCGCGGCGGGCTCGTCGTCTTCATCGACGTCATCCTGCGCCAGGACACGACGAACGAGGAGTTCGAGCGGCAGGTCGCCAAGCTCCCGGGAGTCACCGAGGTCGTGCACGTGACGGGCGAGCACGACTACCTCGTACGGGCCCGGGCTGCCGACCCCGCCGCGCTCGACGGCCTGCTCCGCCGCCTGAAGCGGGAGGCCGGGGTGGCGCAGTCCAGCACCCGCATCGCGCTGCGCGCCGCCAACCGGCCGGGCCGACCGTAGGACCCCGCCGGAGCCGGCCCGGCCCCGGCCGGCCCGCCAGGGCTACAGCGCCGACTCCCAGGTCAGCGCCGTCCCCCGCGTCCCCGACTCCGTGCGGCCGTCGTCCGCCACGGTCAGGCGGACCCGGTACGGCGTCGCGTCCACCTCCACCTCGATGGAGGTGACCTCGCCGCGCCGGTGCGCCGCGGCCAGCGCGCCGCGCAGGGCGGCCAGCAGTTCGTCCGCCGCGGGCTCCGGCAGCAGCGCGTCCACCGCTCCGGTGAAGTGCACCGAGGGCTGGAAGCCGAGCAGCACCGCCGCGCCGCCCGTCTCGCGCAGGACCCGCCCGCGGAAGCTCGTCGGGGCGTCGGTCGGCGGCTGCTGCAGGGCGAAGATCGCGGTGCGGACCTCCTGGATGGTGGAGTCCAGCTCGTCGACGGCGCGGCTCAGCTCGTCGCCCACCGTGTCGCCCGACGGCGCGGCTGAGGAGCGCCGCCGGGTGCTCTCCAGCATCATCTCGGTGGCGAACAGCCGCTGGACCACCAGGTCGTGCAGGTCGCGGGCGATGCGGTCGCGGTCCTCGTACACCGCGAGCTGCTCCCGGTCGTGCTGCGCGTCGGCGAGCACGAGGGCCAGCGCCGCCTGGGAGGCGAACTGCGAGGCCAGCAGCCGGTCCACGGCGTCGTACGGGGGACCGCCCCGGGCGCGCGGCAGGGCGAGGGTGCCGATCAGCTGGCCGCCGCTCTGGAGCGGGAGCATCATGCTGGGCCCGAACCGCTCCCGGACGTGCGTGGTCATCCGGGGATCGGTGGCCGAGTCCTCTATGAAGACGGGTTCGCCGCCGAGTAGTTGTTCCAGCACCGGCGAACCGGGGGCGATCGCCGTCCCCACCAGGTCGCCCGGGTCCCCGTGGCGACGATCTCCATGCCGCCCTCGCGGGTCGGCTGGAGCACCACCCCGGCCGCCGCGTCCGCCAGCAGCCGGGCCCGTTCGGCCACGCACATCAGCGCGTCCGCCGCCGGGCGCCCGGCCAGCAGGGTGGTGGTCACGGCGGCGGCGCCCTCGATCCAGCGCTCCCGGCGGCGCGCGGTCTCGAAGAGCCGGGCGTTGCCGATCGCCATCCCCGCCTGCGAGGCGAGGACGCGCAACAGGGCGAGGTCCTCGTCGGTGAAGGGGCCGCCGCCCCGCTTCTCGGTGAGGTAGAGGTTGCCGAAGACCTCGGTGTGCACCCGGATCGGTATGCCGAGGAAGCTGTGCATCGGAGGGTGGCCCGGCGGGAACCCCGCCGAGCGCGGGTCCGCCGTCAGATCGTCCAGCATCAGCGGCCGGGGATCGGTCACGAGCGCGCCGAACACGCCGGAGCGCACGTCGGGCAGCCGGGGGATGGCCGCCCGCTCGGCCTCGGTGATCCCGGTGGTGAAGAGGGCGGTCAGCCGGACGCGCTCGGGGTCGATGACCCCGAGCGCTCCGTACCGTGCCGCGCAGAGCTCGGTCGCCGAGTCCACGATGTGCTGGAGGGTGGTGTTGAGTTCCAGCTCGGAGCCGACGCCGAGCACCGCCTCCAGCAGCACCGGGAGGCTCGCCGGCGACTCGCCGGGCTCCTCTTCGGACTCCTCCGGGGATTTCTCGTCGGGCTCCGTCCCGGCGTTCGTCATTCGGCCAGCGGGTTGAGGACCATGGGGGCGATCTTCCCTTCCAGCATCGCGCCGAGACCCAGTACGGCGCACACGTCCGGCCGTTCCGCGATGGCGACGGGCATCCCGGTGGAGTCGCGGAGCATCTGGTCGAGGCCGGGCAGCAGGGCGCTGCCGCCCACCATCATGATCCCCCGGTCCGTCAGGTCCGCGACCAGGTCCGGCGGGCAGTCCCGCAGCACCTTGCCGATGCCGTCGAGGACGGCGGTGAGCGGGGTGTGGATGGCGTCGCGCACCGCCGCCGTGTCCACGTGGACGGAACGGGCCAGCCCGGTGGCCACGTCGCGGCCGTGGATGAGGGTGGAGGCCGGCCCCTCGGCGGTGATGCCGTTGCCGTGCAGGGCCAGCTGGAGCGGCCGGACCGCCTGGCTCGGCAGCATCAGCTCGTGCGCGTGGCGCAGGTGCTGGACCACGGCGTGGTCGATGGCCTCGCCGCCGACCGGGATCCGCTGGGCCGTGACGATCGAGCCGAGGGAGAGGACGGCCACCTGGGTGGCCGCCGCCCCGCACACCATGATCATCGTCGCGGTCGGCTGCTCCACGGGCAGGCCGCAGCCGACGGCCGCCGCGATCAGGGTGTCGACGAGTTCGACGCGGCGGGCGCCGAGCCCGACGAGGGTTTCCACGGTCGCCCGCTGGGCCAGCGGGTCCGCGTCGTGCGGGGTGCAGGCGGCGGCCCGCAGCCGGGGCTTGCGGCGCAGGGCGCGCCGCAGCTTCTCGCCGAGCAGGTGGCGCAGCATCCGCTGGGCCATCTCGATGTCGACGACTGTGCCGCCGGAGACGGGGCGTACGACCCGGATGTAGTCGGGCGTGCGGCCGGTCATCCGCTCGGCGAAGGTCCCGACGGCGATGAGCGCGCCGGTCCGTGTGTTCACCGCGGCGACGCTGGGCTCGTCGACGACGAGGCCGGCGCCCTTGACGTACACGCGGGTCCTGGCGGCTCCCAGGTCGACGGCGACGTGGCAGCGGCGCAACTGCTCAAGACTGACGGTCACGGCAGATCCTCCGAGAGCGCTGACGCAAGAGGACCGGCGGAATGCCGGTCACTTCTCATATCATCTCGGACATTTGGCCCTAACCGCCCGTTGGGCTGCTCCGGCCGGGGGTGCCTCGCGCGTGCATGGGGGTGGATTTCTGTACCGACAGGCAGCACCATGCGCGCACCGCACGCGCTACCCGCGCGTAACAAGGTAAAGGGGACCCGATGCTGACGGCCCGCCAGAGAGCGCTCGCACTCCTGACGCTCTGCCTGGCGCTGCTGGCGCCCTTCCCCTCCCATGCCGCCGACCGGGGGGTGGGCCACGCCTCTGACCAGGCATCATCGCGCAATCCGGTGGTCTTCGTACACGGTTACAACGCCGATCCGGGCGTCTGGGGAGCCCTGCGCGGCGACCTGCGCGCCGCCGGGTACACCGACTCGGAACTCTTCTCCTGGGGGTACGACACCCACCAGTCGGTCAACGAGGTCCTCGCCGGGCGGCTCGGCGCGTACGTCGAGGAGGTCCGCCGGCAGACCGGCGCCGCCAGGGTCGACGTCGTCGCGCACTCCTTCGGCTCCCTGGTGAGCCGCTGGTACGTGAAGTTCGGCGGCGGCGCGGCCACCGTGGGCCACTGGGTCTCGCTGGCCGGGCCCAACCGGGGCACCTCCACCGCGTGGGCCTGCGCGCTGTGGGACCAGGCGTGCCGGGACATGACCCCCGGCTCGTACGTGGTGAAGAACCTGAACGCCGGGGACGAGACCCCGGGTACGGTGAAGTACGCGACCTTCTGGTCGAACTGCGACGAGATCGTCAACCCGGACGACAGCGTCCCGCTGACCGGGGCGGCCAACACGCCGGTCGGCTGCCTGAAGCACAACGACCTGCTCGGCGACGACGCCACCTCGGCGGGCGTCCGGTCCTTCCTCGCCTCCTAAGCGGCCCCGGGGACGTGCCCTACTTCCCCGAGGCCGCTGAGGGCCGTGTCGGGTCGTGATCGATGAGCATCGCGGCGTGCGGGGCGGGTGCCCGTCCGGGGTACGGGGCCCGGCGGTCTGCGGCTCGCCGTGTGGGCGCGAGTGACCGGAAGCGATGCCGCAGGCAGGTAGCGGCGGGGCCCGAGAGCCCCGGCTGCGTGCCCGCCGGGATGGCGTGTCAGATCATGGCGAGCCGGTCCACCAGCAGCTCCACCCTCCGTTCGGCGTCCCCGGGAGGCAGCCGTCCCGCCCGGGTCAGAGTCGCCAGGCCGTGCAGGGACGCCCAGAACACCTCGGTGAACAGCCCCGGGTGGACGCCGTCCCCGGCGACCTCGCCGAGGCTCTCCAGCAGCGCGGCGAAGGCGTCCTTCAGCGGCTCGGGGGTGTCCTCGTGTGCGAACGCCAGGCCGCCGTCGAGCTCGAACATGGCGTCGTAGACCGCCGGGTTGCGTTCGGCGAAGCCGAGGTAGGCGCGGGCGAGGGCGGTGACCCGGGTGCGGGGGCCGTCCGCGGCGGAGGTCGCGGCCCGCAGCGCCGCGGCCATCTCGGCGGCACCCTCCAGGGCGACGGCGCCGATGATCTCGCGCTTGCCGCGGAAATGGCTGTAGAGGACGGGCTGGCTGTATTCGATGCGCTCGGCGAGCCGGCGGGTGGTGACCGCGTCCCAGCCCTGCTGCTCGGCGAGTTCGCGGGCCGTCGCCACGATGAGGCGCTCGCGGTCCGCCCGTTCCCGCTGCTTGCGTTCCTGTACCGACATGATTCGATCCTAGCATCGCTAGACAATCGAGCGGCAGTAGGTCTAGCGTTGCCTCATCAACTAGCAACGCTAGATCCCAGGAGGAGCCGTCATGCTCAACGCACTCGAGGTGTTCACCACCGTGGTGGTCGGCGTGATGGTGGGGGTGGAGTTCTCCGTCGCCTTCGTCATCAACCGGATACTCGACGCACTCCCCGGCGACAGCGGCCAACTCGGCCGCGCCCACGGGGGCCGGATGCTCGGCGCCGTGATGCCGGTCTGGTACATCACCTCGCTCATCCTCGTCGCGGTCTGGGCCGTCGCCGGATGGCACCACCACGGCACCGGCCTCGTCGTCACCGCTGGCGCGCTGCTGATCCTCAGCGTGATCATGTCGATCCTGCTGCTCGTCCCGATCAACAACCGGAGCAAGACGTGGACCCCTGACAACCGGCCCGCCGACTGGGAGCAGCAGATGAACCGCTGGGACCGCTTCCACTACGTCCGCGTCGCCGTCATCATCGCCGCCTTCGCCCTGCTGGTCGCCGCCCTCATCTGACCCCGCGGGCCGACACCGCGCCCGCGGCGCACAGTCCCGCTCCCCGGGCGGCGGCGGGCCACCGAAATCCCGGCATCCGGGAATGCGGCTGCCGCTCAGAGCGCGCAACTGCGATCCCGGCACACCACTCCCCTCGATGACCTGCGCGGCTCCCGGCTCCGGTTCGGCTGAGGTCTTTGATCCAGATCACCGAGGTACGCAGCCGAAGCCCGGCGAGGCCCCTAGATCCCGGGTTCCCCGAAGGAGACCCGCTGGAGCAGGCCGTACGTGAACTCGGCCACGCACGGCTTCGCCGCCGCGGCGAACGCCAGACGCCAGCGGGTCGGCGCGGTGCCCTCCAGCGGCCGCGCCGGGGCGAAGGCGCGCGCCACCTCGTCCACCGTCGCCGACCAGGGCCGCAGGTCGTCCGCCGACTCCAGTACGGGCCCCCGCGCGCCCGGGGCCCGTACCAGCCACTCGTTCCACACCGCCCCGTCCGGCGCGGCCAGCACCTCGAAGCGCAGGTCCGGCCAGAGCGGCACCGGCCACAGCAGGGCCTCGCACTCCAGGTCCCCGATCCTGCGCGGCTGCGCGGACTGCGGCGGGCCGAGCACCGAGCGGTAGCGGGCGAGGGCGCCGCGGGAGCGGGGTGAGCGGACCATCGCCTGCCAGCGCTTGTTCGCCTCCCGCTGCTCCGCGAGCGAGGCGCCGAGCCGCCTGCGGGCCTCGTCGGCGAGGTCCGGCTGGAAGTCCGCCATCCTGCGCAGCAGCACCAGCTGGAAGGCGGCCGGACCGAAGGGTCCCCGGGCACCCGGAGTCGGGTTCGCTGTCATGGAGCCCACGATTCCACACAGGATCCTTACGTTCCCGGGATCCGTATGTTGCCGGGGACCACGTAGCCTGCGGGCGCTATGAACTACTGCCCCGCCTGTCGGAGGCACCTCAACGGCGCGCTGGCATGCGCCGGGTGCGGAACCCCGGCCGAGTACCTCATGCCCGCCGCGCCCGCCGCCGCGCCCACGACCGCGCCGGACGAGCCCGCGCCGCAGCCCACGCTGGCCGGTGTGTACGCGGACTCGCTCGTCGTGCTCTCCGTACCGAACGAGCGCAGAGCCGGTGCCCGCCGCCGCAGCACGCAGCGCAAGCACCGCCGGACCGTGCTGGCCGTCGGGCTCGGACTGCTGCTGGCGACCGCCGGCTCGGTGGGGGTGGCCACCATGGCCACCGACGGCCAGAGCACCGACCGGGCCGCCACGGTGGTGCTCACCGATGACGCCGGTCCGCAGCAGCCCGAGCCGCTGCCGGACCTGCCGACGTCCGGCGCGCCCGCGGGCCCGTCGGGGAAGGCCACCGCGAAGGCCGCCGCCGGGCCTGCGAAGAAGAGCGGCAGCGGAGCGCCTTCCGCGGGTGCCGCGCAGCCGGCGCCGGTGTCCTCCGCCCCCGCGCCCTCGACGTCGCGGTCGGCGTCCGGTACTTCCCGCCCCGGGGTGAAGCCGACCACGTCGGGGAAGCCGTCGCAGAGCGCCACCGGCGGCCCGCAGCCGCCGACATCCACCCCGACACCGCCCGCGCCCACGCCGACGCCGCCCGAGGACTGCGGCTTCCTGGGCTGGAAGTGCTGGTAGGGGCCGCGGTCAGCCGCCGAGCATCCGCCTGAGCAGGTCCCGCAGCGCCGTCCGCTCTTCTGCGGACAGGCCGGCCAGCGGCTCGCGCGCGAAGTCCAGCGACTCGCGCAGCCGCTCCGCCGTCTGCAGGCCCTCCTCCGTGGGGGCGGCCAGCTTCACGCGGCGATCGGCGGGGTCCGGGCGGCGCTCGACCAGGCCGCGCGTCTCCAGCCGGTCGACTATGCCGGTCACGTTCGAGGGCTCGCACCTCAGCTTCTGAGCGATGCGGCGCATCGGCATGGGCTCCAGGGAGAGCAGGTTCAGCACTTTGGCCTGCGCGCCGGTCAGCTGGTGGCTGGCGGCCGCATGCTCGTACTCCATGTGGTACCGGGTCACGACGTCGCCGATGAGTTCGACGACCTCGACGGTCACTGGGTCTACGCGACGACTGGGCATGGATCCAGAGTACCCATTTACTTGACAACATGAAATATCCAGGCGCATGGTTGTTTCACCTAGTGAAGCAATTTCGTTCTTACCAGGAGCGCCGCATGTCTCAGATCCCCGCCGTCAGCCGCGAGTGGCACCTCGTCCGTCGCCCGCAGGGCTGGCCCGTCGCCGAGGACTTCGCCCTGCGCGAGGTGCCCGTGTCCGCCGAGCCCGCCGCCGGCCAGATCCTCGTGCGCAACCTCCACATGTCCGTGGACCCGTACATGCGCGGCCGGATGAACGACGTGAAGTCCTACATCCCGCCCTTCCAGCTCGACGAGCCGATGCAGGGCGGCGCGGTCGGCGAGGTCGTCGCCTCCGCCGCCGAGGGCTTCGCCGTCGGCGACCACGTCCTGCACCACCTGGGCTGGCGCGAGTACGCGGAGCTCGACGCGAAGTTCGCCACCAAGGTGGACGCCTCCCTCGCCCCGCTCTCCGCCTACCTCGGCGTGCTCGGCATGCCGGGCCTGACCGCCTACGCCGGCCTCTTCGAGGTCGCCTCCTTCAAGGAGGGCGACTCCGTCTTCGTCTCCGGCGCGGCCGGTGCGGTCGGCAGCCTCGTCGGCCAGTTCGCCAAGATCAAGGGCGCCTCGCGGGTGATCGGCTCGGCCGGCTCGGACGAGAAGGTGACCCTCCTCACGGAGAAGTACGGCTTCGACGCCGCCTTCAACTACAAGAACGGCCCCGTCGCCGAGCAGCTCCCCGCCGCCGCCCCCGAGGGCATCGACGTCTACTTCGACAACGTCGGCGGCGACCACCTGGAGGCCGCGATCTCCTCGATGAAGGTGGGCGGCCGGGCCACCCTGTGCGGCGCGATCGCCGGATACAACGACACCGTGCCCACCCCCGGTCCGCGCAACCTGATGATGGTCATCGGCAAGCGGCTGCGCCTGCAGGGCATCCTCGTCAACGACCACGCCGGCCTTCAGCAGCAGTTCGTCCAGGACGTCGCCGGATGGCTGCGTTCCGGGGAACTGCGGTACGACGAGACGGTCGTCGAGGGCGTCGAGAACGCGACGTCCGCCTTCCTCGGCATGCTGCGCGGCGAGAACACCGGAAAGATGATCGTTTCTTTCACCGGCTAGGCTCACCCCACACCGTCGTGACCGTGGGCGCGAGTCGCGGCGATTACCAGGAGGATCTCTTTACATGTCCATCCAGTACTCCGATGTCGCGTACACCGCTGTCGCCACCGCCGAGAACGGCCGTGACGGTCGCGTCGCCACCAACGACGGCCAGCTCGACGTCGTCGTGAACCCGCCGAAGGAGCTCGGCGGCAGCGGCGCCGGCACCAACCCGGAGCAGCTGTTCGCCGCCGGCTACAGCGCCTGCTTCCAGGGCGCCCTGGGTGTCGTCGCCAAGAACGTGAACGCCGACATCTCCGGCTCCACCGTCACGGCCGAGGTCGGCATCGGCAAGAACGACGAGGGCTTCGGCCTGATCGTCAAGATCTCCGCCGTGATCCCGAACGTGGACGCCGCCACCGCCAAGGACCTCATCGAGAAGGCCCACGAGGTCTGCCCGTACTCCAAGGCGACCCGCGGCAACATCACGGTCGAGCTCGCCGTCTGATCCGCCGCAGCCTGAGCGAAGGCCGTACCCCCGATCGGGGGTGCGGCCTTCGCCGTAGACTGACGCCATGCGTGATCTTGCGGGGGGTTTCCGGTATCTGCTGGCCGGACAGCGGTGGGTGCTGCGGCACGGACGATGGCTGGGATTCGGGCTGCTGCCCGGGCTGGTCTCCCTCGTCCTGTACGCCGGAGCGCTGGTCGGGCTCGGCTACGGCGCCGACGACCTCACTGCCTGGGCCACTCCCTTCGCCGACGGCTGGGGGTCCCCGTGGCTCGCGCTCTTCCGGGGCTTCCTGACCGCCCTGGTCTTCGGCCTCGGACTCTTCCTCGCGGTCATCACCTTCACCGCCGTGACCCTGCTGATCGGCCAGCCCTTCTACGAGTCCCTCTCGGAGCAGGTCGACCGGAGCGAGGGCGGCGAGGTCCCCGAGTCCGGGCTCCCGCTCTGGCAGGAGCTGTGGATCTCGGCCCGGGACAGCGTGAAGGTGCTCGGCCGGGTGGTGCTGTACGGGATCCTGCTCTTCGCCCTCGGATTCATCCCGGTGATCGGGCAGACCGTGGTGCCGGTGCTCGGCTTCTGCGTCTCCGGGTACTTCCTGACCCAGGAGCTCACCTCTGTCGCCCTCCAGCGGCGCCGGGTGGACCTGGCCGAGCGGCTGGTGCTGCTGCGGTCGCGACGGATGCTGGTGCTGGGCTTCGGCGTGCCGCTGGTGCTGGCGTTCCTGGTGCCGCTGGTCGCCGTGTTCCTGATGCCGGGCGCCGTGGCGGGGGCCACGCTGATGGTGCGGGACCTGACGGGGGCCGACGAGGCTCCCGGGGCCGACGCCGGGACCGTGGCCGACACCACGGGGGATGACGCCGCGACCACGGCCGGTGGGGTACCTCCCAGCGGTAGCTGGGAGAGTTTCGGTCCGCCGCCGCCCGCCTACTCGTGACTAGCGCCTGAGCAGGGTGATCGCACCGACCGTGTCCTCCCCGCCGTGGGCGGCCGGGTCGGCGGTCAGCCGGCGCCGCATCAGGTCCAGGTACGGGGAGATCAGCTCGGCGCTGACCCCCTGGTCCTCGGCGGTGCGCAGCAGGGTGCCGCTGGCGGCGACCTGCATGGCCAGGTTGGACACCACCCCGGTGGTGAAGTCCCGCGAGGTCAGCCGCTCGGCGGCGTTGCCGACGAAGAAGCCCATCGCGCCGAGCCACTCGGACAGCAGCGGGGACAGGTCCTTCGGGGCGATGTCCTCGCCCTCGATCAGCGCGTAGGCGTGCGAGATCCCGGCGAACAGCCCCGTCATCGCGCTGAGCAGTGCCACGTCGTGCAGCGCGGCGTGCCCGGGGTCCTCGCCGACGAAGCGGGCCCCGGCCGGGACCTCCAGGGCCGCCCGGTGCGTGTCGAAGAGCCCGCGCGAGCCGCTGTAGAAGACATATCCCCCGGCCTCAGGGGCGCCGATCATCGTCGGCGTCGCCATGATCCCGCCGTCCGCGAACCGGGCCCCGCGCGCCTCGGCCCAGGAGGCCCGTGCGCGGCCCTCGGCCGGGGTGCCGGTGGTGAGGTTGACCAGGTCCTTGCCGGTCAGGTCGGCGCCGTCCAGGGCCGAGCCGACGGAGGCGTCGTCCAGCAGGCAGACCACGACGAGCCGGTTCGCGGCCACTGCCTCGGCGGGGCTCGCGGCGACGACGGCCCCCTCGGCGGCCAGGGCCTCGGCCTTGGCGGCGGTGCGGTTCCAGACGGTGAGGGGATGCCCGGCGGCGAGCCAGGTGCGGGCCAGGGCGGTGCCCATGTCGCCGAGGCCGAGCAGGGTGAGGGGGACGAACGGGGCGGGCGAAATCTGCGGTGTGTTGTCAGTCATGGCGTTTAGCCTGGTGGCAGGCCATGAGGCGCTCAAGTACGCACTTTGGAGTGGGTGGTTACCCCAAGGTGAGCGAGCAGGTGGGAAGGATGTGCGGTGGCGGTGGCACGGAGGCCCGGTGCGGAGCACTGCGGGATCGCCGCGGCGATGTCCGTGATCGACGGAAAGTGGAAGGTCTCGCTCCTGTGGGGGCTGGAGCAGCGCCCCCGGCGCTTCGGTGAACTGCGCCGTCTCGTCCCGGGCGTCTCGGAGAAGGTGCTCGCCGCCCAGCTGCGCGAGCTGGAGACGGACGGCATCGTGCACCGCGAGGTCTACGACGAGGTCCCGCCGCGCGTCGAGTACTCCCTGACCCCGCTGGGGGAGGAGCTGAACGCGGCCCTGGAAGACCTCGGGAAATGGGGCGCCAGGCACCTTCTCCCGGATTCGGCGTAGGCCCCGGTCCGGCCGCCGGCGGTCCCTTCCCGAGCCCCGCTGTTCCCAGGCGGGGCCCGTAGTATGCATGGCGGCAAGTGCCAAGGCTGTCGCTCACCGCCCTTGAGTCCGCCCCGCCCGGAGCTTCGGCACGGGCGTCCGGAGCCGGGCAGAGGCTTGCCCCAGCAACGACCGGCCGTCGGGCCGAGGACCGACCAGCAGTAGGGACACAGCAGTGACAGTCAGTACCGCGGGCCCGGTGTCCGTGCTGCCCACGGGCGGACCGGCCGCGCCCGCCCGCCCGATACCGGCGGTCTCGGGCACGCTGCGCTCCCGGGGCACGCTCCTGCTCCTCGAAGCGGCCGTCGCCTTCGCGGCGGCGCTCGTCCTCCCGGTGCTGGCCCGCGGCTTCAGGCTCAACCCGCTGGACCGGATCGCGCAGGTCAGCGGCCTCGCCGCGATCCAGCTGCGGTTCGCGCTGGTCGGCCTGCTGTTCATCGCCGCGGTGGGGCTCGCGATGCGGCTGCGCCGGGGCCGCCACTTCGACCTGGCCGCCCGGATCGCCGCCGCCGCCATCGCGGGTCTGGCCAGCGGCTTCGTCGCGGCCGGCGCCGTCGTCGCACTCCACGGCACGCCGTGGCCGATGTTCGGCCTCAACGGCGACAGCGGCCGCATCGTCGAGTGGGCCCAGGCGGTCGCCAACGGCCGGCCCTCGGGCTCGCCGGTCTACCCGCCGGCTCCCCTCTACACCCTCGGCTACTACGCCGAGTGGTTCCGCGGCGGCAACACCGCGTACGCCTTCAAGGACCTCCAGATCCTCGGCGCCGCCGCCTTCGGTCCGCTGGTCTACCTCTGCTGGCGCATGCTGCTCAGCCCGGTCCGCGCGCTCGCCTTCGGCGTGGCGCCGGCCTTCGCGCTGATCGACGCGTACAAGCCGTACAGCCAGACGGTCCTCGTCCTGCTGGTGCCCGTGCTCGTGGCGATGGTGGTGTCGCTGCGCCGCAGCGGGACCGACGGCTGGCGGCCCCTGCTGCTCAAGGGCGCCGGCTTCGGCGCACTGCTCGGCCTGCTGTTCCTCACGTACTCGGGCTGGTTCCTGTGGAGCGCGGCGGGTGTGCTGTTCGCCGCGCTGCTGTACTTCCCGTGGCGGACCGGCCGCCTCAAGGGCGCGGCGTTCCTCGGCGCCACCCTGGGGGCCTTCCTCGTGGTCGCCGGGCGCTACCTGGCGGTCATGCTGACCGAGGGGCAGACCACCAAGGACTACAACTTCCGCTTCGACAACTTCACCGACCCGGCCTACTACCTGATGTGGCGCACGGACATGCCCGGCAAGGTGGGCGACTGGCCGCCGCCGGGCGAGTACGGCGGGGTCGGGCTCTTCGCCCTGGTCACCTTCCTCTGCCTCGGTGCCGCGATCTGGCTGGGCATCCGCAGGCCGATGGTGGTCACCGTCGCCGCCATGTTCATCAGCGCGTGGGTGATGCGGATGTACATCGCCGCGCATATGTACGAGACGCAGACCGTCCAGCTGTACACCCGGACCAACAACCAGCTGCTCTACTGCGGGCTGCTGCTGTGCGCGCTCGTCGCCCACCTGGTCTCGCAGCGGATGGCCGCCGCCCGGCGTACGGCAGAGGGCGACGGCACGTCCCGTACCGGCTTCCCGGGACGCGAAGGAGCGGTGATCGGGGCCCTGTGCGCCCTCCTGCTGCTCCTCGGTACGGTCTCCTCCTCGATGGCCGACCGGTACATGCCGGCCAAGGACGGCACCTACCGGATCCTGCCGTGGGTGTCGCACACGATCACGGAGCGGGACGGGAGCTGCCCGAAGTTCGCCCCGGGCGGTACCTGCTCCAAGGACGGCGACCAGAGCTGGCTGAGCTTCATCCGATGACTCGAGGAAACCGATGATCTCCGCACTGACGCGGCTGGCCGACTGGTCGGCCAGGAGCCCCAAGCGGTTGTGGCTGGTCGCCTTCGCGCTGTTCTTCGCGCTCACGGGCTCCTGGTCCGCCGCCAGCCCGCTCGCGAGTTCTCCCGACGAGCACGCGCACTTCATCCGCGCGGCGGCCGTCGCCAGGGGGCAGATCGGCGGACCCAAGGTGATGGTCCCGCACGTGGTGGCGGGCATCGAGGGGCAGTTCGCCGAGACCGGCGTGCAGGTCCCGGAGTGGTACAAGGACCTCCCCACGCTCCACGAGTGCTACTCGTGGAAGCAGCGGACGCCCGCGTCCTGCGCACCCTCGCTCGGGAACTCCGAGAAGATCACGCAGGCCACCACCGCGGCCGGCCGCTACCACCCGGCCTACTACCTGGCGACGGGCTGGCCGAGCCTGCTGGTCGACGGCCCCAAGGGGCTGTACCTCATGCGCTTCGTGTCGGCGCTGCTCTGCTCGGCCATGCTGGCCAGCGCGCTGGTCACGGCCGCCGAGTGGCGGCGGCGCTCGCTGGCGGTGCTGGGCGTACTGGCCGCGGCCACGCCGATGACGCTGTACATGGGCGGCATGGTCAACCCCAGCGGCGGCGAGATCGCCGCGGGGATCCTGGTGTGGACGGCGATGCTGTCGATCGTGCTCTCCCCGGACCCGCGGCTGCTGAACCGCCGGCTGGCCAGGCTGGGCACCGCCGGCCTGGTGCTGATAAACATCCGGCCGCTCGGGCTGATCTGGTTCGCGGGGGCGGTGGTCTTCAGCCTGCTGCTGGCGGGCCGCGGCCTGATCGGGTCGGTGCTGCGCCGCAAGGCCCTCTGGCTGTGGACGGCCCTGCTGGGGCTGGCCGCGGCCGGTGCGCTGCTCTGGGCGGCGACGCACCCGGACAACTCGGCGATAGACATCCCGGAGGACCTGACCACGGCGGTGGCCGCGAAGCACACCCTCGGCTTCACCAACGACTACATCCACCAGATGATCGGGTTCTTCGGCTGGCTGGACACGCCCGCGCCCGCTCTCACCTGGCTGTTCTGGTTCGGTGTGATCGCGACGTTCGCCGCGCTGGCGCTGGCGTACGGCCGTGGGCGCGAAGTGGTCGCGGTGCTCGGCATGACGGCGGCCGTCGTGATGGTGCCGGTGATCGCCCAGGCCTCGCAGGCGGAGCGGATCGGCATGGTGTGGCAGGGCCGCTACCTCCTGCCCTTCGCGGTCGGACTGCCGCTGATGAGCGTGCTGATCTGCGCCACGCGCTCCCCGGACCGGGGATTCCCCTGGCGCCGGCTGGCCGGGTTCTCCGTCGTCGCCCTCACGGCGGCCGACGTGGCGGCGTTCTACTGGACGCTGCGCCGCTTCGCGGTCGGGACCAGCGGCTCGTGGGTGGCGACCCACGCCCACTGGGCCCCGCCGGGCGGCTGGGCCGTGTGGGTCGGTGTGTACACGGTCGCGGCCGCGGCGCTCGTGGTGCCGGCCCTGGTGTCGGACCGGAGGCCCGTCGCGCCGCAGCCCCCGGACCGGGACACCCCGCACCCCGGGCGCCACTCCCGGGTGCCCGAGCCCGCCTGACGGCCGGGGTCGTCAGACCCGGCCACCGCGACCTCGACGGTCACCACGGACGGCGTACAGGCGTCCGCCTCGGCCAGCAGCGCACCGTCCGGGCCCCATACGGCCGCGCCGCCGCACCCGGTCCACGGGCCCGCCGGGCCGACGTGGTTGGCGAGGACGACGTACAGGCCGTGCTCCTTCGCGATCCCCGGGTGGACGGTGGCGCGCTCGTGGATCCCGTCGCCCGTCCCGTAGAGGGAGCTCGCGACGTGGACGCGGCAGCCGTCGGCCGCGGCGCGGCCGGTCAGCTCCGGGAAATGGTTGTCGTAACAGACGCCCAACGAGAAGCGGATCCCGCCGAGTTCGAAGCGCCCGTCGTGCTCGCCGGGCCGGAAGACGCCCTGCTCGTGCCGGTAGAGGTGCTGCTTGGCGTACGTGGTCACGTGCGCGCCGTCCGCGTCGTGCACCAGCGTCGCGATGGCGGGCCGCGCGCCGCCGGTCGGCAGGGCGACATTGACCGCGGTGGCGATGCCGGCGGAACGCAAGGGGTCCAGCCGGGGATCGTCGGCGCCCGTCCACAGGCCCGGGTCGGCTGCCAGCGTGTCCAGTTCGTAGCCGGTGAGCGTGAACTCGGGGAACACCACCAGCTCGGCGCCCTGTTCACGGGCCAGGACGGCGAGGCCGGCGGCCTGCGCGGCATTGGCGCGGACGTCGGCGGGTACGCAGGTCAGCTGCGCTGCGGCGATCTTCACCCGGCTCAGCCTAAGGGGCGTCCGGGCCCCTCAGCAGGGTGAGGAAAGCGCGGAACGCGGCGGGCATGTCCACCGATTCGGGGGCGAGGAGCCACTGGTACTGGAGGCCGTCGCTGACGGCCGCCAGCAGCGGGGCCGCCTGCTCCGGGGTGAGGCCCGAGGGGAGGCGCTCGCCGAACTCGGCGCGCAGCATCGCCGCCATCTCGCCGCGGACCTGGGCGTAGCGCTCGGTGAAGAACTCCCGCGCCGGGTGCCCTTCGGTGACGCTCTCGCCCAGCAGCGCCGAGAAGGTCTGCACGATGCCCGGGCGCATGGCGTTGTACTCCACCAGCGAGGCCAGCAGGTCCAGGCGCCAGCTGCCGGCCGAGGCGCGCGAGCCGCCGCCCGTGTCCCAGCGGTCGCGCTCCTCCAGCACCGCGACCAGCAGGGCCTCCTTGGTCGGGAAGTAGTGCAGCAGCCCCTGCTGGGTCAGGCCCACGCGCTCGGCGACCGCGCCCAGCGACGCGCCGCGGTAGCCGCGCTCCGCGATCACTTCGAGGGCCGCGCGGACGATCTCCCCGCGACGCTCCTCGCTCCTTGCCCTGACCATCGCCCCGGCACCCCTTCCGTTCACAGCTGCCAGCAGGACCGTACGCCATTCGTGTATCACGAAGAGATTACGAACCCTACCGCTTGCCAGGTATCCGGTCCACGATGGGGGCACCGCACCGCACCCGCACCGCACCCAATGAGGAGGCACGGCTGTGACCGATGCCGATCAGGCCCGCGAGAACGCCGTCGAGGCGGCGCTGGGCAAGCTGGATCTCGACACCAAGGCCCGCCTGCTGGCCGGCCAGGACATGTGGTCCCTGCCCGCCCTCCCCGAGATCGGGCTTCAGTCCCTGGTCATGTCCGACGGCCCCATCGGGGTGCGCGGCGTGCGCTGGACCGCCGACGACCCGTCCATCGCGCTGCCCTCCCCGACCGCGCTCGCCGCGGCCTGGGACCCCGCGCTCGCCCGCCGCGCCGGCCGCCTCCTCGCCCAGGAGGCCCGCCGAAAGGGCGTCCACGTCCTCCTCGCGCCCACCGTCAACCTGCACCGCTCCCCGCTCGGCGGCCGCCACTTCGAGTGCTACTCCGAGGACCCCTACCTCACCGGCGCCATCGGCACCGGCTATGTGAACGGCGTCCAGGACGGCGGGGTCGGCACCACCGTCAAGCACTTCGTCGGCAACGACGCCGAGACCGAGCGCTTCACCGTCGACAGCGTCATCGCCCCGCGCCCGCTGCGCGAGCTGTACCTGGCGCCCTTCGAGGCCATCGTCGCCAATGCCCATCCCTGGGGCATCATGACCGCCTACAACCAGGTCAACGGCACGACCATGACCGAGCACCGGTACCTGGTGAACGAAGTCCTGCGCGGCGAATGGGGCTTCGACGGGTACAACGTCTCTGACTGGATGGCCGCCCGCGCCACCACCGGCGACATCGAGGGCGGCCTCGACGTGGCCATGCCCGGCCCGCAGACCGTCTACGGAAGCGCCCTCGCCGAGGCCGTCCGCGCCGGCGAGGTTCCCGAGTCCGCCGTCGACGCGGCCGTACGCAACGTGCTGCGGCTCGCCGCCCGCGTCGGCGTCCTGGAAGGTGCCCCCGCGGTCGTCGCCGAGGCCCCGGAGGCCATCGACGGCCAGGCGCTGGCCCGCGAGCTCGCCGCCCGCGGCTTCGTCCTCGTCCGCAACGAGGCCGCGCTCGACGAAAACCCGGTGCTGCCGCTCGACGCGGCCGCAGGCCGCACCGTCGCCCTGATCGGCGCCGCCGCCCGTGATGCCCGCGTCCTCGGCGGCGGCTCCGCCACCGTCTTCCCCGAGCGGGTCGTCTCCCCGCTCGACGGCCTCACCGCCGCCCTCCGCGACCGGTCAGGGGTACCGCCCACCTACGCCCTCGGCGCCGACCCCTCCGACGAACTGACCCCCGCCGGGCAGGGCTTCGAGCTCCGCGCCGTCTGCCGCGACGCCTCCGGCGCCGTCCTCGGCGAAGGCAGCCTCCCGTCCGGCCAGGTCCAGTGGATCGGCGAGGACCTGCCCGCGGGCGCCGCGTACGAGACGATGGCCACCATCGAAGTCACCGGGACGTTCGTGCCGCGGGAGAGCGGTGAGCACGCCTTCGGCACCCGGGGGCTGGGGGCCTTCACCCTCGCCGTCGGCGGCGAGACCTTGTGGCACGGCGTCCAGGAGATGGGCGATGAGGCCGACCCGTTCGAGGCCTTCTTCGGCGCCCCCAGCGAGCGCGCCCGGCTCACCCTCACCGAGGGGGAGCCGGTGGAGGTGTCGTTGACCTACCAGGTCCCCGACATGACCGCGATGCCGCTCAAGGCGATCATGTTCTCGCTGCTCCACCTCGGTCCGCGGCGCGACCCGGAGGAGCTGATCGCCGAGGCCGTGGCGGCCGCCCGCGCCGCCGACACCGCCGTCGTGGTCGTCGCCACCACCGAGCGCGTGGAGTCCGAGGGCTTCGACCGCCGAGACCTCACCCTGCCGGGCCGTCAGGACGACCTGGTCCGCGCGGTCGCCGCCGCCAACCCGAACACCGTGGTCGTCGTCAACGCCGGCTCCCCGGTCGAGCTCCCGTGGCGCGAGGAGGTGGCCGCCGTACTGCTGACATGGTTCCCCGGGCAGGAGGGCGGGGCCGCGCTGGCCGACGTACTCCTCGGGGACGCGGAGCCCGGCGGCCGGCTGCCCACGACCTGGCCGGCCCGGCTCGCCGATGCGCCCGTCACCGAGGTCGTGCCCACCGAGGGGCGCCTGGAGTACCGCGAGGGGCTCTTCATCGGCTACCGGGCGTACGAGGCCGGGTCCATCACTCCGGCCTTCCCCTTCGGCCACGGCCTCGGCTACACCGACTGGGCGTACGAGTCCCTGGAGGTCACCGGCACCACGGCCCGGGTCCGCGTCACCAACACGGGCAGCCGGCCCGGCCGCGAGGTCGTTCAGATCTACCTGGCGCCCGTGGTGACCGGGTCCGACGGCGCGCGGAGCGCGACGGTGGAGCGCCCGGCGAGCTGGCTGGCCGCCTTCGCGGGCGTCGAGGCGGGCCCCGGCGAGAGCGTCGAGACCGAGATCGCCCTGCCCGCCCGGGCCTTCGAGATCTGGGACGAGGAGACCCGCGGCTGGCAGCGGATCGGCGGCACCTACGAGGTCCGCGCGAGCCACTCGCACGGCGATACGCGGCTGTCGGCCACGCTCGACATCCCGTAACACACCGTAACAACAGGAATGGCCGGAAAATACCCCCAAAAACCGGGCAGGGGGCGGGTCCTGACGCCCGCCCCCTGCCCACCGGCGTCAACGCGGCGGTTCGGCCGCCGTCACCTGGCGGTGGGCCAGTTCCGCCAGCCGCGCCTGCCCGTCCTTGCCCGGATGGAACCAGTCCCAGCGGCTCAACTGGTCCGCCGCGAAGGGGTACTGGAAGACCGCACCGCCGTCGTAGCGGCACAGCGCGTCCTTGGCGCACACCTCGCGGAGCACCTCGTTGTACTCGACCACCCGTGCCCGCACCCGCTCGCGCCGGGCCGTCGCCCCCGAGGCCGCCGACAGCGGATCGGCGAGCATCGACTGGCAGATGCCCAGGCTCCAGATCTTCCGCACCATCGGGTCGTCCTTGCCCTGCTCCCACAGCCGTTGGAGGTCCGGCACGCTGGAGACGTACACCTGGGTGGCGGGGGACGCGGCCCGCAGCGACGCGAGGGCCTGCTCGAAACTGGCCCGGAACTCCGCCACCGGGGTCATCGACGAAGCCGCGGGCCGGCAGGCGTCGTTCGAGCCCACCATCACCGTGACCAGGTCGGGCTTGTGTCCGGCGGCCTCTGCCAGCTGCCCCGGCAGGTCCGCCATGCGCGAGCCCGTCACCGCGTGGTTCCAGCTGTGGACGGGTGCCTGCGCCTCCCCGAGCAGCCGCGCGGCCAGGGAGTGGACCGCGGGGTCGTTGCCCGTGACCCAGGAGACCTCCGGGCAGTCCGCGAGCACCGAACAGGCGTCGAAACCACGGGTGATGGAGTCGCCCACCGCCGCGATCGAGGTGGGCGCCGTGTTCCAGCGCGGCGCGGCCTGGGCCCCGCGCTCGCCCTCGTCGCCCGAGCCGCTCGGCCCGCACCCCGTCACCGCTCCGGCCAGCAGGACGGCCGCCGCTCCCGCGCCCGCGAGGGTCCGGCGCGCGCGGCGGCGCGGAGCGGTGGTGCGCATCGGATGGTCTCCCCTTCGACGCCCCCGCATCGTTCGGGGGGTCCTGCTGAGTGAAAGCTCTGTGTTTACGGGCCTTGGAGCGACCGTACGTCACACCATGACCTCTGACGCACGGTAGCTTTTTCCCGTGGCGTTTCGGCCGCAGGTCCCGTTGCGCAATGTCAAATAATTTCCGTTACATTACATCACGTCACATACTGTCCGTTTTCTGGAGTTTATTCCCGACCTCGTCCCACACTGGAGGTCCCGGTGACGACACGTGGAGTTCTGTACGTGCATTCCGCACCGCGCGCGCTCTGCCCGCACGTGGAATGGGCTGTGGCGGGCGTGCTCGGGGTGCGGGTGAACCTCGACTGGATCAGGCAGCCCGCCTCCCCGGGCACCTGGAGAGCCGAGTTCTCCTGGCAGGCCGAAGCGGGCACCGCCTCGAAACTCGCCTCCGCGCTGCGCGGCTGGCACCTGCTGCGCTTCGAGGTGACCGCGGAACCCTGTCCGACCGCCGAGGGGGAGCGCTACAGCTCCACCCCGGAGCTCGGCATCTTCCACGCCGTCACCGGAATGCACGGCGACATCCTCATCCCGGAGGACCGGCTGCGCGCCGCCCTCGCCCGGTCCGCACAGGGCGAGACCGACCTGGAGGCGGAGATCGCCAAACTGCTCGGCAAGCCCTGGGATGACGAACTGGAGCCCTTCCGCTACGCGGGCGAGGGCGCCCCGGTGCGCTGGCTCCACCAGGTCGTCTGAGCGGCCCGTACACGCGAAGGGCCCCGCCCGGCAGATGCCGGGCGGGGCCCTTTCGTGCGTACGGGGTCAGACGGTGCGGAACGCGAGGGTCACGTTGTGTCCGCCGAAGCCGAACGAGTTGTTGATCGCCGAGATGGGGCCGTCGGCCGGCAGCTTGCGCGGCTCGCCGCGCACGATGTCCGCGTCGATGTCGTCGTCGATGTCGTCGAGGTTGATCGTCGGCGGGGCCAGCCGGTTGTGCAGCGCCAGCACGGTCGCGACGGTCTCGATACCGCCCGCGCCGCCCAGCAGGTGACCGGTCATCGACTTGGTCGCGGAGATCGCGATGTGGTCGAGGTCGTCGCCCAGCACCTTGCGCAGGGCCTTCAGCTCGGCCGTGTCACCCTGCGGGGTGGAGGTGGCGTGCGCGTTCAGGTGGACCAGCTCGGCCGGGTCGAGACCCGTGTTGTCGAGCAGGTTCTGCACCGCGGCCGCGACACCGCGGCCGGTCGGCTCGGGCTGCGCGATGTGGTGGCTGTCCGCGGACAGGCCCTGGCCCAGCACCTCGCAGTAGACCCGGGCACCGCGCGCGGCGGCGTGCTCGGCGGACTCCAGGACCACGACACCGGCGCCCTCGCCGAGGACGAAGCCGTCGCGGGCCTTGTCGTACGGGCGGGAGGCCGTGGTCGGGCTCTCGTTGTTCTTGGACATCGCCATCATGTTGGCGAACGCCGCGATCGGCAGCGGGTGGATCGCCGCCTCGGTGCCGCCGGCGACGACCACGTCGGCACGGCCGGTACGGATCATCTCGACGGCGTAGCCGATGGCCTCGGCGCCGGACGCGCAGGCGCTGACCGGAGTATGCACGCCCGCCTGGGCGTTGACCTCCAGGCCCACGTTGGCCGACGGGCCGTTCGGCATGAGCATCGGGACGGTGTGCGGGGAGACCCGGCGCACACCCTTCTCCTTCAGCACGTCGTACTGGTCGAGCAGGGTCGTCACGCCGCCGATGCCGGAGGCGATGACGGTGCCGAGGCGCTCGGGCGCGATACCGGCGTCCTCGCCCGCGGGGGCGGTGTAGCCGGCGTCGGCCCAGGCCTCGCGGGCCGCGATGAGGGCGAACTGCGCCGAGCGGTCGAGCTTGCGGGCCAGCGGCCGGGGCAGGACCTCGCTCGGGTCCACGGCGGCCGGTGCGGCGATACGGACCGGGAGTTCGGCGAACCGCTCGCCCTCGAGAGGCTTTACGCCGGAACGGCCGGCGAGCAGACCTTCCCAGGTCGAAGCGCTGTCGCCACCCAGCGGAGTGGTTGCGCCGATACCGGTGACGACCACGGTGCGATTGGTCGGGCTCACAGGAATTCTTTCTCCACGTCTCAGGGGGTGCTGAATTGTCACGGCGCCACCGCCAGGTGGCGACAAACGCTCGTCAGGCTCAGGCCTGGTGCTTCAGGATGTAGCTCGCGGCGTCGCCGACCGTCTTGAGGTTCTTGACGTCCTCGTCCGGGATCTTGACGTCGAAGCGCTCTTCGGCGGCGACGACGACCTCGACCATGGACAGGGAGTCGACGTCCAGGTCGTCCGTGAAGGACTTGTCGATCTCGACGTCCTCGACGGGGATGCCGGCGATCTCGTTGACGATGTCCGCGAGACCGGCGACGATCTCTTCCTGCGTGGCGGCCATGTGGCGCTCCTTCTCTGGGTAACGGGGTAAAGCAGGACCGGAATGTGGTTCCCGGTCCTAGGGGAGAGTAACGACCGTCGCGGCGTAGACGAGTCCCGCCCCGAAGCCGATGACGAGCGCGGTGTCGCCGCTCTTCGCCGCTCCGGTCGCCAGGAGCCGCTCCATAGCGAGCGGGATCGAGGCGGCCGAGGTGTTGCCGGTCGTCTCCACGTCACGGGCGACCGTGACGTGCTCCGGCAGCTTCAGAGTCTTCACCATCGAGTCGATGATCCGCATGTTTGCCTGGTGCGGAATGAAGACGTCCAGGTCGTCGGCGGTGATCCCGGCGGCGTCGAGAGCCTGCTGGGCCACCTTGGCCATCTCGAAGACGGCCCAGCGGAACACCGCCTGACCCTCCTGCGTGATGGCCGGGAACTTCTCGGCGCTGTCCTTGCTCCGGTACTCGTCCCACGGCACGGTCTGCTTGATGGTCTCGGACTTGTCGCCCTCCGAACCCCACACCGTGGGGCCGATGGCCGCCTCGTCCGAGGGGCCGACGACCACGGCGCCGGCGCCGTCACCGAACAGGAAGGCCGTCGCGCGGTCCTCAAGGTCGGTCAGGTCCGAGAGCCGCTCCACGCCGATGACGAGCACGTACTCCGCCGACCCCTCCACCACCATGCCCTTGGCCAGGGTTAGGCCGTAGCCGAAGCCGGCACAGCCCGCGGAGATGTCGAAGGCGGCGGGCTTGACCGCGCCGATCCGGTGCGCGATCTCGGTCGCGACGGCCGGGGTCTGCTTGAAGTGCGAGACCGTCGAGACGATCACGGCACCGATCTGCTCGGGGGAGACACCGGCGTCGGCCAGTGCCTTCCCCGAGGCCTCCACCGACATCGCGGCGACGGTCTCCTGGGGCGAGGCCCAGTGCCGGGTCGCGATGCCCGAGCGGGAGCGGATCCACTCGTCGGACGAGTCGATCGTCTCGAGGATGACCTCGTTGGGCACCACACGGGTCGGGCGGTAGCCGCCGACACCGAGGATGCGGGCGTACGGGGAGCCCTTGGCCGGCTTGATCTTGGACATGCTGTGTGGGCTCCTTCTCTCAGGCCGTCTGCTCGGCGACGAGCGCCGCGGCCTTGTCGAGATCGTCCGGGGTCTTCAGGGCCACGCTCGGTACGCCCTTCAGCGCGCGCTTGGCCAGACCCGTCAGAGTGCCGCCGGGGCACAGCTCGATGATCCCCGTGACACCCAGCTCCGCGAACGTCTCCATGCACAGGTCCCAGCGGACCGGGTTCGCGACCTGGCCGACCAGGCGGGCGACGACGTCGGCGCCCGTGGTGACGACGAGGCCGTCCTTGTTCGAGACGTACTTCAGCGCCGGGTCCGCCGGGGAGAGGGCCTCGGCGGCCTTCTCCAGCGTGGCGACCGCGGGGGCCATGTGGTGCGTGTGGAAGGCGCCCGCGACCTTGAGGGCGACGACCTTCATGGAGCCTTCGGGCTTGTCGGCCTCCAGGGCAGCGATCTGCTCCATGGTGCCGGCGGCCACGATCTGGCCCGCGCCGTTGATGTTGGCGGGTGTCAGACCCAGCTTCTCCAGGTGTGCGACGACCACGTCACGATCGCCGCCGAGGACCGCGGCCATGCCGGTCTCGGTGACAGCGGCGGCCTCGGCCATGCCCAGACCGCGGGTACGGACGAACGACAGCGCGTCGGCGTGGTCGAGCACACCGGCGTACGCGGCGGCGGTGATCTCGCCGACGCTGTGGCCGGCGACGGCGCCGAAGGCCGAACGGCCGTGTCCATGGGAAGTGGCCAGTGCGTCGGCGGACAGCAGACCCGCGGCGACCAGCAGCGGCTGGGCCACGGCCGTGTCGCGGATCTCGTCCGCGTCGGCCTTCGTGCCGTAGTGGGCAAGGTCGAGCCCGATGGCGTCCGACCATGCGGCGACGCGGTCAGCGGCACCGGGAAGGTCGAGCCAGGGAGTCAGGAAGCCGGGCGTCTGAGCGCCTTGGCCGGGAGCGACGAGTACGAGCACCCTCACACTCTCTCTTGTGGATGGACCCTGCCGCCCGTGGGGACAGGGACCAAGAACCGTCGGGGTAATTGTTGATGTCCGACAAAAGTCTAGGACTGAGGATCGCCGTCGGCTAGACGCCCGAGAATCAGGGCGATCCGCAGAGTGAACGCCGAACGGACATCAGAGGGTGACCAGCCGGTGACGTCGGTCACACGTCGCAGCCGGTAGCGCACCGTGTTGGGGTGCACGAACAGCATCCGAGCAGCCCCTTCGAGGCTGCTCGCCTGCTCCAGGTACACGCTCAGCGTCTCAAGCAAAGCTGAGCCCGCTTCTTCAAGCGGTCTGTAGATCTCCTCCACCAGCTGCTCCCGGGCGGAGGGATCCGAGGCGATCGCGCGCTCCGGCAGGAGATCGTCCGCCAGGACCGGGCGCGGAGCGTCCTGCCACGCCGTACAGGCCTTCAGCCCGGCCGCGGCGGCCTGCGCCGACTTCGTCGCGTTCAGCAGGTCGGGCACCACCGGGCCGGCCACCACCGGGCCGGCCGCGAACGGTCCGATCAGCGACTTCGCGACCTGCATCGGGTTGTCGCTGCCGCCCGCGATGACCACCAGGCGGTCCCCGAGCACACCGGTGAGGACCTGGAGCTTGTGGTGGCGGGCTGCGCGCCGGATCGCTTCGACCGTCAGCTCGCTGTCCCCCTCCGGCGCGGTGCCCAGCACCACGCACACGTGCTCCGGGGAGTTCCAGCCCAGCGCCGCCGCCCGCGACAGCGCGCCCTCGTCGGCCTCGCCGGACAGCACCGCGTTGACGACCAGCGACTCCAGCCGCGCGTCCCACGCCCCGCGCGCCTCGGCGGCCTGCGCGTACACCTGGGCCGTCGCGAAGGCGATCTCCCGGGCGTACACCAGCAGCGCCTCGCGCAGGATCTGCTCGTCGCCCGGGGCCGCCACCTCGTCGATCGCGGCCTCCATGACCTCGATCGTGGTGCGGACCATCTCGACGGTCTGGCGCAGGGTGATCGCCCGGGTCAGCTCGCGCGGAGCCGTCCCGAACACGTCGGTGGAGATCGCCTGCGGGGTCTCCGGGTGCCGGAACCACTCCGTGAACGCGGCGATACCGGCCTGTGCGACCAGGCCGATCCAGGACCGGTTCTCCGGGGGCATCGCCCGGTACCACGGCAGGGTCTCGTCCATCCGCGCGATCGCGTTGGCGGCGAGCCGGCCGGAGGACTTCTCCAGTCGGCGCAGCGTCGCGGTATGCGGATGGACGGGCGCGGGATGCGCGGTGTGTGTCGCGGGGGAATGCTCACGTTCGGGTTGGGGCACGGGACAAGACTGCCTTATCGGGAACGCTGTGCGGAGTCCGGTCCCGTGTCCGGGCCGGGCCCCCTCCCGTGGCTGGGGCTACGGTGGCCCCCATGATTGATGTACGCCGCGGCGCCGACCGGTACGAGGGCGGGGACCCGGCCGCCGGGATCACGACCCGGCACGCCTTCTCCTTCGGGTCCTTCTACGACCCGGACAACCTGCGCTTCGGACCGGTCCTGGCCTGCAACGAGGAGACCCTCGCCCCGGGCGCCGGCTTCGACGAGCACCCGCACAGCCACACCGAGATCGTCACCTGGGTGGTCGAAGGCGAGCTCACCCATCAGGACAGCACCGGCGAGAAGGGCGTGGTCCGGCCGGGGGACATACAGCGGCTCAGCGCCGGATCCGGGGCGCGGCACGTGGAGCGCAACGACGGCACCGGGCGGCTCCGCTTCGTGCAGATGTGGCTGGCGCCGCTCGCCGCGGGCGGGGAGCCCTCGTACGAGGTGATCCGGGACGTCAGCGACGCCGCACCCTGCGAGGTGCCCGGGGCCGGCGCCGTGCTGCACGTGCGGCGCCCGGGCGCGGGCGAGCGGGTCCCCGTACCGGCGGCGGGCCGGGTGTACCTGCACGTGGTGCGCGGGGACCTGCGCCTGGACGGCGAGGAACTCGGCCCGGGGGACTCGGTCCGGATCACCGGCGAGCGGGACCTGGAGATCGTCGCCGGGTCCCCGGGCGAGCTGCTGATCTGGGAGCTTCCCGCTTAGCGGGCGGCGAGCTCGGCCAGGACCGCGTCGGTGAACGGGGGCCAGGCCTCGACGGCCCACGGACCGAAGGCGCGGTCCGTCAGGGCCACGCACGCGGCGCGCGCGTCCGGGTCCACCCACAGGAAGGTGCCGGCCTGGCCGAAGTGGCCGAAGGTGCGCGGCGAGGAGGAGCCGCCCGTCCAGTGCGGGGACTTGCCGTCGCGGATCTCCAGGCCGAGCCCCCAGTCGTTGGGCGCCTGGTGCCCGTACCCCGGCAGGACGCCCTTGAGGCCGGGGTGGACCACGGACGTGGCCGCGGCGACCGTGCGGACGTCGAGCAGCCGGGGCGCCTGCAGTTCGGCGGCGAACCGCACGAGGTCGCGGACGGTCGAGACGCCGTCCTTGGCGGGCGAGCCCTCCAGGGTGGTCGCCGTCATGCCCAGCGGCTCGAACACCGCCTGGTGCACGTACTCGGTGAACGGGATGCCGGTGGCCTTGGTGATGTGGTCGCCGAGCACCTCGAAACCGGCGTTCGAGTACAGCCGGCGCTGCCCGGGCGGGGCGGTCACCCGGTGCTCGTCGAAGGCCAGCCCGCTGGTGTGCGCGAGGAGGTGACGGACCGTCGAGCCCTCGGGTCCGGCCGGCTCGTCCAGCTCGATCGCACCCTCCTCGTACGCGACGAGGGCCGCGTACGCGGCGAGCGGCTTGGTGACCGAGGCCAGGGCGAAGCGGTGGTCGACCGGCCCGTGGGAACCGGCCAGGCTCCCGTCGGCGCGTACGGCGGCCGCCGCGGCGGTCGGCACCGGCCAGCTCTCGATGATCCGCAGGCTTTCCATGCTGTTCACGGCCTCCAAGCTCTCCATGCGGCCGAGCCTACTTGCTTGGAGTGCGCTCAAGGGTTTTAGCGTGGAGGCCATGGACCAGAGCCTGATGCAGACGCGGTACACGATCAGCGAGGTCGAGGCCCGGACCGGGCTGACCCAGCACACGCTGCGCTGGTACGAGCGGATCGGCCTGATGCCGCACGTGGACCGCTCCCACTCGGGACAGCGGCGCTTCAGCGACGGGGACCTGAACTGGCTGGCCTTCGTCGGCAAGCTGCGCGCCACCGGGATGTCGGTGGCGGACATGGTCCGCTACGCCGAACTGGTGCGCGAGGGCGAGCACACGGTCGACGAGCGCCGCGAGCTGCTGGAGCGGACGCGGCGCGACGTGCGGGCGAGGCTGTCGGAGCTGACGGACGCGCTGGCCGTACTGGACTACAAGATCGATCTTTATGCGATGAAAGAGATCGCGGGGAAGGCACAGTCATGACGGAGTACGACGGCACCACCCTCGCGCAGGCCGAACTCGGCAAGGGCGGCCCGCTGGTCGGCGTCCAGGGCCTCGGCTGCATGGGCATGAGCGAGTTCTACGGGGACACCGACGAGGTGGCGGCCCGCGAGACCCTCGACGCGGCGCTGGCCGCCGGGGTCACCCTCTTCGACACCGCGGACACCTACGGGCAGGGCCGGAACGAGGAGTTCCTCGCTCCGTTCGTGGCCGCGCACCGGGACGAGATCACCCTGGCGACGAAGTTCGCCATAGAGCGGAGCGACGACCCGCACTACCGGGGCGTGCGCAACGACCGCCCGTACATCCGCCGGGCGGTGGAGGACAGCCTGCGCCGGCTCGGTGTGGACGTCATCGACCTCTACTACATGCACCGGCGCGACCCGGCCGTGCCGTTCGCCGAGTCGGTGGGCGCCATGGCGGAGCTGGTGCGGGAGGGGAAGGTGCGCCACCTCGGGCTCAGCGAGGTCACCGGCGCGGAACTGCGCGAGGCGCACGCCGTGCACCCGATCGCGGCGCTGCAGTCGGAGTGGTCGCTGTTCAGCAGGGACGTGGAGCGCAGCGCGGTGGGTGCGGCGGCCGAGCTGGGCGTGGCCTTCGTGCCGTATTCGCCGCTGGGCCGGGGCTTCTTGACCGGGGCCTTCGCGGACGCGTCCGTGGAGCTGTCGCAGGACGACTTCCGGCGCCACCAGCCGCGGTTCTCCGGTGACAACGCGCAGGCCAACGCGGCTCTGCTGGCACCGGTCCGGGCGATCGCCGAGGCGCGCGGGGCGAGCCCGGCGCAGATCGCCCTGGCCTGGGTGCAGCAGCGGGCGCGGGTGCACGGGCTGACCGTCGTCCCGATCCCGGGCACCCGCAAGGCGGTCCGCGTCCGCGAGAACGTCGCGGCGGCCCGGATCACCCTGTCGGACGCGGAACTGGCCCTGCTGGAGCCGATCGCCTCGCAGGTCGCGGGCGACCGCTACCCGGACATGACCTTCACCTCGGCGGCCCGCGAAGCCTGACCGCCCTGGCCCGGCCTACCGGGAATCGGCGGCGAAACGATCCCGCAGTGCCGTGTACTCGGCGTCCGTGAGCAGCCCCTCCGAGTACAGCTCGCTCAGGTGCCGCAGACGGTCGTCGCCGGAGCGGGCCCGGGGGACCGCGGACACCGCGGCGCGGCCCCGCACGGCGGCGAGGACCGCCGCGGCGAACGGCAGCGACTCGTGCGCCGCCCCGTACCCCACGCCGAAGACGGCGGCCGCGAGGTCGTGGTCCGGCCGGGGGTCGGCGGCGGTGTCCCGCTCCCGCAGCAGCAGCCGCAGGTGCCCGCCGGATCCGTCCGGGGACCTCCACTCCACGCCGGTCACGGCCGAGAGGGGGTAACGCTGGTCGCCCGCCTTCCACTTGGTGGAGGTGGCGCCCGTACGGGACCAGTGGAAGGCGACCGCCGAGCCGTCGAAGCCCACCCGCGCGTCGTATGCCTTCAGGTGCCGCGGCGGGCCGGGTACGTCGACCAGGAAGCGGTCGGCCGGCTCGGCGGCGTCCGGCCCGAGCCGCAGGCGCAGGGCTTCGGCGAAGGCGGCGGCGCGCGGGGCCCGCTCGCCCGGCAGCACGAGCCGGTACGGGTCGCAGGACTCCTTCAGCTGCCCGGCCGCGGCCTCCATCAGTGGATCGGCGCCCGGCCGAGGGCGGGCGCGCAGCACCACCGTGTCCCGCTTCCCGGCAGTCACGGTCACCCCGGACACCGCTTCCACGGGGATCCGGCGCGAGCCGAGGGCGTGAAAGAGTCTCGGCGTCCTTATCCCCCGTGCGAAGCGGATGAGCACCGAGTCCGAGTCGAACTCCCAGACGGCATGGTTTCCGGCCAGTACGTCACCCATGCGGCACATGGTAAGGGGAGAGGTCCCCGCACGTCCCCCTCGGCGCGAGGGCCGATTTCCGCTCCTCTACGCGCGTCAGTCCGTCTCTGTTCCGGAAGTTCCACGGCGGCACGCGTCGTCGCCGGTCGCGCAGACCACGGAGGCGAACGCGCCGGTTCCGATTTTGGCGAAGTTGTCCACCGAGTCGGTCCCTGGCGTGAAATAGCCGGTGTGATTCTTGGCCGTCGCCGAGGACAGCAGCCGCGCGCCGAACGCCGGGGACACCGGATCGGCACCGTGGCCCAGCCCGCCGACCTCCAGGTGCGGCACGTCCGCGATCCAGTCGCCCTCGTCCCGCGTGGCCCAGACCCGGGCCGAGGTGTGCAGTCCGGCAACGTTCTCCGCGCGCATCCCGGGGCTGCCCGCCACGACGACGTCCGTCACGCGGGCGGGCAGTTCGTGCGCGGCGACGCCGCACACCACCGATCCGTAGCTGTGGCAGAACAGCGCCACGCGGGAGTCCCCGGGCAGGGCCATGGTCAGCGCCCTGAGCCGGGCGGCGCCGTCGACGGCCATCCGGCCGGTGGCGGCGTCCATGCCGACCCCGGTGGGAGCGGTGTAGCCGGCCCAGGCGATGACCGCGGTCCGGCTGTCCGGCGCGGCCGCGCGCTGGGCCTGGTACAGGGACTCGGCCATGCCGACCGGGGCGGTGAAACGGCGCTGGGTGCGCTCGAAGGTGAGCGCGTCGGTGTCGACGCCGGGGACGATCACCGAGACGCGGCGGGCCTCGTCGAGGTCGCCGAAGACCTCGGCGACGAGGCCGTCGCCGGTGGGGTCGAAGGTGAGGATCTGCCGGCGGGGCTCGGCGAGCGAGGCGAAGCGGTGGGAGCGGCGGACTGCCGTGGCGCGGTCCGCCGGGGTCAGGGCGACGTCGCGGCCGCGGGCTTCCTCGACCTGGACAGCCTGCTCCAGGCCGATCCGGTTGGCCCGGTAGCGGGTGTCGGCGGGGACCCCGCCGAGATTGCCCACGACGAAGGGGTAGCCGTCGGCGAGCCGGGCCCGCTGGGCGTCGTCGAGCCCGGCGAAGAAGCGGGCCACCGTCCGTACGGGGGCATCCGCGGGCGGTACCGGGCGGCCGTCGACCCGGGCCGCGGCCCAGGAGGCGAGGCTCGCGGCCCGCAGCGGGGTGCCGCCCTCGGGGCGGTGCACGGCCGTCCAGCCGGTGGTCGCCAGCAGGACGAAGACCACCGCGAGCGCGAGCAGGGTGCGCAGGGCGGCGGGGCGCGGGTCGGCGCCGGGGGCGGTGGGGTGGGCAAGGCCTGACAGTTTCACTGCGACCAGCGTAGGAGACGCCTTCCGGCCACGGCGCCCCGGGTGACGGGACTCACGGCCCACCGGGTCGCTCCACAACTCCGGTCACCCTGCTGCCCGGCAGGCCCCGGCAGCGCCGGTCAGTCCCGGCCCGTGGCGGGCGTACGGCGCCAATCCGCAGCCAGGGCGGGGCCGATCTGGTCCAGGTACGCCTCGGTCATCCGCCGGATCGCGGCCACGCTGGTGTCCTCGCCCTGCCCCCACAGCCGGCCCGTGACTCGCATCACACCCGAGAACGCGGCGACGGCCACCCGCGGCCGGGGATCGGCGTCCACGTCCAGTCCCTCGCGGGCGGCGATCAGCCGGGCGATCCGCTCCTCCAACTCGGTGGAGCGACGCAGGTGCACGGCGAGGAGGGCCGGGGTGGACTCGATCAGCTGGTAGCTGCGCATGTAGAGGTCGACGGGGACCACCTCGGAGATGGCCTCCTCGACGGTGTCCCAGGCGGCGAGCACCGCGCCCCGCATCGCCGCGAAGGGGCCCTCGGAGGGCGGCCGGGCCTGCAGCTCGGCGAAGAAGTGCGACTCGACCAGGTCCTGGACGGCGAAGGCGACCTCCTCCTTGTTCGCGAAGTAGCGGAAGAAGGTCCGCTGCGACACGTCCACGGCGTCGGTGATCTCGTCGACGGTGGTCCGCTCGTACCCCTGGGAGATGAAGAGCAGCAGGGCGGCGCGCAGCAGCGCGTCCCGGGTGCGCCGCTTCTTGCGTTCGCGCAGGCCCGCCGCCACCGGTGCGGCCGGCGCCGGCCGTTCGTCGGTCATCACCGGGGGGCTCCTTTCCGATGTTCTTCTGCTCTTCTGACGCCGGGTGAGCGGTCAGGTTACCTGTGACCCACGCGACAAAGACTGTCCCACTGAGCCGTTTGTGAACTGTCAGTCGCTGTCACTAGCCTGTTCGCATGACTAGTCAGATCACCGTCGACGAGCAGGTGCCCGCCAAGGAACCAGGATCGGCACCGGCCCGTACGGGCCTGCGCGGCCACCCCTGGCTGACCCTCTTCGCCGTCGCGATCGGCGTCATGATGGTCGCCCTCGACGGCACGATCGTCGCCGTCGCCAACCCCGCGATCGCGGCGGACCTCGATGCCTCGCTCGCCGACATCCAGTGGATCACCAACGGGTACATGCTGGCCCTCGCGGTCTCCCTGATCACCGCGGGCAAGCTCGGCGACCGCTTCGGCCACCGCCAGACCTTCCTCATAGGCATCGCCGGCTTCGGGCTCTCCTCCGCCGTGATCGGCATGTCCGAGGGCGTCGAGCTCGTCATCACCGCCCGTGTCGCGCAGGGCCTCTTCGGCGCGCTGCTGATGCCCGCCGCGCTCGGCCTGCTGCGCGCCACCTTCCCCGCCGAGAAGCTCAACATGGCCATCGGCATCTGGGGCATGGTCATCGGGGCCTCGACGGCCGCCGGGCCCATCATCGGCGGCCTCCTCGTCGAGCACCGCAGCTGGCAGTCCGTCTTCTTCATCAACGTCCCCGTCGGGGTCGTCGCGCTGCTCCTGGGCCTGTTCATCCTCGTCGACCACCGCGCTCCGAACGCCCCCCGCTCCTTCGACATCCTGGGCATCCTGCTGCTGTCGGGCGCGATGTTCTCCCTCATCTGGGCCCTGATCAAGGCCGGGGAGTGGGGCTGGGGCGACTGGAAGACCCTGTTCTTCCTCGCCGCCTCCGTGCTCTGCTTCGCGTTCTTCGCCGTCTGGGAGACGAAGGTCGCGGAACCGCTGATCCCGCTGGGCATGTTCCGCTCGCTGCCGCTGTCCGCGGGCACCGTGCTGATGGTGCTGATGGCCTTCGCCTTCATGGGCGGCCTGTTCTTCGTCACCTTCTACCTGCAGAACGTGCACGGCATGAGCCCGGTCGACAGCGGTCTGCACCTGCTTCCGCTGACCGGCATGATGATCGTCGGTTCGCCGCTGGCCGGCGCCGTCATCACCTGGGTCGGCCCGCGGATCCCGCTCGTCGGGGGCATGGTCGCCACCGCCGTCGCCTGCTTCGGGATGGCCCGGCTGACCCCGGGCACCGGCACGCTCACGATGTCGCTCTGGTTCGCCCTGCTCGGCCTCGGGCTCGCGCCCGTCATGGTCGGCGCCACCGAGGTCATCGTCGGCAACGCCCCGCTGGAGCTGTCCGGCGTGGCCGGCGGGCTCCAGCAGGCCGCCATGCAGGTCGGCGGCAGCCTCGGCACCGCCGTCCTGGGCGCGGTCATGGCCAGCGCCGTCGGCAACTCGTTCGGGGACAACTGGCACGCCGCCGGGCTGCCTCCGCTCGCCCCGCAGGAGCAGGCTCTCGTGGAGAAGGGGGTCCAGGTCGGCATGGCCCCCGTCCAGCCGGGCACCCCGGAGCCCGTCGCGCAGGCGATCGCCGACGTCGCGCACGACACCTTCGTGTCCGGCATGAGCACCGCCTTCACCGTCGCCGGCGTGGTCGCGGTCCTCGCCGCCGTCGTCGCCTGCTTCACCAAGCGCGGCGAGAACGCCGCCGCGGGGGTGGGCGCCGCGCACGTCTGAGGCCCGGCTCCAGCGCCCGCGGAGGCGTCAACTCCGTACGTACGACAGCCCTGCCGGACGGTTCCGGCGGGGCTGTCGCCTATCAGGGTGGACCTGCCCGAGGCCTCTTCCGCCCGGCCGTCGGCGCAGGTCAGCGTGGTGTCGGCGGAGCTCCGGCAACAGTCCGGGGCACGTTTCGTCCACAAGGAGTTGACCCGTCATGCGTACGTGGAGCACCACTTTCGCCGTCGCCGGCCTGGCCCTCGCCGCTCTCGTCCCGAGCACCTCCGGCGCGGCGCACGCCGCCGGCCCGGCCACCCTCGGGGCCTGTGCGACCGGACAGCTGTGCCTGTGGGCGAAGCCGGAGTTCAAGGGCACCCGGAACACCCACGAGCTGAGCACCCTGGACATCAACAGCTGCACCGCCCTGCCCGCGGGGACCAGCGCCCAGTCCCTCACCAACCGGCTCGGCCGCCCGGTGACCACCTACCAGTCGGCGCAGTGCGCCGAGACCGGCGAGTTCCAGACCTACCCGGGCGACGGGGTCTGGCTGCCGCAGTCGCCGTACCAGGTCAGGGCGTTCAAGGTGTGGGAGACGTAGCCTCGCGCGGCGCCGGGGCCCCGGCCAGCTCGGCCGGACCGGTCGGATCAGCCGGCCCGGCCGGTCCGGCCGCCCCGCCGCCCAGCGTCGCGACCTCCGCGCGCAGCGCCCGTACCTCCGCCTGCAGTTCCCGAAGGGCCGCCACATGAAGCCGCTCCGCCTGGTCGTCCCGCTCGAAGCGGGCGATGAACCAGGCGGCGATGTTGGCGGTCACCACACCGAGCAGGGCGATCCCGGACAGCATCAGCCCGACGGCCAGCACCCGGCCGAGGCCGGTCGTGGGGGAGTGGTCGCCGTACCCGACCGTCGTCATGGTGGTGAAGGACCACCACACCGCGTCGCCCAGGTTCTTGATGTTCCCGTCGGGGGCGTCCCGTTCCACGCTCAGCACCGCGAGAGAGCCGAACATCAGCAGCCCCACCACCGCCCCGGCCACATAGGTCGTCAGCCGGATCTGCGGAGCCATCCGGGCCCGGCGCCCCACCAGCATCAAGGTGGCGACGAGCCGCAACAGCCGCAACGGCTGGACCAGCGGCAGCACCACCGCGGCCAGGTCCAGCCAGTGCGTCCGTACGAAGACCCTGCGGTCCCTCGCGAGCACCAGCCGCACCAGGTAGTCGACGGCGAAGGCCCCCCACACCACCCACTCCGCGTGCGTGCACGCCCGGTGCACCGACGGATCCGCGTCGGGCGCGACGATGGGCACGGCGTAGGCGACGGCGAAGGCCAGGGCGAGTACCAGCAGGGGCGTCTGTGTACGGCGCTCCCAGCGCGCCTGGCGGGAGGGTTCCTTCATGCCAGCATCGTAAAGAACGCGTAAGGGGCGCTGGGACAGATGTCCCAGCGCCCCCACGGAAGGGTGACGGCTACGCGTCTCCGCCCGCCGCGCCCGGGTCGGCCGCCGCGACGTCCAGCAGCTGGTAGCGGTCGACGGCCTGCTTCAGCACCGAACGGTCGATCCGGCCCGCCTTGGCGAGCTCGGTGAGCGTGGCCAGGACCACCGACTGCGCGTCGATGTGGAAGAAGCGCCGGGCCGCGCCGCGGGTGTCGGCGAAGCCGAAGCCGTCCGCGCCCAGCGAGGTGTACGGGCCGGGCACCCACCGCGAGATCTGGTCCGGGACCGACCGCATCCAGTCGGAGACCGCCACGAACGGACCTTCCGCACCCGACAGCTTCCGCGTCACGTACGGGACGCGCTGCTCCTCCTCCGGGTGGAGCAGGTTGTGCTCCTCCACCGCGACGGCATCGCGGCGCAGCTCGTTCCAGGAGGTCGCCGACCAGACGTCCGCCCGCACGTTCCAGTCGGCGGCCAGGATCCGCTGCGCCTCCAGCGCCCACGGCACCGCCACGCCCGAGGCCATGAGCTGCGCCCCGATGGTGCCCTCCGTGCCCCGCGACACCCGGTGGAGGCCCCTCAGGATCCCGTCCACGTCGACGTCCGCCGGCTCGGCCGGGTGCTGGATCGGCTCGTTGTAGACGGTCAGGTAGTAGAAGACGTCCTCCGACTCGGGCCCGTACATGCGCCGCAGACCGTCCTCGACGATGTGCGCGATCTCGTAGCCGTAGGCCGGGTCGTACGCGACGCAGCCCGGGTTCGTCGAGGCCAGCAGCTGGGAGTGGCCGTCGGCGTGCTGCAGGCCCTCACCCGTCAGGGTGGTCCGGCCGGCGGTCGCACCGAGGACGAAACCGCGCGCCAGCTGATCGGCCATCTGCCAGAACTGGTCACCCGTGCGCTGGAAACCGAACATCGAGTAGAAGACGTAGACCGGGATCAGCGGCTCGCCGTGCGTCGCGTACGCCGAACCCGCGGCGATCAGCGAGGCCGTGCAGCCCGCCTCCGAGATGCCGTCGTGCAGCATCTGGCCGGTTGGGGACTCCTTGTACGCGAGCAGCAGGTCGCGGTCGACCGCCTCGTACTGCTGGCCCAGCGGGTTGTAGATCTTGGCGCTCGGGAAGAAGGCGTCCATACCGAAGGTGCGGTACTCGTCGGGCGCGATCAGCACGAAGCGCTTGCCGATCTCCTTGTCCCGCATCAGGTCCTTCAGGATGCGGACGAACGCCATCGTGGTGGCGATCGACTGCTGGCCCGAGCCCTTCTTGGCGGCCGCGTAGGTCGCGTCGCCCGGCAGCTCCAGCGGCTTCGCGCGCACCACGCGGGTCGGCACGTAGCCGCCGAGCGCGCTGCGCTGGTCGTGCATGTACTGGATCTCGGGCGACTTCGGGCCCGGGTGGTAGTACGGCGGGGCGCCGCTCTCCAGCTGCGCGTCCGTGATCGGGATGTGCAGGCGGTCGCGGAAGCGCTTGAGGTCGTCGACCGTCAGCTTCTTCATCTGGTGCGTCGCGTTGCGGCCCTCGAAGTTCGGGCCGAGCGTCCAGCCCTTGACCGTCTGCGCCAGGATCACCGTCGGCTGGCCCTTGTGGGCCTTGGCCGCCGCGTACGCCGCGTAGACCTTCTTGTGGTCGTGTCCGCCGCGGCCCAGGTGCTGGATCTGGTAGTCGGTCATGTTCTCGACCATCGCGCGCAGCCGCTGGTCCCCGCCGAAGAAGTGCTCACGGATGTACGCACCCGACTCGGTGGCGTACGTCTGGAACTGCCCGTCCGGGGTGGAGTTCATCTTGTTGACCAGGATGCCGTCACGGTCCTGGGCCAGCAGCGGGTCCCAGGAGCGGTCCCAGATCAGCTTGATGACGTTCCAGCCGGCGCCGCGGAACTGCGACTCCAGTTCCTGGATGATCTTGCCGTTGCCGCGCACCGGGCCGTCGAGGCGCTGGAGGTTGCAGTTCACGACGAAGGTCAGGTTGTCCAGACCCTCGCGCGCCGCGATGGACAGCTGGCCGAGCGACTCCGGCTCGTCCATCTCGCCGTCACCGAGATACGCCCATACGTGGGACTTGGAGGTGTCCGCGATCCCGCGCGCCTCCATGTACCGGTTCATCCGGGCCTGGTAGATCGCACCGAGCGGGCCGAGGCCCATCGACACGGTCGGGAACTCCCAGAAGTCCGGCATCAGCCGCGGGTGCGGGTAGCTGGAAAGGCCGTACGGGGCCTTCGACTTCTCCTGCCGGAACGCGTCGAGCTGCTGCTCGGTGAGCCGGTCCAGGAGGTAGGCGCGGGCGTAGATACCGGGGGACGCGTGGCCCTGGAAGAAGATCTGGTCGCCGCCGTCGCCCTCGTCCTTGCCCCGGAAGAAGTGGTTGAAGCCCACGTCGTAGAGGGAGGCGGAGGAGGCGAAGGTCGCGATGTGTCCGCCGACCCCGATGCCCGGGCGCTGGGCGCGCGAGACCATCACGGCCGCGTTCCAGCGGGTGGCGTTGAGGACCTTGCGCTCGATCTCCTCGTTGCCGGGGAAGAACGGCTCGTCCTTGGTGGCGATCGTGTTGACGTAGTCCGTGCTGCGCATCTCGGGCACGGCCACGCGCTTCTCACGGGCCCGCTCGATCAGCCGCAGCATCAGGTAGCGGGCGCGTTCACGGCCCCGCTCGTCGACTGCGGCGTCCAGGGAGTCGAGCCACTCCTGCGTCTCCTCCGGATCGAAGTCCGGGACCTGACTCGGCAGGCCGCCAATGATGATCGGATTGCGATCGGATGCGGAAGCCACGCTGTTCCTTCGCTGTCGGGGGAGTCGTGCCTTGGGTTCGCCGCCTCCCATGGTCTTACGCTCGGCCGAAATCGTCATCTCTACCACTGGGTAATCCCTGGAGACGGTAGGGAGTCTTGAGGAGGGGGTCGGTGGCAGGTGCGGCCAAATCGCAACCTTACGCCCAACTCGGTCACCTCCTTCGTGAGGCCGTTCGTCCCTCAAACAGGTAGGAAAGTCCTGAAGCGATGACGAATGAACCGGAATGGTGTGGGATGAATCACCCGAGGTGTATACGGAGGGGCTGAAAGTTGCGGCGAGACGGCCGCAATCGTCACCGTTTCGACGGTCTCGGCGGCCGGGTACTTGCGCGATCCGCCGCGCCCGTGTGGACTACGTCCAATGCTGCGCGTACGCGCGCCGCCGAAGAACATTCACCGAACATGAGCAGGAGGCACCCCGTGAGCGCGACCGCGGACCACGCGGAGAACCTGGCCGCCCGGCTGGGTTTCCAGTCCGAACAGGTGGTCCAGGAGATCGGCTACGACGACGACGTCGATCAGGAATTCCGTGACGTCGTGGACGGGCTCGTCGGCGAACTCGTCGACGAGGACTTCGACGACGTCGCCGACGCCGTGTTGCTGTGGTTCCGGGAGGACGACGGCGACCTGGCGGACGTACTGGTCGATGCCACCGAGCTGATCGAGGACGGCGCACTGATCCTGCTGCTGACCCCCAAGACGGGCCGCCCCGGCTACGTCGAGGCCAGCGACATCAAGGAAGCCGCGGAGACGGCCGGCCTTTCGCTGGCCAAGGGTCTCCCGGTGGGCAAGGAGTGGGGCGCCACCAAGCTCGTGACGCCCAAGACCGCCGTCAAGTCCAAGCGCTGAGCCGCGTCCCGCAGCCGAGCGGACATATCGCCACCCCGTCGACCCCGGTCGGCGGGGTGCGTGCGTTCGCGGCCGGGGCGTGCATAGGCTTTGCCTCACCCGAACAGCCCAACGCAGGTATGCAGGAACGAAGGGACGCGAGAGATGGCGATCCAGGTCGGCGACAAGGCCCCCGACTTCGAGCTCAAGGACAACCACGGCGCCACCGTGCGGCTCTCCGACTTCCGGGGGGAGAAGGCCGTGGTGCTGCTCTTCTACCCGTTCGCCTTCACGGGCGTCTGCACCGGCGAGCTGTGCGAGCTGCGCGACCAGCTGCCGCGCTTCCAGAACGACGACGTCCAGCTCCTCGCCGTCTCCAACGACTCCGTGCCGACCCTCCGGGTCTTCGGCGAGCAGGAGAGCCTGGACTACCCGCTGCTGTCGGACTTCTGGCCGCACGGGGAGACCTCCCGCGCGTACGGCGTCTTCGACGAGGAGAAGGGGTGCGCGGTCCGCGGCACCTTCATCATCGACAAGGACGGCGTCGTGCGCTGGACTGTCGTCAACGGACTGCCCGACGCGCGTGACCTGAACGAGTACATCAAGGCCCTCGACAGCCTCTGAGGCCCGTCGTCGGCTCGTCGGCCGCAGTTCGCTGTGAAAATCGCGTACAGGCGGGAACCCGTCACTAGGATCGAAACGTTGATCCGGTAGCTCCCCCAGCCAGCGCTGGGAGGGGCCCCCAGCACGACGGGGCACCGCCCCATACACATGAACCCAATGGAGGACCCGTGGGAGTCAGCCTCAGCAAGGGCGGCAACGTCTCGCTGACCAAGGCCGCGCCTAACCTGACGGCGGTCATCGTCGGTCTGGGCTGGGACGCTCGCACCACCACCGGTGTCGACTTCGACCTCGACGCCAGCGCGATCCTGACCAACGACCAGGGCAAGGTCGCCAGCGACGCGAACTTCGTCTTCTTCAACAACCTGAAGAGCCCCGACGGCTCGGTCGAGCACACCGGTGACAACACCACCGGTGAGGGCGAGGGCGACGACGAGGCGATCAAGGTCAACCTCGCCGGTGTCCCGGCCGATGTCGCCAAGATCGTCTTTCCCGTCTCGATCTACGAGGCCGAGAGCCGCCAGCAGAGCTTCGGCCAGGTCCGCAACGCGTACATCCGCGTCGTGAACCAGGCCGACAACAGCGAGCTCGCCCGCTACGACCTCTCCGAGGACGCCTCGACCGAGACCGCCATGGTCTTCGGCGAGCTGTACCGCAACGGTGCGGAGTGGAAGTTCCGCGCCATCGGCCAGGGCTACGCCTCGGGCCTGCGCGGCATCGCGCAGGACTTCGGCGTCAACGTCTGACCCCGAGAGTCATCACCCGTCCGGCGCCGTGCACTGTGTGTACGGCGCCGGACGGGCTTTACGGCCCTTCCGGGGGCCGCACGGCCCGCGCACGGCAGGACCCGCCACACACCCGCCACACCGCCACCATCGCCACACCGTCGTCCGGGGAGGACCACAGCATGGGCGTCACACTCGCCAAGGGGGGCAATGTCTCCCTCTCCAAGGCCGCACCGAACCTCACCCGGGTCCTGATCGGCCTCGGATGGGACGCGCGCTCGACCACGGGCGCGGACTTCGACCTCGACGCCAGCGCGCTGCTGTGCCGCGACGGCCGGGTCCTGGGGGACGCGTACTTCGTCTTCTACAACAACCTGAAGAGCCCCGACGGCTCCGTCGAACACACGGGGGACAACCTCACCGGCGAGGGTGAGGGCGACGACGAGTCGATCATCATCGACCTGACCAAGGTGCCGGCCGAGGTCGACAAGATCGTCTTCCCGGTCTCGATCCACGAGGCGGAGTCCCGCCGGCAGAGCTTCGGCCAGGTCAGCAACGCCTTCATTCGCGTGGTGAACCAGGCGGACGGCCAGGAACTGGCCCGCTACGACCTCTCCGAGGACGCCTCCAGCGAGACCGCGATGATCTTCGGCGAGGTCTACCGGTACGGGGGCGAGTGGAAGTTCCGTGCGGTGGGGCAGGGGTACGCGTCGGGCCTGAGGGGCATCGCTCTAGACTTCGGGGTCAACGTTTCGTAAAGCCGTACAAGACGATGGGGTGCCAGTGGTTCTCAAAACCTTCGGCTGGTCGTTCGCAATCACTGCGCTCGGTCTGGTCGCAGCGGTGTTCTACGGGGGGTGGCAGGCTTTCGGGATCGTCGCGATCCTGTCGGTCCTTGAGATCTCGCTGTCCTTCGACAATGCGGTGGTCAACGCCGGAATCCTGAAGAAGATGAACGCCTTCTGGCAGAAGATCTTCCTCACTGTCGGTGTGCTCATCGCCGTCTTCGGTATGCGACTGGTCTTCCCCGTCGTGATCGTGGCCATCAGTGCCAAGATCGGTCCGATCGAGGCCGTGGACCTCGCCCTCTCCAACAAGGTGATGTACGAGCAGCTGGTCACGGACGCCCACCCGTCCATCGCCGCCTTCGGCGGCATGTTCCTGCTGATGATCTTCCTCGACTTCATCTTCGAGGACCGCGACATCAAGTGGCTGGCCTGGCTGGAGCGCCCGCTGGCCAAGCTCGGCAAGATCGACATGCTGTCGGCGTGCATCGCCCTGATCGTCCTGGTCATCACCTCGATGACCTTCGCCACCCAGGCCCACCAGCACGGTGGCGTCCACGTGGACAAGGCGCAGACCGTCCTGGTCTCCGGCATCCTGGGCCTGATCACCTACATGATCGTCGGCGGCCTCTCCGGCTACTTCGAGAACAAGCTGGAGGAAGAGGAGGAAGCCGAACACGAGGCGGAGGAAGAGGCCAAGAAGAGCGGCAAGCCCGTCTCGGTCGTCGCCATGGCCGGCAAGGCCGCGTTCTTCATGTTCCTCTACCTCGAAGTCCTCGACGCCTCCTTCTCCTTCGACGGAGTCATCGGCGCCTTCGCCATCACCAACGACATCGTGCTCATGGCGCTCGGCCTCGGTATCGGTGCCATGTACGTCCGGTCGCTGACCGTCTACCTGGTCCGCCAGGGCACCCTCGACGACTACGTCTACCTGGAGCACGGCGCGCACTACGCCATCGGCGCCCTCGCCGTGCTCCTGCTCGTCACCATCCAGTACGAGATCAACGAGGTCATCACCGGCCTCGTCGGCGTCATCCTGATCGCCTGGTCCTTCTGGTCCTCGGTCCGCCGGAACAAGCGCCTGGAACTGGAGGGTTCCGCCGCCGAGGCATGACCGCGGCGGTAATGCGGAACGCTCCATCTGCGGGGCGGCCCACGGGGTCCACGGACCCGGCGGGCCGCCCCGCTTCCGTACGTATCAGGGGACCAAGGGATCAAGGGGGGTAGGGATGGGCTTCTTCGACGGCATCATGGGCAGCCGCGCCGTGCAGTTCCAATCGGGCAGCGCCTCGTCGAACGCGATCGAGCTGACCAAGCGGCATTCGACCGTGTCGCTCACCAAACAGGGGGCGGTCCACGGCAATCTGCGCGTCAACCTGTCCTGGCGCATGCGCACCTCGGACATCGGCGGCAGCTCCGGCCAGAGCGGCCAGCTCTTCCGGCATCCGTTCAAGCTGTTCAAGCCCGACATGGTGCAGGCGCACACCCAGGGCATGGTCAATGTCGACCTCGACATGGGCTGCCTCTACGAGCTGGCCGACGGCACCCGCGGAGTCGTCCAGCCGCTGGGCAACCTGCTCGGCGACATCAACGACCCGCCGTACGTCAAGCTCAGCGGGGACGACCGGTTCGGCTCGGCGTCCGGCGAGACGCTCTACGTCAATCTCGACCACGCCGACGAGATCAAGCGGCTGCTGGTCTTCGTCTACATCTACGACCAGACCCCGGCCTTCGACCGGACCCACGCCCTGGTCACCCTGTTCCCGGTGACCGGGCCGCGGATCGAGATCCCCCTGGAGGAGCGGCACCCGCAGGCCCGCTCCTGCGCGGTGGTCTCCGTGGAGCGCGTCAAGGGCGAGCTGGTCGTGCGGCGCGAGGTGAAGTTCGTGTACGGGTTCCAGGCCGAGCTGGACCGGCTGTACGGCTGGGGGCTCCAGTGGGGGCGGGGCTACAAGAGCGCCAAGGCCTGACCGGGGCCCCGGGCGGGGGCGTCAGCAGTGGTGTCGGCAGTGGCGTCAGCGGCGGATGAACTGCGGGCCCTGCACCGGCAGCCGGAACGACGGATCGGCGGCCGGACCGGGCACGGGGGCCGGGGACACCGGCTGCGGGTACCCATAGGCGGGCTGGACCGGCGGCGGGGCCTGCGTGGGCGGTGCCGGCGGGGCCATCGCGGCCGTCTGCTCGGAGGTGGCCCCCGCGCCGGGTCCGGCGGCGGGCCCGGCATCCGGGGCCGCCGCCGACTCGGCGGCGTTCTCGTCGACCGAGATCCCGTGGTCGGTCGCCAGCCCGACCAGCCCGTCGGAGTAGCCCTCGCCCAGGGCGCGGAACTTCCACCCCTCGCCCCGGCGGTACAGCTCACCGCAGATCAGCGCCGTCTCGGCACCGGTCTCGGGCCGTACGTCGAAGTAGGCCAGCGGTTCGGAGCCGCCGGCCGCCGTGGCGTCGTACAGGAGGATCCGCAGGTCGCGGACCTGCTGGAAGGGGACGTCCTCGGCGGAGGCGACCACCAGGATCCGGTCCACCGCCGGGGTCACCGTGCGCAGGTCCGCCTGGACGGCGTCGGTGACCGCGTCGCCGATCTGCTTCTTACCGAGTCGCCAGACGGCCCCCGAGGGGTGCCGCGGCTGGTTGTAGAAGACGAAGTCCTCGTCCGAACGCACCCGGCCGTCGGCGCCCACGAGCAGGGCGGAGGCGTCCACGTCCGGCACCTCGGGGCCGGCCGTCCAACGGAGCACAGCCCGGACCGCCACGGGGGCCACCGGGATGTTCGAGCCCTTCTGCATCGCGTGCGTCATGCACGTCATCCTGCCCTCCCGGGGTGGACCGGGACAATGCGGCCCCCCGTAGGGCCTTGTCCCGAACGCGAGAGCTGGGCATCGTGCAAGAGGGTTACCTGAACTTCATGTGCTTGAGGAACTCTTGACTCACGTTAGTACGTACTATTACCGGCCACGCCAGTTGGGCCGCCGAGGCAGTACGGGGGAAGCACATGCGTCACTTCGGGCACATATCGCCCACTGTCCGCAAGGACCTCTTCCACCAGGAACCGGCGGAATTCACCGGAGCCTCGCCCGCCCGCGTCCTCGCCGCGGCCCTGGGGGCGACGCTCTACAGCCCCGCCACGCGCCCCCAGCTCGCCCGGGACATCCGCAAGCAGGCCGGCCGCGGAGTCGTCTCGATGGTCCTCTGCCTGGAGGATTCCATCAGTGACGGCGAGGTCGCCGCGGCCGAGGAGAACCTCATCCGGCAGTTCGCCGAGCTCGACGCGGACACCGCCGAGCTCCCGCTCCTGTTCATCCGCGTCCGCACGCCCGAGCAGATACCCGACCTGGTGCGTCGCCTGGGCGGCTCCGCCCGGCGACTGGCCGGATTCGTACTTCCGAAGTTCAACGAGAGCAGTGGCACTCCCTTCCTGGACGCCGTCGCCCAGGCCGAGGCCGCCTACGGCCAGGGCCGGCTGTACGCGATGCCCGTCCTGGAGACCCCGGACCTCCTCCACCTCGAAACCCGCGTCGAGACCCTCGCCGGCATCTCCCGCACCGTCAACGACCACCGCGACCGGGTCCTGGCCCTGCGGCTCGGCGTCACCGACTTCTGCTCCGCCTACGGCCTGCGCCGCACCCCCGACATGACCGCCTACGACGTCCAGATCGTGGCCGGCGTGATCGCGGACGTCGTCAACGTCCTCAGCCGCGCCGACGGCACCGGCTTCACCGTCACCGGCCCGGTGTGGGAGTACTTCCGCAGCCAGCAGCGCCTCTTCAAGCCCCAGCTGCGCCGCAGCCCCTTCCTGGCGGAAGGCGTGGAGGAACTGCGCACCGCCCTGATCGAACACGACCTGGACGGGCTGCTGCGCGAGATCGAGCTCGACCGGGCCAACGGACTGCTCGGCAAGACGTGCATCCACCCCGCCCACGTCACGCCCGTCCACGCGCTGTCGGTGGTCTCCCACGAGGAGTTCAGCGACGCCCAGGACATCCTGCGCCCCGAGCGCGGCGGCGGCGGAGTAATGCGTTCCGTCTACACGAACAAAATGAACGAGGTGAAGCCCCACCGGGCCTGGGCCGAGCGCACCATGCAGCGCGCCGAGGCCTTCGGTGTGGCGAAGGAGGAGGTCGGCTTCGTCGACCTGCTCACGGCCGGGCTCCAGGTGTGAGCGGGCCGGTGACGACGAGGGAAGGCAAGACGATCGACACGGTGTGGTCGGGAACATGGGTCGCGGACCGGCTCGGGGTGCGACTGCGGGACGCCGAGGGGGGAGCCGGGGGACCGCGGCTGACGGAACTCCTCGGGCTGGCGCTGCGGCGCAACCCCAAGCGGGCGCACCTGCTGGTCTCGCAGGTCCTGGGCAAGCACGTCCCGCAGTCCCCGGCGGCCGTCTACGCCGCCGGATACGGGCTCGGCGAGCGGGTCCGGGCCCTGCTCGGCGCGGACGGGGCCGCCTCGGCGGTGGTCCTCGGCTACGCCGAGACCGCCACCGGCCTCGGCCACTGCGTGGCGGACGGCCTGGGCCCGGCCCCCTACCTGCACTCCACCCGCCGGCCCGTGCCCGGAGTGGAGCCCGCGGGAGGCTTCGAGGAGGCCCACTCGCACGCCACCTCACACCTGCTGCTCCCCGAGGACCCCGCGCTGCTGGCCGGCAGCGGCCCGCTGGTCCTCGTCGACGACGAGTTCTCCACCGGCAACACCGTGCTGAACACCATCCGCGACCTCCACACCCGCCACCCGCGCTCGCACTACGTGGTCGTCGCCCTCGTCGACATGCGCTCCGCGGCCGACCGCGACCGGCTCACCGCCTTCGCCGCCGAACTGGGCGCCCGCGTGGACCTCGTCGCCCTGGCCTCGGGCACGGTGTCCCTCCCGCCCGGCGTCCTGGCCGAGGGCCAGGCCCTGGTCGAGGAGCACGAGGCGGCCGCCGACGGCATCGCGCCCCGCCCGCAGGCACCGGCCCCGGCGGACGGCCCGCGCCCGGACCACGAGCGCGTCGACCTCGGCTGGCCCGCCCGGGTCCCGGACGGCGGCCGCCACGGATTCACGTCCGCGCACCGCGAAGCGCTGGACGCGGCCCTGCCGGCCCTGACCGACCGGCTCACGGCCGCGCTCGGCGAGCGGCCCGGCCGTGTCCTCGTACTCGGCAACGAGGAGCTGATGTACGCGCCGCTGCGCCTCGCCAAGGCCCTGGAGGAGGCGGGCGCGGCCCGCGAGGTCCGCTTCTCCACCACCACCCGCTCGCCCGTCCTCGCCGTGGACGACCCGGGCTACGCCATCCGCACCCGGCTGGTCTTCCCCGCGCACGACGCCCCGGCCGACGGCCCCGGAGACCGGTACGCGTACAACGTCGCGGGTGCCGGTTTCGACGCCGTCGTCGCCGTCGTCGACTCTGCAGGGGACACCCCCGAGCTGCGGTCGGGACTGCTCGCGAGCCTGGCTCCGCACACCGGCCGCGTCCTGCTGGCCGCCGTACCTTCCTACGTACCCGACCGGCAGGAGCAAGAGCCGATCATGACCGAGCCGATCACGGACGAGCCGATCACGCACGAGACGATCACGCACGAGACGATTACGCGCGGGCCGTTGCGCGAGCCGTTGCGCGGGCCCGCCTTCTCCTCCTACGCCGCCGAGGACGTCGGCTGGCTGCTCCAGGACCTCTCCGGCGCCGAGCTGGAGGCCCCGACCGAGGAGCGCGAGGAGGCGATACAGGCGGGCGGCGCCCACTACGCGGAATCGCTGCCCGTCGAGTACCAGCCCTCCCCGCAGTACCAGGACCTCTACCAGAGCGCCCTGACCGCCTCGGCGGCCCGCATCGCCCGAGCGGTCGGCACCGTCACCGAGACCGTCCTCGCCGAGCGCACCCCGTCCCCGGTCCTGGTCTCCCTGGCCCGCGCCGGAACGCCCGTCGGCGTCCTCATGCGCCGCTGGGCCCAGCTCCGGCACGGCCTGGACCTCCCGCACTACGCCGTCTCCATCGTGCGCGGCCGCGGCATCGACGCCAACGCCCTGCGCTGGCTGGCCGCCCACCACGACCCGGCCGACGTCGTCTTCGTCGACGGCTGGACCGGCAAGGGCGCCATCACGCGCGAGCTGGCCGCCGCCCTCACGGCCCATCAGCAGGAAGAAGGGGGCCCCGGCTTCAACCCGGAGATCGTGGTCCTCGCCGACCCCGGCTCGTGCGTGCGGACGTACGGCACCCGCGAGGACTTCCTGATCCCGTCCGCCTGCCTCAACTCCACCGTCTCCGGTCTCGTCTCGCGTACGGTGCTGAGGTCCGACCTGGTCGGGCCCGCCGACTTCCACGGTGCCAAGTTCTACCGCGAGCTCGCCGGAGCCGACGTCTCCGTCGACTTCGTCGACACCGTCGCCGCCCGCTTCGGCGAGGTGGCCGACGCCGTCGCCGCCGAGGTCAAGGAGCTGCTCGCGGCCGACCGCACGCCGGCCTGGGAGGGCTGGGAGGCGGTGGAGCGGATCAGCGAGGAGTACGGCATCCACGACGTGAACCTGGTCAAGCCCGGAGTCGGCGAGACCACCCGGGTGCTGTTGCGCCGGGTGCCGTGGAAGATCCTCGCGCAGCGCGGCGCGGGCGCCGACCTGGACCACGTACGGCTGCTCGCCGAGCAGCGCGGTGTCCCCGTGGAGGAGGTCGACGGGCTGCCCTACACGTGCGTCGGACTCATCCACCCCCGATTCACGCGCGGCGCCACCGGCGCCGACGGAAAGGCTGTGGCCTCGAAGTGACTGTCCTGGTAGCCAGTGATCTCGACCGTACGCTCATCTACTCGGCGGCGGCCCTCGGCCTGACCATGCCCGACCCGGAGGCCCCGCGGCTGCTGTGCGTCGAGGTCCACGAGAGCAAGCCGCTGTCCTACATGACGGAGACGGCGGCGGGACTGCTGGCGGAGCTGACGGCGGACCCGTCGGTCGTCTTCGTCCCGACGACGACGCGGACCCGCAAGCAGTACCAGCGGATCCGCTTCCCCGGCCGCCCGGCCCCGTACGCGATCTGCGCGAACGGCGGCCAGCTGCTGGTCGACGGGGTCCCGGACCGGGACTGGCGGCGGCAGGTCGCGGCGCGCCTGGCGCGGGAGTGCGCGCCGCTGGAGGAGGTGCACGCCCATCTGCTGGCGACGGCGGACCCGGCGTGGCTGCGCAAGGCACGGGTGGCGGAGGACCTGTTCGCGTACCTGGTCGTCGAGCGTGCCCTGGTGCCCGACGAGTGGCTCAAGTCGCTGACCGAGTGGTCGCAGGAGCGCGGCTGGACGGTCTCGCTCCAGGGCCGCAAGATCTACGCCGTGCCGCGTCCGCTGACCAAGAGCGCGGCGATGCACGAGGTGGCCCGCCGGACCGGCGCCACGGCCACCCTCGCCGCCGGCGACTCGCTCCTGGACGCCGACCTGCTGCTGGCGGCGGACGCGGCCTGGCGCCCGGGCCACGGCGAGCTGGCGGACGCCGCCTGGACGGCGCCGACGGTGACGGCCCTGTCCGCGGCCGGAGTGCTGGCAGGTGAGGAAATCGTCCGCGCATTCGGCAGGGCGGTTGCGACACTGGCCGTATGACCAAGGGCAACAGCACCAAGATCACTGACGATCTCTACCGGTACATGCTCGACCACAACCCCCCGCTGGACGAGGTCCAGCGGGGGCTGGTGGAGACGACGTACGCCAAGTTCCCGGACGTCGCCGGAATGCAGTCGGCGCAGGAGCAGGGGCCGCTGCTGGCCTTCCTGGTCCGGCTGACGGGCGCCCGCCACATCGTGGAGGTGGGCACCTTCACCGGCTTCTCGGCCCTGTCGATGGCCCGGGCACTGCCCGCGGACGGCCGTCTCATCGCCTGCGACGTCTCCGAGGAGTGGACGGCGTACGGCAGGGAGGCCTGGGCGGCGGCGGGCGTCGCGGACCGCATCGAGCTGCGCATCGCGCCGGCGCTGGACACGCTCCGAGCGATGCCCGCCGAGCCGCACATCGACATGGCCTACGTGGATGCGGACAAGGAGAGCCAGATCGCGTACTGGGAGGAGCTCGTGCCGAGGCTGCGTCCGGGCGGCCTGATCGTCACGGACAACACCCTGTTCCACGGCACGGTCCTCGACGAGTCGGCCACCGGCTCGGCGGCCGGTGTCCGCGCCTTCAACGAGCACGTCGCGGCCGACTCCCGCATGGAGTCCGTGATGCTGGCGATCTCGGACGGCCTGACGCTCTCGCGCAAGCGCCAGACCGTTTAGCCGCAGCCGCCCCCACCACAGCAGCCCCCGCCGCCTCCCGCCCGGGCGGGCGCGGGGGCACTGCTGGTACCGCCCACGGCGACGGCGGAGAGCAGCTTGACGGTGTCGGCGTGCCCGGCGGGGCAGTCGGCGGGCGCGGAGGACTCGGCCATCGGCCGGCTCACCTCAAAGGTGTCGTCGCAGGTCCGGCAGCGGAATTCGTATCGAGGCATGCGGCCAGGTTAACGGCGGCGGGAGGAATTACGGCAGGGCCTGGACCCGCCTCCCGGTCTGTGCCGCCGCCCGCTGCTCCCGGGCCGCCTGCTCGGGATGGCGGGCCCGCCAGTACGGATTGTCGTGCGGCAGCGCGCTGCCCACCCGCCCGTACATCCCGAACCACATCAGCATCACGCCGACGACGAAACTGAACAGCACGTTCTGGATCTCGAAGGCCAGGAAGTTGAAACCGGTGTCCAGCAGGGCGAGATTGACGAATCCACTCAGGATGAACAGCACCCCGAGCACGATGTTCAAGGTGGAGGCGAAGGTCCCGCCGATCACCATCCCGACGAACAGCAGCACCCCGATACAGATCGACAGGACACTCAGCGCGCCGTTGGTGTTCAGCGCGAGCACCGTGTCTCCGCCGGTGTCGAAGAACCCGATCTCGTCGATGAGCCCCAGGATGCCGAAGACGACCAGCAGCAGTCCGGTCAGGCCGGCGCCGACCCGGTAGACCTTGCCGAGCTTGTGGTCGACGGGCAGGTGCTCGTCGAGCTCGGCATTGACCGGGTGCAGAAGGCGCTGCAGCCTGCCGGGGCCGGCCGGCGGCTCGTGGGTCTCGTACGGCTCGTGGGGCACGTACGGTGCGTAGTTCTCGTGGGGCTCGGTGCACCCGTAGAGCGCGTGAGCCGTGTAGGAATCCTGCGGTGCGGACGGTGCCTGGGGTGCACGGGCTGCACGAGGCTTGTGGGACGTGTGGGCAGCCATTGCGCCCTCCTCTGCTCCGTTTCCGGCCCCTCCAGCATCCGCCGATGCCTGCCCCCCGACAACCCCGGCCTCAGCCTGCGGCGCTCCGGCCCCGCATATCCGCCACCACCCGGCCCACCGCCATCCGGACCTCCTCCATCTCCTGCAGGAAATGCCAGTAGTCCGGGTGCCGCCCCTCCAGCCCCGCCAGCGCCCGCTCCATCCGGGCCACCGCCTCGTCCAGCGGCCGCGCGTGCCGCGGATCGGGCACACTGCGGCCCGCCATCGCGAGGCGCTGCGCATCCCGGATCGCGAACCGGGTCCGGTCCACCTCGGCCTGCGGGTTCCGCGCCACTTCCTCCAGCCGCGTCAGCCGGTCCTGCGCGGCCGACACCGCCTCGTCCGTGGCCTCCAGCGAAGCCCGTACCCCGTCGATCAGCACCCCTACGTCGGCCCAGCGCTGCTCGTCCCGCGCCCGGGAAGCCTCCTCGAGCCGGTCCTCCGCCAGCGCGACATCCCGTATCGCCTGGTCAGGGACGTGCTGCAGGTCCTGCCAGCAGGCCGCGCTGAACCGGCGACGCAGCTCGCTCAGGACCGGATCCACCCGGTCCGCCCGGTTGCGCAGCGCCTGGGCCCGCGTCCGCAGGCTCACCAGCCGCCGGTCGATCTCCGCGGCCCGCTCCGGCAGCCGCGCCGCCTCCGCCCGTACGCCCTCGGCGTCCCGCAGGATCCGGTCGGCGCGCTGCACGGTCTCCTGCACCCCGTGCTGGGCCGCGCCCTGGTTCAGCTTGGTCAGCTCCGGGCCCAGCGCGGCCAGCCGCGCCGCCAGATCATCGGCCCGCATCCCCTTCGCCCGTACGGCGTCCAGCGCGTCGCTGGCCGCCAGCAGCGCGGCCTTGGCCCGCTCCCGGGCCGGCGCGACCCGGGCGAGCTGCGTCTCGGCCTTGTCCAGCAGCGGCTGCAGCCCCTGCGCGAACCGGTCCAGCTCCCCTTTGGCCCGCACCAGCTCATCGCGCGCCCGGGTCAACTGCTCCCGGGCCTGCGTGGCGACGGAGGCCTCAAGATCCACCCGGTCCAGGTCGTGCGCGTCGACGGCCTCGATGTACACATGGCTGACCTGGTCGATCCGCTGCCCCAGCGCGGCGAACCCCTCGCTCGCCTGCCGCGCGGCGGGCGACCCGTCCGCGGCGGCGATGGTCTCGATCGAGATCCGCAGATCCCGCTGCGCGGTGTCCAGCTCGTAGAACGCCGCGGCGGCGGCATCCTTGGCCGCCTGCGCATCCGCCCGCCGACTCTCGTCCCGCCCACCGAACCAACGCCGGGATGCTGTTGTCACAATCCCTCTCCCGTACCGCGTCCGCCATGCCCCGGACCATTCTCCCTCACGGGAACGGGTTTGCGTGGGGGGTGCGCTCGCCATGTAGGCTGTTCACTCATCCACGGGTGCGTAGCTCAGGGGTAGAGCGCTGCTCTTACAAAGCAGATGTCGGCGGTTCGAAACCGTCCGCGCCCACCAGTACAAAGGCCCCCCGCCGATCATGGCGGGGGGCCTTTGACATCTGCATCTGACATCAACGGGAGCGGTCAGGGACGGCCGGGCCGCTGCCTCAGCAGCCGGTCCATGTGCCCGATGGCCTCGCGCTGCGTGTCCTGCACGACGTGCGCGTACACGTTCATCGTGACAGCGATCTGACTGTGTCCGAGGATCTCCATCACGACGCGGGGCGGGACGCCGGCGGCGGTCAGCAGAGTAGCCGTCCCATGCCGCGCGTCATGCAGCCGAATCACCCTGAGACCGGCGTCCTTGGCCACCCGGGTGAAGGACCGGTAGACATTCCGCGGCTCGATGGGCCGCCCAGTCCGGGTGGTGAATACGTACCCGGTCTCCTCCCACTTCTCCCCGGCCTTGGCCCGCATCTCCGCTTGCTTCATCCGCTGCCAACGCAGGGGAGCGACGCAGATCCCGGGCAGGGGAAGCGTCTGCCGACGCCGCTTGCCCTTGGGGCCGTCCTCGTAGGCCTCGCCGCCAACGCGCTGCCGCTGAGTCCGCACCCGGATCTCCCGCTTCTCAAGGTCCACGTTCTCCCACCGAAGCCCGACGATCTCGCCCCGCCGGAAGCCGAGCGCGATGGCCAGCACGAAGGCGGCGAACAGCGGGTCCTTGCGGCCGGCGGCGAGGAAGTCCAACGTCTCCTGGAGGGTCCACGGCGACAGCTCCCGATCCTCAACCTTCGGAGGCTCCACCAGTGTTGCCACGTTCCGAGTGACCAGCTCCTCCCGGACGGCCGCGGTGAGAGCGGTTCGCAGTACCCGATGTGACTCCTTGGCGGTCGCGGCGCTGGTCTTCTTCTGGAGCTGTACGAGGACCCGCCGAACGTCGCCCACGCTCAGCGATTCGAGCCGCTTCGACCCGAGCAGGGGCACGAGGTAAAGCCGGACGTGCACTTCGTACTTGGCATGGGTTGTGCGCTTGCGGTGGGGCTTCACGATGTTGTCCAGCCAGTACGGCAGCCACTCGGAGAGCTTGGCGGAGCGCGTGGGCACGGGCACGCCCTGGTCCACCTTGGCGAGCAGGTCCCGGCGCTTCACGTCGCACTCGGCCCAGGTCTTGCCGTAGGCGAACTTCCGGGCCCGGGTGCCGTCGGGCTGGAGGACGTAGACAGCGGCCTGGAATCGGCCGTCCTTGCGCTGGGTGATCGTGCCCGCGCCGTTGGGATTGCGCTTGCGCTGGGTGGCCATCAGGCGGCCTCCTCGATCTCGTGGTCGATGAACTCCCGGACGGCGTGGGCGGGGATCCGGCGAGCCCGGCCGATGGTGATGGACACAAGCCGACGCGATCGGATGAGGTCGTAGACCGTCGAGCGCCCCAACTTGAGCCGCTGCATGACCTCGGGCACGGTCAGCAGTTCGGCGGCGGCGGTGGTCACGACGCTGCTCCTTCCAGGGCGAGTTGGTCTTGCAAGGCTTCGCGGGCGGTCTGGCGATTGAGCTGGATGCCGCGGGCGATGCTGGCGGCGAGCACGGACTCACCGGGGGAGTGCCCATGTCCCGCGTATTGCCAGGAAGCGAGGACGAGCACGGTGTCCGGCTCGATGTCGCCAAGGCCGTGGGATTCGCGTTCCTGGGCGGCGCGGTAGTCGGCACGGGTCTGGCGGAGGGCGCCGAGGGTGGTGGAGTACTGCCGGGACTTGGTGGAGAAGTGGCCGCGGAATCCGAGCATGTGTGACCAGGCGGCGAGGCGACGGTCCGGGTAGAGCAGGTCCAGGTCGAGGCAGGCTTCGATCAGGCGGGCGGTGTGGTCGGGAACGTCGAGGAGGACCAGGGCTTCGCGGTTGCCGATGCGGCGGTCGAGGGTGCCGGTGTTCTCGGCAGCTTTGGTGGCGTACTTGGCGACGTACGAAGCCACTGCCTGCTCGGTGATGTCGGAGCCGTCACCGAAGGCCCTAATGGGGCGTACGTCGAGCTGTGTGCCCCACCGGAAGGTGCGGGCGGGCTGGTCTCCGGTGGCGGGGAGGCTGACAGAGGTGTACGAGTGGGCGACGGCGGCCCGGATCGAGGCGTCGAGCAGTTCGGTGCTGGCCCAGGCGGGCGGAGGGCTGTCCGGTCCGTCGGGTCCGTCGATGCGGATGACGGCGTGGAAGTGGACGGCGCCGCGCTTCTGGAACTCGGCGACCTTGCCGTAGGAGATCCGGGCGACTTCCTTCAGGGCGCGTTGGGAGAGTCCGGCGTAGGCGGCGATCTCTCGGCGGAGCCGCTTGGCGAAGCGGTCCCAGAGGGCGCCGGCCATGTTGTTGAAGAGGGCGGCGGCCGCGTAGTCGTATGTGGCGCGGTTGAGTGCGGTACCGAGTTCGGCGGCGTCCTCCTGGTGGTGCTTGCCGCACCGGCACGGGCGGCTGGCGGGCCGATTGTGGACCGAGCCGAAGGACGGGGCGGTGAGGGTGGCGAAGACGCGGGGGTGTTCGCGGACGGTGGCGGGGATGTCGCGGTGGTCGTCTCCGGCGAGGCCTGCCCGGATCAGGTGGTAGGTGTCGCCCGCGTAGGTCCAGGCGCATGCGGGGCAGCGGGAGGCGCGCCGGTTGCCGCAGGCGATGCGGAGGCGTGCGCCGGGTTCATTCTCAGTGGAGTACCGGTGCAGGGTCTCGCCGGTGGTCTTGTCCTTGGCGACGGTCCAGCCGGTGATGTGGATCGGGTCGGAGCAGCCGCCGGTGCGAAGGATCTGGTCCTTCCAGCGGTGGTGGTCAGGGGCCGAGGCCACCCTCAGCATGTCGCCGAGGGTGGCCGGGTCCTGGAGCAGGTTGGTCACGCGGTCACCACCTGAGTGGCGAGCGGGAAGAGTGCGTAGACGTGCAGGGAGATCGAGCCGAGCGGCACGGTGAACCCCAACTTGGTCTGGTCCTTGCGGGTAGTGATCGCTACGTCGGTGCTGTCCATGTGGAGGGCTTCGCGCCATGCTTCGACGTCGCTCGGGTGGTCGAGGAGCGCGTGGGCTTCGCCGGGGGTGATGTCGGAGGTGGTGAGGTAGGCACCGGGCAAGTCCGGGTGTGTCTGGGCCAGGCGGGCGAGTGCGGCGAGCATCGGAGCCTGGGTGGAGAGCAGACCACCAAGGGTGTCGTTCATGCGGTCACCGCCCGGCCGAGGCGGCCGCGGTGCGGCGGATGGTGAGCCGGATGCCGGTGCCGTGGCAGGCCGGGCAGTACGCGGTGATCGTGCGCAGGTGGCCAGTGCGGTCGCGGCCGCCGAGGGTGATGGCGACGGAGGGGTGGCCGCCGCAGTTCGGGCAGACGCGCCCGGGGGCGTGGGTGTGCTGGGCCATGATGGTGCTTCCTTCCGGATCGTTTGGTTCGGGCAGGAGTGCGGCGCCGGGACGGCGGAAGCTTGGCGGTTGAGGCCGTCCCGGGGCCGGTCAGCGGCGGGTCTGCTGGTTGAGCAGGGAGCGCAGGACGACGGCGCAGACGGCGACCGAGGCGCCGGTGATGGCGACGGCCAGGAGCATGGAGACCAGGACCGCGCCGACGACGAGGACGACGCCCGTTCCGGCGGCAACGGCGGTGAGAAGGCCGGCCGGGGTGAGGCGGACGGCCGGGACCCGGGACGAGGTGGCGGGAGCCGGCGTGTGGTCGCAGCCGCAGGCCGGGGTGGCCGTGTGGTGGGGCTCGACGGCGGTGGTCGGGTGGACGAGCGGGGTGACGAAGCCGGTCGGGAGCGGGTTGACCGGGATCTTGGGCCGGATCATGGGCGGTTCTCCTTTCGCGGTGGGGCTACTTGATTGCGGCGTCGATGGCGGGTGCCAGGAGGCTGCTGGCGAGGAGGTAGCCGCCGAGGAGGAGTACGGCGACGAGCCACCAGGGCGGGCGGATGAGCTTGACGGCGAGTGCGCCGACGACGATCACGCAGAGCCAGAGCGGTACGTCCATGGCGGGTTCTCCCTAGAGGTCAGCGGGCGGCGCAGCGGTGGGACTGGGCGGCGAGTTCGGCGGCGGCGCGGCTGGAGTAGTCGGCGGACCAGTCGCAGCGCGGGGCGGTGCAGGCGGCGGCGTGGGCCTCGCGGCCGTGGCGGTCGGTGTAGGTGCCGACCTCGACCGGGCCGATGCGGCGGACGTCGCGGAAGCGGTAGCGGGGCATGGGCTGTTCTCCTCAGGCGAGTTGGGCGGCGATGGCGTCGGCCATCGGGGCGGGGACTCCCAGGCGGGTGCGCAGCGTGTCGGGGTCGATCGGGCCGCCGGTCCGGGCGTGGTGATCGGCGGCGATCTTCCGGGCGTAGTCCAGGAGGGCATCCGGGACAGCGACCGCAGGAGCAGCGGGCAGCGCGGGGGCGGGCTCCGGAGCCGGGATCTCGGTGACCGGCGGAGCGGCCTCAGACACGGGCTCGATGTCCAGGGACACGGGCGCGGACTCGGCGTCGTCCACAGCTGTGGAAGGCGACTGCTCTGCCGGGGCGTGTGCCAGGAGGGTGCCGCCGAGGAAGGCGAGGGCGGGCCATCCGGCAACGAGGATCCGCAGCCAAGCCGGGACGGTGTTCAGGTCGAGAAGGCCGGCGGTGGCGACGTTGGCGCCGAGGGACGCGGCCAGGGCGACGGCGAACCAGGTCCACGCCGAGCGGGTCTGATCTCCGGTATCCCGCAGGAGCCGGAGTCGGCGCCAGGCGGCGACGAGGAGCAGATCCACGCTGATCGGGTAGGCCCAGGCCTTCCAGCCGTCCTGTCCGGCGGCTTCGGCCAGGTCGTGGAGGTGGGCGAAGGACAGGGCACCGGCGATCACGGCCTGTACGAGGACGGCGTCCGGTCGGAGCGTGGGGCGCATCGCGGGTCTCCTCCTTCCTGTTTTGGGCATGGGAGGGGTAGGGACGTGGCGCGAGGTGGTCGCGCCGACCAGGTGGGGTGAGAGGTCAGACGCTCTGTTTGGCCGGGGACGGGATCGCGGCCGCAGCGGGGTGGTGCGGGCGGAAGGCGTCCAGGGCCGGGATGCCCGGGGTGAGGTGCTCATGTTCGGCGCAGGCGGCCGCGGCTTGGTCGAGGGAGACGAACGGGGACCGGATACGGGCCCAGCCGCCGGTGACGAGGCCGATCACGGCAGTGCCGGGACGTTCGGCAGCGATGGAGGTGGCGGCGCCCACGGCACGGAGGCTGATGTCTCCGAGCGCCATCTTGGCGGAGGCTTCGTCGTTGACGCGGTGGGCGACGCGGCCCGTGAGCTGGGCGCGCAGGGCGGTGGCGCCGGTGCCGAGTTCGGAGCCGAAGCGCTGGCCGCAGACTTCCAGGTAGATGGCGGCGGCACGGCCGAGCTGAGCCAGCCGGACGAGCTGCGTGACCATGTGATCCCGCCGCTTCTCGTCGGACTTGTTGGCGATCAGGAACAGTTCGGCGACCTCGTCCACGATCAGCACCAGCGGCACCGGACGGATGTCCTCGGGCAGGCCCCAGACGTCCGAGGTGATCGACTCCGGCGGGATGTCGGAGGCCAGCTGCTGCGAGGCCCGGATCAGTTCGTAGCGGTTGGTCATCTCCTCCACGAGCAGGTCGAGGAGAACGGTCGCGTCCTCCGGGGTGTAAGCGAGGGCGGACAGCCGGCGGGAAAACGGGGCCAGCTCCACACCCCACTTGCAGTCGATCCCGACCAACGCGACCCGCTGAGACGCCAGGCCCGCGACCAGCCCGCGCAGGTAGACCGACTTCCCCGACTCCGTGGCCCCGATAACCAGTTCATGAGGGCTGGCACGAAAGTCCCGTACGTGCGTTGCACCATCGGCCCGCAACGCCACCGGGACCTTGAGCAGTTCGGACGGGAGCTTACGCGGCATGGTGACCCGGCGCAGGACGTCGTAGGCGATCAGCCGCACTTCCAGAAACCCGGGCTTCAGGGCTTTGACGTGCACCCCGTGCATCCGCCAGGAGTGCCGCAGACGCTCGGTCGCGGCGTCGAAGTCGAGGACTTCCTGACCTGGCAGGATCTTGACCCTGAGCACCAGGCCGGAACGGGTGATCCGCATCCGACGCAGCTTCGGGACCGCCTGCGCGGGTACTCGGTCCATCGCCGCCGCCAGGATCACCCGGGACCGGGACGGCTGCTCGGTCAGGCCGCAGGCCTCCATCACCGAGCGGTACGTCCATGCCAGCCGGACCACGGTGGCCAACCATCCGAAGCCGAGCCAGTACCAGACCGGGCGCTTCCCCCTCAGCCACCCGACGAGGGCGGCGACCAGGACTAAGCCGACCAGCGCGGCGAGCTGTCCCCCCGACACCGGGGTCAGCCCTTGACCGGCGCGGCGAGGGCGGTGACGGCGGCGGCCCGGAAGCTGATCCCGTGCCGCTTCTGACCGTTGAACTCGTTCTCCCACGGCCGGGCCATCAGCCCGGTCAGCGCCACCGGCGTGCCCATGACCAGGTCGTCGGCCACACCCGGCTTGGGCACAGCCACGGACAGGACCTCGGCCTCACCGTTCGCGGCGAACAGCACGTCCACCGTCACCATCTGGGCGCCGGTCTCGATGTCGACGGCGATCTCACCGGTGCGACGGTCCTTGATCTTCGGCGCCGGAGGCACAGCCACCATCACCAGCGCGGCCGACGTATCTACGGGGATCTGACGCATGCGGGATCACTCCTCTATAGATGCTGGACTCCGTCACTCATGTATAGGAGTGACATGAAGAAGAGTGCCCGACTCCTATACATGAGTCAACCCGCTACGAAGGAAAACTCGCAGCGGGCTGTGGGGAGTTGAGCGACCGTCAGTCGGCCGCCGGGATCCGGTACTCGAAGACGAACTGGTCAGCCGCCATGAGGGTGTCGCAGACCTCCACGACCCGCCCCTCCTCGGTCACGGCATCTCGCAGCAGGTGAACCACCGGAGAACCGGGGCTGAGAGCCAGCTCTGACGCTTCCGCCTTGGCCGCCGGCCGGGCCTGCAACGTCTCTACGAACTCCGCGAAGACGTGGCCGTGATCCTCCAGCCGGGCATAGATGCCACCACCGCCGGGGTTCTCCTCGAAGAGTTCCGGGATGTCCCGCACCACGTCCCAGGGCAGGTACGACGTCGCCGTCTCGACGGGCGTGCCGTTGCGGAAGTACAGGCGCCGACGTGCGAGCACCTTGGTTCCGACGTCGACGCCGAGCCGCTCGGCGATCCCCTGCGGGGCCTCCATCGGCCCGATGTAGATGACACTGACCTTGGCGGTCGCACCGGACTGCGCGGACTCGGCCAGGTACGCGGCTTTCCCACCCTGACGGAGCGACCGGCGGAAGCGGTCCGAGGACCGGTGACGTACGGGCGGACGTGCCTTCACATACGAACCCTTGCCGTGCCGCGTGTCCACAAGGCCGCTGGCACGGATCTCAAGCATGGCTTTGCGAATGGTCCCGCCCGAGACGCCGTAGCGCTCGACCATGTCGGCTTCACTCGGCACCTGGTCGCCAGGCTTCAAAGCGCCGGCGCGGATCTGCTGGACGATGTCCTCGGCGATCTGCAAGTACCGCGGTACGGCCTTGCCACCTCCTACAGCTGTTCCCATGGTCCTTCGCTTCCTCCTATGCTCATGTACATGAGTAACAGTGCCCCGTCGACCCGGTCAACGCCACGCCACTCCGTATCAGTAGCGGGAGTGGTGGTTCGGGATGACGGGCGGCTGCTGGCGATCCGGCGCGCGGACAACGGGACGTGGGAGCTGCCGGGTGGGGTGCTGGAGCTGGCGGAGACGCCGGAGGACGGGGTGCGCCGGGAAGTCCTGGAGGAAACCGGGATCCACGTCGAGGTGGACGAGCTCACAGGGGTCTACAAGAACGTCGTTGTCGGCGTCGTGGCCCTGGTCTTCAGGTGCAAGCCTTCCAGCGGCACCGAGCGCACGTCTGACGAAACCACGGCAGTCCAGTGGCTCACGCCCGCAGAAGTGTCCGAGCGGATGTCCCATGTCTATGCGATCCGACTGCTGGATGCCCTGGACGGGGACGGGCCTCACGTTCGGAGTCATGACGGGCGCCAGCTGCTCACGGTGCGGTGAGAGTTTCCCTACTTCATCAAGGCACCCGCCGCGCACAGCGCGGCGCGCGCGGCCCGTCGCCCGGGCCTGCGCTCCTGTCTCCGCCCCGCTCCACCCCGGCCGCCGGCCCGCACGCCTACGGCTCGGGTTGATGGGTGGGACAACCCGCTGTGGCTGGGGCGGTCGGCTCCACGGCTTTACCCACCTCCCCGGGTCGGGGCCCGCGTCGAGCAAGACCAGGGGGCCACTCGATCACATTGCGGTCAGGCCCAAGGGCTGACCGAGTTGCCAACCAGCGTACGGCCCCCTGATCATGCTCGACCCCAACCCGGGCAGGACACCGGCCAAAGCCGCTCCGCCGACCTAGGTGCTCAAGATTGAGGGGCGGATCGCACCTGGACTCCAAGTGATTGCTTGAGAGAGTCGGTGAAAGTCCTGGTCTTAGCGACGTCCAGAGTGAGTTTGGGGACACCCAGGCTGGAGTCAACGGCTTTGGCCGCCTGCATGAACGCCGCAGTGGCCTGCGCGTTATCCCAGAGGATTTCGCAGATAGAGTTGCAGTATCGCTCTATCTTATTAGCTCCAAGCGCCGGCATGTCTGCACCCCCGGCAATGTAGCGCAGTGCCATCAGTAGATGATATCGAGCTGGCTTGTATTTTACGGGGACACCCCCGCTGCGAAAAAGGAACTCAAGTTTAAAATGGGCGTAAGCTGAGACATAATAAGGCTCCAGCTTGTGCCCATCATTGAAGATACGCGTGCCGACCTGGGTCTGAAGGTCAGCGTAGTAGCTAATGGCTCGATGCGGCTCGTCGAGGAACATGGCCGCGAAGGCGCGAATCTGCTGCGACTTGGTTACGATCCGAACCTTCTTGATGCCGGACACTGCGTTGTACTGCTTGGAGCGTCGCTCGTAATAGAGTCGCTGATCATCACTGTATGAGCTCAGGAACCCCTCCAGTTTTTTGGCGAACGTACCGAGCGCATACAGGTCTTCATTTGTCACCTGGGTCTGACGATTGGTCGCTGTAATGATGGAGTTCACTACGTCTTCATCCTGGGTCGCGACGATCTTCAGAGGGACTTGAACTTGCTCGTTGAGGTGCTCCTTTTGGTCGAATAGTACGTGACTCGTCTGGCAGCCGTTGACGATCTGGTAGTCGCTAATGGCAACCTTGTCCCGCGTGGTGGTCAGCTCGCGAGCCACAATGGTGACTCCGTTATTCAGGACGACGAACCTACCCTTGCTGGAATCCTCCTCAAGAGTTCGCTTGATGTCGGCGTTCACGGAATTATATTCCTGGAAGTCGCGAACATTGTCATTAAAGAGGGATTTTCGGATATTTCCGGAGCCGTCGGATAGAATTTTAATAAACTCCGGGCCGGAAATTACACCGAGATAGGATTCCGATACGCCGGCAATATCAGGAAGGAGGACTTTATTGGAGAAGGAGAATTCAGTGGTGACGCTATTCTTGCTACGTAGGTAGCCTGCATGCAACTCGTCGGCACCCATCGGAAAGAAACTCACTTCCGAAAATAGCCCAGTTGCTTTAAGCCCTGCGACCCTTTTGTCGATCTTCTTTGTGAGGTATTCGTCGGCCACCCACTGGCCAGTCGTGACGAAGCTAAGGCGACATTGAGGCTTCGCGCGGCGGAACCGCAGGCTATTGTCGTAGATCTTCTGCATGAGGGCGCGCGAGTTGCTGACCATTTCGTTCATTGGGAGCGTCGCAACTTCCGCGAAAAATTCATCAACACCGTCGAGGAAGGTCGTGATTTGCTCGCCCGCGAAATTAGAGCTTGTTTTCGCCTGAATGAAGCAGAAGGTTACGTCCAGCGTCCCATTGATCTTGAGTAGTCCCTCCATGTCTTCGATGGAGTTCACGAGGCTACCGTTGACGACTATCCCAATGCCGTCGATTCCTAGGTCATCGCCGCCACCGGTGTGCACATCGGTGATGTTGAATTCATCATCGTAAGAGTCGGAAATTACGCAATAGTCGGCGAAGAGCTCGAATGCGAGGGACTCGCCGAGGTGCTCGATCGACTGCTCGTCGCGAAATGCATTGAGATAGGCCTTGGTGACGCGATCCATCTACTCCCCCGGTGTTGATCTGTCGGTGCCGACCTTCGACAGGTTAGCGATCAGCAGGGCGCGGAGGGCAGTTCTGCTCTACGTCCCGGGCTGGGCTACAGCACTACCCCTCTCAACGTTCCCGCATGCCTTGGCAGCGGCCCGTCTGCGGCCTCGCAGTCCATTCGTGGACGGCCGGGTTCGCGCGAGGTGTGGATGTCCCAGGACCTGCTGAAGCGCGTCAGACGCACGGTGCCTCCGGAGCCGTTTGTTAGTCGCAGTTACACATGAGCAGCGAAGCCCCCAGAGATCGCCTGGGGGCTTCGCTGTCGATGGGGTGTGGTGCTAGTAGCCGGAGACCGCCGGCGAACGCGGGGTGACGCCGCGTTCTTCGGGAGTGGAGGGGGCTGGTGTCGGTAGGCGGTGGCCGCGGCTGGTTGCTACGCGGACCGCGTCTCGCAGGGCTCCGGACAGGTCCGTTGCCAGGAGGCGGAGTTCGTCCGGGTCGGCCTCCTTGTCAGCGAGGACTTGGAGCGCATGGTCCAGGAGCTCCGTTCCTAAGCCGAGTTGTACCGCTTCGGTGTTGTCGGCGAGGCGGGACAGGTAGCCGGCGTTGTCGTCAGCGCTCAGGAAGCAGGGTTTGCCGTCCGGGCCCGACCACGGCAGGAGTCGCAGCTCGCTGTGAGGTGTCATCCTTCCGTCCTTCTGGCTTCGGTCGTGTGGCGGGTGGTGAAGACTGCGTCGGCACGGTCGCTAGGGAGTACCAGGAGAGCCGCCTCTACGACACGGCCGGTGGTGTCGGTTGCCACGCGCGTGATCGAGAGAACGGCCAGGGTCGAGCTGATGCGGAGGAACGTCGCTTCATCCGCAGTCGGGAGACGGGCGCTGGCTTTCTCCTCGACCTCGGCCAGCGGCGGGCGCAGCTCTGCCAGTCGTGCTGTTAACGCACTTCCGGAGATGTCGGCCGGCGCCAGGTCACGAGGGATGTAGATGCGGGCGAGGCTGTGCGGCGATTTGCCCTCGTGACTGAGGCAGAGGAATTCCGTCAGGGGGCTGCGAGGCGAGACCTTCAGTAGGGCGGTCAGGTGGCCGTGTGCTCGGAGGTGGGTGGTGCGGACGGTGGTGTGGAGAGCTTCCTCGGTTGGGGTCTGTGCGCCCGGTGGGCATCCGCCGCCGACGTAGGTGATTCTGCGGAGGGGGTGGCGGACGAAATTGCCGCTGCCGTGGATCTTCTCCACGAGGCCTTCGCCCTGGAGGAGCGCGAGGGCGTTCCGCAGCGTTGGCGTGCTGACTGTGTAGCGGGCGGCGAGTTGAGCCTCAGAGGGGAGACGCTCCCCGGCCTTCAAGCGGCCTGTGGCGATCTGGTGCCGGAGATCATCGGCGATGGCGTGACGGCGGGAAGGCACGGGCCGGATCACCGCTTCCTCATCATCCGAAGGGCGAAGAGTTGGCTTCGGGCGTGCATTGTCAGCACCTCGCCCGACTCGAAGGACAGCCGCTTCGCACCAGCGGGCAGCTGGACGAGGTCGGTGACCCGGCACGGCTGGCCACCGATCTGGATGATGTCGCCGCGCTGCACGCAGACCGATGTGATCTCGATGTTGGCGGCTAACGAGCCGCTGGGGGCCCATCCCCTCACTGGTTCACCTGCTGCGGTTCCGACGCATCGTCCGTGGTGTGGCAGGAGCAGTCGCAGGCCTCGTAGGTCACGGGGACACCCACCGGTGCTGTGGCGGGGGACGACTGGGCGCATTCGCGGTGTGTGCCGATCGCGCACGAGCTCGACCGGTAGGTGGTCCTCGCGTGCGTGGCATATGAGAGTGAGGGGAGGTACAGCCCACTGGTGCGGGCGGTGGTGGGGCCCATACGGTTGTGCACGCTGATCAGCTCCTATCGCTGATGGCCAGGTCCCCGGACGTCGCCCGTCGCGGGGACCGCTTTGTGTACGGCGGCCCAAAGGGTGCGGCCGGTCAAGCTGCTGGCGAGAAGCCCGAATCGGTCGGCCTCCGCCACCACTTCCAGGACCTCCCGCCACGAATCGGCGGGCAGTGCTTCCGGCAGCTCCGCTTCGATCGACGTGTACGAGGCGTTCCGCTCCACACACGTGGTCAGCCCGAGGGCCGACAACCGGGCGGCGAGGTCCTCGGCCCTTGCTTCCGAAGCGGGCACAGGAGGGCCTCCGTTGCCGAATGGTCACGTTGAGTAAAGCTAGTTAACTAGATTAGAGCTAGTGGACTAGATTTTCTACATGCCTGAGCAGCCGCCTTATCTCCGCATCGCCGACGTACTGCGGCAGCGGATCGCGGAGCACGTGTGGACGGCCGGAGACCGGCTCCCCTCCCGCGCCCAGATCGCCGAGGAATGCGGCGTCGGCGAGAACGTGGTCCGACGGGCGCAGGAGCTGCTGATCTCCCAAGGCGTGCTGGAAGGTCGTGCGGGTTCGGGTACGTACGTCGCGGAGCCCCGTCAGCGCGTACGAGTGGTCCGTTCTTCGGCTCGCGAGCAGCCGGGCGGCTCTCCCTTCCGCGCGGACATGCAGGCCTTGGGCAGGCAGGGGAACTGGGAGAGCCGGACGGAGGCCAAGGTGCCCGCGCCGGCCGAGATCGCGACGCGTCTCGGTATCGCCGTAGGGGATCTCTGCGTACGCACGGTCTACGAGTTCCTCGCCGACGGCCGGCCGGTGCAGCTGTCGACGAGTTGGGAGCCGTACGAGCTCACCGCCGGCACGCTCGTCGTCCTCCCCGAGGGTGGGCCGCACGCCGGGGCGGGCGTCGTCAACCGCATGGCCGAGATCGGAATCACGGTCAGCCACGCGGTAGAGCAGCCGGAGCCGCGGCAGGCGAGTACCGAGGAGGCGTCGCTCCTGGGGATCCAGAAGGCGGCCCTGGTGACCCACATCCGGCGGACGTACTACAGCGACCAGGGGCAGCCCGTGGAGACGGCGGACATCGTGGTGCCTGTCGCGCTGTGCGAGATCGTGTACGAGGTCCCGATCAGTCGCTAGCACGGCGTGCAGTCGAAGCCTGCATCGCTCTGGATCTCCTCGGGGAACCGATCAGTCGAGGGTAGACGGCTGACCTGCTGAAACGCGCGATGCGCCCAGGCCCTCCGTAGACGTGTGCTGGCTGTGCTTCTGTCCGCGCTATCTGCGCCTCCTGGATGGCTGTGAATGGCGAGACCATCCCGGGGTCCGGTAGTCGCTGCAAGCAAGTGGAGGTCAGGTGACGCAGCCCAGGTGCGGGGCACCGACGGCCAAGGGGGGTCGGTGTACCAAGCCCGCGATCATGAACAGTTCTCGGTGTCAGTTACACCAGGGAGGCTGGTCGAGCTACGGAGTGGCGCAGCGGAAGAAGAAGGAAGCCGAAGCGAAGATGAAGAAGCTTCGGAAGAAGAAGTGACCTGGTCGGTGGCTGGCCGCTGACATCCGTAGCTGACATCAACGTGCGTGCACGCTGACAGTGCCGAGCAGTCGAGTAGAGGCGTTGTGGCCTGGGTCGTGAGGGTGCTGGGTGGGGGCCGGGCGAGCTTACAAAGCAGATGTCGGCGGTTCGAAACCGTCCGCGCCCACCAGTCAAAAGGCCCCTCGCCGATCACGGCGGGGGGTCTTTCGCATCCCATGCTGCCTGGGCACTGATCCGTGTCTCCGATGTCAGCGATGCGCAGCAGTGACGGTGAGGGCGGCAGAGGTCGTACTCGGCGGGCCGGGGGCGTTGTGCGGCGGGCGGTGGTCGCGCTGTTGGTGGCCGGTGCTGCCGTCGCCTGCGGGCCCGCCGGGGGTGAGGGGCCGGCGGTGTCCGCGCCGCCGACCCTCCCCTCGGTCTCGGCGGTGCCGACTAACGCCTCCCCGAGCCCGACTCCGCCGCCGTCTCCGTCCCTCGCTCCGTCACCTTCTCCGACCGCGGTCCCGAGCCCGTCGGACACCCCCGACCAGAAGGCACCCAGCACCGCCCCGGCGCCCAAGCGCACGACCAAGGCTCCGACGAGTCCGCCGGCCGAGCCCGCGGACCCCGCGTGCGAGATCGTCTCCAACGCGGGGAACTGCTACAACGCGGGCCAGTTCTGCCGCAAGGCCGACCTCGGCCGGTCCACGCACGCGGGCAACGGCCGCCTGATCTACTGCCGCCAGGACGGCAGCCAACCGCGCTGGGGCTACTAGGTCTTGGCCGGACGATCGGGCCGTGGGATCGTCGGGGGATGGGCGAGTGGCTCGCGTGGGGTGGGGTGGCCGTGGCGGTGGCCGCGGTCCTGGTGGTGATGCTGGAGCGGGCGGTCGGGGCGGGCTTCGAGCGCAAGCGGGACGAGGAGCGGGCACGGTTGCTCGCGCACGTCGCCGAACCGGTGGCCGAGCCCGGTGGTGAAGCCGTCGGCGGGCCGGGACACCCGAAGTTCGACGACGTCGGCGGCATCCGGCCGCACCCACCGGCACAACTCGGCGACCGCCGCGACGACTTCACACCCATCCTCGTGGAGTACTACGCCTACGGGCTGACCCAGGCGCGGAGCAGCTTCGCGACCAGCCAGCGGTTCGCCGGGGTCGGAGCGGCGATCCTCCTCTGCGGGGTGGCGCTGGCCGTCTGGAAGGCCGAAGGCGGCGGGGAGCTGTACCTCGGGGTCGTGACCAGCTCGGTCGGCCTGGTCACGACCCTGGTCGGGCAGCTCTTCCACCGGCGGGCCGACATCGCGCTCAGGCACATGGCCGACCAGACCGCCTCGCTGCGCGACGACCGGCGGGCCGCCGAGACGACCCAGCAGGCCATAGGGCTGCTGGACGAGGTCACGGACCCGGAACTCAGGGGCCGGCTCCAAGCCGGATTGATCATGAAATTGTCCGGGGCGGAGCTGCCTCGCTAGCGGGATAGTAGGAGTATGTGCCGTTCCATTAAGACCCTGCGCCCGCCCGCGATCCCCGAGAAGGCCACCGAGGAGGAGATCCGCTCCGCCGCGCTGCAGTACGTACGCAAGGTGTCCGGGTTCCGGGTCCCCGCCGCGCACAACCGAGAGGTGTTCGAGGCGTCCGTGGACGCCGTCGCAGAGGCCACCCGGCTGCTCCTCGACGGTCTGCAGGTACGGGGCCAGGCCACCGCAACCGCCACCGCCTGACCCGGGGACCTACGGCCTCCCGCGACGCGGGAGGTCAGGCGGCCGCGCGGCGCCGCACCACCCACACCCCGGCGCCGAGCGCGCCCATGACGAGGGCGCCGCCCATGGCGATCTGACCCGGGCTCACCGAGTCGATGCTGCCGCCCGTCCCGCCGCGCGCGCCCCCCGGGGCGACAGCCAGCGAGACGGTGACGCGCTCACCGCCCGGACCGCCGCACTCGAAGGTGACGCGGTGCGTGCCCTGACCGGCATTGTTGTAGACGGTGGCGTTGCCGAAGAGGTTGTTCGCATCCACACTGCCGGCGGTCAGGCGTGCCTCGCCGAAGGCGCTGGAGGTGACCCGGGCGGTCTGGGTGCCGCAGCCCGCGATGTTGAGGGAGACCCGGCCACCCGGTGCGACCGTGGTGGGGGAGACGGAGGCGGTGGGGGCGGCGTAGGCGAGTGAGGCGGGAGTGGCGGCGGCGATGGCGAGCGACGCGGCCGCGACGGCCAGCAGCCGGCGCGGCGCGGCGGACCGCCGGGCGGGCGGTCGCGCGAGCGGTCGGGCGAGAGGGGAGACGGGTGGCGTGACAGGCGGCTTGGCGGGCATGGAGAGAACTCCTCGGGCTCCTCGAAACGGCGCGGCCAGGGCACGGATGTGACGCGGATTCGGTTGCGCACCGTGCTGTGGACGCTAGGAGCCCGGGCCGGGCACGGCGATCGGGGCCGGGTGAACGGGTGAGCCACTGCTCCATCAGAGGGAGCACGCCGCCGCAGGACCGGACCGGCTCACGCTGCCGGCGCCGCCGTCGGCGAGGCCGGGCGGCGGACGAGGAAGGCGGCCACCGCGCCCGCGGCGAACAGGGCGACGACGGAGACGGCCGTCCCCAGCCACTGGGTACCGAGCCACTGGGTACCGAAGTAGCCCAGCGACACGCTGTAGCCCGCCCAGGCCATGCCCGCCAGGACCGACCAGGGCAGGAACTCCGCCACCTTGCGGTGCGTCTTGCCCGCTCCCAGGGACACCACCGAGCGCCCGGCCGGCGCGAAACGGGCGATCACCACCAGGGCGCCGCCGCCCCGGGCCAGAGCCGTACCGAGCCGCTCATGGGCCCGTGTCAGCCGACGGGAGCGGGCGATGGCCCGGTCCAGCCGGGCACCGCCGCGCCGGGCCAGCCGGTACGCGGCCATGTCCCCCAGCACCGAGGCGGTCGTGGCGATCACGAGCAGGGCCAGGATGTCCGGCACCTGCGCGGGCACGGCCACCGGCCCCGCCGCTCCGGCGGCCGCCGCGGCCGCCGCAGCGGTGATCACCAGAACCCCGCTCGGCAGCACCGGAAGGAACACGTCGAGCACGACGGACACCGCCACCACGGCGTAGATCCATGGGCTCGCGGTCAGCGACCCCAGAGTCTCAAACAAGGCGGGACTCCCCAGTCCGGTGGACGTGCAGCGGCATGAAGCGCCGCGACGTCGCGGGGGAGCGGCAGGAGCGGCTTGACAGCCATACAGCGTACGCCCGCGGTTCGCTCCCCGGATGCCCGGGGCAGCCCCTACTCCGCCGCGGTGAGCTCACGGTCCAGCACCTTCACCAACCGGGCGCCCGTACGGTTCTTGTGCGCCTGATCCAGCCGTACCCGAGCCGTCCGACCCGCCAACGCCAGCGTCATCAGCTGGTTCCCGAACCACGGCCCGCCCGTACGCCGCCAGCTGAGCGGCGGCCGCCCCGTCCGCCCGTGCCGGGAGAAGCCCCGCCCCAGCCACCGCCCCGTACGCGACCAGCCCAGCCGGAAGCCCAGCTTCACCACCGTGTGGATGGAGTTGTGCACCGGCGAGCACGTCAGTTGGAACACGCGAGCCGTGCTGGGTATGTGCGGCTCGGCCACATACGCGTGGTGCACGTCCCCCGACAGCACGCACACCGTCGCCGGCGCCCGCGGCCCCGTCCCGACCTCCTCGATGAGATCGGTCAGCGCCGCGAACGAGGCCGGGAACGCCGCCCAGTGCTCCAGATCGCTGCGACGGCGCAGATCCTCGCCTATGCGCGCCCACCGCGGCCCCCGCTCCCCTCGGCACATCGCGGCATTCCACGTCTCCGCATCGTGGATCAGATGCGGCATCAGCCACGGCAGGGAGGACCCGATCAGCAGATGGTCGTAACCTCCGTGCCCCGCGAGCGCGTTCTCCCGCAGCCAGCTCTGCTCCGCCGGGTCGAGCATCGCCCGTCCGTCCTCGGCCAGCACGCGCGCGCCCCGGGTGTCCACCATCAGCAGCCGGGTCCCGCCGAAGTCGCGCCGGTAGCTCCAACGCACCGAGGCCGGGTCGGCGTCCGCCGCGGACGCGAAGGAGCGCAGCAGATCCGTGCCGTCAGGGGCCTGCCGTATCGCCTTGTAGAGCCCGTCGGCCGCCAGTTCGGCGGGCGAGAGATTGCCCAGGTGCTGGTACACCCAGTACGACATCAGCCCGCTGAGCACCCGCTCCTGCCACCACGGCGTCGCTCGCATCTCCGACAGCCAGGCCGCGCTCGTGTTCCAGTCGTCGATGACGTCGTGGTCGTCGAATATGTGCAGGCTCGGCACGGTCGACAGCAGCCAGCGGATCTCCGGGTCGAGCCAGGACTCGTCATAGAGCCGGGTGTACTCCTCGTAGTCCGCGACCTGGGCGCCGGGCGCCTCCCGCAGATCCCGCCGGGCCGCGAGCCACTGCCGGGTCTCCTGGGACAGGGCGTCGGCATACACCTGGTCGCCGAGCAGCAGCAGGACGTCCGGCCGCACCGCCTCCGGGTCGGCGGCCAGCCGCGCCGCGAGGGCGTCGAGCGCGTCCGGACCGTGGGGGCCGTGCCGTCCGGCGGGCGGCGCGGCCTGCCGGCAGGAACCGAAGGTGATGCGCAGCCCGTCGGCCGCCGGCCGGCCGGAGCCGGCCACGGCCGGGGCGGTGATCGTGCTCGGCGGGAAGCCGCTGTCGGGTAGCGGCCACACGCGCACGCCGTCCAGCAGCACCTCGTACGCCGTCGCCGTCCCCGGGGTCAGGCCGGTCACCGGTACCAGCGCGTAGTGGTGCCCGGCGATCTGGAAGGTACGCACGCTGCCGCCCGCCCCGTCGGCGCACAACACCTCGGCCGTGCAGGGGCGGTCCGCCTCGACCCATATCGTGGCGGACCCGCCCGTGTCCCAGTCGACGTAGCGAAGCAGCGGCCCCAGACGCAGTCCGGCCATGGAACTCCCCCTCATCCGTAGCGCCTGTGATCACGGTACGACGGCGAGGGGGAGCCCCGCCTCCCCCTGGCGGGGGAGATGATCGGCCGACTTCGTCAGCAGCGGGACGGCGCTGGTCCCGGCGGCACTCCGGCGTCGGTCTCAGCAGCCGTTGAGGATGTTGACCAGGGCCGTCTTCTCGCCGGAGTCCATGCTCAGGCCCCAGTACTGCTTCACGTTGACCCACATGCGCGCGTACGTGCAGCGGTAGGCGGTCCGCGGCGGCAGCCACTTGCCGGGGTCGAGGTCGCCCTTGGCCTGGTTGACGTTGTCCGTGACCGCGATGAGCTGCGGGCGGGTGAGGTCGTTGGCGAACTGCTGGCGCTTGGACGTGGTCCAGGAGCTGGCGCCGGAGCGCCAGGCCTCGGCGAGCGGGACCACGTGGTCGATGTCGAGGTCGGAGGCGGCGGTCCAGGTGGCGCCGTCGTACTCGGAGTACCAGCTTCCGCTCACGGCGGCACAGGCGGAGTCCTGGACGACGTTCACGCCGTCCCGCTTGAGGACGGTCTCGCGGGTGTTGCAGGTGCCGGAGACGGTGCTCCAGTGCGGGAAGAGGCTCCGGCTGTAGCCGGCGGTGGATCCCTCGGCGCTCGGCGTCACGGTCGCCAGGTACGAGCGGGCGGCCGCGGCGCTGATGGGGGCCGGCGGGGCGGCCTGGGCGGTGGGGGCGTTGACGAGGGAGGTGAGGGAAGCGAGGGCGACCGCTGATGCGAACACGCCGATTCGACGCGCGTAGACGGCAGGTATGAGTGCCATGAGGGGCTCCCTGGATGCGGGGGGATGTGGGCCGTGCGGCCCCGGAGGGGCGCGGCCATGGTTGCGGCGCCAGGTTTCGCCGGGATGGGCGCCAGGTGACAGCGTGGCGACATGAGCACGTCACATCAAGTGCCGCAACACAGCCCACTCAAGCGGAAGTTGAGGCTCCGGTGGGGGGTGGAGGGTCCCGGCGGGGGTGGGTGAGGCGCTGGGGAGGCCGCCAGGGCGGGAGCGGGAGCGGGACCGAGGGTGGGGGCGAGAGCAGGACCAAGGTCTTATTCCGGGCGCGCGTCGGCGTCGCGTACCCTGATGGAGCAGAAGGGGAGTAGCTCTTCGCCGGACCGTCGACATACTGCTGGGTCACCCCAGCCGGCGCCCGGAGGCAGGCCGCGGACAGCGGTCGGCCAGCGAGACCTTCGGCCGCAGTGTCCTGTTCATGCACGGGTGCGTTCGTATTTTCGTACGCGCACGCGCAAGCCAGGGCGCCGCCGAGCCGAAGCGACCCCTGACACATTCCAGGTCTCTCGGTCCCGATGGCGTCCTGCCAGACCGATTGAGGTTTCACCCCTGTGTTCAGCTTCACCGTCACGGCGATCGCGTTCGGCGTCGTCTTCCTCGCCGAACTCCCCGACAAGACGGCCCTCGCCGGCCTGATGCTCGGCACCCGCTACCGCGCCTCGTACGTCTTCGCCGGCGTCGCCGCCGCCTTCGCCGTGCACGTATCCCTCGCCATCGCCGCGGGAAGCGTCCTCACGCTGCTCCCGCACCGGATCGTCCAGGCCGTCGTCGGCGTCCTCTTCCTCGCGGGCGCGGCCATGCTGCTCCTGAAGAAGGACGACGGGGAGGAGGAGGTCAAGCCGCCCGCGGACCAGTCCTTCTGGAAGGTCTCCGGCGCCGGATTCATGCTGATCCTGGTGGCGGAGTTCGGTGACCTGACCCAGATCATGACCGCCAACCTGGCTGCCCGGTACGACAACCCGGTGTCCGTCGGCATCGGCGCCGTGCTCGCCCTGTGGGCGGTCGCGGGCATCGGCATCCTGGGCGGGCGCACCCTGATGAAGTACGTGCCGCTGCGGCTGATCACCAAGGTCGCGGCGGCGGTGATGGGCGCGCTGGCCGTGTTCTCGCTGTACGAGGCGATCACGGGGTGACCGGGGCGCGCTCGTCGGCCACCTGGGCGAGAGGGGGCTGACGCCGGCGCCTGTGTGCGGGGTGGGGGCGGCCCCGGCCCCCCGGAGCCACCGCCCCGCGTCCCCGATGCCGACCAGCGGACATCCCGCCCCCGAAGCCCCCGCCCGCACGTGCTGTCCGGCGGAGCCTTGCCCCTTATGCCCCGGCTGTGATCCTCAGCTGGATCGAGCCGTCCGGGGTGGTCGTGATGTGGAGCGTGGTGAGGTCCGGGACGTGGGTCGTGGGGGTGTGGGCGGCTGCGCGGGGGCCCACGCCGATCACGCGCATGCCCGCCGCCCGGCCCGCGGCTATGCCCGCGGCCGAGTCCTCGAACACGATGCAGTCGGCCGGGTCCACGCCCAGCGCGGCGGCGCCCTTGAGGAAGCCCTCGGGGTCGGGCTTGCTGGCCTGGACGGACTCGGCCGTGACCCGTACCGCGGGCATCGGCAGGCCTGCGGCGGTCATCCGGGCCGTGGCGAGGCGCGCGTCGGCGGAGGTGACCAGGGCGTGCGGCAGGCCTTGGATCGCGGCCATGAACTCCGGGGCGCCCGCGACCGGGACCACGCCGTCGGTGTCGGCGGTCTCGCGGGCCAGCATCACGGCGTTCTCCGCGTGGTTGACCTCCATCGGGCGGTCAGGCAGCAGGACGGCCATGGTGGCGTAGCCCTGGCGGCCGTGGACCACCTTGAGGGCCTCCTCCGGGTCCAGCCCGTGGAACAGCGCCCAGTCGCGCCAGCAGCGCTCGACCACCGCGTCGGAATTGACGATGGTGCCGTCCATGTCCAGGAGCAGGGCCTTGGCGGTGAGGGCGACGGGCGCGGTGGTGGTGCTTGCCGGCATCGGCGGTGCTCCAGACGGGGCGGGAAAAGAGAACAAGTGGTTCCGCCCACCGGTCAGGGAGTGAAGGCGGAACCACTTTGTTCCTCCACGATACAAAAGAGGATGGGTCCGCGCCACCGGGCGTCGTGTGAGCCTCGTCCCTAACCCGTCCCTAACCCTCCAGCGCCTTGCGGGTCGCAGGGCCGTAGACGCCCCACTCCTCGTCGATGTTGTTCTCGTACTGGAAAGTCGACACGGCGTTCTCCACCCGCCAGTCGAACTTTCCGTTGAACTTGCCGCTGTACAGGCCACGTGCCGCCAGCAGCCGCTGCAGTTTCTCCACGTCCCCGCCCGAGTCCCCGTACCGCAGGGTCGGCGCCTTCGGGGGCGGCGACGGGCTGGGGGCGCGGGGCGGGGTCGGTGACGGGGTCGGGGAGGGGGGCGTCGACGAGCGGGACGCGCTCGGCGAGGGTGACGGCGACGCCGACTTGGAGGCGCTCGGCGACGGTGAGGCCGATGCTGAGGCCGAGGGGGACGGGCTGGTCGTCCGGGTGGCCTGGGTCGGGGACGGCTCGGCCGGGGCCAGGCTCGTCACGGGCGTCGAGGCCTTCGCGTCCAGCAGCGCCGTGTCGCTCCCGGCGGAGCTCGGCAGCACCCACAGTGCGACGGCGGTTCCACCGAGGGTGACCACCGCGGCGGATGCGATCAGGAGCGGCAGCAGGCGTCGGAAGGCCGGGCCGGTCCGCTTCTCCCGGCCCCCGCCCCCACCCCCTCCTCCGTCTCCGCCGGGTCTGGGCCCGGGGGCCGTGACCTGCCGGAGACGTGTCGTCTCGGCCGGGTCCGGCACGGGCACCGGGCCATCCGGCCATGGCTGGTGCGCCGGCGCCACGGGTATCCCGTACGCCGGGGTGTCGTCCTGCGGCGGCTGCGGCGGCTGCGGCGGCTGGACCACCATGCGCGCCACCGGCGGCGCGGGCACGTCGTCGTCGGGTTCGCGGGGGTCGGGCAACGTCACGTACGGGCGGATGCGCAGGGGGTCGAAACCCGCACCCGGCGCACACCGGCAGGCGGCACCGCGGGCACCGCAATCTGGACAGTGTTCACCGTTCACTGGAATCCCTCCCTGGGCACTGCCAGCGATTATGCAGACCCGCCGGGCACGCCCCAACCCCTGCCGAGAGGCCATAACCGGACACACCACGCAGGATGGAGATGTTGATCCGGCCTGAGGAGGTATCGATGGCTCAGGATGTGACCACGGAAGCCGGGGGACCCGGTCCGGGCCCGAAGAGCTCCGGACCCGCCGCCGAACACTCCTCCCGTGAGGTGCTCGTCTCCATCAGCGCCCTGCTCCTGGGCCTGCTGATCGCCGCACTCGACCAGACCATCGTGTCCACCGCCCTGCCGACCATCGTCAGCGAGCTCGGCGGCATGGCCCACCTGTCCTGGGTGGTCACCGCCTACATGCTCGCCTCCACCGCTGCCACACCCCTGTGGGGCAAACTCGGCGACCAGTACGGGCGCAAGAAGCTCTACCAGTACGCCATAGTCCTCTTCCTCATCGGCTCCGCCCTCTGCGGCCTCGCCCAGAACATGCCCCAACTGATCGGCTTCCGCGCCCTGCAGGGCCTCGGCGGCGGCGGACTCATCGTGCTGTCCATGGCGATCGTCGGCGACATCGTCCCGCCCCGCGAACGCGGCAAATACCAGGGCCTCTTCGGCGGCGTCTTCGGCGCGACCAGCGTGCTCGGCCCGCTTCTGGGCGGCCTGTTCGTCGACCAGCTGTCCTGGCGCTGGGTCTTCTACATCAACCTCCCCATCGGTCTCGTCGCGCTCGTCGTCATCGCCGCCGCGCTGCACATCCCGGCGCGTCCCTCGAAGCACACGATCGACTACCTCGGCACCTTCCTCATCGCCTCGGTCGCCACCTGTCTCGTGCTGGTCGCCTCGCTCGGCGGCACCACCTGGGCCTGGGGTTCGGCCCAGATCATCGGCCTCGCCGTCCTCGGCGTGATCCTGCTCGGCGCCTTCGTACTCGTGGAGCGCAAGGCCGCCGAACCCGTCCTGCCGCTGAAACTGTTCCGCATCCGCACCTTCACCCTCTGCTCGGTGATCAGCTTCATCGTCGGCTTCGCCATGTTCGGAGCGCTGGTCTACCTGCCGACCTTCCTCCAGGTCGTCCAGGGCGTCTCGCCGACCCTGTCCGGCGTCCACATGCTGCCGATGGTCCTCGGCATGCTGATCTCCTCCACCGCCTCCGGCCAGATCGTCAGCCGCACCGGCCGGTGGAAGGTCTTCCCCATCACCGGCACCGCCGTCACCGCCATCGGCCTGCTCCTCCTGCACCAGCTGCACCGCACCAGCTCCACCTGGGAGACGAGCCTCTACTTCTTCGTCTTCGGTACGGGACTCGGCCTGGTCATGCAGGTACTCGTCGTGGTGGTGCAGAACGCCGTCACCTACGCCGACCTCGGCGTCGCCACCTCCGGTGCCACCTTCTTCCGCTCCATCGGCGCCTCCTTCGGCGTCGCCATCTTCGGCACGATCTTCATCAACCGGCTCGACACCACGCTGGCCGCCTCACTCGCGGGCGTCACGCTGCCGCCCGGTGCGAGCGTCGGTGATCTGGAGGCCGACCCGCGGGCCATCGGCGCGCTCCCCTCCGATCTGCAGCCCCGCGTGCTCGACGCCTACGCCACCGCCATCACGGACGTCTTCCTCTACGCCGTGCCGGTCGTCCTCGTCGCCTTCGTGGTGGCCTGGTTCCTCAAGGAGGACAAGCTCCGCGCCTCGGTCACCGCGCCCGACGTGACCGAGACCCTCGCCTCCAACCCCGTCGAGCGCTCCTCCCGCGACGAGGTCGCCCGCGCGCTGTCGGTCCTCGGTACGAGGGAGGGCCGCCGGCACGTCTACGAGAAGATCACCGAGCAGGCGGGCTACGACCTGCTGCCCGCCACGAGCTGGCTGCTGCTGCGGATCAACAAGTACGGCTCCGCGGAGCCCGCGATGCTCGCCGACCGCACCATCGTGCCGTTGAAGGTCATCACGGACGCCGCCCGCCAGGCCGAGGAGCGCGGGCTCGCCGTACGGGACGGGCTGGCGCTGGTCCTGACCGGCAAGGGGCGGGAGGCGGCGGCCGAGCTCGCCGCCGCCCGGGAGGAGTCCCTCGCCGGACTGCTCGGTGACTGGTGGGGTCCGGACCGCCCGACCGACCTGGTCGAGCTGGTCCGCGAGATCAACGCCGAGCTCTGCGGATCCGATGCCGAGGAGCCCTACGACGCCGCTTCGCGCAGGGACCACGCCGCGCACTGACCGCCGCGGAGCGCCGCCCGGCCGGAGCCGGTCAGACCAGGCGCTTCTCGAACCAGTGCTGCGCATACGGGCCCGAGTTGTACGCGGGTATCTCCGCGTACCCGTGCCGCGCGTACAGTGCCCGGGCCTCCACCAGGTCCGAGCGGGTGTCCAGCCGGACCCGGTCGGCGCCCAGCGCGCGGGCCTCCGCCTCCAGGACTTCGAGCAGGGCCGCCCCACCGCCGGTACCGCGGGCGCGCCGGTCGACATACACCCTGGTGAGCTCGGCGGTGGCGGGGTCGAGCAGGCGTATCCCGCCGCAGGCCAGGGGCTCGCCGTCCAGCCGGCCGACCACGAACTGGCCCGTCGGCGGGACCAGGCCGTCATCCGGGAAGTCCAGGAGCCCCTGATCGATCTCGGCCTCGGTGACGGTCCGCTTCCAGTACCGGCCGGCGACCTCGGCGTAGTACGCGCGCCGCAGGACGGTGGCGTCGGCGGTGGTGAACGGCTCGGGGGCGACGGTCCAGGCGTGGGTGCGGGCGTGGGTGCGGGTGCCGGTGGTGTGAGCGCTGTGAGTGGTCATGGCGTCATTGTGGAGTTCGCCGCGGATCTCCCGCGTGGAATATCCACAGTGGCGGGCCGATGATAGGAAAAAGGGCAAACCGCGCATACCTGGAGGGTGTGAAACACATGTCCGAGCATCCAGACTGTGCCCTGGTCCGCCGCGGCTACGAGGCCTTCGGCAAGGGCGACATGGAGACGCTGAGCTCGCTGTTCACGGCCGACGTCATCCACCACGTGCCCGGCAGCAGCCCGATCTCCGGGCACCACAAGGGGCGGGAGAACGTCATCGACCTCTACCGCCGGCTCGGAGCGGAGACGAACGGCACCTTCCAGGTGCACCTGGAATCGGTGCTCGCGGACGGGCGGGGGCACGTGATGAGTTTCCACACGGCGCGCGGCGACCGCGGTGACCGCGGGATCGAGATCCGCGAAGGCCTCTTCTTCACCATCATCGGCAACAAGATCACCGACATCGACCAGTGCACCGCGGACATCGACGAGGAAGACGCCTTCTGGAGCTGAGGAGCCGGCGGGGAAGGCGGGGACAGGAAAGGCAGGAAAGGCAGGGAACGTGGGGTGGGTGGAGAGCCGGAGGCCCGGGGCGCGCGCCCCGGGCCTCCCGCCCGCGTCAGGTCTTCTTCCCGCGTCAGGCCTTCTTCGGCGCCGCCTGCTGCACGACCTCGAACGACCACACCGTGGACCCGGAAGCAGCCGGCTTCGGCCGCTCGCCGCCACCCGCCCCGCCCTGGTGAGCGGCCTTCATCGGTCCCTCCATCCACGCCTGGAAGTCCTCCTCGGACCGCCACCGCGTGTAGACGAGGTACTGGTCGGTGCCCTCGACGGGGCGCAGCAGCTCGAACCACTCGAACCCGTCCGAACTCTCCACGGCGCCCGCCCGCGAGGCGAAGCGCTGCTCCAGCACCTCCCGCTGCTCGGCGGGGACGGTCAGCGCGTTGATTTTTACGACGCTAGGCACATGACACCTCTCAGGAAACGCAGGCCGGGCACCGCACCTAGCCTTGACCACGTGCGAGCAGTCTCCTATATCCGGTTGGGCTGGTCGGCGTCGATGAGGTGTACGCGGCTGCGTGTTACGGGGTGGGTGGGCGCTGGGGCCGTGAGGCGGATGCGGGGACTGCGCCGCCCGCGACCGGCCCGCCCTCCGAGGTGCGCCGCCGTGCTCGGCGGAAACGTCGACCGTGCGAGGATTTCGGGGCGGGCGGCCCCGTTGTGATCCGGCCTATTCGTCCTTAACCGGAACGGTGATGTCGAGATTTCGGATCACGACGGTGTCCACCTCGGGTTTGACCGGGAAGTAGCCAGACACTTCGGTGTCGGTCAGTACCGGCGGCACCACGCCGTCCGGCTTCTCCTCGACCACCTTGAGAACAAGCTCGTTCGGCTGCGGGTTGATTCCCGGATCGTCTTTTTCCAGGTGCAACGTGAAGCCGATGGACGGGCAGGAGAGCTGCCCCGTGACGGTAACTCGCCGCCCCTCGGTGCCGTGCATGGTTGCGACCGCCGTGAAATGGTCTCTTGTCAGCTCACATTGAAGCGACTTCTTTTCCGCGGCGCTCATGGGTGCTCCCTGAGTGGGTTGGGTGCTGGGCTCATTCCGTTGCTCGGGCAGTTATTCGAGCCTCCCACTGTCGGCGCATCAACCATCAACCTCGAAATGCCGCCCAAGCGGCCATGGATGGGAGGTCGTTGAAGGTCCGATTGCCCGAAACGCTTCCAGTTTGTGCCGGTTTCCAGCCCATTGCCACTTTTGTCGAGCTCCGTCGACGCGCGGTACGCCATGGGGACCGCTCTTCACTACGTCAGCCACGTCACGCCAGGCTTGTTGATCTTCGCGATGCCCGTGCGGGCCACCCTGGGTATCCCGCGCGGGATATCGTCGTCCAGGTAATGGAACGGGGCACGAAACGCGGCAGCCAGGCAAAGTCAGGGTTGCGGTCAACAGGGCGGGAGGCCGGCGAGGCGTGGCTAACGCGGCAGAGCACAGCGGTGCGAACGGACATGCCGGAGTCATAGGCGGTAGCGGCAGGCTCGGGGCGGCACGCCTCCTCCTGTGGGCTCTGGCGGGCGCCCTCGCCGTCAGACAGGCCGCCGCCGTGCTGCGCGTCCCACCGGGCGAGTGGCTCAGCGGCTTCCACCTCCCCGGCGGCCTGCCCGGCTCGCTCTACGACGCCGGACAGTTCACCGGCACGCCGTTCGCCGGGCTGGTACTCAAGCCGCTCCTCGGCCTCGCCGCGCCGTCGCTGGAGCTCGCCTGGATCTGCGTGACGCTGCTGTTCGTCGCCGCCATCGGCCTGGTCGCCGCGCGCGGCCTGCCCGACCCCGTCCCGCGCCGCACCGCCCTGCTGGCCGCGCCCGTGCTGACCGCCCTGATGATGGTCTCGCTGCCCGTCCGCGAGGCCGCCTCGCCCGGCCGGACCGCCGTCCTGCCCGTGCTGCTGGTGCTGCTGGCCGTCTTCCGCGTGCCCGGCGAACGCCCGGCCGGTTTCCTCGTCGGCCTCGCCGCCGCCCTCCAGCCCGCGCTGCTGCTCTTCGCCCCGCTGCTGTGGCTCACCGGCCGCCGCGCCACGGCCAGGTCCGCCGCCGTGACCTTCGCCGGGGCCACCGCCCTGACCTGGGCGGCGATGCCCCGAGACTCCTGGACGTACTGGATCCAGCACCTGGCGGGCACCGGTCTCGGCGTCGCCCCCGACCACCTCGCCAACCAGTCCCTGCACGGCGCGCTGCTGCGCCTCGGTCTCACCGGACCCGTCGAGATCCTCCTGTACGTCGCCCTCGCGGCCGGCATCGCCTGGATCGGCCTGCGCCGCGCGGCCCGCTACGCCGCCGACGGGCAGCTGCTGCTCGCCGTCGCCGTCACCGGCTGCGTGGCCGTCGCCGTGTCCCCGACCGGCTGGCGCCACCAGCTGCTGTGGGTGCTGCTCGCCGTCGCGGGCAAGGTCGGGCGGCGCGCCGCCGACCGGCCCGTATGGCCGGTGGCCGTGGTCCTCGCCATGACCCTGCCGAGCGACGTGCTGCTGCCGAACCTGGCCGCGCTGGCCCCCGTACGCGACAACGTGCTGCTCCTCGCCGCGCTGGCCGCGGCCTGCGCGGTGCCGTTCCTGCCGCGCTCGTCGCCGTACTGGCGCGAACCCGTCCCGACGGCCTACGGGCGCCCCGCGGCCGCCCGGTGGTCGCGGGTGCCGCTACTGCCGTTCTGGCGGCGCGTGCTGTCCCGCCCCAACCTGCTGCTGGAACTCCTGCTGATACGGGTCGGCTACTCGCTCTACTCGCACATCAGGGCCGCGGCCCCCACCAGCCGCTCGCTCGCCGAGGGCAACGGCAGCCAGATCCACGGCATCGAGCGGGCGCTGGGCATCGACATCGAGCACGCCGTGAACCACGCCGTCGTGAACGCGCCCTGGCTGGAGGCGTTCTTCAACTTCTACTACACCTCCTTCCACTTCGTGGTCCCGCTGACGATCCTGGGCGTCCTGTACTGGCGCCGGCCGGGCGACTACCGCTGGGCGCGGGCCTCGCTGGGGCTGGCCACCGTGCTGGCGCTCATAGGGTTCTGGCTCTACCCGCTCGCGCCGCCGCGGCTGATGCCCGGCCTCGGCTTCATCGACACCGTCCACGGACCGCAGGACCTGGCCAATCCGTCGTACGGGGCCATGACCGCGATCTCCAACCAGTACGCGGCGATGCCCTCGCTGCACTTCGGCTGGTCGCTGTGGTGCGGGATCGTGATCGTGGTGCTCGCGCCGAAGGGCTGGCAGAAGCTGCTGGGGGCGCTGCATCCGCTGATCACGGTGTGCGCGATCGTCGCCACCGCCAACCATTGGGTGCTCGACGCGGTGGGCGGCGCGGTCGTCGTGGCCTCCGGATTCGGGCTCGTGTACGCGCTGTCCGGGCCGCGCCGGCTGCGTGCGAGCCTTCCCGGGCAGCGGACGGCCGGCCAGGACGCCGAGGGCGGCGAGGACCGGGAGCGGCGGCTCGACGTGCCGGCCCGGGCGAGGTAGGTACCGACGTGATCGCCGTCGCGCTGCGGGCGGGGCGGGTCGGTGCAAGCATCGGATCATGAGCACGCAGCGGACGGGGAACCCTCAGGCCGCCGGGCCCGATCGGCGCAAGTGGCTGGTGTTCGGCGGCCTGGCGCTGGGCGTGATGGTCGTGGCCTACTTCCTCATGGCCGAGACCGCCCCGCGCTGGTGGTCCCAGCGGGTGGGGGCCGCCGTCGGCGGCCGTCTCGGCACCGGGCTGCTGCTCGGGCTGGTGTTCGGCGTCGCCTGCACGCTGCTGCCCCTGATCGTGGCCTGGATCGGCCTGCGCACGCGGCGGCCCTGGAAGGCCACGGCCGGCTGGCTCGCCCTGGCGGTGGTCCTCGCCCTGCCGAACCTGTGGACGCTGAGCGTGGTGGTGGGCGCGGGCGGCGCCGCGCACGCCGGGCAGCGGGTCATGGACGTGGAGGCGCCGTGGTTCCGGGGCGCGACGCTGGCCGGCGCGATCGTGTCCGTGGTGGCGTTCGCCGGGTTCGTGTTCTACACCCGGCGGCGCGTCCGCCCGGACAAGCGGGTGGCCTGAGCAGGCCGAAGGGGCGCCGGGGCACAGCTGCCCCGGCGCCCCTTCGGCTGGATCGCCGCTGTCAGTCAGGATCGCCCCGCTCGGGCCGGTCCGCCACCCGAGCGGGTGCGGACCAGCGGACGGCAGGGGCCGGGCGTGGGGGGACGTGGCCCCTGCCGTCCTGGGTCACGGGTCAGCCGTGGCTGACCCGGAGCTCCTTGATGCCGTTGAGCCAGGCCGCGCGCAGGCGGCGCGGGCCCTCGCCGGCCAGGCGGAGGCCGGGCAGGGTGTCGGCCAGGGCGTTGAAGATCAGGTCGATCTCCATGATGGCCAGGGACTTGCCGAGGCAGAAGTGCGGCCCGCCGCCGCCGAAGCCGAGGTGGGGGTTCGGGTCGCGGGTGATGTCGAAGGCGTCGGGGTTCTCGAAGACCTCGGGGTCGTGGTTGGCGGAGGAGTAGAAGAGCCCCACCCGGTCGCCCGCCTTGATCTTCTGGCCGCCCAGCTCCGTGTCCTGCGTGGCGGTGCGCTGGAAGGACACCACCGGGGTGGCCCAGCGCACGATCTCCTCCGCCGCCGTCGACGGACGCGTCGCCTTGTACAGCTCCCACTGGTCGGGGTGGGTCAGGAAGGCGTGCATGCCGTGACTGATGGCGTTGCGCGTGGTCTCGTTGCCCGCGACCGCCAGCAGCAGCACGAACATGCCGAACTCGTCGGAGCCGAGGTTGCCCTGGCCCTCGGCCGCCACCAGCTGCGTCACGATGTCCTTGGCCGGGCACTCCTTGCGCTCGGCGGACAGGTTCATCGCGTAGCCGATGAGCTCCATCGCCGCTTCGGCGCCGACCGCCTCGGTGATCGCGTACTCCGGGTCGTCGTAGGCGATCATCTTGTTCGACCAGTCGAAGATCTTGGCGCGGTCCTTCTGCGGTACGCCGATCAGCTCCGCGATCGCCTGGAGCGGGAGCTCGCACGCCACCTGCGTGACGAAGTCGAAGCTGCCGTCGCCCGAGACGGCCGCCGCCTCCGTGACGATCTTCCGGGCCCGGTCGCGCAGGGCCTCCTCCAGGCCGCGGATGGCTCGCGGGGTGAAGCCGCGCTGCACGATCTGGCGTACGCGCGTGTGCTCCGGCGGATCCATGTTCAGCATGATCAGCCGCTGGGCATCTATCTGCTCACGCTGGATGTGCTCGTTGAAGCGGATGATCGCCGTGTTCGTGGTGGAGGAGAAGAGCTCCGGGTGCGTGGAGACGTACTTGACGTCCGCGTGCCGGGTCACGGCCCAGTAGCCGTCGTCGTCGAAGCCGGTGATGCCCCGCCGCTGCGGACACCACCACACGGGTGCGGTCTGCCGCAGTCGTGCGAACTCCGGCAGCGGGACCCGGCTTTGGAGCAGGTCGGGGTCGGTGGCGTCGAAGCCTTCGGGCAGCGCGGGGCATGACATCGGGCGACTCCAAAGTCTGACGGCCCATCAGAAGGTGGCTTGAAGGTAGTAACGAGTTCTAGAAGTGACAAGGGTCGGAGCGCCAACTGTTGCGTGTGGAATCCGTGCAGGGCACGTGCAAGACCCTTGCGTGACGGGGTGTGAGGTCATAAGACTGCGGGGAGAAGTAGAACGCGTACTAGTTCGGGCGGGGCGCCGGGACGGCCCGCCGCGCCGGCACTGTGCAGGAGAGGACGAGCTCATGGCCGCGGAACCCGTCATCGTCGAAGCTGTACGCACCCCCATCGGCAAGCGCGGGGGCGCGCTCGCCAACCTCCATCCCGCTTACCTGCTCGGCGAGACCTACCGCGAACTGCTGGCCCGTACCGGAATCCAGCCCGACTGCGTCGAGCAGATCGTCGGCGGCACCGTCACGCACGCCGGCGAGCAGTCGATGAACCCCGCCCGCAACGCCTGGCTCGCCATGGGGCTCCCGTACGAGACCGCCGCGACCACCGTGGACTGTCAGTGCGGCAGCTCCCAGCAGGCCAACCACATGGTCGCCAACATGATCTCCGGCGGGGTCATGGACATCGGCATCGCCTGCGGCGTCGAGGCCATGAGCCGCGTACCGCTGGGCTCCGGATCCAAGCACGGCCCGGGCAAGCCCTTCCCGGACGAGTGGAACGTCGACCTCCCGAACCAGTTCGAGGCCGCCGAGCGCATCGCCCGCCGCCGGGGCCTGACCCGCGAGGACGTCGACGGGCTCGGGGTGCTCTCCCAGGAGCGGGCCGCCACCGCATGGGCCGAGGAGCGCTTCAAGCGCGAGACCTTCGCCGTGCAGGTGCCGACGACGGAGGAGGAGCAGGCCGCCGGACAGGGCATGTGGCGGCTCGTCGACCGCGACGAAGGGCTGCGCGACACCAGCATGGAGGGCCTGGCCCGGCTCAAGCCGGTCATGCCGACCGCCGTGCACACCGCCGGGAACTCCTCGCAGATATCCGACGGGGCCGCCGCCGTGATGTGGGCCTCGCGCAAGATGGCCCGCGCCCTCAAGCTCAGGCCGCGCGCCCGGATCGTCGCCCAGACCCTGGTCGGCGCCGACCCCCACTACCACCTGGACGGACCGATCGACGCGACGCGGGCCGTGCTCGGCAAGGCCGGGATGTCCCTGAAGGACATCGATCTGGTCGAGATCAACGAGGCGTTTGCCTCGGTCGTCCTCAGCTGGGCCCAGGTCTTCGAGCAGGACCTGGAGAAGGTCAACGTCAACGGCGGCGGCATCGCGCTCGGCCACCCCGTCGGCGCCACCGGCGCCCGGCTGATCACCACCGCGCTGCACGAGCTGGAACGCCGGGACAAGGAATTCGCGCTGATCACCATGTGCGCCGGCGGCGCGCTGGCGACCGGAACGATCATCCAGCGCCTGTGAAGCGGCCTGTGGCACCGTCTGCGGCACCGCCTGTGACACCGACTGCGGGCCTCGCGTGCAGGCGCCTTTGAACCCTGTGGGATGGGATGCAGAAGGCCCCGGTGGCCGGACCTGGGGAGGCCGGCCACCGGGGCCTTCGTATGTCTGCTGTCCGCTGGTGGCTTAGTACCAGTGGTTGGCCTGCCAGAAGTTCCAGGCGTCGACCGGGCTGCCGTAGCGGGAGTTCATGTAGTCCAGGCCCCACTTGATCTGGGTGGCCGGGTTGGTCTTCCAGTCCGAGCCCGCGGAGGACATCTTCGACGCCGGCAGAGCCTGGACCAGGCCGTACGCGCCGGAGGAAGAGTTGGTCGCGGTGTAGTCCCAACCGCTCTCGTGCGAGACGATCTTGTCGAAGGCGGCGAACTGGGCCGGGTCCTTGATCATCTGCTGAGCGATCGCCTTGGCACCCGTCGGGGCGGCCTGCGCGGGAACCGCGGCCAGCATGGAACCGGCGACACCCAGGGCGACGACGGTACCCGCGAGGGACTTCTTGGAAGCGGCGATGCGGCGGATGACAGCGTTGGACACGGATGAACCTTCCGAAGGGAACAAGGGCAGTCGCGGCATGCCGAAGACATGCGTGAGCCACTCACGCGGAGGAGAGGGGTTCGTCGGCGGGAGGTGAAGTACCCCTGCCGCCTTGCGACTCATCCAGTTCTACAGACCCCCCGGAGCCCTGGCAAAGAGCCCGCTTACTAGTGGCCCTCGCAGCAGGGGTGGGGCGTCCGCCCTCGGGGGAGACGGGTATCCCTGCAGGTGGGAGCCGCTATCAGGGGGGTGAAATGTCCTGGATAAAGGCTACTATCCTGATTCGTATGTGACGTGGGCCCTATGGGGCGGGTCACCGCCGAGGGGTCCGGATCTCACCCTTTGTGGCCGTTCGTATCCCTTCAAGGGTTGCAGTCGGGGCGGCTTCCGGTCCCGATGCGAAGGCGACGGGCGCGTCGAAGGCCGCCTTCCGGGTCGCCCGCCGCAGGGCCTTCAGCAGTGTGGCGCCGAGCGTGAGCGTCAGTACGACGGTGAGCGCGGCCCGGCCCAGGTCCCAGCCCACCGACGTCGCCAGGCAGTACGCGGCGAAGCGCGTCAGGTTCGCCGCCACCGGCTCACCGGGGTGGAAGGAGATGCCCTGCCCCATGCCCTGAAGGATCACCCAGCCCTGCAGGTTCATGACCGTGCCGTACGCGAACGAACCCGCGAAGCCGTACGCCGCCAGCATCAGGAGCTCCGCCCGGCCCCGGATCCTCCCCCAAGCTCTCGGCTTCGCTCGAGCAGGGGGGACCCCCATCGCGCCGGGCAGCAGCCCGGCGCCCAGCGAGAACCAGCCCATGGCCAGCATCTGGAACGGCATCCACGGCCCGACCCCCCCGGTGAGCAGAGCCGACGCGAACATCGTCACCGAGCCGAGCACGAAGCCGAAGCCGGGGCCGAGGACGCGGCCGCTGAGCACCATCAGGAAGAACATGGGCTCCAGGCCGGCCGTGCCCGCGCCCAGCGGCCGCAGCGCTGCTCCGACGGCCGCGAGCACGCCGAGCATCGCCACCGCCTTGGCGTCCATGCCGTTGTCGGCGATGGTCGCGACGACGACGGCGACGAGCAGGGGCAGGAGTGCGGCGAAGAGCCAGGGGGCGTCCTGCGAATGCGCGAGACCGGACTGCCGGTCGGCGAGGAGCGGCCAGCCGAAGGCCGCGATGCCGATGAGGGTGACGAGGACCAGGGCGGCGGCGGCCCGCGGGCCGATCCGGACGGGGCGGGTCACGGGGCCGGGCGCGGTGCGGGCGACGGGGCCGGTCGCGGGGCGGGTCACGGGGCCGGTCACGGGGTGTCCGCCGCGGCCAGGGCTTCGGCGACCTGGCCCACCGTGAGCCAGTGGCCGGGCGCCAGGATCTTCGCCACCTGCGGCGCGAAGGCGGGCGAGGAGACGACGACCTCGGCGGTCGGGCCGTCCGCGACGATCTCCCCGCCGGCCAGCACGACCACGCGGTGGGCGAGCTCGGCGGCGAGCTCCACGTCGTGCGTGGCCAGGACGATGGCATGGCCCTGCGCGGCGAGCGCGCGGAGGATCTCGATCAGGCGGGCCTTGGCGGCGTAGTCCAGACCGCGGGTGGGCTCGTCGAGGAGCAGCAGGGAGGGCCGGCCGGTGAGGACCAGCGCGAGGGCGAGGGCCAGGCGCTGGCCCTCGGACAGATCGCGGGGATGGGTGTCGTCGGGGACGTCCGGGAGCAGATCGCAGACCAGGTCCCGGCAGGTACCGGGGGCCGCGCCCGCGTCGGAGTCGGCGGCGGCGCACTCGGCGGCCACCGTGTCGGCGTAGAGGAGGTCGCGGGGTTCCTGCGGGACGAGGCCGACGCGGCGGACCATCTCGGCGGGGGCCGTGCGGTGGGGGGTGCGGCCGCCGACGGTCACCTGGCCGGTGGTGGGGGCGAGGGTGCCGACCAGGGCCGAGAGCAGGGTGGACTTGCCGGCGCCGTTGCGGCCCATGAGGGCCACGGTTTCGCCGGCCGCCACCGCGAGGTCGATCCCCCGCAGGACTTCGGCGCGGCCGCGGCGCACACCGAGGTTGCGGGCCTCGGCGACCTTGTCGGCTGCCGCCGGGGCGGGATCGGGGTCGGGGGCCGGCTTGCTCCGGCGGAGCAGGCGCGTCAGCAGCCCGGAGGCTGCGCCGCTGGGGGCTCCGCCACCGGACCCCCGCGCATCGATCTCCCCCGGACTCCGTCCGGGGGCGCCCCCAGGCGGGGCTGGATCTGGCTCGCGTCGGCCGCCGGGGTCCGGGGCCGGGCCCTGCGCCCCGGCCGCAGCCGACAGGCGGGATTTCAGCGGGGCGGACAGGCGGCGGGCGTCGCGGATCGAGAGGGGGAGCGGGGACCAGCCCGCGAGGCGGCCCAGGGAGACCACCGGGGGGTGGACCGGGGAGACGGCCATGATCTCCGCCGGGGTGCCGAGGACCGGGGCCGCGCCCGGCGAGGGAAGGAGCAGCACCTGGTCGGCGTACTGGACCACCCGCTCCAGCCGGTGCTCCGCCATCAGGACGGTGGTGCCGAGGTCGTGGACCAGGCGCTGGAGGACCGCCAGGACCTCCTCCGCCGCCGCCGGGTCGAGGGCCGAGGTGGGTTCGTCCAGGACCAGGACCTTCGGGTGCGGGGTCAGGACCGAGCCGATCGCGACCCGCTGCTGCTGCCCGCCGGACAACGTCGCGATGGGGCGGTCGCGCAGTTCGTTCAGGCCCAGCAGGTCGAGGGTCTCCTCGACTCGGCGGCGCATCACCGCAGGTGGCAGGCCAAGGGACTCCATCCCGTAGGCCAGCTCGTCCTCGACGACATCCGTCACGAAGTGCGCCAGGGGGTCCTGGCCGACCGTACCCACCACGTCCGCGAGCTCCCGCGGCTTGTGCGTACGGGTGTCACGGCCCGCGACCGTCACCCGGCCCCGGAGCGTGCCCCCGGTGAAGTGCGGGACCAGACCGCAGACCGCACCCAGCAGGGTGGACTTGCCGACCCCCGACGGCCCGACCAGCAGCGTCAGCTCGCCCTCGGGGATCTCCAGGTCGACGCCCTGGAGGGACGGGCCCGCCGCGCCCTCGTACGTGACCGAGACCTGCTCGAAGCGGATCACAACGACGCCTCCTTGGGCGGTACGGGTGCCACGACCGCGGGCAGCAGGCCGATCAGGATCGCGGCCGCCGGCCACAGCGGCAGCGAGGGCGCGACCAGCGGGACCACACCCGGGCTCAGGGCCTCGGGGTCGCGGGTGCCCGCGTAGACGAGGAGGGCGGCGACGGCCGCGCCCGACCCGGCGACCAGCCACGCGCGCGTCCCCCAGCGGTCGGGCCGGTAGCGGGTCCGCACCGACCGGCGCCCGCCGAGGCGCAGGCCGGCGAGGGCCATCGCCAGGCCGATGCCGAGCACGGGGAGTCCGTACGCGGCCCCCTGCGCGGCGAGCAGTCCGTAGGTGCCCGCGCACATGCCGAGCAGGCCGCCGAGGGTGAGGACGTTGGTCGTGTGCCGGACGGCGGGCGGGACCTGCGCGGTGCGCCCGTACCCCCGCGCGTCCATCGACGCGGCCGTGGCGACGGAACGTTCGAGGGCGCCTTCGAGGACCGGGAGGCCGATCTGGAGGACGGCCCTCACCCCGCCGGTGGGGCGGCCGCGCAGCCGGCGGGCCGTCCGCAGGCGGGCGACGTCGGCGACCATGTTCGGCGCGAAGGTCATCGCGACGACGACGGCGACCCCCGCCTCGTAGAGGGCGGCCGGGAGGGACTTCAGGAGCCGGGCCGGGTTGGCGAGGGCGTTCGCGGCGCCCACGCAGACGAGCAGGGCGGCCAGCTTGGCGCCGTCGTAGAAGGCGAAGACCAGCTGCTCGGCGGTGACCTTGCCGCCGAAGCGGATGCCCTGGGCCCAGGCCGGGAGGGGGACCTCCGGGAGGACGAACAGGACGTGCGAGCCGGGGATGGGGGAGCCGAGGAGCATGGAGAAGAGGAGGCGCAGGCCGATGACGACGAGGCCCAGCTTGAGGAAGGCCCCGTAGGAACGGGCCCAGGGGGCGGAGGTCCGGCGGGCCGCGACCACGTAGCCGGCGACGCCGACGATCAGGCCGAGGAGCAGGGGGTTCGTGGTGCGGGAGGCCGCTGTGGCGAGGCCGAGGGCCCAGAGCCACCAGGCTCCCGCGTGCAGGGCCGTGGCCCGGTCGGCCCGGGGTGCCTCCCAGCGCCTTCGGCGGTCGTACGAGGGCCCGTGCGCGGGATCCGGCGCCGAGGGCAGGCTCCGCCGGGCCGGGGTCACGTCGCCGGGTGCGGCTCCGGTGGGGGTGCGCCCGGCCTCCGGCCGGGCGCGGTACCCATCCGCACCACCCGTGCGGCTCGCACTCCGGCTGCGGGTGGCTCCGGTGGGTGCCTGAGCGCCACCGGCGTCCGCCCCACCGTTACGCGGCCCGGCGAGCCGGGGCGTGCGCGGGGCCGGCCCCGCGCCGAGAGACGGCCCGGCTTCCGGCGGGTCCGGCATGACCGTGTCGTCGGAGGTCATCGGGTGCGGCGGCGGGACTGCCAGACGGCGGCCGCGGCCAGGGCGGCCACCGCCGCGATGCCCGCCAGGAGGCCCGCCGACGGGCCGCCGTCCTTCTTCTCACCGTCACCCTTCGCACCGCCGGCCACGGGCTCACCGCCGGCCACGGGCTCGGCCGGGGCGTCCGGCATCGGCTCGCCGCAGCCCTGCCCCGGATAGCCCGAGACCGCGCACAACAGCGCCGCGCTGTTGTAGCGCAGCGGTTTGGCGACCGCCGCCAGCGCCTCGGCCGCCGTGGCCTCCGGGGCCACCTGCGCGCAGGCCGTGCGCGGCTCCGGCTGCGGCGGGGCGTCGCCCGCCGGGGCGTCCGCCGGGACGCCGAAGTCGATGACCAGCGCCACCCGCTTCCTCCCCTCGGCCGCCGGGGTCGCCGCGCAGATCGCCGTGAAGTCCGCCGCCGCCCGCGGCTGCGCCGCCTCGGCCGCCGCGTCCTTGCTCACCGCGAAGCGGAAGCCCTGCACCGAGCCGTCCGCCGGACGGGCCGTCGAGGGGCCCATGGAGGCGTACGCCCACCGGCCGCCCGCGCCGTCCCAGAACGACCAGTAGCGGTAGCTCGAAGCCAGGGCCGGGGTGGCGGCCAGCACGGCCAGCACGATCCCGAGGGTGAGGGCCAGGGCGAGCGGAGGGCGGCGGCGGGGCATCAGAGCTGGTTCTTCTTGCGGCGGCCGCTCAGCAGGATGCCGATGCCCATGCCGGCCGCGGCGCCCGCGCCGACGATCCACCAGAGGTTCTGGCCGCCGGAGGGCTCGTCCTTGTCACTGTCCACCCCGGTCGCGGAGGTGTCCGCGCCCTGCGGGGCCGGGCCCGTCGCGTTCAGCGCCGCCACCAGGTCGGTGCCGCCGAAGGACTTCGGGTCGGTGCCCGTCGCGTGTGCGGCCAGGATCAGCGTGCCGAGACCCGCCGGGCTGCCCTTCGACCACTGCGCCGAGTTGGCCCTGAGCCATTCCAGCGCGCCCGCCGCCGACTGCTTGTGCCCGGCCGCGGCCAGGGCGATCACCGCGTCGGCGGTGTTGCCGGTGTCCGGGGTCGGCTGGTCCGCTCCCGGAGTGACGGCCGTGAGGTGGCCGTCCTTCTTGAGGGCCTCGGCCAGGTAGCCGGCCGCGCCCTGGGCGGCGGCCACCGGGTCGGCGGCGTCCGCCGGGCAGGCCAGTGCCGCCGCGGGGGTGTCCGTGGTGGCGGGCGCGACGGCCGCGCTCTTGCCGAGGCCGGCCAGCGCGGCGGCGGCCGTGGCATCGGCGTTGGCGAGCAGCTTGCCTTCGACCGGCTGGAAGGCGAAGGCGCCCCGGTCGGCGGCGGGCTCGGCGGAGCAGCCCAGCCGGAAGGCGAGCAGCGCCTCGTACGCCGACTTGCCCGCCTTCGACTTGACCTCGGCCGGCTTCTCCCCGGCCGCCACCAGGGCGCTGATCACGATGCCGGTCGAGTTGGCGTCCGTACCGGTGTCCATGGCGCCGCCGGGGTTGCTGCTCCAGCCGCCGTCCTCGTTCTGTACGGACTTCAGCCAGCCGACGGCCTTCTTCACCGTCTCGTCGTGGCCGCCGAGCGCGGCCAGCGCCTGCACGGCGGCCGCGGTGGCGTTGGAGTCGATGTACGTCGAGGCGTCGCACGCCTTGGCGGTGTCCGCGCGGAAGGAGGGGAAGGAGCCGTTCGCGCAACTCTGGCCGGTCAGCCAGTCCACGGCCTGCGCGGCGGGCTTGACGCCGACGGTGTGCTGGGCGAGCAGCGCGAAGGACTGCCGCCACACGCCGTCGTACGTCGGGTCGTTCTTGCCGTAGAGCCCGGACGGGATGACCGGCGGCGCGGAGGGGGAGGCGGGCGGCGCGGTGTCGGCGAGGGCTGCGGGGGCGGCGCCCACGCAGAGCACGGCGGAGGCGGCGAGCGCGGCGGCGCTGCGGCGGACGATCATGGGGGGCGGGTGCCTCTCCTGCTGGGGAACTGGAGGCAGGCACGCTCAGGCACCGGGCTCCGGCTCCGTTTACCTCGACGGTGCCGGCCGCCGGAGGCCCCGGCGGCACGAGCCGCGCACTTCCGGTACGGGGCATTCCGGCTCCCCGCCCCAGCGGTGCCGAGGGCGGGTCACGGTTGCGGGTCAGCGCCGGAATCGCACCGGCTTCCCCCCGTACGGAGGTGTGGACGACGGGTTCACTCTACCGGCCCGTAACCCTCCCGCCCGGGGGCGTCGACCACCCGAGCCCCTTACAGGGCCCGGTACGTCACGGGGTCGGTCCCCGGGACCGCCTCCGCGCGGCCCTGCTTCACCAGTCGCCGCAGGTGGGCCTCCGCCTCCGAGACGGCGATGTTGCGGGAGCCGTACGGGATCTGCTCCCAGGGCCGGTTCCACTCCATCCGCTCCGCCAGTGCCCACGGGGTCAGCGGTTCGGCGAGCAGCGCCCACAGCCCCGTGAGTCGTTCCTCGTGGTGGTCGAGGAGTTCCCGTACGCGGGCGGGGGCGTCGGTGAAGGCGTGCTGGTGGGCCGGGAGCACCTCGGCCGGGCCCAGGCGCCCGATGCGTTCGAGGGAGTCGAGGTAGTCCCCGAGGGGGTCGGTGGCGCGGGTGTCCTCGGGGGCCTCGTACAGGCCGATGTGGGGGGAGATCCCGGGCAGCAGGTGGTCGCCGGAGAAGAGGCGGCCGTTGCCGGGGAGGTTCGCCGGGTGCTGTTCCTCCAGGTGCAGGCAGACGTGGCCGGGGGTGTGGCCGGGGGTCCAGATCGCGCGCAGCCGGCGTCCGGCGAGGGGGAGCAGCTCGGCGGGGACGATCTCCCGGTCGGGGACGGCGGCGTGCAGGCCGGGCAGGGTCCGCATGCGGCCGCTCGTGCGGGCGGCGCGGAGCGGGGCGAGGTGCTCCTCGGGGGCTCCGGCGGCCGCGAGCTTCTCGCTCATGTAGTCGAACCAGACGCCCGGTTCGGCGGACCGGGTCCGTATGACGACCTCGGTGTCGGCGGCGTGCATGGCGATCCAGGCTCCGGACGCGGCGCGGACCTGGCCGGACAGGCCGTGGTGGTCGGGGTGGTGGTGGGTGATGACGACGCCGTGGACGTCGGCGACGGCGATGCCGAGCGCGGCGAGGCCGGCGGCGAGGGTGTCCCAGGATTCGGGGTCGTCCCAGCCGGTGTCGACGAGGACCGGGCCGCGGTCGGTGTCGAGGACGTGGACGAGGGTGTGCCCGAGGGGGTTGTCGGGGATGGGGACCTTGATCGCCCACACTCCTCCGCCGTGGTCGGTCACTTGTGGCGTGTCCTGCGGCGTGTCCTGTGACATGAGACCCCCTGCTCCCGACTGCTCCCGAACCGAACGAGAACTTGTTTCAGTAGTAGCCCAAGTCGACCACCTCCAGGCCTTTCTGACTAGTCGTTGGATCTTCCGGGCTGTTCTGTCCCGGCCGTGGACTCCTGTAACTAGAACTGGTATCAGTTCTGGGACCCCAAGCCGCAGGAGGCATCAGCCATGACCGAGCTCGTGGAACACGGACAACTGTTCATCGGCGGGGAGTGGACGGATCCGCTGGGCACCGACACGATCCAGGTCGTCTCCCCCCACACCGAGCAGGTCATCGGCTCCGTCCCGCACGCCTCGAAGGCCGACGTCGACCGGGCGGTCGCCGCCGCGCGCAAGGCGTTCGACGAGGGTCCCTGGCCGCGGATGTCGCTCGACGAACGCGTCGCCGTCGTCTCCCGGATCAAGGACGCCATAGCCGTCCGGCACGAGGAGATCGCCCGTTCGATCAGCTCCCAGAACGGATCCCCGTACTCCTGGAGCGTCCTCGCCCAGGCGCTCGGCCCGATGATGGTCTACGACGCCGCGATCACCGTCGCGCGCGCCTACCCGTACGAGGAGCGCCGCCAGGGCGTCCTCGGACCGATCCTGGTGCGCCGCGAGCCGGTCGGGGTCGTCGCGGCCGTCATCCCGTGGAACGTGCCGCAGTTCGTGGCCGCCGCCAAGCTCGCGCCCGCGCTGCTCTCCGGCTCGACGGTGATCCTCAAGCCTTCCCCGGAGTCCCCGCTCGACTCGTACATCCTCGCCGACATCGCGCGCGAGGCCGGGGTGCCGGAGGGCGTGCTGTCGATCCTGCCCGCCGACCGCGAGGTCAGCGAGTACCTGGTCGGCCACCCCGGCATCGACAAGGTCGCCTTCACCGGCTCGGTCGCCGCGGGCAGGCGCGTGATGGAGGTCGCCGCGCGCAACCTCACCCGGGTCACCCTCGAACTCGGCGGCAAGTCGGCCGCCGTGATCCTGCCCGACGCCGATCTGGACACCACCATCGCCGGGATCGTGCCCGCGGCCTGGATGAACAACGGCCAGGCGTGCGTGGCCCAGACCCGCGTCCTCGCGCCGCGCAGCCGCTACGAGGAGGTGGCCGAGGCCCTCGCGGCGGCGGCCGGCTCCCTGGTGGTCGGCGACCCGCTCGACCCGGCGACGCAGCTCGGCCCGCTCGTGGCCCGGCGCCAGCAGCAGCGCTCCCTGGACTACATCCGCATCGGCCAGGAGGAGGGCGCCAAGGTCCTGGCCGGCGGCGGCCGCCCGGCGGGCCTGGAGCGGGGCTGGTACGTGGAGCCCACCCTCTTCGGCGACGTGGACAACTCCATGCGGATCGCCCGCGAGGAGATCTTCGGCCCGGTCGTCTGCCTGATCCCGTACGGGGACGAGGCGGAGGCGGTACGGGTGGCCAACGACTCGGAGTTCGGCCTGAGCGGCAGCGTCTGGACGGCCGACGTCGAGCACGGCGTCGACTTCGGCCGGCAGGTCCGGACGGGCACCTTCAACGTGAACACCTTCAGCCTGGACATGCTCGGCCCGTTCGGCGGCTACAAGAACAGCGGCGTGGGCCGGGAGTTCGGCCCCGAGGGCCTGGGCGAGTACCTGGAGCACAAGATGATCCACCTGCCGGCGGGTTACGAGGCGGGTGCCTGATGGGCGACCGCTGGCAGGTCGAGGTGGACCGGGGGGTCTGCATCGGCTCGGGCATGTGCGTGAACCACGCCCCGGAGGGCTTCGCCCTCGACTCCGCCCGGCAGTCGCACCCGCGCACCCCGGAAACCGACGCGAACGAGCCGGTCCTGACGGCGGCGGAGGGCTGCCCGGTCGAGGCCATCATGATCACCCTGGCCGCGACCGGCGAACAGGTCTTCCCGCCGGAGGAGTAAATCCGTTCAGGGTCGCGACGGCGGAGTGTGACACTTCTGCGGGGCCACCGGGCGATCCGGCCCGGGGCCTTCGCGGGGGGAAGCGACGTGAGCAGGATCAAATGGGCGGCGGCGTCGGCCGGGGTGGCGGGCGTCCTCGTGGCCGCGGGGCTGAGCGACCGGGAGTTCGGCAAGGACGCGGGGAACGGCTGGGTACGGGAGGCGTCTGCGTCCCCCGCGCCCGCCCCGGCGGGAGCGGATCCGTCGCGGCCGATGGTGGACGCGCAGTTCGAGGCCGTCCTCACCTCGGCAAGAGCCGGTGGACGGCCCATGTCGCGGAAGGACCGCGAGGAGGAGTTCGGCCTCGGCGCCGAGTGCGCGGTGAGCTGGGACGCTCACGACCTGATCACGCCGGAGAGGCTGCGGGACGTCGTGGTGGGCCTGAACGCCCGCGGCTGGGCGACCACCGCCCACAGGGAGCGCCCGTACGGGCTCGCCATGACCAACGGATCGTGGGAGCTGGTGCTCATCAACTACAAGTCCCGCAACGACCAGCGCCTGTCCCTCGTGGCCCTGCACCACGACGCGACCTGCGACGCGGCGTTCGACGGGGCGCATCCGCCGGGGACGACGGACGCGTAGGGACGGCGGTGGGGGGGGGCGACCCGGGCGGGGGCGCCGGGCGGCAGCGCCCGGGTTCGTGTGCGTGCATGCGGCATCGATACGATCGCGGGGCTTTATGCCCCGTTGACGTACCGGTGCCGCGACACCGAAGGAATTCCAGAGGTGTCATGTCCGACAGGTCCGTCCTCGCCGGGGACCGCGTTCCGGCGCCCGCCGGGGCGACGCAGCCGCCCCCCGAACCCGTCCGTCACGGGAGGGTCCGGCCGAGGGGCGGCGGCGGGGCTGTCCGGGCGCCGCGCATCGCGGTGCTGGACGGCCTGCGGCTGCTCGCGGCGCTGTCGGTGGTCCTTTTCCACTACCTGGCCGGCTACGGGACGATCCCCTGGCAGCGGACGGCGGCCGAGCTGTTTCCCGCGCTGCACCGGATCGCCGATTTCGGCTGGCTCGGCGTGGTCTTCTTCTTCATGATCAGCGGTTTCGTCATCTGCATGTCCGGCTGGGGCAAGTCGCTCCAGCAGTTCTGGCAGGGCCGGATCCTGCGGCTGTTCCCGCTCTACTGGGCGGCGGTCGTGCTCTCCTCCGCGGCCGCCCGCCTGGGCCCGCGGACTCCGGGCGAGCCGAAGGTCACCGTCGGCCAGATGCTCACCAACCTCACGATGCTGCAGGAACCCCTCGGTGTGGAGGGCGTGGACCTCGTCTACTGGACGCTCTGGGCCGAGCTGCGCTTCTACCTGCTCTTCTCGCTGGTCGTCCTGCTCGGCACCAGCTACCGCCGGGTCGCGGCCTTCTGCTGGGTCTGGGCGCTGGGCTCGGTCCTGGCGCCGAAGTCGGGCATCCCGTTGCTGGACCAGCTCCTGGTACCCCAGTGGGCGTCGTTCTTCATCGCCGGGATCGCCTTCCACCTGGTCCGCCGGGCGGGCCGGATCGAAGGCGAGACCCTGGGCATCCTGGCGCTGTCCTGGCTGCTGATGCAGCATCGCCTTCCGGCGATCATGGCGGACGAGGGGCACGGCATCGACTGGAAGGTCTGCCTGGCCGCGATCACCGCGATGTACCTGCTCATGGGCCTGATCGCGCTCGGGAAACTGGACCGCATCCAGTGGCGCTGGCTGCCGGTCGCGGGCGCGATCTCCTACCCGCTCTACCTCGTGCACCAGTCACTGGGCGTGCGGGTGATCTGGCGGTGGAACGAGCAGTGGGGCGCCTGGCCGACCCTCCTCGGGGTGATCGCGGGCGCGATGCTGATCGCCTGGCTGCTGCACCGCCTGGTGGAGCGGCCGCTCACCCGGCTGCTGCGCCGCCTGATGGCCCCGCGGGCCGAGCAGCCGCAGAAGCTCGCCGCATAGGCGGCAGGTGAGCCCCGGACCCGGGTATGACCCAGGACCGGTGGACCGGTGGCTTCAGGCCTTTTCCGGGGCCGTCAGGTCGATCAGGCGGCAGACCGTCTCGATGTCGATCTTGACCTGGGCGATCGAGGCGCGGCCCGACAGCCAGGTGATCAGCGCCGAGTGCCAGGTGTGCTCGATGACCCGGACCGCCGAGAGCTGTTCCGCCGTCGGCGGGGCCTCCAGGCCCATCGCGTCCAGGATGATCGCCGTGGTCAGCCGGGACACCGTGTCCACCTCGGGGCTCACGCTGCGGTCCGCGAAGGTCAGCGCCCGCACCATCGCGTCCGCGAGGTGCGGCTCCCGCTGGAGCGCCCGGAAGGCCCGCATCAGGGTCTCCGCGACCCGCGCCGCCGGGTCGTCGCCGGCCGGCGGGTGCTTGCGCAGCGTCGTGTGCATGTGCTGGAGCTGGTCCTGCATGGTGGCCACCAGCAGGTGCACCTTGGACGGGAAGTACCGGTACAGGGTGCCCAGCGCCACGCTGGACGATTCCGCGACCTCGCGCATCTGGACGGCATCGAAGCCGCCCCGGCTCGCCAGCTGTGCACTGGCGTGCAGGATCCGGCGGCGGCGCGCCTCCTGGCGCTCCGTCAGGGGAGGGGACGCCGGGGTGTGGGCGGCCTTCGCTTCCGCTGTCATGTGTCCCGTTCCGAGTCGTTGCGGGGCTGATCCGGAGCCAGCATGTCAGGCGCCGCAGCCGTGGCGCGAATCACCTGCTCCGCCTCTTACGGTGTGGTTTCCGGCCGGTAGATTCAATGGTCTCAACGGATCAAGTCTGAAACTTGTTCTACATTATCCGAGCGGTTACGCTCCGGCGAAAGTGCAGGGATGAAGGGGGCCAGGAGTGACCGCTGAGGCCATGGTGACGAGCCCTTTCCCGGGTTCCGCCACCGACGGCGACCGCCCGCTGCGCATCGCGCTCCTCACCTATAAGGGGAACCCGTTCTGCGGTGGCCAGGGCGTCTACGTCCGCCACCTCTCGCGCGAGCTCGTACGCCTGGGGCACTCCGTCGAGGTCATCGGCGCGCAGCCCTATCCGGTGCTCGACACGGGGGCCACGCTCACCGAACTCCCGAGCCTCGACCTCTACCGGCAGCCCGATCCCTTCCGCACTCCCAAGCGCGGCGAGTACCGGGACTGGATCGACGCGCTGGAGGTCGCCACCATGTGGACCGGCGGATTCCCCGAGCCGCTGACCTTCTCCCTGCGGGCCCGGCGCCACCTCGCCGCCCGCGCCGGTGAGTTCGACGTCATCCACGACAACCAGACCCTCGGATACGGGCTGCTGGCGGATCTCGGCGCACCCCTGGTGACCACGATCCACCACCCCATCACCGTCGACAGGCAGCTCGACCTCGACGCCGCCAAGGACCGCATGAAGCGGGCCTCCGTGCGGCGTTGGTACGCCTTCACGCGCATGCAGGGCCGCGTCGCCCGGCGCCTCCCCTCCGTGCTCACCGTCTCCGGCTCCTCCAAGCAGGAGATCGCCCAGCACCTCGGCGTCCAGGACGGCCGCATCCACGTCGTGCACATCGGCGCCGACACCGACCTGTGGTCCCCGGACCCCTCCGTCGCCGAGGTACCGGGCCGCATCGTCACCACCTCCAGCGCCGACGTCCCGCTCAAGGGGCTCGTCCACCTCGTCGAGGCGCTCGCGAAGCTGCGCACCGAGCAGCCCGACGCCCACCTCGTCGTCGTCGGCAAGCGTGCCGAGAAGGGGCCGGTCGCCCGCGCCATCGAGTCGTACGGGCTCCAGGACGCCGTCCGCTTCGTCAAGGGCATCACCGACGCCGAACTCGTCGACCTCGTCCGCAGCGCCCAGGTCGCCTGCGTGCCCTCCCTCTACGAGGGCTTCTCGCTCCCGGCGGCCGAGGCCATGGCCACCGGCACCCCGCTCGTCGCCACCACCGGCGGAGCGATCCCCGAAGTCTCCGGCCCCGACGGCGAGACCTGCCTCGCGGTGCCCCCGGGCGACGCGGGCGCGCTGGCCGCCGCGCTGGGCCGGATGCTGGGTGACCCGCAGCTGCGGGCCCGCCTCGGCGCCGCCGGGCGCGAACGGGTCCTGACCCGCTTCACCTGGGCCAAGGCCGCCGAAGGCACCGCCGCGCACTACCGGGCCGCCATCGAGCAGGCGGCCGCCGGCCGTGCCCGCCGCCCTCGGTGACCTTCCGCCACATCCACACCACCCCCGTACACCCCCGCGACCGCGAAGGCAGGACCCCGTGCTGACCGTCGATTTCTCCCGGTTCCCGCTCGCCGCAGGCGACCGCGTGCTCGATCTGGGCTGCGGCGCAGGCCGGCACGCCTTCGAGTGCTACCGGAGAGGCGCCCAGGTGGTCGCCGTCGACCGCAACGGCGAGGAGATCCGCGAGGTCGCCAAGTGGTTCGCCGCCATGAAGGAGGCCGGCGAGGCCCCGGCCGGCGCCACCGCCACCGCCATGGAAGGCGACGCGCTCGCACTGCCCTTCCCCGACGAGTCCTTCGACGTCGTCATCATCTCCGAGGTGATGGAGCACATCCCCGACGACAAGGGCGTGCTCGCCGAGATGGTCCGCGTGCTCAAGCCCGGCGGCCGCATCGCCATCACCGTGCCGCGCTACGGCCCCGAGAAGATCTGCTGGGCGCTCTCCGACGCCTACCACGAGGTCGAGGGCGGCCACATCCGCATCTACAAGGCGGACGAGCTGCTCGGCAAGATGGAGGCCGCGGGCCTCAAGCCATACGGCACGCACCACGCGCACGGGCTGCACTCCCCGTACTGGTGGCTCAAGTGCGCCTTCGGCGTCGACAACGACAAGGCGCTGCCCGTCCGGGCGTACCACAAGCTCCTGGTCTGGGACATCATGAAGAAGCCGCTGGCCACGCGGCTCGCGGAGCAGGCCCTCAACCCGGTCATCGGCAAGAGCTTCGTGGCGTACGCGACCAAGCCCCACCTGCCCGTCGACGCCGCGGGCGCCGCACAGTGACCTCGCCCGGGCGCACCGCACCCGAACACCTCGTCCTGGACGGCGTCCTGACCGCGGAGCAGGCCGCCGAGACCGTCGCCGGCATCCTCGCCGCGCAGCGGGCGGACGGGGCCATACCGTGGTTCCGCGGGCACCACCTCGACCCGTGGGACCACACCGAGGCCGCGATGGCGCTGGACGCGGCCGGGGAGCACGCGGCCGCCGAGAAGGCGTACGAGTGGCTCGCCGCCCACCAGAACCAGGACGGCTCCTGGTACGCGGCCTACGCCGACCGGCCGGACGGCGTGGACACCGCCGAGCCGCAGGACTCGAGCCGGGAGAGCAACTTCACGGCGTACATAGCCGTCGGCGTCTGGCACCACTACCTGTCCACCGGTGACGACGCCTTCCTCGACCGGATGTGGCCCGCGGTCTACGCGGCCGTGGAGTGCGTGCTCTCGCTCCAGCAGCCCGGCGGCGAGATCGGCTGGAAGCGGGAGGCCGACGGCACGCCCGTCACGGACGCCCTGCTGACCGGCTCCTCCTCCATCCACCAGGCCCTGCGCTGCGCGCTGGCCATCGCCGAGCACCGCGAGGAGCCGCAGCCCGACTGGGAGCTCGCGGCGGGCGCCCTGCGCCATGCCATTCGCCGCCACCCCGAGCGGTTCCTCGACAAGAACCACTACTCGATGGACTGGTACTACCCGGTCCTCGGCGGCGCCCTGACCGGCGCCGAGGCCAAGGCGCGCATCGAGGAGCGCTGGGACGAGTTCGTCGTCGCGGACCTGGGCGTGCGCTGCGTCCTGCCGAACCCGTGGGTGACGGGCGGCGAGTCCTGCGAGCTGGCGCTCGCGCTGTGGGCGACGGGGGAGTCGGACCGGGCGCTGGAGATCCTGCGCTCGATCACGCACCTGCGCGCCGACAACGGCATGTACTGGACGGGGTACGTGTTCCAGGACAAGGCCGTCTGGCCGGTCGAGCAGACCACCTGGACGGCCGGGTCCCTGCTGCTGGCCGTCGCGGCGCTCGGCGGGGACGAGGCCACCACCGAGGTGTTCGGCGGGACCTCGCTCCCGGCCGGGCTGGAGCCCGACTGCTGCGGTTGAGCGGCGGCGGCGCCACTGGCTCTACCGGCCCTAACGCCGGTAGAGCCAGCCTGCGACGGCGTGTCCGACGAGGACGTAGACCACCGCGGCCAGGCCGTAGCCGACCACGACCTGGACCCATTCGCGGCTGAAGGTGAAGAGGTCGTAGGACCAGCCGGCCAGCCAGGACGCGGTGTCGTGGACGAACTCCACCAGTTCGTTGCCGCGGTTGGCGTCCAGCAGGTACAGCAGGATCCACAGGACGATCACGAAGGCGAGCACGTCCGCCACCAGTGCGACGGCCCGGCCTGCCTGACTGCTTCCTCGGGCGTGTACTCGGGTGTGTGTGGGCATGTCACGCGTCTTGCCGTGCGGGCGGGCCGCAAACCCGAACGGGTCCCCCAAGTGGTGGAGCCGTGGGGAGCGGGCGAGGCTGCGGGGGACGCCTCAGTCCCCGGAGGAAACCGTGCCCGTACCCACGACCGTCCGAATCCGCCGTGCCCTCACGGCGGTGGTCCTGTCCACAGCGCTGCTGGCCGGCGCCACCGCATGCGGCAGCGACGGTGGTGGCGCCGGGAGCCGGAGCGAAGAGCTCTCCTCCGCGTCGATGGGGGAGCTGGCGGCCCTCGCGGCCGCGGAACCGGCCGCCGTCGAAGCCGACGAGCTGGCCGCCGCGACGCCCTCGCCCAGCACTTCCGCCGAGAAGCAGAAGTTCGCCAAGGCGCGCTTCGTCGCCAACGCGGGGCTCGCGGCCGGGGCGACGTACCAGTGGATCATCAAGCCGTACCGCGCCGGCAAGTTCAAGAAGGGCGCGAAGGGCCGTACGTTCGCGCTCATCAAGGCCGGCCTCGCGGGTGCCTTCGCCTACAACCGGCTGAAGGCGGCCGCCGACAACGCCAAGGGCGACCCGCTGCTGTCGAAGGCGATCGCACCGCTGACGGCGGGCATCGAGTCCCTCAAGGGCCTCGGCACCAAGCTCCGCAAGGGTCAGGCGGGTGACGGCGACATCAGTTCCTTCGACAGCGTCATCGACGGCGTCAAGGATGCGGGCAAGAGCGCGGGCGCCACGGTGACCGACCAGGTCCCGAGCGTCTCCCAGCTGGGCGGATAGGGACAATGGCCGGGTGATCGAGATCGTGGTGGCCGTCCTCGCCGCCGCCGGAGCCGGCTGGCTCCTGCGGCGCAAGCACCTCGCGCGGACGGCCGCCGGGCCCGTGCCCGGGATTCCCGGCATGGCCCGCGAGCCGGCCGGCGAGGGCCGCTGGCGGCCCGGCCGGGTGTACGCGGGCCCGGGGGCGGCGCGCTGGGTCCCGCAGCGCGGTGAGCCCGTGCCGCTGCCCGGAGGCCGCGCCACGGCGGTACGGGCCCCCTCCGTGAAGGAGGGCATGTCCATCAACCCGGGCTCGCGGATCGTCACCTGCGCCTACGGGGGCGGCGGGAGCATCGAGATCGCCGTCATGGCGCTGGACCTGCGCGAGCTGCTGGACGCCATCAAGCAGACTCCCGACGAAGCCTGAGAAGGACGCCTGAGGCAGCAGGGAGCCCCGGTCGCCGCGAGTCGCGGTGGCCGGGGCTCCGGTGTGCTGCGGGTGGGGTCAGCCCTGGGTGAAGTAGCCGAAGAGGTCGGTGATCACGTGGGTGCTGCCGCCGTAGCTGTTGGAGATGCTGACGCGGCCGTCGGCCACCGGGGTGGTGACGTGGTTGGGGACGGTGTCGCCGGGGCGGGTCTGGAGGCTGCTGGCCTCGGGGCGGGCGGCGCCGTGTCCGTGGAGGGTGAGGAAGCCGGGGCCGGTGGTGTCGGTGGCGGTCACGTTCAGGGCCGCGCCGATCGCGTTCGCCGGGATCCCGGCGACGGTGGTGGTGGCGCCGGGGGCGAGCTTTCCGGTGGTGCGGGTGTCGGCGAGGCGCTGGGGGACGACCGGGGTGAAGAGGGCCTTGCCGTCCTCGGCGTAGTAGCCGACCGCGTCGAGGATCAGGTGGGTGGAGCCGGTGTTGGTGTAGAGGGTGATGGTGCCGTTCGAGCCGACGGGGACGATGGCCTGGTTGGACTTGTCCTTGCCCGGTTCCACGTTCAGGTTGGAGGTGGTGGGCCGACGGTTCGGGTCGGGGTCCGGGTAGGCGATGACGTGCGCCTGCTCGGTCGCGCCGGTGCCGGTGAGGTTGAGGGCGACGGCGGTGGCGTCGGCGGGGATGCCGCCCACACCGGCGACCTTCACCGTGCGGGTCTGGCCACCGCCCAGCGCGCCGCCCGTGGTGCGGGTGTCGACGAGGCGGGCCGGGGCGAGCGGGGTGAAGCGCTGCCCGGCGTTCGGCTGGTAGTAGCCGACGAAGTCGACGATCAGCGCGGCCTTGCCCGAGTTGAGCTGCGCGGAGACCTTGCCGTCGGCGCCGATGGGCACGGTGACGGTGTTGGAGGAGGTCCCGCCCGCCTTGACGTTGACGTTCGAGGTGACCGGGCGGGGCTGGCCCGCGGGCCAGACGCTGAGGTGGGTGTCCTCGGTGGCCCCGGTGACCGTCACGTTCAGGACCGCCGCGGACGCGCCGGCCGTGTGGTTCGGGCCCGAGCCGGTGAAGACGATCGGCAGGGTGACCGGGGTGGCGGTGCCGCCCTGGACGGGAGTGCCGGAGGTACGGGTGTCCAGTACGCGGGTCGGGGTGAGGGGGACGTAGCCGGCCGGGGTGTAGGCGACCTGGACGGTCCGCTCGGCCGTGGAGGTGGCGCCCTTGATGTCCTGGAGGGTCACCGTCACCTTGTAGGTGCCGGGCTGCTTGTAGGCGTGCCGGACCGGCTCCAGTGCGCTGCGGCTCTCCTTCGCGCCGTCACCGAAGTCCACGTCCATCCGCTGGACCGGCCACGGCGCGGCGGTGGTCCGCGCCTCGGCCTCGACGGACAGCGGCGGGACGAACTCCCTGGGCGCGTTCGCGCTCGGCAGGACCGGCGTGGCCGTGAAGGCCGTGGCCAGCGGAGCGGCCGGGGTGACCTTCGCCGTCTGCTGGCCCTGGACCTGCTGCCCGGCGACGTTGGTGGCCGTCACCTTCACCGTGCACTCGCACGGCGCGCCGTACACGTGCTCGGCGGAGGTGGCCTTGGTGACCACCGGGGCGGTGCCGTCGCCGAAGTCGTACCGGTAGCTGAGCGCGGCGGCCCAGGTGCTGTTCGGGACGGCGTTCGCCTTCACCGTGGTGCCGACCGGGGCCCAGCCCTGTTCGAGCTCCACCCGGACGGACTGCAGGTAGTCCTGCAGCTCGCGGGAGCCGCGGTCGACGTACCCGCCGTCCTTGCCGGTGTTGGGCACGCGCGGGTCGTCCCCGACGGGCCGCCCCAGGAAGTCCGTGGGCAGGACGCCCGGCGCCGTCGGGTCGCCGGAGTCGACGGTGGGGGATCCGTCCCACGGGCCGACGTTGATCCGGGACGGGGTCAGGATGTCGTGGGCGCCGTGGCCGGTCGCGGCGTGGAAGGCCGCCTGGTCCCGGTAGGGGGTGCCGGCCCACTTGTAGGCCACCCGGGCATCGCTGAAGGGGCCGGTGACCAGGTTGTAGTCGGCGCGGGTGCCGGAGGCCGCGCCCTGCGCCACGGCGATGCCGTAGCGCGGATCGGGCGCCGGGCACCCGGCCGCGGACTCCGTGTGGATCACGTTGTTGAACAGGGCCGAGGCCGTGGAGCCCTCACCCAGGGAGACGGCCGCCTCGCAGGAGAGGTAGACCGTGTTGTTGGTGACGACGGTGCCGGGCGCGTTGTACGCGGTGACCGCCGCGTTGGCGTAGCCGTGGATCTCGTTGCGGCTCAGTACGGTGCCCTGCGCACCCTCGATCCGGACGGACGAGTCCAGCCGGCTGCGGCTGAGGCGCACGTCCGTGCTTCCCCCGTCGACCGTGACGGCGCCGGGGTTCTTGAGGGCGTTCATCCGGTCCACCTCGACATCGGTGGAACCGGTGACCCTGAGACCGGCTTGGGTGCCCAGCCCGCGGACCACGACGTGGGAGGCGCCGCTGACGGTCAGGGGCCTGCCCGCCGCCAGCCAGAACTGGGACGACCCGGTCACGCCGCCTTCGAAGGTGATCGGCTTGCCCGGCTGGCCGGACCGGTCGATGGTGACGGCCTCGTCGTACGGCTTGCCCGGCACGATGCGCACGGTCTGGCCCGGCTGTACGGCCTTGGCCGCGGCCGAGATCGTGCAGAGGGGCGTGTCCTGTGAACCGGGGCCGCTGTCCGAGCAGCCGGAGCCCGTGGTGTGGTCCACGTAGAGGGTGGTCGGATTTTCGGTGGCGGCCGCGGTGGCGGGCAGCCCGAGGAGGGAGACGAGACCCGCGGTCAGCAGGACGGTCGCACGAGTGGGACGCACGAAGAGGGTTCCTTGGGGCAGAGGACGACGTGGGTCGCCACGGGTGCGGCGCTTCGCGACCGTTGTGCGGCCAGTTCCCCCCGGCGGCAGTCGGGCGCACGCGAAACCCGTAGCGGCGACGATCATCATCCACTTTCGGACAGCCGCTGTCACGTCACATAGTCACATCGGGGCCCTAGTTGTTGAGCTCCGCCAGCACCCGCAGGGTGTGCGGGTCGGGGGCGGTGACGAGAAGGTCGGTGACCGGGCCCTTGCGCCACAGCTCCAGGCGTTCGGCGATCCGCTCCCGGGGGCCGATCAGCGAGATCTCGTCGGCGAACGCGTCCGGGACGGCGAGGACCGCCTCCTCCCTGCGTCCGGCGAGGAACAGCTCCTGGATGCGGCGGGCCTCCTCCTCGTACCCCATCCGCGCCATCAGGTCGGCGTGGAAGTTGCGGGCAGCGTGGCCCATGCCGCCGATGTAGAAGCCGAGCATCGCCTTGACCGGAAACAGCCCCTCGGCGACGTCGTCGCACACCTTGGCGCGGGCCATCGGCGCGATCATGAAGCCTTCGGGGAGCTCGGCCAGCGAGGCCTGGTAGACGTCGGTGCGGGTCGGCGACCAGTACAGGGGGAGCCAGCCGTCGGCGATCCGCGACGTCTGCGCGATGTTCTTCGGCCCCTCGGCGCCCAGCAGGACCGGCAGGTCCGCGCGCAGCGGGTGGGTGATGGGCTTCAGCGGTTTGCCGATGCCGGTGCCGTCCTCGCCCCGGTACGGGTGCTGGTGGAAGCGGCCCTCCAGCGCGACCGGTCCCTCGCGGCGCAGTACCTGCCGGATGACGTCGACGTACTCGCGGGTCGCGGTCAGCGGGCTCGCGGGGAAGGGGCGTCCGTACCAGCCCTCGACCACCTGCGGGCCGGACAGGCCCAGACCCAGCATCATCCGGCCGCCGGAGAGGTGGTCCAGGGTGAGGGCGTGCATGGCGGTGGCGGTGGGGGTGCGCGCGGCCATCTGCGCGATGGCGGTGCCGAGCCGGATCCGGGAGGTGTGCGCGGCGATCCAGGTGAGCGGGGTGAAGGCGTCCGAGCCCCAGGCCTCGGCGGTCCACACCGAGTCGTAGCCGAGGCTCTCCGCCTCGGTGGCGAGGGCGAGGTGGTCCGCGTGGGGGCCGCGGCCCCAGTAGCCGAGTGCGAGTCCGAGGCGCATGTACGGTCCCTCCGCGATGCCGGCAGCCATTTCTGACGGTGCGTCAGGCGACTGTAGGGCAACGGCCCCCCGCCCGGAAGGGCGGGGGGCCGTCGGCCGTGCGGGAACGGGGATCAGCCGCGCTGGATGCCCGAGGTGTCGTTCAGGACGCCGCGCCGGCCGTCCTGGGTCTGGGCGATCAGGGTGGCGGCGTCGCGCTGCTCGACCGCCAGGTACCAGGTGCCCGGGGCGAGTTCGGCGATCGGGGTGGGGGAGCCGTCCTCGGCGAAGAGGGGGCGGGCCACCGGCACGGCGAACCAGAACGGGGTGAAGTCGCCCGCCGGGGCGGGCGCCGGAGCCGGGGTGTGCTGGCCGGAGTCCTGCGGGCCCGGGCCCGGGGCCGGGGTGGGCGTGCCGCCGTACGGCGGGACCGGCTGCGGGGTGGTGCCGTACGGCTGCTGCTGGGCGCCCGGGTAGCCGTACCCGGCGCCCGGCTGGGGCTGGCCCCCGAACGGCGGAACGGCGGCGGGCCGCGGCTCCGGCATCAGCTGGCCGGCCAGCGCCGGGACCTTCGCGCCGGCCACGGCCACACCGGCCAGGGCCAGGGTGGCGAGGAAGGCGAGGATGGCGCCCGCGCCGAGGTCGAGCTGGCTCGGGCAGGTGATCAGGGCCCACAGCGCGGACCAGGCCGCCGAGACGGCGAGCACGGTGCCCCACGCCACCAGCGGAAGGCCCAGGACCTTGCGGGTCTCGGGCTGGAAGCGGCCGGCGACCAGCAGGCCGGCGGCGATGAAGCCGAGCAGGAAGACGCTGGGGAGCACCAGGCGGTAGGAGTCGGTGTCCCATGCGCTCGGCAGGTCGCCACCGGTGGTGGAGTAGAAATCGAGGAACGAGGCGATGAACAGCAGCACCGCTGCTCCGATCACCACGCCGTCGCCTCGAGTGAGGGAGCGGATGTTCACGTCTTAGGTGTCCTTCTCGGTCTCGGTCGTCTCGTGGTGCCGCGGTCACAGAGCTTGCCTGGAGCGGGGCGGGCGGCACCATGGTACGGAGGTCTCGCGCGGCCGAGAGGATCGGGGCTGCGAGCAGTCCCGGCGGGACTGCCCGTGGACTTACCCCCCGAGGAACCCTACGATGCCGTCCGCGATGCCCTGGGCCGCCTTCTGCCGCCACTCCGGACTCGTCAGCTGCGCCGCGTCCTTGGCGTCACGCATGTTGCCGCATTCGATGAACACCTTGGGCCGCGTTGACAGGTTCAGTCCGCCGAGATCGTCGCGGACGACCAATCCGGTACCGGAGCCAAGGTAGTTGGCGGGGGCCGATCCGGTGGTCCGGGCGAAGTTCCCGGCGATCCGCTCGCCGAGCAGCCGGGAGGGTTCGACGATCGCCGCGGTGTCGGCGGCGCCGCCCTTGACCTTGGCGGGCAGGATGACGTGGAAGCCGCGGTTTCCGGCGGAGACGCCGTCGGCGTGGACGGAGACGACGGCGTCGGCCTTGGCCTCGTTGCCGATGCGGGCCCGCTCGTTGATGCAGGGGCCCCAGGGGCGGTCGGCCTCGTGGGTGAGCACCACCTTGGCGCCCTGGGCCTCCAGGGCGGTCCGCAGGCGCAGCGAGACGTCGAGGGTGAACTCCGCCTCCATGTAGCCGGAGTTGGTGGTGGTGCCGGTGGTGTCGCACTCCTTGCGGCCGGTGCCGATGTCCACCTGCTGGTCGATCTCGTCGGTGTGCTTGAAGTTGCCCGTGTTGTGGCCGGGGTCGATGACGACCGTCCGGCCGGTGAGCGTTCCCTTGGCGGGCGCCGCGGAGGGCGTGACGGGGGAGGAGGCCGGCGTGACCGGGGTGGCGCTCCACGCGGCCGTCGGCTTCGCGTCGCGGCCCTCAGGCCCGGCCCCGGTCAGTACCTGGGTCAGGACCCAGCCGGCCAGGGCGGTCGGCGCCAGCGCGGCGACCGCGATGACGAGGGTGGAGCGCCGCGTGAACCAGGTCCGGTGGTCCGGCCCGGTCGGCGCGGCGGCTTCGGGAGGCGGGGGGCTGTCGTCGTTGCGCACGCCGCGATGCTAGACGCAGGGCCCCGGAGGGCTCGGGCAGTGGGCCATCCGGGGGCGTGGTGCGATTGTCGGTTAAATGCCGGATCCGATGCGGCGCAGCACGCGCAGGGAGTCCGTGACCGAGACCTCCTCGAAGGCGCCCGAGGCGAGGGCGCGCAGGTAGATCCGGTACGGGGCCTGGCCGCCATCGGCCGGATCCGGGAACACGTCGTGGATGACGAGCGTGCCGCCCGGGGCGACGTGCGGGGCCCAGCCCTCGTAGTCGCCGGTGGCGTGCTCGTCGGTGTGGCCGCCGTCGATGAAGACGAAGCCGAGCGGGCCGCCCCAGGCGGCCGCGACCTGCGGGGAGCGCCCCACGATCGCGATCACGTGGTCCTCCAGCCCGGCCTTGTGGAGGGTGCGGCGGAAGGTGGGCAGGGTGTCCATCAGACCGATCTCCGGGTCCACGACCGTCGGGTCGTGGTACTCCCAGCCCGGCTGCTGCTCCTCGCTGCCCCGGTGGTGGTCGACGGTGATCGCGCTGACCCCGGCCTCGCGGGCCGCGTCGGCCAGCAGGATCGTCGAGCGCCCGCAGTAGGTCCCGACCTCCAGCAGCGGTAGCCCGAGCGCCCCGGCCGCGGCGGCGGCCTCGTACAGGGCGAGCCCCTCCCGTACGGGCATGAACCCCTTGGCTGCCTCGAAGGCGGCGAGGGTCTCCGGCTTGGGGGTGGCCATGGTTCCTCCGACGGTGAGCGTGTGTGGCGGCCCATGCTGCCCTACCGGCTGGTAGGGCGCTACGCCCGGGGGGCCGTGACCTGCGGCTGCGCGCGGGGAGCCGGGGTCAGGGGTTCGCCATTCAGCTCTGCTTCGCCGAGGCAGGACCACCACAGTTCGCGTTGCGGGGTGAGGTACGGCACGTCCCCGTCGACCTCGCCGCCGTGGTCGAGGGCGTCCGCGACCGCGGTCAGGTAGGAGGCCAGGGACGGCCAACCGGCGGCGAAGTGCCCGGTGTCGTTGGTCGCTGCGGTGCCCAGACGGCCCTGGCGCGGCCCGTCCCGCATGTCGATGACCTGCGCGGTGTTGTGGCTCTGGGCCCACGGAATCCACTGCGGGTGCCACCAGGGCTCGCCGCTCTCCTCGTCGGGCTCGCAGAAGTCGGAGTCGTCACCGGCTGCCTCCACGCGCATCCGCCAGTGGTCCAGGATGTCCGCGATCGACTGGGGCGGCTGGTCGGGCAGCAGGTTGGCCCACTCTGTCAGCCCGTCGTGGCAGGCCAGCGACTCCACCAGGTCGGCCGGGAAGCGCAGTCCCATCTCTGCCTGGGCGGCCTCGATTTCGGCCGGATCGGCTGGCGGCGCGAGCAGGGCGTACGAGGCCGGGGCGTGGGCCAGCATCCATGCGTCGATCCGGGCCCATGACTGCCGCACCGGCTGGGCGGGCACGAGGACTTGCCGCAGGGAGCGGAGCGTCCGGCGCCAGTCGAGCTCCTTGTCGGACCCGCCCCAGAGTTCCATCAGTTCGGACGGCTCGGTGACGACACGGTCGAGGGCCCGGACGGCGAGTTCGCGCAGGTCGACGGGAAGCTCGGGGAGCGGCAGGTCCGGGCCGTACGCGGTGGTGACGGGCTCGCCGGCGGGGCATTGCCCGGCGACGAGGGCCGCTGCGGCCACCGCTTCCACCGCGATGTCCTGGTCGAGGTGGTCGTGGGTGATGAGGACGCGGGCGAGCGCGCTCCTGATGATGCCGGCCCGCTCGCTCTCGGCTGCGTCGTCCAAGTCGCCGGAGAAGTCCGCGGCGGTGTCGTTGTCGAAGGGGCCGACGTCCCAGGTGCCCATGGTCTCTCCTCGTGGTGCGCGTGTCCCCGGATCGTGGCAGGTGCCACTGACACGCCCCTACGCGTCGCACTCGAACCAGACCGTCTTGCCCGTGGGCAGCGGCGTCGTGCCCCAGCGGTCGGTGACGGCCTCGACCAGGAGCAGCCCCCGGCCGTCCTCGGCGAGTTCCGCGCCGCCGCGCGTTACCCGGGGCGGGGCGGAGCAGCCGTCGGACACCTCCACCCGCACCCCCGCCCGACGGCACCGGATCAGCACCGAGCAGTCCCGGCCGGGGACGTGGCGCACGACGTTGGCGACCAGCTCGGTCAGCGCCAGCTCGGCGGCGTGGGCCAGCCCGCCGTGACCCCAGCTCGCCAGCAGCACCCGCAGCACGCGCCGCATGTGCCGCGCCGAGTGCGCACCGACGGTGAAGCCCATGCGGTAGCTGTCGCCGGTCTCCGCGGGGGAGAGGTCAGTTGCGTGATTCATGTCACCAGCGTGCGGTGGTGTGGTTACGCTCGGCTACGGACCGAAACGAACGCCGCACGGCGTGGACTTGGGGGTGACCGCCTCATGGTCAACATCCGCGATCTGGATCCCAGCGCATCGCCGCTGGACTACTACGGCTCGGAACTGCGCCGCCTGAGAGAGGACGCGGGGCTGAAACAGGGGGCGCTGGGCGGCATCGTCTTCTGCACGGCTTCGCTGATCGGGCAGATCGAGACGGCACGGAAGGTCCCGACGCGGGACTTCTCGGAGCGGGTGGACGCGGCGCTGGGGACGGGCGGGGTGTTCTCCCGTCTGGTGGGGCTGGTGCTGCGGAGTCAGTTGCCGCACTGGTTCCAGGCGTACGCGGAGATGGAGGCGCGGGCTGCCTATATCTCCTCGTTCCAGGCGCAGCTGGTGTACGGCCTGTTGCAGACCCCGGACTATGCACGTGCGGTGCTTCGAGCAGGCTGGTCGGACAAGCTCGATGAAGCGGTGGCCGCAAGGATCGAGCGGCAGCGAATTTTGAGCAGAGAACGCCCGCCGCTGGTCTGGGTAGTGCTGGACGAGGCGGTGCTGCACAGGCCGTTCGGTGGCTCTGAGGTTATGCGGAACCAACTCCTCCATTTGTTGGGGTTCCGCGACCGGCGCGAGGTTCGAATCCAGGTGCTGCCATTCGGTGCCGGTGAACATCCGGCGACGGTAGGGTCGTTCAACGTTCTGAGGTTCGAACGGGACCCGGACGTTGTCTACGCCGAGAGCTATGGCTCGGCCAACGTGACCGCCAATCCAGACACGGTCAGGGACTGTGCGCACCGATACGATCACTTGCAGGCCGCAGCCCTCTCCGTGGAAGACTCGGCGGCACTGATCGCCCGCGTACGGGAGGAACGTTATGGGGACCAACCAGAACCTGACGGGAGCGCTGTGGCGTAAGTCCAGCTACAGCGGCGGCACCGGCGGCGACTGCGTCGAGTGCGCCCCCCTCGGCGCCACCGCCTGGCGCAAGGCCTCGTACAGCGGGGACACGGGCGGGAACTGCGTCGAGGTCGCCACCCAGCCCACCCGGGTCGCCGTCCGGGACTCCAAGAACCCCGAAGGCCCTTTCTTCACCGTGAGTCCTGCCGCCTTCGCTGCGTTCGTCGGCGTCCTCTAGGAGTGGAGCGGCACATAGGGCCGTTCCGGACGGTCACCGTGCTCGGCCAGGGCGGGATGGGCCGGGTGGTGCTGGGGGTGGCACCGGACGGGCGGTACGTCGCGGTCAAGCAGGTGCATGCCGAGCTGGCCGAGGACGAGGGGTTCCGGGCCCGGTTCCGCCGCGAGGTGGACGCCTCGCGGCGGGTGGCCGGCGGCTACACCGCGGCCGTGATCGACGCCGACCCCGACGCGGAGAGGCCGTGGCTCGCCTCGCAGTTCGTGCCGGGGCCCTCGCTGAGCCGGGCCGTGGAGACCGCCGGGCCGCTGCCCGAGGAGGCGGTGCGCAGGCTGGCCGCCGGGCTCGCGCACGCCCTGGCCGACGTACACCGGGCGGGGCTGATCCACCGGGACCTCAAACCGTCCAACGTGCTGCTCGCGGAGGACGGCGTACGGGTCATCGACTTCGGCATCGTGCGCGCGGTGGGGGACCAGACGCGGATCACGCACGACGGCTCGCTCATCGGGTCGCCCTCGTTCATGTCGCCCGAGCAGGTCCTGGGGCAGGAACTCACCCCGGCCAGTGACGTGTTCTCGCTCGGCGCGACCCTCGTCATGGCCTGTACGGGGAAGGCGCCGTTCGTCGGGAGTTCGGTGCCGCGGATCCTGCACGAGGTCGTGCACGCCGAACCGGACCTGAGCGAGGTACCGCCCGGCCTGCGCGGGATCATCGCGCCGTGCCTGGCCAAGGACCCGGCCGACCGGCCGACGCCGCAGGAGCTGCTCGCGCTGATCGGCCCCGTCGAGCCGTCGGCGCGGCCGTGGCCGGAGGCGGTGAACACGCTGATCCACGACCAGCTGGTCGTGATGGGCGCACTGGTGCGCCAGGCCACGCGTCCCGAAACGGCTCCCGAAGCGGTTCCCGTGTGGCGCCGCCGCCGGACCCGGCCGCTGATCGCGGCCGTGGCGGGCCTGGCGGCCGTGGCCGCCATCGGGCTGACCGTGGGGCGGCCCTACGTCGTGGAGGCCTACCGCCAGGTCGTACCCGAGCCCGTGCCGACGCCCGGCACGACACCGCTGGCACAGCGCAAGGACGTGTACCCGGCGTCGCCCCCGCACTGTGAGCAGACCGTTTCCAAGCTGAGCGTGCCGTCCGGGTTCGGACCCGCAGGCGGGGGAAGTCCGCAACAGGCGTCGGGCGCGGAGGAGGTCGACTGCAACTGGGCAACCCGGACCGGTGACCAGATCCGGGTCGAGTGGCGGTTCTTCACGAGCTTGAAGGGCAAGGGCACCGGGGCCGAGCAGGCGAAGAAGTACCACGAGGCTTCCTACGCCCGCGGCAAGACCCGGCGCGAGCTCGCCCTCGGGTTCGCCGAGGAGGGGCTGTGGCAGCCGCCGGACTTCGAGGCGGATCCGAGCTGCAAGCTGCGCGTACGGGACGTCAACATGACGGTCGTCGTCTCGGTGAACGGGCCCCATTACCCGCCCGGCGAATGTGAGGCCTTCACCCGGGAGTTCGCCGGGCGGGCCGTGGACGTGGTGAGGGGATCATGAGACCACTGGGGGCGTCGGATCCTGCCGTGGCGGGGCCGTACCGGCTGCTCGCCGAGATCGGCCGGGGCGGCATGGGCCGCGTGCTGCTCGGCGCCGCACCGGACGGGCGGCTCGTCGCCGTCAAGCAGGTGCACGCCCGCCTCGCCGACGACGACGGCTTCCGCGTCCGTTTCCGGCGTGAGGTCGCCGCCTCGCGCAAGGTCTCCGGCGCCTACACGGCGGCCGTCCTCGACGCCGACGCGGAGGCGGCCGCTCCGTGGCTGGCCTCGGTGTTCGTGGCCGGGCCCGCGCTGGGGGCCGCGGTGGAGAGCGCGGGGGCGCTGCCCGAGGAGACCGTACGGCGGCTCGCCGCCGGGCTGGCGACGGCCCTCGCGGAGATCCACCGGGCGGGCCTGGTGCACCGGGACCTCAAGCCCGACAACGTGCTGCTCGCCCGGGACGGGGTACGGGTGATCGACTTCGGCATCGCCCGGGTGGCCCGGCCCGGCGAGGTCACCGAGCTGACGCGGGCCGGCACGGTGATCGGCTCGCCCGCGTTCATGTCGCCCGAGCAGGCCGAGGGCGGTGAACTGACCCCGGCGAGCGACGTGTTCTCCCTGGGGTCGGTGCTGGTCATGGCCGCGACGGGGCGCAGCCCCTTCGTGGCGCCGACGGTGGCGCTGACCCTGTACAACGTCGTGCACACCGAACCCGACCTCCTCGGCCTGCCGCCGGGCCTGCGCGGCCTGGTCACCCGGTGCCTGGCCAAGGACCCGGCAGCCCGGCCGTCCCCGGCCGAGATCCTGGGCCTGACCGGCACGGCCGACGGCACGCAGTGGTCGCACGCGGTCGACCGCATGGCCGCCGCACAGCAGGAGGAGATCGACCGGCTGCTCCGGGACCCGGACAGCACGGCCCGGCCGGCGGATGCGCCTTCCGGCCCGGACGCGGACCCGGACGCGGCGACCGCCACCGCCCCGCGCGCGGTCCGCCCGGAACGGGCGCACGCGCCACGCGGCATGCGCCTGCGCCGCAGGAGCCTGCTGCTGTTGGCGGGGGCCCTCGTGGCGGCCGTGGCCGCAGCCACGTACCTGCTGCGCGAGAAGGAGGAGCCGCCGCCGCGCCCGCCGGCCGAAGCGGACCGGTACCTGAGCGTGCCGCGCTGCGCGGAGGCGGCCGGGAAGCTCCCGCTGCCGGCCCGGAACGAGAAGAAGGACACGTACAGCAACGAGGCCAGCTGGGCGTCTGCGCACTGCGCGTGGCTGCCGGCCTACGACGCGGCCCACGAGAACGAGCCGCCGCCGTACGCCTCCGTCGATTGGAGACTGGAGCGCAGCGGCCGCAGCGGGGACAGCGGGACGGAGCGCCTGCGGATCGGCTTCGGCCACACTCGCACCGAGACCGGTCTCGGGGTGGGGGACCAAGCGGAGTGGAGGCCGAAAGCGCTGGAAACGGAAATCTGCCGGCTGCACGTGCGCGACGGCAACCTCGTGGTGGAGGTGGCCCTCGGCGGTGCGGAGCATCCCGCCGCGACCTGTGAGGCCGAGGCCAAGGAGGTCGCCCGCGCCGCGCTGGCGGCCGTCCCGCGCTGAGCGCGGGCCGAGTGGAGAGATTGGGACGGGGCGGGATGGAAGACCTGGAGCCCTCGGGGCCGAAGCACGTGGGGCCGTTCGACGTGCTCGGAGTGCTGGGGCAGGGCGGTATGGGGCGCGTGCTGCTGGCGGCCGGGCCGGACGGGCGGCTCGTCGCCGTCAAGCAGGTGCTCGCGCACTTCGCCGACGACGAGAGCTTCCGGGCCCGTTTCCGGCGTGAGGTCGCCGCCTCGCGCAAGGTGTCCGGCGCCTACACGGCGGCGGTGATCGACGCCGACGCGGACGCCCCGACGCCCTGGCTCGCCTCGGTGTTCGTGCCCGGGCCGTCCGTGGGCGCCGTCGTCGAGCAGGCCGGGGTGCTGTCGGAGGACGTCGTACGGCGCCTCGCGGCCGGGCTGGCGTCGGCCCTGGCGGAGATCCACCGGGCGGGGCTGGTGCACCGGGACCTCAAGCCCGCCAACGTGCTGCTCGCCGAGGACGGCGTACGGGTCATCGACCTGGGCATCGCGCGGGCGACGGAGCCGGAGGCCGAGGGGGACACCGGGCTGACGCGGACCGGGTGGGTCGTCGGCTCGCCCTCGTACATGTCGCCCGAGCAGGCCGAGGGCAAGCCGCTCACACCGGCCAGTGACGTGTTCTCGCTCGGCTCGGTGCTGGTCATGGCGGCGACCGGCCGCAGTCCGTTCACCGGGTCCTCCACCCTCCGGACGCTCTACGACGTGGTGCACGCCGAGCCCGACCTGAGCGCCGTTCCGGCGGGGCTGCGCGAGATCGTCGCGAGCTGCCTGGCCAAGGACCCGGCCGCCCGGCCGTCCCCGGCGAGGCTGCGCGAGCTGATCGGTCCGGTGGCTCCGGCGGGCCGCCAGTGGCCGTCCGCCGTGTACGGGATGATCGCCGCGCAGCGGGCGGACATCGACCGGCTGCTCGACGGCCACGGCCCGGCCGAGCCGTTGGAGCCGACCGCCCCGGCCCCGGTACCCGAACCCGCACCTGAACCGCGGAAGGGACCGGCCACGGCGGACACGGAGGAGCCCCCGCCGAGTGACCCGCGGATCCCGCCCGTCCCGACTGCCCCGCCCGTCGCGCCGGAGGACGCTCGCCCGCGCAGCCCGTGGCGACGTCCGCGCCGGATCGCGGCCCTGGCGGCGGCCGGTGTGCTCCTCGTGGCCGGTACCGGCGTCGCGCTGTACGTACGGGACCGGGTCACGGCTCCCCTCGCCTACACGACCGTCCCCAGCTGCAACGTGGCCCACAAGGAACTGCCGTTGGTGGGGGAGCTGTCGGCCTTCGACACCTGGTCCGAGACGGCCGAGCGTGCGCAGTCGGGCTGCAACTGGGAGGGGCGCCGGAACTCCGCCTCACCGGCCGCGCAGGTCCGCTGGGACCTCACTCTCGGCGGGGAAGCGACTGCCAACGCGGGTACCCAGCGGGAGCGTTTCCGCCTGGAGGCCGCCGGTCAGCGCGAGGCACCCCGCCTCGGGTTCGGTACCGAGGCCTACTGGGGCTCCCCCACGACCGACTGGAACTGTGTCCTTTCCGTCCGGGAGGGCAACCTCTCCGTCTGGGTGGGCCTCTCCGCGAAGCCGTACGCCAAGGGCGACTGCGAGACGAAGGCGAAGGAGGTCGCCCGCGCCGCGCTGAAATCCGCCACCCGCTGATCCGGCCGTGTCCGGGCGGTCTAACCGCGGCGGGAAACAGGGGCCTCGGCCGTCACCATGAGGCGGGCGGTCAGGCCCGCGAGGAGCAGGCAGACGACCGCCCACCAGGGCGGGGCGTGGATGCTGCCGACCAGCGCCCCGCCGATCCCCTGACCCACGAGCTGGGCCGTGACGACGGCGGCCGAGGCCGCGCCCGCGTGCTCGGGGAGGGTGGCGGCGGTCGCGGTGGCGAAGATCGGCATGAACGCCAGGCCGACACCCAGGCCGGCGAGGATCATGAAGGGGAGCAGGGCCGGGTATCCGCCCCCGGTATCGACGCCGATGATGGTCAGGGCCACCCCGAGCGGCGTGATCACCAGGCCCGCCACGATGAGGACACGGGGCGCCACGCCGCGGTGCAGCAGGCGGGGGGAGACCTGGGTGGAGCCGATGGCGATCGCGGCGGCCATGGGTGACATGGCCAGTCCGGCCTGGGGTGCGGAGTAGCCGAGGACCGCCACCAGAATGCGGGCCAGGGCCGGCAGCAGGGCGAGGACGCCCGCACCGGCGAGGAGCATGGTGAGGAAGCCGCCGAGCCTGCTGCGGTCCCCCAGGACGTACGGCGGAAGGAGCGGGTTCGACGAACGGCTCTGCCACCACAGGAAGGCCGCGAGCAGGACGACGCCCCCCGCGAACAGAGTCACGATCCCGGAGTCGGCCCAGCCCGACGACGCTTTGACGGAGCCGTAGACGAGGCCGGCGGTCCCGAGGGCGCTGAGCAGCACGCCGGGCAGGTCGAAGCGGGTGCCGGTGCGGTCCGGGCGGTCGTGCGGCAGGACGCGCGTTCCGGCCAGGGCGATCAGGGCGAGGAGCGCGACGACGGCCAGGACCGGCCTCGGGGGCAGCCCGCCGGCCGCGATTCCCAGCACCGGCCCGCCGATGCTGATCGTGGCGTAGACCCCGAAGGCCCTGATCCGTTCCTTCGGTTCGGGGAAGCCGGTGGCCACCAGGGTCAGCGCTGCCGCCGTCACCAGTGCGCCGAAGCCGCCCTGCAGGGTGCGGGCCAGGTTCAGCGGCCCGAAGAGCGAGGCTCCGGTCGAGCTGCCGAGCGCACAGGCAGCCGCGAGCCCCACCAGGCCAATGCCCAGCGTCCGTTTGCTCCCCACGCGGTCGGCGATGTGCCCGCCGAGCAGCAGCAGTGCGCCGAAGGGGACCGCGAAGGCGTAGAAGTCCTCGACATCACGGCTGAGGGTGAAGGGGTTCCAGGTCGTCGCCGCGAGCAGCACCGCCAGCTGTGCCAGCGCGACCACCGCCAGGCCCCGCCGGCGGCGGGACGACGGGTCGGGGACGCCGTCGGCCGGAGCGGTCGGGGTGTAGGCAGGGGCGGCCGGGGCGCGGGGAGCGGTCTCCGTCACGGGCATGGCAGCGGGGGCTTCGGGGCGCGCCGCGGGAACGTAGTCCAGCAACTGGGCGGCATGCCGCCCCAGCTGGGCCAGGACCTCGCCCGGCAGCCAGATCCCTCCATCGTCCCCGCCGGTGCGGGCGGCGATCTGCGCCGGGGTGGGCCGGTTGGCCGGGTCCTTCTCCAGGCAGGCGCGTACGAGGTCGAGGAGTGGCTCCGGCACGTCCGTGAGGTCGGGCTCCTCCTCGGCGATCCGGAAGAGGTGGGCGTTCAGGCCGGTGTCGGTGGCGCCGAAGAGGAGGCGTCCGGTGGCGGCGTACACGAGGGTGGCGCCGAGGCAGAAGACGTCGCTGGAGGGGGTGAGTGCGAGGCCGCGGACCTGTTCGGGCGACATGAAGCCGGGGGAGCCGATCAGCATGCCGGTGCGGGTGTGCAGGCTGTCGCCGGTCAGGCTGTCCATCGCCCGGGCGATGCCGAAGTCGATGACGCGGGGTCCGTCCACCGTCACCAGGACATTGGACGGTTTGAGGTCGCGGTGGATCAGGCCCGCCTCGTGCACGGCCTGCAGCGCGAGGGCGAGGCGGTTGGCGAGAATGCGGACCGAGTGCTCGGGCAGCGGGCCGAAGTCCCGGGCGACGACGCTGGTCAGATCGGGTCCGGCGATGTACTGGGTGGCCACCCACGGCACTTCGACCTCGGTGTCCGTGTCCGCGTCGAGTACGTCCGCCGTCCAGCTCCCGCCCACCCGCCGGGCCGCCGCCACCTCGCGGGCGAAGCGCCTGCGGAACTCGGGCTGGGCCGCGTACTCGGGCTGCACGACCTTGACCGCGACCGTGCGGCCGACCTCTGAGCGGCCGAGGTAGACCAGGCCCATGCCGCCCGCGCCCAGGCGGGCGATGAGGCGGTAGGGGCCTACGTGCGTCGGGTCATCGACGGTTAACGGGTCCACATCAGGAATCTAGCCGAGGCCGTCGGCACAGGGTGAGGAACAGGTGAGATCGGCGACGGCGTGCGCGTCCACCCCGCGATGAAAGAACACGGCGATCTGACCTTCCGTCAGATTGGAACGTGTTCTAGTCTGCCGCGCATGGGCATCGGAATCACGCAAGAGCAGCGGGAGTTGGCCGAGGCTGTGCGCGGGTGGGTGGCGCGGGCCGTGCCGCCCGAGGCGGTGCGCAAGCTCCTCGACACCCCGCCGCAGACGGGGGTGCGGCCGGCCTACTGGGACGCGATGACCGCTCAGGGGCTGCTGGAGCCGCACCTTGAGGGCGGGACCCTCCTCGACCTGGCCGTCGTGGTCGAGGAGGCGGGCCGGGCCGCTCTGCCCGGGGCCTTCCTGCCGAGCGCGCTGGCCTCCGTGCTGCTGGACCGGGCCGGGGCGGAGCCCCTCGCGGGCCGGGTCGGGGCCGTCGCGCTCGGACCCGGCACCCTGACCGCCGTCGCCGTCGAGGGCGGCGGGCACCTGCTCGACGGGCTCGCGCCCCCGGTGCTCGGCGCGGGCGAGGCCGACCTCGTCCTGCTCGCCGCCGAAGCCGCGCACGGCACCCGCTGGTTCGCCGTCGCCGCCGCCGCGCTGGACATCCGTACGCACGAGAGCGCCGACCCGACCCGCCCCACCGCCGAGGTGCGGGCGCGCGGGGTCACGGTCCCGGCCGGCCGGCTGCTGGAGCTGGACGCGACCCTGGTCCGCGACCTGGCCTGCACGCTCTTCGCCGCCGACGCCTGCGGCACCGCGGCCTGGGCGCTGCACACGGCCGCCGAGTACGCGAAGGTGCGCGAGCAGTTCGGTCGGCCCATCGGGCAGTTCCAGGCCGTCAAGCACCTGTGCGCGGACATGCTGGTCCGGCTCGAGCAGGCCCGGGCGCTGGCCTGGGACGCGGCCCAGGCGATGGGCGAGGCGGCGGAGGTGCGGTCGCTGGTCGCCGCCCTCGCGGCCGGGAGTGCGCTCGACACCGCCTACACGTGCGCCAAGGACTGCATCCAGGTGCTCGGGGGGATCGGCTTCACCTGGGAGCACGACGCCCACGTCCACCTGCGCCGGGCCCTGGTCGCCCGCCAGCTGCTGGGGCCCGGGGACGGGCACCGCGTACGGGCCGTACGGCTCGCGGCGGCGGGCGCGCGGCGGGAGCTGCGCCTGGAACTCCCGGCCGGGGCCGAGGCGTACCGCGCGAAGGCCCGTACCGCCATCGAGGACGCGCGCGGGCTCGACCCGGTGGCCGCTCGCCGGATCCTGGCGCCCACCGGCTACGCCGCCCCGTACCTCCCGCCCCCCTACGGCCTCGGCGCCGGCCCCGTCGAACAGCTCGTCGTGCAGCAGGAGCTGCGGGCCGCAGGGGTCAAGATCGCCGATCTCTCGATCGCCACCTGGGTCGTGCCCTCGCTGATCGCCTACGGGACGGACGTACAGCGGGAGGCCTACGTCCTGCCGACCCTGCGCGGGGACGTCACCTGGTGCCAGCTCTTCTCCGAGCCGGGCGCGGGCTCCGACCTGGCCTCGCTGCGGACGAGGGCCGAGCGGACCGCCGACGGCTCCTGGAGGGTCAACGGGCAGAAGGTGTGGACGAGTTCCGCGCACAGCGCCGACTACGGGATCCTGCTGGCCCGGACCGACCCGGACGCGCCCAAGCACAAGGGGCTCGGCTACTTCGTCGTCGACATGCGCACCACCCCCGGCATCGACGTCCGGCCGCTGAAGGAGATCACCGGGGAGGCCCTCTTCAACGAGGTCTGGTTCGACGACGCGCTGCTCCCGGCGGACGCGCTGGTCGGCGCCGCCGACGGCGGGTGGAAGGTCGCCCGGAACACCCTCGGCAACGAGCGGGTCCACATGGCCGACCAGATGAGCTTCGACAGTGGCCTGGAGGCGCTCCTCGCCCGCTCCGCCGACCTCGACGGGACGTACAGGGCGCGGATCGGCGCGCTGGCCGCCGAGGCGCACGCGCTGGCCTGCATCGGGCTGCGCACCACGCTCCAGCAGGTCTCGGGGCTGGAGCCGGGCGCGGGCGCGTCCGTACGCAAACTCGTCCAGACCCCGCACCAGCAGCGGACCGCCGAGCTCGCGCTCGAACTGCTGGGACCGGCGGGCGCGGTACGGGAGGGGGCGGGCGAGCGGGCGGTGCACGGGATGCTCATGTCCCGCTGCCTGACCATCGCCGGGGGCACCACGCAGGTCCAGCTCAATGTCGTCGCCGAGCGGATCCTCGGCCTTCCCAGGGACTAGGAGTCAGCGCAATGAAGTCGTACATCGTGGGCGTCGGCATGACGAAGTTCGAGAAGCCGGAGTCGAGGGACTGGCAGTACTGGGACATGGCGAAGGAGGCCGGGTCCGCGGCGCTGGCCGACGCGGGGGTGGGGTACGACCTGGTCGAGCAGGTGCCGGTGGGGTACTGCTTCCAGGCCTCCACGGCCGGGCAGCGGGCCGTGTACGAGCTGGGGCTGAGCGGGGTCCCCGTCTACAACGTGAACAACAACTGCGCGACGGGCTCGACGGCGCTGATGATGGCGCGGCAGTTCGTGCAGGGCGGCATCAGCGACTGCGTGCTGGCGCTCGGCTTCGAGAAGATGAAGCGCGGTGCGCTGGGGGGTGGCGCGGACGGTGGTGACTTCAAGACGTCGCCGGTCGCCCGGCACTACGGGATCATGGCCGCGGGCCACGGCTTCGAGATGTCCCCGCCGACCGCGCAGATCTTCGGGAACGCGGCGCGCGAGCACATGGAGCGGTACGGGACCACGGCCGCGCAGCTGGCGGCGGTCGGCGCGAAGAACCACCGGCACTCGGCGAACAACCCGAACGCGCAGTTCCAGGACGTGTACTCGGTCGAGGAGATCCTGGCGGCCAAGGAGATCCACTCGCCGCTGACGAAACTGCAGTGCTCGCCGACGTCGGACGGCGCGGCGGCGGCTCTCGTCGTGTCGGAGCGGTTCGTGGTGATGCACGGGCTGCACGACAAGGCGGTGGAGATCGTCGCCCAGTCGATGACGACGGACACGGAGGCGTCCTTCTCGTCGGGCTCGTGCATCGACGTGGTCGGCAAGCCGATGACGGCGGCGGCGGGGCGGCAGGTGTACGAAGCGTCCGGGCTCGGCATCGAGGACGTCGACGTGATCGAGCTGCACGACTGCTTCTCGGTGAACGAGCTGCTGACGTACGAGGCGCTGGGCATGTGCGAGGACGGCGCCGCCGGAAAGCTGGTGGAGTCGGGCGCGACCACGTACGGCGGGCGCTGGGTGGTCAACCCCTCCGGCGGGCTGATCTCGAAGGGCCACCCGCTCGGTGCCACCGGTCTGGCGCAGGCGGCGGAGCTGGTCTGGCAGCTCCGCGGCGAGGCGGGCCCCCGCCAGGTCGCGGGCGCCCGGGTCGGCCTGGCACACAACATCGGCCTGGGCGGCGCGGCGGTGGTGACGCTGCTGCGCAGGTAGACGGGGCGCGGCGGCTCAGGCGTGCCAGATTCCGAGCAGGGCCGCGAAGAAGCAGACGGCGGCGGCCGGTACCACCCAGGGGGAGGTGCCCGCAGAGCGGGCCGATCGGGAGAAGCGCGCGAGGGCGGCCGCGTTGAACAGCCCCGCGGCGAGGCAGTAGGCCGCCCAGAGCGGCTCGAACAGCCAGGCGGGCGATTCGAAGTAGAAGTTGTAACCCAGCAGCCAGGCGTCGAGCTGGGTGACGACGAGGAAGAGGTGCACGGCGAGGATCCAGGGCATCGTCAGGATGACCGCCAGGTGACGCGGATACCAGCTCGCGTCGTCACCCAGCCCGACGCCGCCGGTCATGGCCCACAGCGCGCAGAACGCGAGGAGGACGGCGTACGTGCGGGAGAGCGGTTCGCTCCAGGCCCGTATCGCGGCCTGCCTGATGAGGAGGGCGAGGGACTCTTCTACGGTGGGCATGGGTCACCTGGTGTCTCATGGGTCGCGCAATGGTAAAGCAAAGGACGGGGTGGTGTGCGCATTGCGCACACCACCCCGTCGAACGTCGCGATTCACGGCGCACCGCCATTTTCAGCGGCGGGATGGAATGAGGTTTGCGTCGGCTCAGTCGATGCAGAACTCGTTGCCCTCGATGTCCAGCATCGGGATGCACGACTCGTTGACGCCATCGGCACGCAGTACCTGCACGCATACCGCACCGAGCGCGACCAGTCGTGCGCACTCGGCCTCAAGTACGGCGAGGCGCTCATCACCCACGAGCCCGGTGCCGACCCGCACGTCGAGGTGCACCCGGTTCTTGGCGACCTTGCCTTCGGGAACGCGCTGGAAGTACATGCGCGGGCCCACACCTGTGGGGTCCATGCAGACGAACGCCGCGCCCTGACGCTCGGGCGGCAGCGAGCGGTCGAAGTCGTCCCAAGTGGCAAATCCCTCCGGCAGCGGCGGTACGACATACCCCAACACCTCGCACCAGAAACGGGCGACGCGCTCGGGTTCCGCGCAGTCGAAGGTGACCTGGAACTGCTTGATCGTTGCCATCAGGTCACCGTAACAGGGGGGCGCTGATGCTCAATTCCTTTTCAGGAGCGGCATGTTGATCGGGCGGATGGTCCTGTAGAACGGCATTTTCAGGGCGCACCGAGGGCCGGGTCGATCACCGTTTCGCCCATCGAGGCGCGGCGGATCGCATCGGCCAGGTCCTCGACCGGGCCGTCGCGCAGGACCAGCCCCGCCGCGCCCGCCGCGAGGGCCGCGGGCAGCAGGCCCGGGCGGGCCGAACCCGCCAGGACCAGCACCCGGCACTCCGGATCCTCCGCCAGCAGTCCGGGAACGGCGCCGGCCTCCTCCACCAGCGCCACCGCGGGCCGCGCCAGCGTGTCCCGTACGACCTCGATGTCCGGCTGGAGGCCGAGCTGGAGCGCCAGGGCCGGGTTCGGGGGATCCAGCAGGACGCGCAGCGCGCGGGCCGGACGGTGTTCCACGGGCATTTCGTCCACCGGGAAAGCCTATCTGACATGGAGTCAGGAGGCTTCCCGACAGTCCCCCCGTGAGTCTTCACAACTGTCGGGGCGTGCGTTATACATTCCCTCACCGGCCGGACCTAGAACGCGTTCTAGAACCAGCCGGTCCCGTATGCGACCTCGGTGCGGCCGACGGTGCGGACGGCCGCACCGAGGTCTTCCACGGCCCGGCTCTTCAACGACAGGGAGCAGCATCCTCATGCCGATCGATGCCGCCAAGGCCCTCGCCGCCGACCCCCGCCAGGGGGACATCGGCTGGGACCACAAGGACATCCAGCTCTACCACCTCGGCCTCGGCGCCGGCCTCCCGGCCACCGACCCCGACGAGCTGCGCTACACCCTGGAGTCCAAGCTCCACGTCCTGCCCAGCTTCGCGACCGTCGCCGGCGCCGGCATGGCCATGCTGGGCGGCCTCGCCGCACCCGGGATCGACGTCAACCTCGCCGCGGTCCTGCACGGCGGCCACTCCATCGAGCTGCACCGGCCCATCCCCGTCAAGGGCCGGGCCACCTCCAGCTCCAAGGTCGCCGCCGTCTACGACAAGGGCAAGGCGGCCGTGATCGTGCTGCGCTCCGAGGTCGCGGACGCCGACGGGCCGCTGTGGACCAGCGACGCGCAGATCTTCGTACGCGGAGAGGGCGGATTCGGCGGCGAGCGCGGGCCCTCCGTCCGCGAGGAGCTGCCCGGCCGGGCGCCGGACCGGGTCGAGGACAGAACCATCCGCGAGGAGCAGGCGCTCCTCTACCGCCTCTCCGGCGACTGGAACCCCCTGCACGCCGACCCCGAGTTCGCCAAGACGGCCGGCTTCGACAAGCCGATCCTGCACGGCCTGTGCTCGTACGGGATGACCCTCAAGGCCGTCGTCGACACGGCCCTCGGCGGGGACGTGTCCCGGGTCCGCGCCTACCGCACGCGCTTCGCCGGGATCGTCTTCCCCGGCGAGACGCTGCGCATCCGGATGTGGCAGGAGCCCGGCCGCGTCCTGGTGTCGGTGACCGCCGTCGAACGGGACGACGCGCCGGTCCTCGCCGACACCGTCGTCGAACACGCGTAGGGGGTGTCCGGCGGATCACGGCCGGGCCCGGGCCGCCTGGCACCGCACCTTGCCGCGTTGTCGTCGGTCGTCGATGCTCCGCATGGACTCCCTCCTCCGCCTTGCAATGCACGGCACCAGACGACCCGGGCAATCCGACCCTGATCCGCCGGACACCCCCTCATCCACAAAAGGAGCCGCACCGTGCGCGCAGCACTGCAGAGCGAGATCGGCCAGGACAAGCTCGAAGTGGTCGACGACATGGAGGCCGTGGGCCTCGGCCCCGGCAAGGTGAAGATCCGGATCAAGGCCACCGGCCTGTGCCACTCGGACCTCTCCGCGATGAGCGGCGTCCTGCCGCAGCCCGCCCCCTTCATCCCGGGCCACGAGGGCTCCGGAGTGATCTCCGACGTCGGCGACGGGGTCACCGGTCACAAGCCCGGCGACCGCGTCCTCGTCTGCTGGCTGCCGCCGTGCGGCCACTGCCCGTCCTGCAAGCGCGGCCAGGGCCACCTGTGCCTGGAGAGCCTGGTCAACGCGGGCACCCCCAACTTCCGCCGCGCGGGAGGCGACATCTTCGGCTTCGCCGCCACCGGCACCTTCGCCGAGGAACTCGTGGTCGACGCCAAGTGCGCCGTCCCGATCCCCGACGACGTGCCCTTCGACATCGCCGCGCTCATCGGCTGCGGCGTCACCACCGGCCTCGGCGCGGCCATCAACACCGCCAAGGTGGAGGCCGGTTCCTCGGTCGCCGTCATCGGCTGCGGCGGCGTCGGCATATCCGTCATCCAGGGCGCCAAGGTCCAGGGGGCGGCGCAGATCATCGCCGTCGACCCGGTGGAGTCGCGGCGCGAGGCCGCCCTGCGGTTCGGCGCCTCCGAGGCGGTCGCCCCGGACGCCTTCGACGACGCCAAGAACCGGATCACCGGCGGCGAGGGCTTCGACTACGTCTTCGAGGTCGTGGGCAAGTCCGCCACCGCGCAGACCGCGTACAAGATGACCCGGCGCGGCGGCAGCGTGGTCATCGTCGGCGCGGGCGCCATGGACGACAACTTCCAGATCGACATGTTCTCGCTCTTCTTCGACGAGAAGAAGATCCTGCCCTCGATGTACGGCGGCGGGGACGTGCTCCGCTCCTACGAGCGCACCATCGCGCTGTGGCGGGCCGGCCGGGTGGACCTGGCGGGTCTGATCACGCACCGGGTGCAGCTCGCCGAGATCAACGACGCACTCGACCAGATGCGTACGGGCGTGGCCCTGCGCACCTGCATCGAACTCTGACCCGCTCCGAGATCTGCGAGAGGAACCGTACGGATGTCACTGCCACTTGAGGGGCTCAGCGCCATCGTCACGGGCGCGGGCCGCGGCCTCGGCCGGGCCGAGGCGATCGAGCTCGCACGGCTCGGCGCGAGCGTGGTCGTCAACGACTTCGGGCAGCCCGGCCGGGACGGCTCCGGGGAGGCCTCGGCCTCCCCGGCACAGGAGGTGGCCGCGGAGATCCGCGCCGCGGGCGGCCGGGCGGTGGCGCACCTGGGCGACGTGGCCGACTTCGAGCAGGCGCGCGAGCTGGTGGACCTGGCGGTGGTCAGCTTCGGCAAGCTCGACATCCTGGTCAACAACGCGGGCATCCTGCGCGACCGGATGGTCTTCTCGATGTCCGAGGAGGAGTGGGACTCGGTGATCCGGGTCCACCTCAAGGGCCACTTCAACACCACGCACTTCGCGTCCGTGCACTGGCGCGAGCGGTCGAAGGCGGCGGGCGGGCCGGTCTACGGCCGGATCGTCAACACCTCCTCCGAGGCCTTCCTCGGCGGCTCGGCCGGCCAGCCGAACTACGCGGCGGCCAAGGGCGGCATCGTGGGCCTGACCACCTCCACCGCCCTGGCCCTCGCCAAGTACGGGGTGACGGCCAACGCCATCTGCCCGCGCGCCCGCACCCGGATGACCGAGGACGTCTTCGCGGGCTTCCAGGTCCCGGAGGAGGGCAAGCTGGACGCCCTCGCCCCCGAGCACGTCTCCCCGCTCGTCGGCTACCTGGCCTCACCGGCCGCCGCGAAGGCCAACGGGCAGCTGTTCGTCGTGCACGGCGGGATCGTGGTCGTGATGGAACGCCCGAGGGTGGCGGCGAAGTTCGACACGACCAAGGAGGCCTTCTCCTACGAGGAGCTCGACGAGGTCCTGACCCCGCACTACGACTCCCGCCCGGCGAACGAGACCTTCGCCGCGACGGAGGTCCTGGGCCTCAAGCGCGGCTGATCCGCGGCGCTGCGGCGGCGGGTCCGGGTCGTGCACCCAGACCCGCCGCCGCGCTGGTCAGCGGGCCGACAGGAAGCCCAGAGGCCCGTGCAGATCGGCCGGCTCCCGGTAGTGCACGCCGGTCATCGCCCGTGCCTATCGCAGCGGGGCCTGCTGGAGGGGGATGGGGCGCGTCGGGGGCGGTGGGACGGGGTCCAGGCGGACCGGCGGGGGAGGGGAGACCGGCAGGCTCATCCCGACGATCCCGCAGGGGACTTCGGGGGTCGCGTACGGGAGGTGCAGGCGGCCCTGCGGACTCCACAGGCCTGTTCCGCCGAGCCAGCCCGCGGGCGCCCCGAGCCGGAAGAGGTGCCGGTCGGCGGGGCGCCACAGCCCGATCCCGCCGTCGGGCAGCCGCAGGGCCACCCCGCTGGTCTCCGGCATCAGCGCCTGGCCGGGCTGCACGGCGAACGGGTGCGCGTCCCCCAGCCGCAGACACTCCGGGAAGCGGACCGGCAGCGAACTGCCCAGCACCCCCCAGCCCAGGCGCGGTTCGCCCGGCGCGTCCGATCGGATCAGCAGCAGGCCGCTGTCCGGGTCGGCCAGCAGCAGCCGGTCGTCGCTGGCCTCGGTGATCTGGAGCAGCGGGGAGACCTCGCCGCCGCGCACCAGGTCGACGGCGACGGCCTTGGTGGTGCCGTCCAGCTCGCGGTCCAGGGCCAGCAGCCGGCCCACGCGGTCCAGCCATACGCCGCCGGAGCAGCGGCCCGGGATCCGGGCGACCTGCTCCGGCCCGGAGCGGCCACCGGCCACCCGCCACACCGTGGTCCCGGCGTCGGTCACGGCCAGGGCGAAGGCGTCGCGGCCGTCCGGGGACGGGGGCAGCAGGCGGACCCGTACGTCCCTTCCTTCCTCCGGCTCCACCGCCCCCAGCTGGAGCTCCCCGGTGCGCGGCCCGGCAGCGGCGCCCGTCGGGTACAGCAGGGCGAAGGCGTGCCGCTCCGCCACCCGCCGGTGGATCAGCACCCGCCCGTCGGTCAGGGGCAGCAGCTCGCTGTCGGCCTCCTCGGGCTGCGCGAGCGGCAGCGGCACCGCGTACGGCTCGGGCCCGGCCAGGGTCCAGCGCTCCGCGTAGAGCGCCTCGCCGTTCCCTGCGAGGCGGGCGGCGTACGACCCGTCCGCGGCGATCGTGAACGGGGCCGTGGTCGTCATTTCGATGGCACAGACAGTCATCCGTGCTTCACCTCCGGTGGCGAAGCTAGTTTTCGCCGTTCCTGACGAACAGTGCGGCCAAGCCCGCTTCACACATACGGGTGGCCGGGCGGCGATTCGTCTTTGGCTCAGGAGACGGTTGTGCTGTGCAAGATCCGGGCGCTCACCCGCCCCGGCCGTCGTGGGGCCGGGAGCAGGGCCGGGGCGGGGCCCGTCCTGGCGGGGACGGTCGCACCGGACGGTAGCCTTGGCCCGTGCCCCGTCTCTCTGAAGTCATCGCCGCGCTGGACGCTCTCTGGCCCCCCTCGCGGGCCGAGCAGTGGGATGCCGTCGGCACCGTCTGCGGCGACCCCGAAGCCGAGGTCTCCCGGGTGCTGTTCGCCGTGGACCCCGTACAGGAGATCGCCGACGAGGCGGTGAAGCTGGGCGCCGACCTGATCGTCACCCACCACCCCCTCTATCTGCGCGGCACCACCACCGTCGAGGCCGGCACCTTCAAGGGCCGCGTCGTGCACACGCTGATCAAGAACGACATCGCGCTGCACGTCGCCCACACCAACGCCGACACCGCCGACCCCGGTGTCTCCGACGCCCTCGCCGGCGCCCTGGACCTGCGGATCACCGGCCCGCTGGTGCCCGACGCCACCGACCCGGCCGGCCGCCGGGGCCTGGGCCGGATCTGCGAACTGGACCACCCCGAGACCCTGCGCGAGTTCGCAGCCCGCGCCGCGGCCTCGCTGCCGGCGACCGCCCAGGGCATCCGCGTCGCCGGCGACCCGGACGCGCAGATCCGCCGCATCGCCGTCAGCGGCGGCTCCGGCGACAGCCTCTTCGACCAGGTCAGGGCGGCGGGCGTGGACGTCTTCCTCACCGCCGACCTGCGCCACCACCCGGTGTCCGAGGCCCGCGAGCAGAGCCCGCTCGCCCTCGTCGACGCCGCCCACTGGGCTACCGAATGGCCCTGGTGCGAGCAGGCCGCCGCACAGCTCGACGCGATTTCCGAGCGCCATGGCTGGGGTCTGCGTACCCATGTCTCGCGCACGGTCACCGACCCGTGGACGGCGCACGCGCCGTCCGACGTTTCCTCACCTCCCTCTTCTATCTCAGGAGCCCCCAACTGAACGCCGAGCCCGCCGACCAGATCCGACTTCTCGACGTCCAGGCCCTGGACGTCCGGCTGTCTCAGCTCGCCCACAAGCGCAAGTCGCTGCCCGAGCACGCCGAGGTCGACTCGCTGACCAAGGACCTCACCCAGCAGCGCGACCTGCTCGTCGCCGCCCAGACGCAGGCCAGCGACGCCGCGCGCGAGCAGACCAAGGCCGAGCAGGACGTGGACCAGGTGCGCCAGCGCGCGGCCCGCGACCAGCAGCGCCTGGACTCCGGCGTGGGCATTTCGGCCCGGGACCTGGCGAACCTGCAGAGCGAGGTCGTCTCCCTGGCCAAGCGGCAGGGCGACCTGGAGGACGTGGTCCTGGAGGTCATGGAGCGCCTGGAGGCCGCGCAGGAGCGGGTCACCGAGCTCACCGACCGCGTCGCCGGCCTGGAGACCAAGCTGGCGGACGCCATCGCGCGCCGTGACGCGGCCACCGGCGAGCTCGACGCCGAAGCCGCCAAGATCGCCAAGGACCGCGAGGTCATCGTCGCCTCCATGCCGGCCGACCTGATGGCGCTGTACGAGAAGATCCGCGTCAAGCAGGGCGGGGTCGGTGCCGCGCGCCTGTACCAGCGCCGCTGTGAGGGCTGCCGCCTGGAGCTCGACATGGCCGAGGTCAACGAGATCAAGGCCGCGGCCCGCGACCAGGTCGTGCGCCACGAGAACTGCGGCCGCATCCTGGTCCGTACGGCCGACTCGGGCATCTGATGCCGCGCTTTGTCGTGGAGGCGGACGGCGGCTCCCGGGGCAACCCGGGGCCCGCCGGCTACGGCGCGGTCGTCCTCGACCCGGCGACGGGCGAGACGCTGGCCGAGCGCGCGGAGTACATCGGCGTCGCGACGAACAACGTGGCGGAGTACAAGGGCCTGATCGCCGGGCTCAAGGCGGCGCGTGAACTGGCGTCGGACGCGCAGGTCCTGGTCCGGATGGACTCCAAGCTGGTCGTCGAGCAGATGTCCGGCCGCTGGAAGATCAAGCACCCGGACATGAAGCCGCTCGCGGCGGAAGCGGCGACGATCCTGCCCCGCTCCCAGGTCACGTACGAGTGGATCCCACGCGAGAAGAACAAGCATGCGGACCGGCTCGCCAACGAGGCCATGGACGCGGGCAAGCGCGGCAAGCAGTGGGAGCCGTCGGCCTCCAGCGCCGCCCTGGACCACGGCGCCGCGCGCGCCGTAGCCTCCGGCGGTGTTCCGGGGGACGTGGCGAAGGGCGCCGCAGCCGTGCGCGCCGCCCTTGCCTCCGGCTCCGGTACGGGCACCCGCGCGGCCGAGGCCGCGCCCGCGCGGGCCGGCTCCGCCGAAGCGGGCGGCACCGGCACGCTCTTCGCGCAGCCCGGGCCCGGCGCCGCCGGACAGGCCCCCACGGCGGCCCCCGCCGCGGGCACGGGCTGGGGGCCCGACATGGGCACCCCCGCCACCTTCGTGCTGCTGCGCCACGGCGAGACCGCCCTCACCCCGCAGAAGCGCTTCTCCGGGAGCGGGGGCTCCGACCCCGAGCTGTCACCTGCCGGGCGGCGCCAGGCCGCGGCCGTGGCCGAGGCGCTCGCCGCGCGCGGCACCGTGCAGACGGTCATCAGCTCCCCGCTGCGCCGCTGCCGCGAGACCGCGCAGGCCGTCGCCGACCGCCTCGGCCTCGACGTGACCGTCGAAGAGGGCCTGCGCGAGGTGGACTTCGGCGCCTGGGAGGGCCTGACCTTCGCCGAGGTGCGCGAGCGGTTCCCCGACGACCTCCAGGGGTGGCTGGACTCCCCGAAGGCGGCCCCCACGGGCGGCGGCGAGAGCTTCATGGCCGCCACCCGCCGGATCTCGGCGACCCGCGACCGACTGCTCGCCGCGCACGCGGGCCGTACGGTGCTGCTGGTCACCCACGTGACCCCGGTCAAGATCATGGTCCGCCTCGCCCTGGGCGCCCCGCCGGAGTCCCTGTTCCGCATGGAACTCTCGGCGGCCTCCCTGTCGGCGGTGGCCTACTACGCCGACGGCAACGCCTCGGTACGGCTGCTGAACGACACGTCCCACCTGCGCTAGCCGCACATCCGAAAGGGCCCCCGCCCCGATAGCCCGATGGCGGGGGCCTCTCTCACCGCGTCTTCATCAGGGTGCGGGCTTCAGGTGGCTGAGGGCTTCCACCGACCGGGCCAGGGCGCGGGCCATGTTGCGGGCTTCGGCCTGGGCGGATTGGATCGCGCCGCTCGCCTCCCGCGCGTACCGGCCGGGCCGTTCTCCGTCCGTGGTGGCCCAGTCGTCGTCACGCCGGAGCATGTGCCGCTCCAGGTGGCGTAAGGCGTCTTCGAGGTGACGGGCCAGGTCGAGCAGGCTTCCGGCCACGGAGGCGATCTCGGCGGGGCTTCCGTAGGCTTCGCGGGGGTCGGTGGTCGTTTCGGCGAGTTCGCGTATGAGAGCGGCGGCAGCGGCCGCGGGGTGATCGGTCATGGGTGCGAGCGTGCCCCATGACGTGCCCCTGCGAGGGGCATTCGTGTCAGCTGCCGAGATCCGGGCAGCCGCCGGCGTTCGCGGCACCCCGAACGGAGTGGAAAGGGCAGACGAGCCGGCCTGTACGCCGGGTTCTGTCACCCGGTGACCTCGCGGTCGCCGGGGAGACGGCCATCCATCTAGGACCGGCGTTGCCGCCGGCCTCGTGCGGTCTACCCGCGAACTCGGGCGAGCAGCCCTCAAGCGTCCGCGCAGACCCGTCCGAAGACGGATCCTCTTGACCTTGCTCCGGGTGGGGTTTACCTAGCCGCCTGAGTCACCTCAGGCGCTGGTGGTCTCTTACACCACCGTTTCACCCTTACCGGGGACCGAAGCCCCCGGCGGTCTGTTTTCTGTGGCACTGTCCCGCGGGTCACCCCGGGTGGGCGTTACCCACCACCCTGCCCTGTGGAGCCCGGACGTTCCTCGGCGGGATCCTCAAGATCCCGACGCGGCCGCCCGGCCGACTCGTCTGCCGTGGCGACCATGCTACCGGCTGTGCCGACGCGGCTTGACCTTGCCGCAGCGGCAGGGTTTCTACTGGAGGGCATGCGGATCGGAGAGATCGCCGCGTTGGTCGGGGTCACCACCCGGGCGATCCGGCACTACCACGATGTCGGGCTGCTCCCGGAGCCGGAGCGGCGACCCAACCGCTACCGGGCCTATAGCGTCCGTGACGCCGTCCTGCTGGCCCGCGTACGGCGGCTCACCGAGCTCGGGCTGAGCCTCGACGAAGTGCGGGACGTCCTCGCCGACGACGCCGGGCGCGAACTGGCCGACGTACTCGAAGAGCTCGACGCCAACCTGGCCCGCCAGGAGGCCGAGATCGGCGAGCGCCGGCGGCGGCTCGCGGCGCTGCTGGCCGCGGCGCCCGGGGAGGGCGAGCCGCTCTCGCCCGCGCTCGCCGCGCTGCTGGCGAAGGCGCCCCGACGGTCTCGCGTGCCGCCGCGAAGGACGCCGGGGCAGGTCAGGCCGGGGCGAACAGGACCTTCGCCGTGCCCGGGTCCGCCTCCGCCAGCAGGACCCGCAGGCGCTCGCCCAGCGGCAGCTCCCGCGAGGCGGACACGATGCGGCCGACCACCGCCGGGTCGGTCAGATGGACCGTGCCCACCTTCGGCTCCCGGTCGTCGACGTCGATCACCATCGCCTCGAAGACCTCCCCGACGCGGTTCTTGAGCAGCGCGGCCTCGACCAGGTCCACGCACTCCCGCTCGGCCTTGTTGGCGAGCCGGGTGCCGTCCGCCATCTCCTCGGGGAGCGCGTCCAGCGCCGCCACCGCCCAGCGCGGGGGCTCAGCCCCGGCCACCGCCGCCAGGCACAGCTCGCCCGAGTATCGGTCGACCAGCCGGCGCAGCGGCGCCGTGCAGTGGGCGTACGGGGCCGCGACCGCCGCGTGGAGCGCCGGGTCCGGGGCCTCGCCGCCGGTGAAGACGGTGTATCCGGCGCCGCGCAGAAGGGCCGTGCACTCCTGGAGGAAGGCCGCGTGGTCGGGACGGTGCGGATCGAGGGAGCGCACGAGTTCGGCGTACGGGACGTGGTGCGGCCAGTCGATCCGCAGGGCCTTCGCCGCCCGCCGGAGCCTGCCGACGGCGCCGTCGGGCGCGGTGGGCAGGGTGCGCAGGATGCCGGTCCCGGCGGCCAGCATCAGATCGGCGGCGGCGATGCCGGTCATGAGGGAGATCTGGGCGTTCCAGCCGTCCGCGGGCAGCGGGGCGCGGTAGGCCAGGGTGTACGAGTCCCCGTGCCCGACGATCTCCTGCTCGGGCACGTTCAGCGAGATGCCGCCGCGCTCCACTTCGAGGGCCTCGCGGAGCAGCCCGATGTCCTTCAGGAGGGCGAGGGGCTCCTCCGCCGTGCCGGTGTCGATGGCCTTCTGGACGCCGTCGTAGTCGAGCCTGGCGCGGCTGCGTACGAGGGCGCGACGGACATCGGTGGTCTCCACCCGGCCCTCGGCGTCGAGGTCGAGGCGCCACAGCAGCGCCGGTCGGGGCTGGTCGGGCAGCAGGCTGGCCGCGCCCTCCGAGAGCACGGCCGGATGCAGCGGGACCTTCCCGTCGGGGAAGTAGAGGGTGGTGACGCGGCGGTGGGCCTCGGCGTCCAGCGGGCCGCCCGGGGTGACGAAGGCGGCGACGTCGGCGATGGCGTAGTGGACCCGGAAGCCGCCGGTGGACCGTTTCGCCAGGTGCATGGCCTGGTCGAGGTCGATGGAGGACGGGGGGTCGATCGTGAAGAACGGGATGTCGGTGGCATCGGCCCCGGGCAGGCGGGGTTCCCGGGCCGCCCGCCCGGCCTCGGCGAGCACCTCGGCCGGGAACTCCTCCGGTACGTCCAGCTTCGTCCGCAGTTCACGCAGCGCGGCCCGCAGGGCAGCCCCGTCTGCGCCTGTCATGTGCATAAGACGGCGTGGCATGGATCGAGCGTATGGGCGGCGGGCCCGGACGGCATGGCGAGCCGTCTACCCTGGCTGCGGGGCCGCATCCCCTGCGCCGTGTCGTACCGAAGGAGAACCACCGTGCTCGTGCTGCTGCCGCCGTCCGAAGGAAAGGCCGCCGGCGGCTCCGGCGCACCGCTGAAGCCGCAGACGCTGTCGCTGCCGGGGCTGGCCCCGGCCCGTGCGGAGGTCCTGGACGAACTGGTCGAGCTGTGCGCCGCCGACGAACTGAAGGCGCGCGAGGTGCTGGGCCTGAGCGAGGGGCTGCGCGGCGAGGTCGCGAAGAACGTGGAGCTGCGCTCGGCGGCGGCCCGGCCGGCCGGGGAGATCTACACCGGGGTGCTGTACGACGCCCTGGCGCTGGCCGACCTGACCCCGGCCGCGCGGAAGCTCGCCGAGGACGCGCTGCTCGTCTTCTCGGGGCTGTGGGGCGCGGTGCGGATCACCGACCGGATTCCCTCGTACCGCTGCTCGATGGGTGTGAAGCTGCCGGGGCGCGGCGCGCTCGGCGCGTACTGGCGGGGGCCGATGGCGGACGTGCTGCCGGCTGTTGCCGGGGACGGGCTGGTGCTGGACCTGCGGTCGGCTGCGTACGCGGCGGCGTGGAAGCCGAAGGGGGAGACGGCGGGGCGGACGGCGACCGTGCGGGTGCTGCATTCGCGGGTGGTGGACGGAGTGGAGAAGCGGTCGGTGGTGAGCCACTTCAACAAGGCGACGAAGGGTCGTCTGGTCCGGGACCTGCTGCTGGCCGGTGCGGTCCCGGCGTCGCCCGCCGAGCTGGTCACGGCCCTGCGCGACCTGGGCTACACGGTCGAGGCCGAAGCCCCCGCGAAGGCGGGCAAGGCCTGGTCCCTCGACGTGGTCGTCACCCAGATCCACCACTGACCCGCCGTTGGCGGTGGCTTCGCCCCCGGACTCCTGCGAACTCAGCTCAGCCCAAAACCAGGCCCGCCGGCGTTTGAGGCGCGGGGTCTGGGGCGGAGCCCCAGGGCGCCCGGGCGCAGCCCGGGGGCGCTTGCGCAGCGGCGCCGCACCCCGCCGGGCTTGGGCGCAGCCCTGGACCGAGCCCCGGCCAGGGCTAGCGGCCCAAGGGCCAGGCGACCGCCGCCGGGGTCTGGGGCGAGGTGCCCGCGTACGTGGCGCAGGCGTCCGTCAGGGTCTCCAGGAGGGTGAGGGGGTCCGGGAGGGGGTGTTCCATGCCGCGGATCCAGGTGACCGCCTGGTCACCGGGGAGGGCCGCCGGGGGGACCAGGACGTAGCTGCCGCGGCAGTGCCAGCGCAGGCCCGGGTGTTCGTCCATGGTCTCGGGATGGCAGTCCAGTTCGCACGGCCACCACTCGTCCTCGTCCTCCGGCGTGCCGCGGGTGGCGGTGAAGAAGAGCATCCGGGCCTGGTCGCCCGTGCCGCCCGACTCGGCGACCGGGCCGACCTCGATGCCCGCCTCCAGCAGGCGGGCGAGTGCGCCGGTGCCGGCTTCCAGCGGGACGTCGAGCACGTCGTGGACCATGCCGGTCGCGGTGATGAAGTTGGCCTGGGGCTGGTTGCGCGCCCACCGCTCGACCTGTGCGCGGTCGGTGGTCGACTGGGTCTGCCAGGCGAAGGAGAGGGGGTGCCGTGCGGGCGTCGGACAGCCGATCCGGTCGCACGAACACCGGTAGCCGGCGGGATGGGCGGCGGGGGCGAGCGGCAGACCGGCCGCGGCGACGGCCAGGAGCAGCGCCTCGCGTTCTCGTCCGGGGTCCTCGGCGACGGGTTTCGGCCGCCGACGCAGCCACTGGGAAATCCTGCTCTGCTCGCCGCGTTTGACGCGGCCGGACTCAGACCCCATCGATCCCCTCACCTCACCGTATCCCCGGCGGACCTTCACATGGTCCCACCATCCTGAGCCCCGGGTGACCGGTCTTCGTGACCGGGGGGTTGGGGATGGGTAACCGACGCCCCCTACATACCCATAGAATTCGGGCATATATTCTCGATCGGCCGTAGGTTGCCGGTCCGTTAACGGGCGGTGACGTTGGCCACCCCACCCAACACCCGGTCCACGAGGGCGTCGGTGTAGGCGTGCGTCAGCGGCGCCGTCCGCAGCAGCCAGCGGTACGTCAGCGGGCCGACCAGCATCTCCACCGTCAGCCGCAGATCCGTGTCCGGCGCGAGCTGCCCGGCCTCCCGGGCCGTGCGCAACCGCGCCTCGTACAGGGCGAGCTGCGGCTCCAGCAGCCGCTCGGTGAAGCGGGCGCCGAGCTCCGGGTCGGTCGCCCCGGCCGCCGTCAGGGCGCGCGTGGGGGCCGCGTACTTCTCGTCGAGCAGCTGGTCCACCGTCGCCCGCAGGACGTGCTTCAGGTCGGCCGCGAGGTCCCCGGTGTCCGGGAAGCCGGCCCACTCGGCCGCCGCCTCCGCGTCCCCGGTGAGCGCCAGCGAGGCGTCCAGCAGCACGGCGGCCTTCGACGGCCACCAGCGGTAGATGGTCTGCTTGCCGACCCCCGCGCGGGCCGCGATGGCCTCGATGGTCAGCCTGTTGTAGCCGACCTCCCCGACCAGGGCGAGTGCCGCGTCGAGGATGGCCCGCCGGGAGCGGTCGCTGCGGCGGCTGGCGTCAGGGGTCCTGGTCATGTCCTGAAACTATCAACCGAGACGTCTCGTCTTCCTCTTGCCCGGTAAACCACCCAATCAGTTCACTGCGTTGTCCCGCTTCAGGAGGGACGATTCTCTCCACACTCGTCGTGAGACGTGTAAGTCGAGTGCAAGTCGTGAGGAGCCTTCTTTGCGCAGAGACGCCACACCCCGGCGCTACCTGATGTGCCCACCCGCACACTTCAAGGTCACGTATTCCATCAATCCGTGGATGGACCCCACGAAACCGGTGGACCTGCCCCTCGCACACGCCCAATGGGAAGACCTGAGGGACCGCTACCGCGCCCTCGGCCACACCGTCGAGACCCTCGTACCGGACCCCGAGCTGCCCGACATGGTCTTCGCGGCGAACGGTGCCCTCGTCGTCGACGGCCGGGTGCTCGGAGCCCGCTTCGCCTATCCGGAACGGGCCGCCGAGGCCGAGATCCACCTGGACTGGTTCCGCAGCCACGGCTACCAGGACATCCACGAGCCGTCCCACGTCAACGAGGGTGAGGGCGACTTCGCCGTCACCGCCACCTACATCCTGGCCGGCCGGGGCTTCCGCTCCAGCCCGCTCTCGCACGACGAGGCCCAGGAGTTCTTCGGCCGTCCCGTCATCGGCCTCGACCTGGTGGACCCGCGCTACTACCACCTGGACACCGCCCTGTCCGTCCTCGACGGGGACGAGGTCATGTACTACCCGGCCGCGTTCTCGCCGGGCAGCCAGGCCGTGCTCAAACGGCTCTTCCCCGACGCGCTGCTCGCCGACGGCCGCGACGCGGCCGCCCTGGGCCTCAACGCGGTCTCGGACGGCCGGCACGTCCTGCTCCCACAGGCGGCGACCGGCCTGCTGGCGCCCCTTCGGGACCGGGGGTTCGAGCCGGTCCCGATGGACCTGGGGGAGCTGCTCAAGGGCGGCGGCAGCGTGAAGTGCTGCACCCAGGAGCTGCGGCCCTGACGCGGCCTGACTCGGTCTGACCCGGTCCTGCGCCCGGCCTAGCGCTCCTGCGGCGGCGGCCAGTCCTGGCCCCAGTCGGCGTCCCGCGCCGCCTTGTAGAGGTCGCCGTGGCGCTTGGTCACGTTGACCCGGGTCAGGCCCGCCGAGTCACCGCTCTGCGGGCCGCACAGCTCCAACTGGACGAGCCCCTTCCGGATCTGCGGCTTCCGCGTGATCCGGAAGGCGGCGGGCTCGACCGGGAAGCGGGTCGCGGCGACGTAGCTGAACTTCTCGTCCTCGTACGGGAGGGAGCCGCCCTTGACCTTCCGGTGCAGCGAGGACCGGCTCACCCGCGCCGAGAAGTGGCACCAGTCCTTGCCGACCTCGATCGGGCAGGTCCCGTCGTGCGGGCAGGGCGCGGCGACCTGCAGCCCCGCCGCGATCAGCTGGTCGCGGGCCTCGCGGATACGGAGGTACCCCTCCGGTGTGCCCGGCTCGATCAGCACCACGGCCTGGCCGGCCCGCGCCGCCTCGGCGACGACGGCCGTCCGCGCCTGCGGGGTCAGCTCGCCCAGCACGTACGAGACGGTCACCAGGTCGGCGTCGGGCAGGGCCAGCCCGGAGCCGATGACGGCCCGCCGCCACGCCGCCCCGCGCAGGACCTCCGAGCCGCGGGCCGCCAGCTCCTTGCCGAGCGCCAGCGCCGGCTCCGCCCAGTCCAGCACCGTGGTTTCGCGAGGGCCGTCCCAGGTGGCGTCGACCGCCCAGGTCGCCGCGCCGGTGCCGCCGCCCACGTCCACGTGGGAGCCCGGCGCCCAGCCGGGCGCCGCCTCCGCGAGCCCGTCCAGGGCCGCCCGGACGGCCTCGAAGGTGGCGGGCATGCGGTACGCCGCGTACGCCGCCACGTCGGAGCGGTCGCGCAGTACGGGCGCGTCGGTCGGGGTCTGCCCCCGGTAGCTGGCGATGAGCCGCTCCACGGCGGCCGAGGCCTGCTTGGGCGGGAGTCCGTCGAGCAGCCCGCCGAGCGCGCTGCGGAGGGTCTCGGCGGTGGTGGGGGCAAAGGCGTTCACCCGCCGAGTTTACGGCGCCGGGCGGCGTGGCCCCGTCCGGGTACGGACCGAAGCGGCCCGGACCGGCAGGCCCCCGGCCGAGAGCCCTAGTCTTCTGAGTCGGGAATTCTGTTCAGATAGCTGGCGAGGCGTTCGAGGATCTCGTCTGCGGTCTTGGTCCAGACGTAGGGCTTGGGGTCGGTGTTCCAGGCGGCGATCCAGTCACGGATGTCCTTCTCGAGGGCCTGGACTGACTTGTGGACGCCTCGCCGTATCTGCTTGTTGGTGAGTTCGGCGAACCATCGCTCGACCAGGTTCAGCCAGGACGACCCGGTCGGGGTGAAGTGCAGGTGGAACCGGGGGTGGCCGAGCAGCCACTTCTTGATGTCCGGGGTCTTGTGGGTGGCGTAGTTGTCGCAGATCAGATGGACGTCCAGGCCTGCCGGCACTTCCTTGTCGAGCTTGACCAGGAACTTCTTGAACTCCTCGGCCCGATGGCGGCGGTGCAGGGAGCCGATCACCTTGCCGGTGGCCACGTTGAGTGCGGCGAACAGGGTGGTCGTGCCGGCCCGGACGTAGTCGTGCGTTGACCGCTCCGGGACCCCGGGCATCATCGGCAGCACCGGCTGGGACCGGTCCAGGGCCTGGATCTGCGACTTCTCATCCACGCAGAACACCAGCGCCCGCTCGGGCGGGTCCAGATAGAGGCCGACGACATCGTGGACCTTGTCGACGAAGTACGGGTCGGTCGACAGCTTGAAGGTCTCCGAGCGGTGCGGCTGCAGGCCGAACGCCCGCCAGATCCGTGAGACCGAGGACTGGGACAGGCCCATTTCCTTCGCCATCGACCGCGTCGACCACTGCGTCGCGTTCTTCGGCTTGGACTCCAAGGTCCTGGTGACCACCGCGGCAACCTGCTCGTCCGTCACCGATCTGGGGCCGCCGGAACGCGGCATGTCTCCCAGGCCCGCGATCCGGTACTGCACGAAACGGGCCCGCCAACGGCCGACCGCCTGAGGCGTTGATCCGAGACGGACGGCCACGTCCTTGTTCGAGACACCCTCGGCGCAGGCCAGGATGATCCGGCACCGCAAAGCCCACGCCTGCGGCGTGGAACGACGCCGCACCCACCCCTCCAGTGCGACCCGTTCCTCGTCCGACAGCGTCAACTCGGCCTTCGGCCGCCCCATCCGCGCCATAGGCCAACCCTACACATCTGAACAGAACTCAAGACTCAGAACACTAGGCGGCGGACGCCAGCGGGTCGCGGTTCTGCCAGGGCCGGCACAGGCCCAGGAAGCAGCCCACCGACAGCAGCGCGCACACCAGCTGGACCAGCGCCATCGGCACCGCCGTGTCCTCGCCCGCGATCCCGACCAGCGGCGAGGCGACCGCACCGACCAGGAACGACGACGTGCCGAGGAGCGCGGAGGCCGATCCCGCCGCGTGCGGGGTCCGCATCAGCGCCTGCGCGTTGGTGTTCGGCAGCACCACGCCCATCGCCGACATCAGCACGAACAGCGCGGCGGCGATCGGGGTCAGCCCCACCTCGCCGAACACCCCGGTCGACATCAGCAGCAGCGCCACCGCCGCGGTCGTGATGATCCCGAGCCCGACGGACAGGGTCTTGTCCATGCTGACCCGGCCGACGAGCAGCTTGCCGTTGATCTGGCCGACGGTGATCAGGCCGACGGAGTTGAGGCCGAAGAGCAGGGCGAAGGCCTGGGGCGAGGCTCCGTAGATCTCCTGCACCACGAAGGGCGAGGCGGAGATGTACGAGAAGAGCACCGCGAAGGCGAAGCCGCCGGTCAGGGTGTAGCCCGTGAAGACGCGGTCGCCGAGCAGCCCGCGCATGGTCCGCAGCGCGGCACCGACGCCGCCCGTCTGCCGCCGTTCGGGCGGCAGGGTCTCGCCGAGGCCGCGCCAGACCGTCAGCGTGAGCACGAGGCCGACGCCGGTGAGGACGACGAAGACCCCGCGCCAGTCGGCGACGCGGAGCACCTGGCCGCCGATGAGCGGGGCGATGATCGGTGCGGATCCGGATATGAGCATCAGGGTGGAGAAGAAGCGGGCCATCTCGACCCCGTCGTACAGGTCGCGTACGACGGCACGGGCGATGACGATCGCGGCCGCCCCGGCCAGGCCCTGGAGCAGGCGGAAGCCGATCAGCAGCTCGGTGGTCGGCGCGAGGGCGCATATCGCGGTGGCCAGGACGTAGACGGTCATGCCGACGAGCAGGGGCCGGCGGCGCCCCCACTTGTCGCTCATCGGGCCGATGACGAGCTGGCCCAGCGCCATGCCGGCGAGGCAGGCGGTGAGGGTGAGCTGGACGGTCGCGGCCGGGCTGTGCAGGACGCTGGTGACCTGCGGCAGGGCCGGGAGGTACATGTCCATGGACAGCGGGGGCAGGGCGGTGAGCCCGCCGAGTATGAAGGTGACGAGCAGCCCGGTGCGGCGTGCGGCCGTCAGGGGTGCGACGGCGGTGGAGGCGGAGGGCGATTCGGGTGACGGCTCGGGTGTGGGTGCCGTCGCGGGGGCTCTCTCCGACATGCGGGACTCCAGTCCTCTTATCTGATTCATGCACCCCTGACCGACCCATGTTCTCAGCTATCGGAACGTCCGGGGCCCGCAGCCCTGTGTGACGTAGCCTGCGGGCCCATGAGCGAAAGTGCCGAGAAGATCGCCGTGGTGACCGGGGCCGGCTCCGGGATCGGCCGTTCCGTGGCCCTGACCCTGGCCGCGGCCGGCTGGGCCGTGGCGTTGGCGGGCCGCCGGACCGGGCCCTTGGAGGAGACGGCCGCCGCGGCGGCGCAGTCCGCCGGAAACGCGGACGTCCTGTGCGTCCGGACGGACGTCAGCGATCCGGACGAGGTCAATGCTCTGTTCGAGGCCGTACGAGACCGGTACGGGCGCCTCGACCTGCTCTTCAACAACGCGGGCACCTTCGGCCCGGGCGGCGTCCCGCTGGAGGACATCACCTACGAGGCCTGGCGCTCGGTGGTGGACGTCAACCTGACCGGCGCCTTCCTGTGCGCGCAGGCCGCCTTCCGGCAGATGAAGCGGCAGGACCCGCAGGGCGGCCGCATCATCAACAACGGCTCCATCTCGGCGCACGTGCCGCGCCCGAACTCCGTCGCCTACACCGCGACCAAGCACGCGATGACGGGCCTGACCAAGTCCCTGTCGCTGGACGGGCGGCCGTACCGGATCGCCTGCGGCCAGATCGACATCGGCAACGCGGCGACCGAGATGACCGAGCGGATGCAGACCGGCATCCTCCAGGCCAACGGGCAGCTGGCGGTCGAACCGGTGATGGACGCCGCGGACGTGGCTCGCACCGTGCTCCACATGGCGGAGCTCCCACTGGAGGCGAACGTACAGTTCGCGACGGTGATGGCGACGGCCATGCCGTACATCGGGCGCGGCTGAACAACCCCGTTGCCAGAGCCGGGCGGGGTGACGATCATGACCGCATGACCGACACCGAAGTACTGCGCTACACCGCCTTCTCCCCGGACCCGGAAGGCGGCAACCCCGCCGGGGTCGTGCTCGACGCCGCCGGGCTGGACGACGCCGGGATGCTGGAGATCGCCGCCGGGCTGGGCTACAGCGAGACGGCCTTCCTGACGGCCCCGCCCGAGGGGCTCGGCGGCGAGCCCGGGCGGGCGTTCACCGTGCGGTACTTCAGCCCGAAGGCGGAGGTGCCCTTCTGCGGGCACGCCACCGTGGCCACCGCCGTGGCGCTGGCGGAGCGGATCGGCCCCGGGGACCTGGTCCTCGCGACGCGGGCGGGGACGGTCCCGGTCTCCGTCACCGCCGAGGACGGGCTGCTGCGGGCCACGCTGACCAGCGTGGAGCCGCACGTCGAGGACATCGCCCCGGCCGACCTCGCCGAGGCGCTGGCCGCGCTGGACTGGCCGGAGGCGGACCTGGACCCGGCGTTCCCGCCCCGGATCGCCTACGCCGGGAACCGGCACCTGGTGCTCGGCGCCGCCACCCGGGCCCGGCTCGCGGACCTCGCGTACGACTTCGCCCGCCTGGAGGCCCTGATGCGGCGCCTCGACCTGACCACCGTGCAGCTGGTGCACCGGGCCGGACCGGCGGAGTTCCACGTACGGGACCCCTTCCCGGTCGGCGGAGTCGTCGAGGACCCCGCGACCGGGGCCGCCGCGGCCGCCTTCGGCGCGTACGCGCGCGAGCTCGGGCTGGTCCCCGAGGACGCGGTGCTCACCCTCCACCAGGGCGCGGACATGGGCCGGCCGGGGGAGCTCACGGTGGAGCTGCGCGCCGGGGACCCGCGGGTCCGCGTCGGCGGTACGGGCGTGCGGATCCCCTGATGAGGGTGCTGGCGTACGAGGTCACCGCGCTCCCGGCAGAGCTCGGCGGCCAGGTCGAGGCCCTGGAGGCGGCGGCCTGGCCGGGCGCTTCACCCGGGCACGACCCGGCCCTGGCGCCGCGCGCCCTGCTGCTCGTCGACGGTGACGGCGCGGTGGCCGCCTCGCTGGCGCTGCTGTACAAGGAGATCGAGGTCGCGGGCCGCACGTACCGCGCGGCCGGGCTGAGCGCGGTCGTGACACGGCCCGCGCTGCGCGGCCGCGGGCTCGGCGGCCGGCTGGTCGCGGCGGCCCGCGCCGGGCTGGCGGCGGACCCGGCCGTCGACCTGGCGCTGTTCAGCTGCGACCGGCCGCTGACGCCGTTCTACGAGGCGGCCGGCTTCACGCGGCTGCCCGGCACGGTCCTGGTCGGCGGCACCCCCGCGGAGCCGCTGGCCACCGACGAGCCGGGCTTCGACAAGGAGGTGGTGGCGGCCTTCTTCACGGACACCCCGGAGCGGGACCGGGCCGCCTTCACCGGTGTCCGCGTCCCGCTGCACCCCGGGAACACCGACAGGCTGTGGTGACCGGCGCGCGAGCCCGTCACCACAGCCTGTCGGCCGGTCATACCTCGCCGGTCAGCCGGCCTGCGCGGCGTCCGCGGGCTGCGCCTTCGGGGCAGCCGGGCGGCCACGGTCGAAGAAGAACAGCGCCAGCACGGGCACCAGGTACAGCGCCCACACCGTGAGCTGGACGACGGTGGGGTCCGGCTGGAAGTTGAAGACGCCCTTGAGGAGCGTCCCGTACCAGCTGTCCGGCGGGATGGTGGCGCTGATGTCGAAGGCCTTGTCGCCGAGGCCGCCGAGGAAGCGGGCCTCCTGGAGGTCGTGGACCCCGTAGGCGAGCACGCCCGCGGCCACGACCACCAGCATGGCGCCGGTCCACTTGAAGAACTTCGCCAGGTTGATCTTGAGGGCGCCCCGGTAGAACAGGTAGCCCAGCACGATCGCCGTCGCGATGCCCAGCAGCACACCGATCAGCGGCGCCGAAGAGCCCTCGCCGCTGGCGCGTACGGACGCCCACACGAAGAGCGCGGTCTCCAGGCCCTCACGGCCGACGGCCAGGAAGGCGGTGGCGACCAGCGCGCCGGTGCCCATGGCGAGCGCCGTGTCGAGCTTGCCGTGCAGCTCGGCCTTCAGATGCCGCGCGGTGCGCTTCATCCAGAAGACCATCCACGTCACCAGGCCCACCGAGATGATGGACAGGCTGCCGCCGAGCAGCTCCTGCGCCTCGAAGGTCAGCTCCTGGGTGCCGAATTCGAGCATCGCGCCGAAGGTGAGCGAGAGCGCGCAGGCGATCCCGATGCCGAGCCACACGGGACGCAGGGCGTCCCGGCGCTCGGTCTTCACCAGGTACGCGACGAGGATGCAGACGACCAGGCTGGCCTCCAGCCCCTCGCGCAGGCCGATCAGATAGTTGCCGAACACGGCGGTTCCTTCTCTCCGACTGGCTTACGCGAACAGTGCCCGGCCCCACCAGTCGTCCTTGTCGCGGACGCCCGGCGGGACGGCGAAGATCGCCGAACCCACGTGCTGGATGTATTCGTTGAGGACGTCGGACTTCGCCAGCTGGCGCTGGATCGGGATGAAGCCCTTGCGGACGTCGCGCTGGTAGGCGAGGAAGAACAGGCCCGCGTCGAGGCGGCCCAGACCGTCCGAGCCGTCCGTGAAGGAGTAGCCGCGGCGCAGGATCGTCGCACCGTTGTTGCTGTCCGGGTGCGCGAGGCGGACGTGCGCCTCCGGCTTCATCGCCTTCAGGAACGGCTCGTCGCGCTCCTTGGACTTGCCGACCGGGGCGCCCTCGCCCTTGTCGCGGCCGAAGATGTCCTCCTGCTCCTGCAGGGGCGTGCGGTCCCAGATCTCGATGTTCATCCGGATCCGGCGGGCCACCAGGTACGAGCCGCCGGTCAGCCACTCGCTGCCGTCGCCCGCGCCGACCCACACGTGCTTCTCCAGGGCCGCCTTGTCGGTGCCCGAGATGTTCCGGGTGCCGTCCTTGAAGCCCATCATGTTGCGCGGGGTCTGCTCATCGGGCGTGGTCGACGAGGTCTTGCCGAAGCCCAGCTGCGACCAGCGCACCACGGTCTTGCCGAAGCCGATGCGGGCCAGCTGGCGGATCGCGTGCACGGCGACCTGCGGGTCGTCGGCGCAGGCCTGGACGCAGAGGTCGCCGCCGGAGCGGGCCGCGTCCAGGTTGTCGCCCGGGAACAGCTCCAGGTCGACCAGCGCGTCGGGGCGCTTGCCCTCCAGTCCGAACCGGTTCTTGGCGAACAGGCCCGGCCCGAAACCGATGGTCAGGGTCAGGCGGGAGGCCTTCAGGCCGAGCGCCTCGCCGGTGTCGTCCGGCGGAGCCTCGGGGAGGCCGCCGAAACCGCCCTCGCCGACCGGCAGGCCGGCCGTCATGCGGCGGGCCGCCTCGGTCCACTCCTTGAGGAGCTTGATCAGCTCCTCGCGGTCCTTCGTCTTCACGTCGAAGGCCGCGAAGTGCAGACGGTCCTGCACGGCGCTGGCGATACCGGCCTGGTGCTCGCCGTGGAACGGCACGGCCGCTCCGGCGGCGGAGGCCGAGACCAGGTCCGGCCCGCTGCCGAAGGCAGCCACCGCCCCGCCGGCCGCGGCCGCGCCGAGCGCGAGCCCGGCACCGCCCCAGCCCAGGACGGCGCGCCGCGAGGGCGCGGCCGCCGACTCGACGGCGTCCTGCTGTTCCGGCTGCTGCTGCGCCGCCGATTCCGACTCGGACATCGTGTTCTCCCGCCTCCTTCGTCCCTGACCGTTACTTCGTGACCGCTGCGGCGAGCTTGGAGAGCGGCTCGCCGAGGGCGCTGACGCCGTCCGAGAGCTCCTTGCGCTCCGCCTCGGTGACCTTGTCGTACGCGGTGAAGTCGTAGGAGGCCTTGTCGGCGCGGTACTTGTCCAGCAGCGTGTTCATCGCGGCGAACTGGGTGTCCAGCTGCTTGACGAGCTCCGGGTCGTTCTTCGCGGCGATCGCCTTCAGGACCGCGTACGCCTTCTCCGCGCCCTCGACGTTGGCCTTGAAGTCGACCAGGTCGGTGTGGGAGTAGCGCTCCTCCTCGCCCGTGACCTTGCCGCTGGCGACCTCGTCGAGGAGCTCCTTGGCGCCGTTGGCGATCGAGGAGGGGGTGATCTCCGCCTGGCCGACCTTCTTCTGCCAGTCGGTCAGGTCCGTGATCAGGGTGTCGGCGAGCTTCTTGTCACCGTCGTCGATCTTGTTGTCGGCCCACAGGGACTTCTCCAGGCGGTGCCAGCCCGTCCAGTCCTTCGCGGGGTCCTGGCCGGCCTCCAGGCCGTCCTCGCGGACATCGACCTTCGGGTCGATGTCACCGAAGGACTCGGCGACCGGCTCGGTGCGCTCCCAGCCGATGCGGGAGGGCGCGTACGCCTTCTTCGCGGCCTCGAGGTCGCCGGCCTTGACCGCGTCCGCGAAGGCCTGCGCCTTGGGGAGGGTCTCCTCGGCCTGCGCGACCACGTAGGCGCGGTAGGCGGCGACCGCGGCGTCGGCCTCGGGGCTGCGCTTCTCCGCGGCGGCGCCCTTGCCGGTGGCCTTGACCTTCTGGGTGATGCCGTCGCCCTTCATACCGGGCTTGCAGACGACCTCGTACTCGCCCGCCTTGATCTCGGCGGTGATGGAGGCCTTGGTGCCGGGGCCGATGTTCTCGCGCTCGGTCACGATGCGGGCGTCCGGGAAGAGGACGTAGACCTCGGTGACCTTGGAGCCCTTGTTCTCGATGTCGATCTGGACCTTGCCCGCCGGGAACTCCGTCTTCGACACCTCGCAGGCGCTGTCGGAGGCGGCCACCTTGATCGCGCCGTCGCCGCCCGCGTCGCTCTTCTGGGAGCAGCCGGTGACGGCGGTCAAGGCTGCTGCCACGGAAGCGGCGGCGATGACGGTGAGGCGGGCGGGGCGCATAGGGGGCTCCTGGGCGTCGGACGTGTGGGCCGTCCCAAGGGGGAGAGGCCAGTGAGGCGGACCTAACTTAACCGAGGCTTACCTGACCCATACCCACTCGTGCAGTGATTCAGCTCTCACCTTCCGGCGGCGGACACGGGGCCGTCACGGACGATTCACGACAGCCCCAAGGCCGGGTCAAGCGCAAGTCAAGTCGGGGCGACCGTTCCGTACTGCCGAACGTCGCGCCACCTCGCGTACGGGCACCACCAGCGGGGTCCCGGTGCGCGGATGCGGAATGACTTCCACCGGCTGCCGGTAGACGCGGCTGAGCAGTCCGTCCTCGAACACCCCGGCCGGCGGTCCGTCCGCGGCGATCCGCCCGTCGTGCAGGACGGCGGCTCGGTCCGCGTAGGCGGCGGCCAGCCCCAGGTCGTGCAGGACGACCACCACCGCGTCCCCGGCGGCGGCCCGCTCCCGGCAGATCCGCAGCACGAGTTCCTGGTGGCGCAGGTCGAGCGCGGCGGTCGGCTCGTCGAGCAGCAGCAGCGGGGCCCGCTGGGCCAGTACGCGGGCCAGTGCGACCCGGGCCCGCTCGCCGCCGGAGAGGGCGGAGAAGGGGCGCGCCGCGAAGCCGGTGACCTCGGTGGCGGCCATGGCGGCGGCCACTGCTTCCTCGTCCGCGTCGGCGAGGGGGGTGCCGGCCCAGGGCGCGCGCCCCATCCGTACGACGTCCTCCACGGGAAACGGGAAGGACAGTTCGGTCGACTGGGGGAGTACCGAGCGGCGCAGCGCCAGATCGGGGGCGCTCCAGTCGCCCACCGCGCGGCCGTCGACCCGTACCTCTCCGGAGGCGGCGGGGAGGTCGGCGGCGAGGGCTGCCAACAGGGTGGACTTGCCCGCGCCGTTCGGGCCCACCAGGGCCAGTACCTCCCCGGCCCGGGCGGTCAGGTCGATGCCGGCGAGGACCTCGCGCGGCCCGAGCCGGACCCGCAGTCCCACGGCTTCGGCGAAGGCCGCGCCGGGGGCGGGCCGGGCCGGGACGGTGCGCCTGCTGCGGGAGAGCAGCCCGGTCGGTGCGCCGGTCATGCCCAGCCTCCTTGCCTGCGGCGGGTGCGGCGCAGCAGCCAGAAGAAGAACGGGCTGCCGAGCAGCGCGGTCAGTACGCCGAGCGGCAGTTCGGCGGGCTGGGCGACGGTACGGGCGGCCAGATCGCCCGCGACCAGGACGACGGCCCCGGCGAGGGCGCTGCCGGGCACCAGGAAGCGGTGGCCGGGGCCGCCCGCCATGCGCAGCAGGTGCGGGACGAGCAGTCCGACGAAGGTGATGACGCCGGCCACGGCGACCGCGGCGGCGGTGAGCAGCGCCACGACCAGGATGACGGCCAGGCGCAGCCGTTCGACGTCGATCCCGAGGTGGCGGGCGGGCCGTTCGCCGAGTGCGAGCAGGTCGAGCCGGCGGGAGTGGAAGGGGGCGATCAGCAGGCCCGCGGCGGCACAGGGGAGTACGGCGAGCACCTTGGGCCAGGTGGCCTGGGCGAGGGAGCCGAGCTGCCAGAAGGTGATCTGGTTGACCTGGCCGCTGTCCGCGAGGAAGACGAACAGGCCGATGAGGGCGCCGGCGAAGGCGTTGACGGCGATGCCGGTGAGGATGAGGGTGACGACCTCGGTCCGGCCGCCGTCGCGGGAGAGGAAGTAGACGGAGCCGACGGTGATCAGGCCGGCGGCGAACGCGCAGACCGTGACCGTCCAGTCGCCGAGGAAGCTGAGTCCGAGCCCGATGGCGGCGACCGCGCCGACGGCCGCGCCGGCCGAGATCCCGATGACGCCGGGCTCGGCGAGCGGGTTGCCGAACACGCCCTGCATGAGGGCGCCCGCGCAGCCGAGGCTGCCGCCGACGAGCAGCGCGAGCACGACGCGGGGCAGCCGTACGTTCCACAGCACGCTCTCCCCGACCCGGTCGAGCGGCGCCCCGCCGAGGCCCGCGCGGTGCTGGACGGAGGTGAGTACGTCCCCGAGCGGGATCCGGTAGGCGCCGACTCCCGCGGAGAGCAGGGCGAGGAGGACGAGGCAGGCGACCAGCGCGGCGGTGAGCGCGAACGCCGTGCGGCGGCGGGGCCGTTCGGCTGCGGCGGGATCGGCCGTCGTCGCGCCGGCCGTGGCGCCGGGGGTGGCTGTCGGCATCTCAGGCGCCCTTGCCGTAGAGCTGGGCGACCAGGGAGGCGAGCACCTGGTCCGTGCGCGGGCCGTAGCCCAGCAGGACGCCGTCGTCGATCGTGACCACCCGGCGGTCCATGCCGGCCGGGGTCTGGGTGACGCCCGGGATCTTCACCAGGCCGTCGACGCCGCCGACCGATTCGAGGCCCTTGGACATCACCAGGATCGCGTCGGGGGCGGCGCCCGCCAGGGCCTCACTGGTGATCGGGGTGAAGTCCTTGCCGAGCCCGGACTCCTTGCCGGTGTCGACCGCGCCCGCCGCCTCCAGCAGCGAGGCGGCCCCGGAGTCTGAACCGCCCAGCAGGTAGACGGAGGCGGTGCCGCGCAGGTAGAGGAAGGCCACCCGGGGCTTTGTCCCGGAGCCGGCCGGAACGTCCTTGCGGGCGGCGGCGATCCGGTCGGCCGTGCGCCGGTTCAGGCGTTCCCCGGCCTCCTCGACGCCGAGCGCGGCGGCCACCGCCGCGATCCGCTTCGGCACGTCGTCCAGGGACTTGGCCGGGGCCACGACCAGCACCGGGATGCCCGCGTCGCGGATCTGCTGAACCGCCTCGGCGGGACCGCTGGTGGTCTCCGCCAGCACCAGCGTCGGCCGCAGCGAGAGCACGCTCTCGGCGGAGACGTCGTGGCCGCGGGTCACCACCGGCAGGTGCGCGGCCTGTTCGAAGGTGGCGGTGATGTCCCGGGCCACGACCTGCCCGCCGAGGCCGAGCGTGTGGACGATCTCGCTGAGGCTGCCGGTCAGCGGGACGACCCGGTCCGCCGAAGTGACGCTCACCTGGGTCCCGTCCGCCGAGGGCACGGTCACCGGCAGTGCGGGCAGCGGCGCCGGGGCGAGCGGTTCCACCCGGTCCGCGGCGGCGGTCCGGGCGGATGGGCCCGGGGTGGTGGCCGTACCTCCGCAGCCCGTCAGCGCGAGTGCCAGGGCCAGTGCTGCCACGGCGGGAGCGAGACGGGGAAAGCGGTGTGACGCGGCGGGCGTAGGCACGAAGGCACCGTCCTGATCGTCCGACTGGGGTTTCGGAGAGGTTCCGGAGAGGTTCCGGAGACCGGGGGGTTCCTCACCCACTCGGCAATAACTTAGGTTAGCCTAACCTTACTTCGCCAGCCCTGGAGGGGACATTCATGTCGGCAAGACCCGTCCGCGCGTTCGCCGTCGCCCTGTTGGCGGCCCTGCTGGGCGCCCTGCTCCCGGCCACCGCCGCCCGGGCGGGCACCGTGCAGGGCGGCCGACTGGACTGGGGCGTCAAATCGTCCTTCCAGAGTTACGTCACCGGCCCGGTGGCGAAAGGCGGTTTCAAGCTGAAGGGCGGCGCCGCCACGGTCGGCGGCAGCCTCTTCCGCTTCCACTCGGCGACCGGCTCTTACGACCCCGCCTCCGGCGCCTTCGAGGCCTCCTACTCGGGCGGGGTGACCTTCCAGGGCCACCAGAAGCCCGACGGCGTCCACGAGCTGGACATGACGGTGAGCCGGCCCACCGTCAGGATCAGCGCCGGCAAGGGCACTCTGTACGTGGACGTCTCCAGCAAGGCGAAGGACACCGGCGAGGTCAGCAGCCGGTCCCAGGTGCCCTTCGCCACCCTCGGCCTCGGCGGCGTCGACATGAAGGGCGGCGCGAGCCCGCTCACCCTCACCAACCTCCCGGCCACCCTCACTGAGCAGGGCGCTCAGGCCTTCGCCGGCTACTACGCGGCGGGCGCGCAGCTCGACCCGGTCTCGCTGTCCGCCGACGTCAAGGCCGCACCGGCGGCGGATCCTTCGCGGCAGCAGCCGACCGCGCAGCCGGACACCACGGCCGCCGGGACCCCGCGGGCGCCGGGCGCCTTCACCGACGCCGCCGTCGACTGGGGGGTGCGCCGTACTTTCCGCGAGTACGTCACCGGCTCGGTCGGCCAGGGCGCGTGGACCCTCGCCGAGGGCGCCCAGGACGGCGGCGCGCTCTTCCGCTTCCCGCAGGGCAAGGGCACGTACGACGGCGCGAAGGGCACCCTGGATGCGGCCTTCGCCGGCACGGTCCACTTCACCGGCGCCCACCTGGACCTGAAGCTCGGCAAGGTGGCGGTCACGGTGGAGAACGGCAAGGGCGTGCTGTCCGCCGACGTCACCACCGGCGACGGGACGAAGAACGCCGTCGCGCTGGTGGAGTTCGACGCCGCGTCCCTGAAGACCGAGGGCGGGCTCGCCACCCTCGCCGAAGCCCCCGCCACCCTCACCGAGGGCGGCTCCCAGGCCTTCGGCTCGATGTACAAGGCGGGCACCGGGATGGACCCCGTCTCGCTCGCCGTCGCCCTCGACCCCACCGCGAACCTCCCGGCCCTGCCGGACCTGGGCTCCGCGGCCACGCCCACGCCGCCGTCGTCCGCGCCGCTGCTCGCCCAGCAGGCGGCCTCGGAGTCCTCGCACACCGGGCTGTACGTCTCGCTGGCCGTGGCCGTACTGGTCCTGGCCGGCGGTGCGGCCTTCCTCGTGGTCCGGGGGCGCCGCGCGTCGGCCGAAGCCCCGTAGCGGCGCGGCTGCCCTTCCCGTCCCTTCCTTCCTCCCCTCTTCCCTTCTTCCCCCTTCCTCTGCCCAGGAGTTCTCAGCGATGTCGTCCCTCCGCCGTCCGGTCGCCGCCGCGGCCGCAGTCCTCACCGCCGCCGCTCTCGGCGCCACCGCCCTGGCCGTGCCGGCCACTGCCGCACCGGCCGTCCCACCGATGAAGATCGTCGGCGGCACCCTCGACTGGGGGGTGCTCGCCAGTTACCGCGCCTACGTGACCGGCATGGCCAAGGGCTCCATCACCGTGGCGGACGGCGCCAAGCAGAACGAGGACGGCAGCCTGCGGTTCGGCGAGCCGACCGGTCAGTACGAACCGGCCGCCGGCCACGTGGTGAAGGCGGCCTTCAAGGGAAGCGTCACCTTCTCCTCGCCCGCCCCGCCCGCCGGCCACGGCTTCGAGGTCAAGCTCTCGGACTTCCGTATCGACACCGGCACGAAGAAGCTCACCGCGGACGTCATCAAGGGCGGCGCGACGGCCGAGGACGTACCGCTCGCCACGGTGGCCTTCGGCGGCCAGTCGATGGACAAGCTGGCGACCAGGCTCACCAAGGAGACCGCGGACGCGCTCGGTTCGGCTTCGTACGAGAACAAGGCGGGCGACCCGCTCACCGCGAAGCTGGAGTTCGAGAAGCCCGCCCCGTCGCCGAGCAGCCCCGCGCCGACCGGCCCGGCACCGACGAAGCCCGTTCCGGCGCCCACCGGGACGGCCCCCACCAAGCAGCCCACCGCCCCGGCCGACGGCGCGCAGAAGATCCTCAGCGCCAAACTGACGTGGGGAGTGAAGGAGTCCTTCCGCAGGTACGTGCTGGGCGCGGGCTCGGTCACCCCGGCGGGTGGAGCCGCCCGCAACGGCGAGCTCTTCGACTTCGCCTTCGGCACGGGCGAGCTCGACGCCGGGAAGCAGACGTTGAACGCCTCCTTCGAGGGCAGCCTGCGCTTCCAGTACGCGGCCCACGGCATCGACATGACCTTCGGCAACGTCCGCGTGGCCGCCACCGGCCGCACCGGGATCCTGTACGCGGACGTCAAGAACGCCGCCGGCACCAAGGCGGCCGTTCCCTTCGCCACGCTCGACCTGTCGAAGAGCGACTACAGGACCAACGGCGGTGTGCTGGCGCTGCGTTCGATACCGGCGGCCTTTACCGCCGAGGGCGCGGCCTCCTTCGCCAACGACACCACCGGCTCCCTGTACAAGGCGGGGGACGCGATCGACCCGCTGACCCTCTCCGTGGCCGTGGACAAGGACGCCACGCTCCCGGTGACCGGTACCGGCGGCACCGGCGGCACGGGCCTCACCGCGGCCACCGTCGGCGGCAGCCTCGCCGCCACCGGCGCGGAAATCCCGGCCACGGCCCTGCTCGGCGCCTCCGGCGCGGCGGTCGCGGCCGGCGCGGGCGCGGTGTACCTCGCGCGCAGGCGGCGTACGGACCTGCGCTGAGCCGTGTTTGAATGCCCGCGTGAACGATCTCGACGTCTTGATGGTCTTCTGCGCGGGTGACGGCCGGTACGGCAACCTGCTCGGTGTCGTCCGCGACGGCCGGACCTGCCCCGACGACGCGTCGCGGCAGGCGCTGGCCGCCGAACTCGGCTACAGCGAGACGGTGTTCGTCGACGACCCCGAGCGCGGGGTCGTCGACATCCGCACGCCCGGCACGCGGATGTCCTTCGCGGGACATCCGCTGGTCGGGGTCGCGTGGCTGCTGGACATCGAGGAGCTCCAGCCGCCGGCCGGATCCGTATGGGCGCGTGACGACGGGGAGTTCACCTGGATCACGGCCCGCCCCGAGTGGGTCGAGGGCAAGCGCACCGAGCAGTACGCGAGCCCCGCCGACGTCGAGGCGCTGCCGGCGCCGCCGCCGGGCGAGGGCTGGCTGTACGCGTGGGCCTGGGAGGACGAGGCCGCGGGACGGGTCCGGGCCCGCGGCTTCCCGCGCCGCGCCGACGGGGTCATCGCCGAGGACGAGGCCACAGGCTCGGCGGCGATCCTGCTGACGGCCCAGCTGAACCGCGCCCTGAACATCACCCAGGGCGCCGGCTCCCAGATCCTCACCGCCCCCGGCCCCGACGGCACGGTCGAGATCGGCGGCCGCGTCCGCTTCGCCCCGGGCGGCATCGGTGGCCGCAGCGGAAGCGGCATCGGCGTCGGCGTCGGGGGCTAAGCGTCGCTTAGGCGGAGAGCGGGAAGCGCTCGCCCAGCTCGCGGAAGACCGCGCCGTTGAAGTCGAAGGCGCGCTTGCACTCGTCGATGATGCGCTGCTTCTCCAGGTCGTCCGCGGCGATCGCGTCCAGCAGCTCGCGGTAGGTCCGCTTGAAGGCCGCCGGGTTGGAGATGTCCGCGAAGACGTAGAAGCGGACGCCGTCGCCCTTGCGTTCGAAGCCCCAGGTGCGCTCCGCCTTGTCGCGGATGATCTGGCCGCCGGAGAGGTCGCCGAGGTAGCGGGTGTAGTGGTGGGCGACGTAACCGCCCGGCCACTCGGCCGCGCACCGGGTCACCCGGGCGGCGTAGGCCTCGGTCGCGGGCAGCGCCGCCACGCGTCCGCGCCAGCCGGGCCCCAGCAGGTGCGCGAGGTCGCGCTCGATCTCTGCGACGCGCATCAGCTCGGGCCGGATGAACGGGCCGGCCACCGGGTCGTCCTTGAGCGAGTCGGCCGCGTCCTCCAGGGCCCGGTACACGAACCACAGCTGCTCGGTGTAGCGCGTGTACGCGTCCACCCCGAGCCGCCCGCCCAGCAGGTCGCTCATGAAGGTCGACGTCTCGGCCTCGGTGTGCTGCTCGTGCGAAGCGACGCGGATGACCGTAGAGAAGGCGTCCAAGACGGACCTCCAGGGAAGAGAAGAAGACGTGACGGCACGGCCGCCACGTCCGATCTTCCTACTTAGGTATGCCTAAGTCAATGGGTTCCCGACGCCCTGTCGGTAAAAAGTCACCTGCGCCGGAGCGCCTGCAGCGAGGTGCCTACGGCAAGGTGAGGATCTCCGCGCCGGTGTCGGTGACCACCAGCGTGTGCTCGAACTGCGCGGTGCGCTTGCGGTCCTTCGTGACGACCGTCCAGCCGTCCGCCCACATGTCGTACTCGTGGGTGCCCAGGGTCAGCATCGGTTCGATGGTGAAGGTCATCCCGGGTTCGATGACGGTGGTGGCGTGCGGGCTGTCGTAGTGCGGGATGATCAGGCCGGAGTGGAAGGACGAGTTGATGCCGTGGCCGGTGAAGTCCCGGACCACGCCGTAGCCGAAACGCTTCGCGTACGACTCGATGACCCGGCCGATGATGTTGATCTGGCGGCCCGGCTTGACGGCCTTGACGGCCCGGTTCAGGGCCTCGCGGGTGCGCTCCACCAGCAGCCGCGACTCCTCGTCCACCTCCCCGCACAGGTAGGTGGCGTTGTTGTCACCGTGCACCCCGCCGATGTACGCGGTGACGTCGAGGTTCACGATGTCGCCGTCGCGCAGGACGGTGGAGTCGGGGATGCCGTGGCAGATGACCTCGTTGACCGAGGAGCACAGCGACTTCGGGAAGCCCCGGTAGCCGAGCGTCGAGGGGTAGGCGCCGTGGTCGCACATGTACGCGTGGGCGACCCGGTCGAGTTCGTCGGTGGTCACCCCCGGAGCGATCAGCTTGGCGGCCTCTTCCATCGCCTGGGCGGCGATCCGGCCGGCGATGCGCATGGCCTCGATGGTCTCGGCCGACTGCACCTCCGGTCCGGTGTACGGAGTGGGCGCGGGCTTGCCCACGTACTCGGGCCGGCGGATGTTTCCGGGAACGGAACGGACGGGAGAAAGCTCGCCTGGTACGAGCAGCGACTGGCCAGACATGCAAGCGAGTGTATCCAGGCGGGATGGGGCAGCATGGCGGCAGAGACCGGTATCGAGAGGAGCCCGACAGCGATGGCCCTGTTCAAGAAGCGCCAGGTGGGCAAACCGGGCGAGTGGTACTACTGCCTGGTCCACAAGAAGGTCGAGGAAGGCCCCGAGTGCCCCGCCAAGGACCGGTTCGGTCCGTACGGGACCCCCGAGGAGGCGGCCCACGCGATGCAGACGGCCGAGGAACGCAACCTCGAATGGCAGACGGACCCCAAGTGGAACGACAAGACCCGCGAGGACGACGAGGGCACGACCGCGTAGGGCGGCAGGCCGCCGGGCCTGAGGCTCCTACCAGCGGCTGGGCGGCGGGGCGGTCAGCTGATCGGCCAGCCGCGCCAGCCGGTCCCGGAAGCGGCGCGGCCCGCGCCGCGCCGGCAGGCTGTTCTCCCCGGCCGCCGCGCTGACCAGGTGCTGCAGGGTGTCCAGATCCATCCCCCAGCTACCTCCCCCGGACTCTCCCCCAGCTACTGCTGGGGGTGCCCCCATCCGGGGGGACCCCCAGGGAGGCGCCCCCACCGCGCAGCCCTCCGCCACCGAGAGGGTGTCGTGCGCGAGCGTGCCCAGATCCGGGTCCCCGCCGTCCAGGGACAGTACGGTCGCCCCCGCGCGCCGGGCGTCGTGCACCCGCTCCAGCAGCCCCTCGCCGGGCTTCTCCGGCGCCACCACCAGCAGTGCGTGCCCGCGCCGGGCCGCCTCCAGCCGGCTCAGGCCCACCGACAGGTGCGGCGGCTCCCCGGGCAGCACGCGGTGGCGTACGAGGGTGGGCGCCAGCTCCGGCAGCCCGGACCAGGCGGCCTCGTCCACCAGGTGCGCCGCCAGGTGCCAGGGCTCGTACTGCTCGGTCCCCACCAGCAGCAGGCTCCCGCCGCCCGGTTCGACCGAGCGCCGCAGCGAGCCGGCGAAGCGGCGCGCCGCTCCCGGCCACTGCGTACCGGCGAGGACCTCGCGCAGCAGCGCGACTCTCACGGCATCCATGACGGGCATCCTGCACCACGCACGGGACAAACGGGAGCACTTCCCTCCTCTTCGGCTCTGCGGTACTCGGCAGTACGCTCGCCCCCATGACTTCCTCAGACAGCACGCAGAAGCCGCCGGCCAAGGACCCCTGGGACCTCCCGGACGTCTCCGGCCTCGTCGTCGGCGTCCTCGGCGGCACCGGCGACCAGGGCCGCGGCCTGGCATACCGGCTCGCCCGGGCCGGCCAGAAGGTGATCATCGGCTCCCGCGCCGCCGACCGCGCGCACACCGCCGCGGAGGAACTGGGCCTCGGCGTGGAGGGCGCGGACAACGCCGAGTGCGCGCGGCGCAGTGACATCGTGATCATCGCCGTGCCGTGGGAGGGCCACGCCAAGACCCTCGAAGCGCTGCGCGAGGACCTCGCGGGCAAGCTCGTGGTGGACTGCGTCAACCCGCTGGGCTTCGACAAGCAGGGCGCCTACGCCCTCCAGGTCGAGGAGGGCAGCGCGGCCCAGCAGGCCGCGGCCCTGCTCCCGGACTCCCGCGTCACGGCCGCCTTCCACCACCTCTCGGCGGTCCTCCTCCAGGACGAGTCGATCGACGAGATCGACACCGACGTGATGGTCCTCGGTGAGTCCCGCGCGGACACGGACACCGTCCAGGCCCTGGCCGCCCGCATCCCGGGCATGCGAGGCGTCTTCGCGGGCCGCCTTCGCAACGCCCACCAGGTCGAATCCCTGGTGGCCAACCTGATCTCGACCAACCGCCGCTACAAGGCCCACGCGGGCCTGCGCGTCACGGACGTCTGAGCGAGGACGCCCGGCCGTCCTTACGGGACCACTGCGGGGCATGGGGGACACTGGAGGGGCTCGACCCCGTTCAGTGTTCCCGAGGAGCTCTTCCCATGCCCCGCCTTGCCGTCTTCGCCGTTGTCGTCTGCGTTCTCGCGGTGGCCGCGGCCGTCGTAGCCTTCGTGGAGGGCAGCTTCATCGGGATCGTCTGGGTGCTGCTGGCCGGCCTCACGTCCAACATGGCCTGGTACTACATCCGCAAGGCGAAGGCCGAGAAGGCCGCCGCCGCGCGCGGCGCCAACTAGGACGGGACCTGGCAGAAGCCGTCGGTCTCCACCCAGAAGCGGTAGAGGTCGCGGCCGCAGTAGGTGTCCAGGTCCGACACGCCGAGCCCGGACAGCACACCGCTCACCGCGTCGAAGAAGAACGTGTTGACCTCCGGGATCCACAGCAGCGCGAAGACCGCGATCAGGCCGAACGGCGCCAGCGGCGCCGCCTCGCGGCGCACCCGGTACGACAGCCACGGCTCGATCACCCCGTAGCCGTCGAGGCCCGGCACCGGCAGGAAGTTCAGGATCGCCGCCGAGACCTGGAGCAGGGCGAGGAAGGCGAGGGCGAAGCGGAACGCCGGCGGGACGCCGTCAAGGGCGTCCAGCCAGAACGGGGCCGTGCACACCAGGGCGAAGGCCACATTGGTCAGCGGGCCCGCCGCCGAGATCAGGCTGTGCTTCCAGCGGCCCTGGACGCGGTCGAGTTCGATGTACACCGCGCCGCCGGGCAGGCCCAGCCCGCCGAGGATCACGAAGATCACCGGCAGGACGATGCTGAGCAGCGCGTGCGTGTACTTCAGGGGATTCAGCGTCAGATAGCCCTTGGCGCCCACCGTCAGGTCGCCGCCGTGCAGGGCGGTCCGGGCGTGCGCGTACTCGTGCAGGCACAGGGAGACGACCCACGCGGAGGTCACGAAGAGGAACACGGCGAGCCCGGTGCTCGTCGAGTACCCCGTCCACACGGCCCAGCCGGTGACCGCCATGACGGCCGCGATGCCGAGGAATACGGAACTGATGCGCCGCTCGTCGCGGCTGCCCTGATGACCCATGCGGCGAAACCTATCCCGGGGCCCTGACACAAATGGGGTCGGGGCCGGGCACGGATCCGGGGACAATGGGCCGGTGCGTTACGCGATTCTCGGCACTACCCAGGCCATACGTGACGACGGGACCCCCGTCGCCGTCGGCGGAGCGCGCCTGCGGGCGCTGCTGACCGGGCTCGCGCTGCGCCCCGGGCGGGCGGTCCCGGCGCACCTGCTGGTCGACGAGGTGTGGGACGGCGATCCGCCGGCCGACGCGGTGGCCGCCCTGCAGGCGCTGGTCGGGCGGTTGCGGCGGGCGCTGGGGCGCGAGGCCGTGCGTTCCGCGGAGGGCGGCTACCTGCTGGCCGCCGACCGCGAGGACATCGACCTGTACCGCTTCGAGCGGCTGGCCCGCGCCGGGGGCGAGGCCCTGGAGGCGGGCGAGGCGGCCAAGGCCGCGGCCCTGTACGACGAGGCCCTCGCCCTGTGGCGCGGGCCGGCCCTGGCGGACCTCCCCGACCCGGCCGCGGAGTCCGCGCGCTGGGACGCCGTACGGGGCGACGCGCGCCGGGGCCGGCTCGCCGCGGCCCTGGCCCTGGGCGGGGCGGAGCAGGCGCTGCCCGAGCTGACCGCGCTGTGCGCCCGACAGCCGCTGGACGAGCCCCTGCAGGCCCTGCGCATCCGGGCCCTGCGCGACGCGGGCCGCCCGGCGGAGGCCCTGGCCGCGTACGACACCGTCCGCCTGGACCTCGCCGCCCGCCTGGGCACGGACCCGGGCCCGGCCCTGCGCGCCCTGCACGCCGAGCTCCTGAACCCCGCACCCGACGCCGAATCCGTACCCGCGGCCGCGCCCGAACCCGCCGTCTCCCGGCCGGGAGTCCAGCCCCGGTCGCCGGCTCCGGCCCAGCCCGGGCAGGGCAACCTGCGGGCCCGGCTCACCACCTTCGTCGGGCGCGAGGACGACATCCGCGCCATCGGCGCCGACCTCGCCCGGGCCCGGCTCGTCACGCTGCTCGGACCCGGCGGAGCCGGCAAGACCCGGCTGTCCCAGGAGGCCGCCGAGGCACAGGACGCGGACGGCTGGCCCGACGGGGTGTGGCTCGTCGAGCTCGCCCCCGTCGACGACCCCGAGGACGTGGCCGAGGCCGCGCTCGCCGCGCTCGGCGCGCGCGAGACCAAGCTGCGCGGCGCCGCCGCCGAGGAGATGCGGGTACTCACCGACCGCGCCGGGGACGACCCCCTCGACCGCCTGGCCGAACACTGCGCCCGCCGAAGGCTCCTGCTGCTGCTCGACAACTGCGAGCACGTCATCGGCGCCGCCGCCGAACTCGCCGAACGGCTCCTCACCCACTGCCCCGGCGTCCGGATCATGGCCACCAGCCGCGAGCCCCTCGGCGTACCGGGGGAGATGCTGCGCCCGGTGGAGCCGCTGCCCGACGCGGTCGCGCTGCGGCTCCTCGACGACCGCGGCGCCGCGGCCCGCGCCGGTTTCACCGTGACCGAAGACCCGGCCGCGGCCGCCGAGATCTGCCGCCGGCTGGACGGAATGCCGCTGGCCATCGAGCTGGCCGCCGCCCGGCTGCGGCTGCTCACCCCGCGTCAGATCGCCGACCGGCTCGACGACCGCTTCCGGCTCCTGACCGGCGGCAGCCGCACCCTGCTGCCCCGGCAGCAGACCCTGCGGGCCGTCGTCGACTGGTCCTGGGACCTGCTCGACGCGCCCGAGCGCGTCGTCCTGCGCCGGCTGTCCGTCTTCGCGGGCGGCTGCGACCTGGCCGCCGCCGAGACGGTGTGCGCCGAAGGCGGCCTCGACGTCGCCGACACGCTCGGCTCCCTCGTCGACAAGTCCCTCGTCGTGGCCGCCCCCGGCCCCGACGGCTCCGGCATGCGCTACCGCCTGCTGGAGACGGTCGGCGAGTACGCCGCCGAGCGCCTCGCCGAGGCCGACGGCGACCGGGAGGCCACCGAACGCCGCCACCTCGTCCACTACCGCGAACTCGCCCGCACCACCGAGCCGCTGCTCCGCGGCCACGGCCAGCGCGCGGCCGCCGACCGGCTCGCCACCGAGTACGAGAACCTCCGTACGGCCCTGCGCCATGCCGTCACCGCCCGCGACGTCGGCGAAGTGCTGTGCCTCACCCACTCCCTGGGCTGGTACTGGCACATGCACGACCTGCGCTCCGAGGCCCGGCACTGGTGCGACGCGGCCATCACGCTCGGCCCCGACCCCTTCGCGCCGCCCGTCGTCCCCGCGGAGCCGGTGTACGAGCGGCTCGTCGACACGCCCCCGCCCTACAGCGGCGAACTGCTCACCGAGGCCTGGCGCGCCCTCCACCTGCTCCAGCTGGCCGCCCGGGACCAGACCAGCGAAACCTGGAACAGCCCGGAGGCCCGCGCCCGGGTCGACGCCGTGCTCGCGACCTACCGGCCCGGCCTTCCGCAGACCTGCCGGACACCGGGCGCGCTGTGGATCTACGCCGTCATGATCGCGGGCGACCCCGGCCTGCTCCAGCGGGCCGTCGACGAGACCGTCGTCGCGGCCCGCGACCTCGGCTACCGCTGGGAGCTCGCCTCGGCCCTCCAGCTCCGCGCCAACATCCTCGCCAACAGGGCCGACTGGGCGGGCGACGCCACCCGCGACGCCGACGAGAGCTTCGCCCTCTTCCGGGAACTCGGCGACGCCTGGGGCTGCGCCGAGGCGCTGTCCGCCCGCGCCGAGGCCCGGGAGAAACGCGGTGAGTACGCCCTGTCCGCCCGCGACTACCGCGAGGCGATCGCCTACGCCGAACGCCTCGGCGCCATGGCCCAGGTGACGGTGCTGCGCGTACGGATGGCCGGGACACTGACCGAGGACGGCCGGATCGAGGACGCCGAGCAGATCCTCACCGAGATCACCGCCGAGGCGCAGCGGTACGGCAACGAGGCCATGCCCGCCGCCCGGATGTTCCTCGCGGGCATCCTCGGCCGCACGGGACGGATCCCCGAGGCCCGCGCCCAGCTCCAGGCCCTGCGCGACGAGTTCGCCTTCGGAGCGTTCGCCATCTTCGACAGCTTCCTGCTCGGCACGATGGCCTGGCTGGACAACCGGCAGGGGCTGTACGAGGAGGCCCTGGGCAGGCTGCGCCATGCCATGGAGACGGCCACCGACCCGATGGCGCGCATGGTGGCCCCGCAGATGCCGGCGGTCTACCTGCTGACCGCGGCCTTCTCACTGGTCTCGCTCGGCGGCCCGCGCCGGGAGTACGACGCGGCCCGGCTGCTGGGCGCCTACGCCGCGCTGCTGCCGCCCGCGCACTTCCCGGTGACGACGGAACGTGAGGACTTCGCCCGCGGGCAGGAGCTGGCACGGGCGGCGCTGGGTGACGCCGCCTACGAGAGCGCGTACGCCGAAGGCGGTGGCTTCACCCTGGAGGAGGCCACCGCCCTCATCTGACCCGGCCCCCGGCCGGTGTCCGTCCGGGACGCGATCCGGAACGGATCGGTCCGCGGGTCAGGTCTTCTGGCGGAACTTGCGCACCGCGAGCGGCATGGTGACCGCCGTGATGGCGAGGGACCAGCCCAGGGTCATCCACACGGAGTTGCCGATGGGCGTCCCGTTGATCAGGGCGCGCGCCGCGTCGGCGAGGTTGGACAGCGGGTTGTAGTCCGTGAAGGACTGCAGCCAGTCCGGCATGGTGGTCGGCGGGGCGAAGATCGAGCTGCCGAACTGCAGCGGCATCAGGACCAGCATCGCCATGCCCTGGACGGCCTGCGCGGTCTTCATGGTGAGACCGAGCAGGATGAAGATCCACATCAGCGAGGCGCCGAAGACGGCCGACAGGCCGATGGCGTAGAACAGGTCCAGCACGGAGGTCTTGATCGACAGGCCCAGGATGAAGCCCACGGTGAGCAGGATCGCGATGGCGACCAGCATCCGGCCGACCTCGACGACGATCTTCGCGAGGAGCACGGAGGACCGGGCGATCGGCATGGACCGGAAGCGGTCCATGATCCCCTTCTTGAAGTCGTCGTTGACGCCGGTGCCGACCGCCATGGAGATGTTCATGCCCATCATGGCCATCAGACCCGGGATGACGTAGTTGACGTACGCCTCCTGGTTGCCCTTGCCGGAGATCGCACCGCCGAAGACGAACACGAAGAGCAGGGTGAAGATGATCGGCATGAGCACGGCGTCGAACATCGACTCCGGGTCCGCCTTGATCTGCAGGGCGTTGCGGCGCACCAGCGCGCCGATGTGCCGCAGGTTGCCCCGCAGGCCGATCCGGCCCTCGCCGTGGTGCGCCGCCGCCGAGGCCGTGGCGGAGGTGGCGGGAGTGGGAGTGGGCTTCGTCGTGGTTACGGTGCTCATGCCGCGACCTCCTCGGTCTTCTCGGTGGGGACGGAGTCCTCGGCGACGGTCGGCTTCTGGCCGGTGATGGCCAGGAACACCTCGTCGAGGCTGGGCAGGTAGGTGCCGAGATCGGCGATGGCGTACCCGCGCGCGGCCAGCAGGCCGACCACGGCGGTCAGCTGTTCGTCGGTCAGGATCGGGACCAGCAGCACACCCTCGTCGGGCACGGCCTGGGAGCCGGCCACGCCGTCCAGCCCGGCCTCCGACAGCGCACGGGCCATGCCCGGCAGGTCCGAGGGGTCCATGGGGCGGATCTTCAGGGTGCGGCCGCCCACGCGGGCCTTCAGCTCGTCGACCTTGCCGTTGGCGATGACCTTGCCGCGGTCGATGACCGTCAGCTCGTTGGCGAGCTGCTCGGCCTCCTCCATGTACTGGGTGGTAAGCAGGACGGTGGCTCCCTCGGCGACCAGCCGCTGGACCTCGTCCCACACCTCGTTGCGGGTACGGGGGTCCAGGCCGGTCGTCGGCTCGTCCAGGTAGAGCACGGCCGGGTTGCCGATCAGCGAGGCGGCGAGGTCGAGCCGGCGCCGCATGCCGCCGGAGTAGTTCATGGCGGCTTTCTTGGCCGCCTCGGTCAGGGAGAACCGCTCAAGCATCTCGTCGGCGCGGCGACGGGCGTCCTTGCGGGACAGGTCGAGCAGCCGCCCGATCATGTAGAGGTTCTCCCAGCCGGAGAGCTTCTCGTCGACCGAGGCGTACTGGCCGGTCAGTCCTATGGTCCGGCGCAGCTGCCGCGGCTGGCGGACCACGTCGTAGCCCGCGACGACCGCGGTTCCGGAGTCCGGGACGATCAGGGTGGAAAGGCAGCGCACCAGGGTGGTCTTGCCGGCGCCGTTGGGCCCGAGGACCCCGAGGACGGTGCCCTCGCGGACGTCCAGGTCGACACCGTCGAGGGCCTTGGTCTCGCCGTAGTGCTTGACCAGCCCCCGTACTTCCACGGCGTGGGGGTTCTTGTCGTTTCGCGTCATGTCCACCATGGGACCAGCCGCCACTGACAAACCACCGACAGCCGACCGACAGGCAGCCGGCAGCCCGCCGACATCGTGTCGGCGGGCTGTCGGAACTAGCTGCAGGAACTACTGGTCAGCTACGTGCCGGTGGCCTCAGTGGAACGCGTGCTCCGGCTGCGGGAAGGTTCCGCCGACCACGTCCTCGGCGAAGGCCTTCGCCGCGTCGTTCATGGTCTGGCGCAGGTTCGCGTACTGCTTCACGAACTTCGGCATCTTGCCGCCGGTCAGTCCCATCATGTCGGTCCACACCAGCACCTGCGCGTCGCACTCCGCGCCCGCGCCGATGCCGACCGTCGGGATGTGCAGGGACCGGGTGACCTCGGCGGCCAGCTCGGCCGGGACCAGCTCCAGGACCACCGCGAAGGCGCCGGCGTCCTGCGCGGCCTTGGCATCGCGGAGCAGCTGGTGCGCGGCCTCGTCGCCGCGGCCCTGCACCCGGTAGCCCATGGCGTTGACGGACTGCGGGGTCAGGCCCAGGTGGGACATGACCGGGATGCCGGACTGGACGATCAGCTCGGTCTGGTGCAGCGAGCGCTCGCCGCCTTCCAGCTTCACCGCTCCCACGCCGGCTTCCTTGACGAGGCGGGTGGCGCTGCGCAGGGCCTGCACGGCGCCTTCCTGGTACGACCCGAACGGCATGTCGCCGATGACGAGCGCGCGGCTGGTGCCGCGTACGACGGCCGCCGACAGCATGGTCATCTGGTCCATCGTCACGGGGACGGTGCTGTCGTAGCCGAGGTGACAGTTGCCCATCGAGTCGCCGACGAGGATGACCGGGATGCCGGCCTCGTCGAAGACGGACGCGGTCATCGCGTCGTAGGCGGTGAGCATGGGCCACTTCTCGCCGCGTTCCTTGGCGAGGGTCAGGTCGCGGACGGTGATGCGCCGGGTGCCCGTGCCTCCGTACAGGGTGGGGGAGGTCGTCGAAGCGGGTTCGCGGGCAGGCGAAACGGCATGCGTCATTGCAACTGCTCCTTGTGTCATCTCGAGGCGCCCTCACGGCGTCCCCGGACTCACTCACCATGGTGGCATCCACGTGGCCCGCGACGGAAGTGGCGGGGGCAGCACGCCCGACGCGTGCGGCCGAATGTGCGCGTTTCGTGACAAGCGGAACCCGTGGCGTACGGTCGTTCGTCCTCCCGGACGTACGACCGTGACAGGAGACGGTCGGTGACGCAGGACACGTAAGGCTTCGGACATCGCCTAGGGTCAAGGGGCGGCGACGGAGCGCGAGCACGGCAGTGAGGGCAGGGGCATGGCACAGGCGTACATGACGGAAAAGGGGAACGGCGGCTCGGAGCCCGAGCCCTCCGCATCCCGCTTCCGGCGCCGGCTGGCCGAACTGCGAGGAGACCGGGGCATCTGGCGGCGCGGGCTGGTACTGACCGGGATCGCCGTGCTCATCTCGCTCGTCATGATCTTCCACGCGGAGCTGCCCAACGACGTGGGCAACCTCGGCAGCCTCACAGAGACCTTCCTGCCCTGGCTGGGGGTGGCCGTCCCGGTCCTGCTGGGCGCCGCCGTGTACCGCCGCTCCGCGACCGCGCTCATCGCGATACTGCTGACGGCCGGGGTCTGGGTGAACCTGTTCGGCGGCCTGGTCACCGACAAATCCGGCTCCGGCGGCAACCTCGTGGTCGCCACCCACAACGTGGACGCCGACAACCCCGACCCGCGCCTGACCGCCGAGTCCGTGGCGAAGTCCGGGGCCGACGTGCTGGCCCTGACCGAACTCAAGGGGGACGCCGTCCCCGTCTACGAGAAGGCCCTGGCGGGCACGTACAAGTACCACTCGGTCGAGGGCACGGTCGGCGTGTGGAGCAAGTTCCCGCTGAGCGCGAGCCGGCCGGTCGACATCAGGCTGGGCTGGACCCGGGCCATGCGCGCCACGGTGGACACCCCGTACGGGCAGGTCGCCGCGTACGTCGCCCACCTTCCCTCGGTCCGGGTCAAGCTGAACGCCGGTTTCACCGCCAACCAGCGCGACAACAGCGCCGACGCGCTGGGCGCCGCCCTCGCCGGCGAACCGCTGAAGAAGGTCATCCTGCTCGGCGACCTCAACGGCACCATGAACGACCGCGCCCTGTCCGAGGTGACCTCGCAGATGCGCTCCACGCAGGGCGCGGCGGGCGACGGGTTCGGCTTCAGCTGGCCGGCCCAGTTCCCGATGGCCCGGATCGACCAGATCATGGTCCGCGGGATCAGCCCGGAGGCCTCCTGGACCCTCCCGCGGACGAGCAGCGACCACCTCCCGATCGCGGCCCGGGTCACGGTCAAGCCGTAGCTCACGCAGGTCTCGTACGAGGTCGGGCCAGGGCCCCGGCTCAGGCCCAGGCCCCGGCCCGACCTCCGCACCGACGCGTTACGCCTGCTCGCGCCAGCCGTTCGTGATGGGCAGCCGGCGGTCCTTGCCGAAGCCCTTCGCGGAGATCTTCGTGCCCGGCGGGTACTGGCGGCGCTTGTACTCCGCCGTGTCCACCATCCGCAGGGTCCTGGCCACCAGCTCGCGGTCGAAGCCGGCCAGGACGATCTCCTCCATGCCCTGGTCGCGGTCCACGTACAGCGCGAGGATCGCGTCGAGCACCGGGTAGTCCGGCAGCGAGTCCGTGTCCACCTGGCCGGGGCGCAGCTCGGCGCTCGGCGGCTTCACGATCGAGTTCTCCGGGATCGGCGGGATCTCGCCGCGCTCGGCCGCGGACCGGTTGCGGTACTGGGCGAGGCGGAAGACGTCCGTCTTGTAGACGTCCTTGATCGGGCCGTAGGCGCCCACCGAGTCGCCGTACAGCGTGGAGTAGCCGACGGCCAGCTCCGACTTGTTCCCCGGGGCCAGCACGATGTGGCCCTCCTGGTTGGAGACCGCCATCAGCATGGTGCCGCGCAGCCGGGACTGGAGGTTCTCCTCGGCGAGGCCGGTGAGGCCCAGCGATCCCATGTACGCGTCGAACATCGGCTCGATCGGCACGGTCCGGAAGTTCAGGCCGGTCCGCTCGGCGAGTTCGGCCGCGTCGCCCTTGGAGTGGTCCGAGGAGTACTTCGAGGGCATCGAGATGCCGTACACGTTCTGCGCGCCGATCGCGTCGCAGGCGATCGCGGCGACCAGCGCGGAGTCGATGCCGCCGGAGAGCCCGATCAGGACGGAGCGGAATCCGTTCTTCTTGACGTACGCACGCAGGCCCACGACCAGCGCGTCGTAGATCTCCTCGTCGTCGTCGAGGCGGTCGGCGTAGCCGCCCGTGACGACCGCGTCGTACGGCTCCACGGGATCCTCGGAGAGGATCACGCGGTCGATGCGCAGCCCGTCGTCCACCACGCCCTCGGGGGCGTCGGCCCGCGCGGCCGGCAGGTCGAGGTCCACGAGCACGCAGCCCTCGGAGAACTGCGGGGCGCGGGCGATGACCTCGCCGTCGGCGTCGACGACGATCGAGTCGCCGTCGAAGACCAGCTCGTCCTGGCCCCCGATCATGGCCAGGTAGGCGAGGGTGCAGCCGGCCTCCTGGGCCCGCTTCCGGACGAGTTCCAGGCGCAGGTCGTCCTTGTTGCGCTCGTACGGGGAGGCGTTGATCGAGATCAGCAGCCCGGCCCCGGCGGAGCGGGTGGCCGGGACCCGGCCGCCCTCCTGCCAGAGGTCCTCGCAGATGGCCAGGGCCACGTCGACGCCGCGCACCCGGATCACCGGCTGGGTGCCGCCCGGCACGAAGTACCGGAACTCGTCGAACACGCCGTAGTTGGGGAGGTGGTGCTTGGCGAAGCGCAGCACGACCTCGCCGCGGTGCAGCACGGCGGCCGCGTTCTCCGGGGAGCCGGCCGGACGGCCGAGCCGGGGCGCCGCCTTCTCGGTGCGGTCGAGGTAGCCGACGACGACCGGCAGCTCGCCGAAGCCCTCGGCCGCCAGCCGCTCCGCGAGCTCGCGCAGCGCGGTGCGGGAGGCCTCGACGAAGGAACCGCGCAGGGCGAGGTCCTCGACGGGGTACCCGGTCAGCACCATCTCCGGGAACGCCACCAGGTGGGCGCCCTGCTCGGCGGAGTGCCGGGTCCAGTGGACGACCGAGTCGGCGTTGGCGGCGATGTTGCCGACGTGCGAGTCGATCTGATTCAGAGCGAGACGAAGTTGAGGCACGGGCCCAGTCTAATCGTCTTTCTGACGCGATGTCCTGGCTCCGGCCTGTTTCCGGGCCTGTCCGGGCCTCTCCGGGCCTAGAGCTGGTAGCCGAGCACCGTCATCATCCCGGATTCCGAGTGGTAGACGTTGTGGCAGTGCGTCATCCACAGGCCGGGATTGTCCGCGTCGAAATCGGCCGTCAGCGTCCCGCCGGGCAGCAGGATCGAGGTGTCCTTGCGGGCCCCGCCGGCCCCGCCGCCGAGGGCGAAGGTGTGCCCGTGCAGGTGCAGCGGGTGCCACATCGGCGTCGCGTTCCTGAACTCCAGCCGGACCCGCTCGCCCGCCTTCACCGGGTGCCGCTGGTCGGGTGTGTAGGGAGCGCCGTCGAAGGCCCAGTTGTACCGGCTCATGGAGCCGGTCAGTCTGAGCTGGACCGTGCGGTCCGGCTCGCGCGGTGCCAGTGCGGCCGATTCGGCGGGCTTGAGCGCGTCCGCCATCAGCGGGGGCCCGTCCAGCTCGGTCGGCCGGGTCCCGGCGGTGGGCGCCGTACCGCTGCCGGTGCGCAGTACCGCGAGCGCCGACTTCCCCTTTCCCTCGGCCAGCGCGGTGAGCGGGAACACCCCGTCCCCGGCGGTGACCAGGACGTCGTACCGCTCGCCCATGGCCAGCAGCAGCGAGCCCGTCGTCGCGTGTTCGACCGGGAAGCCGTCCGTGTGGGTGACCGTCAGTTCGTGGCCGCCGAGGGCCAGGCGGAAGGCGGTGTCCCCGCCGGCGTTGATGATGCGCAGCCGGATCCGGTCGCCGGGGCGGGCGGTGAAGACCGACGGGTCGTCCGCGACCCTGCCGTTGACCAGGTAGTACGGGTAGGCGACGTCGCCCGCTTCCTCGCCGAGGATGTCGCTGTCGGCGCCCACCAGCAGGTGCGAGGGCACGCCGGTGGCACCCGGTTTGGCCGCCGGGGTGGCGGGGGCGGAGGGACCGGCGGAGGCGGAGGGACCGGCGGGCGTGCCCGGGGTGCGGGCCTTGCCGTGGGCATGGCCTTCGGGCCGGCGCTTGCGGAGCTCGGCGAGGACGGCGTCCGGGGTGGCGCCGCCCACCCCGTCGATCCAGTCGTCCAGCACCACCACCCACTCCTTGTCGTACGAGAGGGGCTCCTTCGGGTCCTCGACGATGAGCGGGGCGTACAGCCCGCGGTCCTGCTGCACACCGGTGTGCGGATGGAACCAGTACGTCCCCGGGTGCGTGACCGCGAACCGGTACGCGAACGAGCCGCCCGCGGCGATGTCCCGCTGGGTCAGCCCGGGGACGCCGTCCATGTCGTTGCGCAGCGAGAGGCCGTGCCAGTGCATGGAGGTGGCCTCGGGGAGGTTGTTGGCCAGGGTGAGGGCGAGGGTGCCGCCGGCGGTGACCCGCACCTCCTTGCCCGGGAGCCGGTCCCCGTACGCCCAGGAGCGGACGGTGCGGCCGCCGCCGAGGTCGAGCGTGGTGGCGGCGGCCGTGAGCTTGACCTCGGTGACCGGCCCAGCGGCCTTGCGGGCGGCCTCGGCGGCCTTGACCTCGGGCCCGGCCGGATCCACGTACCCCGTCGGCCCGTCGGCGGCGGAGCCGCCGTGGTGCGCGGCCGCATGGCCGGTGCCGACACCGGTGCCGGGGCGCGGGCCCCGTCCGGAGGAGCCCGCACAGCCGGCGAGCAGCCCCGAACCGGCGGCGGCGACAGCGGCGGCGGACGCGCCGAGCACGGCTCGACGGGTGGGATGAGGACACATGGGAGCACCTAACGAGTGGGGGAGGACACGCGAAGGTCAGGGCCGGGGCCGGGCTCGGGGCTCGGCGAGGGCGAGGCCGGTCCGCCGCCCGCGCCGATCCCGGCCGGAACACGGGCCGCGCCCCCGAGCGGCGCGGCTCAACGGTCACTGCCCGTCATGGCCCGGACGCTACCCGGGGCGGGTATCCGATCGAAGGAACGACTCCGGGTCTGTCTAGGATTAGTCACACCATGTCCACCAATGGCCTCTCTCTGCGTTCTCCGCGGACCGCCTGGCCGGTCGCCGTGCTCATCGGCCTGGGCGCCGCCGCCTACACCGCGTGGGTGCTCGAAGTCGTCCTCTCCACCGGCCTCAACCCCATCGAGACGTACGTCAGCGAGCTCGCCGCCCAGAACCAGCCGCTCGGCGGCCTGTTCCGGGCCACCGACTTCACCGCCGGGCTGCTCGCCTTCACCGGCGGCCTGCTCGCACTGCTCCGGCTGGTGCGGCACGCGGAGTCCCGCCGCCCCTGGGCGGTCACCGGCTGGGCCGGGGTCACCCTGTTCGGCGCGGCCACCGCCGCCGACGCCTGGCTGCCGCTGAGCTGCGCGCCCACCGTGGACCCCGTCTGCGCCGCCCGGGAGACCGCCGGGCTGGTTCCCGCCACCCATCAGGCCCATGCCGTCAGCAGCAGCCTCGCCATGACGGGCGCCCTCGTCGGTCTGGTGGCCCTCACCGTCGCCGCCCGCCGCTACGGCTGGTTCGCCCCGCTCGCCCGCTACGGCCCCGCGCTCGTCGTCCTCGAACTGCTCGCCACGGCCTGGACCCTGTCGGCCATCGCGCTGTTCACCGCCGGCCACGGGACCTGGGCCCTGGGCGCCGGGCAGCGGCTGCAGGTCCTCCTCGTCGCGCTGTGGCTGGGCCTGCTCGCGTACTCCGTCCACAAGGAGGGCCGTACGTGAGCGCGCGCCGCACGAAGGACACCGCCTCGTTCGTCCGGGTGGACGGGGTCCCGCTGCACGTGGTCGTCGAGGGCCGCGGCCCCGTGGCCGTGCTCGACGCCGGACTCGCCATGGCCTGGTTCGACTGGGATGCGGTCGCCGCCCTGCTGGTGGCACAGGGCCGTACCGTCGTCCGCTTCGACCGGCCCGGACACGGCCTCAGCGGCCCGGCCGCCGCGCCGCCGACCACCGTCGGGGAGGCCCACCGGCTCGCCGCGCTGCTGGACGCCCTCGGCCTCACCGGCCCGGTCGCCGGCCCCGTCACCGTCGTCGGGCACTCGATCGCCGGGTTCTACGCCGAGGCCTTCGCCCGGCTCCACCCTGGGCGCACCGCAGCCCTGGTCCTCCTCGACTCCAGCGTGGAGGAGGCACCCCGTACGGTGCTGCCGGCCGCGCTGCGCACCGGCGCCGCCCGCGCGCTGGGCGGGGCGCTGACCGCCGCCGGACTGCCCGCCGCGCTGGGGCCGCTCGCCCGGCGGGCGACCGTACGGGCCTCACGCACCGGCGGCGGCGACCCGGCCGCGCGGGACCTCGTACGGCGCTGCTACCGCACCGGCCGCGTCTGGTGCGGCGTCCTGCTGGAGAACTCCCGCTATCCGGACATGGCCGCCGAGCTCGTGGCCCTGCGCCGGACGCACCCGCTGACCGCGCCCGCCGTCGTCCTCGCGGGCCACGACGGCTCGTCCGGCCGTGGCGCCCTGCGCTGGCTCGCCCGCCAGGCGGACCTCGCGGACCGGATCGGCGCCCGCTTCGAGGTCGCCGAGCCCGCCGGGCACCTGGTCATGCTGGACCGCCCGGACCAGGTGGCCCGGGCGGTCCGCACGGCGGCCGGTCAGCTGCGTGCGTAGACCATCTCCGCCCAGCCGGCGATCTGCTCCTCCGAGAGGTGCTTCGCGAGGTCGGCCTCGCTGATCATGCCGACGAGCCTCTTGTTCCTGATCACCGGAAGCCGGCGGATCTGGTGGCTCTGCATCTCCTCCAGCACCTCGGAGACGTCCGCGCTCGCCTCGATCCAGCGCGGCGTGCCCTTGGCCATGTCGCCGGCCGTCACCTTCGACGGGTTGTGCCCCTTGGCCACACAGCCCACCACGATGTCGCGGTCGGTGAGGATGCCGCAGAGGCGTTCCGTCTTGTCGCTGATGGGGAGCGCGCCCACATTGAGCCGGGCCATCAGCTGGGCCGCCCGGTCGAGGGTCTCGGTGGCGGGGATCCACTGGGCCCCGGCGTGCATGATCTCTCCGGCGGTGGTCATCGCGTAAACCTCCTGAGTGCCGTCCTCGGCGGGAGCGGATGCGCCCGTCTCGGCGTCCTCGCCCTCATTCGGCCGTTCGGCCCGGCGCGACTGCACGCGGGGCGTACACGCCCGTACGGGTGAGAGGGCGTCCTCCCACCACCGTACGAGCGTGTCGCGTCACCCGCGCGGTGCGGCTCCGCGCTTGCCCAGCATGTCCGCCATCAGGGTGAGCTCGGAGCGCTGCGCGTCGACCATGCCCTGCGCCAGATCCCGCTCGACCGGGGTCCGGCACTGGCGCGCGCAGGCCTCGGCCATCTCCACGCCGCCCTTGTGGTGGTCGGTCATCAGCTGGAGGTAGAGCACCTCCGCGTCCCGGCCGCTCGCGGCGGCAAGCTGCGCGAGCTCCTCCTTGGTGGCCATGCCGGGCATCAGCGCGCCCGGCTTGGCCGCCGTGCCGTGGCCGGAGTGACCGGAGGGGCTGCTGTTCTCGCTGTGGCCGCCGTCGGTGCCGTGCGTGCCGTGCGTGCCGTCCGTGCCGTGCTCGCCGTCCGTGCCGTGGCCGCCGTGCCCGCCGTGGCCACTGTGCTCGCCTTGCTTGCCGTCCTCCTCGGAGGTGCCCATCCAGGACATGGGCGGCTCGCCGGCCACCACCTTCGGCAGCCCCCACAGGTCCAGCCAGCCGAGCATCATGCCCCGCTGGTTGGCCTGGGTGTTGGCGATGTCGTAGGCGAGGCTGCGTACCGCCTCGTCCTGGGTGCGGTCCCGCACGATGAACGACATCTCCACCGCCTGCTGGTGGTGCACCGCCATGTCGCGCGCGAAGCCCGCGTCCGGCGAGTGCAGGCCCGGAGGCCCGGCCGACGTGCCGGCCTGCGTACCGGAGTCGCCGGTCGCTGCGACCGTGGCGGCCGCCGCGAACAGCAGCGCCAGCAGCACGGCCGAGCCCGCGGCCCAGTACGTACGAGGGGTGCGGCTCACTTGCCGGTCACCCCGTTCGTGCAGGCCGCGCCCGGCTCGGGGGTCTGCGGGCCCTGCACGTACTTGGTGAAGAACTGCGTCACGCGCGGGTCGTCCGCCTTCTCCACCGTCACCTGCTTGCCCCACGCGCTGAGCATGATCGAGCCGGCCTGCTCCTTGACCGGGCTCATCAGCGTGTACGGGGTCTTGCCGACCGTCTCGGCGAGCTTGTCCAGGTCGGCCTGGCCGGCCTTCTCGTTGTACGTCACCCAGACCGCGCCGTGCTCCAGCGAGTGCACGGCGTTCACCTCGGGCACCGGGCTCTTGTAGACGTCGCCGTTGCAGTTCATCCAGCGGGGGTGGTGGTCACCGCCGACGGGCGGGTTCATCTCGTACTTCACCGGGGTCTCGACGTGGTTGCGGCCGAACTTCGCCGCGTCCCAGGTCTGCTCGCCTTCGACCGGCGTCTTGCGCGCCAGTTCCACGGCGTCCTTCTTGCGCTGCTCGGTCTGCTTCTGGTCGATCATCACCCACGCGCCGAAACCGACCAGGCCGACGACGACGACCGCCGAGGTCGTGATCGCGATGGCCTTGTTGCGCCGCTCGCGGGCCTTGTCGGCCCGGCGCATCTGGGCTATGCGCGCCTGGCGGGAGTGCTGGTCTGTGGTGTTTCCGGACTTGCTGGCCATGGTGCCCTGGTTCCTTCTGCTGAGGGGGGTGGATGGACGCGGAAGCCGGACCCGTCAGGTCCGCAGCACCTGGAGGGCATGCAGGTCGGGGGCGCGCGAGAGTGGCGCGGGAGGCCGGATCCGCGCCGCCCCGCCGGTCGCGACGGCCGGCGGCGGATCCCCGCCGGCCACGGTCACGGCGGGCGGCGGGACGGGCAGCACACCCGGGATCACGTGCTCGAGCGGAGAACAGCCGGGCAGATCGTCCGGGGACACGCAGACGGCGTGCGCCGCGCCGCGAGCCGCCGTGTACTCCGTCGGGGCATGGTGTTCACCGGGCCGGGCGCACAGGAGGAGTACTCCGGTCAGCACCCCGAAGGCCGTCAGGAGGACGGCGCGCAGCAGCGCGGGACGTGTGTGACGCCCCCGTCGCGTGTACTGCCGGCCCCCCATGGGCGCAGATGGTAATGCTCATGACCGGTCCAAGGTCAGTGCGGGGGTGCCGCGAGCTTTGCGGGGTGCGTAATCTGGCGGAAACCACAGCTGGCGATACTGGGCCGGCCCGACTGTGTCCAGGCCCTCGCGGTGGTGGTGCACAGGCCGTCTGAACTGCGAGGATGAAGGCATGGACAAGCAGCAGGAATTCGTCCTCCGGACGCTTGAGGAGCGCGACATCCGCTTCGTGCGCCTGTGGTTCACCGACGTACTGGGCTTCCTCAAGTCCGTCGCGGTCGCCCCCGCGGAGCTGGAGCAGGCCTTCGACGAGGGCATCGGCTTCGACGGCTCCGCGATCGAGGGCTTCGCGCGGGTCTACGAGTCCGACATGATCGCCAGGCCGGACCCGAGCACCTTCCAGATACTGCCGTGGCGCGCAGAGGCCCCCGGCACCGCCCGGATGTTCTGCGACATCCTGATGCCGGACGGCTCCCCGTCCTTCGCGGACCCGCGCTACGTCCTCAAGCGCATCCTGGCCAAGACCTCCGACCTGGGCTTCACCTTCTACACCCACCCGGAGATCGAGTTCTTCCTGCTGAAGGACAAGCCGCTCGACGGCACCAGGCCCACTCCCGCGGACAACTCCGGCTACTTCGACCACACTCCGCAGAACGTGGGCATGGATTTCCGCCGCCAGGCGATCACCATGCTCGAATCGATGGGCATCTCGGTCGAGTTCAGCCACCACGAGGGCGCCCCGGGCCAGCAGGAGATCGACCTGCGCTACGCCGACGCGCTCTCCACGGCCGACAACATCATGACCTTCCGCCTGGTGATGAAGCAGGTTGCCCTGGAGCAGGGCGTGCAGGCCACCTTCATGCCGAAGCCCTTCTCGGAGTTCCCCGGCTCGGGCATGCACACCCACCTCTCCCTCTTCGAGGGCGACCGCAACGCCTTCTACGAGTCGGGCGCCGAGTACCAGCTCTCCAAGGTCGGCCGCTCGTTCATCGCGGGCCTGCTGAAGCACGCGGCGGAGACCGCGGCCGTCACCAACCAGTGGGTCAACTCCTACAAGCGCATCTGGGGCGGCTCCTCCCGCACCGCCGGCTCGGGCGGCGAGGCCCCCTCGTACATCTGCTGGGGCCACAACAACCGCTCGGCCCTGATCCGCGTCCCGATGTACAAGCCGGGCAAGACCGGCTCCGCGCGCGTCGAGGTCCGCTCGATCGACTCGGGTGCCAACCCGTACCTCACGTACGCCGTCCTGCTGGCCGCCGGCCTGAAGGGCATCGAGGAGGGCTACGAACTCCCGGCGGGCGCCGACGACGACGTCTGGGCCCTCTCCGACGCCGAACGCCGCGCGATGGGCATCGAACCCCTCCCGCAGAACCTCGGCGAGGCCATCGCCCTGATGGAGCGCAGCGAACTGGTCGCCGAAACCCTCGGCGAGCACGTCTTCGATTTCTTCCTGCGCAACAAGAAGCAGGAGTGGGAGGAGTACCGCTCGGAGGTCACGGCCTTCGAACTCCGCAAGAACCTCCCGGTCCTGTAACCGCAGGTCAGAGCCCCATCGGGGCATGCACGACACTCCGGGCCGGTGGTCACTGACCACCGGCCCGGAGTCGTTGTGCGTCAGGTGGCCGGGAGTTGCTCCTGCAGCCAGTCGAAGACGACGTCGCAGTGTTGCTGCGGGGCCATCGGGGAGCAGTGCAGCTGGGCGCCGGTGGCCGCGGTGAGCTTCAGGTAGTCCTTGTTGGGAGTCGTCAGTTTGTCGAACATCAGGCGCGGCTGGCCGGGATAGAACTGCTCGTAGTCGTAGTCGAGGACCAGCGTGGGGATCTTGATGCGGCCGATGACGTTCGTGATGTCCAGCGACTCGATGAGTTTGGCGGGGGTCCAGAAGTCGGTGAACATCTTCCCCTTGCGGGCGTCCAGCATCGCCGGCACGGAGAAGGGCTCGATGCGCTTCTTCATCGTCGCGGCCGTCTCCGGGGGCAGTTGGGGGACGACCTCCTTGTTCCAGATGGCGTTCGTCTCCTCCTTGTCCGGGGTGACGATCTTCCGGAGCTCCGGAGGGAAGCCGAGCCACGGCGACAAGCAGCCGGGCATCGCCACCACAGCGGCGATCCTGCTCTCGAAGGCCGCGGCCCGGGGTGCCAGGTTCCCGCCCATGCTCAGCCCGGTCAGGGCGATCCTGTCCGTGTCCACGTCCGGGCGGGCGACCAGCCAGTCGACGAGCGGCGTCACGACGGTCTCCCAGCGCGGCGTGAAGACCACCTGGTCGACGAAGAGCAGCTGCCCTTGGCCCGGCCCGTCGTACACCAGGGCGTTCCAGCCGCGTGCCAGGGCGGCCGAGACGCCGTAGGTCCACATGTCGACGTCCTGCCCGTCGCTGCCGTTCGTGAGGATCACGGTGGGGCGCCGCTCACCCGAGGTGTCCGGCCGGAAGAACCACACCGGCAGCGGCGTCTTCTGGTACGGGACCTTCGCCGTCACCGGCGCCGGGTCGCACAGTCTGCAGAACGTGTCCCAGGCGCCGCGCCCCGCCTTGTACAGCTGCTCCTCGCTGCCCGGGTCGTCGGAGCCGAGGACGAAGAACAGGGCCTGGGCGTAGTACTGCGCGGCCCGCAGGGCGCGGAAGCGCGTGGTCTGCTGGTCGGGCTTGCTGCCCTGGGGCTGCCCCATGAGCTGATCGCCGAGTTTCCTGAAGGTCTCGGTGTACGTCTGGGCCGAGAGGCCGGCCTTGTTGATCGCGTTCACGGCGGTGAGTACCTCGCCCACCTCGGCGCCGCCGAAACCGGACCCGCCGAGCGCCAGGAGCCCGCTGAAGTTGAAGGCGGGGTCCTTGAAGAGGGTCATCACGCCGGGCGTGGGTCCGCCCGCGGGAGCGGAGGCCGACTCCGAGGGGGCGGGTGCGGGCGCGTTCGCGGGCGTGGCGCCCGACTGTGTGCACCCGGCGGCCAGCACGGCCCCGGTCCCGCCGACGAGCCCGGCAAGCGCGGTGCGACGGGTGGGGCCGGAGGTGCGGTCACTCGGTGCGTACGTCATGGCAGCCGAACGTAGGAGCCGCACCTGCGGCCCTTCTGTGCGCGACACCCGTTGTTCCCCCGAATGGCGCCTCACACAGTGCCTGGATGCGCGACACCGCTACGGGGCCGCGCGCAGGCGTTTGCCCTGCCGGCCCAGCACCACCTTGACCGGGACCAGCACCGCCCACCACAGCTCCGCGGCCACCGGGGAGACGAAGGCGAGCGGCACGGCGACGGCGAAGACCAGCACCGTCGACGCCATGTCGAGCACGTCGTTGTGCGCCACGGGATCGGGCATCGCCGTGCTGCTCAGCCACGGGCGCTTCCACAGCACGACCGTCAGCGCGAGCTGTGCGGCCCCGATGGCCGCGACGGCGCCGGAGTAGACGGCCACCGACTGCGGCTGGCCCCCGTACTCGGCCAGCAGGGTGGTGGGGAAGGGCATCAGGGCGATCAGCCCGAGGTTCAGCAAACCGAGCTTGACGACGGTGCCGTCCACGTCCCGCACGTACCGAAAGACCTGATGGTGGCCCCGCCAGAACGCTGCGATGACCGCGAAGCTGAGGGCGTACGCCCACAGGTTGGGCACCACGTCCGCCAGCGACTCTTCGAAACCGGCCGGGTCCAGTCCGGCGGGCAGCGCGATGTCCAGCGCCAGCAGCGTCATCGCGATGGCGAAGACGCCGTCCGACAGCGCGAGGATCCGGGCCGAGCTCCCCTCGTCGTCCCGCACCCGCTGGTGACCGTTCACCACGCCACCATAGGGTTGAACGGGTAGAAATCTGCTCATATCCGCGTGCGTTACGCGAAGTTCGACCAGGCCGGCCGTCTTGGCCCTGGACGCCCGGGGCGCCCGGAACTTCCGTGCAGGTCTGCATGTCACGAGCCTGTGACAGGGAACGGATAGTTCCGGCGAAGGTGATCGATAGGTTCATATCAGCAGAACCGCCACGCCTCAGCGGCCCCACACGACAGAGGGGGCGGCATTGCGACTCTTCCCGCCCATTCCTCTGCCTGGAGTCGTTCATGTCGACCTACGCCACCGCCATCCGCCGCACCATGTTGTGCGCCGCCGTCGTCACGGCCGCGCTGACGGGTGCGGCCCTCACTCCGGCCGTCGCTTCCGCGGCGTCCACCACTGCCGACCACTGCACCGTGACCGCGGTGAACGACATCGGTGCCGGCACCAGCGCGCGGATGACCATGAGCCCGAAGGGCCCTTCGGTGACCTTCGAAGACGGACCCGGTGACCCGATCAAGAGGCTGGGCACTCTCGACCGCGCACACCCCAAGCTCCCGGCGTCGGCGGGCATTTACGCCGAGATCCTCAACCCCTACAGCGCTACGCCCAAGCTCAAGACCAAGACCCAGGGCGGAAGCACCGGATACGGCACCCAGGACTTCCCCGCGCTGCCCAAGGGCTGCACCCTCGAAGGCGCCGGTAAGAGCAGTGGTACCGGCACGGGCCAGACCAGCGTGGTGCCCAAGGGTCCCGTCGCCGCCGGCGCCGAGTTCGGAGACGGGGACGGGGGCGGCGAGCGGAACAACCTCATCGGCGGAGGCGTGATCGCTGCCGCGGGTGTCGGCGCCGCCGGGTTCGCGCTGCTGCGCCGTCGGGCCGTCGGCCGCGGCTGAGTCCGCACCGTCGCCGGGCCGTACCCGCGAGCAGCGGGTGCGGCCCGGCGCGCTGTGGTACGTGGGGATCCGGCGAATGGCCAGTGGGCCCGGCTTGAGCCGCTGATGCCGCCGGGCATCAAGCCGGGCCGGCCGCAGGTGTCGACGCGCCGGAGCGTTACGGTCTGCGGGACCGGGGCTATGACCCGTCCCGCTGCCCCCTTCGCCCCCCGCCCAGAGCGACACCGCTGGAGCATCGTGTACCTGCCTGCCCGGACCGGCCGTCCGACCGCCCTCCTGCTGTCGGCCTCCCTCGTCACCGTGCTCGCCGACGGTCTGGCCGGCTGCTCCCTGATCGGCCCGTCCGTGTCGTGCGAGGACTCGGAGCAGCGGTTGAAGGACATGTCGTCCCTCGCGATCCTCGACGCGAAGCCGCCCCGGGCCTCACCCCCGGCGGGCCACACCGAGGTGGAGACCGCACCCGACTTCGGGGCCGGAACCGGAGTCGAAGTACTGGTCGGCGCAGAGATCGACGGCTCGCCCGCGCCCTGCTGGGACTAGCCGAAAAGGCCGCGCTTGACCTTGGCCGCGTAGAGGAATTCGGGTGGGTAGTTCCCCGAGTGCTTGCGGTCGTAGTGGTCCTGGATGTCCTCCAGGGCCTTGGACTGCTTCGTCAGGGAAGTGCGGTACCGGCACTCCCCGCAGAAGAACTTGAAGCCCTTGATCTTCACCAGAAGCCTCCTCGCACAGGGTTCCGACGCTCCTCGTCGGCCTGGGGATGACGCACGACAAGTGTCGCCCCACGGAAGGCAGTTATGGAATATGTTTCTAGAAAGATCTTCAAATTTCGGGGATTGCGTCACGCCCTTCAGCGGACCGCGCGGTGCCAGGCCGGGGTGGTCGAGGCGCGCGGGGTCGATGTGATGTGGAGTTGCGCGTCCAGCCCGAGGACCGCCGTGGTGGCGCCCGAGAGTTCGAGGACGGCCGCCGGGGCGCCCGCGTAGAGCATCGCGGACTCCGTCCACGCGGGCGGGCCGCCCAGGCCCGTCGTGCCGATGGTGCCGCTGTCCGCGCGGCCCGAGATGAGGCGGCCCGCGCCGGCGACCGCGCCGTAGCCCGCCCGGCCGCCCGCCTCCGCGACGCTGGAGACCTGGGGCTTGCCCGGGCCGGCCGTGACCAGGGCGGTGCGGACGACCCCCGAGTCGGGGCGGCGGAAGTACAGGCGGACGCCCGCGCCGTCCGGGGCCGCCGAGAGGGGGACCGTCGTGGCGGGCAGGCCCGTCTCCGACGGCCCGGACAGCGGGGAGCCCGGGCCGGCCTGGGTCCAGGCCAGGACCGACTTCGTGGTGGTGGCGTACACGTGGCGGCGTCCGGCCGAGTCGACCGCCGTCACCGGGTCGCCCTGCAGGTCCTCGCCACCCAGGCGCCGCCAGGCGGAGAAGCCGCCGCCCGGCAGCTGGGCGGTGGCGCGCAGCGTGCGCCGGGCGTCGCGGAGGTACACGGTGAGCCGGCCGTCCGCGTCCACGCCCGCCGAGGGAGCGCTGATCGCCGACGTGCCGTCCTCGTCGGCCACTTCGGGGCTGCCGAGCGACTGCCACGGGCCGAACGGGCCGTCGGGCGCGGACTGGACGGCGTACACGACCTCGCGCAGGTAGCCCGTCGGTACCGGGCCGAAAGCCGTGCGGGTGGCGACGACCGCGATCCGCCCGTCCGGGAAGCGTGCGGTGCTCGCCCCGGGGTCGATGCCCGTACCCGGGAGGAGGGCCGGTCCCGCCCAGTCGCCGCCGGGTGCCCGGGTCCAGTAGGCGGTCTGCCCGTCCAGCGTGGCGAAGGCCCAGAGCCGGCCGGGCGTGCCCTCGGCCAGCCAGGAGCTGTGGTCGGCGCGGCTGTAGCGCAGCGACTGGGCCCAGTTGCGCCCGGTCGGGTTGCCCGCGACCTTCCGGTCGCCGCAGCCCGAGGGGGAGCCGCAGTAGTCCTGGTGGTCGTGCCAGGCGTACGTCTTCAGGTAGCCGGTCTTCGTCTCGGCCGTCTGCGGGTCCAGCGCGTGCGGGAGGGTGCTGTTGTGGTAGCCGAGGTAGTTCTGGACCGAGAAGTGCGGGCGGTCCGTGACCTGGGCGGCGTACGCGGTGGTGGCGGCCTGCACGAACCGCGCCCCGTACATGTGGTCCTGGTGGTCGGTGTACTTGCCGGTGCCGGGGTCCCCGTACCGGCCCGGCGTCGGGTCCTGCATGCGTATCGTCGTCGGCCGGTAGCGTGCCAGGACCCCGGCTATCGCCTGTATCAGCTGGTCCTTCGTGTACGTGAACTGCTGCTTGACCGGGGTGCCGGAGGTCAGCTGGGCACCCAGCGCGGCTATCTTGCCGTTCCACAGGCCGCGCAGGCTGTCGGGGGTGTCCTCGCCGGTGCTGCGGGCCTCGCGCAGCTGCAGCCAGACCAGGTTGACCTGCGGCTTCGCGATGAGGACGTCGAGCTCGGCCTGGCCCCCGCCCGCGGTGGGTATGACGGTGCGCTTCCAGGCGCTGGTCCGGTCGCCGGTCGCCATCTGGGCGTAGGCGGAGCGGATGCCGTTCTGCCGCGCCTCCGCGTAGTGGGTGCGGTCGGCAGGCTGCTCCGGGTCCTTGACGCTCGCGCCGTGCGCCTCGTTGCGGCCGTCGGCCTCGCCGGAGGTGAGGTAGGCGGTGGTCACCGGTATGCCGGACAGCAGCGACCGGCTGAGGTCGGGGTTCATGAAGAACAGGTCGTCGTCGGGGTGGGCGACGATCTGGACGACCGACCCGGCGGTGACGCTCGCGGGCAGGGCCGCGACCGGGCCCGTCTCCGCCGTGGCCTCGGCCGGCGTCTGCTGGCCGGAGGCCACGGCGAACACGCCGGTGGCACCGGCCGTCAGCGCGGTGAGCAGAGCCGCGAAGCGGCGACGGGTCAAGGGCATCGGTCACGCCTTGGGTTCGTTCCGGGCGGGAAAAACCGCTGAGCAGTCAGAGAGAGGCGAAATCAGGGAACTTGGTTCGCCGATTTCGCCGATTGCTCCTGCTTTCCGAAGACGGCCGGCTGCGCCGGTGCGTTGTGGAGCTTTTGGTCCTGATATGTGACAGGAAAGTGGAGGATATCCGTCCGCACCGCGGTCCCAACCGGCGTGCGGATAGGGGGTGTTGGGCGCCCGGGCGTCGGACCCCCGGCGCTGGGCTCCCACGTGCTGGGGCTCCCGGGCGCCGGGCTTCCGCTACGGAGCCGTGTTGGGCGGGCCCACCGGCTGCCAGGGCGCCAGGTGCGCGTCCGGCGCGTCCGCCGACGAGGTCACGTACAGCCGCGCGTCCATCCCCAGCACCGCCAGGCTGACCAGGTTCTTCCCGGTCATCGTCGAGGAAGGCGCACCGACGAACATCAGCGGCGACCGCTCCCACGGCCGCCCCTCCCCGAGGCCCGAGCCCAGCTGCCCGCCCGCCGTGCGGCCCGCCAGCACGTGCCCGCTCGCCGTCACCGCGCCGAAGCCCTGGAGGCCGCCGAGGTCGGTGAGGTGGTTCACCTTCAGCCCGCCGTCACCCGTCAGCAGGGCGGTACGGACGTTGCCGGATCCCGGCTTGCGGAACCACAGCCGTACCCCGCCCTCGCGGCCCTCCGCGGTGAGCGGGAGCGTGGTGTCGGGCAGCCCGGTGGCGGTGGCCGGCCCCAGCGCGGCGCCCGGCTTCGGCTGCACCCAGCCCACCACCGTCTTGGACGTCGAGGAGAACACCATCCGCCGCCCGGCGCCGTCGGTCGCGGTGGCCGGGGTGCCGTGCAGATCGGCGCCGCCGTACTTCTCCCACGGGCCCCAGCCGCCGCCCGCCTGCTGCACCCGCCCGCGCAGGGTGGACGCGCCGTCGCGGACGTACGCCGCCAGCTGGCCGGTGCCGTCGACCGAGACGGCGGGCGCGCTGATGTCGGAGGTCCAGTTCTCGTCCGCGGTCTCCGGGGTGCCCAGCGACTGCCATTCCCCGAACTCCTCGGAGCCCGGGCGCTGCTGGACCGCGTAGACGACCTCGCGCCTGTAGTCGGCGGGCTTCGCGCCGAAGGAGGTACGGGTGCCGAAGGCGGCTATCCGGCCGTCCTTCAGGGTGACGGTGGACATGCCCGGGTCCATGCCGGTGCCGGGAAGCAGGACCGGCCCGCTCCAGCGGCCGATCAGGCCCGTCCGGTGCCAGACGGCGACCCGGCCGTCGAGCACCTTGAAGGCCCACAGCCCGTACTCCTTGTCGGAGGTCAGCCAGGAGGTGCTGGTGCCGCGCGCGTAGTTGATGGAGTCGGACCAGCGGTTGCCCGCCGGGTGGTCGGAGATCTTGAGGTCGCCGCAGCCGGCGTCGCTGCCGCAGTGGTTCTGCCTGTCGAGCCAGGCGTACGTACCCAGGATGTCCAGCTTCTCCTTGGCCTCGTCCGGGTCCAGGGCGCTGGGCAGGGAGCCGTTGAAGTAGCCGAGGTAGTTCTGCACCGCGAAGTGCGGCCGGTCCTTGACGTCCTTCGCGTACGCCGCGGTCGCCAGCTGCGCGAAGCGGGCGCCGTAGAAGTGGTCCTGGTGGTCGGTGTAGTGCTTGGTGTCGGGGTGCCGGCCGGGGGTCGGGTCCTGGGAGCGGACGGTGGTCGGCCGGTACTGCTCCAGGACGCCGACGAGGGTCTGGACGACCTGGTCCTTCGTGTACGCGAACCGCTGCTTGACCGGGGTGCCGGAGGTGAGCATCGACTCCAGGCGGGGGACCTTGCCGTCCCACAGGCCGTGCAGGCTGTCCGGGACGTCGTCGTACACGTTGCCGGCCTCGCGCAGCTGCAGCCAGACGAGGTTCACCTCGGGCTTGGCGACGAGGACGTCGACCTCGGCCTGGCCGCCGCCCTTGGTCGGGACGACGGTGCGCTTCCAGGCGCTGCTGCGGTCGCCGGTGGCCATCTTGGCGTAGGCGGCGCGGATGCCGTTCTGTCGGGCCTCGGCGTACCTGGGCTTGTTGGCCGGGGTGCCGGCCTCCTTGGCGGCGACGGCGTTGATGCCGTCGGCCTCGCCGGAGGTCAGGTAGACCGAGGTCACGGGGTGGCCGGCGGATATGGAATAGCGCAGGTCCGGATTCATGAAATACAGGTCGTCGTCCGGGTGCGCGACGATCTGGAGCACCCGGCCGGGGTCGGGCGCGTCGGCGGCGGCCGCCGGGGCCGCGGCCCTGCTCTCGGGAGCGGCGGGGGACTCCAGGCGGGCGAGGGCGTCGTTGCCCCGAAGCAGGAGCATGCTGCCGGCGGCGGTGGCCGCACAGAAGGCGACGACCTTGACGAGCCCGGCCCGGTGGCGCCCTTTCGCCTGCGGCGTGGTGCGTGATCCGGTGGCGGCCGGGGCCGAGCCCGCTGCGCGACGGCGCCCGCGCTTCGCCTCCGGCGCGGTGGGCGAGTCGGCGGTGGCGGGAGCCTTGGCCCGGCGCCCGCGCTTCGGCTCCGGCGCGGCGGGGGTCTTCGCCCTGCCGCGCCGGCCGCCGGTGCCCTCGGCCGCGCGGGCCCGCCGCGCGGCCCTGCGCCCGGCGGGGACGTGCGGCTCCGGGGCTTCGCCCGTGCCGGCCCGCCCGTCAGCCGTCGGCGGGGTCGCCCGTTCCCAGGCGGTGTCGGCCGACGGGTCCTGCGGGTCCCAGGTTCCGGCCCCGTGGTGCTGCCACGCGGGACCGGGGGGCGGCGCCTGTTCCCAGCCGGGGTGGCCCGACGGGTCCTGCGGGTCCCAGGCTCCGGCCCCGTGGTGCTGCCACGCGGGACCGGGCGGCGGCGCCTGTTCCCAGCCGGGGTGGCCCGACGGACCCTGCGGGTCCCAGGCTCCGGGGTCCTGCCGAGCCGCACCGGGACCGGGACCAGGGCCAGGGCCGGGGCGTGCGTCGGACATGGGGCTCCTCGTCACCGGTCTGCGGGGAGCGGTCCCCATCACGTCATAAATCTTCGGATAATCGGATAACCGTGATCATGATACGTCGCGGTGAGTCGAACGCCTGCGCCGGATAGGCTCACTCCAGGCACGCCAGGGCAGTGGCAGCGACAACCGCGGGAGGCGGCGGGATGACAGTCCCGGGACGCAGGAGCAGCACCTTCATCCGGCTGCTGCGCAGCGGCTTCACCGACCCCTCCGCCGCGGGCCGGCTGCTCGACGCCGACGTGCTGGCCGCCGTACGCACCGATCCGGTGCTCCTCGACGCCCTCGGGGCGACGGCCGACCCCGACCTCGCCCTCCTCGGACTCGTACGGCTCGCCGAGGCGCAGCCCGCCGACGAACTGCCCGGGCTCCTCGACACCCTCGTCAGCGCCAAGCCGCTGCGCGACCGCCTCCTCGGTGTGCTCGGCGCCTCCGAGGCACTCGGCGACCACCTCGCCCGCCACCCCCGCGACTGGCAGGCCCTCGTCACCTACGAGGCTGCCGACCTGCACCCCGGGCTCCCCGAGTTCGAGCAGGGCCTCGCCGACGCCCACGACCCCGTCGCGCTCCGCGTCGCCTACCGCCGCTGCCTGCTCTCCATCGCCGCCCGAGACGTCTGCGGGACCATAGACGTCTCCCAGACCGCCGCCGAGCTCGCGGACCTCGCCACCGCCACCCTCCGCGCGGCCCTGCGCATCGCCTCCGCCGCCGCACCCGAGGACGCCGCCCAGTGCCGCCTCGCCGTCATCGCGATGGGCAAGTGCGGCGGCAACGAGCTGAACTACGTCTCCGACGTCGACGTCATCTTCGTCGGGGAGGCCGTGAACGGAATCGACGAGGGCAAGGGCATCCAGGCCGCCACCCGCCTCGCCTCCCACCTCATGCGGATCTGTTCCGAGACCACCGTCGAGGGCACCATCTGGCCCGTCGACGCCAACCTCCGCCCCGAGGGCCGCAACGGCCCCCTCGTCCGGACCCTCGCCTCCCACCTCGCCTACTACCAACGCTGGGCCAAGACCTGGGAGTTCCAGGCCCTCCTCAAGGCCCGCGCCGTCGCCGGGGACGAAGCCCTCGGCGCCGGGTACGTCGACGCCATAAGCCCCCTGGTCTGGCAGGCCGCCGAGCGCGAGAACTTCGTCGCCGACGTCCAGAAGATGCGCCGCCGCGTCGTCGACAACATCCCCGCCGCCCAGGTCGACCGCGAACTCAAACTCGGCCCCGGCGGCCTGCGCGACGTCGAGTTCGCCGTCCAGCTGCTCCAGCTCGTGCACGGTCGCCACGACGCCACCCTGCACTCCGGCACCACCCTCGACGCCCTCCACGCCCTGGCCGCCGGAGGCTACGTCGGCCGCGCCGACGCCGCCCAACTGCACGACGCGTACCGCTTCCTGCGCGCCATGGAGCACCGCATCCAGCTCTACCGGCTGCGCCGCACCCACCTCGTACCCGAGGACGAGGGCGACCTGCGGCGCCTGGGCCGCTCGCTCGGCCTGCGCACCGAACCCGTCGCCGAGCTCAACAAGGCCTGGCGCAGGCACGCCTCCGTGGTCCGGCGCCTGCACGAGAAACTCTTCTACCGGCCGCTCCTGGACGCCGTCGCCCAGCTCACCCCCGGCGAGACCCGGCTCTCCCCGCGCGCCGCCGGCCAGCGCCTCGAAGCCCTCGGGTACGCCGACCCGTCGTCGGCCCTGCGCCACCTCGAAGCCCTCGCCTCCGGCGTCACCCGCAAGGCCGCCATCCAGCGCACCCTGCTGCCGGTCCTCCTCGGCTGGTTCGCCGACTCCGCCGACCCGGACGCCGGCCTGCTGAACTTCCGCAAGGTCTCCGACGCCCTCGGCAAGACGCCCTGGTACCTGCGGCTGCTGCGCGACGAGGGCGCCGCCGCCGAGAACCTCGCCCGCGTCCTGTCCGCCGGCCGCCTCGCCCCCGACCTCCTCATGCGCGCCCCCGAGGCCGTCGCCCTGCTCGGCGACCCCGAAGGCCTCCAGCCCCGTACCCACGAGGCCCTGGAGCAGGAGGTCCTCGCCGCAGTCGGCCGCGCCGACAGCGCCGAAGCCGGCGTCGCCGCCGTCCGCGGGGTGCGCCGCCGCGAGCTCTTCCGCACCACCGCCGCCGACATCATCCGCTCGTACGGTACGGAGGACAGCCCCGCCGAGGAGGACCACGGAGCCCTCGTCGACCGGGTCGGCGGAGCCGTCTCCGACCTCACCGCCGCCACCGTCGCCGGCGCCCTGCGCGCCGCCGTCCAGTCCCACTGGGGCGACACCCTGCCCACCCGTTTCGCCGTCATCGGCGTCGGCCGCTTCGGCGGCCACGAACTGGGCTACGGCTCCGACGCCGACGTCCTGTTCGTCCACGAACCCCGCGAAGGCGTCGACGAACAGGAGTCCGCGAAGGCCGCCCAGGCGGTCGTCGCCGAGATGCGCAGGCTGCTCCAGCTGCCCACCGCGGACCCGCCGCTGCTCATCGACGCCGACCTGCGCCCCGAAGGACGCTCCGGCCCCCTGGTGCGCACACTGGCCTCCTACGCCGCGTACTACCGGCGCTGGTCCCTGACCTGGGAGAGCCAGGCCCTGCTGCGCGCCGAACCCGTCGCGGGCGACGAGGACCTCGGCCGCCGCTTCATCGACCTGATCGACCCGCTGCGCTACCCGATGGAGGGGCTCGGCGAGGACGCCGTACGGGAGATCCGCAGGCTCAAGGCCCGCATGGAGTCCGAGCGGCTGCCGCGCGGCGCCGACCCGACCCTGCACACCAAGCTCGGCCGCGGCGGCCTCAGCGACGTCGAGTGGACCGTCCAGCTGATGCAGATGCGGCACGCCTGGGCCGAACCGGGCCTGCGCACCACCCGTACCCGCGAGGCCCTGGCCGCCGCCCACGCGGCCGGGCTGATCCCGACGGAGGAGGCGCAGATCCTGGACGAGGCCTGGGTACTGGCCACCCGGGTCCGCAACGCCGTGATGCTGGTCCGCGGCCGGGCCGGGGACACGTTCCCGTCCGAGGCCCGCGAGCTGGCGGCGGTGGGCCGCTACCTCGGCTACGCCGAGGGCACGGTCGGCGAGATGCTGGACGACTACCGGCGCATCACCCGCCGGGCCCGGGCCGTGGTGGACGAACTGTTCTACGGGGCGTAGGGGCATAGCGGCACAGGACCTCGACGCCGACCCCCGTACGGCGGCGAGGCCTTGCTCTCCGTCCCGTTACGGGATGGTCTTGTTGTAGGACCTGTCCTGGTCGGAGTCGTAGACCTGCGTGCCCTGGGCGTCGTAGCCCTGGATCCGGGGAGTCCTGGTGACGGGCCGGTCCAGCACGCCGGTGGCGGCGAACCATCCGTGGTCGATCACGGCCTCGGCGGTGGCTCCGCCGTAGGTGACGGTGACCCGGGCGACGCGAGGGTCGACGACGGTGCCGATGCTGCCCCAGCGGTAGGGCAGCTTCCACGGGCCTTCGCCGCTCAGCCGCTGGAGGTGGAGCTTGCCCGCGTTCATGTCGGGGACGACGGCCCCGCTCTCGGGGTTCGCGTCGCCGCCGGCCGAGATGTTGACGCCACTCGTCCGGCCGTTCTTGACGTTGCAGATGAGCCGGATCTGCGTCGGGGCGTCCTTGACGGCGACGATGAACTGGCCGTCGCCCGGGCTGTTGTCGTTGCCGGTACTGCGCAGTGCGAGCAGGATCCGGTAGTCGGAGGCCTCGCCCAGGTCCTGCGGCTTGGCCCCCGCCCCGCCGGAGTGCTGGCGGTTGAAGTCGAGGCACTCGACCAGCTTGATGCCGGCCTGCTCGAAGCTGATGTCGTCGGTGAGCTGCCCGGGAGTCGCGGGAAACTGCGGCAGGCGAGTCCGCTGGGGCGGCTGGACCACCCCGCTCGGCGTCGGGCCGCCGCCCGCCGCGGACACCCGGTCGGACGGCCCGCCGCCATCGCCGTCGCCGGTGACGGCGATCGCCGTGGCCGGTACGACGGCCAGTGCGACCAGGGCCGCCCCCGCCACCGCCAGCCTGCGCCGCCGCTCCACGCGGCCCTGCCGCACGATCGCCTGATACGGAACTGCGGCGGGGCGTACGGCCTCCGCGTCCTGGGCCATCCACTCCCGCAGGTCCAGCTCGAATCCGTCCGGTCCGCCGTCGCCTCGCCCGCTCACAGGACCGCCCTTTCACTCATCTCGTTCGTCGTCGTCGTGATCCGGCCCAGCCCGGGCCATGCGCGCAGCTTGGCCAGCGCCTTGGACGCCTGGCTCTTGACCGTGCCCTGGGAACAGCCCAGGACGTCGGCGGTCTCGGCTTCGGAGAGGTCCTCCCAGTACCGCATGACCACGACCGCCCGCTGCCGGGCGGGCAGTTCGGCCAACGCGGCCATCAGTACGTTGCGCTCATCGGCCCACGCGACGGCGTTGTCGCGCACCGACGTGTCCGGCACGGCGTCCGTCAGCCGCTCCCGTACCCGGCGCTTGCGGAACCGGTCGTTATTGCAACTGACCAGCATCCGGCGCACGTACGCCTCCGGACTGTCGCTGCGCGAGACGCGCCGCCACGAGCGGTACGCCTTCGCGAGCGCCGTCTGGGTCACGTCCTCCGCGTCATGCGGATCGCCGGTCAACAGGTACGCGGTCCGCACCAGATGAGACCAGCGCGCGGCCACGAACGACTGGAACTGAGCTTCTTGCTCGGCGTGCATCGCCACCCCCTTCGCCCTCTTGACCACCTCCCGCTCGGATTCGGTTGCCCGGCGACGAAAACAAATTTCAGGCGGGTCCGTGGCTCCCGGGCGCCTCCGACATAGCGTTCACTCTCAATTCATTGCAACGAGTGGGGTGAGGGTTGTTGCGTTAGGCGTTAGACCGTTGCAACGATTTCCTGGCCTTCGCCTGCGATAATGGCATTTCAGCGCAACGAATATGTTGCTCAGTCTTTGAACGCAACGTAGCTTTTCCCTCATCGGAAACAGCGAGTCAAAGGAAAACGCCATGCTGAAGTTCGACACCGCCGTCCCGGTCGCCGCCGTCCTGGACATTCCCGCGGGGCGCATCCGGTTCATCGCCGCGGACCGGGCCGACACCACGGTCGAGGTCCTGCCCGCGGACGTCTCCAAGGGCCGTGACGTGAAGGCGGCGGAGCAGATCGAGGTCGGATACGCCGACGGCGTCCTGCGGATCGCGGCCCCGGCGGCGAAGAACCGGATCCTGGGCAACTCCGGTTCCGTCGAGGTGACGGTCCAGCTGCCGGCCGGCTCCCGCGTCGAGGCGAAGGCGGCCAGCGCGGAACTGCGGGGCGTCGGCCGGCTCGGCGACGTCACCTTCGAGGCCGCGCAGGCCACCGTCAAGCTCGACGAGACCGACAGCGCCCGCCTCACCCTCCAGGCCGGTGACATCACGGTCGGCCGCCTGGGCGGCCCCGCGCAGATCAGCACCCAGAAGGGCGACCTGCGCATCACCGAGGCCGTGCGCGGCACGGTCGAACTGCGCACCGAGGCAGGCGAGATCTCGGTCGGCGCCGCCCGCGGAGTCTCCGCGTCCCTGGACGCCGGCACCTCCTACGGCCGCATCCACAACGCACTGAACAACACCGACGGCGCCGCCGCCGGCCTGAACATCCACGCGACCACCGCCTACGGCGACATCACCGCCCGCAGCCGGTAAGAGGGGCACCCCTCAGGCGCGGCGAGCTCGTGCCTTCCATCGGATTTCACAACAGTTCTCAAGGAGCACATCACCATGTCCATCACCCTTACCGACCAGGATCGCCCGGAGCTGCAGGAGGTCATCGAGGAGATGGCCGCGTCCGGCTTCACCGGCGTGACGATGCGTGTGCACGATGAGCGGGGCGAGTGGGTCGGTAGCGCCGGGGTGCGCGAGCTGGGCGCGACCGCCACGCCCCCGACGAACGGGCATGTCCGGATAGGCAGCAACACCAAGACCTTCACCGCGACCGTGGTGCTGCAACTGGTGGCCGAGGGCAGGATCGGGCTGGACGACCCGGTGGCCGACCACCTGCCCGAGTTCGGGCTGGACCGGCAGATCACGGTGCGGATGCTGTTGCAGCACACCAGCGGGGTGTTCAACTTCACCGGCGAGTACTACGAAGACGGGACTTTCGCTCCGGGGATCCCCGCCACGACCGCAGGCCAGGAGTGGGTGGACAACCGGTTCAAGACCTACCGGCCGCAGGAGCTGGTGGAGCTGGCGTTGTCCAAGCCGGCGCGGTTCGCGCCGGGGACGGACTGGAGCTACTCGAACACCAACTACGTGCTGGCCAGGCTGCTGATCGAGAAGATCACCGGCCGTTCGGTCGCCGAGGAGACCCAGCGGCTGATCCTGGGGCCGCTCGGGCTGTCGGACACCGTGGTGCCGACCACCGAGTCGGACATCCCCGAGCCGCACGCCCACGCCTACTACCGGTACGAGGAGGCCGGCGAGGTGAAGACCGTCGACGTCACCCGCCAGAACCCCTCCTGGATCTCCAGCGGCGGCGACATGATCTCGACCACCCAGGACCTCCACACGTTCATCTCCGCACTGCTGGGCGGCAAGCTCCTGCCGGCCCCGCTGCTGGCCGAGATGTGCAAGCCGCATCCCAAGGCCGGCTACGGCCTCGGGGTGTTCGTGCAGGACGCGGGTGAAAACGGCGGCACCGTCATCACCCACAACGGCGGCATGGCGGGTCATGCGGCGCTGATGTACAGCACGCCCGACGGCAGCAAGACCCTGACCGCCGCGCTGAACTATGTCGACGACGCCGCACTGTCCCTGGCAGGGGCCTTCCAGAAGGCGACGCAGAGGCTCCTCAAGGAGGTGTTCGGCGGCGGGCAGACAGCCCTGTGAGGTCACGCGGCCTCGGCCGCGGCGCAGGTGCCGCACTGACCCGGGGTGGCGGAGCGGAAGGCGCGGTCGCAGCCGTCGCAGGTCTGGAAGGGCTGGATCTGCCGCTCTGCGGGCAGGGCGAAGGACGGCCGATCCGGGAGGAGGGGCGGGCGGTACTCCCTCAGGCGGTGGGCCAGAAGGGCGGCGGGAGACCGGATCGGCTCCGTCGGGAGGCACCCCGCCAGGGTGCCGCTGACGGCGGCCGGGCTCAGGCCGCGCTCCAGCCAGGTGGTGACGCCGGGAGCCAGGCGCGCCACGTCGCGCTCCGAGAGCAGCAGCCGGGGGTCGCGCAGCCGCAGGCGGGCGAGGAGCTCGGCGGCCTCCCGGTGTGCCCCGGGGACGGCGGGGGCGGGGAGGGGTGGAGTTGCCTTGGCCCGGGGGATCGGTGCCGGTGCCGGTGCCGGTGCCGGTGCCGGTTCGGGGTCCGGGTCGGGGTCCGGAGCCTGGACCTGGCGTGGTGCGGGGGCCGGCGCGGGGGCTCGGCCGACGGGTTCCGCCGCCTTCAGGCGCTTGGAGAGCGGGATGTTGTACGACACCGTACGGGTGAAGATCTGCCCCGACGGAAGTCGCTCCCGGGTCCGGGACAGGTAGCCGTGGGCTTCCAGTTCGCGCAGGGCCGAGGCGATGCGGGCCTCGCCCTCGGTGAACCGCTGCGCCAGGGCCTTGATCGACACATCGGCGCCGGTGGGCAGTGACTGGATGTGCGTGGACAGGCCGATCGCCGTCAAGCTCAACTCGCCGTGCTGGGCGAGGTTGTTGTCGATCTTGACGTAGCGCTCGGCCTGGGAGTCTTTCTCGTGCATGACACCAGGCCTCAGAATGCGGTACGGAGTGCGCGGAGGCGCGCTAAGGTGCTGCTCAGCCACTGGAAGCTCGATTCTTCCTGAGCGGTGAGGCCCTCGGCCGGGATGCCAGTCCCGTCGGGGGCCGTTCGCATGTTTGGGGTTGTCGAGGCTGAGCCTGCACCTTGAATTGGCCTATCCGCCAGCCAGGTTGGCCGCATTCACCCGACCGAGTGAGCGGTCCTGGTTTGGTTTGGTGAGGTCATTTCCCTGGGTTCTTAAAGCGGTTTACGTCGTGCGGAACCGCCCGGCGGGCAACCGGAACGTGGAAACCCGGATCCGGTGATTCGGGCGCCGGTAGAGCGATTTCCGCCCAGACCGTTTTCAGGGGTACGGGGCCGAGGGTCGTTCCCCACTTGTCCGCGAGCGCCGCGACGAGGACCAGACCTCGGCCCGATTCGGCGTCGGGAGACGGTAGTTCGGCGGCGGATGCGGGTGCGCACGCGCCGCGGGTGTCGGTCACCTCGATACGGAGCGTGGTGTCCGTGGCGGCCATCTGGAGCCGGAACCTCCGCCCGGGTACGCGACCGTGGGTGACGGCGTTGTTGGCGAGCTCGGCGACGACTTGGACCGCGTCCCTGAACGGAACTCCCCAGTGCGCCAGTTGGTGAGCGGCGAGCGCGCGTGCGGCGCGGGCGCCGCGTGGGGTGGCGGGGAAGAGGGCGTCGAAGGCGATTTCCTGATTCACGTGACTCAGCGTGGCGAGGCGTGCGTAACCTGAACAGGAGAGAGGCCGCTGTGTACGGCGGCTGTCCCAGGGTGTCCAACCCTGTCCAGCCTGTCCCTCGGGGGTGGAAGTGAACGCAGACAGCGCCGATGAGTCGAGTGAGTCGAGTTGGGAACTCGATCCGGAGGATGAATCGGGAGCGGTTATCGCGACCGTCGGCCGCCAGTTGAAAATGTGGCGGGAGGCGGCCGGGCTTGACCGCGCGCAGTTCGGTATGCGCATGGGATACGGGCCGAACCTGATCTACAAGATCGAGCGCGGCGCCAGAATTCCTCGCCCGGAGTACCTGGACAAGGCGGACGAGATCCTGAGCGCGGGCGGAAAACTCGCCGCGATGAAGGCCGACGTGGAAAGGGCCCGCTATCCCAAGAAGGTCCGGGATCTGGCCAAGCTGGAGTCCGGGGCGGTTGAGCTGGGCGCGTACGGGAACCACAACCTGCACGGGCTGCTCCAGACGGAGGAGTACGCGCGGGCGCTGTACGACATCCGACGGCCGGCCTTCTCGCCGGATGTGGTGGAGCGGTACGTCGCCGCCCGCATGGCGCGGCAGGAGATGTTCCACCGGCAGCCGTCACCCGCCCTGACCTTCGTACTGGAGCAGGCCACGCTGGAGCGGCCGATCGGTGGGCGGGACGTACTGCGCAGGCAGTTGGAGCACCTGCTCGATCTCGGTCGACTGCGCAACGTCGAGATCCAGGTGATGCCGACGGACTGCGAGGATCACGCCGGAATGGGCGGTGATATCCAGGTTCTGAAGCTCCGGGACGGTTCAACGATCGGGTACGTCGAGGCGCAGCTGATGAGCCGCCTGGTCACCGGCGCCAAGGACATCCAGATCCTCGAACTCCGGTATGGGATCATCCGATCACAGGCCCTCAGCCCTCGGGAGTCGAGAGCCTTCATCGAGAAAGCGCTGGGAGAGACATGAGCATCAAGCCCTCGGTCGGCGACCTTTCCGCACTGAGCTGGGTCAAGAGCAGTTACAGCGCCAGTAGCAGCAACGACTGCGTCGAGGTCGCCTGGGTGAAGAGCAGCTACAGCGCCAGCAACAGCAATGATTGCGTCGAGGTCGCGGTGATGCCCGAAGCGATCCTCATCCGGGACTCCAAGGACGTGGACGGCGGCCACCTGGCCGTGGCCCCCGCCACCTGGACCGGCTTCGTCCGGTACGCCGCGGGCTGATCCCGGCCGGGCGGCCTCTCGGCATGGCCGTCCGGCCGCGGTCAGCTCTGGAGGAAGTCCAGGAGATCCCGGTTGAACCGCTCCTTCTCCCCGGGGACGACGGCGATCCCGTGGCCGGCGCCTTCATAGACCTTGAGGACCGCATCGGGGATGATCTGCGCGGTCTTGCGACCGGTGGCGTCGATCGGCACGATCTGGTCGTCGTCGCCGTGCACGACGAGGGTGGGGACGTCGAACTTCTTGAGGTCCTCGGTGAAGTCCGTCTCCGCGAACGCCGTCACGCAGTCCACACCCGCCTTGATGCTCTGCTGCATGGCCAGGAGCCAGTAGGCGTCCAGATTGCCCTGCGTGACGCTGTTTCCCGGGCGGTTGGCACCGAAGAACGCCGGAGCGAAGTCCTTCCAGAACTGCGAGCGTTCCTTGAGGATGCCGTCGCGGATGCCCTCGAACACATCGGCCGGCACGCCCTCGGGGTTGCTGTCGGTCTTGAGCATCAGCGGAGGGATCGCCGACAGCAGGAGCGCTTTGCTGATCCGGTCGGTGCCGTGGCGTCCGATGTAACGGGCGAGTTCACCGCCGCCCATGGAGTGGCCCACCAAGGTGACGTCGCGCAGATCGAGGGCGTTGATCAGGTCGTTCAGGTCGTCGGCGAAGGTGTCGAAGTCGTAGCCGGCCCAGGGCTGGCCGGACCGCCCGTGGCCCCTGCGGTCGTGGGCGATGCCCCGGAAGCCGTTGTCGGCGACCAGCTTCATCTGGTCCTCCCAGGCGTCCGCGTTCAGCGGCCAGCCGTGGATGAAGACGACCGGGTGTCCACTGCCCCAGTCCTTGTAGTAGATCTCGACACCGTCGCGCGTCGTCACAGTGGGCATGGCGTTCTTCCTTGTCAGGCGAGCCGGCCGGCCGGTCGGCCGGGAAGGCGCTGCCGGGACAGCCTGACGCCGCCAACTGGAGCAACCTGGGACGTTCCACCGAACGTGGCGTGTCGGTCTTCCCGCCGGACAGCCGCCCCATTACCGGACCACCGGAAGATCAGCCGACCGGGAACACCGTTCGAACCGCGCCGTCGCCTGAGCGATGGGACAACAGGTCCTCGGCGTCACGCCAGCTGAGGTGACCGCCGTACTTGGCGCGGCTCCTGCCGGATGCGGCGAGGAATCCCGCGACACCTGCCGCGACGCCGACGACGGTCAACGCGACTGCCTTCTGTAGGGCCATGACGTCCTCCAGGGCGGTTCGGAAGTACCCAGCACTGTGCCCCGCTCCGGTGATCCCGACACGTCATAGACCGCACCGCCGGGACTCCCTGGGCCAGTTTGTTTCACCCGGTGCGGCGGGCCCACCACGTCGTGGCGGATGGCTGGGAATTGGACCTTCGAACCGAGTGGCCGTCCGGGCCCTGGCCGGGAAGGTTTGGAGCACGCGCCGGCGAATGGACTTCGGTATCGCCCGTGACGACACCTCCCGGCACCCGCACCGTCACCGCTACGGGCGTTCCCCCGCACCCAGCTCAATCTGCCGGTCGCATAGTGCATTTCAAGCCATCGAGCCGCCGATACTCACGAGTAGGCGCCACTACGGTCAGACCATGGGACCCCTGAAACCGCATCTCTCTGATCTCATAGTCGCCGCGATTTGCTTCGCTGCCGTCTTCGCCCTCATAGCCAAGGTGCTGCTGCCCAGGATCGAGAGGACCCTCGCCGAGCGTGAGAGTGCCACCGAGGGCACGCTGGAGCGGGCCGCGGAAGCCGAGCGGGAGGCGCAGCGCATTCATGCCGAGTACCAGGCTGAGTTGAGTGCCGCCCGGCACGAAGCCGCGCAGATCCGTCAGGCTGCGCACGAGGAAGGCGTGGTGCTCCTCGCTGATATTCGCGCGGAGGGGCATCGGGTGCGTGAGGAGCTCGTCGCCGCAGCCACCGTGCAGCTCGCGGCGGATCGGGTCGTCGCCGAGGCCGAGCTGCGCGAGGACGTCCTCGGGCTGGCCACCGAGCTTGCCGGACGTATCGTCGGGGAACCGCTCACCGACGTTGACCGTGCCCGCGCCATTGCCGACGATTTCTTCGCCGAGGTTGACGCGGAGACCGCCACCACGGCGTGAGCTCAAGGTCGCCCCTAGGCGCTTGATACTTCAGGGCAGGCCCAGATCCTCAGGATCTGGGCCTGCCTTTTTTTGACGTACGCACACCGATGCACACCCGACCGGCGACGAGCGAGTGTCGGCCAACTTCCGAACCCCTCACCGGCAACCGACCGGCAGAATGCCGCCCACCTGGATTGCCGGTGGGCGGTATTTTGCCGGTCCGTTTTGCCGGTTAATTTGCTGCCGAATCTGCCTGGGCATCCAGCGAAACCCTGGAGAGCATGAGCTCGATCGAACTTTCGATCACGTTCAATATTTCACAATCGAGAGGAGATTCAGAAGTGTCAAACACTCTGAACGCTGCCGATATCCAGGTCGTAAGGCCTGAAGCCAACGCCATGCAGGCCTGGCCCTGGGGTGACAAGAACAAGGGCAGCGCGGACTTCGAACTCGCCGCCTGGGGCAAGGACCACGGCCTCGACGACAACGACTGATCCGTCGTACCTGCGGTACCCGGGGCCACGGCCCCGGGTACCGCAGGGCCAGCCGTATCGGCGGCCGTCAGGCCTCAATCTCCGATTCATCATTGAGGGTATACGTGGAAACCATTACGCATCAGGAAAACGGCGAATCGATTGCCCAGTCCCACACGGGCTTGGCGCGGCTTATCGCTCCGCTGGATATCGCTACCTTTCAGAATGAATTCTTCGAGAAGAAGCCACTGCTGATACGTCGAGAGAACCGCGAATACTATGCGGATCTGCTGACGCTCGACAACGTGGACGAGATCCTCTCGCTCTCCAGCCTGCAGAACGAGGACGTTCGGGTAGCCGCCGAAGGCAGCATCGTGTCGCTGGACGATCGGCTCGCATTCGGCGCGCACGGCTCCACCAACGCCCAGGAAGCGGTGTACGCGAGTTACCGCGACGGCGCGACGATCATCATGGACGGGTTGCACCACCGCTGGGCTCCCCTTCAGCGTCTCGTCCAGGCGATAGGTGCCGAGACCAACGCCAAGTTCCAGGTCAACACCTACCTCACGCCCGGCGGCGGGGCCCAGGGGTTCAAGCCGCACCAGGACAACCACGACGTTTTCGTCGCCCAGGCGCATGGCGTCAAGCGGTGGGCGCTGTACGGACCCCGCTTCGAGCTTCCCTTGAAGCACATGAACCACCAGATCCCGGTCGAGCAGTACGGCGAGCCCGTGCACGAGTTCGACCTGCGTCCCGGCGACCTGCTGTACCTGCCGCGTGGCACGGTGCACGCCGCGCGGTCCACCGACACCGCCTCGCTGCACCTCACGTTCGGCGCACGACCGGTCCTGCGTTCGACCCTCCTCATGGAGGCGATCGAACAGGTCATCACTGCTGACGTGCGGTTCCGTCAGGGTCTCCCGCTGGGGTTCGTCTCCGACAAGGAGCTGAGTCGCCAGGCGGAAGAGGACCTGGCCGGGCTGATCGGCGCCCTGGCGGAGCGGCTGTCCGCTGCGGGGATGCTGGAGAGCGCGATCACGCAGGCGATATCGATCAACGCTCCCGAGCTGCGGAACCATCTGACCGACCTGGAACGGCTCGACAGCATGGACCTGGACACCGGGGTCAGCCGACGTTCCGACATCCGATGGGACATGCGGAAATCGGACAAGTCGGTTCAGCTCCACTTCCACAACAAGATCGTCGAGCTGCCCGTGCACGTGGCTGACGAGGTCCGGTTCGCGGCCGAGGGGACCGAGCCGTCCTTCACCGCGCGGACCCTTCCGGGGCAACTGGACGATTCCGGACGACTGGTTCTCATCAGGACGCTCGTGCGCGAGGGCTTCCTGACCTTCGCGTAGGACCACCTACTGACGAACGGCCTGCTGGTGGGTTCCCAAGGGCTCTCCAGCGGCCGGTCCGGTTGCGCCATCGGGCCCCTTCGGCCTGCGAGGAGACGACATTTCATGCCCCCCGCCGACCAGCCGGCGCACGTGCCGCTGCGCAGGATCATCCGGCTCTTCGTTCCGTACCGCGGCAGACTCGCGGCGGTCTTCGCGCTGATCATCACTTCGGCTCTGCTGGGAATGGTCTCCCCGTTCCTGCTCCGGGGCATCATGGACATCGCGCTGCCAGACCACCGCAACGGCCTGCTGTCCGTACTGGCCGGCGGAATGCTGGCCATCGTGCTCACCGTGACGGTCCTGGGCGTCTTCCAGTCCTATCTGTCGCTCTCCGTGGGCCAGCACGTGATGAACGACCTGCGGATCGCCGTGTACGCGCACCTGCAACGGATGTCCCTGGCGTTCTTCACCCGGACCCGCAACGGGGAGGTCCAGTCCCGGATCGCCAACGACATCGGCGGGATGACGGCGACCGTCACAAGCGTGAGCACCACTGTGGTGAGCAGTGTCACGACCCTGATCGCCAGCCTGGTGGCCATGGTCACGCTGGATTGGCGGCTGACATTGATTTCGCTGCCGATGCTCCCGCTGTTCATGTGGATCACGCGCAATGTGGGGGAGGAGCGGCGGGAATTCACGTTCCGCAAGCAGCAGCAGCTCGCCGTCATGTCGACCCTCGTGGAGGAGTCCCTGTCGGTCAACGGCTTCCTCCTGGGGCGCGTCTCAGGACGCACCAACATGCTCATACAGGAATTCGGCCGTCAGTCAGGGACGCTCACAGACCTCAACGTCCAAGCGTCGATGGCCGGGCGATGGCGCCAGTCGACCCTCCAGATCATCATGGCTGCCATGCCCATTGGGATCTACTGGGCGGCGGGCCTGGTCGATCGGGGCAGCTGGTCGGTGTCCGTGGGCACGTTGGTGGCCTTCACCACCGTCCAGCAAGCCCTGTTCACCCCATCGGTGCAGCTTCTCCAGATCGGCATAACGATCCAGGGCTCCCTTGCCCTGTTCGAGCGGGTCTTCGAGTATCTGGACATGCCGGTGGGCGTTGCCGAATCGTCCCGACCGACGGCAATCCCCGCTCCGCGAGGTCACGTCCGCTTCGAGGGGGTGTCGTTCTCCCATGGTGACGACCACGTCCTACGTGATGTCGACATAGATCTGCCGGCCGGTGAACACCTGGCGATAGTCGGATCCAGCGGCGCCGGCAAAACCACTCTCGGCTACCTCGTGCCGCGACTGTACGACGTCACAGACGGCCGGATCACGATCGACGGTGTCGACGTACGTGACCTGAGCTTCGCCACTCTCGCGGATATTGTTGGAGTCGTGTCGCAGGACACCCACTTGTTCCACACGACCATCGCCGACAACCTTCGCTTCGCCCACCCCGAAGCAACGGATGACGAACTGGTCGCGGCCGCCAGAGCCGCTCAGATCCATGACCTCATCTCGGGCCTCCCAGAGGGCTACCAGACAATCGTGGGTGAGCGGGGCCACCGGTTCTCCGGTGGCGAAAAGCAGCGACTCGCCATCGCCCGCACCATGCTGCGCAACCCCCGGGTGCTCATCCTGGACGAGGCCACCAGCGCACTGGACACACATACCGAGTCCGCGGTTCAGCGGGCCCTCGACGTGTTGTCCGCAGGCCGGACGACCATCACGATCGCCCACCGGCTGTCCACGGTCAGGGAAGCCGACCAGATCGTGGTCCTCGAAAAAGGTGTCGTTGTGGAACATGGCACACATGACGAACTCGTCGCCAGGAGCGGCCGTTACGCGGAGCTCATGCCTTAGCGTCTGCTGTCAGTTTCCCAACTCACAGGAGGAGCGCAGGTTGTCCAGCGAAGGGGGGGAGTTGGTCAGGGGGTGGCGTGCGTCCGTCGGCCTCACTCAGGAAGAGCTTGCAGAACGCTCGGGTCTCAGCGTGCGCACCATCCGATATTTCGAACGCGGACGCGGTGCTGCCAGGCCCCGCCTCAAGTCCGTGGGAATGCTGGCAGCAGCGCTGGAACTGGACGATGCGCAGACCGCACAATTGCTGACAGCAGCTCGACAGAGCACTTCGATTTCCCCTCCGCACAGCTCAGCTGAAGGGAGTGCGGCGGCCTCCGGCAGCACGGCCTCACCTGCTCGGCGGTTCGATCCAGCGGCTACGGAAACCACCACATCCACCGGTCGCCCTCAGACGCCGGCAGCCAATTGCCCTAGCGCTTCCACGCACCGTGCAATTCCCGCCCAGCTCCCGTTCGCGATAGCAGAGCTGTTCGGCCGGGAAGAAGCCCGGGAGATCCTGGACCGGCGACTCGCCAGCTGGCCGAGCAGCAACGCTCCGATCCTCCTGGCCATCACCGGCATGCCCGGCGTAGGGAAGACCGCACTCGCGCTGGACTGGGCAAAGAACCGGGCGCATGCCTTCCCCGACGGACAGCTCCACGTCGACCTGCGGGGATTCCAAGACAGCGCCCCCATGACCCCGGCGGCCGCACTGCGTGGATTCCTCACCGCCCTTGGGTGCGCCGCAGACTCCTTGCCGGAGGAAGCGCACGAACTGTCTGCCATGTACCGAACAGTTCTCGCGGAGCGGCGGATGCTCATCCTGCTGGACAACGCGCAATCCGCAGAACAGGTACGCCCCCTGCTGCCGAACAGCCCTGGCAGCGTCACCATCGTCACCAGCCGCGACCGTCTCACCGGCCTGACCGTACGGCACGGGGCCGCGAGGGTCGATCTGGACTGCCTGTCGGAACACGCGTCCGTTCACCTGTTGGCCAAGATCATCGGCACGGACCGGGTGAACGCGGAGCCCGAAGCGGCAGCCGCACTGGTGTCGCTCTGCGGCAATCTCCCGCTGGCACTGCACATAGCCGGAGAGCGCCTGGCGCGTCATCCCAACACTCCCATCTGTGAATGGGTGACCAAGCTGACCTGGAAGCCCAATAGGCTCGACACTCTCGATATTCCAGGCGATCCGGCGACGTCACTTCGATCGGTGTTCTCCTGGTCCTACCTGGCCCTGCCCGCATCGACATCCCGGCTGTTCCGGCTCCTCGGACTCAGCGACGCCTCGGAATTCGAAGTGTCGCAGATCATGCAGGTCTTCACCGAGGAGAGCGCGGTTGAGATGCACCTGGCCCTGCTGGTGGACTCCCATCTCCTCGGCTCACCCGCCCCCGGCAGGTACCGGTTTCACAAGCTGGTTCATCTGTACGCACGGGAACGCGCCGAGGCTGAAGAGCGTTCCGAGTACCTGACTGCTGTCACCCGGCGCCTACGGCGCAGCCGGAGGGACGAAGCGAGTATCGGAAGGCGCGGTCGCCCACGGGAAATCATTTCGTCGGTCCCTGGCCGGAAGGACGGCGACCACGGCGCGGTGGGGGTCGACGAACTGGGGTGCGCATTTGGTTGTGATCAGGAGGCGGTCCGGGTGGGGTCTTTGATCCAGTTCATCGCGCCGCAAAGGTGAAGGCGAGCCGGGGTGTTACCTGAACTCCGGGACGAGCCTGGCAGGTGCCCGCCTATCGGCCAGGTGAGGGGGTCGAGTACCTCTCACATGCGCAGGGCCGCGAAGACGGCGCGGACCTGTTCGCCGTCCGGTGTGCGCCACGTGGCGCTGACGTGGGTGGCCGGGTCCGGGTCCGGATCCGCCGGGGCTGTCGCGTGCAGGACGCGGGTCACCGACAGCGTCGTGCCGTCCTGGCCGGGGACCACGGTGACCGTGGGGTCCGGGGCGTCGCTCGCGTTCTGGTCCTGGGGGACCGCCTCGCCCCGGAGCAGCGCGCGCAGCTGTGCCACCAGGACCGGGTCCTGGGTGCCGTCGTAGACCCATCGCCGGCCCAGTACGCCGTGCTCCGACGTGCCGACCAGAGCCTGGTCGGCGCCGGGGAGCGGGGCCCCGCGGTAGGTCAGGGGCAGGTGGTAGGCGACCGGGGTGTCACCACCGGCGTCGGTGACCACCATGAACTCGATGCCGACCTCGCCCTCGGGGTCGTCCAGCCGGAAACCGCCCGCCTTGGTCAGCTCCGGAGCCTGGCCGGGCCGCCCCTCGTACCAGGGCTGCGCCGACAGCCACGACGCCACGAGTTCCAGCTTGCCGGGGGACATGGTGGTGCGGTGGACGACAGCCATGCGGACGGGCCTCCAGGAGTCGGGAGCAGCGCTACGAAGCCTAAAGCCCGCCCTCCTCGTGAATGTCAGAGCATGATGAGCAGGCGCGTCTTCGGCTTGAGCTTCCTGTTCACCGAACGACTCTGCACGTATACCTCCAACTTGGGATTGCGCCCCGCCTTCACGGAGACGGTCCCCTGGATACCCGTGCCGAACAGAAGGCTGCGTGCCGCGTCGCCCGTGTACGCGCGGTCGGTGTCCTTCTCGACCACGATGACTTCCTTGTCGGGCTGAACCTGGACCCGGCTGCCCAGCTGGTAGTAACACGACCCGCGTTCGTACGTCACGCCCGGATGCGAATCGACGAAGGACCGGATCTCGATCTCCGTGTCGACCTTCAGGAGCCGGTACTTGTCGGCCGGGACCGGTTCGAGACTCGCCCGCACGTCGTCGACCGATATGTCCTGGCCGACCGCGAAAAGGTTCTTCGTGCCGCGCACGCCCTGCTCGCGGCCACGCAGGAAGCTGGTGGCGGCAGCGCGCACGGTACCGATCGCCTCCTCGACACCCTCCGTGGAATCCGCGTCCCAGATGGCGATGTTTCCGGCCGGGAAACCGTAGTTCTGGGCGGTTCGCTTCGCCAGCGAGTTCGGAACGAGGATCGCGGACGTCCAGTGGCCCGGAAGCGCACCCATCTTCGCCGCGATCTTGTCGAGCCAGGGGCCGAGGATGGCCATGTCGCCGTCGTGCCGTCGGTCGCCGCCGGAGGCGTTCTCCTCGCCGTCCGTCACCACGATCTGGAGGAAGCTGTGCTCGCCGTACTCCTCCCAGATGTGGCCCATGTCGTCCAGGGACTTCAGAGAGGCTTCGATGAGGGCCGTAGCGCCGTTGTTGACCTTGTACAGACCCCGCATGGACGGCAGATGCTTCACGTCCATGTCCCAGACCAGGTTCTCCACCTTGTGGTCGAAGGAGTAGAGGCTGATCCGGGTCTCATGACCGAGGCTGTCCGACTCGGCCTTCAAGCCCGCCACGAACTCGTCCACGACGCGGATGAGTTGGTTCTGGTGCTGACGCATGGAACCCGAACAGTCCACGACCAGCGCGACGTGATTCACCTTGTGCTGGATCTTGTTGGCGGGCATGTTTCTGCTCCTTCTCCGAAGCTCCCCGAGTGATGTCTCCACACTATGAGGAGGCACTGACAACGGAGCTTGACGGATGATCACCCGCCTGCGGCGCGGCGGACCCCGGGTCGGGGGGAGCGCCCGGGCTCTACCATTGCCAGCGCAATTCGGGCTGATAGGGGCTGCAAGGTGCCAGAGTCAGCCGGGGGTTCAGCAGGGCCAGGTCGTCCTGGTGGAGACAGCGGCCGCCCGATCCGATCCTCCCGTCGGCGTCACGCCACCACGTCTGGGCGGGCGCCCCGTCGCACGGCGACACGCTGATCTTCGGGGAAGCGGTGAGACAGGCCCCGGACGCGGCGGACCTGATGGTTCCGGACGCGAAGGTCCACCGCTGGGCCGGCCCGCCGTCGCAGTCGGCCGTCGTGACGGGCCCACCTGCGGGTCGGCGGACGTCCCGCTCAAGGCAGCGCTTGACGGCGACGGTCGAGTCGGCGTGGCCTATCGCCGACATGATCTCGCCGGGGCCGGGCCGCCGGTGCGTCCTGCGGTGTTCCCGCTCGATCCAGCGGCGAAAACTCTGGCTGAGGGTGGATCCGGCAGGGCAGGGCAACGTGAAGCATCCCGCGCGCGCGAGGTACGCGTCGTAGACGGCCTTCTTGTCGCGCCGCTGTGCGGGAGTCAGGTCTGCCGGTAGCAGCGGCAGGCCGTAGCCGACGTACGGCGCGACGACCGGGCGGGCCGGAGCAAGGAAGGCGGCCTTCCTGAAGAACCGTCCTGCCATCTCGTGATCGCTGTGATCGGCATGATGCGCCGGCCCGACCCCGAAGGTGGCACTGTCGTAGTCCAGCGTCAGGACGCGTTCCGCCTTCCGCGAGGAAACGACCGCGGAGATCACAGAGGTCAGCTCTTCCTTGGTGTAGGACCGCGTTCCGTCCACTGGGGCGATGGTGGTGATCTGGCCGCGAAACAGCTTCAGCAGGCTCTGTCCGGAGTACCGCGTGCTCCCGGTGCCCGTCGCGAAACCGTCGGGCAGGCGGAAGAAGACGAGCCGAACGTCAGGGCGGTCGCTCAGGACGGACGACACGACCCGGCGGCCCCGCACGGTGAGATCGCTGCGGTGCCAGCGGTTCGGCACACCGGCCATCTTCGCGTAGGACGCCTGCAGGCCTTCTTCCCGGCGCCGCGCGTAGGAGTCCCGGAAGAAGGAGCGCCCGGCATCACCGGCGGTCAGATACACGGTGCCGACGGAGCACCCGTGGCGGATCAACCGCTGGACCTCGGGATTGACGAAGAGCAGATCGTCGTCCTGGTGTGCCACGCCTGTCAGCGTGGGGCGGCACTCCTCCGGGTCCGGCTCCACACCTCTACGGAATCCGGGGTGCTGTCCACCGTGGGAATGCGCGACGTCGACCTGGAGGAACGAGGCGATCCCGGCCAGCACGATGCCCAGAGCCGAGGGAAGCGCCCGCCAACGGCACTGCCGCCCACCCACGCGCAGGGCGCTGTCGGGTGCCTCAGGCCTCACCACGGACCCCTTTTCGCGGACGAGCCGGTCCCGTGGCGCGAGCGGCACCACGTGCTCTCGGTGTGCTGTGCCCGATGCTATGGGCGCCCGGGGAACAGCAGCGACACGAGAGGGTCCGATCGGTGGATGGACCGGCCGCCGGCCGGGGTGCGTACCGCGACCCACGCCATCGGCGACGCGGCGGTCCGCCACGTCATGGACACGGCACTAGCGACGGAAGCGGTTCAGCAGCGCCGCCGCCGGGTGCGGACCCGCGTACTCGGGGTGGCGCGGCAGGCGGTGCGGCAGCGAGCCGTACCAGCTGCGCGAGACGGTGTAGCCGAAGGTCAGGCAGAGCATGCCGCCCACGGCGTCGAGCCAGAAGTGGTTGGCGGTGGCCACGATGACGACGAGGGTCGCCGTCGGGTAGAGCAGGCCCAGGATCCGGGCCCAGGGGGCGGAGGCGACCGCGAAGATCGTCAGCCCGCACCAGAGCGACCACCCTATGTGCATGGACGGCATGGCGGCGTACTGGTTCGACATCTGCTTGAGGTTCCCCGACGCCATGGAGCCCCACGTGTGGTGGACCAGCACGGTGTCGACGAAGGACTGCCCGTTCATCAGCCGGGGCGGCGCGAGCGGGTAGCAGTAGTAGCCGACCAGCGCCACGCCCGTGGTGGCGAAGAGGACGAGGCGCGTGGCGGCGTACCGCCCCGGATGGAAGCGGTAGATCCACACCAGCACGCCGATGGTCACGGCGAAGTGGAGCGTCGCGTAGTAGTAGTTCATGCCCACGATCAGCCACGTCACCGAGTTCACGGCGTGGTTGACGGACTGCTCCCAGGCGATGCCGAGGGTGCGCTCGACGGACCAGATCCAGTCGGCGTTCGCGAGGGCGGCCGCCTTCTGCTCGGGCACCGCGTTGCGGATCAGCGAGTAGGTCCAGTAGCTGATCGCGATGAGCGCGATCTCGAACCAGATCCGCGGCCGGCGCGGGGACCGCAGCCGGGTGAGCAGGGTGCGTTCGGAGCCCGGGCGGGTCTCGCTCTCGGTCACCTGGGGTGACGAGACATCCGTCCGGGTTTCCAGTGTCTTCACGCTCGCTTCACCCATGGGATAGGAGTCTGCCAGATGCGATCTCGCCTTCGATCATCCCTCGGGACGGTCTTCGGCGCCTCCGCTCAGACCTGCGGACTAGTACGCCCCCGAGCTTGCCCGGGGCCGGAGGCCGTCGAGCCGCGGACCACCAGTTCGGGCAGGAAGACGAACTCGCTGTGCGGGGCCGGCGTACCGCCGATCTCCTCCAGCAGGGTCCGGACCGCCGCCTGCCCCATGGCCTGGACCGGCTGCCGGATGGTGGTGAGCGGCGGATCGGTGAACGCTATGAGAGGGGAGTCGTCGAAGCCGACCACCGACACGTCCTGCGGAACCCTCAGTCCCTGCTGCCGGGCGGCCCGGATCGCGCCGAGCGCCATCATGTCGCTCGCGCACACCACCGCCGTGCAGCCCCGCGAGATCAGCGCGGTCGCGGCCGCCTGGCCGCCCTCCAGGGAGTAGAGGGAGTGCTGGATCAGCTCTTCGGTCTCGGCCTCGTCGAGCCCGAGCCGCTCCTTCATCCCGAGCCGGAAGCCCTCGATCTTGCGGACCACCGGTACGAAGCGCTTCGGCCCGACCGCCAGGCCGATCCGGGTGTGCCCCAGCGCGGCAAGGTGGGTCACGGCGAGCTGCATCGCGGCCCGGTCGTCAGGGGAGACGAAGGGGGCCTGCACCTTGTCGGAGAACCCGTTGATGAGGACGTACGGGACGCCCTGGCCGCGGAGTTGGTCGTAGCGGCCCATGTCGGCCGTCGTGTCGGCGTGCAGACCGGAGACGAAGATGATGCCGGAGACCCCGCGGTCGACCAGCATCTCGGTCAGCTCGTCCTCGGTGGACCCGCCGGGCGTCTGCGTGGCCAGTACGGGCGTGTACCCCTGCCGGGTCAGGGCCTGGCCGATGACCTGGGCGAGCGCCGGGAAGATGGGATTGTCCAGCTCAGGGGTTATCAGGCCGACGAGTCCCGCGCTGCGCTGGCGCAGCCGTACGGGCCGTTCGTAGCCGAGCACGTCGAGCGCGGCCAGCACGGATTCACGGGTGCCTGCGGCCACACCGGGCTTGCCGTTGAGCACGCGGCTGACTGTGGCTTCGCTGACCCCCGCCTGGGCTGCGATGTCGGCAAGCCGTGCGGTCACGGGATTGGACTGTACCGGTCGCACGTTTAAATTGCCCACCAGGTGCACGAATCCGCCGGAAGCCGGACGGTGCGCCCGTCCGTCTCCACCGGCGCGCTGGAGAGTACGGGGCGCCCGGGTGCGGGGAGTTCGACCGCGGCGGGCCGGGTGTTGAGGGTGCAGGCGAAGCCGGGCCGGGTGAAGAGGAGTACGTCCTCGGGCGCGGGCAGCCAGGTCAGCGGGCCCGCGTCGGGAGAGCCGAGGCCCGGCAGCGCGCGGCGCAGCTCCAGGGCGGCCCGGTAGAGCTCCAGGGTGGAGTGCGGGTCGCCGGTCTGGGCGGCGACGCTCAGACCGGCCCAGCCGGCGGGCTGCGGCAGCCAGGTGCCGGCCGGCCCGAATCCGTACGGCGGCTCCGCGCCGGACCAGGGGAGCGGCACCCGGCAGCCGTCGCGCAGCCCGTCCTGTCCGGCGGTGCGCAGGAACGCCGGGTCCTGGCGGACGGCGTCGGGGAGGTCGGTCACCTCCGGCAGGCCCAGCTCCTCGCCCTGGTAGACGTACGCCGACCCGGGCAGCGCCAGCATCAGCAGCGCGGCCGCCCGCGCCCGGTCCAGGCTGCCGAACCGGGTCCGGTGCCGCACGACGTCGTGGTTGGACAGCACCCACGTGGTCGGGGCGCCCACCGAGGCGGTGGCGGCCAGTGACTCGTCGATCACGGTCCGCAACACGGCGGTGTCCCACCGGCAGTTCAGGAACCGGAAGTTGAAGGCCTGGTGCAGTTCGTCGGGGCGGACGTAGAGGGCGAGCCGCTCGGAGGACGGGGCCCAGGCCTCGGCGACACCGATGCGCGGGCCCTCGTAGGAGTCGAGGAGCCGGCGCCAGGAGCGGAGGATCTCGTGGACCCCGTCCTGGTCGAAGAAGGGGAGCGGCTCGGTGCCGATGAGCGTGGCCTGCGCGCCGTGGCCGATGTCGGGCAGGCCCGGGGCCTTGACCATGCCGTGGGCGACGTCGACGCGGAAGCCGTCGACGCCGAGGTCGAGCCAGAAGCGCAGGACGGAGGCGAACTCGGCGGCGACCTCGGGGTGGTCCCAGTCCAGGTCGGGCTGCTGGGGGGCGAAGAGGTGCAGGTACCACGCTCCCCCAGCCTCCGGCTGGGAGGTGCCCCCATCGCCTGCCGGCGCCGCGACGCGGGTCCAGGCGGGGCCGCCGAAGACGGACTCCCAGTCGTTCGGGGGCGCGGCGCCGCCGGGTCCGCGGCCGGGGCGGAAGTGGTAGCGCTCCCGCATCCCCGGATCCCCGGCGAGGGCGGCCCGGAACCAGGGGTGCTCCTCGGAGGTGTGGTTCGGGACCACGTCGACGATGACCCGCAGTCCCAGCGCGTGGGCGGCGCTGACGAGCTCGTCGGCGTCGGAGAGGTCGCCGAAGAGCGGGTCGACGGCCCGGTAGTCGGCGACGTCGTAGCCGCCGTCCGCCTGGGGGGACACGTAGAAGGGGGTGAGCCATACGGCGTCGACCCCGAGCCGGGCCAGGTGCGGGAGCCGCTCGCGCACCCCGCGCAGGTCCCCGACGCCGTCCCCGTCACTGTCCGCGAAGGACCGTACGTACACCTGATAGATGACGGCATCGCGCCACCAGCCGCCGCTTGCGGTGGCGTTGCTGGAAGCGCTTGCAAGCCGGGATGCGGTCAGCTCATGGGTCATATAGGGGTCAACGCGAGCAGACACCCCCTGGTTGCGGGCCCGGACAGTCGAAGGTGACTCGAACTAACAGCAAGCTGCGGCAACCGTCCGGACACACGGATGTAACGATCAGGGCCTCTTGCAGAAAATTGCCGCAAGCTCTTTCGGACGGCTTTCAGTCTTGTTACGTTCCTGGCAACTCAGGACCGCGAGGGCGCGGCCGGGATCATCGAAGGAGTTCATATGCGGCGTGGCATAGCGGCCACCGCGCTGGTCGCGACCCTGGCGCTCGCGGCGACGGCTTGCGGTGGTGACACCAAGGACGACGGTGCTGAGACCAAGGCCGGCGGCGAGCTTTCCGGCACGGTCACCTGGTGGGACACCTCGAACGACGCCGAGAAGGCGAGCTTCCAGAAGATCGCCGAGGCGTTCACCGCGAAGCACCCGAAGGTGACCGTCAAGTACGTCAACGTCCCGTACGGCGACGCACAGAACAAGGTCAAGAACGCCTTCAGCAGCGGCTCCGACGCCCCCGACGTCATCCGCGCCGACGTCGGCTGGGTCGCCGACTTCGCCTCGCTGGGCTACCTCGACGAGGTACCGGCGGAGAGCGCGAAGAAGGTCGACACCGACTTCCTGCCGCAGGCCGCGGCCAGCGCCAAGTTCGAGGGCAAGACCTACGCCGTGCCGCAGGTCATCGACACCCTCGGCCTCTTCTACAACAAGAAGATGCTCGCCGACGCCGGCGTCCAGCCCCCCAAGACGCTGGAGGAGCTGAAGACCGCCGCCGCGGCCATCAAGGCGAAGTCCGGCAAGGCCGGTCTCTACCTGCGCGGCGACGACTCCTACTGGTTCCTCCCGCTGATCTACGGCGAGGGCGGCGACCTGGTCGACGCGAAGGGCAAGACCGTCACCGTCGACAACGCGGCGGGCGTCAAGGCCTTCAAGACGGCCCGTGACCTGGTCACCTCCGGTGCGGCGGTCACCAACGCCACGGACGGCTACACCAACATGCAGACGGCCTTCAAGTCCGGCGAGGCCGCCATGATGATCAACGGTCCGTGGGCGGTCGCCGACACCTACGCGGGCGACCAGTTCAAGGACAAGGCCAACCTCGGCGTCGCCGCCGTCCCGGCCGGCTCGGTCAAGGCCGGCGCCCCGCAGGGCGGCCACGACCTCGGCGTCTACGCCGGTTCCAAGAACCGCGCCGCCGCGCACGCCTTCGTCGACTACATGACCTCGCAGGAGGTCCAGGTCCAGTCCGCCAAGGAGCTGAGCCTGCTCCCGACCCGTACCGCCGCCTACGAGCAGCCGGACGTCAAGGGCAGCGAGATGGTGCAGTTCTTCAAGCCGGCCGTGGACAAGGCCGTCGAGCGCGCCTGGATCCCGGAGAACGGCTCCCTCTTCGAGCCGCTGAAGGTCGAATACACCAAGGCGATCACCGGGGCGTCGAGCCCCGAGGATGCGGCCAAGGCGGCCGGTGTCGAGTTCCGCAAGATCCTCAAGGGCTGGAAGTAACGAAACCATGGCTGCTCACACCAGCCAGTCGGTGGCGAAGGCCGCGGGCGACGACGTCGAGAACGACGTCGCCGCCCGCGGCCCGAGCCGCAGGACTGACAGCGACAGCGTCGGCAACGTCAGGCGCGGCGGACTGAGGCGTGCCCTCGCCACCCACTGGTACGCCTGGGCCATGGTCGCCCCGGTGGTGCTCGTCCTCGGCGTGATCATCGGCTGGCCGCTCGTCCGCGGCGTCTACCTGTCGCTGACCGATGCCAACGAGCGCAACGTGGCCCGCACCATCGGCGCGCGCCACATCGAGGCCTCGTACGAGTTCGTCGGACTCGACAACTACACGGCCGTGCTCGGCGACCCGGTGTTCCTGCAGCGGCTGGTGTGGACGGTGATGTGGACCGTCGCGTGCGTGTCGATCACCTTCACCCTCGGCCTGGTCCTCGCCAACATGCTCAACCGGGACTTCCGGGGCCGCGCCGCCTACCGGATGGCGCTCATCCTGCCCTGGGCCGTCCCCGGCTTCGTCTCGGTCTTCGCCTGGCGGTTCCTCTTCAACCGCGACAACGGCATCCTCAACAAGATCCTCGACGGTGGCGGCATCGCCGCCATCCCGTGGCTCGACGACCCGACCTGGGCCAAGTTCTCGGTCGTGGCCGTCAACGTCTGGCTCGGCGTCCCCTTCATGATGGTCGCCCTCCTCGGCGGACTGCAGTCCATTCCCGGTGAGCTCTACGAAGCCGCCGAGATGGACGGCGCGAGCGCCTGGCAGCGGTTCCGGCACATCACGCTGCCCGGGCTGCGCGCGGTGAGCATGACGGTGATCCTGCTCTCCACCATCTGGACCTTCAACATGTTCCCGGTGATCTTCCTGCTCACCCGCGGCGGACCCGGTGACTCCACCGAGATCCTGGTGACGCAGGCCTTCCGCGAGGCGTTCATCGCGAGCCCGCGCGACTTCGCCGGCTCCGCGACCTGGGGCGTGCTGATCCTCGCCCTGCTCATGATCTTCGCGCTGGTCTACCGGCGCTCGCTGCGCAAGCAGGGAGAGGTGTGGTGACCATGACCACCCGCACTCGGGGCGCCCGCGCCCCGCTCGCCTCCGTCGGCCTGCACCTCACGCTGCTCGTCGCGTCCGTCATCGCCGTCTTCCCGGTGCTGTGGATCCTGCTGACCTCGCTCAAGCCCGCCGAGTACGCGGTCACCACGGACTTCGTCAAGGAACCGAGCCTCGGCAACTACACGTACCTGCTGGAGTCGAGCCACTTCCTCAGCTGGTTCGCCAACTCTGTCCTGGTCGCCGGCGTCACCACCGTCCTCGGTGTGTTCATCGCCGCCACCACCGGATACGCGGTCAGCCGGTTCAAGTTCCCCGGCATGAAGCCGCTGATGTGGACCCTGCTCATCACGCAGATGTTCCCGATGGCGATCCTCATCGTGCCGCTCTACAACCTGATGGGCGACCTCGGCCTGCTCAACCAGCCGATCGGTCTGATCATCACCTACCTCACCATCGCCGTGCCGTTCTGCGCCTGGATGATGAAGGGCTTCTTCGACACCATCCCGGTGGAGATCGACGAATCCGGCCGCGTCGACGGGCTCAACCCCTTCGGCACGTTCTGGCGGCTCATCCTGCCGCTCGCCAAGCCCGGCCTCGCCGTCACCGGCTTCTACGCCTTCATCACCGCCTGGGGCGAAGTGGCGTACGCCTCCGCCTTCATGGTCGGCGAGGAGAACCTCACCCTGGCAGGCGGACTGCAGACCTTCGTCACGCAGTACACCTCCAACTGGGGTGCGATGAGCGCCGCCTCGGTCCTCATCGCCATCCCCGCGGCGATCTTCTTCGTTTTCGCCCAGCGTCACCTCGTCGCCGGAATGACCGCAGGCGCCACCAAGGGCTGACCTCCCTGCCTGCTCACCTTTCCGGCCCGATCTCTTCAAGGACGACATGACCCAGCACCTCGCCGACGCACTTCCCACCTCCAGCGGCACCCTGCCCGGCTGGTGGAGAGAAGCGGTGATCTACCAGGTCTATCCGCGCAGCTTCGCCGACTCCAACGGGGACGGCATGGGGGACCTCGAAGGCATCCGCAGCCGCCTGCCCTACCTCAAGGAACTGGGTGTCGACGCCGTCTGGCTGAGCCCGTTCTACGCCTCCCCGCAGGCCGACGCGGGCTACGACGTCGCCGACTACCGGGCCATCGACCCGATGTTCGGCACCCTGCACGACGCCGACGCCGTGATCCGCGAGGCCCACGGACTGGGCCTGCGCATCATCGTCGACCTCGTCCCGAACCACTGCTCCGACCAGCACGAATGGTTCAAGCAGGCGCTGCGCGAAGGCTCCGGTTCCCGGCTGCGGGAGCGCTTCCACTTCCGTTCCGGCAAGGGTGAGAACGGCGAACTGCCGCCCAACGACTGGGAGTCGATCTTCGGCGGGCCCGCCTGGACCCGGGTCGCGGCGCCGGCAGGCGATGGGGGCACCTCCCAGCCGGAGGCTGGGGGAGAGTGGTACCTGCACCTCTTCGCACCCGAGCAGCCCGACTTCAACTGGGAGCACCCGGCCGTCCAGGACGAGTTCCGCTCCATCCTGCGGTTCTGGCTCGACCTCGGCGCCGACGGGTTCCGCGTCGACGTGGCCCACGGCCTGGTCAAGGCGCCCGGTCTGCCCGACCTCGGCGCCAAGGACCAGCTCAAGCTGCTCGGCAACGACGTCATGCCCTTCTTCGACCAGGACGGCGTCCACGAGATATACCGCTCCTGGCGCCGGATCCTCGACGAGTACGAGGGCGACCGCGTCCTGGTCGCCGAGGCATGGACCCCGACCGTCGAGCGCACGGCCCGCTACGTCCGCCCCGACGAGATGCACCAGGCGTTCAACTTCCAGTACCTGACGGCCGACTGGGACGCGGACGCACTGCGCGAGGTCATCGACGGCTCCCTGGCCGCGATGCGCCCCGTCGGCGCCCCCACCACCTGGGTGCTGTCCAACCACGACGTCACCCGGCACGCCACCCGCTTCGCCAACCCCGCCGGCCTCGGCACGCAGCTGCGCGAGGCCGGCGACCGTGAGCTCGGTCTGCGGCGGGCCCGCGCGGCGACCCTGCTGATGCTGGCGCTGCCCGGTTCGGCGTACGTCTACCAGGGCGAGGAACTCGGCCTGCCCGACGTCACCGACCTGCCGGACGAGGTCCGCCAGGACCCGTCGTTCTTCCGCGCGGCGGGACAGGACGGCTTCCGCGACGGCTGCCGGGTCCCCATCCCGTGGTCGGGTACGCAGGCCCCGTACGGCTTCGGCACCGGCGGAAGCTGGCTCCCGCAGCCGGACTCCTGGGCGGCGCTGAGCGTGGAGGCGCAGACCGGCGACCCGTCCTCCACCCTGGAGCTGTACCGGACCGCCCTGCGGCTGCGCCGCGAGCGCCCGGACCTGGGCGCGGGCGAGTCGGTGGACTGGCAGGACGCTCCCGCCGGCGTCCTGGTCTTCCGCCGCGGGGACTTCCTCTGCACCGCCAACACCACCGGCACGGCGGTACGGTTCCCCGTCGAGGGCGAGGCCCTGCTGTCCAGCGGCGAGGCGGTCGAGGACGGCGTGCTGCCGGCCGACACCACGGTGTGGTGGCAGGTGACGTCGGGGTGACCTCCCCCCTCCGGCTGACGGACATCGCCGCGCAGGCCCAGGTCAGCGAGGCGACCGTCAGCCGCGTGCTCAACGGCAAGTCGGGCGTGGCAGCCGGCACCCGGCACAAGGTGCTGGCCGCGCTCGACCTGCTCGGTTACGAGCGGCCCGTACGGCTGCGGCGGCGCAGCAACGGCCTGGTGGGGCTGCTGATCCCGGAGCTCACCAACCCGATCTTTCCGGCGTTCGCGCAGGTCATAGAGCAGGCGCTGGCCGGGCACGGGTACACGCCCGTGCTGTGCACGCAGACTCCGGGCGGTGCCACCGAGGACGAGCTGGTGGAGCAGCTGGAGGAGCGCGGGGTCACGGGGATCGTGTTCCTGTCGGGGCTGCACGCTGACTCGATGGCGGATCCGGCGCGCTACCAGCGACTGGCCGCCCGGGGTACGCCCTTCGTGCTGATCAACGGCTTCAACGAGCAGATCAGCGCGCCGTTCGTCTCCCCGGACGACCGGGCGGCGGCGGACATGGCGGTACGGCACCTGGAGGACCTGGGGCACCGGCGGATCGGCCTGGCGATCGGGCCGACGCGGTACGTGCCGTCGGCCCGCAAGGAGCAGGGCTTCGTCGCGGCCCGTCCTTCGGCGGATGCGGAGGGGCTGATCCAGCGGACGCTGTTCACGGTGGAGGGCGGCCACGCGGCGGGGATCGCCCTGCTGGACCGGGGCTGCACGGGCATCGTGTGCGGCAGCGACCCGATGGCGCTGGGCGTCATCCGCGCGGCGCGCGAGCGGGGGCTGCGGGTGCCGGAGGACGTCTCGGTGGTCGGCTTCGACGACTCGCCGCTGATCCCGTTCACGGACCCGCCGCTGACGACGGTGCGCCAGCCCGTACGGGCGATGGCGACGGCGGCGGTGGGCGCGCTGCTGGAGGCGGTGGGCGGCACCCCCGTCCAGCGCACGGAGTACATCTTCCAGCCGGAACTGGTGGTCAGGGGCTCGACGGCCCAGGCCCCGGCATAGCCCTTGCCCTTGCCCTTGCCCTTGCCCTTGCTCGGGCGGGGCCGGGGTCGGTGCCGGGGCGGGGTGTCGGCCGGGACTGCATGATTTATGGCGCCCTGGGCCAGGCTTCGGCCCTTACGGGCCTGGCAGGCGCCACAAATCACGTTTTACGTCCCGGCCGACACCCCGCCCCGTCCCCGCCCCCGGCGGGCCCGTCAGGTTGAGCCGCCGGGGGCGGCCAGGCGCCCCGCGTCAGACCACGCAGAACTCGTTGCCCTCGGGGTCCTGGAGCACGACCGCGTAGTACGGCATGTCCGGCTCGTCCATGATCCGCAGGATGGTGGCACCGGCCGCGGTGACCCGCTCCACCGTGGCCGTGACCCGCTCCTTGCGCAGGGCGATGTCCACGTCCCGCCCGCCGCCGACCTTCAGGTCGAGGTGGAGGCGGTTCTTGACGGTCTTCGGCTCGGGGACGAGCTGGAACCAGATGCGCGGGCCGCGGCCCTCCGGGTCGACGATCGACTCCGGGGTCTCCCCGGCGTCCTCGCCCAGCTCCTCCGGGGGCACGCCCATGTCCTGCCAGTAGGCCCGCCAGGTCGCGTGCCCGGCGGGCGGGGGCTCCGGTACGTACCCGAGCGCTCCGGTCCAGAAGGCCACCATGCGCCGGGGGTCCGCGCAGTCGATCGTCAGCTGCATCTCCATGGGCCCAAGGGTCGCAGCCACCACCGACAACACCCGGGGGCCACCTTCACGAAACAATTCTGCAATCTCTTGCGCAAGGTCTTGCAGGGCTGGGGCGCGGCCCCTACGGTCGCCACAATCCCCCCTCTCCGCCAGGAGGCCCCACATGCCCCGCCCCCGCAGAGCCGCCGCCCTCGCGGCCCTGGCCGTCGCAGCGGCCACCCTCACCGCGCAAGCGCCGCAGGCCGCCGCCGCGCCTCCCGGCGACAAGGACGTCACCGCCGTCCTCTTCGAGTGGAAGTTCGACTCCGTCGCCCGGGCCTGCACCGACACCCTCGGCCCCGCCGGATACGGCTACGTCCAGGTCTCGCCTCCCCAGGAGCACATCCAGGGCCCCCAGTGGTGGACCTCGTACCAGCCCGTCAGCTACAAGATCGCCGGCAGGCTCGGCGACCGGACCGCCTTCAAGAGCATGGTCGACACCTGCCACGCCGCCGGCGTGAAGGTCGTCGCGGACTCGGTGATCAACCACATGGCCGCCGCCGACGGCACCGGCACCGGCGGGAGTTCGTACACGAAGTACAACTACCCGGGGATCTACTCCGGTTCCGACATGGACGACTGCCGGGCGACGATCTCGAACTACCAGGACCGTGCCAACGTCCAGAACTGCGAGCTCGTCCAGCTCGCGGACCTCGACACCGGCGAGGACCACGTACGCGGAAAGATCGCCGGCTACCTCAACGACCTGGCCTCCCTCGGCGTCGACGGGTTCCGGATCGACGCCGCCAAGCACATGCCCGCCGCCGACCTCGCCAACATCAAGTCCCGGCTGACGAACCCCGGCGTCTACTGGAAGCAGGAGGCGATCTACGGCGCGGGCGAGGCCGTCTCGCCGAGCGAGTACCTCGGCAACGGGGACGTCCAGGAGTTCCGTTACGCCCGCGACCTCAAGCGGGTCTTCCAGAACGAGAACCTCGCCTACCTGAAGAACTTCGGCGAGGCCTGGGGCCACATGCCCTCCGCCCAGTCGGCCGTCTTCGTCGACAACCACGACACCGAGCGCGGCGGGGACACCCTCAACTACAAGAACGGCTCGGACTACACCCTCGCCAGCGTGTTCATGCTGGCCTGGCCCTACGGCTCCCCGGACGTCCACTCCGGCTACGAGTGGACCGACAAGGACGCCGGTCCGCCGAACGGCGGCACGGTGAACGCCTGTTACGCGGACGGCTGGAAGTGCCAGCACGCCTGGCGGGAGATCTCCTCCATGGTCGGCTTGCGCAACGCGGCCCGCGGGCAGTCCGTCACCGACTGGTGGGACAACGGCGGCGACCAGATCGCCTTCGGGCGCGGTTCCAAGGCGTACGTGGCGATCAACCACGAGGTCTCGGCCCTGACCCGCACCTTCCAGACCTCCCTCGCGGCGGGCGACTACTGCGACGTGCAGAACAACCGCACGGTCACCGTGAACTCCGGCGGCCAGTTCACCGCCACCCTCCCCGCCGGGACGGCCGTCGCCCTGCACACGGGTGCCCGTACCTGCTCCGGCGGCACGACCCCGCCGCCGACGGCTACCAGCGGTGCCTCCTTCGCCGTCAACGCGACCACCGTCCCCGGCCAGAACATCTACGTCACCGGCGACCGCGCCGAGCTCGGCTCCTGGAACACCGCGGCCGCCCTCAAGCTCGACCCGGCGGCCTACCCCGTCTGGAAGCTCGACGTCACCCTCCCGGCCGGCACCGCCTTCGCGTACAAGTACGTCCGCAAGGACGCCGCGGGCAACGTCACCTGGGAGAGCGGAGCCAACCGCACCGCCACCGTCCCCGCGAGCGGCAAGGTCACGCTGACCGACACCTGGCGCAACTGAGCCGCCGCTCCACAGACCAGGGCCGCCCGGCACCACCATCCCCTGCCACGTCGGGCGGCCCTCATCCATGCGACACGTACACAAGGAGAACCGCCTTGATACGCCCTGCCGCAGGAGTGCTCGCCGCCGCCCTGGCCGTGACGCTCCTGCCCGCCCTCCCCGCCGCGGCCTCGGCCGCCGCTCAGGCGCCCGCGCCGCCCTCGGACGCGAAACTGGCCGCCGAACCGGCCCGGCACGACCTGACCCGGGAACAGTTCTACTTCGTGCTCCCGGACCGGTTCGCGAACGGCGACCCGGGCAACGACCGGGGCGGCCTGACCGGCTCCCGCCTGCAGACCGGCCTGGACCCGACGGACAAGGGCTTCTACCAGGGCGGTGACCTCAAGGGGCTGACCGACCGGCTCGACTACATCAAGGGGCTCGGCACCACGGCCATCTGGATGGCGCCGATCTTCAAGAACCAGCCGGTGCAGGGCAAGGGGAACGACGTCTCCGCCGGCTACCACGGCTACTGGATCACCGACTTCACCCAGGTCGACCCGCACTTCGGTACCAACGCGGACCTGGAGCGGCTGATCGACAAGGCGCACGGGAAGGGGATGAAGGTCTTCTTCGACGTCATCACCAACCACACCGCCGACGTCGTGGACTACCGGGAGGCGTCCTACTCGTACCTGTCGAAGGGGGCGTTCCCGTACCTGACGAAGGACGGCGTGCCCTTCGACGACAAGGACTACGCCGGAGGAAAGGGGAAGTTCCCGAAGGTGGACGCCAAGTCCTTCCCGAGGACCCCCTTCGTGCCGGACGCGAAGAAGAACGCCAAGGTCCCCGCCTGGCTCAACGACCCGACGATGTACCACAACCGGGGCGACTCCACCTTCGCCGGCGAATCCTCCGACCAGGGCGACTTCTTCGGCCTCGACGACCTGTGGACCGAGCGCCCCGAGGTCGTCAGCGGGATGGAGAAGATCTACGAGAAGTGGGTCGAGGACTTCCGTATCGACGGCTTCCGCATCGACACGGTCAAGCACGTCAACACCGAGTTCTGGACCCAGTGGGCGACCGCCCTCGACACGTACGCCGCCAAGCGCGGCCGCGACGACTTCTTCATGTTCGGCGAGGTCTACTCCGCCGACACCGCGGTCACCTCCCCGTACGTGACGCGCGGGCGCCTCGACGCCACCCTCGACTTCCCGCTCCAGGACGCGATCCGCGCGTACGCCTCACAGGGCGCGGGAGCCGGCCGGCTGGCCTCCGTCCTGGGCGACGACTACCGGTACACCTCCGGCAAGGCCAACGCCTACGAGCAGGTGACCTTCCTCGGCAACCACGACATGGGCCGCTTCGCCGGCTTCCTGAAGCAGGACCGGCCCGGCGCGCAGGAGCAGGAGCTGCTGGACCGCTACCGGCTCGCGAACGAGCTGATGTTCTTCTCCCGGGGCAATCCGGTGATCTACTCCGGCGACGAGCAGGGCTTCACCGGCGCGGGCGGCGACAAGGACGCCCGCCAGCCCCTCTTTGCCTCCCAGGTCGCCGACTACCTGGACGACGACCAGCTCGGAACGGCGCGCACCCACGCGAGCGACGCCTACGATCCGGGTCACCCGCTCTACCAGCAGATCAGTGCTCTCTCGAAGCTGACCAAGGCCCACCCGGCCCTGCGTGACGGCGTCCAGAGCGAGCGCCTCGCCGACGGCTCCGTCTACGCCTTCGCCCGCACGGACACGCGCAGCCGCACCGAGTACCTGGTCGCCGCCAACAACGCGGCCGAGTCCCGGACCGTCGAGATCGACGCCCCGGCGGGCGCCCAGTACCGCACCCTGTACGGCGGCACCGCGCTGATCCGGGCCTCCGCGGCCGGCAAACTCAACGTCGTCGTCCCGGCCTTCGGCTCGGTAGTGCTCCAGGGCACCGCACCGCTCGCGGTCCCCGCCGCCAAGCCCGCCCTGACCCTCAAGGCCCCGGCCCCGGGCGCCACCGGCACCGTCGAGCTCACCGCGGACGTCTCCGGCGGCGGCCTGAACCGGGTCGTCTTCGCCGCGCAGACCGGCACCGACAGGTGGCAGGTCCTCGGCTCCGCCGACCACGCCCCGTACAGGGTCACCCAGCACGTCACCGCCCCGGCCGGCACCGCCCTGCGCTACAAGGCCGTCGTCGTCGACTCCGCGGGCCGGACCGCGAGCTCCCTCGCCGGGTCCACCGCCGGGCAGGTCCCGCCCACCGAGGTCCCCACCGCCACCCAGCGCGACTACGCGGTCGTCCACTACAACCGCCCCGACGGCGACTACACGAACTGGCGCCTCTACGCCTGGGGCGACCTCGCCGAGGGCGAGGCCACTCCCTGGCCCGCCGGACACGACTTCACCGGCCGCGACGCCTACGGTGCCTTCGCCCACGTCAGGCTGAAGCCCGGCGCCTCCTCCGTCGGCTACCTCGTCATCGACAAGGACGGCACCAAGGACGTCGCCGCCGACCGCACCATCGACGTGACGAAGAACGGCGAGATCTGGCTGGAGCAGGGCAAGGAGCCCGCCCGCACCGACCGTCCCGCCTACCCGCCGCAGGACACGGCGAAGGCCGTCCTGCACTACCAGCGCCCCGACGGCGCCTACGACGGCTGGGGCCTGCACGTCTGGACCGGCGCCGCGAGCCCCACTGACTGGTCCAAGCCGCTGCTGCCCACCCGTACCGACTCCTACGGCGCGGTGTACGAGGTTCCGCTCGCCGCCGGTTCCACCTCCCTGAGCTACATCCTCCACAAGGGCGACGAGAAGGACCTCCCCACCGACCAGTCCCTGGACCTGAAGGCCACCGGCCACGAGGTGTGGATGCTGGGCGGCAAGGAGAAGTACCTCCTGCCGCAGCCCGCGGGTGCCGGCGCCGCCCTCGACCTCACCAAGGCCCAGGCCGTCTGGATCGACCGCGACACCCTGGCCTGGAACGCCCCCGCGGCCGCCGCCTCCGCGCAGCTCCTCGCCTCCCGCGAAGGCGCGGTCAAGGCCGAGAACGGCACCCTGACGGGCCGGGCCGAGTGGCTGCGGCTGACCCGGTCCGAGCTCACCGCCGCGCAGAAGCAGAAGTTCCCGCACCTGGCCGCGTACACCGCCTTCACCGTCGATCCCCGCGACCGGGACCGCGTCCGCGAAGCCCTGCGCGGCCAGCTCGTCGCGAGCGCCCGCGCCGCCAACGGCGCCGTCCTCGCCGCCACCGGCGTACAGCTCGCCGGAGTCCTGGACGACCTGTACGCGACGAACACCCCGCTCGGCCCCGTCTTCAAGGACGGCCGCCCCACCCTCTCGGTGTGGGCCCCGACCGCCCAGCAGGTCGCCCTCGAACTCGACGGCCGCACCGTCGCCATGCGCCGCGACGACGCGACCGGCGTCTGGTCGGTGCGCGGCGAACGCTCCTGGACCGGGAAGCCCTACCGCTTCGCCGTCACCGTCTGGGCGCCGAGCACCGGGCAGGTGGTCCGCAACCTCGTCACCGACCCGTACTCCACCGCCCTGACCACCGATTCCACCCACAGCCTGGCCGTCGACCTGGCCGACCCGAAGCTCGCCCCGCCCGGCTGGCGGCAGCTGCGCAAGCCCGCGCCGGTGCCCTTCACCTCCGCGCAGATCCAGGAGCTGCACATCCGCGACTTCTCCGTCGCCGACCGCACCAGCACGCACCCCGGCCAGTACCTGGCCTTCACGGACACCGGCTCGGCGGGCATGCGGCACCTGCGTGACCTCGCCGCCGCCGGAACCTCGTACGTCCACCTGCTGCCCGCCTTCGACATCGGCACGATCCCGGAGAAGCCCGGGGACCGCACCGAGCCCGCCTGCGACCTGAAGGTATACGCGCCGGACTCGCAGGAGCAGCAGGCCTGCGTGGCCGCCGCGGCCGCGAAGGACGCGTACAACTGGGGCTACGACCCGCTGCACTACACCGTCCCCGAGGGCAGCTACGCGAGCGACCCGAACGGCACGGCCCGTACGGTCGAGTTCCGCAGGATGGTCCAGTCGCTGAACGGGGCCGGGCTGCGCACGGTGATGGACGTCGTCTACAACCACACGGTGGCGTCCGGGCAGTCGGACAAGTCCGTGCTGGACCGCATCGTGCCCGGCTACTACCAGCGCCTGCTGGCCGACGGCAGCGTCGCCACCTCCACCTGCTGCTCCAACACCGCCCCCGAGAACGCGATGATGGGCCGCCTCGTCGTGGACTCAGTCGTCACCTGGGCGAAGGAGTACAAGGTCGACGGCTTCCGCTTCGACCTGATGGGCCACCACCCGAAGGCCAACATCCTGGCCGTCCGCAAGGCCCTCGACGAGCTGACCGTCGCCAAGGACGGGGTCGACGGCAAGAAGATCGTCCTCTACGGGGAGGGCTGGAACTTCGGCGAGGTCGCCGACGACGCCCGCTTCGTCCAGGCCACGCAGAAGAACATGGCCGGCACCGGCATCGCCACCTTCTCCGACCGGGCGCGCGACGCGGTCCGCGGCGGCGGCCCCTTCGACGAGGACCCGCGCGTCCAGGGCTTCGCCTCCGGCCTGTTCACGGCGCCGAACGGATCCCCGGCCAACGGCACCCCGGCCGAGCAGAAGGCCCGCCTCCTGCACGACCAGGACCTGATCAAGGTCGGCCTGTCCGGCAACCTCGCCTCGTACTCCTTCACCGACACCGCCGGCCGCCGGATCAAGGGCTCCGAGCTCGACTACAACGGCGCCCCGGCCGGCTACGCGGCCGCCCCCGGCGACGCCCTGGCCTACGCGGACGCCCATGACAACGAGACCCTCGCCGACGCCCTGACCTACAAACTGCCGCCGGCCACCTCCTCGCAGGACAAGGCCCGGATGCAGGTCCTGGCCCTGGCGACGGCCACGCTCTCCCAGGGACCGGCGCTCTCCCAGGCGGGTACGGACCTGCTCCGCTCCAAGTCCCTGGACCGCAACTCCTACGACAGCGGGGACTGGTTCAACGCCATCCAGTGGGACTGCCGCGGCGGCAACGGCTTCGGCCGCGGCCTGCCCCCGGCCGCCGACAACGCCTCGAAGTGGCTGTACGCGAAGCCCCTGCTGACCGGCCCGGCCCCCACCTGCGCGGACATCGACGGCACCTCGGCGGCCTACCGCGATCTGCTGAAGATCCGCACCACCGAGCCGGAGTTCGCCCTCACCACGGCGCAGGCGGTCCAGTCGCGGCTGGCCTTCCCCCTCTCGGGCAAGGACGAGACCCCGGGCGTGATCACCATGACCCTGGGCGACCTGGTGGTGGTCTTCAACGCCACCCCGACCGCCCAGCCCCAGCGCGTTCCCGTCCTCGCGGGCACCGCCTACACCCTGCACCAGGTCCAGGCGGCGGGCTCCGACGCCACGGTCAAGCGGTCCACGTACGACAAGACGACAGGAGAGTTCACCGTCCCCGCCCGCACCGTCTCGGTCTTCACACGACGCTGAGCCGGTCGAGCCGCTTCTCCAGCAGGATCACCCCGTAGACCCTGCCGTCCTTCCCCACCTTGTTGGGGAGCTCCCCGACCACCCGGTATCCCGCACCCTGGTAGTACGCGAGCAGCCGGGGGTTGGTGGAGACGCAGTCCAGCCGCGCCCGCTCCCGGCCGGTCCTGGCGATCCGCCGCTCGGCGTGTTCGAGCAGGCGCCGCCCGGCCCCGGCGGGCGCGGTCTGGCGCTCCACCATCAGCCGGTGCACGTACCCGGCGACCGGCGGCTGGACGCCCCAGGCATCCTCGTCGGACCACCACAGCTCGTACGCCCCGACCACCCGCCCGTCGCAGTCCCCGCCGAGCCACACTTCGCCGTCGCCCATCCGCGCACGGAAGTGGGCGGCGTCCTTGTCGCCGGGCTTCCACTGGTCTATCCCGTTGGCCCGCATCCACCGGGCGGCCTGGTCGTACATCGTCACCAGGGTGCCGGCGTCCTTCTCCACGGCCGGCCGGAACAAGATCCCGTCGTCAATGATCACGCGAGCATTATCGATGATCATGACCGGCCCCCGGAGGCGGGTTCACCGCGGGCCGGGCACCCCGCTCGGAACGAGCGCACCGAGCCGCCCGACCAGCTCCCCGAAGGGCCCGTCGGCGGGCTCGTGGGCCAGGATCTTCACGAGGATTCCCGCCATCTCCTGGTCGTACGCGGCGCTCACGGCGGCCAGCGCGGCGAAGTCGTGCACCAGCTGCAACTCCAGCTCGGACCGCGGGATCTTCCGCCCGTCCAGCCAGATCAGCGCGGTGGACTCGGCGAGCGACACCCAGGACCGCACGACGAGTTCCAGCCGGGCCGGCGGGTCGTCGACGCCGATGCCCAGGTGCGCGAGGATCTGCTCGTACGCCGCCTGCCGCACCTCGTCGATCATGGCGTTGGTCTGGCTGCTCCCCACTGCGGGACCGCCGCGCATCAACGCGGAGAAGCCCGGGCCGTGTTCGTCGACGAAGGAGAAGAACCGCCCCATCACCCGCAGCAGCCGGGCCCCGAGCGGCCCCTCCCGGGGCTCCACGAACCGCTGCGCCAGCTCGTCGGCGGCCCGCCGCAGCGCGGCCTCGTACAGGCTGAGCTTGCCCGGGAAGTAGTGGTAGACGAGCGGCCGCGATATCCCCGCGGCCGCCGCGATCTCGTCGATCGACACATCGTCGGGGGACCGGTTGCTGAACAGCTCCAGGGCAACCCCGATCAGCTGCTGCCGCCGCTCCTCGACACCCATCCTGCGCCGCACCCCGGTTGTCATGCGGACACCCTACTCGGACTGGTCAGAGGTCCAGGGTGAGGTGGGCGCCCTTCGCGCGGGAGACGCACAGGAGCATCGAGTCCTCGCGTTCCCGGTCCGTGAGGAGCTCGTCGCGGTGGTCCACCTCGCCCGACAGGACGCGGTGCTGGCAGGTGCCGCAGAAGCCCTGTTCGCACGAGTACGGGGTGTTGGGGAGGGCGCGGCGGACCGCCGCCAGGGTGGTTTCCGCCGCGCCGACCTCCAGGGCGCGGCCCGAGCGGTGGAGTTCGACCGTGAAGGCCTCGGCCGGGCCGGGGGCCGCCGGAGTGAAGCGTTCCAGGTGGACCGGGACACCGGACGGGACCGCGGCCGTGACGGCACGCATCAGGGGTTCCGGGCCGCAGCAGTAGACGAGCGTGCCCGGCCGGGCCGCCGAGAGCGGGGCGAGGTCGGGCAGGCCCGCCTCGTCCTGCGGGAGGACCGTGACCCGGTCGCCGTGGAGGGCGAGTTCGGGCAGGAAGGGCATCGACGCGCGCGAGCAGCCCCCGTACAGCAGGGTCCAGTCGGCGCCCGCCGCCGTGGCCGCCCGGAGCATCGGCAGGATCGGCGTGATGCCGATGCCGCCCGCGACGAACACGTACGAGGCCGCCGGGACCAGCTCGAAGCGGTTGCGCGGCGGCCGCAGTTCCAGCTCGGCGCCCTCGACCAGCTGCGCGTGCGCCTCGCGGGAGCCGCCCCGGCCGTCCTCGACCAGCCGGATCGCGATCCTGTACGTACCGCTGTCCGCCGGGTCGCCGCACAGGGAGTACTGGCGGACCAGACCGGAGGGCAGGGTGACGTCCACGTGCGCGCCCGGGGTCCACGCCGGGAGCTCGGACGACTGGAGGGTCAGCTCCAGTACGCCCTCCGCCGGCTCCGTACGGGAGACGATCAGAGCGCGCAGCGGGCGGCGCGGCGAGTAGCCCGAGACCGGGGTCTCCAGGGCGGGCAGCGGCCAGAGCGGGGACTTCGCGATGCGGCCGTGCAGGGCCCGCTTCGCCGCCCAGGCCGCTCCCGCGACCGCCGCGACCGTCAGGGCGCGCCTCATGCCTTCACCCCGCCGTTCGCGCCGGGGGACGAGGCGAGGTAGGCCACCGCCTGGGCCGTGCAGCCTTCCTGCGAGGGGTGGTACGTCCGGGACAGGTACTTCGGTATGGACTTCAGCATCGCGCCCGTGGACGGGAGCACGCCCTGCCGTCCGGCCCGGAAGAACTGCCCGAAGGAGGCCTTGCCGTCCACCAGGTGCGGGTCGTTCTCCATGAAGAAGCGGACACCGCGCTGCCAGAGGAAGACCAGTGCCGAGAAGCCCGTCGCCCAGGTCCGGGCGCGGCGCCGGTAGTTGCCGTCCACGTGCATGAAGAGGTCGAAGGCCACCGAGCGGTGCTCGACCTCCTCCGCGCCGTGCCAGCGCAGCAGGTCCAGCATGGTGGGGTCGGCGCCCCGCCGGTCCAGCTCGTCGGCGTTCAGCACCCAGTCGCCCAGGAACGCCGTGTAGTGCTCTATCGCCGCGATCATCGCGACGCGCTCCATCAGCCACCAGTGCCGGGCCCGGCCCGGCGGCAGGGTCCGGTCGCCCAGCAGCTTCTCGAAGAGCCAGTCCACCTGCGCCGTGTACGGGGTCGGGTCGAGCCCGAGCCGCTTCAGGTGGGGGAGTACGTCGTCGTGCGCGGCGGCGTGCATGGCCTCCTGGCCGATGAAGCCGACGACGTCCGCGCGCAGCCGCTCGTCCTCGATGTACGGGAGCACCTGCTTGTAGACGTGCACGAACCACCGCTCACCCGCGGGGAGCAGCAGGTGCAGCACATTGATCATGTGCCCGGCGAACGGGTCGTGGGGCAGCCAGTGGAGCGGGGTGTCCTCCCAGCCGAAGGACACGTTCCGGGGGCTCAGGTCCATGTGTTCCGACGCCACGGGGGCGGGCGCGAGCGGCCTATTAGACATGGCGTCAATGTACTGATGGGTACAGGCGAGGAAAACCCCTCTGCCGCCACTTCCTAACGCAGGACCCCCGCCTTCGTCCCGTCCGTCAGCTTGCCCGTCAGGTCGACCTGTGCCCCCGCCGGCGCCTTGACCGCGAGCCGGTTCCCGTTCGCGGCCCCGCTCACCCCGCCGCCCGACACCGACAGCGAGGCGAACTGCGCGCTGCCCGCCGCGAGTACGTACCACTGGCCCGCGCGGGACTTCCACAGCACGCCCGCCAGCACCCGCGGCTCCCGCGGACCGCAGGCCGGCGACCCCTCCGACCTGGCCGCCTGCGCGGCGAGCGGGGCGCCCGGCGCCAGGAACTGCGCCTGCACCCGGTCCTCGGCGCCCTGCCAGGTCTCGGCCCGTGTGCACAGCCAGGCCGCCGTCCCGTCGCCCTCGGGCAGCGGCTGCTTGGCGTACGTCCAGGCGTTGACCGTACGGACCCCGTGCGAGCGCACCGAGGGCAGCAGGCAGGCGATCCTGGACCAGTCCCCGAGCTCCGCGGCCTCCGTCACGTCGCGCTCGGCACCCGGCGCGCCCGAGGTGAGCCGGGCCGGGGTCAGCTCGCCGAGGTCGGTGATCAGCCGGGTGGCGCCGTCCCCCGTCAGGGCGAGGGCGTTCCAGCTGGTGCAGCTACCCGCCGGGGCCGGGCCCGGCACCGGCGGAGTGACCCCGTCCGGGGCCGGCTTCAGCGGCGCGGGGGCCTCGCCCGGCTTGAGCAGGTCCCGCAGGGCGGCGCCGGTGACCCAGGGCGCCGTCAGATAGCGGACGTTGCCGTCGACCCGGCTGAGCACGAGGGCGGTCGCGGTGTCCGCCGAGGCCCCGTCGGTCCGGGCGAAGTCGAGGGCCGCGCCGGTGGTTCCGGCGCGCGGTTCGGCGTACCGGACCACGCGCAGACCGTCGTAGAGCAGCACCACGACCGCCTGGTCGACGGCGCCCGCGAACAGCAGTTGCGCCGGTCCCATGGGCGGCCCGGCGGGGGTGCCCGGGGTGGCCGAGACGACCACGGAGGAGCCGGGCCGGGACCAGACGGTCAGGGCCCGCCGCAGCAGTTCGGTGTCGTCGGCGCGGTCGCCGCGGGCGGGCCAGGCGGAGAAGTCCGTACGGGAGGAGGTACGCCAGAGCGTGGGCGCGGCCCGGACCAGCTTCCCCGGATCCAGGGCCTGTTCGGCCACGGCGTTACGGGCGTACAGCGGGGCGGCGGCCCCGTCCGAGCCCCAGCCCCCGCCGGGCAGCGCGAGCAGCGCCCCGCACACGGCGAGGGCGGCCCCGGCGGCGAGGGCGGCCCGCGCGAGCCGGCGCCGGCGCAGCAGGTCGGTGGGCCGGGCCTGGAGCACGCACGGGTCGAACTCGGGGGAGGCGAACAGGGAGTCGTTCGCCGGATCCCCCGATTCCAGAACCGCGGCGGCCGGGTCGGCGACCCCGGCCTCGTCGAGCACCCGGAGCACTTCCGGCTCGGACAGCCGCTCCAGGGCCCGCAGCACGCAGGCGGCGCGGCCGGGCCCGCCGAGGGTGGCCAGCCACTGGTCGAGCGCGAGCTCCTCGGCCCCGCCGGACCGGGGGAACAGCCGCAGCCCCCACACCTGCGGCAGCGCGGGCGGGAGCTGCGTGCGCCGGGGCAGGGCGCGGAACGTCAGCGGAACCCCGGCTTCCAGGGCGGCCCGCAGCACGCGCAGCCTGACGTACGCGTACCCGGCGTCACCCTCGCCGCCGCGCTGGCCCGGCACCCCGCCCCGTACGCCCGTGGCCGCGTCCCGCCGCCCGCGCGGCAGCGCCCGCTGGACCAGCGAATGGGCGGTGAGCACCCGCCGGTTGCGGCCGAGGGCGGGCGGCAGCACCAGATAGGCGAGCCGCACGAGCCGCGGGTAGTGCTCGACGATGGCGGCCTCGGCCTGCTCGACATCGGGAGACAGGGGGCGGGTGGCGGTATCCGGCGCAGTCACATTCAGCAGAACGAGGGAATCGTCGGATGGTCACCCGTCTGCGGCACACTCGCACCCGGCCACCGCGGGGAGCCGCCCGGGGCCGGAGGCGAGAGCTGCGGCTCAGACCACCAGCCGGGCGCGCAGCGATTCGACCGTCTCGTCGGAGACGCCGAGTCCTTCGCGCACGTACTTCTCCATGGAGCCGTAGCGCGTCTCGACCTCGTCCAGAGCCGCCCGCAGGTAGGCGGGGAAGACGCCGATCAGCGCGAGTGCGATGTCCGGGTCGCCGCCGGCGGCCGTGAAGCCCTCGATCATCGGTGCGAAGGCCTGCTTGACCGCCGGGTTCACCGACAGGTATTCGGCCATCAGGGTCTCGTCGTCGGCGCCGAGCAGCGACAGGATGACCGTCGCGCCCCAGCCGGTGCGGTCCTTGCCGGCCGTGCAGTGGAAGAGCAGCGGGCCCGCCTCGGGGTCGGCGGCCTCGGTGAGCAGCATCCGGTACGCGGCGTGCGCGGAGGCGGAGCGCACGAAGGACCGGTAGACGTCGCCGAACAGGGCCTGCGCCTTGCCGTCGCCCAAGTGCTCCTCGGCGACGGCGGGGTCGGACAGCAGGTCCTTGAGCTGGGCCGCGGCGGGCACCCGGCCCGAGTGCATCTTGTCCGCCAGGACGTCGCCGATCAGGAGCCGGGCGCCGGCCGGCACCCGGTCGGGGTGGGCGGCGCGCTCGGCATCGGTGCGGAAGTCGATGACGGTACGCAGGCCCAGCGCGGCCACCACCGGGTCGGCGTCGAGGTCGAGCCGGTCGAGCTGGCCGGAGCGCAGGGCCAGGCCGGTGCGGACGGTGCGGCCGCCGGAGAGCGGGGTGCCGCCGAGGTCGCGGAGATTGGCGACGGTGGTGGCGGGGGTGGCGGTCATCGTGGATGCTCCAGCGACTCGTACGGTGCGGTGATTCATATAATTTTGTGATGTTTCGGGCTGGAAAGACAATCGACGGCCAGTGAGACCCCGATCCCGATTCCGAGCGCCGCCAGGTGTCCGGCGTCCGTGAAGGTCCGGCCGCGTTTGAGCACGGGCACGGCGGCGAGCGCCAGCAGCCCCGCCCGCGCGGCCGTGCGGACCGCCCCGCGCGGCAGGGCCGAGGTCAGCGCGCCGAGTACCGCGTTGAACCCGTAGCTGGTCCCCACGTCCACGGCGCGCCGGGTCGGCCGGTCGGTCGTCCCGCGCAGGGCGCCGTACACGAGGAGGGTCGCGGCGGCGTGCCCGAACAGGAACACCGCGGCCGTCCACCAGGCGCCGTACGCGTACTCGGCGTATCCGAGGACCGCGACCAGCAGCAGCGCGTACGGCAGCGGCATGGGCTCCTCGACGACCAGCGCGCTGGTCAGCAGGGTCTCCCAGCGCCCGGCGGCGAGATTGTCGACGTTCGTCGAGCAGTCCAGGAGCAGCCGCTCCCGCTCGGTGGGCCCCATCCGCTCCAGGGCGTACGCCCCGAGCTGGACCCCGCCGGCGTACACCGCTCCGAGTGGAATCGCATTCACCCGTCCATGATCGGATACGGCCCTCCGACGCGGACCACCGGGCTCCGTGGGATCATGATCCGGCCATGTCCCGAAACCCTGCGCCGGTGCGCGCCGCGCGGGCCGCGATGTTCGCGGCGGTGTGCACCGCATTGGGTGCGGTGGGGCATTCGTCCATGTCCAGCAGTGGAATTCCCCTTACGGGCCTTCTGGGTGCGTTCGGGGTGACGGGCGGACTGGCCTGGCTCGCCGCCGGCCGGCGCCGGGGGCCGGTGGGGATCGCCGCGGCGGTGCTCACCGTGCAGGCGGCGCTGCACCTCGTCTTCTCCGGGAGCCAGGCGGCGCCCGCGTCCGGGGCGATGACCGGCGACGGCCCGGTGCACGGCATGGACATGGGCGCGACGGACATGGGCTCGATGGACATGAGCACGATGGACATGGGCGCGATGGCCGCCGGGACATCGGGCGGCATGGCGGACATGGCCGTGCACGGCGGGGCAGGGATGATCGCCGCGCACGCGCTCGCCGGACTGTTCTGCGCCGCCTGGCTGGCCCGGGGCGAGGCCGCCGTCTTCCGGCTTGCCCGGATCCTGGGAGCCGCCGCGCTGCACGCGGCCCGGCCGCTCTCCCGCGCGCTCGCCCTGCTCCGGGCGCGGGTGACGGCCCCGGCCGATCCGCCCGCCTTCCGCCCTCGCCGTCCGTACGAACGCCCCCGCCGCCTGCGCGGGGCCGTGCACGCCCACGCCGTGGTGCGCCGCGGGCCGCCCGCGGGCCGGACCGCCCGCACCACGGCCCCCGGCCGTCCTGCCTGCGCCTGAGTGGCGCACGGCGAGACCTGGGGCCGCTTCCCCTGTCTCGCCGACACTTAGGACCCTCATGCCCCTTGACGAGGTCAAGGACGTCCGGACCCCGGACGCCGACACCACCGGACCCACCGAACCCGCCGGCATAGCCAAGCGCCGCGGCGGTGGCTGGGCCGCCCTGCGGCCGCTGCTCCTGCGCATGCACTTCTACGCGGGCCTGCTCATCGCCCCCCTGCTGTTCCTCGCCGCCGCCACCGGGCTGCTGTACGCCGGCTCCTGGCAGGCCGAGAAGATCATCTACTCCGACGAGCTGACGGTCGCCCAGGTCGGCGAGAGCCCGCTGCCGCTCAGCGCCCAGGTGGCGGCGGCCAAGGGTGCCGCGCCCCAGGGCGACATCGTCTCCGTGTGGCCCGCGCCCGAGGCCGACGCCACCACCCGCGTGATCATGGAGAGCAAGGGGCTCGCGGAGGGCGAGACCCTCACCGTGTTCGTCGACCCGTATACGGCCGAGGTGCGCGGGCAGCTCACCACCTCCGGCGACGCGCTGCCGCTGCGGGCCTGGCTGAGCGAGTTCCACTCCAGCCTCCAGCTCGGCGACTTCGGCCGGAACTACAGCGAACTCGCCGCGAGCTGGCTGTGGGTGGTCGCCCTCGGCGGCCTCGCCCTGTGGATCGGCCGCCGCCGCAAGCGCACGGCGGAGCTCGTCCTCCCCGCCCGCGGGGCCGAAGGCCGCCGCCGGACCCTGTCCTGGCACGGCGTGGTCGGCCTCTGGTCCGTCGCCGGGCTCGTCGTGCTCTCCGCCACCGGCCTGACCTGGTCGAAGTACGCCGGTGAGAACATCGGGCAGCTCCAGGACAGCCTCGGCGGGGCCACCCCCACCGTCTCCGCGAAGCTGAAGCCGGGCCCGGAGTCCGCCGGGGGCGACGAGCACGCGGGGCACACCATGGGCCCCGGCGAGGAGATGCCGCCGCCCGCCCCGACCGCCGACATCGGCATCGACCGCGCCGTCGAGGCCGCCCGGGCCGCCGGCGTCACCGAGTACCTCCAGGTGACGCTCCCGGCCAAGGGCAAGGGTTACGTGGTCAAGGAGAAGGACAAGCAGGTGCCGGTGCACCTGGACAGCGTCGCGATCGACCCCGCCGACGGCCGGGTCATGGACGAACTGCCCTTCGCCGACTACCCGCTGCTCGCCAAGATGACCCGCTTCGGCATCGACCTGCACATGGGCCTGACCTTCGGGCTCGTCAACCAGCTGGCCCTGGCCGCGCTCGCCGTCGCGCTGATGCTCCTCGTCTTCTGGGGCTACCGGATGTGGTGGCTGCGGCGGCCGACGAAGGACCGCAAGCTCTCCGTGGGCCGTGCCCAGCCGCGCGGCGCCTGGCGCAAGCTGCCCGTGTCGGTGCTGCTGCCGCTGGCCGCGGTGACGGCGGTGGTCGGCTGGTTCGTCCCGATGCTCGGGATCAGCCTCGTGGCGTTCCTCGCGGTCGACGTGCTGCTGGGCTTGGTGGCCCGGCGCCGTGTGAAGGCCGCGACCCCGGCCTAGGAAGACCCATCAAGCCGACGGGCCCGCACTCCCTCGGGAGTGCGGGCCCGTCGTGTACGGTCGGCGGCCCGTCAGGGCGCGTACTTGTAGCCCACCCGGCGCACCGTCTGGATCGCGCCGCGGTGGGCCGCGCCCAGCTTGCGGCGCAGACGGGCGATGTGGACGTCCACGGTCCGGCCGTCGCCGACGTGGCCGTAGCCCCAGACCGTGGTGACCAGCTGGTCCCGGCTGTGCACCCGGTGCGGGTGCTTCACCAGGTGGGCCAGCAGCTCGAACTCCAGGTAGGTCAGATCGAGTACGTGTCCGTCGACCTCGGCGGTGCGCTGCGCCGCGTCGATGCGGACCAGGGCGTCGCCCGTGGCGGCCGCGGGCTCGGGGGCGTACGCCGCCGCCGGGGCGGCGACGGCATGGGGGGCGAAGGCGACGGGCGACTGCTGGTCGGCCGGCACCAGGAGCAGGTAGCCGACCATCGGCGGCTGTCCGGGCACCGTCGGGAGCGTGTGCTGGGGGGCGGGCAGCCAGGTGGCGCCGGGCGGGAGCAGGTCCACCACTCGGGACACCTCGTCCCGGTCCACGGAGCGCAGGCGGTGGCGTGGACTGGGCGGATAGGTCAGGGAAGCGGTCGCGGCGGAGGCGGCGGAAGTGATGGATCGGGTGTTCGCCATGAGTGGTCAGCTCTTTCACGCGGAGTGGTCGGCAGGGAGACGTACCTACGTCATCGATGTCGCACCGCGCAGACCGAAGGCCTGGGGAAGGTCAGATGGGAGATCCCGGAGGCTTTAGAGGGCCGGCGCGTTCTTCGCGCGGCAACACACCCGGTCGAAATCATGGTCCTGACGGGACGGCCAGAACGGCTCGAGGTCGCTGCGACCTGACGAGGTGTGCGAATGGCTGGCCATGGGCCCATTCAAGCAGACGGACGCGTCCCGGGGCAGGCTCTGTCTCAGGTTGTGGATCCACATCTCATATTCCGGCACGGCACCCCTGGCAAGCCAGGACAAAACGGCAACTGCCCGCCGTGGCGCGCGCCAACGGGCAACGCCCGCCGGGCCTGGGCGGCGCGGCGGGCGTTGTCGGGCTGTTCGGGTGGAGCGAGCGGGGCGCTGCCGGTCCTCAGACCAGGCCGTCCTTCTCCAGGCCGGCGCAGCAGGTGTCCGTGATGAGGCGGGTCACCACGTACGGGTCCACGTTCGCGTTCGGGCGGCGGTCCTCGATGTAGCCCTTGCCGTCCTTCTCCACCTGCCACGGGATGCGCACCGAGGCGCCGCGGTCCGAGACGCCGTAGCTGAACTCGTTCCACGGGGCGGTCTCGTGCAGGCCCGTCAGACGCTCGTCGATGCCGGCGCCGTAGTTCTTCACGTGGTCCAGCGGCTTGCTGCCCTCGCCCAGCGCCTCGCACGCGGAGATGATCGCGCGGTAGTCCTCGCGCATCGCCTTCGTGGAGAAGTTGGTGTGCGCGCCCGCGCCGTTCCAGTCGCCCTTCACCGGCTTCGGGTTCAGCGTCGCGGAGACGTTGAAGTCCTCGGCGGTGCGGTAGAGCAGCCAGCGCGCGATCCACAGCTGGTCGGAGACCTCCAGCGGGCCGACGGGGCCGACCTGGAACTCCCACTGGCCGGGCATGACCTCGGCGTTGATGCCGGAGATGCTCAGGCCCGCCGCGAGGCAGTGGTCCAGGTGCTTCTCGACGATGTCACGGCCGAAGATCTCGTCCGAGCCGACGCCGCAGTAGTAGCCGCCCTGCGCGGCCGGGAAGCCGCCCACCGGGAAGCCGAGCGGGCGGATGCCGTCGAAGAAGGTGTACTCCTGCTCGATGCCGAAGATCGGCTCCTGGCCCGCGAACTTCTCGGCGACCGGGCGCAGCAGGGCGCGGGTGTTCGACTCGTGCGGGGTCATGTCGATGTTCAGGACCTCGCACAGGACGAGGAGGTTGTCCCCGCCGCGGATCGGGTCCGGGCAGGAGAAGACCGGCTGCAGGACGCGGTCGGAGGCGTGGCCCTCGGCCTGGTTCGTGCTCGATCCGTCGAAGCCCCAGATCGGCAGCGCGTCGCCGTCGGCCAGGACCTTCGTCTTGGAGCGAAGCTTCGCCGTCGGCTCGGTGCCGTCGATCCAGATGTACTCAGCCTTGTAGCTCACGGGCCCCATCCTCAGACTCTGCGGGTGCTGCTGGTCGCTGCTTCATCGCTGCGGTGATGACCGCAGCGTGCCCGCCCGCGATTTCCCTTCCGTTGCCCGTGTGTGAACCCCGTGTTACCGACGTTTGCACCGCAGGTCGGGTGGGTTGTGCGGGCGGGGCGCGGGTCGGCGACGGAACACCCGTCCGAGTGGGGCAGACTGGTCGGGTGAGCATTTTGTCTGATGTGACCCCTTCCCCCGCAGGCCCGCCGCCCCGGATCGGGCTGCTGGGCACCGGTCCATGGGCCCACCGCACCCATGCCCCCGCGCTCGCCGCGCACACCGGCTCGGAGTTCGCCGGAGTGTGGGGCCGCCGGCCCGAAGCCGCGGCCGAACTGGCCGACACGTACGGCGTGAAGGTGTACGAAGACCCCGACGCGCTGTTCGCCGACTGTGACGCCGTGGCCTTCGCCCTGCCGCCGGACGTCCAGGCCCCGCTCGCCGTGCGCGCGGCCGCCGCCGGCTGCCACCTGCTGCTCGACAAGCCCGTCGCGACGACGGCCCGGGAGGCCCGGGCCGTCGCCGACGCCGCCGCGCGGCACGGGGTCGCCTCCGTCGTCTTCCTCACCCTCCGCTTCGCCGAGCCCACCGCGGGCTGGGTCGCGGAACAGGCCGCCCGTCCGGGCTGGTTCACCGCGGCCGCCCACTGGCTCGGCGCCGTCTTCCCGCCCGACGGCACGCCCAGCGCGTACGCCGCCTCGCCCTGGCGCAAGGCCAAGGGCGGGCTGTGGGACGTCGGCCCGCACGCGCTGTCCGTACTGATCCCGATCCTCGGCGAGGTCACCGCCGTCAGTGCCACCCGCGGCCCCTCCGACGTGGTCCAGCTGGCCCTGCGCCACGCCTCCGGCGCGGCCAGCTCCGCCGTGCTCAGCCTGGGCGCGCCGCGCGCGGCCGCCGGGGTGGGGCTGGAGCTGCGCGGAACCGAGGGCGTACACACGCTGCCCGGCTGGAGCGACGTCCCCGGCGCCTACGGGCGCGCCCTCGACGCCCTGCTCACCGCGGCCCGGACGGGCACGCCGGATCCGTGCGGAGCGGAGTTCGGGGCCCGGCTCACGGAGATCCTGGTGGAGGCGGAGGCGCAGCTCCCTACTTGATCACGGCGTTGGCGACGATGATGGCCAGGCCGATGGTGGCGTCGGCCACGCCGATGAGCAGCGCGGAGGACATCCGGTAGCCGACCCGGCTCGCCACGAACACGCCCCAGCCGAACAGCAGGGCGGTGTTCAGGCCGAGGCCCACGGCGGTCACGCCGTAGGAGTCCCATTTCGTGAGCCCCGCGAGGACCAGCAGCAGCACGGTGGGGAGAGTGGCCGCGACGATCGGCCACTCGTGCCACAGCGCGCGGGCCAGCACCCGCCACCGGTGGCCGACGGAGCCCCGCTGGTGCGTGGTCATGTGGTGCGAGTAGCCGTGCGCGAGCCCGGCCGTGGCCGCCGTGACCAGCACCCAGCTGGCGTCGTAGTACGGGCTGAAGTCCCCGCCCTTCTGGTCGAGTGCGGCCAGCAGTCCGCTGGCCAGCACCGTCCCGTACACCCCGCCGAACATCCAGTCGGCACCCCGTCGTGGCGGAGGGAACGGCTGCCCGCCGGGGCTTGCCTGCGGCTGCTGCTGCTCGTTCACGCCGGGGTCCTTTGGTGCGGTACGTACCTATTTGCTCTGGTCACCCTACGAGGTCACGGGTGAGGGCGGGGTGAGTGGCCGGGGAGTCACGCGGGCGGCTCCGGCGCGAAGACGGTGTGGGCGGCGGTCAGGAAGCGGTGGACGGTGTCCCGTTCGCCGGGGCCGAAGGAGTCCAGGACCTGGAGCAGCCCGTCGATGAACGGGCCGAAGAACTCCCGGCCCAGGCGGATCGCCTCCGGCTCCACGCGCAGCAGGATCCGGCGGCGGTCGCGGTCGTCGCGGACCCGGGCCACGTGGCCCAGCCGTTCCAGCCGGTCGATCACGGCGGTGGTGCCTGCCGAGTTGAGGCCGAGCCGGCCGCCGAGGAGGCCCGCCGTGGCCGGCTCGTCCGCGCGGGCCGCGTCCAGCAGGCAGATCAGGGCCCGTACGTCGGTGGGGTGCATGCCGTTGCGGGCGGCGAACTCCGTCTGGCGCAGGCCGAATTCGACGGTCACCGCCCGCAGCAGGTGCACCAGGTGCAGATCGTCGGGTTCCCGGTTGTCGTCCACGGCGCCTCCGGCCTAGAGTCTCTCGCTGAGCGAGATTATCGCCCAGCGAGGCATTGGAGCCAGCCATGTTCCGGACGTCTTCCTCCCGCACCGCTTCCGTCCCCACCGCTTCCTTCCGCACCGCCTACGACGAGGTGCTCGGCCTGTGGCCCGAACCGGTCGAGGCCGCCGTGCTGCCCACCCCGTACGGGGCCACCCGCGTCAACAGCTGCGGTCCGGCCGGAGCCCCGCCGCTGGTCCTGCTGCCGGGCGGCGGGGCCACTTCCACGGTGTGGGGAGCCTGCGCGGCGGCCGGGCTCGCGCGTACCCACCGGGTGCACGCCGTGGACCTGGTCGGGGACCCGGGGCTCAGTGTCCCGGCGCCCGAGCGGGCGCTGCGGGCCACCGGGGACCTCGTCGGCTGGCTCGACGCGGTCCTCGACGGGCTCGGCGACCGGGGCGGCCGGGGTCCCGTCACCCTCGGCGGGCACTCGTACGGGGCCTGGATCGCCGCCCATTACGCGGTCGCCGACGCCGGGCGGACCTCCGCCCGGCTCGACCGCCTCGTCCTGCTCGACCCGACCCAGGTCTTCGCCGGGCTCCGCCCCGGCTACGTGCTGCGCGCGCTCCCCGTGCTGGTCCGGCCCACCCCGGAGCGGATCCGCTCCTTCCTCGCCTGGGAGACCGGCGGGGCCCCGCTCGACCCGGCCTGGCTCCGGCTCCAGGACGAGACGGCCGCCTTTCCCGCCGTCCGGCCGGTGACCGGGCCGCGCCCGGACCTGACCGGGCTTCGGGAGCTGCCGGTCCGCATCCTGTTCGCGGGCCGCACCCGCTGCCACGATGCCGCCCGCGCGGCCCGGGCCGCGCGCGACGCGCTGCCGGGCGCGCGTGTCGAGGTACTGCCGGGGATCTCGCACCACGCTCTGCCGCTGACCGCGGCCCCGGAGATCGCCCGCCTGTTCGACGCCTAGGTGTGCCCAGCGCGCCGCCACCGTGACGACCGAAACGGCCCTTATTTTCCTGACATGTCCTCCAGTCCAGCCATCGCTGCCCCACCCGTCACGAGCCAGCCGCGTCTGCTGTACGACGCCTGTCCGCTCTGCTCCGCCGCCGAGATCTCCGCGCTCAGGACCGGCGACTGCTCGGGCCATCCGCTCTACAAGCCGGTGGTCGGGCCGGCCATCGTCTGGATGCGCTGCGCCCCCTGCGGACACGTCTTCACCGACGGCTACTTCACGGACGAGGTCTCGGCGGAGATCTTCTCCTCGACCAACCCGAACCAGCAGCCGGGCGCGGGGTTCGAGCAGAACCGCTACATCTCGGCCCGCATCGTGGAGCGCGTCGCGCGCTACGTCGCGGACGGCTGCTGGCTCGACGTCGGTTTCGGCAACGGATCGCTGCTGTTCACGGCGCAGGAGTGGGGCTTCGAGCCCCAAGGCCTCGATCTGCGGCCCTCGACCGCCGAGGGGCTGCGCCGGCTCGGCATCGAGGCGCACTGCGCCGACCTCACGTCGCTCGACGCGCCCGGCCGGTACTCCGTGATCAGCCTGGCCGACGTGCTGGAGCACATGCCGTACCCCGGCGAGGGCCTGGTCGCCGCGCACCGCTTGCTGCGGGAGGACGGCGTGATCTTCGCGTCGATGCCCAACTACGACTGCGCGGTGTGGCGGCTGCTGGACGCGGCCGACGCCAACCCCTACTGGGGGGAGCTGGAGCACTTCCACAACTTCAGCCGCCCGCGCCTCTACGAGCTGTTGGCCGAGCACGGTTTCGAGCCCCTGCACTACGCGGTCAGCGAGCGCTACCGCGCGTGCATGGAGGTCATCGCCCGCCGCGTCTAGGCGGTGCGGGACATCGCCTCGCGGACGGCCTCCTCGGAGCGGGCGACCACGGCCGTGCCGTCCTCGGCGGTGATGATCGGGCGCTGGATCAGCTTCGGGTGCGCGGCCAGGTGCGCGATCCAGCGGCCCCGGGCGGCGTCGGTCTCCTCGCGCGGCAGGTCCGGTACCCCCGTCTCCTTGGCCAGCGGGTCCGAGGTGCGCGTGATGTCCCACGGCTCCAGCCCGAGGCGGCCGAGCACCTCGCGGATCTCGTCCTCGGAGGGCACGTCCTCCAGGTAGCGGCGCACCGTGTAGTCGGCGCCCTCCGCGTCCAGCAGGGTCAGCGCGCTGCGGCACTTGGAACAGGCGGGGTTGATCCAGATCTCCATGGTGCCCAGCCTATCCAGAGCCTGCCCGGCCAGGGCTTTTGTCAGTGGTCGCCGGTAAAATCGAGGGAGAACGACAGGAAGCCAACTACCGTTTGGGAGGCTGTAGATGGCCACTGCCACCACCATTGCGCACGTCAAGAAGAAGCCGCTGCCGGCGGGGCTGCCCCGCGAGTGGTACGAGAGCCACAACCGTCGGCTGAAGGCGATGCGGCTGGCGATATCCCTGCTCGACTCGGGGACTTATGACGCCCGGCGCGCCACCAACCGGAAGATCCGGACGATGGCCGTCCGGACGGGGATCCACCGGCCGTCCAATGTCACCTGCAAGATGGTGCGCGCGTTCATCGTCAGCGCCGGCTGACCCCGCCGAGCGGGGCGGGCGTCGACCCGCCGGGGCCACGGTCCCGGCGGGCTCCCGCTCACTTCTCCTTGAAGACGATGTCCCGGGAAGGGTGGGTCATCCTCACGGTGTTGTCGTCGGTGACCTCGACGATGTGGTGCATACCGCGCAGGAGCTTCCCGGAGTCGGGCAGGAGGCGGTACTCGTCGTCCGCGGCCCCTGCCAGATAGGCGCGGAAGCAGTCCAGTGACGCGTCGGGAGCCTTGAAGTCCAGGTAGTCCTTCAGGCGGCGGAACAGCTTCGGCAGGATCACCGCGCCGGTGTCGTCGTCCGTGAGCGAGGCCATTCCGTGGACCGTCACCCCGGTGAGGGTCTTGTCGGCCTTCCACACGCCCTTCGACGACGCCCTCGCCTTCTCCGAGGCGTCGGTGAGGAGTTCGCGCAGGTAATCGGGCAGGCCCGAGTAGAAGGTCGGGTAGGCCAGGCCGAGCAGGAGCAGGCGGTGGTTGGCGGTCCTCTCCAGCAGGTCGTCGTCGACCCCGGTCCAGTAGCCGCTGTACACGGGCGGGGTGCCCTTGCCGACGAAGGCCACGCAGCGGCCGTAGTCGTCGGCCCCTCGGGTGAGGATCCAGCCGTTCACGGTGTCCGGCGTGGTGGCGACGGTCTCGTCCTCGTCGCGCAGGACGGTCTCGAACCCGAGGAACTTCAGCAGCTGGTCCGCGGCCTCGTGGGCGAGGCCCCGCGGCTGGTGCTCGATGTGCGGCTTCTTCTCGCCGTAGTGGGTCTCCAGCGCGTCGATTCCTTCGAGCCGGATGCTCACGCGGCCGTCGGCCTTGGGCACGATCTTCTCGCTCCCGGGCACGAGCTTCCAGTCGGCCACGTTGTCCGGGATGAACGGGAGGGTGTCGCCGTCCGGCTTGGCGCCCCCCTCCACCTTGAACTTTCCTCTGATCAGCAGCATGGCCATGGCGGCTCCCATCCTGGCGTCACTGTGGGTGTTCACTGGTTACGCACAGTACACATCTCGGCGCCCGTCGAGGTCATTCCGCGCCCGCCGGGCCGGGAAGTGTCAGCAGCAGCAGGGCCACGTCGTCACGCGGGCCGCCGTCCGTGAAGGCCGCGAGGTCCCGCCACACCGCCCCCACCAGGCCCGCCGGCTCCCTCGCCATCACGGGCAGCCGCGCGGACAGCGGATAGAACTGCCCCGACACGTCCCGGGCCTCCGTCACCCCGTCGGTGTGCAGCAGGAACCGGTCCCCTGGCCGCACCGCCAGCTCGGCAACCGGCGGCAGGGTCAGACCCGCGAGCCCCAGGCCCAGCGGCGGCCCCGGCTCCACGGCCACCTCGTCGACCGCCGGCCCGCGCAGCCGCAGCGCGGGCGGATGCCCGCACGAGACGAGCCGTACGAAGTCCAGCCCGGGCGGGAACTCCAGCAGCAGCGCCGTCGCGAACAGCTCGGGGTGCTCGTCGGAGGCGGCCGCCGAGTCCGCGACCAACCGCCGGTCCAGCCGGGCCGCGACCGCCGCCAGCCCGGCGTCGTCGAGCACCCCCTCGCGGAAGGCCCCGAGCAGCGCCGCCACCGTGGCGACCGCCGCCAGGCCGTGCCCCTGCACGTCGGCGACCAGCGCCCGCACCCCGTGCGGTCCCGCCCGTACGTCGTACAGGTCGCCGCCGACCAGGGTGCCGTGCTGCGCCGCCCGGTAGAGGCCGGAGCAGCGCACCGGACCCACCTGTTCCGGCAGCGGCGGGAGGACCGCCAGCTGAGCCGCCTCCGCCACCGTCCGCACGCTGACCAGCTGCGTGTCCCGGCGCTGCCGGACCCAGGCGATCACCACGCTCAGCAGCCCGATGACGGCCACCGTGGCCAGGTCCGTCCCCCGCGCGTGGCCGACACCGAGGGAGGGCGATCCCAGCAGTACGAGGACGAGCGCGGCGAAGAACGCGGTCCCGCCCGGCCCGTACGCGAAGGCGGCCACCGGTGGCAGACCGGCCAGGAAGAACCCGAGCTCGACGTCGCCCGGGGTGAGCATCTGCGCGAGGACCAGCCCCACCAGGGCCGCCGCGGGCGCGATCCGGGCCCAGCGCGGCGGCGGCTCCCCGTGCAGCCTGCCCGGTTCCTCGCGTCCGCCTCTCACACCTCCACCCTGGTACGGGGGGCGGGCCCGCGCACCCGGACCGGTGGCCGGGTGGCCCTGCCGGTCCCCTGCCGCGACAGTGGTGGCGTGACGGAAGACGATTCCCCGACACGGGCGCACATCGAGGCCCACGGCAGCGGTGGCGGCGGCTCGCAGAGCGCGGAGATCAGCACACGGCTGAACTGGCTGCGGGCGGGGGTGCTCGGCGCCAACGACGGGATCATCTCCACCGCCGGCCTGGTGGTCGGCATGGCCGGGGCCACCACCTCACGCGCGGCGATCCTGGCGGCGGGCGTCGCCGGACTGCTGTCGGGATCGCTGTCCATGGCGGCGGGGGAGTACGTCTCCGTCAGCTCGCAGCGGGACTCCGAACGGGCCGCGCTGGACTTGGAACGGCGGGAGCTGGCCGAGGAACCGGAGGCGGAGCTCGACGAACTCACCGACCTGCTGGTCGCCCGCGGGCTCAGCCGGCAGCTGGCCCGGGAGGCCGCCGAGCAGCTGACGGAACGGGACGCGCTGCGGGCCCATGCCCGGGTGGAGCTCGGCATCAACCCCGACGAGCTGGCCAACCCGTGGCACGCGGCCTTCGCCAGTCTCGTCGCGTTCACGGTGGGCGCGCTGCTGCCGCTGCTGGCGATCCTGCTTCCCGGGCCGTCGGCCCGGGTTCCGGTCACGGTGGCGGCCGTCCTCGCCGCGCTCACCCTGTGCGGTGTGATCAGTGCCCGCCTGGGCGGCGCCCCCACGCTCCGCGCGGTCCTGCGCAACGTCGCCGGGGGCGCCCTGGCCATGTCCGTCACCTACGCGGTGGGCACCTGGCTCGGCACGGCGACCTGACCCCGCCCGCGCCCGGGCTCCGTGCCGGGGCGGGGGCGGATCCGCCAGGATGGGGGCATGCGCATCGCAGTCACCGGTTCGACCGGGCTCATCGGTAGCGCCCTCGTGCGGTCCCTCCGGGAAGACGGGCACGAGGTGGTCCGGTTCGTGCGACGGGAGCCCACGTCCGCGGACGAGGCGCGGTGGGATCCCGCCCGCGGCCACGTCGACCCCGGCGGGCTGGCCGGCTGCGGGGCCGTCGTGCATCTGGCCGGGGCCGGGGTCGGGGAGCACCGGTGGACCTCCGCGTACAAGAGGGAGATCCGCGACAGCCGGGTACTGGGCACCGCCACGATCGCGAACGCCCTCGCCGCCCTCGAGGAGCCGCCCGCCGTGTTCGTCAGCGGTTCGGCCGTCGGCTATTACGGGGACACCGGCGACCGCACCGTCGACGAGGACGCCCCCGCCGGGCACGGCTTCCTGCCCTCGGTCTGCGTGGAGTGGGAGGCGGCCGCGCAGCCCGCCCGGGCCGCCGGGATCCGGACCGCCTTCGCCCGTACCGGCCTCGTCGTCGCCCGCGAGGGCGGAGCCTGGGGCCGGCTGTTCCCGGTGTTCCGCGCCGGCATCGGCGGCCGGCTCGGCAACGGCCGCCAGTACTGGTCGTACATCTCCCTCCGGGACGAGATCGCGGCCCTGCGCCACATCATCGACACCCCCTCCCTCGAAGGCCCCGTCAACCTCACGGCCCCCGAGCCGCTGACCAACCGCCAGGTCACGGCCGCCATGGCCCGGGTGCTGCACCGGCCCGCGCTGCTGCCCGTACCGGCGGTGGCCCTGCGCGTCGTGCTCGGGGAGTTCGCCGAGGACGTGACCGGCAGTCAGCGGGCCGTGCCCGCCCGGCTGCTGGAGTCCGGCTTCGTCTTCCGCGACCCCGGCATCGAGCAGGCCATCCGCGCCGCCATGTAGGGGCGTGCGACCGCCGTACGACCGCCGTGCGACCGTTCGTGACCCGGATGCGACCGCCGTGCGACCGGATCCGACCGTAATACCCGGTCGAACTCGGGTTCCCCTGGTGCCCGTTGGGGGAAGAAGGACTCCCACACAGCCGCGCCGACCTCGGGGAGGGGCACGTGCTCAATGCGGACGTCGTCATCGTAGGAGCCGGAGTCTCAGGACTCGCGGCCGCGCACCACCTGATCGCAGCGGGGGTCACGGTCACCGTCCTGGAGGCCGCGGGCGACCCCGGCGGCCGGATGGCCACCGTTTCGGCCGACGGGTTCCGGCTGGACCGGATCGGCCAGTTGCTCAACACCTCGTACACGGAGCTCGAACGCACCCCCGGCCTCCAGGACCTCACGCTGAGGTCCTTCGCGCCCGGGGTCCTGGTCCACACCGACGGCAAACAGCTCCGGGCCGGAGCCCTCACCCCCGCCCGCGCCCTCGCCAGCGGCTCCCTCGACCAGGCGCGCCTCAGCGCCGCCCTCGGGCGGCTGGCCGCCCTGCCCGAGGAACGCCTGCTCGCCCGGCCCGAACGCACCGCGCTCGCAGCATTGCGCACCCGCGGCCTGCCGCCGCGCACCGTGACCGGCGTGCTCCGGCCGCTGCTCTCCACCCTGCTCCGCGACCCGGAACTCACCACCTCCAGCCGCGTCGCCGACCTCGCCCTGCGCGGCTTCGCCCGCGGCCGCCTCGCCGTGCCCGAGGGAGGGGCGGCGGCCCTGCCCGACCTGCTCGCCGGCGCCCTGCCGCCCGGCACCGTCCGCACCGGGGTCCGGGTCCGGTCGGTGGCGACCAACCTCGTCACCACCGAGGAGCACGGCGACTTCGGCTGCCGCTCCGTGCTTCTGGCCACCGGGGCCCGGGCCGCCGCCGAACTCCTGCCCGGCCTGCGGGTGCCCGGCTTCCACGAGGTCACCGTCCTGCACCACGCCACCGCCGCGCCCCTGCCCTGGGACGGGTCGCTGCTGCTGGACGGCGACCCCAAGTGGCCCGTCTCGCACACCACCGTGATGAGCGCGGTCGACCCGACGCGGGCCCCGGCCGGCCGGAGCCTGGTCACCACCACCGTGCTCGGCCCGCCGCCGCCCACGCGTACGGTCGCCTCGCGCCTCGCCCGGCTCTACGACACCAGCACCCGGGACTGGGAGCTGCTGGCCGTCCACCACACCCCGGAGGCCGTCCCCGCCATGCCCCCGCCGTACGACGTGCGCCGCCCGGTGCGCGTCCTGGCCGGGCTGTACGTGTGCGGGGACCACCGCGACACGAACACCGTCCAGGGCGCCCTCCACTCGGCCCGCCGCGCCACCACCGCCGTCCTGCGCGACTTCGGCATCCCGCTCCCGGCGGCGCCGGAGCCCGTACTCCCGGTGGCGGCCTGAGGCAGCCACACCCCTCCTGGCGCGATGAGGGGCCCGGCATCGCACGGGGGAGCCGGGCCCCGGGTTCACGACAAGGCCGCGACCCGGTCGCGGTAGCTCCGCACGGCCGAGGCGTCGCGGTACGGCTCCAGCCGGCGCTCGAAGTCCCGTACGTACTCCACCGCGCGCACCGACCGCATCTCCATCGCCTGCTGCGCCGCCTCGGCGCCCAGTGCGCACGCCTGGTCCAGCTCACCCAGCCCCAGCCGCGCCGTGGCCAGCACCACCCGGCAGAACAGCCGGGACCGCGCGAACCCCGGCGCCCGCAACTGCAGCGAGCGCTCCGCGTGCTGCGCCGAAGCCCGGTACTGCTGCAGGTCCCGGTGGCAGTGCCCGAACTCGTCGGCCAGCTGCGCCTCGTCGAAGTACCGCGCCCAGTGCGGCACGTCGTCCCCGGGCCGGGCCGCGCCGATCGCCCGCTCGGCGCGCACCAGCGAGGCCGTCGCCGCCCGTACCTCGCCGAGCACCGCGTGCCCGCGCGCCTCCGCCGAGTGCAGCAGCGCCTGCACCACCGGCGGCGGGCCGGAGCCGACGCCCTGCTGGGCGACGCGGGCCAGCTGCACCGCCTCCCGGCCGTGGCCCAGGTAGACCGCCTGCCGGCTCATGGTGACCAGCACGTACGAGCCGTACGGGCGGTCCCCGGCCGCCTGCGCCAGGCGCAGTGCCTGCACGAAGTACCGCTGGGCGAGCCCGTGCGCGGCGATGTCGTACGAGGTCCAGCCCGCGAGCCGGGTCAGATCGGCGGCGGCCGAGAACAGCCGCCGCCCGGTGGTCTCCCCGTAGGTCCCGCGGAGCATCGGCTCGGCCTCGTGCTCCAGGTAGCGCACGAGCGCCTGCCGGGCGTGCCCGCCGCCGTAGGCGTGGTCCAGGGTGCGGAACAGCTCGCTCACCGAGCGCAGTGCCGCGATGTCCCCGCCCGTCACCCGCTGCCCGGGCGCGCGGTCGATCTGCCGCTGCCGGGGCACCGCGGCCCGACCCTGCACGGGGACCCGGACCACGGACGGCTCCGCGCCCCGCCCCACCCGTTCGTCGGCCCGCCCGATCAGCCAGTCCCGGCTGGGCACGACGAGCCCGGCCGGGGTGAAGGCGATCTTCCGGAGCTCGGCGTGGGAGCCCGAGTCCTTGCGCCACAGCCCGCTCGCGATGTCGACGGCCTCCTCCGGGGTGGCCGCGAACTCCAGTCCCGCGTACACGGGAGCGCACGCGTCCAGGCCCAGGTCCTGCGCGGAGAGCCGTCGGCCGAGGCGTCTGGTGAAGACCTCGGCGATGAGCGCGGGGGTGGTTCCGCGCGGCTGCTGGCCGCGCAGCCACCGGGTCACGGAGGTCTTGTCGTAGCGCAGATCGAGACCGTGCTCCAGGCCTAGCTGGTCGACGCGGCGGGCGAGCCCGGCGTTGGAGAACCCGGCTTCCGCGATCAGTGTCGCGAGCTGCCTGTTGGGGACGCGCTGGGCAGGTCGTTCCGTCATCGGCTCCACGGTCTCCTGACGTGACGGACCGGAGTCCCGGCCCTGTGAACGGCGTGAATGTAGCGGCGAACTCCGCCCGGGCCGCCCTCTCTGCCCTACATTCATCCGATCGTGTGCAGAATGGATGGGGCCCTTTACGGACCGAACCCCTCCGCCCGCATAGGCTGCGGCCCATGACCCGCCGGACCCACCGGGCGCGCCTTCCCGACGAGCGTCCCGAATCCACCGCTCCGCTTCCCCCGCCCGAGTTGACGGAGGCGGAGTGCAGGCGTTGCGGCACGTACATCGCGGGTCTCGACGGCCGGTACGCCTGCGGGGTGTGCGGCTGGGTCAACGACCACTCCGAGGGGCACCGGCGGCTGCCGCGGGCCGATGAGGATCCGGACCGGCCGAAGGGCAGGCGCCGTCCGAAGCAGCTGCCGTGGCCCCTGCAGGAACCCGCACCGGAGCCCGTCCCGCAGCCCGCGCCCGAACCCCCGCACGAGCCCGCGCCCGGGCCTCCGGAGGGGCCGCCGTACTCTTGCTGAGTGCGATACGTGCACACAGCAGGTTCAACGAGGAGGCGCTGCGGTGGCTGAGCTTGGGTTTGTCCATCTGGGCTTCGGGCCGGAATCCGTCGAGTACACCCAGGCCTGGGAAGAGCAGCGCCGGGTGCACGCCGCCCGCTTCGCGGACGAGATCGAGGACACCTGCCTGCTGGTGGAGCACCTGCCGGTCTACACCGCCGGCCGGCGCACCGCCCCCAGCGAGCGCCCGCTCGACGGCACGCCCGTCGTCGACGTGGACCGCGGCGGCAAGATCACCTGGCACGGCCCCGGCCAGCTGGTCGGCTACCCGATCATGAAGCTGCCCCGCCCGGTGGACGTGGTCGCCCACGTCCGCCGCTTGGAGGACGCGCTGATCCGCACCGCCGCCGAGTTCGGCCTGGAGACCACCCGCGTCGAGGGCCGTTCCGGCGTCTGGGTCCTGGGCGACCCCGTCGAGGAGCGCCCCAAGCTCGGCGGCCTCTCGCTCGAATTCGACCCCCGGCTGCACGACGAGGAGTTCGACGCGCGGCTCAACGGCCCCGAGTACGCCCCGTCCAACGCCGGCCAGCGCCGCGAGGACCGCAAGCTCGCCGCCATCGGCATCCGGGTCGCCAAGGGCGTCACGATGCACGGCTTCGCGATCAACGTGAACCCTGACAACACCTGGTTCGACCGGATCGTCCCCTGCGGCATCCGGGACGCCGGTGTGACCTCGCTCTCGTACGAACTGGGCCGGGAGATCACCATCGCCGAGGTGGTTCCGGTCATCGAGCGCCACCTGAAGGACGTACTGGAGCACGCGGAGCTGCGGCCCCGGGAGATCGAGACGGCCGCCGGCTGACGGCCGGGGAATGGGTCCGGCGCCCCCCAGGTTGGCGGACGTAAGAGCGTACGAATTTACGGGCGTACCCTGGTGGGCGCCGAAGAATCGAAGTCACAGGGAGCCGGTCGTGTCCGCAGTCGCACCCGACGGACGCAAGATGCTGCGCCTGGAGGTCCGTAACAGCCAGACCCCCATCGAGCGCAAGCCCGAGTGGATCAAGACCCGGGCGAAGATGGGTCCCGAGTACACCAAGATGCAGGCCCTGGTGAAGGGCGAAGGACTGCACACGGTGTGCCAGGAAGCCGGCTGTCCGAACATCTACGAATGCTGGGAGGACCGCGAGGCCACCTTCCTCATCGGTGGTGACCAGTGCACCCGGCGCTGTGACTTCTGCCAGATCGACACGGGCAAGCCCGAGGCGCTGGACCGCGACGAGCCGCGGCGCGTCGGCGAGTCCGTGGTCACGATGGACCTGAACTACGCCACCATCACGGGCGTCGCGCGCGACGACCTGGCCGACGGCGGCGCCTGGCTGTACGCGGAGACCGTGCGCCAGATCCACCAGCAGACGGCGGGCCGCGAGGCCGGCCACACCAAGGTCGAGCTGCTGGCCCCCGATTTCAACGCGGTCCCGGAGCTGCTGGAGGAGGTCTTCGCCTCCCGCCCCGAGGTCTTCGCGCACAACGTCGAGACGGTGCCGCGGATCTTCAAGCGGATCCGCCCCGGCTTCCGCTACGAGCGCTCCCTCGAAGTGATCACCAAGGCGCGCGCCTACGGCCTGGTCACCAAGTCGAACCTGATCCTCGGCATGGGCGAGGAGCGCGAGGAGGTCTCGCAGGCCCTGAAGGACCTGCACGAGGCCGGCTGCGAGCTCATCACCATTACCCAGTACCTGCGGCCCTCGCCGCGGCACCACCCCGTCGAGCGCTGGGTGAAGCCGGCCGAGTTCGTCGAGCTGGCGAAGGAGGCCGAGGAGATCGGCTACTCCGGCGTCATGTCCGGTCCGCTGGTCCGGTCGTCGTACCGGGCGGGTCGTCTTTACGCGCAGGCGATGGAGAAGCGCAGCCGAGCCGGAGCGTAGGTTGCGGGTCTGCCCGAGGCACGAGGGCGGGCACGCGGCCGGAGCGGTGGCGAGGTGGAGCTCGACCGGGAACCGAGGAGCGCAGCCACGCCGGAGCGTGAACCCGCGTGGCAAGCGTGTGAACTCGCACACAAAACATTACTAGGCAGTAATACCGCACAGGCGCGGCCCCTAGGCTCTTTCGAGGAAGAGCCCGGCGGGCCGCGTCAGTCTTTGCAACGTGTCAATCACATTTGACCGACCGGTCACGCCCTGGTAACACCGAACAGTGACGCTGAATCCACGCACCGCAATCGCACTGCCGACGTGAGTTCCGTGAAAGGGATCGACATCATGCAGGCCGCGCCCGTACGCGCCATCGCCATCCCGACGCTCTCCGACGCCTTCCGGGGCATCGAGTCGCTGCTCATGAGCGGCGCCCGGCGCAACGCCTGGACGGCGGTGCTGGAGGACCGCCGCCGGGCCAAGGACCGGGTCGAAACCGAACACGTACTTGAGGCCGCGGCGACCCGGACCCCGCAGGCCACGTAAACTTCGCTGTATGGCGAGGAAGTCAAACGCAGAGACTGCTGCGAACCCCGGGCGACTGAAGCAGATCGCCCTGACGTACAAGATGACGCGCAAGGCCGACCCGAAGGTCGGTCTGATCGTCGCGGGCGTGGGAATCGTCACCTTCGGTGTCTTTCTTGCGATCGGCTTCCTGATCGACCACCCGGTCTACCTGGGCATTCTGGGCTTCCTGGTGGCGTTCCTCGCGATGGCGATCGTCTTCGGGCGACGAGCCGAGCGGGCTGCCTTCGGGCAGATGGAGGGACAGCCGGGCGCGGCCGCGGCCGTACTGGACAACGTGGGCCGGGGCTGGACGACCACCCCGGCGGTCGCGATGACCCGGCAGCAGGACATCGTCCACCGGGCCGTCGGCAAGGCCGGCGTCGTGCTGATCGCCGAGGGCAACCCGAACCGCGTGAAGCCGCTGCTCGCGAACGAGAAGAAGAAGCTGGCCCGGATCATGCCGGACGTGCCGGTGCACACCTTCATCGTGGGTACGGGCGAGGGCGAGGTGCCGCTCAAGAAGGTGCGCACCACCCTGCTCAAGCTGCCGCGCGTGCTGGCCGGACCGCAGATCACCCAGGTCAACGACAAGCTGCGGGCCATGGGTGACCTCATGAGCAACATGCCGCTGCCGAAGGGCCCGATGCCGAAGGGCATGAAGATGCCGCGCGGCGGGAAGATGCGCTGACCCGCTGACCTGATTTTCGTATACGACACAGGGGCGCCCCCCGAGCCGCGCGGCTCGGGGGGCGCCCCTGTGTCCGTGTCGTCGTGTGTGCCGTCCTGCCCGTCCTGCCTGCCTGCCGCAGGCCTCAGATGCGCACCTGGACGGCGCGCGCGAGCCGGTCGTGCAGGCCGCGGCCGTCACGGTCCCAGATCAGCGCGGGGATGACCAGGGCCAGCAGCAGCGTGCGCACGATCACCCGGACGGCGCCGAGGCGGCCGCCGTCCTCCGAGATCACTCGGATCCCCACGATCCGCTTGCCGGGGGTGAAGCCCACGGTGCCGACCGTGAGGATGCTCAGAGCCAGGAAGAGCCACAGCGTCCAGCTGCGCGCGGCGGCCATGTCGCCGCCCGTGACCAGCCCGTAGGCGATCAGCAGGCAGCCGGTCCAGTCGAGGGCGACACCCGCGAGCCGGCGGCCGAACCGGGCCACGGACCCGGGCCCCTGCTGAGGCAGGCCGAGCCGTTGGCCCGGATGGCCGAAGTCGACGCCCATCTCCTCCGCGGCCGCGCGGGGGCCGGAGAGCCAGGATCCGAATGCTTGCCTGTTGTCCACCCGACCACGGTACCGGTGCTGCCTCACGGCCTTCGGACGGGACCCTGGTTAACGTGTGCGAAACAAATGGGTCATGCTTGAGAAATCCCGTCTGCTTATGGTCGGGTCAGCGTGCGGCACCGCACTGACGCACCACGAGCTATGCAACCCGTCCCTCCCCCGGGGCCGGGAGTAGGAGGAGTTGGATGTTCCAGAACGCCGACGAAGTGAAGCAGTACATCGAGGAGAACGACGTCAAGTTCGTCGACGTCCGCTTCTGCGACCTGCCTGGTGTGATGCAGCACTTCACCATCCCGGCGCGGGCGTTCGACCCGGCGGAGGAGCTCGCCTTCGACGGCTCCTCGATCCGCGGCTTCCAGGCCATCCACGAGTCCGACATGGCTCTGCGTGCCGACATCACCACGGCCCGCCTGGACCCGTTCCGCCGTGACAAGACGCTGAACATCAACTTCTTCATCCACGACCCGATCACGGGTGAGGCCTACAGCCGCGACCCGCGCAACATCGCGAAGAAGGCCGAGGCGTACCTCGCCTCCACCGGCATCGCCGACACCGCGTTCTTCGGCCCCGAGGCCGAGTTCTACGTGTTCGACAGCGTGCGCTTCGCGACCTCCGCGAACGAGGGCTTCTACCACATCGACTCCGAGGCCGGCGCCTGGAACACCGGTTCCGAGGAGAACAACCGCGGCTACAAGGTCCGCTACAAGGGTGGTTACTTCCCCGTAGCCCCGGTCGACCACTTCGCCGACCTGCGCGCCGAGATCTCCCTCGAACTGGACGCCCAGGGCCTCCAGGTCGAGCGCCAGCACCACGAGGTCGGCACCGGTGGCCAGGCCGAGATCAACTACAAGTTCAACACGCTGCTCGCCGCGGCCGACGACCTGATGCTCTTCAAGTACGTCGTGAAGAACGTCGCCTGGCGCAACGGCAAGACCGCGACCTTCATGCCGAAGCCGATCTTCGGTGACAACGGCTCGGGCATGCACGTGCACCAGTCGCTGTGGGCCAACGGCGACCCGCTGTTCTACGACGAGGCCGGCTACGCGGGCCTGTCGGACACCGCCCGCTACTACATCGGCGGCATCCTCAAGCACGCCCCGTCGCTGCTGGCGTTCACCAACCCGACGGTGAACTCGTACCACCGCCTGGTGCCGGGCTTCGAGGCGCCGGTCAACATGGTGTACTCGCAGCGCAACCGCTCCGCCGCCATGCGCATCCCGATCACGGGCTCGAACCCGAAGGCCAAGCGCGTCGAGTTCCGCGCCCCGGACCCGTCGTCCAACCCGTACCTCGCCTTCTCGGCGCTGCTGCTCGCGGGCCTCGACGGCATCAAGAACAAGATCGAGCCGATGGAGCCGATCGACAAGGACCTCTACGAGCTCTCGCCCGACGAGCACGCGAGCGTCCCGCAGGTCCCGACCAGCCTCGAGGACGTCCTCAAGGCGCTGGAGGCGGACCACGAGTACCTCCTGGCCGGCGGTGTCTTCACCCCCGACCTGATCGAGACCTGGATCGACTACAAGCGCACGCACGAGATCGCCCCGATCGCGCAGCGTCCGCACCCGCACGAGTTCGAGCTCTACTTCGACCTGTAAAAACGCTGTAAAAATGCCTGGTGAAAGGCCCCCCACCGCACTCCTCGGAGCGCGGCGGGGGGCCTTTCTGCTTTGACAGCGCGACGAGCCCGAGTGAGGGTTGAAATGTCCTAAAGGCCGAATAAGCGAAACGTGTTCGGAGGTGCGTGAACATGCGCCGTAGGATCATCGCGGCTGCCATGGCGGGCGCCGCAGGAGTCGCCATCGGTCTGATGCCGGTCGGCACCGCCTCGGCCACTTCCACCGGTGGCGGTACGTGGAGGTGCTCGGACGGGCGCTGGAGCGACTGGCGCTGGGACGAGTGCTGCAACCGCGACTGGCGCGACCGCCCCAGCTGGTGCTGGGACGACGGCGGAGTCGGCGGCGACGGCCGTAACAACCGCTACGACTGGGGCTACTGGAACGACTCGAACTGGAACGACTCGGGCCGTGGCGGTGACGGCGGCAACTGGAACTGGAACGACTCGGGCCGTGGCGGTGACGGCGGCAACTGGAACTGGAACGATTCCGGCAGCGGCGGTGACGGCGGCAACTGGAACTGGAACGACTCCGGCGGCAACGGTGACTGGGGCAACGGCCGTGGCGGTGACGGCGGCGGCAACGGTGACTGGGGCAACGGCGGTGGCGGCAGCGGTGACTGGGGCAATGGCGGTGGCGGCGACGGTGGCGGAGGCTGGGGCGGCGGCCGCTGACGCCTGTGAGGACACAGAGGGCCACCGGGCGGACCAGATGCCCCTGCCGCGCTGACGATCAGCGCAGCAGGGGCATCGCGCCGGTGAGGTCGTGCAGGCAGCGGACCGCGAGTTGGGCCGGGGAGCCGGGGCCCGACACCGGGTCGTCCGTCGTCGACCACAGCTCCAGCGAGATCCGGATCGCGTCCGTCGCCGCCGCGGCGAGCAGGCGGACGCCCAGAGGGTCCGCCTCGGCGCCGGCCAGCCGGGCGACCACCGGGACCAGGCGCTCCTCGGAGTCCTGGTTCACCCGGTACCAGACCGCCCGCAGGGCCTCGTCGGTCGCCGCCGCGCGCAGCAGGCCGCGGGTTACCTCCAGGCCCTCCTCGACCGTCTGGGAGTCGCTCAGTGACCGCCTGACGGCGCGCTCCAGGGCCTCGGCGAGGGGGGTGCCGGGATCCTCCTCGGCGAGCAGCGCGCGCCAGGCGTCGCCGCCGCCCGCCAGCAGCGGGGCCACCGCCTCCTGCTTGTTGCGGAAGTAGCGGTAGAACGTGCGCAGCGCCACCCCCGCCCGGTGGGCGATGTCCTCGGCGGTCGTGCCGTCGGGGCCGTGCGCGGCGAACAGTTCGCAGGCCGCGCGGGCGATGTCGAGCTGGGTGGCGGCCTTGCGGCGCTCGGTCAGCGACTGGGCTCCGGGGTCGGCCTGGGGGGAGTACGGGCGAGGGGATCTCACGGGGTGAAGCCTACCTCCCGGTACCACGACATATTGCAGTGATTGCCACTCTGGCAAAGCGTGTCATCGCTTCGGTACGCTCACCCCCATGAACCGTTTCGAAGGACGTCGCGTCCTCATCACCGGCGGCGGCTCCGGCATCGGCCGCGCCACCGTCCACCGCATCCTCGCCGAGGGCGGCCGCGTCCACACGGTGGACGTCAGTGAAACCGGCCTGGGTGAGACCGCCGGCCAGGCCGCCGCTGCCGGAGTCGCGGACCGCCTCACCACCGGCGTCCTGGACATATCCGACGAGAGCGCCGTCAAGGAGGGCGTGGCCGCCGCCGTCGGCACGCTCGGCGGGATCGACGTACTGGTCAACGCGGCCGGCATCCTGCGCTCCGCCCACACCCACCAGACCACGCTCGACTTCTGGAACAAGATCATCGCGGTCAACCTGACCGGCACCTTCCTGATGATCCGGGAGTCGCTCCCGGCGCTGCTGGCGGGCGACCGGCCGGTCGTCGTGAACTTCAGCTCCACCTCGGCGTCCTTCGCGCACCCCTACATGTCCGCCTACGCGGCCAGCAAGGGCGGCATCCAGTCCATGACCCACGCGCTGGCCGCCGAGTACAGCAAGCAGGGCCTGCGCTTCGTCTCCGTCGCGCCCGGCTCCATCGAGAGCGGCATGACCACCGGGACCGGCCCCGGCCTGCCCGAGGACACCGACTGGTCCCTCTTCGCCAAGCTCGCCCCGGCCATCGGCCAGGGCTTCGCCGGCCCGCAGACCGTGGCCGGCGTCGTCGCCATGCTGGCGTCCGAGGACGGCGCCTTCATCACCGGTACGGAGATCCGCATCGACGGCGGCACGCACTACTGAGCAGCGCCGTCAGCTTCTGAAGCGGTCCCAGAGCCGGGGGAAGCGCTCCGCGAGCACGGCTTCGTTCTCGAAGTCCAGCGGGGTGCCCTCCGGCTCTGCCGGTTGCAGCGGCACGCCCAGATCCGGCGCCACCACCCCGGTCAGCTGCTCGTACGCCTCGTCGGCCGCGTACCCCAGCTCCTCGCCGTCCCCGTCGATCTCCTCGTCGAAGTCGCCCAGCAGCTCCGCCAGATGGTCCGGGTCGTGCACCCCGCCCTCGAACACCTCCCGCCCCTGGCCGATCAGCCAGCAGCGGAAGTAGTCGAACGCGTCGTCGCTCGCGCCGTCGAGCAGCACCCAGGCCGCGCCCCACAGGTCCCAGGTGTACGCCCGGTTGTACCGGGACTCGAAGTGCCGGGCGAAGTCCAGGACGGAGTCGGGGTCGAGCTGCGCCAGCCGCTCCACGAGCAGCTCGGCGTGCTCCTCGGGGTCGCCTTCGGCGGCCTCGCGGGTACGGTCGACGATCTCCCAGAACTCCGTCTCGTCCATCACCGCTCCAGCATCACGGGTCCGACCCGCCGCCGCCACCTCGTACACGGCGAAAGGCCGGTGTCCACCCCCCAAGGGGCGAACACCGGCCTTCACGATCGGTCGTGCACGGCTCAGAGGCCGTAGCGCTCCCGGGCCTCCTTGACGGCGGACGCCGGAACCTCGCCGCGGCGGGCGAGCTGGGCCAGCGCGGCCACCACGATCGACTGGGCGTCGACACCGAAGTGGCGGCGGGCGCCCTCACGGGTGTCCGACAGGCCGAAGCCGTCCGTACCCAGCGAGGTCCAGTCCTGCTCCACCCACTGGCTGATCTGGTCCGGGACCTGGCGCATCCAGTCGGAGACGGCGAGCACCGGGCTGGTGACGCCCTCCAGCGCGCGGGTCACGTACGGGGTGCGGAGCTCGCCGCGCAGCAGCGCCTCGTCGCACTCCAGCGCGTCGCGCCGCAGCTCGCCCCAGGAGGTGGCGGACCATACGTCGGCGGCCACGTTCCAGTCGGCGGCGAGCAGCTGCTGCGCCTCCAGCACCCAGTGGATGGCCGTACCCGAGGCCATGAGCTGGATCTTCGGCGCGTCGGCGGCCGGGGCCGCCTCCGCCAGGTCCGCCGCCGTGTTGAAGCGGTACAGGCCCTTGAGGATGCCTTCCTCGACGCCCTCGGGCATCGCGGGCTGCGGCTTCGGCTCGTTGTAGACCGTCAGGTAGTAGAAGACGTCTTCCGGCTTCTCGCCGTACATCCGGCGCAGACCGTCCTTGACGATCACCGCGATCTCGTACGCGAAGGCCGGGTCGTAGTTGAGCGACGCCGGGTTCGTGGACGCGATCAGGTGCGAGTGGCCGTCCGCGTGCTGCAGGCCCTCACCGGTCAGCGTGGTGCGGCCGGCGGTGGCGCCCACGATGAAGCCCTTGCCGAGCTGGTCGGCGAGCTGCCACATCTGGTCGGCGGTGCGCTGCCAGCCGAACATCGAGTAGAAGATGTAGAAGGGGATCATCGGCTCGCCGTGCGTCGCGTACGACGTGCAGGCGGCGATGAAGTCGGCCATGGCGCCGGCCTCGGTGATCCCCTCGTTGAGGATCTGGCCGTCCTTGGCTTCCTTGTAGTACATGAGCTGGTCGCGGTCGACAGGCTCGTACGTCTGACCCAGCGGCGAGTAGATGCCGGCCGACGGGAAGAGCGACTCCATACCGAAGGTACGGGCCTCGTCGGGGACGATCGGCACCCAGCGCTTGCCGGTCTCCTTGTCCCGCATCAGGTCCTTGACGAGCCGGACGAAGGCCATGGTGGTGGCCATCTCCTGCTTGCCGGAGCCCTTGAGCAGCGGGGCGAAGGAGCGCTCGGCCGGAGCCGGCAGGGCCACGTGCTTGACCTTGCGGGCCGGGGCCGGGCCGCCGAGGGCCGCGCGGCGCTCGTTCAGGTACTGGACCTCGGGGCTGTTCGCGCCCGGGTGGCCGTACGGGACGACGCCGTCGGCGAAGGCGCTGTCCGGGATCGGGAGGCCAAGGAGGTCACGCATGTCCTTGAACTCGTCGATCGTCAGCTTCTTCATCTGGTGGTTCGCGTTCTTCGACTCGAACCCGGCACCCAGCGTGTAGCCCTTGACGGTCTGCGCCAGGATGACCGTCGGCGCGCCCTTGTGCTCCAGGGCGGCCTTGTACGCGGCGTACACCTTGCGGGGCTCGTGGCCGCCGCGGGAGGAGTGGAAGCACTCGGCGATCTTCGCGTCGGACAGGACGCCCGCCAGCTGCACGAGCTCGGCGTTGGCGCCGAAGAAGTGCTGGCGGATGTAGGCCACGTCGCGGGTCGCGTACGTCTGGAACTGCGCGTCCGGTACCTCGCGCAGGCGGCGTACGAGGGCGCCCGTGGTGTCGAGCTGGAACAGCTCGTCCCAGGCGGAGCCCCACAGCGACTTGATGACGTTCCAGCCGGCGCCGCGGAACTGGGCCTCCAGCTCCTGGACCACGCGGAAGTTGGCGCGGACCGGACCGTCGAGGCGCTGCAGGTTGCAGTTGATGACGAAGGTCAGGTTGTCGAGCTGCTCGCGGGAGGCGAGGGCCAGGGCGGCGGTCGACTCGGGCTCGTCCATCTCGCCGTCGCCCAGGAAGGCCCAGACGTGCGAGTTGGCGGTGTCCTTGATGCTCCGGTTCTGCAGGTAGCGGTTGAAGCGCGCCTGGTAGATCGCGGAGAGCGGGCCGAGGCCCATGGACACCGTCGGGAACTCCCACAGCCACGGCAGGCGCCGCGGGTGCGGGTAGGACGGCAGGCCGTTGCCGCCGGACTCCTGGCGGAAGTTGTCGAGCTGCTGCTCGGAGATGCGCCCGTCGAGGAAGGCGCGGGCGTAGATGCCGGGGGAGGCGTGGCCCTGGATGTAGAGCTGGTCGCCCGATCCGTCGGCCTCCTTCCCGCGGAAGAAGTGCTGGAAGCCGGTCTCGTACAGCCACGCGGCGGAGGCGAAGGTGGCGATGTGGCCGCCGACGCCGTACTTGGAGCCGCGGGTCACCATGGCGGCCGCGTTCCAGCGGTTCCAGGCGGTGATCTTGGCTTCCATCGCCTCGTCACCGGGGAACTCCGGCTCGGCGGCGGTGGGGATGGTGTTGACGTAGTCCGTCTCCAGCAGCTTCGGCAGGGCGAGGCCGGCGGCCTCGGCGTGCTGGAGCGTGCGGCGGAGCAGGTATTCGGCGCGGCGCGTACCGGCGGCCTGTGCGACGGCGTCGAGGGAGGCCGCCCATTCGGCGGTCTCCTCGGTGTCGCGGTCCGGGAGCTGGTCGAGCTCGCTCGGAAGCTTTCCTACGGGGTCGGACATCGGTGTGCGCCGCCTTCCGGACAAAGGAGAGGTGGTGAAAAAATCCCTGACGGGCAGGACAGGGTCGTCGGACCTGGTTGAGGTCCGCGACGACTGTAAATCGCTGATCGATGATCGATCAAATAAAAGTGACGAAGAAACGTCCATATGACAAAAGTCGGCACCGCGTGCCAGGAACCAAGGCACGCAGTGCCGGTCAAATCGGGACGATACGACGCGGTCAGGCGGGGTCGGGCGTGGTCAGGCGCGCGGAGCGCACCCCAGGACGTGCCGCTTCACCAACAGGCCGATGTCCGGGTCCTGGCTGCGGAACGCCTCGACGAGGGCTTCGTGCTCCTCCGCGTAGGACTTCTGGACCGTACCCAGCCACCGGATGGACAGGGCCGTGAACACCTCGATGCCCAGGCTTTCCCAGGTGTGCAGCAGCACGCTGTTCCCGGCCGCCCGCACCATCTCGCGGTGGAAGCCCACCGTGTGCCGCACCTGCGCCGTGCCGTCCTTGATGCGGTCGGCCTCCCACAGTGCGGCGACGTGCGGCTCCAGGGCCGTGCAGTCCGTCGCCAGCCGGGGCGCGGCCAGCTCGGCCGCGATCTGCTCCAGGCCGGCCCGGACCGGGTAGATCTCCTCCAGGTCCGCCGCCGACAGATTCCGTACGCGCACACCCTTGTTGGGCGCCGACTCGATCAGCCGCAGCGTCTCCAGCTCGCGCAGGGCCTCGCGTACGGGCGTCTGGCTGACCTCCAGCTCCACGGCGATCCGGCGCTCGACGATCCGCTCGCCGGGCTTCCAGCGCCCGCTGACGATCCCCTCCACGATGTGCTCGCGGATCTGCTCGCGCAGCGAGTGCACGACGGGTGGGGTGATCATCGGCGGTTCATCTCCTGGTGTGTGTGCAGGGTCGATACGGGGCCTGATGCGTAGACAATACGGCGGCGCCCCCGCCCGGGAGTATCCCGGACGGGGGCGCCGACAGTGAGGCTGGTTACAAGCCGTTCGGCTCAGAGACCGAGCTCGACCTCGAACTCGCCGGCCTCGAGGATCGCCTTGACGGCCGAGAGGTACCGGGCCGCGTCCGCGCCGTCCACCAGGCGGTGGTCGTAGGACAGGGTCAGGTACGTCATGTCGCGGACGCCGATGACGGTGCCCTCGGGGGTCTCGATGACCATCGGGCGCTTGACCGTGGCACCGATGCCCAGGATGGCGACCTGGTTCGGCGGCACGATGACGGTGTCGAACAGCGCACCGCGCGAGCCGGTGTTGCTGATGGTGAAGGTCGCGCCCGACAGCTCGTCCGGCGTGATCTTATTGCCGCGGACCTTGCCGGCCAGGTCGGCGGTCGCCTTGGAGATGCCCGCCAGGTTGAGGTCACCGGCACCCTTGATGACCGGGGTCATCAGGCCCTTCTCGGAGTCCACGGCGATGCCGATGTTCTCCGAGTCGAAGTAGGTGATGGTGCCCTCGTCGTCGTTGATCCGGGCGTTGACGACCGCGTGGGCCTTCAGCGCCTGGGCGGCGGCCTTGACGAAGAACGGCATCGGCGAGAGCTTGACGCCCTCACGGGCCAGGAAGGACGCCTTCGCCTGCTCGCGCAGCTTCATGATCTTGGTGATGTCCACCTCGACCACGGAGCTGAGCTGAGCCTGCGAGTGCAGCGCCTTCATCATGTTGTCGCCGATGACCTTGCGCATGCGGGTCATCTTGACGGTCTGGCCACGCAGCTCGGAGACCGCGGCGGCCGGAGCCTTGGCGGCCGGGGCGGCGGCGGCCGGAGCCGGCGCGGCGGCGGCGGCCTTGGCGGCCTCGGCGGCGGCGAGGACGTCCTGCTTGCGGATGCGGCCACCGACACCGGTGCCCGAGACCGTGGACAGGTTGACGCCGGACTCAGAGGCGAGCTTGCGCACCAGCGGGGTCACGTAGGCGCCCTCGTCGCCGGCCTGGACCGGGGTGACGGGAGCGGCCGGGGCGACCGGAGCCGGAGCGGCGACCGGGGCCGGAGCGGCCACGGGAGCCGGGGCAGCCACGGGAGCCGGAGCGGCCACGGGAGCCGGGGCAGCCACGGGAGCCGGAGCGGCAGCGGCCGGGGCGGCCACGACCGGAGCCGGGGCGGCGACCGGAGCGGCAGCCTGGACCGGAGCCGGGGCGGCGGCGGCCGGGGCGGCGGCGGGAGCCGCGCCCGCGACACCGATGACGGCCAGGCGGGCGCCGACCTCGGCGGTCTCGTCCTCGCCGACCAGGATCTCCAGCAGCGTGCCGGAGACCGGCGCCGGGATCTCGGTGTCGACCTTGTCCGTGGAGACCTCGAGCAGCGGCTCGTCGGCCTCGACGGACTCGCCGACCTGCTTCAGCCAGCGGGTGACGGTGCCCTCGGTGACGGACTCGCCCAGGGCGGGGAGCACGACATCGGTGCCGGACGCGGCCGGAGCGGCGGCGGCGGGGGCGGGGGCCTCGGCGACCGGCGCGGGAGCCGGGGCCGCGGGGGCCTCGGCGACCGGAGCCGGAGCGGCGGGGGCCTCGGCGGCCGGAGCGGCAGCCGCGGCCGGCGCGCCGGAGCCGTCGTCGATGACGGCCAGCTCGGCCCCGACCTCGACGGTCTCGTCCTCGGCGACCTTGATGGAGGCCAGGATGCCCGCCACGGGGGAGGGGATCTCGGTGTCGACCTTGTCGGTCGAGACCTCGAGCAGCGGCTCGTCGGCCTCGACGCGCTCGCCCTCGGCCTTCAGCCAGCGGGTGACAGTGCCCTCAGTGACGCTCTCACCGAGCGCCGGAAGGGTTACGGAAACCGACATGGTTTCTGTTGCTCCTAACGAAAGTGCGGAAGTGGTCGTCGCGCCCAGTGACGATTAGTCGTGTGCGTGCAGCGGCTTGCCGGCGAGGGCCAGGTGGGCCTCGCCCATCGCCTCGTTCTGCGTCGGGTGCGCGTGGATGAGCTGCGCGACCTCGGCCGGCAGGGCTTCCCAGTTGTAGATCAGCTGGGCCTCGCCGACCTGCTCGCCCATCCGGTCACCGACCATGTGGACGCCGACCACGGCACCGTCCTTGACCTGGACGAGCTTGATCTCGCCCGCGGTCTTCAGGATCTTGCTCTTGCCGTTGCCCGCAAGGTTGTACTTCAGGGCCACGACCTTGTCCGCACCGTAGATCTCCTTGGCCTTGGCCTCGGTGATGCCGACGGAAGCGACCTCGGGGTGGCAGTAGGTGACGCGCGGGACACCGTCGTAGTCGATCGGGACGGCCTTGAGGCCGGCCAGACGCTCCGCGACCAGGATGCCCTCGGCGAAGCCGACGTGCGCGAGCTGGAGGGTCGGGACGAGGTCACCGACGGCCGAGATGGTCGGCACGTTGGTCTGCATGTACTCGTCGACCAGGACGTAGCCGCGGTCCATCGCGACGCCCTGCTCCTCGTAGCCCAGGCCCTGCGAGACCGGGCCGCGGCCGACGGCGACCAGCAGCACCTCGGCCTCGAAGGTCTTGCCGTCGGCCAGCGTGACGCGCACGCCGTTCTCGGTGTACTCGGCCTTGTCGAAGAAGGTGCCGAGGTTGAACTTGATGCCGCGCTTGCGGAAGGCCCGCTCCAGCAGCTTGGAGCTGTTCTCGTCCTCGACCGGAACGAGGTGCTTGAGGCCCTCGATGACGGTGATGTCGGAGCCGAAGGACTTCCACGCCGAGGCGAACTCGACGCCGATGACGCCACCGCCGAGGACGATCGCGGACTCGGGCACGCGGTCCAGGACCAGCGCGTGGTCCGAGGAGATGATGCGGTTGCCGTCGATGTTCAGGCCCGGCAGCGACTTCGGCACGGAGCCGGTCGCCAGCAGGACGTGGCGGCCCTGGATGCGCTGGCCGTTCACGTCGACGGAAGTCGGGGAGGAGAGGCGGCCCTCACCCTCGATGTAGGTCACCTTGCGGGAGGCGACCAGGCCCTGCAGACCCTTGTACAGGCCCGAGATGATCTCGTCCTTGTACTTGTGGACACCCGCGATGTCGATGCCCTCGAAGGTGGTCTTCACACCGAACTGGGCGGCCTCGCGAGCCTGGTCCGCGATCTCACCCGCGTGCAGCAGAGCCTTCGTGGGGATGCAGCCGTTGTGCAGGCAGGTGCCACCGAGCTTGTTCTTCTCGATCAGGGCAACGTCCAGACCCAGCTGGGATGCGCGCAGCGCCGCGGCGTAACCGCCACTGCCACCGCCGAGGATCACTAGGTCGAAAACGGTGCTGGCGTCGTTCGCCACGTCACGTCCTCCATGCATGTGCGCCGGGCACCGGTCCTCTGTGACCGGGCGGCGGCTGGTAATCGGCCGCTTGTTTCTTCGGCCCTGTGGTGGGGGCCCTGTCCTGCCGAGAACCCATCTTCGCATTTGTCGGGGGAACGCGGGACGGCGGGCCCGGTCTGTGGCAGGTGCTTCTGTCCGAAGCAGGGGTTACCGAAGCGTAGAAACCTACGGATTTCGTTGAGAGCTGAACGCGCCCCGGGACCTGATCATGGTCCCGGGGCGAGTCACGTCTCACATGTGGTGCGTCAGCCCAGGTCGCCCGTGGCCGTACGCTCGGCCAGCCGCACCAGGGTGCGCACGGCCGAGCCGGTGCCGCCCTTGGGCGTGTAGCCGTACGGCGCGCCCTCGTGGAAGGCCGGGCCCGCGATGTCGAGGTGGGCCCAGGTGATGCCCTCGCCGACGAACTCCTTCAGGAAGAGGCCGGCCAGCAGGCCGCTGCCCATGCGCTCACCCATGTTGGCGATGTCGGCGGTGGGGGAGTCCATGGACTTGCGCAGGTCCGCGGGGAGCGGCATCGGCCACGAGGACTCGCCGACCTCCTCGGCGATCTCGTGGATCGACGTACGGAAAGCGTCGTCGTTGGCCATGATGCCGAAGGTGCGGTTGCCCAGGGCCAGCACCATGGCGCCGGTCAGGGTGGCCACGTCGACGATGGCGTCCGGGTTGTCCTCCGAGGCCTTGGTCAGCGCGTCGCCCAGGACCAGGCGGCCCTCGGCGTCCGTGTTGAGCACCTCGACGGTCTTGCCGCTGTACATGCGCAGCACGTCACCGGGCTTGGTGGCGGAGCCGGACGGCATGTTCTCGGCGAGCGCCAGCCAGCCGGTGACGTTCACCTGGAGGCCCAGCTTCGCGACCGCGACGACGGAGGCGAAGACGGCGGCGGCGCCGGCCATGTCGCACTTCATCGTCTCGTTGTGGCCGGCCGGCTTCAGGGAGATGCCGCCCGAGTCGTAGGTGATGCCCTTGCCGACGAAGGCCAGGGTCTTCTCCGCCTTGGGGTGGGTGTAGGTGAGCTTCACCAGGCGCGGCAGGTTCTCGGACCCCTTGCCGACGCCCATGATGCCGCCGAAGCCGCCCTTGACCAGTGCCTTCTCGTCCAGGACCTGGACCTTGACGCCGTGCTCCTTCGCGGTCGCGGAGGCGACCGCGGCGAAGGCCTCGGGGGTCAGGTCGTTCGGCGGGGTGTTGACGAGGTCGCGCGCGATGTTGACCTCGGTCGCGACGACGGTGGCGCGCTCGGCCGCGGCCTTGTGCTCCTTGTCGCGCGGCTTGGCGCCCAGCAGGGCGATCTCGGCGAGCGGCTGCTTGGGGCCGCTGTTCTTGTCGCCGGCGGCCTTCTTCTCGCCGCCCTGGTAGGCGGTGAAGGCGTACGCGCCCAGCAGCGCGCCCTCGGCGACGGCGGTGACGGCGGAGGCGTCGTCCAGGGGAAGGGCGAAGGCGGCCTTCTTGGAGCCGTGCAGGGCGCGGGCGGCGGCGCCGGCGGCGCGGCGCAGCGCCTCCTCGTCGAACGACTCGTCCTTGTCCGGAACGGCGCCGAGTCCGACCGCGAGCACCATCGGGACCTTCAGGCCCGCCGGGGCCGGCAGCTTGGTGATCTCGCCTTCGGCGCCCGAGGCGCCGACCGCGTCGAGCACGGCGGCGAGCTTACCGTCGTACGCCTTGTCCACGGCCTCGGCGCCCGCGGCCACGACCGGGCCCTTGGGGCCCTTCGCGACACCGACGACGAGGGCGTCGGCGCGCAGCGTAGCCGCGCCGGAGGTGCTGAGAGTCAGAGCAGTCACGGTGGTGAAGTCTCGCTTCCGTTTGTATGTGTGGGCCGAGTGGGTGGACGGCCATCCGTAGCGATCGTATTCGGGCCCGACGGCCGCCAGAAATGAGCCTACGCGCACGGGCTCTTCCGTACGTCACTCGAAGGTTTGGCAAGTTGTTCGATCAGGACGCCTGCAGATTCACCCATCTGTGGACTCTGCTCCAGGTTTGCCCCGTAGACCTGACGAGGTCCGAAAGACTCGGTCCACTCTCGCAAGGGGACGCGGGGTTCCTTTGCATGATTTCCACAGAGCCTCCCCGGCCCGGCCGACCGCCATAGGGCCGTGTCGAGGGATGCCTGCGGGGGGAAAGGCCGAAATGGTCAATAAGAACCGGATGAACAGGATCGCCGCCGCCATGGCCGCGGCAGCCCTGGTGTCCGTGGCAGTACCTGCCGCGACCGCCCAGGCGGCCACGGCCGCGCGCATCGACCTGAAGGTGCTGGTCGTCGACGACGGCGGCAGCTCGGTCGAGGCGATCACCGCGGAACTCCGGGACACCGGAGTCCCGTACACCCGTGTGCAGCTGGGCAGCAGCGGCCGCCCGGTCATCAACGCGGGCTTCCTCAGCGACACGGTCGACGGCCGTCCGCGCGCCAAGTACCAGGGCGTCGTCCTGCCGAACGAGAACCCCTTCGGCGAGGGCTCGGCCGAGATGGCCGCGCTCACCGCGTACGAGACGACGTACGGGATCCGCCAGGTGGACGCCTACACCTGGGCCCACCCGGGCGTCGGGCTGGAGTACACCGACAACGGCGGGTACAGCGGCCAGCTCGACGGCACCCAGGCCGCGGTCACCGCGGCCGGCAAGGCGGGCCCCTTCGCCTACCTGGGGGGCCAGGTCACCTTCGAGGACAACTCGGCGCTCGTGCCCGAGAGCTACGGCTTCATGGGCAAGCCGCGCACCGGCTACACCAGCTACCTCGACGCCCCCGTCGGTTCCGGCCGGGCCTCGCTCGTCGGCGAGTACACCCACGACGGGCGCAGCGAGCTGGTCGTCACCTTCGGCTACAACCAGTACCAGCAGCAGTTCCGGCTGCTGGCCCGGGGCATCGTCGACTGGCTCACCCAGGGGGTCCACCTCGGCCAGAGCCGCAGCTACTTCGCGGTCCACGTCGACGACGTCTTCGCCCCCGACGCCCGGTGGAGCAAGGAGCTCAACTGCACGCCCGGCGACTACGCCTGCGCCGGCGGCGAGGGCAAGGAGAGCACCATCCGGATGACCGCCGCCGACGCCGTCTACGCGGCGCAGTGGCAGCAGTCCAAGGGCTTCAAGCTCGACATGCTCTTCAACGCGGGCGCCGGAGAGGAGTGGAAGGCTTCGAACGGCGGCACCGACGCCCTCACCGCCCAGCTCGTCGCCGACCGGGCCAAGTACCGCTGGATGAACCACACCTACACGCACCCCTTCGTCGGCTGCGTCCAGGACACCACCACCACGCCCTGGACGTGCACGAAGAACGCCGCGGGCGCCATCAACTGGATGAGCCGTGCGGAGATCTCCGCGCAGATCCGCGACAACAACAACTGGGCCGCGGCCAAGGGCATCACCACCGACCGGACCGAGCTCGTCACCGGCGAGCACTCGGGCCTCAAGACCCTCCCGCAGCAGGCCCAGGACAACCCCAACCTGGCCGGCGCGCTCGCCGACAACGGCGTCAAGTGGGCGGGCAGCGACAACTCCCGCGAACCCGCGCAGCGGGCCGTCGGCGCCGCCCTCACCGTGCCCCGCCACCCGATGAACGTGTACTACAACACGGGCACCAACGCGGAGATGGCCGACGAGTACAACTGGATCTACGCCAGCCGCGCGGACGGCGGCAGCGGCATCTGCGAGGACAACCCGGCGACTTCCACCTGCCTGCCGGCCGCGCTCGACGTCAACACCGGCTACCTGAACTACATCGTCCCGCAGGAGGCCCGGACCGCCCTGCGCCACGTGCTGGCCAACGACCCCCGCCCGCACTACGTCCACCAGTCCAACCTCGCCGAGGACCGCACCCTCTACCCGGTGCTCAACCAGGTCCTCGACACCTACCGCGCCCTCTACGCGCCCAGCGCGCCGATCGTCAACCAGACGATGAAGGAAGCCGGCGTCGAGCTCGGCCGCCGCACCGCCTGGGACAAGGCGCTCGCCGACGGCAAGGTCACCGCCTACCGCATCGGCACCGCCGTCACCGTCAAGGCGCCCTCCGGGGTCGTCGCCCCGGTGACCGCCCCCAACGGGACCAAGAAGCAGCTCGTGCTCGGCACCGCCGACTTCGGCACCGCCTACGCGGGCACCCGCTCCAGCTGGACCCAGCCCGAGCTGCTCCAGAGCGCCGTCACGCTCAAGCTGCCCGCCTGACCGTCCGGGCCGACCAGCAGCAAGCCGCTACGAGAACCACCTAGCGCCGGCGCTCCGCGACACCACGGGCGCCGGCCCCTTTTTCCGTCCTGGGGGGACACACCGCATGAGCCATGGGCGTCATGTCACCATGCTCACCGAAGGCACCTATCCGCACGTCCACGGGGGCGTCAGCACCTGGTGCGACCAACTGGTCCGAGGCATGCCGGAGGTCGACTTCAACGTCATAGCCCTGACCGGCTCCGGACGCGAGCCGGTTACCTGGGAACTCCCGCGCAACGTCTACCGGCACACCGTCGTACCGCTCTGGGGGGCCACTCCCCGGCGCGGCCGCCGGTCCGTCCTGCGCGGCAAGGCCCACCGCCGTTTCACCGAGGTCTACGAAACCTTCCTGCTCTCCCTGCTCGACCCTGGCCACGGGGGATTCTCCGGGGCCCTGCGCGAACTGGCCGTCCTCGCCCGGGCCGGGAAGCTCGCCCCGGCCCTGCGCTCCGAGTCCGTCCTGCGCCTGCTGATGGACGTATGGACCCGCCCGGGCCTCGCCGTCGCCGCCGCCGAGCCCACCATCCACGACGCGCTCACCGCCACCGACCTGCTGGAACACGCGCTGCGCCCGCTTTCCGTGCGGATCCCGCCCGACAGCGTCGCGCACGCCGTCAGCAGCGGCCTCGCCACCCTCCCGGCCCTCGCCGCCGCCTACCTCGACAAGGTGCCCTTCCTCCTGACCGAGCACGGCATCTACCTGCGCGAGCGCTACCTCGGCTACCGCAGCGCCGCACAGCGCTGGCCCGTCAAGGCGCTCATGCTCGGCTTCTACCGCGAGCTCAACACCGAGGGCTACCGGCAGGCCGACCTGATCACCCCCGTCAACCAGTACAACCGCCGCTGGGAGGAGCGCGGAGGCGCCGCCGCCGACCGGATCCGCACCGTGTACAACGGCGTGGACCCGTACGCCTTCCCCGAGGCCGGCCCCGAACCCGAGGTGCCCACCCTCAGCTGGTGCGGCCGCATCGACCCCATCAAGGACCTCGAAACCCTCATCCGGGCCTACGCCTTCATGCGCGTGGAGATGCCGGCCCTGCGGCTGCGCCTCTTCGGCCCGGTGCCGGCCGGCTGCGAGGAGTACAAGCTCCGCCTGGAGAAGCTCGCCGCCGAGCTCGGGGTGACCGACGGGGTCTCGTACGAGGGCCGCATCGAGCAGGTCGCGCAGGCGTACGCGGCCGGCAGCGTCGTGATGCTCTCCTCCATCAGCGAGGGCTTCCCCTTCAGCATCATCGAGGCCATGTCCTGCGGCCGCACCACCGTCTCCACCGATGTCGGCGGGGTCCGCGAGGCCGTCGGCGACACCGGCCTCGTCGTCCCGCCGCGCGAGCCCGAGACCATGGCGCGCGCCACCCTCGCCCTGCTCCGCGACGACGAACGCCGCGCCGAGCTCGGCCGGATGTCCCGCAAACGGGTGGTGGAGAAGTTCACCCTCCACCAGTCCGTGGACGGCTTCCGGCACATCTACAGGGAACTCGCCGGCCAGCCGGTCCTGCCCGTCCGCGAGGGCGACGACTGGACCCAGCGGCTCGCCGACCCCTGGTACCGCGAACTCGCCGCAGACGGGAGCCTGTGGTGAGCGGATCCCTCTGGCTCAAGGTCCCGGGCGGCGACACGCTGCCCGCGATCCCGCGGCCCCGGCGTACCGTTCCTCCGGCCGCCGACCCCATGGACGAACTCGCCGAGCGCTTCGACGTGTTCATCGCCTCCGCCGTCCACCCCGACGAGATCGCCGCCGTCCTCGAATCCGACGGCATGACCGACGAGCACATCCGGCTCACCTACGGCCGCCACGACTCCTTCGCGCTCGCCGAGGAGCTCTACGCCCGGGTGCCGCGCTCCTTCCCGGAACCCGACGGCGTCCCCGACCCCTGGAAGGTCTCCCTCACCGCCTGCCTGCTGCGCGGGGTGATCTTCGCCCTGCCCGGCCTGGCCTACGTGCTGGGCGCCCCCCTGCTCGAAGGGCCGAAGGACCGCCTCGGCCTGCCCGCCGGGACCCTGACCCTGCTCGCCGGGGCGCTCATCGGCTGGGTGTGGGACCAGACCCTCTCCCACCGGGCCTACTCCTGGCTCGGGCTCGGCGACCGGGCCGCCGCCGGGCGGACCCTGCTCGCCGGCGCTCCCGCCGGGTCCCTGCTGGGCACCGCCGCCGCACTGGCCGTGCCCGGCGGGCCGCCCTTCTCGTACGCCTTCGCGGCCGGACAGGCCCTCTACGTCGGCGCCGCCACCGTCCTGCTCGTCCTCGGCCGGGAGCGGGTCCTGCTCGCCGCGCTCGGCCCGATGGCCGCCGGGGCCCTGCTCGCGCTCTTCGTGGACCTGCCCGTGCCGGTCCGCGTGACCCTGCTCGTGGTGTCCCTGCTGGCGGCCTGCACCCTGGCCGTACGGGAACTCCCGCTGGCCGAGGGCGCGCGGGCCGCCGCCGCCCGCGTACGCGGCTGGGCGGCGCGCCGCCCGGGAACGGGTCCCGTGCTCTGGCGGATGCTGCGCGGCCCCGAGGAGGAGTACGCCCCGCGCGGGCCGCGGCTGGGGGACTCCGTCCCGTACGGGGTCTTCGGCCTCGGGACCGGCCTGCTCGTGCTGTACGCCGCCCTCGGGGAGGTGCTCGCCGGGGGGCCCGCCGAGGCCGTCGCCGCCCCCTCGGCGGTGGCGCTCACCCTCAGCATGGGTCCCGCGGAATGGCTCCTGCACCGGTTCCGCAGCGGCAGCCTCGCCGGACTCCGGGCGGCCCGCTCGCCCGAGGCCTTCCGGCGCCGGATGCTCTCCACGCTGGCCCAGTGCCTCGCCGCGTACCTGACGGTGCTGCTGGCCCTGGGACTGGCCGGCACCCTGCTCTGGCCCGGCGCCCCGGCCCTGACCGGGGTCCGCGCTCTGACCCTGCTCCTCCTCGGCGCCGTGATGTGGACCGGGCTGCTGCTCCAGTCGTTCGGGGCGGTCCGGCCCGCGGCCGTGGTCTGCGCCTCGGCAGCCGTGGCCCAGAGCCTGGCCCTGCTGACCGGGCTGGGAGCGCCGCGGGCGGTCCAGCTGGTGGTGGCGGCCGCCGCCGCGGCCACCCTCGCCGTCCTGGTCTGCCTGCGCCTCGGCCGTGCGACGGCCCACCGGTGAACGATGTGAACGCGAAGAAGGACCCCATGCTGCTGGTGCCCCTCTACGAGCACCCCGCCGACCGGCCCGAGGAGTGGGAGCGGCTCATCCGCTCCGCGGGCCGGCTCCACTCGGTGGTGCTCAACCCCGACAGCGGGCCGGGCGACGCCCCCGACGAGCGGTTCGCGCTCGTCTCCGAACGGCTGCGCGCGGCCGGGGTGGCCGTCCTCGGCTACACCGACACCGACTACGGGCGCCGCCCGCACGCCGCCGTGGTGCGCGACCTGCTGCGCCACCGCGACTGGTACGGCACCGACGGCGCCTTCCTCGACCAGGCGGCCTCCGGCCCGGAACTGCTGCCGCACTACGGGCGGCTCGCCGTGGCCGCCCGGGCCGCGGGCGCCCGTACCCTCGTCCTCAACCACGGCGTCCACCCGCACCCCGGCTACGCCGGCCTCGCCGACCTCCTCGTCACCTTCGAGGGGCCCTGGGACGCGTACGAGGACGCGGCCCCCGTACCGCCCTGGACCGCCGACCACCCCGCCCAGCGGTTCTGCCACCTCGTCTACGCCGTCCCGCCGGGCGCGCCCGCCGCCGAACTCGCCGAGCAGCGGCGGGCCGCGGTGCACTGCGCGGTCCCCGGGACGGGCGCCCACCCGTGGGGGACCCTCCCGTACGCCCTGGAGGCCACGGCATGAGGCCCGGGACGCGATGGCGGCTGCTGTTCCTCGTACCGCTCCTGCTCCTCGCCGCCTGCACCACCGAGGGGTCCGACGAGGGGCCCGACGACGTGTCGCCGGCCCCGGCGCCCGGGCAGCGCTGGCAGCCCGGGCCCGGCGTCAGCTGGCAGTGGCAGCTCACCGGGAAGCTCGACACCTCGGTGCGGGCGGCGGTGTACGACGTCGACGGGTTCAACACGACCAAGGAGCAGGTAGCCACCCTGAAGCGGGCCGGCCGCCGGACCATCTGCTACCTCTCCACCGGGGCCTGGGAGGACTTCCGCCCGGACGCCGCCGCGTTCCCCGAGTCGATCCTCGGCGAGGGCAACGGCTGGGAGGGCGAGCGCTGGCTGGACATCCGGCGGCTCGCGGAGCTGGAGCGGCTGATGGCGAAGCGGTTCGACATGTGCCGGGACAAGGGCTTCGACGCGGTGGAGCCGGACAACATGGACGGCTACGCCAACGAGTCGGGCTTCCCGCTGACCGCCGATGACCAGCTGCGCTACAACCGGCTGATCGCGAAGCTCGCCCACGACCGGGGCATGGCGGTCGGCCTGAAGAACGACCTCGACCAGATCCCCCAGCTGGTGGGGGAGTTCGACTTCGCGGTCAACGAGCAGTGCGCCCAGTACGAGGAGTGCGAGCGGGTGACCCCGTTCATCCAGGCCGGGAAGGCGGTCTTCCACGTCGAGTACGAGCTCAGGGCGAGCCGCTTCTGCGCCGCCACGCGCAAGCTGAAGTTCAGCTCGATGGAGAAGAAGTCCGACCTCGGCCCCTGGCGCAAGGCCTGCCCCTAGCCCCTAGCCCTAGCCCCTGGGCCTGTGGACAGGATCTAGCCCACCGGAAGGATCGCGTGCACCCGGTAGCCGCCCCCGTACCGGGGCCCCGCGAAGCAGGAGCCGCCCAGGGCGCCGGTGCGCTCGCGCATGCCGAGCAGGCCGTGGCCGCCGCTGTCGTCGGGCTCCGGCGCGGAGTCCGCCGGGTCGGCGGGCGGAGCGCCTCCGTCGTCCAGGACGGTCACCTCCACCGAGGTTCCGACCCGGACCACGCTCACCTCGGCGCGCGCCCCCGGCCCGGCGTGCTTGCGTACGTTGGTCAGCGCCTCCTGGACCACCCGGTACGCGGCGAGGTCCACCGCGGCGGGCAGCGGGCCGTCCGCGCGCCCCAGCTGGACGATGACCTCCACCGGCAGCCCGGCGTGCCGGAAGGTGTCCACCAGCTCGTCCAGGACGGACAGTCCGGGCGCGGGCTCGGTCGGCGCCTCCGGGTCGCCGGACTGGCGCAGCAGCCCGACCGTCGCCCGCAGCTCGTTCAACGCCGAGCGGCTGGCGTCCCGTACGTGGGCCAGGGCCTCCTTGGCCTGGTCCGGGCGCTTGTCCATGACGTGCGCGGCGACCCCCGCCTGCACGTTCACCAGCGCTATGTGGTGGGCCACCACGTCGTGCAGGTCCCGGGCGATCCGCAGCCGCTCCTCGGCGACCCGGCGCCGCGCCTCCTCGTCCCGGGTCCGCTCGGCGCGTTCGGCCCGCTCCCGGATGGCGTCGACGAAAGCCCGCCGGCTGCGTACGGCGTCACCGGCGGCCGCGGCCATCCCGGTCCAGGCGAAGATCCCGATGTTCTCCTGCGCGTACCAGGGCAGGGGCCCGGCGAGCATGGCCACGCCCGTCAGCCCGGCCATGGTGAGCAGCCCGATCCGCCAGGTCGTGGGCCGGTCGGTGCGCGCGGCCACCGTGTACAGGGAGATCACCGTGCACATGGCGACGGGCGCCCGGGGCTCCCCGGTGGTCAGCTCCAGCAGCGAGAGCCCGCAGGTCACGGCGAGTACGGTGCGCGGCCGTCGGCGCCGGAACACCAGGGCGGCCGCGCCGAGCAGCATCAGCAGCAGCGAGAACGGCTCGGGGGTCCGCGTCCCGAAGGTGGGCCCGTGCGGCCCGTGCGGATCGGCGAACGACCCGAGGACCATGGAGACGAACACCCCGAACGCGAGCACGGCATCGGTGGCGAGCGGGTGGGTCCGCATCCACTGCCGGGTGGGCGCGAACGGCCCGAGGTCTGTCGTCACCCCGATACCGTACGGCCTGCCCCGGCCGGACCGTTCAGGCCGCCCGGCTCAGGCCGCTTCGCCCCGGCCGTGCCGTCCCGTCCGGGTGTCCAGCGGCGGCGGGCGGCTGCCCAGCGGCAGCCGGGAGCGCTCCGGCCCCCATTTCGTGCGGACCACGCAGACGGCCATCACGGCGGCGATGGCCGCGAGGTGCTCCTTGCCGGCCAGGTTGTCCTTGACGAGCACCTCGCCGATCATCACCAGGACCACCGCGGCGCCGGTCACGTACGCCCGGTAGCGCCAGCAGACGTAGATGGCGAGGCCGACCACCGCCGCCGAGGGCCCGGTGTCGTTGACGATCCGGTCGGACACGGGCAGGCCGAAGGGGTGGTCGGGGCCCAGCGAGAGCCCGATCCGCGCGTAGGTGGTCCCGGCGAGCGTGGCGACGTAGCCGATCACCAGCGTGCGCCACCAGCCGATGCAGATCTCCGAGATGCCGAAGACGAGCAGGATCTGCGCGAGCGCGCCCCATACCGGCAGGTCCAGGGCGGGCACGAACAGCGACAGGGGGGTCCGCAGCACGGCCAGCCACAGCGGGTCGACGGCTTTGACCGACCCGAGGTTCTGGACCGGCTGGAACCCCCAGGAGGTGTTCTGCACGATCTGGAAGACCGAGGTCAGGCAGACCGCGCCGAGGGTCATCGGGATCGCGCGCCATTTCTCGTGGACGAGCGCGTCCCGGACGGTCCAGAACAGGGGCCCCCACTCGCGGCGCGCGAACCGCCGCAGTGAGGAGGTGTTCCACGCTGTCAACGGCGCGTCTCCAGGTGTCTGCGGTGCAGCCACTTCGGCAGACCGGGAGCTTCGAGGAAGCCCTCGGCCCGGCCCGCCGCGATTCCGATCCGCAGCAGGTCCGAACTCTTCTCGAAGAGCATGAACCGCGGTTCCCAGATCGGCCGGTATTTGGCGTTGGCCCGGTAGAGGGACTCGATCTGCCACCAGCGGGAGAAGAAGCTCAGCAGCGAGCGCCACATCCGCAGCACCGGTCCCGCGCCGAGCCGGGACCCGCGCTCGAAGACGGACCGGAACATCGCGAAGTTCAGCGAGACCTGGGTGACCCCGATCTCCTTGGAGCGTTCCAGGAGTTCGATGACCATGAACTCCATCAGGCCGTTCTCGGAGTCCCGGTCACGGCGCATCAGGTCCAGCGACAGGCCCTGGGGCCCCCACGGTACGAAGGACAGCACGGCCCGCAGATCGCCGTTGCCGTCGGTGCACTCCAGCATCACGCACTGGCCGTCGCCGGGGTCGCCCAGCCGGCCCAGCGCCATCGAGAAGCCGCGCTCGGTCGCGCCGTCGCGCCAGTCGTCGGCGCGGGTGAGGAGGACGTCCATCTCCTCGGCCGGGATGTCGGCGTGGCGGCGGATGCGGACGGTGTACCCGGCCCGCTTGACGCGGTTGTACGCCTGCCGGACGGTCCGCATGGCGCGGCCCTCCAGGGTGAACTCGGCGGTCTCCACGATCGCCTCGTCACCGAGCTCCAGCGCGTCCAGGCCGTGCCGGGCGTAGATCTGCCCGGCCTCCTCGCTCGCGCCCATCACGGCGGGCACCCAGCCGTGTTCGCGCGCCTCGGCCAGCCACGGCTCGATGGCGCCGGGCCAGGCCTCGGGGTCGCCGATCGGGTCGCCGGAGGCCAGCGAGACCCCGCCGACGACGCGGTAGGTGACGGCTGCCTTGCCCGTGGGGGACCAGATCACGGACTTCTCGCGGCGCAGTGCGAAGTAGCCGAGCGAGTCGCGGTCGCCCTGCCTGGCGAGCAGCGCCCGCAGCCGCTCCTCGTCGTCCTCGGAGAGGGGGTCGACGGCGCGGCGCGAACGGAAGGCCGCGAACAGCACGGCGAGCAGCAGGAGCATCGACACCACGTTGATGAACACGTCCACCCAGCCGGGCGTGGTGATGTTGCCGTAGGTCTTGGCGTCCGGGTCCAGGGTGATGAGCCGCATCGCGCCGTACCGCCAGCGGGTCAGGAAGGTGGCCCCGGCGGCGTCGGGGGAGGTGTTGGTGGCGCCGACGAGCAGGGCCGCGACCAGCGAGGTGAACAGCAGGCCGACGGCCGCGACGACGGTGGCGAGCGCGGGGTTGGAGCGGTCGCCCTTGGCGTAGAACTCCCGGCGCCCCAGCAGCAGTGCGGCGACGAAGGCGGCGGTCAGGCCCAGGGAGACCCAGTTCTGCGCGTGCTCGCGGAACTCGGGGTAGCAGTCGCCCGGGGACCAGTCGGCGCACGGGACGAAGGCCGCGCGGGCGAAGTCGATCAGCATCATCCCGCCCAGGACCAGGTTCAGGATCCAGGCGGCCCGCTTGCGGCGGCCCATGGTGACCGCCAGCAGCAGGCAGAACAGCCCGGAGGCGAAGCCGGCCGTGAGCAGGTACGGGGTGTAGAAGTTCTCGGTGTTGTGCCGACGCAGATCCTGCCCGAGCGAAACCCACACCGCGCTCAGGAAGTTGACGAAGGTGACGGCGCGCAGATACCACACCGCGAACGCGGCCCCGCGCCGTGATCGGGTGCTCCCCCGGCCGGTCTCCCGGCCGGTCTCCCGGCCGCCCCCCGCCGTCTTGCCGGCGGGGTCGCCGCCGGTCTCTTTCCTGCCGGATGCCGGTCCGGGTACCGGTACGGTGCCGCGGTCGGTCTCTGCGCTGGTCAAACGGACCTCTCCCATAAAAAGCGATCATATGGGGCATCGCTGTCCATAGTGGGCCGGTCGGGGTTCGCGGACTGGTCAGGACCGCGGGCCCCGGTGGCTCACTCCGTCGGCTCCTGCGCCGCCATCCCCCAGACTCCGTCCGGGGGTACCCCCACCGGGAGTTCCGCCGCGAGTGCGGCGGCCGCCTGGACCAGGGGGAGTGCCAGCAGCGCACCGGTACCTTCGCCCACTGTGACGCCGTGGTCGAGCACAGGGTTGAGTGCCATCCGGTCCAGGGCCTTCGCCTGGCCGGGCTCGCCGCTCGCCTGACCGGCGAGCCACCAGTCGGGAGCGCGGAACGCGGCGCGCTGGGCCACCAGACCGCAGGCCGCCGAGACGACGCCGTCGAGGATGACCGGCGTACGGCGCACCGCGCACTGGAGCAGGAAACCTGTGATGGCGGCCAGGTCGGCGCCGCCGACCGCGGCCAGCAGCGCGACCTGGTCGCCGAGGACCGGCCGGGCCCGGCGGAGCGCGTCGCGGATCGCCGCGCACTTGCGCATCCACGCCAGGTCGTCGATGGGCAGGCCGCCACGGCCGGTGACCACGGAGGCGTCGGTTCCGCACAGGGCGGCGACGAGGGTGGCCGCCACCGTGGTGCCGCCGACGCTGAGATCGCCGAGCACGACCAGGTCCGTACCGGAGTCGGCCTCCTCGTCGGCGATGCGGATCCCGAGCTCCAGGGCGGCCCGGGTCTCCTCGACGGTGAGCGCGTCCTCCACGTCGATCCGGCCGCTGCCGCGCCGGACGCGGTGCCTGACCACGTCCTCGGGCAGCAGCCCGGGGTCGCAGTCGAGCCCGGCGTCGACGATCCTCACGGTGGCGCCGAGCCGCCCGGCCAGGATCGAGACGGGGCTGGCCCCGTCGAGCACGGCCCGCACCAGCTCGTGGGCGGTGGAGGCGGCCCGGGCGGAGACGCCCTCGGTGGCGATCCCGTGATCGGCGGCGAACAGCACCACGCGGGGGCGCTCGATCGGCTTGACCGGCACCTGCCCCTGCGCGGCGGCGAGCCACTCGGCGAGGTCGTCGAGCCGGCCCAGCGCGCCGGGCGGTACGGCCAGCCGCTCACGGCGTTCCTCGGCGTCACGCCGGACGCCCCCGTCGGGGCGCTCGATCAGATCGGAGAAGTCGTCGAGATTCAGCGTGCTCATCTGCCAGAGAGTACAGCCGGTGAGGCCCTCCCCTCAGGGGGTGTCCCGGTGCCGGCCGGGCCTCGGGGCACCGAGGCGGACGCCGGCACGACGAGGGGCGCGCCCGGCAGCGGACCCACCGTCAGTTCCTCGTCGTGCCAGGCCGACAGCACGATCGTGACCACCGGGACGCGGCATCACCGCGGCAGTTCCTTGAGGACCAGCGGCTGCCCCGCGACGACGAGGAGCACGTGCTCGCACTCCTGGGCCACCGCGTTGTTGAGACGGCCCAGCTCGTCACGGAAGCGACGGCCCGAAGACGTCGCCGGGACGATCCCCGCACCCACCTCGTTGCTGACGAGCACCACCCGGCGGCGGGTCGCGCGCAGCGCCGCCACCAGCTCGGCGGCCCGGTCGCGCAGCTGCTGCTGCCCGTGCCTCGCCCACTCCGCGTCGTCCCAGGCTCCGGCCCGGTCCATCGCGTCCGTCAGCCACAGGGCGAGACAGTCGACCAGCAGCGGCGGTCCTTCCTCCGCGAGCAGCGGGACCAGTTCGCAGGTCTCCAGCGTCCGCCAGCGCGCCGGCCGGCGCTCCCGGTGCAGGCCCACCCGCTGGGCCCACTCCGAGTCACCGTCACGGGTGCCGCCGGTGGCCACGTAGACGACCTCCGGGAAGGACTCCAGCCGCCGCTCCGCCTCGAAGGACTTGCCGGAGCGGGCCCCGCCCAGCACCAGCGTCCGGCGCGGCAGGTCCGCCCCCGCGTGGTACTCCCCGACGATCACGGTGGTCCCGTCCGGCACCGCCCGGGCCCCGGCGGACGCGCACCGGCGCTCCAGCTCCCGGCCCGGCGGGGTGTCATGGTCGATGTGGACGGCGATCACGTCCGTGGCCGGGCCCACCGCGCCGGTCGCCCGCAGCCGGGCGAGGGCCTCGGGCCGTCCCAGCACGTCGGCGAGGACCACGTCGTACGGACGCAGCCCCGTGGTCCCGTCGGTTCCCGAAGGGGCCCCGCGCGGCGGCAGGTACAGCAGCCGGCCGCCGTCCGGGCCGGTCACCTCGTACCCGGTGCCCGGCGCGTCCATGGGCACGGCCCGCACCCGGTGCCCGGAGATCACCGACAGCTCCCGACCGTCCGGCACCCGCCCCGCGGCCGGCAGCCCGGGCGGCAGCTCCAGGGCGGGCCCGTTGTGCGGGTGGGTCAGCAGGACCTGCCGTACGCCGGCCAGCGAATGCCCGGCCCGGGCGCCGGCCAGCACCGCCCCGGGGGTCAGGTCGAGCAGCAGGGCCCCGTCGACGAGGACGGCCGTGGCGGCGCGCGCCCGCGTGCCGACGGAGACCGCGCAGGCCGCACAGGGGCAGCCGGGGCGGGGCAGGCCTTCGGGTGTGCCGGTGCCGAGCAGAGTGAGTTCCACAGGATGATCCTCCCGCGTCGCCGAGACTGCTGCGCGCCCGGTTACTCTGCGGGCAGACTCAGGTGAGAAGCGTGCGAGCAGCGGACGAGCAACGGAGGCGGACATGGCGTGGACGTGGCGGTTCGAGACGGCCGAAGGCACCGAGACGAGCCCGTCGGTGGTACCGGAGGAATTCACCACGCAGGGGGACGCGGAGTCCTGGATCGGTGAGTACTGGAAGGACCTGCTGGAAGGTGGCGTCGAGCAGGTCAAGCTGTCCGACGACGCCGGGACCGAGCTCTACACGATGAGCCTGCGCGCGGCCCTGGAGGCCTGAGCCGCGGCCTGGGCCGCCGGGTCCGTACCCGGCGGCCGGTGGCGGGTCAGCCCCGTACGCCGCACAGGTGGAGCAGCGCGGCCACGCCGCGGTAGGGGTCGGTGCGCCCGGCGCGTTCCTCGGCGGCCAGCAGCCGCTCCAGCTCGTCCTCGGGCGGGAGGCTCTCGCCGGCCTCGGTGCCGTCCGTGAAGACGCGTACGCCGTACCAGGCGCCCAGCGGAGCACCGATGCCGTTCAGCGTGGCCGTCAGCCCGGCCAGCCGGTCGGCCCGTACGTCCAGGCCCAGCCGGTTCTTGTAGTCGACGCTGTCGAAGGCGGCCAGCGTGCCGTCCCAGTCACCGCCCAGCCCGGGCCGCATGGCGAGAGCGTCGCCGTTGCGCACGAGCAGGGACAGCAGTCCGCCGGGCGCCAGCATCCGGGCGAGCCCGGCGAGCATGGCGTCCGGCTCGGGCACGTACATCAGCACGCCGTGGCACAGCACGACGTCGAAGCTGCCCGGCAGGAAGTGGGCGCCGGTCTCGCGGCCGTCGCCCTCCATGAGCTGGACCCGGTCGCGGATCCCGGCGGGTTCCGCGTCCAGCGCCTCACGGGCGACGGCCAGCATCCCCGGGTCCTTCTCCAAACCGGTCACCTTGTGCCCGGCGCGGGCGAGGCGCAGCGCCTGGGTGCCCTGGCCCATGCCGACGTCGAGCACGCGCAGCCGCTGCCCCACGGGGAAGCGGTGCGCGATCTGCTCGTCGACCTGCCGGCCCACGAGTTCCTGGCGGACGGCGTTGCGCAGTCCGCCCAGGCCCTCCAGCCACAGGCGGGCTCCCCCCGGGCCTCCCCAGGAGAAACCTTCCCCCGACCCCTCCGATGCCTGCGACGCCCCCGACGCTCCGGGCGTCCCTCCGGTCAGGGCCGTTCCCCGCGCTTGACCTGCGGCTTCGGCAGGCGCAGCCGGCGCATCTGGAGGGTGCGCATGAGGCCGTACGCGACCGCGCCGCGGCGGGGCTCGTTCGGGAAGCGCTCGTTCAGCGCCTTGCGAAGGCGGAACACGAGGCCGATGGAGTCGAGGATGATCAGCGCGATCACGCCGAGCCACAGCATCAGTGCGATGTTCTGGATCGACGACACCCGCACCATGCTCAGCACCAGGATGATCACTGCCAGCGGCAGGAACATCTCGGCGACCGAGAAGCGGGAGTCCACGTAGTCGCGGACGAACCTGCGGACGGGGCCCTTGTCACGCGCGGGCAGGTAACGCTCGTCGCCGTTGGCCAGCGCTTCGCGCTGCTTGGTCATCTCTGCGCGACGGCGCTCGCGGGCTCGCTTGGCATCCTCCTTGCGGTTGCCGGTCGAGGCCACCACGGCCTTGCGCTGCGACTGGGCCACAGCACGCTTCGGCGTAGGGCGGCCCTTCGGGGCCTGCGGGTCACGGGGCTGCGAGAGGTCGGCGCTCACCTTGTCGGTGGCGGCGGCCTTCTCTTCCTTGGAGGAGCGGCTACCAAACACAAAACCCAAGCCTACGTGGTTGCGGGCATGGGCCCCACCCCGGCGGGGAACGATCCGGCAACGGCGGGCGTCTTCCCATTGCAAGGTTCGTGCCACGGGCGCGCTCCCGGTACCGGGGTACCGGTCGGGGGCTCACCTACTCCTCACGCCTGATACGGCGAGGACGCAGTCGTCCTGGAGGAGGAGCGCATCCGTACTCGAACAGTGCGGTAATGGAGACAGGGCCCGTACTGTGGGTTCTGTTGGTGACCTGGAGCACAGTCCGTCTAGAAGGGGGCGCGCGAAGCCCATGAGCGGTGTCATGAAGCGTATGGGGATGATCTTCCGCGCGAAGGCGAACAAGGCCCTGGACCGGGCCGAGGACCCGCGCGAGACCCTCGACTACTCGTACCAGAAGCAGCTCGAACTGCTTCAGAAGGTGCGCCGCGGAGTCGCCGACGTGGCGACCTCCCGCAAGCGTCTGGAACTGCAGCTGAACCAGCTCCAGGGGCAGTCCGCCAAGCTGGAGGACCAGGGCCGCAAGGCCCTCGCCCTGGGCCGCGAGGACCTGGCCCGCGAGGCCCTGTCCCGTCGCGCCTCGCTCCAGCAGCAGGTCAGCGACCTGGAGGTGCAGCACCAGACCCTGCAGGGCGAGGAGGAGAAGCTCACCCTCGCCGCGCAGCGCCTGCAGGCCAAGGTGGACGCTTTCCGGACGAAGAAGGAGACCATCAAGGCCACCTACACCGCGGCGCAGGCGCAGACCCGCATCGCGGAGTCCTTCTCCGGCATCTCCGAGGAGATGAGCGACGTCGGCCTGGCCATCCAGCGGGCCGAGGACAAGACCGCCCAGCTCCAGGCCCGCGCCGGCGCGATCGACGAGCTGCTGGCCTCCGGGGCCCTGGACGACCAGTCCGGTCTGGCGAGGGACGACATCCAGACCGAGCTGGACCGCCTGTCGGGCGGTACGGACGTGGAGCTGGAGCTCCAGCGGATGAAGGCGGAGCTGGCGGGCGGCCCGTCCGCGCAGCAGCAGGCCATCGAGGGCGGCGCCCAGGGCGCCGGCCAGCAGCCCCAGACCCAGCACCGCTTCGACAAGCAGTAGGACGGGGTCCGTCATGATTGTCCGCATCATGGGGGAAGGACAGGTGGAGCTGGCTGACAGCCACTTCGCCGAGCTCAACAAGCTGGACGACGACCTGCTCGCGGAGATGGAGAGCGGCGACGAAGAGGCCTTCCGGCGCACGCTGGGCGCGCTGCTCGAAGCCGTACGGCGGCTCGGCGTGCCGCTGCCCGACGACGCGCTGGAGCCGTCCGAGCTGATCCTGCCCGCCCCGGACGCGAGTCTCGACGAGGTCAGGGAGATGCTCAGCGACGACGGCCTGATCCCGGGCTGACCGGCGCCCCCGGTGAGCGGCCGAGTGCGGTACGACGGCGGGCCCGCCCCCCTTCCCGGGGGCGGGCCCGCCGTCGTACCGCGTCCTCACTGCCCGGGCGGCTTCTCCACGGCCGCCGCCCGCTCGGGGTCGGGGGTTCCGCCGATGAAGTTCTCGAACTTGCGGCGCGGCCCGGCCCAGCGCCGGTCGTGGTGGAAGGCGCGCAGGCCGGCCTTGGCCCGGGCGTGCGGGCGGTTCGCGTAGAACCTCTTCGCGTACGGGGACCCAGGCCGGGCCAGCCGGATCGCGCCGACCAGCGCCACCAGGGGGACCACCGTGCCGAAGATCGCGGTCCGCGCCTTGCCCTTCCACAGGGCGATCAGGGCGAGGAAGAAGTTGGTGGCGGTGTTCATGACGACCAGCCCGCGGCTCTGCCGCTCGTCGGGCGTCAGTTCGTTCACCCCGAAGGGCAGGAAGCCGCCCAGGACCAGGGCCACCAGCGCGGTCGTCAGGACCACGATCTCCACGCTCTTGCGGCCCTGCTCGCTCCAGTAGACGTCGTCGAGGTGCAGGATCAGCGCGAACTCGTCGAGCACCAGGCCCGCCCCCAGCCCGAAGATCACGGCGGAGACCATCGCGCCGAAGCCGTACCCGCCGGTGCCGACCGCCCCGAAACCGCCGATGATCACCAGGATCACCCCGGGCACCACGTGGTGGATGTGCATGCCGCCGGGGGTGACGTTCTTGAACGGCCCCCGTCCGGCCCGGATCAGGCGGGTGATCACGCGGGTGACCAGGAACGACGTCACGAAGGACAGCAGGGCGAGCAGCAGTGGCAGCTTCCCCGGTTCGACGATGTTCCGATACCACCAGTGACCCATCCCACTGACTCCCTGTTTGGACCGTAATGGGTAATTTACCGCCCGTGGTGAGCGGGTAGCGTTCGCGCCGATGACAGATTCGTTCGATGATCCGATCCTGACGCCGCCCCCGGAACGCGCCTCGTTCCCCGACGGCGTCCGCTTCGCGTTCGGCACCCTGACCGTGCTGCCCGCCCGCATCACCCGGTGGGACCGCCCCGCCGCACGCACCGGCATGGCCTGCGCACCGCTCGCCGGGCTGGTCGTGGGCGTGCTCGCCACCGTGCCCGGGGTGCTCCTGCTCGTACTCGGCGGGGGCCCGCTGCTCGCCGCGGCCGTCACCGTCGCCGTACCGGCCGCGCTGACCCGGGGCCTGCACCTGGACGGACTCGCCGACACGGCGGACGGCCTGGGCAGCGCCAAACCGGCAGAGGACGCGCTGCGGATCATGAAGCAGTCCGACATCGGCCCCTTCGGCGTCGTGGCCCTGGTGATCACGATGCTGGTGCAGGTGGCCGCCCTGTCCGACGTGTACGCCGACAGCTGGATCCGCGGCGCCCTCGCCGCCGTGACCGCCGCCGTGACCGCCCGCCTCGCCATGACCCTCGCCTCCCGCGAAGGAGTCCCTCCCGCCCGCCCCGAGGGACTCGGCGCGGCGGTCGCCGGGGTGGTCCCGCACGCCGCGGCCACCGTGATCGCCGCCCTGACCGTGGCGCTGGCCGCCACGGCCGCCCTCCCGCTGGGCCTCCCGGCCGCCGGCCGGCACGCGGCCGCGGTCCTGGCCGCCCTGCTCGCCGCGGAACTGCTGCTGCGCCGCTGCGTCCGCCGCTTCGACGGGGTCACCGGCGACGTCTTCGGAGCCCTGGCCGAGGTCTCCGCGACCACCGCCCTGATCGTCCTCGCCCTGGGCTGACCCGGCCCGGCCGCGCGGGCCCGCGTACCCTCACCCCGTGGACCACACTCCGACGGACCAGACCCCCGCGCCCGGCGCACCGATCAAGGTCCTGCTCGCCGACGACCAGGCTCTGCTGCGCAGCGCCTTCAAGGTGCTCGTGGACTCCGAGCCCGACATGGAGGTCGTCGGGGAGGCCTCCGACGGGGCGCAGGCCTACGAGCTCGCCCGGCGGACGCGCGCCGACGTCGTGCTGATGGACATCCGGATGCCCGGCACCGACGGGCTCGCCGCCACCCGCATGATCAGCCGCGATCCGGAACTCGCCGCCGTGCGCGTGGTGATGCTGACGACCTTCGAGGTCGACGAGTACGTCGCCGCCGCCCTGCGGGCCGGCGCCTCCGGCTTCCTCGGCAAGGGCGCCGAGCCCGAGGACCTCCTGAGCGCCATCCGGGTCGCGCACGCCGGCGAGGCCCTGCTCTCCCCGGCCGCCACCAAGGGGCTCATCGCCACCTTCCTCGCCCAGGGCGGCGGCGCGGACCCGGCCGCCGCCGCGGCCGCCGCCGGATCGCACGCGCAGCGGCTCGCCGCGCTGACCGTCCGGGAGCGCGAGGTCCTCGTACACGTCGCCGCGGGGCTGTCCAACGACGGGATCGCCGGACGGCTGGAAGTCAGCCCCCTCACCGTCAAGACCCACGTGAACCGGGCCATGGCCAAGCTCGGCGCCCGCGACCGTGCCCAATTGGTGGTCATTGCCTACGAATCGGGACTGGTCCGGCCGCGCGCCGAATAGCGGGCGGCGGTACGGGGCAGTGCGGGGCAGTACGGATCTGTACGGAGTAGTGCGGCGTACTGCGGACGCGGTATGCCGCAGATAAGGACAGGACCTGCGAGCGACGCAATCGCGCCGCGGCGTACGAAAGGCTGAAACTGCCCTCGCGTTCGCCACTGCAGAGAGATCTCATACCCATGTCCTGGCTGTCCCGCTTCAGCCTTGCCCAAAGGGCGTTGATCGGCCTCGTGTCGATCGTCGCGCTCCTCTTCGGCGCCATAGCCATCCCGCAGCTCAAGCAGCAGCTGCTGCCCTCCATCGAACTCCCGATGGTCTCCGTGCTCGCGCCGTACCAGGGCGCCTCGCCCGACGTGGTGGAGAAGCAGGTCGTCGAACCGATCGAGGCCATGCTCAAGGGCGTCGACGGCATCACCGGCATCACCTCCACCGCCAGCGAGGGCAACGCTCTCATCATGGCCACCTTCGACTACGGCGACAGCGGCACCAAGCAGCTCGTCGCCGACGTCCAGCAGGCCGTCAACCGGGCCCGCGTCCGGCTGCCCGCCGAGGTGGACCCGCAGGTGGTGGCCGGTTCCACCGACGACATCCCGACCGTCATCCTCGCCGTCACCTCCGGCAAGGACCAGCAGGCCCTCGCCGACCAGCTGGAGCGCTCCGTCGTCCCCGTCCTCTCGGACATCGAGGGCGTCGGCCAGGTCACCGTCGACGGCGTCCAGGACCTCCAGGTCACCGTCACCCCCGACAACGCCAAGCTCGCGGCCGCAGGCCTCGACGGCGCCGCCCTCGCCCAGGGCCTCCAGGCGGGCGGCGCGACCGTGCCGGCCGGCTCCTTCGACGAGGAGGGCAAGAACCGGACCGTCCGCGTCGGCGCCGGCTTCACCTCCCTCGCCCAGGTGGAGGACCTGCGCCTGAGCCCCGCACCGGGCAAGCCGGCGGTCCGGCTCGGCGACGTCGCCACCGTGAAGCAGGAGGCCGCCAAGGCCGTCTCCATCACCCGGACCAACGGCAAGCCCAGCCTCGCCCTCGTCCTCACCATGGACAAGGACGGCAGCGCCGTCGCCATCTCGGACGCCGTCAAGGACAAGCTCCCCGAGCTGCGTTCCACCCTCGGCTCCGGCGCCGACCTGAACGTCGTCAGCGACCAGGGCCCGGCCGTCGCCAAGTCCATCTCCAGCCTCACCACCGAGGGCCTGCTCGGCCTGCTCTTCGCGGTGATCGTGATCCTGGTCTTCCTGGGCTCGCTGCGCTCGACGCTGGTCACCGCGGTCTCCATCCCGCTGTCCGTCGTCCTCGCGCTCATCGTGCTCTGGACCCGCGACCTGTCGCTCAACATGCTGACGCTGGGCGCCCTCACCATCGCCATCGGCCGTGTCGTCGACGACTCGATCGTGGTCCTGGAGAACATCAAGCGCCACCTCGGCTACGGCGAGGAGCGCGAACAGGCCATCCTCACCGCCGTCAAGGAGGTGGCGGGCGCGGTCACCTCCTCCACGCTCACCACCGTCGCCGTCTTCCTGCCGATCGGCCTCACCGGCGGCATGATCGGCGAGCTCTTCGGCTCCTTCTCGCTCACCGTCACCGCCTCCCTGCTGGCCTCGCTGCTCGTCTCGCTCACCGTGGTGCCGGTGCTGTCGTACTGGTTCATGAGCACCCCGAAGGGCGTGAGCGCAGGGGACGCCGAGAGCGCCGCCCGGGCGCGGCGCGAGGCCGAGGAGAAGGAGGCGCGCAGCCGCCTGCAGAAGCTCTACGTCCGCGTCCTGGGCTTCGCCACCCGCCGTCGCCTGACCAGTGTGGTGATCGCGGTCGTCGTCCTCGTCGGCACCTTCGGGATGACCCCGCTGCTGAAGACCAACTTCTTCGACAAGGGCGAGCAGGAAGTCCTGACCATCAAGCAGGAGCTGGCCCCCGGCACCTCGCTGGCCGCCTCCGACGAGGCGAGCCGCAAGGTCGAGGGAGCGCTGGCCCAGGTCGACGGCGTCAAGAGCTACCAGGTCACCGTCGGCTCCTCCGGCTTCCTCGCGGCCTTCGGCGGCGGTACGGGCTCCAACCAGGCCTCGTACCAGGTCACCCTGAAGGACTCCGGCAAGGCGGACAGCGTCAAGGAGCAGATCGAGGGCAAGCTGGCCGCGCTCGACGGCATCGGCGAGACCCGTATCGCGTCGGGCGACGGCTTCGGCAACCAGAACCTCAGCGTGGTCGTCAAGGCCGGTGACGGCGAGGTCCTCGCCAAGGCCGCCGAGCAGGTGCGGGCCGAGGTGGCCACGCTGAAGAACGTCACCGACGTCCAGAGCGACCTCTCCCAGTCCGTGCCCCGGATCTCGGTGACCGCCACGCCCAAGGCGGCGGACGCCGGCCTGAACCAGGCCGCGCTCGGCGCGATCGTCGCGCAGGCCGTACGGGGCAACCCGGCGGGCAAGGCCGTCCTGGACAACACCGAACGGGACATCGTCATCAAGTCCGCCCAGCCGGCCACCACCCTGGCGCAGCTGCAGGCCCTCCCCGTCGGCCCGCTCAAGCTCGGCGACATCGCCGAGGTCAAGGTGGTCCCCGGACCGGTCGCGATGACCCGGATCGACGGCGCCCGCGCCGCCACCGTCACCGCGAAGCCGGTCGGCGACAACACGGGCGCGGTCAGCTCCGAGCTCCAGACGAAGCTCAAGGCCCTGGACCTGCCGGAGGGCGCCACGGCCTCCATCGGCGGCGTCTCGGAGGACCAGGACGAGGCCTTCGGCTCGCTCGGCCTGGCCATGCTCGCGGCCATCGCGATCGTGTTCATGCTGCTGGTCGCGACGTTCCGCTCGCTGATCCAGCCGCTGATCCTGCTGGTCTCCATCCCGTTCGCGGCGACCGGCGCGCTCGGCCTGCTGATCGCCACCGGCACCCCGATGGGCGTCCCGGCGATGATCGGCATGCTGATGCTCATCGGCATCGTCGTGACCAACGCGATCGTCCTGATCGACCTGGTCAACCAGTACCGCGCCCAGGGCCTGGGCGTCGTCGAAGCGGTCATCGAGGGCGGCCGGCACCGCCTGCGCCCGATCCTGATGACGGCCCTGGCGACGATCTTCGCGCTGCTCCCGATGGCGCTGGGCGTCACCGGGGAGGGCGGCTTCATCTCCCAGCCGCTCGCGGTCGTGGTGATCGGCGGCCTGGTCAGCTCGACCCTGCTGACGCTGCTCCTGGTGCCGACCCTCTACACGATGGTGGAACTGGGCAAGGAGCGCCGCCGCGCGAAGCGGACGGCCAAGCGCGAGGCCCGTCTGACGGTGGTCCCGGCACAGTCGTCCGCCCAGGACGACGAGACGCCGGCCACGGTCTGACCGCTCCAACAGGACAGGGGCGCCCGGGACATCCCGGGCGCCCCTGTCCGCGTGCGGCTACGGCAGCGCGAGCATCCGCTCCAGCGCGAGCTTCGCGAAGCTCTCCGTCTCCTTGTCGACCTGGATCTGGTTGACGAGGTTCCCCTCGGCCAGGGACTCCAGGGTCCACACCAGGTGGGGGAGGTCGATGCGGTTCATCGTCGAGCAGAAGCAGACCGTCTTGTCGAGGAAGACGACCTCCTTGTCCTCCGCGGCGAAACGGTTCGCCAGGCGGCGGACCAGGTTCAGCTCGGTGCCGATGGCCCACTTGGAGCCGGCCGGGGCCGCCTCCAGCGCCTTGATGATGTACTCCGTCGAGCCGACGTAGTCCGCGGCCGCGACGACCTCGTGCTTGCACTCGGGGTGCACCAGGACGTTCACGCCGGGGATGCGGGCGCGGACGTCGTTGACCGAGTCGACCGAGAACCGCCCGTGGACCGAGCAGTGCCCGCGCCACAGGATCATCTTGGCGTTCCGCAGCTGCTCGGCGGTCAGGCCGCCGTTCGGCTTGTGCGGGTTGTAGAGCACGCAGTCGTCCAGGGACATGCCCATGTCGCGGACGGCGGTGTTGCGGCCCAGGTGCTGGTCCGGGAGGAAGAGCACCTTCTCGCCCTGCTCGAAGGCCCACTCCAGGGCCTTCTTCGCGTTGGACGACGTACAGATCGTGCCGCCGTGCTTGCCGGTGAAGGCCTTGATGTCGGCGGAGGAGTTCATGTACGAGACGGGGACCGTCGCACCGGCGACACCGGCCTCGGTCAGCACGTCCCAGCACTCCGCGACCTGCTCGGCGGTGGCCATGTCGGCCATCGAGCAGCCGGCGGCCAGGTCCGGCAGGACGACCTTCTGGTCGTCCGAGGTCAGGATGTCCGCGGACTCGGCCATGAAGTGCACGCCGCAGAAGACGATGTACTCGGCCTCCGGCTTGGCGGCCGCGTCCTTGGCCAGCTTGAAGGAGTCGCCGGTGACGTCGGCGAACTCGATGACCTCGTCACGCTGGTAGTGGTGGCCCAGGATGAAGACCTTGTCCCCGAGCTTCTCCTTGGCCGCGCGGGCACGCGCCACGAGGTCCGGGTCCGACGGCGAGGGAAGGTCGCCGGGGCACTCCACCCCGCGCTCGCTCTTGGGGTCGGCCTCACGGCCGAGCAGCAGCAGGGCAAGGGGCGTCGGCTGGACGTCCAAAGGCTGGGCGGTGGTCACGACACGCACCCTTTCTGTTCTGCGACAAGGGGGACTTCTGGAGGTATCGCTACGACTTCTCGTCTATTTGACGTTATCTATCATAACCTCTTCACGTCACTTTGACGATGCCGATAGTGTCAATGTGACGCATCAGCCCGTCGATGCGCCGGCCCGCCCGTCCCGCGGTGTGCGAGCATGAATATCTGAAACAAGCGTCGGGTCCCGGAATGAATCCGCGGTCCCGCTCGTTGCCACCGACGGCAAGAGTCCGACGTTTCCCTGCCTCCGGCGGGGAGCCGCCCACTTCGGGAGTGAATGCAGATGTCCGTACAGGACGACAAGACCACTGTGAGCGACGGCATCCTCCTGTCCGACGCCGCCGCCGAGAAGGTCAGGACCCTGCTGGAGCAGGAAGGCCGCGATGACCTGGCGCTGCGCGTCGCCGTCCAGCCCGGTGGCTGCTCCGGCCTGCGCTACCAGCTCTTCTTCGACGAGCGCTCCCTCGACGGCGACGTCGTGAAGGACTTCGACGGTGTGAAGGTCGTCACCGACCGGATGAGCTCCCCGTACCTGCACGGCGCCTCGATCGACTTCGTCGACACCATCGAGAAGCAGGGCTTCACGATCGACAACCCGAACGCCACCGGCTCCTGCGCCTGCGGCGACTCGTTCAGCTAAGCCGGCTCCACGCCGCACGACGAGGGCCCGCCTCCGGTCGCATCCGACCGGAGGCGGGCCCTCGCCGCATCTCCGCCGAGCTACTGCCGGGGAAGCGGCTTGCCCGTGGTGGCGTCGATCACCTTCCGGTCGCCCAGCGGCTGCTGGAGCGTCGCCGTCGCGGACATCTCCTGGGCGAGCATGATGCACGCCTGGCCGGGCTGGTTCGGGGTGTCCGTGATCTTCACCAGGACCGACGCGGCCTCCTCACGGGCCTCCAGGGCGTAGGTGCTGCACACGCTGCCCCAGAAGTTGACCGTCAGCTTCCGGTCGGCCTGCGCGTACGAGAATCCGGGCACCGTACGGCCGTTCTTCGGGCCGGGGGTGGTCTCCTGCGCGGCGGCCGGCTGGGCCACCGTGTGGCTGGGCGCGCCGCCCTGACCCGCCACCTCGAAGAGCCAGGCCGGGACCATACCGCGCGCCCCGTCCACCGTCCCGGGGGCCAGGCCGAGCACGGCGCCCTTGACCGTCTCCGTGCGCGGCGGCTTCATCGGCCGCGGCTCCGGGTTGCACGGCGGCGTGTCCGTGGGCCCCACCGGATTGTCCGGATCCAGCGGGACCGAGGTCGCGCAGCCGCTGGGGCCCGTGCCGGTGCCGTCCGAACCGCCCGACTTCGCGTTCAGCCGGGCCAGCGCCTCCACGGCGCCGACCACCTGCTGGTCGGCCGCCCGTACCGGGGCCTTCAGCTCGCCGCTGCCCGCCACCACCGACGCGTCGGCGGCCACGCTCACCTTGGTGGACCACCCCTGGGTGGGGAGCCCGCCGATCACCGGGTCCGCGGTCACCACCCTCACCGCGTCCTGGGTGAGCCGGGCGTCGAGCTTCGCCCCCTCCTGGCCGACGGCGGCCAGCACCGGGCTCGCGGCGGCCTTGGCGGCCTCCTCGGACACCGGCTTGCCGGAAGCCGCGTTCCCCGCGTCCTTCGGCAGGGTGGCGGGGCCGCAGGTGTCCTTGCCGCGCTTGCAGTCGTCCCCGGCGCCGTTGCCCTGCACCTGGAAGCGGTTGAAGTTCCAGGTCCCCGGTGCCGTACGGGTCACCGTGAGCCGGGGCCCGGAGCCGTCGGCGGCCTCCCCGGCCACCCAGACGTCCCCGTTCAGCTGCGGCGCGCCCGTGATCCCCAGGGCCGCTGCGAGGCGGGCCACCTCGGCGGAGGTGACCTCGCCCGACGCGGTGTAGCCGGGTGCGGACGCCGGCGCCTCCGGAAGCGGGACGTCGGCCCGGTAGACCACACCGCCACCGGACGGGTCGGGCTCCCCGGGCGCGATGCCGGGCCCCGTGGGACTGCCCGCGTCGCGGGGCGCCGAGGCCGCGCTGCTCTTCGTACGGTCGCCCGAGGCGTCCCCGTGCGCGGTGGACGCCCAGTACGCGGTACCGCCGCCGGTCAGCAGGACGGCGGCCGCGATCGAGCCGATGGCCCAGGACGGCCGCCGTCGTGTGCCGCCTGATGTGCCGGGTTCTTCGCTGGTCACCGCATCGCTCCTTCACCTGTTCCGTCCTGCCTGATGCGGGTGTGACGGAACAGACGCGCAACCGGTTCCCTTGTCCGGCTCCCTTACTGGTCCCCGTACGCGGCGGTGGCGGCGATCAGCCGCGCCGAGGCCGGCGGGACGCTGATCCCGTGGATCTGCGAGGGCGCCACGCGGACCGGGCGCGGGCCCGCCGGGACCGCCCAGTGCGGGGCCATCCGGGCACAGTCGCCCAGCAGGCGTGCGAAGCCGGGCCGCCGAGGGCCTTCCGCGACGCGCGCGTCGGAGGTGTACTCGGAGTAGCCGTAGTCGTCGGTATAGGTCATGAAGGCACCGTAGGCACCGTGCCTCTCGTGAAGAAAGAGCTACTACGGGGTAGTTTCAGCCGTTCGGCCCGGGGCCCTGGACCGGGTAGTTTTGACTGTCCCCTTGCCGTCCTCCGCAGGAGCGTCCACGCCGTGCGCATCGCAGTCACCGGCTCCATCGCCACCGACCACCTCATGACCTTCCCCGGCCGATTCGCCGACCAGCTGGTCGCGGACCAGCTGCACACGGTCTCCCTCTCCTTCCTCGTCGACAACCTCGACGTCCGGCGGGGCGGTGTCGGCCCGAACATCTGCTTCGGAATGGGGCAGCTCGGCAGCCGCCCGGTCCTGGTCGGGGCCGCCGGCTCCGACTTCGACGAGTACCGCGCCTGGCTGGACCGGCACGGCGTCGACACCGAGTCCGTCCGGATCTCCGAGGTCCTGCACACCGCGCGCTTCGTGTGCACCACGGACTCCGACCACAACCAGATCGGCTCCTTCTACACGGGCGCGATGAGCGAGGCCCGCCTGATCGAGCTGAAGTCCGTCGCCGACCGCGTGGGCGGGCTGGACCTGGTCCTGATCGGCGCGGACGACCCCGAGGCGATGCTGCGCCACACGGAGGAGTGCCGCACGCGCGGGATCCCCTTCGCCGCCGACTTCTCGCAGCAGATCGCCCGGATGGACGGCGACAACATCCGCACCCTGATGGAGGGCGCGACGTACCTCTTCTCGAACGAGTACGAGAAGGGCCTCATCGAGTCGAAGTCGGGCTGGACGGACGCGGAGATCCTCGCGAAGGTCGGCACGCGGGTGACCACGCTGGGCTCGCAGGGCGTGCGGATCGAGCGCGCGGGCGAGGACCCGATCGAGGTCGGCTGCCCCGAGGAGAACGCGAAGGTCGACCCGACGGGTGTCGGCGACGCGTTCCGTGCCGGGTTCCTGACCGGGCTGAGCTGGGGCGTCGGCCTGGAGCGCGCCGCCCAGCTGGGCTGCATGCTCGCGACGCTGGTCATCGAGACGCTCGGCACCCAGGAGTACACCCTGGCCCGGGCCCACTTCATGGAGCGCTTCACCAAGGCCTACGGCGACGAGGCGGCGGCGGAGGTCCGCGCCCACCTGTCCTAGGCGCCGCCGTGCCCGGGCGGCGGGGCCCACCCCCGCCGCCCCCGCGGCTCCGCCGCACCGTCCGGCCCCGCCGATATGTGAGCCCCGGGCCCGCCCCAGCCCCACCGGGTCCGAGCCCGGACCGACCGGGTCCGAGCCCGGACCGACCGGGTCCGAGCCCGGACCGACCGGGTCCGAGCCCGGACCGACCGGGTCCGAGCCCGGACCGACCGGGTCCGAGTCCGGGCCGACGGGGTCAGACGGTTCGGCGGACCCGGTACGCCACGCCCCCCGGGACAGGGGCCTCGCCCAGGTAGGCGTGCCCGCGCATCCCGCACCACGCCGGGATGTCCAGCCGGGCCACCTCGTCGTCCGACAGGACGGTCACCGTGCCGCCCACCGGCACCCGCCCGATGGCGCGGGCCAGCTCGATCACCGGCTGCGGGCAGCGCAGCCCGAGCGCGTCGACCTCGACCGCGTCGGCCTCCGGGGCCGCCGGCTCGGGGGCCGTCACCCCCAGCCGGTCCCGTACCCCCGCCACCGCACCCGGCAGCACCTCCAGGAACGCGTTCACCTCCTCCGCGGACGTCCCCGGCGGCAGCGAGACCCGTACGTTCCCCTCTGACAGCACCCCCATCGCCCGGAGCACATGACTCGGGGTCAGCGTGGAGCTGGTGCAGGACGAGCCCGAATTGACCGAGAAGCCCGCCTGGTCCAGTTCGTGGAGCAGGACCTCCCCGTCGACGTACAGGCAGGAGAAGGTGACCAGATGCGGAAGCCTGCGGTCCGGGTCGCCCACCACGTCCACGTCCGGGACGAGCCGGACCACCCGGCGCCGGATCCGGTCCACCAGGATCCGCAGCCGGGCCGCCTCCGCGTCGGCTTCGGCCCGTACGGCACGCAAGGACGCCGCGGCCGCCACGATCGCGGGGAGGTTCGCGAAGCCGGGGGAGCGGCCCGACTCCCGTTCGTCCGTGGGGCCTTGGGGCGAGAAGCGGACCCCCTTGCGCACTGCCAGCAGGCCGACCCCCGGCGGGCCGCCCCACTTGTGCGCGCTCGCCGCCAGGACGGACCAGGCGCCTTCCACCGGCCCCCAGCCCAGCGACTGCGCCGCGTCCACCAGCAGCGGTACCCCCGCTTCCGCGCAGACCTCGGCGACCTCCGCCACCGGCTGGACCGTGCCCACCTCGTGGTTGGCGGACTGGAGGCAGGCCAGCGCGGTCGACGCCCCCACGGCCTCGCGGTAACCCGCCGCCGTCACGGCGCCCGTACGGTCCACCTGAACCTCGGTCACCGTCCCGCCGCGCGCCTCGTGCGCCTCCGCCGCGTGGAGTACAGAACTGTGTTCGACCGCTGATACGACCAGATGCCCGCCGATCCGCCGACGGCCCGCGAGGACCCCCGCCACCCCCGTGTGAACCGCGTGCGTCCCCGAAGGAGTGAACACGAGCTCGTCGGCCCGGCATCCCACCGCCTCCGCGGCCGCCTCCCGCGCCGCGTCCAGCAGCAGCCGGGCCCTCCTGCCCTCCCGGTACAGCCGGGCCGGATCGGCCCAGCCCTCGTCGAGGGAGGCCTGCAACGCCTGCCGGGCCACGGGGTGCAGGGGAGCGGCGGACGCGCTGTCGAAGTACGGCATCCGGTCACGGTAAGGCAGGGGCTCGGCCGGGGGTCCTCCGGACGGGTCCGGGGGAGCGCTGTTGAGGGGTGGCGGCCGGGAGACGGGCGGGACGGAGCCCGGACGCGTACGAGGTCAGGGGGCGTCAGATGTGCCCCGGAGCCCACCATTCACGGCCATTCGCGCCGTCCCCCGTACGGCGGATCCATCCCTTCGGGGGCAGTAGCGGCGCGTTGGGCACCCTCCCCGCGCGACCCCAAATAGCGTCCAGTAGGGTTTGGTCCGCATAAACATCCAAACCCCTGCCTGCGTCAGGGCCGGCGACCGACCCGAACACGGCCGCGGCCGGCCGCGCGGGCCGAGACTCTCGGGAAGGCGCTACGTGAGTCCCTACGGCTCCGACCGCTCGCCGCGGCGCCCGATGCGGCGGAAGCTGCTCCAGGCGCTGACTGCGGGCGCGGTCCTGGCGACCGCCACTGGTTGCTCGTACAACTGGCAAGACTTCCCCCGCCTCGGAATGCCCTATCCGGTCACGGAGGAGGCGCCTCGCATCCTGTCCCTGTGGCAGGGGTCGTGGGCAGCTGCTCTCATCACGGGCATCCTGGTCTGGGGCCTGATCATCTGGAGCATCATCTTCCACCGGCGCAGCCGGACGAAGGTGGAGGTTCCCCCGCAGACCCGGTACAACATGCCCATCGAGGCGCTGTACACCGTGGTCCCGCTCATCATCGTCTCGGTGCTCTTCTACTTCACCGCGCGTGACGAGTCGAAGCTGCTCGCGCTCACCAAGCCGGCGCACACGATCAACGTGGTCGGCTTCCAGTGGAGCTGGGGCTTCAACTACGTCGAGAACGTCGACGGCGACGGTGCGACCCCGAAGGCGGGCGAGGTTCCCAAGGCGCTCGCCAACATCCCGGACCGTTTCACCAAGGACTTCCCGCTGGGCGCCGAAGGCGTCTACGAGAAGGGCGTCCCGGGCGACCAGAACCCGCAGACGGGCAACCCGGGGCCGACCCTGTGGCTGCCCAAGGGCGAGAAGGTCCGCTTCATCCTGTCGTCGAACGACGTCATCCACTCCTTCTGGGTGGTCCCGTTCCTCTTCAAGCAGGACGTCATCCCGGGCCACACCAATGTCTTCGAGGTCATTCCTTCGCAAGAGGGTGTCTTCATGGGCAAGTGCGCCGAGCTCTGCGGTGTCGACCACTCCCGGATGCTCTTCAACGTCAACGTCGTCTCGCCCGAGGAATACCGGGCGCACCTCAAGGAACTGGCCGAGAAGGGGCAGACCGGCTTCCTCCCGGCCGGCATCAAGCAGACTGACCCGGCCCGGAATGCGGAGACGAACAAACTGTGAGCATCCTCAACGAATCTCAGGGTGCCGCCGCCGACTCGTATGAGAACGAGCTGCCGGTACGGCGCAAGCAGCCGGGCAATGTCGTCGTGAAGTGGCTTACCACTACCGACCACAAGACCATCGGCACGATGTACCTGGTCACTTCGTTCGTGTTCTTCCTCATCGGCGGCATCCTGGCGCTCTTCATGCGCGCCGAGCTGGCCCGTCCGGGCACGCAGATCATGTCGAACGAGCAGTTCAACCAGGCGTTCACGATGCACGGCACGATCATGCTGCTGATGTTCGCGACGCCGCTCTTCGCCGGATTCGCCAACTGGATCATGCCGCTGCAGATCGGCGCGCCCGACGTGGCGTTCCCGCGGCTGAACATGTTCGCGTACTGGCTGTACCTCTTCGGCTCGACCATCGCGGTGGCCGGCTTCGTCACGCCGAACGGCGCCGCCGACTTCGGCTGGTTCGCCTACTCCCCGCTGTCGGACGCGGTCCGCTCGCCGGGCATCGGCGCCGACATGTGGATCATGGGTCTGGCCTTCTCCGGCTTCGGCACGATCCTCGGCTCGGTCAACTTCATCACCACGATCATCTGCATGCGCGCGCCCGGCATGACGATGTTCCGCATGCCGATCTTCACCTGGAACGTGCTGCTGACCGGTGTCCTGGTCCTGCTCGCCTTCCCGGTGCTGGCCGCCGCGCTCTTCGCGCTGGAGGCCGACCGCAAGTTCGGTGCGCATGTGTTCGACGCCTCGAACGGCGGGGCATTGCTGTGGCAACACCTCTTCTGGTTCTTCGGACACCCAGAGGTGTACATCATCGCGCTGCCATTCTTCGGAATCGTTTCAGAGATCATCCCGGTCTTCTCGCGCAAGCCGATGTTCGGTTACATCGGCCTGATCGCCGCGACGATCGCGATCGCCGGCCTCTCCGTGACCGTGTGGGCCCACCACATGTACGTCACGGGCGGTGTGCTGCTGCCGTTCTTCTCCTTCATGACCTTCCTGATCGCGGTACCGACCGGTGTGAAGTTCTTCAACTGGATCGGCACCATGTGGAAGGGCTCGCTGTCCTTCGAGACCCCGATGCTCTGGACGATCGGCTTCCTGGTCACCTTCACCTTCGGTGGTCTGACCGGCGTCATCCTGGCCTCGCCCCCGATGGACTTCCACGTTTCCGACTCGTACTTCGTCGTCGCACACTTCCACTACGTCGTCTTCGGCACCGTGGTGTTCGCGATGTTCGCCGGCTTCCACTTCTGGTGGCCGAAGTTCACGGGCAAGATGCTGGACGAGCGCCTCGGCAAGGTCACCTTCTGGACGCTGTTCATCGGCTTCCACGGCACGTTCCTGGTGCAGCACTGGCTGGGTGCCGAGGGCATGCCGCGTCGTTACGCGGACTACCTCGCCGCCGACGGCTTCACCACCCTGAACACGATCTCGACGATCAGCTCGTTCCTGCTGGGCCTGTCGATCCTGCCGTTCATGTACAACGTCTGGAAGACGGCGAAGTACGGCAAGAAGATCGAGGTCGACGACCCGTGGGGCTACGGCCGTTCGCTCGAGTGGGCGACGTCCTGCCCGCCGCCGCGGCACAACTTCCTCACCCTGCCGCGGATCCGCTCCGAGTCCCCGGCGTTCGACCTGCACCACCCGGAGATCGCGGCCCTCGACCACCTCGAGGACCACAGCGCGGCCGCCGCGGCCGTCACCGGTGGCAAGGAGGCCGGCAAGTGAAGATCCAGGGCAAGCTGTTCCTTTGGCTCTCGGCCTTCATCCTGATCATGGCCGTCGTGTACGGCGTGTGGTCGAAGGAGCCCGTCGGCACCACCGCGCTCTTCCTGGCCTTCGGCCTGAGCGTCATGATCGGCTACTACCTGGCCTTCACGGCCAAGCGCGTGGACGAGATGGCCCAGGACAACCTGGAGGCCGACGTCGCCGACGAGGCGGGCGAGCTGGGGTTCTTCGCCCCGCACAGCTGGCAGCCGCTCTCGCTGGGCATCGGCGGTGCGCTCGCGTTCATGGGTGTCATCTTCGGCTGGTGGCTCATGTACTTCTCGGCCCCGATCATCGTGATCGGCCTGTGGGGCTGGGTGTACGAGTACTACCGCGGTGAGAACCAGAACCAGTAGTACCGAAAGCGCCGGTCGCAGGACCGGTATCAGCGCTGAACCTGGGGCCCGGACACCTCTTCGGAGGAGTCCGGGCCCCTCGTTTGCAGTCACCCCGCGCGCCGTATTTGTCATATCTTCATAGCGTTGGCCCCATGAAGCACTCACCGCGTCTTTGGACGGTACTCAGCTGCTCCCTGCTGGTCGCGTCCCTCGGGGCCGGCGCCACCGCATGCGGGTCCGACGACAACCCGCTGTCAGCCCGCCCGTACGACGCGGGCGATCAAGTCGCCTTCAACCAGGCGGCCGGCGGTCGCCCCGTGGACCCCGACAAGCCCCTCGAAGTCACTACGAAGGGGGGTGAGGCACGCATCACCGACGTCACGGTCGTGGACACCCACGGCCGCCGCCTGGCGGGCGAACTCTCCGCCAAGGGCGACCGCTGGCACAACACGGTCTCGATGTCCGCCGGTGTCCGCTACACGGTCACCGTCAGCACCGAGAACGCGAAGGGCGCCCCAGGGCAGCGCACGATCTCCTTCGACACCACCCCGGCCAAAGGTGTCCTGCAGGTCGAATTCGGCCCGGACGCGGGCAAGTACGGCGTCGGGCAGCCCCTCACGGCCGAACTCAGCGAACCCGTCAAGGACAAGGCCGCCCGCGCGGTCGTCGAGCGGGGCCTGCTCGTCAGCGCCCCCGCGGGCGTCGAGGGCGCCTGGTACTGGGTCGACGACAAGAAGCTCCACTACCGGCCCAAGGAGTACTGGCCCGCCAACACCGAGGTCTCCGTACGGAGCAACCTGGAGGGCGTCAAGATCTCCGACCACCTCTACGGGGCCGCGGCCAAGCCGCTGAAGCTGGAGATCGGCGACCGCGTCGAGGTCACCACGGACGCCTCCTCGCACTACCTCACGTTCAAGCGCAACGGAGAAGTGATCAACACCATTCCGGTGACCACCGGAAAGCCCGGCTTCTCCACCCGCAACGGGGTCAAGGTGGTACTCGGCAAGCAGTACTTCGTCCAGATGCGCGGCGACACCGTCGGCATCGGCGGCAGCGAGTACTACAACCTGCCCGTTTACTACGCCACTCGCGTCACCTGGAGTGGTGAATACGTCCACGCCGCGCCGTGGTCCGTCGGCTCCCAGGGCTACGAGAACGTCAGCCACGGCTGCACCGGCATGAGCACCGGCAACGCCGCCTGGTTCTACGAGAACATCACCGAGGGCGACATCGTCAAGGTGATCAACAGCATCGGCGACGACATGGACACCTTCGGCAACGGCTACGGCGACTGGAACATGGACTGGAAGGAATGGCGCGAGGGCAGCGCCCTCCTCAAGGGCACCCAGGAAGGCCGCAGCACCATCGACCAGGCCCGCCTGCGCCCCACCGTCTGAGAGCCGGGGCCCGCCGCGGGCCTGCGGGAAACCCCGTAGGCCCGCGAACGCCCTGTCAGGCGGCCGTGAGGCGGCTGGAAGCGGCCGTCAGGCGGCCGAGGACGACAGGCGGGAGCGCAGGAGGGCCGCCAGGGCGTCCGCGAACTCCACCGGGTCCACCGGAAGGGTCACGGCGGCGTCCGCGCGGCTCCAGGTGGCCAGCCAGGCGTCCTGGGGGCGCCCCATCAACAGCAGCACCGGGGGACACCGGAAGATCTCGTCCTTGATCTGCCGGCACACGCCCATGCCGCCGGCCGGAACCGCCTCGCCGTCGAGCACGCACACGTCGATGCCGCCCGCGTCCAGCTCCGTCAGCACCGCCGGCAGCGTCGCGCACTCCAGGAACTCCACCGGCGGCAGGTCCGCGGCCGGCCTGCGCCCGGCCGCCAGCCGCACCTGCTCCCGGGTGCCCGCGTCGTCGCTGTAGACCAGAACCCGCGCAGTCGCCCGCATTTCGTTCCTCCACATGTCACGTGAATCACGTTGATGTTGCGCGGGATGCTACTCCTCCCGATGCGTTGTCAACATCGGTTCGCACGGCCTCGTACGAGACGTTCATGGGGACATCTGATGGGCCGTTCGGGCCTTGCACACGCCCCGGACACTCCGAACGGCACCCCCCGGGGTGAGGGCGGGATAAGCGACCGACATAATGTCGGTCGTGGCGACAGCAACGACAGTAGATACCGGGCACGCGCACCCGACGGTCAACCGGCCGAACCTCGTCAGCGTCGGAACCATCATCTGGTTGAGTTCCGAGCTGATGTTCTTCGCGGCCCTCTTCGCGATGTACTTCACCCTGCGATCCGTGACAGGCCCCGAGTACTGGACAGAACAGGCTGACTTCCTGAATCTGCCCTTCTCGGCGACGAACACGACGATCCTGGTGCTCTCCTCGCTCACCTGCCAGCTCGGCGTATTCGCCGCCGAGCGCGGTGACGTGAAGAAGCTCAGGACGTGGTTCATCATCACGTTCGTCATGGGTGCGATCTTCATTGGCGGCCAGGTGTTCGAGTACACCGAGCTGGTCACGCACGAGGGCCTGAGCCTCTCGTCCGGACCGTACGGCTCGGTGTTCTACCTGACCACCGGCTTCCACGGTCTGCACGTGACGGGCGGTCTCATCGCCTTCCTGCTGGTCCTCGGCCGGACGTACGCGGCCAAGAGGTTCACCCACGAACAGGCCACGTCGGCCATCGTCGTGTCCTACTACTGGCACTTCGTCGATGTCGTCTGGATCGGCCTCTTCGCGACGATCTACCTGATCAAGTAGCGAACACGTCACCGGGCCCGACCCGGCACTCCATCCAGAAACACCGACGCAGAAGATCCTGACACCGGGGTAATCCGTGAAAAAGCTCTCCGCACGACGACGCCATCCGCTGGCGGCGGTCGTCGTTCTACTCCTCGCGCTGGCGGCCACTGGGGGGCTGTACGCCGCCTTCGCCCCCGCGGGCAAGGCGCAGGCCGATGAAACCGCCCAGTCCCTCGCCATCGAGGAGGGCGCCAAGCTCTACGCCGTGGGTTGCGCAAGCTGCCACGGAACCGGCGGTCAGGGTTCCACTGACGGCCCCAGCCTGGTCGGCGTCGGCTCCGCAGCCGTCGACTTCCAGGTGAGCACGGGCCGCATGCCCGCCCAGCAGCCCGGCGCCCAGGTGCCGAAGAAGCCGGTCGTCTACACCCAGGCGCAGATCGACCAGCTGGCCGCGTACATCGCGTCCCTCGGTGCCGGCCCGATCGTGCCGACCGAGAAGCAGTACGACCCGGCGGGTGCCGACATCGCCAACGGTGGTGAACTGTTCCGCAACAACTGCGCGCAGTGCCACAACTTCACCGGCGAGGGCGGCGCGCTGACGAACGGCAAGTACGCCCCCAACCTTGAGGGCGTCGAGCCGAAGCACGTCTACGAGGCCATGCTCACCGGCCCGCAGAACATGCCCTCCTTCCCGGACAGCACCATGCCGGAGAAGCAGAAGAAGGACATCATCGCGTACATCCAGAACGTGAACGGCGAGAAGTCGGTCAGCCCTGGCGGCCTGAAGCTCGGTGGCCTCGGCCCCGTCTCCGAGGGTCTGTTCGGCTGGATCTTCGGTCTGGGTGCGCTGATCGCTGTCGCCGTCTGGGTCGCGGCCCACACCGCTAAGGCCAAGAAGTCATGAGTAGCCAAGAGATTCCCGAAGAGAAGCACCTGCCGAGCGAGCAGGGCGACGCGCACCACGGTGCCGTAGCGGTCGCGGACGATCCGTTCGCCGACCCGGGCCTTCCGGTCCACAAGCCGCGCATCCAGGACATCGACGAGCGGGCGGCGAGGCACTCCGAGCGCACCGTCGCGATGCTGTTCACGGTGTCGATGCTGGCCACGGTGGCGTTCATCGCCTCCTACGTGGTCATCCCGGTCAGCAAGATCGTGTACATCTTCCCCATCGGGAAGGTGAGCGCGCTCAACTTCGCCCTGGGCATGACCCTGGGCACGGCCCTCTTCTGCATCGGCGCGGGCGCGGTCCACTGGGCCCGCACCCTGATGTCCGACGTCGAGGTGGCCGACGACCGCCACCCGATCGCCGCTTCGCCGGAGGTCAAGGCGAAGGTCATGCAGGACTTCGCGGACGGCGCGAACGAGTCCGGCATCGGCCGGCGTCCGCTGATCCGCAACACGATGCTGGGCGCGCTGGCCGTGCTGCCGCTGTCCGCCGTCATGCTCCTGCGTGACACCGGTCCGCTGCCCGAGGAAAAGCTGCGCAAGACGCTGTGGGCCAAGGGCAAGCTGCTCATCAACCAGAACACGATGGAGCCGCTGCGTCCCGAGGACGTGGCCGTCGGTTCGCTGACCTTCGCCATGCCGGAAGGCCTGGAGGAGGAGCAGCACGACTTCCAGGTCCAGATCGCCAAGGCCGCCCTGATGATCGTCCGCATCAAGCCGGAGGACATCAAGGACAAGCAGGAGCTGGAGTGGTCCCACGAGGGCATCGTGGCCTACTCCAAGATCTGCACCCACGTCGGCTGCCCGATCAGCCTGTACGAGCAGCAGACGCACCACGTGCTCTGCCCGTGCCACCAGTCCACCTTCGACCTCTCCGACGGCGCCCGAGTCATCTTCGGCCCGGCCGGTCACGCGCTTCCGCAGCTGCGGATCGGTGTGAATGACGAAGGCTTCCTCGAAGCGCTCGGCGACTTCGAAGAGCCCGTCGGTCCTGCCTTCTGGGAGCGCGGATGAGCACTGCCACTGAGTCCAAGACGGCGCGCAAAGCGCCCGCCGGCGAGCGCGTAGCGGACTGGGCGGACGGCCGCCTGGGCATCTACAGCCTGGCCAAGTCCAACATGCGCAAGATCTTCCCGGACCACTGGTCCTTCATGCTGGGTGAGATCTGCCTCTACAGCTTCATCATCATCATCCTCACGGGTGTGTACCTGACGCTGTTCTTCCACCCGAGCATGAACGAGGTCGTGTACCACGGCTCGTACGTGCCGATGCAGGGCGTCCTGATGTCCGAGGCCTTCGCCTCGACACTGGACATCAGCTTCGACGTCCGCGGTGGTCTGCTCATCCGGCAGATCCACCACTGGGCCGCGCTGATCTTCGTCGCGGGCATGGTCGTGCACATGATGCGCGTCTTCTTCACCGGCGCGTTCCGCAAGCCGCGTGAGGTCAACTGGATCTTCGGCTTCCTGCTGCTGGTCCTCGGCATGTTCACCGGTTTCACCGGTTACTCGCTGCCGGACGACCTGCTGTCGGGTACCGGTGTCCGCTTCATGGAGGGCGCGATCCTGTCCGTGCCGGTCATCGGCACGTACCTGTCGTTCTTCCTCTTCGGCGGAGAGTTCCCGGGCGGCGACTTCGTCGCGCGGTTCTACTCGATCCACATCCTGCTGCTGCCCGGCATCATGATGGGCCTGCTGGTGGCCCACCTGATCCTGGTCTTCTACCACAAGCACACCCAGTTCGCGGGTCCCGGCAAGACGAACGACAACGTCGTCGGCATGCCGCTGCTGCCGGTCTACATGGCCAAGGCCGGAGGCTTCTTCTTCCTGGTCTTCGGCGTCATCGCGGCCATCGCGGCGATCGCCTCGATCAACCCGATCTGGGCGCTCGGCCCGTACCGCCCGGACCACGTGTCCACCGGTGCGCAGCCCGACTGGTACATGGGTATGCCGGAAGGCCTGATCCGAGCCATGCCCGGCTGGGAGATCAACCTGTGGGGCCACACGCTCGTCCTGGGCGTGTTCATCCCGCTGCTGCTCTTCCCGCTGGTGCTGGGCTCGATCGCCGCCTGGCCGTTCATCGAGTCCTGGGTCACCGGGGACAAGCGCGAGCACCACATCCTGGACCGCCCGCGCAACGTCCCGAGCCGTACGGGCTTCGGTGTCGCCTGGATCGCGGAGTACATCGTGCTCCTGATCGGCGGTGGAAACGACATGTTCGCGCAGTACTTCCACCTCTCGATCAACTCGATCACCTGGTTCGTCCGGATCGGCTTCTTCGTCGTCCCGGTCCTCGCCTTCATCGCCACCAAGCGGATCTGCCTCGGCCTCCAGCGCCGGGACCGGGACAAGGTGCTGCACGGTCGCGAGACCGGCATCATCAAGCGCCTGCCGCACGGTGAGTTCGTCGAGGTCCACGAGCCGCTCCCGCAGGGCAAGCTGCACACGCTCACCTCGTACACCACGTACGAGCCGATCGAGATCGGCCCGACGGTCGACGAGAACGGTGTCGAGCGCAAGGTGAAGCTCGGCGAGAAGCTGCGCGCGAAGCTCAGCAAGGGCTTCTACGCCGAGGGCAACCAGATTCCGAAGCCCACGGTGGAGGAGTACAAGGAGATCCAGAGCGGCCACGGCCACCACTGATCTCCCGTACGACCGCTTGACCGCATGAGGGACTGATTTCGGTCAGTCCTGGTGTCGCCACGGCGAGAGCCCCGTCCAGTGTCTGGACGGGGCTCTTTGCCGTCCCTGGGGCTCGATAGGGTGGAGTCCTCAGTGCTTGCCGACGGATCCAGGAGCAGACCATGAGCGGTCAGAGTCCGGCTGACGCCGGTGGGGTGCCGGCCCTCCCCCAGACTCCGTCCGGGGGTACCCCCAATTGGCCGGGCGTTCTCGACGCTCTGCTGACCGGCCAGGACCTGCGCGCCGACGACACCGCCTGGGCCATGGACAAGATCATGCGCGGGGAGGCCACCGACGCCCAGATCGCCGGCTTCGCGGTCGCACTGCGGGCCAAGGGGGAGACGGTCGCGGAGATCAACGGCCTCGTACGGACCATGTACGAGCACGCCAACCTGATCGAGGTGCCCGGCCGGACGGTGGACATCGTCGGCACGGGCGGCGACGGGGCCAAAACGGTGAACATCTCGACGATGTCGGCGGTCGTGGTGGCCGGTACGGGTGCCAAGGTGGTCAAGCACGGCAACCGGGCCGCGTCCTCCGCGAGCGGGGCCTCGGACGTCCTGGAGAAGCTCGGCGTCAACCTCGACCTGACCCCCGCGCGGGTCGCCGAGGTCGCGGAGGAGGCCGGCATCACCTTCTGCTTCGCGGTGAAGTTCCACCCGGCGCTGCGGCACGTGGCCGCAGCCCGCAAGGAGCTGGGCATCCGGACCACCTTCAACTTCCTCGGTCCGCTGACCAATCCGGCGAAGGTACGGGCCCAGGCGACGGGCGTGGCCGATGCCCGGATGGCCCCGATCGTGGCGGGCGTGCTCGCCGAGCGGGGCTCTTCCGCGCTGGTCTTCCGCGGCGACGACGGCCTGGACGAGCTGACCACGACCGCGACCTCGCGGGTGTGGTGGGTCCGCGACGGCAAGGTCTCGGAGCAGCCCTTCGACCCGCGGGACGTCGGCATCGCCCTCGTCGACGTGTCGGAGCTGCGCGGCGCGGACGCCTCGTACAACGCTGACGTCGCCCGCCGCCTGTTCTCCGGCGAGACGGGCCCGGTCCGCGACGCCGTCCTGCTGAACTCGGCGGCCGCCCTGGTGGCCCTGGACCCGGGCACGGGCACCTTGGAGGAGCAGATCGCGGCCGGCATCACCCGCGCGGCGGAGTCGATCGACTCGGGTGCGGCCCGGGCCGCGCTGGAGCGCTGGGTGGCGGCCAGCAACGCCTGATTCCGATTGATCGTTTTCGGCCAAGCCGCCGGTCCGCCATTCGGACCGGTGGCTTGCGCACGGGGGATCATGTGGCAGGATGCTGAACAGGTCACGAGTGACAGCGTTTAGGCCCCGGCTTGCTGTCCGGCAACCCTCCTTCCGTGGCGGGGTGCCCCGGGTGATGACCAGGCCGTAGACAGAAAGGTCTACGGCAAGCGCGGATCCCTCGACACCAGGGGTCCTGGTCTATCGAGGAGCGTTTTTCCGTGAGCAAGCGAATGCGATAGGGCGACTCCGCCCCTTCTTCACCCTCGGATCAGGGTCACTTCCGTGTACCCGCCTTCGGTCCGGGGACTTCCCGTACCCCCGTCGGCCGCCGAGCCGTACCCGCGTACGGGCACACCGAAGCCATTCACCCCTGCCTGCCGGGAGATTCCGCCATGTCCGCATCCCTGAACGTCGTCACCGCCGCCGCTGATACCGCTGCCGCCGCCACCGCCGTCGACCCCGCCTGTGCCGAGCCGCTGCCGGTCCTCGGCCGGGACGTCACCGTCCCGCTCGTCACCGGTGGCGAGGTCACCTACGCGGCCCTCGACTACGCGGCCAGCGCCCCGGCGCTCCAGCGGGTCTGGGACGACGTCGCCGCGTACGCCCCGTACTACGGCAGCGTGCACCGCGGCGCCGGATACCTCTCGCAGCTCTCCACGGACCTCTTCGAGCAGAGCCGCGTCACGGTCGCCGGGTTCCTCGACTGCCGCCCCTCCGACCAGGTGATCTTCACCCGGTCCACCACGGACTCCCTGAACCTGCTCGCCGCCGTGCTCCCGGCCGGCTGCCAGGTCTTCGTCTTCGAGACCGAGCACCACGCCTCGCTGCTGCCGTGGGTGGACGCGCAGGTCACCTACCTCAACGCCCCCCGCACCCCGGACGAGGCCGTCGCCACCCTGGAGCGGGCCCTGGCCGACCGGGAGCCCCACGGCCCGGCCCTGGTCTGTGTCACCGGGGCGTCCAACGTCACCGGTGAGCTGTGGCCGGTGAAGGAGCTCGCGGCCGCCGCGCACGCCCACGGCGCGCGGATCGTCCTGGACGCCGCCCAGCTCGCCCCGCACCACCCCGTCTCCGTGCAGGACCTCGACGTGGACTGGGTCGCCTTCTCCGGCCACAAGCTGTACGCCCCCTTCGGCTCGGGCGTCCTCGCCGGGCGCGCCGACTGGCTGCGGGAGGCCGAGCCGTACCTCGCGGGCGGCGGCGCCTCCCGCAAGGTCGCCCGGCGCGAGGACGGCGGTGTGGACGTCGAGTGGCACACCACCGCCGCCCGCCACGAGGCCGGCTCCCCGAACGTCATCGGCGTCTACTCCATCGCCTCCGCCTGCAAGGCCCTGACCGAGGCGGGCTTCGAGAACCTGGTCGCCCGCGAGCGCCACCTCATCGCCAAGGTCCGGGAGGGCCTGGCGGACGTCCCGGCGGTCCGCGTCCTGTCCCTCTTCGGGGACGACGCGCCGCGCGTCGGCGTCATCTCCTTCGTGGTGGACGGCTGGAACAGCTCCCACTTCGCGGCCGCCCTCTCCGCCGAGTACGGCATCGGCGTCCGCGACGGTCTCTTCTGCGCCCACCCGCTGGTCCGCACCCTGCTGGGCAGCGAGCCGCAGGCCCAGGGCGAATGCGGCGCCCCGGAGGCGGCCCCGGGGGAGCGGTCCCTCAACGCCATTCGCGTCAGCTTCGGCGCCGGCACCCCCGACGAGCACGTGGAGCGCTTCGTCCGCGCGGTGAAGGAGCTCGTCGCGGACGGCGCGAAGTGGCAGTACCGCACGGAGGAGGGCCGCTGCGTCCCCGCCGTCTGACGGGCCGCGGGGCATGACGCAGGGGGTTGCGACGGCGACCGCGCGGCCACGTCCGCCGGCTCGCCGAGGGCCGCCCCGCCCGGCCGGGCGGGGCGCTGCCCACGCTGAAAACAGGCCGCTTAGGCGCCGCTTAGGCGTCGAGACCGATCGCGAAGGCGGCTTCCAGGTCGTGCTGGGAGTACGTACGGAACGCCACGTGCGTGTCCGTCGCCTCGACGCCCGGGATCTTGCTGATGCGGCCCGGGATGATGTCCGCCAGGTTCTCGTGACGGGCCACGCGGACCAGCGCGATCAGGTCGTACGTCCCCGTGACGGAGTAGACCTCGCTGACGCTTTCCAGCGCGGCGATGGCCTCGGCGATCTCGGGGATGCGGTCCACGCTGGTCTTGATGAGCACGATCGCGGTGATCACGGCTGGCTGTCTCCCTCGGTGGCCGTCGCTGGTCGCCCCACTGTAGTCGTACGCCGATAGCGCGCCCACGCGTACAAGAAGCCGACCGAGAAGCCCACCAGGTGGGCCAGATAGGCGACGCCCGGCCCGCTGCCCGCCCGGTGCGCGGCCACCCACTGGAGGGCGAACCAGAACAGCAGCACGATCCACGCCGGGAAGCGCAGCGGCAGGAAGAGCAGGAACGGGAACAGGCTCGTCACCCTGGCCCGCGGCAGCAGGTACAGGAAGGCGCCCAGCACCGCCGAGATGGCCCCGGACGCCCCGACCAGGGTCTGTGAGGACCCCGCATTGGCCGCCGCGTACACCGCCAGGGCCACGTAACCCGTACAGACGTAGAAGAAGAGGAACGCCGGGCGGCCCATCCGCTCCTCCGCCATCGCGCCGAAGACGTGGAGGAAGAGCATGTTCCCGAGCAGGTGCAGCCAACTGCCGTGCACGAACAGTGCGGTCAGCGGGGTCAGCCAGGCCCGCGGGGTGCCGGTGAAGAGCTCGTCCGGGACGACGCCCCAGCGGCGGAAGTAGTCGGTCCCGGCGGTCAGCAGCCCGTCGCCCGTCCCGTAGACGGGGTTCAGCCCCGAGGCCGGGCTCAGTACGAACACCACCGCGCAGCCGGCGATCAGCGCGTGGGTGACCACCGGTCCCCGGGCGGCCTCGCGGACGGCCTGCCACCTTACGATCATGTGACAGAGCATGACGCAACCCGGCCCACCTGAAGCGGTGGCAGGCCGTAGGGTTACGAGCCGCGGTCTGCCCAAACGGCCCGGACGGCTCAGCAGACCGCTTTAATTGAAACAGCTACGAACGCTACGAAGGAGAGAGCGGCCTGATGACGGTTCCCCAGCCGACCGACACCACCCGGTGGCGCTGCACCCTGTGCGGCAACCTCACGCGTTTCGATGTCACCCGTTCGTCGAAGGTCGTGGAGTACATCCACCTGGACCTCGCCGGGGAACCGAAGGTCGAGGAGCGCGAGGTGGTCAATGAGACCATCGAGTCGGTCCGCTGCCGGTGGTGCAACGCGGTGGACCAGATCGAGCTCGTGGACAGGCCGGGCGCGGACTCCTGAGGGAGCCGTGCCCACAGGTAGATCACGGTAGGGGTGACGGATTGTGGAGCCAGCAAGCGGCGCTGAGCCGGCCGACGCGGCCGGCGACGCCGCCGAGGTGCTCGACCGCCCGCTGCCGGAAGGCGTGCGGCGCCGGGTCGTCGCGCTCGTCTCGGACGCCTTCGGCGCGCTGACGGTCGCGGACCTTCCCGCGCAGCTGCGTCAGTACGCCCGGTTCACCCCGACCCGGCGCGCCAAGTTCGCGGGCAACGCCATGGCCGCGGCGGTCGAGACCGACCCGGTGTTCCGCGGTCGGGTGGCCGAGAAGCTGCGCGAGGCGCAGGTGGAGCTGGCCGGCGCGCTGGAGTCCGGTGCCCCGCCCGCCGCCGCCGATCCGCTGGACGTGGCGGCCGCCGCGTACGTCCTGCGGCCGGTCGGCTGGGTCAAGCTGGTGGCCGCCGCGGGCGAGGAGGCGCAGCGCGCCGACGCCGAGCGGGTCGGCGAGGAGACCCGGCGCGAGCTGGACCGGCTCCGCGAGGAGCTGGCCCAGGTACGGGAACTGCAGCGCACCGGCGGCGAGCAGGTGCGGGCCGAGCTGGAGGCCTCGCGCAAGGAAGCGGAATCGCTTCACCGCAAGCTGCGCAGCGCCCTCAGCGACGTCAAGCGCGGCGACGCGGCCCTGCGCAAGCTGACCGCCGAGATCGACGGGATCCGCGGCGAGGCGGCCGCGCGCGTGGCCGCCGCCGAGAGCGAGACCCGGCGGCTCAAGTCCCGGCTCGCGGAGGTCGAGTCGGCGCTGGAGACCTCGCGCCGGGCCACCCGCGAGGGGCGCAGCATCGAGGACATGCGGCTGCGGCTGCTGCTGGACACCGTGCTGGACGCGGCGGCGGGGCTGCGCCGCGAGCTGGCGCTGCCTCCGGTCAACACCCGCCCGGCGGACACCGTGGACGCGGTGGAGCCGGGCCGGATGACGCCCAAGGACATCGCGGCGCGTGCCCTGTCGGAGACCGATCCGGCGCTGCTGGACCAGCTGTTGGCGCTGCCCCAGGCCCATCTGGTGGTCGACGGCTACAACGTGACCAAGACGGGCTATCCGACGATGCCGCTGGAGAAGCAGCGGCTGCGGCTGCTGGGCGGGCTGTCGATGCTGGCCGCGCAGACGGGCGCGGAGATGACCTGCGTCTTCGACGGGGCGGAACTGGCGGCCCCGGTGCTGCTCGCGCCGCCGCGCGGGGTACGGGTGCTGTTCTCCAAGGCCGGGGTGACGGCGGACGAGCTGATCCGCCAGCTGGTGCGCGCGGAGCCGCCCGGCCGGCCGGTGGTCGTGGTCTCCACGGACCGGGAGGTCGCCGACGGGGTGGCCGCCGCGGGTGCGCGGCCCGTAACGTCCGCTTTGTTGCTGAAGCGGCTTTCGCGCGTTTCGTAACTCCTCGCCCTGATGCCGGAATTGATAGGGCTTGCAGGGGACGCACCGTCAAGTGCCCGGCACAGAGCGTGCGCTGCGGGTAAAGAAGCTGGTCGGGGACCAAGTTTTTTCCCGGCAGGATTTGAACTGATCACAGATGGGTCACTAGGGTCTGCTCAAACCTTCGTGCGGTGGATCACTCATTCGGGGTGACGGCGGAGGTGCTGCCGAGTTGCGTTCTTCGGCGGCTCTAGGAAGAAGGAGCTCGCCTCCGTGGCGTCCCACCGTCGACCCAAGCAGCCGAACCGCACCCGCGTGACCGTACTCGGCGCCGCCGCCGCAGCAGTCGTCGCCCTCTCCGCCCAGAGCGCCTCCGCCGCTCCGGGGAAGCCGAGCAAGGACGAGGTCAAGTCCCAGGTCGACGCGCTCTACGAAGAGGCGGAGCAGGCCACCGAGAAGTTCAACGGGGCCAAGGAGCGCCAGGAGAAGCTCGAAAAGGAGATCGGGCAGCTCCAGGACCAGGTCGCGCGCGGCCAGGGTGACCTCAACGAGCTGCGCAGCACGCTCGGTTCGATGGCGAGCGCCCAGTACCGCAACGGCGGCATCGACCCCTCGCTCGCCCTCCTCCTCTCCGAGGACCCCGACAGCTACCTCGACAAGGCCTCCACGCTGGAGCACCTGAGCGGCAAGCAGGTCGAGGCGGTCCAGAAGATCCAGGCCAAGCAGCGCACCCTCGCGCAGCAGCGCCAGGAGGCCGCCGGCAAGCTCGCCGACCTCGACGCCACCCGCAAGGAGCTCGGCGAGAAGAAGAAGGTCTCGCAGGAGAAGCTCGCCGAGGCCCAGGCCCTGCTCAACACCCTGACCGCGCAGGAGCGCGCGGCGATCAAGGACGACGAGGCCCGCGCCAGCCGCAGCGACAGCCAGCGGGTCGACCTCGGCAACGTGAGCGCCTCCGGCCGCGCCGGAGCCGCCCTGGCGGCCGCCAAGACCAAGCTGGGCTACACGTACCAGTCCGGCGGCACCGGCCCGACCGTCTACGACTGCTCGGGTCTGACCCAGTGGGCGTACAAGCAGGCCGGCGTGAACATCAGCCGCGTCACCTACACCCAGGTCAACGACGGCACGCGCATCAGCCGCAGCCAGCTCCAGCCCGGTGACCTGGTCTTCTTCTACGACGACCTGCACCACGTCGGCCTCTACGCCGGCAACAACATGACGCTGCACGCCTCCAACCCGCGCAGCGGCATCAAGTACGAGTCGATGGACAACATGCCCTTCCAGTTCGGCGTCCGCGTCGGATGACGCGCCGCACACCGCCCATCCGGGCGAATTGAGCGGACCCGCTCTGACCACACGCCCCGCCGGTGACCTGCGTCTCCGGCGGGGCGTCACTGTGTGTGCCCCCCGGTGGTCGTTGGTCGGTGCCCGATCGCGCCGCTACTGTCTGCCAGCGCGGAACCCGGCACACGGCCGTCCACGGAGGGCGGACCCGGGCCCCGCACAGCGGAAGGGAGCGGTTCCACGTGGCATCCCATCGCCGGCCCGGGCCCGGTGGCCTCGACCGGAACACGAAGGCCGCCGTCCTGACCGCCGCCGCGGCCGGCGCCGCGGTCGTCATGGCGGGAGCCCCCGCGGGCGCGGACCCGGGCCTGCCGCAGGAGCCCTCGGGCGGTGTCCGCGCTCAGGTCGACCGGCTCTTCGAGGAAGCCGAACAGGCCACCGAGCGCTTCAACGAGGCGGGCGAGAAGGCCGACCGGCTCCGCTCCGAGGCCGACCGGGCCCAGGACGCCGTCGCCCGCGCGCAGGACCGCATCAACACGATGCGGGGCATCCTCGGTACCTTCGCCGGGGCCCAGTACCGCAGCGGCGGCATCGACCCCACCGTCGCCCTGCTGCTGTCCGCGGACCCCGACGCCTACCTGGAGCAGGCCGCCGCCCTGGAACGGCTGACCGGCCTCCAGGCCCGCCAGCTCGACGAACTCCGCGAGGAGCAGCGCCGGCTCGGCCAGGAGCGCCGCGAGGCCGCCGGCAAGCTGGCCGAACTCGACGCCCTGCGCGCCGACGTGGCCCGGCACAAGCGCTCCGTCACGGCGAAGCTCGCGGCCGCCCGGCGGCTGCTGGGCGCCATGAACGCAGAGCAAAGGGCCGACTTCGAGCGCGCCTCGCGCGCGGGCGGCCGCCCCGGCGCCCAGCCCGACTTCCCCTCCTTCGGCCCCTCCTCCGGCCGCGCCGGGGCGGCCGTGATGGCGGCCCGGTCGGCGGTCGGCCGCCCGTACGTGTGGGGCTCCACCGGCCCCTCCGGCTTCGACTGCTCCGGGCTGATGGTCTGGTCGTACCGCCAGGCGGGCGTCTCGCTGCCGCGCACCTCGCAGGCACAGCGGTACGCGGGACGCCAGGTCCCGCTGTCGCAGGCGCGCCCCGGCGATCTGGTGACGTACCGCTCGGACGCCAGCCACGTGGGCATGTACGTCGGCAACGGCCAGGTGGTGCACGCCCCCTACCCCGGCGCCAGGGTCCGCTACGACCCGGTCGGGATGATGCCGGTGTCCTCGGTCACGCGCCCCTGATCCAGGCCGTGCGTACGATCGGGTGATGTTTCCGGGTCGTCGTCTCCTGCGCGTACTGCCGCTCCTGCTGTGCGTCCTGCTGGCCGGATGCGGCGCGCTGCGGCCGGCCGGCACGGCCGAGCGGGACATCCGCCGGGCCGTCACCGACTGGTCGCGGTCCGAGCCGGGGCAGCCGGCGGGGATCCCGGTCGAGGACCGGGCGTACGCGGTGACCTCGGTGCGGCGCGACGGCGTACGGGCCCTCGTACGGGCGGAGCTGCGCTACCGGCTGACCGGCTACGACGCGGCCCCGACGGGATCGGCGCGCGAGCTCGACCTGGTCATGGACGGCGGGAGCTGGCGGGTCCGCACGGACCGGCCCGCCCCCGGGGCGCTGCCGCAGCTGTGGGACCAGGGCCCGGTGCAGGTGGTCCGGGGCGAGCGCTCCCTGGTCCTGGGCGGGGCCGGCGCCCCCGACCTGGCCGGGATCTCCGCCGAGGCCGACCGGGCGGTGCCCGTGGCGAGCTCCGCGTGGCCGAAGCCGTGGGCGGGGCGGGTGGTGGTGCTGGTCCCCGGATCCCTGGAGCGGATGGCGGAGCTGCTGGGCGGGTCGGCCGACGCGTACCGGGGGCTGGGCGCCGTCACCACCGGCCGGGTGGGCGCGGGACCCGCTCCGGCGGACCGGGTCGTGGTCAACCCGCAGGGGTGGGCCGAGCTGGGCGAGGCCGGCCGGCGGATCGTACTGACCCACGAGGTCGCCCACGTGGCCACCCGGGCGTCGACCACCGCCTCGACCCCGCTGTGGCTCTCCGAGGGCTTCGCGGACTGGGCTGCGTACCGGGGCGGGTCCACCACGCCGCAGCAGGGCGCCCCCGCGCTCGGCCGGGCCGTACGGCGGGGCGAGGTGCCCGGCGAGCTGCCCCCGGCGGAGGCCTTCACCTTCGGCGGCGACCCGGAAGCGGTGGCCCGGGCGTACGAGGGAGCGTGGCTGGCCTGCAGGCTGATCGCGGACCGGTGGGGGGAGGCGGCGCTCGTGGGCCTCTACGAGCGGGCGGGGCGCGAGCCGCTGCCGGTGGCGCTGGACGAGGCGCTGGGCGTGGACCTGGCCGGGCTGACGCGCGCCTGGCAGGAGGCACTGCGGGAGGAGCTCCGCTGAGGACGTCCGGTACGTTGGCAGGCGATGCACAAGACGCTGATCGTGACCAACGACTTCCCGCCGCGACCGGGCGGTATCCAGGCCTTCCTGCACAACATGGCGCTACGGCTGGATCCCGACCGGGTCGTCGTCTACGCCTCCACGTGGAAGCACAGCGCGGAGGGCCGCGAGGCCACCGCGGCCTTCGACGCCGAGCAGCCGTTCCAGGTCGTGCGCGACCGCACGACGATGCTGCTGCCGACACCGCGCGTGACGCGGCGGGCCGTGGGCCTGCTGCGCGAACACGGCTGCGAGTCGGTGTGGTTCGGGGCGGCGGCCCCGCTCGGTCTGATGGGCCCGGCGCTGCGGCGGGCCGGGGCCCGGCGCATCGTGGCGACCACGCACGGGCACGAGGCGGGCTGGGCCCAGCTGCCGGCCGCGCGGCAGTTGCTGCGGCGGATCGGCGAGGGCACGGACACGCTGACGTACCTGGGGGAGTACACCCGCTCGCGGATCGCCTCGGCGGTGACGGACCGGGCGGCGGCCCGGATGGTGCAACTTCCGCCGGGGGTGGACGAGAAGACCTTCCACCCGGAGTCGGGTGGTGCGGAGGTCCGGGCCCGGCTGGGTCTGACCGACCGCCCGGTCGTGGTGTGCGTGTCCCGGCTGGTCCCCCGGAAGGGGCAGGACACCATGATCGAGGCGATGCCGCGGATCCTGGCGGCGGTGCCGGACGCGGTGCTGCTGATCGTGGGCGGCGGGCCGTACGAGGCGGACCTGCGGGAACTGGCGGTGTCCGTGGGCGTCGCGGACTCGGTGCTCTTCACGGGAGCGGTCCCGTGGGCCGAGCTGCCCGCGCACTTCGGGGCCGGGGACGTCTTCGCCATGCCGTGCCGGACCCGGCGGGGCGGGCTGGACGTCGAGGGGCTCGGGATCGTCTACCTGGAGGCTTCGGCGACGGGCCTGCCGGTCGTCGCGGGAGACTCCGGCGGAGCCCCTGACGCGGTGCTGGACGGAGAGACGGGCTGGGTCGTCCGGGGCGGCGAGCCGTCCGAGGCGGCGGACCGGGTCGTCGCTCTGCTGCAGGACCCGGCCCTGCGGGCGCGCATGGGCGAGGCGGGCCGTGCCTGGGTCGAGGAGAAGTGGCGCTGGGACCTCCTGGCGGACCGCCTGCGCGAGCTGCTGTAGTCCTGCGGCCGCGCCGGTCGGCGCGGCCGCCGCAGCCATGCCTGACTGTCTCTCAGATGTCTGGCAGCACCGCGTATGGGTGGAGGGCCGGAATCCGCCCATCATGCGGCCATGACACCAAATCTGACGCGCCGTCATGTCCTCGGACTGGCCGCTCTCCAGACCGCCTCCGCGCTCGGGTTCACGCGGATCGGGCTGTCCTCCGCAGCCGCCGCCGAGCCGCAGGCCGCGCAGTACGCGCCCGCCATCGTCGTCGGCTCCGGCTACGGCTCCGCCGTCGCGGCGCTGCGCCTCGGGCAGGCCGGCGTACGGACCGTCGTCCTCGAAATGGGCCGGCTCTGGGACACCCCCGGGCCCGACGGCAAGGTCTTCCCCTCCACCTCCGCCCCCGACCAGCGGTCCATGTGGTTCCGCACCCGCACCGAGGCCCCGCTCGCCCAGTTCCTCTGGCTCGACGTGGTCAACCGCGACATCAGCCCCTACCCCGGTGTCCTGGACCGCGTGAACTACGGCGACATGTCCGTGTACGTGGGACGGGGGGTGGGCGGCGGATCGCTGGTGAACGGCGGGATGGCGCCGACGCCCAGGCGCTCGTACTTCACCGAGGTGCTGCCCGGCGTGGACGCGGACGAGATGTACGGCACCTACTTCCCCCGCGCCCGGGCCATGCTCGGCGTGAACGACATCGACCCGGGCTGGTTCGAGTCCACCGAGTGGTACCGCTTCGCCCGGATCTCCCGCAAGCACGCCCAGAACACCGGCCTGAAGACCGTCTTCGTCCCCAACGTCTACGACTTCGGCTACATGCAGCGCGAGGCGGCCGGTACCGCCACCAGGTCCGCGCTCGCGGGCGAGGTCATCTACGGCAACAACCACGGGAAGAAGAGCGTCGACAAGACCTATCTCGCCGCCGCCCTCGGCACCGGCAACGTCACCATCGAGACCATGCAGCGCGTGGTCGGCGTACGTCCGGACCCGGCCGGGGGGTACGTGCTGACCGTGCGGACCAGCGACCTCACCGGGCGGGTCACCCAGACCCGCGAGCTCGGCTGCCGGCAGCTGTTCCTGGGGGCGGGAAGTCTGGGGACCACCGAGATCCTGCTGCGGGCCCGTGAAACCGGCACGCTGCCCGCGCTCAGCGACAAGGTCGGGCTCGGTTGGGGCCACAACGGCAACGTCATGACCGCCCGCGCCAACCACCTCTGGGACACCGTCGGCTGCAACCAGGCCACCATGCCCGCCCTGGGCATCGACGACTGGGACAACGCCTCGAACCCGGTCTTCGCCGAGATCGCCCCGCTGCCCATGGGCTTCGAGCACTGGATCTCGATGTACCTGGCCATCACCAAGAACCCCGAGCGCGGCCGATTCACCTACGACGCGGCCACCGATGCGGCCAAGCTCACCTGGCGGCGGGACCAGAACACGCCCTCGGTCAACGCGGCGAAGAACCTCTTCGACCGCATCAACCGGCGGAACGTGACCATCTACCGGTACGACCTCTTCGGCGAGAACAGGGCCTTCGCCGACAACTTCACGTACCACCCGCTCGGCGGCTGCGTCCTCGGCGACGCGACCGACCTCTACGGCCGGGCCAAGGGCCACCAGGGGCTGTACGTGGTCGACAGCTCCCTGATCCCCGGCTCGCTCGGCGTGAACCCGTTCGTGACGATCACGGCCCTCGCCGAGCGGAACATGGCGCGGATCCTCGCCGAGGATCCGCGCTAGCCCCGGCTAACCCCGGTAGAGGGCTTCGATCTCGTCCGCGAAGTCCTTCGCCACCACATTGCGCTTCAGCTTCAGCGACGGCGTGATGTGGCCCGACTCCTCCGTGAACTGGGAGGGCAGAATGCGGAATTTCCGCACCGATTCCGCCTTGGAAACCGCCGCGTTGCCGTCGTCGACGGCCTTCTGGACGGCGGCGACGAGCTCCGCGTCCTCGCGCAGTTCCGCCGCCGTCACACCGGCCGGCTTGCCGTGCTCCGCGGCCCAGCGGCCGAGGAACTCCTCGTCGATGGTGACCAGCGCGGCCACGAACGGCCGCCCGTCGCCCACGACCATGCACTCCGCGACCAGCGCGTGCGCGCGGATCCGGTCCTCGATCACGGCCGGGGCGACGTTCTTGCCGCCGGCGGTGACGATGAGTTCCTTCTTGCGCCCGGTGATCGTGAGGTAGCCGTCCTCGTCGAGGGTGCCGACGTCACCGGTGTGGAACCAGCCGTCCGTCAGTGCCTCGGCGGTCGCCGTCTCGTTCTTCCAGTACCCGGTGAAGATCTGCTCGCCGTGCAGCAGCACCTCGCCGTCGTCCGCGATGCGCACCACGGAGCCCGGCATGGGCTGGCCGACCGTACCGATCTTCTGCTTGTCCCACGGGTTGAAGGTCGTGGCCGCGCAGGACTCGGTCAGGCCGTAGCCCTCCAGCACCGTGAAGCCGATGCCGCGGAAGAAGTGCCCGAGCCGCTCGCCGAGCGGGGCGCCGCCGGAGATCGCGTACTCGCCGCGTCCGCCGAGGACCGCGTGCAGCTTGCTGTAGACCAGCTTGGTGAAGACCTTGTGCTTGAGCTTCAGCCCGAAGGACGGGCCGCGGGGGGTGTCCAGCGCCCGGCTGTACGCGATCGCCGTCTCGGCCGCCGCGTCGAAGATCTTGCCCTTGCCCTCGGCCTGCGCCTTGGCGCGCGCCGAGTTGTAGACCTTCTCGAAGACGCGCGGCACACCGAGGATCAGGGTGGGCCGGAAGGACTGCAGCTCGTCGGTGAGGTTCTTGATGTCCGGTACGCAGCCCAGCCGGATCGGCGCCAGCACCGCGGCCACCTCGACCAGGCGGCCGAAGACGTGGGCCGCCGGGAGGAACAGCAGGACCGAGCACTCGCCGGTCTTGAACAGCGGCTTCAGGCGCTCCACCGCGTTCCCGCACTCCGCGAAGAAGTTGCGGTGGCTCAGCACGCAGCCCTTGGGGCGGCCGGTGGTGCCCGAGGTGTAGACGATGGTGGCCGGATCGTCGGCGCCCGCCAGGCTGCTGCGCTCGTCGACCTCCTCGTCGGTGATCGCGGCGCCCGCGCTCTTCAGCGCTTCGAGGGCGCCCTGCTCGATCTCCCAGACCTCGCGCAGTTCCGGCAGCCGGTCGCGCAGGGAGGCCACGGCCGCACCGTGCCCGGGGCTCTCGACGACCGCGGCGACGGCGCCGGAGTCACCGAGGATCCACTGGATCTGCTCGGGGGAGCTGGTCTCGTACACGGGGACGGTGACGCCGCCCGCGGTCCAGATCGCGAAGTCGATCAGCACCCACTCGTAGCGGGTACGGGAGATCAGGGCGACCCGGTCGCCCGGACGGACACCGGCCGCCATCAGGCCCTTGGCCGTGGCCCGGACCTCGGCCAGGAACTCGGTCGCGGTCACGTCCTGCCACCGGCCGTCGACCTTGCGGCTCATGACGGCCGTGTCGGGATGCTGAGCGGCATTGCGGCGGATGAGATCCGTCAGGTTCCCGTCCGACGGGACCTCGTACAGGGCCGGAAGGCTGAACTCGCGCAAGACTGCTGCTCCTCTGGGCGCCATCGCCACCGTGTGGACCGACCGGACGTTACCCACCGGTAGTGGGTTCCCGATAGAGGGAACCGGCCAGATGTTCCGTGCGTCACAAAACGCGGCACTAACACGGCGACAGTAGTCGACCCCGTCCGAGACGCGGAAGTAACCGCAGGTCCGGCCGCCTCTGCCACCCCTGTCTACCCGCCGTAACCCGGCCGCCCTAGGGTTGCCGCATGGGTGGCAGCATGCGGAGCGGGAAGACGGGCACGAGCGGATCGAGCCGTACTCGGGTCCACGTCGTGAGCGATGTGCACGGCAACGCCGAGGCCCTGGCCCGGGCCGGAGACGGCGCCGACGCGCTGATCTGCCTCGGTGACCTCGTCCTCTTCCTCGACTACGCCGACCACTCCCGCGGGATCTTCCCCGACCTGTTCGGCGTCGAGAACGCCGACCGGATCGTGGAGCTGCGCACCGCGCGCCGCTTCGCCGAGGCCCAGGCCTTCGGACGCGAGCTGTGGGCCGGACTGGACCGGGACCGGCTCATCGAGGGCGCGGTACGCCGCCAGTACGAGCAGATGTTCGCCGCCTTCCCCGCCCCGACGTACGCCACCTACGGCAACGTCGACATCCCGGCTCTGTGGCCGGAGTACGCAGACCGCCCCGGGATCACCGTGCTCGACGGGCAGCGCGTGGAGATCGGCGGCAGGGTCTTCGGCTTCGTGGGAGGCGGGCTGCCCTCGCCGATGAGGACCCCGTACGAGGTGGACGTGGAGGAGTACGCCGCCAAGGTGGAGGCACTGGGCGAGGTGGACGTACTGTGCTCGCACATCCCGCCGGAGGTGCCGGAGCTCTGCTACGACACGGTCGCGCGCCGGTTCGAACGGGGGAGCGAGGCCCTGCTCGCCGCCATCAGGCGCACCCGGCCCCGCTACGCCCTCTTCGGGCACGTCCACCAGCCGCTCGCCCGGCGGATGCGCGTCGGGAGCACGGAGTGCGTGAACGTCGGTCACTTCGCGGCGACCGGGAGGCCGTGGGCCCTGGAGTGGTGAGCTCCGCACGCACGGTAGCCTTCGAGCGGCGGCCGGAGGCCGCACACTTCCTCGAATTACTCTCCGGAGGAGCGACCGCGATGGCGGAACACACCAGCTCAAGCATCACGATCGACGCCTCACCGGCCGACGTGATGGCCGTGATCGCCGACTTCGCCCGTTACCCCGAGTGGACCGGCGAGGTGAAGGAGGCCGAGGTGCTGGCCGCCGACGCCGAAGGACGGGCCGAAAAGGTCCGGCTGCTGCTCGACGCGGGCGCGATCAAGGACGACCACACCCTCGCCTACACCTGGAAGGGCTCGGACGAGGTCAGCTGGACCCTGGACAAGTCGCAGATGCTGCGCCAGCTGGACGGCTCGTACCGGCTGGCCCCGGTGGACGGCGGCAAGCGCACCGAGGTCACCTACCAGCTGACCGTCGACGTCAAGATCCCCATGCTCGGCATGATCAAGCGCAAGGCCGAGAAGGTCATCATCGACCGCGCGCTCGCGGGTCTGAAGAAGCGCGTGGAATCGACCGGCTGAACACCGTGCACACCCTGTTGATCACCGGCCCCGGCGGCGCCGGGCGGACCACGGTGGCCGCTGCCACCGCCCTCGCGGCGGCCCGGCAGGGCCACCGGGTGCTGCTGCTGTCCGGCGACGTCGCGGACCCGCTCGCCGCCCTGACCGGGGAACCGGTGGGGGAGTCCGCCGAGGTCGTACCGGGCCTGCGGGCCGCCACGGCGGCCGGCGGGGTCCGGGTGGCGCGGGTGGACTCCGGCGAGGAGTTCCGCGACGAACTCGTCGCCCTCCAGGAGCGCGGGTCCACCCTCCTCGGCATGGTCGGAGCCCGGCCGCTGGGCGCCGAGGAGCTCACCGAGCTGCCCGGCGCCGAGCAGTTCGCGCTGCTGCGCGCCCTGCGGCGGGCCGCCGCGGCGCCGGGGTGTGACCTCGTCGTCGTCGACATGCCCCCGCTCCACCAGGCCCTGGCCGCCCTCGCCCTCCCCGCCCAGCTGCGCCGCTACCTCGCCCGGCTGCTCCCCGCCGAGCGGCAGGCCGCCCGCGCCCTGCGGCCCGTACTGGCCCAGCTGGCCGGTGTGCCCATGCCCGCGCAGTGGCTCTACGAGGCCGCCGCCCGCTGGGACGAGGAGCTCGCCGCGGTCCAGGCCGTCATCGAGGCCGACAGCACCGAGGTGCGGCTGGTCGCCGAGCCGGGACCGGCCGCGGCCGACGCGATCCGGCTGGGGCGGCTCGGCCTCGCCCTGCAGCAGCTGCCCGTCTCCGCCGTCGTCGCCAACCGGCTCCTCCCGCAGGGCTCCGTCGACCCCTGGCTCGCCGGGCTCGCCGCCCAGCAGGAGAAGTGCACCGCCGGATGGGCCGGGGAGATCCCGGTGACCCGGCTCGCCCACCTCGGCCGGGACCCGCGCGGCCCGCAGGACCTGGAGCTGCTCGCCGCCGCCGGCGGACTCGTCCCCGAGCCGCCCGCGCCCCGCCGGGCCTGGGCGGTCGAGGACCGGCTCGCCGAGGACGGGGTGCTCGTCTGGGCGGTACCGCTGCCCGGCGCCCGCAAGCGCGACCTCGACCTGATCCGCCGGGGGGACGAGCTGCTGCTCACCGCGGGACCGTACCGGAGGATCGTTCCGCTGCCGGCGGCACTGCGCCGCTGCACCGTCTCCGGCGCCGCCCTGGCCGAGGACGTGCTCCGCATCCGCTTCACCCCGGACCCGGGCCTGTGGCCCCGTACCAACACCCGCACGCCCTGAGCCCGCACGCCCCGATCCGCGTACCCCCGTTCGGGTACCGTCGAAGGTAGCCCGTACCGCACGCACAGCAGCCGCCGCAGGAGAGTCCGCCATGAGCGAGGCCACCGACCGCCCCACCGACGACGACGCCTGGGCCAAGGCCTGCGCGGAGGACCTCGCCGCCGAGAAGGAGCGCCTGCGCGGGCAGGGCGGCAGGGACGGCGGGGCCACCGGGACCGCGGCCGAGGAGCTGTTCAAGCTCTTCGAAGCCGTCGCCGACAAGGTCGCCGGGATGAACAACCCGCTCGTCGGCGGCGCCGCCCAGGGCGCCGTACGCCAGTTCGTCAACCAGGCGAAGACCGCCGCCAAACCCGTCATCGAGCGCAACCCCGAAGTCTTCGACCACCTCGCGGCCGCGGGCTCCGAGCTGCTCGCCGCCTACCGCTCGGCCGTCGAGGGCCACGAGCGCCGCTGGACGCGCGGAGAGCCCCCGGCTCCCCGCCGGTCCCAGGAGCGCGACCCCCGCGAAGAAGGTCCCGGCGAAGGCCCCACCGAGCGGATCGATCTCGACTGAACCCCGGCCGCCCTCGGGTACCGTTGGCCGTGGCGGGGTTTGACCGGAAACCGAGGGACTAATGGGACTCACCATCGGCGTCGACATCGGCGGCACGAAGATCGCGGCCGGCGTGGTCGACGAAGAGGGCACCATCCTTGAGACGTACAAGGTGCCCACCCCGCCGACCGCGGACGGAGTGACGGAAGCGATCTGCACCGCCGTCTCCGCAGTCAGCAGCAACCACACCATCGACGCCGTCGGCATCGGCGCCGCCGGCTACGTGGACGACAAGCGCGCCACCGTGCTCTTCGCGCCGAACATCAACTGGCGCCACGAGCCGCTGAAGGACAAGGTCGAGCAGCGCATCGGCCTGCCCGTCGTCGTCGAGAACGACGCGAACTGCGCGGCCTGGGGCGAGTACCGCTTCGGCGCGGGCCAGGGCCACGAGGACGTCATCTGCATCACGCTCGGCACCGGCCTGGGCGGCGGCATCATCATCGGCAACAAGCTGCGCCGCGGACGCTTCGGCGTCGCCGCCGAGTTCGGCCACATCCGGGTCGTCCCGGACGGCCTGCTGTGCGGCTGCGGCAGCCAGGGCTGCTGGGAGCAGTACGCCTCCGGGCGCGCGCTCGTCCGGTACGCGAAGCAGCGGGCGAACGCCACCCCCGAGAACGCGGCGATCCTCCTCTCCCTCGGCGACGGCACCCCCGACGGCATCGAGGGCAAGCACATCAGCGAGGCCGCCCGGGCCGGTGACCTGGTGGCCATCGACTCCTTCCGCGAGCTGGCCCGCTGGGCCGGCGCGGGCCTGGCCGACCTGGCCTCGCTGTTCGACCCGTCGGCGTTCATCGTCGGCGGCGGGGTCTCGGACGAGGGCGACCTGGTCCTCGACCCGATCCGCAAGTCCTTCAAGCGCTGGCTGATCGGCGGCGCGTGGCGTCCGCACGCACAGGTCCTCGCCGCCCAGCTGGGCGGGAAGGCCGGACTCGTGGGCGCGGCGGACCTGGCCCGCCAGGGCTGAGCTTCCTTCGCTTTCTTCGTACGTGACTGCCCGCCGCGCCCCTTGGGGGAGCGGCGGGCAGCTGCGTATGTTGCGGGCATGGACCAGTTGCTGCCTTCGCTGCCGAAGTCTCGTACGGAGCCCGACGGTTCGGCCGTGATCCGGGTGCTCAGCTACAACATCCGCTCGCTGCGCGACGACGAGGAGGCGCTGGCCCGGGTCATCCGGGCGTGCGCGCCGGACCTCGTGTTCGTGCAGGAGGCGCCGCGGTTCTTCCGGTGGCGCAAACACGCGGCGAGGCTGGCCGCGAAATCCGACCTGGTGGTGCTGGGCGGGGGCGCGACGGCGGCCGGTCCGCTGCTGATGTGCTCGCTACGGGTCTTCGTGGAGCGTACGGAGGACGTGCTGCTGCCGCGCACGCCCGGCCAGCACCGCAGGGGCTTCGCCACGGCGGTGGTCAGGATCGGCGGCGCGCGCGTGGGCCTGGTCTCCGCGCACCTGTCGCTCCAGCGGGAGGAGCGCCGGGCCCAGGCCGGGCTGCTGCTGGAGCGGCTGGCCCGCCTGGACGCGCCGTACGGGATCGCGGCGCTGGATGTGAACGAGGGCCCGGGCGGCCCGGCGTTCGAGCGGCTGACCGCGGAGCTCCAGGACTGCCGGGAGGTGGCGCCGTGGGGCGGCGGGCCCACGTTCCCCGCGCAGGCGCCGGACCGGCGGATCGACGCGGTGTTCGCGACCGGGGGCGTGCGGGTGCTGGGCTGCGGTGTCCCGACCGGGCTGGCGGGCGTCTCGCCCGCCGACCTCCGCTCGGCCACCGACCACCTGCCGGTCCTGGCGGCCCTGCACCTGCCGGCCGCGCCGTAGCCCGGCCGCCCCGGGTGCGGCGCCGCTGCCGGGGGCTCCGCCCCCGGCCCCCGGACCCTCCCCCAGACTCCGTCCGGGGGACCCCCAGCGCCTCACACGCCGACGGGGCCCGGGGCGGGGCCCAGGTCAGACCACCGCGCCGCGGCCCGGGTAGTCGTCGTCATCGTCGTCGTCGTGCGGCGACATGCGCGCCACGAGCGTCGCGAACCCGCCCAGGAAGCCGCCGATGCCCAGCGTCGTCAGCCACCACGTCATCTCCCACTGCAGGAGCACCGCCAGCAGCAGCAGCACCGGCCCGCCGACCACCGCGAGCCACGCGAACTTCGCCGTCGTGTCCGCCGGCGGGAGCTCCGGCTCCGGGGGGACGAAATGGCCCTCGTCGGCCCGGTCGGCCGCGGTCAGGTCGTCGTCCTGCGGCTCCGCGAGCGAGTGGTCGCGCGGGCCGGAGAGGCCCACCCCCGGGGCGAAGACCACCGAGCTGCCCAGCGCGGCGGGAGGCTCCGGCCCGGGCTCCGCATCCGGCTTCGGCTCCGGCGGCAGCGGCTTCACGTCCTCCTCCGGCAGCATGAGGTTCTCGATCGGCTTGAACGGCCGCGACCCCGGCGGGTCCGGCGGCTCCTGCCCGTACCCGGCGACGATCGCCGCCCACGCCGCTTCCTCGTCCAGCGGCGGAACCCCGCCCGACTGCTCCTCGTGCTCAGCCACTCGCCTGCGCCCCCTCCCTGCCCACGCTCTCCACCAGTCGGCCGATGAACGCAAAGCTGTCCGCGAAGATCCGCTCCGCGTCATGGTCCAACGTCGCGACGTGGTAGCTCTGTTCCAGGAGGGTCTCGGTGACATCGGTGGACGAGATCCGCGCCAGCACCCGGGCCGAGTCGACCGGCGGGACGACGTGGTCCTGCGGGCTGTGCAGCAGCAGCACGGGCTGCGTCACCTGCGGCAGCTCGGCGTCCACGAGCTGCAGGAACTTGCGCAGCGAATGCGCGGCCCGGGTCGGTACGCGGTCGTAGCCGACCTCCTCCGAGCCCTTCTTGGCGATGTCGCTGGCGATGCCCGGCGTCGACCGGATGAAGTGCTTGGCCACCGGCAGGGTGATGGCGAGCGGGTCGTGCACCTTGTTGGCCGGGTTGACGAGGACGATGCCGCTGATGGCGTCCCCGTGCTTGGCCGCCAGCCGCAGGGTCAGCGCGCCACCCATCGACAGACCGAAGACGAACACCTGCTCGCAGCGGTCCAGCAGCTCGCGCAGCGCGCGGTCCACCTCGGCGTACCAGTCCTGCCAGCCCGTGAGCTGCATGTCCTGCCAGCGCGTGCCGTGTCCGGGCAGCAGCGGCAGCGACACCGTGAGCCCCTGCGCGGCCAGATACTCGGCCCAGGGACGCAGCGACTGCGGGGAACCGGTGAAGCCGTGGCAGAGGAGGACGCCGACCTCTCCACCCTCGTGGCGGAACGGCTCGGCTCCAGGGAGGACGGGCACCAGGGTCTCCTTGATCATGATGTACGTCGGGTGGGTGCGTTGCTCTGTGTGACTTCACCGTACGCGACCGGGGTGACACCGACCAGGGCCGTCGGGCCGCTACCGGCGCGGCCAGGCGTTAAGGTCTGTTCGACAGACACAGGAAGGCTTTCGAGTTGATCTACGGCGCAATGAAGTTCTCCATCGGCGGTTCACTGAAGCTCGCCTTCAGGCCGTGGGTGGAGGGCCTCGAGAACATTCCCGCGGAGGGGCCGGCGATCCTTGCGAGCAACCACCTGTCCTTCTCCGACTCCTTCTTCCTGCCCGCGGTGCTGGACCGCAAGGTCACCTTCATCGCGAAGGCGGAGTACTTCACCTCCCCCGGAGTCAAGGGCAAGCTGACGGCCGCCTTCTTCAAGGGCGTCGGCCAGCTCCCGGTGGACCGTTCCGGCGCGCGCGGGGCCGGTGAGGCCGCGATCAAGAGCGGTATCGAGGTCATCGAGCGCGGCGAGCTGTTCGGTATCTACCCCGAGGGCACGCGTTCGCCCGACGGGCGCCTCTACCGCGGCAAGCCCGGCGGCCTGGCCCGCGTGGCGCTGGCCACCGGCGCGCCCGTGATCCCCGTGGCCATGATCGACACGGAGAAGATCCAGCCGCCCGGCAAGGTGGTGCCCAAGCTGATGCGCCCGGGCATCCGGATCGGCAAGCCGCTCGACTTCAGCCGCTACCACGGCATGGACAGCGACCGCTTCATCCTGCGCTCGGTGACCGACGAGGTCATGTACGAGATCATGAAGCTGTCCGGCCAGGAGTACGTCGACATCTACGCGACGGCGGCCAAGCGCCAGATCGCCGACGCCGAGAAGGCGGAGAAGGCGGAGAAGGCCGCGGCGGACAAGGCCGAGGGCAAGGCGGAGTAGGACGGGCGCAGCGCCCGCGGGGGTGGGGGAGATGGCGAAGCGCGAGCGCGTCGTGCGCATGTCGGTGGAGCAGCCGCTGTGGCGCGCCCTGACCGGCTACCGGCTGCTGACCATGCTCTACGCGGTCGGGCTGTTCGTCTCCGCGTACAAGCGGTTCGACCGTCCCTGGATCGCGGCCGGCTACCTCGCCGTCCTGGCGGTCTGGACCCTCGCCACCCACCGCAAGGTGGCGAACGCGGCCAGCTGCACCAAGCGCTTCCTGGGTGCCGACCTCACCGTCGCCCTCGTCGGGATCCTGCTCACCCCGCTCGCCGACACCGCCGAGCGGATCGCCGGCGGCGGCCCCACCCTCCCCACCATCTGGACCGGGGGATCGGTCCTCGCCTTCGCCCTCAAGGGCGGCTGGCGCTGGGCCGGATTCGCCTCCACCTTCGTGGCCGCGGCCAACATCGCCGTCCACGGCGGCAACCCCACGCGGGACACCCTGCACAACGTCCTGCTGGTCTGGGTCGCCTCCATCGCCATCGGCTACGTCGTCGAGGTCGCCCGGGCCAGTGAGGCCACCCTCGCCCGCGCCCTGGAGATCGAGGCCGCCACCCGCGAGCGCGAGCGCCTCGCCCGCGACATCCACGACGGGGTCCTCCAGGTCCTCGCCATGGTCCAGCGGCGCGGCACCGAGCTGGGCGGCGAGGCCGCCGAGCTGGGCCGGATGGCGGGGGAGCAGGAGGTGGCGCTGCGCACGCTGGTCTCCAGCGGCCTGGTGCACCCCTCCCGGATCTCCCGCGACGAGTCGCGCGGCGCGCTGGTGGACGCGTACGAGGTGGACGAGGGCGCGGACGAAGGCGGTGAGCTGGATCTGCGGACGCTCCTCGCCCCGCACGCCGGGTCCAAGGTGAGCTTCGCGGAGCCGGGCACCCCGGTGCCGCTGCCGGTGCCCGCGGCGAAGGAGCTGGCCGCCGCGGTCGGCGCCGCCCTCGACAACGTGCGCAAGCACGCCGGAGAGGGGGCCAGCGCCTGGATCCTCGTCGAGGACTGGGGCGACGAGGTGATCGTCACGGTCCGGGACGACGGCCCGGGCATCCCCGCGGGCCGGCTCGACCAGGCGGAGGGCGAAGGCCGGATGGGGGTGGCCCTGTCCATCCGCGGCCGACTGCGTGACCTCGGCGGCAGCGCCGAGCTGGTGTCCGTCCCCGGGCAGGGCACCGAAGTGGAACTGAAAGTACCGAGGGGGAGGACCCAGTGAGCGAGCCGCACGAGATCAAGGTCATGGTCGTCGACGACCATCCGATGTGGCGGGACGCGGTCGCCCGCGACCTGGCCGCCGCGGGCTTCGACGTGGTGGCCACCGCCGGCGACGGCCCCGAGGCGGTCCGCCGGGCCCGCGCGGTCACCCCGCACGTCCTGGTCCTCGACCTCAACCTGCCCGGCATGCCGGGCGTGCAGGTCTGCAAGGAACTCGTCGGCGCCCACCCGGCGCTGCGGGTCCTGGTCCTGTCGGCCAGCGGCGAGCACGCGGACGTCCTGGAGGCCGTGAAGTCCGGCGCGACCGGCTACCTGCTCAAGTCCGCGGGTGCCCAGGAGCTGATCGACGCGGTCCGCCGCACGGCGGCCGGCGACCCGGTGTTCACCCCGGGCCTGGCCGGACTGGTGCTCGGCGAGTACCGGCGCCTCGCCACCGACCCGGCGCCAGCCGCCTCCGACGAGCCGAAGGCGCCGCAGCTGACCGACCGTGAGACCGAGGTGCTGCGGCTGGTGGCCAAGGGGCTCTCGTACAAGCAGATCGCGGAACGGCTGGTCATCTCCCACCGCACGGTGCAGAACCACGTGCAGAACACGCTGGGCAAACTCCAGCTGCACAACCGGGTGGAGCTCGTCCGGTACGCCATAGAGCGGGGCCTCGACGACGCGTAGGCGGCCGTCGCCGGCGCCGTCGATCGTACTTACGTCCTCGTACGAGTGAACGGGCGTACGCAACGCCCCGCGATTCCACCTGAATTGCCCCTCCAGACCCCTTGCTGTGACCTGGGTCACCACTAGCGTGACCGTCATGGCGAAGGGAGATTGAGATGAAGGTCGGAGTGCTGACCGGCGGCGGCGACTGCCCCGGGCTCAACGCGGTGATCCGGGCCGTCGTCCGCAAGGGCGAGCAGGAGTACGGATACGGGTTCACCGGATTCAAGGACGGCTGGCGGGGCGCGGTCCAGGGGGCCACCGTCCCGCTCGACATCCCCGCCGTCCGCGGCATCCTGCCCCGGGGCGGCACCATCCTCGGTTCCTCCCGCACCAACCCGTTCAAGGTGGAGGACGGGGTGCGGCGGATCAAGGAGAACCTGGCCAAGTGCGAGGTCGACGCGCTCATCGCGATCGGTGGCGAGGACACCCTCGGAGTCGCGGCCAAGCTGTACGAGGACTACGGCATCCCCTGCGTCGGCGTGCCGAAGACCATCGACAACGACCTGTCCGCGACGGACTACACCTTCGGCTTCGACACCGCCGTCGGCATCGCCACCGAGGCCATCGACCGGCTGCACACCACGGCCGAGTCGCACATGCGGGTCCTGGTCGTCGAGGTTATGGGCCGGCACGCCGGCTGGATCGCCCTGCACTCGGGGCTCGCGGGCGGCGCCAACGTCATCCTCATCCCGGAGCAGCGCTTCGACGTGGACCAGGTCTGCGCCTGGGTGACCTCCCGGTTCAAGGCGAGTTACGCGCCGATCGTGGTGGTCGCGGAGGGTGCGATGCCCAAGGACGGGGAGATGGTGCTGAAGGACGCCACCACGGACTCGTTCGGGCACGTCCGGCTGTCGGGCGTGGGCGAGTGGCTGGCCAAGGAGATCGAGGCGCGGACGGGGAAGGAGGCCCGGACCACGGTGCTCGGGCACATCCAGCGCGGTGGCACGCCGAGCGCCTTCGACCGGTGGCTGGCGACCAGGTTCGGGCTGCACGCGATCGACGCGGTACGCGACGGGGACTTCGGCAAGATGGTCGCGCTGAAGGGGACGGACATCGTGCGGGTGCCGATCGCCGATGCGACGGCGAAGCTGAAGACCGTGGACCCGGCGCTGTACGAGGAGGTCGGCGTGTTCTTCGGCTGAGCCGGAGCGCGTCAGCGGGCTGTGGGCCGTATCGGCCGTAAGGTGACGACGGCCCACCGTCCGGTTCTTCGCGCAGCACGGGAGTGAGCATGGAAATCCTGGCATTCGGGGTGCAGGGTGACGAGCGGCCGCTGCTGGAGCGGGCGTTCGCGGCCGCGGGGCACCACGAGGTGCGCTGCCTGGAGGTCTTCCTCACCGAGGACACCGCTCCCATCGCGGCCGGGTACGAGGTCGTCTCGTCGAGCGTCAACGCGGATCTGAGCGGGCGGGTGCTGCGGACCCTGGCCGGGGGCGGGACGAAGATGATCGCGCAGCGCTCCACCGGCTTCAACAACATCGACCTGGACGTCGCCCGGCAGCTCGGCATGACGGTGAGCCGGGTCTCGTACTACTCCCCGTACTCCGTGGCCGAGTTCGCCTGGACCCTGGCCATGGCCGTGAACCGGCGGATCGTCCGCGCGGCGAACCGGACGAGGGACTTCGACTTCCGGCTGAACGGGCTGATGGGCCGCGACATGCGGGGCCGCACCGTGGGCGTGCTCGGCACCGGCAAGATCGGCGAGGCGTTCACCAGGATCGCGCACGGCTTCGGCATGAACCTGCTGGGCTGGGACGCCGTGCAGAACCCGGCGTGCGTGGAGCTGGGCATGAAGTACGTGGACAAGGACGAGCTGCTCACCTCCGCGGAACTGGTCAGCCTGCACGTCCCGCTGCTGGAGTCGACGCACCACCTCATCGACGCGGCCGCGCTGCGGACCATGAAGGACGACGCGGTCCTGGTGAACACCAGCCGCGGCGGGCTGATCGACACGGACGCCCTCGTCGCGGAACTGCGGGCCGGCCGCTTCACGGGAGTCGGGCTCGACGTGTACGAGGCGGAGGCCGGGGTGTTCTTCCTGGACAAGTCCCTGGAGACCGTCGAGGACGACACGCTGGCCCGGCTCATGACGTTCCCGAACGTGCTGGTCACCTCGCACCAGGCGTACTACACGACCGACGCGGTGGGCCAGATCATCGACACCACCGTCGCCAACGTCGTGGACTACCTGGCGGGCCGCCGCTCGGAGAACACCCTGGCGCCGGCCGCTCCGTGACGTCTCCCCGCCCCGGCGGGGCGGGGAGAAGGCCCCGCGCGGCGGTCAGACCGGGGCCATGACGCCCGTCAGGAGGTCGCGCAGCAGGTCGGCGCCGCGGAGGGTGAGGACCGACTCCGGGTGGAACTGGACCCCCGCGAAGCCGCCCGACGCTGAGCGGACGGCGTGCACCTCGCCCGTCGACGGGTCGCGGGAGACCTCGATGCCGCGCGCGGCCAGCTCGGCCGCCCGCTCGTCGGAGCAGTGCGCGGTGTACGTGTTGTAGAAGCCGGCCACCTCCCGCGTCCCGAACAGGTCGATCCGCGTCTGCGCCCCCTGCGCCGGCTCCGCCTTGCGGATCAGCGGAAGCCCCAGCTCGGCCGCCAGCAGCTCATGCCCGAGGCAGACCCCGAGCAGGCCGCCCCGGTGCCCGGCCAGGAGACCGGCGGCCAGCCCGCGCAGCATCCGCATCTTGGCGTCCGAGGACTCCGCCGGGTTCCCCGGGCCGGGACCCAGCACGACCGGGCCCTCCCACGCCAGGGCCGCCGCCCGCAGTCCCGGATCGTCGTAGCGGCGTACGGTCACCTCCAGCCCGGCCACCCGCAGCACGTGCGCCAGCATCGCCGTGAAGGTGTCCTCGCCGTCCACCACCAGCGCGTGGCCGGTCAGGGTGGAGGGCTGCTCCTGCATCCGGAGCCAGAAGGGGGCCAGGTCCGCCCGCCGGGCCGCCAGCGCCGCCCGCACCCGGGGATCGTCCGCCAGCCGCGCCCCCTCGAAGGCGGGCCGCGGCGCCGCCGCCCGGACCCCGAGGGCCGCCAGCACCCCCGCCGCCTTCGCGTGGGTCTCCGCCACCTCGCCCGCCGGGTCGGAGTGCCGCACGAGCGTGGCACCGACCGGCACCCGCAGCACGCCGTCCGCCGCGATGTCGGCGGTGCGGATCAGGATCGGGGAGTCCAGCGTCTGCGCCCCGGAGCCGTCCAGGCCCAGGAGGGCCAGCGCGCCCGCGTAGTAGCCGCGCCCCCCGCTCTCGTACCGCTCGATCACCCGGCAGGCGTTCTGCACCGGCGAGCCGGTGACCGTCGCCGCGAACATCGTCTCCCGCAGCACCTCCCGCACGTCCAGCGAGGAGCGGCCGCGCAGCTCGTACTCGGTGTGCGCGAGGTGGGACATCTCCTTCAGCCGCGGCCCGACCACGACACCGCCCATGTCGCCGACGGTGCACATCATCTTGAGCTCCTCGTCGACCACCATCGACAGCTCCTCGGTCTCCTTGCGGTCGCCGAGGAACGAGAGGAGCGACTGGGCTGTCGGCCCCCCGGGCGGGTAGCGGTACGTCCCGCTGATCGGGTTCATCACGACCGTCCCGCCCACCCGTCGCCCGCCACCACCCTCAACCGAGAGCGCTTCGCGCTCGCTCCTCCCGCCCGACATCCGCACGTGCACCTCGGGGCTGGCCCCGACCAGCGTGCGCCGCCCGGTGTGGACGACGTACGTCCAGTACGCCCCCCGCTCGCCCAGCAGCAGCCGCCGGAACAGCGCGAGGGCGTCGGCCCGGCCGAAGCCGTCGATCCGGCCCTCGTAGGTGCGCCGGATGACGAAGTTCGCGCCCTCCCCGCGCCCGATCTCGTCCCGGATGACGCGCTCCACGGTGGCCGCGTACTCCTCGTCCGGCACGTCGAAGCCGCCGTCCTCGACCCGCACCGGGTGGTCCGGCAGGGCCGCCAGGGCCTCGGCGAGCGGGATCTCGTACGCCTCCTCGGCGACCAGCACGCTCAGCGGCGTGCCGTCGTCGCGTACGTCGAACCCGCGCTCCCGGATCTGCCGGAAGGGGACGAGTGCGAGGGTCGGCAGCTCCCGGACCGGCAGGTCGGCGAGGTGCTCGGCCTCGTGGACCGCGCCGATCAGCACCTCGACGGTGTCGTGGTCGCGACCGGGGGTCCGGCGGCGCAGCAGGGCGAACGGCGGGCAGGAGTCGTCGAGGAGGTCGAGCAGTCGGCTGGGTTCCATGGGGCGGGCGTCCTTCTCCGTGGTCGTGGTGAAGAGGAACGGCCGGGCCCGGAAAGCACCGAAGGCCGCCCCTCGGGCGGCCTTCGCGTCGTGCGTGTCAGTGGGTACGCGCGAGAAGTGGGCCGCCGGGAGCGGGCCACCACCAGTTCTGGTTCGAGAGCGCGTACATACGGGCGACCATAGCCCACCCCCTGCCGGAGGCGAAGCCTCCGCGCCGCCGGAAACGATCCGGAGAGACACCTGTCTCACCCAGTGGGCACAGGGCTGGACGGGGCGCAAGACGCCGTAATGTGTACGAGGTGACCGTGAACGCTGAAACCCAAGCCCCCGCCTCCAAGGCGACCTGGCGAGACCTTCCCGCGGCGCAGCAGCCTTCGTACCCCGATGCCGAGGCTCTGCGCGCTGTCGTCGCGGACCTCGAGTCGTATCCTCCGCTCGTCTTCGCGGGTGAGTGCGACCAGCTGCGCGCCCGCCTGGGAGCCGTCGCCAAGGGCGAGGCGTTCCTGCTGCAGGGCGGCGACTGCGCCGAGGCCTTCGACGCCGTGTCCGCCGACCACATCCGCGCCAAGCTGAAGACGCTGCTCCAGATGAGCGCCGTCCTGACCTACGCGGCCTCCGTGCCCGTCGTCAAGGTCGGCCGCATCGCGGGCCAGTACTCCAAGCCGCGCTCCAAGGACACCGAGACCCGCGACGGCGTCACCCTGCCGACCTACCGCGGCGACTCCGTCAACGGCTTCGCCTTCACCGAAGAGGCCCGGATCCCGGACCCCGAGCGGCTGAAGCGCATGTACCACGCGTCGGCCTCCACGCTGAACCTGGTGCGCGCCTTCACCACCGGTGGTTACGCCGACCTGCGCCAGGTGCACGCCTGGAACCAGGACTTCGTGAAGTCCTCCCCGTCCGGGCAGCGCTACGAGCAGCTCGCGCGGGAGATCGACAACGCGCTGAACTTCATGAAGGCCTGTGGCACCGACCCGGCCGAGTTCAAGGCCGTCGAGTTCTACGCCTCCCACGAGGCGCTGCTGCTCGACTACGAGGGCGCGCTGGCCCGCACCGACTCGCGGACCGGCAAGCTGTACGACACCTCGGGCCACATGGTCTGGATCGGCGAGCGCACCCGCCAGCTGGACCACGCGCACATCGAGTTCTGCTCGCAGATCGCCAACCCGATCGGCATCAAGCTCGGCCCCACCACCACGGTGGACGAGGCGCTGACGTACATCGACCGCCTGGACCCCGAGCGCGAGCCGGGCCGGCTGACCTTCGTCGTCCGCATGGGCGCCGACAAGGTCCGCGACAAGCTCCCCGAGCTGGTCGAGAAGGTCACGGCCTCCGGCGCGACCGTCGCCTGGGTCACCGACCCGATGCACGGCAACACCTTCGAGGCGGCCTCCGGCCACAAGACGCGCCGTTTCGACGACGTGCTCGACGAGGTCAAGGGCTTCTTCGAGGTCCACAAGGAGCTCGGCACGCACCCGGGCGGCATCCACGTCGAGCTCACCGGTGACGACGTCACCGAGTGCGTGGGCGGCGGCGACGAGATCTTCGTCGACGACCTGCACCAGCGTTACGAGACGGCCTGCGACCCGCGGCTCAACCGCAGCCAGTCCCTGGACCTGGCGTTCCTGGTCGCCGAGATGTACCGCGATCAGTAAGTAGGAAAGTACGACAGTGGGGCGCGGATCGATGTGATCCGCGCCCCACTGTCGTATCCGGGTCTTTTAGGCGACCCTAACTTTGGGTACGGTTAGGTAAGCCTCACCGCACCGGGGATGGCTGCAGAACCATCCGCTCAGGAGGTGAACCGCGTGTACGTCTGCTCTTGCTTCGGCATCACCGACAAGCAGGTCAAGGAACACGCGGCCGCCGGGGCCTGCACCCCCCGCCAGATCGCCTCGGCAACCAAGGCCGGCACCGAATGCGGCTCCTGCGTGCGCGCCATCCAGGGCCTCCTCGGCCGTGGGGCCTGCCCGCGCCGGGAACTGCTGGAGAAGGGCAACGCGACGGCCGTGCTCGCCGCCGGCCCGCGGCTGGTCCCCGAGCCCGCGCTGGCCGAAGCGGCCTAGCTCTCCGGCTGCTCGATCAGCTGCGCGATGTAGAGCGGCTCCCCGATGCTCTCGATGAGCTCCAGCTGGGTGTCGAGGTAGTCGATGTGGTGCTCCTCGTCCTCCAGGATCTCCTCGAAGAGCCGTGCCGAGGTGATGTCGCCCTTGCCCCGCATGACCTCGATGCCGCGCTTGAGCCGGTCGATCGCCTCGACCTCGACCTGCCGGTCCGCCTGGAACATCTCCGTGAGCGTCTGGCCGACGCGCACGTGGAAGAGGCGCTGGTAGTTCGGCAGGCCGTCGAGCATCAGGATGCGCTCGGTGATCTTGTCCGCGTGCTTCATCTCGTCGATGGACTCTTCACGCGTGTACTTGGCGAGCTTGGTCCAGCCCTTGTTGTCCTGGATGCGGTAGTGCAGCCAGTACTGGTTGATGGCCGTCAGCTCACCGGTCAGCTGCTCGTTCAGAAACTCAAGGACCTCGGGGTCGCCCTGCATCGCAGAGGCTCCTTCCAGGCAATGTCAGCCATGTGACGGGGTAGGTGGGCGCATCCTTGCACCGCCGTCGGGGGCAGTCCAGTAAGTGCCTCCTTAGTGGGAGTTACCGCGACTTGCCCGATTCGGTCAGGCGCTGGTCATGACCATCCCGCCACGTCTGTCACCATGGAGTCATGGGTCAGCCGGAAAGCCGGGAATCTCCGGGAGCAGAGCAGCTGGAGCTTCCACCGGGGCAGCGGTTGCAGCGGGGCTGGCCGGTCACCCACTACGGTCCCGTGCCCAAGTTCAAGCCGGACCGCTGGGAGTTCCGCGTCTTCGGCGCGACGGCCGACGGTGAGAAGCACTGCTGGAACCACGAGGAATTCACGGCCCTGCCGTTCGAGTCGGTCGTGGCGGACCTGCACTGCGTCACGAAGTTCAGCATGCCGGGGGCCGAATGGGGCGGTGTGCTCGCCCGTACGATTCTCGACCTGGCGCCGCCGGCGCCGCAGGTCACGCACGTGATGGTGTGGGCCGAGTACGGCTTCAGCTCCAACATGCGGCTGGCCGACTTCGCCTCCGAGAGGACCGTCTTCGCCACCCACCAGGGCGGTGAACTGCTCACCGCCGAGCACGGTTTCCCGCTGCGCCTCGTGGTCCCGCACCTGTACGCCTGGAAGGGCCCCAAGTGGGTCCGCGGCGTCGAGTACATGACCGCCGACCGCCGGGGCTTCTGGGAGGAGCGGGGCTACCACAACATCGGCGACCCCTGGCGCGAGCAGCGCTACTCGTACCAGGAGGAGCCCGGGGACGGCCCGGAGCTCTGAGGCCGGCCCGCCCGGCCCGCCACTGTCTCAGTGGTACCGGTGGACGACCGCGTGGCCCTTGCCGCGGCCGATCATCCACTTGTTGACCGGGGTCGTGATCACGAAGGCGGCCGCCAGCGAGATCGTCAGGACGATCCAGAACAGCGGCTCCGACAGGTGCGCGTCCATCGCGCCCGGCCACAAGGCGATCACGCTGTTGTCGATCAGTTCCATGACGGCGATCGAAAGGGTGTCCGCGGCGAGTGCCACCCGGACGGCCGTACGGAGGTCGATGCCGGCAGCGAGGATCCCGCGCAGGGTGAGCGCGTAGCCGAAGAAGAACGCGAGGACGATCGCCGTGACCATCGTCGCGCCGTTCCCCCAGCCCAGCGCGGTGCCGATGACCATGCCGAGCACCTCGCCGATGGCGCATCCGGTGAGGCAGTGGAGGGTGGCCGCGGCGGCCATGGCCCAGCCGGCCCTTCCGCCGCCGTGGGCGTGCTCGTGGTGCGCGTCGTGCTGCTGGTGCTCGTGGTGCTCGTGGTGCTCGTGCGTGTGGTGCTCGTGCGTGCGGTCCATGGAAACCCCCTGGGAGAACACCGAGTAACGGTTCCGCCGATATGGCAGGAACCGTATACCCCCCAGGGGTATTCCCTCAAGGGCGGAGCCGCTTCAGCAGCGCCACGTCCGCCGCGTGTCCTTCCTTGCCGCCGGGCGTTTCGGTGATCAGCGGTACGCCCGCCATCGCCGGATGCGTGAACAGCTCCGCGAAGGCCTCCTGGCCGATGTGGCCCTGGCCGATGTTGGCGTGCCGGTCCTTGTGGGCGCCGACGCCCTCCTTGGAATCGTTCGCGTGGACCAGCTTCAGCCGGCCCTCGCCCACCGTGTCCACCAGCAGGTCCAGCGTCAGCTTCGTACCGCCCGGCTCCGCCAGATCGTGTCCGGCCGCGAAGATGTGGCAGGTGTCCAGGCAGACGCCCAGCTTCGGGTGGTGGTCGAGCGCCTCGAAGTACGGCCCGAAGTCCTCGGCGCGAGAGCACAGCGAAGAGCCCTGCCCGGCCGTGGACTCCAGCAGCAGGAACGGGTCGTCGTCATGCGTCAGCTCGTCCAGCAGCGGCAGCATGTACTGCCTGACCTGCGTGTACGCCACCTCGCGCGGGCGGCCTCCGGTGGCCGAGCCGGTGTGTACGACCACCCCGAGCGCGCCGATCTCCCGGCCCCGGCGCAGCGAGTGGCGCAGGGACTCCACCGACTTCTCGACGGTCGCCTCGGTGTGCGAGCCGAAGTTGATCAAGTACGGCGCGTGGACGTAGGCGGGCAGGGACTCCTGCGCGCACTGCTCCCGGAAGAGCGCGTCCTGCGCCGGATTGCCCACCGGGGTCGCCCAGCCGCGCGGATTGGCCACGAAGACCTGGACCGCCTCCGCGCCCATCTCCCGGGCGTACGTCAGCCCGACCGAGGCGAGCCCGCCCGCGACGGGGACGTGCCCGCCCACGGGGTTGCGCACGGCCTGAGCCGAGCGGTCCTGCTCCATGTGCCCGGCGTGCTCCACGTACCTACAGTCCCTTGGTCTTGATGATGATCGTGGTGCCTTCGGCGACGTTCTGGCCGCCGGGCACCGACTGGGACTCCACGGTCTTGCTGAAGGAGAGGAACGCCCGTTCCACCTTCACCTTGAAGCCCGCGACTTCCAGCGCCTTGCGTGCCGCGTCCACCTCCTGGCCGGTCACGTCCGGGACCGGGAGCTGGCGGGGGCCCTTGGAGAGGGTCAGCGTGACGGTGTCCCCGGCCGCGGCCTGGGTGCCGGCGGCGACCGACTGGTTGGCGACCGTACCGGCCGGCGAGGGGGCGCTGACCTGCTCGGGGGCCGTGGCCACCTTGAGGCCGAGGCCCTCCAGGGCGGAGCGCGCCTGCTCGAACGGAACGCCCTCCACGCTCGGCACCGGTACCGGGCGGCCCTTGCTCACGATCAGCGCGACCGCCGTGTCGGGGGCCCGCTTCTCGCCGCCGACCGGGTCGGAGCCGATCACGGAGCCCTGGGCGACGTCCTGGCTGAAGGCCTGCGTGACCATGCCGGGGGCCAGCCCGGCCTTCGTCAGCTCGGCCTTGGCCTCCTGCAGCGGCCTGCCCTTCAGGTTGGGCACGGCCACGACCTGCGGGCCGCGGGAGATCGTGAGCGTCACCGCGCCGTTGCCGCGGATCCGCCGGCCGCCGGCGGGATCGGTGTTCATCACCGTCCCGCGGTCGAAGGTGTCGCTGAACTTCCGGTCGACCCGCTTCACGCCGAGTCCGGCCGCGGACAGCTGGGACTTGGCCTGCTCCTCGGTCTTGCCCAGGAGGTTGGGCACCTGGGTGAACTGGCCGGAGTTGATGTACCAGACGCCCGTGCCGAGGCCGAGGGCCAGCAGGACGCCGACGACGGTGAGGAGCGTGCCGCGGCGCGGCCGGCCCCGAGCCGGGGCCGGGGCGGGCGGCGGAGGCGGCATCTCCAGCCGGGAGGTGTGGTGCACGGCCTGCTGCGCGCCCACCGGGCGCGGGATCACGCCGGTGCGGTCCTCGGCGGCCGACCGCTCACCGGCCCGGGCCTGCGGCGGTACGGCGTCCAGCTCGGCGTCGCTGAGCTGCAGACGGGCCTCACGGGTGAGGCCGAGCAGGGCGGCGGCGTCGGTGGGGCGCAGCTCCGGATTGCGCGCGGCGGCGTGCGCGACGAGCTCGTCGAGACCGACGGGGAGCCCGGGAACGGCGGCCGACGGCGGCGGCACGTCCTCGTGGAGGTGCTGGAAGAGCACCTGGGCGGGGCTGCCTCCGGTGTGAGGCTTGGACCCGGTGAGCATCTCGTAGAGGACGACACCGCAGGCGTAGACGTCCACGCGGGTGTCGGTGACGCCGTTCTCGATCTGCTCCGGGGCCAGGTAGGAGACGGTGCCGAGGACGGACCCGGTGGTGTTGGTGACCGAGTCCACGGACCGGACCAGCCCGAAGTCGGCGACCTTGACCCGGCCGTCGTCGCCGATCAGGACGTTCTCGGGCTTCATGTCGCGGTGCACGAAGCCGGCCCGGTGGGCGGCGCCGAGGGCGGCGAGCACGGGCTCCAGGATGTCGAGGGCGGCCCGGGGCTGGAGGGCGCCGCGCTCGCGGAGCACGTCGCGCAGGGTGCAGCCGGAGACGTACTCCATGGCCAGGTAGACGTACGGCCCGTCCGTGCCCTGGTCGAAGACGGCGACGACATTGGGGTGGGCGAGCCGGGCCACGGACTTCGCCTCCCGGATGAACCGGTCGACGAAGGCGGCGTCCGCCGCGAGGGCCGGGTGCATCACCTTCAGGGCCAGGACGCGGTCGAGGCGGGTGTCGACGGCCCGGTAGACCGTGGCCATGCCGCCGGCCGCGATGCGGGCGTCGATGCGGTAGCGGCCGTCGAGCACGCGCCCGACGAGGGGGTCATCCAGGGTCGTATCCACGCCGCGATTCTACGAGCCGGTGTGCTTCCCCCGGCCGGGGTGGGTCGGCTTGCAGCGCAGCTGTGACGTGACCGGCGGGTGCGGCGCCCCGGACCGCGGGGTCCGGGGCGCCGCACGGGTCCGGAACGGAGACCCGATGGCGCCGCAGGTCAGAACGCCGGGCGTTCCGGGTCGAGGGCGGCGCGGCCCTCCGCGGGAGACGAGGCGTGCGCGAAGCGGCGCTGCGGGATGCGCCCCGCGCGGTGCGCGAGGCGGCCCGCCGACACGGCATCCCGCATGGCCGCAGCCATCAGCACCGGCTCCTGCGCCCGCGTCACCGCGGACGCGAGCATCACCGCCGCGCAGCCGAGCTCCATCGCCAGGGCGACATCGGACGCCGTACCCGCCCCCGCGTCCAGGATGACCGGGACGGACGCCCGTTCCGCGATCAGCTCGAAGTTGTGCGGATTGCGGATCCCCATCCCCGACCCGATCGGGGACCCGAGCGGCATGATCGCCGCGCAGCCCGCGTCCTCCAGCTTCCGCGCGAGCACCGGATCGTCGTTCGTGTACGGGAGGACCGTGAAGCCCTCGTCCACCAGGGTCTCGGCGGCGTCCAGCAGCTCGACGCCGTCGGGCAGGAGGGTCCGCTCGTCCGCGACCACCTCCAGTTTGATCCAGTCGGTGCCCAGCGCCTCCCGGGCGAGCCGGGCCGTCAGCACGGCCTCGCCCGCCGTGAAGCAGCCCGCAGTGTTCGGCAGGACCGCGATGTCCAGCTTCGCCAGCACGGACAGGACCGAGCCCTGGACCGTCGGGTCCAGGCGGCGCATGGCCACCGTGGTGAGTTCGGTGCCGGACGCGACCAGGGCCCGTTCCAGGACGTCCAGGCTCGGGGCGCCGCCCGTACCCATGATCAGGCGGGAGGAGAAACTGCGGCCGCCCAGTGTGAAGAGGTCTTCAGCCATGCCGGTCAGCCTCCCTGGACCGCGGTGAGGATCTCGACCCGGTCGCCCTCGCCCACCGGGGTGAGCGGCCACTGCCCGCGCGGGACCACGGTCTCGTTGAGCGCGGCGGCGACTCCGGCGGGGGCCGTGGTCAGGGTGGCGACCACCGCGTCGAGCGTGGTGCCGGCCGCGACCTCGCGCGGCTCGCCGTTGACGGAGATGGTCATGCGTGCGACTCCTGACGTGCGGCGGAGAACCGGCGGGGGGTGAAGGGGCGTGCGATCGGCGGCAGTTCGCCGGTGGTCAGCAGCTCCGCCATCACGTCGCCGGTGAGCGGGGTCAGCAGCACCCCGTTGCGGTAGTGCCCGGTGGCCAGGTGCAGGCCCGGGAGGTCGGTTGGGCCGAGCATCGGGGCGTTGTCGGGGGAGCCCGGCCGCAGCCCCGCGCGGGTCTCGACGAGCGGGAGTTCGGTGATGCCGGGCACCAGCTCGTGGGCGTCGCGCAGGAGTTCGTAGACCCCGCCCGCGGTGACCGTGGTGTCCCAGCCGAGTTCCTCGCTGGTGGCGCCGACGACGAGCTCGCCGTTCTCGCGCGGGACCAGGTAGACGTGGCTGCCGCGCACGACCGCCCGTACCGTCCGCGACAGGAACGGCGCGTAGGCGGCGGGCACCGCCAGGCGCAGCACCTGGCCCTTCACCGGCCGTACGGGGGCCGCCAGCTCCGGCGGTACACCCGCCAGCCGGCCGCTGAGCGAGCCCGCCGCCAGCACCACATGGTCCGCGCGCAGCTCCGTACCGTCGTCGAGCAGCGCCCCGGCCGCCCGGTCGGCGGTGACCAGCAGCCGCTCGGCCGTCGCCCGGTGGACGGCCACGCCGGCTCCCTCGCAGGCGGCCAGCAGGGCGGCCGCGAGCCGCCGCGGGTCGACCTGGTGATCACCGTCGACCCGCAGGCCGCCCCGGACGCCCGGAGCCAGCATCGGCTCCAGCCGGCGGCACTCGCGGCCGGTGAGCCACTCGGACTCCAGGCCGCACCGGCGCTGCAGGGCGTGCAGCTCCCGCAGGTGGAGGCGGTCGTCGGAGTCGAGGGCGACGGCGAGGGTGCCGCAGGCGCGGTAGCCGATGTCCAGGCCGCCGCTCGCGTCGGCGAGCTCGGCGGCGAACTCGGGATAGCGGGCGGCGGAGGCGAGACCCAGGCCCAGCAGGGCCTCCTCGCCGTAGTGCAGCTCGGTGACGGGCGCGAGCATCCCGGCCGCGACCTGGGCGGCGCCGCCGCCGGGGGCCGGGTCGGCCAGTACGGTGCGCAGGCCCTGCCGGGCCGCCCGCCAGGCGGTGACGAGTCCGATGATCCCGCCCCCGATGACGAGGACGTCGGACCCCGTCCGGGACGTCCGAGATGGTCGGGACGTTCGAGATGAGTGCATGGGCGTCCAGCCCCTCCCTTCGCCGGCATGACCCGGATCAGGTTCGTACGGTCGGAGGCCGGCCAGCCTCCCTCTCAGCCCGGTGCGTCCGGACTCCCGCGATAGGTACGGTGGCCAGACTAACCCCGGTGCGGACAGCCGGTAAGGCGGCATCTATTCCTGGCGGCCCGTCAGGTGATTAGGGTGGCCGGGTGAGTGAGCAGACGGAGCAGAACCCGAGCGGCGTCGTGATCGTGGGCGCCGGAATGGCCGGCGTGCAGACCGCGGTCGCCCTGCGCGAGCAGGGCTTCACCGGCACCGTGACCCTGCTGGGCGCCGAGCCCCACCAGCCCTACGACCGGCCTCCGCTGTCCAAGGCGGTGCTGCTCGGCAAGGCCGAGGACTCCGCCTTCGACGTGGACTTCGAGGGGCTCGGCATCGAGCTCAGGCTCGGCACGGAGGTCACCGGGCTGCGGGCCGCCGAGCGCGAGCTGGACACCGAGGCGGGACCGGTCCCGTACGGCGTCCTCGTGCTGGCCACAGGCGCGCAGCCGCTGACCCTGCCCGGGACGGAGGGGGTCCCCGGCGTGCACCTGCTGCGCACGCTGGACGACGCGGCACGGCTGCGCCCGGTCCTGGCCGAGGCGCCCCGGGCGGTGGTCGTCGGCGCGGGCTGGATCGGCGCGGAGTTCGCCACCGCGGCCCGGGAGGCGGGCTGCGAGGTGACCGTGGTCGAGGCGGCGGACCGGGTCCTGGCGGGGGCGCTGCCGTCGGAGGTCGCCGCCCCGATGGCCCGCTGGTACGAGGAGGCCGGCGCCGGGCTGATCACCGGCGCGAAGGTCGCCGGGATCGAGGAGGGCCGGGTACTGCTCGCGGACGGGAGCACCCTGCCCGCCGGCGCGGTCGTGGTGGGCATCGGCGCCCGCCCCGCCACCGGATGGCTGGCCGGGAGCGGGGTGGTCCTCGGCCCCGACGGCTCGGTCACCGCCGACGCGTACCTGCGTACCTCCCTGCCCGGGGTGTACGCGGTCGGCGACTGCGCGTCCTTCCCGTCGGCCCGCTACGGGACGCGGCTGCTCGTGCACCACTGGGACAACGCGCTCCAGGGCCCGCGGACGGTCGCCGCGAACATCCTGGCCGGGGAACCCGCCCAGGTCTACGACCCGGTGCCCTACTTCTGGTCGGAGCAGTTCGGGCGCTTCGTCCAGTACGCCGGCCACCACGGCGGGGCCGACACCCTGCTCTGGCGCGGCGACCCGGCCGACCCCACGTGGTCGGTGTGCTGGCTGCGCGACGGCGTCCTGGTCGCGGTCCTGGCCGTGGGCCGCCCCCGCGACCTGGCGCAGGGCCGCAGGCTCATCGAGACGGGGGCCGCGGTGGACCCGGCCAAGGTCCGCGATCCGGCGGTTCCCCTGAAGTCGACCCCCGTGTAGCCGGGGCCGGACCACGGACGGGCCGCTCCGGTACCGGGTGTCAGCCCGAGATGGCAGGCTTGTACCCGTGACCGAGATTGACGCAAAGATCGATGCCCTTGTCCCCTCGTGGCTGTACCTCCCCGACATCGCGGAGATGCTCGACATCGAGGTGACCCGGGTCCGCCAGATGGTCAAGGAAGGGCAGCTGATCGCCGTACGCCGGGGCGAGAACCGCGCCCTGCAGGTGCCGGCCCCCTTCATCGACGGCGACAAGGTCGTCAAGGGCCTGGTCGGCCTGCTGACCGTGCTGCGCGACGACCGCTTCACCGAGGAGGAGATCCTTGAGTGGCTCTTCACCGAGGATCCGACCCTGCCCGGCACCCCCGTGCAGGCGCTGAGCGAGAATCGCGGCACGGAGGTGAAGCGCCGCGCTCAGGCGCTCGCCCTCTGACCTGATCCGCATCCGCTCCACCGCGGTGTACGGGCCCCGCGGGGTCCGTACACCGCCTCCATCCGGGGGATACACCCATGCAGCTTTCCGACGCCCGGCTCTACCTCTGCACGGACGCCCGGAAGCGCCAGGGTGACCTCGCCGAGTTCCTGGACGCCGTGCTGTCCGGCGGCGTGGACATCGTCCAGCTCCGCGACAAGGGCATGGAGGCCGGGGAGGAACTCGAACACCTGCAGGTCTTCGCCGAGGCCGCACGGCGCCACGGCAAGCTCCTCGCCGTGAACGACCGCGCCGACGTCGCGCACGCCATCGGCTCCGACGTCCTGCACCTCGGCCAGGGCGACATCCCCGTTCCCGCGGCCCGCGCCATCCTCGGCGACCAGGTGCTCATCGGCCGCTCCTGCCACGCCGAGGCCGAGGTCGACGCGGCCGTCGCCGAGCCCGGCGTGGACTACTTCTGCACCGGCCCCTGCTGGCCCACCCCCACCAAGCCCGGCCGCTTCGCCCCCGGCCTCGGACTCGTCCGGTACGCGGCCTCCCTGGAGCAGGACCGGCCGTGGTTCGCCATCGGCGGCATCGACAGCGCGAATCTGGACGAGGTGCTGGACGCCGGTGCCACCCGCGTCGTGGTCGTCCGCGCCCTCACCGAGGCCGCCGACCCGGGTGCGGCCGCCGCCGACCTCGCCAAGCGCGTCCGGGCCCGCCTCGGCTAGAAGGACCAGAGCCCCCGGGCCGGGCCTGTCGCTCTGTCCAAAAACGTGTCCAAAAGGCGGACAGTGCTTCGGTGTCCGGCGGGCCCCGTCTAACCTGCCCGTATGGCCTCTGGTACAGCTTCCACCTGGTCGGATCGTGCGCACACGGTCCGCGACCTCCTCGCGTCCGGGAGCTCGTACTCCTTCGAGTTCTGGGCCCCGAAGACCGAGAAGGGCGAACGCAACCTCTGGAACGCGCTGCGCCGGGTGGAAGCCGTGTCCCCGAGCTTCGTCTCCGTGACCTACGGAGCCGGCGGTTCGACCCGTGGCGGCACCGTCCGGGCCACCGAGCAGATCGCCTCGGACACCACGCTGACCCCCGTCGCCCACCTCACCGCCGTGGACCACTCGGTGGCCGAGCTGCGCAACGTCATCGGGCAGTTCGCCGACGCGGGCATCCGGAACATGCTCGTCGTGCGCGGAGACCCGCCGGGCGACCCGATGGGCGAGTGGGTGCCGCACCCCGAAGGCGTGCACTACGCCGCCGACCTGGTCCGGCTGGTCAAGGAGTCCGGCGACTTCTGCGTCGGAGTCGCGGCCTTCCCGGAGATGCACCCGCGTTCGTCGGAATGGGACACGGACATCCGGCACTTCGTGGACAAGTGCCGCGCGGGCGCCGACTATGCGATCACCCAGATGTTCTTCCACCCGGAGAATTATCTGCGGCTGCGCGACAGCGTCGAGAAGGCGGGCTGCGAGACCCCGATCATCCCCGAGGTCATGCCTGTTGTGGGCATCAAGCAGCTCGACCGACTGCCCCAACTCAGCAACGCGGTCTTCCCCGAGGCTGTGAAAGAGCGCATGCTCGCCGTCAAGGACGACCCGGCCGCTGTACGCTCCATTGGCATCGAGTTCGCCACGGAGTTCTGCGCGCTGCTGCTGTCCGAGGGTGTCCCAGGGCTGCACTTCATCACGCTGAACAATTCCACGGCGACCCTCGAGATCTACGAGAATCTGGGCCTGCACCAGCGGGCCTGACCGGCTGGCCCCCGTCTCCCACGCGGTCGGCCGTACCGAGAAGGGCCACGCATGGGTATGACGGTCCTCTACATCGCGTTCGGCTTCGTCGCGCTGTGGCTGCTTGCCGAGGTCCTGATGCAGAACAAGGCCCGGCTCCGCTGGCGCCTGCTCGCCTTCGCCGGCTTCCTCGGCGTGGTCGCCGGGGTGGTCCTGCCGTCGGTTCTGGTCATCGGCGCCGGCGCGGCCGCGTTCGCCCTGGGCCAGACCCTGGTGACGCTCTCCTTCCGCAAGGGCTTCGTGGCCGGCTGGGCGCTGCGCCGCGGCGGGGAACCCGTACGGCAGTCGCGGCGCCGCCGGTCCGGCGGTCCGCGTCCGGAACCGGCGCTCGATGTCACCGCGCTGGAGTACGAGGACGCCGACGGGGCCCCGAAGGTGCGGCAGTTCCCGACCGAGGCCGAGGCCGACGAGGTCTACAGCCCGCAGCCGATGCCCGAGGACACCGGTTCCTACGGCATACAGAGCTTCGCGCCCGCCCCCGACGCGGGCCAGAACGCGGGCTTCGCCTCGCCGTACACCACGGCCGAGCAGGACGCCCACCAGTACGCGGCGTACTACGACCAGCAGAACCAGGGCGGCGGCGGGTACGACTACTCCGCCGGCTATCCGACGGGCGATCAGCAGCAGGTCTACGCCGCCTACTCGGACCCGTACATCGGCACCGGCGGCGGTGTCGGACCGCCGCCCGCCTACGACTACTCGGCCTACCCCCAGTACCCCGACTACGGGCAGCAGCAGTACGCCATGGACACCCCGCCCGGCGGGGTCTGGGTCCCGCAGCAGCGGGACGTGGCCCAGCCGTATCCGGCGGAGGAGCAGGGCGGGCAGCCGCAGCAGTACCCGTACCCCCAGCAGGGCGAGTACGAGCAGTACCGCTACTGAGCGGGCGGGCGGGTCAGCGGGAGCCGCGGAACTCGGCGCCCTCCACGATCAGCCCGGCCACCAGGGCCCCGGTCATCCCGGCGTGCGCCAGCCCGCCGCCCGGGTGCGCCCAGCCGCCCGCCAGGTAGAGTCCCGGCACGGCCGTGGTGTTGGCGGGGTACAGCAGCCGGCCCCCGGCCCCCGCGAGCGCGGGCGGGGGCACCGCGCCGCCCACCGCGCCGGTCGCCCCCTCGACGTCGGCCGGGGTGCGCGCCTCGTGCCACAAAAGCCGCTCCCGCAGCCCCGGTACGGCCTTCCCGGCGAGCTCCAGCAGCTCCTCGGGCTCCTGGGGCCCCGGGCTCCCGGGCCCGCGGACGGCGCTGACCGTGACGGCCTCGTGGTCCGCGTCGGGGCGGGTGGTGGGGTCGTCGGGGCGCAGGACGGTGACGGCCAGGCCGGGGGAGTGCACCAGGGTGCGGTGGACCGGGGGTCCCTGCGGACGGAGTCCGGGAGAGTCCGCGGGGCGGGCGCCGCGCAGCGCGAGGAAGAGCGTGAGCCGGCTGGGCAGGCCCTCGCCGCGGGCGGGAACCGCCTCCGGCGGCCACGGCAGGGAGGCGGCCGGCAGCAGCCGCGGGTCGATCCCGCAGACGACGGAGTCGGCGGCCACTTCGGTGCCGTCGGCCAGCAGCAGACCGGCGGCGCGGCCCTGCGGTGCGAGGACCTCCCGGACCTCCGCCCCGAAGACGAACTCCACCTTCCGTTCCCGGCAGCGCTCGTAGACGGCGGTGGCCAGCGCCCGCATCCCGCCGCGTACGTACCAGCTGCCGAAGGTCTGCTCCATGTACGGCAGCACGGCGGCCGATCCGGGGGCCCGGGCGGGGTCGATCCCGTACGCGCCCACCAGGCCGGTCAGCAGCTCGCCGAGGCCGCCGCCCAGCTCCCGGTCGGCCACCTCGGCGAGGGTCGGCGGGCGGCGGCGCAGCAGGCCGCTGCGGCGCAGGGCGGGGTACGGGTCGGCGGACAGCGCCTGCCGGTCCGCGCGCAGCGGCTCCTCCAGCAGCGGGCGGCGGGTGGTGTCCCAGGCGTCCCGGGCGCGGCCCAGCACGGCGTTCCAGCGCTCGCCCGCGCCCTGGCCGAAGGCCTGGTCGAGGGCGGCGGCGACACCGCCGTGCGAGGCGCCGGGGAGGGTGACGTCGACGTCGTGGCGGGGGAGGACGTGCCGGACGGCCGGGTCGGCCTGGACCATGTCGACGCAGGCCTCCAGGGGCCGCTTGCCGGTCTTCACGAAGAGGTCGCGGTAGACGGCGGGCAGGTGCAGCAGGCCCGGCCCGGTGTCGAAGGCGAAGCCGTCGCGCTCGTACCGGCCGACCGCGCCGCCGTACGTCGCCGCGCGCTCGTACACCGTCACCTGGTGCCCTGCCACGGCCAGCCGGGCCGCCGTCGCCATCGCGCCCATGCCGGCGCCGATCACCGCAATTCGTGCCATGCGGGTGAGCCTATCGAGGCCGTGGGCGGCGGTCGGCGGGGCGGTCGGGCCAGGTGGCGGGGCGGGTGGCCGGGCGGGGTGGCGGGGCGGGCGGTCAGCGGGGTGGCGCTCCGGTGGCCTCGCGGGCCTCGGTGGCCAGCCGCTTCTCCTCGCGGCGCTGGGCGCGGCGGCGCAGGAAGCGGCGGATCCGGGTCCAGAGGAAGATCAGTATGGCCAGCCCGGCGGCCAGCAGGAGGGCTGCGATGACCGCCGCGGCCACGGGGTTGAACATCGCGAACGTTATGAGCGCGGCCACTCCGAGGTCCTCGGCCATGCTCATCGCGACGTTGCTGAGCGGCTCGGGCGAGGTGTTGATCGCCATCCGGGTGCCGGCCTTGACGAAATGGCTGGCCAGCGCCGTGGAGCCGCCGATCACGCCGGCGGTGATGTCGGACAGCGAACCGCTCTGGCCGGCCAGCAGCGCGCCGACCACGCCACCGGCCACCGGGCGGATCACGGTGTGGACGGAATCCCACACCGAGTCCACGTACGGGATCTTGTCGGCGACCGCCTCGCAGAGGAACAGCACCGCCGCGACGATCAGCACGTCGGTACGTTGCAGCGACGCGGGGACCTCGTCGGACAGGCCGGTCGCGCCGAAGATGCCGAGCAGGAGGACCACGGCGTAGGCGTTGATCCCACTGGCCCAGCCGCTGGTGAAGACCAGGGGGAGCACACTCACCCGATCATGATGCCGCAGAAAGGGTGATCGGATGGTCGGAACGCACGACAGAACGCACAGCAGTGAGGGGACGACCGCACACGGCGGCCGTCCCCTCACTCACGATGTCGTGGGGCTACTGCCCCTGTTCGTCACGGCGGCGCTGCCACCGTTCCTCGATGCGGGTCATCATCGACCGACGCTGCCGGTTCCGGCCACGGGCCGAACCGCCTGCACTTCCGGAGACGGGCTGTTCGCCAGGCTTGGGTGCCTTGCGCCAACCGGTGACCACGAGGACCGTACAGCCCAGCATGACGAGAAAACCCACCACGCTGATCCACAGTACGTTCGGCACGATCACACCGGTCATGAGGAGCGCGATACCCACCAGAATGCCTACGACTGCCTGGTAGACCCGTCGCCGGGTGTACGTGCGCAGTCCGCTGCCCTCAAGCGCTGTCGCGAACTTGGGATCTTCGGCGTACAGCGCTCGCTCCATCTGCTCGAGCATTCGCTGCTCGTGCTCCGAGAGCGGCACGGGAGTCCTCCTCATCCGTCGGTCGCGGGGGGTAGCGACCAGGGGTCCCCTTCAGGATAGGCGGGGAATCGCCCCCGTGATACCCGCCCTCTATACCGGGCTGTGAATAAGGCCCACAGCCCGAAAACCCGTACCGCCGCGGGGGCGGTTATTGAGGCGTTCATTCCCCAACGGCCCGTCCACCATGCCGGTCACTGACCCGATCATACGGGGCCGACTGCTGGTTCGGAGGGTGTGTGGAAACTCCGTGCGCGGAAGATCGCAGATCAGGACTGCTTCTCACCCAGCACGTGCAGCTGTGTGGCCACGGCGTGGAAGGCGGGCAGCTCCGCGGCGGCCTCCTCCAGACGCAGCAGCGCCTCCACCGCGCCCGGCTCGGTGTCCACCAGGACCCCTGGAACGAGGTCGGCGAAGATCCGCACGCCGTGGACGGCGCCGACCGCGAGCCCGGCCCCGCCGACCAGCTCGGAGAGCTGCTCGGCGGTGAAGCGGCGCGGCACCGGGTCGCCGGATCCCCAGCGGCCGGCCGGGTCGGTGAGGGCGGTACGGGCCTCCGTGAAGTGCCCGGCCAGGGCCCGTGCGAGCACGGCCCCGCCGAGGCCGGCGGCCAGCAGGCTGAGCGTGCCGCCGGGGCGCAGGGCCGCCACCGCGTTGGCCACGCCCTCCGCCGGGTCGTCCACGTACTCCAGCACGCCGTGGCAGAGCACCGCGTCGTACGCGTCCCGCTCGACGACTTCCAACAGGCCCTGGGCGTCGCCCTGTACGCCGCGCACCAGGTCGGCGACGCCGGCCTCGGCCACCCGGCGCTCCAGCCCGAACAGCGCGTTCGGGCTGGGGTCGACGACGGTGACCCGGTGGCCCAGGCGGGCCACCGGCACGGCGAACTTGCCGGTGCCGCCACCGGTGTCCAGCACGTCCAGCACATCCCGCCCGGTCGCCTTCACCCGGCGGTCGAGCGCCTCCTTGAGGACCTCCCACACCACGGCGGTGCGAAGGGAGGCGCGGGGGCGGGAAGTGTCCGACACGGCTGATGGCTCCTCGGCGCGGTTTGGGAAGGCGGAGCGGTCAGTGCCCCACCCCGCCCCACCCTATTGCCTCCCGCCGCGGGGCAGCTCATCCCGCGTCCGGACGCTCCGGACGCGGGATCGGCACGGCCTGCGGCAGCGTCTGCTGCGGCGGCTGGATCGCGAGCATCCGCTCCACCAGGCGCAGGAACATCGCGACGGCGCGCACCAGATCGTCCGCGTCCCGGACGGTCGCCGCATCGGCTATGCCCGCCTCGGCCCGGGCCCGGCGGGCGGCGCCGGAGGCGAAGAGCGCGCTCCACTCGGTCAGCTCCGGCGCTATCTCCGGCAGCACCTCCCACGCGCTGCGGATCCGCGGCCGCCGCCGCGGGTGGACCGGCTCGGGCCGCCCTCGCGCGGCGAGCACGGCCGCGGCGGTGCGCAGCGCGGCGAGGTGGGCGGTGGCGTACCGCTCGTTGGGCCGGGTCAGCCGGGCGGCCTCGGCCAGGCCGGTGTGGGCCTTGGCGAGCAGGTCGAGGGCGGCCGGGGGAGCTGCTGATCGCCGCAGGACGGGGTGGACAGGGGACGGGGACGGTGTGGCCATGACGAACCTCCTGTCGATGCGTTCCCACCATCGTGACGGGCGCCACTGACAATTGCTCTGACCTGCGGCTTTTCGGTCGTTCCCGGGACAACTGCCCCCGACTGGGCACCCGGTGGGCAGGAAGGTGGTAGTTTTTGAACTGACTGGTCAGTTCAAAAGAAGGGGGACGGCGTGGACAGCCCGCACGGCGCGGCCGTCAAAGCCGAGGACTTCGGACTCAAGGGCCCGCGCGGCTGGGCCTTCCGGGGAGTCGGCATCGACGCGGCGCCCGGCTCGCTCATCGCGGTCGAAGGCCCCTCCGGCACCGGCCGGACCTGTCTGCTCCTGGCCCTCACCGGACGCATGAAGCCCACCGCGGGCCACGCCGAGGTCGGCGGCCACCGGCTGCCGAAGCACATGACGGCCGTCCGCCGGGTAGCCGCCCTCGGACCGGTCGCCGGGGTCACCGACCTCGACCAGGCCCTCACCGTCGCCGAACAGCTGCGCGAGGGCGCCCTGCTCCACCGCCACTACGACGGCCCGGTCCGCGCCCTGCTGCGTTCCCCGGCCGAGCGCCGGGCCGATGCCCGGGCCCGGATCGAGGCAGCCCTGGACACCGCCGGGCTGGACCTCACCACGCTGCCCAAGGGGCCGCGCACCTCCGTACGGGACCTGGAACGCCTGGAGTCCGTACGGCTGTCCGTGGCCATCGCGCTGCTGGGCTCGCCGCGGCTGCTGGCCCTGGACGACCTCGACCTGAAGCTCTCCGACACCGAGCGCACGGAGGCCTGGGCGCTGCTGCGCTCGATCGCCGCCGCCGGGACCACCGTCCTCGCGGTGTGCAGCGAGGCCCCCGACGACGCCGTCGTCGTGCGGACCGGCCCGCAGGAACCGGCCGCGCCGGACGCAGGCGCGGACCCGGCCGCGGACGCAGCCCCGGCCGCCGACGCGGACACCGAGAACGACGCCGAGAACGACACCGAGAACGAGACCGAAGAAACGAAGGGGGCGGACGATGCGCTCGCCGAAGCTGGCCGCGCTTGAGCTGAAGCGGTTCGGGCGGGGGAAGCTGCCCCGGGCCGCTCTCGTGGCGCTCCTCCTGCTGCCGCTGCTCTACGGAGCCCTGTACCTCTGGTCCTTCTGGGACCCGTACAGCCGCCTCGACAAGGTGCCCGTCGCCCTCGTCAACGCCGACAAGGGCACGAGCGTGGGCGGCGAGCGCCTCGACGCGGGCGGCGCGATCACCAAGAAGCTCCACGACAGCAAGACCTTCGACTGGCGCGAGGTCAGCGCCGAGGAGGCCGCGAAGGGACTGGAGAACGGGACGTACTACCTGTCCCTCACCATGCCCGCCGACTTCAGCGAGAAGATCGCCTCCAGCTCCGGCGAGGACCCCACCACCGGGGCCCTCCAGGTGCGCACCAACGACGCGAACAACTACATCGTCGGCTCGATCTCGCGCACCGTCTTCTCCGAGGTCCGCTCGGCGGCGTCCACCAACGCTTCGCGCGGATTCCTCGACAAGATCTTCGTCAGCTTCTCCGACCTGCACGACAAGACCGCCGAGGCCGCCGACGGCGCCGACAAGCTCAAGGACGGCGCGGGCAAGGCCCAGCAGGGCGCCAAGGAACTCGCCGACGGCCTCGACACGGCCGAGGAGAAGACCGGCGAGCTCAACAGCGGCCTGAAGAAGCTCAACTCGGGCGCGTCCAAGCTGGAAACCGGCTCCAAGGACGTCGCGGCCGGTACCCAGCGGCTCGCCGACAAGGTCAACGGCGCCGCCGACAAGGCCCGCCCGTTCGTCCAGGACCCCAAGAACCTGGCGGACACCGCCGAGCTGGTCGCCGACACCGCAAAGGTGGTCAAGAACCACCTCGACACCTTCGCCGACAAGGCCCCGGCCGCCGCCTCCGCCGCCAAGAAGGCCTCGACCGGCGCGGACGCGTACTACACCAAGCACTGCGTCACCCCGGGCAAGGAACCGCACCTGGCCTCCTGCCCCGACCTGAAGAAGGTCAAGGACGACGCCGCCGAGGCCGCCGAACTCACCGGCGACGTCAACACCCTCGTCAAGAACGCGAACGGCGACGTCGCCAAGCTCCGCACCCAGCTGACCGACCTGGAGAACAAGGCCCGCAAGCTCGTCGACAGGGCCCCCGGCCTCGCCTCCGACCTCGACGCGGCCGTCGCCCAGGTCAACGCCCTCAACGCCGGCGCCCACCAGGTCGCCACCGGCATGGCCCAGCTGCACACCGGCCTCGGCACCGCCACCGACGGCTCCGGCGCCATCAACGAAGGCGTCGGCAAGCTCGGCGACGGCGCCCACAGCCTCGACGGCGGCATGTACATGCTGGTCGACGGCAACCGCGACCTCGCCGACGGCCTCCACAAGGGCGCCGGCCAGATCCCCGACTACGACCAGCAGCAGCGCGATGCCCGTACCGAGGTCATGGCCGACCCGGTCCGGCTCGCCAACCAGTCCCTGCACAAGGCGCCCAACTACGGCACCGGCTTCGCCCCCTACTTCATCCCGCTCTCCCTCTGGGTCGGCGCGATGGTCGCCTACATGCTCATCGCCCCGCTCAACAAGCGGGCTCTGGCCGCGGGCGCCTCGCCCTGGCGGATCGCCCTCGCGGGCTGGCTGCCCGTGGCGGGGATCGGCGCCGCGCAGGTCGGCCTGCTCATGTCCGTGCTCCACTGGGCCCCGGGCCTCGGCCTGCAGATGGCCCACCCGGCCCGCACCATCGGCTTCCTGCTGCTGGTCACCGGCTGCTTCGCGGCGATCGTCCAGTGGCTCAACGCCAAGTTCGGCGCCGCCGGGCGGATCCTGGTCCTCGCCGTCCTGATGCTCCAGCTCACCTCGGCGGGCGGCACGTACCCCGTGCAGACCAGCCCCGGCTTCTTCAACGCCATCCACCCGTACCTGCCGATGTCGTACGTCGTCGAGAGCCTGCGCCACCTCATCACGGGCGGCGACCTGACCTCCGTCTGGCAGGGCTGCGCGGTCCTGGTGGCCTTCACTGCGGGCGCCCTCGCCCTCACCGCGCTGGCCGCCCGCGGCAAGCAGGTGTGGACGATGGACCGGCTCCACCCGGAACTGAGTCTGTAAGGACCCGTTGACCTGTGAGAATCAGCGCCATGGAACACAAGCCCGGGACGGGCACCAGCGGCGGCCGCCGCCAGGCCACCCGCCAGAAGCTCTACGAGGCGGCCGTGACCCTCATCGCCGAGCAGGGGTTCTCCGCGACCACGGTCGAGGAGATCGCCGAGCGCGCGGGCGTCGCGAAGGGCACCGTCTACTACAACTTCGCCAGCAAGAACGAGCTCTTCGAGGAGCTGCTGCGGCACGGGGTCGGGCTGCTGACCGCCTCGCTGCGGACGGCGGCGGAGGAGACCGAGGCGCGGGACGGCAGTCGCGTGGAGGCGCTCGACGCGATGATCCGGGCCGGTCTCGTCTTCATCGACCGGTACCCGGCCTTCACCCAGCTCTACGTCGCCGAGCTGTGGCGGACCAACCGGGCGTGGCAGTCCACGCTGATGGTCGTCCGGCAGGAGGCGGTGGCCGTGGTCGAGACGGTGCTGCGGGAGGGCGTCGAGCGCGGGGAGCTGAGCGCGGAGATCGACGTGCCGCTGACCGCCGCCGCGATGGTCGGCATGGTGCTGGTGGCGGCCCTGGACTGGCAGTCCTTCCAGAGCGAGCGGTCCCTCGACGACGTGCACTCGGCGCTGTCGCTGCTGCTGCGGGGCCGGGTCAGCGGAAACCGCTGAAGCCGGGCGGCTGACCCCCCAGTCGGCGGTGCCGCCGGGGCGGCGCAGCCCGTACAACTGGTGGGGCCCGCCGCGGCGACTGAGTACCCGTACCTAGGCACGGAGATGAGTACGCGCACGGATGGGCTCCCACCTGCGCGGACGCCAGACTGGGAGCAACGGACAGGAGACCCGGTCCGCACCGCCGGCACGGGGCTGCGGAGCGGACCGGGTACCTCCTTCCGTGACGCGGTACGCGGACGCGGCGGGGCTCGGGGGGATCGAGCCTCGCCGCGTTCACGCGTCCGCGGGTGCCGGACCCCGGCCGTGCGCCCGGGGCGGGGCTCTGCCCCGTCAGCCCCGGCCGCGGAGCGGCAGGCGCAGCCGCAGTGCGGCCAGGCGGGCGGAGACCGACGAGGTCAGGGCCGACCAGCGGCGGATCAGGGCCCAGGAGAGCCGGGCCGCCGAGCGCGGCAGGAGCAGCGACCGCAGTCGGGCGGGCCGGCCGACGCCGGCCAGCAGGCCCGCACGGGCCAGCAGGACGTCGTCCGCGAGCCCCGGGTACGAGACCTCCGTGCCCGGCGGCGCGTACAGGGCCCGTTCCAGCGCACCCGCGACCCGATGGACCGCGCCCGCGGCCTCCGGCTCCAGACGGCCGAGCTCCACGACGCGGCCCGCCGCCCGGCGCGGCGACAGGGCCTCGTCAGGGACCACGCCCACGTCCCACGCGGCGTCGCCCAACTCCCGCCAGGCCGCCGGTACCTCGCCGGTTCCCAGCCGCCGGGCCCGCAGCCGGCTCCGCCACAGCAGGGGCAGCAGCGGCAGGCCGAGCAGCGCCGCCACGCCCGCCGTCCAGCCCAGTACGGCCGTCGCCGACGGCCCGCCGCCACCGGACGCGGCCGGCTTCGGCGCGGCCGCACCGCACTCGCCGAGCTTCTTCGCCTCCGGCGGGCAGTCGTCCGACTTCGACGGCGCGGCGGACGGTGCCACCGCACTCGTCGAGGGCAGCGGCGTCGGCGCGGACGGCTGGGCCGCCGGCACCTGCGGCCGGGAGTAGTCCGGCACCGTGATGCCCGACCGGGGCGTCGGCTCGAACCGCGTCCACCCCACACCCTCGAAGTACAGCTCCGGCCAGGCGTGTGCGTCCCGCATGGACACGTTGACGCTGCCGTCCGACTGCGCCTCACCCGGGGTGAAGCCCACCGCCACCCGCGCCGGGATGCCCAGCGACCGGGACATGGCAGCCATCGAGAACGCGAAGTGGATGCAGAAGCCCTCCTTGTCGGCCAGGAAGCGGGCGACCGCCTGCGGACCCGTGCCCGAGGCCGTCCTCGTGTTGTAGCGGAATCCGCCGTTCACGGCGAAGAAGTCCTGGAGCTTCACCGCCCGCGTGTAGTCGTCCTTCGCCCCCTGCGTCACCGAGCGGGCCGTGTCGGCGACCACCGGCGGCAGGTTGTCCGGCAGCTTCGTGTACTCGGCCTTGATGACCGAGTCCGGCTCCGGGGCCTTCTGCAGCTGCTGCGCCGTCGGCTTGAGCAGCAGGCTGCGCACCGTGTACATCGCGCCCTGGACGTTCTGGAACCTGTCCTTGCCCAGCTGGTCCCCGACCAGGGTCCGGCCGACCGGCTCGAACCGCCACTTCCCGCCGATGTCCACCGAGGTCGCCGGGTACGGCATGGGCAGGTAGCGCTGGGTGTAGCTGTCCGCCGCCGAGATGCTGGTCCGCACCTCGGTCGCGGACTTCAGGACCGGGCCGCCGAGGCCGGGCGGATCCGGCATCCGCTCCGGAACATCGATCAGGGTCCGCCCGGAGGCCTCCCACTTGACCCCGTTGAACTCGTCCAGGGCCAGGATCCGCAGGTACTGGTCGCCCTGCTGCGGGCTGTCCGTCCGGTACTTCAGCACCACCCGGTTGTCCGGCGCGTTCAGGCTGCTCTGCAGGGAGACCAGCGGGTTCACCGCCGAGATCGTCCCGCCCGCCCCGCTGCCGGCCCCGTCGCCGTCGCCCGCCGCGCCCAGCATCCCGCCGCCGAGCGCGGGCAGCGCCGCCGGCACCACCAGCGCCAGGCCCAGGGCCACCGCGCCGATCCGCCGGCCGGTCCGTACCGGGGCCGTCACCTGGCCGCCCGCACCGGCGCCCAGGCCGGAGGCGGCCGTGGTCCGGTCGCGCGCGCCGCCGCCGAAGACCCGGCCCCACTGGGCGAGCCGGTCACGGCCCTCGGCCAGCAGCAGCATCAGGTACCCGCAGCCCGCCAGCAGGAAGGAGATCCAGGAGGCGTTCCCGCCGCCCGACAGGCCCGCGGCCACCGAGTACAGCGCGAGCAGCGGCAGCCCCGCCGCGGCGGCCGTCCGTACGGTCACCGCCAGCAGGTCCACCAGCAGCCCGACCAGCAGCACCCCGGTCACCAGCAGCAGCCGGATGCCGTCCGTCAGCGGGGCCGGTATCGCGAACGTGCTCACGTCCCGCACGCCCTGCCGGAACAGCGCGCCGAAGTCCGTCACCAGGTAGGCCATCGGCCCGGTCCCGGTGGACCCGCCCTTGCCGCCGAAGAGGATCGCGAGCAGCAGCAGGGACACCAGGAGCTGCGCGGCCACGGTCAGTGACCGTGCCAGCGGCACCCTCCGGGCCCCGGCACCCACGGTGCACTGCACGCCCAGCAGCAGCGCCGCCTGGAGCAGCCAGCCCGCGGTTTCGACCAGCGGAACCAGCGACCAGGAGGTGAGCAGCGTCGCCAGCGCCGCGAACAGCGTCACTCTCGCCCGCCCGCTCATGCCCGGCCTCCGGAGGTTCCCGTGGTGAACGCGGTGGTCCCGGCGTGCCGCCACAGCTCGGCGAAGGCCACCCCGGGCGGGGCGGCCAGCGCGGTCCAGCCCGCGTCGCGGAGTCTGCGCAGCCGCTCCTCCACAGGAGGCACGGCCTGCCCCGGCGCGGGCTGCCCGCCCCAGGTCGCGCAGTCCAGTACGAAGGCCACCGCACCCGAGGCGCGCTGGCGCATCCTGGCCGCCAGCTCCGTCTGTACGTCGTCCAGGTCGCCGAAGAAGGCGATGAGGAGCCCCTCCCCGCCGGATCCGCTGAAGCCGCCGCCGCGCACCGCGTCGTAGGCCCGGGAGAGCCCGGCGCCGTCCGAGTGCCCGACCACCGCGAGGGTGTCCATCATCAGCCCGGCGGCCTCCGCGGACTCGTCCCTGCCGGAGGAGAAGCCGCCGCCCTCACCGGGCACCGAGTCGCCGGTGTCCGTGAGCAGCCGGACCGAGAAGCCCTGCTCCAGGAGGTGCACCAGGGCCGACGCGGCCCCGGAGACGGCCCATTCGAAGGCGGAGTCGGGACCGGCGCCGTCGAAGGCGATCTGGCGGGTGTCCAGCAGGACGGTGGCGCGGCTGCGCTGCGGCTGCTCCTCGCGGCGGACCATCAGCTCGCCGTAGCGGGCCGTGGAGCGCCAGTGGACGCGGCGCAGGTCGTCGCCGCGCCGGTAGGTGCGCGGGATGACGTCGTCGTCGCCGGCCAGGGCCAGCGAGCGGCGGCTGCCGTCGCCGTAGCCGGAGGATTCGCCCGTCAGGCGCACCGGCGGCAGCGGCTCGGTGCGCGGGATGACGGTGAGGGTGTCGTAGGTGCTGAAGGAGCGGGTCAGCTCGACCAGCCCGAAGGGGTCGGTCAGCCGCAGCTGGAGCGGGCCCAGCGGGTAGCGGCCGCGGAGGTCGGAGCGGACCCGGTAGGACACCTCGCGGCGCCCACCGGGCTCGACCCGGTCCAGCACGAACCGGGGGCGCGGGCCGAGGACGTACGGCACGCGGTCCTGGAGCATCAGGAGGCCGGTGGGCAGCCGGGAGGTGTTGTCCATGCGCAGCTGCACCCGTGCCTCGGCGCCCGCGGGGACCCGCCCCGGGGTGAGCCGACGGCTGCCGGAGACCCGGTGGCGGGTGCGGTGCAGGGCGTAGACGCAGATCAGCGGCAGTACGGCGAGCAGCAGGCCGACCCTGAGGAGCTCACCTTGGCCCAGGACGTACGCGCATGCCGCGGCGGCGACCCCGGCGGCCAGGAAGGACCGGCCGCGGGTCGTCAGACCGGACAGCGACGTGCGCAGCCCGCCGCCGGCGCCGCGCGGGGCACCGGCGCTCATCAGAAGCCCCGGATGCCGGCGCCGGGCGGCATCTCGCCGCGGGCGTGCGCCGCCGGGACGGGGGTGCGCTGCAGGATCTCGCCGACGACCTGCTCGGCGGTGCGCCGGTTCAGCTGGGCCTGGGCGGTGGGCAGCAGACGGTGCGCGAGGACCGGTCCGGCCAGCGCCTGGACGTCGTCGGGCAGGACGTAGTCCCGGCCGGCCAGAGCGGCGGAGGCCTTCACGGCGCGCAGCAGGTGCAGGGTGGCCCGGGGCGAGGCGCCGAGGCGCAGGTCCGGGTGGCTGCGGGTGGCGGACACCAGGTCGACGACGTAACGCTTGACGGGCTCGGCCACGTACACCTCGCGGACGGCCTCTATGAGCTTGACGATCTCGTGGGCGTGCGCGACGGCCGTGAGGTCGTCGAGCGGGGAGAGCCCGCCGTGCACGTCGAGCATCTGGAGCTCGGCCTCGGGGCCGGGGTAGCCGACGGAGACCCGGGCCATGAAGCGGTCCCGCTGGGCCTCGGGCAGCGGGTAGGTGCCCTCCATCTCCACGGGGTTCTGGGTGGCGACGACCATGAAGGGGCTCGGCAGCGTGTACGTCGTGCCGTCGATGGTGACCTGGCGCTCCTCCATCGACTCCAGCAGCGCGGACTGGGTCTTCGGCGAGGCGCGGTTGATCTCGTCGCCGATGACGATCTGCGCGAAGATCGCGCCCGGCTTGAACTCGAACTCGCGGCGCTGCTGGTCGTAGATGCTGACGCCGGTGATGTCGGAGGGCAGCAGGTCCGGAGTGAACTGGATGCGCTGGACCGAGCAGTCGATCGACTTGGCGAGCGTCTTGGCGAGCATGGTCTTGCCGACGCCGGGGACGTCCTCGATCAGCAGGTGCCCCTCGGCGAGCAGCACGGTCAGCGCGAGGCGTACGACCTCGGGCTTGCCCTCGATCACGCTCTCGACCGACTGGCGCACCCGCTCCGCCGTGCTGGTCAGATCCGCGAGGCTCGCTCGGTCGTCATACGTCGTCACCTGGTTCTCCTCGGCCCAATTCCGGGGCCGACGCCCTTGGCGCATGACCGGCCCACCCCGAAAACACGGACACCGCGTCCGGAGGTTCCCGGGGGGTGTCTCCCCGCATTGTTGACGGCGTTACGGCCTTGTGTCACTCAAGAGCTGGGATCGATCTCCCGCAGGAGACCGGTGTGCACATCGAAGACGAAGCCTCGCACATCGTCCCGGTGGGGCAGGAAGGGGTTCGTCCGGACCCGCTGCATGGACTGGCGGACGTCCTGGTCCACGTCGCGGAAGGCCTCCACGGCCCAGGCGGGACGCTGGCCGACCTCGTCCTCCAGCTCGTGCCGGAAGTCCTCGGTCAGGCTTTCGAGGCCGCAGCCCGTGTGGTGGATGAGTATCACCGCGCGGGTGCCCAGCGCCCGCTGGCTGATGGTGAGCGACCGGATGGTGTCGTCGGTGACCACGCCGCCCGCGTTGCGGATGGTGTGACAGTCACCGAGCTCCAGGCCGAGGGCGGCGTGCAGGTCGAGACGGGCGTCCATGCAGGCCACGACGGCCACCTGGAGGACGGGGTGGGCGTCCATTCCGGGATCGGTGAATTCCGCGGCGTACCGCCGGTTCGCCTCGACCAGCCGGTCAGTGACGGAACGGACGCCGGAAGCCTGGGGCGCGGAGTCGGCAGGCAGGGATGCGGAAGTCTTCATGCATACGACGTTAATGGTCACAGCTTGTGCGGGCATTGAGTGAGGAGGGACAAAGAAGGTCAACCAGCCTTGTTGTGAGCTAACCCACAGGGGTGAGGCGGGGGCGGCCGTCCGGGTGATTCAGGGCTTTTGCCGGTTCACGGGGAGAGACGGGCACGGCGCGCGAGGCGGTTCGTTGACCGCGGCGACCGTTGCACTAAAGTGACGCGAACCGGCCGGAGCCCGGCCCTGACCGGCCGCCCGGCCCCTTGGTAACACTCCGCGTGCGCGGCGCGGCGTATGCCTGCCGCGCCGTTATCTGAGAGGGCGCTTTGACTAGCGAGTCCCGACATGTCCCGGTGATGCTCCAGCGGTGCCTGGACCTGTTGGCCCCAGCGCTGGAGAGGCCCGGGGCCGTCGTCGTCGACTGCACCCTCGGCCTCGGCGGCCACAGCGAGGCCCTGCTGACCCGGTTCCCCGAGGTCCACCTCATCGGCCTCGACCGCGACAAGGCGGCCCTGCGGCTCTCCGGCGAGCGCCTCGCGCCCTTCGGCGACCGGGCCACCCTCGTCCACGCGATCTACGCCGACCTCGCCGAGGTCCTCGACGGACTGCGGATCCCGGCCGTCCAGGGCATCCTCTTCGACCTGGGCGTCTCCTCCATGCAGCTGGACGAGGCCGACCGCGGGTTCGCGTACGCGCAGGACGCGCCGCTGGACATGCGCATGGACCAGACGACGGGGATCAGCGCCGCCGAGGTGCTCAACACCTACGCGCCGGGCGAGCTCGTCCGGATCCTGCGCCAGTACGGCGAGGAGAAGCAGGCCAAGCGCATCGTGTCCGCGATCGTCCGGGAGCGGGAGAAGGAACCCTTCACCAACAGCTCCCGGCTGGTCGAACTGATCCGCGACTCCCTGCCGCAGGCCGCCAAGCGGACCGGCGGCAACCCCGCCAAGCGGACCTTCCAGGCACTGCGCATCGAGGTCAACGGCGAGCTGTCGGGGCTGGAGAGGGCCATTCCGGCGGCCGTGGACCGGATCGCGGTCGGCGGCCGGATCGCGGTGCTCTCGTACCACTCGCTGGAGGACCGCCTCGTGAAGCAGGTCTTCGCGGCGGGCGCGGCCTCCACTGCCCCGCCCGGGCTGCCGGTGGTCCCGGAGAAGTACCAGCCGAAGCTGAAGCTGCTGACGCGCGGCGCTGAGCTGCCCACCGAGGAGGAGATCGCCGAGAACCGGCGGGCCGCCCCGGCGAGGTTCCGCGGGGTCGAACGCATCCGGGAGGCGCGGCTGTGACCAAGGCCGGGAAGGTCGCCACGCTGACCCGCGGGCAGGCGGCCCGCCTCGGCCGGGCACTCGGCGGCCGCCCCGTGCGCCCGGCCCGGCCCGCCCGGCCGGGGTCCGGCGGGCAGGCGGCGCGGATGCCGTTCGTCCTGCTGGTCGTGGCACTGCTCGCGGGCGGCCTGATCAGCCTGCTGCTGCTGAACTCGGCCCTGAACGAGGGCTCCTTCCAGCTCAGCAAGCTGAAGAAGGAGACCACCGCCCTCACGGACGAGGAGCAGGCGCTGCAGCGCGACGTGGACGGCTACTCGGCACCCGACGCGCTGCAGCGGCGGGCGCAGGAGCTGGGCCTGGTCCCGGGCGGCAGCCCGGTCTTCATCGGCCCGGACGGCAAGGTCGCCGGCTCCGCGGCGGCGGCCGAACAGCCTGCTCCGGCGAGCCCGCCGCCCTCGGCCGCTCCTTCGGCCGCGGCGGCCCCCGGGGGCGCCCCCCAGCCCCAGCCTCCGCAGCAGCCCAACCCCAACCCAGGCAGGTGACGTCGTGACGCCGATGGCCGCGGTGCCGTTGCGCAGCCCTGCGGGGCCTTCCCCCACCCCGCCCTTCCCCCTCCCCCGGACTCCGTCCGGGAGGGACCCCCACCCGGGACCCGCCCGGACCCGGCCTTCGAACGCGGTGCGGCCGACGGCGGCGGGCACATGAGCCCGCAGGAGCCGCCGCGGCGGCGCGTGCCCGGGCCGGGGCGGCCCCGCGGCGGAGCCACGGCCCGCCCGGCGGCCTCGCGCCCGGCGACCCGGCGGCCCGCGACGCCCAGACGGCCCCACACCATCCGGCTCGGCAGCCCCCGCCCCCGGCTGCGCCTCGTCGGCGTCGGCCTGACCCTCGTCATGCTCGCCTTCGTCGTGCGCCTGCTCCAGGTCCAGGCCGTCGACGCCTCCGCCTTCTCCGCCGAGGCCTCCAAGAACCGCTACACCAGCGTCAAGCTGGCCGCCGAGCGCGGGGAGATCACCGACCGCAAGGGCGTGGCCCTGGCCACCAGCGTCGACGCGTACGACATCACCGCCGACCCGAAGATGTTCACCCCGCAGGACAGCAAGGCCCCGGACGCCCCCGAGCAGGCCGCGGCCCTCCTCGCGCCCATCCTCGGCAAGGACGCCAAGGAGCTCACCGGGCGGCTGAAGACCAAGAACACCCGGTACGTCGTCCTCGCCCAGCGCCAGACCCCCCAGGTCTGGAACCAGATCAAGGACCTCAAGCGGGTCTTCGCGGAGAAGGCGGCGGCCGACAAGAAGAACAACGGCCCCGGTGCCAACGTCCTCGCCGGCGTGTTCAACGAGGACAGCAGCAAGCGCGTGTACCCGGGCGGCGACCTGGCCGCCGGGATACTGGGCTACGTCAACGCCGAGGGCAAGGGCGCCGGCGGTCTGGAGTCCTCCCTCGACAAGAAGTTGTCCGGCAAGGACGGCGAGGTCACCTACGCCCAGTCCGGCGGCCGCCGGGTCCCCACCGCCGGGTCCAGCGAGAAGCCCGCCGTGCCCGGCGAGGACATCGAGCTGACCATCGACCGCGACATCCAGTGGGCGGCGCAGAGCGCCATCACCGAGCAGGTCCAGAAGTCCGAGGCCGACCGCGGCTACGTCATCGTCCAGGACACCCGCACCGGCGAGGTGCTGGCGATGGCCAACGCCCCCGGCTTCGACCCCAACGACCTGACCCGGGCCCGCTCCGCCGCCATGGGCAACGCCGCACTCCAGGACGTGTACGAGCCCGGCTCCACCGCCAAGGTGATGTCGATGGCCGCCGTACTGGAGGAGAAGAAGGCCACCCCGGAAACCCACGTCGAGGTCCCCAACCGGCTGCACCGGGGCGACCGGCTGTTCAAGGACGACATCGACCACCCGACCTGGTACCTGACCCTCAACGGGGTCCTCGCCAAGTCCTCCAACATCGGCACCATCCTGGCCACCGGCCAGCTCGGTGCCACCCAGCCCGAGGCCAACAGGGTCCTGCACTCCTACCTGACCAAGTTCGGCATCGGCCGGCCCACCGGCCTGAACTACCCGGGCGAGTCCCGCGGCATCCTCGCGAAGCCCGAAGCCTGGTCCACCTCCCAGCAGTACACGATTCCTTTCGGCCAGGGCCTGTCCCTCAACGCCATGCAGGCGGCGTCCGTGTACTCGACCATCGCCAACGGCGGGGTCCGCATCGAGCCCACCCTCGTCCGCGGCACCAAGGGCCCCGACGGCCGCTTCACCCCGGCCCCGGCACCCGAACGCAGCCGCGTGGTCAGCCAGGAGACCGCCAGGTCCCTCGCCGAGATGCTGGAGTCCGTGGTCGACGACCAGGAGGGCACCGGCACCAAGGCCCGCATCCCCGGCTACCGCGTCGGCGGCAAGACCGGTACCTCCAACCGGGTGGATCCGGCCACCGGCCGCTACAAGGGCTACACGGCCTCCTTCGCCGGGTTCGCGCCCGCCGACAACCCGCGCGTCACCGTCTACTGCGCCATCCAGAACCCCACGAAGGGCAGCTACTTCGGCGGCCAGATCTGCGGCCCGATCTACAAGAAGGTCATGGAGTTCGCCCTGAAGACCCTCCAGATCGCCCCTACCGGGACCGCCCCCGCCGGGCTCCCCGTCACCTACGAATCCGGCCCGCAGGCCGCCCAGCCGGCCGACCCGCAGCCGAGCACGCAGCCCAGTCCGCAGCCCGGTCAGTGACCCACAGCCCGGCCGGCCCGCCAGAAACGCGATGAGGCACCATCAGTGACAACGATCACCCCGAAACCCGGGAACCAGACGGCCACCGGCACCGAGGCCGGGCCCTCACTTCGCGGGCGGCCCGCCGCGCCCGGTACGCTCACCGCCGTGCCCCACGCTGATCAGCCCAGAAACGCCCAGAAAGACGCCCCGGCAGTGCCGCCGGGAGCGCCACGGCCCGTGTCCGCCCGCCCGACCCCTCTGGGCGAGCTGGCCACCCTGCTGGGCGTCCCGGCGCCAGGCACCGCGGAGATCACCGGCATCACGCACGATTCCCGTGCGGTCCGCCCCGGAGACCTGTACGCGGCGCTGGCGGGAGCCAGGACGCACGGCGCCGACTTCGCCGCCCAGGCGGCCGCCCTCGGCGCCGCCGCCGTGCTGACCGATCTCGCCGGGGCCGAGCGCGCCGCCGCGACCGGCCTGCCCGTCCTCACCGTCGCCGACCCGCGCGGCCGGATGGGCGAACTCGCCGCCACGATCTACGGCCGTCCGGGCGAGCACCTGCTCCAGATCGGTATCACCGGCACCTCAGGCAAGACCACCACGGCGTACCTCGTCGAAGGCGGACTGCGCGCGGCGGGCCGCACCACCGGACTCGTCGGCACCGTCGAGATGCGCATCGGCGACGAGCGCATCAAGTCCGAGCGGACCACCCCCGAGGCGACCGACCTCCAGGCCCTCTTCGCGGTCATGCGCGAACGCGGGGTCGAGGCCGTCGCCATGGAGGTCTCCAGCCACGCCCTGGTGCTCGGCCGCGTCGACGGCTGCGTCTTCGACGTCGCGGTCTTCAACAACCTGAGCCCGGAGCACATGGAGTTCCACACGGGCATGGAGGACTACTTCCAGGCGAAGGCGGGGCTCTTCACCGAGCGCCGGGCCCGCCGGGGCGTGGTCAACCTCGACGACGAGTACGGCCGCCGCCTGGCCAAGGAGGCGCCGATCCCGGTCGTCACCTTCTCCGCCGCGGGCGACCCGGCCGCCGACTGGCGCGCCGAGGACGTCGTGTTCGGACCCGCGAGCTCCACCCTGACCCTGGTCGGCCCCGAAGGACAGCGCGTACGCGCGACCGCGCCGCTGCCCGGCCCGTTCAACGTCGCCAACACCGTCGCCGCGATCGTCACCCTCGCCGCCGCCGGCCTCGACCCGCAGACCGCCGCCGACGGCGTCGCCGCGGTCCCCGGCGTCCCCGGCCGGCTAGAGCGGGTCGACGCCGGACAGCCGTACCTGGCCGTCGTCGACTACGCGCACAAGACCGACGCCGTCGAATCGGTCCTGCGCGCCCTGCGCGAGGTCACCGAGGGCAGGCTGCACATCGTGCTCGGCTGCGGCGGCGACCGCGACACCACCAAGCGCGCCCCGATGGGCGCCGCGGCCGCCCGCTTCGCCGACGTGGCCGTCCTGACCTCCGACAACCCGCGCTCCGAGGACCCCCTCGCGATCCTCGCCGCGATGTTCGAGGGCGCGGTGTCCGTACCGCCCGCCGAACGCGGCGCCGTCCTCGTCGACGCCGACCGGGCCGCGGCCATCGCCGCCGCCGTCGCGCTCGCCCGGCCCGGCGACACCGTACTGGTGGCGGGCAAGGGCCACGAGCAGGGCCAGGACACCGCGGGCGTCGTACGCCCCTTCGACGACCGCGAGGTGCTCCGCGCGGCCATCGAGACACAGCAGCGCAATGCCCGACAGGCCGAGGTGAACCAGTGATCGCCCTCTCCCTCGCCGAGATCGCCGACATCACCGGCGGGCGGCCCCACGACATACCGGATCCGTCCGTGCAGATCAGCGGTCCCGTCGTCATCGACTCCCGCCAGGTCGAGGCCGGCAGCCTGTTCGCCGCCTTCGACGGCGAGCACGTCGACGGCCACGACTACGCCGGGCGCGCCGTCGCCGCCGGAGCCGCGGCCGTCCTCGCGGCCCGGCCGGTCGGCGTACCCGCCATCGTCGTCCCCGACGTGGAGAAGGCGCTCGGCGCCCTCGCGCGGGCCGTCGTCGGGCGCCTCGGCACCGACGTGGTGGCCCTGACCGGCTCCGCGGGCAAGACCTCCACCAAGGACCTCATCGCGCAGGTGCTCCAGGCCCACGCGCCCACCGTGTGGACCCCGGGCTCCCTCAACAACGAGATCGGCCTGCCGCTCACCGCCCTGAAGGCCACCGCCGAAACCCGGCACCTGGTACTGGAGATGGGGGCCCGCGGGATCGGCCACATCGCGTACCTCACCGGCCTGACCCCGCCGCGCATCGGGCTCGTCCTCAACGTCGGGACCGCCCACATCGGCGAGTTCGGCGGCCGCGAGCAGATCGCGCAGGCCAAGGGCGAACTGGTGGAAGCCCTTCCCGCGGAGAGCGAGGGCGGAGTCGCCGTCCTCAACGCCGACGACCCGCTCGTGCGCGCCATGTCCGCCCGTACGAAGGCCCGTACGGTCCTGTTCGGCGAGGCCGACGACGCCGACATCCGGGCCACCGAGGTACGGATGACCCCCGGGGGACAGCCCGCCTTCACACTCCACACACCGACCGGGTGCAGCGATGTGACCTTGCGCCTGTACGGTGAGCACCACGTGTCGAACGCGCTCGCCGCTGCCGCCGTGGCCCATGTACTGGGCATGTCCACCTCGGAGATCGCCACCGCGCTATCCGGAGCGGGCACCTTGTCCCGGTGGCGGATGGAGGTCACCGAGCGGGCCGACGGCGTGACGATCGTCAACGACGCCTACAACGCGAATCCCGAGTCCATGCGGGCCGCTCTGCGAGCGCTGGCCGCGATGGGCGGCGCCGCCAGGGCGAACGGGGGGCGCACGTGGGCGGTGCTCGGCCCCATGGCCGAACTCGGTGACGCATCGCTGGCCGAGCACGACGCGGTGGGACGGCTTGCCGTCCGGCTCAACGTGAGCAAGCTCGTGGCAGTCGGGGGCCGGGAAGCGTCCTGGCTGCAACTGGGCGCATATAACGAGGGTTCGTGGGGTGAGGAGTCGGTGGTCGTGTCCGACGCGCAGGCGGCGGTGGACCTTTTGCGCAGTGAACTGCGCCCGGGGGACGTCGTGCTGGTGAAGGCTTCCAGGTCGATCGGCCTGGAGCGGGTCGCGCTGGCGCTCCTTGAGCGCGAGGGCGAGGTCGCCGACCGATGAGGCAGATCCTGTTCGCCGGTGTCATCGGCATGTTCCTGACCGTTGTCGGAACGCCGCTGCTGATCAAGCTGCTGGCCCGCAAGGGCTACGGCCAGTTCATCCGTGACGACGGCCCCCGCGGCCACGCCGGGAAGAAGGGCACGCCCACCATGGGCGGTATCTCCTTCATCCTGGCCACGCTCATCGCGTACGCCCTGACGAAGGTGATCACCTCCAGCGAGCCCACGTTCTCGGGTCTGCTGGTCCTGTTCCTGATGGCGGGAATGGGCCTGGTCGGTTACCTGGACGACTACATCAAGATCGTCAAGCGGCGTTCGCTGGGTCTGCGGGCCAAGGCCAAGATGGCCGGACAGCTGATCGTCGGCATCGCCTTCGCGGTGCTCGCGCTCCAGTTCTCCGACTCGCGCGGGCTGACCCCGGCCTCCACGAGGCTGTCGTTCGTCACGGACTTCGGCTGGTCGATCGGCCCGGTGCTGTTCGTCGTCTGGGCACTGTTCATGATCCTGGCGATGTCCAACGGCGTGAACCTGACCGACGGCCTGGACGGCCTGGCCACCGGCGCGGCGGTGATGGTCTTCGGCGCCTACACCTTCATCGGCGTGTGGCAGTACCAGGAGTCCTGCGTGAACGCGCAGGACCTGACCAACCCGGGCGCCTGCTTCGAGGTGCGCGACCCGCTGGACCTCGCGGTCGTCGCCTCCGCCCTGATGGGCGCCTGCTTCGGCTTCCTGTGGTGGAACACCTCGCCCGCCAAGATCTTCATGGGTGACACCGGCTCGCTGGCGCTGGGCGGCGCGCTCGCCGGTCTGGCGATCTGCTCCCGCACGGAGTTCCTGATCGCCCTGCTCGGCGGCCTCTTCGTCCTCATCACCATGTCGGTCGTCATCCAGGTCGGCTCCTTCAAGCTGACCGGGAAGCGCGTCTTCCGGATGGCACCGCTGCAGCACCACTTCGAACTCAAGGGGTGGTCCGAAGTCCTTGTCGTGGTCCGCTTCTGGATCATCCAGGGCATGTGCGTGATCGTGGGTCTCGGTCTCTTCTACGCGGGATGGGCAGCCGACAAGTGACCTCCTGGCAGGGCATGAACATCACCGTCGCCGGCCTCGGCGTGAGCGGCGTCAGCGCCGCCCGCGCCCTGGCCGGCCTCGGCGCCGTCGTGACCGTCGTCGACGGCGGCGACAGCGAGGGCCACCGCGCCCGCGCCGCCGAACTCGGCGAGCTGGGGATCTCCGTACGCCTCGGCGACGCGGAAACCCTCCCCGAAGGCACCGGCCTCGTCGTCACCTCGCCCGGCTGGAAGCCCGACAGCCCGCTGTTCGCGGCCGCCGCGAAGGCCGGCGTCGACGTGGTCGGGGACGTGGAGATCGCCTGGCAGCTGCGCGGCCCCGGTGCGGCCCCCTGGCTGGCGATCACCGGGACCAACGGCAAGACCACCACCACCCAGATGCTCGCGTCGATCCTGAAGTCGGCGGGCTTGCGGACCGCGGCCGTCGGCAACATCGGCACGCCCATCATCGACGTGGTGCTCGGCGAGGAGACGTACGACGTGCTCGCCGTCGAACTCTCCAGCTATCAGCTGCACTGGGCGCCCTCGCTGCGCGCCCACTCGGCGGCCGTCCTCAACCTGGCCCCGGACCACCTCGACTGGCACGGCTCCATGGAGGCGTACGCCGCCGACAAGGGTCGCATCTACGAGGGCAACACCGTGGCCTGCGTCTACAACGTCGCCGACCCGGCCACCGAGGAACTGGTCGAGAACGCCGACGTCGAAGAGGGCTGCCGGGCGATCGGCTTCACCCTCGGCGCCCCCGGCCCCTCCATGCTCGGCGTCGTCGACGGCATCCTCGTCGACCGCGCCTTCGTGGAGAACCGGCAGAAGAACGCCCAGGAGCTCGCGCACGTCGCGGACGTCAACCCGCCCGCCCCGCACAACATCGCCAACGCGCTCGCCGCGGCGGCCCTGGCCCGCGCCTTCGGCGTCCCGCCGCGCGCGGTCCGCGACGGGCTGCGCGACTTCCGCCCCGACGCCCACCGGGTCGCGCACGTGGAGGCGGTGCACGGGGTCACGTACATCGACGACTCCAAGGCCACCAACACGCACGCGGCCGAGGCCTCCCTGGCCGCCTTCGAGCCGGTCGTCTGGATCGCCGGGGGCCTCGCCAAGGGCGCGACCTTCGACGAACTGGTCCGGAAGTCGGCGAAGCGGCTGCGCGGCGTGGTGCTGATCGGCGCCGACCGGGCGCTGATCGCCGACGCGCTGGCGCGACACGCCCCCGAGGTCCCGGTCGTCGACCTCGCCCGGACCGACACTGGGGCGATGCTCGCAGCGGTTCGGGAAGCGGCCCGGCTCGCCGAGCCCGGCGACACGGTCCTGCTGGCACCTGCCTGCGCCTCGATGGACATGTTCGCGAACTACAACAAGCGTGGGGACGCGTTCGCGGACGCGGTGCGCGAACTGGCCGCCGAGAGATCCTAGGTCGAACAGGCCGACGGGTCCTCCGGCCGACCGCTCGCCTCGTACGAGTGGAGGGGAAGATCACAGATGCCGGCCAAGCAGATGCTGCCGGGGCGGCGGCCGTCCGCCGTCAAGGCACAGGGCCGCAAGCGCCCCGCGGCGAGTGTGCGGCGGCCCGCCGGGCGCGGGCCGCTGGCCGGTCTGCGGCGCACGCAAGCGCACTTGCGCAAGGCCTGGGACCGCCCGCTCACGGCGTATTACCTGATCTTCGGCAGCTCGCTGCTCATCACCGTGCTCGGCCTGGTGATGGTCTACTCGGCCTCCATGATCAAGGCGCTCCAGCTCGGCCTGGGTGACGCGTACTTCTTCAAGAAGCAGTTCCTGGCGGCCCTGATCGGGACCGGACTGATGCTGATCGCCTCCCGGATGCCGGTCAAACTGCACCGGGCGCTGTCCTATCCGGTGCTCGCCGGCACCCTGTTCCTGATGGTCCTGGTCCAGCTCCCCGGGATAGGGGTCTCGATCAACGGCAACCAGAATTGGATCTCCCTTGGCGGTCCGTTCATGTTGCAGCCCAGTGAGTTCGGCAAACTGGCCCTGATCCTGTGGGGCGCCGACCTGTTGGCGCGCAAGGGCGACAAGGGACTGCTCAGCCAGTGGAAGCACCTGCTGGTGCCGCTGGTCCCGGTGGCCTTCCTGCTGCTCGGGCTGATCATGCTGGGCGGTGACATGGGCACCGCGATGATCCTAGGCGCCGTCCTGTTCGGCCTGCTCTGGCTGGCGGGAGCGCCGACACGGCTGTTCGTCGCGGTGCTGGCGTTCACTGGTGTGATCGTCGCACTGCTCATCAAGACGAGCCCGCACCGGATGGACCGGCTGGAGTGCCTCGGCGCGACAGATCCGGGCAAGAACGACCTTTGCTGGCAGGCCGTGCACGGGATCTACGCCCTCGCTTCGGGCGGATGGTTCGGTTCCGGTCTGGGAGCCAGTGTGGAAAAATGGGGACAACTACCCGAAGCCCACACGGACTTCATCTTCGCCATCACCGGGGAGGAACTGGGTCTGGCGGGGACGCTGTCGGTGCTCGCCCTGTTCGCGGCTCTAGGCTATGCGGGTATCCGCGTGGCCGGACGCACGGAGGACTCCTTCGTACGGTTTGCCGCGGGAGGCGTGACCACCTGGATCACGGCCCAGGCCGTGATCAACATCGGTGCGGTGCTCGGCCTGCTGCCGATCGCCGGGGTCCCGCTCCCGCTGTTCTCCTACGGGGGGTCGGCCCTGCTGCCGACCATGTTCGCGGTCGGACTGCTCATCGCCTTCGCGCGTGAGGAGCCGGCGGCGCGCGCGGCCCTCGCGATGCGGCAGCCGAAAACCGGCTGGAGGCGGACCGGGGTGAGATGGAAGTCGATGAGACGGCGCGTCAAGAAGCGTCCGTCCGGAGAGCGGTGAATTTCGGTGCATGTCGTACTCGCCGGTGGGGGGACCGCCGGCCACATCGAGCCGGCGCTCGCCCTCGCGGACGCCCTGCGCAGGCAGGACCCTTCAGTGGGCATCACCGCCCTCGGCACCGAGCGCGGACTTGAGACCCGCCTCGTGCCGGAACGCGGTTACGAGCTGGGCCTGATCCCCGCAGTGCCACTGCCGCGCAAGCCCACTCCGGAACTGATCACCGTCCCCGGGCGGCTGCGCGGCACGATCAAGGCCGCCGAGGAGATCCTCCTGCGCACCAAGGCCGACTGCGTCGTCGGCTTCGGCGGCTACGTGGCGCTGCCCGGCTACCTGGCCGCCAAGCGGCTCGGGGTGCCAATCATCGTCCACGAGGCCAACGCCCGGCCGGGACTGGCCAACAAGATCGGCTCGCGGTACGCGCACGCCGTCGCGGTCTCCACCCCCGACAGCAAGCTGCGCGGCGCCCGCTACGTGGGCATCCCGCTGCGGCGCTCGATCTCGACCCTGGACCGGGCCGCGGTCCGCCCGGAGGCGCGCGCCGCCTTCGGCCTGGACCCCAACCTGCCGACGCTGCTGGTCTCCGGCGGCTCGCAGGGTGCCCGGCGCCTCAACGAGGTCATCCAGCAGGTCGCTCCGACCCTCCAGCGCTCCGGGATCCAGATCCTGCACGCCGTCGGGCCGAAGAACGAACTGCCGCGTGTCGACAACATGCCCGGGATGCCGCCGTATGTGCCGGTACCGTACGTGGACCGGATGGATCTCGCGTACGCCGCCGCCGACATGATGCTGTGCCGCGCGGGCGCGATGACCGTCGCCGAACTCTCCGCCGTCGGGCTGCCCGCCGCGTACGTCCCGCTGCCGATCGGCAACGGCGAACAGCGGCTCAACGCCCAGCCGGTGGTCAAGGCCGGTGGCGGCCTGCTCGTGGACGACGCGGAACTGACGCCCGAGTGGGTGCTCAGCCAGGTCCTCCCGGTGCTGTCCGACCCGCACCGTCTGTACGAGATGTCCCGGGCCGCAGGTGAGTTCGGCCGCCGGGACGCCGACGACCTGCTGGTCGGCATGGTGTACGAGGCGATCGCGGCCCACCGGTCCCGCTGAGGCGGGTAGCCAAGACGCAGGAGGCGCATCAGTGGCCGGAGCGACGACCGCACAGCGTGGGAACCAGGGCTCCGGCCCGTCCGCCCGCAAGGGCAGCGGCTCTCCCAAGCCGTCCAAACCCCCGAAGTCGTCGAAGGGATCCGGCCCTCAGGGCCCCGGCAGGCGCCTGCGCCGGGGCCCTGCGCTCGCCTCGCTGGCGGCCGCGGTGCTCCTCGCCGCGGGCGGCACCTGGGCGTTCTACGGCTCCTCCTGGCTCCGCGTCGAGAAGGTCACCGCGACCGGCACCGAGGTGCTCACTCCCGAGCAGGTGCTGGCCGCGGCGGCCGTCCCGGTCGGCGCCCCCCTGGTGAGCGTCGACACCGACGAGATCGAAGGCCGCGTCCGCGGTCGCCTGCCCCGCATCGATTCGGTCGATGTGGTGCGGGCCTGGCCGCACGGGATCGGGCTGAAAGTGACGGAACGCAAACCCGTCCTGCTCATCAAAAAGGACGCCAACTTCGTAGAAGTGGACGCTTCGGGTGTGCGGTTCGACACGGTTCCGAAAGCACCCGCGGGCGTTCCGGTCCTCGAATTGAACGCGAAGCGGTCTCCGAGCGCCCGCCGCTTCGACGAGGAACGGCTGCTGCGCGAGGCCGTACTCGTCGCCGGCGCCCTCCCGGAACCGGTCGCCAAGGAGACGCTGCAGGTCAAGGTGGGTTCGTACGATTCGGTGGTGCTTGAGCTGACCCGGGGCCGGACCGTGGCGTGGGGGAGCGGCGAACAGAGCGACGCGAAGGGGCGGGCTCTGACCGCTTTGCTGAAGGCCGCGCCCAAGGCCGGTCACTTCGACGTGAGCGTCCCCACCGCCCCTGCGTTGTCCGGGAGTTGACGCCCGGTCCAACAGCGGAGCACCCTGGTTGGCCAGCGATACGGGTGATCACATAGGGTGAAAAGAAAAACGGGAGGTTCGGCGTGTTCGTTGAACACGCGCTACTTGTCGACTTAGTGTCCTGTTCGGAAGAGTCCAAGGAACAGACATACCCCTAACCCTAAACTTCAGGGTGAGGGTTCGGGTCGGCGCGTTCGGACCGTCCCCATTTCGGCATCAGTCGTCGCAACGCAGGCCGCGAGGCGACGACACGTAATCGAGGCGAGAGGCCTTCGACGTGGCAGCACCGCAGAACTACCTCGCAGTCATCAAGGTCATCGGTGTCGGCGGCGGTGGTGTCAATGCCATCAACCGAATGATCGAGGTCGGTCTCAAGGGCGTCGAGTTCATCGCCATCAACACGGACGCCCAGGCGCTGTTGATGAGCGACGCCGACGTCAAGCTCGACGTCGGCCGTGAACTCACCCGGGGCCTCGGCGCCGGCGCCAACCCGGCCGTCGGTCGCAAGGCGGCAGAGGACCACCGCGAGGAGATCGAGGAGGTCCTCAAGGGGGCCGACATGGTCTTCGTCACCGCCGGCGAAGGCGGCGGCACCGGCACCGGCGGCGCACCCGTCGTCGCCAACATCGCGCGCTCGCTCGGCGCCCTGACGATCGGTGTGGTCACCCGGCCGTTCACCTTCGAGGGCCGGCGCCGCGCGAACCAGGCGGAGGACGGCATCGCCGAGCTCCGCGAAGAGGTCGACACCCTCATCGTCATCCCCAACGACCGGCTGCTGTCCATCTCGGACCGCCAGGTCAGCGTGCTCGACGCCTTCAAGTCGGCCGACCAGGTCCTGCTCTCGGGTGTCCAGGGCATCACCGACCTCATCACGACCCCGGGTCTGATCAACCTCGACTTCGCCGACGTCAAGTCCGTGATGTCCGAGGCGGGCTCGGCCCTGATGGGCATCGGCTCGGCCCGCGGCGACGACCGCGCGGTGGCCGCGGCCGAGATGGCGATCTCCTCGCCGCTGCTGGAGGCGTCCATCGACGGCGCCCGCGGCGTGCTGCTCTCCATCTCCGGCGGCTCGGACCTCGGTCTCTTCGAGATCAACGAGGCCGCGCAGCTGGTGAGCGAGGCCGCGCACCCCGAGGCGAACATCATCTTCGGCGCCGTCATCGACGACGCGCTCGGCGACGAGGTACGGGTCACCGTCATCGCCGCCGGCTTCGACGGCGGACAGCCCCCGGCCCGCCGGGACAACGTCATCGGCGCCGCGTCCACGAAGCGCGAGGAGCCGGCCCCGGCGCCGGTCCGCGCGGCCGAGCCGGTCCGCCCGGCCTTCGGCGGCCTGGGTACGGTCACCCCCCGCGAGGACCCCCCGGCCCCGGTGGAGGTTCCGGTCGAGGCCCCCGCGCCGCAGGTCCCGACGGCCCGGCCGTACCAGGACAGCCCGGCCGAGGAACTGGATGTCCCGGACTTCTTGAAGTGACACCGGAGCAGCATCACGTGGGCGGCGCCCACTTCGCCTTCACCGACCGGTGGGGCGGGGTGAGCGCCGTTCCGTACGAAGAGCTCAACCTCGGCGGCGCGGTCGGAGACGACCCGGCCGCCGTTCTCGCGAACCGGGCGCGCGCGGCCCGGTCCCTGGGGCTCGAACCGGACCTGGTGGTCTGGATGAACCAGGTGCACGGCCGGGACGTGGCGGTGGTCGACGGTCCTTGGGACGCGCAGGCCCGGATCCCCTCGGTGGACGCGGTGGTGACCGCCCGTCGGGGCCTGGCCCTCGCCGTGCTCACCGCGGACTGCACGCCGGTCCTGCTGGCCGACCCCGTCGCCGGGGTCGCGGGCGCCGCCCACGCGGGCCGGCCCGGCCTGGTCGCGGGGGTGGTCCCCGCCGCGGTCGAGGCGATGGTCGCCCTCGGGGCGGAGCCCGGGCGGATCGTCGCCCGTACCGGACCGGCCGTCTGCGGGCGGTGCTACGAGGTGCCCGCCGAGATGCGGGACGCGGTATCCGAAGTGGTCCCGGCCGCCCGGGCCGAGACGAGCTGGGGGACACCGGCGGTCGACGTGGTCGCCGGGGTGCACGCCCAGCTCGCGGAGGCGGGGGTGACCGGCAGTCTCCGGTCGACGGTCTGCACACTGGAGTCGCGGGACCACTTCTCGTACCGCCGCGACCGGGCGACCGGGCGGCTTGCCGGATATGTCTGGTTGGAATAGGAAATGACGGACCGTAAGCCGGACCTCGCGGAGAACCTGGAGCGGGTGGAGGAGCGCATCGCGTCCGCCTGCGCGGCCGCGGGGCGCGAGCGGGAAGAGGTGACGCTCATCGTGGTCACCAAGACCTATCCCGCGAGCGACGTACGACTGCTGGCGGAGCTGGGCGTCCGTCATGTTGCGGAGAATCGCGACCAGGATGCGGCCCCCAAGGCGGCGGCCTGCGCGGATCTGCCACTCAGCTGGCACTTCGTCGGCCAGTTGCAGACGAACAAAGTCCGTTCCGTGGCGGGATACGCGCATGTGGTGCAGTCCGTCGACCGTCCGAAGCTCGTGACCGCCCTCTCCGCGGCCGCTTCGAGCGCCGGCCGGGAACTCGGCTGCCTCGTGCAGATCGCCCTCGACGCAGAGTCGGGCGAGCGGGGGGCCCGGGGCGGGGCCGCGCCGGAGCAGCTCGCGGAGTTGGCGGACCTCGTCGCGGGGGCGCCAGGACTGCGGATCGACGGCCTCATGACCGTCGCCCCGCTGTCCGGTCCGTACGCGGGGCGCGAACAGGCCGCTTTCGAGCGGCTGGTGGAATTGTCATCCCGCCTGCGCGCGGACCATCCGGCTGCCACGATGGTGTCGGCCGGGATGAGCGCGGATCTGGAACAGGCCGTTGCGGCCGGTGCGACACATGTACGCGTCGGCACTGCGGTACTCGGCGCGAGACCCCGGCTCGGGTAACGTCGCCAAGAAAGTCGGACCACAGCAGAAAATATGGTCATTACCGCTGATGGGCGGGCAGACCACGTGGATCGCGGGCAGTTGGTGACATTCGTGACACAGCGGCACCTGCGACAGGGCGATCCACCACAGAGCGGAGGACTCGGAGAATGGCCGGCGCGATGCGCAAGATGGCGGTCTACCTCGGCCTCGTGGAGGACGACCGGTACGACAACCCGGGGTACGACCCCGACGACGAGTTCGAGCCCGAGCCGGAACCGGAGCGGGCCCGGGATCGGGACCGGGATCGCCGGCAACCCGTGCACCAAACGCCCGAACCGGATGAACCGGTACGAGTCGCACAGCCTCCGGCGCAGCGGGAACCCATCCCAATCCCGGCGGAAAACGCACGTCCTGCGCGAATTGCCCCCGTGGCGTCCATCACACCTGACCGCACCAACCTGGAGAAGAACGCCCCCGTGATCATGCCCAAGGTCGTCTCCGAGCGGGAGCCGTACCGCATCACGACGCTGCACCCCCGGACCTACAACGAGGCCCGTACCATCGGGGAACACTTCCGTGAGGGCACTCCGGTGATCATGAATCTCACGGAGATGGACGACACGGATGCGAAGCGTCTCGTGGACTTCGCCGCCGGTCTCGTCTTCGGCCTGCACGGCAGTATTGAACGCGTGACACAGAAGGTGTTCCTGCTGTCGCCTGCTAACGTCGATGTCACGGCGGAGGACAAGGCTCGCATCGCGGAGGGCGGGTTCTTCAACCAAAGCTAGACCGATCCGTCAGACACGGGACCGGGAACAGAGCGAGAAACGGGGAGAGGGAAGCGCGGGATGGGCGTCGCACTGCAAGTGGTCTACATCGCGCTGATGTGCTTCCTGATCGTGCTGATCTTCCGACTGGTCATGGACTACGTGTTCCAGTTCGCACGTTCATGGACGCCCGGCAAGGCGATGGTGGTCGTTCTTGAGGCCACCTACACTGTCACCGATCCACCGCTCAAGCTTCTCCGGCGTTTCATTCCGCCGTTGCGTCTCGGGGGCGTGGCACTCGACCTGTCCTTCTTCGTTCTGATGATCATCGTTTACATCCTCATCAGTTTCGTGAGCACCGCTGCGAGAAGCGTGTGAACGATGAGCTTCTCCGCGCGCGCGGGGACAGTCCCGATACGGTCTTGCCGACTGCCGACGACTACGTAGAGGTGAAGAAGACATGCCGCTGACTCCCGAGGACGTGCGGAACAAGCAGTTCACGACCGTCCGCCTGCGAGAAGGCTATGACGAGGACGAGGTCGATGCCTTCCTCGACGAGGTCGAGTCCGAGCTGACGCGCCTGCTGCGCGAGAACGAGGACCTGCGCGCCAAGCTGGCCGCCGCCACGCGTGCCGCCGCGCAGAACCAGCAGCAGCAGGGCATGCGCAAGCCGGAGCCCCAGGACCAGCGCGGCCCCGGTGCCCCCGTGCCCGCGGCCATATCCGGCCCGCCGCAGCAGCAGCAGCAGCCGCAGATGGGCCCGCCGCAGCTCCCGGGCGGCCAGCCGCAGCTCCCGCCGGGCCCCGGCGGCCAGGGCCAGCAGGGCCCCGGCCCGATGGGCGGCCCCATGGGCGGTCCCATGCAGCAGCACCCCATGGGTGGCCCGCAGGGCATGGGCCAGCAGTCCATGGGCGGCCAGAACCCGCTCGGCCAGCAGATGCAGCCGATGGGCCAGCAGATGCAGCCGATGGGCCAGCAGATGCAGCCCATGGGCCAGCAGATGCACCAGCAGCAGCCGCAGCAGCTCCCGCAGCAGGGTCCCGGTGGCGACAGCGCCGCCCGTGTCCTGTCGCTGGCGCAGCAGACCGCCGACCAGGCGATCGCGGAGGCCCGTTCCGAGGCCAACAAGATCGTCGGCGAGGCGCGCAGCCGCGCCGAGGGCCTGGAGCGGGACGCCCGCGCCAAGGCCGACGCGCTGGAGCGGGACGCGCAGGAGAAGCACCGCGTCGCGATGGGCTCCCTGGAGTCCGCCCGTGCCACGCTGGAGCGCAAGGTCGAGGACCTGCGGGGCTTCGAGCGTGAGTACCGTACGCGCCTGAAGTCCTACCTGGAGTCGCAGCTGCGCCAGCTGGAGACCCAGGCCGACGACTCCCTGGCCCCGCCGCGTGGGCCCGCCGGTCCCGCGCTGCCGCCCTCGCCGTCTCCTTCCATGGCTCCGGCCGGTGCCATGGGCCACTCCATGGGCGGTCCCTCGATGGGTGGCCCGTCCCCCATGGGCGGTCCCTCCCCGATGGGCGCAGGCCCGTCGTACGGCGGCCAGCAGCAGATGTCCCCGGCGATGACCCAGCCGATGGCTCCGGTGCGGCCGGCCGCGCCGCAGCCGATGCAGCAGGCGCCGTCTCCCATGCGGGGCTTCCTGATCGACGAGGACGACAACTAGGCGCCGCCGCCGCGTCTGTCGGCAGTCGCTTCACGGGCCGGGCCCGGGTTCCCATCGGAACCCGGGCCCGGCCCGTTCGCGTACCCCGTGGTGCGTCCGGCGGAGGTCCGGGGGCCCTGCCCCCGGACCCCGCGCCTCGAACTCCCCCAGCTACCGCTGGGAGGTGCCCCCGGGCGGGGCTGGATCTGGCCGATGGCGGCTGCCTGGTGCGGTGGAAGGGCGGGCAGGGGACAGCGGAGAGGCCCGCACCCCCACGGGGGGTGCGGGCCTCTCCGGCCTGGGTTACGCCTTGCGGAGGCGGAACGTCAGGGACAGGGACTCGTCCGTGAACGGTTCGCCGTACGCGTCGTCGGCCGGGCCCTGCGCGTAGTCCGTGGACAGGACCTCGTCCGCGATGAGGGCCGCGTGGTCCGTCAGGGCCGTCACGACCTCCGGGGACTGGGAGGTCCAGCGCAGCGCGATGCGGTCGGCCACGTCGAGGCCGGAGTTCTTCCGGGCCTCCTGGATCAGGCGGATCGCGTCACGCGCCAGGCCCGCCAGCCGCAGCTCCGGGGTGATCTCCAGGTCCAGGGCCACCGTCGCGCCCGAGTCGGACGCCACCGACCAGCCCTCGCGCGGGGTCTCCGTGATGATGACCTCCTCCGGGGTGAGGGTGACCTGCTCCCCGTTCACCTCCACCGAGGCCTCGCCCGAGCGCAGCGCCAGTGACAGGGCCGCCGCGTCGGCCGCGGCCACCGCCTTCGCCACGTCCTGCACGCCCTTGCCGAAGCGCTTGCCCAGCACCCGGAAGTTCGCCTTCGCCGTGGTGTCCACCAGTGACCCGCCGACCTCGGAGAGCGAGGCCAGAGAGGAGACGTTCAGCTCCTCCGTGATCTGCGACTGCAGCTCCGGCGACAGGGCGGAGAAGCCGTTCGCGGCCACCAGCGCACGCGACAGCGGCTGGCGGGTCTTCACGCCCGACTCGGCCCGCGTCGCCCGGCCCAGCTCGACTAGGCGGCGGACCAGCAGCATCTGCTGGGACAGGGTCCGGTCGACCTGGGAGGCGTCCGCCTCCGGCCACGACGACAGGTGCACCGACTCCGGGGCCTCCGGGGTGACCGGGACGACCATGTCCTGCCAGACCCGCTCCGTGATGAAGGGCGTCAGCGGCGCCATGAGGCGGGTGACGGTCTCGACCACGTCGTGCAGGGTGCGGAGCGCGGCCGCGTCGCCCTGCCAGAAGCGGCGGCGGGAGCGGCGGACGTACCAGTTCGACAGGTCGTCCACGAAAGAGGACAGCAGCTTGCCGGCGCGCTGGGTGTCGTACGACTCCATCGCGTCGGTGACCTCGGTGACGAGGGTGTGCAGCTCGGAGAGCAGCCAGCGGTCGAGGACCGTGCGGTCCGCCGGCGCCGGGTCGGCCGCCGAGGGGGCCCAGCTCGACGTACGGGCGTACAGGGCCTGGAAGGCGACCGTGTTCCAGTACGTGAGGAGGGTCTTGCGGACGACCTCCTGGATCGTGCCGTGGCCCACGCGGCGGGCCGCCCACGGGGAGCCGCCGGCCGCCATGAACCAGCGCACCGCGTCCGCGCCGTGCTGGTCCATGAGCGGGATCGGCTGGAGGATGTTGCCCAGGTGCTTGGACATCTTGCGGCCGTCCTCGGCGAGGATGTGGCCCAGGCAGACCACGTTCTCGTAGGAGGACTTGTCGAAGACGAGGGTGCCGACCGCCATCAGCGTGTAGAACCAGCCGCGCGTCTGGTCGATGGCCTCCGAGATGAACTGCGCCGGGTAGCGCTTCTCGAAGATCTCCTTGTTCTTGTACGGGTAGCCCCACTGCGCGAACGGCATCGAGCCCGAGTCGTACCAGGCGTCGATGACCTCGGGCACGCGGACCGCGGTCAGGGAGCAGCCCTCGGCGGTGCAGGTGAAGGTGACGTCGTCGATGTACGGGCGGTGCGGGTCCAGGGCGGACTGGTCCTGCCCGGACAGCTCGCTCAGTTCCGCGCGCGAGCCGACGCAGGTGAGGTGGTTCTCCTCACAGCGCCAGATCGGCAGCGGGGTGCCCCAGTAGCGGTTGCGCGACAGCGCCCAGTCGATGTTGTTGTTCAGCCAGTCGCCGAAGCGGCCCTGCTTGACGGAGTCCGGGAACCAGTTGGTCTTCTCGTTCTCCCGCAGCATCGCGTCCTTGACGGCGGTGGTGCGGATGTACCAGGACGGCTGCGCGTAGTAGAGCAGGGCCGTGTGGCAGCGCCAGCAGTGCGGGTAGCTGTGCTCGTAGGCGATGTGCTTGAAGAGCCGGCCGCGCGCGTCCAGGTCGGCGGTCAGCTTCTCGTCGGCCTTCTTGAAGAAGACGCCGCCGACCAGCGGGACCTCCTCCTCGAAGGTGCCGTCGGGGCGGACCGGGTTCACGACCGGCAGGCCGTACGCGCGGCAGACCGCGAGGTCGTCGGCGCCGAAGGCGGGGGACTGGTGGACCAGACCCGTACCGTCCTCGGTCGTGACGTACTCGGCGTTCACGACGTAGTGGGCGGGCGCCGGGAATTCGACCAGCTCGAAGGGGCGCTCGTACGTCCAGCGCTCCATCTCCTTGCCCGTGAAGGACTCGCCGGTGGCCTCCCAGCCCTCGCCGAGGGCCTTCTCCAGCAGCGGCTGGGCGACGACGAGCTTCTCTTCGCCGTTCGTGGCCACCACGTACGTGACGTCCGGGTGCGCGGCGACGGCGGTGTTCGAGACCAGGGTCCAGGGGGTCGTCGTCCAGACCAGGAGGGCGGCCTGGCCGGCCAGCGGGCCGGAGGTCAGCGGGAAGCGGACGAAGACGGAGGGGTCGATGACCGTCTCGTAGCCCTGGGCCAGCTCGTGGTCGGACAGGCCGGTGCCGCAGCGGGGGCACCAGGGGGCGACGCGGTGGTCCTGGGTGAGCAGGCCCTTGTTGAAGATCTCCTTCAGCGACCACCACACGGACTCGACGTACTCGGGGTCCATGGTCCGGTAGGCGTCGTCCAGGTCGACCCAGTAGCCCATCCGGGTCGTGAGCTCGGTGAACGCGTCGGTGTGCCGGGTCACGGACTCGCGGCACTTCGCGTTGAACTCGGCGATGCCGTAGGCCTCGATGTCCTGCTTGCCGTTGAAGCCGAGCTCCTTCTCGACGGCGAGCTCGACGGGCAGGCCGTGGCAGTCCCAGCCGGCCTTACGGGCCACGTGGTAGCCGCGCATGGTGCGGAACCGGGGGAAGACGTCCTTGAAGACGCGGGCCTCGATGTGGTGCGCGCCGGGCATGCCGTTCGCGGTCGGCGGGCCCTCGTAGAAGACCCACTCGGGGCGGCCCTCGGACTGCTCCAGGGTCTTGGCGAAGGTCTTGCTCTCGCGCCAGAAGTCGAGGACGGCGTGCTCAAGGGCAGGCAGGTCGACCTGGGCGGGGACCGGGCGGTACTGCGGCGGTGTGGTCATGAGGCTGAACTCTTCCTCCGGCGGGGTGTCACTTCCGTCCGGAGGGACGAGAGCGCTGCTGCTCCCGCGGTACCACCCTCCTTGGCCTCCGGACGGATCCGGCGGCCCCCTCATTGGGGTGCGAAGCCGGTTCTACTCGCCGTACGGGACCCTGCGGGCGTCCGTGCGCGCTTTCTTCCGGCGGCTCCGGGGTGATCCTTCACATCGCGCTCGCCCCCGGGCTCTCACCGTCCCCGGGTCGCTCCTGGCTGCGTCCGACGCTACTCGTCCCCATCCATGCCTCTCGCTGGGCCCAGTGTACGGGGCCGGGGGGTGCCCGGCAGACCGGTTTACGGGGGCCCGCGCGGGGCCGGGCGCCGCGGCGTGGCGGGGGCGCGCCAGGGCCGCTCGTGTGACCCGAATGGGCCGACGCGCCGGTACGGACTCCTGTGGGGCGGGTGGGGCGGGTTACGGGGCTTCCGGATGGGCACAACGGATGCAGGTTGACCTCGCCGGATGCGTGCCCCGTTGCTGCGGGGCCGGTGCCGATTTATCGTTCCGGCACGAATCGCGAGCAAAGATCACAGTATGTGAAGGGGCCGCGGCCATGGTGGCGAAGAAGACCGCCGGTACTGCCGGGAAGGCGCTGGCCGAGGCACCGGCGAAGAAGGCGCCGACCAGGAGAGCGGGCGCCGCCGAGGCGGCCGCCGTCGACGCGGCACCGGCCGGGAAGGCGACCGCCGGGAAGGCGGCCACGAAGAAGGCGAGCACGAAGAAGGCGAGCACGAAGAAGGCGACCACGAAGAAGGCGACGACGAAGAAGGCGACCGCGAAGAAAGCGGCGGCAGCCGTGAAGGCGACCGCGAAGAAGGCGACGGACGCCGTCGGGGCGACCGCCGTGAAGAAGACGACTGCCGTCGCGAAGCGGCAGGCCACGGCCAAGCCGGCCGGGGCCGAGGGGGCGGCGCAGGCCGCGAAGAAGACGGGAGTCCGCACAGTGGTTGCCAAGAAGAGCACCGGTACGGCGAGGAAGACGGCCGCGGCCGCGACCAGCGGGCTGCCCAAGGCGAGGGTCACGGCGGTCACCGCGCCCGGGGACCTCGCCGTACGGCCCGGGGAGGACCCCTGGACACCCCAGGAGGTCGAGGAGGCCCGCAGCGAGCTGATGAGCGAGGTGCTGCGGCTGCGCGCGGAGCTCGACGCCTCGGAGGTGGCCATCTCCGGCCTCATGCGGGATTCGGGCGACGGCGCGGGCGACGACCAGGCCGACACGGGCACCAAGAACATCACCCGGGAGTCGGAGCTGGCCCTGGCGGCGAACGCCACCTCGATGCTGGAGCAGACCGAGCGGGCCCTGGAACGGTTGGAGGCGGGCACGTACGGCCTCTGCGAGAACTGCGGGCAGCCCATCGGCAAGGCCAGGATGCAGGCCTTCCCGCGGGCCACGCTGTGCGTGGACTGCAAGCAGAAGCAGGAGCGGCGGCACTAGCCCGTGTCCGGGGCCCCGGGCGGGATTCCGGTGGGCCTCGGGCGGGCGGTGGGCCGGTGCCCTGACGTACCCTCGTGTCTCAACCTGGTTCGAGCTAGTTCGAGGGACTCACGTGGCAGAGGCGGAGCGCATCATCGGTACGCCGGAGGTCGGGGACGACGCCGAGCCTGAGTCCGCCGCGCCCAAGGGGCGCCGGCGGATCGTGGCCCTGCTGGTCGTGGCGGTGCTCGCGTACCTGCTGGACCTCGGCAGCAAGATGGTGGTCGTGGCGAAGCTGGAGCACCAGCCGCCGATCGAGCTCATCGGCGACCTGCTGAGGTTCGAGGCGATCCGCAACCCCGGCGCCGCCTTCGGCTTCGGCGAGGCCTTCACGATCATCTTCACCTGCATCGCGGCCACCGTGATCGTGGTGATCGTGCGGCTGGCGCGCAAGCTCTACAGCCTGCCGTGGGCGATCGCGCTGGGCTTGCTGCTGGGCGGCGCGCTGGGCAACCTCACCGACCGGATCTTCCGTTCGCCGGGGGTGTTCCAGGGCGCGGTCGTCGACTTCATCGCCCCGGCCCACTTCGCCGTCTTCAACCTCGCCGACGCGGCGATCGTGTGCGGCGGCATCCTGATCGTCCTGCTGTCGTTCAAGGGTCTGGACCCGGACGGGACCGTCCACAAGGACTGATCGCGGGAATGCTCTTCTGCCGAGTCCTGCATACTCGACGGGTGAGTACGATTCCCGAGATCCGCACCCTGCCCGTTCCCGATGGCCTCGAGGGCGAGCGCGTCGACGCCGCCATCGCCCGTATGTTCGGTTTTTCCCGGACGAAGGCGGCCGAACTGGCGGCCGAGGGGAAGGTGGCGGTCGACGGCAGCGTCGTCGGGAAGTCCGAGCGTGTGCACGGCGGAGCCTGGCTCGAAGTCGAGATGCCCGCGCCGCCGCGGCCGGTCGAGGTCGTCGCCGAGCCCGTCCCGGGCATGGAGATCGTCCATGACGACGACGACATCGTCGTCATCATGAAGCCGGTGGGCGTCGCCGCCCACCCGAGCCCCGGCTGGACCGGCACCACCGTCATCGGCGGCCTCGCCGCGGCCGGCTACCGGATCTCCACCTCCGGCGCGGCCGAGCGCCAGGGCATCGTGCACCGCCTCGACGTCGGCACCTCCGGCCTGATGGCCGTCGCGAAGTCGGAGCGCGCCTACACCTCGCTGAAGAACCAGTTCCGCGAGCGGATCGTCGACAAGCGCTACCACGCGCTGGTCCAGGGGCACCCCGACCCGATGAGCGGCACGATCGACGCGCCGATCGGCCGGCACCCGAGCGCGGACTACAAGTGGGCCGTGACCCAGGAGGGCAAGGCCTCCGTCACGCACTACGACCTGATCGAGGCCTTCCGCGCGGCCTCGCTGCTGGACATCAAGCTGGAGACCGGCCGCACGCACCAGATCCGCGTGCACATGTCCGCACACCGGCACCCCTGCGTCGGCGACCTGACCTACGGCGCCGACCCGACCGTCGCCAAGCGGCTGGGGCTGACCCGCCAGTGGCTGCACGCCGTGCGGCTCGGCTTCGAGCACCCGTCGGACGGGCAGTGGGTCGAGTTCGAGAGCACCTACCCGGCCGACCTCCAGCACGCGCTGGACGTGATCCGGGCGGAGAGCGAGTGACCACGTCCGTCGAGGTCCGGGTCGCCGTCGGCGAGGCCGACATGGCGGCCTGCTTCGAGGTCCGGACCGAGGTGTTCGTGGTCGAGCAGTCCGTCCCGGAGTCGATCGAGTACGACACGTACGACGCGGACGCGGTGCACGTACTGGCCGTCGGGCCGGACGGGGTGCCGCTGGGCACGGGGCGGTTGCTGCACGGGGCCGGCGCGCTGGGCAAGACGGGTGACCTGACGGTCGGCTCGCTGGGCCGGCTGGCCGTCGCCAAGTCCGCGCGCGGGCTGGGCGTGGGTGTCGCCCTGGTGCGCGCGATCGAGGCGGAGGCGGGGCGGCTCGGCCTCGCGGCCGTGGATCTGGGCGCACAGACGCATGCGCTCGGCTTCTACGAGCGGCTCGGCTACGAGGCCTACGGCCCGGAGTTCGAGGACGCGGGCATCCCGCACCGCTCGATGCGGCGCACCCTCCCGTAGTCACCCACCCTGAGGCCGGGCGGAGCCCGACACGGCGGGGCGCGCGCCTCACCGCGCGAGCCGAGCGCGGCGGGCTGGCAGGGTGGGGGAGTGGATCAGCTTGCTCTGCTGTTCGTGCTGCTGCTCGGGGCCGTGGTCACCGTGCCGCTCGGGGACCGGCTCGGGCTGCCCGCGCCCGTACTCATGACCATCGGCGGGGTGGTCCTCGCGCTGCTGCCGTTCGTGCCCGACGTCGACATCCCGCCCGAGTTCATCCTGCCGCTGGTGCTGCCGCCGCTGTTGTACGCCTCCGCGCAGCGCACCTCCTGGCGGCAGTTCGCCGCCAACGTCCGGCCCATCCTGCTGCTCGCCGTGGCCCTGGTGTTCGTCACGACCGCCGCCGTGGCCGCCGTCGCGAACGCCGTGGTGCCGGGGCTGCCGATCGCCGCCGCCGTCGCGCTCGGCGCGCTGGTCGCCCCGCCCGACCCGGTGGCCGCCACCGCCGTCGCGGGTTCGCTCGGCCTGCCCCGCCGGATGGTGTCGATCCTGGAGGGCGAGGGCCTCTTCAACGACGTCACCGCCATCGTGCTCTACCACGTGGCCGTCGGCGCGGTCGTCAGCGGCAGCTTCTCCTGGCCCGCTGCGCTGGGGGAGTTCGTCCTGTCCGCCGTCGTCGCCGTGCTGGTCGGACTGGCCCTCGGCTGGACGGCCGGCCGGCTCATGGGGCGGCTCGGCGACGCCACGCTCCAGATCGGGCTGACGCTGCTGGTGCCGTTCGTGTCGTACGTGGTGGCGGAGGAACTCCACGGATCGGGGGTGCTGGCCGTCCTGACGACGGCCCTGTTCCTCGCCGAGTACGCGAACGACGCCGACGACGTGCTGGGCCGGCTCGCCGGGCACACCTTCTGGGAAGTCGTCGACATGCTGGTCACGGGCGTGGCGTTCGGGCTGATCGGGCTGGAGCTGCACAACGTGTTCGCCGCGGCGGGCGGCCGCGAAGCGGAGATGGCCGGGTGGGCGGCGGTCGTGATCGCGGTGGTGGTCGGGGTACGGCTGGTGTGGCTGCTCCCGGCGGGCTGGCTCGCGCAGAAGCTGCACAAGCTGCGCGACTACGACGAGGAGATCCCGCTGAGCTGGCGGGAGAGCGTGGTCATGTGGTGGGCCGGGATGCGGGGGGTGGCCTCGGTGGCTCTGGCCCTCGCCATCCCCTTGCGGACGGACGCGGGTGAGCCCTTCCCCGCGCGGGACCAGATCATCTTCATCGCCTTCGCCGTGATCATGGCGACGCTGGTCCTGCAGGGTCTGACCCTGCCGTGGCTGGTGCGGCGGCTGGGGGTCGAATCCGACACGGACGCGGAGCGGGAGACCGAGCGGCAGCTGGCGATCCGCGCCGCGAAGGCCGCGAAGCGGCGGCTGAGGGAGATCGAGGAGGTGGAGGATCTGCCCGAGGACCTGGTGGAGACGCTGTACCGGCGCGCGTACGACGTGGGCGCCCGCATCAGCCCCGACATGGTCGACGAGGAGCGGCGGGAGGCGTACGCGCAGCGGGTGGAGCGGATCCGGGACGTCCAGCGGATCCAGCGCGAGATGATGTCGGCCGCCCGCCACGAGGTGCTGTCCGCGCGCAGCGAACCCGGCTCCGATCCGGAGATCGTGGACCGGGTGCTGCGGCATCTGGACGTGCGGAGCCTGCGCAGTCCCTAAGCGGCCTCGGGGACGTGCCCTACTTCTCCGAGGCCGCTTAGGCGTCGCTTAGGCGTACCGGCCTTCCGGTGCGCCGGGGATCAGACCTGGTAGCGGTCCGGGGCGAAGAGGTGCGGGTTCGCCGCGATCCACTCCGAGGTGCGGCGCAGGCCCTGTGCCAGGGAGACCTCCGGCTTCCAGCCCGCCCAGTCGCGGGCGCGGGAGTTGTCCGAGAGCAGGCGGTGGACCTCGCTGCCCGACGGCCGCAGCCGGGTCGGGTCCACGACCACCTCCGCGTCCCGCCCCGAAGCCGTGATCAGGGCACGCGCCAGGTCGCCGACGGAGATCTCCTCGCCCGTGCCGAGGTTGACCACCTGGCCCAGCGCCCGGTCGCACTGCGCCACCGCGAGGAAGCCCTCGGCCGTGTCCGTCACGTACGTGAAGTCGCGGGTCGGGGTGGTCGACCCCAGGCGGATCTCACGGGAGCCCGCGTGGAGCTGGGCCAGGATCGTCGGGATGACGGCGCGGGCCGACTGGCGCGGGCCGTAGGTGTTGAAGGGCCGCACCACCGTCACCGGCAGCTCGAAGGCGTGGTGGAAGGAGAGCGCCATCATGTCCGCGCCGATCTTCGACGCGGAGTACGGGGACTGCGGCTGCAGCGGGTGGCTCTCGGCGATGGGGGCCGTCAGGGCCGTCCCGTAGACCTCGCTGGTGGAGGTGTGCACGAGGCGGCGTACGCGGTGGCGGCGGCAGGCCTCCGCCACGTTCTGCGTGCCGGTGACGTTCGTCTGCACGTACGCGCCCGGCGAGGCGTAGCTGTACGGGATCCCGATCAGCGCCGCCAGGTGGAAGACCGTGTCGCAGCCGGCCACCGCGTCGCTGACCCGGCCCGCGTCGCGGACGTCGCCCGCCCACATCTCCACCGGGCCGTCCGGGTCCGCGAGGTAGCGCGCCAGGTGGCCCTTCTCGGCGTAGGGCTTGTAGTGCACGAAGGCGCGCACCCGGGCACCCCGGGACACCAGCAGGTCCACCAGCGTCGAGCCGATGAAGCCCTCGGCGCCGGTGACCAGGACCGTACGGTCGTTCCAGTCGTTCCAGTCGTTCATGTTCATACTCGCTCCAAGGCGGGAAGAGGGACGCCGGCCACGCGGAGGACCTCCGCGGCCAGCAGTTCGGCGGCCCGCGCGTGCGGGCCGGGGTCGGCGGCGCCGGCCATCGTCGGCAGCCGGGCCGGGTCGGCCAGCAGCGGGCCGATGAGACCGGCGAGGCGCTCGGCGGTGGTCTCGGCGTCGGGCAGCAGCAGTCCGGCGCCCGTGTCGGACAGGACCCGGGCGTTGTGGGTCTGGTGGTCGCCCGGGGCGTACGGGTAGGGGACGAGGACGGACGGCACTCCCGTCGCCGCGAGCTCCGCGACCGTCGCCGAACCCGCCCGGCACACCACCAGGTCGGCGGCGGCGTACACCAGGTCCATCCGGTCCAGGTACGGCAGTGCCCGCGCGACCCGGTGCCCGCCTGACGCCGCGAGCTCGGCCACGGTGTCCGCCAGCGCGGCCGGACCCGTCTTGACCAGCAGCTGTACGTCGCCCCGGTACTGCCAGAGCCCGGCCAGCCCGGTGGCCGCCCGGGTGAGGCGGACCGCGCCCAGGCTGCCGCCGTTGAAGACGACCAGCCGCCGCCCGCCCGGGACCCCGAGGGCCCGCCGGGCCTCCGCGCGCAGCGCCGACCGGTCCGGTCCGGAGAGTTCCGCGAGGCCGGCGAGGGCCGCGGAGATCGGCATTCCGGTGGTCAGCGCCCGCGCCCCGCCCGCCAGATGCCGCCGGCTGCGGTCGAAGGCCACCGCGACGTGCGGGGTGAGCCGGGCCGCGAACCGGTTGGCGCGGCCGGGTACCGCGTTGGACTCGTGGATCACGGCCGGCAACCCCGCCAGCCGGGCCCCGAGCACTGCGGGCGCACTCGGATAGCCGCCCATGCCGACGACGACGTGCGCGCCCTGCGCCCGGATCACGGAACGGGCCTGGTGCGCCGAGCGCAGCAGAGCCGCGGGCAGCAGGTACCGCTTCGCGCCCAGCGCCGGGTCGAAGGGGATCATGTCGACGGTGTGCAGGCGGTGGCCGGCCCCCGGGATCAGCTCGGTCTCCAGGCCCCGCTCGGTCCCGATGAACGAGACCACGGCGCCGGGCACGGCCGCGCGCAGCGCCTCGGCGAGGGCCAGACCCGGGTAGATGTGGCCGCCGGTGCCGCCCGCACCGATGACGACGGAGAGTGCCGCAGGTGTGTGTCGAGTGGTCATGGACGCACACTCGCGGTGCGCTCTAAGAAGGTTCTAAGAGGTTCAGGTCTGCGGCTTTGGCAGGCTTTGGCCCATGAGCGGACAGCGGATTCTGGTGGTGGACGACGAGCCCGAGGTGCGGGCGGCAGTCGAGGACGGGCTGGCCGTCGAGGGATACGAGGTGCGGGGCGCCGCGGACGGGCTGGCGGCGCTGACGCAGGTGGCGGCCTGGGAGCCGGACGCCGTCGTGCTCGACGTGATGATGCCGGTGCTCGACGGGCTCGGGGTGTGCCGCCGGCTGCGCGCGCTGGGCGACCGTACGCCCGTACTCGTACTGACCGCCCTGGACTCCGTCAGCGAACGCGTCGACGGGCTGGAGGCCGGGGCCGACGACTACCTCGTCAAGCCGTTCGCCCTGGACGAGCTGATCGCGCGGGTACGGGCACTGCTGCGGCGGGCCGCCCCCGAACCTCCGGGCGCGGCCCCGCTCGGCTTCGCCGACCTCGTCCTGGACCCGGCGACCCGGACCGGACGGCGCGGCGGGCGGCCGCTGGAGTTCAGCCGGACCGAGGCGGCGCTGCTGGAACTGCTCCTGCACCACCCCGGGCAGGTGCTCCCGCGCGAGCTGATCCTGGAGCTGGTGTGGGGGCGGGACTTCGGGCCGGACTCCAACTCGCTGGCCGTGTACGTCGGCTACCTGCGCCGGAAACTGGAGGCGGCGGGCGAGCCGAGGCTGGTCCACACCGTCCACGGGGTCGGCTACCGGCTGGATGAGGTGTGAGGGGGGCCTGGCGGGGGCGGCGCCCGCTGCGGACCCGGCTGGCGCTGGCCGTCACCGCCGCCGTGGCCCTGGTCGGCCTCGGGGTGTGCGCGGCGGCGTTCCTCGTCGTCCGGTCCGCGCTGTACGAGCAGCTCGACCTCAGCCTGACCCAGTCCGCCCGGCTCGCCGCGCAGCGCAATCCGGGGGCCGCTCCGGGAACGCTGGCCGGGGAGTGCCGCTTCCTGGCCGCCCCCGCCTGCGCGGACGTGGTGGCGGCCGACCCGGCGAAGGGCGGCGGCAGCCCGGGCCTGCTGCCCGTGGCGCCGGCCGCGCGGGAGGTCGCCGGGGGCAGACGGGCGCCGTTCTACACCGACATCACCGTGTCCGGGCATCCCGCCCGGATGCTGACCACGGACTACGCCAAGGGGCGGGCGCTCCAGGTGGCGCTGCGGGCCGACACCGTCCAGGACGGCATCGAGGAGGCCGCGTGGTGGCTGGCGCTGACGGCGGCGGCCGGGGTGCTGCTCGCCGCGGTCCTCGGCCACTGGGTCTCCCGGACCGGTCTCGCCCCGGTCACCCGGCTCACCGCGACGGCCGAGCGGATCGCCGCCACCCGGGATCCGCGGCACCGGATCGAGCTTCCGCCGCCGGGGCGGGAGGACGAGATCACCAGGCTTGCGGGGAGCTTCAACACGATGCTGGGGGAGCTGGAGCAGTCCGTGACCGCGCAGCGCAGGCTCGTCGCGGACGCCTCCCACGAGCTGCGGACCCCGCTGACGGCGCTGCGGACCAATGCAGAGCTGCTGGCGCGCGGCGAGCGGCTCACGGTGGAGCAGCGGGAGCGGGCGTCCGCCGCCCTGGGGCGGCAGCTGCGGGAGGTGACCGGGCTGGTGAACGACCTGATCGAGCTGGCGCGGGACGAGGAGCCGCAGCCGCTGGTGGAGCAGGTCCGGCTGGGGCCGCTGGTGGAGCACTGCGCGGAGGTGGCGCGGGCGCACTGGCCTGCGGTTCCGTTCCGGGTGCGGGTTCCGGAGGGGGCGGCTGAGCCGGCGGTGGTGCCGGGGGTGCCCGCGCGGCTGAGCCGGCTGCTGTCCAACCTGCTGGACAACGCCGCCAAGTTCAGCCCGGCCGGGCGGGAGGTGGAGGTCGAGCTGACGCCTTCGGCCGGGGCCCGCGGGGGGCCGGAGGTGACGGTGCGGGACCACGGTCCGGGGATCTCGGCGCAGGACCTGCCGTACGTCTTCGACAGGTTCTACCGGGCCGGGGCGGCCCGTGCCCTGCCGGGGTCCGGGCTGGGGCTGGCCATGGCGCGGCAGATCGCGCGGGCGCACGGCGCGGAGCTGACGGCGGAGGCCGGTCCCGGGGGCGGAGCCCTGTTCAGGCTGACCTTCGGTGCCTGACGGCCGGCCCGTCGGGCCCCGGGGCTCCGCCCCGGACCGGGCCTCAGGCGTCCGGGCGCGTCGCGGCCTCGGAGGCCGCGATGCGCGGCAGGGCGTACGGGTGGTGGGCCACCAGCCAGGCGATCAGGCGCTCGCGGACCGCGCAGCGGACCGTCCACAGGTCGTCCGCGTCCTTCGCCGTGACCACCGCGCGGACCTGGACCGTGTGTGGTGTGGTGTCGGTCACAGCCAGGCTGGAGCCGCGGGCGTCCCACTCCGGGATGTCCCCCAGGATGTTCTGGAGCTGCTCCCGCATGAGGTCGAGGGGGGCGCTGTGGTCCAGGTGCCAGAAGACCGTCCCGGTCATCTGTGCGCCGCCGCGCGACCAGTTCTCGTACGGCTTGCTTGTGAAGTACGACACAGGCATCGTGATGCGCCGCTCGTCCCAGGTGCGGACGGTCAGGGCCGTCAGGGTGATCTCCTCGACCTTGCCCCACTCCTTGTCGACCACCACCGTGTCGCCGATGCGGACGGTGTCGCCGAAGGCGATCTGGAGGCCGGCGAAGAGGTTGCTCAGCGAGGACTGGGCGCCGATGCCCGCGACGATGCCGAGCACGCCCGCGGACGCCATCATCGAGGCGCCGAGCGCACGCATCGGCGGGAAGGTCAGGAGCATGGCCGCCGCCGCGACCAAGACGACGATCGCGGTGACCGCCCGGTGGATCAGAGTGACCTGGGTACGGACCCGGCGGACCCGGGCGTCGTCCTGGGTCACCGCGGCGTAGCGCGCGTACGTGGAGTCGACGGCGGCGGTCGCGACGCGCACGGCCAGCCAGCACACGGAGGCGATCAGCACCAGGGTGAGGGTCCGGCCGACGGCGAAGGCGTGATCGGGCAGGATCCCGGCTTTGCGGTAGGCCGCTCTGAGCAGAGAGGTGCAGAGCACCACCTGGAACGGCAGCCGGCAGCGGCGCAGCAGACCCCACAGGGGGGTCTCGCTGTGCCGGGCGTCGGCCCGGCGCAGCAGCAGGTCCAGCATCCACCCGGCGACCAGGGTGATGACCAGCGTGCCGCCGACGACCGTGACGGGGCGCAGGACGGTCTCCATTTCCATAGGTAGGAACGTAGCCGGAAGCGGTCCGCGCAAACTGGCACGATGGGGGCATGAACATCATGCTTTTCCATTCGACGTACGGGCTGCGGCCCGCGGTGCACGCGGCGGCCGACCGGCTGCGCGCGGCCGGGCACCAGGTCCAGGTACCGGATCTCTTCGAGGGACGCACCTTCGAGACCGTCGAGGAGGGCATGGCCCACCAGGACGAGATCGGCCGTGACGAGCTGCTGAGGCGCGCGGTGCTGGCCTCGGCCCCTTACTCCGACCAGGGCCTGGTCTACGCCGGCTTCTCCTTCGGCGGCTCCGTCGCGCAGCACCTGGCGCTGGCCGACGACAAGGCGCGCGGGCTGCTGCTCCTGCACGGCACGGCCGACGTCGCGGACGACGCCTCGGTGGACGAACTGCCCGTGCAGCTGCACATCGCGGACCCGGACCCCTTCGAGCCGCACGACTGGCTGACGGCCTGGTACCTGCGGATGCAGCGGGCCGGGGCCGATGTGGAGGTCCACAGCTACCCGGGCGCCGGGCACCTGTTCACCGACCCGGGGCTGGAGGACTACGACGCCGAGGCCGCCGAGCAGGCTTGGAAGGTCGCGATCGGTTTCCTCGACACCCTGTAGGACCGCACCCGTTCAGCCGCGGGGTGCCGGTCTCGGGGGCAGCGCCGGCGGCGGGCCGAAGCGGCCGCCGGGGGCCGCCGGGTTCCGCGGCGGGGGAACCCGGTCCCGCGGTGCGGGAGTCGGGGCCGACGCGCCGCCGGCGACCGCCGCGAGGCGCGCGTCCAGTTCCTCGGGGGCGGGCCGGGCGGCCGGATCGCGGACCAGCAGGTCGGCCAGTACGGGGCCCAGGGCGCCGGCCCGGCGCGGCGGCGGGACGGGATCGTCCAGGACGGCGGCCAGCGTGGCCAGGCCGGTGGCGCGGCGCATCGGGCTGACGCCCTCGACGCACACGTACAGCGTCACGCCGAGCGACCACAGGTCGGAGGCGGGCAGATCGGCACCGCGGATGCGCTCGGGCGCCAGGTATTCGGGGGTCCCGATGACGTCTCCGGCCGGTGTCAGCGGGGGCGCGTCCTGGATGGCGGCGATGCCGAAGTCGGTCAGGACCGCGGAACCGTCCGCCCGTAGCAGGACGTTGGCGGGTTTCACGTCGCGGTGGCGGATCCCGGCGGCGTGGACCGCGCGGAGTCCGGCGAGGACCTCGCGGCCGATACGGGCGGTCTCGGCCGGTTCCAGCGGGCCCCGGTCCAGCCGGTGCTGGAGGGAGTGGCCGGGCAGCAGCTCCATCACCAGCCACGGGTGGGGGTCCTCGTCCACGATGTGGTGGATGGTGACCACGTTGGGGTGGCTGATCCGGGCCTGGGCGCGGGCCTCGCGCAGTACGCGTGCGCGCAGGAGCCGCGCGGGCTCGCCCTCTTCGTGGCCGACGGGCGGCCGGACCTCCTTGACGGCCACATCACGGTGCAGGGCACGGTCCAGCGCTCGCCAGACCGTGCCCATACCTCCGCTGCCGAGCTTTTCAACCAGCTCGAACCGTCCGTCGATCACGTCCCCCGGCGCGCTCATGGCGCCAGGTTAGAGCAGTCAGGACCTGAGTGAGGGTCAGCCGGCCCGGTAGGCGGTCCAGCTGCTCGTCATGCGGGCGACCTGGCCGGCCGTGAACTGGTACATGCAGGAGTCGTACGTGTAGTCCATGAAGTTGTGGATCGGGTCCGCGCCGGGCTTGCTGGCGCAGGAGTCGCGGCCGGTCGGGCACTCGTACGCCGCGGTCTTCTCGGCCGGGGTGTCCGAGACGTAGTCGCCGTTGCCGTTGCAGCCGCCCTGGAAGGTGTGGTACAGCCCCATCCAGTGGCCGACCTCGTGGGTCGCGGTGTCACCCTCGTTGTAGTTGGCCGAAGAGCCGCCCGGCAGCGAGGTGTCGAGCACGACCACGCCGTCCATCTTGGGGCTGGAGGCGTACGAGGTCGGGAAGGTCGCCCAGCCGAGCAGGCCGCCCGACAGGTTGGCGGTGTAGAAGTTGAGTGCGCCGGGGCCGCCCTTGCGCAGGGTGTTCTTCATGTCCTTCTCGGCCTGGGAGCCGTCGGCCAGGTTGTACCAGGAGGCGTTGTCCGTGTAGTCGGTCGCGGCGAGCGTGAACTGGTAGTTGGTGTTCACGTTGCCGGTGCCCTGGCCGCCGTAGGCCGCGTTGAGGACCGCCAGCTGGTTGCTGATCTGGGTGGCCGACAGCTTTCCGGTGGTGCCGGAGTGCACGACGTGGAAGTACACGGGGATCGTCGTGACGGCCTCGGCGGCACGCAGGCTGCGCTGCGGCTGGTTCTTGAGGGCCTTGTCCAGCTTCGCCTTGAGGTCGGCGTCCATGGCCTTCGCCTGGGTGTCGGTGACCTCGTTGGGCTCGGCCGCCTGCTGGTCGGCGGGGCGCGCGACACGGGCGTTGGCGGGGGCAGCGGTCGCGCCCGAATCGGCGCACGCCTCGGCGGGGGTCTTGGCGGCGGCGATCGTCGTGGGGGCGGCGAGCGGGGAGAACGCCAGGGTTCCGGCCAGGACCGCCGTGCCCATCAGGCGGCGGCGGAGAAGGGGGGATATGCGGGCAACAGCGCGCACGAGTGCTCCTCGCGGTGGGGGGTTTCAGGCCCGAGGGATCTCCTCGGATGGCGCGAAGCTTATGTGTTCATGTCATTATCCGGTCAAGACCCTTACGTAAAAGATTTGTTGCTTCTGATGCACAAGGGGCCCCTGGTCCGCGCCAGGAGCCCCTCGGAACAGCAAAATTGACGGTCTGTCAGCGAACCGGTCGGTCGGCCCGTTCCACCTTCTGGGTGCCGTTCAGCGTGCGGTACGAGCGGGACCACGCGGAGGTGGCGTCCTGCCGGCGCTTGTCGGAGACCACGTAGTAGTCCATCTGCGAGCGCTCGGCCGTGACGTCGAGCACGCCGTAACCGTGCGCGTCCATGTCCAGCCACTTCACGTGCCAGTTCGCGGCCTTGATGGCGGATTCGGCGACCAGCGATGCGGTGTTCTCCGGCACGTGCAGCAGGTCGTCGATGTTGTCGGAGGTCACCGAGGTGACCACGAACTCGGTCGCCGCCGTCCCCGAACCGGGGTAGGTGGCCATGTTCACCGGGACCTCGTTCGCCCAGGCCATGTGGATGTCGCCGGTCAGGAACACGGTGTTCTTGATGTTCCGGTCCTTGAGGTGGCCCAGCAGCTCCTTGCGGTCGTCCGTGTACCCGTCCCACTGGTCCACGTTGACCGCTATGCCGCCCTCGGGCAGGCCGAGCAGCTTGGTGAGCGGCCCCAGGAGGTGCGCGGGCAGCGAGCCGAAGGCCACCGGCGAGATCATCACCGAGGTGCCGACCAGCTTCCAGGTCGCGTTCGAGCCCGCCAGGCCCGACTTGAGCCAGTCCAGCTGGGCGCGCCCGGTGATGGTGCGCTCCGGGTCGTCCACCGATCCGCTGCCGACCTTGACCTGCTGCGAGCGGAAGGAGCGCAGGTCGAGGAGGTGCAGGTCGGCCAGGGTGCCGAAGCGCAGCCGCCGGTAGACGGTGCCCGCGATGGAGGTGCGCACGGGCATCCACTCGAAGTACGCCTGCTTGGCGGCCGCCGCGCGGGCCGCCCACTCGCCCTCGGTGCCCGCCGTGTGGTTCTCGGCGCCGCCCGCCCAGGCGTCGTTGGCGAACTCGTGGTCGTCCCAGATGGCGATGATCGGGTGCGCGTGGTGGAGCGCCTGGAGGTCGGCGTCCGTCTTGTACGTGCCGTGCCGGATGCGGTAGTCGGCGAGCGAGATGATCTCGTTCTTCGGCTCGTGCTGGCGTACGACGTACTTCGCCTCCGGGTAGCCCCCGGTCTGGTACTCGTAGATGTAGTCGCCGAGGTGCAGGATCGCGTCGAGGTCGGTGCGGGCGGCCAGGTGCCGGTACGCGGAGAAGTAGCCCGACTCCCAGTTGGCGCAGGAGACCACGCCGAAGCGGACCCCTGCCGTGGTCACGTCGTGGCCCGCGGTGGTCAGGGTGCGCCCGACGGGGGAGACGGCGGCGCCGGCGGTGAACCGGTACCAGTAGGGGGTCTGCGGCTGCAGCCCGCGCACGTCCACCTTGACCGTGTGGTCGGCGGCGGCGCTCGCGGTGGTGGTGCCGCTCGCGACGATCCGGGAGAAGGCCTTGTCCGAGGCCACCTCCCAGCCCACCTGGACGGCCGGGCCGAGGCCGGAGCCGGGCACGGCCTCGGCGGTGGGGGTCACCCGGGTCCACAGCAGGATCCCGTCGGGCAGCGGGTCACCCGAGGCGACGCCGTGCAGGAAGGCCGGCGCACTGCCGGCGGCATGGGCGGCCGAGGCGCCCAATGAGGTGAGGGGGGCCAGCGTGGCCGTGGCCGCGGCGGCGAGGACGACCGTACGGCGGCGGGGAGTTGCCGCGGCAGCGGAAGAGGAGAGATGACTGGTCACGGATAATCATATTACTGACGGGTATGGAGGCGGGACAGGCTCGGGAATGCAACGGGCGGGCGAACTCTGGGAGTCCGCCCGCCCATTGGCCAGGCCTGTCCGGAAATGCGCCTCCGGAAGGGCCGGGGCTCAGCCCTGCAGGGCCTTGTCGATCGCGGCCGTGAACGCCTCCGCCGTCTGCGGAGTGTCGATCTTCTTGCCGTCCATCTTCAGCGTGGGCGTGCCCTTCACGCTGGAGTTGTTGAAGGCCTTGGACATCTCCAGCGCCCACCGGTCGTAGGTGCCGCCCTCGACGGCCTTCTTGAACTCGGCGTTGCCCTTGAGCGCCGGGACGGTGTCCGCGACCTTCAGCAGGTAGTCGTCCTTGGCGAAGCTGTCGACGGTCTCCTCGGGGTGCAGGTCCTTGGAGTAGAGCGCGGCCTTGTAGTCGAGGAAGGCCTGCGGGCTGACGTTCAGCGCAGCGCCGAGCGCGCTCAGCGCGTTCTTCGACCCCTCGCCCTTGGACATGTTGTCGATGAAGGTGGCACCGAAGTACTGGAGCTTGTACTTGCCCGCGTCGACGTCCTTCTTGACCTGCTCGCCCGCCGCCTGCTCGAACTGGGCGCAGGCCGGGCAGCGGGAGTCCTCGTACAGCTCCAGGGTCTTCTTCGCCTCGGCCTTGCCGATGACGACCGTGGTGCCGTCCTCGCCCTCGGTGTTCTTGGGCTTGACCAGCGCGGCCTTGGCGGCCTTCTCCCAGTAGCCGGGCTGGTTGGCCTGGACGACCGCGTAGCCGACGCCGCCGGCCAGGGCGAGCACGGCGAGGACCGCGCCCGCCACGATCACCTGGCGGCGCACCTTGTCCTTCTTCGCCTGCGCCTCGCGCTCGGCGCGCAGCCGCTCGCGGGCCGCCGCCTTGTTGGCCTGGCTGTTGCGTGAACTCATCATGATCTCCGTGGGGTGTGACGTGTCAGGGGTGCCGTACGTGCGTCAGGCGCGCGCGAGCGCGCCCGGCACGGGAGGTCCCCGCCGTCCCACGGAGTGTGCGGGGAAGCGCGTACGGGCCACCGGGCCCGGCCGGACCGGCCGCGGCGACCGCCGCGCGGGGCCGGCGGCGACCGGCGCCCCGGCCTCCGCCAGCAGCAGCGGCCGGAAGGCGAACGCGGCCAGCGCGCGCAGCAGCCGGGCCAGCGCCCGTTCGCCGTGGTGGAGCCAGCCGGCGGCGAGCAGCCCGACCGAGACGTGGGCGGCGAGCAGCAGCCAGGGCGCCCACGGCCCGGGCGCGGACAGCAGCGCGGCCGCATCGGCGGCGGGCCCGGCCACCTCGGCCAGCGGCCCGCCCACCGGCGTCCCGCCGCACAGCTCGTCCAGGCCCAGGGCGCGCAGCGGGCCCGAGACCGGGCCGCCCGCGGGGCCGTAGCAGACGTGCTGCCCGGCGGTGAAGACGGTGTCGGCGGCCAGCTCCAGCGGGACGAGCAGCGCCGCGATCGGGCCGAAGCCGCGCTCGCGGCCCGCCAGCGCGTAGGAGACGGTGAACACGGCGGCGAAGGCCCCGCCCACCAGCACGGGCGGCAGCGGCACCCGGGACATGAGGACGTGCGAGCCCGCCGAGAGCAGCACGACGAGCGCGCTGAACAGCGCGGCCCGCAGCCCTCGTAGCCTCACCCCTGATATGTCCATCGCCGCGAGTCTGCCACGCGTCCCTGTGAAAGCGGCCCTCAGGTCCCGTTCCGGCCTGAATTGCGCCGCCCTTACGGCGTGAGCCGGCCGTTGCGGAAGAGGTCCACGAAGATCTGGTGGTCGGCGCGCGCCCGGGCCCCGTACGCGTGGGCGAAGTCCACGAGCAGCCGGGCGAAGCCCTCCTCGTCGGCCGCAATGGCCGCGTCGATGGCCCGCTCGGTGGAGAAGGGGACCAGCGAGTGGCCGCTCTCGGCCTCGTCCGCCGCCGAGTGCATGGTCGCCGTGGCCCGGCCGAGGTCCGCGACGACGGCGGCGATCTCCTCCGGGTCGTCCAGGTCCGACCAGTCCAGGTCCACCGCGTACGGGGAGACCTCCGCCACCAGCTGACCCGAGCCGTCCAGCTCGGTCCAGCCCAGCCACGGGTCGGCATGCGCCTGGAGCGCCCGCTGGGAGATCACCGTGCGGTGCCCCTCGTGCTGGAAGTACTCCCGCACCGCCCGGTCGGTGATGTGCCGGGAGACCGCCGGGGTCTGCGCCTGCTTGAGGTAGATCACGACGTCGTTCTCCAGGGCGTCGCTGTGCCCCTCCAGCAGGATGTTGTACGAGGGCAGGCCGGCCGAGCCGATGCCGACGCCACGGCGGCCCACGACGTCCTTGACCCGGTAGGAGTCGGGCCGTACGAGGGACTCGTCGGGCAGGGTCTCCAGGTACCCGTCGAAGGCGGCGAGCACCTTGTAGCGGGTGGCCGCGTCCAGTTCGATGGTGCCCGGGCCCGGGGTGAAGCGGCGCTCGAAGTCGCGGATCTCCGTCATCGAGTCCAGGAGCGAGAAGCGGGTGCGGGCGCGGGCCGAGCGCAGCGCGTCCAGCAGCGGGCCCTCGGCCGTGTCGAGGGTGAAGGAGGACAGGTCCGCCGTGTCGTAGTCCTTGGACCCGGCGGCCAGGTGGTGGATCCGCTCCCGGTAGGCGCCCGCGTAGACCCGCACCAGCTCGCTGATCTGGTCGTCGCTGAACGCCTTGGTGTAGCCGATCAGGGCGACGGAGGCGGCGAACCGCTTGAGGTCCCAGGTGAAGGGGCCGACGTAGGCCTCGTCGAAGTCGTTGACGTTGAAGACGAGGCGGCCGTTCGAGTCCATGTACGTGCCGAAGTTCTCCGCGTGGAGATCGCCGTGGATCCACACCCGGCCGGTGCGCTCGTCCAGGTACGGGCCGCCGTGGCGGTCGCGCTCCAGGTCCGCGTAGAAGAGGCAGGCCGTGCCCCGGTAGAAGGCGAATGCGGAGGCCGCCATCTTCCGGAATTTGACCTGGAAGGCAGCGGGGTCGGCGGCGAGGAGCTCACCGAACGCGGTGTCGAAGACGTCGAGTATCTGCTCGGCGCGCTGCTCGTCGGTCGTCTCGGGAACCGCCATGGCCGGTGCCTCCTGGTGGTGCGGGGTGGATCGCTTGCCGATCACGTATCTGATCCGGAGGGGCTCGGACGGGTGTCCTTCCCCTCTGGCTCTGCAACGGATGAAGGTACCGGTCGGTGCCCCGGATGTGTCACCCGGGAGACGTAGGATTCAGAGCTGCCGCCCCTCTCTCCCCCCGGAGGACTCCCACCGTGACCAAGCCGCCGTTCACGCACCTGCACGTCCACACCCAGTACTCGCTGCTGGACGGTGCCGCGCGGCTGAAGGACATGTTCAACGCGTGCAACGAGATGGGCATGACGCACATCGCCATGTCCGACCACGGCAACCTCCACGGGGCCTACGACTTCTTCCACACCGCCCAGAAGGCCGGGATCACGCCGATCATCGGCATCGAGGCGTACGTCGCCCCCGAGTCCCGGCGCAACAAGCGGCGCATCCAGTGGGGCCAGCCGCACCAGAAGCGGGACGACGTCTCCGGTTCCGGCGGTTACACCCACAAGACGATCTGGGCGTCGAACGCCACCGGTCTGCACAACATCTTCCGGCTGTCCTCCGACGCCTACGCCGAGGGCTGGCTCACGAAGTGGCCGCGGATGGACAAGGAGACCATCTCCAAGTGGTCCGAGGGCCTGATCGCCTCCACCGGCTGCCCGTCCGGCGAGGTGCAGACCAGGCTGCGGCTCGGCCAGTTCGACGAGGCCGTGCAGGCCGCCTCCGACTACAAGGACATCTTCGGCGAGGGGCGCTACTTCCTGGAGCTGATGGACCACGGCATCGAGATCGAGCGCCGGGTCCGCGACGGGCTGCTGGAGATCGGCAAGAAGCTCGGCATCCCGCCGCTCGTGACGAACGACTCGCACTACACGTACGCGAGCGAGGCCGGCGCCCACGACGCCCTGCTCTGCATCCAGACCGGCAAGAACCTCTCGGACCCGGACCGCTTCCGCTTCGACGGAACCGGCTACTACCTGAAGTCCACGGACGAGATGTACGCCATCGACTCCTCGGACGCCTGGCAGGAGGGCTGCGCCAACACGCGGCTGGTCGCGGACCAGATCGACACCGAGGGCATGTTCAAGTTCCGGAACCTGATGCCGAAGTTCGACATCCCGGACGGCTACACCGAGGTCACCTGGTTCCGCGAGGAGACCATGCGCGGCATGCACCGCCGCTACCCGGGAGGCATTCCGGACGACCGGATGAAGCAGGCCGAGTACGAGATGGACACGATCATCTCGATGGGCTTCCCCGGCTACTTCCTCGTGGTCGCCGACTTCATCATGTGGGCCAAGAACCAGGGCATCGCGGTCGGCCCGGGCCGAGGCTCCGCGGCCGGCTCGATCGTCGCGTACGCCATGGGCATCACCGACCTCGACCCGCTCACCCACGGCCTGATCTTCGAGCGCTTCCTGAACCCCGAGCGCGTCTCCATGCCCGATGTCGACATCGACTTCGACGAGCGTCGGCGCGTCGAGGTGATCCGGTACGTGACCGAGAAGTACGGCGCCGACAAGGTCGCCATGATCGGCACCTACGGCACGATCAAGGCCAAGAACGCGATCAAGGACTCGGCGCGCGTCCTGGGCTACCCGTACGCCATGGGCGACCGGCTCACCAAGGCGATGCCCGCCGACGTCCTCGGCAAGGGCATCCCGCTCTCCGGCATCCTCGACCCGCAGCACCCCCGCTACGGCGAGGCCGGCGAGATCCGCGGGATGTACGAGAACGAGCCGGACGTGAAGAAGGTCATCGACACCGCCCGCGGTGTGGAGGGCCTGGTCCGCCAGATGGGCGTGCACGCCGCCGGCGTGATCATGTCCAGCGAGACGATCACCGACCACGTACCCGTCTGGGTGCGGCACACCGACGGCGTCACCATCACCCAGTGGGACTACCCGAGCTGCGAGTCGCTCGGCCTGCTGAAGATGGACTTCCTGGGCCTGCGCAACCTCACGATCATGGACGACGCCGTCAAGATGGTGAAGGCCAACAAGGGGATCGACATCGATCTCCTGGCCCTGCCGCTCGACGACCCCAAGACCTTCGAACTGCTCGGCCGCGGTGACACCCTCGGCGTCTTCCAGTTCGACGGCGGCCCCATGCGCTCGCTGCTGCGCCTGATGAAGCCCGACAACTTCGAGGACATCTCCGCCGTCTCGGCCCTGTACCGGCCGGGCCCGATGGGCATGAACTCGCACACGAACTACGCCCTGCGCAAGAACAAGCAGCAGGAGATCACCCCGATCCACCCGGAGCTGGAGGAGCCCCTCGAAGAGGTGCTCGCGGTCACCTACGGTCTGATCGTCTACCAGGAGCAGGTGCAGAAGGCCGCCCAGATCATCGCCGGGTACTCGCTGGGCGAGGCCGACATCCTGCGCCGCGTGATGGGCAAGAAGAAGCCCGAGGAGCTGGCGAAGAACTTCGTCATCTTCCAGGAGGGCGCGAAGAAGAACGGCTACTCCGACAAGGCGATCCAGGCCCTGTGGGACGTGCTGGTCCCCTTCGCCGGCTACGCCTTCAACAAGGCCCACTCGGCCGCGTACGGCCTGGTCTCCTACTGGACCGCCTATCTCAAGGCGAACTTCCCGGCCGAGTACATGGCCGGCCTGCTCACCTCGGTCAAGGACGACAAGGACAAGTCCGCGATCTACCTGAACGAGTGCCGCCGGATGGGCATCAAGGTGCTCCCTCCGAACGTGAACGAGTCGGAGCCGAACTTCGCCGCCCAGGGCGACGACGTGATCCTCTTCGGCCTCACCGCGGTGCGCAACGTGGGCCAGAACGTCGTGGAGTCGATCATCAAGACCCGGAAGGGCAAGGGGAAGTACTCGACCTTCCCCGACTTCCTGGACAAGGTCGAGGCCGTCGTCTGCAACAAGCGGACCGTCGAGTCGCTGATCAAGGCCGGGGCCTTCGACGAGATGGGCCACACCCGCAAGGGCCTGGTCGCACACCACGAGTCGATGATCGACAACGTGGTCGCCGTGAAGCGCAAGGAGGCCGAGGGCCAGTTCGACCTGTTCGGCGGAATGGGCGACGAGGGCGCGAGCGACGAGCCGGGCTTCGGTCTCGACGTCGAATTCTCCGACGTCGAGTGGGAGAAGTCCTACCTGCTCGCCCAGGAGCGCGAGATGCTGGGTCTCTACGTCTCCGACCACCCGCTCTTCGGCCTGGAGCACGTCCTCTCCGACAAGACGGACGCCGGGATCTCCCAGCTGACCGGCGGTGAGCACTCGGACGGCGCCGTCGTCACCATCGGCGGCATCATCTCGGGCCTCCAGCGCAAGATGACCAAGCAGGGCAACGCCTGGGCCATCGCCACCGTCGAGGACCTCGCCGGCTCCATCGAGTGCATGTTCTTCCCCGCGACCTACCAGCTCGTCTCCACCCAGCTGGTCGAGGACACCGTCGTCTTCGTCAAGGGCCGCCTCGACAAGCGCGAGGACGTCCCCCGTCTGGTCGCCATGGAGATGATGGTCCCCGACCTCTCCTCGGCCGGCACCAACGCCCCCGTGGTCCTCACCATCCCCACCGTCAAGGTCACGCCGCCGATGGTGACCCGACTGGGGGAGATCCTGCGCCACCACAAGGGCAACACCGAGGTACGGATCAAGCTCCAGGGGCCGCGGACCACCACCGTGCTGCGCCTCGACCGCCACCGGGTGCAGCCCGACCCCGCCCTCTTCGGCGACCTCAAGGTGCTGCTCGGCCCGTCCTGCCTGGCCGGATAGGGCCGGACGAGGCAGGTAGGCGGGGTCGCACCGCGTACGGAAGGGCCTGCCCGGCGCCGCCGGGCAGGCCCTTTTCCGGTCACGGGACGCGAAGGCGTCAGTTGTGGCCGAACTTCTTCGTCTTGCTCTTGTGGGCCATGTCCATCGGACTCGGCGCCTGCGAGGTCGACTCGGGCGAGGATCCCGAGGAGCTCCGCGACGGGTCCGACGCGGACGAACGGGTCTGCTGCTGCTTCGGCTGCTTCTGCTGCTTGTTCTTGGCCATGGTGGAGCCTCCGTGAGGGTCTAGGGGCCAGGACCGCCTTCACACTCACACAACGCCAGAAACCGCGCATTTTGGATCATTACCGCGCGTAGTCGGAGTCCGTCCCCTTCCCGCCTGTGAGATCCGCCACGCCGATGATCGAGTTCCGGCCGTCAACACCCTTGCGGTCGGGCAGACTCGGGGAAAACCTATCGAGGACCCCCAGGGAAGAGGGTGGTACGCGTGGACCGCTGCGTCGTCCTGGTGGACGCCGGCTATCTGCTGGGCGCCGCCGCGAGCCTTCTCGCAGGAGAGCCCTCCCGATCCCGCATCACCGTCGACCACGCCGCCCTCATCCAGGGCCTGCGTGAGCGCGCCGAAGCGGATACCGAGCAGCCCCTGCTGCGCATCTACTGGTTCGACGGCGCACCCGACCGGGTGCCCCAGCCCGAGCACCGGCGGCTGCGCGTCATGCCCCGCGTCACCGTCCGGCTCGGCGCCCTGACCCGCAGCGACGGCCGCTGGGCGCAGAAGGGCGTCGACGCCGCCATGCACGCGGAACTCACCGAGCTGGCCCGCAACCGCGCCTGCTCCGACGTGGTCCTGGTGACCGGCGACGGAGACCTGCTGCCCGGCCTGATGTCCGCCAAGGAGCACGGGGTCGCCGTCCACCTGTGGGCCGTACAGGCCGCCGACGGGGACTACAACCAGTCCGAGGACCTCGTCGCGGAGGCCGACGAACGCCGCGTCCTCGACCGGGCCTGGATCACCCGGGCCGTCCGCGCCAAGGACCTCACCGGGCTGTGCTCCCCGCCGCCGGCCCCGCGCCCCGACATCGCCGCCATCCTCTCCGCCCCGCTGCCCGAGGCGGCGCTCGCCGAAGCCGCCCGCAACGGCTCCGCCGACGCCCGGGAGGACGAGGCCGACGGGGTCCCCGTACCCGCGCCCGCCACCCCCGGGGGCCGGGCCGTGCCCACGCCCAAGGACCTCGCCGGCTCGCTGCGCGCACCCGGGCAGCAGGCCGCGCCCGGCTCCAACGGGAGCCAGCCCCCCGCCGGCAGCGCCCTGCGCTGGTCCTCCGACAAGGGCTGGATCGACCGCGCCGGACCGCTCGGCGAACCCGCCGAGACCGCCTCGCTGCCCACCCTCGCCCAGCTCACCAGCGCCGAGCAGCGCTGGGCCGACCGGGAGGAGGACATCACCACCGTCGGCGGCGACCCGTTCGAGGTGGGACAGGTGTTCGCCCGGCGCTGGATGGAGCGGCTCCCGGAGACCGTCCACCTGCAAAAGCTGGCCACGATGTACCCGCGCATCCCGCACCGGATCGACGGGGAGCTGCTGCGCTACGCCGCCCGGTTCGGGCTGCTCGCGCACAAGGACGACCAGATCGACGAGCACGACCGGTACGCCATCCGCGCCGGGTTCTGGCGGGAGATCGACGTCCGGGCGGCCGCCGAACACGTGGCCGCCGTACCGGCCGCGGCGCCGGGATCACCGCCCCTGGGCGCGGCCGCGCCGTCGACCCCGGCGGCCGAGTAGGGGCGGGAGCCGCGTAGGCTGCTCCCTCGTGAGTACGGGCACAGCACAGGCAGGACCCCGCGGGACGCCGGAGTCGTCGGCGACAGCGGCAGCGGCCTCCGACGTCGTCTGCGCCGTGCGTGACCTGGTCAAGACGTATCCCGCCGTACGGGGCCGGCGCGGGGCTCCGGCCCTGCCCGAGACCCGTGCCAACGACGGCGTGTCCCTGGACGTCCGGCGCGGCGAGATCTTCGGTCTGCTCGGCCCCAACGGCGCCGGCAAGTCCACCCTGGTCCGCCAGCTCACCGGGCTGATGCGCCCCGACGCGGGCAGCGTGACCCTGCTCGGCCACGACCTCGTACGCCACCCCGGGCGTGCGGCGCGGCTGCTCGCCTACCTGGGGCAGGAGTCCACCGCGCTGGACGAGCTCACCGTGTCGCTGGCCGCCGAGACCACCGGCCGGCTGCGCGGGCTCGACGCGCGGGCGGCGCGGGCGGCGCGCGACGCCGTACTGGAGGAGCTCGGGCTGACCGCCATCGCCGGGCGGCCCCTGAAGAAACTTTCCGGCGGACAGCGGCGCCTGGCCTGCTTCGCCGCCGCGCTGGTGGGGGAGCGGCCGGTACTGGTCCTCGACGAGCCGACCACCGGCATGGACCCGGTGGCCCGCCGCGCGGTGTGGTCCGCCGTGGACCGGCGGCGCGAGCGGCACGGCGCCACCGTCCTGCTCGTCACCCACAACGTCATCGAGGCCGAGACGGTCCTCGACCGCGTCGCCGTCATCGACCAGGGCAAGGTCATCGCCTGCGACACCCCGGCCGGACTGAAGGCCAAGGTCTCGGGCGAGGTCCGGCTGGAGCTGGTGTGGCGGTCCGCCCCGCCGCTGGAGGTGCCCGAGGTCGCGGCGCTCGCCCCGCTGGCCACCGAGTCCGGGCGCCGCTGGGTGCTGCGGCTGCCGCCCGAGGAGGCGCGCGCCGCGGTGGCCGCCGTCACCGGGGGGCCGGCCTTCGCCGCCCTCGACGATTTCACGCTGGCGACGCCGAGCCTGGAGGACGTCTACCTGGCGCTGGGCGGGCGGATGAAGGGTCTGGTCAAGTCGTGACTACCGCTGCCGTGGGCACCGCGGGTGCCGTGGACGCCACGGGCTCCGCATGTGCTCCCGCCGAGCTGGCTCCGAAGGCGCGGTTCTTCCCCGCGCTGGCCGCCGTGTACCGGGCGCAGCTGTCCCGGGCCCGGGTGGCGCGGATCCCGCTGCTGTTCGTGGCCACCTTCCAGTCCGTCGGGATCATGATCCTGATGCGGGGCGTGGTGGACGGGGGCTCCGAGGCCCGGGCCGTCGTGGCCGGCTCCTCCGTCCTCGTCGTGGCCTTCGTCGCGCTGAACCTGCTCGCGCAGTACTTCGGGCAGCTGCGGGCGGGCGGCGGCCTCGACCACTACGCCACCCTGCCGGTGCCGCCCGCGTCGGTGGTGCTGGGCGCGGCCTCCGCGTACGCCTCCTTCACGCTGCCGGGGACCCTGGTCACCGCCGTCTTCGGGTCCGTGCTCTTCGGGCTGCCGATGGGCGGGCTGTGGATCCTGGCCGCGGTGGTGCCGCTCGCCGGGGCCGCGCTGGCCGGACTCGGCGCGGCGCTGGGGCTGCTGGCGCCGCGACAGGAGCTGGCCACGCTGGCCGGGCAGCTCGGCATGTCGGCGGCGCTGCTGCTGGGAGTGCTGCCGCCCGAGCGGATGCCGGAGGTGATCGTGTGGGCGCGGGACCTGCTGCCCTCCACCTACGGGGTGGAGGCGTTCGCGCGGACCTTCGCCCCGGATCCGGACTGGTCCGCGGTCGCCTTCGACCTCGGCGTGTGCGGGGCCGTCGGGGTCCTGTCGCTGGCCGTCGCCACGTGGGCGTACCGGCGGGCGGCGGTCCGCTGACGCCGACGGCGGACGCACCTGGCACGATGTGGGGGTGACCGAAGCCGTGACCCCGCCGTCTCCTTTCGACCCGCCCTCGCTCCCGCCCGAGAAGCCGGGGGCCGCCGACGCGGCCATCACCCCGCAGGACATCCGGGACGGGGCCGTCGTCGCCCTGGCGGTCGGGGTGGCGGGCCTGCTCCTCGGACTGCTGTGGATGTGGCTGGCGCCGCGGGTGCAGTACGTCTCCAACGGGGAGGCGGTGTTCCTGCGCAACAGCGAGAGCGAGGCGCGGATCGGGGCCGACGGGACCTTCTTCCTGCTGTCCGTGGGGCTGGGCGTCCTGAGTGCCGTCGGTGTCTTCCTGTGGCGCCGGGCCGGCGGTGTGCCGCTGGTGATCGGGCTCGGGCTCGGGTCCCTCTTCGCCGCGCTGGTGGGGTGGCGGTTCGGGCTGTGGCTGGGGCCGTCCTCGGACCTGCTGGCCGCCGCGCTGAAGGCGGGGAAGGGCGTCCCGTTCGACGCGCCGCTGCAGATGCTGGCACACGGGGTGCTGCTGGTCTGGCCGATGACGGCCGTCCTGGTGCACCTGGGCCTGACCGCCCTCTGGTCCCCGCGGGACCCGGACCCGGAGCCCGCCTGGGCCGTCTACCCGCCGCCGCACGTCCACGCCGACCCGCAGGCTCCCGACCCGCAGGCCCCGAACCCGCCGGCTCCCGATCCGCAGGCCCCGAACCCGCCGCGCACCTGACCCGCCGCGCCCCCGGGCTCCGCGGACGCTACGGGCGGGCGATGGGGGCCAGCGTGGCCCCGGTCAAGGCGGTCAGGGCCGACGGGGAGAGCTCGACCTCCAGGCCGCGGCGGCCCGCCGAGCAGCAGATGGTCGGGTGGTTGCGGGCCGAGGCGTCGATCACCGTGCGCAGGCGCTTGCGCTGGCCGAGCGGGGAGATGCCGCCCAGGACGTAGCCCGTCGTGCGCTCCGCCAGTGCGGGATCGGCCATCACCGCCCGCTTGCCGCCCACCGCCGAGGCGAGGGCCTTCAGGTCCAGCGAGCCCGAGACCGGGACCACCGCCACCGTCAGGACTCCGTCCACCTCCGCGACGAGCGTCTTGAAGACCCGGTCGGGCGAGACGCCCATCGCCGAGGCGGCTTCCTCGCCGTACGAGGGATGCGCCGGGTCGTGTTCGTAGGCGTGCGTGGTGAACTCGGCGCCCGCCGCGGTGAGGGCCACGATCGCCGGGGTCCCGGCCGGTTTCTTTTTCGCCATCGGTCAGTTCGGGCTCGTCGGGGTACGGGTCAGGTCCACCGCGGGCAGCGAGGGGAGGTGGCGGATCACCGCGGTCTCCGCGCGCAGCAGCTTCAGCTCCTCCGCCAGGCGGGTCGCCGTGTCCGGGGCCTGGAGCAGCCGCTGCTTCGCCGGGATGTCCAGCACCGCCGCCGCTGCCACCAGGTACGAGACCACCGACGGCTCGTCGGGGAGTTCCGCGCCGGTCAGGGACCGCTCGCGGGCTCCGGCCAGCCGCTTCTGGTAGGTGCGGAAAGCCCGCAGCACCCCTTCGGCCAGGGCCCCGGCGCCCTCGCCCGCCTCCTCCGGGAGCTCTTCCAGCTCCGCGGTGAGGAAGGGGCCCGAGGCGTCGACCGAGATCAGCCGGACCCGTGAGGTGCCCGTCGCGAGGACCTCGTAGCTGCCGTCCTCCCGCTCCCGGATCGTCGCCGCGTCCGCGATGCAGCCCACGCGGTGGAAGGCCTGGACCGGGTCCGGGCCGAAGCCCGCGGCGGGGCCGCGCTCGGGCAGGGCCGTCTGGTCGGGCAGGCCGGGCGCGGTCGGGGCGACCTCGCGGCCGTCGCGGATGGCGACGACCGCGAAACGGCGCGGCTCGTCCTCGCTCGTCTTCAGCAGCTCGCGCATCATGGCGCGATAACGCTCCTCGAAGATGTTCAGCGGGAGGACGAGTCCCGGGAACAGCACCGAGTTCAGGGGAAAGAGGGGCAGACGAACGGTGGTCACGAGGCACAGGGTAATGGCCGAGGGCCGACCCGCCCTATCCCCCGTCACCCCCGCCGCAGCAGCCTTGAGGCGCCCGCCGCCACCGTGGTGGCCAGGATCCATCCCAGCAGGACCAGCGCCGCCGCCGCCCACTGCCAGCCGCCCTCCACCTTCCACTGGCCCTGCTGGCCCAGGTCGATCACCGGGAGCAGGAGGTCCAGGGCGTACAGGGCGGCATCCCACGTCGGATGTTCGTCCGCCTTGATCGGGGGCGGCTGGTGCCGGGAGAACAGCAGTGCGCCCGCCGCCCACAGGACCAGCATCCACAGCGCGGCCCGGCCCGGGCGGTACCCGTAGACCACCGTCCAGTCCTGGACGTAGCCCCAGGCCTTGGCCGCGGGAGGCAGGGTGGCCCGGCGGCGGCGCTGCTTGGCCAGCAGCACCTCGCGGGCGTCCGCGTCCTCACCGCTGGCCCGCAGTACGGCGGCCAGCCGCTCGTACGGCTCCGGCGAGTACTCGGGCGTGGCCGCCTCCACCCACGCCAGCCGGCGGGCGAGGGGGAAGTGGCCCCGGGGGGCGAGGTTCTCGTAGACGAAGCCCTCGATCGACACCCCGCCCGGCCCCGGCCAGCTGGTGGAGGTGTCGACGAGCTTGACCACCTTGGACCCCGACACCACGACCCGGCCGTGCTCCGGCCGCTCGCCGACGAAGCGGAACTCGGGGGTCTGGATCCGGCGCAGGGATATCTCCTGCTCGTCGGTGAGCACGAAGCGCGCCCCGTAGAAGTCGATGGCGTCACCGAAGCGGCCGTCGTCCATCCGCAGCCCGCCCCGGCACTCGAAGCGCTGCGAGGGCTGACCGCGCGTCGGCGTCAGCCCCAGTCCGTACGGGGGAGTGGAGGAGTTCGACCCGGGGACGTAGTCCAGGGCGATCGAGGTCAGGTACAGGGTCCGCTCGACGGTCAGCTGCGGCGCGTTCAGCGCGTACCGCCCGTTCGGGTTGCGCAGGCGGGCCCCGCGCAGGTTCATCGACACGCCGACCTTCGCGCCGCGCAGGCTCACCTCGCCGTACGTCTCCAGCAGCTCGCCCTGGAAGTCCTGCGCCACCGACATCCCGTCGGCGGCGATCGCCCGGCCCTTGGAGTCCTTCTGCACCACTGCCTGGCTGATCAGCAGGTCGGTGCCGATCTGCGCGTCGGTCAGCCGGACGCCACGGGCCACCCGGCAGCGCGGCATGTGCAGATCGCCCTCGGTGTGCAGGCGGGCCGCCTCCAGCCGGGGGATCGCGCAGTTCACCAGGCGCAGGGTGCCGAAACGGGCCTCGGACAGCTGGATCTCGCTGTCGAAGCTGCAGGACTGCAGCTCCACGTACGGGCTCACCGTGCCCCCGGACAGGTCGAGCCGCCCGGTGATCCGTACGCCGCGCAGCTTCAGCGAGGCCACCCGGCCCGGCACCGGCGGCGGCCCGTGGAGCAGTAGCAGCGCCACCACCCGGGCACGCACGCTGCGCTCGGGGCCCCAGACGTGCCGACCGTGCGGATCGTCCCGGTCGGCGGCGCGGACGCTCAGGTCGCAGATGCTGCCCGTGCGGTACGCGGTCCACATGCGGCGCTCGGAGGCGGAGAGGTCGGCCGGCTCCTCGCCCACCAGTGCCTCGGTACCCGCGCGTGCCTCGGTCATGGCGGCCCCCCTCCGCTGTCATTACGTGTAGATCCAAGCTAACGGGCGCCTGTGACATCCGGGGCGTGTATCAGCCAGTGATACGGGCGAACGGTGGCACGAGACGGTCTGAGAGAATTGGGGGGTGATCTCTCGTATCGACCTGCGCGGTGACGCCCTCCCCGAGGGCGGCGCCCTGCGCGATCTGCTGCCCCGTGCCGAGTTCGACGTAGAAGCTGCCCTGGACAAGGTGCGGCCCATCTGCGAGGACGTCCATCATCGTGGCACGGCGGCGCTGATCGAGTACGCGCAGAAGTTCGACGGGGTGACGCTGGAGCAGGTCAGGGTGCCTGCCGAGGCGCTCAAGACCGCCCTCGACGAGCTCGACCCGGCCGTCCGCGCCGCCCTGGAGGAGTCGATCCGGCGCGCCCGGATCGTGCACCGGAACCAGCGCCGCACCGAGCACACCACCCAGGTGGTCCCCGGCGGCACGGTGACCGAGAAGTGGGTTCCGGTGGAGCGCGTGGGGCTGTACGCCCCGGGCGGCCGCTCGGTCTACCCGTCCTCCGTCGTGATGAACGTCGTACCGGCGCAGGAGGCGGGCGTCGAGTCGATCGCGCTGGCCTCCCCGCCGCAGAAGGAGTTCGGCGGCCTGCCGCACCCGACGATCCTCGCCGCGTGCGCGCTGCTCGGCGTGGACGAGGTGTACGCGGCGGGCGGCGCCGTGGCCGTCGCGATGTTCGCGTACGGCACGGAGGACTGCCTGCCCGTCAACATGGTGACCGGCCCGGGCAACATCTGGGTCGCCGCCGCGAAGCGCTACTTCACCGGGAAGATCGGCATCGACACCGAGGCCGGCCCGACCGAGATCGCGGTCCTCGCCGACTCCACCGCCGACCCGGTACACGTGGCCGCCGACCTGATCAGCCAGGCCGAGCACGACCCGCTGGCCGCAGCCGTCCTCGTCACGGACTCCGCCGAGCTCGCGGACGCCGTCGAGCGCGAGCTGGAGCCGCAGGTCGCGGCCTCCAAGCACGTCCACGACCGGATCAAGCCGGCCCTCGCGGGCAAGCAGTCCGCGATCGTGCTGGTCGACAGCCTGGAGGACGGCCTCAAGGTCGTCGACGCGTACGGCGCCGAGCACCTGGAGATCCAGACGGCCGACGCCGCCGCCTGGGCCGCCCGCGTACGCAACGCCGGCGCGATCTTCGTCGGCCCGTGGTCCCCGGTCTCGCTCGGCGACTACTGCGCCGGGTCGAACCACGTGCTGCCCACCGGCGGCTGCGCCTGCCACTCCTCCGGCCTGTCCGTGCAGTCCTTCCTGCGCGGCATCCACATCGTCGACTACACCCGCGACGCCCTCGCCGAGGTCACCCACCACGTGGTGACGCTGGCCGAGGCCGAGGACCTGCCCGCGCACGGCGCCGCCCTGAAGGCGCGCTTCGGATGGAAGGTCCCCCAGGCGTGACCGGAATCGACGACCTCCCCATCCGGGACGAGCTGCGCGGCAAGACCCCGTACGGCGCCCCCCAGCTCGACGTACCCGTCCAGCTGAACACCAACGAGAACCCGTACGAGCTGCCCGAGGAGCTGGTCCGGCGCATCGCCGAGCGCGTCGCCGACGCCGCCCGCACCCTCAACCGCTACCCCGACCGGGACGCGGTCGAGCTGCGCACCCAGCTGGCCGCCTACCTCACCCGTACGGCCAAGCACCCGGTCGCGCGGGAGAACGTATGGGCCGCCAACGGCTCCAACGAGGTCATCCAGCAGCTGCTGCAGACCTTCGGCGGGCCCGGCCGCACCGCGATCGGCTTCGAGCCCTCGTACTCGATGCACGCGCTGATCTCCCGCGGCACCGGCACCGGCTGGATCTCCGGCCCGCGCCGGGACGACTTCACGATCGACGTGGAGGCGGCGGAGCAGGCGATCGCCGAGAACGCCCCCGACGTCGTCTTCATCACCTCGCCCAACAACCCCACGGGCACGGCGGTCGGGGCCGAGACGGTCCTCGCCCTGTACGAGGCCGCGCAGGCGGCCAAGCCGTCCCTGGTCATCGTGGACGAGGCGTACGTGGAGTTCAGCCACCGCGACTCGCTGCTGCCCCTCATCGAGGGCCGCCCGAACCTGGTGGTCTCCCGGACCATGTCCAAGGCCTTCGGCGCCGCCGGACTGCGCCTGGGATACCTGGCCGCGCACCCCGCCGTCGTCGACGCCGTCCAGCTGGTGCGCCTGCCGTACCACCTGTCGGCCGTCACCCAGGCGACCGCGCTGGCCGCCCTGGAGCACACCGACACCCTGCTCGGCTACGTCGAACAGCTCAAGGCCGAGCGGGACCGGCTGGTCGTCGAACTGCGGGCCATCGGCTACGAGGTCACCGAGTCCGACGCGAACTTCATCCAGTTCGGCAGGTTCGAGGACTCCCACACCGCCTGGCAGAAGATCCTCGACCAGGGTGTCCTGGTCCGGGACAACGGCGTACCGGGCTGGCTGCGGGTCACCGCGGGCACCCCGGCCGAGAACGACGCGTTCCTGGAAGCGGTTCGCGCACTGAAGAAGGAGCAGCACGCATGAGCCGCATCGGACGGGTCGAACGGACCACGAAGGAGACCTCGGTCGTCGTCGAGATAAACCTCGACGGCACCGGCCAGGTCGACGTCTCGACGGGCGTGGGCTTCTACGACCACATGCTCGACCAGCTCGGCCGCCACGGCCTCTTCGACCTGACCGTCAAGACCGACGGCGACCTGCACATCGACACCCACCACACCATCGAGGACACCGCCCTCGCGCTCGGCGCCGCCTTCAAGCAGGCCCTGGGCGACAAGGTGGGCATCTACCGCTTCGGCAACTGCACCGTGCCGCTCGACGAGTCCCTCGCCCAGGTCACCGTCGACCTGTCCGGCCGCCCCTACCTCGTGCACACCGAGCCCGAGAACATGGCGCCGATGATCGGCACCTACGACACGACGATGACCCGGCACATCTTCGAGTCCTTCGTCGCGCAGGCCCAGATCGCCCTGCACATCCACGTCCCGTACGGCCGCAACGCCCACCACATCGTGGAGTGCCAGTTCAAGGCGCTCGCGCGCGCCCTGCGCTACGCGGCCGAGTTCGACCCGCGCGCGGCCGGCATCCTGCCCTCCACGAAGGGCGCCCTCTAACCGTGAACGGGCTCAACACGATCCTGATCGTCCTCGGCCTGTTCCTGGCCGGAGGTGTCTACTCCTTCCAGAAGCAGCAGATGCCCAGGTCGGTCGTCTTCCTGCTCGCCATCGCCTCGGCGATGTGTCTGGCCGCCGGGGTCCTGCGAATCCAAGGAATCTGGGCATGAGCACTGCCGCAACCACCCGTCCCACCAAGACCGTCGTCGTCTTCGACTACGGCTTCGGCAACGTCCGGTCCGCCGAGCGCGCCCTGGCGCGCGTCGGCGCCGACGTCGAGATCACCCGCGACTACGACAAGGCCATGGACGCCGACGGACTCCTCGTCCCCGGCGTCGGCGCCTTCTCCGCCTGCATGCAGGGCCTCAAGGACGCCCGCGGCGACTGGATCATCGGCCGCCGGCTCTCCGGCGGCCGCCCGGTCATGGGCATCTGCGTCGGCATGCAGATCCTCTTCGAGCGCGGCATCGAGCACGGCGTCGAGACCGAGGGCCTCGACGAGTGGCCCGGCACGGTCGGCCCGCTGAGGGCCCCGATCGTCCCCCACATGGGCTGGAACACCGTCGAGGCCCCGGCCGACAGCCAGGCCTTCGTCGGCCTGGACGCCGACGCCCGGTTCTACTTCGTGCACTCCTACGCGGCGCGCGAGTGGACCCTGGAGGTCACCAACCCGGCGATCCGCGCCCCCCGCGTCACGTGGGCCACCCACGGTGAGCCGTTCGTCGCGGCGGTGGAGAACGGCGCCCTGTGGGCGACCCAGTTCCACCCCGAGAAGTCCGGCGACGCCGGAGCCCAGCTCCTCACCAACTGGATCGAGACCCTCTGATGCACAAGACGCTTGAGCTCCTCCCCGCGGTCGACGTCCGCGACGGACAGGCCGTCCGCCTCGTGCACGGGGTGTCCGGCAGCGAGACCTCCTACGGCTCCCCGCTGGAGGCGGCCCTCGCCTGGCAGCGCTCCGGCGCCGAGTGGCTGCACCTGGTCGACCTGGACGCCGCCTTCGGCACCGGCGACAACCGCGCCCTGGTCGCCGGGATCACCGCCGCCATGGACATCAAGGTCGAGCTGTCCGGCGGCATCCGCGACGACGCCTCGCTCGCCGCGGCCCTCGCCACCGGCTGTACCCGCGTCAACCTCGGCACCGCCGCCCTGGAGACCCCCGAGTGGGCCGCCAAGGCGATCGCCGAGCACGGCGACAAGATCGCGATCGGCCTCGACGTCCGCGGCACCACCCTCAAGGGCCGCGGCTGGACCAGCGAGGGCGGCGACCTGTACGAGACCCTCGCCCGCCTGGACTCCGAGGGCTGCGCCCGGTACGTCGTGACCGACATCGGCAGGGACGGCACGCTGACCGGCCCCAACCTGGAGCTGCTGAAGAACGTCTGCGCCGCCACCGACCGGCCCGTCGTGGCCTCCGGCGGCATCTCCTCCCTGGACGACCTGCGGGCGCTGGCCGAGCTGGTCCCGCTGGGCGTCGAGGGCGCGATCGTCGGGAAGGCCCTGTACGCCAAGGCCTTCACGCTGGAAGAAGCCCTGAAGGTGGTCTCCGCATGAGCAGCACTTCCGATGTGCGCCGCATCTCCTCCGGTGGCGCCTACGAGGATGTCATCGGCTACTCCCGCGCCGTCCAGCTCCCGAACGGCCTCGTCCTGGTCTCCGGCTGCACCGCGGCCGACGCCAACGGCCCGTACGACCAGGCCGTCGCCGCCTTCGGCGTCGCCTTCAAGGCCCTCGCCCAGGCCGGTCTCGGCCCGGAGCAGGTGGTCCGCACCCGGATGTACCTCACCCACGCCCGGGACGTGGACGAGGTGGGCCGCGCCCACAAGGAACTGTTCGACGCGGTCCGCCCCGCCGCATCAATGATCATCGTCTCCGGCTTCGTCGACCCCAGCATGGTCGTCGAGGTCGAGGTGGAAGCGTACGGAGGTGCGGCATGACCCTCGCCGTACGGGTGATCCCCTGCCTGGACGTGGACAACGGCCGGGTCGTCAAGGGCGTCAACTTCCAGAACCTGCGCGACGCCGGCGACCCGGTGGAGATGGCCAAGCTGTACGACGCCGAGGGCGCCGACGAGCTGACCTTCCTCGACATCACCGCGTCCTCCGGGAACCGGGAGACCACCTACGACGTGGTGCGCCGCACCGCCGAGCAGGTCTTCATCCCGCTGACCGTCGGCGGCGGCGTGCGCGCCGCCGACGACGTGGACAAGCTGCTGCGGGCCGGAGCGGACAAGGTGGGCGTGAACACCGCCGCCATCGCCCGCCCCGAGCTCATCCAGGAGATCGCCGAGCGCTTCGGCCGCCAGGTCCTCGTCCTGTCGGTCGACGCCCGCCGGACCGCGTCGGGCTCCTTCGAGGTCACCACCCACGGCGGCCGCCGGGGCACCGGCATCGACGCCGTCGAGTGGGCCCACCGGGCGGCCGAACTGGGCGCCGGGGAGATCCTGCTGAATTCGATGGACGCCGACGGCACCAAGGACGGGTACGACACCGAGATGATCGCGGCGGTGCGGGGGCACGTCACGGTCCCGGTGATCGCCTCGGGCGGCGCCGGCAAGCTGGAGCACTTCCCGCCGGCGATCGCGGCCGGCGCCGACGCGGTGCTCGCGGCCTCGGTGTTCCACTTCGGCGACCTGCGGATCTCCGAGGTCAAGGCCACGCTCCGGGAGGCGGGTCACCCGGTCCGCTGAGACCGGACGGGCCCGGCCTGTGGCCGGGCCCGCACCTCATCCCGCACCCAGCAGCCGAAGGATCGCCTGGACCGCGTCGACGACCGGCTGGGCGAGCGGGCCGATCACCGCCGCGACGCCGGCCACGGTCATCAGGGCGCCGTGGCGCTCCTGCGGGGTGCTGCCGGCGGAGGAGATCGTGCGCAGGGAGCCGTCGACGGTCTCTACGGCGGCGGGCGGGAGCTGGCCGCGCACCTCTTCGAGCAGCCGGATCAGCTCGGCGATGGCCTCCCGCTGGTCGGCGGGCAGCTGCGGGGCGACGGCCGGGAACTGGTTCTTCACGATTCCGGTGTTGCCGCTTCCCTGGTTCATGTTGACGATGTCGCCGTAGTGGTTGCCACCGGTCATTTCTTCACGACCCCCGTGTTCCCGATGCCGCCGTACATGTTCACGGTGTCGCCGAGGTGGTAGTTGCTCGGATTGATGCTCAGACGTTCGACGCGTACGGCGAACTCGGTCTCCGGGTGCTCGATGGCGTGGACGATCTGCCGGACCAGCTGCCGCAGCTGCTCCTTGTCGGGCAGCGTCACCAGGGCGGTGGAGGGGCCCGACGTCTCCACGGACAGAACGTGCCGGGACGGCGCGGCCAGCTGGGTGACCAGCCGGACGAGGAGGATGACCGCCATGATGGCGCCGAGGGTCCACAGGCTGTCCGCGGCGTTGCCCGAGCGGTAGTCCGAGCTGCTGGACGACCCCGCGTCCGCAGAGGCGACCTGGAGCACGATGATCAGCGCTGCCGTGGCACCGAGCCACTTCAGGAACTGGAGGAAGGCTTCCCCGCGGTCGGGCTTGATCTGGAAGGTGCGCACCCGGACGACGTTGTGCAGCGGATAGGCCGCGCCGTCCACCCACAGCAGCCGTTTGCCCACCCGCAGCTCCACACCGGGCTCGGATGCTCTGGGCGGTGGCGCAGGCGGTGGCGCCGCCGGTGGCCGGGGCGGTAACGGTGGCGGTGGGACCGGGCCGGATTCCATGATTTCCCCCGTGCGTTGTCGACGATGTGACCGCGCGAGGCTTCATTAAGCTCGCCCGATGTCACAAGGGCAAGGGAATGTTCACGCCAAGTGCACCCGCCCCGACGCCAGGCTTCCTAGATGCCCAGTCGTGCCCTCGTCAGCATCGCGACGGCCTCCTTGTCACCGTCCAGGTTCACCGCGGCAGCGTCCTGGCGGCCGAAGCAGAACAGGGTCAGCTCGCCCGGCTCTCCCGTCACGGTCACCACGGGCACGCCTTTGTGCGCCACCGCCGTACGGCCGTCGGGCCGCCGCAGGACCAGGCCCACCGGCGAGCGTCGGCCCGTCAGCCGGGCCAGCCTCTCCAGCCGGGTCCACAGGGAGTCCGCGAACACGGGGTCCAGCTCCCGCGGCGACCAGTCCGGCTGGGCCCGCCGGACGTCCTCCGCGTGGACGAAGAACTCCACCGCGTTCGCCGCCTCGTCGATCGGCTTCAGGGCGTACACCGACAGCTTCGGCGGCCCGGTCCGGATCAGCTGGATGAGCTCCTCGTACGGCTTGGCCGTGTACTCCTCCATCGCCTTGTCCAGCCGCGCCTTGAGCACATTCAGCAGCAGGCCCCCCGCCGCGTCCGGCCGGCGCTCCCGGACGACCACGTGCGCCGCCAGCTCCCGGCAGCTCCAGCCGTCGCACAGCGTCGGCGCCTCCGGCCCGGCCGCCTCCAACAGGTCGGCCAGCAGCAGTCGTTCGCGCTTCGCATGGGTAGACATACGGGTCAGCCTACGGCCGGATACCGCCGCGCGCCTGCCCATCAGGCGGACAGAGATCCTTAACAGGCATTCCGGCCCGGCACAATGGCGGCATGAGTACGTCCCCCCGCCCCGGCAACCTCGATCCCGCCGTCGCCGCGCGCCTCAAGCGCTCCGCCGACGGCCTGGTACCGGCCATCGCCCAGCAGTACGACACCGGTGAGGTGCTCATGCTCGGATGGATGGACGACGAGGCCCTGCACCGCACCCTGACCACCGGCCGCTGTACCTACTGGTCCCGCAGCCGCCAGGAGTACTGGGTGAAGGGGGATACTTCCGGCCACTTCCAGCACGTGAAGTCCGTCGCCCTCGACTGTGATGCCGACACCGTGCTCGTCAAGGTCGACCAGGTCGGAGCCGCCTGCCACACCGGCGCCCGCACCTGCTTCGACGACGATGTCCTCCTCCGCGACGCCGACTAGACAGGTCCCACGCACATGGATCTCGATTCGTTCCGCAAGCTCGCGGCCGACCGCCGCGTCATCCCCGTGAGCCGCAGGCTGCTGGCCGACGGGGACACCCCCGTCGGGCTCTACCGCAAGCTGGCCGCCGAACGCCCCGGCACTTTCCTGCTGGAGTCCGCCGAGAACGGCCGCTCCTGGTCGAGGTACTCCTTCGTCGGCGTGCGCAGCGACGCCACGCTGACCGTCCGGGATGGCCAGGCGCACTGGATCGGTACCCCGCCCGTGGGCGTGCCCACCGACGGCGACCCCCTCGAAGCCCTGCGCGCCACCGTCGAGGCCCTGCACACCCCGCGCGACCTCGCGGGCGGGATGCCGCCCTTCACCGGCGGCATGGTCGGCTACCTCGGCTACGACATCGTGCGCCGCCTGGAGCGCATCGGGGAGCACGCCGCCGACGACCTGAAGCTGCCCGAGCTGACGATGCTGCTCACCTCGGACCTGGCGGTCATGGACCACTGGGACGGCACCGTCCTGCTCATCGCCAACGCCATCAACCACAACGACCTCGAATCGGGTGTGGACGAGGCGTACGCCGACGCGGTGGCCCGCCTCGACGCCATGGAGGCCGACCTGGCGCGGCCCGCCCCCTACGTCCCGGCCCCGCTGCCCGCCTCCGAGCTGCCGGAGTTCTCCGCGCTGTGGGGCGGCGAGAAGTACCAGGCCGCCGTCGAGGACGTCAAGGAGCGGATCCGCGCCGGCGAGGCCTTCCAGGTCGTGCCCTCGCAGCGGTTCGAGACCCCCTGCCAGGCCTCCGCGCTGGACGTCTACCGGGTGCTCCGGGCCACCAACCCGTCCCCGTACATGTACCTCTTCCGCTTCGAGAACGGCTTCGACGTGGTCGGGTCCAGCCCCGAGGCGCTGGTCAAGGTCGAGGACGGCCGGGCCATGGTCCACCCCATCGCAGGCACCCGCCACCGCGGAGCCACGCCGCAGGAGGACAACGACCTCGCCGAGGAACTGCTGGCCGACCCCAAGGAGCGCGCCGAGCACCTGATGCTCGTCGACCTGGGCCGCAACGACCTCGGCCGGGTCTGCGAGCCGGGCTCCGTGGAGGTCGTCGACTTCATGAGCATCGAGCGGTACTCGCACGTCATGCACATCGTGTCCACCGTCACCGGGCGGGTCGCCGAGGGCCGGACCGCCTTCGACGTGCTCACCGCCTGCTTCCCGGCGGGCACCCTCTCGGGGGCGCCCAAGCCCCGCGCGATGCAGATCATCGAGGAGCTGGAGCCCACCCGCCGCGGGCTGTACGGCGGCTGCGTGGGCTATCTGGACTTCGCGGGGGACTCCGACACGGCCATCGCCATCCGCACCGCGCTGCTGCGCGACGGGACGGCGTACGTGCAGGCCGGCGCCGGGGTCGTGGCCGACTCGGTGCCCGAGCTGGAGGACAACGAGTGCCGCAACAAGGCGGCCGCGGTGCTGCGCGCGGTGGGAGCGGCGAACCGCCTCCACGGCTCCTGAGGGCGTAGGGGATAGTGGGGTACGTGAGTGCCGTACCCCCGCCCCGAACCGATGCCGACGCCGAGGCTCCCGAGAGCAAGGGCGGCCGCCGCAGCGTGGCCGTCGCCCTGCTGCTCGGCACGCTCGGCTCCACCGTCGTCCTGCTCGCCTCCGGCCGGATCTGGGCCCGGGGCACCACCGCGATGGGCGGCGATTCGCTCGCCCTGACCGCGGACGGGCGGGCCGTCACCGGACTCCCCGCCGCCCTGGCCATCGTCGGGCTCGCCGCCCTGGTCGCCGTCTTCGCCGTACGCGGCAAGGGGCGGCTGCTGGTGTCGGGGCTGCTGGCGCTCAGCGGCCTGGGCGCCGCGCTGACCGCGGTCTTCGCCGCCGACGGCCGCCGGGCCCTGGACGCGGAGGCCGCCCGTACGACCGCGGACACCGCGGCCCAGGTGGTGGGGCTGACCCATACGGCGTGGCCGTACGTCACGGCCGCCGGGGCGGCCCTGATCCTGACGGCCGGGCTGCTGGCCCTGCGCTTCGGCCGCAGCTGGCCCGCGATGGGCGGGCGCTACGAGCGGGACGGCAGCCCCCGTGCGCGCAGGCCCGCGGCGGTGGACCCGGACCGCCCGGAGGATCTGTGGAAGGCTCTGGACCGGGGCGAGGACCCGACCCGCTGACGGACCCCCCGTGGACGGCGGCCCCGCCCTGTGCGGGACAATGGGCTCCGAGCGTTCGACACAGGCCGCGCGTTTCGACACAGCACAGCGACAGACCAACGAGGAGCAACTCATGGCGGGCACTAGCCACGGACACACCCCGGCCGCCTGGACCGGTGTCATCATCGCCTTCATCGGTTTCTGCATCTCCGGCGCCTTCATGGTGCTCGCGAACCCGCTGGGCTTCTGGGCCGGTCTCGTCGTCGTCGCGCTCGGCGGTGTCGTCGGCATGGCGATGAAGGCCGCGGGCATGGGCATGCCGAAGGCTGCCCACAAGGACCTCGCCGAGGTCATCGCCGCCTCCAAGGTCCCCGCCAAGGTCTGAGCGCGGTACCGCGGATCCGAAAGGCGCGGCCCGGTCGGGCTGCGCCTTTTGTCATCCCGCTCCGTCGTGCTGCGCCCGTCGTCATGATCGGCGAGAATCGGCGGGTGGACGCCTCTCACACCCCCGACGCCGCGCCGCCGCGGACCGCGCCCGCCGCCGTACGGGTCTCCCGGGCCCGGTGGCTCGCGGCCCCGGTGCTCACCCTGGCCGCGGCCGCGGCGGCCTTTGCGTATGTGGGCACAGTGGACCCCAACGAGCCGGGCCATTACCCGGTCTGCCCGCTGCTGCGGCTGACCGGAATCCTGTGTCCCGGATGTGGCGGTCTGCGCAGCGCGCACGCGTTCGCCCACGGCGATCTGACCACAGCTTTCGGGGCAAATGCCCTCGCTGTCGTCGGCTACTTCGTCTTCGCGGGATTCATGACCCTGTGGCTGGTTCGCGCCTACCGCGGCGGGCCCGTACCCCGCCTCGCCTTGCGGCCGCCGTACTGGTGGGCCATCGGCGTGGTGGGCCTGACATTCGCCGTTGTCCGAAATCTTTCTTTCGGCTCGGCGCTGGCGCCCTGAGTCCCGTGCGGGGCCCGGATGAAGCCCGGATTCCGAATGTCCAGTTACTGGGACGCCGTCAACCGCGTGCGGAGCGCAACGCCTCCTGCGGATACCATTTGATTGCTGACCTTGCAGTTGTACGTGTCTGCAAGGCGGCCGACCGTCATCGACCCGGAAGGGGGCCGCTCGCGTGAGTGTGCTCGACGAGATCATCGAAGGGGTCCGCGAAGACCTTGCCGAACGGCAGGCCCGCGTGAGCCTCGACGAGCTCAAGGAGCGTGCCGCCAAGGCGCCCCAGGCCAAGGACGGCGTCGCTGCCCTGCGCGGCGACAGCGTCAAGGTGATCTGCGAGGTCAAGCGTTCCAGCCCGTCCAAGGGCGCGCTGGCCGCGATCGCCGATCCGGCCGGGCTCGCCGCCGACTACGAAGCGGGTGGTGCGGCGGTCATCTCCGTCCTCACCGAACAGCGCCGCTTCGGTGGCTCGCTGGCCGACCTGGAGGCCGTCCGCGCACGCGTGGACATCCCGATCCTGCGCAAGGACTTCATCGTCACGGCGTACCAGCTCTGGGAGGCCCGCGCCTACGGCGCCGACCTCGCGCTGCTGATCGTCGCGGCCCTGGAGCAGGAGGCCCTCGTCTCCCTCATCGAGCGGGCCGAGTCCATCGGTCTCACCCCGCTCGTCGAGGTCCACGACGAGGAAGAGGTCGAGCGTGCGGTTGCGGCCGGCGCCAAGATCATCGGTGTCAACGCCCGCAACCTGAAGGACCTCAAGGTCGACCGCTCCACCTTCGAGCGCGTCGTCGGCGAGATCCCGGCCCACATCGTCAAGGTCGCCGAGTCCGGCATCCGCGGGCCGCACGACCTGATCGCCTACGCCAACGAGGGTGCCGACGCCGTCCTCGTCGGGGAGTCCCTGGTGACCGGCCGCGACCCGAAGGCGGCCGTGGCCGACCTCGTCGCCGCCGGCGCCCACCCCGCCCTGCGCCACGGGCGGAGCTGACCGCTCCCATGGCCCACGACCGCCCCTCCGTCAGCACGACGCACGCGCCGCAGGCAGCTCGCCGCGGCCCGGTCGCCGTGCCGACGGCGCACGCGCCCCTGGCGCGCGGCTGCCGCCCTCGCGGCTGCCGCGCCCCGGCCCGGCGTGTGCACGGGCGGCGGGTCCGGTACGTGATCGGCTCCGAGCCCGGTCAGGTCAACGGCATGCGATGGCGTCCCGGAGGCGCGCTGTAACGAGGGCTGCGGCCGACGGTACGAGACGTACCGTCCCGCCGGTCCCCGTACGGCCCACCGCCCGGGCCGACCGGCTCCGGGCGCGGGTCCTCCTTCCCGCAGGCAGCACCGGCCACCCCGTCGTGGAGTGGTGTGCGTGTCGCGGGCGGACGGCGCAATACGGTGAAAACCACTCGTCGCATTCCGTTCCCGTAGGAGCACTGGCATGTCCAGCCAATTCTTCATCCCGGACCCGGAGGGTCACGTCCCCAACGCCGAGGGTTACTTCGGTGACTTCGGCGGCAAGTTCATCCCGGAGGCGCTCGTCGCCGCCGTCGACGAGGTCGCCGTCGAGTACGAGAAGGCCAAGGGCGACCCGGCCTTCGCGGCCGAGCTCAACGACCTGATGGTCAACTACACCGGCCGCCCGAGCGCCCTCACCGAGGTGCCCCGGTTCGCCGAGCACGCGGGCGGCGCGCGGATCTTCCTCAAGCGCGAGGACCTCAACCACACCGGCTCGCACAAGATCAACAACGTGCTGGGCCAGGCGCTGCTCACCAAGCGCATGGGCAAGACCCGGGTCATCGCCGAGACCGGGGCCGGCCAGCACGGCGTGGCCACCGCCACCGCCTGCGCGCTCTTCGGCCTCGACTGCACCATCTACATGGGTGAGATCGACACCCAGCGCCAGGCGCTGAACGTGGCCCGGATGCGGATGCTGGGCGCCGAGGTCATCGCGGTGAAGTCCGGCTCCCGGACGCTGAAGGACGCCATCAACGAGGCGTTCCGGGACTGGGTCGCCAATGTGGACCGGACCCACTACCTCTTCGGTACGGTCGCCGGCCCCCACCCCTTCCCGGCCATGGTCCGCGACTTCCACCGGGTCATCGGCGTCGAGGCCCGCCGCCAGATCATCGAGCGCGCGGGCCGGCTGCCCGACGCCGTCGCGGCCTGCGTCGGCGGCGGCTCGAACGCCATCGGCCTGTTCCACGCCTTCATCCCGGACGCCGACGTCCGCCTGGTCGGCTTCGAGCCCGCCGGGCACGGCGTGGAGACCGGCGAGCACGCGGCCACGCTGACCGCGGGCGAGCCGGGGATCCTGCACGGCTCCCGCTCCTACGTCCTGCAGGACGAGGAGGGCCAGATCACCGAGCCGTACTCCATCTCGGCCGGTCTGGACTACCCGGGCATCGGCCCGGAGCACTCGTACCTGAAGGACACGGGCCGCGGCGAGTACCGCGCGGTCACCGACGACGCGGCGATGCAGGCCCTGCGCCTGCTCTCCCGTACGGAGGGGATCATCCCGGCGATCGAGTCGGCGCACGCCCTCGCGGGCGCGCTCGACCTCGGCAAGGAGCTGGGCAAGGACGGCCTGCTGGTCGTCAACCTGTCCGGCCGCGGTGACAAGGACATGGACACGGCGGCCCGCTACTTCGGGCTGTACGACGCCACCGAGCAGCCGAGGCGGAGCGCGACCAAGAACACCGAGGGGGAGTCGAAGTGAGCACGGCCAGTGAGAAGACCGGGCGCATCCAGCTGCTGAGCGACACGCTCGCCAAGGCGAAGTCCGAGGACCGCGCGGCCCTCGTCGCCTACCTCCCGGCGGGCTTCCCGACCGTCGACGGTGCCATCGAGGCGGTCAAGGCCGTCATCGCGGGCGGCGCGGACGTGGTCGAGGTCGGCCTGCCGCACAGCGATCCGGTCCTGGACGGCGCGATCATCCAGACCGCCGACGACATCGCCCTGCGCGGCGGCGTCAAGATCGCCGACGTGATCCGCACCGTGCGCGAGGCGCACGAGGCGACCGGGGCCCCGGTCCTGGTGATGACGTACTGGAACCCCATCGACCGCTACGGCGTCGAGCGGTTCACCGCCGAGCTCGCGGCGGCGGGCGGCGCCGGCTGCATCCTGCCCGACCTGCCGGTCCAGGAGTCCGCGCTGTGGCGTGAGCACGCGGAGAAGCACGGTCTGGCGACCGTCTTCGTCGTGGCCCCCAGCAGCAAGGACGAGCGCCTGGCCACCATCACGGCGGCCGGCTCCGGCTTCGTCTACGCCGCCTCGCTCATGGGTGTCACCGGCACCCGCGAATCGGTCGGCAACGAGGCCCAGGCGCTGGTGCGGCGCACCCGCGCCACCACCGAGCTCCCCGTCTGCGTCGGCCTGGGCGTCTCCAACCCGGCCCAGGCCAAGGAGGTCGCGGCCTTCGCCGACGGGGTGATCGTCGGCTCGGCCTTCGTCAAGCTGCTGCTGGACGCGCCGGACCTGCCGGCCGGGCTGGCCGCCGTACGGTCGCTGGCGGGCGAGCTTGCGGAAGGCGTACGCAGGAGCTGACGTGAAGCGCATATCCGAGCGGTCCCCCAGCTAACGCTGGGAGGTGCCCCCAGTAGCCCGATCGGGTGGAAGTGGGAGCGGGGAGGCACGCGAGTGCCTCCCCGCTTCGTTTGGCCGAACGTGAGCGAGAAGAACGACGGTGCGAACCGCGATGCGACGAAACGATCGGCCCGGGAGCGACTCCTCGTGGAGCGCGAGCGGCAGAAGACCCGGGACAAGCGCCGGCGGACCCTCGTCGTGTCGGCGGCGGTGGTCGGCGTGCTCGGCCTGGCCGCCGTCGTCGGCCTGATCGCGGCCAACAGCGGCAAGGACGGCGGTGCGGGCAAGGCGGGACCGGTGGTCGCCCCCTCCGGGGCCACCGGCAAGGACGCGCTGGCCATCCGTACGGGCAAGGACGAGGCCAAGTCCACCCTGACCGTGTGGGAGGACTTCCGCTGCCCCGCCTGCAAGTCCTTCGAGGACAACTACCGGGCCACCGTCCACGAGCTGGAGGCCGCGGGGCTCCTCAAGGTCGACTACCACCTGGTCACGCTCATCGACGGCAACATGGGCGGCAGCGGATCGCTGAAAGCGGCGAACGCAGCGGCCTGCGCGCAGGACGCCGGCAAGTTCGCGGAGTACCACGACGTCCTCTTCCAGAACCAGCCGCAGGAGGTCGACGACGCCTACGGGAAGAACGCCAAGCTGCTGGAACTGGCCGGCAAGGTGGACGGGCTGGACACCCCCGCGTTCCGCAAGTGCGTCGAGGACGGCACGCACAACGCGTGGGTGGCCAAATCGCACGAGGCCTTCGCCGCCGGGAAGTTCCGGGGCACCCCGAGCGTGCTGCTGGACGGCAAGGACATCTTCGCCGACCAGGCCCATCCGGTGACCCCGCAGAAGCTGAAGGAGCAGGTGGAGGCCAAGGCCAAGGGCGTCTCCTCGCCGTCGGCGTCCCCGGCCGGCGGCCCCGGGACGGGGTCGAAGGCGTCGTCGAGGACCCCGTCGAGGACGCCGTCGAAGAGTGCCTCGTCAGGGCCCGGGGAGCGCTGAGCGACGCCTGGGGCAGGTGTGGATTTGGTTTCGGCTTGCCGGGCGGGTTGCGGTGGTGCCCGTCCGGCAAGGTAGCGTCGGGTCTGCCATGGACATTGCTTACATCCCCAGTCCGTCGACCGGCGTGATCCATCTCGGACCGATCCCGCTCCGCGGCTACGCGTTCTGCATCATCATCGGCGTCTTCGTCGCCGTCTGGCTCGGCAACAAGCGGTGGATCGCGCGCGGCGGCAAGCCCGGCACCGTCGCGGACATCGCCGTGTGGGCGGTGCCGTTCGGCCTTGTCGGCGGTCGCCTCTACCACGTGATCACCGACTACCAGCTCTACTTCGGCGAGGGCCGCAACTGGGTCGACGCCTTCAAGATCTGGGAGGGCGGCCTCGGCATCTGGGGTGCGATCGCGCTGGGCGCGGTCGGAGCCTGGATCGGCTGCCGGCTGCGCGGCATCCCGCTTCCGGCCTGGGCGGACGCCCTGGCCCCCGGCATCGCGCTGGCCCAGGCCTGCGGCCGCTGGGGCAACTGGTTCAACCAGGAGCTGTACGGCAGGGCCACCGACCTGCCGTGGGCGGTGGAGATCAGCGAGGCCCCGAACCGGGTCGCGGGCACCTACCACCCGACCTTCCTGTACGAGTCGCTGTGGTGCGTCGGCGTCGCCCTGCTGGTGATCTGGGCCGACCGCCGCTTCACGCTCGGACACGGCCGGGCGTTCGCCCTGTACGTGGCCGCGTACTGCGTGGGCCGCGGCTGGATCGAGTACATGCGGGTCGACGAGGCGCACCACATCCTGGGCCTCCGGCTGAACGTGTGGACCTCGATCGTCGTCTTCGTGCTGGCCGTGGTCTACCTGGTGCTGTCGGCGAAGCTGCGGCCGGGCCGCGAGGAGGTCGTCGAACCGGACACCGGTTCCGATGCCTCGGGCGCCGAGGGCAAGGGCACCGACGTCCCTGCCGGGACGGAGCCGAAGGACGGCGAGGCCGTGGCTGCCTCCGGGGACCCGGCGAAGCCGGAGACCGCCGAGGCGAAGGCGGCCGTCCTGACGAAGGGCGCGCAGGCCGGGGCGGCGCCGTCGGCTGACGCCGAGCGCGCCGAGGGCGAGGCTCCCGGGGCCGGGAAGCGCTGACCCGAAGGGTCGCTGGAGGGGGGTGCCGCGTACCGCGCGGCACCCCCCTCTCGTTGTCGGAGCCGCCTGGCATGATCAACCCCGATGTCTGTTGATCATCAGGGGGAGACCATGACCGAACAGCCGAAGACCGCCCGCCGGGCACTGCTGACGGGAGCCGTGGCCGGGCTGGCCGGGGCCGCGGTGATGTCCGGCGGCGGGACGGCCGCCGCGGCGGCCACGGCCGCGGGAACGCCCGACTGGTTCGACGTGAAGGGCCACGGCGCGGTCGGCGACGGCTCCACCGACGACACCGCGGCCGTCCAGCGCGCCCTCGACGCGGCGGCCGCGGCCGGCGGCGGCACCGTGTACTTCCCCGTCGGGAAGTACCTGGTCAAGCCCGCGGCCGGGGCGCCGGCCCTGGCCGTCAAGGCGGACGGCATCCGCCTCGCGGGCGCCGGGGCCAAGGCCTCCACGCTGATCAAGGGCGGCGACGGCATCCTCCTGCGGATGTCCGGCACCGGAGCGGCCTACTCCACCGGCGCCACCCATCGCCGCTACTGCTCCGTCGAGAACCTCGGGTTCAACGGCAACCGCAAGACCGGCCTGCTGCTGGAGCTCTACTACAACAACAACTCCTACTTCCGCGACGTGTTCATGTCATCGAACAACGACATGTGCATCGACGCCGTGGAGTTCTGGGACTCCCGCTTCTACAACCTGGTCATCGAGGACTGCACCGGCACCACCGGCAGCACCACCCAGCCCAACGTCTGGCTGCGCAACGCCTCCTCCGCCACCGAGGGCGCCTGGGGCCACAGCAAGGACAACATCAACCAGATCCACTTCACCGGGTGCCGCCTGGAGGCCTTCGGTACCGGTGCCCTGTGGATCGGCCAGGGCGCGGTCACCACCAACAACCCCAACGGCGTCTACCTCACGGACTGCAAGTTCGAGACCTCCCGGATGCAGGGCGGTCCGCACCTGAAGACCGACGCGGGCTGCAAGCACGTCTACGCCACCAACATCTACTGCTACGCCGGCGACTTCGCGGCGGGCACCCCGGCCACCGCGCGCAACATCATCAGCTGGGCGGCGAGCTCCAGCGCGCTGGAGAACGTGGTCATCGCCAACCGGGACAAGGCCACCGTCAACGCGGGCGTGGCGCTCTACTCGGGTCCCGGTTCCACCGCCGTGCTGCGCAACGTCGTCGGGCTCTACGGCACCGCGCCCACCGGCACCCACATCTACTACGAGCAGTCGTCCACCGGCGACTTCCGCGTGGAGAACAGCTACGGCACCCTCGGCGCCCAGGCGACCGGCACGGTCCCGGTCAAGAACGCGCCGAACCCGCCCCTGCGGCTGGTGCCCGGGCCGGTCACCGACGCCTCCTTCACCCGCCAGCCGCTGGACGGCACCATGGCGGTGGACTCCGTCAACAAGCGGCTCTACGTCCGGGTCGGCGGCCAGTGGCTCTGGTCGGCGCTCAACGCGTAGCCATCCGCCGCGACAGGGCCAGGGTGCGGTGGGCCGCCGCCACGACGGCCGGGTCCACGAACCGGCCGTCGGGCAGGGCCAGCGCCCCCGGGGTGGCCCGCGCGGCGCTCAGCACCTCCTGTGCGGCCGTGACCTCCTCGGGCCCGGGGAGGTAGGCCTGCTCGATCACCGGCAGCTGACGGGGGTGGATCGCCGCCCGGCCGAGGAAGCCGAGCGAGCGGCCGCGCGCGCAGGAGACGGCCAGCGCCTCCAGGTCCCGGATGTCGGGGAACACCGACTGGGCCGGGGGCGCGAGGCCGGCCGCGCGGGCCGCCACCACCACCCGGGAGCGGCACCAGTCCAGGCCCGTCTCCGCGCTGACTGCCAGGTCGGCCCGCAGGTCCGCCTCGCCGAGGGAGAGCCCGCGCAGGGCGGGGTGCGCGCGGGCGATCTCGTACGCGCGTTCCACGCCCACCGCCGATTCGAGCAGGGCGTGCAGGCTCACCCCGCCGGTGCGCACGGCGGCGGCGACGATCTGGTCCGGGGCGTTGACCTTGGGAAGCCGCAGTCCCGCCAGGCCGTGCAGCCCGGCGAGGGCGTTGAGGTCGGCGCCGCCCCAGGGGGAGTCGATCGCGTTGACGCGGACGTGGACGGGGACCGGGGGCCGGCCGGCGAGCAGCTCGGCGGTCGCCGCGCGGGCGTACTCCTTGCGGGAGGCCGGTACCGCGTCCTCCAGGTCCACGATGACGGCGTCCGCCCCGCAGCCCAGGGCCTTGGCCACCACCTGGGGACGGTCGCCCGGCGCGTACAGCCAGGTCAGGATCACAGCGCCCCCTCGGTGCGCAGAGCGGTGATCTCGGCCCGGGTCAGGCCGAGCTCGGTCAGGACCTCGTCGGTGTCCGCGCCGTGCGGGCGGCCGGCCCAGCGGATCCCGCCGGGGGTCTCGGAGAGCCGGAAGAGGATGTTCTGCATCCGGATCGGGCCGAGCTCGGGGTCCTCGACCTCCGTGACCGTGTCCAGGGCCGCGAACTGGGGATCGGCCATCACGTCCCGGACGTCGTAGACCTGGGCGACGGCCGCCTCGGCCTCCTCGAAGGCGGTGACGACCTCCTCCGCCTTGTGACGGCCGATCCAGCCGCCGACCGCCTCGTCCAGGACGTGCGCGTGGGCCGCCCGCCCGGAGCCGGTCGCGAACCAGGGCTCGGCGATCAGCTCGTCCCGGCCGACCAGCCGCAGCACGCGCTCCGCGACGGACTGGGCGGAGGTGGACACCGCCAGCCAGCGGCCGTCCGCGCTGCGGTAGGTGTTGCGGGGGGCGTTGTTGGTGGACCGGTTGCCGGTGCGCGGCTGGACGTAGCCGAGCTGGTCGTACCAGAGCGGGTGCGGGCCCAGCACCGTCAGGATCGGCTCGATGATGGCCAGGTCGACGACCTGCCCGTGCCCGGTGCGGTCGCGGCCCGCGAGCGCGGTCATCACGGCGTACGCGGTGGTCAGCGCGGCGATCGAGTCCGCGAGCCCGAAGGGCGGCAGGGTCGGCGGCCCGTCCGGCTCCCCGGTGATCGCGGCGAAGCCGCTCATCGCCTCGGCGAGGGTGCCGAAGCCGGGGCGGCGGGCGTACGGGCCCTGCTGGCCGAAGGCCGTGACGCGGGCCAGGACCAGCCGCGGGTTGGCGGCGGACAGCTCGGGCCAGCCCAGGCCCCACTTCTCCAGGGTGCCGGGGCGGAAGTTCTCGATGACGACGTCGGCGGTGGCGGCCAGCCGCAGCAGGGTGTCCCGGCCGCCGGGGGTGGACAGATCGAGGGTCATCGTCCGCTTGTTCCGGCCGAGCAGCTTCCACCACAGGCCGACGCCGCCCTTGGCGGGGCCGTGGCCCCGGGAGGGGTCGGGACGGCCGGGGTGCTCGACCTTGACGACCTCGGCGCCGAAGTCGCCGAGCAGGGTGGCGGCCAGCGGCCCGGCGAAGAGGGTGGCGAGGTCGAGGACGCGGAGCCCTTCCAGGGGCCCGGCGGTCGTCACGAGGCGGCTCCGGGCCGGGCTGCGGGCCGTGGCCCGGCGAAGGCGTCGGTCTCGGCGCGGGTCGGCATGGAGTCCTGGGCGCCGGGCCGCTGGACGGAGAGCGCGGCCGCCGCGCAGGCCCAGCGCAGCGCCTCGGGCATGGACCGGCCCTCGCCGAGGGCCACGGCGAGGGCGCCGACGAAGGTGTCCCCGGCGGCGGTCGTGTCCACGGCCCGGACCCCGGGCGCGGGCACGGTCAGCGGCTCCCGGCCGCGTGCGGCGTACAGGACTCCGGCCGCGCCGAGGGTGATCACCACCTCGGGCACGTCCTCCAGCAGGGCCTCGGCGGCCTGGCGGGGGTCGGTGAGGCCGGTGAGCGCGGCGGCCTCGTGCTCGTTGGGGACCAGGAGGTCGGTGGCGGCGAGGAGTTCGGCCGGCAGCGGCTGTACCGGGGCCGGGGTGAGGACCGTACGGACGCCGCGCGACCGGGCGGCGAGGGCCCCGGCGAGGACGGCCCGCAGCGGGAGTTCGAGCTGGAGGAGGAGGGTGCCCGCGGCGGCGATCCGGGACTCGTCCCCCGACTCCAGGCCGGTGACGGTGGCGTTCGCGCCGGGGATGACGATGATGCTGTTGCCGCCCTCGTCGTCCACGGTGATGTGGGCGGTGCCGCTGGCGCCCTCGACGGTGCGCAGGGCCGCGGTGTCGATCCCGGCGGCGGTGAGCGCGGAGCGCAGCCGTACGCCGAACTCGTCCGCCCCGACCGCGCCGATCATCACCACCTTCCCGCCGCAGCGGGCGGCGGCGACGGCCTGGTTGGCGCCCTTGCCGCCGGGGACGGTGCGGAAGGCGCGGCCGGTGACGGTCTCGCCGAGGCGGGGGGCTTTGGGGACGTAGGCGACGAGGTCCATGTTCGTACTGCCGAGCACGGCGATGGCCGTCATGAGCGTGCTGCCTCCTGTGCGGTGAGCCGGTGGGTGAGGTCGGCGAGGGCGTCGAAGCCGACGCCGTCGAATCCGGGGACGGTGGTGGCCAGACGGTTCTTGAGGGGTGCGGTCCAGCGGTGCGGGATGGCGTCCGGGGAGCCGGCGAGGAGTCCGGCGAGGGCGCCGGCGGTGGCGCCGTTGGAGTCGGTGTCCCAGCCGCCGGAGACGGCGCGGCACACGGAGCGGGTGAAGTCGCCGTCGGCGTGGGTGAGGGCGGCGGCGATGAGGGCGGTGTTGGGGACGGCGTGCACCCAGTGGTAGTGGCCGTAGCGGGCGTGCAGGCGGTCGACGACGCGGTCGAAGTCGGGTTCGGCGGCGGCGGCGATCCCGAAGCGGACGGCCTCGGCGAGGCGTGAGCGGGGCGGTACGACGGCCAGCCCGGCCCGGAGCGCGGTGTGGACGTCGGCCCGGCCGGTGGCGGCCCGCGCGGTGGCGGCGGCGATGAAGAGGGCGGCGTAGACGCCGTTGCCGGTGTGGGTCAAGGCGGCGTCGCGGTAGGCCTGGGCCGCGGCGGCGGCCGGGTCGCCGGGGTTGGTCCAGCCGTGCACGTCGGCGCGGATGAGGGCGCCGATCCACTCGCGGAAGGGGTTGTGGTGGGTGGCGGTGGCGGGCGGCTCCAGCCCGAGGAGGAGGTTGCGGTAGGCGACGCGCTCGGCGGTGAAGGTCCGCCCGGCGGGCAGTTCGTCGAGCCAGAGCCGGGCGACCTCGTCGGTGGTGAAGCCCTTGCCGTGGCGCCGGAGCAGGAGCAGGCCGAGGAGGGGGTAGTTGAGGTCGTCGTCCTCGGGCATGCCGTCGATGTTCTCGGCGAGGGAGGTGGGGGCGGAGCGGCGGTTCCACGGGTACGCGGCCAGTACCTCCGGCGGCACGCCGCGGGCCGTGAACCAGTCGTTCAGCGGCCAGTTGCCCGCGGCACGGGCCAGTGCCCGGATCCCGTGGAGGGGCAGCTTCTCGACGGGCTTGCCGAGAAGGCAGCCGACGGCCCGCCCCAGCCAGGCGGCCTCCAGCCGGGTCCGCAGACGGGGGTCCCGCCCCGCCGGCGCCGCTTCCGGGGCCGGGGGCAGGACCGCAGGCCCCGGGGCGGTGGGCTCCCGGGCCGTGGAGCCGCCGGGCGTTCCCCGCGGGTCCGGGAGCCAGGTGGCGCGGATGGCGTTCCAGGACTGCGGCTCGGTGGCGGCCGCCGGGGACGGGAGGGCGGCCAGCTCGTCCAGGATGCGGGAGGCCAGGGCGCGGAGCTCGGGTGGCGCGGGGGCGGGGGAGGCGCCGGCCCGGGCCGGCGCCGGGTGGCCGCCCGCCGCCAGCCAGACCCGCAGCGCGGGCCCGGGATCCCGGCCGTCCTCGGCCGCCTGGCGCAGCTCGTGCCCGACGAGGTCCTCGGGCTGCGCCCAGGTGAGCCGTACCGGCGCGGGCTGGTCCGGGCAGGGCGGGGTCATCGGGGGGTCGAGATCGCGGTGAAGGCCGACTCGTGGGAGCGGCGGCGGGAGCGGTCGCGGGCGAAGACCTCGCGGGCCACGGCGGCCAGGGACCTGGCCGGGGCGTGCAGGTCGAGGCGGCTGGCCTCGGCGACCTGCTTGGCCCAGGCGGCCGGGACCGCGGCCTCGCCGCCCAGGGCCCCGGCGATCGCGCCCGCCATCGTGGCGATGGAGTCGCAGTCCCGGCCGTAGTTGACCGCTCCGAGCACGGAGGTCTCGTACCCCCCGTCCGCGATCAGCAGCATGCCGAGGGCGACCGGGAGTTCCTCGATGGAGTGGAGGCGGGACGGGCGGCGGGCGCCGAGCGAGGGGGCGCGGTAGTCCGGGCCGACCGAGTCGTACGGGGCCACCGCCGTGCGCAGCGGTGCCAGCGCCGACTCGAAGTCCCGGTGGCGGGAGGCGACTTCGCACACCGCGGAGACGGCCTCGCGCGTGCCGTCCTTCGCGAGGGACAGCGCGGTGTCCACCACCGAGGCGGCCGTGGCCCCGGGGACGCACGCGGCCGCCACGGCCGCCGCGAACACGCCCGCCGCCTCCCGCCCGTACGAGGACTGGTGCGCGCCGGCGATGTCCAGGGCCTCCGCGTACGCGCCCGCCGGGTTGCCCGCGTTGACGATCCCCACCGGCGCCATGTACATCGCCGCACCGCAGTTGACGATGTTGCCGCTGCCTGCCTCGCGCGGGTCGGCGTGCGCGTAGTGCAGCCGGGTCACGATCCACTTCTCGGCGAGGAAGATCCGCTGGAGCGGGAGGGCTTCGGCCTCCAGCTCCGGGATCCACCGCGGGTTGGTCATCAGGTCCGGCACCAGGTGGTCCGCGACCGCGTAGGCGTCCAGGTGGTCCCGTACCGTCTCGTAGACCCTTACCAGGGCGTGCGTCATGAGGGTGTCATCGGTGACGTGGCCATCTCCCTTGTGGTACGGGGCGATCGGGCGGGCCGTGCGCCAGTCCTCGTGCCAGGGGCCGACGATGCCGTGCACCCGGCCGCCGTGCCGTTCCAGGATCTGGTCCGGGCTCCAGCCCTCCACCGGGCCGCCGAGCGCGTCGCCGACGGCGGCTCCGACGAGAGCGCCGCAGGCCCGGTCCTCCAACGTGAGCGTCATGTCCGAATCATCCCTTGGGTGAGGTGAGTTCCGTGCGAGCGAGGAGCGCGGCGAGTTCCACGAGATCGGTGCCGGCGAGGCGGGGGAGGGTGCAGCCGGACAGGGTGCGGCAGGCCTCCCGCCAGGCGGTGGGGATCGAGTCGCCGCCGCCGAGGGCGCCGGTGAGCGCGCCGGCGAGGGCGGGGGCGGAGTCCGCGACGCGCGACAGGCAGGCGGCGGCCGGGACCGCTTCGGCCGTCCTGCCGCGGGCGGCGGTGGCCAGGGCGAGCGCCACGGGGACGGTCTCGGCGGCGGCGATCCCGTAGCTGTAGACGTGGTCGACGATCTCGTGTTCGAGGACGGGGACGATGGCGAAGGCGCCGCCGCCCTCCGTCTGGGTACGGGCGAGCTTGACGGCGTGCCGGGCGTTGCGGCCGATCTCGGTCGTCCCGGGGAGCTGTGCGAGGGCGGCGTCGACGGCGGCGTCGACGTCCGCGCCGGCGAGGGCGGTCGCGAGGGCGGCGGCCATGGCGCGGGCGCCGTGGACGCCGTCGCCGTCCTGGGTGTAGCGGGCGTCGAACTCGGCGAGGTCGGCCGCCGCGCGGGCGTCGCCGGGGTGGACGACGGCGAGGACGCAGGCGCGGACGCAGGCGGCGTCGTCGAAGAAGTGCGGGTTGTCGTGGCCGGTGGCGGGCGGGCGCAGGCCTGTGGCGAGGTTGCCGAGGCCGGCGCGGACGGAGATCCGGGCGCGCAGGGGCAGGACGGCGGACTCGACCTCGGGCGCGCGTTCCGCCGCGGCGGCCACTTCGGAGGCGAGGGCGTTCCAGGCGAGGTCGATGGCGGCGCGCATCCTCCTGGACCGGGAGAGGTCGCTGAGCAGGACGCCGGCGGCGGTGAGCACGGACTCGGCGACGAAGGCGGCCCACTCGGCGTCGTCGGAGGGGCCGAGGCGCAGGGGTTCGGGCGGCTGGTTGAGGGCGATGGGGACGGGGAGGGTGGTGGTGGCGTTCTGCTCGGCGAAGGTGTCGAGCTCGCGGGTCAGGCGGCGGGTCCATTCGGGCATCCGGCTGGCGCGGTGCCGGGCTGCGGGCCACCCGGCGGCGTCGCCCGCGGCGAGTCCGAGGAGCAGCCCCTCGATCCGGCGGGGGCCGGACGTGTCCCCCACGGCAGGGGCGGCGACGTCCGGGGTACCTGGGGCCGGCCCGGTGGCCCGCGTGCCCGGAGGGGATGCCGCGGGGGGTGCGAAGGCGCGGGGCGCGGGCGGGTCCGGCGGGGCGGGGATCGTGTCCGGGCTGAACGGGGTGGGGGTCATCGGGGGCCCTCGTTTTCCGGTGTGAGGAGGTCCGCGATGTCCAGGACGTGGTAGCCCCGCATCGAGGGGAGGCAGCTGCCGCGCACCGGCCCGATGGCCGAGGCCCAGTCGGCGGGGATCGCGGGGGCGCCCGACATCGCGCCGGCCAGGGCGCCCGCCACCGCCGCGGTGGTGTCCGCGTCGCGGCCCATGTTGACCGCGGTCAGGACCGAGGTGGGGAAATCGCCCCGGCACGCGGCGAAGGCGCCGAAGGCCAGGCCCACGGCTTCGGGCGCCAGGTCCGTCCACGGGTAGCCGCCGATGACGACCGCCGACCGCACGGCCCGTTCGCCGCGCGGGGCGGCGGTGACGGCCCGGCGCAGCGAGCGGGCCGTCCAGGAGTCGGAGGGGATGACCGACAGGGCGGCGGAGACCACCGACGCGGGGCTGCCGCCCGCCATGGCCGCGGCCACGCCCGCCGCCACCGCCTGGCCGCCGTAGATGCCCTCGCCGTCGTGGCTGACGCAGCCGTCGATGGCGACGAGCCGCGCGGCCTCCGCGGGGCGGCCGGCCGCGAAGACGCCGAAGGGGGCCGCCCGCATCGCCAGGCCGTCGCTCCACGCGTGCCGGTGCTGGGCCGAGATGGGTGCCGCCAGGCCCCGGCGGAGGTTCTCCAGGGTGCCGCGCTCCGAGAAGCCCGCGCCGCGGAACGGGCCCTCGTCCAGGTCGGCGATCCAGTGGTGCCACGCCCGCTCCACGTGGGAGACGGTCAGCGCCGAGCCGTGCCGGGCCAGCAGCAGCCCCGAGAAGATCGCGTACTCGGTGTCGTCCGTGCCCGCCGGGTCCTCCGACACGAAACCCTCGATGCGGCCCCACTTCGCCCGGATCTCCGACGGCTTCATGTTCTCCGCGGGGGCGCCCAGCGCGTCGCCCACCGCGAGGCCCAGAAGAGCGCCCCTGGCCCGTTCGAGGAGGACCTGCGGATTGCATGCAATCAGCTCCATGGCGAGCCTCTCCACTTGGTGGGACTCATATTGAGCCCTTGGGGGATTTGTGCCATGGCATACGGTTTGTCGCTCGTTGCGAAACACCGCGCGAACACCCCCGTCACCCGGTCGCCGACCCCCAAAACCCCAGGTAAGTACGGCCTTCCTTGCTGGCGGGCGGCAGAAATCGTGCGTAGTTTCGAGGTGTTCAGGGGGAGCGGGGTGTCTCGCGGCACCCGTTCGCACAAATGGGGAGATATCCGTATGTCCATCATCGACATCGAAGCACCGCTGCACACCGCCCACCGTGACAACCACACCCACCGTGACGTCAACGGCGGGTGGCTGCGGCCGGCCGTCTTCGGCGCGATGGACGGGCTCGTCTCCAACCTCGCGCTGATGACCGGTGTGGCCGGCGGCGCCGTGGCCCCGGCCACCATCGTGATCACCGGCCTGGCCGGCCTGGCGGCCGGCGCCTTCTCCATGGCGGCCGGCGAGTACACCTCCGTCGCCTCCCAGCGTGAGCTGGTCCTCGCCGAACTGGACGTGGAGCGCCAGCAGTTGCGCAAGCATCCGGTCGACGAGATGGAGGAGCTGGCCGAGCTCTACGTCTCCCGCGGCGTCGAGCCCGCGCTCGCCCGCGAGGTCGCCATGCAGCTGTCCCGCGATCCCGAGCAGGCGCTGGAGATACACGCCCGCGAGGAGCTCGGGATCGACCCCGACGACCTGCCCTCGCCGCTCGTCGCCGCCGTCTCGTCCTTCGGCTCCTTCGCCCTGGGCGCGCTGCTCCCCGTACTGCCGTACCTGCTCGGTGCCACGTCCCTGTGGCCGGCGGTGCTGCTGGCGCTGGCCGGGCTCTTCGCCTGCGGCGCGGTCGTCTCGCGGGTCACGGCCCGGTCCTGGTGGTTCAGCGGTCTGCGCCAGCTCGGGCTGGGTGGTGCGGCCGCCGGTGTGACGTACGTCCTGGGAACCTGGATCGGCGGAGCCATAGGCTGACCGGGCGCGGAGTGAGACACTATGCGGTACGCAACATAAGTAGTCCGTTACCCGGCGGTTTCGATCGCGTGTCCGCCGGGCATCACACCATGGCGCCCGGGCAATGATGCCCGCCTCGCGTCCGGACCTTCGTTCCCGTGAAACCGTGAAACGTTCCCGAAGGTCCCCCTTTTCTGCCTCGCGCAGTGTCCGCATGTTGGAATGGCATATCCAGTTCTCGGGATAGTCGTCATCATGTAATCTGCACGAAATTTCGCAGAGGGCCAACGTCGTCCCTCGGCTATGCACATATGCCACGACGACGACGGGAGAGCCGATGCGTTCCGCATCCACGCACTCCGCGACCGGCCTCAGCACCACCGCCTGGTCGCCCATGGACGGTCGCCCCGCCCAGCAGGGCATGTACGACCCGCGCAACGAGAAGGACGCCTGTGGCGTCGGTTTCGTGGCGAACCTCACCGGCGAGGCGACCCACACCCTCGTTGAGCAGGCGCTGACCGTATTGCGGAACCTTGAGCACCGCGGCGCGACCGGCTCCGAGCCGGACTCGGGCGACGGTGCCGGAATCCTGTCCCAGGTGCCCGACGCCTTCCTGCGCGAGGTGGCCGGTTTCGATCTTCCCGAGGTCGGCGCGTACGCCGTCGGCATCGCCTTCCTCCCCGCCGACGCCGCCGCACAGGCCGTCGCCGTGGAGCAGATCGAGGCCATCGCCACCGAGGAGAACCTGACGGTCCTCGGCTGGCGCGAGGTCCCGGTCAGCCCGGACCTGCTCGGCAACGGCGCCCGCGCCACCATGCCCGCCTTCTCGCAGCTGTTCGTCAGCAACGGGAGCACCGGCATCGAGCTGGACCGCAAGGCCTTCGTGCTGCGCAAGCGCGCCGAGCGCGAGGCCGGCGTGTACTTCCCGTCGCTCTCCGCCCGCACCATCGTCTACAAGGGCATGCTGACCACCGGCCAGCTGGAGCCCTTCTTCCCGGACCTCTCCGACCGCCGCTTCGCGTCGACGCTCGCCCTGGTCCACTCGCGGTTCTCGACGAACACCTTCCCGTCCTGGCCGCTCGCCCACCCGTACCGCTTCGTCGCGCACAACGGCGAGATCAACACGGTCAAGGGCAACCGCAACTGGATGAAGGCCCGCGAGTCCCAGCTGGCGTCGGACGTCTTCGGCGACGGCGTGCTGGACCGGATCTTCCCGATCTGCACCCCGGACGCCTCCGACTCGGCCTCCTTCGACGAGGTCCTGGAGCTGCTCCACCTCGGCGGCCGGTCGCTGCCGCACAGCGTGCTGATGATGATCCCGGAGGCGTGGGAGAACCACACCTCCATGGACCCGGCCCGCCGCGCGTTCTACCAGTACCACTCCACGATGATGGAGCCCTGGGACGGCCCGGCCTGCGTCACCTTCACCGACGGCACCCAGGTCGGCGCGGTCCTCGACCGCAACGGTCTGCGCCCCGGCCGCTACTGGGTCACCGACGACGGCCTCGTCGTCCTCGGCTCCGAGGTCGGCGTGCTCGACATCGACCCGGCCAAGGTCGTCCGCAAGGGCCGCCTCCAGCCCGGCAGGATGTTCCTCGTCGACACCGCCCAGAAGCGGATCATCGAGGACGACGAGATCAAGAACGAGCTGGCCGCGGCCGCCCCGTACGCGGAGTGGCTGGAGACCGGCGAGATCGAGCTGTCGGACCTGCCCGAGCGTGAGCACATCGTGCACACCCACGCCTCGGTCACCCGCCGCCAGCAGACCTTCGGCTACACCGAGGAAGAGCTGCGCGTCATCCTCGCGCCGATGGCCCGTACCGGCGGCGAGCCGCTCGGTTCCATGGGTACGGACTCCCCGATCGCGGCCCTGTCCGAGCGCCCCCGGCTGCTCTTCGACTACTTCACGCAGCTCTTCGCGCAGGTCACCAACCCGCCGCTGGACGCCATCCGCGAGGAGCTCGTCACCTCGCTGCTGTCCTCGATCGGCCCGGAGTCCAACCTGCTGGAGCCGACCGCCGCGTCCTGCCGCAGCGTCACGCTGCCCTTCCCGGTGATCGACAACGACGAGCTGGCCAAGCTCATCCACATCAACCACGACGGCGACATGCCGGGCATGAAGGCCGCCACCCTCTCGGGCCTCTACCGGGTCTCGGGCGGCGCCGAGGCGCTCGCCGCGCGGCTCGTGGAGATCCGTACCGAGGCGGACGCGGCCATCGCGGCCGGCGCCCGCCTGATCGTCCTCTCGGACCGCCACTCGGACGCCGAGCACGCGCCGATCCCGTCGCTGCTGCTCACCTCCGCCGTGCACCACCACCTCATCGCCACCAAGCAGCGCACCCAGGTGGGTCTGCTGGTCGAGGCCGGTGACGTCCGCGAGGTCCACCACGTCGCGCTGCTGATCGGCTACGGCGCCGCGGCCGTGAACCCGTACCTCGCCATGGAGTCCGTCGAGGACCTGCTGCGCGCCGGTACCTTCCTGTCCGGCCTGGAGCCGGAGCAGGCCATCAAGAACCTGATCTACGCGCTCGGCAAGGGCGTCCTGAAGGTCATGTCCAAGATGGGCATCTCCACCGTCGCCTCCTACCGCGGCGCCCAGGTCTTCGAGGCCGTCGGCCTGAACGAGGAGTTCGTCGGGGCGTACTTCCAGGGCACCGCCACCAAGATCGGCGGCGCCGGCCTGGACGTCATCGCCAAGGAGGTGGCCGCGCGCCACGCCAAGGCGTACCCGGCCTCCGGCATCGCGGCCACGCACCGCGCGCTGGAAATCGGCGGCGAGTACCAGTGGCGCCGCGAGGGCGAGCCGCACCTGTTCGACCCGGAGACGGTCTTCCGTCTCCAGCACGCGACGCGCGGCCGCCGCTACGACATCTTCAAGCAGTACACGGACCGGGTGAACGAGCAGTCCGAGCGCCTCATGACGCTCCGCGGCCTGTTCGGGTTCAAGAGCGAGGACCGCCCGTCGATCTCCATCGACGAGGTCGAGTCGGTCGCCGACATCGTCAAGCGCTTCTCCACCGGCGCCATGTCGTACGGCTCCATCTCCAAGGAGGCGCACGAGACCCTCGCCATCGCCATGAACCAGCTGGGCGCCAAGTCCAACACCGGTGAGGGCGGCGAGGACCCGGACCGCCTGTACGACCCGGCGCGCCGCTCCTCCATCAAGCAGGTCGCCTCCGGCCGCTTCGGCGTGACGAGCGAGTACCTGGTCAACGCGGACGACATCCAGATCAAGATGGCGCAGGGCGCCAAGCCCGGCGAGGGCGGCCAGCTGCCCGGCCACAAGGTCTACCCGTGGGTCGCCAAGACCCGGCACTCCACCCCGGGCGTCGGCCTGATCTCCCCGCCGCCGCACCACGACATCTACTCCATCGAGGACCTGGCTCAGCTGATCCACGACCTCAAGAACGCCAACCCGGCCGCGCGCATCCACGTGAAGCTCGTGTCCGAGGTCGGCGTGGGTACGGTCGCCGCGGGTGTCTCCAAGGCGCACGCGGACGTCGTCCTCATCTCCGGCCACGACGGCGGTACGGGCGCCTCCCCGCTCACCTCGCTGAAGCACGCGGGCGGCCCCTGGGAGCTCGGCCTCGCCGAGACCCAGCAGACCCTGCTGCTCAACGGGCTGCGCGACCGCATCGTGGTCCAGACGGACGGCCAGCTCAAGACCGGCCGCGACGTGGTCATCGCCGCGCTGCTCGGCGCCGAGGAGTTCGGTTTCGCGACCGCGCCGCTCGTCGTCTCCGGCTGCGTCATGATGCGCGTCTGCCACCTGGACACCTGCCCGGTCGGCATCGCCACGCAGAACCCGGTCCTGCGCGACCGGTTCTCCGGCAAGCCCGAGTTCGTCGTCAACTTCTTCGAGTTCATCGCGGAGGAGGTGCGCGAGCTCCTCGCCGAGCTGGGCTTCCGCACGATCGAGGAGGCCGTCGGCCACGCCGAGCTCCTCGACACCAGCAAGGCCGTCACGCACTGGAAGGCGCAGGGCCTCGACCTGGAGCCGCTCTTCTACGTGCCCGAGCTGCCCGAGGGCGCGGTCCGCCACGCCCTGATCGAGCAGGACCACGGCCTGGAGAAGGCCCTCGACAACGAGCTGATCGAGCTCGCGGCCGACGCGCTGAACGCCGACTCCGCCGAGAGCGCCCAGCCGGTCCGCGCCCAGGTCGCGATCCGCAACATCAACCGGACCGTCGGCACCATGCTCGGCCACCGGGTGACCAAGAAGTTCGGTGGCGCGGGCCTGCCCGACAACACCATCGACCTGACCTTCACCGGCAGCGCCGGCCAGTCCTTCGGCGCCTTCGTGCCGAAGGGCATCACCCTCCGCCTGGAGGGCGACGCCAACGACTACGTCGGCAAGGGCCTCTCCGGTGGCCGGATCGTGGTCCGCCCGGACCGCGCCGCCGACCACCTGGCCGAGTACTCGACCATCGCCGGCAACACCATCGGTTACGGGGCCACCGGCGGCGAGATGTTCCTGCGCGGCCGTACCGGCGAGCGCTTCTGCGTCCGCAACTCCGGCGCCCTGGTCGTCTCGGAAGGCGTGGGCGACCACGGCTGCGAGTACATGACCGGCGGACACGCGGTCGTCCTCGGCGAGACGGGCCGCAACTTCGCGGCCGGCATGTCGGGCGGCGTCGCGTACGTCATCGACCTCGACCCGGACAACGTCAACGTCGGCAACGCCGGCGCCGTCGAGACCGCCCTGTCCGACACGGACAAGCAGTGGCTGCACGATGTGGTGCGCCGCCACGAGGAGGAGACCGGCTCGACCGTGGCCGCGAAGCTCCTGGCTGACTGGTCCGTCGCGGCGGATCGCTTCAGCAAGATCATCCCGACCACGTACAAGGCAGTGCTCGCCGCCAAGGACGCCGCTGAGCTGGCCGGACTCTCGGAGTCCGAGACCACCGAGAAGATGATGGAGGCGGCGACCCATGGCTGACCCGAAGGGCTTCCTCACCACCCCGCGCGAGACCGCCTGTACCCGTCCCGTGGCCGACCGGCTGAAGGACTGGAACGAGGTCTACGTCCCGGGCTCGCTGCTCCCGATCATCAGCAAGCAGGCCGGCCGCTGCATGGACTGCGGCATCCCGTTCTGCCACAACGGGTGCCCGCTCGGGAACCTGATCCCGGAGTGGAACGACTACGCGTACCGCGAGGACTGGGGCGCCGCGTCCGAGCGTCTCCACGCCACGAACAACTTCCCGGAGTTCACCGGGCGGCTGTGCCCGGCGCCCTGCGAATCCGCCTGCGTGCTCGGCATCAACCAGCCGGCCGTCACGATCAAGAACGTCGAAGTCTCGATCATCGACAAGGCATGGGACAACGGCAACGTCACCCCGCAGGCGCCCGAGCGCCTCTCGGGCAAGACGGCCGCCGTCATCGGCTCCGGCCCGGCGGGTCTCGCCGCGGCCCAGCAGCTGACCCGGGCCGGGCACACCGTCGTGGTGTACGAGCGCGCCGACCGTGTCGGCGGCCTGCTGCGCTACGGCATCCCCGAGTTCAAGATGGAGAAGGTGCACATCAACCGCCGCATCGAGCAGATGCGCGCGGAGGGCACCAAGTTCCGCACCGGCGTCGAGGTCGGCCGCGACATCACGGCCACCGACCTGCGCAAGCGGTTCGACGCGGTCGTCGTCGCGGCCGGTGCCACGGTCTCCCGCGACCTGCCGGTCCCGGGGCGCGAGCTGAACGGCATCCACTTCGCGATGGAGTACCTGCCGCTCGCGAACAAGGTCCAGGAGGGCGATTTCATGGCGCCCCCCATCACGGCCGAGGGCAAGCACGTGGTCGTCATCGGCGGCGGCGACACCGGCGCGGACTGCGTCGGCACCGCCCACCGGCAGGGCGCGGCCTCGGTCACGCAGCTGGAGATCATGCCGAAGCCCGGCGAGGACCGTAACGCCAACCAGCCGTGGCCGACGTTCCCCATGCTGTACAAGGTCACCTCGGCGCACGAGGAGGGCGGCGAGCGGGTCTACTCCGTCTCCACCACCCACTTCGAGGGCGACGAGGACGGCAACGTCAAGGCACTGCACCTCGTCGAGGTGGAGTTCGTCGACGGCAAGCTCGTCCAGAAGCCCGGCACCGAGCGCGCCCTCCCCGCGCAGCTGGTCACCCTGGCGATGGGCTTCACGGGCACGGACCAGGCCAACGGCCTGGTCCAGCAGTTCGGCCTGGCGCTGGACGCACGCGGCAACATCGAGCGCGACGCCTCGTACGCGACCAACGTGGACGGCGTCTTCGTCGCCGGTGACGCGGGCCGCGGCCAGTCGCTGATCGTCTGGGCCATCGCGGAAGGCCGCTCGGCCGCCCGCGGCGTGGACCGCTTCCTGACGGGCGCGAGCGCCCTGCCGTACCCGGTCAAGCCGACGGACCGCTCGCTGACGGTGTAACCCCGTCGCCCCTCCCTCCGGGGAGACCCCTCATACGGTCCGTACAACGGCGTACGGAACTCTGACACAGCGCCCGCCACGTCCCCGACCAGGGGTGGCGGGCGCTGTGGCGTTCCGTAGCCGTACCAATTGCGTTCCGCTGCCTGCTCCGGGTGGCGAGGACTACGCTTTTCGTGGAGCGAGGGCACTGCGGAAGCGGGGAGTTGGCTCATGGCTGATCCGAAGGGCGAGGGTGGAGCTCAGACACCGGAGGAGTTCGCCCGCGAGGAACTGCGGGGGCGACGCGAGGCGGCCGGGCTGACCCAGGAGGGGCTGGGCGAGCGGATCTTCACCACCGGGTCGTACGTCGGACAGATGGAGAACGGCGTGTGGGTTGTCCTGCACGAGTCGGTGCTGCGGACGGCGGTCGGGGGCCTGCCGTGATGGCCGCTCAGCTGCGCCACATCTCGTCGTACGTCCGGGCCCACCGGATCACCGCGCAGGTCGTGCCGTTCTCGGCCGGTGCCCACGGGGCCCCGGGTTCGATGATGACCAGCATGCAGTTCGCCGATGCGCCGGACGTGGCCTATACGGAAGGGCCTCACGCCGGGCAGCTGCTCGATTACCCGGCCCTGGTCCAACGCCACTGGAAAACATACGATCTCGCCAGGGCCGCTGCGCTGTCGCCGGAGGCGTCCTTGACCCTGATCGAGTCGGTGGCGGAGGAGTACGCGGCATGCACGCAGACGTGAACGGCTTGTCCTGGCGGAAGTCCTCGTACAGCAACGGAGAGGGCGGCAGCTGCGTCGAGGTGTCCGACGACCTCCGCGGTGTCGTCCCCGTCCGCGACAGCAAGCTCGCCGGCCTCAGCCCGGTGCTGGTGTTCCCGGCGGACGCGTGGGCTCCGTTCATCCGGGCTGTGAAGGCTCAAGCCTGATCTCGTACCGCAACTGCTGACGCCCCGCCTGCATGACCATCACGTCGTAGGCGATGTGGGCCGGACGGCGCACCGGTTCGCCCGGCCCGAGGCGCAGTTGCTCACGTTCCTCCTGATGGCGGGGTGAGGGGGAAGGGCGGCCGAAGCCAACGCAACTGGCTTCGGCCGCCCCTCGACCATACCGGCGCCCCGGCAAGGGAGGCGCCTCGTTCGGGTGGCAGTGGGCTCTCGACGAACTGGGCCTGGCCGCCGGGGCGGACCGGAGCCCCAGCAGCGGAGCTGCCCCGAGGTGGCCGACGGGTGCTGGGCAAGGGCTAGGCCGAACGGGGCATGTGCCCGGCGGATGCGTGCAGTTGAGGCGGATTTCGTCTGGTAACAGTGGGCCACATGCCCACCCGAACGATGCTGAGCGTGCTGCTCGGCGCCGCCCTGCTGCTCCCCGTCCTGCCGGCCGCCACCGCCGCCGCCGACGCGCGGGCCGTCGACTACCACGGGCTGCGCCTGGCCGTCCCCGCCGACTGGCGGGTCGTCGACCTCGACCGCGAGCCCGGCGCCTGCCTGCGCCTCGACCTGCCCACCCTGTACCTCGGCCACGCCGGCACCCAGGCGGAATGCACCGGCCGGGCCGTCGCCCGCCGCGCCGACACCCTGCATCTCGAACCCCTCGACACGGCCCCGCCGCGCGCCGACATCCCCACCGTCGCCGTGGACTCCGCCGACGCCCTGCCCGAGGCCCCGGCCCGGACCGACAGCAACGAACTGCGGTACGCCCTGCTCCGGCCCCGGGTCATGGCCACCGTTTCGTACGGGGACGCGCCCGACGCCGTCCGCAGGGTCCTGTCGCGCGCCCGCGCCCTGTCCGCCGACGCGCCCGCCGCCCCCGGCGCCCCCGCGCGTCCCGCCGCCCCCGCACTGGCCACCGGCGCCGCGCGGACCCGTAACGCCCAGGAGCCCTTCACCGGCGAGGGCTTCGACGCCTGTACCGCCCCGACCCAGGAGTCCATGGACACCTGGCGGGCCGATTCCCCCTTCGGCGCGGTCGGCATCTACATCGGCGGCGGCGCCCGTGCCTGCGCCCAGCCGCAGCTCACGGCCGCGTGGGTGCGCCGGCAGGCCGAGGCGGGCTGGCACCTCATGCCGATCTGGGTGGGCCGACAGCCCTGGAACAGTTCCGGCACCGGCCTGTCCACCGATCCCTCCGAGGCCGACGAGCAGGGCCGGTCCGCCGCCGAAGGGGCGGCGGCCGCGGCCGGGTCGCTGGGCCTGGAAGCGGGCACGGTGCTCTACAACGACCTGGAGAACTACACCGACCGCGACACCTGGGACGCCCCCGTCGTCGCCTACCTGACCGCCTGGACGGTCCGGCTGCACGAGCTCGGCTACCGCTCGGCCGCCTACGTCTCGGCGAGCTCCGGGGCGCAGGCGCTGAGCGCCCACCACGACCAGGCCCCCGAGGCCATGCCGGACGTACTGTGGGTCGCCCGCTGGAACGGCGCGGCCTCCGTCACCGATGCCGACATGGGCCTGCCCAACGGCACGACCCAGTGGCACGGGCCGCGCCGCGCCCACCAGTTCCGCGGCGACCACGACGCGGCCTACGGCGGGGTCAGGATCAACATCGACCGCAACTGGGTCGACGTCGATCCCTCCGCCTTCGGGACCGGCGCCGTCTTCCCGCTCAGCTAGGCCTCAAGGCCGGCGCCCGGCGCCGGGTCTTCGCGCGGCGGCTCGTCGTCGTTGCCCCGGCGGATGGTGCGCAGGCCGCGCGCCGGGGTCCACGACCGCACCACCAGGTCATCGCCCTCCACGCCGATGTGGACGACTTCCGTCAGGTCGGCGTGGAAGAGGTGGAACGGGTGGGGGCTCTCCGTCTCCTCCGCGTACCGGTGCAGCTCCGGCGGGTCCACGATCTCGATGGCGCGCCCGGAGATCCGTACGTCGCCGTCCGGCATCTCCTCGCCCGCGCCCGGATTGGTGTGCAGGGCGAACCGCGGGTCGCGCTGGAGGTCCCTGGCCTTCATCGAGCCCGCCATCATGCCGAGCCACAGCTCCCCGCCCCGGAAGTCGACATTCAGCCCGGCCACCCGGGGGGAGCCGTCCTTGCGCAGGGTGGCCAGGACGTGGTGCGGGAACTGCGCGAAGCGGGCCCGGACGGCCGCCGCGAACTCCGGCTCCGCCTTCTCGAATGCTGCCCAGTTGTTCGTCGTCATGCGTCCATCAAAGCGTGTGGGTCCGACGGCCGCCGCTCAGGCGCGCACGATGCCCGCTCCGCGCGCCGCCGCCAGCCAGGCCGGGAAATCGCCGACCAGGCGGTCGTACAGCTCCGGATCGGGGACGGCACGCGGATCCGCCCCCGCGTGGAAGTAGCCCGCGTTGTCCACCACGCGCCGGGACGGGACGGGCAGTTCGTCCAGGCGGCGCAGGAAGTCGAACTGCGTGCTGCGCGTGTTGCCGAAGCCGACGAACTGCCAGAACAGCGGCAGGCGGGCCGCCTTGCACAGGTACTTCTCCGCGGCGAGCTTGTTGACCGGCCCGCCGTCGGTCTGGAAGACGACCAGGGCCGGCTGCGCGGACCCCGAGTCCAGGTAGTGGTCGATCACCGCGTCCATCGCCGCGTGGTAGGCCGTCTTGCCCATGTGGCCGAGGCGGGAGGCGATCTCGGTGACCCGCCCGGCGTGCCCGGCGAGGGTGATCTCCTCCACCGCGTCGACGTCCGTGGAGAAGAAGACCACCGGCACCCGGCCGTCGTCGTCCAGGTGCGCGGACAGGCCCAGCACCCGGTCGGCGAGGGCCTGCACGCTGCCGTCCTCGTAGTACGGGCGCATCGAACCGGAGTAGTCCAGCACCAGGTAGACGGCGGCGCGCCCGCCCTCCAGGCCGTACTTGCGCAGGGAGACCCCGGCGCTCTTGTAGAGGCTCACGAGCGCCGGAGCCGTTTCCTCGACCTTGCGGAGGTTGATCGCACTGCCCGTCATGCGGCCGAGATTACGGGAGGCCCGGCAGCGTGCCTACGGGCGCTTGCCGAGCTCCTCGATGTCGTCGAGCATGCGGGCGGCCAGGTCGCGCTCGGAGGCGTAGTACCGCTCGGCCCACCTGAGGGCGAGCGTCGGGGACCGGATCCGGGTCAATTCCGTGCACCCGGGGGCCGTCGACACGCCGATGGTGGCCGACGCGGTTGCGGCCGGGACTGGTCCCACGTACCGCTGGGGCGGATGGGGCGGCCGCAGGAGGTCGGAGAGCTGGTCCTCTTCCTCTGCTCGGACGCGTCCTCGTACGTGACGGGCGCGGAGTTCGCGGTGGACGGCGGGATGACGGCGGGATGACGGCCGGGCGGGGTTCCCGCCCGGACCCCGGGCATGATGTGTCCATGACTGAATTGGTGCGGAGGGTGACGGGGGCGTTGCTCCGCAACTGCCTGCTCCTGGCGGCGGAGTCCGGCGCCATCTGGCTGCTCCGGGGCCCCGAGGGCGCCTGGATCCCGGTCCTGCTGGCCGTGTTCGTCGTCGGCGCCGCCGTACCGCACGGCACGGACGCGGAGTTCGTGGCCCGCACCGCCGTCGCGCTCGTCGCGGTCGGCGTCGCGGTGCTCGGCGGGATCACCTGGGACCGGCACACCCTCCACGACCGGGGCCGCGAGGAGGCGGCGGTGGTCGCCTCGCGCACCATGGTGGAGGACGGCTCGGGCCGCTCCCCGTCGCTGCGCCTGCGTACGGCGGCCGGCCGCGACCTGCCCGGCCCGGTGTCCCTGGACCTCGCGGTCGGCGCCCGCGTGACGGTGACGGCGGACCCCGACGGCCCGGCCTGGGCCGTGGGCACCCGCCCGGCCCCGCCGGTCTGGCACGCGGTCGGCACGGGGGCCCTGCTCCTGCTCCAGACGCTCACCCTCGGCCGGCTCTCGCTGCGCCGCCCCAGGGCGTGAAAGCCGCTGGTCGACGCATTGCTCATGGCTCTAGGGTCGCCGCATGTCCACGACCACCCTCTGGCGGCCCACCGGCCCCGTCGAGCTCGACCTGGTCCGCGCCCTCGACTGGCGGGCCTGGCCGCCGCGCCTGCCCGAGCAGCCCATCTTCTACCCGGTCCTGAACGAGGACTACGCGATCCGCATCGCCCGCGACTGGAACGTCAAGCACTCCGGGGTGGGCTTCGTGACCCGCTTCGAGGTCGACTCGGCCTTCCTGGCCCGGTACCCGGTGCAGCAGGCCGGCGGCGAGACCATCCTGGAGCTGTGGGTCCCGGCGGAGGAACTCGACGAGTTCAACGCGCACATCGTCGGCCGCATCGAAGTGGTGCGCGAGTTCCGCCCTACTTGATGGTGTAAGAGCAGCCCTTCGCGGTCTTGACGCCGTCGCTCTCCGCGACCTTCTTGCCGTCGACCTTGATGACACAGGGGGCCTGCTGCAGCTTGCCGTCGGGGCCCGTGACCGTGCCCGGGACGACGTTCACGAGGTAGCCCACCTTCTGCTCCGCGGCGGTGAGTTCGACGGTGCCCGTCTTCGTCCACGGCAGCGTCTGCTGCTCGAACCCGCTGTCGACGCCGCTGTACATGACCGCCGTCCTGCCCGTGCCGCCGACTTCCAGGGTCACCTCGTGCGTCGTGCCGCCGGCCTTGGCCGCAGGCGCCGACGCGGGGCTCTGCGACGCCGCCGCGGGCTTGCCGCCTTCCGCGGCGGCCTTCGGGGTGCCGCTTCCGCAGCCGGTGAGCAGCACCGCCACCGCGGCGCACAGCGTCATCCCGGTCATCGTCCTTCGCATGGTCCCCGAACCTCGTTCCGCGTCATCCGTCGATCGTGTCCGGAGATCCCATCACATCCCCTGCCGACTATTCACCTTGGTGCCGGAGGGCGTGATCGAAAACAATGACCGTATGACGAAACGAGCCCGTTCATTCGACGCCGCCGCCGAGCTCTACCAGGCCTACCGCCCCGGGTACCCGGCCGCGCTCTTCGACGCCGTCGAGGAACTCGCCGGGCGGCCGCTCGCCGGGGCGAGGGTGGCCGACGTGGGGGCGGGGACCGGGATCGCCACCGCCCTGCTGCACGCCCGCGGGGCCGAGGTCGTCGCCGTGGAGCCCGGGGACGGGATGGCCGCCGAGTTCCGGCGGGTGAACCCCGGGATCGCCCTCGTGCGCGGGGACGGCGACCGACTGCCGCTGGCCGACGGGGCGTTCGACCTGCTCACCTATGCCCAGGCCTGGCATTGGACCGACCCCGAGCGCTCCGTCCCCGAGGCCCGCCGCGTCCTGCGCCCCGGCGGCGCGCTCGCGCTCTGGTGGAACGACCCGGACATGTCCGTCCCCTGGATCGCCGAGCAGGACGAGCGGCTCCGGGCCTTCTTCGGGGTGAGCGGGCTCCCCGCGCGGCAGTCGCCAGGGCTGGACGTCACCACCCGCGAAGTGCGGTGGTCCCGGAGGGTCCCGTTGGCGGCGCACCTCGCCAACCTCACAAGCCACTCCGCGTTCCTGCTGCTCGGCGAGGACGGCACCCGCGCGTTCGTCGACGCCGAGCGCGCACGGCTGGAGTCCCTCTTTCCGGACGGCACGGTCGAGGAGTCCTACGTCGTCACGCTCCGCGTCGCCGTCTTCTGAGCCGGCTCCCCACTCGCCGCCAAGGGAGCTACCACCGCCTACCGCCGCACCCGCGGCTGAAGGACCTCCGCCCGGCACGCCGCGGGAGTGCCCCACGCGTCGCGCAGCGGGCGGGCCTTGCGCAGCCACAGGGACAGGTCCAGCTCCTCCGTGTAGCCGACCGCGCCGTGCAGCTGGAGGGCCGTCCGCGCCGCGGCGTACGAGGCCTCGCCCGCGGTGAGCTTCGCCGCCGCCACGTCGCCCGGCGTCAGTGTCAGCGCCGCCGCCCAGAGCAGGGGCCGGGCGAACTCCAGGCCCAGCAGGGTGTCCGCCAGGCGGTGCTTGACCGCCTGGAACGACCCGATCGGCGTCCCGAACTGCGTGCGCTGCTTCGCGTACTCCACCGTCCGGTCCAGCAGGGTCTCGCCGACGCCCAGGCACTGGGCCGCCGTCAGCAGCCGGGCCCAGCGCCCCGCCGCCTCCGCGGCCGCCGCGACGGCCGGGCCCGCCGCGAGCAGTTCCCCGCCGCCCGACGGGACCGAGAGCCTGCGGGCCGGGTCCAGGGAGGCCGCCGCCGCGCCCGCCGCCGTGTCCGCCAGGCGCAGTTCGCCCGACGCCGACACGGTGAAGCAGTACGTGGCCGCGTCCGCGTCCAGGGCGTACGGACTGGCGCCCGGCAGCGTCAGCGTCGCCGAGGCCTCGCCCGTCACCAGCCCCGGGAGGAAGCGTTTCGCCGGCCCCTCGTCACCCAGCTCGGACAGGAGCACCGACACGGCCGCCGTCTCCACCACCGGCCCCGGCATCCCGGCCCGGCCCAGCTCCACGAAGCCGAGGGCCAGTTCCAGCGGGAGCGGTCCCAGGCCTCCCGCGTCGCCGCAGGCCTCCGGCACGGCCAGCGCGAACAGGCCCGTACCGGCGAGCCGCGCCCACAGCGCCCGCCCCGGTCCGTGCCCGCCGCCCGCCCAGGCCCGTACCGCCGCCGGGACGTCCGCCGAGCCCAGCAGGGAGCGCAGCGTACGGGCGAAGTCCGACTGCTCGTCGGTCGGCAGGAAGCGCATCAGCGGCGGCCCTTCGGAAGGCCGAGCAGCCGCTCGGCGATGATGTCGCGCTGGATCTCGTTGGTCCCCGCGTAGATGGGCCCCGCGAGCGAGAAGACCCACGGTTCGGCCCACTCGCCCCCGGCGAGCTCCGCGTCCGGACCCAGCAGGTCCAGGGCCGTCTCGTGCAGGGCGATGTCGTACTCGGACCAGAACACCTTGTTCAGGCTGGACTCGGCGCCGATGTCCCCCACTCTCGGCTCCGCTCGCGCGGGGGTGCCCCCACCGCCCGCCGCGAAGCGGGAGGCGCCCGCCCAGGTGAACAGCTCGTAGGCGCGCGCCCCGACCACCGCGTCCGCGACCCGGTCGCGCAGCGCGGTGTCGGACGGATCGCCCTGCGCCCGCCACAGGGCGACGAGCCGGTCGGCAGCGGCCAGGAAACGGCCGGGCGAGCGCAGTGTCAGCCCTCGCTCGTTGCCGGTGGTGGCCATCGCGATCCGCCAGCCCTGCCCCGGCTCCCCGATCACGTCCCCGTCCGGTACGAAGACCTGGTCTAGGAAGAGCTCCGCGAAGGCCGGCTTGCCGTCCAGGCGGCCGATGGGCCGCACCGTCACCCCGGGCGCCCGCAGGTCGAACATCAGGTACGTGAGCCCCTGGTGCGGTTTCGGCGCGTCCGGGTCCGTCCGGAAGATGCCGAAGGCGCGATCGGCGAACGCGGCCCGCGAGGACCAGGTCTTCTGCCCGGACAGCAGCCAGCCGCCCTCGGTGCGTACCGCCCGCGACGTCAGCGAGGCCAGGTCGGAGCCCGATTCCGGCTCCGACCAGGCCTGGGCCCAGACCGTCTCGCCGCTCGCCATGGAGGGCAGCACCCGCGCCCGCTGCTCGTGCGTCGCGTGGTCGAAGAGGGTGGGTGCCAGGAGGCTGATGCCGTTCTGCGAGACCCGGCCCGGCGCGCCCGCCGCCCAGTACTCCTCCTCGAACACCAGCCACTTCACGATGTCCGCGTCCCGGCCCCCGTACTCCTGCGGCCAGGACACCACCGACCAGCGGTCCGCGTGCAGGAGCGCCTCCCACTCCCGGTGGGCGGCGAAGCCCTCCTCGGTCTCCAGGGAGGGCAGGGGCACGGCGGGCACGTGGGCGGCCAGCCAGGCCCGGGCCTCGGCCCGGAAGGCCTCCACCTCCGCCGTCTGGGTCAGGTCCATCAGGTGCTCGCCCCCTCCGCGACAACTTCCCTAACAAGTGTTTGGTAGGTTAACGTACGACCATGAGCAGCGTCGAGGAGTTCGCATGAACGAGCCCCGGTACACCGCCGGTCACCACCTGCTGGAGGACCGCACCGCCGTCATCACCGCCGCCGCCGGCGCCGGGATCGGCGGCGCCACCGCCCGCCGCTTCCTGGAGGAGGGCGCCCGCATCGTCATCGGCGACGCCCACGCCCGCCGCCTGGAGGAGACCGAGAAGGCGCTCGCCGCAGAGTTCGGGGCCGGTCGCGTCGCCTCCCTGCCCTGCGACGTCACCGACGAGGACCAGGTGGGAGCCCTCTTCGCGCTCGCCGAGCAGACCCACGGCGGCCTCGACATCGTCGTCAACAACGCCGGCCTCGGCGGCACCTGCGACCTCGTCGACATGACCGACGAACAGTGGTCCCGCGTCCTCGACGTCACGCTGAACGGCACCTTCCGCTGCACCCGCGCCGCGCTGCGGTCGCTCAAGGCGTCCGGCACCGGCGGGGTCGTCGTCAACAACGCCTCCGTCGTCGGCTGGCGCGCCCAGACCGGGCAGGCCCACTACGCCGCCGCCAAGGCCGGGGTGATGGCACTGACCCGCTGCGCGGCGCTGGAGGCCGCCGAGTTCGGCGTACGGGTCAACGCGGTCGCCCCGAGCCTGGCCATGCACCCGCACCTGGTGAAGGTCACGAGCCAGGCCCTGCTCACCGAACTCACCGCCCGCGAGGCCTTCGGCCGCTACGCCGAGCCCTGGGAGGTCGCCAACGTCATCGTCTTCCTGGCCAGCGGCTACTCGTCGTACATGACCGGCGAGACCGTGTCGGTCAGCAGCCAGCACCCGTAGGCCGAGAATGGACGCGTGCCAACCAACAAGCCGACAGCCAAGAAGAAGCCGCAGGTGACGGCCACGCCCGAACGGCGTCGCGAACTCCTCGACACCGCCGCCGAGGTGTTCGCCGCGCAGGGCTACAACGCCACGACCGTCCGCAAGATCGCCGACGCCGCCGGGATGCTCGCCGGCAGCCTCTACTACCACTTCGATTCCAAGGAATCGATGCTCGACGAGATCCTCTCCGCCTTCCTCACCGAACTGTGGGAGGGCTACGACACCGTCCTCGCGGCCGGTCTCGGCCCCAGGGAGACCATCGAGGCCCTCGTCACCGAATCGTTCCGGGAGATCGACCGGCACCGCGCCGCCGTCGCGATCTACCAGAAGGAATCCCGCACCCTCTCCGCCCAGCCCCGCTTCCACTACCTCTCCGACTCGCAGGTGAAGTTCGAGAAGGCCTGGCTCGGGACGCTGGAGCGGGGGGTCGCCGCCAAGGTCTTCCGCGCCGACCTCGACATCCGCCTCACCTACCGCTTCGTGCGCGACACGGTGTGGGTGGCGGCGTCCTGGTACCGGCCGGGCGGCCAGCACAGCCCCGAGGAGATCGCCCGCCAGTACCTGTCGATGGTGCTGGACGGGATCGCCGTACGCGCCTGACCCCGACCCGAGGAGTTCCGATGCCCGAGGCATACATAGTCGAAGCGGTCCGCACCCCCGTCGGCCGGCGCAAGGGAGGGCTGGCCGAGATCCACCCGGCCGACCTCGGCGCGCACGTCCTGAGGGCGCTCGTCGAGCGGTCCGGCGTCGACCCGGCCGCCGTGGAGGACGTGGTGTTCGGCTGCCTCGACACGGTGGGGCCGCAGGCGGGGGACATCGCGAGGACGGCATGGCTCGCGGCCGGCCTGCCCGAGGAGGTGCCCGGGGTCACCGTCGACCGCCAGTGCGGGTCTTCGCAGCAGGCGGTGCACTTCGCGGCACAGGGCGTGCTCTCCGGCACCCAGGACCTGGTGGTCGCCGGCGGCACCCAGAACATGTCGATGATCCCGATCGCCTTCGCCTCACGGCAGGCCGCGGAGCCGCTCGGCCTCACCGAGGGCCCGTACGCGGGGAGCGCCGGCTGGCGGGCCAGGTACGGCGACGCACCCGTGAACCAGTTCCACGGCGCGCAGCTGATCGCCGAGAAGTGGGGCATCTCGCGCCGCGACATGGAGGAGTTCGCGCTCCGGTCCCACCAGCGGGCGCTGCGCGCGATCGACGAGGGACGTTTCGCGCGGGAGACGGTGGCTTACGGGGACGTGACGGTGGACGAGGGCCCCCGCAGGGACACGTCGCTGGAGAAGATGGCCGGCCTGCGGCCGGTCGTGGAGGGCGGCACCATCACGGCGGCGGTCTCCTCCCAGGTCTCGGACGGCGCCGCGGCGATGCTGATCGCCTCCGAGCGGGCGGTACGCGAACACGGCCTGCGGCCGCGGGCCCGCATCCACCACCTGTCGGTCCGGGGCGAGGACCCGATCCGCATGCTGTCGGCGCCGATCCCGGCCACCGCGTACGCGCTGAAGAAGACGGGCATGACGCTCGCCGACATCGATCTGGTGGAGATCAACGAGGCGTTCGCCCCGGTGGTGCTGGCCTGGCTGAAGGAGACGGGAGCGGACCCCGAGCGGGTCAACGTCAACGGCGGCGCGATCGCGCTCGGCCACCCGCTGGGCGCGACGGGCGTGAAGCTGATGACGACGCTGCTGCACGAACTGGAGCGCACGGGCGGCCGCTTCGGCCTCCAGACGATGTGCGAGGGCGGTGGCCAGGCCAACGTGACGATCATCGAGCGGCTGTAACCGGTGGCGCGGCCCCGCGGCCCCGCGGCCCCGCGGCTCGCCGGCCGGAGGCCGGCGCAGGCTCGCGAAGCCGGGGAGGCCCCCCGGGGCCGAGCGGTGCGAGGGGGCCGTGAGGGAGGGGCCGATGTGCGAGGGCGGTGGCCAGGTCAACGTGACGATCATCGAGCGGCTGTAAGCGCTCCGTCTGACCGCGACGGCGCGGCGGCCGGACCCGTAGACCTCGGCCGCGCGCCGCGCGGCCGCCGCGCCCGCCTCGGCGGAGGTCTCCTTCGGTGGCGGGGCGCCCGCTTCCGGCGGCCCCGCAGACGCGCGAGTACCACGAAGGGCGCAGGTCACACGCACGCGGCCACACTCCCCGGCAGACGTGTGCTAGCTTAGAGCTCGTTGCAGTTGTGGTACCCATGAACTTTATGTGCGCCTGACGGGAATGTTCCTCAGGCGCTTTTATTGTTTTGCCGGAATCTCCGGATGGGGCCCTTTGCCGCCTATTCAGGAGATTTAAAATGGCACTTGGCACCGTGAAGTGGTTCAACTCGGAAAAGGGCTTCGGCTTCATCGAGCAGGACGGTGGCGGCCCGGACGTCTTCGCCCACTACTCGAACATCGCCACCTCTGGCTTCCGTGAGCTCCAGGAGGGCCAGCGCGTGTCCTTCGACGTGACGCAGGGCCAGAAGGGCCCCCAGGCGGAGAACATCCTCCCCGCCAACTAAGTATTTCAGCTTGCCGGGGTCCGCACCGTGAGGTGCGGGCCCCGGCTTGTCTGCTGTTTCGACCTTTGTTTTACCTGCCGGTTTCAGGAGGGCTTTCTCGCATGACCAGCTCCAGCTCCGCACGACCCAGCCGTCGCCCCACCCGGGGTCGAGGTGCGGCTCAGGGACGTCCGAAGGCTGGCGCGGGACGGCAGAAGTCCGCGCCCGTTGCCAGGCCCCAGGAATTCACCATGCCCGAGCCGATCGCCCCGGCGCTGCCGCCGGTCGCCGCGTTCGAGGACATGGACATGCCCGAGGCGCTGCTGAAGACCCTCGCCGCCCAGGGCGTCACCGAGCCGTTCCCGATCCAGGCCGCGACGCTGCCGAACTCGCTGGCCGGCCGTGACCTGCTCGGCCGCGGCCGCACCGGTTCCGGCAAGACGCTGGCCTTCGGCCTGGCGCTGCTGGCCCGCACCGCCGGCCGCCGCGCGCAGCCCAAGCAGCCGCTCGCGCTGGTCCTCGTACCGACCCGTGAGCTCGCGCAGCAGGTGACCGACGCCCTGGCCCCGTACGCCACGGCCGTCAACCTGCGCATCGCGACCGTCGTCGGCGGTATGTCGATCAACCGGCAGTCCGGTGCCCTGCGCCGTGGCGCCGAGGTCCTCGTCGCCACCCCCGGCCGCCTCAAGGACCTCATCGACCGCGGTGACGCCGACCTCTCGCAGGTCGCGATCACCGTCCTCGACGAGGCCGACCAGATGACCGACATGGGCTTCATGCCGCAGGTCACCGCCCTGCTCAAGCAGGTCGAGGCCGGCGGCCAGACCATGCTGTTCTCGGCGACGCTGGACAAGAACATCGACAAGCTCGTCAAGATGTTCCTGACCGACCCGGTCGGCCACTCCGTCGACCCGTCGGCCGGCGCCGTCACGACGATGGAGCACCACGTCCTGTACGTCATGGACGAGACCGACAAGAAGGCCGTGGCGACGCGCATAGCGGCCCGCGACGGCCGGGTGATCATGTTCGTGGACACCAAGCGCGGTGTCGACCGCATGGTCAAGAAGCTCCTGGCGGACGGCGTCCGCGCCTCCGGCCTGCACGGCGGACGCTCGCAGCCGCAGCGCAACCGGACCCTCGACTGGTTCAAGACGGGCGAGGTCACCGCGCTGGTGGCGACGAACGTCGCGGCGCGCGGCATCCACATCGACGACCTCGACCTCGTCGTCAACGTGGACCCGCCCACCGACCACAAGGACTACCTGCACCGCGGCGGCCGTACCGCCCGCGCCGGCGAGTCCGGCAGCGTGGTCACCCTGGTGCTGCCCGACCAGAAGCGGGACATGACCCGCCTGATGTCGGACGCCGGGATCTCCCCGCGCACCGCGCAGATCAAGTCCTCCGACGAGGAGCTGTCCCGCCTGACCGGCGCCAAGGAGCCCTCGGGCATCCCGGTGGTGCTGGAGGTGCCGCAGCCGACCGCGCCGAAGCAGCGCAGCGGCTCCGGTTCCGGCTCCGGTGCGCGCCGCCGGTCCGGTGGACCCCGTACCGCCTCCGCCACGGGCGGCGCTCCGGCGGCCGGCGGCCGTGGCCGCCGCTCCGGTGGCGGCGCGTCCGGGCAGGCCCCCGCGGCCTCCGGGTCGGGCCAGGCCCGCCGCGGCCAGGGCGGCGCCTCCGGCGCCGGCTCGGCCGGCCAGGGCCGGCGTACCGGGGGCGGCGCCTCCGGTGGCGCGGCCGCGGCTTCCGCGCGCAGCCGGGTCGGCTCCGGCGGCCAGGGCCGCCGCCGGGCGGTCTGACACCCGCAGAGACGTACGACGACGCCGGGCACTGCTTCTCGCGAGCAGTGCCCGGCGTCGTGCTGTCCGCTAGCGGACCATCTTGTTCTGGAGCTTCGCCAGCGTCCGCAGGTCCAGCCCGAGGCCGTCCGTCAGATAGCCGTAGAAGCTTCCGTAGTCGGCCTCCAGCTGCGCCGTCGCGGAATCCAGGTAGTCCTGGCGGACCTCCTGGAGCGGAATCAGCAGATCGGGGTTCTGCATCCGCCCGGACTGCCCCAGACCGGCCCGCACCTGGGCGTCGTAGGCGGCGCGGAACGTGTTCGACGCCAGGTAGTCGCGCCCGGCGGCGTCCTCGGGGACGGCCAGCGCCCGCAGCAGTACGTAGCTCATCCAGCCGGTGCGGTCCTTGCCGGACGTGCAGTGGTACAGGAGCGGGCCCTGGCCGCCGTCCGCGATCTCCCGCACGGTCGCCGCGAACTGCGCCCGGTTCTCGGGGCTGGTCACGAACGTGCGGTAGATGTCGCGCATGTACGCCTCGGCGCGGCCGCCGCCGAGCATCTGCTCCTGCTTGACGGGGTCACCGCTGGAGATCGCGCCGACGAGGGTCCCGTACAGGCCGAGGTCGCTGACCGGGCGGGAGGTGGCGGCGAGCCCCACGGGCAGCCTGTCGGCGCCGTCGTACTGGAGCTCCATCGGGATGCGGAAATCGACGACCTTCGTGAGGCCGAGACCGGAGACGGTGGTGACGTCGGCGTCGGTCAGCTTGTTCAGTGCGTCGGAGCGGTAGACGAGCCCCTGGCGGACCTGGCCGCCGGTGTACGTGCGGTAGCCGCCGAGGTCGCGGAGGTTGACGGCGCCCTTGAGGGGGATCTGACGGATCGATTCCGCCTGGAGGTGGTGGTGCCGGGCACGGGCCCCGGCTCCGGGCGCCGCCGCCGCGTACGCGGAAGCGGGCAAGGTCCCGATGGCGAGGGCGGAGGCGAGGACCGCGGTCGCCAGGCGGATTCGGGCACGGCTCATGGAGGCGACTCCTGTGACGGAGAAGGGGGATCACCCTGGTGGTGGCAGGGTGCGGAGCGAGTGCAGTGACGCGAGTACCTGCTGTGCTTCGGCCATGACGCGGGAGACGAGCTCCGCACAGGACGGGACATCGTCGATCACCCCCGCGACCTGGCCCGATGCCATGACACCGAGGTCCGTACGGCCCTCGACCATGGACGCCTTGAGGAGCATGGGGGTGTTCGCGGCGAGCAGGACCTGGCTCCAGGACAGGTCCTTGCCGTGTTTCATCGCCAGGCCGTCGCGCACCATCTGCGCCCAGCTCAGACCGGAGATCCTGCGGAAGCCCGCCGCGTGCCGCACCGCCCTGGCCAGCGCCCGGGCGCGGCCCGCCCGCTCCAGGGCGTCGACCAGCTCGGTGCGCAGCATCCGGTGCGGCAGGCCGTCGACGGCCGTGGTCACGGTGACGTCCTTGACGGTGGCCTTCAGGTACTCGGCCTTCACGGCGTCCGGGACGGTGGAGTCCGTGGTCAGCAGGAAGCGGGTACCCATGGCGATGCCCGCGGCCCCGTAGGACAGGGCCGCGACCAGGCCGCGGCCGTCGCTGAAACCGCCCGCCGCGATCACCGGGATGTCCACGGCGTCGACGACCTGGGGCAACAGCACCGTCGTGGCCACGTCCCCGGTGTGCCCGCCGCCCTCACCGCCCTGCACGATCACCGCGTCCGCGCCCCACGCGGCCACCTTCTCGGCGTGCCGGCGGGCGCCGATGCTCGGGATGACGACCACGCCCGCGTCCTTGAGCCGGGCGATCAGCTCCCGCGAGGGCGCGAGGGCGAAGGAGGCGACCTTGACCCCCTCGTCGATGATCAGCCGGGCGCGTTCGGCCGCGTCGCCGGCGTCCGCGCGCAGGTTGACCCCGAAGGGAGTCCCCTCCGGGATACGGGACTTGACCTCGCGGACCGCCGACCGCAGCTGGTCCAGGGTCATCGTCGCCGACGCCAGGATCCCGAGGGCTCCGGCGCCCGCCGCGCCCGACACCAGACGCGGTCCCGCGACCCAGCCCATGCCCGTCTGCACGATCGGGTGCTCGACGCCGACCAGCTCGGTGAATGCCGTCCGCATCGGATCAGCCCCGCACTTCGCGGTCGCGCAGGCCCTCGGGGTCGATCACCTCGCGGATCAGCCGCAGCTCCGCCGCGGTCGGCTCCCGCGTGTACGGGACCTCCTCCGCGTTTCCGAGCTCGAAGCCGGTGGCCGCCCGGACCTGCTCGACTGCGACCCCCGGGTGGAGGGAGGCCAGGCGCATCGAGCGGCCGGGGCCCGTGAAGTCGAAGACGCCGAGATCGCTGACCACCCGGGGCAGGCGGTGGTAGCGGGTCACCCCGGCGGCCTCCGCGCGGTCGTGACCGACACCGCTGACCATGTCGACGCGCTCCACGAACACCCGGGCCGAGTGCTTGGGGATCCAGTAACTCACGGGATTGTTCAGGGTGTTGACGGGCGCACCGCGCACGCCCAGGAGCTGGCGGGCCGGCCGCGCCCAGTCGCCGATGCAGGAGATGTTCTGGTTACCGAACCGGTCGATCTGGCTGGCGCCCATCATCACGTGCCGCCTGCCCCCGGTGACCATGGTCAGGTGGCGCCGGTACGGGAGCCAGCCCTCGACCGTGCCGTCGAGGCCGACGAGCATCGCTTCGCCGTCGGTCAGGAGCAGGTCGGGGGAGAAGGTCCGCTTCGCGAGCCTGGCCCCGAAGGAGGGGATCAGGCCCATAGGGCTGGCGAGCACCTCGCCGTTGTCGCGCCAGGCCTCGGCGCAGGCGATCACGCAGTACTCGGCGCGGGTGGGCGGGAGAAGGGGGGCGCGGGTGACGGTCGCGGTGGTCACTGCTGCTCCTCGTGCCAGGTCCGGACGGCTGACTGGTAGTCGTGCTCGCTCCCGCCGGAGAGGAAGCGGGCGGCGAACTCGGGCCAGGGGGTGGTCGCGTAGAGCTTCTGGAAGGCCTCGTCGCGCTCGTAGTCGGGGACGCAGGAGGTGAAGTGCGCGCCGTTGGGGGTCTCGACGACCCCGGTGACGGAGTGGCGGCTGACGAGGAGGGACTGCGGGGGACCGGCCTTGGTGAGCTCGGCGGTCTCGACGAGCTGCTCGCAGGAGACGTACGCGGCGTCCGCTGCCTCGCAGAACAGGTCGTCGAAGTACGGGTCCGGGCCCAGGTACTGGGCGTTGCCGAGGCGGTCGGCTCGGTTCATGTGGACCAGCGCGGCGTCCATGCGCAGGGCGGGGACGGCGACGAGCTCCTCGCCGTCGGCGTAGGGGGAGGTGACGGTCCGCAGCTCCGGGTTGACCCGCATCACGTCCGAGCCGAGGCCGGCCCGGACGGGGAGGAAGGGGAGCCGGTTGGCGGCGGCGTGCAGGCCCCACATGAACATGGCCTCGTCGAGTTCGGTGAGGGTGAAGGCGGCGCGCTCGCGGGCGGCCCGGAAGTGGGGCTCCAGCGGGATCGAGTCGAGGGTGGCGAACGGGGCGACCAGTCTGCTGATGCGGCCCGCGGCGGCCAGCAGGCCGACGTCGGGGCCCCCGTAGGAGATCACGGTGAGATCGGTGATCGTGGAGCGGAGCAGCGCCCGCACCAGTGCCATGGGCTTGCGCCGGGAGCCCCAGCCGCCGATGCCGAGCGTCATCCCGCTGCGCAGCTGCCCGACGACCTCTTCCGGGGTCAGTACCTTGTCTGTCCTGCCGGTCATGGACGCTGTTCCTTCCCGAAGGTGTCACGGACGCGGTCGGCGACCCCGCTGAGGTTGGCCTCGAAGGTGAAGCCCTGCTCGAAGCGATAGCTGCGGCGCACGTCGACGGGGTCGATGCCGTTGATGGCGGCCTTGGCCAGCCGCAGCAGGTAGCCGTCCTTCTTCGCGATCTCGGCGGCCAGCTCCAGGGCCGCGGTACGCAGTTCCCCGCGCGGGACGACCTGCCAGACCGAGCCGTGCGCGTGCAGTTCGGCGGCGGTCGCGGTGCGTGAGGTGTAGTAGAGGGTGCGCATCAGGTGCTGGGGGACCAGGCGGGCCAGGTGGGTGGCGGCGCCGAGCGCGCCCCGGTCCAGCTCGGGCAGGCCGAAGGCGGCGTCGTCGCTCGCCACGATCGCGTCGGCGTTGCCCACGAGCCCGATGCCGCCGCCCAGGCAGAAGCCGTGCACGGCCGCGACGACCGGCACCTCGCACTCGTACACGGCGGCGAAGGCCTCGGAGCAGCCCCGGTTGGCGCCGATCAGGGAGGCGTGGCCGGTGTCGCGCTGCATCTCCTTGATGTCGACGCCGGCGTTGAAGCCCCGGCCTTCGGCGGCGAGGACGACGCACCGGACCTCGGGGTCGCGGCCCGCGGTCCGCAGCGCGTCGGCGAGGTCGTACCACCCCTGCACGGGCAGCGCGTTGACGGGTGGGAAGTCGACTGTGACAAGTGCGATGCCCTTGCCGGGGCTTGAGGTGGAGACACCCATGAGCGGATCAGCTACCTTTCCACCAAACATTTGTTAGGTGAGGAAGGTAGCAGCCCATGGAGCTGGACGGGAGGGTCGTCGTCGTCACGGGCGGAACCCGGGGCGTCGGCGCAGGGATCGCCCGGTCGTTCCTCGCGGCGGGCGCGCAGGTCGTGATCTGCGCACGGCGGCCGCCCGGGGAACCGGTTTCGGCGAACGGCCGCGAGGCGTCGTTCGTCCCGCTGGACCTGCGCGATCCGGCGGCCGTACGGGACTTCTTCGGCGCGGTCGCCGACCGGTACGGGCGGCTCGACTGCCTGGTCAACAACGCGGGCGGGACCCCGTACCGGCTGCTGGGGGAGGGCGAGGCGCAGCGCCACGCGCGGGTCGTCGAGCTGAACCTGGTGGCGCCGATGACGGCCTCGCTCGCCGCCCACCCGTGGCTGCGCCAGGCACGGGGCTCGGTGGTGATGATCGGCAGCGTCAGCGGGACCCGGCCCTCGCCGGGGACCGCGGCGTACGGGGCGGCGAAGGCGGGACTGGAGAACCTGGCCCGCTCCATGGCCGTGGAATGGGCCCCCGAGGTACGGGTGAACACGCTGGTCCTGGGCATGGTGCGGACCGAGCTGTCGCACCTGCACTACGGGGACGAGGCCGGTATCGCGGCGGTACGCGCGACCGTACCGCTCGGGCGGCTGGCGGAACCCTCGGACGTCGGGGACGCGGCGGTGTTCCTGGCCTCCGGCCGGGCGGGGTACGTGAGCGGGGCGAGCCTGCTCGTGCACGGGGGCGGGGAGCGCCCGGCGTTTCTTGATGCGGCAACTGTCAACAAGGAGAGCTGAGATGGCCGGTATCGCCGAAGGTCGGGTCGTGATCGTGACGGGCGCGGGGCGGGGGCTGGGACGGACCCACGCGCTGGCCTTCGCGGCGGAGGGCGCGAAGGTCGTCGTCAACGACCTGGGGGTGGGGCTGGACGGGGCGGCGGGGCCGCAGTCCCCGGCGGCACAGGTGGTCCGGGAGATCGAGGCGCTCGGCGGGGAGGCGGTGGCGCACGGCGGGGACGTCGCGACGCCGGAGGGCGCGGCCTCGCTGGTCCAGGCGGCGGTGTCCTCGTTCGGCCGCCTCGACACGCTGGTCAACAATGCCGGGTTCCTGCGGGACCGGATGCTGGTGAACCTGGACGAGGACGACTGGGACGCGGTCGTGCGGGTGCACCTGAAGGGGCACTTCCTGCCGCTGCGGTCGGCGGCCGGGTGGTGGCGGGCGGAGGCGAAGGCCGGCCGGCCGGTGGCGGCCCGGGTGGTCAACACCTCTTCGGGGGCCGGGCTGCTGGGCTCGGTCGGCCAGGGCAACTACAGCGCGGCCAAGGCGGGGATCCTGGGGCTCACGCTGGTCGCGGCCGCGGAGATGGGGCGCTACGGGGTCCAGGTCAACGCGATCGCCCCGGCGGCGCGGACCCGGATGACGGAGCGGGCCTTCGCCGAGACCATGGCGGCGCCGGCCGCCGGGGCGTTCGACGCGATGGCACCGGAGAACGTGTCGCCGCTGGTGGTGTGGCTCGGCGCGGACGCCTCCGCCGGGGTGACCGGGCGGGTGTTCGAGGCGGAGGGCGGGCGGATCACGGTGATGGAGGGCTGGCGCCCGGGTCCCACGGCGGACCGCGGCGCGCGGTGGACTCCCGCGGAGGCGGGGGAGGCCGCGGCGAAACTCCTCGCCGCGGCGGAGCCCGCGCACCCGGTGTACGGCTCGCGCTGAAGGTCGTCGGGCGGGCGGCCGGGCGGCCGGGTGCGCCGCCGTCGCCGGGACGGAGCCCGGGGGAGGTTCCGGGACGGAGCCCGGGCCGTCGGACCGGGTCGTCCGGGATCGGGCCGGGTCGTCCCGGGTCGTCGGGCCGGGTCGTCAGGAGTCCGAGAGGCGGGCCGCCGCGCGGAGCTGGCGGGCGTTCGAGCCCTGGAGGAAGCGGATCACCGTCTCCAGCTCCTCCGTCGTGAACTCGGCGCACAGCTCCGCGACCTCCCGCGCCCAGTCGTCGAACACCGGCCGGATCGCGTCCAGCCGCTCCGGCAGGGCCTCGACCAGGACGCGCCGCTTGTCCGTCGGGTGCTCGGCCCGGCGGACGAAGCCCTTGCGTTCCAGCCGGTCGACCAGGCCCGTCACCGAGGCCGGGGCCAGCCCCGACAGCTGGGACAGCTCCTTCGCCGTCAGTGGCCCGCGCCGCTGCAGCAGGTCCAGCGTCTTCGTCTCCGTCGCGCTCAGCCCCTGCTTCGCGGCCGCCGCCTCGTGGAACACCACCGTCGCCGCGCTGGTCTCCCGGCCCGTGCGGCCCAGCTCCTCCAGTACCTCCGCGCGTCGCGCGTCGACTTCTTCACCCATGGGGCCAGCCTACCAAGTCTTTCGTTCGCTCGAACGAAAGACTTGCGGCCATGCCTGCCCGCGTGCAATTCTTTCGTTCGTCCGAACGAAAGAGTTCTGGAGGCTGCTGTCATGACCCCGATCCCCTATCCACGCCGCTGGGCCGCCGCCGTCGTCATGATGGTGGCCGCGCTCATGGACCTGCTCGACGTCACCATCGTCAACGTCGCCATCCCCTCCATCGGCCGTGACCTGCAGGCCTCGCAGAGCGCCCTGCAGTGGCTCGTCTCCGCCTACCTGCTCGGCTTCGCCGCCACCCTGATCGTCTCCGGCCACCTCGGCGACCGGTACGGCCGCAAGACGCTCTTCCTGGCCGGGACGGCGGGCTTCGGCCTCGCCTCCCTCGCCTGCGGCGTCGCCCAGAGCCCCGGCCAGCTGATCGCCGCCCGCGCCGCCCAAGGGGTCATGGCCGCCCTGCTGATGCCCCAGGTGCTCGGCTCCTTCCGCACGCTGTTCCAGGGCAAGGAGCGCGGCGCCGTCTTCGGGATGTACGGAGCCGTCGCCGGCTTCGCCTCCGCCGTCGGGCTGCTGCTCGGCGGCCTGCTCACCGACGCCGACCTCTTCGGCTGGGGCTGGCGCTCGGTGTTCCTCGTCAACGTGCCCGTCGCGCTGGCCACGCTCGCCGCCGGCGCGGTTCTGGTCCCCGCCACCCGCGAGCGCGGCGCCGGCCGGCCAGACCTGCTCGGCAGCCTCGTCCTCGCCGGGGGCCTGATCGCCGTCGTGCTGCCGCTGGTCCAGGGCGAGGCCAACGGCTGGCCGCTGTGGGGCTGGCTGTGCCTGGCCGCCGGGGTGCTCGCCGTCACCGGCCTCGGCATCCTCGAAGCCCGGCGGCGCGGGGCGACCGTACCGCTGCTGCCCGCCCGGGCGTTCCGGCTGCCCGCTTTCTCCGTGGGCCTCGCCGTCCAGCTCCTCTTCGCCGTCGGCATGCAGGGCTTCTTCCTGGTCTTCGCGATATGGCTCCAGGGCGGCGAGGGGTACACCCCCATGCAGGCGGGCCTGGTCACCGTCGCCTTCTCCGTCGGCGGCTTCCTCACCGCCCCGGCCGCCGACGCCCTCGCCGTGCGCTTCGGCCGCCTCGTCCTCGCCGCCGGCGCGCTGCTGATGGCGGGCGGCTTCGCGGGGGTCTGGTACGCCGTGGCCCACTCCGCCGCGGAGCCCGTCGGCGCCTGGCCGCTCGTCCCCGGCCTGCTCGTCGCCGGCGGCGGACTCGGCTTCCTCGTGGTGCCGCTGGTGAACGTGGTGCTGTCCGCCGTCCCCGCCGACATCGCGGGCGGCGCCTCCGGGATCTTCTCCACTGCCCAGCAGTTCGGCGGCGCCCTCGGCGCGGCCGTCATCGGCTCCGTCTTCTTCGGAGCCCTCGCCGACAGCGGCCCGACCCGCGCCCTGACCACCGCGATGCCCTGGGTGAGCGCCGGATTCCTGCTCTGTGCGGTGCTGTGCCTGACGCTGCCCCGCACCGCGGTGTCCCCCGAGCCCGTGCCGGCGTAGCGGACCGGGAAACGAAGCGGGCCCGGCCCCCTGGCGAGGGGTCGGGCCCGGCTCCATCACTCGTGCGATGGGATATGACTACCCGCTACATCCACCCGCTGAACCGCGTTCCGCCCAACATGTTGGGACGGGCGCGGCCGGCGCGATGGAGGGTCAGGACAGCTTGCCGCCGTAGTCCGGCAGCTTGACGGTGAGCTCGGCGTGGCCGCCGACGAGGTCGCTCTGGTTGTTGCCGATGTTGGCGATGATCGTGTAGCCGCGGGCCTCGATCTCGGCGCGCTTGCCCGTCTTGTACGCGCTCACCTCGTCGAACAGGTCGGGCAGGTCGCGGACGTACAGGCCCGAGACCGGGTAGCCGACGGCCTTGAGGTTGTGCTCGGTCAGGGAGTACACGATTCCCGGGCGGGCCGTGACGAAGAAGATCGCCACCCCGCGGTCGTTCGCGTACCGGGTCAGCTCGCGGACCTTGGAGATCGCGGGGGTCGGGAAGGTCCAGAACCAGTGGAAGTCCGTCTCCAGCGAGCTGTTGTCGATGTCGAGCACGATCGCGGGCTTCTCGCCGGCGGGCGCGGCGGCGATGCGCTGCTCGATGGCGGGGCGGGCCGCGTCGACCACGGCGGCGACGTCGCGCTGCCAGGTGGCGTAGTCGATGCCCAGGATCGCCGCGTTCCCGCCGGGCGCGGACGCGGTGACGGTCCGGGTGACGGGGGCCGCCTCGGCCGCGGTGGCGGGCAGCAGGGTCAGGACGGCGGCCGCGACGGCCACGCCGGCGGCGGTGGCACGCGTGGTGCGGGTCGTGCGGGTGCGGCGGGTGCTGCGCATGGGGGGACGCTCCTCGGTCGCGCATTGGCATGTACGCGACCAGGGTTGGCCAGATCCGACTCCATGTCTACTGGCTGGTAGGAAACTTTTCGTGGCTGGATGATGAATCCCCGTGGATCTTGGTGAATCGCAGCGGATTGTGGTGGATCGGCGGGGACGGCGAGCGGCGGATCGCGGTGGACGGCGAGCGGCGGATCGCCGGGAACGCGCCTACGTGTCGCACTCCAGCACCGTGCGGCACAGCCCGCACCGCGCCCGGAGCGGCCCGCGCACCGCGACCCGCAGTCGCTGCCCGCACACCGGACAGGGGAAGTTCACCCGCAGCCCCGGACCGGCGCCGTCCGCCTCGAAGCGGTACGCCGACCCGTCCGCCGGGAGCGCCCCGGTGCGCCGTGCCTTCGCGTACCGGCGCCGCGCCTGCGGTCCGGCGGCCGCGAGCGGGGCCCGGCGCCGCTCCCGCTCGGCCAGGGCGCGGCCGCGCACGTAGGCCTCGTACGCCTGCGGGCTGGTGAACCAGGTGGAGGGGTCCTCGCCGAACAGGCCGGCGCGCCGTGCCAGGACGTAGCCGAACTCCTCCGGGGTGAGGTAGCCGAGCTTCTGGTGGGTGAGCGCGTCCTCGCGGTAGGCGTCGAGCAGCAGCCAGCCGGCGCCGAGGTAGGCGGCGGCGGTGTCGGTGAGGATCTCGTTCTCCGCGGTGGTGGGGAAGCCCAGGCCCAGCCGGTGCAGCAGGACGTGGGTGACCTCGTGGGCCAGGGCGGCGGCCAGGTCGCGCCGGTGCGTGCGGAAGCGGTCGCTGACCTCGACGAAGTACTCGGGACCCGCGGCCAGTTCCACCGAGGCGGCGTCCCGCATCGGCCGGAAGGCGACCACCATGCGCGCGTCGGGCAGCCGCAGCGCGCGCACCATCGCGGAAGCCACCCGGTGGGCCCCCAGGTGCAGGTCCTCGTCGGCGCCGAAGGCCGCGTCGGCGGGGGCGAAGCTCGTGTCGTAGGCCCGGATCCCGTCGGGGGACAGGCGGCGGAACAGCGCCGTGATCGCCGCGCGGACCGTCTCCAGATGCGGAAATCCGTGCTCGACCGGGCTGCTGTGCCTGCTGTTCTGCGTCATGCCGCCCCCGGGGCCGGAAAGTGTCCGAAAACGCGTTCTTGATGCCCGTCATACGTTCGATGTGTCATGGACTCGTCATTCACCCAATGACGCGCACGGCCCAACCCCCCACGAAAGGCAGTGTGTTGACTGTGAGCACCCTTGTGCGGTTCATGAAACGAACCCTCGCGATCGGCGCGGTCGCCCTCGCCGCCGTCAGCCTCCAGCCCACCAGCGCCGGAGCCTCCACCGCACCCGTCGTCGGCGGCACCCGCGCCGCCCAGGGCGAGTTCCCCTTCATGGTGCGCCTCTCCATGGGCTGCGGCGGCGCCCTCTACACCCAGCAGATCGTCCTGACCGCCGCCCACTGCGTGAACGGCTCCGGCAACAACACTTCCATCACCGCCACCGCCGGAGTCGTCGACCTCAACAGCTCCAGCGCCATCAAGGTCAAGTCCACCAAGGTCCTCCAGGCCCCCGGCTACAACGGCTCCGGCAAGGACTGGGCCCTGATCAAGCTCGCCCAGCCCATCAACCAGCCCACCCTCAAGATCGCCGAGACCAAGCAGTACGACAACGGCACCTTCACCGTCGCCGGCTGGGGCGCCACCCGCGAAGGCGGCGGCCAGCAGCGCTACCTGCGCAAGGCCACCGTCCCCTTCGTCTCCGACGCCAGCTGCCAGGCCTCGTACGGCAGCTCCCTCGTCCCGGCCGAGGAGATCTGCGCCGGCTTCGACGCGGGCGGCGTCGACACCTGCCAGGGCGACTCCGGCGGCCCGATGTTCCGCCGCGACAGCGCGAACGCCTGGATCCAGGTCGGCATAGTCAGCTGGGGCCAAGGCTGCGCCCGGCCCGACTACCCCGGCGTCTACACCGAGGTCTCCACCTTCGCCGCCGCGATCAAGAGCGCCGCGGCCACCCTGTAGCACTCGCACCGCGTCCTTCCGGCCGGGCCGGAACCGGCCGGAAGGACGCGGAGGCGGCGACGGCGATGAGGGCGGCCCCGACATCACCCGGCGCCCCTTCGGCCAGGACGCACCGCGCATCGTCATCGTCACCACCTTCGACCTCGCACATGTCCGCGCGGCGCTCCACGGCGGAGCATCCGGCTCCCTCCTGAAAGACGTCGGCCCGGCCGTGCAGGTTGAAGCGGTACGGGAACGCCCCGGCGGCACCCCCACCGCGGCCCCACCCCCGAAGGCGGCCGGCTCGGCACCGCGACCCCGCCCCCGTGACCAGAACCCGTCTCACGGACCGACTGCCCGAGGAAACACCCGCGCCCGCCACGTATTCTCGGGAACCATGAACAACAGCGACATCGACAACGGGATCGACGAGTACGTCGCCGCCGAACTCGCCCGCCTGCGGGACAGCATCGACAACATCGACGCGGCCGTCGTCCACATGCTCGCCGAGCGCTTCAAGTGCACCCAGCAGGTCGGCCACCTCAAGGCCCGGCACCAGCTGCCCCCGGCCGACCCCGGCCGCGAGGCCAGCCAGATCGCCCGGCTCCGCCAGCTCGCCGAGAACGCCAAGCTCGACCCGGCCTTCGCCGAGAAACTCCTCAACTTCATCATCGCCGAGGTCATCCGCCACCACGAGACGATCGCTGCCGGCGAAGAGTGAGCGGCCTCGGGGAAGTAGGGCACGTCCCCGTACCCCACTTCCCCGAGGCCGCTTAGCCCGCGCTTAGCCCCTGGGGGACGCCGCCGCCGTCAGGCAGCATGGGCCTCATGTCCGCACTGACGCGCAACGAAGCGCAGCTCCGAGCCCAGCTCCTCGACGTCCACCACTACGCCGTCACCCTCGACCTCACCGGCGACGACGACACCTTCGACTCCACCACCGTCATCCGGTTCAGCGCCCGCACCGCCGGAGACACCTTCCTGGAGCTGAAACCGGACGAACTGCGCTCCGCGGCCCTCGACGGCCACCCCCTCGACCCGGCCGCCCTCGACGGCAGCCGCTTCCCCCTCACCGGCCTCACCGAGGGCCCCCACGAGCTGCACCTCGACACCCGCATGCGCTACTCCCGCACCGGCGAGGGCCTGCACCGCTTCACCGACCCCGCGGACGGCCAGACGTACGTCTACAGCCAGATGTTCATGGACGACGTCCAGCGGGTCTTCCCGGCCTTCGACCAGCCCGACCTCAAGGCCGTCTTCGAGTTCACCGTCACCGCCCCCGCGCACTGGACCGTCCTCGCCAACGGCATCACCACCCGCACCGGGGAGCGCGACAGCGACGGCGCCGGCATCTGGCGCTCCGCCCCGACCCCCGTCATCTCCACCTACCTCGCCGCCGTCGCCGCCGGCCCCTGGCACAGCGTGACCACCGAGCACGCCGGACTGCCCTTCGGCATCCACTGCCGCCGGTCCCTCGCCCCCCACATGGACGCCGACGCCGACGAGATCCTGTCCATCACCAAGGACTGCTTCGACCGCTACGCGCAGAAGTTCACCGAGCCCTACCCCTTCGACTCCTACGACCAGGCCTTCGTACCCGAGTTCAACGCCGGAGCCATGGAGAACCCCGGCCTCGTCACCTTCCGCGACGAGTTCATCTACCGCTCCGCCGTCACCGACACCGAACGCCAGACCCGCGCCATGGTCATCGCCCACGAGATGGCCCACATGTGGTTCGGCGACCTCGTCACCCTCGCCTGGTTCGACGACATCTGGCTCAACGAGTCCTTCGCCGAATACATGGGCTACCAGACCCTCACCGAAGCCACCCGCTTCACCGACACCTGGACCGAATTCGGCGTCACCCGCAAAGCCTGGGGCTACGACGCCGACCAGCGCCCCTCCACCCACCCCGTCGCCCCCGACCCCGACGACGTCCCCGACACCGCGTCCGCCCTCCTCAACTTCGACGGCATCTCCTACGCCAAGGGCGCCTCCGCCCTGCGCCAGCTCGTCGCCTGGCTCGGCGAGAAGGACTTCCTCGCCGGCATCAACACCCACTTCGCCCGCCACAAGTTCGCCAACGCCTCCCTCGCCGACTTCGTCGACTCCCTCGCCGCCCACACCGACCGCGACGTCCACGCCTGGGCCGAGATCTGGCTGCGCACCACCGGCATCGACACCCTCACCCCGCGCATCGAGGAGAGCACCGACGGCGCTCCCGGCTGGACCCTCACCGTCGACCGCCACGGCAGCCGCCCCCACCACATCGCCGTCGGCGTCTACGACCACGACCCCGCCGACGCGGGCCGCCTGCACCTGCGCGAACTCCTCGACCTCGACGTACCGTCCGGCGAAGTGGTGTCCGAGAGCGGCCCCCGCCCCGCACTCCTCGTCCTCAACGACGGCGACCTCAGCTACGCCAAGGTCCGCCTCGACGAAACCTCCGTCGAAACCGTCCTGCGCGGCCTCTCCCGCATCCCCGAACCGCTCACCCGCGCCGTCGTCTGGAACTCCCTGCGCGACATGGTCCGCGACGGCGAACTCGACCCCCGCGACTACCTGGCGACCGCCGAGGCACACCTGCCCGAGGAACACGACCTGGCCATCGTCCAGGGCGTCCTCACCTTCGCCCGCACCCAGATCGCCACGCGCTACGTCGCCCCCGCCGACCGGACCGCGGCGCTGGCCACCATCACCTCCATCGGCCGCGCCCTGCTCCGGCGCTCCGAGGACGGCTCGGACCCCGGGCTGCGGCTGACCGCCGTACGGACCCTCATCGACAGCGCCACCCAGCCCGAGACCGTGGCCGCCTGGCTCGCCGACGACTCCGTCCCCGGCGGCCCCGAACTCGACCCCGAGCTGCGCTGGCGCATCCTCGCCCGGCTGGCCGTCCTCGGCGCCGTGGGAGAGGCCGAGATCGACGCCGCGCTCGCCGCCGACCCCAGCGCCACCGGTGAGGAAGGCGCCGCCCGCTGCCGCGCCGCGCTCCCCACGGCACACGCCAAGGCCGCGGCCTGGGACCGCCTCTTCCACGACGACAGCCTGTCCAACTACCTCCTCAGCGCCACCGCCCAGGGGTTCTGGCAGCCCGAACAGGCCGATCTCGTACAGGAGTACGTGGAGCGGTTCTACCCGGAGGCCGTCGCCCTCGCCGGCCGCCGCGGGCCCGCCATCGGCGAGGCGATCGGACGCTGGGCCTTCCCCGCGTACGCCGTCGACGAGGCCAACCTCCAGGCCGGCCACGCCTGTCTCGCGGGCCCGGACATCCTCCCGCTCCTGCGCCGCAAACTGGTCGACCAGCTCGACGACCTGGCACGCGCACTGCGGGTCCGCACCGCGTAGCCCCGCAGTTCCGGGACGGGCCAGGGGCGGGGGGAGCTCCCCCCGCCCCTGGCCCCGCCAGGGCGGCGGCCGGAAATCGACGCCGGACGGACCCCGGCGGTTACCCCATTCGGGTCGGATCGTTGTACCGGCCGGGTGCCCACCACCCTGCCACGGACCAACGCCCCGGAGGACCCGGATGACCGCGCCGCCCGGTACGCCGACCCCGCCGCCCCCCCTCGCCGGCGGCCCCGGCGGCGCCGAAGCCATGCGGCCCCTCCTCGACACGGTCCTCGACGCCCTGCACAGCGGAGCCCGGGAGCGCGGCGGGCCGCTCCCGGCCGGCGGGCCGGACGGGCTCGCGGCCCGCGTCCAGGCCGCACTGGGCGACGTACTCCCCGAACACGGCACCGGGGACCACGAGGCGCTCCGGACCCTCGTGCACACCCTCGCGGCCGGCGCCGCAGACCCCGCCGACCCCCTCTGCGCAGCCCACCTGCACTGCCCGCCCCTCGCCGTCGCGGCCGCCGCCGACCTCGCCGCCAGCGCCCTCAACCCCTCCCTCGACTCCTGGGACCAGGCCCCCGCCGCCTCCGCGATCGAAGCCCTCCTCACCCGCGCCCTCGCCGCCGAGTTCTACGACACCCCCCACGCCGACGCCCTCGTCACCACCGGCGGCACCGAAGCCAACCAACTGGCGCTCCTCCTCGCCCGCGAACGCCACGGACCCGGGCTCACCGTCCTGCACGGTGCCAACGCCCACCACTCCGTCCCCCGCGCCGCCTGGCTCCTCGGCCTGCCCCCCGCCGTCGCCGTCCCCACCCCCACCGGCACCCTCGACCCCGCCCGCCTCGCCGAAACCCTCGCCGCCACCCCCGGCCCCGCCCTCGTCACCGCCACCGCCGGCACCACCGACGCCGGACTCATCGACCCCCTCCACCGCATCGCCGACCTCTGCGACCGCCACGGCGCCGACCTCCACATCGACGCCGCGTACGGGGGACCACTGGCACTCAGCCCCCGCCACCGCGACAAACTCGCCGGACTCGACCGCGCCCACTCGATCACCGTCGACCTGCACAAACTCGGTTGGCAGCCCGTCGCCGCAGGCCTCCTCGCCGTCCCCGACACCGCCCTGCTCGCCCCCCTCGCCCACCAGGCCGACTACCTCAACGCCACCGACGACACCGAAGCCGGCCTGCCCGACCTCCTCGGCCGCTCCCTGCGCACCACCCGCCGCCCCGACGCCCTCAAGATCGCCACCACCCTGCGCGCACTCGGCCGCGACGGCCTCGCCCGCCTCATCGACCACACCTGCGAACTCGCCCACCACCTCGCCGCACTCCTCGACGCCCACCCCGGCTTCGAACTCCACGCGGCCCCCACCATCACCACCGTGCTCTTCAGGCCCACCCACGCCGATGACACCCAGGTCGCCACCCTGCGCCGCACCCTCCTGCACGAAGGCCGCGCCGTCCTCGGCCGCACCCACGCCGACGGCCGCCTGTGGCTCAAAGCCACCCTGCTCAACCCCCACACCACGGCGGGGGACCTGGACACCCTCATCGCCCTCCTGGAAGGCAGCGCCCACCGATGACCGCCCAGCTCGATGCACCCCACGACCTCGTCGGAATCGGCATCGGCCCCTTCAACCTGTCCCTAGCGGCCCTCGCCCACGGCCTGCCGCACCAAGGAGCCGGCGAACTCGCCACCGCCTTCTACGACCAGCGCCTCGACTTCCGCTGGCACCCCGGACTCCTCATCGACGGAGCCACCCTCCAAGTCCCCTTCCTCGCCGACCTGGTCACCCTCGCCGACCCGGCCAGCCCCTGGAGCTTCCTCAACTACCTCAAACACAGGGAACGGCTCTTCCCCTTCTACTTCGCCGAGCAGTTCCACATCCAGCGCGCCGAATACGACGCCTACTGCCGCTGGGTCGCCGGCCGCATCCCCGGACTCCACTTCGGCCACCAGGTCGACGCCGTCCGCTGGAACCCCGAACACGACCTCTTCGAAGTCGACTTCACCCAGCTCGACGACGACGGCGAAGCCGAAGCCCTCGGCCGCACCTACACCCGCAACCTCGCCCTTGGCATCGGCACCGCCCCCTACGTCCCCGAACCCCTGCGTACCCTCGCCGAAGCCCCCACCGTCCCCGTCATCCACTCCGCCGACTACCTCGACAACCGGCAGCGCATCCTCGGCGCCGAACACGTCACCGTCATCGGATCAGGCCAGTCCGGCGCCGAAGTCTTCCTCGACTTGCTGCGCGCCCGCCCCGCCGGCCGCGAACGCCTCACCTGGCTCGCCCGCACCCCCTCCTTCGCCCCCATGGAGTACTCCAAACTCGGCCTCGAACACTTCACCCCCGACTACACCCGCTACTTCCACGCCCTCCCCGAACCCGTCCGCGACAAGCTCGTCCCCGCCCAATGGCAACTCCACAAAGGCATCGACGCCGACACCATCGCCGCCATCCACGAAGAGCTCTACCGCCGCACCCTCCACGGCGGCTGGCCCGACACCGTCCTCACCCCCGGAGTCAGCGTCCGCACCGCCGGCCGCGTCGCCACCACCAAAGTCGAACTCCACCTCGAACACATCGAGCAGGGCGCCCGCTCCCGCATCACCACCGACGCCGTCATCCTCGCCACCGGCTACCGCGAACGCCCCCTCGGCCGCCTCCTCGCCGCACTCGACCCCTACCTGCGCAAGGACTCGGACGGCCGCCCCCGCATCGACGACCGCTACCGGATGATCACCGACCCCGCCGTCACCGGCAGCATCTTCGTCCAGAACGCCGAACGCCACAGCCACGGCGTCGGAGCCCCCGACCTCGGCCTCGCCGCCTGGCGCAGCGCCACCATCCTGAACACCCTCACCGGCAAGAACCCGTACCCCCAGCCCGAACGGACCGCCTTCACCACCTTCGGCCTCGAACAGCGGGAGCACACCCGCCCCCGGCCGGCAGGCGAACTCCGCCCCCTCGTCGACCACCCATAGGCCCTGTCGTCAAAGTCCCGCCTGGCCCGCGACGCCCAGCACCGCACCTCGCCGCGTTGTCGGGGCGCCCAAGTACGTCCAGTACTCGGGCGCCCTTCCGCCTTGCGATGCACGGCACCGGACGCCGCGGGCCCTACCGGCGCTGCTTTGACGACAGGACCTAGTGTTCTGAGTCTTGAGTTCTGTTCAGATGTGTAGGGTTGGCCTATGGCGCGGATGGGGCGGCCGAAGGCCGAGTTGACGCTGTCGGACGAGGAACGGGTCGCACTGGAGGGGTGGGTGCGGCGTCGTTCCACGCCGCAGGCGTGGGCTTTGCGGTGCCGGATCATCCTGGCCTGCGCCGAGGGTGTCTCGAACAAGGACGTGGCCGTCCGTCTCGGATCAACGCCTCAGGCGGTCGGCCGTTGGCGGGCCCGTTTCGTGCAGTACCGGATCGCGGGCCTGGGAGACATGCCGCGTTCCGGCGGCCCCAGATCGGTGACGGACGAGCAGGTTACCGCGGTGGTCACCAGGACCTTGGAGTCCAAGCCGAAGAACGCGACGCACTGGTCGACGCGGTCGATGGCGAAGGAAATGGGCCTGTCCCAGTCCTCGGTCTCACGGATCTGGCGGGCGTTCGGCCTGCAGCCGCACCGCTCGGAGACCTTCAAGCTGTCGACCGACCCGTACTTCGTCGACAAGGTCCACGATGTCGTCGGCCTCTATCTGGACCCGCCCGAGCGGGCGCTGGTGTTCTGCGTGGACGAGAAGTCGCAGATCCAGGCCCTGGACCGGTCCCAGCCGGTGCTGCCGATGATGCCCGGGGTCCCGGAGCGGTCAACGCACGACTACGTCCGGGCCGGCACGACCACCCTGTTCGCCGCACTCAACGTGGCCACCGGCAAGGTGATCGGCTCCCTGCACCGCCGCCATCGGGCCGAGGAGTTCAAGAAGTTCCTGGTCAAGCTCGACAAGGAAGTGCCGGCAGGCCTGGACGTCCATCTGATCTGCGACAACTACGCCACCCACAAGACCCCGGACATCAAGAAGTGGCTGCTCGGCCACCCCCGGTTCCACCTGCACTTCACCCCGACCGGGTCGTCCTGGCTGAACCTGGTCGAGCGATGGTTCGCCGAACTCACCAACAAGCAGATACGGCGAGGCGTCCACAAGTCAGTCCAGGCCCTCGAGAAGGACATCCGTGACTGGATCGCCGCCTGGAACACCGACCCCAAGCCCTACGTCTGGACCAAGACCGCAGACGAGATCCTCGAACGCCTCGCCAGCTATCTGAACAGAATTCCCGACTCAGAAGACTAGGGCCCACCACGCCCGCCGCGTACATTCCCGGCATGACGATGCTCCTCCTCGACGGCGGGCCGGTCGCCCCCGACGCACCGGTCACCCGCACCGGCGGCGTACCCCTCGCCCCCGCCGAGACCACATGGCCGGCCTGCGCGGCGTGCGCCGCACCCCTGCAGTTCCTCGCCCAGATCCACCTCGGCGACCTCCCCGGCACCGCCACGCCCTCCCCGGGCGTACTGGCCCTGTTCATGTGCGCGAACCGGCCCGGACGGTGCGAACAGTGGAGCCCGACCGCGGGCGGCAACCTCGCCCTCCTGCTGCCGGCCGACGGCCTGGAACCCGTACCGGCCCCCGACGCGGACGAGGACCTGCTCGGACTCGGAGCCGTCCGCGCCGCCGTACCCGCCACCACGGCACCGGCCGCCGCCACGGTCCTGGGCCGGCTCGGCGGCACACCCCAATGGCTCCAGGACGAGGAGACACCCCGCTGCCCCGGCTGCGCGCGCCCCATGGACTTCGCCGCCGAACTGACGGAAGGCCCCGACCCCGTCACCGCCATGAACTTCGGCTCCGGCCGCGCCTACGCACACACCTGCACCCCCTGCGGCCGCGCGGCACTCCTCTGGCAGTGCTGACCGCCTGACCGGCGGCATCACCCACGACGCCCCACCCGCACCCCGGGCCCGGCGCCGGCCCCACGCAGACGGCCGGGACCCGCCACGGCAGGCCCCGGCCGCACACCACCGCGAACGGACTAGAACACCGGCACCCCGGCCCGCGTCAGACGCCAGTCCACCGAAGCGAACTGCGACGGGTCGACCGTCCCCTTCGCCTTCACCCACTGGATGATCGTGTTGCGGATCTCGTCCGAGTTCGCCCACAGCTGCTTCGCCTGCGGCACGTGCGGGAACGCCCCGCCACCCGACGCCCGGTAGTTGTTCACCGCCAGTACGAACTGCCCCGCCGGATCCAGCGGCTTGCCCTGGAACGACAGACCCGAGATCCGCGAACCCACCGGCTGCGCGATGTCGATGTCGTACGACAGCCCGTACACGGAGTCGTAGTTGTAGTCCGGCGTGCCCTCGGAATTGGTCAGCTTCGCCGGATCCACCACGTCACCGGGCGCCGTCCGCACGTAGTACCTCGCCGAGTACTCCAGATAGTCCTTCAGCTGCGCACCGGTGAGCAGCCGCGCCTCCATGGTGTTCTCGAACGGATACAGACCGGCCGCGTCCTTGATCGTCACCTGCCCGGCCGGGATCGACGCCGTCCGCGAGAAGCACGACGCCTGCGACAGCACCGGCAGCGCCGCCCACTGCGTACCGGACAGCGCCGCCTTCACCGTCTCCGCCTGCACGTGGTTGATCAGGTCGATGATCGCCACGTCCTTGAACGGGCCCTCCGCCGACGACATCGCCTGCGTCGAGGTGCCTATCACCTGGTTCACGTACGCCACGACCTTGCGGTGCTCGTCCGACAGCAGCCCCGTGATCTTCGGATCCTCCGCGGCCGTGTTCGAGTTCAGCACCCTCGCCGCGACCTTCGCCACCGACCAGCGGCCCTTCGCCCACGTCAGCTCGAAGTCGAACAGCGTCAGGCGCTGCCCCCACTTCAGCGGCTCCGACAGCACCACGTCCTTGCCGGTCGCCTTGTTCTTCACCCGGTACTCGGGAATCTCCGTGTGCGCGTGCCCCACCAGGATCGCGTCGATCCCCGGCACCTGCTCCGCCACCAGACCCGCCGCGTTCTCGACGTACGGCAGCTGGTCACCGTAGGACGACAGCCCGCTCGACCCCGAGTGCGCCGACACGATCACCACGTCCGCACCCATCGAACGCAGCTTCGGAACGTACTTCGCCGCCTGCTCCTCCAGGCCCGGGAACGTCATCTTTCCCTGCACGTTCGCCTTGTCCCAGATCGCGATACCCGGGTTCGTCAGCCCCAGCACCGCCACCTTCACGTCCCGCCCGTGCGGAGTCCGCAGCCGGTGCATGCTGTACGGCGGGAACGCCGGCCGCAGCGTCTTCGCGTCCAGCGCGTTCGCGCCCAGCAGCGGGAAATCGCACTGCTCCTCGAACTTGCGCAGCACCGGAATGCCGTAGTTGAACTCGTGGTTCCCCAGCGCCGCCGCGTCATAGCCGATCGCGTTCATCGCCTGCGCCATCGGGTGCACCGGACCCCGCCGCGCCGTGATCGGATCCACCTTCGCGTAGTAGTACGAAAGCTGCGTGCCCTGGATCGTGTCACCCGCGTCGATCAGCAGCGTGTTGCACCGCCCCTTCTCCGCACGCACCTGGTTCACCAGGGTCGAGATCTTCGCCAGACCGACGTCGTTGTGCGCCTTGTCGTCGAACTCCTTGTCCGTGAAGTAGTCCCAGTTGAAGACATTCCCGTGCAGATCGGTCGTACCCATCACCGTGAACGCATACGTACGCGGACCCGCCTGCGCGGCCGCCGGGGTGCTCGTGGCCCCCGCCAACGCCACGGCCGCACCTGTCGCGGCCGTGGTCCCCAGAAAAGTCCTGCGGTCGAACGCCATGCCATCTCCCCTTTTGAGGCGTGAACAACGCGCGTAGATTCTGACCCACGGGTAACAAGCAGCAACACCCCCACCAGGTTTCGATCCGATGACCACACCCGTACGAGCGACGGTGCGAGAGTGAAACCATGACCCAGGACGCATCGCACCAGCCCTACGGAACCCCCGAAGTACCCCGCGTCGCCGTCCGCGGCGAAGCCCGCATCGAAGTCGACCCCGAGATCGCCCGCATCGGCATCACCGTCAGCGCCCGCGGAACCGACCGGCGAACCGCCCTCGAAGACCTCACCCGCCGCAACAACGCCGCCCTCGACCTCATCAAGAGCTACGGCGACCCCGTCGAAAAACTCGAAACCGGCGCCTTCTCCATCAGCCCCGAACTCACCCGCCACGGCCGCGGCGAACGCATCCGCGCCTACCACGGACGCGTCCACATCACCGCCGAACTCAGCGACTTCACCGCCCTCGGCGAACTCACCACCCGCCTCGCCGACCTCGAACTCACCCAGATCGACGGCCCCTGGTGGGCCCTGCGCCCCACCTCACCCGCCCACGGCCAGGCCCGCCGCCAAGCCGTACTCGAAGCCGTCCAGCGCGCCCGCGAATACGCCGAAGCCCTCGGCGCCCGCCTCGCCGCCCTCGTCGAACTCGCCGACCTCGGCGCCGAGAACGCCGCCCCCTTCCAAGGCGCCCCCGGCGCCACCATGCGCACCATGGCCTTCAGCGGCTCCGAAGACGCCGGCGCCCCGCCCCTCGACCTCGAACCACAGCGCCAGACCATCTACGCCCAGGTGAACGCCCGCTTCACGATGACCCCGCCCCAACTGTGAGGCACAGCTCCGAAATGCAGCCCTGAAAGCCCACCACCGGACGCCCCGGGGGTGCTCATCGGAGCACCCCCATGCACATTCAACAGTTGTCAACAACCTTTTGCCCAAAGGTTGTTGAGTGGACACCCGGAACCAATTTCCTACTGCCTGGTAGGGGAATACGCTCGCCTCATGCGCCGAGCGAAAATCGTATGTACCCTGGGCCCCGCCACCGACTCATACGACCAGATCAAAGCCCTGGTCGAAGCCGGAATGGACATCGCCCGCTTCAATCTCAGCCACGGCACCTACGCCGAACACGAAGAGCGCTACCTGCGCGTACGCAAGGCCTCCGACGAGACCGGCCGCAGCGTCGGCATCCTCGCCGACCTTCAAGGCCCGAAGATCCGCCTCGGCCGCTTCCGCGAAGGCCCCGTACTCCTTGAACGCGGCGACGAGTTCACCATCACCGTCGAAGACCACGAAGGCGACCGCCACACCTGCGGCACCACCTACAAGGGACTCGCCACCGACGTCACCCCCGGCGAACGCATCCTCGTCGACGACGGCCGCGTCACCCTCGAAGTCACCGGAATCTACGGCCCCCGCGTCCACACCCTCGTCGTCGAGGGCGGCATGGTCTCCGACCACAAGGGCCTCAACCTCCCCGGCGTCGCCGTCTCCGTACCCGCCCTCTCCGAAAAGGACATCGACGACCTCCGCTGGGCCCTGCGCACCGGCGCCGACGTCATCGCCCTCTCCTTCGTCCGCAGTGGCCGCGACATCGAAGACGTCCACCGCATCATGGACGAAGAAGGCCGCCGTCTCCCCGTCATCGCCAAGATCGAAAAGCCCCAGGCCGTCGAGAACATCGACGACATCGTCGCCGCCTTCGACGGCATCATGGTCGCCCGCGGCGACCTCGGCGTCGAAATGCCCCTGGAACAAGTCCCGATCGTCCAGAAGCGCGCCGTCAAACTCGCCAAGCGCAACGCCAAACCCGTCATCGTCGCGACCCAGATGCTCGACTCGATGATCGAAAACTCCCGGCCCACCCGCGCCGAAGCCTCCGACGTCGCCAACGCCATCATCGACGGCACCGACGCCGTCATGCTTTCGGGCGAAACCAGCGTCGGCAAATACCCCGTCGAAACCGTCCGCACCATGTCACGGATCGTCGAAGCCGCCGAAGAAGACATCCTCGACAAGGGCCTCCCGCCCCTCACCGAACGCAACAAGCCCCGCACCCAAGGCGGAGCCGTCGCCCGCGCCGCCGCCGAAATCGGCGACTTCCTCGACGCGAAATTCCTCATCGCCTTCACCCAGAGCGGAGACACCGTCCGCCGGCTCTCCCGCTACCGCTCACCCATCCCCCTGCTCGCCTTCACCCCCGACCCCGCCACCCGCTCCCAGCTCAACCTCACCTGGGGCGTCGAAACCTTCCTCGGCCCCCACGTCGACTCGACCGACGCCATGGTCGCCCAGGTCGAAGAAGAACTCCTGCGCATCGGCCGCTGCGTGACCGGCGACGTCGTCGTCATCACCGCCGGCTCGCCCCCCGGCGTCACCGGCTCCACCAACCTCGTCCGCGTCCACCACATCGGCGACGCCGTCCGCTAGCACGTCACACGCACCGCGTCGGGCCGGGAAAGCGCCCGCCCGACGCGGACACGCCGAGACGAGCCCCTACAGCCCTACCAGCCGAACCGGCGATCGACCACCGCGGCGAACTCCTCGAAGCTCAAGACCTCGTCCCCGTTCGCGTCAGCCGCATCGAACAGAGCCGACGAAGCATCCTCATCCCCCACCGCCCAGACCGGCAACACCCCCTCGGCGGCAAGCGTCGGCCCCTTCGACCGCAAAGCCGTGATCACCTCCAGCCGGGTCAGCTCACCGTCCTGGTTGAGATCCAGCGCATCGAACAGCTTGCGAGCCTTCTCGCTCATCACGCGGTCCCCTTCTCCTATGCCTGGACCTCAACCTACGCCGCCCCGAACCCACCCGGACAACGGCCCCACGGACAGACAGCCCTAGGCGAGTTTGGCCGCCAGAACGTCCACCGGCACGATCTCCGGCGCCTCCGCCAACAGATGCGGCGCCCGCTCCATCAGCGCCGCCGCGATCCTGCCCTGCAAGTGCGCCGTACGATCCTCGTCACTGCCGAACGCATCGAAGATCCCGAACGTCGTCGGACCCATGCGCAGAGCGAACCACACCGTGGTGAACGCCTCCTCCTGCGCCAGGGCAAGAGCCCCCGTGAGCAGCTCCTCCACATCCTTCACGTGCTCCGGCTTCGCCTCGATCCGGGCGAGCAGACCGAGGCGGACGGAATCAGTGGACAAGGCCTTGGACATCGCGTTTCTCCTTCGTCAGGGCGCCGGCCGCGCCGTTCGTCGAGATCAACGTATGGCCGCGCCCACCGCCCCACCCAGTGGCAGATCCGACGCGTCCTTTACCGTTTCCGACATGAAGATCTCGGTACTGGTCACGGACGGACTCTTCGACTCCGGACTGGCCACCGTCGTCGACGTACTGCAGATGGCCAACGAACTGAGGGCCGAACTGCCCCAGCCCCCACCACCCTGGGAACTCACCCGCGTCAGCCCCCACGGCCCCATACGCACCGCCGCCGGACACACGATCGAAGCCGTACCCCCAGCAGACGCCCCGCACCCCGACCTCCTCGTCGTACCCGGCGCAGGCCCCAAACAGCCCGAACCCCTCCTGAACTGGGTGGCCGCACCCGAGCGCCAACCCGAACGCAACACCATCCAGCAGGCCCACACAGCCGGCATCCCACTCGCCGCCGCCTGCACGAGCACCTTCCTGCTCGCCGAAACCGGAGTACTCGACGGACTCACCGCCACCACCAGCTGGTGGCTCGCCCCCGCATTCCGCCGCCGCTACCCCCACGTCACCCTCGACGAAAGCCACATGCTCACCCACGCCGAAGGCGTCACCACCGCCGGCGCAGCCATGGCCCACCTCGACCTCGCACTCGCCCTCGTCCGCCGCACCAGCCCCGCACTCGCCGACCTCACCGCCCGCTACCTCGTCGTCGACGACCGCCCCACCCAGGCCGGATACGCCATCCCCAGCCACCTCGCCCGCACCGACCCCACCGTCGGAGCCTTCGAACGCTGGATACGAGAACACATCGACCAACCGCTCACGATGCCCGAAGCGGCCCGCGCGGTCGGCGCCAGCGAACGCACCCTCCAACGCGCCGTGGACCGCGTACTCGGCATCTCACCCCTCCGCTTCGCCCAGACCATCCGCCTCGAACAAGCCGCCCACCTGCTCCGCACCACCGACCTCCCGACCGAAGCCGTCGCCCGCCGCGTGGGCTACGAGAACGCCTCGACGCTCACGACCCTGCTCAGGCAGCGCCTCGGCACCACCCCGGGCCGGCTGCGGAGCCCCGGGCTCTAGTGCTTGGGCCCGATGTGGGCGTCCATCAGCGCCGCGGAGTCCTTCCGGGCGATGGAGACGTTGAAGGGGTCGCTGCCCCGGGCGAGGATGGTCCACTGGACGCCGACCTTGGTGAGCGTGTCGGTACAGAGCCTCCGGATGTCGTCGGACTTGTTGGTGAAGAAGTACCGCGGGTACTCATAGCGCTTCTTGACGCCGCCGACCATGCGGGTGGTCCAGTTGGTGATCCGGCACCCGTCTGAGTGAATGAGGCCCCGGATGAACTCCCAGGGGTGAGCGTCGACGATCTCCTGCTGCCAGCCTTCGAGGGCGATCCGCCGCTCGTGCTTCTTGCCGGGCCCGTGCTGCGGGAACAGGCACGTCCAGTGCCGTCCGTAGCTGGTGACGGCGACGCACCCTTGCCGCTGCAGGACGTAGACCTTGTCGGACGGGCGGACCACAAGAATCGCCGCGCGGCACTGCTCGATGAGGCCGGGCCAAGCGTCAGCGCAGGCGATGCGGAGGTAGTATCCGCCGCGCGAGGGGGCTGATGCAGCCGTCACCGAGATAGAGGCCGAGGAGATAGGCGTATGCGGCCGGGTCGGGTGGGCTCTCACATGGCGTGTGATTCATACGGGGGAGGGGTTCGATGCGAACCCGCCAGGCGCGGATGGCGGCCCGGGATATCCCCGTTTCCTTGCTGACGGAATTCAGGCTCCGCCCACGACCGAGAAGGGTTAGCGCGTGCCGCCGAGTTGCCAGATCGTACATGTGGGCGACAGTGCGGAAGATCCTCTGGATGCGCGCCCGTTTCCCGACAGATTCCCCCGAAAGGGGAAGACTTGCCGCTGCGGCGTGACCTTGGAATTCAAGGAAAGGTGCCCCAGGTGGGATTCGAACCCACACTGTCCGCTGTTTGAGAGCGGCCTCTCTAACCGTTGGAGTACTGGGGCCTTCAAAACGAAGGTTCGGGGGAACCCTGCGTGGCACCACCTTACAGGAGCTCGGTAGGCTCGGGGGAGCTGTTATGCCCCGCAACGAGGAGCCTCCGTGACCGCCGAGCACGAGTCGACGCCCACGCCCGACGCCGACCAGTCGCACGTTCCGCCGCTGACGACCCGCGTCGTCATCGCCGAGGACGAGGCGCTCATCCGTCTCGACCTGAAAGAGATGCTGGAGGAAGAGGGGTACGCCGTCGTCGGTGAGGCCGGGGACGGCCAGACGGCCGTCGAGCTGGCCCGCGAGCACCGCCCGGACCTCGTCATCCTCGACGTGAAGATGCCCGTCCTGGACGGGATCTCCGCCGCCGAGAAGATCGCGGAGGAGTCCATCGCCCCCGTACTGATGCTGACCGCGTTCTCGCAGCGCGACCTCGTCGAACGCGCCCGTGACGCCGGTGCCATGGCGTACCTCGTGAAGCCGTTCAGCAAGAGCGACGTCGTGCCGGCCATCGAGATGGCGGTGTCCCGCTTCGCCGAGCTGAAGGCGCTGGAGAAGGAGGTCGCCGACCTCTCCCTCCGGCTGGAGACGCGCAAGCTCGTCGACCGTGCCAAGAGCATCCTGCAGACCCAGTACGGGCTCACCGAGCCCGCGGCGTTCCGCTGGATCCAGAAGACCTCCATGGACCGCCGCATGTCCATGCAGCAGGTCGCCGAGGCGGTCATCGAGGACGCTGAGGAGAAGAAGCAGAACGCCGGTCAGTAGACGCGGACATGCGTGAGGCCCGCCTCCCCCCGAGGGGAGGCGGGCCTCACACGTTTGTCAGTCCTCGCCGAGGTAGGCCTTGCGGACGTCCTCGTTGTGGAGGAGGTCCTGGCCGGTGCCGGAGAGAACGATCTTGCCGATCTCCATGACGTGCGCCTGGTCGGCGAGCGAGAGCGCCGCCTGGGCGTTCTGCTCGACGAGCAGGATGGTCATGCCCGAGGCCTTGAGCTCTTTGATGGTCGCCATGATCTTCTGCATCATCAGCGGGGAGAGACCCATGGAGGGCTCGTCCAGCATGAGGAGCTTGGGCTGGGACATGAGCGCGCGGCCCATGGCGAGCATCTGCTGCTCACCGCCCGAGAGGGTGCCGGCGGCCTGCTTGCGGCGTTCGCCCAGGATGGGGAACATCTCGTAGGCGCGCTGGATGTCCTTCTCGATGCCGTCCTTGTCGGTGCGCAGGAAGGCGCCGAGCTGGAGGTTTTCGGCGATCGTCAGCCGGGGGAAGATGTGGCGTCCCTCGGGGGAGTGGGCGAGGCCCAGGGAGACGATCTTGTGGGCGGGGACGGAGGCGAGGGGCTGTCCGCCGAAGGTGATGCTGCCGCTCTTGGGCTTGAGGAGCCCGGAGAGGGTGCGCAGGGTGGTCGTCTTGCCGGCGCCGTTGGTGCCGACGAGGCAGACGATTTCGCCTTCGTTGACCTCGAAGGAGATTCCCTTGACGGCTTCGATCTTGCCGTAGGCGACTTTGAGGTCTTCGACCTTGAGCATTGCGGTCACTTGGCCTCTCCTTCCGTGCTGGTGGTGCTGGTGGTGCTGTCCGCTGCCGCGTCTTCGTCCGTGGCTTCGTCCGTGGCCTCGGCTTCGGACTGTGCTTCGGCGGCGGCTTCGGCTGCCTCGACCTCGGCGACTTCTTCCGCGCCGGGGTCGCCCTCGAAGGGGGTGCCGAGGTAGGCGGCGATGACGCGCTCGTCGCCCTGGACCTCTGCGGCCGTGCCTTCGATGAGCTTCTCGCCCTGGACGAGGCAGGCGACGCGGTCGCACAGGTTGAAGATGAAGCGCATGTCGTGCTCGATGACGAGGACGGCGATGCCCATGTCGCGGATGGCGAAGATGAGCTCTTCGGCCGCTCGCGTCTCCTGCGGGTTCATGCCGGCGGTGGGCTCGTCCAGGAGGATGAGACCGGGGTCGCTGGCAAGGGCGCGGGCGATTTCGAGCTTGCGCTGCTCGCCGTAGGGGAGGTTCTTGGCGAGGTGGCCGGCCTTGTTCTGCAGGCCGATGAACTCGAGGAGTTCCATGGCGCGTGCTTCGCTGGCGGCTTCGGCCTTCTTGAAGCCGGGGCCGCGCAGCAGGGCGGACCAGAGGCCTTCCTTGGTGCGGGTGTGGCGTCCGACGAGGACGTTCTCCAGCACGGTCATGTTGTGGAAGAGCCGGATGTTCTGGAAGGTGCGGGCGATGCCGGCCGCGGTGACCTTGTGGGGCGTGGGCGGCAGGACGGTGCCCTTGTAGCTGACGCTGCCCTCGGTGGGGACGTACAGCCCGGTGAGGCAGTTGAAGAAGGTGGTCTTGCCGGCGCCGTTGGGGCCGATGAGGCCGACGATCTCGCCGGCGTTGACCTTGAGGTCGACGCCCTTGACGGCGGTGAGGCCGCCGAAGCGCATGGTGACGCCGCTGGCTTCGAGAACGGTGGTCTTGGTGGTGGTGTCTGTGGTGGTCATGTCGTTCACGCCCCCGCCTTGGCGGTGGCCAGGTCCGTGGGGGCCTGGTCAGCGGTGTCGTCGTGGAACTCGAGCTGCGCGCGCTTGTTGGCGATGAGGCCTTCGGGGCGGAAGCGCATGAGCAGGATGAGGGCGATGCCGAAGGCGAGGAGCTGGTAGTCCTGGAGGAAGGCCAGCTTCGCCGGGATCAGGAAGAGCAGTGCGGCGCCGAGGATGGGGCCGCGGATGGTGCCCATGCCGCCGAGGATGACGGCGGCGAGGAGGAACGCGGAGTTCGGCGGGACGGGCCCGGCGAAGACGTAGTTCTCGGGGACGACCGTGCTGTTGACGTGTGCTTGGACGGTGCCGGCGAGGCCGGCGAGGGTGGCGCCGAGGGCGAAGGCGATGAGCTTGACCTTGAAGCCGTTGATGCCCATGGCTTCGGCGGCGGTCTCGTCTTCGCGGATGGCGACCCAGGCGCGGCCGATGCGGCTGTTGCCGGCGCGGGAGAAGACCAGTACGACTACGGCCATGACGAGGAGCATCAGGAAGTAGTAGTTGGCGTAGGCGCCGAGGACGATGCCGCCGACGGTGTGCGACTCCCCGAAGTTCCACCCGAAGAGGTCGAGGTGGGGGATGTTGGGGATGCCGTTCGGGCCGTTGGTGATGTCCGGGCCGGAGTCGCCGTCGAGGTTGCCCATGGCGATGCGGAAGATTTCTCCGAAGCCGAGGGTGACGATGGCGAGGTAGTCGCCGCGCAGGCGCAGGGTCGGTGCACCGATGATCACGCCGAAGACGAGCGAGGCGAGTGCGCCGACGATGACCGCTGCCCAGAAGGGCAGGTGGATGCCGAAGGCGGAGGCGGTGCTGCCGGAGACCAGGGCGGCGGCGTAGGCGCCGACACCGAGGAAGGCGACGTATCCGAGGTCGAGGAGGCCGGCGAGGCCGACGACGACGTTGAGGCCGAGGGCGACGGTCGCGAAGATCAGGATGTTGACCGCGATGAGCGTGTAGGTGTCGCCGCTCTGCTGGATGAACGGGAAGGCGATCGCGGCGGCCGCGGTGCCGAGGAGCGTGACCTGGCGGTGCTTCGCGGTGAGGCTGCCGAGCCGGTCGAAGAGGCCGGCCTTGAGGAGGGCGAAGCCCGCGATGCCGACGGTGAGCAGGTAGGTGACGAAGAGCTGCGGTTCCTTGTCATCGGTGTCGATGCCGAAGGTGATGACGTAGAGGCCGAGGGCGAAGACGCCGGTGATGATGAGGATCTCGGCCCAGGCGGGCAGCTGCTTGGCGGGGGACGCCTTGTGGCTGTCGTCGGGGAGCTTGTACGCGGCGAGGGCCGGGATGAGCGAGCCGACGAGGGCGACGTAGGCGCCGGGCTCCAGGTGGACGAAGCCGCCGAGGACCACGGCGATGGCGATGACCGTGAACCAGGTGCCGGCGAGGGTGGCGAGCGCGAGGATCCATACGGGCTTGCGGGCGCCGGTGGGGGTGAGCCAGCGCAGGCCCTTGACGCCGAGTGCGGAGAGCGCGAAGGCGGCGGTCAGGAGTCCGGCGATCAGGCTGAGGGACTGGATGGGCGCCGGGCTGCCGTAGTAGGTCAGGTCACCGGGGAACTCGTCGGTCCAGGTCCACGCGAGGAAGGCGCTGATGACGGTCAGGAGGCTGCCGCCGATGACCGCGTAGAGGAGCGCGGCGGGGGCGGTGCCCTGCTTGGCGGCGGCGGTCTGCGGGGTGGTGTTGGTGGTCATGGTTCTCACGCCCGATCCGCGACGCGCTCGCCGAGCAGGCCTTGTGGCCGCACGAGGAGGACGACGATGAGGAGTACGAACGCCCAGACGTTGGACCAGGCTCCACCGCCGAGCTGCGACATGCCGGGGATGTCTTCGATGTATGCGATCGAGAGGGCTTCGGCGAGGCCGAGGACGACGCCGCCGACCATGGCGCCGTAGATGTTGCCGATGCCGCCGAGGACGGCTGCGGTGAAGGCCTTCAGTCCGAGGATGAAGCCCATCTCGAAGTTGATCTGGCCCTTGTCGAGGCCGTAGGCGACGGCGGCGACGGCGGCGAACGCGGCACCGATGGCGAAGGCCATGACGATGATGCGGTCGGTGTTGATGCCCATCAGCTTCGCGGTGTCGGGGTCCTGCGCGGTGGCCTGCATGGCGCGGCCGCTGCGGCTCTTGGAGACGAAGACGCCGAGGGCGAGCATGCAGAGCGGGGCGAGGATGAGGACGAAGAGGTCCGCGCGCTGGATGGCCAGGCTGTCGGTGATCTTGAAGGCGGCACCCTTGAACTCAGGGAAGCTGACTGCCTTCTTGGCGTCCGGGTAGAACTGCCAGACGAGCTGCTGGAGCGCGATCGAGAGGCCGATTGCGGTGATGAGCGGGGCGAGCCGTGGGGCGCTGCGCAGGGGGCGGTAGGCGAAGCGTTCGGCTGCGGTGGCGACGAGGACCGAGGCGAGTGCGCCTCCGACGATCATGACTGGTATCGCGATCAGCAGGGAGGTGCCGGTCGGGAGGATGGCGTAGGCGGAGAGCGCGCCGAAGCCGCCGATCATGAAGATCTCGCCGTGGGCGAAGTTGATGAGCTGGACGATGCCGTAGACCATGGTGTACCCGATGGCGATGAGGCCATAAAGGGCACCGAGGGCAAGGCCGTTGGCCAGCTGTTGCGGCAGTTCGTGCACCGCAGGGCCTCCGATGAGCGTGTCGGATAAGACTCCGCGCGAGGGCGCTGTTTGCGCCCTCGCGCGGCTGGTTCTTTTTGAGGGGGTCAGGCCGTCGGTTCAGACCGGCCCGGGGGTCCCGGCTGGCGGGACGTGGGGATTACTGGTTGAAGGTGTCGCTCTTGACGTCGATCCACTTGCCGCCCTCGACCTTGTAGACCGTGAGCTGCTTGTTGGTGGTGTCGCCGTACTGGTCGAACGCGACCTTGCCGGTCACGCCCTCGAAGGAGACCTTGCCGAGAGCCTCGACGACCTTGGCGCGGGCGTCGGTGGGCAGCTTGCCGCTGTTGGCGGCGACGACGGCCTTGACGGCCTGGATGACGGACCAGCCGGCGTCGTAGGAGTAGCCGCCGTAGGCCGCGTACGGGTCCTTGTAGCCGGCAGCCTGGTAGTCGGCGATGAAGGTCTTGGCGGTGGGGAGCTTCTCGACCGGGTAGCCGATGGAGGTGGAGAGGTCGCCCTCGTTGGCCTCGCCGGAGGCGGTGATGAAGGCGGGGTCCTGGATGCCGTCGCCGCCCATGAGCGGGATGTTGGCGCCGGTCTTCTTGATCTGGTCGGCGAGCAGGCCGCCCTCGGGGTACTGGCCGCCGAAGTAGACGGAGTCGGCACCGGAGGACTTGACCTTGTCGGCGGTGGAGGAGAAGTCGGTCTCCTTCACGGTGACGTGGTCGGTGCCGACGACCTCGCCGCCGAGCTTCTTGAACTCGTCGGAGAAGATCGCGGCCAGGCCGGCGCCGTAGGTCTGCTTGTCGTCGACGACGAAGACCTTCTTCTTGCCGGCGTCCTTGAAGAGGTACTGGGCGGCGAACTTGCCCTGGACCACGTCGGTGGCGGCGGTGCGGAAGTAGGTGTCGAAGGGGCGCTTGAACTCGCCCTTGCCCCAGTTGTCGCCCTGGCTGAGCGCGGGGTTGGTGTTGGCGGGCGAGACCTGCGCCAGCTTGGCGGAGGCGAAGACGCCCTGCATCTGCTGGGCGACGCCGGAGTTCAGCGGGCCGACGACGCCGACGACGTCCTTGTTGCCGACGAGCTTGGTGGCGTTGGCCTGACCGGAGGCGGGGACCGCCTGGTCGTCGAGGGCCTCGACCTTGAACTCGATGCCGGGGACCTCGTTGTTCTTGTTGGCCGTCTTGGCCGCGAGGTCGACCGAGTTCTTGATGCCCTGGCCGAGGGCGGAAAGCGAGCCGGTGAGGGGGGCGTCCACGCCAATGACGACGACGGTCTTCTTGCCGTCGGTCTTGTCCCCGGACTTAGCCTCGTCGCGCGATCCGCAGGCGGTGAGGGTCAGTGCACCCGTGGTGATCACGGTGGTGAGGACGAGCAAAGAACGGTGTCGCACGATTCTTCCTTTCCCTGGCGCGGCTCCCTCTGTGAGGTGCCGTTCGGTCGCCGGGCCGCACTGGGATGTACAGCGGCCGTGCTGGTCGCGCCCAGCGGCGCGGTGACTGGCCGTGACTCTAGGCCCGAGGTGGTGAACACGGGGAGCAGAGAAAGGAGGATGTGACGCTCTTGTTATGCCAAGGCCAAGAATGCGTGGTGGGAGTGTGGACAAAACGGACGTTTTGCGACACCTGGGAATGTCCGCATCGTGAGAATTACCTGCTTCCCTAAGGGGCTTGAGGCCTTCATGCACCTGTCTTAGATCAAATTGCGCCAAATGTGGCTGCATGTGTCCGGAAGAATTCACCGTGTGGCCATTCCCAGGGGAAAAGGCGGGATTACATACGACGTGACCATTACGCAGAGTGATGCGCGAGGGTGGGCAAGGGTGATCCATTTGGCCCGGATGGATCTTGTTCGCGGCGCGAAAGTGCCCCTCACCTGCGGTTGAGTACCGCGGCGCCAAGTGCCCGGAAGGCGGACAGCGCGCTCGGGAATGCGGTGACCTGGCTCACGTCGGGGGTCGCCAGTTCTCCGAGCTCCAGGTCGCGCCGCCCTGCTCGGCGCAGCGCTGGGCGACGAGCCGGTCGATCAGCTCAAGTGCCTTGTCCCGCCCGGCAGTTCGCTCCTCAGTGCGGCCTGCGGCCACGGCTTCCTCGTGGATCGCGTACTGGTCGTTGGAAAGCCCCTTCTGCTCCCAGTCCAGACCGGACCACTTGGTGCCCAGGAGGGTCTCCTTCGCCCAGTAGGACACGAGGCTGGTGCAGATCTGTGCGGGGGAGGAAGGGCTGGCCGCCGGGGTCTCGGTGCCTGCCGCGGAGGGTGGGGTGGAAGGCGAGCATCCGGTCAGGGTGAGCGCCGCGAGCAGGGTGGAGGCGGCGTACCGGACCGTGGAGCGTGGCTGGGTCCCCATGAGGGGAAGGTAGGCGGTCACCATCGGTGACACAACAGCGGCGGCAGGAACGGGTGCGGACTGGCGGATTCCGGTCGGGTCGGGGCCGGATGGCGGCCGGACGGGGGGCTGGACGGCGGCCGGACGGGGGCAGGCCCGGACCTGCCGCGCGCGGGGCGGGGTCCGGGCCTGCGGGTGGTGCCCGTGTGGGTGTGGCGCCCGTGTGCGGGCCCCGCGGCCGGGGTCAGGCTCCGGCGGGGGCGTCGCCGGCCGGGGCGGCGTCGCGCAGCAGGCAGGTCAGGCGGGCGGTGCAGATCCGCTTGTCCTGCTCGTCAGTGATGACGATCTCGAAGGTGGTGGTGGAGCGGCCGCGGTGCACCGGGGTGGCGACGCCGGTGACGATGCCGCTGCGGGCGCCCCGGTGGTGGGTGCAGTTCAGGTCCACGCCGACGGCGATCTTGTTGATGCCGCCGTGCATCATCGCGCCGACGGAGCCGAGGGTCTCGGCGAGGACGGCGGAGGCGCCGCCGTGCAGCAGTCCGTACGGCTGGGTGTTGCCCTTGACCGGCATGGTGCCGACGACCCGCTCGGCCGAGGCCTCCAGGATGCGGATGTCCATGCGCTCGCCGAGGTCGCCCGCCGAGAACAGCGCGGGCAGGTCGATGCCCAGAGCCGTGTACTCGTCGAGGACCTCCTGCGGGAACTTCACTGCGTGCTTCTCGCCCATGGGCCGGCTCCGTTCGTCAACGCTCGTTAACCTGCTTGTCCTGAGGTCGTTCTATCAGGCCGGTTCAGGCCGGTTCGAAGCGGATGACGACGGACTTGCTCGCCGGGGTGTTGCTGGTGTCCGCGGTGGAGTCGAGCGGTACCAGCACGTTGGTCTCGGGGTAGTACGCGGCCGCGCAGCCCCGGGCGGTCGGGTAGTGCACGACGCGGAAGCCGGGCGCGCGCCGCTCCACGGCGTCGTTCCACTCGCTCACCAGGTCCGTGTACGAGCCGTCCGCGAGGCCGAGCTCCGCGGCGTCCTCGGGGTTGACCATGACGACGCGGCGGCCGCCGGTGATCCCGCGGTAGCGGTCGTCGAGGCCGTAGATGGTGGTGTTGTACTGGTCGTGGCTGCGCAAGGTCTGGAGCAGCAGCCGGCCCTCGGGAACCTTCGGGTACTCGACGGGCGCGGCGGTGAAATTGGCCTTGCCTGTCGTGGTGGGGAAGCGGCGCTCGTCGCGCGGGGCGTGCGGGAGGCGGAAGCCCTCGGGGCGGGCCGCGCGGGCGTTGAAGTCCTCGAAGCCGGGGATCACGCGGGAGATCCGGTCGCGGATGGCCGCGTAGTCCTTCTCGAACTCCTCCCACGGGGTCTTCGAGGCCGCGCCGAGCACCGCGCGGGCCATGCGGGCCACGATCGCGGGCTCGGAAAGCAGGTGCGGGGAGGCGGGGGCGAGGTTGCCGCGGGAGGCGTGGACCATGCCCATGGAGTCCTCGACCGTGACGAACTGCTTGCCGGAGGCCTGTACGTCCTTGTCGGTGCGGCCCAGGGTGGGCAGGATCAGGGCGCGCCGGCCGGTGACCGCGTGGGAGCGGTTGAGCTTGGTGGAGACGTGCACGGTCAGGGAGGCGCGGCGGATCGCCGCCTCGGTGACGTCGGTGTCGGGGGTGGCGCCGACGAAGTTGCCGCCCATGGCGAAGAGGACCTTGGCCTCGCCGTCGCGCAGGGCCTGGATGGAGCGGACCACGTCGTAGCCGTGCCCGCGCGGCGAGGTGATCTGGAATTCGCGGTCGAGCGAGTCGAGGAAGGCGGCCGCGGGGCGTTCGAAGATCCCCATGGTGCGGTCGCCCTGGACGTTGGAGTGGCCGCGGACGGGGCAGACACCGGCGCCGGGGCGGCCGATGTCGCCGCGCAGCAGCAGGAGGTTGACGACCTCGCGGATGGTGGCGACGGAGTGCTTGTGCTGGGTGAGGCCCATGGCCCAGCAGACGATGGTGCGCTTCGAGGCCAGGATCATGGCCAGGGCCTGCTCGATCTCGGGCCGGGTCAGGCCGGTGGCGGTGAGGGTCTCGGCCCAGTCGGCCTTCTCGGCGGCGGCCGCCAGCTCCTCGTAGCCGTGGGTGTGCTCGCGGATGAAGGCCTCGTCGGTGGCGCCCTCGGTGTCGATGACGAGCTTGTTGAGGAGGCGGAAGAGGGCCTGGTCGCCGCCGATGCGGATCTGCAGGAAGAGGTCGTTCAGGGCGGTGCCCTTGAGCATGCCGACCGGGGTCTGGGGGTTCTTGAAGCGTTCCAGGCCGGCCTCGGGCAGCGGGTTCACCGAGATGATCTTCGCGCCGGCGGACTTGGCCTTCTCCAGGGCGGAGAGCATGCGCGGGTGGTTGGTGCCCGGGTTCTGCCCGGCGACGATGATCAGGTCGGCCTGGTGGAGGTCTTCGAGGGAGACGCTGCCCTTGCCGATGCCGATGGTCTCGGTCAGTGCGGAGCCCGAGGACTCGTGGCACATGTTGGAGCAGTCGGGCAGGTTGTTGGTGCCGAACTCGCGGGCGAACAGCTGGAAGAGGAACGCGGCCTCGTTGCTGGTGCGGCCCGAGGTGTAGAAGAGGGCCTCGTCGGGGGAGCCGAGGGCCGTCAGCTCCTCGGCGATGATCTCGAAGGCCCGCTCCCAGCTGACCGCCTTGTACCGGTCGCCGCCCTCCGGCAGGTACATCGGGTGCGTGATCCGGCCCTGCTGGCCCAGCCAGTACCCGGAGCGCGTGGCCAGGTCGGCGAGCGGGTGCCCGGCGAAGAACTCCGGGGTGACCCGGCGCAGCGTGGCCTCCTCGGCGACCGCCTTGGCGCCGTTCTCGCAGAACTCGGCGGTGTGCCGCTTGTCGCCCTCGGGCCAGGCGCAGCCCGGGCAGTCGAAGCCGTCCTTCTGGTTGACCTTGAGCAGGGTGCGCGCGGTGCGGACGACGCCCATCTGCTGCTGCGCGATCTTCAGGGTGTGCCCGATCGCGGGCAGGCCTGCGGCGGCGTGCTTGGGGGGCGCGACCTGCGGCGCGTCCTGTACGGGGTCACCTGAGGGCGGCTTGGTGGCCATGTTGCTCCCCTTTGAGCAGTCGGACGTCGCAGCGGCGGCCGCTGCATGTGTTCGGGTAGGCGTCCGATCCTGTCACGCCTTGCGGCCATTGCCGACGCCGGAATTGTCAGCGGGGCCGCCTAGGATCGGGGGCGTGGCAGATTCAGCATCGAAGAAGACCGACCAGACGACCGCAGCGGACCGCCCCCGCCTGATGCTCATGGACGGGCACTCCCTGGCGTACCGGGCGTTCTTCGCGCTGCCCGCGGAGAACTTCACGACCGCGACCGGCCAGCCGACCAACGCCATCTACGGCTTCGCGTCGATGCTGGCGAACACGTTGCGCGACGAGGCGCCCACGCACTTCGCGGTGGCGTTCGACGTGTCCCGCAAGACGTGGCGCTCGACGGAGTTCCCCGAGTACAAGGCGAACCGCTCCAAGACCCCCGACGAGTTCAAGGGGCAGGTCGAGCTGATCGGCGAGCTGCTCGACGCGATGCACGTGCCGCGTTTCGCGGTCGACGGCTTCGAGGCCGACGACGTGATCGCGACGCTGGCGACGCAGGCGGAGGCCGCCGGCTTCGACGTGCTGATCGTCACAGGCGACCGCGACTCCTTCCAGCTCGTCTCCGAGCGCACCACCGTGCTCTACCCGACCAAGGGCGTCTCCGAGCTGACCCGGTTCACGCCGCAGAAGGTGGAGGAGAAGTACGGGCTCACCCCCCAGCAGTACCCGGACTTCGCGGCGCTGCGCGGTGACCCGTCCGACAACCTGCCGGGCATCCCGGGCGTCGGCGAGAAGACCGCCGCCAAGTGGATCACCCAGTTCGGGTCGTTCGCGGAACTCGTGGAGCGCGCCGAGGAGGTCAAGGGCAAGGCCGGGCAGAACTTCCGGGACCACCTGGAGGCCGTCAAGCTCAACCGCGTCCTGACCGAGATGGTCAAGGACGTCGAGCTGCCCAAGACGCCGGCCGACCTGGCCCGCGCCCCGTACGACCGGTCCGCCGTGACCGGGGTGCTGGACGTGCTGGAGATCCGCAACGCCTCGCTGCGCGAGCGGCTGCTGGCCGTGGACCCGGGCGCGGCCGAGGAAGAGGCCCCGGCTCCGGCCGCGGCGGGTGTGGAGCTGGACGGCTCCGTGCTGGGCGCGGGCGAGCTCGCGCCGTGGCTCGAAGCCCACGCGGGCGCACCGCTGGGCGTGTCCACCGTCGACAGCTGGGCGCTGGGACAGGGCAACGTCAGCGAGATCGCGCTGGCCTCGGCTACGGGCGCGGCCGCCTGGTTCGAGCCGTCCGAGCTGGACGAGGCCGACGAGCGGGCCTTCGCGGCCTGGGCGGCCGATGCGGCGAAGCCGAAGGTCGTGCACAACGCCAAGGGCCTGATGCGGGTCTTCCCCGAGCACGGCTGGAGCCTCGCGGGCGTCACCATGGACACCGCGCTCGCCGCCTACCTGGTCAAGCCGGGCCGCCGCTCCTTCGCGCTCGACGTGCTGTCCAACGAGTACCTGCACCGGGAGCTCCAGCCCGCCGCCGCCGACGGCCAGCTCGCCTTCGGCGCCGACGAGACCGCCGAGGCGGAGGCGCTGATGGCGCAGGCCCGCGCCGTCCTCGACCTGGGTGAGGCGTTCACCGGCAAGCTCGCCGAGGTCGGCGCCGTCGAGCTGCTGCACGACATGGAGCTGCCCACCTCGGACCTGCTGGCCCGGATGGAGAGGGCCGGCATCGCCGCCGACCGCGACCACCTGGAGGCCATGGAGCAGCAGTTCGCCGGAGCGGTGCAGCAGGCGGTGAAGGAGGCGCACGCGGCGGTCGGCCACGAGTTCAACCTCGGCTCGCCCAAGCAGCTCCAGGAGGTCTTCTTCGGCGAGCTGGACCTGCCGAAGACGAAGAAGACCAAGACCGGTTACACCACGGACGCGGACGCGCTGGCCTGGCTGGCCACGCAGACCGACCACGAGCTGCCGGTGATCATGCTGCGGCACCGGGAGCAGGCCAAGCTGCGCGTCACCGTCGAGGGCCTGGTCAAGACGATCGCCGCCGACGGCCGGGTGCACACCAGTTTCAGCCAGACCGTCGCCGCGACCGGACGCCTGTCCTCCACCGACCCCAACCTGCAGAACGTGCCGGTGCGCACCGACGAGGGCCGCGCGATCCGCCGCGGCTTCGTCGTCGGCGAGGGCTTCGAGTCCCTCATGACCGCCGACTACAGCCAGATCGAGCTGCGCGTGATGGCCCACCTCTCCGAGGACGAGGGCCTGATCGAGGCGTTCGCGACCGGCGAGGACCTGCACACCACCGTCGCCTCCCAGGTGTTCGGAGTGGAGCGGTCCCAGGTCGACGCCGAGATGCGCCGCAAGATCAAGGCCATGTCGTACGGCCTCGCGTACGGGCTGTCCGCCTTCGGTCTCGCCCAGCAGCTGAACATCGAGCCCGCCGAGGCGCGCGGCCTGATGGAGACCTTCTTCGAGCGGTTCGGCGGGGTCCGCGACTACCTGGGCCGCGTCGTCGACGAGGCTAGGGCCACCGGGTACACGGCGACGATCTTCGGCCGCCGCCGGTACCTGCCCGACCTGGGCAGCGACAACCGCCAGCGCCGCGAGGCCGCCGAGCGGATGGCGCTCAACGCCCCGATCCAGGGCACCGCGGCCGACATCGTCAAGGTCGCGATGCTGCGCGTCGACAAGGCGATCGTGGCGGCCGGCCTCAAGTCGCGGATGCTGCTCCAGGTCCACGACGAAATCGTGCTGGAGATCGCCCAGGGCGAGCGCGGACCGGTGGAGGAGCTGGTGCGCCGCGAGATGGGCGCCGCCGTCGAGCTCCGCGCCCCGCTGGACGTCTCGGTGGGCGTCGGCTCCGACTGGGAGTCCGCCGCGCACTGACCCGCGTCCGCAACTGCGGCGCCGCGCCCGTTCCCGCCGCCTACCGGGCGGTGGGGACGGGCGTTCGCGTGTCCCCGTACGAACGGCCGCGGTCGCCCCGGTCGCCCCGGTCGCCGCGGTGCCGCAGCCGTACGAGGACCCCGTACAGCAGCAGGCCCACGGCGAGGCCGCCGCCCGCGCCGAAGCAGACGGTCGGGATGATGTCGAGCGGCGAGCGGATCCGGTCGAAGAACGTGAAGAAGCGGACCACGCGCAGTGTGACCCCGGCCGCCAGGCACGCCACGACCAGCGCGAGCGCACCCCACAGCTCGGCGCGGGTCAGCGCCGGCACGGCCGCCGGAACCGGTGAGGCCGGCAGCCGCCGCAGTGCGGTCACCGTGAACCAGAGCAGAGCGCAGGCCGCGACCGCCGAACTGCCGTACTGCAGGTACGTGTAGAGCGGCAGGCCGAAGGCGAGCGGCTCACCGAGCACCGGCAGGGCGTTCGTCCCCCAGCGGTCCAGGTGGGTGAAGCTGTCCCACACCACGTGCGTGAGGGAGCCGACGACCGCCGAGAGGTAGAACCAGAGGGCCAGTGCGGGCAGTTGGCGCCCCCGCCAGTGCTCGCCGCGCACGAAGGCGTGGACACGGCCCCGCCAGGCGCGCGGCAGGAGCGCGATCAGCGGCTCGCGCAGCAGTAGCCAGCACCCCACGAGGGCCGCGGTGAGAACAGCGTCCGCGGTGAGGACGCCGGGCAGCGAATGCGTGAACGCGCCGTAGGACATGACCCCTTCGACGACCGCGTCGGCGAAGTAGAAGGTGTCCGGCGCGAACGAACCGAGGACCAGCGCCGAGGCGACCAGCGGCCCCCGCGCGCGCCCGGTCCGGCGGACGGCCGGAAGTACGGCGGCCGCATGGCTGAGGGTGAACGGCATGGCACCTCGCGTCGACGTGCGGATGTGGTGAATTCCGGTCAACAGTACGTGCCTCGCACAGGGAGTTGACGTAGGGTCGCGCCCGACGTCGAGGGGGAGGGGTCCGGCTCATGTCGGCTCGAACAGGTGGACGCAGGCTGCGCAGGGGCGGGGCGGCCGCCCTGGTCTGCGCATTGGTGGTCGCCGCGGTGACCGCTTCCCAAGGGCCGGGCGGCGGGCGCCAGGACCGGATCTCCGCGGCCGGAGAGGACGCGACGCCGCCCCTCCCGGCGGCGGCCGGCAGCGGAGGCGACTCCTCCTACTTCACCGAACTGCCGCCCCTGGCGAGCCCCGAGCCGCCGGCCGTGCTGCTGCCGGAGGGCGGCGCGCCGGCCGCGCCGGTGGAGCAGGCGGTCGCCGCGTCCGGGTCCGGGTCCGAGGGCGCGTCGGCTGGCGTCGGCTCGCAGGGGATACCGGCGAGCGTGCTCGCGGCGTACCTGCGGGCGGAAAAGGTGGTGGGGGAGAGCGACGCCCGCTGCGGGCTGCGCTGGCAGCTCCTCGCGGCGATCGGCAAGGTCGAGTCCGGGCAGGCGCGCGGCGGCCGGGTGGACGCGGCCGGGACCACGCTGCGGCCGATCCTGGGGCCGGTGCTCGACGGCAACGGCTTCGCGAACATCTCGGACACGGACGGCGGGGCGTACGACGGGGACGCCCGGTACGACCGGGCGGTCGGGCCCATGCAGTTCATCCCCTCCACGTGGGCGGCCTGGGGCCAGGACGCGGACGGCGACGGCCGGCGCAATCCGAACAACGTCTACGACGCGGCTCTCGCGGCCGGCCGCTACCTCTGCGCGGGGACCCGGGATCTGCGGGTGGACGCCGACCTGGACCGGGCGGTGCTCTCGTACAACCAGTCCGCCGAGTACCTGAAGACGGTGCGGTCCTGGTTCACGTACTACCTCAAGGGGACGCACGAGGTCCCGGACGAGGCGGGCACGGACGTGCCCGTGGTGACACCGGCGAAGCCGAAGCCGACGCCGAGCCCCACTCCCACGCCCAGCCCCTCACGGGATCCGAAGCCGACCCCGTCGCCCACGCCGACCCCTTCTCCGACACCGACCCCCATGCCGACGCCGACGCCGACGCCCACACCGCCGAGCCCGACTCCTACGCCCACGCCGGTCCCGACGCCGACTCCCACGCCGACGCCGGTCCCGACGCCGACTCCCACGCCGACGCCCAGCCCGACCCCGTCCCCGACGCCGACCCCGACTCCCACCGCGACGCCGAGTCCGTCACGCGCGCCGAATCCCACGCCGTCCCCGTCCTCCACCCTGTCGGCGCCCCGGCCGACCCCGGGGGAAACCCGTAGCCGAGGCTGACGCCCAGTGGGCGCGGATCGAGCCGGGGTCAGTTCGTGCAGCCGGGAACCGACCCGACAGGCCGGCAGTTGTTGGGCGTGTTGTCGAGGATTCGGCTGTTGATGAGGGTCAGGGCGCTGGAGGAAGGTCCTTGCCAGACGCCGCCGCCGTTGAGCGCGATGTTGCGCCCCACCCGTGAGCCGGTGGGCGTCAAGGCCCTCGGACGGCCCAGTGGTGATCCGTGGCTCGAACGGTTCTCATCTCGCGTCCGCATTGCTACGGTGCCTCCGCCCTGACGACCTATCAGATTCCGGAGGCCCGGCATGCGCGCATTCATCGCTGCCGCCAGCGGGCTCGTCCTCGCGGTGCTCCTCGTCCTCGCCATGACGGCGTTCGGGGCGCCCGAAGGCACGACCTCACCGAAGCCCCTGCTCACCACCGCGCCCGCCGCGCCCGGAAAGTAGAGGAGGGCCCGGCCATGCGACGCAGAGCGAGCCTTGTCCTGCTGGCCCTCGCCGTGTTCTGCGCGGCCCTCGCACCGCTGCTGCGCTGGTACGCGTACCCGCGGCTCGCCAAGATCCCGCCGAGCCAGTACCAGGAGATGGTGCTGGAGGCGAAGGACGCGACCCTCCTCGACTACACCGGCGGCATGCAGCCCAAGAAGGTCGACAAGGTCACCATCGTCCAGACCCTCAAGGGCGACGTGGACGCGTCGCAGGAGATCGAGTCGAGCGCCGGCAAGGACGTCGTCGTCTGGGACACGCTGACCTACATCATCGGGCCGGACGGGAAGATGGTCTCCCAGATCCCCGAGCGCTACATCTTCGACGCCCACACCCAGGACCCGGTGCACGCCACCGGTGAGATGGTCGACGGGGACGCCGTCGAACGCGAGGGCATCGAGTTCAAGTGGCCGTTCTTCACCGAGCCGCGCGACTACGTGTACTTCGACGCGCAGACCCGTACCTCCTCGCCGATCCACTACGTCGGCCCGCGCAAGTACCGGGGCATGGACGTCTACTACTTCGAGCAGACCGTCCCGTGGACCAAGGTCCCCATGCCGAAGAAGATGCCGATCGAGGGCATCGACCCGGCCACGATCGAGGCGGCCACCGGCACCACCCTCTGGTACACGACGAAGGCGATGTTCTGGGTCGACCCGGTGACCGGGGCGCCCGTCAACGCCGAGCAGGAGATCCAGCAGGAGATGCGCGGCGGGATCGCGGCGGGTGGCCCCGACGGCAAGCTCACCGCCTTCGCCGGGCACGTGAAGATACGCGAGGACTACGCCGCATACACCTTCGACCTGGTCGCCTCCAACCGTACGAAGGTCCTCGCGCTGCACACCTACGCGCCGGCCGGCCGGGCGGCCGGCGGGCTGGTGCTCCTCGGGCTGGCCCTGTGGCTGGAAGCGCGCGGCCGGCGCGTGCGGGCGGGAGAGGTCAGCGCCTGAGGCGGGCGTTGGTGTGGCGGGTGGGCTCGGCGCTGGCCGGGTCCTCCGGCCAGGGGTGCTTGGGGTAGCGGCCCCGGAGCTCGGCGCGGACCGCGCGGTAGCCGCCCCGCCAGAACGAGGCGAGGTCGGCGGTGACGGCGGCGGGCCGTCCGGCGGGCGACAGCAGGTGCACCAGGACCGGCACGCCCGCGACCCGGGGGGTCTCGGCCAGCCCGAACAGCTCCTGGAGCTTCACGGCCAGCACCGGCTGCTCGGCGGAGTAGTCCACCCGGATCCGGGACCCGCTGGGGACCTCCAGCCGTTCCGGAGCCAGCTCGTCCAGCCGGGAGGCCTCGCCCGTGGCCCACGGCAGGAGCCGGTTCAGGGCCTGCCCGGCGTCGATCCGCCCGAGGTCCGCGCGGCGCCGGGCGCGGGACAGCTCCGGCTCCAGCCAGTCGTCCGCCCGGTCCAGCAGCGCGCCGTCGTCCGCCACGTCGGGCCACGCGCCGCCGAGCGTCCGGTGCAGGAAGCCCAGCCGGGCCCGGAGCCCTTCCGCGTCCGCGGACCAGCGCAGCAGGCCGAGGCCTTCGGCGCGCAGCCCGTCGAGCAGGGCGGCCCGGACGAGGACCGGGTCGGGGCTGCGCAGCGGGCGTATCGCGAGTTCGATCGCGCCCAGCCGCTGCGCCGAGCGGGCGACGACGTCCCCGTCCTCCCAGCGCACCTCCTCGGCAGCCGTGCGCAGGTGCCCGGCGGCGGCCGCGGCGGTGTCCTCGTCGATGACGGCGGCCAGCCGGATCCGCGCGGACGCCGAGTGCGGGGGCCGGTCGGCGACGGCGACCGCCAGCCAGGGGGCGCGGCGCAGCGGTGACCCGTCGCCGAGCTCGGCCGCCGTGCCCGAAGCCATGAGGAAGGCCGCCTCCCCCTTAGCCCTGGCCACCCGCTCGGGGAACGCGAGCGCGGCGACGAGCCCGGCGGCGAGGTCATCGGGTGCGGCGCCGCCGCCGGGGCGGGGCGGGGTGGCGGGTTGCCCCGCGGGGTCCTGGGCGGCCCGCTCCAGCCGGCGGACCTCGGCGCGCCAGCGCGACGCATAGGGGTCCGACCCCCGCCGGACCTGCCGCCAGGCACCGGCCAGGTCGTCCCCGTACTCCCGCGGCGGCTCCTCGCTCAGCAGCGCCACCACCTCCGCCGCGCGGCGGGCCCCGACGGCCGCGGAGCCGTCCAGCAGCGCCCGGGCCAGCCGGGGGTGCAGGCCCAGCCGGGCCATCCGCAGCCCCCGCGGGGTCGGCCGGCCCGTCCCGTCCACGGCGCCGACCGCGACCAGCACCTCACGCGCCGCGGCCATCGCCCCGGACGGCGGCGGGTCCAGCAGCGCGAGCCCCGCCGCGTCCGGGTCGCCCCAGCACGCGGCCTGCAGGGCGAACTGCGCCAGGTCGGCGATGCGGATCTCCGGCGCGGGGAACGCGGGCAGGCGGACGTCCTCCGCCTCCGTCCAGCAGCGGTACACCGCGCCCGGCGCCTCGCGCCCGGCCCGGCCCGCCCGCTGGCGCCCGGCCGCGCGGGAGGCCCGTACCGTCGCCAGCGCGCCCAGGCCCCGCGCGTGGTCCGTCCGGGGCTCGCGGGCCAGCCCGGAGTCCACCACCACGCGCACGCCCGGCACGGTCAGGCTGGACTCGGCCACCGCCGTCGCGAGGATCACCCGGCGGCGTGCCGATGCCGTCAGCGCCGCGTCCTGCACGGCCGCCGGTGCCCGCCCGTGGACCTGGAGCACCTCGGCGTCCACCGCACCCAGCTGCCCGGCCACCCGGGCGATCTCACCGACTCCGGGAAGGAAGCACAGCACGTCGCCCTCGCGCTCAGCGAGGGCCCGCCGCACCACCGAGGCCACGTGCGTCAGCTGGGCCGGATCCACCCGCATCCCGTGCGGGGGCCGTACCGGCCGGGCCGGAGGGGCCCAGACCGTCTCGACCGGGTACGAGACCCCGGCCGCCTCCACCACCGGCGCACCGCCGAGGCGGCCATGACCAAGGACGTGGGACCACCCGGCCGCGTCGGTCGTCGCCGAAGCCGCGACCAGGCGCAGCTCCGGGCGGAGGGTTTCCCGTACGTCCAGGAGGAAGGCGGCGACCGTGTCGGCGTCCAGGTGCCGCTCGTGGCACTCGTCCAGGACCACCAGGTCCACGCCGGACAGCTCCTGGTCCCGCTGGAGCCGCTGCAGCAGTACTCCGGTGGTGACCACCTCCACCGCGGCCGAAGGGCCCACGACGCGCTCCCCGCGCACGGTGAAGCCCACCGAGCCGCCCACCTGCTCGCCCAGCAGCCAGGCCATCCGTCGCGCCGCGGCCCGGGCGGCGATCCGCCGCGGCTCGGCGACCACGACCCGGCGCCGCGGGCCGCCGCCCACCAGCCCCGCCAGCACCAGCGGCACCAGCGTGGTCTTGCCCGTGCCGGGCGGTGCGCACAGCACGGCGGTGCCGTGGCCGTCCAGCGCCGAGACGAGCGCGGGCACGGCCTCCCGTACGGGCAGGGCGTCGAGGGCGGCCTGGCGGACCCGGGTGCTCAAGGGGGTCAGTCCCTTTCGCAGACGAAGATCGCCGTGCCCGGGATCAGGTTGCCGCGCAGCGGGGACCAGCCGCCCCACTCCTGGCTGTTCCACTCGGGCCACTCGGGCTCGACCAGGTCGACGAGGCGGAATCCGCCCGCCACCACGTCGCGGACCCGGTCGCCGATCGTGCGGTGGTGCTCCACGTACACGGCGCGGCCCTGCTCGTCCTGTTCCACGTACGGGGTCCGGTCGAAGTAGGAGGCGGCGACGGAGAGCCCCTCGGGACCGGGCTCGTCGGGGAAGGCCCAGCGGATGGGGTGGGTCACCGAGAAGACCCAGCGGCCGCCGGGGCGCAGGACGCGGCGGACCTCGCGCATCACGTTCACCGGGTCGGCGACGAAGGGGACGGCCCCGTAGGCGGAGCAGGCGAGGTCGAAGGAGCCGTCGCGGAAGGGGAGCCGGCCGGCGTCGGCCTCGACGAGCGGGACGTCATCGCCGATGCGCAGGGCGTGCTGGAGCTGGCGGTGGGAGAGGTCGAGGGCGACGGGGCGGGCGCCCTGGGCCGCCAGCCAGCGCGAGCACTGGGCGGCGCCGGCGCCGATCTCCAGGACGTCCTTGTCCTTGAGGGAGGCGGCGGGGCCGAGGAGGGCCGCCTCCGCCTCGTCCAGGCCTTCCGGCCCCCATACGAAGCGGTCGTCGCCGAGGAAGGCGCCGTGCTCGCTCTGGTACTCGTCGGCGTTGCGGTCCCACCAGCCGCGGCTCGCCCGGCTGCTCTCCGCTTCCCCGGCGTCACGCCGTGTGGCCTCGGCGTCGTCCCCGGGGCCCGGATCGGCCTCGTACGCGTCTTCGGGGGCGTAGTCCTCTTGGTTCATGGGGCCCGTCGTCGTAGTCTGCGAATGTCTTCGGATGTCCGCGGATGTCTGCGGAACGTGGCAGGGACGTGCCATCACGGCCTCCCCGACCACGAATTGTGCCGGTTATACGGCGATCCGCCGGGGGTGTCCGCCTTCGCGCATTGACCGTGTCCGGCTGCCCCCGTATGCTACAAGTTGCGCTGCGAGCCTGTGCTCCTCAGACCTAGCAGGCTGCGCTTGCATCTGTTGATGTCCCCTCGGTTTTCGAGGCCCTCCCGCTCAGGCGGATCCGGGGCTTCCTTGGCTGTCCGGCTTCTTCGGCAGATGCCGATAAGGGCTCCCGGCGTAGCAGTACCTACGACTTTCTGTCCGTAACCGGAGCCCTTTCCCACATGACGAGCAGCACCGAGACCACCTCTACCACTCCGCAGGTAGCGGTCAACGACATCGGTAACGAGGAAGCCTTCCTCGCCGCGATCGACGAGACGATCAAGTACTTCAACGACGGCGACATCGTCGACGGCGTCATCGTGAAGGTCGACCGGGACGAGGTCCTGCTCGACATCGGTTACAAGACCGAAGGCGTGATCCCGAGCCGTGAGCTCTCGATCAAGCACGACGTCGACCCGAACGAGGTCGTCAAGGTCGGCGACGAGATCGAGGCCCTGGTTCTCCAGAAGGAGGACAAGGAAGGCCGTCTGATCCTGTCCAAGAAGCGCGCTCAGTACGAGCGTGCCTGGGGCACGATCGAGAAGATCAAGGAAGAAGACGGCATCGTCACCGGTACCGTCATCGAGGTCGTCAAGGGTGGTCTCATCCTCGACATCGGCCTCCGCGGCTTCCTGCCGGCCTCCCTCGTGGAGATGCGTCGCGTCCGCGACCTCCAGCCCTACGTGGGCAAGGAGCTCGAGGCGAAGATCATCGAGCTGGACAAGAACCGCAACAACGTGGTCCTGTCCCGCCGTGCCTGGCTCGAGCAGACCCAGTCCGAGGTTCGCCAGACGTTCCTCACCACCCTGCAGAAGGGTCAGGTCCGCTCCGGCGTCGTTTCCTCGATCGTCAACTTCGGTGCCTTCGTGGACCTGGGTGGCGTCGACGGTCTCGTCCACGTCTCCGAGCTGTCCTGGAAGCACATCGACCACCCGTCCGAGGTTGTCGAGGTCGGCCAGGAAGTCACCGTCGAGGTCCTCGACGTCGACATGGACCGCGAGCGTGTCTCCCTGTCGCTGAAGGCGACGCAGGAAGACCCGTGGCAGCAGTTCGCCCGGACCCACCAGATCGGTCAGGTCGTCCCGGGTAAGGTCACCAAGCTGGTTCCGTTCGGTGCGTTCGTCCGCGTGGACGAGGGCATCGAGGGCCTGGTCCACATCTCCGAGCTGGCCGAGCGCCACGTGGAGATCCCGGAGCAGGTCGTCCAGGTCAACGACGAGATCTTCGTCAAGGTCATCGACATCGACCTCGAGCGTCGCCGGATCTCGCTGTCGCTGAAGCAGGCCAACGAGTCCTTCGGTGCCGACCCGGCGTCGGTCGAGTTCGACCCGACCCTGTACGGCATGGCCGCGTCTTACGACGACCAGGGCAACTACATCTACCCCGAGGGCTTCGACCCCGAGACCAACGACTGGCTCGAGGGCTTCGACAAGCAGCGCGAGGCCTGGGAGACCCAGTACGCCGAGGCGCAGCAGCGCTTCGAGCAGCACCAGGCTCAGGTCATCAAGAGCCGCGAGGCCGACGAGGCCGCTGCCGCCGAGGGCGCTGCCGCCCCGGCCGCCGGTGGCAACGCCGGTGCGGGCATCTCGGGTGGTTCGTACTCCTCGGAGTCGGACGAGACCTCCGGCGCCCTGGCGTCGGACGAGGCCCTGGCCGCGCTCCGCGAGAAGCTGGCCGGCGGCCAGAGCTGATCGCAGCGCGCATCACACCCCGGTGTGAGCCCAGCTGGTTGATGTGAACGGTGAGGCCCGTCCCCTTCGGGGGGCGGGCCTTTCCGCTTTCCCCGCGATCCGTTTGGCCAACTGGGGAATGGTGGCGCCTCCTTGGACGTTCTTGGCAGAGAACGCGACGAGGGAGGAGTGGTGACGGTGCTTGATCCACAGGGTCTGTACGAATGGGACGCCAAGGGCCTGGCGGTGGCCGACCTGGCGCTCGCCCAAGACTCTGCCGGGCTGGTCATGCTGTACCACTTCGAGGGGTACATCGACGCGGGTGAGGCCGGCGAGCAGATCGTCGAGCGCCTCCTGGACACCCTGCCCCACCAGGTCGTCGCGCGTTTCGACGCGGACCGGCTGGTGGACTACCGGGCCCGCCGCCCGCTGCTGACCTTCCAGCGCGACCACTGGACCGAGTTCGAGGAGCCCAGGCTGGAGGTCCGGCTCGTCCAGGACGCCACCGGAGCCCCCTTCCTGCTGCTGTCCGGCCCGGAGCCGGATGTGGAGTGGGAGCGCTTCAGCGTCGCCGTCCGGCAGATCGTCGAGCGCCTCGGCGTCCGGCTCTCGGTCAACTTCCACGGCATTCCCATGGGCGTGCCGCACACGCGGCCCGTCGGCATCACCCCGCACGGCAACCGGACCGACCTCATGCCGGGCCACCGCAGCCCCTTCGACGAGGCGCAGGTTCCGGGCAGCGCGGAGTCGCTGGTCGAGTTCCGCCTGGCCCAGGCCGGGCACGACGTGCTGGGTGTCGCCGCGCACGTACCGCACTACGTCGCGCGCTCCCCGTACCCGGACGCCGCGCTGACGGTGCTGGAGGCGATCACGGCGGCGACCGGGCTGGTCCTGCCGGCCGTGGCGCACGCCCTGCGTACGGAGGCCCACCGCACCCAGACGGAGATCGACCGGCAGATCCGGGAGGGCGACGAGGAACTGGTCAGCCTCGTACAGGGGCTGGAGCACCAGTACGACGCGGCGGCCGGTGCCGAGACCCGGGGCAACATGATGGCCGAGCCCGCGGAGATCCCCTCGGCGGACGAGATCGGGCGCGAGTTCGAGCGGTTCCTGGCGGAACGCGAGGGCGAAAGCTGAGGGCCGGACCGCCGGACCGGGGGCGGCCGGGCCGGGGGCCTGTGGCCCGGGCAGGGGCGGGGTCTAGGCTGCGAGCATGCTGAAAGTGGGCCTGACGGGCGGAATCGGTGCCGGCAAGAGCGAGGTCTCGCGGCTGCTGGCGGGGTACGGAGCGGTCGTCGTGGACGCCGACCGGATCGCGCGGGAGGTCGTCGAGCCCGGTACGCCGGGGCTCGCGGCCGTCGTGGCGGCCTTCGGGGAATCGGTGCTGACCGAGGAGGGGGCGCTGGACCGGCCGAAGCTCGGGTCGATCGTGTTCGCCGACCCGGCGAAGCTCCAGACCCTCAACGCGATCGTGCACCCGCTGGTCGGGGCCAGGTCGGCCGAGCTGGAGGCCGCCGCGGGGGCCGACGCGATCGTGGTGCACGACGTACCGCTGCTCACGGAGAACGGCCTGGCGCCGCTGTACGACCTGGTGGTCGTGGTGGACGCGGCGCCGCGGACGCAGCTGGCGCGGCTCACCGTGCTGCGCGGGATGGCCGAGGAGGAGGCGCGGGCCCGGATGGCCGCGCAGGCCACGCGGGAGCAGCGGCTCGCCGTGGCGACGCTCGTGATCGACAACGACGGGCCGCTGGAGGCGCTGGAACCGCAGGTGCGCAAGGTGTGGGCGGAGCTCACGGAGCGGGCGACGCGGGAGCGGGCAGCGGAATAGCGGGTCCGGGGGCGGGCGTTGAAGGCGCCCGCAGAGGGAAGGAACTCACACGTGTCCGACACCACGCCGCACTCCTCGCCGTCCCCGAAGCCGCCGACGAGCCCGGAGACGCACGTCATCGACTACCGGGCCGCCGAGCAACTGCTCGCCGCACGCGACCCGCGCGGCGCGGTCAAGCTGCTCGACTCCGTCATAGCCGCCCACCCCGAGAACACCGCAGCCCGGCTGCTGCGCGCCCGGGCCTTCTTCGCCGCCGCCCAACTACGCCCGGCGGAGCTGGAGTTCGAGCTGGTACTGGAGCGGGAGCCGGACAACGCCTTCGCCCACTTCGCACTGGCCCGTACGCACCAGCGCTCCGGGCGGCACGACCAGGCGCGCAAGCACTTCCGCCTCGCCGCCGCCCTGGACCCGCAGCCGGAGTACCTGGCGGCGGCCCGCTTCGAGGACTGAGCCTCACCGGCTCCCGGGCGGTTCGTACGGCGGGACGTCGGGGCCGGGCTGATAGTGCGGGCCCTGGTGGATGTGGTGGATGACCACGGCCAGGTCCACGGCCGCCAGCAGCACGACCACACCGCAGGCCGCCGCCCAGCCGGGACGGCCGACCAGCGAGAACAGGGCCGTCCCGGCGGCGGCCCAGAGCAGCCCCCACAGACTCAGCCAGAACCGCAGCCGCAGCGGACTGCGGGCGGTCACCGGCTCGTTCCCGGAACGCATGGCCATCGCCTCCTGTCCATGGTCCCACCTCCTGCCGTTTACGGGTTGAGCTTGTTCACGGCCGTCGTGGTCGTCTTCCTGAAGCCGGCGACCGGGGCGTCGGACAGGTCGCCCATCTGGCTCCACTTCACGACCGTGACGGTGGAGCCGTCGCGTCCGATTCCGTAGAGGTGCACGCCGGGCTCGGAGTCGGGGACCGAGGTGTGCACCCCGTAGACGTGCGCGCCCTCCTCGACGGCGAGCTTCCCGTAGTCCTGCCAGGAGGCCGTGCCGCCCGGGGTCGTGCCCAGCCAGTCGGCGGCGCAGGCCGCGACCTTGCGCTCCAGGGTTCCGGCGAGCTTGGCGGCCGCGGAGGGCGAGGCGGCGCGTACGGAGATCTGCACAGCGCCGGTGTCGTACTCCGTGCCGAAGCCGCGGTGCCAGCCGCCCGCCGCCGGGAGCGCGCCGTCCAGGCAGAACGGCGCGAACTCGGGCAGCCCCTTGGTGACCTCGCCCGCGTACCAGGGCGAGGTGGGGTGCGGCGGCAGGTCGGCGCCGCCGATGAACCCGGGCGCGGTGGCCGCCGTGGCAGAGCCCGGGGCGGTGAGGACGAGGGCCGCGGCCGCCGAGACGAGGGCGGTGGTGAGGGCGGCGAGGGTGCCGGAGCGTCGGAACATGATGGGTACTCCCCGTGGTCGTGAGCGTCGTGAGCGTCGTGCTGATCGGTGTGACGGCGTACGTGAACAGCCTTGCCCCGGGCCCGGGTGTCGGGCGACGGATCGCTGCGGATTCGGGACACTGGAATGGCCGTACGTGCTGTCACCTGGGGGAACACCCCCTGCATGGAACGCAGTCGTGGGACGGGGGGAACACCGTGGGCGAGGCGGAGCGGTTCGCGCGGCTCATGCGGGAGCTGAAGGAGCGCGCCGGGCTGAGTTACGGGACGCTGGCGCGCAGGCTGCACACGAGCACCTCGACGCTGCACCGCTACTGCAACGGGGAGGCCGTGCCGGCGGAGTTCGCGGTGGTGGACCGCTTCGCCCGGGCCTGCGGGGCCTCGCCCGGGGAGGCCGTGGAACTGCACCGGGCGTGGCTGCTGGCGGACGCGCGCAGGCGCGCGGCGGGGCGGGCCGACCCGGCGCCCGCCCCGGAACCAGCTCCGGAACCAGCTCCGGAACCAGACCCGGGCGCCGTGGCGGAACACGCTGTCGTACCCGCTGTCGTACCCGCCGCGGAGCCGGAGGGGGCGCCGGTGTCCGTCCGGCCCCGTTGGTACCGGCGGCGGGCGGCCGCCGTCCTCGCCGTCGGGGTGACCGCGGGCGCGGTGGCCGTGGCGGTACTGGCGGCGTCCCTGCCCGAGCGCGGGACGCCGCCCGGCGTGGCGGGGGCGACGGGGTCCGCGGGGGCGGCCACCGCGACCGCCTCCTCGGCGCCGTCGGAAGCGGCCGGGACCCCGGCGCCGGGGGCGTCGTCGCCGTCGTCGTCACCCTCGCCTTTGCCGGCGCAGGGCGGTCCGGCGTCCGACCGGGCTCCGGCTCCGGCCCCGCCGTCCCGGTCGTCGCCGTCGGCGGCGCCGGTACCGCTCAAGGCAGCCGTACGGTCGCACGTGTGGGCCTACGGCTGCGATCACGCCTACCTCGCCGAACGGGGCCCCGGCTCGGTGCCGCCGCCGCCCGTCGAGGCGGACGCGCCCGCCTGGGCCTCGGCGCAGCGTGCCGTCCACGCCGCGGCCCAGATCGTGGAGGTCACCCTGCACGGCACGGGCGCGGGCAGCGTGGTCCTGGAGGACTTGGAGGTGCGGGTGGCCGCGCGGCGCACCCCGCCGGCCTGGAACGTCTACCGGATGTCCCCGGGCTGCGGCGGGTCCCTCACCCCGGCGGCCTTCGCCGTCAACCTGGACGCGCCGCGCCCCCTGGCCCGGCCCGTCGCCGGGAACGACGCCGGGGGCACCGTCCCGGCCCCCGCCTTCCCGCTGCGCGTCTCAGCGTCCGAGCCGGTCGTCCTGCGTGTGGAAGCGGCCACCACGGGCTGCGACTGCGACTGGTACCTCGACCTGCGCTGGACTGGGCCGGCCGGCTCCGGCACCCTGCGGATCGACGACGGCGGACGGCCGCTGCGCACCAGCGCGGCCACCGGCCGGCCGGTGTACGGATACGCCGCGGAACAGGGCCGCTGGGGACGCTGATTCACAGGTCAGAGGCGTTGTCAGCGGTCGCGCCTAGACTCGTCGGCAGAGGGGTCCGTCTGGACATCGACCGGGGAGGGGGGACACCGTGGCAGCGCAGTCGCAGTCGCAGTCGCAGTCGCAGCCGCAGACATCCGCGCTGCTGCGCCACGCGGCCGTCTTCCTGCCCGCAGCCGTTCCCCGGCAGGGCCGCGTCGTGTTCTGGGCGCCCGACGGGGACGCCCTGCCCGAGGCGGGTGCGCCGATGCCGCTCACCGTCGTCCGCCCGCACGGCGACGGGGTCCGCAGCCGGACCGTGCTCGCCGTGGCCTTCTCCGTCACCGCCGCCCTGCCCCTGCTCGTCCGGGCACCCCGCAGCCCGGCCGCGCACCCCGCCACCCGGGCCTGGGGCACCGCCGCCACCCAGGCGCTCACACTGGTCGCCCGGGGCCGCCTGCTGCCCGGGCTCACCCCCGAGGGCATCGACGCCTGGCGGGCCGGGCCGCTCGACGCCGCCGATGTCGACCACCTCCGCGCGATCGCCGCCGCACTGCCCCACGAGGGGTATGCGACCCCGCTGGCCGGCCGCCGCCCGCTCCAGCTGCCCGAACCGGAGGCGCTGGTCCGCTCCTTCCTCGACGCGGTCGCCGACAGCCTGCCCCGCACCCCGGCCGCGCCGGTCGCGGCCGGACGGCCGTTCGCCGCCCGGGAGCCGCAGCGGGTGCCGGGCATACAGGACTGGGCCGCGCAGGTCGCGGCCGGAGCCGACACCGGCGTGGGGATCTCGCTGCGGCTCGACCTGTCGTCCTTCCGCCTCTTCGACGAGGCGGAGGGCGAGGACGTCCGTCGCGCCGGGGCCGCCGTGGTCCAGGTGCACAGCCTCGCCGACCCGACCCTCGTCACCGACGCCGCACAGCTGTGGGCGGGCGCGGCCGCCGCGGGCTTCGGACCGCGCGCCCGGATCGACGCCGTGCTCGCGCTGCGCCGGGCCGCGCGGGTCTGGCCGCCCCTGCTGCGCCTGCTCGACCAGCCGGTCCCCGACGCCCTCGCCCTGTCGGACCCGGAGCTCGAAGACCTGCTGGGCATGGCCGCGACCCGGCTGGCGGCCGCGGGCGTCCTGGTCCACTGGCCGCGCGAGCTGGCCCGTACGCTGTCGGCGACCGCCGTCGTACGGTCCACCGCGCCCGGGTCCGCCACCGACGGCACGGCCTTCTTCGACGCCGCGCACCTCTTCGCCTTCTCCTGGGAGCTGGCGCTGGGCGGCGACCGGCTCACCCCGGGCGAGATGGACGCCCTCGCGCAGGCCCACCGGCCGGTGGTGCGGCTGCGGGACCGGTGGGTGCGGGTCGATCCCGAGCTGGTGCGCAAGGCGCGCAAGCGGGAACTGGGCCTGCTGGACCCGGTGGACGCGCTGGCGACCGTACTGTCCGGGACGGCCGAGATCGACGGGGAGCCCGTCGAGGCGGTTCCGGTCGGGGCGCTGGCCGCCCTGCGGGAGCGGCTGACGGGGGAGCTGGCCCCGCTGCCGCAGCCGGCCGCGCTCAAGGCCACCCTGCGGGACTACCAGGCGCGCGGTCTGGCCTGGCTGGACCTGATGACCTCCCTCGGCCTCGGCGGCTGCCTCGCCGACGACATGGGGCTCGGCAAGACCGTCACCCTGATCGCGCTCCACCTGCACCGCGACCGCCCCGAGCCGACGCTCGTGGTGTGTCCCGCGTCCCTGCTGGGCAACTGGCAGCGCGAGATCGAAAAGTTCGCCCCCGGCACGCCCGTGCGCCGCTTCCACGGCGGCACCCGCAGCGTCGACGACCTCGAATCCGCCGCCGGCGGGTTCGTGCTCACCACGTACGGGACGATGCGCGCCAGCGCCCCGCTCCTGGCCGAGCAGAGCTGGGGCATGGTCGTCGCCGATGAGGCGCAGCACGTCAAGAACCCGCACTCGGCGACCGCCAAGGCGCTGCGCACGGTCCCGGCGCCGGCCCGGGTGGCGCTGACCGGCACCCCGGTCGAGAACAACCTCTCCGAGCTGTGGGCGCTGCTCGACTGGACGACGCCCGGCCTGCTGGGCCCGCTCACCGCCTTCCGGGCCCGCCATGCCCGCCCGGTGGAGCACCAGCAGGAGGAGGACGGCGGCAACGAGGCGGCGGTGGCCCGGCTGTCCGCGCTCGTACGGCCGTTCCTGCTGCGGCGCAAGAAGTCGGATCCCGGTATCGCACCCGAGCTGCCTCCCAAGACGGAGACCGACCACCCCGTCTCCCTGACCCGGGAGCAGGCCTCGCTCTACCAGGCCGCGGTGGACGAGGCGATGGCGGTGATCGAGTCGAGCGAGGGCATCGAGCGCCGCGGCATGATCATGAAGTTGCTGGCCTCGCTCAAGCAGATCTGCAACCACCCCGCGCAGTACCTGAAGGAGGCCGAGCCGCGGATCCCGCACCGCTCCGGCAAGCTCGCCCTGCTGGACGAGCTTCTGGACACGATCCTCGCCGAGGGCGGTTCGGTGCTGGTCTTCACGCAGTACGTGACGATGGCCAGGCTCATCGAGCGGCATCTGGCGGCCCGGGGGATCTCCCACCAGCTGCTGCACGGCGGAACTCCGGTCCCGCGCCGGGAGGAGCTCGTCGACCGCTTCCAAGCGGGCGAAGTCCCGGTCTTCCTGCTCTCCTTGAAGGCGGCGGGCACCGGGCTGAATCTGACCCGGGCCGGCCACGTCATCCACTTCGACCGCTGGTGGAACCCGGCCGTCGAGGAGCAGGCCACCGACCGGGCCTACCGGATCGGCCAGACCCAGCCCGTGCAGGTGCACCGGATCATCGCCGAGGGGACCGTGGAGGACCGGATCGCCGAGATGCTGGAGGCGAAGCGGGCACTGGCCGATGCCGTCCTGGGCTCCGGCGAGTCGGCGCTGACCGAGCTGACCGACCGTGAACTGGCCGACCTCGTCTCCCTGCGAAGGCCGGCGTGATCACCGCGCGGGACGACCGCCGCCGCACCTTCGAGACCGTGCCCGCCGGGATGGAGGCGGTGAGCTGGTGGGGCCGGGCCTGGGTGTCGGCCCTCGAAGCGGTGTCCCGTGACCCGGCCCGGCTGGCCCGGGGCCGTACGTATGCCGCCGAAGGGCACGTCGACGCCGTCACCGTCACCCCCGGCCGGATCGTGGCGTACGTACGGGGCAGCCGGCCCCGCCCGTACCGCACGGAGCTGACGCTGCCCGCCTTCGCGGACGGAGAGTGGGAGGAGCTGCTGGAGACGGTCGCGGCCGACCCCGCGGCGCTCGCCGCCCTGCTGGAGCAGGAGGTTCCGCAGTCGCTCGCCGAGGCGATCCTGCCCGGCGCGGGCGAGCTCGTGGCGCGCTGCTCGTGCCCGGACGTCGCGCGTCCGCCGTGCAAGCACGCGGCGGCCCTCTGCTACCGGGCGGCCCGGCTCCTCGACGAGGACCCCTTCGTGCTGCTGCTCCTGCGCGGCCGCGGCGAGCGGGAGCTCCTCGACGAGCTGACCCGCCGCAATGCCGCCCACGCCGCACGCGAACAGCCCGACGCCACACCGGATTTCCCCGGCGTCCCGGCCCGGGCGGCGCTCGCCCGCACCAGCCTGCCGCTGCTGCCCGCGCCGCTTCCCGCGCCCGCCGCCGCGGGGCTCCCGCCGGCCTGCCCGGCCGACCCGGCCGCGCCGGACCCGCTCGCCCTGGACCAGCTCGCCTCCGACGCAGCCGCCCGCGCGCTGGCCGTCCTCACCACGGCCGAGGACCCGATCGCCGGGCTCAGCCTGTGGCAGGACGCCGTCCGGCTGGCCTCCGCGTACCCCACGGCCGGGCTCACCGGCGCCGCCCGCGGTCTTTTCCGCGACCTGGCCCGCGCGACCGGCCGTACCACCACCGACCTCGCCCGCGCCGCGGCGGCCTGGCGGCAGGGCGGCCTCCCCGCGCTCGCCGCCCTCGAAGAGCCCTGGGACCCGCCGGCCGGGCCCTTCGACCGGGCCCGCCCGGCGCTCCTCGCCGCCGCCCAGGGCTCCTTCCGCCCCGACCGCAACCGCCTCACGGCCCACACCCGCCAGCTTCGCCTCGGCCGTGACGCCCTCTGGTACGCCTACGAGTCCCGCCCGGACGACGACGACTGGTGGCCCACGGGCCGCCCCTCCCCGGACCCGGTCACCGCCCTGCTGCACTGAGCGGGCCGCGCCCTCCCTATCCGGGCAGTTGGGCCGCCCAGCGGGTCAACGCGGCGAAATCGCGGTCCCGGAGGCCGCGGCGGGGGTGGATGCGCAGGAGGAGGGCCGGGGCCGGGTGGTGGGCGCGGACCCAGGCGCGGTCACGGGCGTTGATCATGTCGTCGACCCAGGCGAAGGGGCGGCCGGCCGCCCAGTCGACGAGGGCGCGGGTCTTCCACGAGAGGCCTTCCGGGTCGCGGGCGAAGAGTTCCGGCCATTCGATGACAGGAAGATCACCGGGAAGTCCGATGTGCGGGGCGATCATCGTGTTGGCCTGGTGCGTCCAGGCGGTGGCCCAGGTGAGTTCGAAGGGCAGGGCCAGCAGCCGGGCGCCGTGGGAGGGATGGAGGCGGACCAGCGCGCCGCGCCGGGCACTGCGGGACTCCGGGTCGCGGTAGCCGAGCCAGACGTCCGGCCGCATCCGGTGGCTCCGGTAGCCGCGCAGTCCGGCGAGGGGTGAGCGGAAGGGGTTGAGCGGGCCGTCGACGTCGAGGAGGAGCAGCGGTCGTCCAGTCATGAAGTAGGCACTACCCAGTACACGATGGAGTGAAATGCCTACCGGTTCTATAACCCGAACGGGTTCAGGGCGTTGTTTCCGGTGCGGGTGCAGCGCCCGCGAACTCCTCCGGAAGGCGGGAAGACTGATGCGTCACAGTCGTCGGAATGGCTTGATCGCGGCGGTGGTTGCGGGAGGCGGGCTGGCGGTCGCGGGCGTGAGCGGATTCGCCTACGCCGATGCGGACGCGGCTGGTCAGGCCGAACGCTCGCCGGGGCTGCTGTCCGGGAACCTGGTGCAACTGCCGGTGCACGTCCCGGTGAACGTGTGCGGGAACACCGTGAGCGTGATCGGCGTACTCAACCCGGCCGCCGGGAACCGCTGTGCCAACGAGGCGCCGGGGGGCGGCGGAGGGCATCTCGAACCGAGGCCCTCGCATCCGTCGAAACACGGAGCCGGAAACAGCGGAGGGGCCGGTGCCGAAGGACGCGGAAAGGATTCACCGGGGGTGCTGTCCGGCAACGGGCTCCAGCTCCCCGTCGACCTGCCGCTGAACATCAGCGGCAACGCGGTGAGCGTCGTCGGCGTCGGCAACGGCTCTCACGGCAACACCTCGGTCAACGGCGGGACGCCCGGCGAAGCCGAGCCCGTCCGGCCCCCCGTCACCTCGCACCCCGTGACCCCGCCCGCACCGCCTGCCCAGCCCGCCCCGCCCGCACCGCCCCGGCACACCGAGGCGCTCGCCCACACCGGGGCCGACGGCGTCGGCTACCTGCTGCCGGGCGGGGGAGCGCTGCTGCTCGGCGGGGTGCTGCTCTACCGCCGCTTCCGCCTCAACTAGGGCTCGTACGCCACCCGTCCAGGATGGCGTCGATCCGGGCGGCCAGCCGGGCCCGGGCCGCGAAGCGCGGGACCCCGGCCATCAGCAGGGCGTCGTACTCGGTGTCGGTGTGCCGCACGGCCGCCCGTACCGCGTACGAGACCGCCAGTTCGTCGAGGGCCCGGCCGGCCGCGCTGCGGCCCACCCGGCCGCTTCCGCGCACCGAGGCGTGGGTGGCGATCGCCACGGCCCGGTCGGCCGGGCAGCCGGGGAACAACCGCACTATCTCGGCCGCGAAGGCCGCCGTGAACAGGATGTCCTGCGCGGCGCGCCGCAGCCGTTCGCGCTCCCGGCGCCGGGCCCGCGCCTCGGCGTCCGCGAGGCAGGCACGCTCCGCGTCCGCCAGGGCGGCGTCCTCGACGAGGAGCCCCTGGCGTTCGTAGCGGCGACGGCGCCTGTTGAAGCGGACGACGACGGCGGAGAGCGAACTCGCCTCGCGGGAGCGGCGGGTGAGCGCCGCGTCCCCGCGCGGGAGGTAGATCAGGTGCCCGAGATCGGCGCAGTCCAGGCAGCGCGGCACGCCCGCCTCGCGCACGAGGTGCCGGAGCGGGCCCTGCCGGCACTCGGCGCAGTGGATCTGCTTCGCGGACTCGAAGACGACCAGGCTCATACGGGTGTGATACCGCCGCCGGGACCTCCTATCACCTGGTGCGGAAAGGTGGTTGATGTTCGATCATCTCTTCCTCGATGACCTGCGGTCCTTTTACCGTGGGCCCGGGTCGACGACGGCCGGTCCACCGAGGAGGACACGTGTACATGGTTGGGCAGAAGACGATGACGATCCGGCCGGCGAGGGCGCGCACGGCAGGGGGCCCCGAGGCGCGGGAGGTCGTCATCCCTCCGGGCGGCTGCACCGGCTGGCACTACCACCGGGTGCGGCTGAACGCCGTCGTGCTCACGGGGACGCTGACCCGCGTCCTGCACGACCGCTCGGTCGTGGTGCACCGTGCCGGGACCGCCTTCGTGGAGCCCGCGGGCATAGGGCACATCCACCTGGGCCACAACCTCGGCAGTGAACCGGTCGTGATCCACGTGACCCCGGCGCTTCCCGCGGGGACCGCCCTGACCCCGTTCTCCATACCCGCCCCGGCGCCGGCCGGGATCCCCCCGGCCGTCTGCCGGGAGCACGCCGCGTGACAATGGGCCGGTGCAGCTGGAAGCGATCACATGGCAGCGGATGGCCGAGCGGCTCGCCGGTCACCTCGACGACCGCGACACCGGCCAGGACGGCCGGCAGCGGGTGGGCATCGACGGAGCGCCGGCCGCCGGGACCGGCGTGCTCGCCGGACACCTCGCCGAGGCGCTGCGGCTGCGCGGACGGGCGGTCCTGGTGGTACCGGCCGAGGGCTTCCTGCGGCCGGCCTCCCTCCGCTTCGAGTTCGGCCGCCAGGACGTGGACGCGTACCTCGGCGGCTGGTACGACACGGCCGCGCTCTGGCGGGAGGTGTTCGGCCCGACCGACCCCGGCGGGACGGGGCGGGTGCTGCCCGATCTGTGGGACCCGGTGACCGACCGGGCGACGCGCAGCCCGTACGTCGAACTCCCGCCCGGCGGCGTGGTGATCGTGCACGGACCGCTGCTGCTGGGCCACTGGTTCCCCTTCGACCTGAGTGTCCACGTCCGGCTCTCCCCGGGCGCGCTCGCCCGCCGCACCGAGGAGTCCGCACGCTGGACCCTCCCGGCCTTCGCCCGCTACGAGGCCGAGACCGACCCGGCGGCGCAGGCCGACGCGCTGGTCAGGGCCGACGACCCCCGCCACCCGGCATGGACGGACATCCGCGACCGCTGACGGGCCGCGGGCCACGGCATCCGCCAGGGCATCCGCCACGGCGGCCCTGGCAACGGCCGGGGCATCCGCCACCGCGGTCCGGGCTACGGCCTTCCGCCCAGCCGGGAGACCGCCAGCGCGGCGGTACGGCAGCCCGCCCGCGCCGCCTCCACCGGATCCGCCCCCGCCAGCCGTGCCGCCAGGAACCCCCCGGTGAACGCGTCCCCCGCCCCCGTGGAGTCCACCGCCTCGGCCGGTTCCGCCCTGACCTCGGCGGTGATCCGGCCCCGCTCGGCGACCAGAGCCCCGGCCGCCCCCCGGGTCACCACCACCAGCGGAACCCGGCGGCTCAGCCGCGCCGCCGCCCGGGCCACCCCGTCCGGCTCCGGCAGCCCGGCCAGCAGCCGTGCCTCGGCCTCGTTGGGCAGCAGTACGTCGGCCCCCGCCACCGCGTCGAGGAACCGCACCGGGCCCAGCCCGGCCAGGAATCCGGCCGAGGCGGGATCCACGCTCACCGGCACCCCCCGGGCCCGGGCCGCCCGCAGCGCGACCAGCGCCAGCTCCCGGCTGCTGTCGGCGAAGAACAGGTACCCGGACAGGTGGAGATGGGCCACCCCGTCCAGCAGCGCCGGCGTCCAGTCGGCGGGACACAGCCGAAGCGCGGCCCCGCTGTCGGTCAGGAAGGTCCGCTCCGCGTCCTTGCCCACCAGCGCGACCACCGTCCCGGTCGGCTCCTCCCGGTCGATCACCAGCCGCGGCCGCACCCCCGCGTCCACCAGGGCCCGCTCGTGCCACCGCGCCGACTCGGCGCCCACCCGCGCCAGGAGCCGTACCTCCACGGCCCCGGTGACGGCCGCCCAGCAGGCGGCGTTGGCCCCTGCGCCACCGGGCAGGGTCCGGATCCGGGCGGCCGTGTCGGTGGCCGGAGCCAGCGGTTCGGGATGCATCGCCACGACATCGGTCACCACGTCCCCGACGATCAGCAGCGCCCCCGGGACGGCCGGTCCCGACGTGGTCATGCCCGGGCCGCCCAGGCCCCCGCGATCCTGGCCCCGAGCCGCACGTTGCCCCGTACCGCCGCCAGGTTCGCCTCCAGCGAGGCCCCGGCCGTCGCCCGTACCAGGAACCCCAGCAGGAACGGCGTCACCGCCTGCCCCGTGATCCCGCGCTCGCGGCACTCGGCGAGCGCCTCGGCCAGCACCCGGTCGTGCAGCTCCGGATCCAGCTGCTCCGCCTCCGCCACCGGATTGGCCACCAGCAGCGCCGACTCCACGCCTCCCAGGGCGTCCTGGGCGGTCATCACCGCCGCGACCTCGTCCGGCCCTTCCACGGTCCAGTCCACCGGCTCGCCGGAATCCGCCAGGTAGAAGCCGGGGAACCGCCGGGTCCGGTACCCCAGCACCCCCACCCCCAGCGTCTCCAGCCGCTGCAGGGTGGCCGGCACGTCCAGGATCGACTTCACGCCCGCGCACACGACCGTGATCCGCGTCCGCGCCAGCAGCGACAGGTCCGCCGACTCGTCCTGCGTCTGCGCCCACTCGCGGTGCACGCCGCCCAGCCCGCCCGTGGCGAAGACCCGAAGTCCCGCCCGGGCCGCCAGGAAGGCGGTCGCGGACACCGTCGTCGCCCCCGTGGCCCCCGCCGCGAGCGCGGGCGCCAGGTCCCGGTGGCCGAGCTTGCGTACGCCCTCGCCGCCCGCGATCCGCTCCAGCTGGTCCTTGTCCAGGCCCGCGTGGGCCACCCCGTCCACGACCGCGATCGTCGCCGGAACCGCGCCCTCCGAACGGACCAGCGCCTCCAGTTCGAGCCCCACCGCCAGATTGCGGGGACGCGGCAGGCCGTGCGCGATGATCGTTGACTCCAGGGCCACGACGGGCCGGTGCCGGGCGAGCGCCTCGCGTACCTCTTCCGACAGGACCGGTCCGCCGGAGTGGGATGCAGTTGCTGTGTGCAGTGACATGTCCCCATCCATGGCACGGGATCCGCGCCCCCAAACGCGCTCCCGTCCCACCCGTCACAACCTGTCCGAGTACCGTTCCCCCGGCGGCCTGACTGGACAGGGTGCCCCGTAGCGCCGGCGGTTCCTGGACGCTCTGGCCGCCGCGCCGCGCGGCCGGGCCGGATTAGGCTGGCGCGCCATGAGCACCAGCGATCACTCCGCACCCTCCGCAGCCCCCGCCTCCTTCGCCGTCTCCGTACCGGACGTCGAACTGGAGGCCGAAGACCTCGACTCCGGGCAGATCGTCTCCGGCGAGCCCGTCGTGACGGGCAAGGTGCTCTGGGAGTCGCCGGACGGCAGGCAGCTGCGCGGGATCTGGCAGATCACCCCCGGCGTGGTCACCGACACCGAGGCCGACGAGCTGTTCGTCGTGGTCAGCGGCCGCGCCACCATCGAGGTCGAGGGTGGAGAGACCCTGGAGGTGGGCCCCGGCTCCGCCTGCGTGCTCCGGGAGGGCGACAAGACCACCTGGACCGTGCACGAGACGCTCCGCAAGGCCTACCACATCAGCTGCTGACGCCCTTCGCGGAAGCGGGGTGGCGGCGCGCGGTGAACAGCGCGAGCGCCGCCATCGGCAGCAGCAGGCAGGCTCCGATGGCGTTCAGCCAGCCGTAGCTCGCCTGGGACATGACCAGGCCGGCGGCGGCGCCGCCGACGCCCGCGGCCGTGTTCATCGTCAGGTCGCTCAGGCCCTGTACGGCGGCCCGCGCGGGCTGCGGCACCGAGTCCGTCAGCAGCGCCGAGCCGGACACCATCCCGGCGGACCAGCCGAGGCCGAGCAGGAACAGGCCGGCCGCGGTCTGGCCGTGGTGCGGCCCGGCCGTGCCGGCGAGCAGGGCGGCGACCGAGAGCAGCCCGGCCGCCAGGCCGATCACGGACAGCCGGCCGATCCGGTCCGCGAGCCACCCCATCACGGGGGAGAAGGCGAACATGCCCGCGATGTGACCGCTGATCACCAGGCCGATGAGCTCCAGCCCGGCGCCGTGGTGGCCCAGGTCCATCGGGGTCATCACCATGATCGAGACCATGGTGGTGTGTGACACGGCGACGGTGACGAGGGCGAGCCGGGCCCGCGGGGAGGCCTTGACGGCGGCGATCCCGGCCCGCAGGGAGCGGCCCTCGCGGGTCTGCTCCCCGGCCGTGGCCAGCGCACGGGCGGTCAGCAGCGGGTCCGGGCGCAGGAGTACGCCGATCAGCGTGCCGGTGAGCAGGAAGACGGCGGCGGCCCACACGAAGGGGCCGGCCGTCTCGGGTATGGAGGTCCCGGCGAAGCTGCGGCTGGCCGGGGCGGACAGGTTGGGGCCGAGCACCGCGCCGATGGTGGACGCCCACACGACGACGGAGATCGCCCGGGCCCGGCGGTCCGGGGCGGCCAGGTCGGCGGCGGCGAACCGGGCCTGCAGGTTGGCGGAGGAGGCGGCGCCGAAGGCGGCCATGCCGAGCATCAGCAGCGGGAAGCTCTTGACGGTGGCGGCGAGGACGACGAGCAGGGCGCCGGTCGCGCCGATCGCGTACGCGAGGACGAGCCCCGGGCGGCGGCCGCGGGCGGTCATCAGGGCGGCGAGCGGCAGGGAGACCAGGGCCGTACCGATCACCGCGGCGGTGGAGGCGAGGCCGGACAGGGCCTCGGTGCCGCTGACCTCGGTCGCGAGTACGGGGGCCAGGGCGATGCTGATGGGCACGCCGAGCCCGCCGAGAGCCTGGCTCGCGATGAGCACGCCGGTGGTACGGCGCTGCAGCCGGGCCAGCTCCGGGCCGGTGGCCGCGACTGTGGGCCGGTCCGTGCCGGGCGAGGCGGTCACGCCGTCCACCCCCTTCGCGAGGACGGGTGCGGGGCGCGGGCGGACGCGGTGGGACCGGGTGCGGCGGCAGGAGTAGTCACCGCGGAAGTGTGACACCCCTTACCGCGCGGCGGAACCGGGTATCCGGGGTCCGGAGTACGGATACCGGCGCGGCGCTGACGCTCAGAACAGCGGCTGCGGGAGCACGCCCTCCAGCGCGAGCAGCTGCCGCTTCGTCTCGACCCCGCCGCCGAAGCCCCCGATGCCCCCGTCGTTCTCCACGACCCGGTGGCAGGCCACGACCAGCGGCAGCGGGTTCGAACCCATGGCGTTGCCCACGGCCTGCGCGGCGCCGGGCTGGCCGACGCGGGCGGCCAGTTCCCCGTAGCCGACGACCGCTCCGTACGGCACGGAACGGTCCAGCTCCTGGAGCACCTGCCGGTTGAAGCCGGAGCTGAGGCGCCAGTCCAGCGGCAGCTCGAAGCGACGCAGCGAACCGGAGAAGTACGCGGCGAGCTGGCGCACGGGCTCGGCCAGCAGCACCTCCTCGCCCGGTGCGGGCCGCCAGGCGTCGGCGCCGAGCCGGGAGACGAGCGAACCGATCATGGCGTCGACCCGGTCCGGCCCGGCATGGAACTCGACCCGGACCAGACCCTCAGGTGTCGCGGCCAGGAGCAGAGGTCCGATGTCGCTGGCGACGACGGTCCATTCGAGGCGCGGCCCGCGGGGCCGCTCGGTGCTGTCCACGCGTCCACGGTACGGCGCCCCGCCGACAGCGCCGACAGCGCCGACAGCGCCGACAGCGCCGACAGCGCCGACAGCGCCGACAGCGCCGACAGCGCCGACAGCACCGACGGCGCCGGCGACGCTCGCGGCACCGCCCGTGCGGGCCCGGCTCAGTAGCCGCCCACCGCCTCCTGGACGACATCCGGGGCGTTGGTGATGATCCCGTCCACGCCCATCGCCTGGACCTTCCGGGCGGTCGCGGCGTCGTCCACGATCCAGGTGTCCACCTCCATGGCCTTGCCGTGGGCTCCCAGCAGGCCGTGCACCGCCGAGACCCAGTCGGCCGAGATCGTGGTGTGCCACGGGTTGATCCGGTCGGTGAACTGGGCGTACCGCGGCAGGTCCGCCACCGCCGGGGTGCCCAGGAAGGCCGTCACGAGGTCCGGGCGCAGGCCGTGCACGATGCGGACGCTGTCCGCGCTGAAGCTCTGCACCACCAGGCGCTGCGTCACGTGGCGCCGGTCGAGCCAGCCGGCCTCGTCCAGTACCTTCAGGGTCTGCTCCTCGATCCCGGGGTAGAGCTCCGGCTTCTTGATCTCCAGCAGCAGCCGCTGCTGGTTGCGCGATACCCGGTCGAGGTACTCGCGCAGGGTCGGCACCCGGGCGCCCCAGTACTCCTCCCCGAACCAGCTGCCCGCGTCCAGCCGGGCGATCTCCGCGGCCGTGAAGTCCTTGACCCGCCACGGCTGGCGGCCGGGGAACACCTGCTCGACGTCGGTGGTCCGGGCCAGGGTGTCGTCGTGGATGACCACCAGCTCGCCGTCCCGGGTGCGCTGCACGTCGTTCTCGACCCATTCGAAGCCCAGCCGCATCGCCAGGTCGATCGAGTCGAGGGTGTTCTCCGGGGCGTACGCCGAGGCCCCCCGGTGGGCGTACACGACGGGTCCTCCCAGCGCCGCCCGGGCGGTCGTGGGGGAGTCGGGGCCGGTGGCGGCGTACGACGCCGTCCCGCCCAGCAGGGTGAGGGTGAAGCCCAGGAATGCGGCGGCGGCCGCGGCGGCGGGTCGGACGTACATGTGCGTTCTCCTCTGGTCGGGAGCCCTGTTCCTGCGTCAGACGGGTGCGGAGCGGCAGACTTTGTGGCGATGCACTTCACAGCGGGGCCTTCACCGCGATCATGGGGTTGAAGATCACGGGGCCGCCACCGAACTACGACAAACGGACCAGAACGTGTGAGGCGGGTCCGGCCGGGCAGCCGTGTACGAGCGCCCCGCGGGCGCGCGCGGACCGGCCCGGACCCGAGCGGATCCGCCCGCGCGTCACCTGAGTGTCAGTGGGGGGTCGTACGGTTGAGTCATGCGGCCCGTATCGAAGATCGAACGCACGGTGGCGCCTTTCGAGGTCGTCAGCCCCTACAAGCCCAGCGGCGACCAGCCGACGGCCATCGCCGAGCTGGAGAAGCGCATCCGTGCAGGTGAGAAGGATGTCGTCCTGCTGGGCGCGACCGGCACAGGCAAGTCGGCGACCACCGCGTGGATGATCGAGAAGCTCCAGCGCCCCACCCTGGTGATGGCGCCGAACAAGACCCTCGCCGCCCAGCTGGCGAACGAGTTCCGGGAGCTCCTGCCGAACAACGCCGTCGAGTACTTCGTCTCGTACTACGACTACTACCAGCCCGAGGCCTACGTTCCGCAGTCGGACACCTACATCGAGAAGGACTCCTCGATCAACGAGGAGGTGGAGCGGCTGCGCCACTCCGCCACCAACTCGCTCCTGACCCGGCGCGACGTCATCGTCGTCGCCTCCGTGTCCTGCATCTACGGCCTCGGCACCCCGCAGGAGTACGTCGACCGGATGGTCTCCCTCAAGGTGGGCGAGGAGATCGACCGGGACCAGCTCCTGCGCCGCTTCGTCGACATCCAGTACACCCGCAACGACGTGGCGTTCACCCGCGGCACCTTCCGGGTGCGCGGCGACACCATCGAGATCTTCCCGGTCTACGAGGAACTGGCCGTCCGCATCGAGATGTTCGGCGACGAGATCGAGGCCCTGTCCACCCTGCACCCGCTGACCGGCGAGGTCATCAGCGAGGACCGCGAGCTGTACGTGTTCCCCGCCAGCCACTACGTCGCCGGCCCCGAGCGCATGGAGAAGGCGGTCCGCGGCATCGAGGCCGAACTGGCCCAGCGCCTCGCCGAGCTGGAGAAGCAGGGCAAGATGCTGGAGGCCCAGCGGCTGCGCATGCGCACCACGTACGACCTGGAGATGATGCGGCAGATCGGGTCCTGCTCCGGCATCGAGAACTACTCGCTGCACATGGACGACCGCGAGCCGGGCTCCGCGCCCAACACCCTCATCGACTACTTCCCGGAGGACTTCCTCCTCGTCATCGACGAGTCGCACGTCACCGTGCCGCAGATCGGCGCCATGTACGAGGGCGACGCCTCGCGCAAGCGGACCCTGGTCGACCACGGATTCCGGCTGCCGTCCGCGCTCGACAACCGGCCGCTGAAGTGGGAGGAGTTCCAGGAGCGCATCGGGCAGACCGTCTACCTGTCGGCGACCCCCGGCAAGTACGAGCTCTCGCGCGGCGACGGCTTCGTCGAGCAGATCATCCGCCCCACCGGCCTCATCGACCCCGAGGTCGTGGTCAAGCCGACCGAGGGCCAGATCGACGACCTGGTGCACGAGATCCGCGAGCGGGTGGAGAAGGACGAGCGGGTCCTGGTCACCACCCTCACCAAGAAGATGGCCGAGGACCTCACGGACTACTTCCTGGAGCTCGGCATCCAGGTCCGCTACCTGCACAGCGACGTGGACACGCTGCGCCGCATCGAGCTGCTGCGCGAGCTCCGGTCCGGCGAGTTCGACGTCCTGGTCGGCATCAACCTGCTGCGCGAGGGCCTCGACCTGCCCGAGGTCTCGCTGGTGGCGATCCTCGATGCCGACAAGCAGGGCTTCCTGCGCTCGGGTACCTCCCTGATCCAGACCATCGGCCGCGCCGCGCGCAACGTGTCGGGCCAGGTCCACATGTACGCGGACAGCATCACCCCGGCGATGGCGCAGGCGATCGACGAGACCAACCGCCGCCGGGAGAAGCAGGTCGCCTACAACACGGCCAACGGGATCGACCCGCAGCCGCTGCGCAAGAAGATCAACGACATCGTCGCCACCATCGCCCGCGAGGAACTGGACACCGAGCAGCTCCTCGGCACCGGGTACCGACAGGCGGCCGACGGCAAGGGGGCCAAGGCTCCGGTGCCGGCGCTCGGCGGCAAGGCGGCCCAGACCAAGGGCAAGGCGGGCGGCAAGGGCGCGAAGGGCGCGGCCAAGGGCGAGGTGCTCACCGACCGGCCCGCCGCCGAACTGGCCTCGCTCATCGAGCAGATGACCGAGCGGATGCGCGGGGCGGCCGCGGAGTTGCAGTTCGAGGTCGCGGCCCGGATCCGGGACGAGGTCGGCGAGCTGAAGAAGGAGCTGCGACAGATGAAGGAAGCGGGCCTCGCCTGACCCGGGGCCTGTCAGTAGGGTTGGGTCACAGCCGCAGGTACACGCTGCGCCCCCGTTGTCGGGGCGGGCCATGGAGAGGGGACAGCGCGTGACGGTCAACATGACCAAGGGTCAGGCCATCAGTCTGCAGAAGTCGGACGGGGGCACGCTGACCGCGGTCCGGATGGGCCTCGGCTGGCAGGCGGCCAAGCGCCGCGGGCTGTTCGGGTCGCGGACCCAGGAGATCGACCTGGACGCGTCGGCGGTACTCTTCGCCGACAAGCAGCCGGTGGACGTCGTCTTCTTCCGGCACCTGCAGAGCGACGACGGCTCGGTACGGCACACCGGTGACAACCTCGTCGGCGGTGTCGGCCAGGGCGGGGACGACGAGGCGATCCTCGTCGACCTCCAGCGCGTGCCGGTGCACATCGACCAGATCGTCTTCACGGTGAACTCGTTCACCGGCCAGACGTTCCAGGAAGTGCAGAACGCGTTCTGCCGCATCGTCGACGAGACCAACGGCCAGGAACTGGCCCGCTACACCCTCGACGGCGGCGGCCAGTACACGGCGCAGATCATGGCGAAGGTGTCGCGTTCGGGCGCCGGCTGGCAGATGACGGCTCTCGGCAACCCGGCCAACGGCCGTACGTTCCAGGACCTGATGCCGGCGATCCTGCCGCACCTGTAAGACGCAACCGACGCAACAGACGCAACAAGAGAAGAAGGCACGGGGGAGGGCTGCACGATGACGGCCGAACTGGTCCGGGGGCAGAACCACCCCGTGTCCCACAGCCGGGTGGAGATCAGGGTCTCGGCGGGCACACCCGTGCTCGCCCTGGCCTCGCTCTCCGACGAACAGGGCAGGCTCGAAGGCCCCGGGGCACTGGCACACCCGGGCGCCCGGACCCTCCCGGGGGTCCGCGCGCCGGGGGAGCTCGCCGAGCGGCACACCTTCGCCGTCGACCTCGACGCGGTCGCCCCGCAGGTCCACCGGGTCGGCGTACTGCTCGTCCTGCCGCCCGGCGGCCCGGTGCGCTTCGGCGCGGTCCCGTCCTCCTACGTGGCCGTGGCCGACCCGGAGGGCGCCGAGCTCGCCGGATACACCCTGACCGGGCTGGATGCGGAGACGGCCGTCGTGGCCCTGGAGCTGTACCGCCGCCAGGGCGCCTGGAAGGTCCGGGCCGTGGGCCAGGGATACGCCGACGGCCTCGACGCCCTGCTGGCCGACGGCGGACTGGCCGCACCGGAGGCCACCGCGCTCGCCGCCGCCGCACTGGCGACGGCCGCGGGGACCGGGCAGGCGGGCGGCACGCTCTCCAACCGGACGAGCCTGGCCGGTGATCTGCGCGCCCCGCGGACAGCGGCCGGGGCTGCCGCCCAGGCCCCTGCGCCCACTCCCGAGCCCCAAGGCCCGGTCCCCGTCTCCGGGGTTCCCTACGCCGGTACGCCCGGCCCCGCGCCGCACCCCGCCCCGGGCGGCGACACCGCGGACTCCCCGCCCACCATCAGCTACGCCCACCCGCGGCGCCGCCGCGCCAGCACCGAGCCGCCCGAGCCCGCGCCGCAGGCCGCCCCGCCGACGGAGCCCGGGCAGTTCCCGCAGCCCGTCGCCGGGGACGCCAGCGGCTGGTCCATGGAGGAGCGGCTCTACAACCAGGTGTGGGGCATGTTCGAGGACCTGTCCCGCACGGTCGCCGCGTACCGCAGCGCCGTCGACTTCGCCGATTCCCGCATGGACCGCGAGCTCGACGAGGCCCTGTCAGACCCGCGCCACCGCCTCGGAGGCTCCGGGAACGCCGCCCGCGACACCGCCCGGGCGCGCCGCGAGGAGCTCGTCGCCCAGGCCCAGGCCGTCCTCGACCGGGACCTCGCCCAGCTGATCGCCGAGTCGGAGGTCGTCGAGCCCGCGCTGCCGGCCGCGTACGCCCGCTGGGACAACCCCGTCTGGCACGACAGCCGGTCGAACGGGCTGCCCGAGGAGAGCCCGCTGGCCCTGCGCCTGGGCGACCTGCACCTGCCCGAGCGGCCCGATCTGCGCATCCCGATGCTGATGAGGCTCCCGCTGGAGCGCGGCATCTGGATCGACAACGGCCGCACCGGCTCCGAGTCCGCGATGGCCATGGACACCGACCGGCTGCGCCGGGCCGCCATGGACATGGCCGTCGCGCACGCGGCGCGGCTGCTCGCGGTCCACCCCGGCGACCGGTTCGCCGTCCACGTCATCGACGCGGCCGGGGCCGGAGCCGCCTCGCTGGCGCCGCTGGTCCGGGCCGGGGTGCTGGCCGCCCCGCCCGCCGCCGGGGCCGCCGGGGTCACCGAGACCCTGGCGCGGCTGACCCGGCGGGTGGACCTCGTACAGATGGCGGTGCGGGCCGGAGCCCCCGAGGACCTGCCGCCGGACGTGGACACGGCCGACCAGCTGCTCCTCGTGCACGACTTCCCGCACGGCTTCGACGACCGGGCGGTCACCCAGCTGCGCTACCTCGCCGACGAGGGTCCGGCCGTCGGTGTGCACCTGCTGATGGTCGCGGACCGTGACGAGGCCTCGGCCTACGGGCCGCTGCTGGACCCGCTGTGGCGCTCGCTCATGCGGCTGTCGCCGGTGCCGGACAACCACCTCGCCGACCCCTGGGTCCACCACGCCTGGACCTTCGAGCCGGACCTGCCCCCGCAGGGCAGCCGGGTCCTCGAACAGGCACTGGACCGGATCGCGGAGGCCCGCCGGCGCACCCGCCGGTGACGGTCGGCGGCAGGTCGATGACCTGCCACTGACCAGTCCTTGGGATTCTCTTTACCTAAACCGTCTCCGGCGGGTACCCTGGTGAGCGCGGAGGGGAGTATTCCTGCTTTCCTGCTACGGCGTACCCGTCAATACGGACCACTGCGGTTTTCATGAGCGCGGCCGGTCCCGGGGCGCCGGCCCACGGCCTCCAGGCCGTCCGGGTGGAAGAGACCTCCGGCAGCGATGACGCTGACGAAGTGCTGAGCCATCCGCCGGAGGCGTGTTTACCGTGGAAGTTTCCTGGACCCTGTGGGCGCTGACCATCCTTGGTCTGTCCCTCCTCATCGGCGCCGATTTCTTCATCGGCCGCAAACCGCACGACGTATCGATCAAGGAAGCGGGCACCTGGACGGTCGTCTGGATCGTCCTCGCCGGGCTGTTCGGCCTCGGTCTGTGGTTCTTCGGGAACGGCCAGGCCTCCCAGGAGTTCTTCGCGGGCTTCATCACCGAGAAGTCCCTGAGCGTGGACAACCTCTTCGTCTTCGTCCTGATCATGGCGAAGTTCGCGGTGCCCTCCCACCTCCAGCAGCGCGTACTGCTCGTGGGCGTGCTGATCGCCCTGGTCCTGCGCGCGGTCTTCATCGCGGCCGGCGCGGCGATCATCGCCAGCTTCGCCTGGGTCTTCTACATCTTCGGCGCGTTCCTGATCTACACCGCGTGGAAGCTGATCCAGGAGGCACGCAAGGACGAGGAGGAGGACGAGTTCGAGGAGAACCGTCTCCTCAAGTCCGTCGAGAAGAAGTTCGGCGTCGCCGACAGGTACCACGGCACCAAGCTCTTCATCCAGAGCAACGGCAAGCGCGTCCTGACCCCGCTGATGGTCGTCATGCTCGCCATCGGCACCACCGACGTGCTCTTCGCGCTGGACTCGATCCCCGCGATCTTCGGCCTCACCCAGGACCCGTACATCGTCTTCACCGCCAACGCCTTCGCCCTGATGGGTCTGCGCCAGCTGTACTTCCTCATCGGCGGCCTGCTCAAGAAGCTGGTCCACCTCAGCTACGGCCTGTCGGTCATCCTGGGCTTCATCGGCGTCAAGCTGGTGCTGCACGCGCTGCACGAGAACGGGGTGCACGTCCCGGTGATCTCGATCCCGGTCTCCCTGGGCGTCATCTGCGGTGTCCTGGTCATCACCACGATCACCAGCCTGATGGCCTCGAAGAAGCGGGCGGCGGCCGAGGCCGCCGCCCGCCCGGAGAGCATCGACGCGTAAGCGGGCCCGCGGGTCTACACGGGGGCGGCCGCTTCGGCCGCCCCCGTTCCCGTACCCGCCCGCGGGCCCTTCCTGCGGACCCGTACGACCAGCGGATTCGTCTCGGGCAGCAGCGCGAAGCAGGCCAGCGAGACGAGGGCGACCCCGGTCAGGTACACCGCGACCCCCCACGGCGGACCGTTGCCGTCCGCCAGCGCCGTCGCCACGATCGGGGTCAGCGCCCCGCCCAGCACGCCGCCCAGGTTGTAGCCGACGGCCGCGCCCGTACACCGGATGCGCGGCGCGTACAGCTCCGGCAGGTACGCGCCCACGACCGCGAACATCGTCACCATGCCGAACAGCGCCCCGACGAACCCCACCGTCATCAGCAGCGGATCCGCCGTGCGCAGCAGCGCCACGAACGGGAACATCCACAGCGCGCAGGCCGCGCAGCCGATCAGGCACAGGGGGCGCCGTCCGTGGCGGTCGCCGAGCAGCGCCACCAGCGGGGTCGCCAGGCCCTTGAGGGCGACCGCGGCCATGATGCAGGCGAGCATCACCGTGCGGTGCACGCCGAGGTGTTCGGTGGCGTACGCGAGGGACCAGGTGGTGACCGCGTAGAAGACGGCGTACCCCACCGAGAGCGCCCCGCCGGTGAGCAGGAGCAGCCGCCAGTGGTCCCGTACGACCTCTGTCAGCGGGGCCTCGGCCCGGCGGCCGGTCTCGGCGAGCGCGCGGAACTGTGGGGTCTCCTCCACGGAGCTGCGCAGCCACAGGCCGGCCAGTGCCAGCAGCCCGGCCGCCCAGAACGGCACCCGCCAGCCCCAGGCCCGGAACTGCCCGTCGGTCAGGGCGGCGGACAGGGTCAGCATCAGGCCGTTGGCCAGCAGGAACCCCACCGCCGGGCCGATCTGCGGGAAGCTCGCCCACAGGCCGCGCCGCCCCTCGGGGGCGTGTTCGGCGGTCAGCAGTACCGCTCCGCCCCATTCGCCGCCGAGCCCGAGGCCTTGCAGGAAGCGCAGCAGGAGCAGGAGTACCGGGGCGGCCATGCCGATGGAGGCGTACGTCGGCACGCAGCCGACGGCGACGGTGGCGAGACCCGTGAGCAGCAGGGAGGCGAGGAGCACCGGGCGCCGGCCGTAGCGGTCGCCGATGTGGCCGAAGACCGCCGAACCCAGCGGGCGTGCGAGGAAGCCGACGCCGAAGGTGCCGAAGGCGGCGAGGGTCCCGGCGAGCGGGGAGAAGGACGGGAAGAAGAGCGGGCCGAGGACGAGGGCGGCGGCCGTCCCGTAGACGAAGAAGTCGTAGAACTCGATGGCGGTCCCGGCGAGCGAGGCCGAGGCGAGGCGCAGCATCGAGGGGGCGGGCCGGGACTCAGGCGCTGACGCGGGCGCGGACGGGGCCGGAGCCCGTGGCGGGGGTGTGGTGGGAGACGGAGAGAGGGACGGGGAGGGGTCTTGTTGCATGGTGCAGCAAGTACCCCCTCCCCGTCCCTCAGGACGTGTGCTCGGCCATCATCGACCGGAAGGAGTGCACCGCGTACCGAAGTTGACGGATTGCGGGTCTACCAGCCGCGCTCGCGCCACTCCGTGAGGTGCGGACGCTCGGCGCCGAGCGTGGTGTCGTTGCCGTGCCCCGGATACACCCAGGCCTCGTCCGGCAACTGCTCGAAGATCTTGTGCTGGACGTCGTCGATCAGCGTCGCGAAGGCCTTCGGGTCACCCCACGTGTTGCCGACGCCGCCGGGGAAGAGGCAGTCCCCGGTGAAGACGTGCGGGTGTCCGTGCGGGTCGTCGTAGATCAGCGCGATCGAGCCTGGGGTGTGACCGACGAGGTGGCGGGCGGTGAGTTCCACCCGTCCGACGCGCACGGTGTCCCCGTCCGCGACCAGGACGTCGGTCGCCACCGGGATGCCCTCGGCGTCGAGGGCGCCCGCGTAGGTGGCCGCCCCCGTCGCGTCGACCACGGCCTGGAGGGCGCCCCAGTGGTCTCCGTGCTGGTGGGTGGTGACGACCGACGCGATGCCGTCGTCGCCGATCAGGCTCAGCAGTGTGTCCGCGTCCGCGGCCGCGTCGATCAGCAGCTGCTCGTCGGTGGCCCGGCAGCGCAGCAGGTAGGCGTTGTTGTTCATCGGGCCCAGCGCGACCTTGGAAATCATCAGGTCCGCGAGTTCGTGCACGTCGGCCGGACCGCCGACCTTGACCTCTCCGGTGTACGTCATGTCTTGATCCTAGAGCGGGGGGAGCCCGGGGAGCGGGCCACCGCTCGTCGTCAGGGAGGCGCCCTTGTCGCCGCGGCCCGCCAGCCAGGCCAGCAGCCCGGCCGGGGTGCCGGACACGGTGACGGCCGGGTCCCCGGCCGAGCCGGTGCGCCAGCCGCGCCCGTCGCCCGTGGCGAGGGCCGTCGGCGGCACCTCCGGCCGGCCCGACCAGCGGTCGGCGAGGAAGATGATCTCGCGGTCGGTGAACTCGTCCGGGAGATCGGAGAGCTCGTAGCCGATGTTCAGGTCGACGTGGTGCAGCTCGACCTCGACCCAGCGGCGGAAGGGCACGTTCGCGGCGAGATCGGTGACGCCGTTGCGCAGCTCGACGGTGCGGGACCAGTCCTGGTCGGGCTCCGTGGTGGCGAGGAAGCGGGCCCCGGAATCACGGAGGTCCGCCAGCTGTTCTTCCAGGGGTCGGCCCGCATCGCGCTCGATGTCCTGGTCGCGGGCTTCGGCGCTCTCGTACATCGGGCGCCCCTCGAAGACGTTGACGAGGGCGTCCGCGTTGCGCGCGAGGTGGGCCAGGATGTGGCCCCGGCTCCAGCCGGGGAGCAGTGACTCCTCGGCGAGGGCGGCGTTGTCCAGCTTCGCGACCGCGGTCAGGAGCCGTTCGGTCGCTTCACGTACAGATCGCAGGTCGTGCACATGATCAGTCATGAAGCCGAGCCTAGTGGTCGCGGGCCCGCGGCCACACGATCGGGTGAAGCGGTTGGCGTAGTGCCGTAAATCGAATGTGCGTGCTATACGCTCGAAGTCCGGACAGCAAGTCCATCGCAGAGGCGCCCCCCCATACCCTGGGACGGGGGCCCCGTGCCCCCCGCTCTCTCAAGAAAGGTGCGGACCGGCGTGACCGACCGTCTCATCGTTCGTGGCGCTCGCGAGCACAACCTCAAGAATGTCTCGCTCGACCTGCCCCGCGACTCACTCATCGTCTTCACCGGACTCTCCGGTTCGGGCAAGTCCTCCCTGGCCTTCGACACGATCTTCGCCGAGGGCCAGCGCCGCTACGTCGAGTCGCTCTCGTCCTACGCCCGCCAGTTCCTCGGGCAGATGGACAAGCCCGACGTCGACTTCATCGAGGGCCTCTCCCCGGCCGTCTCCATCGACCAGAAGTCGACCTCGCGCAACCCGCGCTCGACCGTGGGCACCATCACCGAGGTCTACGACTACCTGCGCCTCCTCTTCGCCCGCATCGGGAAGCCGCACTGTCCCGAGTGCCGCAGGCCGATCTCGCGCCAGTCGCCGCAGGCCATCGTCGACAAGGTGCTCGCGCTCCCCGAGGGCAGCCGCTTCCAGGTGCTCTCGCCGCTGGTGCGCGAGCGCAAGGGCGAGTTCGTCGACCTCTTCGCCGATCTGCAGACCAAGGGCTACAGCCGGGCGCGGGTGGACGGGGAGACCATCCAGCTCTCCGAGCCCCCGACGCTGAAGAAGCAGGAGAAGCACACCATCGAGGTGGTCATCGACCGCCTCACCGTCAAGGACAGCGCAAAGCGCCGGCTCACCGACTCGGTGGAGACCGCCCTCGGCCTCTCCGGCGGCATGGTCATCCTGGACTTCGTCGACCTCGCCGAGGACGACCCCGAGCGTGAGCGGATGTACTCCGAGCACCTCTACTGCCCGTACGACGACCTGTCCTTCGAGGAGCTGGAGCCGCGCTCCTTCTCCTTCAACTCGCCGTTCGGCGCCTGCCCCGAGTGCACCGGCATCGGTACGCGCATGGAGGTGGACCCGGAGCTGATCGTTCCGGACGAGGAGAAGTCCCTGGACGAGGGCGCGGTCTCGCCGTGGTCGCTCGGCCACACCAAGGACTACTTCCAGCGACTGGTCGGCGCGCTCGCCGGGGAACTGGGCTTCCGGACCGACATCCCGTGGGCCGGGCTGCCGGTGCGCGCGAAGAAGGCCCTGCTCCACGGGCACAAGACGCAGATCGAGGTCCGCTACCGCAACCGGTACGGGCGGGAGCGGGCGTACACCACGGCCTTCGAGGGCGCCGTGCCCTTCGTCAAGCGGCGGCACTCGGAGTCCGAGAGCGACGCCAGCCGCGAGCGCTTCGAGGGCTACATGCGCGAGGTGCCCTGCCCGACCTGTGAGGGCACCCGCCTCAAGCCGATCGTGCTCGCCGTGACGGTGATGGAGAAGTCCATCGCCGAGGTCGCCGCGATGTCGATCAGCGAGTGCGCGGACTTCCTCGGCCGGATGCGGCTCGACGCCCGCGACAAGAAGATCGCCGAGCGGGTCCTGAAGGAGGTCAACGAGCGGCTCCGCTTCCTCGTCGACGTCGGCCTGGACTACCTCTCGCTGAACCGCGCCGCCGGCACCCTGTCGGGCGGCGAGGCCCAGCGCATCCGCCTCGCGACGCAGATCGGCTCCGGCCTGGTCGGCGTGCTCTACGTGCTGGACGAACCCTCCATCGGCCTGCACCAGCGCGACAACCACCGGCTGATCGAGACGCTGGTGCGGCTGCGGGACATGGGCAACACGCTCATCGTGGTCGAGCACGACGAGGACACCATCAAGGTGGCCGACTGGGTCGTGGACATCGGCCCGGGCGCCGGCGAGCACGGCGGCAAGGTGGTGCACAGCGGTTCGCTGAAGGAGCTGCTGAAGAACACCGACTCGATGACCGGGCAGTACCTGTCCGGCAAGCGGTCCATCGCGATCCCGGACGTACGCCGTCCCGTGAACGGTGAGCGGAAGCTGACCGTGCACGGGGCCAAGGAGAACAACCTCCAGGACATCGACGTCGCCTTCCCGCTCGGCGTGCTCACGGCCGTCACGGGTGTGTCGGGCTCGGGCAAGTCGACCCTGGTCAACGACATCCTCTACACGCACCTGGCGCGCGAGCTCAACGGCGCCCGGTCGGTGCCGGGACGGCACACCCGGGTGGACGGCGACGACCTCGTCGACAAGGTCGTGCACGTCGACCAGTCGCCGATCGGCCGGACGCCGCGCTCCAACCCGGCGACGTACACGGGTGTCTTCGACCACGTGCGCAAGCTGTTCGCGGAGACGATGGAGGCGAAGGTGCGCGGCTACCTGCCGGGCCGCTTCTCCTTCAACGTGAAGGGCGGCCGGTGCGAGAACTGCTCCGGCGACGGCACGATCAAGATCGAGATGAACTTCCTGCCGGACGTCTACGTCCCGTGCGAGGTCTGCCACGGCGACCGGTACAACCGGGAGACGCTGGAGGTCCACTACAAGGGCAAGTCCATCGCGGAAGTCCTCAACATGCCGATCGAGGAGGCGCTGGACTTCTTCGAGGCGGTGCCGACGATCGCACGCCACCTGAAAACGCTGAATGAGGTCGGGCTGGGCTACGTCCGCCTCGGCCAGTCCGCGCCGACGCTGTCGGGTGGCGAGGCGCAGCGCGTGAAGCTGGCCTCGGAGCTCCAGAAGCGGTCGACGGGCCGGACGGTGTACGTGCTGGACGAGCCGACGACGGGTCTGCACTTCGAGGACATCTCGAAGCTGATCAAGGTGCTGTCGGGGCTGGTGGACAAGGGGAACTCGGTGATCGTCATCGAGCACAACCTGGACGTCATCAAGACCGCGGACTGGGTCATCGACATGGGCCCGGAAGGCGGATACGGCGGTGGCCTGGTGGTGGCCGAGGGCACGCCGGAGCAGGTCGCGTCGGTGGGCGCGAGCCACACGGGCAAGTTCCTGCGGGACATCCTGGGGGCGGACCGCGTCTCCGACGCGGTGGTGCCCCCGGCGAGGGCCGCGGCGAAGAAGGCCCCGGCGAAGAAGGCCCCGGCCAAGAAGGCGGCCACGGCCGCTGCCGCGAAGAAGGCGGCCCCGGCCAAGAAGACGGCGGCGCGGGCCCGCAAGGCGTAGCCGCTGCGCTGAGCGCGGCGGGAGGGGCTCGGCCGGCCGGCCGGGCCCCTCTGCGTCTGCGGCGCCGTTGCGGGGGCTGCCGCGGGCTCTTGGGCGGAGCCCCGCCAGCGGGGCCGGGCGGCCCTACGACGCCACGCCCACCGCGTGGCCGGCGGTGGCCGGGTCCGTCAGGCTCGCCAGCAGGGCGTCCGCGACGTCCGCGCGGGGGATGACCCGGCCGCCCCGCACGTTGCCGTCGATCGCGCGCCGGTACCTCCCGGTGTGGGGCTTGTTCTGGAGCATCGGCGGGCGGATGACCGTCCATTGCGTACCGCTCGCCCCCATCGCCGCCTCCATGTCCGCGAGGTCCGCGTACACGTCCCGCAGCAGCCTGCGCAGCAGCGGGTAGACCACGGCCCGGGTGAACACCCCCTCGCCGTCCGGTAGCCGGCCGACCGGAGCGGCGCTGACGGCGGACAGCCGCCGCACGCCCGCCCGGTCCATGGCCGAGGTGATCGCGTCGAGGGCCGGGCCCGCGATGGGAGTCTGCTTGGCCTGCTTGTTGGTCGCCGCGCCCAGTGCGGAGACCACCGCGTCCTGGCCGCTCACCACCGGCAGCAGCGCCTCCTGGTCGGTCACGTCGGCCACCGTGGCCACGTGGAGCCGCTCGTGGGCGGGAACGGGCAGGCGGGCCGGGTCGCGGACCACCGCGGTCACCTCGTGCCCCGCGTCGAGTGCCTGCCGGACGACTTCGCGGCCGACGCCGCCCGTGGCACCGAACACCGTGATCTTCATGGATTCCCCCGTGGCCGAAGAGGTGGAGCAGGTGGTGGGTGAGCATTCACTCACCCTCGCTTCGACTAGGGTGAGTGAATGCTCACCTCAAAGTCAAGCCGCCCCACCCCCGAGCGGCTCCTCGACGCCGCCGAGACCCTGATGCGCACCAGTGGACTGGCGAATGCCACCACCAAGGCCATCGCCCGCGAGGCCGGCTGCTCCGAGGCCGCGCTCTACAAGCACTTCGCGAACAAGGAAGAGCTGTTCGTGCGGGTGCTGATGGAGCGCACGCCCAACGCGGGCCCGCTCATGACCGCCCTGCTCGCCGAGCCGGGAGAGGGCGCGGTCGGGCAGGGAGCCGAGGAGGGATCCGAGGGAGGGGTCGAAGAGGGGCTCGCCGCCATCGCCCGGCACGCCTCGCTCTTCTACGCCGACGCGATGCCCATGGCCGCCTCGCTCTTCGCCGACCCCGTCCTGCTCACCCGCCACCGCGAGGGCGTGCGGAAGATCGGCGCCGGGCCGCACGTGATCCTCGACGCCCTGGCCGGGCGGCTGCGGCGCGAGCTCGACGCCGGACGGCTGCGCCCCGACGCCGATCCGCGGGCCGCCGCGTCCCTGCTGCTCGGCGCCTGCTTCCAGCGGGCCTTCTTCCTGCACTTCTCCGGTGCGGACGTGGTCCAGCCGGTGGAGGAGTTCGCCCCCGCCGTGGCCCGGACGGTCTGGGCCGCACTGCGCTGAAGCGCTGCCGCACTGCGCTGAAGCGCTACAGCTCCGCCGCGTACGGCGGCTCCGCGCCCGCCCGCGTGCAGGTCAAGGCCGCCGCGTGCGCGGCGTAGGCCAGCACGTCGGGCCAGTCCACCGCGCGGTCCCGCGCATCTGAGAGCCGGTGCAGCAGAGCGGCGTTGACGGTGTCGCCCGCCCCGATCGTGTCCGCCACCGTGACCCGGCGGGCCGCCACCGAGTGCTCCGCGCCCTCCCGCGTCCAGACCGTCAGCCCCGCCGCGCCCCGGGTCAGGACCACGGCCGACGGCCCCGCCGCCAGCCAGTCGCGGGGCCGGCCCCCCAGCCAGAAGGCGTCCTCCTCCGACAGTTTGAGGACGGACGCGTACGGCAGCAGCCCGGTCAGGAACCGGGCGCGGTAGGCAGCCGGATCCGCGATCAGCGCCGGCCGGATGTTGGGGTCCAGCAGGGTCAGCAGCCCGCGCCGCGACTCCCGGCGCAGCAGGGTCTCGTACGCGCTCGCGCCCGGCTCCAGCACGAGCGAGCAGGTCCCGAGCGCGAGGGCCCGTACGGAGGCCGGGAGGGTGGGCGGCAGGGTGAACAGCCGGTCCGCGGTGCCCTCGACGTAGAAGCCGTACGAGGCCGAGCCGTCCGGGGCCAGCGAGGGCACGGCGAGGGTGGTCGGCTCCGGCCCGCGCTGCACGAGCGACAGGTCCACGCCGGCCGCCCGCAGCCCGGTCAGCAGGTTCTCGCCGAAGCCGTCGGCCGAGACCCGGGAGCAGAAGGCCACCTCGGCGCCGAGGCGGCCGAGCGCGAGAGCGGTGTTGTACGGTCCGCCGCCCGGCCGGGGCAGCAGGGCGCCCGGCGGCCGTGCCACGGGCACCAGGTCGATGAGGGCTTCTCCGCCGACGACGATCACGCGGGGGAAGGTACCCCATCGGACGGCGGTATCGTCGGGTGCGCCGTGCCCCGCCCGCTTCTCCAGGAGAGTTCCATGTCCGTGTCGCCGTCCCCCGCCCGCCGTACCGTGCTCAGGGGCGCCGCCGCGCTCGCGGGAGCGGCCGGCGCCGGAGCGGCACTCGCGGCCTGCTCCACCGAGAGCCGTACCGGCGGGAACACTCCCGCGACGCCCACCGCCCCGGTGGAGCTGGGAGCCGCGGCCGAGGTCCCGGTCGGCGGGGCGAAACTGTACCGGGAGCGGAAGCTGATCGTCAGCTGCCCGGCGGAGGGCGAATACAAGGCGTTCAGCGCCCAGTGCACGCACGCCGGCTGCGTACTGGACAAGATCGTCGAAGGTGAGGGCAACTGCCCCTGCCACGGCAGCCGCTTCGACGTGGCGACCGGCAAGGTGCTGCGCGGCCCGGCCACCGACCCGCTGCCCGCGGTCCCCGTCAAGGCGGAGAACGGCAAGCTCGTCGCGGGCTGACCGGGAGCGGGCCGGTCAGTCCCAGTCCCAGACGATCCCGAGGATCCCGCGCCGTACCGCCTGCTCCACCAGGTGCACCGCCCGGTGGCCGCCGCTCGGCGTGAGGTCCGCGAGGCCGGTGCGCGCGGCCTTCGGCCCGCTGCGCGCGAAGCGGCGGCAGCGCACCGGCAGGGCGGACTCGTCGAAGCGGACCTGGAGCATGTACTGGCCGCCCGCGTAGCTGAAGCCGCGCACGTACTCGCCGCTGCGGACGCCCGTGCCGTCCTCGATGCCGTAGCCGAAGACGTACGTGTCCCCGCGCCGCAACCGGGCGTCGAAGAGCAGCTCCGCGACCACCACCCCGGCCTCCGGGTGGCACCGCACACGGCCCGTGCGGCAGTTCTCGTACGCCGTCACGCTGATCCGGGACACGTCGCAGCCCGGATCGCCGTGGTGGACGGCGACGTAGCGGTCGACCCCGTCCCGGTGGGCCCGGACGATCTGCTGCGACTCGCGGGCCAGCATCTCGCCCGCCGGGCCGATGCGGACCCGCTCGTGGTGGGCGAGCGTGTGCAGTCCGCCGTCCGACGGGAGTTCCATCCCGTCCAGCAGCTGCTCCACCGTCCCGCCGACGCTGAACAGGGCCCGGTACGAGCGGGCGGCCGGGCGGGCGGGCCCGGGGGCGGGTTCCGGGGCGAGGAGCAGCCGGACGAGGGCCCCGTCGGGCAGCTCCAGGATCTGCTCCAGGGCCGTCACGGCCCGCAGGGACTCGGCGTGCCGCGGCCGCCGGGCGCCCTGCTGCCAGTAGCTGAGGCTGGTGACACCGACCTTGATCCCCCGGGCCGCGAGCCGGTGCTGGACCCGGTGCAGGGGAAGTCCACGCGCGGCGAGGGCGGCGCGCAGGGCGAGGTGGAAGGGGCCGCCGCGCAGCAGCCGGCTGAGTTCTGCCGCGTCGGCCGAGTCCGCCGTGTCCCCGGTCGGCCGCATGGCGCCTCCTCTGTGAACGTTCACGCGCGCGGGCACCGTGGATCGCGTCGGCGGCTCTGCCGGACCAGATGAAACGACAGTCACCATTCACACCGCAGCCCCACCGTTCACACGGCGGTGTCACCGCGTATTGAAGCGGGTTGACCTGATCCGGACAACACCCTGATGCTCCTCCACAGCGTCCGGACGCGCTCCTCCACCCCCACATCCCCGCCTCGGGAGGAACGCGATGCGCAACAGAATCCGGCGGCATTCCCCAGCCGCCGTCATCTCCGCCCTGCTCCTCGCCCTGTCCCTCGGTGCCGGCACCGCCGCCGCCGCCGATACCACCGCTGCCGGTACCAGCGCCGCCGCCGGTACCGCCGCCGCCCCGGCCGAAAGCGCCGCCCTCGCGTACAAGCGCCTGAACATCACCATGCAGGCGCAGGAGAAGACCAACTGGTGCTGGGCCGCGGGCGGCAACACCATCGCCACCTGGTTCGGCCGCAACTACAGCCAGAACCAGTTCTGCAATGCCGCCTTCAACCGCCAGCAGGGCTACGACTGCCCCAACAACCAGGCCACCCTCGGCAACGTCCAGACCGGGCTGCGCTGGGCGGGCATCAGCCCCGGCTCGTACGTGACCGGCTGGCTCCAGTACTCCACCGTCCAGACCGAGATCAACGCCAACCGGCCGATCGAGACCCGGATCCAGTGGTCGGGCGGAGGTGGCCACATGCACGTGATCTACGGCTACGACACCGCCAGCAGCTGGGTCTACTGGGGCGACCCGTGGCCCTCAAGCGACCGCTACAACTGGGCCTCGCACGCCTGGTACGTGGACAACAGCACCTTCTCCTGGACCCACTCCCTCTACCGGATCGGGGCGTGAGCGCCATGACCCTGCGCGCCACCGCCACCGCCGCCACCGTGGTCCTCGCGGCCACCGCCCTCCTCGGCCTCGCCCCGCAGGCCGTCGCCGCCCCCGTGCCGCAGCCCCAGGCCGCCACGGCCGAGAACCGGGCGGCCGCCGCGCAGGTGGCCGCCGCCCCCGACAGCACGGCCACGCTCTCCCGCTTCTTCGCCCGGGAGGGCAAGGTCTCGCCGGCAGCCGCGCAGCCCCGGATAGAGGGGGAGGCGATACCGGTCAGCTACCTCTCCCCGGAGTTCGTCGCGGGCAAGGCGGGGGCGCCCGTCGCCCGCCTGGAGTTCCTCGCCAGCAAGGCGGTCTCCTCCGACGGGCAGCAGGCCGCGCTGTGGACCGCGCGGACGGAGGCCGGCTGGCAGGTCGTGAACATCGCCACCGGCGACGACGAATTCCGCTACGCGCAGCTGGGCGCCGCGAAGCTGCCCGGAGGGACCGTGTTCCGGGAGCCGCAGATCGACGCCTGGTACGTGGCCGGGGGCAGCAGGGTGCTGCCGCTGGACGAGGACGCGGTGCGGGCCGTGGGCGCCGGGGGGACGAGCCTGGGCGCGTACCGGGCTCGGGTCGCCGAGGCGTACGGGGACAAGCTCCCCGGCTCGGCCTATGCCAAGGGGGGCGGGGCCGGTGGTTTCGCGGCTTCCCCGGAGCCCGACGCGACGCGGACGGCGACGGCGACGCTGACGCTGACGGCCGCGGCCGCCGGGGCGATCGTGCTGGGCGGGGCCGGGGCGCTGGCCCTGCGCCGCCGCCGCGTCGCCGCCGAGGCGTAGCCCCCGCGCCCGCAGGCCCCTGGCTTCCGCCGGAGGCCAGGGGCCAGGCCCCGCGGCGCGGACCGCCCGGGCCCCGGCCGGAGGCGACGGGTACGGTCCGTTGTCAGCCCGCGCCAGTAGGGTGGTTGGCATGGCCGACCCTTCCAGCTACCGCCCCAAGCCGGGACAGATCCCCGACTCCCCGGGGGTCTACAGATTCCGCGACGAGCACCGCCGGGTGATCTACGTCGGGAAGGCCAAGAGCCTGCGCCAGCGCCTGGCCAGTTACTTCCAGGACCTCGCCGGGCTGCACCCCCGTACCGCCACCATGGTGACCACCGCCGCCTCCGTCGAGTGGACGGTCGTCTCCACCGAGGTCGAGGCGCTCCAACTGGAGTACTCCTGGATCAAGGAGTACGACCCGCGGTTCAACGTCAAGTACCGCGACGACAAGAGCTACCCCTCCCTCGCCGTCACCCTCGACGAGGAGTACCCGCGGGTCCAGGTCATGCGCGGGCCGAAGAAGAAGGGCGTGCGCTACTTCGGTCCGTACGGGCACGCCTGGGCCATCCGCGAGACCGTCGACCTGATGCTCCGCGTGTTCCCGGTACGGACCTGCTCCGCGGGAGTGTTCAAGCGCTCCGCGCAGATCGGCCGGCCCTGCCTGCTCGGCTACATCGGCAAGTGCTCCGCGCCCTGCGTCGGCCGGGTCACCCCCGAGGAGCACCGCGAACTGGCCGAGGACTTCTGCGACTTCATGGCCGGCCGGACCGGGACGTACCTCTCCCGCCTGGAGCAGGAGATGCACGAGGCCGCAGAGGAGATGGAGTACGAGAAGGCTGCCCGGCTGCGCGACGACATCGGGGCGCTGCGCCGCGCCATGGAGAAGAATGCGGTCGTCCTCGCCGACGCCACCGACGCCGACCTCATCGCGGTCGCCGAGGACGAGCTCGAAGCCGCCGTGCAGATCTTCCACGTACGCGGCGGCAGGGTCCGCGGCCAGCGCGGCTGGGTCACCGACAAGGTCGAGGCCGTCGACACCGCCGGACTCGTCGAGCACGCCCTCCAGCAGCTGTACGGGGAGGAGAAGGGCGAGGCCGTCCCCAAGGAGGTGCTCGTCCCGGCGCTCCCCGAGGACACGCCCACGCTGAGCCAGTGGCTCGCCGAGCGGCGCGGGTCGCAGGTCAGCCTGCGCATACCGCAGCGCGGCGACAAGAAGGCCCTCATGGAGACCGTCCACCGCAACGCGCAGCAGTCCCTCGCCCTGCACAAGACCAAGCGCGCCAGCGACCTGACCACCCGCTCCCGGGCCCTGGAGGAGATCGCCGAGGCCCTGGAGCTGGACAGCGCGCCGCTGCGCATCGAGTGCTTCGACATCTCGCACCTCCAGGGCGACGACGTGGTCGCCTCCATGGTCGTCTTCGAGGACGGGCTGGCGAGGAAGAGCGAGTACCGGCGCTTCCAGATCAAATCCTTCGAGGGGCAGGACGACGTCCGCTCCATGCACGAGGTCGTCTCCCGGCGCTTCCGCCGCTACCTCCAGGAGAAGCTGAAGACCGGGGAGTGGGAACCGGAGGAGGGCGACGGCGCGTCGCCCGACGAGGACGGGCGGCCCAGGCGCTTCGCGTACCCGCCGCAGCTCGTCGTGGTCGACGGCGGGCAGCCGCAGGTCGCCGCCGCCAAGCGGGCCCTGGAGGAGCTCGGGGTCGACGACGTGGCCGTGTGCGGCCTGGCCAAGCGGCTGGAGGAGGTCTGGCTGCCCGGCGAGGACGACCCGGTGGTGCTGCCCCGCACCAGCGAGGGCCTCTACCTGCTCCAGCGGGTACGTGACGAAGCCCACCGGTTCGCCATCCAGTACCAGCGCAACAAGCGCGGAAAGCGGCTCAAGGCGGGCCCGCTGGACGAGGTGCCCGGGCTGGGCGAGACGCGCAAGCAGGCCCTGGTCAAACACTTCGGTTCGGTGAAGAAGCTGAGACAGGCGACAATCGACCAGATCTGCGAGGTCCCCGGCATAGGCCGCAAGACGGCGGAGACCGTGGCCGCGGCCCTCGCCCGGGCGGTTCCCGCTGGTCCTGCCGTCAACACGGCCACAGGAGAGATCATTGAGGATGAGAACCCCGCCCCCGCGGGCGGGGGCTCCTCCCAGCGGTAGCTGGGTGGGGGCACCTCCCAGCGTCAGCTGGGGGAACATCGTCCGAACGGGGGACCGAGCAATGACCGAGCACGAGACCGCGCACGACCGAGACGGAGCACAGGTGAGTACGGGCACGACAGTGGAGCCCGGCGAGACCGCCGAGGCGGCCATCCCCGAGCTGGTGATCATCTCCGGCATGTCCGGGGCCGGCCGCAGTACGGCGGCCAAGTGTCTGGAGGACCTCGGCTGGTTCGTCGTCGACAACCTTCCGCCCGCGCTGATCCCCACCATGGTGGAGCTCGGCGCCCGCTCCCAGGGCAACGTGGCGCGCATCGCCGTCGTCGTCGACGTCCGCGGCCGCCAGTTCTTCGACGCCCTGCGCGAGTCCCTCGCCGACCTCGACAGCAAGGGCGTCACCCGCCGCATCGTCTTCCTGGAGTCCTCCGACGACGCGCTGGTCCGCCGCTTCGAATCGGTCCGCCGCCCGCACCCGCTCCAGGGCGACGGGCGCATCACCGACGGCATCGCCGCCGAGCGCGACCTGCTGCGCGAGCTGCGCGGCGACGCCGACCTGGTGATCGACACCTCCAGCCTGAACGTGCACGAGCTGCGCGCCAAGATGGACGCGCAGTTCGCCGGGGACGAGGAGCCCGAGCTGCGGGCCACCGTCATGTCCTTCGGCTACAAGTACGGCCTCCCCGTCGACGCCGACCTCGTCGTCGACTGCCGCTTCATCCCCAACCCGCACTGGGTGCCGGAGCTGCGCCCCTTCACCGGGCTCAACGAGGAGGTGTCGGGGTACGTCTTCAGCCAGCCCGGCGCCAAGGAGTTCCTCGACCGCTACACCGAGCTGCTCCAGCTCATCGCCACCGGCTACCGCCGCGAGGGCAAGAGGTACGTGACCATCGCGGTCGGGTGCACGGGCGGCAAGCACCGCAGCGTGGCCATGTCCGAGAAGCTCGCCGCCCGCCTCGCCTCCGAGGGAGTCGAGACCGTCGTAGTCCACCGGGACATGGGGCGCGAGTGACCGCACGGACCCCGCGGCTGAGCCGCCTGCGCCGCCTTGCCCCCTCCCGGGGCGAGGACGGTGCACGCCGTTCCGGCCGACGGCGCGGCACCGCGCCCAAGGTGGTCGCGCTGGGCGGCGGCCAGGGCCTGTCGGCCTCCCTCGCAGCCCTGCGCCGGATCACCGGTGACCTCACCGCCGTGGTCACCGTCGCCGACGACGGCGGATCCAGCGGCCGGCTCCGGGAGGAGCTCGGCGTGCTGCCGCCCGGCGACCTGCGCAAGGCGCTGGCCGCGCTGTGCGGGGACGACGACTGGGGCCAGACCTGGGCCCGCGTCATCCAGCACCGCTTCCAGTCCGAGGGCGACCTGCACGGGCACGCCGTCGGCAACCTGCTGATCGTCGCCCTGTGGGAACAGCTCGGCGACCCCGTCCAGGCCCTCGACCTGGTCGGCAAGCTGCTCGGCGCGCAAGGCCGCGTCCTGCCGATGTCGGCCGTGCCGCTGGAGCTCCAGGCCCTGGTCAGGGGCCACGACCCGGCGCGCCCCGAGGACGTCGACACCGTCCGCGGGCAGGCCACCGTCGCCCTCACCCCCGGCGAGGTGCTCTCCGTGCAGGTCGTGCCCGGCGACCCGCCGGCCGTGCCGGAGGCCGTCGCGGCCGTCCTGGACGCCGACTGGGTGGTGCTCGGTCCGGGGTCCTGGTTCTCCTCCGTGATTCCCCACCTGCTGGTGCCGGAACTGCTGGACGCACTGGTCGAAACGAAGGCCCGCAGGGTCCTCTCGCTGAACCTCGCGCCGCAGCCCGGCGAAACAGAGGGCTTCTCTCCGCAGCGTCATTTGGAGGTTTTGGCCCGACACGCCCCTAAACTCGCCCTGGACGTGGTGCTGGCCGACGAGGCCGCCGTGCCCGACCGCGAGTCCCTGGCCGATGCCGCAAAACGGTTCGGTGCCGCGGTCGAGCTGGCGCCGGTGGCCAGGGAAGACGGCTCTCCGAAGCATGATCCGGAGCTGCTCGCCGCCGCGTACGACCGTATTTTTCGGATGCATGGAAGGATCGGCCCATGGCGATGACGCCCGCGGTGAAGGATGAGATCTCCCGCCTCCCCGTCACCCGGACCTGCTGCAGGAAGGCGGAGGTCTCGGCGATCCTTCGGTTCGCGGGCGGGCTGCACCTGGTGAGCGGCCGCATCGTCATCGAGGCGGAGCTGGACACCGGGATCGCCGCCCGCCGGCTGCGCAAGGACATCCTGGAGATCTTCGGCCACTCCTCGGACCTGGTGGTCATGGCTCCGGGCGGACTGCGCCGCGGCAGCCGCTACGTGGTCCGGGTCGTGGCCGGCGGCGACCAGCTGGCGCGCCAGACGGGCCTCGTGGACGGCCGCGGACGGCCCATCCGGGGTCTCCCGCCCCAGGTGGTCTCCGGTGCCACCTGCGACGCCGAGGCGGCCTGGCGCGGCGCCTTCCTGGCCCACGGCTCGCTGACCGAGCCGGGCCGGTCCTCCTCCCTGGAGGTCACCTGCCCCGGTCCGGAGGCCGCCCTGGCCCTGGTGGGCGCCGCCCGCAGGCTCTCCATCGCCGCCAAGGCGCGCGAGGTACGCGGAGTCGACCGGGTCGTGGTCCGTGACGGCGACGCGATCGGCGCGCTGCTGACCCGGCTCGGCGCGCACGAGTCGGTGCTGGCCTGGGAGGAGCGGCGGATGCGGCGCGAGGTGCGCGCCACCGCCAACCGCCTCGCCAACTTCGACGACGCCAACCTGCGCCGCTCGGCGCGGGCCGCGGTGGCCGCCGGAGCCCGCGTCCAGCGCGCGCTGGAGATCCTCGGCGAGGAGGTCCCCGAGCACCTCGCCGCGGCCGGCCGGCTGCGCATGGAGCACAAGCAGGCCTCCCTGGAGGAGCTCGGCGCGCTCGCCGACCCGCCGCTGACCAAGGACGCCGTCGCGGGCCGGATCCGCCGTCTGCTGGCGATGGCCGACAAGCGGGCCCAGGACCTCGGCATCCCGGGTACGGAGTCCAACCTCGACCTCAGCGAGGAGATGGCCGACAACATGGCCGGTTAGTCGAGAAGCCGTACGTCAAAGGGACCCACGCGATCACCCGCGCGGGTCCCTTTCCCGTAGGCCCCATTGACATGAGCATGGGCCGGTCTTGAGGCTGGCGTCCGAACGCTTTCGTGGCAGACGACGCCCAGGGGGGCACATGAGGCACCGCGCGAGATCGATCCTCGCCGCAAGCGCACTCGTCTTCGGAACCACACTTGCCGTACTGCCCGGCGCGGCGCAGGCCCAGCCAGGTTCCATGGCCACATCCGATGCCGCATCCGATGCCGACGTGCGGGTCTACGACGCCGACATCACCCGGGAGCAGGTCCCGCTCGTCCTCGCGGCCGGCCAGGACGCCCACGAGCTCGGCAAGCAGGTCCCGCAGACCGGCACCGCCCGCGTCGAGCTCTTCCTCACCGGCGCCCAGGCCGGGGAGCTGACCGCCCAGGGCGTCAAGCTCACCGAGCACAAGGTCCCGGCCGAGGGCCTGGCCCGAGCCAAGGCCGCCGGGGACGGCGTGTTCCGCCCGTACAGCGGCAAGGGCGGCCTCCAGGAGGAGATCCTGCGGACCGCCCAGCAGAACCCGGCGCTCACCAAGGTCGTCTCCATCGGCAAGACCGTCCAGGGCAAGGACATCCTCGCCCTCAAGGTCAGCAAGAACGCCAGGAAGACCAAGGACGGCGACAAGCCGTCCGTGCTCTACATGTCCAACCAGCACGCCCGTGAGTGGATCACCCCCGAGATGACCCGGCGGCTGATGCACCACACCCTCGACAACTACGGCAAGGACCCGCGCATCACCAGCCTCGTGGACTCCACGGAGCTGTGGTTCCTGCTCTCGGCCAACCCCGACGGGTACGACTACACGCACGCGCCCGGCGGCGAGCGGCTGTGGCGCAAGAACCTGCGCGACAACAACGGCGACGGCAAGATCACCACCGGCGACGGGGTCGACCTCAACCGGAACTTCGCCTTCAAGTGGGGTTACGACAACGAGGGTTCCTCGCCCAGCCAGGCGAGCGAGACCTACCGCGGCCCCAAGGCGTCCTCCGAGCCCGAGACCGCCGCCCTCGACGCCTTCGAGAAGCGCATCGGCTTCGAGTACGCCGTCAACTACCACTCCGCCGCCGAGCTGCTGCTCTACGGCGTGGGCTGGCAGGTGGCCACCCCCACCCCCGACGACATCGCCTACAAGGCGCTCGCCGGCACCCCGGAGAACCCCGCCGTCCCCGGCTACTACCCCCAGGTCTCCTCCGAGCTCTACACCACCAACGGCGAGGCCGACGGCCACGCCTCCAACGTCAACGGCGTCATGATGTTCACGCCGGAGATGACCACCTGCCAGACGGCCTCCGCGAGCGACCCGAACGACCAGTGGAAGCCCGAGGACTGCGCCTCCGGCTTCAACTTCCCGGACGACGAGAAGCTCATCCAGGCGGAGTTCGCCAAGAACGTCTCCTTCGCCCTCTCGGTCGGCGAGAGCGCCGCGCACCCGGACCGGCCGGCGTCCTCCGTGGGCCTGAAGGCCGCCGACTTCACGCTCGACCCCTTCACCACCTCCTACGTCGCCCGCGGCGAGGACCAGACGGTCGCCGTCACGGCCCGCAAGGCGCTGAAGGACAAGGAGCTCAACTTCAGGATCAACGGCGGCCGCACGCACGACGAGGACCTCAAGGCCTGGAAGGGCGGCGACGTCTACGGCGGCGACGACAACAACTGGTTCGACGAGTACCGGGCCAAGGTGGACGGCGCCAGGCCCGGCGACAAGGTCGAGGTCTGGTTCACCGGCCGCGACCGCTCCTCCGGCAAGACGGTCTCCAGCGAGCACTTCACGTACACGGTGGCCGAGCGGCCGCGCGCGGACGTGCTGGTGATCGCGGAGGAGGGCGCCAAGGCCCAGCACGCCCAGGCCTACGTCGACGCCCTGCGGGCCAACGGCAGGTCCGCCGCGGTCTGGGACGTCGCCACCCAGGGCGTCCCGCACCACCTCGGCGTGCTGTCCCACTTCGGTACGGCCGTCCACTACACCGGCGCCAAGACGCCCGGCGGCGACACCCAGCTGGCGGTGCGCGACTTCCTGAACGAGGGCGGCAAGCTGATCGAGGCCGGTGAGCTGGCGGGCGGCAACGCCCAGGTCGGCCGCGCCGTGACCAACGACTTCAGCCAGTACTGGCTCGGCGCGTACGGCCGTACCAGCACCCCCGGTGCCACCGGCTTCACCGGCGGAGGGCTGCTGAACGGCGCGAAGGGCGGCCTCGGCGACGCCGCGGGCAACCCGCTGAACGCCCCCGGCTCCTACACCGTGACCTCCGAGACCCTGGCTCCTGCGCAGTTCCCGCAGTTCAAGAGCGCGCAGGCGGGCCAGTTCACCGGCGTCGTGAACCCGTACGCCCCCTACGCGGGCACCTCGATGGCCTCGGCCCTCCACGAGGACGACGACTGGAAGCGGCTGGTCCGCACGGTCGACCTGACCAAGGTCACCGCCGCCGACAAGCCGCAGCTGGCGCTCGCGCTGAGCTGGAACACCGAGGAGGCCTACGACCACGCCGTGCTGGAGGCGCACACGGTGGGCGGGGACGACTGGACCACCCTGCCGGACGCGGGCGGCCTGAGCAGCACGGCCGTTCCCGAGGAGTGCGGGGCCGGGTTCTTCGTCAACGGCCATCCGTTCCTGCGCCATTACCTCACCCTGGACGGCGGCAGCTGCACCTCCAAGGGCACCAGCGGCGCGTGGAACAGCTTCACGGGCTCCTCCGGCGGCTGGAAGCAGGTCTCCTTCGACCTGAGCGCCTACGCGGGCAAGACCGTCGAGGTCTCGCTCTCCTACATCACCGACGGAGGCTCCGGCGGCCGCGGCGTCTTCGCGGACGAGGCACGCCTGAAGGTCGGCGGCGCGGACCAGGCCGTGGAGGGGTTCGAGACCTCCCTCGGCGCCTGGACCGCCCAGGGCGCTCCTGTGGGAAGCCCTGAAGTTCCCGGCGACTGGACCCGGACCGGAGAGCTCTACAAGTCCTATGCCGCGGTCACTACGCGTGACACCGTACTGCTCGGCTTCGGCCTGGAACACCTGCCGGCCCCCGCGGACCGCGCGCTACTCGTCGGTAAGGCGCTGCGAGCGCTGAACCGCTGATCAGCGGCCCTCCCGGCACTCACCCTGAGTGACGGCGCACAAGGTCCCGAGGTCCCGTGCCGGAGCTTCCGGAGCCGGACCTCGGGGCGTGTCAGGCTCCGACCGATGTCACCCAAAAGCTCACGGAGAGGTAGGGTCGTAAGCGGTCGGGGACATCCCATTTACAGCTCGCCGGCGCTCTTACCGGCGCACCAACGAGGAGATCGGTTCGTGACGATCCGCGTAGGCATCAACGGTTTTGGCCGAATTGGCCGCAACTACTTCCGGGCGCTCCTTGAGCAGGGAGCGGACATCGAGATCGTCGGTGTCAACGACCTGACTGACAACGCCACCCTGGTGCACCTGCTCAAGTACGACACGATCCTGGGCCGCCTCAAGCACGAGGTCTCCCACACCGCCGACACCATCACGGTCGGCGGCAACACCTTCAAGACCTTCGCCGAGCGTGACCCCGCGAACCTCCCCTGGGGTGAGCTGGGCGCCGACATCGTCATCGAGTCGACCGGCATCTTCACCAAGAAGGCCGACGCCGCCAAGCACATCGCGGCCGGCGCGAAGAAGGTCCTCATCTCGGCTCCGGCCAAGGACGAGGACATCACGATCGTGATGGGCGTCAACCAGGACAAGTACGACGCGGCCAACCACCACGTCATCTCCAACGCCTCCTGCACCACCAACTGCGTGGCGCCGATGGCCAAGGTCCTCGACGAGAACTTCGGCATCGTCAAGGGCATGATGACGACGGTCCACGCGTACACGAACGACCAGCGCATCCTGGACTTCCCGCACTCGGACCTGCGCCGCGCCCGCGCCGCCGCCGAGAACATCATCCCGACCTCGACCGGTGCCGCCAAGGCCACCGCGCTGGTCCTCCCGCAGCTCAAGGGCAAGCTGGACGGCATCGCCATGCGCGTCCCGGTCCCGACCGGCTCGGTCACGGACCTGGTCCTGGAGCTCTCCCGCGAGACCACCGTGGAAGAGATCAACGCCGCCTTCCAGAAGGCCGCGGAGGGCCAGCTCAAGGGCATCCTCGACTACACCGAGGACGCGATCGTCTCTTCCGACATCGTGAACTGGCCCGCGTCCTGCACCTTCGACTCCTCCCTGACGATGGTCCAGGAAGGGACGCAGGTTAAGGTCGTCGGCTGGTACGACAACGAGTGGGGCTACTCCAACCGTCTCGTCGACCTCACGGTCTTCGTCGGTGGCCAGCTCTAAGGTCGCCCGGTTCTAGGTAAGGCACCACGGTGTGAGCACAGGGTCCGGGCAGCGCGACGAAGCGCCGCACGGGCCCTGTTGCTTGCTCGTTCTCCCTTCCTCGCCCTTCGAGCGAAGGGCACAAAGGAGTAGAAACACATGAAGACGATCGACGAACTGCTCGCCGAGGGCGTCAAGGGCAAGCGGGTCTTCGTCCGCGCGGACCTCAACGTCCCGCTGGCCGGGGGCACCATCACCGACGACGGCCGCATCCGCGCCGTCCAGCCCACGATCGCGAAGCTCGCCGCCTCCGGCGCCCGCGTCATCGTGGCCTCGCACCTGGGCCGCCCCAAGGGCGCCCCGGACTCGGCCTTCTCGCTGGCCCCGGCAGCCGCCCGGCTCGGCGAACTGCTCGGTGCGGACGTGGCGTTCGCCACCGACACCGTCGGCGACTCCGCCAAGGAGACCGTCGCCGCCCTCGTCGACGGCCAGGTCGCCGTCATCGAGAACCTGCGCTTCAACGCCGGTGAGACCGCGAAGGACGACGCCGAGCGCGGCGCCTTCGCGGACCAGCTCGCGGAGCTCGCCGACGTCTACGTCGGCGACGGCTTCGGTGCCGTCCACCGCAAGCACGCCTCGGTCTTCGACCTCCCCGCGCGCCTCCCGCACGCGGCCGGCTCCCTCATCGCCACCGAGGTCGGCGTCCTGAAGAAGCTGACGGCCGAGGTCAAGCGCCCGTACATCGTCATCCTCGGCGGCGCCAAGGTCTCCGACAAGCTCGCCGTCATCGACGAGCTGCTCGGCAAGGCCGACCGCATCCTGATCGGCGGCGGCATGGCGTACACCTTCCTCTACGCCAAGGGCTACGAGGTCGGCATCTCCCTGCTCCAGAAGGACCAGGTGGACACCGTCAAGGAGTACATGGCGCGCGCCGAGAAGAGCGGCGTCGAGCTGGTCCTCCCGGTCGACGTCCTGGTCTCCGCCGACTTCCCGGACCTGAAGACCAAGGCCCCGGCCGTCTTCGAGACCGTCGACGCGGACAAGATCCCCGCCGACAAGGAGGGTCTGGACATCGGTCCCAAGACCCGTGAGCTGTACGCGTCGAAGATCGCCGACGCCGAGACCGTCTTCTGGAACGGTCCCGTGGGCGTCTTCGAGCACCCCGACTACGCCGGAGGCACCCGCGCGATCGCGCAGGCCCTCGTCGACAGCAGCGCGTTCACCGTGGTCGGCGGCGGCGACTCCGCCGCGGCCGTGCGTACGCTCGGCTTCGACGAGAACGCTTTCGGCCACATCTCGACCGGTGGCGGCGCCTCCCTCGAATACCTCGAGGGCAAGACGCTCCCCGGCATCGCCGCACTGGAGGTCTGACCCTTAATGAGCAACCGCACCCCGCTCATGGCGGGCAACTGGAAGATGAACCTCAACCACCTTGAGGCCATCGCCCACACCCAGAAGCTCGCCTTCGCGCTCGCCGACAAGGACTACGACGCCGTCGAGGTCGCGGTCCTGCCGCCCTTCGTCGACCTCCGCTCCGTCCAGACCCTGGTCGAGGGCGACAAGCTGAAGATCAAGTTCGGCGCCCAGGACATCTCCGGGCACGACTCCGGCGCCTACACCGGCGAGATCTCCGGCTCGATGCTCTCGAAGCTGAAGTGCACGTACGTGGCCGTCGGCCACAGCGAGCGCCGCCAGTACCACGCCGAGACCGACGAGCTCTGCAACGCCAAGGTCAAGGCCGCCTACCGCCACGGGCTCACCCCGATCCTGTGCGTCGGCGAGGGCTTGGACATCCGCAAGGCCGGCCAGCAGGTCGAGTACACGCTGAAGCAGGTCGACGGCGGCCTCAAGGACATCCCGGCCGAGCAGGTCGAGTCCATCGTGATCGCGTACGAGCCCGTGTGGGCCATCGGGACCGGCGAGGTCGCCACCCCCGAGGACGCCCAGGAGGTCTGCGGTGCGATCCGCGGCCGTCTCGCGGAGCTGTACTCGCAGGAGCTGGCCGACAAGGTCCGCATCCAGTACGGCGGCTCGGTGAAGTCCGGGAACATCGCGGCGATCATGGCCCAGCCCGACGTCGACGGCGCCCTGATCGGCGGCGCCGCACTGGACGCGGACGAGTTCGTCAAGATCGTCCGCTTCCGCGACCAGTGAGTATGCGGTAGGACGGATCCGTCGTACCCTTGCGGGGGCCAGAGGCTGAACACCAGCCGCTGGCCCCCGCGCACATCCAGCACACAGCCGGAAAGCCAGAAAAGCCAGAAAGTAGGAATCAGCCGTGATTATGGGGTTCTCGATCGCCCTGATCGTCTTCAGCGCCCTGCTGATGCTGCTCGTGCTGATGCACAAGGGCAAGGGCGGCGGCCTTTCCGACATGTTCGGCGGCGGCATGCAGTCGTCCGTCGGTGGCTCGTCCGTGGCGGAGCGCAACCTGGACCGCATCACCGTCGTGGTCGGTGTGCTGTGGTTCGCCTGCATCATGGCGCTCGGCCTCCTGTCGAAGTCGAGCAGCTGACCGTTCTGGCCATTCCGGCAGTCCGGTCGGCGGAGCCCGGCCTATCATGAGGTCCTGCACCCTGGTTGCGGAACGAGTTATTCTGCTCCCCGCACCTGAGGGGGATGATCCCTCCGCACGCTGAACGTGAGTTGGGCTTTACGTACCCGGGGTGCCTTGAGCAGACATACCTCATGCTTGGCGGCACCATCACGCAGGGGAGTTACGACCGTGGCAAGTGGCAACGCGATCCGTGGTAGCCGGGTCGGCGCGGGGCCGATGGGTGAGGCCGAGCGCGGCGAGTCCGCGCCCCGCCTGCGCATCTCCTTCTGGTGCTCGAACGGGCACGAGACGCAGCCGAGCTTCGCCAGCGACGCGCAGGTGCCGGACACCTGGGACTGCCCGCGCTGCGGGTTCCCGGCCGGCCAGGACCGGGACAACCCGCCGGCGCCGCCGCGTACCGAGCCGTACAAGACGCACCTGGCGTACGTACGGGAGCGGCGCACGGACGCCGACGGCGAGGCGATCCTCGCCGAGGCCCTCGCCAAACTGCGCGGCGAGATCTGAATCCGCCAGGGCGTATGAATTGAGGCCCGGTCACGCAGGAGTCTTCTCCTGCGTGACCGGGCCTCTTTGCGCGCGTCCGGGCCGAAGGCGATGTCCGATACGCCGCTTCGGATCCCTTAGGTTGGAGCCCGGCGGGGCACGACAGGACGGAAGAAGTGGGTTGATGTCCGAGATGAACGCAGACAGCCGTACGAAGCTCAACCGGACGCCGGAGTGGCTCGCACTCGGCAAGCACCGGGAGGAGCTCGGGCAGACGCATCTGCGGGAGCTGTTCGAGGAGAATCCGGGCCGCGGCGTCGGCTACACCCTGCGCGCCGGGGACCTGCACATCGACTACTCGAAGCACCTCGTGACCGACGAGACGCTGACGCGCTTGCGCGAACTGGCGGCGGCGACGGGCGTGGCCGGGCTGCGCGAGGCGATGTTCCGCGGCGAGAAGATCAACGTGACCGAAGGCCGGGCGGTCCTGCACACCGCCCTGCGCGCTCCGGCGGACGCCGTCGTCGAGGTGGACGGCGAGAACGTCGTCCCCGAGGTGCACGCCGTCCTCGACAAGATGGCGGCCTTCTCCGGCCAGGTCAGGTCGGGGCAGTGGACCGGCTTCACCGGAAAGCGCATCAGGAACGTCGTCAACATCGGCATCGGCGGCTCCGACCTGGGTCCCGCGATGGCCTACGAGGCGCTGCGCGCCTTCGCCGACCGCGATCTGACGGTGCGCTTCGTGTCCAACGTGGACGGCGCGGACCTGCACGAGGCCGTGCGCGACCTGGACCCGGCCGAGACGCTGTTCATCATCGCCTCCAAGACCTTCACCACCATCGAGACCATCACCAACGCCACTTCGGCCCGCGAATGGCTGCTGGCGGGGCTCGGCGGTGACACGGCGGCCGTGGCACGGCACTTCGTGGCGCTGTCGACCAACGCCGAGAAGGTGACCGGCTTCGGCATCGATCCGGCCAACATGTTCGGCTTCTGGGACTGGGTCGGCGGCCGCTACTCCTTCGACTCGGCCATCGGCCTCTCCCTGATGATCGCGATCGGCCCGGACGCCTTCCGCGAGCTGCTCGGCGGCTTCCACACCATGGACCGGCACTTCCGCACGGCGCCGCCGGAGGAGAACGCCCCGCTGCTGCTGGGGCTGTTGGGCATCTGGTACGGCAACTTCTTCGACGCGCAGTCGCACGCGGTGCTCCCGTACAGCCACTACCTCTCCCGCTTCACCGCCTACTTGCAGCAGCTGGACATGGAGTCCAACGGCAAGTCGGTGGACCGCGAGGGCAGTCCGGTGGAGTGGCAGACGGGTCCGGTGGTGTGGGGCACGCCCGGCACCAACGGGCAGCACGCCTACTACCAGCTGATCCACCAGGGGACGAAGATGATCCCCGCCGACTTCATCGGCTTCGCGCGCCCGGTGGCGGAGCTGGGACCCTCCCTCGCCGCCCAGCACGACCTGCTGATGGCGAACTTCTTCGCGCAGACCCAAGCACTGGCCTTCGGCAAGACGGCCGACGAGGTACGGGCGGAGGGCGCCGCCGAGTCGCTGGTCCCGCACAAGACCTTCCACGGGAACCACCCGACGACCACCATCCTGGCCGCCGAGCTCACCCCGGCGGTGCTGGGCCAGCTGATCGCGCTGTACGAGCACAAGGTGTTCGTCCAGGGCGCGGTGTGGAACATCGACTCCTTCGACCAGTGGGGCGTGGAGCTCGGCAAGGTCCTCGCCAAGCGGGTCGAGCCCGCGCTGACGGAGGGCGCGGACGTACCGGGCCTGGACGCCTCGACGAAGGCCCTGGTGGCCGCCTACCGCGAGCTGGGCGGCCGCGGCTGACACGCCTGACACGCCTGACATGAGGAAGCGCCCCGCACCGGTCGGTGCGGGGCGCTTCGCCGTACGTCAGGAGGCCGGCGGGTACATCCCGGAGGGGAGCTTCGCGGCTGCCGCGCGGTCCAGGAGCCACAGGGTGCGGGAGCGGCCGTAGGCGGCCGCCGCCGGGGCCTGGACCTCCCCGGTGCCGCCGAGGGCGATGGACACCGCGCCGGCCTTGTCCTCGCCCGCCGCGAGGAGCCAGACCTCACGGGCGGCCCGGATCGCCGGGAGCGTCAGGGAGATCCGGGTGGGCGGGGGCTTCGGGGCGCCGTGGACGCCGACCACCGTGCGTTCGGTCTCACGGGTCGCCGGGTGTTCCGGGAAGAGCGAGGCCACGTGGGTGTCGGGGCCGACGCCCAGCATCAGCACGTCGAAGCGGGGGACCGGGCCGTGGTCCTCCGGCCCGGCCGCCGTCGCCAGCTCGGCCGCGTAGGCCGCCGCGGCGGCGTCCACGTCGTTCCCGTACGGGCCGTCGGAGGCCGGCATGACGTGTACCCGGGCGGGATCCACCGGGACGGAGTCCAGGAGGGCCGCACGGGCCTGGGTGTGGTTGCGCTCGGGGTCGTCGGCGGGGACGTAACGCTCGTCGCCCCACCACAGGTCGAGGCGCGACCAGTCGAACGCGTCCCGGGCCGGGGCGGCGGCGAGCGCCGCGAGGAGGCCGTTGCCGTTGCGGCCGCCGGTGAGGACGACGGACGCGGTGCCGCGGGCCGTCTGCGCGTCCACGATCTTCGTGATGAGCCGGGCCGCCGTGGCCTGGGCCATCAGCTCCTTGTCCCGGTGGACGACGACCTGGGGAGTCGTCATACCCATGTGCTGCCGCCTTGTCGGTAGGTCTGGTGGTACGGGTGCCGCTGCGCGGACCCGGCCCTCAAACGCCGGGCGGGGCTGGACATGCCGCTCAGCGGCATGTCCAGCCCCACCGGCGTCCGGGTCGGAGCCCCGGCAGCGGACCCGAAGGGCCCGGTTACTTGGCCGCGGCCTTCTTCGCCGGCTTGGCCGCCGGCTTCGGGGCCTCGGCCTTGGCCGGCGCCTCGGTCTTGGCCGGGGCCTCGGCCTCGGCCGGTGTGGACGAGTCCAGCTTCGACACGCCGAACTTCAGCGAAGCCTCGTACGTGTTGTCCGGGTCCAGCCGACGCAGCTCCTCCGCCAGGAGCTCGGCCGTGTCGCGGCGCTTGAGCGCCACCGCACGGTCGGGCTGCCCCGGCATGCACAGCGTGGCCAGCGCCCCGTCCGCCCGGTCCAGGACGATCGCCCCGTCCTTGGTCTCCAGCCGCACCGCCGTCAGGCCGGGGCCCGACGACAGCGTGCGCTTGACGGGGACCTGGAGCCGGTCCGCCAGCCACATGGCCAGCAGCTCGCAACTCGGGTTGTCGGCCTCGCCCTCGACGGTCGCCGAGGACACCGACAGGTTCTGCTGGTCCAGCGCGGCCGCCAGCATGGAGCGCCACGGCGTGATCCGGGTCCACGACAGGTCCGTGTCCCCGGGCGCGTACGCCGCGGCCCGCCCGCCGAGGGCCCCGACGGGGTCCTCGGTGGCGTACGTGTCCGTGATCCGGCGCTGGCCCAGCGCACCCAGCGGGTCGCCCGCCAGGTCCGAGGGGGCGCCGTCCGGCCACCAGACCACCACGGGGGCGTCCGGCAGCAGAAGAGGGAGAACCACCGACTGGGCGTGGTCGACCAGTTCGCCGTGAAGGCGGAGCACGACCGTCTCGCCGGTGCCGGAGTCCGCCCCGACGCGGAGTTCCGCGTCGAGACGGGCCACCTGGCGGCTGCGCGGCGAGCGGCTGACCCGCTTGACGACGACGACGATCCGCGAGGGGTGTTCGTGGGACGCGTCGTTCGCCGACTTGAGCGCGTCGTACGCGTTCTCCTCGTCGGTCACGATCACCAGCGTGAGGACCATGCCGATGGCCGGCGTGCCGATGTCCCGGCGCGCCTGCACCAACGCGGCGTTGATCTTGCTGGAGTTGGTCTCCGTCAGGTCGATCTTCATGGCCGGCGCCAGCTCCGTCCGTCTCGTGCGAGCATCTCGTCCGCCTCGACCGGACCCCAGGTGCCCGCCGGGTACTGCGCGGGCTTGCCGTGCTTGTCCCAGTACTCCTCGATCGGGTCGAGGATGTTCCAGGAGAGCTCGACCTCCTGGTGACGAGGGAAGAGGTTCGCGTCGCCGAGGAGCACGTCGAGGATGAGCCGCTCGTACGCCTCGGGGCTCGACTCCGTGAAGGACTCGCCGTAGGCGAAGTCCATCGTGACGTCCCGGACCTCCATGGAGGTGCCCGGAACCTTGGAGCCGAAGCGGACCGTCACGCCCTCGTCCGGCTGGACCCGGATGACCAGGGCGTTCTGCCCCAGCTCCTCGGTCGCGCCCGACTCGAACGGGAGGTACGGGGCCCGCTTGAAGACCACCGCGATCTCGGTCACCCGGCGGCCCAGGCGCTTGCCGGTCCGCAGGTAGAAGGGGACGCCCGCCCAGCGGCGGTTGTTGATCTCCAGGCGGATGGCCGCGTAGGTGTCGGTCTTCGACTTGGGGTCGATGCCGTCCTCTTCGAGGTACCCGACGACCTTCTCGCCGCCCTGCCACGCCGCCGAGTACTGGCCGCGCACGGTGTGCTTGCCCAGGTCCTCGGGCAGCTCCACGGCGGTCAGCACCTTGAGCTTCTCGGCCACCAGCGCCTTGGGGTGGAAGGAGCCCGGCTCCTCCATCGCCGTCAGCGCGAGCAGCTGCAGCAGGTGGTTCTGGATGACGTCACGGGCCGCGCCGATGCCGTCGTAGTAGCCGGCCCGGCCGCCGATGCCGATGTCCTCGGCCATGGTGATCTGCACGTGGTCGACGTACGACCGGTTCCAGATCGGCTCGAACATGGTGTTGGCGAAGCGGAGCGCCAGGATGTTCTGGACGGTCTCCTTGCCGAGGTAGTGGTCGATCCGGAAGACCTCGTCACGCGGGAAGACCTCGTGGACGACCTTGTTGAGCTCCTCGGCGCTCTTCAGGTCGTGCCCGAAGGGCTTCTCGATGACGGCACGCCGCCAGGATCCCTCCTTCTGCGCCAGCCCGTGGTTCTTGAGCTGCTGGACCACCTTGGGGAAGAACTTCGGCGGCACGGACAGGTAGAAGGCGAAATTGCCGCCCGTGCCCTGGGCCTTGTCCAGGTCGTCGATCGTGGACTTCAGGGTCTCGAACGCCGCGTCGTCGTCGAAATCGCCCTGCACGAAGCGGCAGCCCTGCACCAGCTGCTGCCAGACCTCCTCCCGGAAGGGGGTGCGCGAGTGCTGCTTGACGGCCTCGTACACCTCCTGGGCGAAGTCCTCGTGCTCCCATTCACGGCGGGCGAAGCCGATCAGCGAGAAGCCCGGCGGCAGCAGCCCCCGGTTCGCCAGGTCGTAGATGGCGGGCATCAGCTTCTTGCGCGACAGGTCACCCGTAACGCCGAAAATGACCAGGCCGGACGGCCCCGCGATACGCGGGAGCCGCCGGTCCTGTGCGTCACGAAGCGGGTTCGCTCCGTTTACAGACAAGGTGTTCAGGCCTCCGTGGGGGCGAGGCGCTCAAGCTCCGCCTCGGTCGACTTCAGCAGGTCGTTCCAGGACGCCTCGAACTTCTCGACGCCCTCGTCCTCGAGCAGCTGCACCACATCGTCGTACGAGATGCCCAGCTTCGCGACCGCGTCGAGCTCGGCGCGCGCCTGCGCGTAGGTCCCGCGCACGGTGTCGCCCGTGATCCGGCCGTGGTCGGCGGTGGCCTCCAGGGTGGCCTCCGGCATGGTGTTCACCGTGTTCGGGGCGACCAGGTCGTCCACGTACAGGGTGTCCTTGTACGCCGGGTCCTTGACGCCCGTCGAGGCCCACAGCGCACGCTGCTTGTTGGCGCCGACACGCTCCAGGGCGTTCCACCGGTCGGAGGAGAAGACCTCCTCGTACGCCTCGTAGGCCAGGCGGGCGTTGGCGAGCGCCGCCTTGCCCTTGAGGGCCTTCGCCTCGTCGGTGCCGACGGCGTCCAGGCGCTTGTCGATCTCGCTGTCCACGCGGGACACGAAGAAGGAGGCGACCGAGTGGATCAGGGAGAGGTCCAGGCCGGCGGCCTTGGCCTTCTCCAGACCCGCCAGGTACGCGTCCATGACCTCGCGGTAGCGCGCCAGCGAGAAGATCAGCGTGACATTGACGCTGATGCCCTTGCCGATGACCTCGGTGATCGCCGGCAGGCCGGCCTTGGTCGCCGGGATCTTGATGAGCGTGTTCGGGCGGTCCACCAGCCAGGCCAGCTGCTTGGCCTCGGCCACGGTCGCCGCGGTCTGGTGGGCCAGACGGGGGTCGACCTCGATGGATACGCGGCCGTCCTGGCCGTCCGTGCGGTCGTAGACCGGGCGCAGGATGTCGGCGGCGTCGCGGACGTCCGCCGTCGTGATCATGCGCAGGGCCTCGTCCACGGTGACCTTGCGCGTCGCGAGGTCGGTGAGCTGCCGCTCGTAGCCCTCGCCGCCGCTGATGGCCTTCTGGAAGATCGCCGGGTTGGTGGTGACACCGACCACGTGCGACTGGTCGATGAGCTCGGCCAGGTTGCCGGACGTGATGCGCTTGCGGGACAGGTCGTCCAGCCAGATCGCCACGCCCTCGTCGGAGAGGCGCTTGAGTGCGTCTGTCATGGGAATTGCATCTCCTACTGGTCTTGTACGGGCGTCAGCGCGCGGCTGCGGCCAGGGAGGCCTTGGCGGCGGCGGTCACGGCCTCGGCGGTGAAGCCGAACTCGCGGAACAGCACCTTCGCGTCGGCGGAGGCGCCGAAGTGCTCCAGCGACACGATCCGGCCGGCGTCGCCGACGTACCGGTGCCAGGTGAGGCCGATGCCGGCCTCGACCGCGACGCGGGCCTTCACCGAGGAGGGCAGGACGCTGTCCTTGTACTCCTGGTCCTGCTCCTCGAACCACTCGACGGACGGCATGGAGACGACCCGGGTGGGGACGCCCTCGGCCTGGAGCTGCTCGCGGGCCTCGACGGCCAGGTGGACCTCGGAGCCGGTGCCGATGAGGACGACCTCGGCGGGACCGCCATCGGCCTCGAACATCACGTATCCGCCCTTGGCGGCGTCCTCGTTGCGCTCGTAGGTCGGCACGCCCTGGCGGGTGAGCGCCAGACCGTGCGGGGCGCCCTTGCCGAACACCTTGGTGTGGCGGCGCAGGATCTCGCGCCAGGCGATGGCGGTCTCGTTGGCGTCGGCCGGGCGGACGACGTTGAGGCCCGGGATGGCGCGCAGCGAGGCGAGGTGCTCGACCGGCTGGTGGGTCGGGCCGTCCTCGCCGAGACCGATGGAGTCGTGCGTCCACACGTACGTCACCGGGACGTGCATCAGCGCGGAGAGGCGGACGGCGTTGCGCATGTAGTCGGAGAACACCAGGAAGGTGCCGCCGTAGATGCGGGTGTGGCCGTGCAGGGCGATGCCGTTCATGGCCGCGGCCATGGCGTGCTCGCGGATGCCGAAGTGGATGGTGCGGCCGTACGGGTCGGCCTCCGGCAGCGGGTTGCCCACCGGCAGGAACGAGGAGTCCTTGTCGATGGTCGTGTTGTTGGAGCCGGCCAGGTCGGCCGAGCCGCCCCACAGCTCCGGGATGACCGCGCCGAGCGCCTGGAGCACCTTGCCGGAGGCGGCGCGGGTGGCGACGCCCTTGCCGGCCTCGAAGACGGGGAGCTTGTCCTCCCAGCCCGCGGGCAGCTCGTTGGCGTTGACGCGGTCGAACTCGGCGGCGCGCTCCGGGTTGGCGGTGCGCCAGGCGGAGAACTCCTTCTCCCAGGCGGCGCGGGCGTCACGGCCGCGGTCCCCGAGGGCGCGGGTGTGGGTGATGACCGCGTCGGAGACCTCGAAGGCCTGCTCCGGGTCGAAGCCGAGGACGCGCTTGGTGGCCGCGACCTCGTCGTCGCCGAGCGCGGAGCCGTGCGAGGCCTCGGTGCCCTGGGCGTGCGGGGCCGGCCAGGCGATGATCGAGCGCATCGCGATGAAGGAGGGGCGCCCGGTCTCGGCCTTGGCGGCCTGGAGGGCGGCGAACAGCGCCTTCGGGTCGAGGTCGCCGTTCTCCTGCTGCGCGACGCGCTGGACGTGCCAGCCGTACGCCTCGTAGCGCCCCAGGGTGTCCTCGGAGACGGCCGTCTCGGTGTCACCCTCGATGGAGATGTGGTTGTCGTCCCACAGCAGCACCAGGTTGCCGAGCTTCTGGTGGCCGGCCAGCGCGGACGCCTCGTGGGAGATGCCCTCCTGGAGGCAGCCGTCGCCCGCGATCGCGTAGATCATGTGGTCGAACGGGGAGGCGCCCTGGGCGGCCTCCGGGTCGAACAGGCCGCGCTCGTAGCGGGCGGCCATGGCCATGCCCACCGCGTTGGCGATGCCCTGGCCCAGCGGGCCGGTGGTGGTCTCGACGGCGGCCGTGTGGCCGTACTCCGGGTGACCGGGGGTCTTGGAGCCCCAGGTGCGGAACGCCTTGATGTCGTCCAGCTCCAGGCCGAAGCCACCGAGGTAGAGCTGGGTGTAAAGGGTGAGGGACGAGTGCCCCGCGGAGAGCACGAAGCGGTCGCGGCCGACCCACTCATGGTCCGCCGGGTCGTGCCGCATCACCTTCTGGAAGAGGGTGTAGGCGGCGGGGGCCAGGCTCATCGCCGTACCGGGGTGGCCGTTTCCGACCTTCTGGACCGCGTCAGCGGCCAGGATGCGGGCGGTGTCGACGGCCCGCTGGTCCAGTTCGGTCCACTCGAGCTCTGTGGTGGTCGGCTTGGTGCTCACCGTTGGTCAGGGCTCCTCTCCACATGTCTGTTCCCGGTGACGGACGGTCGCACCGGCGCGATTCCGAGCCTACCCCCGCAACGGCGTGCAGCTATTCGAGTGCCCACAGTCCGTCACCGCACCGGCAGGCCGTGTTCACCTGCCCGCCCCGTCCGATCGGCCCAACACGAAGCGACCCCGGCGCGGGGCGACGGAAGCGCAACGTCTAGAGTGGCGTGGTACGCGCAAGCCTCCACCACCCCTTCATTTACTGAGCGGTGCGAGTCGGGGCTTGCTGGATTCTCTCTCAGGGGTGCGTGTGACGGCCGTCGAATCCCGTCCAGCGGGGGTGCTCGGGACGAGCCCCGTCCACCGGCCGTTCGGGGCCCGGGTCATGGCTTTCGTGGCTTTGACCAAGCCGCGGATCATCGAACTTCTGCTGATCACCACAGTGCCGGTGATGTTCCTGGCCGAGCAGGGTGTGCCATCGCTGTGGCTGGTCCTCGCGACCTGCTTCGGCGGATACCTGTCCGCGGGCGGCGCCAACGCGCTGAACATGTACATCGACCGCGACATCGACGCCCTGATGGACCGGACCTCGCAGCGCCCGCTGGTGACCGGCATGGTCAGCCCGCGCGAGTGCCTGGCCTTCGGCATCACTCTCGGTGTGGTCTCCACCCTCTTCTTCGGCTTCCTGATCAACTGGCTCTCGGCCGCCCTCGCGCTCGGCGCGCTCCTCTTCTACGTCGTGGTCTACACGATGCTGCTGAAGCGGCGCACCGCCCAGAACATCGTCTGGGGCGGCATCGCGGGCTGCATGCCGGTGCTGATCGGCTGGTCCGCGGTCAAGGACGAGGTCTCCTGGGCCGCGGTCATCCTCTTCCTCGTCATCTTCTTCTGGACCCCGCCGCACTACTGGCCGCTGTCCATGAAGGTGAAGGACGACTACGCGCGTGTCGGCGTGCCGATGCTCCCCGTCGTGGCGGGCAACAAGGTCGTGGCCCGGCAGATCGTCCTCTACAGCTGGGTGATGGTGGCGGTCTCGCTGCTGCTGACCCCGCTGGGGTACACCGGCTGGTTCTACACCTCGGTCGCGCTGGTCGCGGGCGGCTGGTGGCTGTGGGAGGCGCACGCGCTGCACGCCCGCGCCAAGGCCGGCGTGACGGGGGCGAAGCTCAAGGAGATGCGCCTGTTCCACTGGTCCATCACCTATGTGTCGCTGCTGTTCGTGGCGGTGGCCGTGGATCCCTTCCTCCGCTGATTACTCACCGGTAGCATGCCCTCCATGGCAGACACCACCGCAGACAAGAAGCAGGACCGCACCGCGGCGAAGCTGGCCAGGCAGATCGGCGCCTTCGCCGGGCTGCACGGCGGCGCCGAGGGCCACCTCGCCCACATCGGCCAGGCCGGTACCCGGATCGTGCTCGTGGGCACGGACGGCGAATGGGGCGACCTGGTGGCCCCGACCTTCGCAGTGGCCCAGCTGGCCGTCGAGAAGGCCGGGCTGACCCTCCACGAGGAGTTCGACGGGGAGTTCGCCGCGCGCGTGCGCACCGGCCCCTACGAGTGGACGCGGATGGCCGGCATCCAGCTCGGCGGGCAGCAGAACCCGGCGGCGTGACCCCTTCCGGGCGCCGTCCGGGGCCCGGAGTGGTCGCTCGGTCAACAGCGCGAGCAACACCTCACACCCCGCTCACCCGTTAGGACGTGTGGAACCCTCCCCACGTCCGCAACGGGATGCCCGGATGATCGAAACGCCGCCCCTGGTGGACCAGTACTGTCACGGAGTCCTCCGTACGGAGCTGGGCCTGGGCACCTTCGAGGCCGAGCTGATCCGCTCGGCCGGCCCGCCCGCCGCGGGTACCACCTTCTTCGACACGCAGACCGGTTTCGCGGTGCGCCGCTGGTGCCCGCCGCTGCTCGGGCTGGAGCCGCACTGTGCTCCCGCCCGCTATCTGGCCCGGCGACGCGAGCTGGGCACGGTCGAGTCCGCGCGGCTGCTGCTGCGGGGCGCCGGGGTCGGCGCCTACCTGGTCGACACCGGTGTGGCGGGTGACGTCACCGGCCCCAAGGAGCTGGGCCTCGCCGGGAACGCCGAGACCTTCGAGGCGGTCCGGCCGGAGTTGCTTGCCGAGCAGGTCGCCGACACCTCCGGGACGGTGGCCGCCTTCCTCGCCAATCTCGCCGAGGCCATGCACCACGCCGCCGCCGGGGCCGTGGCCTTCACCTGCGGCGCGGCCGCCGACTATCCGGTCGTCCTGGACCGCGCGCCCGAGCCGCCCGATCCGGGCGAGGTGCGCGGGGCGGCCGGGCGGTGGCTGGCCCGACGGGTCCGCGGCGAGCCCGTACGCGACCCCGTACTCCTGCGGCACCTGCTGTGGAGCGCGGTGGCGTCAGGGCTGCCGCTCCAGCTGCACGCGGGCGCGGGGGATCCGGTGCGCCTCACGCGGTTCGTGCAGGCCACCGCCGGTCTGGGGACGCGGCTGGTGCTGCTCGGCGGATACCCGTACCACCGGCACACGGCGCAGCTGGCCGCGTCCTTCCCGCACGTCTACGCGGATGCCGGCGCGGCCCTCGGGCAGACCGGGGCGCGGGCCGCGGCGGTCCTGGCGGAGCTGCTGGAACTCGCTCCGTTCGGGAAGCTGCTGTTCTCCAGCGGCGGGCGGCAGCTGCCCGAGCTGCACGCGGTGGGCGCCCTGGTGTTCCGGGAGGCGCTGGGCCGGGTGCTGGGCGGCTGGGTCGGCGACGGGTCCTGGTCCTGGCGGGACGCGGGCCGGGTGGCCTCCATGGTCGCGGCGGGCAATGCCCGCCGCGTCTACCGGCTGGACGAGCGGGGTTAAGTCCCGCGGCTCAGACGGTGGAGAGCTGGGGGTCGCCCTGGGCGGGGATCTCCGCCTGTTCGGCCGGCCGCTCGCGCAGGCTCAGCGCGAGCCGGAGCGCCGAGATCCACACCAGGCAGGAGCCCAGCATGTGGGCGGCTACGAGGAGCTCGGGCAGCTCGGTGAAGAACTGCACGTAGCCGATGCCGCCCTGCGCGAGCAGCACGATCAGCAGGTCACGGGCGCGGGCCCGGGTGTCCACGGGGGCGTCGACCACGCGCAGCACCAGCCACATCGCCACGGCCAGCGCGCACACCACCCAGGCGGCGACGGCGTGCACGTGGGCGGTGGCCGACCAGTCGAAGGGCATCCGCTCGATCTCGCTGCGGTCACCGGCGTGCGGTCCGGAACCGGTGACCACCGTGCCCGCCGCGATCAGTACGAAGGTCACCGCGAGCAGCGTCCAGGCCAGCTTGCGCACCGGGCCGGGCACGCGCGGCCGGGGGGCCGAGTCGCCCTCCTGGGTGCGCTGCCAGGTCACCGTCGTCACGGTGATCAGCGAGGTGGCGAGCAGGAAATGGCCGGCCACGCTGTAGGGGTTGAGACCCGTCCAGACGGTGATGCCGCCGAGCACGGCGTTGGCCACCACGATGACGAACTGGACCCACCCGAGCTTCGTCAGCTCCTCGCGCCAGGGCTTGGCCGAGCGGGCCGCGAGGATGACCCAGCCGACGGCCGCGCTGAGCACGTACGTCAGCATCCGGTTGCCGAACTCGATGGCGCCGTGGAAGCCCTGGGCCGGAGTCGCGACCAGGCTGTCGTCGGTGCACTTGGGCCAGGTGTCGCAGCCGAGTCCGGATCCGGTCAGCCGCACCGCGCCGCCGGTGACGACGATGACCACGCTCATGAGGAGCGCGGCGGCCGCGGCCCGCCGGACGATCCGGGGTGACGGAGTCCAGCGACTGGCGATGTATGCGAATGGGTTCAACACGGCCCCTATCGTAAGCGGAGCCTTGTGCAAAGTTTCACGAGGGGGTGCCGACGGGGGCGTCGGGGCCGGAGGCCAGCCGGAAGCGCGCCCCCGCAGGGTCGCCCTCCGCGTGCCACCACAGGAGGACGCGCCAGTGGCCGCCGTCGCCCGGGTGGTCCGCCGAGTCCGCGAACCCCCGCACTAATTCAGCCCCTACATCCCGAGCTGTCCTGTTCCTCACCTCTGTGGCGCTGTGCCACGGATGTTCCAGTACGTTCCATGTGCCGTCCGGGCCGCGCACCTCGACGCGCCACACCGCGAGCCAGGGCGTGACCTCCAGCATCGTGCGCACCTGCTCGGCGCCGAGGCGCAGCCGGGCCGCTATCTCGGACTCCTCGAACCCCTGGACACGGGCGGCCACCACGGCCTGGGGCAGCAGCCGCTCGGGCAGCAGCCGCTCGGCGCGCAGGCTCACCAGGGAGTCGAAGGCCAGGAAGCGCAGGCGCAGCTCCAGCTGCCGGCCGATGTGGTCGAGGGCCTCCTCGGCCTCCTCGGACTCCTCCGGGCCGTGGCCCGCGAGCAGCAGCTGGCGGAAGTCCGACTCGGCGTCCACGGCCCAGGCCACCGCGTCCTCGGTGGACCCCAGCTCCGCGAGACGGTCCCCGAGGAACACCTTGGCCTGGGCGAGACCCCGGCGGTTGACCGGATCCTTCTGGTCCAGGCCCGCCCACACCCCGACCGCCGTGCGGGTCAGATCGCGGGCGCGCTCACCGGCCGCCCGCTCCACGGCGCTCGGCCCCTCGGTGGCGGCCCGGCCCAGCGGGTGCCTCGGCAGCCGGTCCTCGTCGCTCAGCGGCCAGGCCAGCCACACCCCGTGGTTGATCAGCCCGCGGGCGTACCAGCGGGTGAACTCGGGGGAGTACGCGGCCGCACGCTCGGAGCTGCGCAGTCCCTCCTCGATCGTGGCGAGAGCGGTCGTGCGGTCGCCCTCGGCGAAGCGCAGGGCGGCCCGGTCGGCGAGGCGCAGTCCCAGCAGCGCGATGCAGTCGGGGTCGTCGGACCGGGTGCGCAGGGCTCCGATCAGCTCGTCGAGCAGCCGCTCGCACTCCGCCGGCTCCGTGTGCGCCGCCCCCGACCGCACGCGTGCCCATTGGTCGTCCAGCCGTAGAACGGCCTCCCGCTGCACCATGTCCGCCCCCCGGCTTCATGTGTGGAGGCGCCCATCCTCGCGGCAATGCCGCCGCGAGGGGAAGGGTTTCATTCCCAGCGGAAGAGGCGCGCCGCGGCGCCCAGACCGAGTACGGCCCAGACCGCCAGTACGGCCGCGTCGCCCCACGGCAGGGCGGCCCCGTGCTGGAGCACCTCGCGCAGCCCGTCGGACAGGGCCGAGATGGGCAGCAGCCCGAGTACGGACTGGACGGCGCCCGGGAACTTCTCCATCGGCACGATCACCCCGCCGCCGACCAGCAGCAGCAGGAACACCAGATTGGCGGCGGCCAGGGTCATCTCGGCCTTGAGGGTGCCCGCCATCAGCAGGCCCAGCCCGGAGAACGCGGCGGTGCCCAGCAGGACGAGCGCGGCCACCGACAGCGGGTTCCCGTGCGGGGACCAGCCCAGGGCGAAGGCGATCGCCGTGAGCAGGGCGATCTGGAGCACCTCGGTGACCAGTACGGACAGGGTCTTGGAGGCCATCAGGGCCCAGCGCGGCAGCGGGGAGGCCCCGAGGCGCTTGAGGACCCCGTAGCGGCGGTCGAATCCGGTGGCGATGGCCTGGCCGGTGAAGGCGGTGGACATCACGGCGAGGGCCAGGATGCCGGGGGCGAGGAAGTCCACGGAGTTCCCGGAACCCGTATCGACGATGTCGACGGCCGAGAAGAGGGTTAGCAGCAGCGCCGGGATGATCACGGTCAGCAGCAGCTGCTCCCCGTTGCGCAGCAGCATCCGGGTCTCCAGCGCCGTCTGCGCGAGGATCATGCGGGAGACGGGGGCCGCCCCCGGGGCGGGGGTGAACGTGCCGACGCTCATCGGCGCAGCTCCTTACCGGTCGGCTCCACGCTGTGTCCTCCCAGGGGGCAACCCCCGGACCCCCGGCAGGTGCCGGTCCCGTACGCCGTCATGAACGCAACTCCTTGCCGGTCAGCTCCAAGAACACGTCCTCCAGGGTGTGCCGCTCCACCGAGAGGCTGTCCGGCATGACGCCGTGCTGCGCGCACCAGGAGGCGACGGTGGCCAGCAGCTGGGGGTCGACGTCGCCGGTGACCCGGTAGACGCCCGGGGTGAGCTCGGCGGCCTGGGTGCCGTCGGGCAGCGCCTTGAGCAGCGAGGCGAGGTCCAGGGCGGGCCGGCCGGTGAAGCGCAGCGTGTTCTCTGCGCCGCCCCGGCACAGCTGCTCGGGGCTGCCGTGGGCGATGACCTTGCCCGCGTCCACGATGGCGACCTCGTCCGCGAGCTGCTCGGCCTCGTCCATGTGGTGGGTGGTGAGCACGACGGAGACCCCGTCCGCGCGCAGCTCCCGTACGAGCTCCCAGGTCGCGCGACGGGCCTGCGGGTCCAGGCCTGCGGTGGGCTCGTCCAGGAAGACCAGCTCGGGGCGGCCGACCACGGCCATGGCGAGGGCCAGGCGCTGCTGCTGGCCGCCGGAGAGCCTGCGGTAGGGGGTGCGGCCGCAGCCGCCGAGGCCGAGGCGCTCCACGAGGGGGCCGACGTCGAGCGGGTCGGCGTACAGCTTGGCCATGTGGCGCAGCATCTCGACCGCGCGGGCCCCGGAGTAGACGCCTCCGGACTGGAGCATCACGCCGATCCGGGGGCGCAGCGCCTCGGCCTGGGCGACCGGGTCGAGGCCGAGGACGCGGACGGTGCCGGCGTCGGGGCGGCGGTAGCCCTCGCAGGTTTCCACCGTGGTCGTCTTGCCCGCGCCGTTGGGACCGAGGACCGCGGTGACGGAGGCCCTGCGGACGGTGAGGTCCAGGCCGTCCACCGCTGTCCTGGGGCCGTACCGCTTCACCAGTCCGCGGATCTCCACGGCGGGGTCGTTGCTCATGGGGGATGAGTCTACGGAGCCGGGGGAGGGCTGTTTCCGTCGCCTTCGGATTCGAAGCTCGTGACGCGATCACGGCTGATTTCGGCATGTCGGTCCTGGATGGCCCAGCGCCGGCAGGTGGTCTTTTCCGGAATGCGATGTCCGCCGTCCGGGGCGCCCCATGGGTGGAGGATGGCTGGTGGGAGGCCGTGTGGCGGTCCACCGGCGGCCCGGCGAGAGTGCGGAGCGTTTCCCTCCGGATAACTCTGCGTCGACAGATTAGGTAACCCTTAGTGATGGAGGCCACCAGGGGTGGCGTCCGTCACGGCTTGTCGCCGCTCGACTAATTACGCAACAATGGCGTTGTGAAATACGGCGAACGGCAGATCGAGACCCCCCAGGGGGAGCTCGCGACCGGGGAGCGGTCAACCCGCAACCGGGTCGCGCGGTCCATCCTGGACCACGGTCCGTCCACCGTCGCCGACCTCGCCCAGCGCCTCGGCCTCACCCAGGCCGCCGTCCGCCGCCACCTCGACACGCTCGTCGCCGACGACGTGGTCGCACCCCGTGAGCAGCGTGTGTACGGCGCGCGCACCCGGGGCCGGCCCGCCAAGGTCTTCGCGCTCACCGACTGCGGCCGCGATGCCTTCGACCAGTCCTACGACACGCTCGCCGCGGACGCCCTGCGCTGGATCGCGCAGTCCGTCGGCGGCGGAGAGCGGGGAGAGGCGGCCGTCGCCGCCTTCGCCCGGTCGCGGATGGAAGAGCAGGCGAAGGCCTACCGGGAAGCCGTCGACGCGGCCGCTGCGGAGGAGCGTACGGAGGCCCTTGCCAGGGCGTTGACCGTCGACGGGTACGCTGCTACGGCGAAGAGCGCTCCCGGTCCGCAACGCGGTGAACAGCTCTGCCAGCACCACTGCCCGGTCGCACACGTCGCCGAGCAGTTCCCGCAGCTCTGCGAGGCGGAGACCGAGGTCTTCTCCCGCCTGCTCGGGACCCATGTGCAGCGCCTCGCCACGATCGCCCACGGCGACGGAGTGTGCACAACGTTCATTCCGCGTAGCGCGAGCACCACACAGACCGACACATCAGTATCTGCAAGTACGGCCGGGAGGAACCCCGCATGACCACGGAGACTGCTCACCCTGAGCTCGATGGCCTGGGCACCTACGAATACGGCTGGGCCGACTCCGACGCGGCCGGCGCCGCTGCCAAGCGGGGTCTGTCCGAGGATGTCGTGCGCGACATCTCGGCGAAGAAGTCCGAGCCGGAGTGGATGCTGAAGCTCCGCCTCAAGGGTCTCAAGCTGTTCGACAAGAAGCCCATGCCGAACTGGGGCTCCGACCTCACGGGCATCGACTTCGACAACATCAAGTACTTCGTGCGCTCCACCGAGAAGCAGGCCGCTTCCTGGGAGGACCTGCCGGAGGACATCAAGAACACGTACGACAAGCTCGGCATCCCGGAGGCGGAGAAGCAGCGCCTCGTCGCCGGTGTCGCCGCCCAGTACGAGTCCGAGGTCGTCTACCACCAGATCCGCGAGGACCTGGAGGAGCAGGGCGTGATCTTCCTCGACACGGACACCGCGCTCAAGGAGCACCCGGAGCTCTTCCAGGAGTACTTCGGCACGGTCATCCCGGTCGGCGACAACAAGTTCGCGTCCCTGAACACCGCCGTGTGGTCGGGCGGCTCGTTCATCTACGTGCCCAAGGGCGTCAAGGTCGACATCCCGCTCCAGGCCTACTTCCGTATCAACACGGAGAACATGGGCCAGTTCGAGCGGACGCTGATCATCGTCGACGAGGATGCGTACGTCCACTACGTCGAGGGCTGCACCGCCCCGATCTACTCCTCGGACTCGCTGCACAGCGCCGTGGTCGAGATCATCGTGAAGAAGGGCGGCCGCTGCCGCTACACGACGATCCAGAACTGGTCGAACAACGTCTACAACCTGGTCACCAAGCGCGCCGTGGCGTACGAGGGCGCGACCATGGAGTGGATCGACGGCAACATCGGTTCCAAGGTCACCATGAAGTACCCGGCCGTCTACCTGATGGGCGAGCACGCCAAGGGCGAGACCCTGTCCATCGCCTTCGCGGGCGAGGGCCAGCACCAGGACGCCGGCTCCAAGATGGTCCACATGGCGCCGAACACCTCCTCGAACATCGTCTCGAAGTCGGTGGCCCGAGGCGGCGGCCGCACCTCCTACCGAGGCCTGGTCGAGATCGGCGAGGGCGCCCACGGCTCCAAGTCCAACGTGCTGTGCGACGCGCTCCTGGTCGACACGATCTCCCGCTCGGACACGTACCCCTACGTGGACGTGCGTGAGGACGACGTCTCCATGGGCCACGAGGCCACCGTTTCCAAGGTCTCCGACGACCAGCTCTTCTACCTGATGAGCCGCGGTCTGACGGAGTTCGAGGCGATGGCCATGATCGTGCGCGGCTTCGTCGAGCCCATCGCGCGCGAGCTGCCCATGGAGTACGCCCTGGAGCTGAACCGGCTGATCGAGCTGCAGATGGAGGGTTCGGTCGGTTAATCCCCGACCGCCCCACCACCAGCTCCGCTAACGACGTAGGAAGAGAGCAAGACGACAGCCATGGCTGAGGCTCAGAACATTCCGGCGGGTTCGACCACCGCCGGCGCGATCGCGGTGGCCGCCGAGTCGACCGTCGCCACCCGGATGAGCGCCCCCCCGTCCTTCGACGTGGCGGACTTCCCCGTGCCCCACGGCCGCGAGGAGGAGTGGCGCTTCACCCCGCTCGCCCGCCTGCGTGGTCTCCACGACGGCACCGCGGTCGCCAACGGCACCATGAAGGCCCAGATCGACGCGCCCGAGGGCGTCACCGTCGAGTCGGTGGAGCGCGACGACGCGCGCATCGGCAAGGCCGGCACCCCGGTGGACCGGATCGCCGCCCAGGCGTTCTCGTCCTTCGCCAAGGCCACGGTCGTCACCGTGCCCAAGGAGGCCGTCCTGACCGAGCCGGTGCGCGTCACGCTGCACGGGGAGGGCGGCACGACCTTCGGCCACACCGTCTTCGACGTGCAGGCCTTCGCCGAGGCCGTCATCGTCATCGACCACACCGGTGACGGCGTGCGCGCCGCCAATGTCGACTTCCTGATCGGCGACGGCGCCAAGCTCACCGTCGTGTCCGTGCAGGACTGGGACGACACCGCCGTCCACGTCTCCCAGCACAACGCGCTGGTCGGCCGCGACGCGACCTTCAAGTCGATCGTGGTCACCTTCGGCGGCGACGTCGTACGCCTGCACCCGCGGGTCAGCTACGCCGGTCCGGGCGGCGAGGCCGAGCTCTTCGGCCTGTACTTCACGGACGCCGGCCAGCACCAGGAGCACCGCCTCCTGGTCACGCACGACGCCCCGCACTGCAAGTCGAACGTGGTCTACAAGGGCGCGCTCCAGGGCCAGGACGCCCACGCCGTCTGGATCGGTGACGTGCTCATCCAGAAGACCGCCGAGGGCACCGACACCTACGAGATGAACCGCAACCTCGTCCTCACGGACGGCGCGCGGGTCGACTCGGTGCCGAACCTGGAGATCGAGACCGGCGAGATCGTCGGCGCCGGCCACGCCTCCGCGACCGGCCGCTTCGACGACGAGCAGCTCTTCTACCTGCAGGCCCGTGGCATCCCGGCCGACGACGCCCGCCGCCTGGTCGTGCGCGGCTTCTTCGCCGAGCTCGTCCAGCAGATCGGTGTCGACGACATCGAGGAGCGCCTGCTCGCCAAGATCGAGGCCGAGCTCCAGGGCTCCGTCTGATGAACTACGTCAAGGCCTGTGCGCTGAGCGAGCTGGAGGAGAACTCCCCCAAGCGGGTGGAGCTCGACGGCACGCCGGTGTCCATCGTCCGCGCCGAGGGAGAGGTGTTCGCGATCAACGACATCTGCTCGCACGCGAACGTCTCGCTCTCGGAGGGCGAGGTCGAGGACTGCATGATCGAGTGCTGGCTGCACGGGTCTTCCTTCGACCTGCGCACCGGCAAGCCCTCGGGCCTGCCCGCGACGCGCCCCGTACCCGTATACCCCGTAAAGATCGAAGGGGACGACGTGCTCGTCTCCCTCACCCAGGAGTCCTGAGGTATCCATGGCAACGCTTGAAATCCACGACCTGCACGTCTCCGTCGAGGCCGAGAACGGCGCCCGCGAGATCCTCAAGGGCGTCGACCTCACCGTCAAGCAGGGTGAGACGCACGCCATCATGGGTCCGAACGGCTCCGGCAAGTCCACCCTGGCGTACTCGCTCGCCGGTCACCCGAAGTACACCGTCACCGGTGGCACCGTGACCCTCGACGGCGAAGACGTCCTGGAGATGACCGTCGACGAGCGCGCCCGCGCCGGCGTCTTCCTCGCCATGCAGTACCCGGTCGAGGTCCCCGGCGTCTCGGTCTCCAACTTCCTGCGCACCTCGGCCACCGCCATCCGCGGCGAGGCCCCGAAGCTGCGTACCTGGGTGAAGGAGGTCAAGTCCGCGATGGAGCAGCTCCAGATGGACCCGGCCTTCGCCGAGCGCAACGTCAACGAGGGCTTCTCCGGCGGTGAGAAGAAGCGCCACGAGATCCTGCAGCTGGAGCTCCTGAAGCCGAAGATCGCGATCCTCGACGAGACCGACTCCGGCCTCGACGTCGACGCCCTGCGCCAGGTCTCCGAGGGCGTCAACCGCGTCCGCGAGACCGGCGAGGTCGGCACCTTGCTGATCACCCACTACACGCGCATCCTGCGCTACATCAAGCCCGACTTCGTCCACGTCTTCTCCGAAGGCCGCATCGTCGAGTCCGGCGGCGCCGAGCTCGCCGACAAGCTGGAGGCCGAAGGCTACGAGTCGTACAGCACGAAGGGTGGCGCGACCGCGTGACACAGTTGCCTGGCCTCCTCGACATCGAGGCGATCCGCAAGGACTTCCCCCTTCTGGATCGTGTGGTCCACGACGGGAAGAAGATCGTTTACCTGGACAACGCGGCGACTTCGCAGAAGCCGCGCCAGGTGCTCGACGCGCTGAACGAGTACTACGAGCAGCACAACGCCAACGTCCACCGCGGCGTGCACGTGCTCGCCGAGGAGGCCACGGCGCTGTACGAGGGCGCCCGCGACAAGGTCGCCGCCTTCATCAACGCGCCGAGCCGCGACGAGGTGATCTTCACCAAGAACGCCTCGGAGTCGCTCAACCTGGTCGCGAACATGCTCGGCTGGGCGGACGAGCCCTACCGGGTCGACCGCGAGACCGAGATCGCCATCACGGAGATGGAGCACCACTCCAACATCGTCCCGTGGCAGCTGCTCTCGCAGCGCACCGGCGCGAAGCTGAAGTGGTTCGGCCTGACCGACGACGGCCGGCTCGACCTGTCCAACATCGAAGAGGTCATCACGGAGAAGACGAAGATCGTCTCCTTCACGCTGGTCTCCAACATCATGGGCACGGTCAACCCGGTCGAGGCGATCGTCCGGCGTGCCCAGGACGTCGGCGCCCTGGTGCTGATCGACGCCTCCCAGGCCGCCCCGCACATGCCGCTGGACGTGCAGGAGCTCGGTGCCGACTTCGTGGCCTTCACCGGCCACAAGATGTGCGGCCCGACCGGCATCGGCGTCCTGTGGGGCCGCCAGGAGCTGCTGGAGGACCTGCCCCCGTTCCTCGGCGGCGGCGAGATGATCGAGACCGTGTCGATGCACGCCTCGACCTACGCCCCGGCGCCCCACAAGTTCGAGGCGGGTACGCCCCCGATCGCCCAGGCCGTCGGCCTCGGCGCGGCCGTGGACTACCTGTCCGCGATCGGCATGGACAAGATCGCCGCGCATGAGCACGCGATCACCGAGTACGCGATCAAGCGCCTCGCCGAGGTGCCCGACCTGCGGATCATCGGCCCCACCACGGCCGAGGACCGCGGCGCCGCGATCTCCTTCGTGCTCGGCGACATCCACCCGCACGACGTGGGCCAGGTGCTGGACGAGCAGGGCATCGCGGTCCGCGTGGGACACCACTGCGCGCGCCCCGTCTGCCTGCGCTACGGAATTCCCGCGACGACGCGAGCGTCTTTCTACCTGTACTCCTCTCCCGCCGATGTCGACGCGCTGATCGACGGGCTGGAGCACGTACGGAACTTCTTCGGATGACGAAGAACGAGACGAAGGCGCTGGGGTCGCTGTGAAGCTGGATTCGATGTACCAGGAACTGATCCTGGACCACTACAAGCACCCGCACGGGCGTGGCCTGCGCGACGGTGACGCCGAGGTGCACCACGTCAACCCGACGTGCGGCGACGAGATCACGCTGCGCGTGAAGTACGACGGCGAGACGCTGACCGATGTCTCGTACGAGGGCCAGGGCTGCTCCATCAGCCAGGCCAGCGCGTCCGTGCTGAACGAGCTGCTCGTCGGCAAGGAGCTGGCCGAGGCGCAGAAGATCCAGGGCGTGTTCCTGGAGATGATGCAGTCGAAGGGCAAGATCGAGCCCGACGAGGCCATGGAGGAGGTGCTGGAGGACGCGGTCGCGTTCGTCGGCGTCTCCAAGTACCCGGCTCGCGTGAAGTGTGCTCTGCTGAGTTGGATGGCCTGGAAGGACGCGACCGCCCAGGCACTGGGCGACGCGGAGAGGAAGACGGCATGACCGAGAACGCGACGCCCGAGGCGTCGATCAAGCCGGCCACCGAGGAAGAGGTCCGCGAGGCCCTCTACGACGTGGTCGACCCCGAGCTGGGGATCGACGTCGTCAACCTGGGCCTGATCTACGGCATCCACATCGACGACGCGAACATCGCCACCCTCGACATGACGCTGACCTCGGCGGCCTGCCCGCTGACGGACGTCATCGAGGACCAGGCGAAGTCGGCGACGGACGGCATCGTCAACGAACTTCGCATCAACTGGGTCTGGATGCCGCCGTGGGGCCCGGACAAGATCACGGACGACGGCCGTGAGCAGCTCCGCGCGCTCGGCTTCAACGTCTGATCACATGCAGGTGAGGGCCCCCGGCACGGTCGTGCCGGGGGCCCTCCTCGTTTTCCGCCGGACTCTCTTCCGGTGCGCCTTCTTCCGGTCCGCTGTTCTCCGGGTGGACGGATGAAGTGCACGCGGAGTTGGCCATGGTGGCCGAATCTTCTCGACGGCCGTCACGACGTGACGCAGACCACGAGAGGACCACCCGTGACCGTTCGCCTTTCACCGGCGCGCCGTTGGGGCGCCGCGGGCGCCGCAGGGGCCGCGGCCCTGCTCGTCGCGGGGCTGACCGCTCCCGTGGCCGCGGGAGCCGTCCTGCCGGAGGCCGCCGCCGTGACCGTCTCGCTGTCCGCCACGCATCTGAGCGGTGCGGTGGGCGCGTACGGCGACCCGGCCGTGACGGCGGACGTCGGGCAGGCCGGTGTACCGGACGGATTCCTGCGGCTGAGAGTGGTCTCCTCCAGCAATCCGGCCGTCGCGGGCGTGGGCGACGTACGGCAGGAGCGGACCCGCGAAGGGGACCGGCGCCTGACGGTGCAGGCCCACGGGCAGGGCTACACCGAGCTGACCCTGGAGGTCACCGGGCGCGGCGGGAAGACCGCCACGGCCACCCTGTCCTACGCGGCCTCCGCGCGCGTGGGCAACGGCCTCGGCACGCGCTACCTGACCGGCTCCTCGGACGCCTCCGCCGCCGTCGACGTGGGCGGCGGTCACGTGCTGGTGGCCGACGACGAGTCCAACGTGCTGCGGCTGTACGACCGTTCCCGTTCCGGCGCCCCGGTGAAGTCCTGGGATCTCGGTCCCGCGTTCGGCCTGAAGAAGGAGGCCGACATCGAGGCGGCCGCCCGGGTCGGCGACACCGTCTACTGGACGGGCTCGCTGGGCAACAACAAGGACGGCGAGTACAAGGCCGAGCGGAACACCGTCTTCACGACGAAGATCACCGGCTCCGGCGCCGCGACCGAGGTCACCTTCGCCCGTGCCTACCGGGGCCTGCGCCAGGACCTGGTGGCCTGGGACACGGCGAACGGCAACCGCTACGGCTTCGCGGCGGGGACCGCGGCCGGCCAGGTGCCGAAGCAGATCGACGGGTTTAACGTGGAAGGGCTGGAGTTCGCGCCCGGCTCCACCACCACCGCCTACCTGGGCTTCCGGGTCCCGCTGGCGCCCGCCGTCCCCGGCGCCAAGGCGCTGATCGTGCCCGTCACCAACTTCGACCAGGTCCTGGCGTCCGGGGCCGAGGCGGTCTTCGGGACGGGCATCGAGCTCGACCTCGGCGGCCTCGCCATCCGTGACATCCGCAAGAACGCGGCGAACCAGTACCTGATCCTGGCCGGTTCCTGGGCGGCGGACGACAACTCCGACCCGTACGCGCTCTACCAGTGGGACGGCGTCCCCGGCCACGCGCCGAAGAAGCGGGCCGACCTGCCCACCTCCGACCCCGGCGGCTGGGAGGCCGTGGTCGACGTACCCGATCTGCGGGCTCCCGGCGCCCCAGTCCAGCTGATCACCGACAGCGGCGCCGCCGACCTGTACGGCGACGGCACCGAGGCCAAGGACCTCGGCCACCCGGAGTGGAAGAAGTCCCGGTCCGCATGGTTCACGCTCAACTTCACCCGTGGGGGTCACCGATGAAGAAGTTCGCTGTCGCAGGTCTCGCGGCGATGGTGGTCGCCGCGGTCGGCGCGCCCGCCCAGGCCGTGACGTACGGGACGCCCACCATCGGGCTGTCCGCCTCCTACCTGTCCGGGGCAGTCGGCGCCGTCGGGGACCCGGTGGTGAACGTGACCGTGGGGCAGAGCGGGGCCGACGCCTCCGCGCTGACCGTAAGCGCCTCGGCGTCGAGCAAGGCCTCCGTCGCCGGTACCGGCGACGTCACCGTGACCGGAGCCGGGGCGGTGCGGCAGCTGGCCGTCGCCGCGCGGGGCCGCGGCTACACCAACCTCACCGTCAAGGTGACCGGGCTGGGCGGCAAGACGGCCACCAAGACCCTGTACTACGCGGCTTCGGCCGCCGTGCAGAACCCGGCCGACGCGCGGTACCTCACCGGGTCGTCGGACGCCTCGGCCGCCGTCGACGTGGGCGGCGGGTACGCGATCGTCGCCGACGACGAGTCCAACGTGCTGCGCCTGTACGACCGTTCGCGGTCGGGCGCCCCGGTGCGGACCTGGGACTTCAGCTCGCAGCTCGGGGTCACCAAGGAGGTGGACATCGAGGGGGCGACCCGGATCGGTGACACCATCTACTGGACGGGCTCGCTCGGCAACAACAAGGACGGCGAGTACAAGGCGCCCCGGAACACGGTGTTCACCACCACGGTGAGCGGATCCGGGACCGGCACGCAGCTCGCGTACGGGCGCTCGTACAAGAAGCTCCGCGACGATCTGGTGGCCTGGGACACGGCGAACGGCAACCGCTACGGCTTCGCGGCGGGGACCGCGGCCGGCCAGGTGCCGAAGCAGATCGACGGGTTTAACGTGGAAGGGCTGGAGTTCGCGCCCGGCTCCACCGCCACCGCCTACCTGGGCTTCCGGGCCCCGCTGGCGCCCGCCGTCCCCGGCGGCAAGGCGCTGATCGTGCCCGTCACCAACTTCGACCAGGTCCTGGCGTCCGGGGCCGAGGCGGTCTTCGGGACGGGCATCGAGCTCGACCTCGGCGGGCTGTCCATCCGTGACATCCGCAAGAACGCGGCGAACCAGTACCTGATCCTGGCCGGTTCGTGGGGCGCCGACGACAACTCGGACCCGTACGCGCTCTACCAGTGGGACGGCGTCCCCGGCCACGCCCCGGTCAAGCGGGCCGACCTGCCGACCACCGACCCCGGCGGCTGGGAGGCCATCGTGGACGTGCCCGACCTGACGGCGGCGGGCGCGCGGGTGCAGCTGGTCACCGACAGCGGTTCGGCGGACCTGTACGGGGACGGCGTCGAGGCCAAGGACCTGACGCACCCGGAGTGGAAGAAGGCCCGCACGGCCTGGTTCACCCTGGGCTGAGCCCCGGTCCGAGGCGCAGCAGCCGGTCCATGTAGAGCAGGCCCGAAGCCGGCTGCGGGAAGGCCAGCAGCAGGGCCGGGGCGAGCAGCGCGCCGAGCGCACCGAACCGCAGCGGGACGGCGAACGCGGCGCCCAGCGCGAGGGCCCCGGCCGGGACCGTGACGCCGAAGGTCCGCCACCAGGCCCCCCGCACCAGGCGGGCCGAACGGCGCAGGGCCGCCACCGGGCCGAGCCGCTCGTACCCGGCGGCCGTGGGCGCCAGGGCGAAGAGCACTCCGAGCCAGAGGGCGACCGGGGCGAGGGGGAGCAGCGCGAGCGGCGGCAGGCCCGCCGCGAGCGCGGCCGCGCCGGGGCCCGCGGCGGCGAGCAGGGCCAGCAGCCGGGCCCCGAGCACGGCCGGGATCCGGGGCGTCGCCGCCCGCAGCAGCCCGAGCGTGGTGACGGGCCGCCCGAGCACGGCGGGCCGGAGCAGCGCGGCGGCCAGGGCGGTGGCCAGCGCCCAGCCGGCCAGCAGGAACAGGGCGACGGCGGGGACCAGGGTGTGGACGAACACCCCGCTGCCGACAGTACGGGTGACGGAGGCGAGGGTGGCCGCTCCGGCGACGGCGACGAGCAGGAGCAGCCCGGCCAGCTGGCCCAGCAGCAGCGCGCCGAGCAGCCGGCCGCCGTACCGGCCCAGGGTGGTGAGCGTCCCGTCGAGGATGTCCCGCGGCCCCAGTGGGCGCAGGGGTATCACCCCGGGCCGTGGAGAGCGCGGGGGCAGCCAGCCGCCGCCCCGATGGGTCCAGTGCTGCGCCATGCGCGGGCCCTCCGTCCGCTGGGAGCTCCTTGCGGGCTCCTGGGAGGCGGACAGGGTAGCGCCGGAGGCCGCAGGAGTCCCGGGTGCTGCATATGTACGTCCGTACACATCGTTGTGTACTCTTGTACACATGCCTTACGCACTGCTTGCCGCGGCCATCGCCGCCGAGGTCGCCGGGACCACCGCCATGAAGTACAGCGACGGCTTCACGAAGCTGTGGCCCTCGCTGGGCACGCTGCTGGGCTACGTCATCGCCTTCACCCTGCTCGCGCAGACGCTGAAGACGATGTCGGTGGGCACGGCGTACGCGATATGGGCCGGGGTCGGGACCGCCGCGATCGCCGCCATAGGGATGGTGTTCATGGGGGAGGCGGCCACCGCCGCGAAGATCGCCGGGATCGCCCTGGTGATCGGTGGCGTGGTGCTGCTGAACCTGGGGGGCGCGCACTGATGGCTCCCGGCGCGCGCAGGTACGACCCCGAGCGGAGGCAGCGGATCATCGACGCGGCGATCCGGGTGGTGGCCGCCAAGGGCATCGCGGGGCTGAGCCACCGCAGCGCGGCCGCGGAGGCCGACGTACCGCTCGGGTCGACCACCTACCACTTCAAGACGCTCGACGACCTGCTGGTCGCCGCCCTGCGGCAGGCCAACGAGGCCTACGCGCCCGCCCTGGCCGTGCGGGACGGCGACGACCTCGCGGGCGCCCTCGCGCGGCTGCTGGGGGAGAGCCTGTCGGCCGACCGGGGCCGGGCCGAGCTGGAGTACGAGCTCTACCTGGCGGCCCTGCGACGGCCCGCGCTGCGGCCGGTGGCGGCGGAGTGGTGCGAGGCCGTCGCCGCCGCCCTGGCCCCGTGGACCGACCCGGTGACGGCGCGCGCCCTGGTCGCCGTCATGGACGGCATCAGCCTGCAGGTCCTCCTGACGGACGCCGAGTACGACGAGCCGTACGCCCGCGAGATCCTGGGCCGGGTCCTGCGTCCGTCCTAGGTTGCCGAGCGGACCGACGCCAGGGCCGTCTGGACGCTCGCCTCGATGTCCTGGATCGGGTAGAACACCTCGCGCACGGTGCGGTCGCGGTCCAGGACCAGGGTCAGCCGCTTGATCCGGGTCGTGCCCGCCGCGCGGAAGGTCGGCAGCCGCAGCGCCGCCGTCAGGGCCAGATCCGCGTCCGAGAGGAGCGGGAAGCGCAGCCGCTCCTGCTCCGCGAACTCCCGCTGCTCGTCCGGCCGCTGGGTCGACACGCCGTGCACGGTGGCGCCGGCCGCGGTGAACTCCGCGAGCTGGTCGCGGTAGGTGCACGACTCGAACGTGCAGCCCTTTGCGCCCGGTATCCCGGCCCAGCCCGGCGGGTAGGACTCGGCGCGCGCGTACGCGCCCGGGAAGCAGTAGAGGACCGTGAACGCAGTGTCCGCCACCGGGTCGCGCAGCTCGCCGAAACGGTCCGGCAGGGCCAGCTCCGGAAGCCGGGTGCCGCGCAGCGCGTGCACCCGTTCCGCCTCCCGGGAGGCCTCCGCGGTCGTCGCCGTCATCTCTCCCTCTCCCAGGATCCAGCTGTCCCCCCAGTCCTGGAGGGCCACCAGCACCGGCAGCAGTCCCCGCCCGCGCGGGGTCAGCCGGTACTCGTGCCGCACCGGACGTTCCTGGTACGGCTCGCGCGTCAGCACCCCGGCCTCGACCAGCAGCTTCAGCCGCTCGGCCAGGACCTTCCGGGACATCCCCAGCTCGCGCTGGAGCTCCTCGAAGCGGTGCAGACCGCGCGCGGCGTCGCGCACGATCAGCAGCGTCCACCAGTCGCCCACCACGTCGAGGGCCTGGGCGATGGAGCAGTCCGCGTCGCCGAGGTGTGTGCGCTGGGCCATGGGAACTCCTTTGTCCGTTGACCCAAGGCTGTCATGCTGACATAGTCCGTTCCCAAAAGGAACTGACTCGCTTCGGGGATACGGGGGACACGGGTGTGCTGCAGGGGTTCAAGGACGTACCGAGGACTGTGTGGCTGCTGGCTGCGGGGATCTTCGTCAATGCCGTCGTCAGCTTCACCTTCGTCTTCGTCTTCCTCTACCTGACCGGCCCGCGCGGCCTCGGCGCCGCCCAGGCGGGCCTGGTCGTCGGCGTCGGCGGCGTCGGCCTGGTCGCCGGGAACTTCACCGGCGGCTGGTACGGCGACCGCTTCGGTCACCGCCGCGTGCTGCTCACCGCCTCCGCGCTCGGCGGCGCCGCCCTCGTCGTCCTGCCGACGGTCCCGACGGGCCTGCTGGCCCTCGTCCTGCCGCTCGCCCAGTACGCCTCCGGGGTGATCCGGGCCGCCAACTCCGCGCTGGTCGCCGTCACCGTGCCGGAGGGCTCCCGGCGCCAGGCCTTCGCCGTCACCCGCTGCATGTCCAACGCCGGCTTCGCGGTGGGCGCACCGCTCGGGGCCCTGGTCGCGACCGGACTCTCGTACGGCTGGCTCTTCGTCGCGGACGGCCTCGGCACCCTCTTCTTCGCCGTCTGGACCGCCCGGGTCGTCCCGGCCAGGGCGGCCACGACCCCTTCCGCGGCCCCGGACGGGGGTCTGGGCCGCGGAGGGCTGTGGCGGGAGCTGCGCGCGCGGCCGGCCGTCCTCGTGCTGCTCGGCGCGATCGCCGTCATCGACCTCGTCTACCGGCAGCACTACACGACGTTCCCGGTGTTCCTCGCCGACCACGGCATGGACACCCGCGCGTACGGGCTGCTCATCGGGATCAACGGCGGCGTCATCATGCTCCTGGAGATCCCCGCCGCCCTCGCCCTGCGCCGGCGTTCCCCGCTGCACGTCATCGGCAGCGGTCTGGTGCTGGTGGGCGGCGGCTACGCGATGCTGCTGCTCGGGGTGGGCATCGCGACCACCGTCGCGATGATGGTGCTGCTCACCCTCGGCGAGATCCTCTACAAGACCACCGCCACCGCGTACGTCGCCGACGAGTCGCCCGAGCACGCCATCGGCCGGTTCCAGAGCCTGTACGCGGGCGTGTCCGTCAGTGGCGTCGTCCTCGCGGGGCCCCTCGGCGGAGCCCTGTACGACGCCGCGCCCGGCCTGCTGTGGCCCGTGTGCGCGGTGCTCGGCGCGGCCGCCGGGGTGACCGTGCTGGTCATGGGTGCGCCGGGGGCGCGGCGACGCGCGCGACCGGCACATGAGACCGGTTCGCGACCGCGGGCCGTCGCCGGTTAGGTTTCTGGCATGACTGCTACGCGTACCACCGGCGCCGTCGCCGCCGGACTTGCCACCATCACCGCCGACGGCACCGTCCTCGACACCTGGTTCCCCGCCCCCGAGCTGGTCGCCGAGCCCGGCCCGGCCGGCACCGAGCGCCTCACCGCCGAGCAGGCCGTGGAGCTGCTGGGCGCCGCCGCGTCGAAGGCGATCCGCCAGGACGCGGTCCGCGGCGTCGAGGTCGTGGCCGTCCGTACGGTGATCTCCTCCCTGGAGGACAAGCCGCTGGACGCGCACGACGCGTACCTGCGCCTGCACCTGCTCAGCCACCGCCTGGTCAAGCCGCACGGCCAGAACCTCGACGGTGTCTTCGGCCTGCTCACCAACGTCGCCTGGACCTCGCTGGGCCCGGTCGCCGTCGACCAGGTCGAGACCGTCCGGCTCAACGCGCGCGCCGAGGGCCTGCACCTCCAGGTCACCTCGATCGACAAGTTCCCCCGGATGACGGACTACGTCGCCCCCAAGGGCGTGCGCATCGCCGACGCGGACCGTGTCCGCCTCGGCGCGCACCTCGCCGAGGGCACCACCGTCATGCACGAGGGCTTCGTCAACTTCAACGCCGGCACGCTCGGCACCTCCATGGTCGAGGGCCGCATCTCCGCGGGTGTCGTGGTCGGCGACGGCTCCGACATCGGCGGCGGCGCCTCCACCATGGGCACCCTCTCGGGCGGCGGCAAGCAGATCATCTCGATCGGCGAGCGCACCCTGATCGGCGCCGAGGCCGGCGTGGGCATCGCGCTCGGCGACGAGTGCGTCGTCGAGGCCGGCCTCTACGTGACCGCGGGCACCCGCGTCACCCTGCCGGACGGCCAGATCGTCAAGGCCCTGGAGCTCTCGGGCGCCAACAACATCCTCTTCCGCCGCAACTCGGTCACCGGCGCCGTCGAGGCCCGGCCGTACAAGGCGGCCTGGGGCGGCCTGAACGAGGTCCTGCACAGCCACAACTGACGCCTGCTCCTCGCCGTCACTTTCCCGGAATGCCCTTGAGGTGCGGGCCGTTGTCGATCAGCTTGCCCTTGTTCATGGCGGCCGAGCGTTCTTCCGGCGTGACACACAGGGCGTCGCCGTCGAAGCCGTTGCGCCAGATGTAGCCGGGCTTGCACGTGTGCGGTCCGTAGGCGCCGCCGCCCGGCCGGCGCCCTGGAAGCGCAAAGCCCTCCACCTGCGGAGAAACCGCAGGTGGAGGGCTTGATTGCACGAAGGGCCCGGCGGGCGATCAGCTCAGCGGGATCCTGCGGACCAGGCCGGCGAAGGCCTCCTTCTCCGCTTCGGTCAGCTCCACGGCCTCCATCGGGTGCGCGGCGGCGCCGCGCTGCGCCGGGATTACCGACAGGCCCTCGAAGGCGCCGGGCTCGGGGTGGCGCAAGCGGCTGCCCCGGAGCATGTGGCCGAGGCCGACGAGCCATACGAGGGCGGCGGCCAGCAGGACCGCGAGGCCGATTTCCTGGGTGAGGGAGATGGAGGGGAACATGCGGTCCTCCAAAAAACGAGCGTGAAGACGGGGTGGCGTGGAGCTACTCAACACCACAACCGGGCGATTCGGCAGAGATGTGGCGAGCGTCACGCCAGGGCCTAAAGGCCCTACTTCGGCCCATGTCAGTCCGCCAGCGAGAGCTTGAAGCCCTCGTGGCTGCGTGCGAAGCCCAGCCGCTCGTAGAAGCGGTGGGCGGCCGTGCGCCGCTTGTTGCTGGTCAGCTGGACCAGGCCGCAGCCGCGCTCGCGGGCCCGGTCGGCGGCCAACTTCATCAGCTCCGCCCCCAGCCCTCCGCCCCGCCGGTCCGGGCGGATCCGTACCGCCTCCACCAGCGCCCGGTCCCGGCCGCCCTGGCCCAGGCCCGGGATGTACGTCAGCTGGAGGCAGCCCAGCACCACGGCGCCGTTGTCGTCCGTCAGGACCAGCATCTCGTTGCGCGCGTCCGCCGCGATGGCGGCGAAGGCCCGCTCCAGCGCCTCGTCGACCACGATCGAAGCCGGGTCCACGACCCGTTCCTCGTCGGCCAGCAGGGCGAGTACGGCGGGTAGGTCCTCGCGGGTGGCGATTCGGAAGATCATGGCCAGGAGTGTGGCAGAGGGCCCGGACTGGACGGCGTCCGGGCCCTCTGCGGCCTCAAGGGGTCAAGCGGCTACGGCTACGGCTACTGCTACGGCTTGAAGCGCAGCACCTGCGGGTCGTGGTCGCTGTTCTGCGCCGAGAACTCCGCGTTGATGTGCACGCTGTCGTAGGTGAAGTGCTTGATCGCCGGGCTGGTCAGGATCTGGTCCAGAACCTGCGCGTTGCCCTGGTAGACGTACGAGTACCGCTCCGCCTTCGGCAGCGACTTGATCGCCGGGTACAGCGCCCCACCGTCGGCCAGCGCGTTCGTCGTCGCCGAGAACTCGAAGTCGTTGATGTCGCCGAGGACGAGGACGTTCGCGTTCTTCTCCGCCGCCAGGACCTCCTTCACGAAGCCGTTCACGGCCTGCGCCTGGAGCAGCCGCTTGGCCTCCGAGGAGCGGACCGGCGGCTGGTGGTGCGAGGTCAGGCCCTCGTCGCCGCCCTTGGAGCCGAAGTGGTTGGCGATCACGAAGACCGTCTTGCCGCGGAAGACGAACTCGCCCGCCAGCGGCTTGCGGCTGTCGGCCCACGCGGGGTTCGCGGGGTCGATCCGGCCGGGGGAGTGGGTCAGGGCGGCCTTGCCGTTCTCCTTGACCACGCCGGTCGCCGTCACCGCGTCGCCCGGGGCGCGCTCGGTGAAGGAGACCCGCTCCGGGTTGAAGAGGAACACCTGGCGGATGTTGCCGCCGGGCTCGCCGCCGTCCTTCTTGTCCTCGGGGTTGACGGTCCGCCACTGGTAGGCCGGGCCGCCCGCCGCCGCGATCGCCGCGGTGAACTTCGTGAGCGTCTGCTCGGCCGAGACCGTGCCGTCGTTCTTGGCGCCGTTGTCGTCCTGGATCTCCTCCAGGGCGAGGATGTCGGGGGAGGCCAGGTTCTCGACGACCGCCTTCGCCAGCGCGTCGAACTTCGCCTGCGGGTCGGTCGGGTCGAGGTTCTCGACGTTGTACGTGGCCACCGCGAGCTCTTGCTCGGCCTGCGGCTTGGTCTTCTCGGGGGCGAGGGTGCCCGCCTTGACGGTGCCGAGGGTGCGGGCCGCCAGCGTGTAGCCGCCGAACTGGTTGAAGTCCAGCGGGCCTTCGGTGACGCCGGTCAGCTTGTCGCCGACGTTGGCCACCGGGAAGGGCTGCTGCGCGACGGGCGCGAGCTGCTGGATCTGGAGGCGGCCCGTGTTCTGGGACTCGTAGGAGCCGTAGATGGTCCCGCCTCGCTTGGCGGTGTTCTCCCAGCCCTTCACGGTGACCCACAGCTCCGAGTACGGGTCGGTGGCGCCGACCACGCGCGAGGTGCCGATCTTGACGTTCATGCCCTCAAGGGACTCGTAGTAGTCCAGGGCGTAGCGCGAGGGGTCCAGGGCCAGGCCGTTGATGCTGCCTCCGGCGGCCGGGTCGCCGGCCGGGGCGTACTCGGCGGGCACCGTGTACTCGTTGACCGCGGTGGCCTCGGGCAGCGCGTTGCCCGAGGAGACCACCGTGACGACCGGCTTGGATATCTGGGTCGCCGACTGGTTGCCCGAGCTGAGGCCGCCCGGGACGTACTCGCCGACCGTGCCGGAGACCTTGACCGCGTCGCCCACGGCGACGGTCGGGACCGAGCTGGTGAAGACGAACACGCCCTCGCTGGTGGCGGCGTTGTCGTCGGCGTCGGGGTCCTGGATCCAGAAGCCGCGCGAGCCGTACGTGCGCACGCCCGTCACGATGCCCTCGACATCCGAGACCTGCTTGCCGACGAGCGGGGATATCCGGGTGGTGCCCTGAATGTCGTGGATGCGTACCTGACCGGCGGCGGAGCCTTCGGCCGCGTCGGCCGAGCCCGCCAGCAAGCCGGTGGCCAGCGCGGTGGCGACGAGGGCCGAGACGGCGGCGGAACGGGGATGCGAGGAGCGCATGAGCGGGAACTCCGGTGTGGGATGAGGGAGACGGCGGTGTTGCGGCAGGAGATCTGCGGGAGACTTGCGGCTCCCGAAACATCTACGCGCGTCAATTTCCTGTGTGGCAGCCAAAGTTGTCAAGGCCTCCAGGGAATACGGCAGCCGACTGTGGGATGAACCAAAGGGGATGACCCGTCGGACCCGCCCGAAATGCGTCTACGCTGGGTCGCCTGGCAAGGTCGGCCGTCCGACGGACCGACGGGACGTCACGGCCCCGTGTCACCCCGCCCCACCGCGTCCGCGAGGAGAACCGCCCCATGTCCGCAGAGCCGCACCCCACGCTGCCGCCGGTACGGCTGCACCCCGATGCGGAACTGGCCCGCGACGCCCTCGTCGCCCCGCTGTTCGCCCACGCCGTACGGCTGGCCCGCTGGGCCGGGCCCGGCACCCGCATCGACATCGGCGGCGAACTCGTCGCCGCCCAACTCCCCGAGGCCGCCGCGGCACTCGGCCTCGACGTCGCCGACGCGGACGCCGTGGTGTACGCGAGCCAGGCCTGGCGCGTGGCCGTGGACACCGGGCTGGTCGACGTCACCGAGCCGGAGGAGGACCGGGGCGAGGGTGCCGAGGGCGAAGAAGGGGCCGACGGCGGCGAGGAGGCGTCCGGCACCGCCCTGCCCGGTGAGGACCTGGCGCTGGTGACGAGCGGCGCGCCCGGCGACGTACTCGACCTGTGGCTGGCCGCGCTGGACTCCGTACTGGCCGACGCGGCCGTGCCCGATCTGGACGACCTGGTCGACGCGCTGGACGCGGGCGGCGAGATCGACTTCGACCAGCTGGACTGGAACCCGCGGCGCGAGGCGGACTTCCTCGACGGGGTCCTCGCCAATCTCTACCTGCTCACCGTCTCCGAGGGCGGAGCGGCGGACCGCCCGGTTCCGCTGCCCGTGCTCGCCGCGTCCATGGTGATGCCCGACGGCATGGGCGCGCCGACCGACGCCGTGCTGGAGCAGGTCTCCGACGCGATGATGCGCCTCGACGACCAGTTCCGGCAGCTGGAGCCCATCGGGCTGGTCGAGTTCCGGCCCGTCGACGAGGAGCTGATGACGGAGGCGGACGACGAGCGGATCACCTCCGGCACCGCCGCCGGCCGGGACGACGCTGCCGGCCGGGACGACGCCGACGAGGACGTCTCCCGCTACGGGATGGTCCGCCTGACCCCGCTCGGGCTGTACGGGATCCGCGCCCGGATGCTGGAGGCCGGGGTCGAGGTCCCCGCCGTCGGCGACCTGGCCGACAAGGGTGCGGACGCGCTGCTCGACGCCGTCTCCTACTACCCCGAGAGCGCGGCCGAGGCCGAGATCGAGGCGTGGCTGGCCGGACGCGAGGTCCCCGAGGCCGTGGCCGAGCTGCTGGACGCCGCGCGCGGTGACGACGAGGGCGCCCCGCTGCGTCGGCTGCGCTGCCAGCAGGCCCTCGCACCCGCCGGGCCGGAGGCCGAGCCCGCGGTCCGCGCGGTGCTGGACGACCCGGAGCTGGGCGGGCTCGCCCGGGTCTGGCTGGCCGAACGCGGGGTGGGCGACGTACCGGCGCCGGACGGGGCGATGGTGTTCTGGCTGACGGTCGACACGATCGCCGCGCAGCTGGCCGCCGACGGGGAGACCGAGGAGCTGCCGCTGCTGATGGAGACCCTGACCGCCCATCACACGGGGTTCTTCGAGCAGGTGTGGCGGGTGGAGCACCCGGCGACGGCGTACGTCCTGGAGGCGATGGGGCGGCTGCACCCGGACAAGAAGGCGGCGAAGGAGGCCCGCAAGGCCGCGTTCAAGGCGCGCTCCCGGCGGCCGTGACGGGGCAGTCGTGACGGGGTGTCGACAATGAGCCGATCCTGGGCCGGAGTTGGCCATTCCGCCCGCGGGCAAGGGGTCGGCTCCTCTTACCGGGTAGTTCAGCCGCCGTTCACGTGTGGGCGGGAGCGTGTGCGCCGACGACCGCACGACAGGCGCACCACCTCCCCACCCCTGGAGACCCGATGCCGCTCAGCCGCAGAGACTTCACCGCCCGCACCGTCCTCGCCGGAGCGGGAGTCGCGCTCACCGGGACGGTCGGCGCCCTGGCCACCGCCCCGGGCGCGCTGGCGGCCGAGGACGGCACCCGCCGCGACGAGCACGGACGGCCCTGCGAGCCCGGCTACGGCCCCCTCGTCGCCGACCCGGCCGGCCTCCTCGCCCTCCCCGCGGGATTCGCCTACCGCGTGATCACGCACAGCGGGGTCACCAAGCTGGACTCCGGCGAGATCACCCCGTCCAACCACGACGGGACCGCCGCCTTCGAGGGCCACCGCGGGGTCACCCTCCTCGTCAACAACCACGAGCTCAAGGGCAAGCGGGAGAGCTGGGCCCACCCCGTCCCGCTCACCGAGGGCCTGGTCTACGACCCGGCCGCGGCCGGCGGCTGCACGGTCGTCGAGGTCCGGCGCGGCGGCGAGGTCGCCGAGTGGGTGGGCGTCGCCGGTACGTCGACCAACTGCGCGGGCGGCTCCACCCCCTGGGACACCTGGCTCACCTGCGAGGAGACCGAGGACCTGGCCGGCAAGAACGGCATGACCAAGGACCACGGCTACGTCTTCGAGGTCGACCCGCACGACCGCCGCGCCAACCGCGACCCGCAGCCGATCAAGGCGTTCGGGCGGTACGCGCACGAGGCCGTGGTCATCGACCCGCGCCACGGCCACGCCTACCTGACCGAGGACGCCTCCGGCCCCAACGGCCTGCTCTACCGCTGGACCCCGCCGGCCGGCTTCCGCCACGGGCGCGGCAAGTTCCGTACCCTCGCCGCCGACGCCGGTGTGCTCCAGGCCGCCAAGTGCATCGACAGCTCGGGCCGGTTCGTCGACGACCTCTCGCGCGCGACGAAGATCGGCACCGTCTACGGGGTCGACTGGGTGGACGTGGCGGACCGCGACGCGCGGACCGTGCCGGTGCGCAAGCAGTTCGGCGAGGGCGCCGTGACGCGGGCGCGCAAGCTGGAGGGCATGTGGTGGGCCGACGGCGGCGCGTACTTCGTCTCCTCCTACGCCCGTGAGGAGAGCCCGGGCGCGGCCCACGACGGCCAGGTGTGGTTCTACGATCCCAAGCGGCGCACGATCCGGCTGAACGTCCTGATCGGGATCAACGCGGACCCGGCGGCGGACGGCGGCTACGACGGCCCCGACAACATCACCGTGTCCCCGTACGGAGGCCTCGTCATCGCGGAGGACGGCTCGGGCCTGCAGCACCTGTTCGGCGCGACCGAATCGGGCCGCACCTACCCGCTGGCGCGCAACGAGCTGAACATCGGCACCGCCGAGAAGCCGGAGTACTCGGAGTTCACCGGTGTCTGCTTCTCCCCGGACGGGCGCACGCTGTACGCCAACATCCAGGAGCCGGGCATCATGCTGGCGATCACCGGGCCGTGGCGGCGCGCTCACTGACGCCTGCGCACGCGGGACCGGGCGGGTCCGAGACCGGGCGGGTCCGGGGCCGGGCGGGTCCGGGGCCGACGGGGCTCCGGGCCTGCGGCGGTCCGGGCCTCTGGCGGTCCCGGGGCCGCGCCTACCGGGCCGCGGAAACCTCCGCGCGGGAGGCCTCGGCCCACTCGGCGAGAAGGAATTCGTACGCCTCCGAGGGCCACTCGCCGTCCACCCGGGTCTCGACAAGGTGCCGTATCGCCTCGTTCGCCTCGGCGGCGGACGGGCGGGCGGGCCCCGCGGGGGTGAGTGACTGGTGCATGGGTTCAAGGCTACGGGCGGGCACTGACAGCCACCTCCGGATTACGGGTGGCATCCATCACCCGCGACGGGGCCTGATGGCTCCTTGTGCCCGCCCACCTGCTCAGAGTGCCTGCGAGGCGGGTTTGACCATGCCGCGCACTGTGCGGGACTTCACAAAGTCGCCCATGGCCGTCATCTCCCACTCGCCGGTGAACTGCTTGATCAGCTTCGCCATCATGACCCCGGTCTGCGGTTCGGCGCCGGTGAGGTCGAAGCGCACCAGCTCCTCGCCGCTCGCCGCGTCGATCAGACGGCAGTAGGCCTTGGCCACCTCGGTGAACTTCTGGCCGGAGAAGGAGTTGACCGTGAAGACCAGCCCCGTCGCCTCGGCGGGGAGCCGGCCCAGATCCACGACGATCACCTCGTCGTCGCCCGCTCCCTCGCCCGTCAGGTTGTCGCCCGAGTGCTTGATCGCGCCGCCGAGGATGGACAGCTTGCCGAAGTAGCAGCTGTCGATGTGGTTGCGCTGGGGGCCGAACGCGATGACCGAGGCGTCGAGGTCGATGTCCCGGCCGCCGAAGGCGGGCTCCCAGCCGAGGCCCATCTTGACCTGGGAGAGCAGCGGGCGGCCGCCCTTGACCAGGGAGACGGTCTGGTTCTTCTGGAGGGTGACCCGGCCCTTGTCGAGGTTGATCTTCCCTCCGCCGGGCGGGGCGGCGGCCGGGACCGGTGCGGGGGCGGCGGGGACCGGCGGGGCGGCGGGTGTGGTGGCGCCGCCGAGCCAGGGGGAGGCCGGGTAGGAGACCGGCGGGGCGGGCGGTGCCGCGGGCGCGGGCGGGGCGACGGGAGCGGCGGCGGGCGCGGCGGCCGGCTCGTCGTCCACGGAGACCCCGAAGTCGGTGGCGATGCCGGCGAGGCCGTTCGCGTACCCCTGGCCGACCGCGCGCACCTTCCACATGCCGCCGCGCTGGTAGACCTCGACGACGACGAGCGCGGTCTCGGTCCCCAGCTGCGGCGGGGTGAAGGTGGCGATCACCGCTCCGCCGTCCGCGTTGCGCACGGTGGCGGTGGGCTCGATGCCCTGGAAGGTCTGCCCGGCCGCGTCGGGGCTGGCCGTGACCACGATCCGCTCGACGCCCGGGGGCAGCGCGCCGGTGTCCACGGTGATCGAGTCCGGTGCCGCACCGCCGCCGGACCGGTACGTCACACCGGGCCCGGAGGGCTGGTTGTAGAAGATGAAGTCGGCGTCGGAGCGCACCTTGCCGTCCGCCGTGAGGAGGAGCCCCGACACGTCGAGCCGCACCGGGGCAGCCACGTCCACCGTCACACGGACGGCATTGAGCGGCAGGTTGGATCCAGGGGTCATAGCGGTCATGCCCTGGAGAACGACCGGAGGTGCTTTGCCGTTCCCTTACTTTCGCGTGAGATTCCGGCCGGGGTCAGCGCCGGTTGCGGGGGTGGTTCCTCGCCGTGCGCTCGTTGCCGAACTTGTAGGCGCCGGTCCAGCGGGCCATGACGAGCTGCGCGTCGCCGGACCCCACCGCGGCCAGGAACGTGGCGGCCCGGCCCCCGCGCAGGGTCGCCGCGGTGCGGCCCTGGTGGGTGATGACGACGGAGTCGTCCTGGTGCTGTCGGTACGAGAACCCGTGCGGCTTCGGCATGAGCCGCAGCCTGCCCCGCCGGGGGCGGGGCGGGCAACGGATTTACCGGCGCCCCCGGGCAGGCCGGCCGGGCCTCCTCAGGTCCCCGTCACGCGGCGCGGCAGCCCCAGCGGGTTGGCCTCGCGCAGCTCGGGCGGAAGGAGGGGGTCCGGCACCGACTGGTACGCCACCGGCCGCAGCCAGCGCTCGATCGCCGTCCCGCCGACGGAGGTGGAGTGCGAGGTGGCCGCCGGGTACGGGCCGCCGTGGTGCTGCGCCGGGGCAACCGCGACGCCGGTCGGCCAGCCGTTCACGACGATCCGGCCCGCCAGTCCCGTGACCTGCGCGATCAGCTCGGAGGCGGGGCCCGGCTCCCCCTCGGTCTCGGCCTGCGACAGCTGGAGGGTGGCGCTCAGGTTCCCGGCGAGCCGCCCGAGCACCGCGCCGGCCTCGCGCTGGTCGGCGTACCGCACGACGACGGTCACGGGACCGAAGCACTCCTCCAGCAGTACCTCGTACCCCGCGTCCGGGGCGCTGTCGAGGAGGCGGGCGGCCGGTACGGTCAGATAGCCCGCTCCGACCGTGTGCTCCCCGCCGGAGCCCGGCGTGACGGGCGCGTCGACGCCGGGCAGCGCGGCCCGCTCACGGACGCCGGAGACGAAGTTCTCCCGCATCCGGTGGTCGAGCAGCACCCCCGGCTCGGTCTCCCCGAGCGCCTTGGTGAGCGCGCCGGTCAGGCGGTCGCCCGCCGCACCCTCGGGGACCAGGACCAGGCCGGGCTTCACGCAGAACTGGCCGACGCCGAGGGTGACCGAGCCCGCGAGCCCGCTGCCGATCTCCTCGGCGCGCTCGGCGGCCGCGGCCGGGGTGACCACGACGGGGTTGAGGGAGCCGAGTTCGCCGTGGAAGGGGATGGGCACGGGCCGGGCGGCGGCCGCGTCGAACAGGGCCCGCCCGCCCCGGATGGAACCGGTGAATCCGGCGGCGGACACCAGCGGGTGGCGGATCAGCTCCAGGCCGGCGTCGAACCCGTGGACCATGGCGACCACGTCGGCCGGGAGCCCGGCGGCGACGGCCGCCCGGCGCAGCAGCGAGGCGCACAGCTCGGAGGTGGCCGGGTGGTCGGGATGCGCCTTGACGACCACCGGGCAGCCGGCGGCCAGTGCGCTCGCGGTGTCCCCGCCGGGGACGGAGAAGGCGAGCGGGAAGTTGGAGGCGGCGTAGACCGCGACCACGCCCAGCGGCACCTTGTAGCGGCGCAGTTCGGGGCGCGGGGGGCTGAGGGAGGGGTCGGCGCGGTCGATCCGGATGTCGAGGTAGGCCCCCTCGTCCACGGCGTCGGCGAAGGCGCGCAGCTGGCCGGTGGTGCGGGCGAGTTCGCCGGTGAGCCGGCCCGGGCCGAGCGCGGTCTCGGCGTCCGCGGCCTCGATGACGTGCGCGGCGGCCTCGTCGAGCAGCGTGGCGGCGGTGCGCAGGAAGGCGGCGCGGGCGGTGGCGTCGGCGAGCGCGCCACGGGCCGCGTGGGCGGCCTGTACGGCTTCGTCCACCTCGCGGGATGTGGCCTCCACCGCAACCTGCTCGCGCTGCTTCCCGGTGCGGGGGTCCACACTCCAGACTGGTGTCGTTGTCATGGCCCACTGCCTCCTGGATCGTTCAGTATTCTGAACGCCGTTCCGGTGGATGAATGATCACATCTGCTGCGGACTCTATTTCCGCGTCCTCCGCGTGACAAGAGGCGACCCGAGGGGAAGCAGGCGTATGACGACGACCGAGTCGGGAAGTGCGGCCCCGGCATCGCCGGTCAAATCGGCGGTGCGGACGGTCCTGTTGCTGGAGCACTTCGCGGCACGGCCCGGACTGCACAGCCTCGCCGACATCCAGAACGACCTCTCCCTGCCCAAGTCCAGCCTGTACATGCTGCTGCGCACCCTGGTGAACCTGGGGTGGGTGGAGACGGACGCGACGGGCACGCGGTACGGCATCGGCGTCCGGGCGCTGCTGGTCGGCAGCTCGTACATCGACGGCGACGAGGTGGTCGCGGCCGCCCGGCCCACGCTGGACCGGCTCTCCGACGACACGACGGAGACCATTCACCTGGCCCGGATGGACGGGACGAGCGTGGTGTACCTCGCGACCCGCCAGTCCCAGCACTACCTGCGGCCCTTCACACGGGTCGGGCGGCGGCTGCCCGTCCACTCGACCGCGCTCGGCAAGGCGCTGCTGGCCACGCACACCGACGACGAGGTACGCGCCCTCCTGCCGCGGCGGCTGGAGGCCGTCACCGAGCACACCGTCACCGACCGGGAGCGGCTCATCGAGGAGCTGGCGCTGGTGCGGGAGCAGGGGTACGCGGTGGACCGGGAGGAGAACACGCTCGGGCTGCGCTGCTTCGGGGTCGCGGTGCCGTACCGGACGCCGGCGCGGGACGCGGTGAGCTGCTCGGTGCCGGTCGCCCGGCTGACGGACGGGCACGAGCAGGCCATCAAGGCGGCGCTGTTCGAGGCGCGGGACCGGCTGTCGGTGGTGACGCGGCGCATGTGATGCGGTGCAAGTGGTGCGGTGGAGGGGGTGGTTCCTCCCCCGCCCGGGGGAGGCGGTTCCCCTTCGAGGGGGAGGTGGCGGAGCGGCGCGCGCGGGACCGTTGAGTCATGACCACACGAGCCGTTCCCACGACGCACGCGACGCAGCCGCCGGTCCCTTCCCTGGGCACCGGGCGGCGCGTCCTGCGGGTGGTGGCCCTGGCGGCCACCGTGCCGTATCTGACCCTCAAGAGCGCTTGGCTGGCCGGGAGCCACGTCGGGATACCGGACGGCAGTGTGCTCCGCGAGCCCGGGCTGTTCTTCGCCGCGGCCAACTCCGTCACGCTGGCCATGGACGCCTGCGTGATCCTGCTCGTACTGGTGCTCACCCGGCCCTCGGGCATACGGTTCCCGGCCTGGCTGCTGACCGTCCCGGTCTTCGTCGCCTCCGGGCTGCTGACTCCGATCCTTCTCGGGTTCCCGGGCCAACTGCTGGTCCGGGGGCTCGGCTTCGGGCTGGACGGGGTCGCGAAGGCAGCCCAGGAGCCCTTCCTGGACCCGTGGGTGTTCAACGTCGTCTACGCCGGTTTCACCATTCAAGGACTCGCCCTGGCCGGGCTGTTCGTGCCCTATGCGCGGGAGCGTTGGGGCAGGCGCTGGCAGGGCGTGCTGGGGCAGCGGCTCCCGTCATCCACGGGGGTGGTGGCGGGAGCCGCTGCGGCGACAGGTCTGGCGGTCTCGGCTGTGTACGCGTACTGGGCCTTCGGCGGTACGGCCTGGCTGGGCGCCGAGCGGGCGGCCGCGTACTCGGCGGAGACAGCCGTGGTGTCCGCGGCCCACGGGATGTGCGCGCTCGCGGCCGGAGCCGGGGCACTGCTCCTGGCCCGCGGCGGGGACGTGCGGGCGCGATGGCCGCTCGGCCTCGCCTGGATCGGCGCGGGGGCGACGCTGAGCTGGGGGGCGTGGATGCTGACCACCTCGCTGGGACCGCAGTTGGACGGCGGCGAAGGGCCTACGGCCGCGATCTTGCTGACCTACGCTGGCCAGATGATCACCGGGTCGCTCGCCGCCACTGTCCTCACGCGATTCCTCATATCCCGCCGCGAGGCGTGATGCGCGACGGTCTGGGCCGGCTCCTGGGTGCGCGGGCGCGGCTGCGCTGGGTCCACCTGATACTCGGCGGGGCCCTGCTCATGCCGTACTTCCTCCTCGCCCAGGTGGGGGTCGGTATGGCGGCCGGCGGGAAGAACGCCTTCAGCTCTTTCCCGCTTTCCCTCGTCGCCTACGCGGCCGCCCTGCCGCTGGCCGCGGCCACCGCCGTGTTCGGGCTGGTCCGGCCGCTGTCGGTGACCGCCGTCCGGGCCATGTGCGGGGTGCCGGGGGAGCGGCTCGCCGAGGGGCCCGCGCGGTCCTGGTCCGCCCGGGGGCGGACCTCCGCCTGGTGGACCCTCCACCTGGGGGTCGGCGCGCTGATCAGCGGGATGAGCCTCGCCGTCCCGCCCATGGCGGTGGTGCTGATCACGCTGCCGCTCGTGAGCCGACTCGAGGCTGCCAGGCTCGGGCTGGGCTGGTTCTCCCTGGGGGTCGGTCCGTACGTGGCCCCCGCGCTCGGGACGGGCATGCTGGCCGGGCTCGTCCTGTGCGCCGCAGGGGCCGGGGCGCTCCTGGCCCGGCTGGCGCCCGTACTGCTCGGGCCGACCGGGGCGGACCGGCTGGCCGCCGCGGAGGAGCGGGCCGCCGACCTGGCCGTGCGCAACCGGCTCGCCCGGGAGCTGCACGACGCGGTCGGGCACGCGCTGAGCGCCGTCACCCTCCAGGCGAGCGCCGCACGGCGGGTGCTGGAGCGCGACCCCGACTTCGTACGGGAGGCGCTGGCCGCGATCGAGGACACCACTCGGCGGACGGTGGGCGAGCTGGACGCGGTACTGGGCCTGCTGCGTGACGGGGACGCGGCCCGGCCGGACGCCGCGCCCGCGCCGACCCTGGCCGCCGACCTCGACGGACTGCTGGCCCGCACCCGGGCCGCGGACACCACCGTCACCGCCCGCCAGGACCCCGGCCCCGTCGGGGACTGGGCCCGGCTGCCGGCGATCGCCTCCCGGGAGGCGTACCGGATCGTGCAGGAGGGCCTCAGCAACGCGCTGCGCCACGGCGCGGGCCCCGTGGAACTGCGGATACGCGTCCAGGCCGGGGCAGAGACCGGACACCGTGAACTGGAGATCACCATGACCAATCCGCCCGCCGCACCGGAAAGCCTGGAGCCCCGCACCACCGGCGGCCGCGGCCTGCGCGGCGCCGCCGAACGGGCCGCGCTGCTCGGCGGCCGGGTCGAGGCCGGCCCGTATGAGGGCCTGTGGCGGCTGCGGGCCGTCCTGCCGCTCGCCGGAGACGGCCGATGACCGAGCCGACCCCGACCCCGATCACGGCCGCGACCGTGCCCCCGCCCCCGCCCCGGGCCCCGGCCCCGATCACGGACCCGACCGCGACCGTGCCCCCGCCCTCGCCGCCGACGGGCCGCCCGCCGCTGCGTATCGTGCTCTGCGACGACGAGCGGATGGTCCGCACCGCCTTGCGGGTCATCCTCGAAGCCGAACCGGACCTGGAGGTCGTCGGCGAGGCGGCGACCGGGGCGCAGGCCGTCCCGCTGGTCCGCTCCCTCGCCCCCGACGTGGTGCTGATGGATGTCCGGATGCCCGAGATCGACGGGATCCGGGCCACCGAGCAGATCCTCGCCACGATGGCCGAGCCGCCCCGCATCGTGGTCGTCACCACCTTCGAGAACGACTCCTACGTCTACGGGGCGCTGCGCGCGGGAGCCGCCGGCTTCCTCCTCAAACGGGCCGATCCCGACGAGCTGATCGGCGCCGTCCGCCTCGTCGCCCGCGGCGACTCGCTGCTCTTCCCGGCCGCCGTCCGCTCCCTCGCCGCGGCCCACACTTCGGCCGCCCCGCCCGCCGCGCCCTGGGTGGCCCGGCTCACCGACCGCGAGGCCGACGTACTGCGGCTGATGGCCACCGGCCTGTCCAACCACGAGATGAGCGAGCGCCTCGGGGTCGGCCCGCAGACGGTCAAGACCCACGTCGCGTCCGTTCTCGCCAAGACCGGGGCCCGCGACCGCACCCAGGCGGTCATCGCGGCCTACGAGGGCGGCTTCATGAAGAAAAGCTGAGAACCCCGCCACAATCGGGGCAGAGCGGAACGCCTGCGGCCACTGGGACGTCCTTCTGGGGGATGAACAAGACGATCAGGCGCGCGTCGGTCTTCTGTCTGCTTCTGGTGCTGGCCCTGCTGGTCCGTGTCACCTGGGTGCAGGCATACCAAGGCCAGGCCCTCGCAGACGACCAGCACAACCGACGGAACCTCATCGGGCAGTACGAGAACCCGCTGGGCAACATCATCGTGGGCGGGGAGGCGATCACCGGTTCGACGAAGACGGGCGGCAAGGACTTCGGCTACAAGCGGACGTATACCGACGGTCCCCTCTACGCGCCGATCACCGGCTACAGCTCCCAGGCCTACGGCACGAGCATGCTGGAGGGCATCTACAAGAACGTCCTCAACGGCTCCGACAGCCGGCTGAAGACCGTGATGGACACGCTCACGAACAAGCGTGCAGCCCCGGGCAACGTCCTGACCACCATCGACAAGGACGTACAGAAGGCGGCCTACGACGCGCTGCAGGGCAAGCAGGGCGCCGCCGTGGCCATCGACCCCGCGACCGGCCAGATCCTCGGTGTGGTGAACAACCCCTCCTTCGACCCGGGCCGCATCACCGGCGCCAACGACGAGCAGGCCTGGACGGAGCTCTCCGCCGACAAGGGCAAGGCCATGGAGAACGTGGCCCTGCGCAAGCCCCAGGCACCGGGCTCCACCTTCAAGCTCGTCACCCTCGCCGCGGCGATCGAGAACGGCCTCGTCACCGGCATCGATCAGCCGACCGGCATCTCCGACCCGTACACCATCCCGGGCACCCGCACCCTGCTGCCGAGCGAGGCCGGCTCCGCGGCCTGCAACAACGTTTCGGTGCGTACCGCCCTGCGGCTGTCCTGCAACAACGTCTTCGCGGAGCTCGCCTCCAAGCTGGGCCAGGACAAGATGCGCGCGACGGCGGAGAAGCTCGGCTTCAACGTGCAGATCGACACCCCGGTCCGCACCAACCCGGCGAGCAAGTACCCGGCGAAGAAGATGTCGGTCGACCAGGTCGCGCAGACCGGTATCGGCCAGTTCGACGTCCAGGCCACCCCGCTCCAGATGGCGATGGTCACGGCCGCGATCGAGAACGGCGGCAAGCTCGTCGCCCCCCACATGGTCGCCGAGGTCACCGACGCCAACGGCAACGTGCTGGAGAGCTTCAAGGACCCCAAGTCCCAGCAGGTCATGAGCGAGAAGACGGCCTCGATGATCCGCGACGCGATGCGGACGGTCGCCACCGAGGGCGGCGGCAAGCCGGCCCAGGTGGCGGGCGCCGAAGTGGGCGGCAAGACGGGCACCGCCCAGCGCGGCGTCAACAACAGCCTCGCGCCGCTGGCCTGGTTCACCTCGTACGGCAAGGCGAACGGCAAGCAGATCGCCGTGGCCGTGGTGATCGAGAACTCGGACACCGACCGCTCCGAGATCGGCGGCGGCAAGCTGGCCGCCCCCATCGCCCAGAAGATGATGGAGGCGTGGCTGAAGAAGTAGCCACGCGGGCAGCGCACGCGGCGCGCCGGGAACCGCCACGGTTCCCGGCGCGTTTCCCTTCTCATGATCAGAATCGCGCGCCCCGCCGACCTCGACGCCATTGCCGCCCTCCACACCCGGGCCCGTGCCACCTACTACCAGGGCCGGATCCCCGAGGAGGCCTACGGCGGCGAGGCCGAGCTCGCCCGCTCCCGCGAGGGCTGGTCCCGGGCCGTCGCCCGCGCCGCCGCCGAAGGCGGGGTCCTGTGCGCCGAACAGGACGGCGAGCTCACAGGGGTCGCGGCCTTCCGCACCGCGGACGGCGAGACCACCCTCACCCAGCTCCACGTCGACCCGGTGCACTGGCGGCGCGGCACCGGTGCCGCCCTCCACGCGGCCTGCCTCGACGCCTGGCGCCGCGCCGGCGTCCGCCGGGTCCGCCTGGAGGTCTACGAGCACAACCTCCGCGCCCAGGCCTTCTACGCCACCCACGGCTGGCTCCCGGAACCGGAGCCCGCCGGCTCCGGCTCCCACCTCGTCCTCTGGCTCACGGTGGCCCCGCAGTCCGGGGAATGAGACGTGACCCCGGTTCGTTGAAGCCAGAACTGTTCCATTCGCGTTCAGTCACGTTCACCCACGGACCCGGAGAGAAGAAGGATCATGCGCGTCGAGATCTGGAGCGACATCGCCTGCCCCTGGTGCTACATCGGCAAGGCCCGATTCACCAAGGGGCTGGCCGAGTTCGCGCACCGTGACGAGGTGGAGGTCGTCTTCCGGTCCTTCGAGCTCGACCCGAACGGCGCCAAGGGCGTCACCGCGCCCGTCGTGGAGATGCTCGCCAAGAAGTACGGCCGCACCCTCGACGAGGCGCGCGCCATGGAGGAGCACGTCGCGGCCAGCGCCCGCGCCGAGGGGCTGACGTACCGCACCGACGGGCGCGACCACGGCAACACCTTCGACATCCACCGCCTGCTGCACCTGGCCGCCGCCCGCGGCCGCCAGGAGGAGCTGCTCGACCTCGCCTACCGGGCCAACTTCGGCGAGGAGAGGTCCGTCTTCGACCCCGAGGTGCTGGTCGCGCTCGCCGTCGAAGCCGGGCTGGACGAGGCCGAGGCCCGCGCCGTCCTCGCCGACGACTCCGCCTACGCCGAGCAGGTGCGCGCCGACGAGCGCGAGGCCGCCGAGCTGGGCGCGAACGCCGTGCCGTTCTTCGTTCTCGACCGCCGCTACGGGATCTCCGGCGGCCAGCCGGCCGAGGTGTTCACCCGCGCCCTGGAGCAGGCCTGGGCCGGACGCGAGGTCGAGGAGCCGGCCGCCGGGGCCGAGGCGTGCGAGCCCGACGGCGCGTGCGCGGTCCCGCAGGTATAAGACTTCCTTGAGGTTGGCACGTAAAACCAGGTAATGGACTTTGGGTCGGACTCGGCGCAGAGTGGACGCATGGATCTTCTCGCCGAAGCTGCCCGTGCCGAGTTCGCCCATTCCACCACCTACCTCAACACCGCCAACTGCGGGGTGCTCCCGCGTTCCGCCGTCGCCGCCGTACGGGAACTCGCCGAGGCGGCCGGGGCCGGGCTCCCCGCCGGGTTCGGCGACTTCGACCGGGTGAACCGGGCCCGGGCCGCCTTCGCCCGGCTGGTCGGCGTCGGTGTCGACCGGGTCGCCATCGGTTCGGGCGTGGCCACCCACGTCGGCCTGGTCTCGGCCTCCCTCCCGTCCGGGGCCGAAGTCCTCTGCCCGGAGGGCGATTTCGCCTCCGTGATCAACCCCTTCGTGGTGCGCGGCGACCTCAAGGTCCGCTTCGCGCCGCTGGAATCCCTCGCCGAAGCCGTCGGTCCGGATACCGCGCTCGTCTCGCTGAGCGCCGTACAGTCCGCGGACGGGCGGACGGCCGACCTGGCCGCGGTGCGCGCCGCGACGGCCGCGCACGGCGCCCGCATGCTCGTGGACGCGACCCAGGCGGCGGGCTGGCTGCCCTTCGACGCGTCACCGTACGAGTACACGGTCACCGCCGGCTACAAGTGGCTGCTCGGTGCCCGCGGAGCCTCGTACCTGACCGTGTCGGAGGAGGCCCAGCACACCCTGACCCCGCTGCACGCCGGCTGGGTGGCGGCCGAGTCCATGTGGGACGCCACCTACGGGCCGATGCCGCAACTGGCCTACGGGGCCCGCCGCTTCGACGAATCCCCCACGTTCCTCGCCTATCACGCGGCAGAGGCCTCGCTGGCCCTGCTGGAGCGGATCGGCGTCGAGGCCGTCCACGCCCACGACACCGCACTCGCCGCCCGCTACCGGGCAGGTCTCGCCCGCCTCGGCCACGAGCCGGTCCCCGGCGAGTCGGCCATCGTCTCGGTGCCGGGCCTCGCCGACCGGCAGCCCGCGCTCCTGGCCGCCGGCATCGCCACCTCCGCCCGCGCCGGCGCGCTGCGCGCCTCGTTCCACCTCTACGCCACCGAGGCGGACGTGGACCGGCTGCTGGACGCCCTCGCCTGACGCCGACGCTCCGCCCGCCCGCGCGCGCGCCCAGCGGCGCCGCCGGATCCGCCGCGGGAACGGCGGGTCACGGTGGTGCCGCGGGGGTACCCGCCGTGCGGGCCGCACGCGCACGTACAGTGCCGACATGACTGACGTGCTGCATGTGAAGGGCCGTGTGCTCGTCGGCCCCGATGAGGTCCGCGACGAGCTCTGGGTGGTCGGGGGCCGGATCTCCTACGAGCGCCCGAGCGCGGCCCGGGAGGTCACCACGGTGACCGGCTGGGCCCTGCCGGGGCTGGTCGACGCGCACTGTCACGTGGGGCTGGACTCCCACGGTCCGGTCGACGCCGCGACGGCCGAGCGGCAGGCACTCACCGACCGCGACGCCGGCACCCTCCTGATCCGCGACGCCGGGTCGCCCTCCGACACCCGCTGGATCGACGACCGCGAGGACCTGCCGAAGATCATCCGGGCGGGCCGGCACATCGCGCGCACCCGCCGCTACATCCGCAACTACGCCCACGAGATCGAGCCGGCCGACCTGGTCGACTACGTGGCCCGTGAGGCGGTGCGCGGCGACGGCTGGGTGAAGCTGGTCGGCGACTGGATCGACCGCGAGGCCGGGGACCTGACGGCCTGCTGGCCGCGCGCCGAGGTCGAGGCGGCCATCGCCGAGGCGCACCGGCTGGGCGCCAGGGTGACGGCGCACTGCTTCGCCGAGGACTCGCTGCGCGACCTGGTCGAGGCGGGCATCGACTGCATCGAACACGCCACCGGCCTGACCGAGGACACCATCCCGCTGTTCGCGGAGCGTGGGGTCGCGATCGTCCCGACCCTCGTGAACATCGCGACGTTCCCGAAGATGGCGGCAGGCGGCGAGGCGAAGTTCCCGCAGTGGTCGGCGCACATGCGGCGGCTCCACGAGCGGCGTTACGACACCGTGCGGGCCGCCTACGACGCGGGCATCGCGGTGTACGTCGGCACCGACGCGGGGGGTTCCCTGCCGCACGGCCTGGTCGCGGCGGAGGTCGAGGAGCTGGTGAAGGCCGGGATCCCGCCGCTGGACGCGCTGTCCGCGACGGCCTGGGCGGCCCGCGAGTGGCTCGGCCGGCCAGGCCTGACCGAGGGGGCGCCGGCGGACCTCGTGGTCTACGCCGACGATCCGCGGGCCGACGTACGCGCCCTCGCGCAGCCTCTTCGGATCGTCGTGGACGGCAAGGTCCGTGCCTGAGCGGCGTGTTGACGCCGCGTGACATCGCGGGCCCGGCGGTCGTTAAAGACGGCCGTGCTCGCCGTATGTCCGCGAAAGGAGAGAACACGCGTTCTTCCTGGGGCGCCATTATTCGAATGTGTGCGTGGAAACCACCCCTTGGGGTGAACTCACGTCAGGTGCCTGAACGTTCACTCACAGTGCGTAAAGATTCCGGGGTCGAGGCCGTCGGCGCGCGATGTCCCCCATTGGCGGCGCGGCGGCACCCATCTCCCCGGGGGTTCCACCACCTTGAACAGCAACACCTTCCGCGTGCCCGCGGCCGTCCTGCTCGCCACGGGAGCGGTGGCCCTGCTCGCCGCCCCGCCCGCCTCCGCCACGGGCGGCGGCGCCGCGGGCGAGGGCAGGGCAGGCGCCGTCGTCCTGCGCACCACCTTGGACGTGGGCCTGCTCAACAAGACCGTGCACCTCCCGCTGAAGACCTCCCTCAACGAGGTCAGCGCCCCGGCGACGGCCGAGAAGACGGCGCTGACGGTCACCCTGGACGGCGTCGAGGGCGGTGCGCCGGTCAGCGTGCTCAAAGCCGACGTGGCCACCTCCAAGGCGACCGCGGACAAGACCCGGGCCGAGGCGCAGGCCAACCTCGCCAAGGCCCGCGTACACGTGCCCGGCCTGCCGGAGCTCTCGCTCATCGAGGTCGAGAAGGTCACCTCCAAGGCCGTCTGCGAGTCGGGCAAGCAGCCGACGGCCAGCGCGAACGTGCTCGGGACGGTGACCGCGCTCGGCAAGCGGATCACCCCGTCGGCGGGCGGCCCCACCAAGGTGGAGGTGCCGGGCGTGGGCCTGCTCAGCCTGGAGCTGTCCGGTACGGAGACCACCTCCACCACGGCGGCCGCGGCCGCGCTCCGCCTGAAGGTGTCGGTCAACCCGCTGAACCTGAACGTCGCCCAGGTGGAGGGCGAGGTCGTGCTCGCCGAGGCGCACTGCGAGTCCCCGACGGCTCCCGCGCCGACCCCTCCCGCGCAGCCGGACGTCAAGCCCCAGACCGCCACCGGCACCGGGTCCGCCGTCACCAAGGACGCCAACCTGGCCGAGACCGGCGGCGGTTCGCTGACCCCCTACGTCGCGGGCGGCGCGCTGGCCCTGCTCGGGATCGGCGGGGTCGCGCTCGTGGTGACCCGGCGGGGCAGCGCCTCGTAACACGGCGGGGCAGGCCTGGTGACGCGGTGGGGGCCGCGAGGGCCGCGCCGCCCGAGGAGCACACGGAGGGGAGTGCTCAGCGGGCGGCGTGCTCCAGGCCCTGCCCGCCCGCGCCGCGTGACAGCACGGCCTCGGTGACCTGCTGGTCGATCCGGGCGTACTCGCTCCGCCTGGCGGCCGGGAGCGTGCTGTCCGAGGCCGCGCACGAGGCGCAGACGACGCGGAACGGCGGCCCCATGTCCGAGTACTGCGTGAGGAATTCGGCCTTCACCACCTCCCAGCGGCCCGCGTGGGCCGCCGCCGGGGCGAAGGTGAACCGGGGGACCGACGACTGGTTTCCGCGCAGCTTGTCGGCCGGTACGAAACTGGCGACCTGGTCACCCATGCCGAAGACCACCCAGGTGCCGTTGATCTTCTCGTAGGGCTGCGGCACGTGGTTGTGCGTGCCGATGATCAGATCGATGTCGGCGAGGCCGTCGGCCGCGCGCGAGGCCGTCAGGGCCTGCGCCAGCTCGCGCTGCTGCTCGTCGGGCGCCGTCTGCCACTCGGTGCCCCAGTGGACACTGAGCACGACCACGTTCGCGCCGCCGGCCCGGGCCGCGCGGGCGTCGGCGATCATCCGGTCCTTGTCGATCAGGTTCACGGCCCACGGCTTGCCCGCGGGGAGCGGGATGCCGTTCGTGCCGTACGTGTAGTCCAGCTGGGCGACCTTCGCGCCGCCGGCCGAGAGCAGGGCCGGGGCCTTGGCCTCCTCCGGGCTGCGGGCCGAGCCGACGTGCGGGATGCCGACCCGGTCGAGGTGTTCGAGGGTGCGGGCGAGGCCGTCGTACCCGTCGTCCAGGGTGTGGTTCGAGCCGGTGGAACAGCTGTCGTACCCGGCGTCCTTGAGCGCGTCGGCCAGCTGGTGCGGGGCCTTGAAGGTCGGGTAACCGGTGTAGGGGCCGCCGGGCCGCCCGTACGGTATCTCGTGATGGCATATCGCCAGGTCGGCGGCGGACACCAGGGGTTTGACCCCGGCGAGTATCTTCCGGAAGTCGTGCTCCCCGGCCTTGCCGGCGTCGTCCGCGGACTGCTGGACGATCGACGGGTACGGGATGATGTCGCCCGTCGCCACCAGCGTGAACGGCCGCCCGGCCGGGGCCGTGCCGCTCGGCTCGGCGGGACCGGTGCCGGGCTTGCCCTGGAGCCGCTGCTGCGCGGTGGACGCGCGGCTGCCGTCGCCGTGGCCGACGCCGTCGAGCAGCCGGGGCACGCCGTAGATCCCGCCGCCCACGACCGCCAGCCCGGCAAGGGCCGCGCCTATCCTGGCCGATGTCCTCATGCCCCAACCCCCGTTGCCGCAGCCGCTGCGGGGATCCGTGCCCGGCCCCGCCCCCGTGGCCATCGTAGGCAGGCCATCCGGTGGACGGCGACCGCAGCCCGCCCGGCGGACGAGCGGGTCAGCTGGTGGCGGCCAGCGTCAGGGCGTGGTCCAGGGCCTGGAGGAGCCGGCCCGTCGTCGCCCGGTCGCGGACCGCCAGCCGGAGCCAGGAGCGGTCCAGCCCCGGGAAGGTGTCCCCGCGGCGGACGGCGAAGCCGAGGGCGCGCAGCCTCGTGCGTACCTGCGCCCCGTCCGCCACCTGGATCAGGACGAACGGCCCCTGCGCCACCCCCGCCACAGTGACCTCGTCGAACTCCGCGAGCCCGGCCAGCAGATGGGCCCGGTCCACCGCGATCCGCCGCGCCACCTCCTCCGCCTCGGCCAGCGCCGCCGGAGTCACGCAGGCCTCGGCCGCCACCAGCGCCGGCGTGGACACCGGCCACAGCGGCTGGGCGGCCGCCAGCTTCGCGATCACCTGCGGCTCGGCCAGTACGTAGCCGATCCGCAGCCCCGCCAGGCCCCAGGTCTTCGTCAGGCTCCGCAGCACCACGAGCCCGGGGACGTCCATCCGCCCGGCCAGGGCCTCCCGTTCGCCCGGGACGGCGTCCATGAACGCCTCGTCCACCACCAGGATCCGGCCCGGCCGGGCCAGCGCGGCCAGCGTCCGCGCCGGGTGCAGGACCGACGTCGGGTTGGTCGGGTTGCCGACCACCACCAGGTCCGCGTCCTCGGGCACCGCCTCCGGGTCCAGCCGGAACCCGTCCGCCGCCCGCAGCACCACCCGCTCCACCCGGTGCCCCGCGTCCCGCAGCGCCGCCTCCGGCTCGGTGAACTGCGGATGCACCACGACCGGCCGTACGGCGCCCAGGGCCCGGGCGATCAGCACGAAGGCCTCCGCCGCCCCGGCCGTCAGGAGCACCCGCTCGACCGGCAGCCCGTGCCGGGCCGCCACCGCCGCGCGGGCGGCCCGGCCGTCGGGGTAGGCGGCGAGATCCCCGAGGGAGGCGGCGATCCGCTGCTTGAGCCACTCCGGGGGCGTGTCCGCCCGTACGTTGACCGCGAGGTCCACCAGGTCGGAGCCCGCGTCCATCACCTCCGCGTCGCCGTGGTGGCGCAGGTCGTGCGCCTGCGCCGTGGCCACCGCGCAGGTCGCGGCCACCGACCGCCGCTTGGGTACGAGGAGTTCACCGCCGCTCGCGAGCGCCGCGGCCTCCGCCACCGAGGGGGTCCCGGCGGCGGTGCGCGCCGCGTCCGAGGGGTTCGGTACGGGGATCTCGGCCAGGTAGGCGGCGGAGTACGCGATGAGGGGCACGCCGAAACGTTCCGCCGCGCCCGCTATCCCCGCCTCGCCCGCCTTCGAGTCCACCGTGGCCAGCGCCGTCACCGACGCCGTGGCCAGTCCGGCCCCCCGAAGCGTCTCCTCGACCAGGGCACAGACCTCCGCCACGGAAACCCCCGCGCGTCCGCCGACCCCGACCACCAGCTGCGTCGCGTACTCGCCCACCGGGTGTCCTCCCTCCGTAGTCACCGTCACCGGTACCTCACCGCCGCCGGTCAGTCGTCAACAGTCCGCCACCCGCGACGCGCGGGCGGAAGTGCGCGCGGGGCGGGGAATCGGTATGCAGGGGCACATGGCCGTGATCGTGGCACTGGGCGCGTTCCTGATGACCCTGGCGGGCGGATGGACGGCGCAGCGCGTCACCGACCGCCGCCACCTCGTACTGGGCCTGGCGGGCGGCCTGATGCTCGGCGTCGTCGGCCTCGACCTGCTCCCGGAGGCCCTGCACGCGGCGGGCACGGAGGTGTTCGGCGTCCCGCTCGCCCTGCTGCTCTTCGTGGGCGGATTCCTGGTGGCGCACGTCGTGGAACGGCTCCTCGCCGTACGCCAGGCCGCGCACGGCGGGGACGACGGCGCCCGCGCCCCTCAGGTCGGGCTCACCGCGGCCGCCGCGATGGTCGGCCACAGCCTCGCCGACGGCGTGGCCCTGGGCGCGGCCTTCCAGGTCGGCGGGGGGATGGGGGTGGCCGTGGCACTGGCCGTCATCACCCACGACTTCGCCGACGGGTTCAACACGTACACGCTCACCAGTCTCTACGGCAACGACCGCCGCAAGGCCCTGATGATGCTCTTCGCGGACGCCGCGGCCCCCGTCGTGGGTGCGGCGTCCACTGTGCTGTTCACTCTTCCGGAGGAACCGCTCGGCGCCTACCTCGGCTTCTTCGGCGGCGTCCTGCTGTACCTGGCGGCCGCCGAGATCCTGCCCGAGGCGCACCACGAACACCCCGCCCTGTCCACGCTGATGTGCACGCTGGGCGGGGTGGCCGGGATCTGGCTCGTGGTGGGGATCGCGAACTGAGTTCACCGTCCGTGGCCCGCGGCTTCTGCGAACCGGCGGGCCACGGACGGCTGCGCCGCCCAGTGCGTGTGCAGGTAGCTGGCGTGCACGCCCTGCTGTACGAAGCCCTCGACGCGGCGTTCCGGGTGCGTGAACCCCCACGCAGGCGCGGCTCCCGCGCCCGGCTCTATCACCGTCCGGTGGAACTCGTGGCCGCGCAGCCGGGTGCCGGCGGGCGCGAGCGCGCTGTCGGACACCGCAACCGCCTCGCGGTAGCCGAGGGTCAGGCGCTCCGACATCCGGGCGTCGGCGTCGAGCACCCCGCACATGGGCTTCCCGTCCAGGGACCGCGCGAGGTACAGCAGCCCGGCGCACTCGGCGGCCACGGGGCCGCCTTGTGCGGCGAAGTGGGCCACGGCCTTGCGGAGCGGCTCGTTGGCCGACAGCTCGGGCGCGTACACCTCGGGGAAACCGCCGCCGATCACCAGGCCGGTGGTTCCCTCGGGCAGCGCCTCGTCCCGGAGCGGATCGAAGGTGACGACCTCCGCTCCCGCGGCGGTGAGCAGCTCCGCGTGCTCGGCGTACGAGAACGTGAACGCGGCCCCGCCCGCGACGGCGACCACCGGCCGTGGACCGGGGCTCAGCGCCGGACTCTGCGCCTCGAGCGCCTGCGACGCAGACCACGCGTCGGCGGACAACGGCGGGGCCGTACGGGCCAGAGCCATCAGCGCGTCCAGGTCGCAGCCCTGGCGCACCTGGTCCGCCAGCGCCGCCACGGCGGCCAGCGCATCCGCGCGCCGCTCCGCGACCGGGACCAGCCCCAGGTGCCGCGACGGCGCGGCCACCTGCGGAGCCCGGCGCAGGACGCCGAGCACCGGCATCCCCGCCTCCTCCAGCGCCTCCCGCAGCATCGCCTCGTGCCGGTCGGAGCCGACCTTGTTCAAGATCACGCCTCCGAGCCGCACCTGCGGGTCGAAGGAGGCGAATCCGTGCACCAGCGCCGCCACCGACCGCGACTGCGACGAGGCGTCGACGACCAGTACCACCGGCGCCCGCAGCAACTTCGCGACCTGCGCCGTCGACGCCAGCTCACCCCGCCCCGCGGCCCCGTCGTACAGGCCCATCACGCCCTCGACCACGGCGAGGTCGCACCCGGCCGCCCCGTGCGCGAACAGCGGAGCGACGAGCTCCGGCCCGCACATGAAGGCGTCGAGGTTGCGCCCCGGGCGGCCGGTGGCCAGCGCGTGGTAGCCCGGATCGATGTAGTCCGGCCCGGCCTTGTGCGGGGACACGGCGAGGCCGCGCTCCGAGAAGGCCGCCATCAGGCCCGTGGCGACGGTGGTCTTGCCGCTGCCGGACGACGGCGCGGCGATGACCAGCCGGGGAACGTTGGACGAAGTCACCACTCGATGCCCTTCTGGCCCTTCTGGCCGGCGTCCATCGGGTGCTTGACCTTGGTCATCTCGGTGACGAGATCCGCGAACTCCAGCAGCTTCTCCGGTGCGTTGCGCCCCGTGATCACCACGTGCTGGGTGCCGGGACGGGTGCGCAGCACCTCGATGACCTCGTCGACGTCGATCCAGCCCCAGTGCATCGGGTACGCGAACTCGTCGAGAACGTACAGCTTGTGCGTCTCGGCGGCCAGATCGCGCTTGACCTGCTCCCAGCCCTCCTTGGCCGCCTGCTCGTTGTCGAGCTGCGCGTCCCGCTGGACCCAGGACCAGCCCTCGCCCATCTTGTGCCAGACGACGGAGCCGCCCTCGCCGGAGGCGCCGAGCACCTTGAGCGCGTTCTCCTCGCCGACCTTCCACTTCGCCGACTTGACGAACTGGAACACCCCGATCGGCCAGCCCTGGTTCCAGGCGCGCAGCGCCAGCCCGAAGGCCGCCGTCGACTTGCCCTTGCCGGGGCCGGTGTGGACGAAGACGAGCGGGCGGTTGCGGCGCTGGCGCGTCGTGAGCCCGTCGTCCGGAACGACGGTCGGCTGTCCCTGCGGCATTACGCGGCCCTCCTGTTGGTGTGCGGTGCGGGAGATGCGGAAGATGCGGGAGATGACACCGCGGTACGAACGTGCTTCACGAGCCCGGCCAGCGAGTCGGCCCGCAGCCCGTCGAGCGTGACGGCGGGCCCGCCGAGATCGGTGGCCAGTACCCCGGCCAGCCCCAGCCGGACAGGCCCCGACTCGCAGTCGACGACGACGGACGCGACGCCCCCGGCCTGCAGCAGCCGGGCACTGCGCCCCGCGAGCTCCCGCGGGTCGCCGGCCGCGCTGCCGGCCGAGGTGGCCCGCCCGTCGGTGACGACCACGAGCAGCGGGCGCCTGCTCGGATCCCGCAGCCGTTCGATCCGCAGCACCTCGTGGGCCTTCAGCAGGCCGGCGGCCAGCGGGGTGCGGCCACCGGTCGGCAGCTGCTCCAGCCGGGCCGCGGCCGCGTCCACCGAGGAGGTGGGCGGCAGCGCCAGTTCGGCGCTCGCCCCCCGGAAGGTGATCAGGCCGACCTTGTCCCGGCGCTGGTAGGCGTCCAGGAGCAGCGACAGCACGGCGCCCTTGACCGCGCTCATGCGCTGCCGGGCGGCCATCGAGCCGGAGGCGTCGACGACGAAGAGGACGAGGTTGCCCTCGCGGCCCTCCCGCGTGGCCTGGCGCAGGTCGTCCTTGCGGATCACCAGGCCGGGCCCGCTGCGCCCGCGCGCCTTCTGGTGCGGGGCGGCCGCGTGCACGGTGGCCGCCAGGTGCAGCTTGGTCAGCTGGCCCCGGGGGCGCTGGGCCCCGGTGGTCCGGCCGTGGGCGGTGCGGGCGCGCGAACGCCGCCCGGCAGCGCCCTCGCCGAGCCCCGGCACGCTCAGCATCTTGGTCCGGAACGGCTCGGCGGCCCGTACGGCGGCCTGTTCGGGCCCGCCGGCTTCCCGGGCGGAGGGCTGCGGGGCCTCGGGGGCGTCCGTGGGCGCGCTCTGCGCGGACTCCGGCTCCGACCCCGGGTCCGGCTCCGGCTCCGGCTCCGGCGGGGCGTCGGACGCCTGGGGGCCATTGCCCTGCGGGGGTACCCCGCCGCCCCCGTCGGGGCCGCCGCCGTCGTCGTCCGGGCCCTCGGGCTCGGTGTCCGGGTCCGGGTCGGGCTCCTGCGGCTCCTCGTCCTCGAACCGGTCCAGGATCTCGTCCAGCTTGTCCTCGTCCAGGCCCGGCGCGTCGAACGGGTTGCGCCGCCGCCGGTGGGGGAGGGCCAGCAGCGCGGCCCGCCGCACGTCCTCCTTCAGCACGGTGGTCCGGCCCGCCCAGGCGGCCAGCGCCGTCGCGGTCCGGGCCATCACGATGTCGGCCCGCATGCCGTCGACCTCGAACCCGGCGCAGGTCGCCGCGATCTGGAGCAGCGCGTTGTCGCCGAGCACCACCTGCGGGAGCAGCGCCCGCGCCGCCACCACCCGGGCGCGGACCTCGTGTTCGTCACCGGCCCAGCGGGTCGCGAAGCCGGCCGGGTCGTCCTCGTAGGCGAGCCGACGGCGTACGACCTCCACCCGCTGGGCGGGCTCGCGGGAGGCGGCGACCTCGACGGTCAGCCCGAACCGGTCGAGGAGCTGCGGCCGCAGCTCGCCCTCCTCGGGGTTCATCGTGCCGACGAGCAGGAAGCGGGCGGCGTGCCGGACGGACACGCCCTCGCGCTCGACGTACGAGGCACCCATAGCGGCGGCGTCCAGCAGCAGGTCGATCAGGTGGTCGTGGAGGAGGTTGACCTCGTCGACGTACAGGATCCCGCGGTGCGCGTCGGCGAGCAGGCCGGGCTCGAAGGCCTTCACGCCTTCCGCCAGGGCCCGTTCGATGTCGAGCGCGCCGACGAGGCGGTCCTCCGAGGCGCCGACGGGCAGCTCCACCATGCGGGCGGGCCGGGCAGCGCCCGGGCCGGGCTCGTGCGGGCCGTCCGGGCAGGCCGGGTCGGGCGCGGCCGGCGCGCACGAGAACCGGCAGCCGGAGACCACGTCCACCTGCGGCAGCAGCGCGGACAGCGCGCGCACGGCGGTGGACTTGGCGGTGCCCTTCTCGCCGCGCACCAGCACGCCGCCGACCGCCGGGCTCACGGCGTTGAGCAGGAGCGCCAGCCGCAGGTCGGTCTGGCCGACCACTGCGGTGAACGGATAGGGCGTGCTCATGCGTTGCTCACTCCTTCGAGGGTGGTGCGGACCGTTGCCGTACGCGGCCGGATCCGGAGGCCCGGTTCCGGAAAGGGAAGGGCAGGGGAACAGCCCCGCAGGGCCCGGCCCGTCACGGCGCGCCAGGGGGGAGGAAGGGCAGGCTCGCCGGGGCGCCGGCCTCGATCAGCCGCAGCAGGGCATCCGTGTCGGCGTGCTCCGCGATCAAGTCGCCGAGCAGGTCCAGCTGCTCCTCCCGCAGGGCGGAGAACGAGGTGTCCGCGGCCGGTACGAACCGGCGCCCCGCGGCCGAAGCCACCTCCCGCAGGAACGCCCGGCGGAAGCCGTCCGACTCCAGCGAGCCGTGCCAGTGCGTGCCCCAGACGGCCCCGACCCGGCAGCCGTCCAGGAAGGGCTCCCCGCCCAGGACCTCCGCGACCCCGTGGTGGATCTCGTACCCCTCGACCGGCTCGCCGAGCGCCGAACCCACCGGCCGCGCCAGGGTCTTCTCCGGCTCGAAGCGGATGCGCACGGGCAGCAGCCCGAGGCCGTCCACCGCTCCCGCCCGCGATTCGACCTCGTCCTCGATGTGCTCGCCGAGCACCTGGAAACCGCCGCAGATGCCGAGCACCGGCCGGCCCTCGGCAGCCCGCCGGACCAGGGCGTCGGCCAGCCCGCGCTCGCGCAGCCAGGCGAGGGCCTTCACCGTCCCGCGCGTCCCGGGTACGACGACCAGGTCCGCGTCGGCCAGCTCCTCGGCCCGGTCCACGAACCGGACCACGACCCCCGGCTCCGCCGCGAGCGCGTCGACGTCCGTGAAGTTCGACATCAGCGGCACCGCGCACACCGCGACCCGCAGCACGTCCTCACCGACCGGCGGGGCCACCACGGACTCCCGTACCGCGCCCCGCAGCGAGACGCGCAGGCCGTCCTCCTCGTCGATGCCGAGCCCGTGCTGGAAGGGCAGCACCCCGTACGTGGCGCGGCCGGTCAGACCGCGCAGCATCTCCATGCCGGGCTCCAGCAGCGAGACGTCCCCGCGGAACTTGTTGACCAGGTACCCGGCGATCAGCGACTGGTCCTCGGGCGACAGCAGCGCCGTCGTGCCGAAGAAGGACGCGAAGACCCCGCCCCGGTCGATGTCCCCGACCACGACCACCGGGAACCGCGCGGCTCGCGCGATGCCCATGTTCACGATGTCGGTCCGGCGCAGATTGATCTCGGCCGGACTCCCCGCCCCCTCGCAGATCACGGCGTCATACGTGCCCCGCAGCTGCTCCAGGCAGTCCGTGACGATGCCGAGAAGCTGCTCCTGCCTCCCGCCGTGGTAGCCGCGTGCGCTCATCTCGCCCACGGGCTTGCCCAGCAGCACGACCTGGCTGCTGCGGTCGCCGCCCGGCTTGAGGAGCACCGGGTTCATCAGCGCGGTCGGCTCCACGCGGGCCGCCTGGGCCTGCATGGCCTGGGCGCGCCCGATCTCGGCGCCCTCCCGCGTGACGAAGGAGTTCAGCGACATGTTCTGCGCCTTGAAGGGCGCCACCTTCACGCCCTGGCGGGCCAGCCACCGGCAGATGCCCGCCGTGACCACGCTCTTGCCGGCGTCCGACGTGGTGCCCGCGACGAGCAGTCCGCCGCCGCGCTTCGCGCCGCTCATGCGCGCCCCCTCCGTGATGTACGAGATACCAGCAGCCGGGCCGCGACGCACGCGCCCAGCGTCAGCCAGGTCACCTGCCGCGACAGCCGGACCGCCCGCTCGATGTCCGCGACCTCCACCGGCCGCCCCTCCCCGCCGTTCAGGACCGCCCGGTGCTCGACCCGCCCCCCGTACGCGAGGGTCCCGCCGAGACGTACCCCGAGCGCCCCAGCGAAGGAGGCCTCCACGGGACCGGCGTTCGGGCTCGGGTGCTTGGCGGCGTCCGCTCGCCAGGCCCGGGCCGCCCCCCGGCGGTCCGGGCCCGCGAGGACGGCCGCCAGCGCGGTCAGCCGGGCCCCGGGCCAGCCCGCCACGTCGTCGAGCCGGGCGGAGGCCCAGCCGTAGCGCAGGTAGCGGGGCGACTTGTGGCCGACCATCGCGTCCAGGGTGTTCACGGCGCGGAAGGCCAGCAGCCCCGGGACCCCGGCGACCGCGCCCCAGACCAGGGCGCCGACCACCGCGTCGGAGGTGTTCTCCGCGACCGACTCCACGACTGCGCGGGCCATCTGCTGCTCGTCCAGGGAGTGCGGGTCGCGCCCGCACAGGTGCGGCAGCCGCTCGCGGGCCACCTCGGCGTCCCCGGCGGCGAGTGCGCCGCCGATGGCGCGGGCCTCCCGGCCGAGCGAGGTGCCGCCGACGACGGCCCAGGTGGCGGCGGCGGTCAGGGCGATACGGGCGGCCGCGGGCCGGGAGCGCACGGCGCGTGCGCCCAGCGCGCCGACGGCGGCCGCGCCCCCGGCGCACACCAAGGTGTGCAGGATGCCCCGGGCGCGGTCGTCGCGCCACAGGGCGCGCTCGACAGCGGCGGCGGCTCGTCCGAAGGCGGCCACGGGGTGCCCTCGGCGCGGATCACCGAGGATCCGGTCGCCGATCAGGCCCGCCGTGGCGCCGTACGCGAAAACGCGATCGGCACGCATGGTGGCAGGTATGTCCTCACTCAGGGTCCGCGCCCTGGTTCGACGTGTCCGGCGGCGAGAGTTCCTGGCTCCCGGGTCGCACTCGGTCGAGTGCCCCCGGTGACAGTGGCGGGACCGCGCCGGATTCGCACCGGACTTCCTCTCCATGCCGCCGTATTGGCCCGGGCAGTCCACCACGCGCCGAGAACGCCCGTCAACTCGCCGTTGACCTGCGCCGGGCATACGAAAGCTCCCCCCGGGGGAAACCCGGAGGGAGCCTTCACACGTGGTGTCCGCGCCTCAGGCGACGATCAGGTAGATCCCGTACCCCACGGCCGCCGTGACGAGCGCGAAGCAGGCGTACGCACCGCTGCGGGCCAGGGTGGCGGTGCCGCCCTGCTCGGTGGCCGCCTCGTGCTTGGACAGACCCACCAGGCCCAGGGTGAACAGGGCCACGAGGGCGACGGTGGCGGAGAGGCTGACCCCGAAGACGGAGCCGAGTGCTTCCCAGTCGATCTTCATACTGCCGTTCCTCTGTGTGTCTCGGTCAGACCGCGGCGGCCGGAGACGGCGCGGTCGTCGGGGCCGGCGTCGCGGCCGGGATGGTGGACTTCAGGTCCTCGTCCGTCACCGCGGCGGTCGTACCGGCCGCGGCGGAGACCGTCGGCGGGACGGTGACGGCGGCCATGGCCGTGGTGACGACACCCGGCTCCTCGGCGCCGGCCGGCGCCGCGTCGTTGACGTTGTGGTGGTCGACGACCTGGCGGCGGGAGATGAGCCAGATGGCGACGCAGGAGGCGACCAGGAAGAGCGCGACGGCGGCGACACCGACGTCACCGGAGCGCATGACCAGCTCGGCACCCGCGGAGACCAGGGCCGCGGCCGGCAGGGTCAGGCCCCAGGCGATGAACATGCGGGTGGCGGTGGACCAGCGGACCACGCCGCCCTTGCGTCCCAGACCCGCACCCATGACGGCGCCGGAGCACGCGTGGGTGGTGGAGAGGGAGAAGCCGAGGGAGGAGGAGGCCAGGATGACGCTGGCGGCCGAGGTCTGGGCGGCGAAGCCCTGCTGCGGGTGCAGGTCGGTCAGGCCGCTGCCCATGGTGCGGATGATGCGCCAGCCGCCCAGGTAGGTGCCCATCGCGATGGCCATGCCGGCGGAGACGATGACCCAGACCGGCGGGTTCGCGCCGGACTCCAGCGCACCGCCCGCGATGAGCGCCAGGGTGATGATGCCCATCGTCTTCTGCGCGTCGTTGGTGCCGTGCGCGAGGGAGACGAGGCTCGCCGAGGCGATCTGCCCGGCGCGATAGCCCTTGGTGGAGGTCTTCTCGCCGACCTTGTTGCCGAGCTTGTACGTGACCTTGGCGGCCAGCATCGCGGCCACACCGGCCACGATCGGAGCGGCGATCGCGGGGATCAGCACCTTGGTGACGACGACGCTGCCGTTGACCGCGCCGATGCCGGCGGAGGCGACCGCGGCACCGATCAGGCCGCCCATCAGGGCGTGGGAGGAGCTGGAGGGGAGTCCGACCAGCCAGGTGACCAGGTTCCAGAGGATCGCGCCGACCAGGGCGGCGAAGATCACTTCCGGCTGGATGCCCTCCTCGTTGATCAGGCCCTTGGAGATCGTCTTGGCGACCTCCACGGACATGAACGCGCCGACGAGGTTGAGCACGGCGGACATGGCCACCGCCGTCTTGGGCTTGAGGGCGCCGGTCGAGATGGTGGTGGCCATCGCGTTGGCCGTGTCGTGGAAACCGTTCGTGAAGTCGAACACGAGAGCGGTAATGATCACGATCCCGAGGAGAAGCGTTATGTGCTCCATTTACCCAGGCTTCTGTTTGACGTCAGTGGTTCGGCGACCGTAGGCAACCTGAGTGAACGGAAGATGAACTGACTCGGGCGGATGGGTGTCCTGGCGCAGCGTGTGATCAGGCCATTCGCCCCGATTCCGTCGTACATATATCGATTAATGCACGTCAAAGCGGGGTGAACGGACCGCTCCGCCGGGGGCTTCCGGCGCGGTGGCCCACCCCGCCGGGCCCCGGAAAGAGACCTAGATCACGCTGCCGGGGCGGCGGCCGGAACGATCTGCTCCGGTGGCCCGCCGGAGCCCGCGCCTCGACACTGGAGCGGTGCGTACCGCGACAGCGACGGCAGTGGCCGTCACCACGACCCTCCTGGGCGCCGGCGCGGCCGCGGTGGCGGCCGGCCGGTATGCCGCCGACGCGGCACTGCGGCCCGAGCCCGGGCGTCCACTGCCCGGCGGACCGCGCCTGAGCGTCCACTCCGTATCCGACGGCCGGGTCACGCTGACCCGCTCGCTGGGCTCCCTGCGCCCCGGTACGTACGGACTCGACGCCCCGGGGGTGCACGCAGTCGTCGGACCCCTCCTCCCGGACGCCGCGCGCGACCCGGACACGGTCGTACGCCGGCTGCTCGCCGTCACCCACGGCAGCCTCCGCCCCGGCACCCGGGTCGCCCTCACCCCCCAGGTCCACCTCGGGAACCCGCGCACCGCCCTCGGGCTCGACCACGCCGACGTGGACGTCCCCGGCGAGCTCGGCCCCCTGCCCGCCTGGTTCGTGCCCGGGATCCGCGACACCTGGGTGATCACCGTGCACGGGCTCGGCAGCAGCCGGGAGCACCCGATGGCCGTCATGCCGTTCCTGCACCGGTACCGGCTGCCCGTCCTGGACCTCGCCTACCGCGGCGATCTGGGCGCCCCCGCCCCTCCGGACGGCCTGGGCCACCTCGGTGAATCGGAGTGGCGCGACCTGGACGCCGCCATCCGCTACGCCCTGCGCTACGGCGCCCGGCGCGTGGTCCTGCACGGCTGGTCCACCGGCGCCACCATGGCCCTGCGCGCCGCCGAGCGCTCGGCGCTCGCCGACCGGATCGCCGGGCTGGTGCTGGATTCGCCCGTACTCGACTGGCACACCACCCTGCGCGCGCTCGCCGTCGCGCGCGGCACCCCGGCCGCGGTGCTCCCGCTCGCGGTCCGGGCCGCCGAGGGCCGCGCGGGACTGCGCGCCGACCACCGGGCGCCCGGCTCGGACCCCGGCGCCCTGCGCGTTCCCGTACTGATCTTCCACGGCCCGGACGACACGCTCGCCCCCTGGGCTCCCTCCCGCCGGCTCGCCGACGCCCGCCCCGACCTCGTCACCCTGCACACCGTGCGCCAGGCCGGCCACGGGGCGATGTGGAACGCCGACCCGGCCGGGTACGAGGAGGCCCTGCGCCGCTTCCTCACCCCCCTGATGTGAGCGGAGACGCCCTGAGGCGGCCCGAGGTGAGGTCCTGTCATGCGAAAGGGATGGGGCGGCGAGTGCCCTCCGGGTGACTTGCCCTGGTCTGCACCCCGGCGCGCCGTGGTAACGGAGGGTTCCGTTTGGGCTTTCGGCCGGTGACGGGCGAGACTGCTTCCGTGACGTCCCGAAAGCCTGATGAGCAGTTGGCTCGCGACTCCAGACTCCGACTCGTCTCCCAGCGTTCCGTGGCCACGGCCCGCAAAGCGGTGACGGACCGGCGCACCCGGCCCGCCACGAGGCCTCCGGCGGGTACGCCCGCCACGGCCGACCTCGCGAACCGGGCCCGGGCCTCGCTCGCCGATGCCGTACGCCTGACCCGCTGGGCCGAACTCCACCTCGGCGCAGGGGACGGTGGACGGCCCGCCCCCGCGGGCGCCCTGCCCGCCGCCGACGTCGAACGCGCCGCGGCGGAGCTGAAACTGACGCACGGCCAGATCAGGGTCGGCTGGGACCGGGCCCGGCTCGCCGGCCTCGTCGAGGTCCACGGCGGCCACGCCCGGCCCGGCTGGCGGCTGCGCGCCTGGGACCGCGACGACACCGCCGTACTGCGCGGCTGGGTCGCCCTCTTCGACGCGTGGTCCCTCGTCCACCCCGCCCCCGCCGACATCGCCCCCGCGGCCGTCGCCGAGGTCGTCGAGGCGATGCCCCAACTCCTCTCCCTCCTCCAGCTGTCCGCCGGCCCGGTGACCGTCCCCGATCTCCTCGACCTGCTCGGGCAGCGCGTCACCGAACTGCGCGACGAGCGCTGCGAGGTCCCCTACGACGCCCCGCAGGACCCGGCGGAGGCGCAGACCACGGACGCGCAGACCACCGACGCGCAGCCCCCGGTCCCCGCGCCGCCCGTCCCGCTCGCCCGGCTGCTGCGCTGGGCGCTCGGCGGACTCGCGGCCGTGGACGCCGTCACCCTCGGCCCCGCGCAGGCCGCGCTCACCCCGCTCGGCAGCTGGGCGGTCTGGGTCAAGCTGGAGCAGATCTGCGTCGCCGCGCAGAGCCCCGCCGGGAACATCGAGCAGTCCGCCGCCGCCATGCTGCACGGCTGCGCCCGGCTCACCCCCGGCCCGGCCCGCGCCGAGTACCAGGCCTGGCTCGCCGCGCGGCCCGTCCGCCACGCCGTGGCCGAGCTCCTGCACGCCGCCCGCGGCGAGGACGCCCTGCTGCGGGGCCTCGCCTTCGAGGCGCTGCGCGTGGTCGGCGCCCCCGCCGAACCCGAGGTGCGCGCCGCCGTGCGCGAGCCAGCCCTGCGCCCCTACGCCCTGCTCTGGCTCGCCGAGCACGACGGGGTCGACCCCGACGAGGCGCAGGACGTCCTCACCGCCGAGGAGTCGACCTGGCTCTGGGTGGACACCGCGGCGGCGATCGCCGACCACGGCGAGGCCGACCTGCTCGCCCGCCACCTCGACTCGGCCGTCCGCACCACCGTCCCGCGCCTGCTGGACGAGGTCCGCGCGGTCGGCCACCCGCGCACCGTCCAGGTCCTGGTCGCGCTGGCGGCGGCCCACCCCGACCCGGCCCTGGCCAAGGCGGTCCGCCGGGCCGCCTTCCAGGTCCACACCGGCGGCGCGTAGCCGCGTACGGGCGAGGACGTGTCCGCCGCAGGCCTCAGACCTGCGGCGCGTACGTCCCGAAGCTCCAGATGTTGCCCTCGCCGTCCCGGGCCATGTAGTCGCGGGAGCCGTAGTCCTGGTCGGTGGGCTCCATCAGGATCTCCGCACCGTGTTCGGCGGCCCGCCGGTGGTGGGCGTCCACGTCCTCGACCACGACATAGACCCCCGCCGGCCCCGCGTCGCCCATGGCCTTGTCGAAGACCCCGCCCGTGCCCTTGCTGCCCAGCATCACCAGCCCGTTGCCGTAGGCCAGCTCCGCGTGCATCACCGAGCCGTTCTCACCCTCGTACACCGCGACCTGGCTGAAGCCGAAGGCCTCGGTCAGCAGCTTGATGGCCGCCTTCGCGTCGCGGTAGACCAGCGTGGGACAGATGGACGGAACGCCTGCCATGACGATCACTCCCTCTCGTGACGGTGACCCACGTCACAGCATGGCAGGCGCCACTGGCAGTCAGTGGAAGGTGTTGCACTGGGCCATGTCGCCGGTGCGGTAGCCCTGGTAGAACCACTGCCGGCGCTGCTCGGCCGACCCGTGGGTCCAGGTCTCCGGGGTGACCCGGCCCTGGAACTTCTCCTGGATCCGGTCGCCGCCGACCGCCGCCGCCGCCGCGTCCAGTCCGTCCCTGATGTCCTCGTCGGTGAGGCGGGTGATCAGCGGCCGGCCGGTGGACTCGTCCGGGGTCCGCGTCGCGCCCCGCGCCCACACCCCGGCGTAGCAGTCGGCCTGCAGCTCGACCCGTTCATCCTGATACGTGCCCGTGCCCGCCGGTGCGGTCCATGAGCCGAACGGGGGACGGGGCGGAGGGCGGTCCGGCCGACCGGCGCCCCGATAAGTAGTTGCGCACCCCCGGTAGAATGACTCCCATGGCAAATCTCCTCGCGGATTAGCGGCGTCGAAGCATCGCGTCCTGCCCCCTTTCCGCCGTCCCCCCGCCCTGGAGTATTTCCGTGATCACCGCCACCGGCGTAGAGCTGCGCGCCGGCGCCCGCGTCCTCATCGAGTCCGCCTCCTTCCGCATCGCCAAGGGCGACCGCATCGGCCTGGTCGGCCGCAACGGAGCCGGCAAGACCACCCTCACCAAGTGCCTCGCGGGCGAGGGCCAGCCCGCCGCCGGCTCCATCACCCGCTCGGGTGAGGTCGGCTACCTCCCGCAGGACCCCCGCACCGGTGACCTCGAGGTCCTGGCCCGCGACCGGATCCTGTCCGCCCGCGGTCTCGACGTCCTGATCAAGAAGATGCGGATGAACGAGGAGCGCATCGCCACCGGCTCCGGCGCCACCCGCGAGAAGGCGCTCAAGCAGTACGAGCGCCAGGAGACCGAGTTCCTCACCAAGGGCGGATACGCCGCCGAGTCGGAGGCCGCGACGATCTCGGCCGCCCTCAGCCTCCCCGACCGGGTGCTCGGCCAGCCGCTGCACACCCTCTCCGGCGGTCAGCGCCGCCGCGTCGAACTCGCCCGGATCCTGTTCTCGGACGCGGACACCCTGCTCCTCGACGAGCCGACGAACCACCTCGACGCCGACTCGATCGTCTGGCTGCGGGACTACCTGAAGAACTACCGCGGCGGCTTCGTCGTGATCTCCCATGACGTCGACCTGGTCGAGACCGTCGTCAACAAGGTCTTCTACCTGGACGCCAACCGGTCCCAGATCGACGTCTACAACATGGGCTGGAAGCTCTACCAGCAGCAGCGCGAGGCCGACGAGAAGCGCCGCAAGCGCGAGCGCCAGAACGCGGAGAAGAAGGCCGCGGCCCTGAACTCGCAGGCCGACAAGATGCGCGCCAAGGCCACCAAGACCGTCGCCGCGCAGAACATGGCCAAGCGCGCCGAGCGGCTGCTGTCCGGCCTGGAGGCCGTCCGCGTCTCCGACAAGGTCGCCAAGCTGCGCTTCCCGGACCCGGCGCCCTGCGGCAAGACCCCGCTGACCGCTGAGGGCCTCTCGAAGTCCTACGGCTCGCTGGAGATCTTCACCGACGTCGACCTGGCCATCGACAAGGGCTCCCGGGTCGTCATCCTCGGCCTCAACGGCGCCGGCAAGACGACGCTGCTGCGGCTGCTCGCGGGCACCGAGAAGCCGGACACCGGCGAGGTCACCCCGGGCCACGGCCTCAAGCTCGGCTACTACGCCCAGGAGCACGAGACCCTGGACCCCGAGCGCACGGTCCTGGAGAACATGCGCTCCGCCGCGCCCGACCTGGACCTGGTCGCCGTGCGCAAGACGCTGGGCTCCTTCCTCTTCTCCGGGGACGACGTGGACAAGCCCGCCGGGGTGCTGTCCGGCGGCGAGAAGACCCGCCTGGCCCTGGCCACGCTGGTCGTCTCCTCGGCGAACGTGCTGCTGCTCGACGAGCCCACGAACAACCTGGACCCGGCCAGCCGCGAGGAGATCCTGGGCGCCCTGCGCACGTACAAGGGCGCGGTCATCCTCGTCACGCACGACGAGGGCGCGGTCGAGGCGCTGGAGCCGGAGCGGATCATCCTGCTCCCGGACGGCGTCGAGGATCTGTGGGGCCCGGACTACCGGGACCTGGTCGCCCTCGCCTGATCCAATTCCTTATGGATCATTCGGCTCAGGGGTGATCCATCATCTGAGTGAGACGGTCTCGTACCGCCCAGCGTCGTACGACGGCCCCGGCCGCGCCCCCGAGGGCGCGCGACCGGGGCCGTCCGTCTTCCGTCGTCCCGCCCCTGACCTGGCGATTCCCCGCGAGGGCCGCGAAGTGTGACGGAGGTCATGTGGCGGAAGGGGAGATTCCGTTCTGCTCGGGTGTCCACCCTTCGAGAAATGCGGCCGTACCGACCTTGCGGAATGGGTGGCCAGGAAGCGTGGGAGGGGTGATCATGAGAAGTCCAGAGCGCACTTCCCATGAGGAGGCACGGGTGGCCGAGACTCTGAAGAAGGGCAGCCGGGTAACCGGCGCCGCGCGCGACAAGCTCGCGGCAGACCTGAAGAAGAAGTACGACTCCGGTGCGAGTATCCGGGCGCTGGCCGAAGAGACCGGCCGGTCCTACGGATTCGTCCACCGGATGCTCAGTGAGTCCGGGGTCTCGCTGCGCGGTCGCGGTGGCGCGACGCGCGGTAAGAAGGCCGCCACGGCCTGACCCTGGTCCCATCGGTTCCGACGTTTGAATGCTTCAAGGCTTCAAAGGTTTCAGCATGGTCAAACGGTTCCTTCGGTGACCCCCGGTCGACTTTCCGGTCGGCCGGGTGGTTACTGTGCAGTCACTTAGGCCGGATCGCGGCCGACTGCACACCGGAGGCATACAGATGGCTCTGCTCGACAAGGACGGCGTACGACTCACCGTCGACGACTCGCTCGCCACGGTGACACTGACCAATCCGGCCAAGCGAAACGCCCAATCCCCCGCGCTCTGGCGGGCTTTGGCGGAGGCCGGAAGGTCGTTGCCGGGCACCGTCCGGGTCGTCGTGCTGCGCGGTGAGGGCAAGTCCTTCTCCGCCGGGCTCGACCGGCAGGCGTTCACCCCCGAGGGTTTCGAGGGCGAGCCGTCCTTCCTCGATCTGGCACGCGGTTCGGACGAACTGCTCGATTCCACCATCGCCGAGTACCAGGAGGCATTCACCTGGTGGCGGCGTAACGACATCATCTCCGTCGCCGCCGTGCAGGGGCACGCGATCGGCGCCGGCTTCCAGCTCGCGCTCGCGTGCGACCTGCGCGTGGTCGCGGACGACGTGCAGTTCGCCATGCGCGAGACCAGCCTGGGCCTGGTCCCGGACCTGGCGGGCACCCAGCCCCTCACCTCGCTGGTCGGATACGCCCGCGCGCTGGAGATCTGCGCCACGGGCCGCTTCGTGCATGCCGAGGAGGCGGAGCGGGTCGGCCTCGCCAACCTCGTGGTGCCCGCGGACGAGCTCGACGCCGCCGTCCAGGACCTCACCACCGCGCTGCTCGCCCCCGCGCGGGACGCCGTCGTCGAGACCAAGGCGCTGCTGCGCGACGCGCAGTCGCGCCCGTACGACGACCAGCGCGCCGCCGAGCGCGCCGCCCAGGCCCGTCGCCTGCGCGACCTGGCGGGCCTGTCCGACTGACTCCCCACCGCGGTGGAAGGTGCCCGGGCGGGGCCCGGGCACCGGTTCAGGCCGACCGGCGTAGTCCCGGGGCGGTGGCGGCTTCGCGCGCTTACCGTGGTGCGGAGTGGAGTCCGCACGCGCGAAGGGACATGCGATGACCGAATCCACATCGGGCGGCCCCGGCAAGGCGCCCGCCGACCGGGGCCGCACGAGCATCGCCGACGGAGTGGTCGAGAAGATCGCCGGGCTGGCCGCCCGCGAGGTGGTCGGCGTACACGCCATGGGCAGCGGCAGCGGTCTCTCCCGTACCTTCGGCGCCGTCCGCGAACGGGTCCCCGGCGGCGCGAAGGCCTCCGTCAGCCGCGGCGTGAAGGCCGAGGTCGGCGAGGTCCAGACGGCCCTCGACCTGGAGATCGTCGTCGACTACGGCGTGTCGATCCGGGACGTGGCACGGGCGGTCCGTGAGAACGTCATCTCGGCGGTCGAGCGGATGACCAGCCTGGAGGTCGTCGAGGTCAACATCGCGGTCAGCGACGTCAAGCTGCCCGATGAGCCCGACGAGGAGCCGGAGTCGCGGCTCCAGTAGCGAAAAGGAGCCCCGCAATGAGCATGGCGGTCGCCGGCCTGTTCGCCGGCATGGCCCTGGCGTTCGCCGGGTATTTCGGCGGCTTCGGAGCCTTCCTGCTGGTGGCGGCGCTCGGCGCCATCGGCTTCGTCGCCGGCCGGTTCCTCGACGGGGACCTGGAACCCGGAGACCTGTTCCGCCGCCGCGACGACCGGCGCGGGTGAGGCGCCGATGAGCAACCCCCGGGCCACCCCGCCCCGGGTGGCGCCCGCCGACCGGGGTGCGACCCGTATCGCCGACCGGGTCGTCGCCAAGATCGCCGCCCAGGCGGCCCGGGAGGCGCTCGTCGCGCGGCCCGCACAGGCGGAGCCCCCGCACGCCATCGTCACCGTGCACCACGACATCGCCCGGGTACGGGTGAGCCTGGAGCTCGACTACCCCTCCGACCTGGCCGCCCAGTGCGCGGCCGTACGCCGCCAGGTCGCCCTGCGGGTCGAGGAGTACGCGGCGATGTCCGTACCCGAGGTGGACATCGACATCGAGCACCTGCACTCCACGCACACCCGGCCCACCGCCGGGCGGGACCGGCGGCTGCGGTGACGGACTCCGACCGGGCCCCCGAAGCCCCCCGCGCTCCCCGGGCGCACCGGTTCCGCTCCGCCCGCCGCGTCCCCGCCGCGCTCACCGCCCTCGCCGTACTGGCAGTGGCGGGGCTGTTCCTGTACGACCTGGCCGCCGTACGGTCCGGCCGGCCGGGGATGGAGTGGCGCCGCGAGCTCGGCGACCAGCTGGACCGGCACACCCCGGCCGACCCGGGCGTACTGCTGGTCGGCGGAGTCCTCGCCGTCGCCGGGGCGGTGCTCCTGCTGCTGGCGCTCGCTCCCGGGCGGCGCGGGATCCTCCCGATGCGCACCCCGGATCCGGCCGCCGGGGTACGCGCCGGGCTCAGCCGCAAGGACGCCGCGCAGGTCCTGCGGGACCGGGCGATGGAGGTGTCGGGAGTGCGGTCGGTCCGGGTCAGGGTGGGCCGCTCCCACATCGGGGTACGCGCCACCTCGCACTTCCGCGAGCTGGACGACGTACGGGCAGACCTGGACGCGGTGCTCGCCGTCGGCATCGGGGAACTGGGCCTCGCACACCCGCCGCAGCCGCGCGTACGGGTCAGGAGGTGAGCGGGATGCTCGGGGTGGTGAACCGGATCCTGCTGGCGGTGGCCGGCCTGGTCCTGCTGGCGGCCGGGGCCGCGGTGCTCACGGCGTCCTGGCCCCTGGGCGGCCGGCACGCCCCGCTGCTGACGCAGGAGGCCCGGCGCCGGTACTGGCACGCCGAGGGCTGGTGGGGGTGGGTGGTGCTCGCGGGCCTCGTGCTGGGCGTGCTGCTGGCGCTGTGGTGGCTGCTGTCCCAGCTGAGGCGCTCCCGGCTGCGGGCCGTGTTCGTCGACACCGGGGACGGGGCGTTCGCCGTGTTGCGGGGGCCCGCCCTGGAGGAGGCGGTGGCCGCGGAGGCCGGCGCCCTGGACGGGGTCGCCCGCTGCCGGGTCGCGCTGCGCGGCAGGCGGGGGGCGCCTGCGCTGCGGGTCGCACTGGAACTCGAACCCCACGCGGTCCCGGCCGACGCCCTGGCCGCCCTCGCGGGCCCGGTCCTGACCCACGCCCGCGCCTCGGCGGGCCTCGCCGGACTGCCGACGGAGGCCCGCCTGAAGGTGACGTCGCACCGGGCCCAGCGGGTGACGTAGGCCCTGTCGGAGACGGTGGCTCAGAAACCGTGCCGGGAACCGCCGTCGACCGGCACCATGACGCCCGTCAGGTACGAGGCCGCGGGGGAGAGCAGGAACGCCGCCGTGCGGCCGAACTCCTCCGGGGTGCCGTAACGCCGCAGCGGGATGCGGGACTCGTTCCCGGCCCGCGCCGCAGCCGCGTCCCCGGACAGCGCGTCCAGCTCGCGTACGCGGTCGGTGTCGATCCGCGCCGGGAGCAGGCCCACGACCCGGATCCCGCGCGGGCCGAGGTCCACCGAGAGGGACTTGGCGAAGCCGGCCAGGCCCGGGCGCAGACCGTTGGAAATGGTCAGGCCGGGGATCGGCTCGTGCACCGAGCCCGACAGGACGAAGCCGATGACCCCGCCCTCGCCCAGCTCGGCGGCGGCCGCCCGCGCGAGGCGGACCGCGCCGAGGAAGACCGACTCGAAGGCGGCGGACCACTGCTCGTCGGTGTTGTCCGCCGCGAGGCCCGGGGCCGGGCCGCCGACGCTGATGAGGATGCCGTCGAAGCGTCCGAAGCGCTCGCGCGCGGTCTCGACGAGGCGTCCGGCCGCTTCCGGGTCGGAGTTGTCGGCCGCCACACCGACCGCGTTCGGGCCGAGCGAGGCGGCGGCGTCGGCCGCCCGCTTCTCGTCCCGGCCCGTCAGAACGACCTTCGCGCCGTCGGCGGTCAGTTCCCGGGCGGAGGCGAGGCCGAGGCCGCGCGTGGCCCCGGTGACGATGTAGACACGGTCCTTCAGTCCAAGATCCATGCCGACACGCTACGCCGTCGCCGGCTCCCGCTGCGCGCCGGTTCCGGGTTCGCCGGCCGCCGCGGCCTCCTCCTCGCGCTCGCGCTTCTCACGCCGTACGAGGACCAGCCAGCCCACCGGCACCGCGGCCGCGAACAGCCACCACTGGACGGCGTACGCCATGTGGGGGCCGATCGAGTCGTGGTCGGGCTCGGGGACGGCCTCCGGGCTGCCGCCGGAGGGGGCCGGGCCGTCGAGTTCCAGGTAGCCGCCGAGGACGGGCCTGCCCAGGTACTCCGCCTGCTGCGCGCTGTTGATCAGCATCACCTGACGGTCCGGCAGGCCCTTGCGGTCCTTGATGCCGCTGCCGCCGCTGGTCTCGTCGGCCTTCAGCCGGCCGGTCACGGTGACCTCGCCCGATGGCGCGGCCGGCACCGGCGGGTACGCGCGGGGGTCGTCGCCGCCCGGCACCCAGCCGCGGTTCACCAGCACCACCCGGCCGTCGGCCAGGACGAGCGGGGTCACGACGTGGAAGCCGACCTTGTCGTCGGCCGAGGTCCGCATCCGCACGACGACCTCGTGCGCGGAGTCGTACGCACCGGTCGCGGTGACCGTCCGCCAGAAGTCCGCGCGGGGCACCTGGTGGCCCGGGGAGGTGACCTCGGTCACGGGTGCCGGCTTCGCCCTCAGGTTCGCGGCGATCAGCTCGTTCTGGGCGACCCGGTGCTCATGGCGGTGGAACTGCCAGAACCCCAGCTTGATCATCGCGGGGATGAGGGCGAGGGTGACGAGGGTGAGGCACACCCACTGCCGGGTCAGCACAAAGCGGTACACGCCCACGACGGTACCCCCAGCGGGGTCGGCCCCGGACGGCCGGGTGGCCGTCCGGGGTCACGGGTACGGGACGTGGTGTCGGGCGGGTGGTCGGTCCTGGCCGTCAAGCGTGGTCCTTGATGCCCACCTTCCCTTCCGCGCGGGCGCAGTGCGCCCCGCAGAACCACTGCCCCTCGACCTCGACGCCCTGCCCGATGATCTGGACCCGGCAGTGCTCGCAGATGGGCGCCATGCGGTGAATGGCGCAGGAGAAGCAGTCGAAGACGTGCACGGCTCCCTGCGCGTGCACCTCGAACGACATGCCGTAATCGTTTCCGCAGACCTCACAACGTGCCATGGGCCGCATGCTCCGCACGGCGGCGGACCGGAACAAGATCCACCGGGGTGAGTCGCCGCGTCGGCACCCGCCCGGCGCAACGTCCGGGCCGTCCGCTCAGTCCTCGGCCGCCGCCACGTCCCGCAGCAGCTGGGTGAAGGCCGCCTCGTCGACGACGGGCGTGCCGAAGGACTTCGCCTTGACCGTCTTCGAGGTCGCCGAGTCGGGATCGTTCGTCACCAGCAGGCTGGTGAGGCGCGACACGCTCGTCGCGACGTGCAGGCCCGCCTCCACCGCGCGGTCCTCCAGCAGCTCCCGGTCCACCGAGGTGTCGCCGGAGAAGGCGATCCGCATCCCCTGCTTCAGCGGCTTGCCGTCCTCGAACCGGCCCGGGTTCGGGTGCGGGCACGGGGGCCGCTTGCGCGAGGGCCGCCAGCTGCCGCTCCCGTACGAGGCCTGGTAGCCGACGCGCGGGGTGACGGGGGAGTCCGACCACTCCGTCAGCGGCCGGCACTCCAGCAGCGGCAGCCGTACGCCGCCCTGCGCGGCCGCGTGCAGGGACGGGCGGAACGCCTCCGCCAGCACCCGGGCGTCGTCGAGCGCGTGGTGCGCGCGCTGCTGGACCACGCCGAAGTGCGCGGCGAGCGACTCCAGCTTGTGGTTGGGCAGCGGGAGGTTCAGTTCCTTCGACAGGGCGATGGTGCACAGCCGCTGACGGACCGGCGCGGTCTCGGCGGCCCGCGCGTACTCGCGGGCGATCATCTGCCAGTCGAAGATGGCGTTGTGCGCGACCAGCACCCGGTCCGCGAGCCGGCCGGCGAACTCCTCGGCGATGTCCTTGAACAGCGGGGCGCCGGCCAGCACCTCACTCGTCAGACCGTGGATCCACACCGGCCCCGGATCCCGCTGCGGGTTGACCAGGGTGTACCAGTGGTCCTCCACATTGCCCTGCGCGTCGAGCCGGTAGACGGCGGCGGAGACTATCCGGTCGTCGCGAGCGAGCCCGGTGGTCTCCACGTCGACGACCGCGTACCCCTGTGGGTACGCGGTCGGCCACGTCGTCTCTGCGGTCGTACGGTCGTCGAGCATGGTCACAGAGGATATCGGCCCCGACTGACAGCCGTTGCCGCGATGCCCGATCAGCCCAGCTCCGCCACGAGGTCCCCGGCACTCACCCGGTCGAAGCCCCCGGGCAGTTCGGCCGGCCCCGGGAACAGCCGGTACGCCGTCCCCGAAGCCCCGGGCGGGGCCACGCTCGCGTGCACCAGGGCCAGGAACACCCGCTTGCCCGCGGCCACTTCGGCGGCGGCCGCGTCGCCGTCAGCCGCCTCGCGCCGCTCCTGCGGCGCCTCCATGGCCGAGATCCGGGCGGCGAAGGCGGCCACCGGCTCGCCGTCCCCGGCCCGGTACAGCCACAGCTCGTCGGGGAGCACCGGATGCGCGGCCCGGCGTACGACGGTCACCTCGCGGGAGCGCGCCGCGGCCCGCCACACCGCCAGGTCCCACAGGGTCGTGACGACGCCGGAGCCGAAGTGCTCCCACACGTCGCGGGCCACCGCAGCCAGCCGGTCCCCGTGCGAGGCCACGCTCTGGAAGCCCTCCGACGGCGGCAGGTGGACGTCCGCCCACAGGGTCCTGCGGGCGGCCAGGTCCACGACCATCGGCATGCAGACCTGCGACGCGCCCGCCAGGTCGAAGCGCTGGCGGACGGTGCGCGGATCGTACGAGGAGCCGCGCGGGCCCTTGGCCGGCAGGGCCATGAAGCCCGCGAAGGCGTCCGGCAGCTCATCGAAGGGCACGTTGTTGAAGCTGAAGACCAGCGGGACCGCGTACACGTCCCCGCTCGATGCGAGCGCGGCCAGGTCCAGGTCCACGTACTCGGTGGCCCCGTCCGGCGCGGGCGCCGAGGTGAGGTCGCCCGAGTGGGTGGCGGCCCCGCGCGGGCCGTGCCGCAGGTTCGTGTAGTCGCACAGACCGGTGAACTTCCAGTCGGCGTCGAAGAACGCGACGGACAGGTCCAGGTCGGTGCGGTTGCCCGCGGGCTCCGTCCAGTGCAGGAACAGCCGCAGCACCTCGCCCTCGGGCAGGGTCTGCGTACTGCCCCGGGGGACGGCCACCAGTGCCTTGGCGGCCGTGCGCTCGCCGAAGGGCACGGTCAGGTCGGCCAGCCCGGATTCGACGACGGACAGGTCGTACGGCTCGTCACCGGCGGCGGCGAACCGCCGCAGCACCTCATCCTGCAGCCGCGACACCACCGCCGTGACGAGCGGCGCGGGCAGCGGCAGCCGCCGGTCGGTCACGGACTGCGCGGAGGCCACCTGTCCGCGCGGGAAGAACACCCGCCGGCCGCCGGAGCGGTCCCCGGCGCGCACCCGCAGCGCGCCCAGCGCGGACAGCAGCGGGCCGGCGCCGACGGAGGAAAGCCCGCACGCGAGTGCCTTCTCCAGCTCGGGGACGAGCTCCTCGCCGGGATGCAGGCGCAGCAGGTGGTCGAGACGGCGGACGAGTTCTCCCGGCCGCTGCCCGGCCAGCGCGGCGGCCGCCCCCGCGTCCCCCTGGGCGAGGGCCTCCTCGATCCGGCCGGCCCAGGTGGCGGGCCGGATCCGGTCCCCGTCCACGCGGACGGCGTCCGGGTGCGCGGCGGCGGTCTCCAGCAGCGCCGCACCGAGCGGTGTGGCGGCGGACACGGTGGTGCCCCGCAGCACGGCGAAGGCCAGTGCCGCCCGCGGGTGCCGGGCGTGCTGCTCGAAGGGGTGCAGGCGCTCGGCGGCCCGCTTCCAGGCGGCGGGATGCCGCAGCAGGTCCTCGACCAGGTACTGCGGGTTCAACGCGTCGAGCACGCGGAGGAGCTCCCGGCGCAGCGGCCGGCCGGGGTTCGCGAACCGGGGCAGCGGCAGCAGGCCCGCCTCTCCGCCGGAGAGCACCGCGAGCAGCCGCAGCACGTCGGTGGCGGTGGTGAGCCGCTCGGCGAGCAGCGGCCGCGCCGCGTCCTCGGTCCGCCAGTCGCCCAGCAGCCGGCCGAGGACCAGCGCCTTGGTCTCCCGTACGGGGATCTCCCCGGGGAGCCAGCCGAGGTCCGCCGGGGCGGCGGGGAGCAGGCGTGCCAGGTCGTCGCGGTCCTCGGGGGACAGCGGGGTCTGCCGGGCGAGCAGCGAGGCCACCACCCGGGCGCAGTCCTGCGGCAGACCGGTGCCGAGCCGGAGCAGCCGCAGCGGGCCCGACGGCAGACCCTTGCCCTTGCGGGCCGCCCGGGTGGCCCGGCGGCCGGCCCGTTCGTCGCGGTCCGGGCGCAGGAAGGGGTCGGCGGGGTCGACGCGCCGGTGGCAGACCGGGCAGCCGGTGTAGTCGGCGCCGTCCCAGCAGGTGCGGCACACCAGGTGGGCGCAGGGGGCGACGGGGTGGACCGTGCCGGCCTCGCCGCACAGCACGCACGGCTGCTCGGGTTCCTGGAGCAGCAGGGCGAAGACCCGGCCGACGTACCAGCGCTCGGTGTCCTGCGGGATGGAGAAGGGGAAGCGCCGGAAGAGCGGCTTGTGCACCCGGTCGGCGCCCATCAGCTCGTCCACCAGCGCGAGCAGGCGCAGCCGCTCCTCGGCGAGGTCGGTCGGCGCGAGCACCGACAGGGCCGCGTGCAGCTCCGCGCCCAGCGCGTGGCCGCGTTCGAGGAGCTCGCCCTCCAGGGGCCGCACCCCTTCGCTGCCGGGCGACGCGGCAGCCGTCGGCCGGTCGACGTAGACGGTTCCGAGCCGGCGCAGCAGGACGGACTCGATGGCAGACACTGGTGAATTCCCCTCCGGACACGGCGAAGCGGGGGCGGAGAGTGGGCGCGCGTGTCTTTACAAAAAGGTGGAGAAGGATGCACGCCGGGGAGCCGCCCCCGCACAGCCGATCCCATCACGGGCCGAAGCGCCGGGGCAATCCGATTAGCCGCGCGGTTTCAGCAGTGCGGCCGTCAGGGCCTGCACGGACAGCAGGAACAGCCGCTCCGGATCCGCCGGCCGGCCCAGGGCGCGGGCCAGCGCCGGGTCGTTCGGGGCCGCGGCCGGGTCCCAGAGGTCGCTCTCGGCGGGGGACTGGGCGGGAGAGCGTTCGCGGTTGCGCTCGACGAGCAGGAAGCCGACGATCTGGAACTGGATCGCGCGCACCGCGTCGGCCGCCCGCGTGCCGCGCAGTCCCGCGGCGTGCACCTCGTGCACGAGGGCCTGCTGCGCGGGCAGGAACATCCGGTCGGTGAGGCCGCGTTCGTGGACCATCGCGATCAGGTGCGGGCGCTCGCGCAGCTCGCGGCGCAGGGTCCGGGCCACCGACAGGATCCGGTCGCCGGGGGTGCGGCCGACGGGCTCTATCGCGCCCATCTCCTCCACGGTCCGCTCCACGAGAGCGTCGAGCAGCTGCTCGCGGTTGCCGACGTGCCAGTAGATGGAGGTCACCGCGGTGCCCAGTTCTGCGGCGAGCTTGCGCATGGTCAGGGCGGCGGGACCGTGCTGCTTGACCAGGGTCGCGGCGGCGTCGAGCACCTCCGGGCGGGTCAGCGTGCTTCTGGCCATGTGATCCGGCCCACCAATCTGTCGGTTCGTCAGTTCTCATGCGTGCAGGGGTCTTTACCCTTCATCGGTGGCGGTGTAACTGTGTTACAGAACCGACTCCGCTCAAGACGAGGGTGGTGCGATACATGGCACGCGTACGGTACGGAGCGCGGACCGAGGCCGAGATCGCGGCGTCGCGCGAGAAGAGCTCCAATCTCCCCGACATCTGGTCCACCGGTGTGGTGGCCGTCTGGGAGACCGACCCGGACGTGGTGGCGGCGGTCCTGCCGCCGCCGCTCAAGCCGGCCGAGCGGCCCCTCGTACGGGCCAACATCAGCAAGGTCGACCTGCCCGGATACCCGCTCGGGGCCGGTTCGGTGGCCGTCGCCGCGCAGCACGGCGGGGTCGAGGGCTGGTACCCGCTGGTCATGCCGATGAGCCTCGAACGCGCCCTGACCGGTGGCCGTGAGGTGTTCGGCGAGCCGAAGAAGCTGGGCGAGATCACCGTCGAGCGCGAGGGGCTCGTCGTGCGGGCCGCCCTCGCCCGGCACGGGATCGCCTTCGTGGAGGTGCGCGGGGCGGTGGACCGCGAACTGCCGCTGCCGGAGCCCACCCGGAAGACCGACTTCTACTTCAAGTTCCTGCCGGCTGTGGACGGTTCGGGCTTCGACGCGGACCCGGTGCTCGTCCACTGCACGCGCAACGAGAAGGTCCGCAAGCTGGAGCACATCACCGGTGACGTGTTGCTCCGCGAGTCGATGTTCGACCCCGTGGCCGATCTGCCCGTACGCCGGATCGTGGAGATCACCATCGGCGAGAAGACCACCGACCAGACGGGCAAGGTCGTCGAGCGGGTCAGCTCCCAGGCCCTGCTCCCGTACATCCACCAGCGCTACGACGACCCGATGCAGATCCTGGACGGGCCGCCCGAGGGGAGCGTGTGACATGCGACTCGAACCAGGACAGGTGGCCGTCGTCACCGGCGCTGCCAGCGGCATCGGCCTCGCGATGGCCCGCCGCTTCGCCGCCGAGGGGCTGAAGGTCGTCCTCGCCGACGTGGAGGAGGGCGCCCTGCGCAAGGCCGCCGAGGAACTCGCCGCCGACGGCGCCGACGTCCTCGCCCGGACCGTGGACGTCAGCGACCGCGACTCGGTGCTCTCGCTGGCCGACGCCGCGTACGAGGGCTTCGGCGCCGTGCACGTGCTGTGCAACAACGCGGGCGTGGGCTCCGGCGCCGAGGGCCGCATGTGGGAGCACGAGCCCAACGACTGGAAATGGGCGTTCTCCGTCAACGTGTGGGGCGTCTTCCACGGCATCCAGGCCTTCGTCCCCCGCATGATCGCGTCAGGCGCTCCCGGCCACGTCGTCAACACCTCCTCCGGCGACGGCGGCATCGCCCCGCTGCCCACCGCCTCCGTGTACGCCGTCACCAAGGCCGCCGTGGTGACGATGACCGAGTCCCTCTACGCGCACCTCAAGGCGGAGGGCGCGGCCGTCGGCGCCTCCGTCCTCTTCCCCGGACCGCACATGCTGCGCACCGGGCTGTGGGAATCGCACCGCAACCGGCCCGAGCGGTACGCGAAGGAGCGGCCGCGCAAGTCCCCGTACCGCAGCCTCGACCAGTACGAAGCAGCCATGAAGAAGGCCGGCCACGAGGTGAACTTCACGCCCGTCGAGGAGGTCGCCGAGCACGTCGTCGACGGCATCCGCGCCGACCGCTTCTGGATGCTCCCGGCCAGCGAGCACAGCGACCGGCAGATCCGCGCCCGGTCGCAGTCGATGCTCGACCGGGCCAACCCCGCCTACCTGGAAAGCTTCATCCTCGACTGAGGGGCGTCCGCAGTGAGCGACACGCGCGAAGACCGGCACGAAGACCGGCACGAAGACCGGTACGAGGACCCGTACCTCATCATCTCCTCCGACTGTCACGCGGGCCTGCCGACCGAGCAGTACCGCCCCTACCTGGACAGCGCGTTCCACCCCCAGTTCGACGAGTTCCTCGGGGAGCGCGACGCCCGTCGCGCGGAGGCCACCCGACTGGGCGTCCGCAACGAGGCGTTCGCCGAGAAGTGGTTCCACGACCACGAGGAGGGCCTCAAGGGCGGCTGGGACACGGCGCAGCGGCTGAAGGAGCTCGACGGCGACGGCGTGGCCGCCGAGGTCGTCTTCCCCGACGCGGACGCCGTCGACAGCCAGACCGCGGCCCCCTTCGGAGTGGGCCTCGGCCTCTCCGGCGACCAGGACCCCGAGCTCGGCATGGCGGGCGCGCAGGCGCACAACCGGTGGCTCGCGGAGTTCGTCTCGGAGCATCCCGAGCGCCACTGCGGGGTCGCCCTGCTCCCCATCACCGGCGAGCCGTCGAAGGTGGTCGCCGAGATCCACCGGGCCAAGGAGTCCGGGCTGGGCGCGCTGATGATCCCCGCGATGTGGGTGGACAAGGCGCCCTACCACGACCGCCGCTACGACCCCGTCTGGGCGGCGGCGGCCGAGACCGCGATGCCGATCGTCACCCACTCCGGTTCCTCGCCGCGCCACGAGTACGGGGACCACCTCGGCATCTTCGTCTCCGAGGTCACCTGGTGGCCGGCCCGCCCGCTGTGGTTCCTGCTCTGGTCCGGGGTCTTCGAGCGGCACCCGGGCCTCAAGTTCGGCGTGGCGGAATCGGGCTGCTGGTGGCTCCCCAACCAGCTGTGGTTCATGGACCGGCTCTACCTCGGCGCGCACGGCGGCAAGAAGCTGTCCCCCTTCGAGGAGCTGAAGCGGCCGCCGAGCGAGTACCTGGACCGGCAGGTCTTCATCTGCGCGACGAACACCAAGCGCCGGGAACTGGCCCAGCGCTACGAGATCGGCGTCGACAACATCCTGTGGGGCTCGGACTTCCCGCACCCCGAGGGCACCTGGCCGGCCACCCGCGCCTGGCTGAAGAAGACCTTCCACGACATCCCGGTCACCGAGGCCCGCCGGATGCTGGGCCTGGCGGCGGCCGAGGTCTTCGGCTTCGACACCGAGAAGCTCGCCCCGATCGCCCGCCGGATCGGCCCCACCCCGGCGGAGCTGGGCCAGTCCCCGGACCAGGCGGCGGTGGAGGCGTCCTGGGCGCGCTCGCGCGAGGTGGGCCGGCACTGGCTGACGGACAACGACTTCCCGGTGCTGGGGGTGAACTCATGACGCCCGAGGACCGCTACACGGTCATCTCGGCGGACTGCCACGCGGGCGCCGACCTGCTGGACTACAGGCCGTACCTGGAGAAGCGGTACCACGAGGAGTTCGACGCCTGGGCCGCCTCGTACGTGAACCCGTACGAGGACCTCCTCGCGGACACGGCGGACCGCAACTGGAACTCCCAGCGCCGCCTGTCCGAACTGGAGGCGGACGGCATCGTCGCGGAAGTCCTCTTCCCGAACACCATCCCGCCGTTCTTCCCCAAGGCCTCCCTGATGGCGCAGCCCCCGACGGCCTCGGAGTACGCGATGCGCTGGGCGGGGCTGCAGGCCCACAACCGCTGGCTGGCCGACTTCTGCGCGGACGCGCCGGGGCGGCGCGCGGGCGTGGTCCAGATCCTCCTCAACGACGTGGACGCGGCGGTCGCGGAGATCCGCCGCACCCGCGAAGCCGGCCTCACGGGCGGCATCCTGCTGCCAGGAGTCCCGCCCGGCTCCACCGTCCCCGAGCTCTACTCGGAGGCGTACGACCCGATCTGGGCGGTCTGCGACGAGCTGGACGTCCCGGTCAACCACCACGGCGGCTCCGCGTCGCCGCCGCTCGGCGACGAACCGGCGGCCCGCGCGGTCTTCATGGTGGAGACGACCTGGTTCTCGCACCGCGCCCTGTGGCACCTCATCTTCGGCGGCGCCTTCCGCCGCCACCCGGGCCTCAAGCTGGTCCTGACGGAGCAGGGCTCCGGCTGGATCCCGGGCGTGATGGAGATGCTGGACTACTACCACGGCCGCCTGGTCGCGGCTTCGGGCACGGCCGAGTCCAAGTTCGGGGCGGGCCTGGCGGACGCGATGGGCAAGGGCCCGAGCGAGGTCTGGCGGGACAACTGCTTCGTGGGAGCGAGCTTCATGCGGCCCCACGAGGTCCCGCTGCGGGAGCGGATCGGCCTGGACAAGATCATGTGGGGCAGCGACTACCCCCACGACGAGGGCACCACCCCCTTCTCCCGCGAAGGCCTCCGCATCGCCTACGCGGGCCTCCCGAGGGAGGAGGTCGCCGCGATGATCGGCGGCAACGCCGCCCGCGTCTACGGCTTCGACCTCCCGCTCCTGGACGCGGTGGCTTCCAAGCACGGCCCCCTGGTCTCGGAGATCGCGGAGCCCCTGACGGCCATCCCGCCACAGGCCACGAGCCCGGCCTTCGCCCGCGGCGGCTCGGTCCGCGTCTGGTGACACCCCGGCTGTCCGCCGGAGCGGCTCACGAGAAGAAGGTGAGCCGCTCCGGCGCGATCCGCTCCGTCCCGGTGAAGGCGGTGCGCCGGTCGAGCTCCAGCCGCAGGTGGTCCAGCCCTGCCAGGGGAGCGACGTCCACGGTCCCCGCGCATTCGGCGATCCGCAGCCGGGTCAGTCCCGGCAGTTCCCGCAGCTGCTCCAGACCGCCGGCGAGCCCGCAGCGCAGCAGCATCAGCTCGGTGAGCCGCCGGTACGGGAGCAGGTGGGCCACCTCCACCGGCGCGGTGTACCGGATCTGCAGCGAGGTCAGTCCGGTGAGTGGCCGCCGCCCCACGAACTGCCCGTACTGCCAGTCCCCGGCGATGGCGAGGGAGGTCAGCGCGGGCCAGCGCTCCAGCCCGTCGAGGGAGAGTCCCCGCGCACCCTGCCACAGGGTCAGCTTGGTCAGCCCCTCCGCTGCCGGGACGTCCCCGATGTGCCGCTCCTTCGGCTCGAAGCCGATGACCAGCGACCGCAGCCCTGGTATGCCGGCCAGGGGAGCCAGCGACAGCCCGTTCTGTACGTACCCGAAGGCGAGGCTGTCCGCGGTGAGCTCGGCGACCGGCTCGATGCTGGTCACCCCCGGGCAGTCGAAGACTCCGAGGTGACGCAGCGCGCGGTGACCCGACAGCACCGAGAGGTCGGCCACGCCCGGATTGTGCTCCACGACCAGCCACTCCAGGTCCCGCCGCTCGGTGATCTCCCGGGGGATGCCGTTGTCCGAGGTGAGGTAGACGCGGCGGATGTGCGGAAGCCCGGCGAACGCCGCCAGCTGCCCGGGGGTGCGGATGTGCAGGTGCGTCGTGCGCATCGGGGCGCCGGCCAGCACCGCGTCCGCGTAGTCCGCCGTGGGGAACCGGCCCCAGGCGTCGGACAGTTCATGGCCCACCTCGTACCGGTCGTCCCCCCGGAACGCGGCGATGACCTGGAGCGCCCGGTCCCCGCCGACGAGTGCGGCCGTGCGGACGGTCGCCTGCGCCTGGGCCTCGCTCAGGCCCGCCGGCTCGGGCAGCAGTTCCAGTACCATCTCGCCCGCCTTGGCCAGCTCCTCGGCCTGGTCGGGACCGCGCGGGGGCAGCAGCTCCGCGGTGCGCGCCCGGACCTCGTTCCAGACCTCCGGGTCCAGCTCCGGCGCGTGCTCCAGGCAGGCGGCGGCCAGGAGCACCAGCCGATTGCGACGGCTCGTGACCTTGTCGGCACGGCGCAGCAGCTGGCGGAGCAGCCGGGCCCGTTCGTCGGGCCGTGCGTGGCCCACGGCCATGCGGACCACGTCGTCCCAGGTGTCCTCGTGCGCGTGGCGGACCAGGACGCCGAAGTCCCGGGCCTCCACCGCGGCCTTGGCGCCGAGGTAGTCCCGGAAGGTCCGGTGCACGAACTGCACGGCTCCGGGGACGGGCTCGATCAGCAGGCCGCTGCGGATCAGGAGGTGGTTGAACACCTGCTGGGCGGTGCCCTGCGCCCGTACGCGCGGCATCGAGTCCAGCCATGCGGCGACCATCGCCACGGCTTCGTCGCGGTCCGCTTCGAGGTGCTCGTTGCGGATCAGCCAGTAGGCGAGCCGCTGGAGCAGGAGGGTCTGCTCGTCCCGGGTGAGATCCACCCCCTCCACGCCACTGATCTCCCGCTCGTTGTCGCGTCGGACCAGCAGCATGTCGAGGGCCGCGTCGTACAGTTCCTTGCGCGCGCGGGGCAGGTGCGTGTGCCGGTCCCGGTTCAGGGCGCAGAGCAGCGCGCACATCAGGGGGTTGGTGGCCAGCCGGCCGAGGTCGCGGCGCGAGTCCACCGCCTGGCCGAGCGACTCCTCGTACCGGTCCAACTGGGCCAGCTCGTCCGGGGAGTGGCAGTCGGCGCGCGCCGCGTCGTGCCAGTGGCTCACGAACGTCCGGACCTCCTTGCGCTCCATCGGGAGCAGCGTGGTGCGCGAGAATCCGTGGCCCGAGAGCCAGTCCTCCGGGACCGCCGACGGCCGGGTCGTCACGATGTACCGGGCCTGCGGGTATGCCCCGAGCAGGGACCACAGCCAGGCCTCGGTCTGGTTGCGCAGGTGCTGGGGCACTTCGTCCACCCCGTCGACCAGGACCAGCGCCCGACCGCTCCGCATGAGGGCGGAGGCCCAGCCCGCCGGCGCCTCGCCGTGCAGGGGGACACCCGCCGTGCGCAGGAACTCCTCCGGCATCGGTGCCGCTTCCCGGGAACGCAGGGAGCGCAGCTGCAGGACGAACGGCACGCAGGCGTTCAGCTCGCTCAGCTCCGGACCGAAGCTGCGCCGGGCCGCGTTCAGCGCCAGCCACTGGATCAAAGTGCTCTTCCCCGACCCCGCCGGGCCGCGCAGCAGCACCCGGTCCGTTCCGCGCAGCGCCTGCTTCACATCGACCGAGGTCCGGTGCGGTTCCGGTGCTTCACCCGGTGACCGGGCGCCGCTCACGGCGAGGCTGATGTAGGCCAGGTCCAGCGGCCACTCCGGCCGGGACCGGCTGAGGGTGAGGCCGAAGAGCTGGAGGCGGCCGTGGGTGCGGGCGATGTACTCGGCGTAGCGCTCCTCGAAGGCGTGGGCCGAACCGTCTCCCGCGTGGTGCAGGCGGTCCAAGGAGCGTGTCAACTGCCCCGTCCGGCGGACCAGTTCCACGTCCGCCCGGGCCCCGAAGCCCGGCAGGGTCGTCGCGTACTCCACCGCGTGCGCGCAGCACAGGGCGACCAGCCGCCGGTACAGGGCGTCGGCGGCCTCGCTCAGCCCCGGAGGGGGAGCCGGCAGGGCCGCGGCCAGGGCCGCCGGGTCGAGGTCCGCGGCGAACAGGGTCTGCGCGTCCAGGTCGCCCAGCGCCGCGAAAGTGTCGCCGACCGCCGTCACCGCCGCCAGGCGTTCGTGCTCCGGGAGTCCCACGCAGGCCGGGCCCAGCCGGGCGGCCAGAACCTCCGTCAGGCGGCGGATCTCCGCCGCGCCCAGCTCCGTCGGCGGCTTGCGCCAGCGCCCCGCCGGGGCGGCCGGATCGGCCACCAGGCCCGCCCCCGGGGCCCGGGCCAGGAGGGACTTGACCAGCGCGCCCGCCGCCGTCCCCGCCACCCGTAAGAGAACCGTCTCGAATCCCGTCATCCCCCACCCTCTCCTTGCTCGGACATCATCTCGCGAACCCGCGGTAACCCAGATGGATACCGATCGGTAACAACCTCTAGCGGCACCCCCGGAGCCGCCTCTATGGTGCGGACATGCCGAACCTGCCCGATGTCGTGCTGTGGTCCATACCGGCCTTTGTGCTGCTCACCGTCCTGGAGATGGTGAGCTACCGCATCCATCCCGACGAGGACGCCGCCGGGTACGAGACCAAGGACGCCGTCACCAGCCTCGGCATGGGAATCGGCAGCCTCGTCTTCGACTTCCTCTGGAAGATCCCCGTCGTCGCGATCTACACCGCCGTCTACGAGCTGACGCCCCTGCGCGTGCCCGTCCTGTGGTGGACCGTCCTGCTGATGCTGCTCGCGCAGGACTTCCTCTACTACTGGCAGCACCGCGGCCACCACGTCATCCGCGTCCTGTGGGCTTGCCACGTCGTTCACCACAGCAGCCGCAAGTTCAACCTCACCACCGCCCTGCGCCAGCCGTGGACCAGCGCCACCTCCTGGCCGTTCTACCTGCCGATGATCGCGCTCGGCGTGCACCCCGCCGCCGTCGCCTTCTGCTACTCGGTCAACCTCGTCTACCAGTTCTGGATCCACACCGAGCGGATCGACAAGCTGCCGCGGCCCGTCGAGTACGTCTTCAACACCCCCTCCCACCACCGCGTCCACCACGCCTCCCAGGGCGGCTACCTGGACCGCAACTTCGCCGGGATCCTGATCATCTGGGACCGGATGTTCGGCTCCTGGGTGGGGGAGACCGACAAGCCAGTCTTCGGTCTGACGAAGAACATCAACACCTACAACCCGCTGCGCGTGGCCACCCACGAGTACGCCGCCATCGCCCGCGACGTCCGGGCCGCCACGAGCTGGCGCGAGCGCGCCGGACGGGTCTTCGGCGGCCCCGGCTGGCAGCCCGCCCCGGCGGCCCAGGCAGCCCAGCCGGCCACCGCACCGGAGCACGCCGCGTGAGCGCCACCGAGTCCCGTACGCCGTCGTGGGCGGCCCGCACCGCGACCGCCGCCGGCGGCGGCCTCGCCGGCCGGGTGCTGCTCGGCGCCTTCGCCGCGGCCACCGCCGCCGACCTCGGCTCGCTGCTCGCCGGCTGGCACCTCGGGCACGTCCTCGCGAAGCCGCTGCTGATGCCGCTGCTGGTGGCGTACGTGATCACCCGCGGCGCCCCCCGCCTGCTGGTCGCCGCCCTGCTCTTCGGCTGGGGCGGGGACCTCGCCCTGCTCTTCGACGCCGAGCCCGCCTTCCTGATCGGCATGGGCTCCTTCGCCGCCGGGCACGTCTGCTACCTCGTGCTCTTCGGCCGGCGCGGCACCAACGCCCTGCTCGGCGGCGGGTACGGGCTCGCGCTCCTGGGGACCGTCGCGCTGCTCTGGGGAGACCTCCCCGCCGACCTGCGCATCCCCGTCGCCGGGTACAGCCTGCTCCTGGCCGCCATGGCCTACCGCTCAAGTGCCTTCGGCCTGCGGGCCGGGGTGGGCGGGGCGCTGTTCCTGCTGTCGGACACCCTCATCGCCACCGGCGTCGCCGACTGGCCCCAGCTTCCCCGCCCGGACTTCTGGATCATGGCCACCTACGCGGCCGCCCAGTACCTGCTGGCCACGGGCAGCCCGGCCCGCGAACAGGCGTAAGGTAGGCCGGCCCCACAAGGGCAGCACAGTCAAGACCGACCGACCCGGTCGGCCGACACGAGGGAAGCACCACCATGCGCGCCACCGTCATCCACGCCCCGCACGACATACGCGTGGAGGAGGTGCCGGACGCCGCGATACGGCGACCCGGGGACGCCGTCGTCCGCGTCCTGCGTGCCTGCATCTGCGGCAGCGACCTGTGGGCCTACCGCGGCGAGGCCGAGCGCCAGCCCGGCCAGCGCATCGGCCACGAGTTCTTGGGCATCGTCGAGGAGACCGGCCCCGACGTGTCCGGCCTGCGCGCCGGAGACCTGGTCGTCGCGCCCTTCATGTGGTCGGACGGCACTTGCGAGTACTGCAAGGAGGGTCTGTTCACCTCCTGCGACCACGGCGGTTTCTGGGGCTCGGTCGGCCACGACGGCGGCCAGGGCGAGGCCGTCCGCGTCCCGCACGCCGACGGCACCCTGGTCAAGCTGCCCGCCGAGGCCGCCTCCGACGACCACCTGCTCACCGGGCTGCTCGCGCTCTCCGACGTCATGGGCACCGGGCACCACGCGGCCCTGGGCGCCGGGGTGCGCCCGGGCTCCACGGTCGCCGTCGTCGGTGACGGCGCGGTCGGCCTGTGCGGCGTCCTCGCCGCCAAGCGCCTGGGCGCCGAGCGGATCATCGCACTGGGCCGCCACACCGTCCGTACGGACATAGCCCGGCTCTTCGGGGCCACCGATGTGGTCGCCGTGCGCGGCGAGGCCGCCGAGGCGGCCGTGCGCGAGCTCACCGGCGGCCGGGGCGCGCACGCGGTCATCGAGGCGGTCGGCACCGAGCAGTCCATGCGCACCGCCGTGAACATCACCCGCGACGGCGGGGCCGTCGGCTACGTCGGTGTCCCGCACGGCAGCGGCACCGGCCTCGACCTCGGCGTCATGTTCGACCGCAACATCACCCTGCGCGGCGGCGTGGCCCCCGTCCGCGCCTACATCCCGGAGCTGCTGGACGACGTGCTCAGTGGCGCGATCGACCCGTCGCCCGTCTTCGACCGGGCCGTGTCCCTGGACGAGGTCCCGGACGGCTACCGCGCGATGGACGACCGCAGCGCGCTCAAGGTGCTGATCAAGCCCTGAACGAGCGATGAGGGCCGGGCGGGGGCGACCCCCGCCCGGCCCTCTCGCGTACTACGCCTGCCAGGTGTTACTGCACGGCCTTGAGCGCGTCGACCACGCCGTAGCCGTAGTAGCCGGTCTGGCCCCACTTGCTCACGCAGGTGGTGGCGTTGATCAGAGCGCCGGTCGCGTCGTAGACCTGGGCCGGGCAGGCCGTCTTGGTGGCCTGGCCCTTGAGCATCGCCTGGAGCTGCGCCGGCGTGGCCGACGGGTGCGCGCTCTTGAGCAGGGCCGCGACGCCCGCGACGTGCGGGGTGGCCATCGAGGTGCCCTGCTTGTAGCCGTAGCCGCCCGGGATGGTGGACAGCACGCGGCCGTTGGCGTCCGGGGTGGCCGGTATCTGCCACTTGTCGCCGCCGGGGGCCGCGACGTCCGCCACGCCCAGGCCGAAGCTGGAGTAGTACGACTTGAAGCCCTTGTCACCGGTCGCGGTCACGGTGACCACGCCCGGCAGCTGGGTCGGCACGTCCAGGCAGACGCGCGGGTCTATCGTGCGCGGCGTCGGGGTCGTGTCGTTCGGGCTGGTGTCGTCGACGATCGAGTCGGACGCCAGGTCGAAGTTCTCGTTGCCGGCCGCGGCGACGTTCAGCACGCCCTTGCGCTGGGCGTAGTTGCTCGCCCGGGTGAGGGCCTCCACCAGCGCCTTCTGGTCGTCGTCCGTCTTGCAGTTGAAGTACCAGGGGTCGACGTAGTAGCTGTTGTTGGTCACCTCGATCCCCTTCTCGGCGGCGAACATGAAGCCGCAGACGACCGCCTCGGTGTAGAACAGGCTGGTCCCGGGCTCGCTCACCTTGATCGCGGCGAGCTTCACACCGGGCGCGACACCGCTGACGCCCACGCCGTTGCGCGGGGCGCCGATGGTGCCGGCCACGTGCGTGCCGTGGTCGCTGCCGTCCGCGTACGGACGCCAGGCGCCCTCGGTGGTGTCCGGGACACCGCCGACGCAGTTGGCCGACTGCTCCTTGGAGAAGTTCGCGGCGAGATCGGGGTGGGTGTCGTCGACACCCGTGTCGATGATGCCCACCGTGACGTCCGGGCTGCCATCGTTGATCTTGTGAGCCTGGTCGGCCTTGATCGCCCGGAGGTCCCACTGGTTGGACTCCAGCGGCTCCTGCCCCGGCGCCGCGTCCGCCGCCGCCTTGGCGGCGTCCGCCGCGCTGAGCTTCTGCGTGGTGCCCTCCTCGGTGGTCTGCACCGTCTTCAGAGGGGCCGTCCGGGTGGCGCCCACGGACACGAACAGTCCGCGCTGGGCCCGCAGCTGCTTGGCGAACTCCGGGTTCTGGGAGTGCGCGACGATGACGCCGATCTGCTCGTGCGCCGTCACCACCGTGCCGCCGGCACGCTCGATGGCCTTCTTCGCCGCCGTCACCGTGGCGTACGTGTTCAGGTTCGCCACGTACGACAGCTTGGGCCCGGTGGTCTCGGCCTTGGAGGCCGTGGCCGCGTCCGCCGTGTTGCCCAGCGGAGCGGCGGAGGCCGCGACCGAGGGCAGGAAGGCGAGCGAGGCGGTGAGCGCCAGGCCGACCGGAACGGCGAGAGCACGCCGGCGGCCGGATCCCAGATGAGCCATGGGTTCTCCACATCATCCTTGAAAAAACCGCCCGGCCGTGGTCACGGCGGACGGGTTCATGACATGTGGAACCTAGTGCCGGTGTTCGCTTCTGCGCCATCAGTTCGAGAAATCAGTCTCTAAAGAAACAGCGGGTGTTGAACCGTCCCGACGCGCCGGCCGTGCCGTTGACAGGGGGGCTCGGCACCACCGTCCCCCACACGGAGGTTGTTTTGTCCGTCGTCCCCACCGCGTCCGCATCGCAAGGAGAACCCCCCGTGACCACCGAAGCAGCGCCGCCGCCAGGCAGCGCGGGAACGCCCCCGGCGGTCCCCACGGCCGAAGATTTCGGACACGTCCAGCAGAGCGCCGAGTTCGCCGAACTGCGCAGCTCCTACCGTTCCTTCGCCTTCCCGCTGACCGTGGCCTTCATCGCCTGGTACCTGCTCTACGTACTGCTGTCCAGCTACGCGGGCGGCTTCATGGGGACCAAGCTCTTCGGCAACATCAACGTCGCCCTCGTGCTCGGCCTCGCCCAGTTCGCGACGACCTTCCTGATCGCCTGGCTGTACTCGCGGCACGCCGCCACCAAGCTCGACCCCAAGGCGGCCGCCATCAAGGCGAGGATGGAGGCCGGCGAATGAGCGGCTCGCTCCACCTGACGACGGTCGCGGCCGGTGCCACCGAGCACCGCCCGCTGATCATCACCCTCTTCGGCCTGTTCGTCGTCGCCACCCTGATCATCACGATCTGGGCCGGCCGCCAGACCAAGGACGCCGCCGACTTCTACGCGGGCGGCCGCCAGTTCACCGGCTTCCAGAACGGCCTGGCCATCTCCGGCGACTACATGTCCGCCGCGTCCTTCCTCGGCATCGCCGGCGCCATCGCCCTCTTCGGCTACGACGGCTTCCTCTACTCCATCGGCTTCCTCGTCGCCTGGCTGGTCGCCCTGCTGCTCGTCGCCGAGCCGCTGCGCAACTCCGGCCGCTACACGATGGGCGACGTCCTCGCGTACCGGATGCGCCAGCGGCCCGTCCGCACCGCCGCCGGCACCTCCACCATCGTGGTCTCGATCTTCTACCTGCTCGCCCAGATGGCCGGTGCCGGCGTGCTCGTCTCGCTGCTCCTGGGGATCACCAGCGACGGCGGCAAGGTCGCCGTCGTCGCCCTGGTCGGCGTCCTGATGATCCTCTACGTGACCATCGGCGGCATGAAGGGCACCACCTGGGTCCAGATGATCAAGGCCGTCCTGCTGATCGCGGGCGCCCTGCTGATCACCTTCCTGGTGCTGCTGAAGTTCAACTTCAACATCTCCGACCTGCTGGGCAGGGCCGCCGAGAACAGCGGACAGGGCACCAAGTTCCTGGAGCCCGGGATGAAGTACGGCAAGGACTCGCTGACCAAGCTGGACTTCATCTCGCTCGGCCTCGCGCTGGTCCTGGGCACCGCCGGCCTGCCGCACATCCTGATCCGCTTCTACACGGTCCCCACCGCCAAGGCCGCCCGCAAGTCCGTGAACTGGGCCATCGGCATCATCGGCGGGTTCTACCTGATGACGATCGCCCTCGGCTTCGGAGCCGCCGCCCTGCTGAACCGGGACGACATCATCAAGTCCAACAAGGCCGGCAACACCGCGGCCCCGCTGCTCGCCCAGGAGATCGGCGGAGGCGCGGGCTCCACGGGCGGCGCCGTCCTGCTCGCCGTGATCTCCGCGGTCGCCTTCGCCACCATCCTCGCGGTGGTCGCGGGCCTCACCCTCGCCTCCTCCTCGTCCTTCGCGCACGACCTGTACGTGAACGTCATCCGCAAGGGCAAGGCCACCGAGCAGGAGGAGGTGCGTGCCGCCCGCTGGTCAACCGTGGTCATCGGGGCCGTCGCCATCGGCCTGGGCGCCCTCGCCCGCGACCTGAACGTCGCCGGCCTGGTCGCCCTCGCCTTCGCGGTCGCCGCCTCGGCCAACCTGCCGACGATCCTCTACAGCCTCTTCTGGAAGCGCTTCACCACCCAGGGAGCGCTGTGGTCCATCTACGGCGGCCTGATCGCCGCGGTCGGCCTGGTGCTGTTCTCCCCGGTGGTGTCCGGGAAGCCCACCTCGATGTTCAAGGACGCCGACTTCTACTGGTTCCCGCTGGAGAACCCGGGCATCATCTCCATCCCGCTCGGCTTCCTGCTGGGCTGGCTCGGAACCGTCCTGTCGAAGGAGGAGGCGGACCCCCAGAAGTTCGCGGAGCTGGAGGTCCGCTCCCTCACGGGAACCGGGGCACACTGAGCGGGCTCTACGCATGCGACCGAACACCGTGCGTGGCCGTGTCGTACTTCCCTACGACGCGGCCGCGTTACGTCTCGTTCATTCGGGGACCCCTTCATGACACAGGCGTCGCGTAGGCTCGATCTATCGAATCGCCACAGCTCCGGACAGGGGAGGGGGCCCACAGTGCTTCTCGACACATATGGCCGCGTCGCAACTGACCTGCGCGTCTCGCTCACCGACCGATGCAATCTGCGCTGCACCTACTGCATGCCCGAGGAGGGCCTGCAGTGGCTCGGCAAGTCCGACCTGCTGAGCGACGAGGAGATCGTGCGGCTGATCCGCATCGCGGTCACCCAGCTCGGCATCACCGAGGTCCGCTTCACCGGCGGCGAGCCGCTGCTCCGCCCCGGCCTGGTCGGGATCGTCGAGCAGTGCGCGGCCCTGGAGCCCCGCCCCAAGATGTCCCTGACCACCAACGGCATCGGCCTCAAGCGCACCGCGCAGGCCCTGAAGGCCGCCGGCCTGGACAGGGTGAACGTTTCCCTGGACACCCTGCGGCCCGACGTCTTCAAGACCCTCACCCGCCGCGACCGTCACAAGGACGTCATAGACGGCATGGCCGCGGCCCGCGAGGCCGGCCTCACCCCCGTCAAGGTCAACGCGGTCCTCATGCCGGGACTCAACGACGACGAGGCCCCCGACCTGCTCGCCTGGGCCGTGGAGAACGAGTACGAGCTCCGCTTCATCGAGCAGATGCCGCTCGACGCCCAGCACGGCTGGAAGCGGGACGGCATGATCACCGCCGGTGACATCCTGCAGTCCCTGCGCACCCGCTTCACGCTCACCGAGGAGGGCGCCGACGAGCGCGGCTCCGCCCCGGCCGAGCGCTGGGTGGTCGACGGCGGCCCGGCCACCGTCGGTGTCATCGCCTCCGTCACCCGCCCGTTCTGCGGCGCCTGCGACCGTACGCGGCTCACGGCCGACGGCCAGGTGCGTACGTGCCTGTTCGCCACCGAGGAATCGGACCTGCGCGCCGCCCTGCGCTCGGGCGCTCCGGACGAGGAGATCGCCCGGCTGTGGAAGGTGGCGATGTGGGGCAAGAAGGCCGGGTCCGGTCTCGACGACCCGACCTTCCTGCAGCCCGACCGCCCGATGTCGGCGATCGGCGGCTAGGGCCTTCCGTTCCGGAGGGCGGCGCCCAGCCCCCAGCGCCCAGCGCCAGCGCGCCCAGCCGTCAGCGCGCCCAGCCGTCAGCGCTCGCGCTCCGAGCCCTCCGGCTGCACCCACTCGTCGAGCTTCACGACGTCCTTGAGGAAACCGCGGACCCCCAGGAACTGGGAGAGGTGTTCGCGGTGTTCCCCGCATGCCAGCCAGGTCTTGCGCCGCTCCGGCGTGTGCAGCTTCGGGTTGTTCCACGCCAGCACCCAGACGGCCGCGTCGCGGCAGCCCTTGGCGGAGCATGTGGGGGTTTCGGTATCAGGGGAGGTCACGCCTCAACCCTACGGAAAGGCGACGCCGAGCAGCCACGGGGGGAGCTGCCCGGCGTCGGTCCGTCGCTCCGACGGGGGATGCGGAGCGCGTAGGCAGTATGTCACGCAGGACCCGGTACGGTGCACTGGAACTTCATGATTGATCTGAGGTTTTCTTGAGGTTTTCCGCCTCCAGCGCAGGCCTCACGGGCGCCGGGACGAAGTGTGAGGGCAGCGAGGGGGCCGACTCGCGCCCCGCGTTGGCGATGACCACGGCCACGTAGGGCAGCAGTGCGCCCGCGATCAGCGTCACGATCGCCACCGGGCGCTGCACGTTCCACAAGAGCACGGTCGCGATGACCGACAGGGTCCTGATGGCCATCGAGATCACATAGCGTCGCTGGCGGCCCCGCACGTCCTCGGCGAGCCCCATCCGCGCACCGGTGATCCGGAAGACCTCGGCCCCGTTCCGCTTCTGTCGCTTCGTCCGCTCCACAGTCCACCACCCGATCACCCGCCGGACGCTTCCCGGCCCGGACTCTCCCACCGTACGCGGCCGCCCGGACCGCGAGGAGAGGGGGTGTCGCTCGAATGGAGTGTTCGAAATGCGCGTTACGCCGCACGGGTCGACACTGGGCGCACGTGCGCACAACGCGCCGGGAGGAGGCTCGACATGTCTTGGTTGTGGGCGATCATCGTCGGTTTCGTGCTGGGCTTGATAGCCCGGGCCATCCTGCCGGGCAAGCAGCACCAGCCCCTCTGGCTGACCACCCTCTTCGGCATCATCGGCGCCGTCATCGGCAATGCCGTCGCCTCCTGGATCGGTGTCGCGGACACCAGGGGCATCGACTGGACCCGGCACTTGCTGCAGCTCGCCGGGGCGGTCCTGATCGTCGGTCTCGGCGACATGGCCTACGGGGCGGTCCGGGGCAAGCGACAGACAACTTAGGGCGTGTTTCGAGCACGCCCTGGCCGGCCCCCGGCATGCCGGAGGGGCCGGCCAGGACCCATGTCCGGCCGGCCCCTCCGACGCGTGCCGTGCGGTGTGGCGACGCGTCAGGCGCCGGTGACCTCGACCGCCGCCAGGCTCTTCTTGCCGCGGCGCAGCACCAGCCAGCGCCCGTGCAGCAGGTCTTCCTCGGCGGGGACCGCGTCCTCGGCCGTGACCTTCGCGTTGTTCACGTAGGCCCCGCCCTCCTTCACGGTCCGGCGGCCGGCCGACTTGCTCGCGACGAGACCGGTCTCCGCCATCAGGTCCACGACCAGGCCGAGCTCCGTCACCTGGGCGTGCGGCAGCTCGGACAGGGCCGCGGCCAGCGTGGCCTCGTCCAGCTCGGCCAGGTCGCCCTGGCCGAACAGCGCCTTCGACGCGGCGATCACGGCGGCACATTGGCCGGCGCCGTGCACCAGCGTGGTCAGCTCCTCCGCCAGCGCCCGCTGCGCGGCGCGCGCCTGCGGCCGCTCGGCGGTCTGCGCCTCCAGCTCCTCCAGCTCCTCACGGCTCCGGAAGGACAGGATCCGCATGTAGGTGGAGATGTCCCGGTCGTCCACGTTCAGCCAGAACTGGTAGAACGCGTACGGTGTGGTCATCTCCGGGTCCAGCCAGACGGCCCCGCCCTCGGTCTTGCCGAACTTGGTGCCGTCCGCCTTGACCATCAGCGGGGTCGCCATCGCGTGCACGACCGCGCCCGGCTCGACCCGGTGGATCAGGTCGAGACCGGCCGTCAGGTTGCCCCACTGGTCGGAGCCGCCCTGCTGGAGCACGCAGCCGTGGCGCCGGTAGAGCTCCAGGAAGTCCATGCCCTGGAGCAGCTGGTAGCTGAACTCCGTGTAGCTGATGCCCTGGTCGGACTCCAGCCGCTTGGCGACCGAGTCCTTCGTCAGCATCTTGTTGACGCGGAAGTGCTTGCCGATGTCCCGCAGGAACTCGATCGCGGACATGCCCGCCGTCCAGTCCAGGTTGTTGACCAGGACCGCCGCGTTCTCGCCCTCGAAGGACAGGAACGGTTCGATCTGCGAGCGCAGCCGGTTCACCCATTCCGCGATGACCGCGGGGTCGTTCAGGGTGCGCTCGGCGGTCGGGCGGGGGTCACCGATCTGGCCGGTGGCCCCGCCGACCAGCGCGAGCGGCCGGTTCCCCGCCAGCTGGAGCCGGCGCATGGTGAGCACCTGCACCAGGTGCCCCACGTGCAGCGAGGCCGCGGTCGGGTCGTAGCCGCAATAGAACGTGACAGGACCGTCCGCGAACGCCTTGCGCAGCGCTTCTTCGTCGGTGGACTGGGCGAAGAGCCCGCGCCACTTCAGTTCGTCGACGATGTCCGTCACGGTTCTCTCGACTCCTTTGGTGTAGGGAAAAACAAAGCCCAGTCTAGGTGGGTCAGACCCCCTTGCTGACCGAGCTCATGTTGAAGTCCCGGATGCGCAGCGCCGGCATCGAGGCCCGGGTGAACCAGTCGCCCCACTCGCGCGGCAGGGTCTTCTCGGTCCGGCCGGCCTCCGTGGCCCGCGACAGCAGGTCCACGGGGGACTCGTTGAACCGGAAGTTGTTGACCTCGCCGACGACCTGCCCGTTCTCCACCAGGTAGACGCCGTCCCGGGTCAGGCCCGTGAGCAGCAGGGTGGCCGGGTCGACCTCGCGGATGTACCAGAGGCAGGTCAGCAGCAGACCCCTCTCGGTGCCCGCCACCATCTCCTCCAGCGACTTGTCGCCGCCCCCGTCCAGGATCAGGTTCCCGAACGAGGGGGAGAGGGGCAGCCCGGTCAGCCCGGAGGTGTGCCGGGTCGTGGTCAGCCGGGTCAGCTCCCCGTCCCGGATCCACTCGGTGGACGGGACCGGCAGGCCGTTGTCGAACACCGAGGCGTCGTCCCCGGAGCTGTGCGCGATCACGAACGGCGCGGACTCCAGGCCCGGCGCGTTCGGGTCGCTGCGCAGGGTCAGCGGGAGCTGCGACAGCTTCTCGCCGATCCGGGTGCCGCCCCCGGGCTTGGAGAAGACCGTACGGCCCTCCACCGCGTCCCGGGCCGCCGCCGACCACATCTGGTAGATCAGCAGATCGGCCACGGCGGTCGGCGGCAGCAGGGTCTCGTACCGCCCGGCGGGCAGCTCGATCTTCCGCTCCGCCCAGCCCAGGCGCACGGCCAGCTCCGCGTCCAGCACGGTCGGGTCCACGTCCTTGAAGTCCCTGGTCGCGCGGCCGGCCCAGGCCGAGCGCTGCCGGTCGGGGGACTTGGCGTTGAGCTCCAGGGTGCCCGTGGGCTGGTCGTGGCGCAGCCGCAGGCCCGTCGAGGTGCCGACGTACGTGGAGACCAGCTCGTGGTTGGCGAAGCCGTACAGCTCCCGGCCGCCCGCGCGGGCCCGGGCGAAGGCCTCGCCGAGGGCGGGCGCGAAGTCCGCGAACACCGCCGAGGAGGTCTCGGCGGGCGCGTCCGTGAAGTCGGGCGAGGCCGGGGTCCCCGTCACCAGCGGCTGGGCGTCCTCGGCGGGACCCGCCCCGCGCGCGGCCGCCTCGGCGGCCCGGACCAGCGGTTCCAGGTCCGCGGCGGTGACGGCGGAGCGCGAGACGACCCCCGAGGCCGTGCCCTCCTTGCCGTCGACCGTGGCGATGACGGTGAGGGTGCGGCCGCGGGTGACGCCGTTCGTCGTCAGGGCGTTGCCCGCCCAGCGCAGGTTGGCGCTCGACTCCTCGTCGGCGATGACGACGCAGCCGTCGGCGGTGGACAGCTCCAGGGCCCGCTCGACGATCTCGTGGGGCTTGGTGCGTCCGTTCGAAGGGGTGCTCATCGGCCGGCCTCCTGCGTGGTGTTCAGGATGTTCACGTCGCGGAACAGCGCGGACGGGCAGCCGTGCGAGACGGAGGCCACCTGGCCCGGCTGGGCCTTGCCGCAGTTGAAGGCGCCGCCCAGGACGTAGGTCTGCGGGCCGCCGACCTTCTCCATCGAGCCCCAGAAGTCGGTGGTCGTGGCCTGGTACGCGACGTCGCGCAGCTGCCCGGCCAGCTTGCCGTTCTCGATGCGGAAGAACCGCTGCCCGGTGAACTGGAAGTTGTAGCGCTGCATGTCGATCGACCAGGAGCGGTCGCCGACGACGTAGATGCCGCGCTCCACCCCGCCGATGAGGTCCTCGGTGGACAGACCGCCCGGATCCGGCTGGAGCGACACGTTCGCCATCCGCTGCACGGGCACGTGCCCGGGGGAGTCGGCGTACGCGCAGCCATTGGAGCGGCCGAGACCGGTCAGCTTCGCGATTCGCCGGTCCAGCTGGTAGCCGACCAGTGTGCCGTCCTTGACCAGGTCCCAGCTCTGCGCCTCGACGCCTTCGTCGTCGAAGCCGATCGTGGCCAGCCCGTGTTCGGCGGTGCGGTCACCCGTCACGTTCATGATCGAGGAGCCGTACTTGAGCTTGCCGAGCTGGTCGAAGGTGGCGAAGGAGGTCCCCGCGTACGCCGCTTCGTAGCCCAGTGCCCGGTCGAGCTCCGTGGCGTGGCCGATGGACTCGTGGATGGTGAGCCACAGGTTGGACGGGTCCACCACCAGGTCGTAGCGCCCGGCCTCCACGCTCGGCGCCCGCATCTTCTCGGCGAGCAGGCCGGGGATCTGCTCCAGCTCGGCGTTCCAGTCCCAGCCGGTGCCCGTCAGGTACTCCCAGCCGCGCCCGGCCGGCGGGGCGATGGTGCGCATGGAGTCGAACTCGCCGGTGGTGGCGTTCACGGCGACGGCCGTGAGCTGCGGGTGGATCCGGACCCGCTGCTGGGTGGTCGCGGTGCCCGCGGTGTCGGCGTAGAACTTGTTCTCGTGCACGGCGAGCAGCGAGGCGTCCACGTGCGCGACTCCGTCGGCCGCCAGGAGCCGCGAGCTCCAGTCGGCGAGCAGCGCCGCCTTGTCCGCGTCGGGAACCTCGAAGGGGTTCACGTCGTAGGCCGAGATCCAGGTCCGCTCCGAGTGCACCGGCTCCTCGGCCAGTTCCACCCGCTCGTCGGAGCCCGCGGCCTTGATCACCTGGGCCGACAGCTTCGCCATGGCCACGGCCTGCGAGGCCACCTTGGCGGCGGCGTCCATGGTCAGGTCCACACCGGAGGCGAACCCCCAGCTGCCTCCGTGCACCACGCGGACCGCGTAGCCGAGGTCGGTGGTGTCGGACCCGCCGGAGGGCTTGGCGTCCCGCAGCCGCCAGGAGGCGCTGCGGATCCGCTCCAGCCGGAAGTCGGCATGCTCGGCGCCCAGTGCGCGCGCCCGGGCGAGCGCCGCGTCGGCGAGCGCCCGCAAGGGCAGTGCGGTGAAGGCCGCGTCGATGGAATGGGGCACGGAAGTCCTCCCGGGGTCGGGGCCGGTCGCCTCGATCATGTCGCGCTCAGGGCTCTTGTGCCTACATCTTTCTGTAGGGACTCGACAGAGCCCGCCGCAAGGCCCTGTCGGAGGTCGATTCTCCGTACGAGGGGAGCGGCCTATAGGTTTTTGGTATTCAGACCGCTAGCGAAAGGGTGATCCGTTGAGCCGCTCGGTTCTCGTCACCGGAGGAAACCGGGGCATCGGCCTCGCCATCGCCCGTGCCTTCGCGGAGGCCGGAGACAAGGTCGCGATCACGTACCGGTCCGGCGAGCCGCCGGAGGCACTGACCTCGCTCGGCGTCCTGGCCGTCCGCTGCGACATCACCGACTCCGAGCAGGTGGAGCAGGCCTACAAGCAGATCGAGGACGCGCACGGCGCGGTCGAGGTGCTCGTGGCCAACGCGGGCATCACCAAGGACACTCTGCTGATGCGGATGTCCGAGGAGGACTTCTCCTCGGTCGTCGACACCAACCTCACCGGCACCTTCCGGGTGGTCAAGCGCGCGAACCGTGGCATGCTCCGTGCCAAGAAGGGCCGCGTCGTCCTGATCTCCTCGGTCGTCGGACTGCTGGGCTCGGCGGGCCAGGCCAACTATGCCGCCTCCAAGGCCGCGCTGGTCGGCTTCGCCCGTTCACTCGCCCGTGAGCTGGGCTCGCGCAACATCACGTTCAACGTGGTCGCCCCCGGCTTCGTCGACACGGACATGACTAAGGTGCTCACCGACGAGCAGCGCGCGGGCATCGTGGGCCAGGTGCCGCTCGGCCGTTACGCGCAGCCCGAGGAGATCGCGGCAGCCGTGAGCTTCCTGGCGTCCGACGACGCCGCGTACATCACCGGAGCCGTCATTCCCGTTGACGGCGGATTGGGCATGGGTCACTGATCACCATGAGCGGAATTCTCGAGGGCAAGCGCATCCTCATCACCGGGGTGCTGATGGAGTCGTCCATCGCTTTCCACACCGCCAAGCTGGCCCAGGAGCAGGGCGCCGAGGTCATCCTGACCGCGTTCCCCCGCCCGACGCTGACCGAGCGCATCGCCAAGAAGCTGCCCAAGCCGGTCAAGGTGATCGAGCTCGACGTCACCAACGACGAGCACCTGGCCCGCCTGGAGGGCCTCGTCCGCGACGAGCTCGGCGGCCTCGACGGCGTCGTGCACTCCATCGGCTTCGCGCCGCAGGACGCGCTCGGCGGCAACTTCCTGAACACCCCGTTCGAGTCGGTCGCCACCGCCATGCACGTCTCGGCGTTCTCGCTGAAGTCGCTGACCATGGCTTGCAAGCCGCTGTTCCCGCACGAGGGCGCGGCCGTCGTCGGCCTCACCTTCGACGCGCAGTTCGCCTGGCCGCAGTACGACTGGATGGGCCCGGCCAAGGCCGCGCTGGAGGCCACCAGCCGCTACCTCGCCCGTGACCTGGGCAAGGAGAATATCCGCTGCAACCTGGTCTCGGCCGGCCCGATCGGCTCGATGGCCGCGAAGTCCATCCCCGGCTTCTCGGAGCTGGCGGACGTCTGGAACTCCCGCTCCATGCTGGAGTGGGACATGAGCGACCCGGAGCCGGCGGGCAAGGGCGTCGTCGCCCTCCTCTCGGACTGGTTCCCGAAGACCACCGGCGAGATCGTCCACGTGGACGGCGGCCTGCACGCGATGGGTGCCTGACGGCTCCCCACTCTGTACGGCGGCGGCCGCGCCTCCCTTCCGGGAGGCGCGGCCGCCGCCGTTCTCGTGGGTCACGGAGCGGCCCGCGGCGCCGCACTCGATCGGATGTTCGCCGTGCGACCGGATCTTCCCGAGTCGAAAACCAGGACAGATACCTGCAAACTGACCGAGTCGGGATCTTCCCGGCTCCGGCGGGGAGGAGGTACGGGAGTGCGCGCGAGACCGAGCCGAACGCTATCGCTGCTGTTCACCTCGGTGATCCTGACCGGACTCCTGGGTCCCGGTGCGCTCGCGCAGTCCCCGGGCGAGGAATCGGCGTACGGCCCCGAGGCGGCCGCCCCCGCCGTGGTGGACCTCGCCGACATCCCCGCCGAACCACCCGTACAGCCCGCGCGGCCCGACCCCCGGGAGCTCTTCGGCGCCGACTGCGACACCGAGATCAACGGCTCGCAGGTGACGGCGCACTGCCACAACGGCTACCCGCAGACCGACCTGGTGCGGCTGCACGTCGAATGCGACCGCTGGTGGGACGTGGACGGCGACGGCGCGGCCGTGGCCGTCGGCCCGGCCGGACGCGTCGAACTCGTCAGCCGCTGCTGGAAGGAGGTCCGCTCGGCCTGGGTCAGCCACCAGCGGCCGTGACCGCCCCGACGGCCCCGGCCGTTCCTCCCGTTCCTCAGGCGGTGCCCTTGCCGAGGCAGGCGAAGGGGTAACCCGCCGCCTCCGAGGCGGCCGCGTCCCCGTCGCCCCGCCGGATCGCCTCGATCAGCCGGGCGTGGTCCAGAGGGGCGGAGGGGTGCAGCTCGGTCCCGACGTCCGCGCGCAGCCAGTCCGCCACGAGATCGCCGAGGTCGGCGTACAGCTCGACCAGCACGTCGTTGTGCGAGGCCGTGACCACCGCCATGTGCAGGCTCACGTCCGCCGCCACGAACAGCTCCGCGTCCCCGCTCGCCCAGGCCTCCTCGCGCCGCGCGAGCAGCGCGTCCAGCTGTACGAGGTCCCGCTCGGTGCGCCGCTCCGCCGCCAGCCGGGCCGCCGAGGACTCCAGGGTCGAGCGCAGCTCCGCGATGTGCCGCGGCTCGGCCCCGGCGAAACGGCGGTGCATCACCCCGGCCAGCTCGCTGGTGGCGATGACGTACGTACCCGAGCCCTGCCGGATGTCGAGCAGGCCGTTGTGCGCGAGCGCACGCACGGCTTCGCGCACCGTGTTGCGGGCGACGCCGAGCAGCTCCACCAGCTCCGGCTCGGTGGGGATGCGGGCGCCGACCGGCCACTCGCCGGAGGTGATCTGGTTCCGCAACTGGGTGATCACCTGGTCGACGAGCGCGGAGCGCCGTGGCGAGGTCAGCGGCATGTGTTCCTCTTCGTTCCACTGAGGGCGACTGGACAACCAATCATCCCATGATTCTATGATGGTTGAATGCCCGACGAAGAACTCCAGACCATGAACCGCCCGCCGGTCGTGCGCACCGCCCCCGACCGGCCTCTTCCCGCCCCCGTCCACGTCGCCCCCACGTGGCTCGGTCCGGTGCTCATCGTCGGAATCGTGCTGGCCGCCCTCAACCTGCGGCCCGCCATCACCAGCCTCGGCGCCCTCTTCGAGGAGACCCGCACGGGCCTCGGCATGAGCGGCACCGTCGCCGGACTCATCACCTCCGTCCCCGCCCTCTGCTTCGCCGTCTTCGGCGTCACCGCGCCCCGGCTGTCCCGCCGCTTCGGCCCGGCCGCCGTCGTCTGCGCCGGCATGGCCGCCGTCGCCGCGGGCCTGCTGATCCGCCCCTTCGCGGACAACGCGGCCGCCTTCCTCGCCGCCAGCGCGCTGTCCCTGGCCGGCATAGCCGTGACCAACGTCCTGCTCCCGGTGATCGTCAAGCGCTACTTCCCGGACCGGGTCGGCACGATGACCGGCCTGTACTCCATGGCGCTGGCCGCCGGCACCTCGCTCGCCGCCGCCGCGACCGTCCCGCTGACCGGCGCCCTCGGCGGCAGCTGGCGCACCGGCCTGATGATCTGGGCCGTGCTCGCACTGGCCGCCGTACTGCCCTGGCTGCCCATCGCCCGCGCCTCGCGGCGCGCCGCACGGGCCGAGGCCGCGGCCGTCGGCTCCGGGGAGGGGACCGCCGTACGGGCCGACACCGGTCCCCGGGTCGTCCGCAGCCGCACCGCCTGGGCCCTGGCCTGCTACTTCGGCCTCCAGGCCACCGGCGCGTACGTCACCATGGGCTGGCTCCCGCAGATCTTCCGCGACGCCGGCGTCTCCGCCTCCGCCGCCGGCGTACTGCTCGCCCTCACCATGGTCATGGGCGTCCCGCTCGCCTTCGTCATCCCCGGCCTGGCCGGCCGGATGCGGAACCAGGGCCCCATCGCCGTCACCCTCGGCCTCTTCGGCCTCGCCGGGTACCTAGGGCTCTACTTCGCCCCGGCCGCGGGCGCGTGGGCCTGGGCGCTCCTGCTCGGCGTCTCCAACTGCGCCTTCCCCCTCGTCATCACGATGATCGGACTGCGCGCCAAGTCCCCGGCCGGCGTCGTCAAGCTCTCCGCCTTCGCCCAGAGCACCGGCTACCTCATCTCCATCCCCGGGCCCCTGGTCATCGGCACCCTCTACCAGCACAGCGGCGGCTGGGACCTGCCCCTCGCCCTCATGGCCGGACTGCTCGTCCCGCAGATCGCGCTCGGGATCCTGGCCGGACGGGACCGCACGATCGAGGACGAATGCGGCATGCGAGACTGAGCGGCATGTCGCCCGTACTTGACCCGAACCCGCAGCACGGCCGCAGGAAGCTCGGCCTCGTGCTCGGCGCGATGCTCGTCGTGACCGTGATCATCTCCGTCATCGCGTCGATCGCCTCCCCCTGACCGGGAGGCTGGTGGGGTTATCCCCACCAACCCCTAGGGGGCCAGGGTCAGGGTGAACTGGGGTGCGCCCCGGATGGGAACCGCTCCTTCGGATCCATAGATTCGAAGGAGCGAGCCAGTCCCCGTCAGCACCCCGGAGGCGGCCATGTCGGCCCCCACGCACACCCGCTCCCTCCCGTCCGGCCCTCGAGCCGCCGCCCGGGCCGCCGCCGGCACCCGGCACGGCGCCGACGCCCGCCTGCACTGGTGGGCCCTGGCCCTGCCCGCGCTCGCCTTCGGCCTCCTGCTGCTCCTCCTCGCCGGATCCGGCGAGGCCCACGCCGCCACCGGCGAGGCCACCGGGCTGATCCACGTCACCCAGCAGCTCCTGCGCGCCGTCGGCTGAACCACGTACGCCCGGGGTGCGCCGGGGTCTGCCCCACCACCGTGTGAGGGCCTTCAACACCCTGCGCCCCGTGGCCCGTTTCATGCGAAGCTGGGAGCCATGAGCGCCGACACAACCCGCAGGATCGCCCTCCTCCGGCACGCCAAGGCCGACTGGCCTGAGGTGTCCGACCACGACCGCCCGCTGGCGGAACGGGGCCGCAAGGACGCACCGGCCGTCGGTCTGAAGCTCGCCGAAACCGGCATCGCCTTCGACCTGGCCCTCTGCTCCACCGCAGCCCGCACCCGCGAGACCTGGAAGCTCGCCGTCCAGGAGATGCCGCACCGGCCGAAGACCTCGTACGAGGAGAGGCTCTACGACGCCTCGCTGGGCGAGCTCATCGCCCTGCTGAACGAGACCTCCGACGAGGTCACCGACCTCCTCGTCATCGGCCACAACCCCGGCATGCACGCCCTCGCCGACGCCCTCTCCGGGCGCGCGCAGGACGACACGCTGGCGCGGATGACCCGGACCGGATTCCCGACCGCGGCCCTCGCCGTCGTCTCCTTCACCGGCTCGTGGAAGTCCCTGGAGCACGGCGTGGGCACACTGGTCGACTTCTGGACGCCCAAGGACCACTGACCGGGCCCGAGGACCCCTGACGTGGAAGCGCCCCGGCGGCCGGTGCGGCTGCCGGGGCCCTCCCGTGTCTGCGTACGGAGCGGATCAGGCCAGGTCGGCGGCTTCGATCTCCTCGCGGGTGATCCCGAGCAGGTAGAGCACCGCGTCGAGGAAGGGCACGTTCACCGCGGTGTGCGCGGCCTCGCGGACCACCGGCTTGGCGTTGAAGGCCACGCCCAGCCCGGCCGCGTTCAGCATGTCCAGGTCGTTGGCGCCGTCGCCGATGGCCACCGTCTGCGACAGCGGTACGTCGGCCTCCGCGGCGAAGCGGCGCAGCAGCCGGGCCTTGCCCGCCCGGTCCACGATCTCGCCGGTCACCCGGCCCGTCAGCTTCCCGTCGACGATCTCCAGCGTGTTGGCGGAGGCGAAGTCGAGCCCCAGCCGCTCCCGCAGATCGTCCGTCACCTGGGTGAAACCGCCGGACACCACGCCCACCTGGTAGCCGAGCCGCTTCAGCGTACGGATCAGGGTCCGGGCGCCCGGGGTCAGCTGCACCTCGGCGCGGACCTTGTCGACGACGGAGGCGTCCAGTCCGGCCAGCAGCGCCACGCGGGCGTGCAGCGACTGCTCGAAGTCCAGCTCACCGCGCATCGCGCGCTCGGTGACCTCGGCGACCTCCGCCTCGCACCCGGCGTGCGCGGCGAAGAGCTCGATGACCTCGTCCTGGATCAGGGTCGAGTCCACGTCCATCACGACCAGGCGCTGGGCCCGGCGGTGCAGCCCGGCCGAGACGACGGCCACGTCCACGCCGATCTGCGCGGCGGCGGTGGCAAGCGCGGTGCGCAGGGGCTCGGTCTCGGTGCCGGAGACGGCGAACTCCACCGCCGTCACCGGGTACTTGGCGAGGCGGAAGATGCGGTCGATGTTGCCGCCGGTCGCGGTGATCCTGGCCGCTATGGCCGCCGCGGACTCGGCGGTGAGCGGGTGCCCGAGCACGGTGACGTGGGACCGGCCGCTGCCGCGCGGCCGGTTGTCGCCGGTACCGGAAAGGATCTCGGCCTGCAGCTTGAGCGACTCGGCCCAGCTGTGGACGGTGGCCCGCAGCTCGCCCTCGGCGCCGCCGGCGGGCTTGGTGACGAGGGCGCACAGGACGATGCGGCCCCGGGTGACGACCTGCTCGATGTCGACGACGTCGACGGAGTAGGCGGCGAGGGTGTCGAACAGCCCGGCGGTGATCCCGGGACGGTCCTTGCCGAAGATCTTGACGAGGAGGGTGGGGACGTCGGAGGTCTGCGAAGCGCTCATGGTGCCCTCACCGTATCTTCCCCGCCCCCAGGACAGGACCCCCGTCCCACGTCGTGAACGCGCCGCGCTCTTCCGCGCTCTTCCGGGCTCTTCCTCGGCGGGCCGCTGCGCCGGACTCCGTCCGTCGGAGCCGGGGCGGTCACCGCGGCCCCGGAGGCCCCGGAGGCTTCGGCGGCGGCGGTGCTCCCGGCGGGGGAGGCGGGGTGAAGGGCGGCCGCCGGGCCGGCTTCGGCGGCTTCGGCGGCCGCGGCGGGATGCCGGTGACCGTCACGTCCCAGGAGACATCCGGATCCGGGTACGGCTGCACCCGGCCCGGCGCCGGCCCCCGGCCGTACGCGGCCGTCGGCGCGCCGGGGTCGGGCCACGCCGGGACGCCGGCTGCGGCCGCGCCGGAGCCCGGCCCCGCCTCCGGCAGGCGGCTCCGGCGGCGCCGGGTCAGCAGGGCGCCCGCCGCGCCCGCCGCCGCGCCCCAGGCCGCGCCCAGCGCCAGGGCGAGCGGGACCGACCCCCGCAGCTCCACCCCGGCGTCCACCGCGTCCACCCCCAGTACCGCCAGCGATGCATCCGCCGAGAACCCGGTCAGCCACACCAGCCCCGCCAGAGCCACCCCGGTCACGGCCGACAGCCGCGCCGCGCACCCCGCGATCCCGCGCCCCGGAGTCCGTACGGCGGCCAGCACCCCCGCGCAGAGCAGCAGCAGCGCCGCCCCCGCGACCAGCAGCCAGACCCGCCCGTCGTACTCCGCCAGGCGCGCCACCGTCACCGGCTCCCGCGCGGAGCCCGTCAGCAGCTCGTCCAGCGGATCCGGCAGCACCCGGGCCGACGCCCCCGAGGCCCGGCCGCTCAGTGGGACGAAGAGCCCGAGAAGGACCCCCGCCCAGCTCCCGTTCGGCGCGCCCAGCAGCGCCGCCCCCAGCACCCGTCCGGGGTGCTCGTCGCCCAGCGCCGCCCACACCGCCGCAGCCAGTCCGGCCGCCACCGCCACCAGCAGCATCGTCACCACCGCCGAGACGGCCGGCCGCAGCCGCGCGAGCGGGGCGGGCCCGCGCCGCGAGATCAGCAGGGCCAGTGCCGGTACCGCCACCGCCCACACCCCCGCGCCCAGCAGCGTCGGCCCCGGCTCCACCGAGAACCCCACCCGGGCCCGTGGCCCGATCAGGTCCCCGACGCGGTCCGGGAGCAGCCCGCCGATGTCCCCGATCCCGGGGATCTCCACTTTCGCCGGGGTCCTCGGCAGCACGGCCCCGTCGAGGGTGACGACATCGTGCCCGACCCAGGCCAGCGCGCCCGCCACGGTGACGAGCAGCGCCGCGACCACCACCACCCGGGCGGCCGTCTCGGCGGCGGCCCCGACCCGTACCGACCGCAGGAACAGCCGCGCCAGGACGAGGGCCCCGGCCAGCCCCACACCCAACGGCACGACGTCCAGTGAGGCCTCGGCGCCCGCCCCCGCCACCCCGAGGACCGGCAGATCGCAGGAAGGGGTCACGGTGCCGCCCACGGCCAGGACGACCACGGCCGCGGTCATCGCTCCGAGCGAGCCTCCCGTACCGTCGGCGCCCAGCAGGTGGAGCCCGAGCGCCGCGACCACCATCATCACCACCAGCGACCAGCCCACGGCGGCGACGGCGGACAGCAGGACGTCTCCCCGACGGATGCGGCGCATGAGCGGTCCCCCGATGCGAGCCGAGCGGAGCGGTCCGGGTGGGACGCCCGGTCGAGAAGCTCGGTCGAGAAGTCCCGTATCTCACTCTCCGGGTGACTTTCGCCCTCGTCAACGGGCAGTCGTAGACGCCCTGGCAAGGCCCGGATTCCCACATGTGGCCGTGGGCCTGAAATAGTTCCCCCGGATGTTCGCCATCCCTAGACTCCCTGACGTCATGGGGGATTCTCGGGGGACTTAAGTGGGGCTGGAGTGCCGGAACTCGTACTGGAATTGAATGGAAGGACCTGGACGCTCGATCCGTCCAGGTCGTACTCGCTGGGGCGCGACCCCCAGGGAGACGTGGTGATCGATGACGCCCGGGTGTCCTGGCGTCACGCCACCATCAGCTGGAACGGCCGTGGTTGGGGAATCGAGGACCACGGCAGCACCAACGGCACCTACGTGCACGGGGCCCGGGTGCAGCAGGCCGAACTCGTGCCCGGCACGCCGGTCCACCTGGGCAACGCCACCGACGGCCCGCGGCTGAATCCTGTCGGTGCCGCGGCGCCCCAGCCGGCCGTGGCCCAGCAGGCCCAGCAGGCCCAGGCGTACGCCCAGCCGCAGGCGCCCGCGTACCAGGCGCCGCAGCAGCAGCCTCAGCAGCAGCCTCAGCAGCAGGCCTGGGAACAGCAGCAGCACGCGCAGCAGGCGCAGCAGGCGCCGCACTTCCCGCACCAGCAGGGCGGCGGCCCCGCCGCGGCCCGCCCGGCGCAGGGTGCCGCGCACCAAGGGGGCGACCGCAGCCCGACGACGTTCCACCAGCTGTCGCTGGGTCACGTCATGCGGATCGGCCGTGCGCTGGAGAACGAACTGGTGGTCTCCGACCTCCAGGTCTCGCGCCACCACGCCGAGTTCCGCTCGATGCCCGGCGGCCGGTTCGAGATCCACGACCTCGGCAGCCACAACGGCACCTACGTCAACGGCCAGCCGCTGGCCAAGTCCGGTACCGCGCTGCTCGGTCCGAACGACATCGTCGGCGTCGGCCACTCGACGTTCCGGATCGTCGGCGACCGCCTCGAGGAGTTCGTCGACACCGGCGAGGTCTCCTTCTCGGCCCGCCACCTCACGGTCACGGTCGACGGCGGCAAGCAGATCCTCAAGGACGTCACCTTCGGCGTGCCGGAGAAGTCGCTCATCGGCGTCATCGGCCCGTCCGGTTCCGGAAAGTCGACGCTGCTCAAGGCGCTGACCGGCTACCGGCCCGCCAACGAGGGCGACGTCCTCTACGACAACCGCAACCTGTACAAGCAGTTCGCGGAGCTCCGCCAGCGCATCGGCCTGGTCCCGCAGGACGACATCCTGCACAAGGAGCTGAGGGTCAGCACGGCCCTCAAGTACGCGGCCAAGCTCCGCTTCCCCGGCGACACCGCCGCGTCCGAGCGCGAAGCCCGCATCGACGAGGTCCTGCGCGAGCTCAAGCTCGACATCCACAAGGACAAGAAGATCACCGCGCTCTCCGGTGGTCAGCGCAAGCGCGTGTCCGTGGCCCTGGAGCTGCTCACCAAGCCCTCGCTGATCTTCCTGGACGAGCCGACTTCCGGCCTCGACCCGGGCATGGACCGCGACGTCATGCAGCTGCTGCGCGGCCTCGCCGACGACGGCCGCACGGTCCTCGTCGTCACCCACTCCGTCGCCGAGCTGTCGCTCTGCGACAAGCTGCTGGTCATGGCTCCGGGCGGCTCGGTCGCGTACTTCGGCCCGCCGGACGAGGCGCTGAACTTCTTCGGCTACACCACGTGGGCGGACGTCTTCTCGGCGTTCGAGAACTACCGCGACTACGACTGGGCCGGCCGCTGGAAGGGCTCGCAGCACTACCAGCTGTACGCCGCCGACCTCGACGCGGTCGCGCCGCAGGCCGTCGCGATGCCGCCGCAGCAGATGATGCCGCCGAAGGCACAGGGCTGGGGCGACCAGCTGTGGACCCTGATCCGCCGCTACGTCTCGGTGATCGCGTCCGACAAGGGCTTCATGGCCCTGATGCTGATCCTGCCCGCGGTCCTCGGCGTGGTCTCGACGGTCATCCCGGCGACCTTCGGCCTCGCGCCGCCGAAGCCGCCGTCCCGGTTCAACGGCGACGCCGGCACGATCATGCTGATCCTCTGTGTCGGCATGTGCTTCTCGGGCGCCGCGAACTCGGTCCGTGAGCTGATCAAGGAACGGGTCATCTACGAGCGCGAGCGCGCCACCGGTCTGTCCCGGTCGGCGTACCTCATGTCGAAGGTGATCGTCCTCGGCTTCATCACGGCCGTCCAGGGCGTGGTCATCTGCGCCATCGGCTTCACCCCGCGCGACCTGCCCACCGAGGGCCTGCTCATGCCCCCGGCCGTCGAGCTCTGCCTCTCGGTCACCGCGCTCGGCTTCACTTCGATGATGTTCGGCCTGGTGATCTCCTCGCTGGTGAAGACCGCCGAGAAGACGATGCCGCTGCTGGTCATGTTCGCGATCATCCAGGTCGTCTTCACCGGCATCCTCTTCCAGGTGTACGACTCCCCGGGCCTGGAGCAGTTCGCCTGGCTGATGCCGTCCCGCTGGGCCGTCGCCGCCGCCGGCACCACGCTGAACCTCGGCGTGCTCATGCCGCCGTGGGACCAGCAGAACCCGACCAACACCGACCCGCTGTGGGAGCACACGGTCGGCCAGTGGAGCGTGGACATCATCATCCTGCTGCTCCTCGGCATCGCCTGCGGCTTCGCGGTGCAGCGCCTGCTGCGCCGTCACGAGCCGGAGGTCATGCGCGCCGGCAAGTAGTCCGCGTACGCGCGAAACGCCTCAGGGCGGCACCCGGTGTTCCGGGGGCCGCCCTGAGGCGCTGGGGGGCTTTGATGCCGTCGGCGTCCTAGTAGGCGCTGTTGACGTTGTCCATCGAGCCGTAGCGGTCGGCCGCGTAGTTGCAGGCGGCGACGATGTTGGCGACCGGGTCGTACTGGTCGAACTTGGTGCCCTTGACGTGGTACGTCTTGAAGGTCGGGTAGATGACCTGGAGCAGACCCTTGCTGGGGATGCCGTTCTGGGCGTTGATGTCCCAGTTGTTGATCGCCATCGGGTTGCCGCTGGACTCGCGCATGATGTTCTTGTGGATTCCGGCGTAGGTGCCCGGAATGCCCTCCTTCTTCATGATGAAGAGGGCTTCCTTGATCCAGCCGTCCAGGTTGTTCGCGAAGACGGGGGTGCGGGCGGCGGAGCGGCTCGCGGTCGCCTTCTGCGCGCGGTCCTTCTTCGCGGCGGCCTCGGCCTTGGCCTTGGCGGCGGCCTTGGCCTTGGCGTCGGCGTCGGCCTTGGCCTTGGCCTTGGCGGCGACGGCCTTGGCGTTCGCGTCGGCGATGACGTGCTGCGTGGAGAGGTGGCCGTACAGCGCCTTCGTCTGCGCGCCGTTCACGGCCTGGGACCAGGCGACGGGGGCGGCGGAGATGGTCTCGGCCTCCGCGGCACCGGCCGGGACGAGGGAGAAGGCGACGGCGGCGGCGCTCAGCGTGGCGGCACCGGCGATGGACAGCTTGTGTGCCTTCGTCAGACGACTGTGACCGGGGGTGCGGGAAGCAGACATGGCGGGGCAACCTCTTCGAATAGCGGGAGTCGCAGGAAGGCGCTTTGTGGATCCGGGGATCCGCGGTGCTGTGCGACGGGAGCAATTCTTAGCGGCGGCAAAATCCTGTGGCAAAGGTGTGACGTACGATCCCGCTTAGTGGATCAGGGGCGGGCGCCGAGGCCCGATTTCCGGCCCCGGCGCTACGCCCGTCCGCCCTGACGGGACCTGCACTTTTCCACTAGGGAGCTTCGTAAGTGATGTGGGTCCTATGCCGGGGCTCACATCGCCCTTACGTCGTTCTCACCACGCGTTGCTCCAGCAATGCATTCAGTGACGGCTGTCATCCCTGAGGAGGAGGTGGACGTCCCCGAACTCGTGCCAGAGGCAGAGACGGGCCACCGCCTCCGCGTACCCGAGCTGTACGGCCGCACGCCCCGCGACCGCCTCCAGCATCAGCAGATGGGACGCCTCCGGCTCGTGCAGCCCGGTCAGCAGCCCCTCCACCACCCGCACCCCGCGCTCCGGCGTCACCACCAGGTCCGTCCAGCCGGCGGCCGGGCGCACCACCCCCCGCGGGTCCGCGGCGGACTCCAGGGCCCGTACCGCCGTGGTCCCCACCGCGATCACCCGCCCGCCCGTCGCCCGGGCGGCGTTCACCAGCCACGCCGTGGCCGCCGGCACCTCGTACCGCTCCGGGTACGGCGGCTCGTGAGCCTCCTGCGAGGCCACGCCCGTGTGCAGGGTCAGCGGCGCGAACTGCACCCCCCGGCTCACCAGCCGCGCCACCAGCTCCGCGGTGAAGGGCCGGCCGGCGCTCGGCATCTCCGCCGACCCCGCCCCGTCGGCCTGCGGCACGGCGAACACCGTCTGGTACGCCGACAGCGGCTGGTCCCGTTCCGTGTAGGCGTACCGGATCGGCCGCCCGTACGCCCGCAGCAGGCCGGGAACGTCGTCCGTCGAGGGCCGCGCCCACCACAGCCGGTCCGCCCCCGCCGCGAGGGGCTCCTCCAGTACGAGGCGGTGCCCGCCCGGCAGCTGCGCCACCGACCCGGCCGGGCCCCCGGCGCGCGGCCCGGTCGTGCCCCCGCCGGCCGGGGTCCGCAGCTCCACGGACCACCGTCCTCCCCCGGACTCCGTCCGGGGGTACCCCCGGTCGCCCCGGGTCGAGAAGTGCACCACCACCGCCTCGCCGCCCAGCCGGGCGTCCACGGCGGCCGCGAGCGTGGCCGAGGTGTTGACCACCAGCACGTCCCCGGCGCGCAGCAGCTCCGGCAGTTCCCGGAAGGCGTGCAGCGACACCTCCGTACTGCCCCGTGAGACCAGCAGCCGCACCGCGTCCCGGCCCAGACCCGGCCCGCGCTGCTCGGCCGGCACCCGGGCCAGAAGGTCCGGCGGAATGTCCCTTATATAGGGACTCGTCCTTGTGCGGGGACTCGTCCCTCGTGGTGCCGGGCGCCCGCTCGTGGCTCTGCTCACGGCCCCACTCGCCGCTCCGCTCACCGCCCCGCCCCCGCCGCCAGCCCCTCGGCCGTGTACCGCCCGCTCGGCAGCCCGTCCGCCACCAGCCGCAGCAGCACCGGCGCCACCTCCTCGGGCGCCGGCAGCCCCGCCAGGTCCTCCCCGGGCTCGGCCGCCGCCATCATCCGCGTCCGCATCGAACCCGGGTCCGCCCACCACACCCGCAGCCCCGGCTCCTCCACCGCCAGCACCGCCGACAGCAGGTCCCCGGCCGCCTTGGTGGCCCCGTACGCACCCCACGTGGCGTACGGAACCACCGCGGCGTCCGAGCTGATGTTCAGCACCGCCCCGGCCGCCGAGGCCCGCAGCAGCGCCAGCCCCTCCTGGAGGAGCCCCAGCGGCCCGACCACATTCACCTCGAAGGCCTCGCGCAGCCCGTCCAGCGGATGGACCGCCAGCGGCACCAGCGGCTCCGCCCCCAGCACCCCCGCGTTGTTCACCAGCAGGTCCAGCCCGCCCAGCTCCCGCGCCGACGCCAGCAGCGCCGCCCGGTGCTCCCCCGAGGACACGTCCCCCGCCACCGCCACGACCCTCCCCGCCCTCCCGCCCGTCTCCCCTCCCGCCCGCTCCAGCCCGGCCGCCGCCTCCTCCAGCGCCGCCGCGCCCCGCCCACTCAGCACCAGGTCCCAGCCCCGTGCCGCCAGCTCCCCGGCCAGCGCCCGGCCCAGTCCCCTCGACGCCCCCGTCACGATCGCCACCGACATGACCGCACCCCTCGCCTTCCGTCCCGATCAGCAGATGCCCCCAACGTAGGAAGCCCGCACCCGCCGCCGCGTCGGTCGCGGGCCCCACCCGCACACGTCCCTTGGACCTACGTCCACCGCCCGATCCCGCAGGTCACGCCCGCCGGTACGGTGAGGCCATGACCGGTAGTCCCGTGTACGGCGGCCCCCGCAGCGGCCTGGCCGCCGTCAGCACCGCGCTGCTCGCCATGAGCCGCCGCCTGGAGGTCCGCGACGTCCTGCGCACGATCGTCGTCTCCGCCCGCGAGCTCCTGGACGCCGAGTACGCGGCCCTGGGCGTCCCGGACGACCACGGCGGCTTCGCCCAGTTCGTCGTGGACGGCATCAGCGCCGAGCAGTGGCGCCGCATCGGCCCGCTGCCGCGCCAGCACGGCATCCTCGCCGCGATGCTCCACAAGGACGGCCCCGAGCGGCTGGCCGACGTACGCAAGGACCCGCGCTTCGAGGGCTGGCCCGCGGCCCACCCCGAGATGTCCGACTTCCTGGGCCTGCCCGTCCGGGACGGCGAGGAGATCCTCGGCGCCCTGTTCCTCGCCAACAAGAAGAGCGCCCCGGGCGGCAGGCACGGCTTCACCGACGAGGACGAGGAGCTCCTCTCCCTCCTCGCCCAGCACGCCGCGATCGCCCTCACCAACGCCCGGCTCTACGAGCGCAGCCGCGAGCTCACCATCGCCGAAGAACGCTCCCGGCTCGCCCACGAGCTGCACGACGCCGTCAGCCAGAAGCTCTTCTCGCTGCGCCTCACCGCCCAGGCCGCCGCCGCCCTCGTGGACCGGGATCCGGACCGGGCCAAGGACGAGCTCCAGCAGGTCGCCGTACTGGCCGCGGAGGCCGCCGACGAGCTGCGCGCCGCCGTGACCGAGCTGCGCCCGGCCGCCCTGGACGAGGACGGCCTGATCGCGACCCTGCGCACCCAGGTCCACGTACTCGACCGCGCCCACACCGCGCACGTCACCTTCACCTGTGACGGCGTACGGGCCCTCCCCGCGACCCAGGAGGAGGCGCTCCTGCGGGTCGCCCAGGAGGCGCTCCACAACGCCCTGCGCCACTCGGGGGCGGACCGGGTCGAGGTCACACTGGCGAAGGGCCCCGCCGGGGGAGCGGTCCTCAAGGTCGTCGACTCGGGCAAGGGCTTCGACCCCCAGGCCGTCCGCAGCGCCGGCCGCCACCTGGGCCTGGTCTCCATGCGGGACCGCGCGAGCGGTGTCGGGGGCCGGCTCACCGTGCACTCGGAGCCCGGCAAGGGCACCACGATCGAGATGGAGGTCCCCGGTGGCTGACACCCCCAGCCGGATCCGAGTGGTGCTGGTCGACGACCACCAGGTGGTCCGCCGGGGCCTGCGCACCTTCCTGGAGGTCCAGGACGACATCGAGGTGGTCGGAGAGGCCTCCGACGGCGAGGAGGGCGTCGCCCGCGCCGAGGAGCTGCGGCCCGACGTGATCCTCATGGACGTCAAGATGCCGGGCACCGACGGCATCGAGGCGCTGCGCAGGCTCCGCGAGCTGGCGAACCCGGCCCGGGTGCTGATCGTCACCAGCTTCACGGAGCAGCGGACCGTGATCCCCGCCCTGCGGGCCGGCGCCGCGGGATACGTCTACAAGGACATCGATCCCGACGCCCTGGCCGGAGCCATCCGCTCCGTCCACGCCGGCCACGTCCTCCTCCAGCCCGAGGTGGCGGTGACCCTGCTCTCCCAGGAGGAGCAGAGCCCTTCGGCCGGCCGGCCGGGCTCACTGACCGATCGGGAGCGCGAGGTGCTGGGCCTCATCGCGGACGGCCGCTCCAACCGCGAGATCGCCCGCGCGCTCGTCCTCTCCGAGAAGACGGTCAAGACCCACGTCTCGAACATCCTGATGAAGCTGGACCTGTCCGACCGGACGCAGGCCGCGTTGTGGGCGGTCAGGCACGGGCTCGCCGAGTGAACGGGGTGAACCGGACCGTCTCATTCCGGACTGAGATTCATACGGTCGGGTGTATGTAGCCCACATGGCGTATCCGGACCGCCGGGTGACCGTTCTCCATGGCGTGTCGCGACGGCTGGTCGCGGCAGACGTACTGGAGGACGAGAACGTGAAGAACTTCAAGAAGGCCGCAGCCGTCACCATGATCGCGGGCGGCCTCCTCGCCGCCGGCGCCGGTGTCTCCTCGGCGCACGGCGGTGCGTCCGCGGAGGGCGAGGCCCTGAACTCGCCCGGCGTGGCCTCCGGGAACCTGATCCAGGCCCCGGTGCACGTCCCCGTGAACGTGGTGGGCAACACGGTCACCGTGATCGGCCTGCTCAACCCGGCCTTCGGCAACACGGGTGTGAACGCCTGACCCCCGCCTGACCGCGGCCCCGCTTCCACCTTCTCCCCGGGAAGCGGGGCCGCCGCCGTCCCCGCGCGGCGACGACAGGCCCTGTGACGACAGGCCCTAGCGGCCCCGCTCACGCTCCTCGACGGCCGCGTTGTACGCCGCGACGAGGGCCCGCCGGGTCACCCGCTCCACCGGCCGCAAGGCCTCGGCCCGCGCCGCCATCTCCGAGGCGGCCACCGCACCCCCGTGCCCGTTCTCGTACGCCAGCGAAACCATCAGGTCCACGCGCTGCGCCAGCGCCAGCACCCGCACCGCCCGCGGCGGATAGCCCGGGGCCAGGACCTCCCGTCCCGCCTCCGCCCGCGCCCGGTACGCCGACAGCGCCGCGTCCGCCACCGGCCCCGACGCCGCCACGTCCAGCCGCGTCAGCACCACGGTCGCCTCGCGCAGCGCCTCCGCGAGCTCCCGCTCCGCCTCGCCCAGCGACGGCACGTCCGCCGGCGGGGCCTCCCGTACCGGCAGGCAGTGCCAGGTCACCGACACGTGCACGTCCCCCTCGGGCCCGGCCTCGGACACCTCCGGCACGAGCCCCAGCGCCGCACCCACCGCGACGACCGCCTCCTCGGCTTCCAATGCCCGCGCGTTGAACTCCGGCGGCCCGCTCAGTCCCAGCGGATGCCCCGGCGCAGGCAGCGCGACCCGCAGCCCGGTCGCCCCCAGCGCCCGCATCCGCCCCAGCGCCAGCGTGAGACCCACCGGACCCGATTCCCCGGGCAGCCCCGCCACCCGGTGCACGGCGTCCCCGCCCACGATCGACGACACGGCCTCGTCGGGCGAGACCAGACCGGCCAGCAACGCGTTCCCCCAGGCGGCCAACCGCCCTGAACGTGGTTCGAAAAGCATCCCTCAACTCTACGGACCCGCCGCATGGCCCGGCCCCGGCCCCGGACCCGTCCGTGAGTGGCGTAGGTTTTCCCCTGGGGCTGCGCCTGCCGGCGCACAGAGAACCGTGACTGCAAGGGGTGACAACACGCTCATGAGCGATGTTCTGGAGCTGGTGGACGTATCCGTGGTCCGCGAGGGCCGGGCTCTGGTGGACCAGGTCTCCTGGTCGGTGAAGGAGGGGGAGCGCTGGGTGATCCTCGGCCCCAACGGTGCCGGCAAGACCACGCTGCTGAACCTCGCCTCCAGCTACCTCTTCCCGACCAAGGGCGCCGCCACCATCCTCGGCAGCACCCTCGGCAAGGTGGACGTCTTCGAGCTGCGCCCCCGCATCGGCATCGCCGGTATCGCGATGGCCGACAAGCTGCCCAAGCGGCAGACCGTCCTGCAGACCGTCCTCACCGCCGCCTACGGCATGACGGCGACCTGGCAGGAGGAGTACGAGGAGGTCGACGAGCAGCGCGCCCGCGCCTTCCTCGACCGCCTCGGCATGACCGAGTACCTCGACCGGAAGTTCGGCACCCTCTCCGAGGGCGAGCGCAAGCGCACGCTGATCGCCCGCGCCCTGATGACCGACCCCGAGCTGCTGCTCCTCGACGAGCCCGCCGCGGGCCTGGACCTGGGCGGCCGCGAGGACCTCGTACGGCGCCTCGGCCGCCTCGCCCGCGACCCGCTCGCGCCCTCCATGGTCATGGTCACGCACCACGTCGAGGAGATCGCCCCCGGCTTCACCCACGTCCTGATGATCCGTCAGGGCAAGGTGGTCACCGCGGGCCCGATCGACCTCGAACTGACCTCCCGCAACCTGTCGCTCTGCTTCGGCCTCCCGCTGGTCGTCGAGCGCAACGGGAACGACCGCTGGACCGCGCAGGGTCTGCCCCTCGGCCAGTAACGAGCCCCCGCACCCTGTCCCGACCGCGCCCACCGGACCTACCATGACCATGTGGACGACATCGACGCATGGGTGTGGTGGCTCATAGGGGCGGTCGGACTGGGCATCCCCCTCGTCCTGACGGCGATGCCGGAGTTCGGCATGTTCGCCGTCGGAGCGGTGGCGGCCGCCGTCACGGCGGCCGTCGGCGGGGGAGTGGTGGCCCAGGTCCTGGTCTTCGTGACCGTGTCGGTCGCGCTGATCGCCGTCATCCGGCCGATCGCCAACCGGCACCGCGACCAGCGGCCCCAACACCGCAGCGGCATCGACGCGTTGAAGGGCCGCAGCGCCGTCGTCCTCGAACGCGTCGACGGCACCGACGGCCGCATCAAGCTCGCCGGCGAGATCTGGTCCGCGCGCACCCTCGACGCGGACAGCAGTTTCGAGCCCGGCCAGTCCGTGGACGTCGTGGAGATCGACGGGGCGACCGCCGTCGTCATGTGACAAGCAGCCTGCTCGCAGCCCGCGGGTCTGCGAGACTCCGTTCAACGGGGCAGCACAGACAGCCGGAAGGGCACGGGGAACCGCATGTCAGAGATCATCATCGTCCTGATCATTCTGGTGGCTTTGGTCTTCATCGCACTGGTCAAGACGATCCAGGTGATCCCACAGGCCAGCGCCGCCATCGTCGAGCGCTTCGGCCGCTACACGCGCACGCTCAACGCGGGCCTCAACATCGTCGTCCCGTTCATCGACTCCATCCGCAACCGCATCGACCTGCGCGAACAGGTCGTGCCGTTCCCGCCGCAGCCGGTCATCACCCAGGACAACCTGGTCGTCAACATCGACACGGTCATCTACTACCAGGTGACCGACGCCCGCGCCGCGACGTACGAAGTCGCCAGCTACATCCAGGCCATCGAGCAGCTCACCGTCACCACGCTGCGCAACATCATCGGCGGCATGGACCTGGAGCGGACCCTGACCTCCCGCGAGGAGATCAACGCGGCCCTGCGCGGCGTCCTCGACGAGGCCACCGGCAAGTGGGGCATCCGCGTCAACCGCGTCGAGCTCAAGGCCATCGAGCCGCCGACCTCCATCCAGGACTCGATGGAGAAGCAGATGCGCGCCGACCGCGACAAGCGCGCCTCGATCCTCCAGGCCGAAGGCGTCCGCCAGTCCGAGATCCTGCGCGCCGAGGGCGAGAAGCAGTCCTCCATCCTCCGCGCCGAAGGTGAGGCCAAGGCGGCCGCCCTGCGCGCCGAGGGCGAGGCCCAGGCCATCCGTACGGTCTTCGAGTCCATCCACGCGGGAGACGCCGACCAGAAGCTCCTCGCCTACCAGTACCTCCAGATGCTCCCGAAGATCGCCGAAGGCGACGCCAACAAGCTCTGGATCGTGCCGAGCGAGATCGGCGACGCCCTCAAGGGCCTCTCCGGAGCCATGGGCAACTTCGGCCCCATGGGCGGCGGTTCGGGCTTCAACCCGCAGAACTCCGGCAAGGACGGCGGCGGCATCCCCGCAGCCCGCGACAAGGACGCCGCGGACCGCCGCGAACAGCCCCCCATCGACTGACCCGCCACCCCCTCCTGCATGATCGGAGTGGCCCCTCGACCTTCATGGCGGGGAGGCGACTCACTCATGCAAAGGGGATGGCACAGTCCATGTCCATCTGGGAATCACTCGCGGTCTTCGCCGCCGGCATCGGCGCGGGCACCATCAACACCATCGTCGGCTCCGGCACCCTGATCACCTTCCCGGTGCTGCTCGCCACCGGCCTGCCGCCGGTCACCGCCAACGTGTCCAACACCCTCGGCCTGGTGCCCGGTTCGATCAGCGGCGCCATCGGCTACCGCAAGGAGCTCCAGGGCCAGCGCGCCCGCATCGTGCGGCTCGGCGCCGTGTCCCTCGTCGGCGGACTCGCGGGCGCCGTCCTGCTCCTCACCCTGCCGTCCGATTCCTTCGACACGATCGTGCCCGTCCTCATCGGACTCGCCCTCGTGCTCGTCGTCCTCCAGCCCCGGCTCGCCGCCGCCCTGCGCCGGCGCCAGGAGGCCGCGGGAGGCGACACCGGCCACCCCGACGGCGGACCCGTGCTGTTGTCCGGGATGCTGCTGGCCAGCGCGTACGGAGGCTACTTCGGGGCCGCCCAGGGCGTGCTCTACCTCGGCCTGATGGGCCTGTTGCTCCGCGAGGACATGCAACGGATCAACGCCGTGAAGAACGTCATCGCCGCCCTGGTGAACGGCATCGCGGCCGTCGTCTTCCTCTTCGTCGCAGAATTCGACTGGACGGCCGTCGCCCTCATCGCCGTCGGCTCCACGATAGGCGGCCAGATCGGCGCCAAGGTCGGCCGACGCCTCCCGCCGACCGCCCTGCGCGCGGTCATCGTCACGGTCGGCGTCATCGCCATCGTCCAGCTGCTGGTCCGCTGAACGACGTAGCAGAGTTACGTCGCCCAACGTCCCCGGCTACGCGGTAGCCGGGGACAGCCGGGGCACACGCCTAGGCGGAGCGCTCCAGCCACTCCGGCAGCGCATCCTGCCCGGCCACCCCGAGGGCGAGCAGCATGGCGTCCGCAGGAGACGGCACGAAGGGCTTCCGGAGGAGCGGCATCCCCGCCTCCTCCGGAGTCCGGGCCGCTTTGCGGTGGTTGTCCTCGGCGCAGGAGGCCACCGTGTTCAGCCAGGTGTCCCCGCCCCCCTGGGCCCTGGGCAGCACGTGGTCCACGGTCGTCGCGCGCTTCCCGCAGTAGGCGCACCGGTGTTGGTCCCGGACCAACACCCCCCTCCGCGACCAGGGAGCATGTCTTCGGAAGGGCACCCGGACATACCTGCAGAGCCTGATCACCCGCGGCATCGGAAGCTCCATGGTGGCCGCGCGCACGCGCAACTCGGGATGCGACTGTTCGACCACGGCCTTGTCCTGGAGCACCAGGACCACAGCCCGGTTCAGCGTCACCGTCGACAGCGGCTCGAAGCTCGCATTCAGTACCAGCGTGTCCCGCATCTCGCCCACCTCCCGTGTGCAGGCCCGCGACCACCCTTGCGGTAGGGCCCGCGACCACTCTGGCCGCGCGCGCCACGCGGGACAACGCAATAAAAATGCCCGGTCCTGGCCGCCTTTAGACCAGGACCGGGCAAACACCGGGAGAAAAGATCAGCGCGCGGGGGCTTCGTACTCGCCGATCAGCTGGGCCCGCCCGAGCGTGTGGAACCGCAGGTTGAAGCCGACCGCGGCGGGGGAGACGTCCTCGCCGGGGCCGAGCTTCTCCTGATCGACCGCGTACACGGTGAAGACGTACCGGTGGCGCTCCCCGGCCGGCGGCGCCGCCCCGCCGAAGTCCTTGGTGCCGTAGTCGTTCCGCACGTGCACGGCCCCGGCGGGCAGCCCCTCGAACTTCCCGCTGCCCGCCCCGGCCGGCAGCTCGGTGACCGAGGCCGGCAGATCGAAGAGCACCCAGTGCCAGAACCCGCTGCCCGTGGGCGCGTCCGGGTCGAAGCACGTCACGGCGAAGCTCTTCGTCCCCTTCGGGAACCCCTCCCACCGCAGCTGCGGCGAGACGTCCCCGCCCGACTTGACCTGGGCGTCGCCCAGATCCGCACCGGGCGCCAGATCCGTACTGGTCACGGTGAACTCGTGCACCTCGGGGTGGAAGTCGTGCGGAAGAGGAGCCCTGCTCTGCTCGGTCACTGCTGACCCTCCTGCTCGGAATCGGATACGCGTACCGGTCCGAGCCTAGGAGCCTAGAACCAGTTGCGCTGGGAACCGACGGACGCGATCCACTGGTTCAGGTACGCCGCCCAGTCGGTGCCCTGGTACGACTGCAGGCCCACCTGGAAGCAGCGGTAGGTGTCGCTGCCCTCGCTGAAGAGCCCCGGCTTCTTGTCCATCTCCAGGACGACGTCCATCTCCCGGCCGTCCGAGACGAAGGTCAGCTCGACCTGGTTCAGCCCGCGGTACTGCGACGGCGGCAGGAACTCGATCTCCTGGTAGAAGGGCAGCGTCTGCCGCGTCCCGCGGATGTGCCCGCGCTCCATGTCCGCACTGCGGAACGAGAAGCCCAGCTGCCGGAACGCGTCGAGGATCGCCTGCTGCGCCGGCACCGGGTGCACGTTGATCGGGTCGAGGTCACCCGCGTCGATCGCCCGCGCGATCTCCAGCTCGGTGCTGACCCCGATGTTCATCCCGCGCAGGTGCTGACCCCCGAAGTGGGTGATCGGCGTCTCCCAGGGGATCTCCAGCCCGAAGGGCACCACGTGCACCGCGCCGGCCTGCACCTTGAAGGCACCGCCGAGGCGCTGCTTGGTGAAGACGACGTCCTGCTTGTACTCCTGGTCACCGCCCTCCACCTCCACCCGCGCCTGCAGCCCGACGGACAGCCCCTCGATCTGCTGCTCCACGGAACCGCCCTGGATCCGGACCTCGCCCTGGACGATCCCGCCCGGCACGACGTTCGGCTCGGTGATGATCGTGTCCACCGAAGCACCACCGGCACCCAGGCTCGCGAACAGCTTCTTGAACCCCATGCTCAAACTCCCCTTGAACGATCTGGCGACTACGCCGCTACTACCGCTTGCGAAAACACGCTCTCAGACGCGGAACCTTAGGCCCCGGTTGCAGGTGCACGCGTTCCACTACGCTCGACCGGATGAGCGCGCGCCCCGACCGTACGCCCCTGCCCCGGACCTTCTTCGACCGCCCGGTCCTCACCGTGGCCCCGGAGCTCCTCGGCCGCACCCTGGTCCGCCGTACCCCGGACGGCCCCATCGAACTGCGCATCACGGAGGTGGAGGCGTACGAAGGGGAGTCCGACCCGGGCTCCCACGCCTACCGCGGCCGTACGGCACGCAACGCATCGATGTTCGGACCGCCCGGACACGCCTACGTCTACTTCATCTACGGCATGTGGTTCAGCCTCAACCTGGTGTGCGGCCCGCCCGGCCACGCCAGCGGGATCCTGGTGCGCGCGGGCGAGGTCACGGTGGGCGCCGACCTGGCCGCCAAACGCCGAGTTTCCGCCAGATACCCGAGAGAACTGGCCAAGGGTCCGGCCCGCCTGGCCGCCGCCCTGGACGTGGACCGCTCCCTCGACGGCACCGACCTCTGCGGGGGCCCCGATTCCCCCCTCTCCCTTCTTACGGGCACCCCCACCTCGCCCGACCAGGTCAGCAGCGGCCCACGCACGGGAGTGGGCGGCGCCGGCGCCACTCACCCCTACCGGTTCTGGATCACCCACGACCCGACGGTGAGCCCCTACCGCGCCCACGCGCCACGCCGCCGCTCAACTTGACTCGGCCCTACCGGACGCCTAACGTAGTCCGAGCCGCTTGAACGGGTCACTGCTATCAGCAGCCTCCCGGAGCGGCCAACCCACTCACTGCGATCTACCCCTGGCGGGGTTCTATTCGGCATGCCCGAATTCCCCGCCGGTGGCTCGATTATGAGCCGCAAGGGATAAGCGCTAATGTGGTGGAGCGCCGAAAGGCAAAGACCTCCAACGGTCACTGAATTCAAATCCAAGCCGGAAACGGCGGGGAAATGATCTGGTAGAGTTGGAAACGCAAGAACACAGAACGAAAGCCCGGAGGAAAGCCCGAGAGGGTGAGTACAAAGGAAGCGTCCGTTCCTTGAGAACTCAACAGCGTGCCAAAAATCAACGCCAGAAGTTGATACCCCGTCCACTTCGGTGGATGAGGTTCCTTTGAAAAAGCCCTGTAAGGCTCCGGTTTCGGAGTGCTTGCAGGCAACAACACAGCGAGGACGTTGTGGCGCGTCGGTCATATTCCGACATGACGTGCCCGCTCTAAG
>NZ_CP108191.1:655000-1130000 GCF_045160845.1 Streptomyces sp. NBC_00122 | reverse complement strand
GTGCCTTTTGAAGAATGAGCCTGCGAGTTAGCGGTGTGTAGCGAGGTTAACCCGTGTGGGGAAGCCGTAGCGAAAGCGAGTCCGAATAGGGCGATTGAGTTGCACGCTCTAGACCCGAAGCGGAGTGATCTAGCCATGGGCAGGTTGAAGCGGAGGTAAGACTTCGTGGAGGACCGAACCCACCAGGGTTGAAAACCTGGGGGATGACCTGTGGTTAGGGGTGAAAGGCCAATCAAACTCCGTGATAGCTGGTTCTCCCCGAAATGCATTTAGGTGCAGCGTCGTGTGTTTCTTGCCGGAGGTAGAGCACTGGATAGGCGATGGGCCCTACCGGGTTACTGACCTTAGCCAAACTCCGAATGCCGGTAAGTGAGAGCACGGCAGTGAGACTGTGGGGGATAAGCTCCATGGTCGAGAGGGAAACAGCCCAGAGCATCGACTAAGGCCCCTAAGCGTACGCTAAGTGGGAAAGGATGTGGAGTCGCAGAGACAACCAGGAGGTTGGCTTAGAAGCAGCCACCCTTGAAAGAGTGCGTAATAGCTCACTGGTCAAGTGATTCCGCGCCGACAATGTAGCGGGGCTCAAGCGTACCGCCGAAGTCGTGTCATTGCAGCAATAGGGCCAACGCCCGCTGTGATGGGTAGGGGAGCGTCGTGTGCCGGGTGAAGCAGCAGCGGAAGCTAGTTGTGGACGGTTCACGAGTGAGAATGCAGGCATGAGTAGCGATACACACGTGAGAAACGTGTGCGCCGATTGACTAAGGGTTCCTGGGTCAAGCTGATCTGCCCAGGGTAAGTCGGGACCTAAGGCGAGGCCGACAGGCGTAGTCGATGGACAACCGGTTGATATTCCGGTACCCGCTTTGAAACGCCCAATATCGAATCAGGCGATGCTAAGTCCGTGAAGCCGTTCCGGACCCTTCGGGGAAAGGAAAGTGGTGGAGCCGACGAACCAGACTTGTAGTAGGTAAGCGATGGGGTGACGCAGGAAGGTAGTCCAGCCCGGGCGGTGGTTGTCCCGGGGTAAGGGTGTAGGCCGAGGGGTAGGCAAATCCGTCCCTCATTAAGGCTGAGACCTGATGCCGAGCCGATTGTGGTGAAGTGGATGATCCTATGCTGTCGAGAAAAGCCTCTAGCGAGTTTCATGGCGGCCCGTACCCTAAACCGACTCAGGTGGTCAGGTAGAGAATACCGAGGCGTTCGGGTGAACTATGGTTAAGGAACTCGGCAAAATGCCCCCGTAACTTCGGGAGAAGGGGGGCCATCACTGGTGATCGGACTTGCTCCGTGAGCTGGGGGTGGCCGCAGAGACCAGCGAGAAGCGACTGTTTACTAAAAACACAGGTCCGTGCGAAGCCGTAAGGCGATGTATACGGACTGACGCCTGCCCGGTGCTGGAACGTTAAGGGGACCGGTTAGTGCACTTTCGGGTGTGCGAAGCTGAGAACTTAAGCGCCAGTAAACGGCGGTGGTAACTATAACCATCCTAAGGTAGCGAAATTCCTTGTCGGGTAAGTTCCGACCTGCACGAATGGCGTAACGACTTCTCGACTGTCTCAACCATAGGCCCGGTGAAATTGCACTACGAGTAAAGATGCTCGTTTCGCGCAGCAGGACGGAAAGACCCCGGGACCTTTACTACAGTTTGATATTGGTGTTCGGTTCGGCTTGTGTAGGATAGGTGGGAGACTTTGAAGCAGCCACGCCAGTGGTTGTGGAGTCGCCGTTGAAATACCACTCTGGTCGTGCTGGATGTCTAACCTCGGTCCGTGATCCGGATCAGGGACAGTGTCTGATGGGTAGTTTAACTGGGGCGGTTGCCTCCCAAAGGGTAACGGAGGCGCCCAAAGGTTCCCTCAGCCTGGTTGGCAATCAGGTGTTGAGTGTAAGTGCACAAGGGAGCTTGACTGTGAGACCGACGGGTCGAGCAGGGACGAAAGTCGGGACTAGTGATCCGGCGGTGGCTTGTGGAAGCGCCGTCGCTCAACGGATAAAAGGTACCCCGGGGATAACAGGCTGATCTTCCCCAAGAGTCCATATCGACGGGATGGTTTGGCACCTCGATGTCGGCTCGTCGCATCCTGGGGCTGGAGTCGGTCCCAAGGGTTGGGCTGTTCGCCCATTAAAGCGGTACGCGAGCTGGGTTTAGAACGTCGTGAGACAGTTCGGTCCCTATCCGCTGTGCGCGTAGGAATATTGAGAAGGGCTGTCCCTAGTACGAGAGGACCGGGACGGACGAACCTCTGGTGTGCCAGTTGTCCTGCCAAGGGCATGGCTGGTTGGCTACGTTCGGGAGGGATAACCGCTGAAAGCATCTAAGCGGGAAGCCTGCTTCAAGATGAGTATTCCCACCTCCTTGAGAGGGTAAGGCTCCCAGTAGACGACTGGGTTGATAGGCCAGATGTGGAAGCCCGGTAACGGGTGAAGCTGACTGGTACTAATAGGCCGAGGGCTTGTCCTCAGTTGCTCGCGTCCACTGTGTTAGTTCTGAAGCAACGAACAGTTGCTGGTTTCTAGAGCTAGAACATAACTACAAAGTGTGCTTGTTCGCTCGAAACCGATAGGGTTTCGGTGGTCATAGCGTTAGGGAAACGCCCGGTTACATTCCGAACCCGGAAGCTAAGCCTTTCAGCGCCGATGGTACTGCAGGGGGGACCCTGTGGGAGAGTAGGACACCGCCGAACAATCTTTCAAAGGACCCTTGGTCCAGCGTTCAACGCTGGACCAAGGGTCCTTTTTGTTTTTGTACATCTTTACGCCGAAGCGCGGCCATGGGTTGGTTGCGCGAGAATGACTAGCGGTACCCCGAAGACAGGAGTCACACCCATGTCCAACTCTCCCGACGATCGTCCGGAGCGCGAGCCTCGGCGCAACGACGGTGGTGACAGGGGCGGCTACCGCGGGGGCCGTGACGACCGTGGCGGCGACCGTCCCGCGTTCCGTCGCGACGACCGTGGTGGTCGACCGGCCGGCGGTGGCGGTGGCAGCTTCCGTCGCGATGACCGTGGCGACCGTCCCTCCGGTGGTGGCGGCGGTTTCCGTCGTGACGACCGTGGTGGGGACCGCCCGTCGTACCCGCGTCGTGACGACCGTGGCGACCGTCCCACGGGTGGTGGCGGCGGTTTCCGTCGTGACGACCGTGGTGGGGACCGCCCGTCGTACCCGCGTCGTGACGACCGTGGCGACCGTCCCACGGGTGGTGGCGGCGGTTTCCGTCGCGATGACCGTGGTGGGGACCGCCCGTCGTACCCGCGTCGTGACGACCGTGGCGACCGTCCCACGGGTGGTGGCGGCGGTTTCCGTCGCGATGACCGTGGTGGGGACCGCCCGTCGTACCCGCGTCGTGACGACCGTGGCGACCGTCCCACGGGTGGTGGCGGCGGTTTCCGTCGCGATGACCGTGGTGGCGACCGTCCGTCCTACCCGCGTCGTGACGACGACCGTGGCGGCCGTGACGACCGTGGTGGCGACCGTCCCGCGTTCCGTCGCGACGACCGTGGCGGCGAGCGTCCCTCGTACCCCCCGCGTCGTGACGACCGCGGCGACCGTCCCACGGGTGGTGGCGGCGGTTTCCGTCGTGACGACCGTGGTGGCGACCGTCCCGCGTTCCGTCGCGACGACCGTGGCGGCGAGCGTCCCTCGTACCCGCGTCGTGACGACCGCGGTGGCGACCGTCCCTTCGGCGGCGGTGGCGGTGGCGGTTTCCGTCGTGACGACCGTGGTGGGGACCGCCCGTCCTACCCGCGTCGTGACGACCGTGGTGAGCGTCCGTCGTACCCGCGTCGTGATGACGACCGCGGCGGATTCCGCGGCGGCCGCGATGACCGTGGCGGGGACCGTCCGTCCTACCCGCGTCGCGATGACCGTGGTGAGCGTCCGTCGTACCCGCGTCGTGATGACGACCGTGGCGGATTCCGCGGCGGCCGCGATGACCGTGGCGGGGACCGTCCCTCGTACCCGCGTCGTGACGACCGTGGCGACCGTCCCACGGGTGGTGGCGGCGGTTTCCGTCGTGACGACCGTGGCGGCGACCGCCCGTCCTACCCGCGTCGTGACGACCGTGGCGACCGTCCCACGGGTGGTGGCGGCGGTTTCCGTCGTGACGACCGTGGTGGCGATCGTCCGTCCTACCCGCGTCGTGACGACCGTGGCGACCGTCCCACGGGTGGTGGCGGCGGTTTCCGTCGCGATGACCGTGGTGGCGACCGTCCGTCCTACCCCCGTCGCGACGACCGGGGTGGCGACCGTGGCGGGTTCCGTGGTGGCCGTGACGATCGCGGTGGCGACCGTGGTGGCTACCGTGGCCGCGATGACCGCGGCGGCGACCGCGACTTCCGCGCGGACCGCGACCGGGACCCGGTCAAGCGGCTTCCGATCGACGAGGACGTCACCGGCCTCGAGATCGACGCCGATGTGCGCCAGGAGCTGCTGAGCCTGCCCAAGGGCCTGGCCGAGGAAGTCTCGAAGAACCTGGTCATGGTCGCGCGGCTGATCGACGAGGACCCCGAGCAGGCGTACGCGTACTCGCGCATCGCCCTGCGGCTGGCCTCCCGCGTCGCCGCCGTCCGTGAGGCCGCCGGCTTCGCCGCGTACGCCACGCAGAAGTACAGCGAGGCGCTCGCGGAGTTCCGTGCCGCCAAGCGCATGACCGGCTCCGTCGAGCTGTGGCCCGTCATGGCCGACTGCGAGCGCGGCCTCGGCCGTCCGGAGCGGGCGCTGGCGATGGCCGGCGAGCCCGAGGTGCAGAAGCTGGACAAGGCCGGCCAGGTCGAGATGCGGCTGGTCGCGGCCGGTGCCCGGCGGGACCAGGGGCAGCTCGAAGCCGCCATCGTGACCCTGCAGAGCCCGGAGCTGGCCTCCAGCTCCGTCCAGCCCTGGACCGCGCGCCTGCGGTACGCCTACGCCGACGCCCTGCTGGCGGCCGGTCGTGAGGACGAGGCGCGCGAGTGGTTCGGCAAGACCCTCGAAGCGGACAAGGACGGGGCCACCGACGCCTCCGACCGCCTCGCCGAGCTCGACGGTGTCGAGTTCGTCGACGCCTCCGTCGACATCGCCGACATCGCCGACGACGTGGACGACGAGGACGACGAGGACTCGGCCGAGGTCGCCGCGGCCGAGCGTGCCTCCGACGTCGCCGAGTACTACGACGAGGACGACGAGGAGTACGAGCCGCTGGAGCAGTCCGAGGGCGACCTCGACGTCGCCGACGAGATCGTCATCGTCGAGGACGAGGACGAGGACGTCGACGACGAGCCCGCCGCGGGCCGCGACAACGCCTGAGGCGTGGTGAAGTGAGGAAGGGCGGTACCCCGGTCGGGGTACCGCCCTTCCTCATGTCCGGGGCGTGTCAGGCCAGGCCGCGCAGCACCAGGCCGGTGGCCGGCTTCGGGCCGAAGGACGTGGACTTGCGGGGCATCGTGACGCCCTGGCGGGCCAGGTCCCGTACGACTTCCTCCCGTACGGGATGCAGCAGGACCGCGGTGCCCCCGTGGCGCTCGGCCATCTCCACGGTGGCGGCGGCGTCGTGGATGTACGTGATCTGGTCGGGGGCGTCCGGGACGTGCCACAGGGCGTCGAGCAGGGTGGCGTGCAGGACCGTGGCGTCCAGCCGGCGCCAGGCCTCGGGGCGGTCGCGGCGGACCGTGCTCTCCAGGAGCGCCAGATCCGGGTCGGTGACCAGGCGGAAGGTGCCGTCGCCGGTGAGGAGGAAGGCGTTGCCCCGCTCCGCGGCGTCCGCGAGGACCTCCAGAGCCAGCGGGAGCGGCCCCTCGACCTCGCGGACCCGGAACCGGCCCTCCAGGGCGGCGAGCGCGTCCGCCACCGGGAGGCGGCGCAGCATCCGGTGGATGGCGCGGACCTGGAGCGGGTAGCGGGCGGTGTCCACGAGGAGGACCAGGCCGAAGTCCCACTCCGTGGGGGAGCCGTGCTCCTCCTGGAGGCGCAGGTACGTCGCCCAGCGGTGGTGGCCGTCGGCGATGAGGGCCTGGCGATGGCTGAGATCAGCCGTCACGGTCGCGAGTTCGGCCGGGTCCGTGATGGCCCAGAGGCGGTGCTGGAAGCCGTCCTCGGTGGTCGTCGACAGGAGGGGCGCGCGCTGGGCCGTCCGCTCGACGACGGCCGCCGCGCCCGCGCCGGGGTCGTCGCCGCGGTAGGTGAGGAGGAGGGGTTCGAGATTGGCGGAGGTGGCCCGCATCAGACCGGCCCGGTCGGTGACCACGTCCGGCATGACGTCCTCGTGGGGCAGGACGATGCCGGCGTCGGCGGTGGACAGGGCCAGCGCGCCGATGATGCCGCGCTGGAGCAGGCCCGGCCGGTGCTGCTCGTACACGTAGAGCGAGGGCTCCGGGTCGGCGCTGAGGATGCCCTCGGCCAGCCAGTCGTGCAGGGTGCGCGCCGCCTGCTCGTTGCGCGCGGCGGCGGTGCCGGCCTGCGGAAGGATCAGGCGGACGATGTTGTGCGGGTCGGCGGATTCGAGGTGGTCGACTCCGTCCGGGCGGACGACCACGTCGTACGGCGGCGAGGTGACGGCGGCGAGGCTGCCGACACGCTCCGGGACATAGCGCAGGCCATGGAACGGGATCAGGCGCAGTCCGTGGTCCGCGGTGCCAGATGTGGTCATTGGTGCATGGTAAGACCCGTCTCGCCATGCAGGATGATCGGGGGAGTACGGAATCGGACATGATCGATCTCCCCCAGCTACCGCTGGGAGGGGCCCAGGAGGAGCGACCACGATGACCCGGCAGACCAGGACCAGTCCCGCGGCCAGTGAGCAGAGTCTGCACCAGGCGTACGACACCGCCCTGCTGGATCTCGACGGTGTCGTGTACGCGGGCGGGCACGCCATCGCGCACGCCGTGGACTCGCTCGTCACGGCCCGCGCCGACGGGATGCACCTCGCGTACGTCACGAACAACGCGCTGCGGACCCCGGACGCCGTCGCGGAGCACCTGGGCGAGCTGGGCATTCCGACCGAGGCGGCCGAGGTGATCACCTCGGCGCAGGCGGTGGCCCGGCTGATCGCGGAGCAGGTGGAGCCTGCTTCGAAGGTGCTGGTGATCGGCGGGGAAGGGCTGCGGGTCGCGTTGCGCGAGCGCGGGCTGGTGCCGGTGGACTCGGCCGACGAGGAGGGGCTCGCGGCCGTCGTGCAGGGCTACGGGGGTCCGGACCTGGCGTGGGGGCGGTTCGCGGAAGCCTCGTACGCGATCAACCGCGGGGTGCCGTGGTACGCCTCCAACACCGACCTGACGATCCCGGGGGCGCGCGGGATCGCGCCGGGCAACGGGGCCGCGGTGGAGGTCGTACGGATCGCGACGGGCGCGGAACCGCAGGTGGCGGGCAAGCCGTTGCCCCCGATGCACCGGGAGACGGTGCTGCGGACCGGGGCGGAGCGCCCGCTGGTGGTGGGGGACCGGCTGGACACCGACATCGAGGGCGCCTTCAACGGAGAGGTCGACTCGCTGCTCGTGCTGACCGGGGTGACGGACGCGAAGCAGCTGGTGCGGGCCGAGCCCAGGCACCGGCCGACGTACGTGGACCGGGACCTGCGGGGGCTGTTGACCGGCCAGCCCGAGGTGGAGCCGGCCGACGGCGGATTCAGCTGCGGCGGATGGACCGCGGTCGCGCTGAACGCCGGCGTGCTGGAGCTGCGCGGGGAGGGCGGTGACCCGATCGACGGGCTGCGGGCGCTGTGCGCGGCGGCCTGGACGGCGGCCGGGGACGGGGTCTGCACGCTCGACGCGGAGAAGGCGCTGGCCAGGCTCGGCTTGTAAGGGTGCGGCCGGGCGGCGGCCGGGCACGTTCGGATGATCTATGCGGGTGGAGGGTAGGCTAACCTAACCTCCGTGTTGGTCGAGAGTCCCCCCGAACAGAGCGCGGCGCCGGTCGCCGCCGTCCGTCCGCGCCACGGCGTGCGCGCCGCCGGCTTGCTGGGCGCCCTGGCGGTGCTGGCGCTGATCGCCGTGCTGAGCATCGCCGTGGGCGCCAAGCAGATGCCACTCGACGAGGTCTGGCACGGCCTGTTCGAGTACTCGGGGACGCCCTCCGACGTGGTGGTACGGGACCTGCGGGTGCCGCGCACGCTCCTCGGGCTGTTGGTCGGGCTCGGCCTCGGCCTGTCCGGTGCGGTCATGCAGGCGCTGACCCGCAACCCGCTGGCCGAGCCCGGCATCCTCGGCGTCAACGCCGGGGCCGCGGCCGCCGTCGTCTCCGCGATCAGCTTCTTCGGCGCGAGCTCCCTGAGCGAGTTCGTGTGGTGGGCCTTCCTCGGCGCCGCCGTCGTCTCGGTCGTCGTCTACGTCCTCGGCGGCAGCCGCAGCGCCACGCCGGTACGCCTCGCGCTCGCGGGCACCGCGGCCAGCGCGGCCCTGGTCGGCTACATCAACGCCGTACAGCTGATGGACAGCAAGGCGCTGGACAAGCTGCGCTTCTGGACGGTGGGTTCGCTGGCGTCGGCGAACATGGACACCGTCCGGCAGGTCGCCCCCTTCTTGCTGGCCGGCGCGGTGCTCGCGCTGCTGCTGGGCCGCCCGCTGAACGCGATGGCCATGGGCGACGACACCGCGCGGGCGCTCGGCGCCAACCTGACGCGGACCCGGATCGCCGCGATGGTCGCCATCACCCTGCTGTGCGGTGCGGCGACCGCCGCCTGCGGGCCCATCGTCTTCATCGGGCTGATGATCCCGCACCTCGTACGGGCGTTCACCGGGCCGGACGTGCGCTGGGTGCTCGCGTACTCCGCCGTCCTGTCGCCGGTACTGCTGCTCGGCGCCGACGTCGTCGGGCGGGTCGTGACCCGGCCCGCCGAGCTCCAGGTCGGCATCGTCACCGCGCTCATCGGCGGCCCCGTCTTCATCTACCTCGTTCGGCGCAAGAGGATGGCCCAGCTGTGACCGTGACCGCCAAAGCCCGTCGGCTGAACCTTCCCGGCGGGATCTCGCTGCGGGTCGAGCGGCGCGCCCTGGCCGTCGGGGCGCTGCTCGCCGTCGTGGCGCTCGCGCTGGCCGTCCTGCTCATCGGCACCGGGGACTTCCCGATCGCGCCGTGGGACGTCGTACAGACCCTGCTGGGCAACGGCACCCCCGCCAATGACTTCATCGTCAACGACCTGCGGCTGCCGCGGGTGCTGGTCGCCCTGCTGGTCGGTGCGGCCCTCGGGATGTCCGGGGCCGTCTTCCAGTCCGTCTCCCGCAATCCGCTGGGCTCCCCGGACCTGCTCGGCTTCGGCTACGGCTCGGCGGTGGGCGCGCTCGTCGTCATCATCCTGTTCAAGGGCGACGCCACCGAGGTGGCCGTCGGCGCACTGGTCGGCGGCGTGCTGGCCGGCCTCGCCGTCTACCTGCTGGCGTACAAGCGGGGGATCCAGGGCTACCGGCTGGTGCTGGTCGGCATCGGCGCCTCCGCCATGCTCATCGCGGTGATCCAGTGCCTGATCACGAAGGCCCAGATGGTCGAGGCCACCCGCGCGATGGTCTGGCTGACCGGTTCGCTGGCGGGCCGGGACTGGGCGCAGGTGTGGCCGCTGCTCGCGCTGTGCGCGGTGGTCTTCCCGTTGGTCCTCGGGCAGGGCCGGGCCCTGCGGATGATGGAGATGGGTGACGACGCCGCGTACGCCCTCGGGGTGCGGGTGGAGCGCACGCGGCTGCTGCTGATGCTCGCGGCCATCGTGCTCACCACCGCGGCGAGCGCCGCGGCGGGGCCGATCAGCTTCGTCGCGCTGGCCGCTCCGCAGCTGGCCCGGCGGCTGACGCGCTCGCCCGGGGGGAGCCTGCTGACGGCCGCCCTCATGGGCTCGGTGCTGCTGCTGGTGTCCGACTGGGCCTCGCAGCGGGTCTTCGGTGCCGACCAGCTGCCGGTGGGTGTGGTGACCGGGCTCGTCGGCGGTGTCTATCTGCTCTGGCTGCTCGTCACCGAGCGCAAGGCAGGACGTATATGAACCTCAGGAGTGACCAAGTGCAGCGGCTCACCGCGCAGAACGTGACCCTCGGCTACGACCAGCGGGTCATCGCCGAGAACCTGTCGGTGGAGATCCCCGACAACTCCTTCACCGTGATCGTCGGCCCCAACGCCTGCGGCAAGTCCACGCTGCTGCGTGCCCTGTCGCGGATGCTGAAGCCGTCCACCGGGCGGGTGCTGCTGGACGGGCACGCCATCGGGTCGATGCCGGCGAAGAAGGTCGCCAAGACCCTGGGTCTGCTCCCGCAGTCCTCGATCGCGCCGGACGGCATCACGGTGGCCGACCTGGTCTCGCGCGGCCGGTACCCGCACCAGGGGCTGCTGCGGCAGTGGTCCGCGGAGGACGAGCGGATCGTCGGGGAGTCGATGGCCTCGACCGGGGTCGCGGAACTCGCCGACCGGGCGGTGGACGAGCTGTCGGGCGGGCAGCGGCAGCGCGTGTGGATCGCGATGGCGCTGGCGCAGCAGACCCCGCTGCTGCTGCTCGACGAGCCGACGACCTATCTGGACATCCAGCACCAGATCGACGTGCTGGACCTGTGCGCAGAGCTCCACGAGGAGCAGGGGCGGACGCTGGTCGCGGTGCTGCACGACCTGAACCACGCGGCCCGGTACGCGACACATCTGATCGCGATGCGGGCCGGGAAGGTCGTCGCGGAAGGGCCGCCGGAGGCGGTGGTCACCGCGGAGCTGGTGGAGGAGGTGTTCGGGCTGCGGTGTCAGGTGATCTCCGACCCGGAGACGGGGACGCCGCTGGTGATTCCGGCGGCGCGCAGGTCCCGTACCGGGGCTCGGGCCGCCGCCGTGTAGCGGGCGCGGGTCCGCTTCCCGGGGCTGACCGAAGGGCCTTCGGGGTCGCCTAGAGCAGGCTCTTCAGGCGGAGGAGGTCGCGGAAGCCGGCCTCCAGTCTGACGCGGCCCGAGGCCCAGGCCTTCGCGAACTTCAGGTCGCCCGCGACCAGGGCGACCAGGTCGTCGCCGGTCATCGCGAGCCGGATCTCGGCCTTCTCGGCGGGCGGGCCGGCGACGAGGGCGTCCACCCGGATCCTGCCGTCTTCCAGGCGGCCGGTGAACGTCCGGTCCAGGTCGGTGATGTGGCAGCTCAGGGAGCGGTCGAGCGCGGCCGCGCCGCGCACGCCGCCTTCGGCCCGCGCCAGGTTGCCGGAGAGTTGGTCGAGTGCTTCGCGGCACTCTTCGATCGTAGCCATCGTGATCACGACCGTACCGCAGAGCCATGCGTGGTCGAAGGGCGCTTCGGGGTAGCGTCGGGGCATGAGCGACGAAGCTGCCGAAGTCCTGGGCGAAGCCGCCGCCGGGCCGGCCGGGCCCGCGGCGCTGGGCGTCGTACGCACGCCCACCGGTCACGACGGCGTGGACGCGCACCTGACGCGGCTGGCGGACGCCGACGACCTCACGGCGGACGGACACCTCGCGGTGTACGAGGATGTCCACAGGGGGCTGCGCGAGGCGCTGACGGCGCTGGACGCACCGCCCGTCCCCGGTCCGTACGAAAACAGGAGCTGAACCGAACGTGGCAGGAGTGGCACGCCGCCGCCTGGACGCCGAACTGGTACGCCGCAGCATGGCCCGCTCGCGCGAGCACGCCGCGCAGCTGATCGCCGCGGGCCGGGTGACCGTGGGCGGCACCACCGCGACCAAGGCCGCCACCCAGGTGGAGACCAGTGCGGCGCTGGTGGTCCTCAAGGACGACAGTGATCCCGACTACGTCTCGCGGGGCGGCCACAAGCTGGCCGGGGCGCTCGCCGCGTTCCGGCCGCAGGGGCTGGTCGTCGAGGGCCGTCGGGCGCTGGACGCGGGAGCCTCGACCGGCGGGTTCACCGACGTGCTGCTGCGCGCGGGCGTCGCCCACGTCGTGGCCGTCGACGTCGGCTACGGGCAGCTCGCCTGGTCGCTGCAGAGCGATGACCGGGTCACCGTGAAGGACCGTACGAACGTCCGCGAGCTGACGGTCGAGCAGATCGACGGCATCGCGGCCGACCTCGTCGTCGGCGACCTGTCCTTCATCTCGATCGGCCTGGTGCTGCCGGCACTGGTGCGGTGCACGGCGCCGGACGCGGACCTGGTGCTGATGGTCAAGCCGCAGTTCGAGGTCGGCAAGGACCGGCTGGGGAGCGGCGGTGTGGTGCGCAGCCCGGAGCTGCGGGCGGAGGCGGTGCGCGAGGTCGCGGCGCAGGCGGCGAAGCTGGGTCTAGGCGTTCTCGGTGTGACCGCGAGTCCGCTGCCGGGGCCGTCGGGAAACGTCGAGTACTTTCTGTGGCTGCGGGCGGGGGCACCGGCACTCGACCCGGCGGATGTTGACCGTGCAGTGGCGGAGGGGCCGCAGTGACAGATTCATCAGCTACATCGGGTTCAGAGCGTTCACAGGGTTCGGAAGGTTCGGCGCGCTCGGGGGGGCCGGCGGGTTCGACGGGTCCGGCGGTGGGGCGGACCGTGTTCCTCCTCGCGCACACCGGGCGGCCGGCGGCCATCCGCAGTGCCGAGCTGGTCGTGAAGGGCCTGCTGCGGTGCGGGCTGGGCGTACGGGTCTTCGCGCACGAGGCCGCCGACCTGCCGCTGCCGCCCGAGGTGGAGCTCGTCACCGAGTCCACCCCGGGGGTGCTCGACGGCTGTGAGCTGCTGATCGTGCTGGGCGGGGACGGGACCCTGCTGCGCGGAGCGGAGTTCGCGCGTGCCTCGGGTGTGCCGATGCTGGGCGTCAACCTCGGGCGGGTGGGGTTCCTCGCCGAGGCCGAGCGCGACGACCTGGACAAGGTCGTGGACCGGGTGGTGACGCGCGAGTACGAGGTCGAGGAGCGGATGACCCTCGATGTGATCGTGCGCACGAACGGCGACGTGGTCCACCAGGACTGGGCGCTGAACGAGGCCGCGGTCCAGAAGGTGTCCCCGGAGCGGATGTTGGAGGTGGTCCTGGAGATCGACGGGCGCCCGGTGTCCGGCTTCGGCTGTGACGGGATCGTCTGCGCGACCCCGACGGGCTCGACGGCGTACGCCTTCTCCGCGGGCGGGCCGGTGGTCTGGCCGGAGGTGGAGGCGCTGCTGATGGTGCCGATCAGCGCGCACGCGCTGTTCGCGAAGCCGCTGGTGACCTCGCCGGACTCGGTGCTGGCGGTGGAGGTGCAGACCGGGACCCCGCACGGGGTGCTGTGGTGCGACGGCCGGCGGATGCTGGAGCTGCCCGCCGGGGCCCGGGTGGAGGTCCGGCGCGGGGCGGTGCCCGTGCGGCTCGCCCGGCTGCACCACGCGTCCTTCACGGACCGGCTCGTCGCGAAGTTCGCGCTGCCGGTGTCCGGATGGCGCGGGGCGCCGCACTGAGAGATGTCCTCCCTGTGCCTAAATAGCACATCCGTTCGAGAAACTCTGGACGGGTGACGTCACATGGCACCGCTGAAACCTCGGTATCGTCGTCCCGTGCTTGAGGAGATGCGGATACGGTCGCTCGGGGTCATCGACGACGCGGTGGTCGAGCTGTCGCCCGGTTTCACCGCGGTGACCGGCGAGACCGGCGCGGGTAAGACGATGGTCGTCACCAGCCTCGGGCTGCTGCTCGGCGGGCGCGCCGACCCGGCCCTGGTACGGATCGGGGCCAAGGCCGCGGTCGTCGAGGGCCGCATCGTCATGCGCCCCGACGCCCCCGCGGCCGTACGCGCCGAGGAGGCGGGAGCCGAGCTCGACGACGGCGCCCTGCTGATCAGCCGGACCGTGTCCGCCGAGGGCCGCTCGCGTGCCCACGTCGGCGGCCGCTCCGTGCCCGTCGGCCTGCTCGGCGAGCTCGCGGACGACCTGGTCGCCGTACACGGGCAGACCGACCAGCAGGGACTGCTGCGGCCCGCCCGGCAGCGCCAGGCCCTCGACCGGTACGCCGGCGACGCCGTGGCCGTCCCGCTGGAGAAGTACGGCTCGGCCTACCGCAGGCTCCGCGCGGTCGCCGTCGAGCTGGACGAGATCACCACCCGGGCCCGGGAACGGGCCCAGGAGGCCGACCTGCTGCGCTTCGGGCTGGACGAGATCGCGGCCGTGGAACCGGTGGCCGGCGAGGACACCGAGCTGGCGGCGGAGGCGGAGCGGCTCGGACACGCCGAGTCGCTGGCCTCGGCGGCCCAGGTGGCACACGCCGCGCTCGCCGGCCACCCCGAGGACCCGGAGGGCATCGACGCCAACACCCTCGTCGCGGGCGCCCACCGGGCCCTGGAGTCCGTACGCTCGCACGACCCGGTGCTCGGCGCGCTCGCCGAGCGGATCGGCGAGCTGGGCATCCTGCTGGGTGACGTGGCCGGGGAGCTCGCGGGTTACGCCGACGACCTCGACGCCGACCCGCTGCGGCTGGCGGCGGTGGAGGAACGCCGGGCGGCCCTGACCCAGCTGACGCGCAAGTACGGCACCGAAAGCACCGTGGACGCGGTGCTGCAGTGGGCCGAGCGGAGCGCGGCGCGGCTGCTGGAACTGGACGGTGACGACGAGCGGATCACCGAGTTGACCGCCGAGCGGGACGGACTGCGCTCCGAGCTCTCGGCGCTGGCCCAGGCCCTGACGGACGCGCGGGTGGAGGCGGCGACCCGGTTCGCCTCGGCCGTGACGCAGGAGCTGGCCTCGCTGGCGATGCCGCACGCACGGGTGACCATCGACATCCGGCAGACCGAGGACCCCGACGGGGTGGATGTGGACGGCCGCGCGGTCGCCTACGGCCCCTCGGGCGCGGACGAGGTCGAACTGCTGCTCGCCCCGCACCCCGGAGCCCAGCCGCGGCCGATCGCCAAGGGTGCCTCGGGCGGTGAGCTGTCCCGGGTGATGCTGGCCGTGGAGGTCGTCTTCGCGGGCTCCGACCCGGTGCCCACGTACCTCTTCGACGAGGTCGACGCGGGCGTCGGCGGCAAGGCGGCCGTGGAAGTGGGCCGGCGGCTCGCCAAACTCGCCAAGTCGGCGCAGGTCGTCGTCGTCACGCACCTGCCGCAGGTGGCCGCCTTCGCGGACCGGCAGCTGCTCGTCGAGAAGACCAACGACGGCTCCGTGACGCGCAGCGGGGTCACCGTCCTGGAGGGCGAGGACCGCATCCGTGAACTGTCGCGCATGCTGGCGGGTCACGAGGACTCGGCCTCGGCGCGGGCGCACGCAGAGGAACTCCTCGCGGCGGCGCACGCGGACGCGTCGACGTGACGCCCCGATAACCCGTGTGGGTGAGGCTTGGGGGCGTCCTGCGGTATCTCTCACGGGATCCGTACCCGTATGGGCCCGGAACGCGCGTGCGGACTGGCATCCTGGGCGACGTCTCTGACTTCCCCTCACCCTGGAGCTTCGGCCCGTGAGCAGCTCCCCGGTCTCCGCGTCCGTCCCGGCACAGCCGTACGGGCGGCCGCCCCTGCGTACCGTCCAAGTGCTCGGCGGCGGTGCGGGGGCGGGCAGCAGCGCGCACGTGCGGTCGCTCACGACCGGGCTCGCCGCCCGCGGCGTACGGGTCACGGTGTGCGCGTCCGTCGAGGCGGAGGGGGAGTACGACTTCACGGGCGCGGGCGCGCAGTTCGCGCCCGACGCGGCGAGCGCGCTGCGGGCCGCCTGCGCCGGAGCCGACGTCGTGCACGCGCACGGGGTACGGGCGGGCATGCGGGCCGCCCTGGCCCTGCGGGGGCGCCGGGTACCGCTGGTGGTGAGCTGGCACGGCGACGGCCCGGCCGCCGCCGGTGCGCTCGGGCGGCTGAGCCGGATCCTGGAACGGCGCGTGGCGCGGGCCGCGGCGGTGGTGCTCGGGGCCTCCTCGGGCCAGGTGGACCTCGCGCGGCTGCGCGGCGCCCGGGACGCGCGGCTGGCGCCGGTGGCCGTACCGGCGGCCGGGCCGGGAGACGACCCCGGCAAGGTACAGGCCGAAATCGGGGCGGTGGAACGGCCGTTGCTGATCGCGGTCGGGAGCCTGGTGCCGCACCGCGGGTACTCCGTACTGCTCGACGCGGCGCGGGAGTGGCGGACGCTGGAGCCCCTGCCGTTGCTGGTGATCGCGGGAGAGGGGCCGCTGCGGGCCGAGCTGTCCCGGCGGATCGAGGCCGAGCGGCTCCCGGTACGGCTACTGGGGCGGCGCCGGGACGCGGCGCAGCTGCTGGCGGCGGCGGACGTGGCGGTGCTGCCGAGCCGGTGGGAGGAGCGGGCCCTGCTGGCGCAGGAGGCGCTGCGGGTGGGGGTCCCGCTGGTCGCCACGGCGGTGGGGGTCGTGCCGGAGCTGGTGGGGGAGGGCGCGGTGCTGGTTCCCGACGGGGACGCCGGGGCGCTGGCGGAGGCCGTGCGCGGGCTGCTGGCGGACCCGGAGCGGCGGGCGGAGCTGGCCGCCGCCGGCCGGGCCCAGGCCGCGACGTGGCCGTCGGAGGACGACACGGTGGCGCAGGTGCTGTCCGTCTACGACGAGCTGATGGAGCGCCGCCGATAGCCCCGTCGGCGCGTCAGGAAGGAACGTGGCGGCGGGCGCGGAGGGCCAGGCTCAGGGAGAGGACCGTTTCCGGGTCGTCCAGGTCCGTGCCCAGGAGTTCCGAGATGCGCGCCAGGCGGTTGTACAGGGTCTGGCGGTTCAGGTGGAGTTCACGGGCCGTCTCCGCCTTGCGGCCCGCGTGGGCCAGGTACGTCTCCAGGGTGGGCAGGAGAGGCGGGCGGGACGTGGTGTCGTGGGTGCGCAGCGGGCCGATCGCGCGGTCCACGAACGCGGCCAGGTCGGGGTGTTCGCGCAGCCGCCACAACAGCAGGTCGATGTCCAGGCGGCGGGCGTCGTACCAGGGGCGGGCCGGCAGGCCGTGGGCCGCCGTGGCGGTTTCCGCCGCGTGCCGCAGACCCGCGGAGGCCGCCGCCCAGCCGCCCGCGACCCCGACGACCACGGCCGGCGGGGCGGAGGCGCGGTCCAGCCCGGCCCGCTCCACACCTGCCCGCAGCGCGGCCGAGACCCGGTCCGCCACCGCCGTACGCTCCGATTCGGCGCGCAGGGACACCAGGAGGGGGACGCGGCCCTCCACCGGGCGGACGCCCAGCAGGACCGGCACCCCGACGGACGACAGCTCCTCCAGCACCGCGCGGGCCAGGACCGCCCAGTTGCCCGACGGGCTCAGTTCCGAGGACAGCCGCATGACGACCGGCAGCAGCGGGCCCGCGCCCGGCTTGAAGCCCAGTACCCGGGCCTGCGCCGGGGCGTCCTCCGCCGGGATGCGGCCCTCGGCGAGGTCCGTGAGGAAGTCGCCGCGGCCACGCGCCGCCAGCTCCTCCTCCTGCCGCGCCTGCATCAGGACGACGGCCAGCACGCCCGCCGTGCGTTCGGCCGCCATCCGGTGCACCGGGAGCAGCGGGCCCGAGACCCCGACCAGGACCACCCGGGCCCGGACCGAGCCCGTGCCGTGGCCCCCGCCCGGTACGTCGACCACCACGGTGTTCGCCGACGGCTCGGCCTCGCGCTGGCCCCGCAGGCCCTCCCACACCTGGAGCGGGTCGGCGCCCGCGTCGCCGCCCGAGCTTCCGGCCGCGTACAGCAACTGCCCGTCGGGGGTCTCCAGGAAGACCGGATTGCCCGTGAAGTCGGCCAGGATCCGGAGCACCTGCGGGATGCCGCCGCCGCCCAACAGGGCCTCCGTACACCTGCGGTGGACCTCCTCCGCCCGCTGGAGCAGCGCGTAGTGGTGGTTGACGATCTCGGTGTGGACCTCCTCCGTGACGGTGACGAAGGGGACCTCCCGGTGGAGCTGGACCAGCGGCAGGCCCGCCGTGCGCGCGGTCTCCACGATCGTCGCCGGCAGCCGGGTGAAGCGCGGGCCCAGCTCGACCACCAGCGCGGCGATGCCCCGGTCCGCGAGGCGGCGTACGAAGGCACGCTGCTCGGCGGGGCGAGTGCCGAGGCCCAGCCCCGTGGTCAGCAGCAACTCGCCGCCCTTGAGCAGCGAGGCGATGTTCGGTACCTCGCCCGCGTGCACCCAGCGGACGGTCCGGCCCAGGCGGTCGGCGCAGGCCACCACCTCCGGCAGTCCGCTGCGCAGCCCCGGCAGCTCCAGTGCCCGCTGAACCGTGATCCCGCCCTGGTCGTCCATATCGCGGGACGCTACCGGCAGGCCTGTTCCGAGCACATCACCTCCCGGTTACGGACGGCCATATGCCCCCATCCGGCCCGACAACTCGTCGCCCCGGCAAGGAGATTATCGGACCACGTGCCGATTGTGGCGTGCGTCACGCGGGGCGAGAGTGGGCGCCCTCCACACGGAAGAGGACGCCATGAGCGCAGACATCACCGGCGGTTCGCCGCAGACCCCCGCACCCCCGCAGGTCCAGCGTCTGAAAGCCAATTCGGTCGGGCTGGTCGGCGTCGTGTTCATGGCCGTCGCCACCGCCGCACCGATCACCGCCATGACCGGCAACCTGCCCATCGCCATCGGGTTCGGAAACGGCGTCGGAGCCCCGGCCGGATACCTCTTCGCGACGGTCGTGCTCACGGTCTTCGCGGTCGGCTACGTGGCGATGGCCAAGCGGATCACGGCCGCCGGCGCCTTCTACGGGTACATCTCGCACGGCCTCGGCCGCATCGCCGGCATGGCGTCCGGGATGCTCGCCGTCCTCGCCTACATCGTCTTCGAAGCCTCGATCGTCGGCGTCTTCTCGTACTTCGCCAAGACCACCGTCGAAGACCAGCTCGGCGTCGACCTGCCGTGGGTGCTGTACGCGGCCGGGATGCTCGCCGTCACCGCCGCCCTCGCCCACTTCGACATCAACCTCACCGCCAAGGCCCTCGGCGTCATGCTGGTCGCCGAGATCGCCGTGCTGTTCGCCGTCGCCACCGCGGTCCTGGTCGCCGGCGGCGGTCCGGACGGGATCCCGGTCGAGCCCGTCAACCCGAAGAACGCCTTCACCGGCACCTCCGCCGGACTCGGGCTCTTCTTCGCCTTCTGGTCCTGGGTCGGCTTCGAGTCCACCGCCATGTACGGGGAGGAGTCCCGCGACCCCAAGCGGGTCATCCCCAAGGCCACCCTCATCTCCGTGGTCGGCGTCGGCCTCTTCTACATCTACGTGTCCTGGATGACCATCGCGGGCAACGGCCTGGCCAAGTCCGTGGAGCTGTCCGCCTCCACCAGCCCGCTCGACCTGTTCTTCGCCCCCACCCAGACCTTCATCGGCGCCTGGGCGGTCGACGCCTTCCAATGGCTGCTGCTCACCGGCTCGTTCGCCTGCGGCATGGCCTTCCACCAGTGCGCCGCCCGCTACCTCTACGCCATCGGCCGCGAGGGCTTCCTCTCCCCGAAGCTCGGCCGCACCCACCCCGGGCACGGCTCGCCCTACATCGCCTCCGTCGTGCAGACGGCCATCGCCACCGCCCTCGTCGCCGGATTCTGGCTCACCGGGCAGGACCCGTACCTGCACCTGTACACACTGCTCGCGATCCTCGGCACCATGGCGATCCTGATCGTCCAGACGCTCTGCTCCTTCGCCGTCATCGGGTACTTCCGCAAGAACCACCCGGAGGACCGGCACTGGTTCAAGACCATGACCGCGCCGCTGCTCGGCGGTGTCGGCATGACCGCCGTCGTCGTGCTGCTGGTGCTCAACATGGAGACCGCCGCGGGCGCCGCGGCCGGCTCGCTGTTCTTCAAGCTCATCCCGTGGATCGTCGGCGCCGTCTTCCTCGGCGGCCTCGGCCTCGGCCTCTGGCTCAAGGCCAAGGCCCCCGCCCGCTACGAGATCATCGGCCGGATCGTCCTGGAGGACGCCGCCGAGCGCCAGGGCGCCCCGTCCCCGTCCACCGCCGCCGCGAACGTCTGAGGAGCACCGCCATGGCCCGTACGCCCGTGATGCACGCCCTGCGGCAGCTCGCCGCCGAGCACGCCGCCGCCCGGCGCCTCCGCCTGCCCGCCGCCGAGGTCCGCGGCTCCACCCGCCGCGAACTCCTCGGCCGCGCCGCCGCCCTCGGCCTCGGTACCGCCCTCGCCTCCTCCCCGGCCGCGTACGCCGCCGAGTCCGTACCCGCCAAGAAGCCCGTGGGCCCGGCCCGCGTCGCCGTGGTCGGCGCGGGCATCTCCGGACTGACCGCCGCCCTCACCCTGAAGGACGCCGGGGTCCCCTGCACCCTGTACGAGGCCGACCCCGGCCGCGTCGGCGGCCGCATGTGGTCCCAGCGCGACCACTGGGCGTACGGGCAGACCTCCGAGATCGGCGGCGAGCTGATCGACACCAGCCACAAGAAGATCCTGGAACTCTGCCGCCGTTTCGGCCTGCCCACCGAGGACTTCCTCGGCGGAGGCCCGAACGGGGCCGAGGAGGTACTCCGGTTCAACGGGGAGTACTACTCCCGCACCCAGGCCGACGAGGACTTCAAGGCCGTCTACCAGGCGCTGCGCCGCGACCTCCAGGACGCCGGGGAGGTCTCCTGGAACACCACCACCCCCACCGGCACCGCCCTCGACAACACGACCCTGTACGAGTGGATCGAGACCCGGATACCCGGCGGCCACGCCTCGCAGCTCGGCCGCTTCATCGACGTGGCCTACACCGTCGAGTACGGCGCCGACACCGCTCAGCAGTCCGCCCTCGCCCTGGTCCTCCTGATGGGCTATCAGCCCAACCCCGGCAACTTCAACGTCTGGGGCCTGTCCAATGAGCGCTACCACATCACCGGCGGCAACGACCGGCTGCCGAACGCCATCGCCGCCGCGCTGCCCGCCGGCACCCTGGTGATGGGCCGCGAGCTGGTCGCCGTACGCGCCGGCGCCGACGGCACCCAGACCCTCACCTTCAACGACTCCGGTGCGACGCGGACCGTCGTCGCCGACCACACGGTCCTGTGCCTGCCGCTGCCGGTCCTCCAGCGCATCGACACCTCCGCGGCCGGCTTCGACCCGCTCATGCGCAACCTGCTCAGGGACGCCAGGATGGGCTACTGCACCAAGCTCAACATGCAGTTCACCGCCCGCCCCTGGCGCGGCACGGGACCCTGGCCGGGCGTCTCCGCGGGCGACTGCTTCACGGACTCCGCCGTCCAGCAGACCTGGGACACCACCAAGGTGCAGCCCGGCACCGGCGGGATCCTGCTCCAGTACGGCGGCGGCACCCTGGCCGGGGCGCTCACCCCCGCGACCCCCTTCGCCACCGAGAGCGATCCGTACGTACGCGACCTCGCGAGCCGCGTGCTGACCGGCGTCGACTCCTTCTTCCCGGGCACCAAGGCGGTCTGGAACGGGCGGGCCCAGCTCTCCGCGTGGCACCGCAACCCGTACTCCCTGGGGGCCTACTCGTACTGGCCCACCGGCTATCTGCACCGCTACGCCAAGTACGAGGGCACCGCGCAGGGCAACATCCACATCGGCGGCGAGCACTGCAGCTACGACTTCCAGGGCTTCATGGAGGGCGGCGCCACCGAGGGGGAGCGCGCGGCGCGCGAGGTGATCGCGGCCCTGGTCTGACCCCGGGCTGACCCCGGTCCGACCCGGTCAGGTCACGTCGGCCGGATGTTGTGGTTGAAGCGGAAGACGTTGTCCGGGTCGTACCGCCGCTTCAGCTCGCCCAGCCGCCGCATGTTCTCGGTGCCGAGGCCCGCGACCACCCGGTCGTGGCCCTCGTCCCCGGTGAAGTTGAGGTAGACCGCGCCGGTGCTCCACGGCCGGACATCGGCGCGGACGTCCTTGACCCACTGCCGCACCCGCTCGTCGTCCTCGGGGTCCTCCCAGATCCCGAACGGGTGCACCGCCCACGGCGCGTCGCGGTACGGCACCGGGTAGTCGGCCGGGCCGGAGGCGATGGCGCCGCCCTGCGGGAAGATCAGGTGCTGGGTGCCGGTCGGCACCGGCATGGTGTCGGCGCGGGCGCAGAAGGCGGTCACGAAATCGTCCGGGACACCCGTGAGGTACTCCGCCGACCAGTAGTTCCGCATGCCCGGCGGGTCGTCGATCATGCACTGCAGGTCGGCGTACGGGATGGCCGTGACGATCTCGGCCTCGTGCGGGATCGCCAGCAGTGGCGCGGCGAGCCGGCGCATCTCGTCCTCGGGCCCCGCGTACGTCAGCAGCGCCGAGGCCAGCAGCCGGCCGACCAGGTGCGGCGGGACGAACTCCTCCGGCGGACCGGTCAGGTAGATGGCGCCGCCGCCCGCCTCGGGCGGTCCCGCCTCGATGACGTCCCGGTAGGTACGCACCACCTCGGGCCCGCGTTCCGGCAGGTACAGCAGGAACGCGATCGACATGGCGGGCAGTTCGTGCAGCCGCAGGGTCAGCGAGGTGGCGATGCCGAAGTTCCCGCCGCCGCCGTGCAGTCCCCAGAACAGGTCGGGGTGGTCCTCCGCGGTCACCTGGAGCAGCTCGCCCTCCGCCGTGACCAGTTCCACGCCCAGCAGATTGTCCACCGCCAGGCCGAACTTCCGGTCCAGCCATCCGGTACCGCCGCCCAGGACGAAGCCGCCGACGCCCGTCGTCGAGGCCCGGCCGCCGGTGGTCGCGAGCGCGTACGGCTCGCAGGCCCGGTCCAGGTGGCTCATCGTGGCCCCGCCCCCGATGTGGGCCGCCATGGCCGCGGGGTGGACCGTCACCTCGTGCATCCGCCGCAGGTCCACGACCAGGCCGCCGTCGTTAAGGGACATCCCCGCGACGCTGTGCCCGCCGCCGCGCACCGCGATCTTCAGGTCCAGGTCCCTCGCGAAGCGTACGGCGGTGACCACGTCGGCCGTGCTCTCGCACTGGGCGATGACGGCCGGCCTGCGGTCGATCATCGCGTTGAAGAGCGTCCGGGCCTCGTCGTACCCCGGATCGTCCGGGGCGAAGACGTCACCGGCCAGGTCCTCGCGGAGCGCGGCGAGCGCCGTGCCCGCCTTCGAGAGGGGCGTCATGGTCTCCCCCTTCCGAGAAGGGCATGGGAAACCCTTCCAGCGTAGGCGGAGACGATCACCGGGGCGCGGCGGAGGAGATCCGTGCCCGTGCCCCGGTGCGGTCCTAGCCCCCGTACGCCCCGCTAGCGGTGAGCCGCAGCGCGGTGTCGATCAGCGGGACGTGGCTGAAGGCCTGCGGGAAGTTCCCGACCTGGCGCTGGAGCCGCGGGTCCCACTCCTCGGCCAGCAGCCCGAGGTCGTTGCGGAGCGACAGCAGCCGCTCGAAGAGCCGCCGCGCCTCGTCCACCCGCCCGATCATCGCCAGGTCGTCCGCCATCCAGAACGAGCAGGCGAGGAAGGCGCCCTCGTCGCCCTCCAGGCCGTCCACGCCGGCCTCCTCGCCCGCCGTCGGGTAGCGCAGGATGAAGCCGTCGGGCGTGGACAGCTCGCGCTGGATCGCCTCGATGGTGCCGATGACCCGCTTGTCGTCCGGCGGCAGGAAGCCCATCTGCGGAATCAGCAGCAGGGAGGCGTCCAGCTCCTGCGACCCGTACGACTGGGTGAAGGTGTTGCGCTCCTTGTCGTAGCCCTTCTCGCACACGTCCTGGTGGATCTCGTCGCGCAGCTCGCGCCAGCGGTCCAGCGGGCCGTCCGCGTCCCCGCTCTCGATCAGCTTGATGGTGCGGTCCACGGCCACCCAGGCCATCACCTTCGAGTGCACGAAGTGGCGGCGCGGGCCGCGCACCTCCCAGATGCCCTCGTCGGGCTGGTCCCAGTGGGTCTCCAGGTAGCGGATCAGCTTGAGCTGGAGCAGCGAGGCGTAGTCGCTGCGGGCCAGGCCGGTCATGTGGCCCAGGTGCAGGGCCTCGGTGACCTCGCCGTACACGTCGAGCTGGAGCTGTCCGGCGGCGCCGTTGCCGACGCGGACCGGGCGGGAGTTCTCGTAACCCGGCAGCCAGTCCAGCTCGGTCTCGCCGAGCTCCCGTTCGCCCGCGATCCCGTACATGATCTGCAGGTTCTCGGGGTCGCCGGCCACCGCGCGCAGCAGCCACTCGCGCCAGGCGCGGGCCTCCTCGCGGTAGCCGGTGCGCAGCAGCGACGACAGGGTGATGGCGGCGTCGCGCAGCCACGTGTAGCGGTAGTCCCAGTTGCGGACGCCGCCGATCTCCTCCGGCAGGGAGGTGGTCGGCGCGGCGACGATCCCGCCGGTGGGGCCGTACGTGAGGGCCTTGAGGGTGATCAGGGAGCGGACCACGGCCTCCCGGTAGGGCCCGTGGTACGTGCACTGCTCGACCCACTCGCGCCAGAACTCGGTGGTCGAGTCGAGGGCCGCCTCGGCGTCGGGGGCTTCCGGCGCGCCGCGGTGCGAGCGCTCCCAGCTGATGCTGAAGGCCATCCGGTCGCCCGGTCCGACGGTGAAGTCGGAGTACGTGGTCAGGTCCTTGCCGTACGTCTGCGCGTCGGTGTCCAGCCACACGGAGTCGGGGCCGGCGACGGCGACGGTGCGCCCGTCGACCTTGTGCACCCAGGGCACGACCCGCCCGTAGCTGAACCGCATGCGCAGCGCGGAGCGCATCTTCACGCGCCCGCTGACGCCCTCGACGATGCGGATGAGCTGCGGCGCGTGGTCCTCGCGGGGCGGCATGAAGTCGATCACGCGGACCGTCCCGCGCGGGGTGTCCCACTCCGATTCGAGCACCAGTGAGTCGCCGCGGTAGCGGCGGCGGCTGGCGCGCGGGGCCTCGGAACCGGCCGCGAACGCCGGGCCGATCCGCCAGAACCCGTGATCCTCGGTGCCGAGAATGCTCGCGAACACGGCATGGGAGTCGAAACGAGGCAGACACAACCAGTCCACCGCCCCGTCCCGGCAGACCAACGCGGCGGTCTGCATGTCCCCGATCAGTGCGTAATCCTCGATGCGCCCGGACACGTTGCATCTCCAGTCGAACGGTCACGTCCACCCCGAAGGGCGCTTGCATTGCGCTGGTTGCGCGGTCTCCTGTGTGCAGGGATCCCCGCGCCGAGCCCATGATTCCGTATGTCGGCTCGGGTAGGCCGTGTGACGGACTGCCCGGCGCCGATGTGTGCAATATCCGAGCAGGATATGACGGCACCCTAGTGATCCCCTTAAGCGCCGGAAGAATGCTGCTCCCCCAATCGGGTGAGCAGCGGCGATGTCGCCCGGACGGCCCCTCGGTGCCCTGGTACGGAACCCGCGCGCAGCGTGGCCGGAGGCAGACGGGTCCGGGCGCTGATAGGCTGGTACCCCGTGGACCGGTGGTCTGCCTGTGCGAATCAGGAGCCCCGAAACCGCAGCTTCGGCGCCCCCTGAGACCCTTCCGGATCGACGGTGGCCGGCGCCGGACGCACCTCACCTCGCGACCACGGGAGCCCCCTCTTGGCGATGCCGCCCAAATCCATGACGACCAAGCACATCTTCGTCACCGGAGGTGTCGCTTCGTCCCTCGGCAAGGGCCTGACGGCCTCCAGCCTGGGTGCGCTGCTGAAGGCGCGCGGCCTGCGGGTCACGATGCAGAAGCTCGACCCGTACCTGAACGTCGACCCGGGCACGATGAACCCGTTCCAGCACGGCGAGGTGTTCGTCACCAACGACGGCGCCGAGACCGACCTGGACATCGGCCACTACGAGCGCTTCCTCGACGTCGACCTCGACGGCTCGGCCAACGTCACCACCGGCCAGGTCTACTCGCAGGTCATCGCCAAGGAGCGGCGCGGCGAGTACCTCGGTGACACCGTGCAGGTCATCCCGCACATCACCAACGAGATCAAGCACCGCATCCGGCGCATGGCGACCGAGGACGTCGACGTCGTCATCACCGAGGTCGGCGGCACGGTCGGCGACATCGAGTCGCTGCCGTTCCTGGAGACCGTCCGCCAGGTCCGTCACGAGGTCGGCCGCGACAACGTCTTCGTCGTGCACATCTCGCTGCTGCCCTACATCGGCCCCTCCGGCGAGCTGAAGACCAAGCCGACCCAGCACTCGGTCGCGGCCCTGCGCAACATCGGTATCCAGCCCGACGCGATCGTGCTGCGCGCCGACCGCGACGTCCCCACCTCCATCAAGCGCAAGATCTCGCTGATGTGCGACGTGGACGAGGCGGCCGTGGTCGCGGCCATCGACGCCAAGTCGATCTACGACATCCCGAAGGTCCTGCACACCGAGGGCCTGGACGCGTACGTGGTGCGCAAGCTCGACCTGCCCTTCCGCGACGTCAACTGGACCGTCTGGGAGGACCTGCTGGACCGGGTCCACAACCCCGACCACGAGGTCAAGGTCGCGCTCGTCGGCAAGTACATCGACCTGCCCGACGCGTACCTGTCGGTGACCGAGGCGCTGCGCGCCGGCGGTTTCGCCAACCGTGCCCGCGTCCAGATCAAGTGGGTCACCTCCGACGACTGCAAGACCCCGGCCGGCGCCGCGGCGCAGCTCGGCGACGTGGACGCGATCTGCGTGCCCGGCGGCTTCGGCGACCGCGGCGTCAACGGCAAGGTCGGCGCGATCACCTACGCCCGCGAGAACAAGATCCCGCTGCTCGGCCTGTGCCTGGGTCTGCAGTGCGTGGTCATCGAGGCCGCGCGCAACCTGGCGGGCATCGATGACGCGAACTCCACCGAGTTCGACGCCTCCACCCCCCACCCGGTCATCTCGACCATGGAGGAGCAGCTGGCCTTCGTCGAGGGCGCGGGCGACCTGGGCGGCACCATGCGCCTGGGCATGTACACGGCCAAGCTGGCCGAGGGGTCCATCGTGCGCGAGGTCTACGGCGACGCCTACGTCGACGAGCGCCACCGGCACCGCTACGAGGTCAACAACGCCTACCGCGGCGAGCTGGAGAAGAAGGCGGGCATCGTCTTCTCCGGCACCTCCCCGGACAACAAGCTCGTCGAGTACGTCGAGTACCCGCGCGAGGTGCACCCCTACCTGGTGGCCACCCAGGCCCACCCGGAGCTGCGCTCGCGCCCGACCCGCCCGCACCCGCTCTTCGCGGGCCTGGTCAAGGCGGCGGTGGAGCGCCAGCAGTCGGCCAAGTGAGGTTCTGACCGCATAACGTAGGCAGCCGGGGCAAGGATCTTGCCCCGGCTGTCGCGTTTTCGGAAAGGTACCCGGCATGACCATGGACATTGCAGACACCGCCGAGTCGTGGGAGGTCGTCGCCTCCCGGACGCCGTTCGAGGGCGCGAAGACGGCGGTCCGGTCCGAGCAGGTACGCATGCCGGACGACGCGGTGGTGCGCCGGGACTACCAGGTGCACCCGGGATCGGTGTGCGTGCTGGCGCTGGACGAGGACGGCGGCGTGCTCGTGCTGGGCCAGTACCGGCACCCGGTACGGCACAGGCTGTGGGAGCTCCCGGCCGGGCTGCTCGACGTACCCGGTGAGAACCCGCTGCACGCGGCCCAGCGGGAGCTGTACGAGGAGGCGCACGTCAAGGCGGAGGACTGGCGGGTGCTCGCCGACTTCTTCGCGTCCCCCGGCGGCTCGGACGAGGCGATCCGGATCTTCCTCGCGCGGGGCCTCTCGGAGGCGGAGGGGGCGCGGTACAAGATGTCGGAAGAGGAAGCGGACATGGAAACCGCCCGCATTCCGCTCAACGACCTGGTCCGGGCCGTCCTCGCGGGCCGGATCGGCAATCCGGGCCTGGTGACGGGGGTCCTGGCGCTGTCCGCGGCCCTGGCCGCCCCGGGCGGCGTCGACGCCCTCCGCCCGGCCCTGTCCCCGTGGCCGGCCCGCCCGTACGAGGCGTAGCCGACCGGGCGGCGGGGCCGTGCGGCTCAGTGGTGTGACCATCGGCTGATCCGATTGGGGGATTTGTCCGCCGCGCTCCACCCGGGTCGTCGCTCTGCGTGAACTACGCTCGCAATCCGGAGGCAGGGAGAGGAGCGGATCCGTGACGGATTTCGTCGGGCGGCGGCGTGAGCTCAAGGAGCTGCGCGAGGACATCGCACGGACCGGGCTCGACACCCTCTCGGGCCGAAAGGCCAAGGCACCCCGCGCCCGCGTGCTCCTGATCGCCGGGCGGCCGGGGTCCGGACGGACCGCTCTGGCCGAGGCGTTCGTGCGCGAGGTCGCCGGGCAGTACCCCGACGGGGTGCTCCGGACCCGCCTCACCGCACCCGGCGGGCAGACCGTGGAAACCGAGCGGGCCGTCAGGGGCCTGCTGGAGGGGCTGGGGCAGCCCACCCCGCCCGGGGCCGGCGAGGACGAGCTCAGCTCCGCCCTGCGCACCGCGCTCGACGGGCGCCGGGTGGTCGTCCTCGTCGACGACGCCGCCGACCCGCACCAGGTCGACGCCCTGCTCCCGGACACACCCGAGTGCCTCGTCGTGGTCACCGCGGAGGGGCCGCTCACCGGGATTCCGGATGTCCGCCCGTGCACCCTCGGCGGGCTGGACACCCCCTCCGCCGTGGAGATGCTCGTGCAGCGCATCGGCGACACCCGCGTCACCGCCGACCCCCGCGCCGCCGAGGCGCTCACCGAGGAGTGCGGCGGCCAGCCCGCCGCGCTGGCCCTCGTCGGCGGCTGGCTCGCCGCCCACCCCAAGGCCTCCGTCTCCGACGTGGCCAAGCAGCTGCACGACATGCCCGTCGGCACCGGCGGCCCGCTCGTCCGGGGCTTCCGCCTCGTCTACGAGTCCCTGCCGCAGCCCGCCCAGCGGACCCTGCGGCTGCTGCCGCTGGCCCCAGCCGGCATCGTCGACTCGCACACCGCCTCCGCCCTGGCGGGCTGCTCCGTGGCCGCGGCCCAGTCCACGCTCGACGACTTCGCCGGGCTCGGCCTGCTGCGGCACGCCCCCGAGGGCCTGTTCCTGCTGCCCGGCTGCCTCGTGCCCCAGCTCCAGGCCCTGCTGGAGACCAAGGAGCGCCCCGCCGAGGTCCAGCTCGCGCGGGCCCGGATGCTGGAGCGCACCGTACGGCTCCTGCACTCCTGCCGGGCCATGGCCGAGGGCGAGGACGACGGCCTGGACGTACGGGAGAAGCTGGAGGGGCTGCCGCGGGCCCTGCGCTTCCCCGACCGGCGGGCCGCCGCCACCTGGCTCGACACCCGGCTGCCCGCGCTGACGGCCGCGGCCACCCTCGCCGTCGCCGACGGCGAGCTGGACACCCTGGCCCGCAGGCTGGTGGCCGCCCTCGTACGGGCCCTCGCGGAGCACCGCGGCACCGCCGAGGCCGCGCCCGAGCTGTACGGGCTGCACCGGCTGGTCCTGGACGTGGCGGAGCGGCGCGGGCTGCACCGGGAGCAGGCCGCCGCGCTGCTCAACCTGGCCGACCTGGACGCCGCGACCGGGCGGACCCAGGAGGCCCTCGACCGCTACCGGGCCGCGCTGCATGCCGGACGGGCCGCGAACGACCCGTATGCGACGGGCCGCGCGATGGAATCCGTAGGCGGCGCCTACCAGGAGCTGGAGGACTGGCACCGGGCCTCCGACTGGTTCGGCCGGGCGCTGGCCCATGCCCTCGCGCGGGGGGAGCGCCCGGACGAGGCCCGGCTGTACGGGCGGCTCGGAAACGTACACACGTACGCGGGCCGGTACGGGGACGCGCTGCGCAGCTGGCGGGCCGCCGCCGCGGGCTACCGCCGGCTGGCCGATGTCCCGGGTCAGGCGAAGGCGTTGAGCGAGATGGCCCGGGTCCAGGAGTACGCCGGCCGCCCCGAGGAGTCGCTGCACACCTGCCGGGAGGCGGTGGAGCTCGCGCGGCGCGCCGGGGACCAGCGGCTGCAGGCCGCGCTGCAGGTCCGGTTGGCCGACACGCTCGACCGGCTGGGCGACCCCGCGGCCGCCCGGCTGCACCGCTCCGCAGCCGACAGATTGCTGGGAGACGACCCCGCAGCCTGCGAAATCCGTAGTGATTCCGACTGAGATTATTTGTTTGCAAGGCTAGACACGAGTTCATCCTTCATTAAACTGGCTTCACCACGTCATCCCGTGGTGCATCCCGTTGCGCGTACTTGTGGGCGGGTATGTATGGAAGTGCCCCGTAATATCCCCTGAGCCAAGGACCGTGATCGACGATGAAGGTCGGCATCCCCCGCGAGGTCAAGAACAACGAGTTCCGGGTCGCCATCACGCCCGCCGGCGTGCATGAGCTGGTCCGCAACGGCCACCAGGTCTTCATCGAGCAGAACGCCGGTGTCGGCTCCTCGATCACGGACGCCGAGTACGTCGCCGCCGGAGCCGAGATCCTCGGCACCGCCGACGAGGTCTGGGAGACCGCGGACCTGCTGCTGAAGGTCAAGGAGCCCATCGCGGAGGAGTACCACCGCCTCCGCAAGGACCAGACCCTCTTCACCTACCTGCACCTCGCGGCCTCCCGTGAGTGCACGGACGCCCTGCTGGAGTCCGGCACCACCGCCATCGCGTACGAGACGGTCGAGCTCGCCAACCGCGCGCTGCCGCTGCTCGCCCCGATGTCCGAGGTCGCGGGCCGCCTGGCCCCGCAGGTCGGCGCCTACCACCTGATGCGCTCGGCCGGCGGCCGCGGCGTGCTCCCGGGCGGCGTGCCCGGCACCCACGCCGGCGAGTGCGTGGTCATCGGCGGCGGCGTCTCCGGCTGGAACGCCGCGCAGATCGCCATCGGCATGGGCTTCCACGTGACCCTGCTGGACCGCGACATCAACAAGCTCCGCGAGGCCGACAAGATCTTCGGCACGAAGATCAAGACGATCGTCTCCAACGCCTACGAGCTGGAGAAGGCCGTCATCGAGGCCGACCTCGTCATCGGCGCGGTGCTGATCCCGGGTGCGAAGGCCCCGAAGCTGGTCACCAACGAGCTCGTCGCCAAGATGAAGCCCGGAAGTGTCCTTGTCGACATTGCGATCGACCAGGGCGGCTGCTTCGAGGACTCCCGTCCGACCACCCACGCCGAGCCGACCTTCCAGGTCCACAACTCGGTCTTCTACTGCGTCGCCAACATGCCGGGCGCGGTGCCGAACACCTCCACCTACGCCCTGACGAACGCCACGCTGCCCTACATCGTGCAGCTCGCGAACCTCGGCTGGGTCGAGGCGCTGCGTCGTGACCCCGCGCTCGGCCTGGGCCTCAACACCCATGACGGCCAGGTCGTTTACGGTCCGGTCGCCGAGGCCCACGGCCTGCAGACCCTTGAGCTGAGCACGCTGCTCGGCTGAAACGTCAACGACTGACGTCAATCTCACGTATCCGGCCGGACCTTGCCCGCAAGGTCCGGCCGGACGCGTTTGCCGGGGTCACCGCGGAGCCCCTCAACTCGCCTCGAACGTAACCCTTTAACCCTTTCGCGCACCCGCGAAACTTCGTGGCGACGGCGCGTGCGCCCTTGACAGAGCGGTGTTCGGTTGCCGACACATCGTGCCGGGTCCGGCGGATTGTGTTGCCGCTGAGTGGTGACACGCCATAGAGTCGCCAACCGTCGGCATGGTGCCACGCTGACCTATCGATAAGTGTCCTGGTCACGTCCGAGGAGGTAAGACGACTTGTGAATGAGTCGACATTTGCTCCTGGGGGTGGTCGAGCAGGGACGCCGGAGCGGGGCCAGAACCCCGCCGGGCTCGAGGCTGTCGGCTCCGTCGCAGTCCGCACCTTCGCAAACCACCAGCACATGACGACGCCCCAAAAGAGCATGGACGGCCTAGACGTGAACTCCAGGGCCGGCGACCGGAGCGGCGAAAAGCCCACTGGATTCGCCGACTACGACAATGTGCCCGAAGGGCACTTCTACGACCCCGACGCGGAGTACGAACCGGACCCCGAGTACGCGGCCACCCTCGCCCCCGACGCTGCCCGCCAGCGCCGTGAGCGGATCGGCCCGACCGGACGCCCGCTCCCGTACTTCCCGATCCCGGGTCCGCTGACCGACCACGGTCCCGCGAAGATCATCGCGATGTGCAACCAGAAGGGCGGCGTGGGCAAGACCACGTCGACCATCAACCTGGGTGCCGCTCTCGCCGAGTACGGGCGCCGCGTGCTGCTCGTCGACTTCGACCCGCAGGGCGCGCTGTCCGTGGGCCTCGGCGTGAACCCGATGGAACTCGACCTGACGGTCTACAACCTGCTCATGGAGCGGGGCATGTCGGCCGACGAGGTGCTGCTCAAGACGGCGGTCCCCAACATGGACCTGCTGCCGAGCAACATCGACCTGTCCGCTGCCGAAGTGCAGTTGGTCAGCGAGGTCGCGCGCGAGTCCACCCTGCAGCGGGCCCTGAAGCCCCTGATGGCCGACTACGACTACATCGTGATCGACTGTCAGCCCTCGCTCGGTCTGCTGACCGTGAACGCCCTGACGGCGGCTCACAAGGTCATCGTCCCGCTGGAATGCGAGTTCTTCGCGCTCCGCGGCGTGGCGCTGCTGACCGAGACCATCGAGAAGGTGCAGGAGCGGCTCAACCCCGAGCTGGAGCTCGACGGCATCCTCGCCACGATGTACGACTCCCGTACGGTGCACAGCCGCGAGGTGCTGGCGCGCGTCGTCGAGGCCTTCGACGATCACGTCTACCACACGGTCATCGGCCGGACGGTGCGCTTCCCGGAGACCACGGTCGCCGGTGAGCCGATCACGACGTACGCGTCCAACTCCGTCGGTGCCGCCGCCTATCGCCAGCTGGCCAGGGAGGTGCTCGCCCGGTGTCACGCCGAGTGAGTCTGCCCGGAGCCGACGAACTGTTCCGTACGACCGGCGGGATGGCCCTGCAGTCCTCCTCGCCGAGGCGGGGCGCCGACGAGGCGCCTGCCGCCGAGCACTCGGCCTCCTCGGCCGAGGGCACGGCGGGGGAGGGCCGCAGCCGGGAGGCCGAGGCCGGCCCGGATCCGGTGGTGGGCGCACCCCGGCGGCCGCAGGAAGGTTCTGTCAGCTCCGCCAACGGGCCGGCCCAGCCGGACCGGCGGGGCAAGGGGCAGGGCCGGGGCGCCAACCGGCGGCCCAGCGGGCGGGAGCGGCACGACGAGAAGATCACGGTCTACGTCTCCGCCGAGGAGCTCATGGACCTGGAGCACGCGCGGCTGGTGCTGCGCGGGGAGCACGGCCTGGCGGTCGACCGCGGCCGCATCGTCCGCGAGGCGGTGGCGGTCGTCCTCGCCGATCTCGAATCCCGCGGGGACGCGAGCATCCTCGTACGGCGCCTCCGCGGCCGCTGACCGGCCGCGCCCGCGCCCCTGCGGACCGGGTCGGGTCCGCCCGGCCCGGCCCCGCGGGCCCATCCGGCCGGATGGGCAGGTCAGCCCTTAGGCTGCTCGTGGCCGCGGGCGACTCCCCGGGCCCCTCGCCTGCCGCCCGCTGCGCACCACCTGGACCGCGATGCCCTTCCCCGCCGAACCCGGCCGACCGACCCGGCGACTCCTGGGCCGCGGGCCCGGTACGCCGCAGGACGGCCCTGAGCCGCCCGCTGCGCGGCGGGGGCGGCCCGACGGCGGGACGGAGCCCCCGGAGGTCCACGGGCCCGCTGGCGGGGCCCCTGAAGGCCGCGACGAGCCCCCGGCCCCGGCCGAGCCCCCGGTACCGAGCCAGGCGGAGCCCCCGAGACCGGCCCAGCCCCCGAGCCCGGCCGAGCCCCGGACCCCGGCCGAGCCTCCGGTCCCGGGCGGGGGCGACGGGCGGTTCACACTGCGGCTCGCCAACTTCGAGGGGCCCTTCGACCTGCTGCTCCAGCTGATCTCGCGGCACAAGCTCGACGTCACCGAGGTCGCGCTGTCGAAGGTCACCGACGAGTTCATGGCGCACATCCGGGCCATGGGGCCCGACTGGGACCTCGACCAGACGACCGAGTTCCTCGTCGTCGCCGCCACCCTGCTGGACCTGAAGGCCGCCCGGCTGCTGCCGGCCGCCGAGGTCGAGGACGAGGCCGACCTCGCCCTGCTGGAGGCGCGCGACCTGCTCTTCGCGCGCCTGCTGCAATACCGGGCGTACAAGCAGATCGCCGAGATCTTCGAGCGGCGGGCGGAGGCGGAGGGCAAGCGGTACCCGCGGACCGTGGGGCTGGAGCCGCACCACGCCGACCTGCTGCCCGAGGTCGTCATCACCATCGGCCCGGAGGGGTTCGCACGCCTCGCCGTCAAAGCCATGCAGCCCAAGGCCAAGCCCCAGGTCTACGTGGACCACATCCACGCGCCGCTCGTCAGCGTGCGCGAGCAGGCCGGGCTCGTCGTACGGATGCTGAAGGCCCGCGGCGAGGCCACCTTCCAGGAGCTCACCGAGGACACCGAGGACACCCTCACCGTCGTCGCCCGCTTCCTGGCGCTCCTGGAGCTCTACCGCGAGAAGGCGGTGGCCCTGGACCAGGAGGAGGCCCTGCAGACCCTGACCGTGCGCTGGAGCGGCGGGGACGGCGACGGCATGCCGACCGTGACCGACGAGTTCGACCAGATCGTGGAGGCGAAGGATTGAGCAGCGACGCGAGCGCGGTGGCCGCGCTGGAGCTGAAGCCGGCCCTGGAGGCCGTCCTCATGGTCGTGGACGAGCCCGCGACCGAGGCGCACCTCGCCAAGGTGCTGGAGCGCACCCCGCGCGAAGTGGCGGACGCGCTGCGCGAGCTCGCCGACGAGTACACCCTCCAGGGCCGCGGCTTCGAGCTGCGCCCGGTCGCCGGCGGCTGGCGGTTCTACACCCGGGCCGAGTACGCCCCGGCGGTCGAAGGCTTCGTACTGGACGGCCAGCAGGCCCGTCTCACCCAGGCGGCCCTTGAGACCCTGGCGGTCGTCGCGTACCGCCAGCCGGTGAGCCGGTCGCGGGTCTCGGCGGTCCGCGGAGTCAACTGCGACGGGGTCATGCGGACCCTCCTCCAGCGGGGTCTGGTGGAGGAGGCGGGGACGGAACCCGAAACAGGTGCGATCCTGTACAGGACGACGAACCACTTTTTGGAGCGGATGGGCCTACGAGGCCTGGACGAGCTCCCGGAGCTCGCGCCCTTCCTCCCCGAGGCGGACGCGATCGAAGCCGAGACGCAGGAAGGTGTTCCGTCGTTCGATCCGGACTCACCGGATACCGATGAAGACGACGACAAGACGACGGAACTTTGATGCGAAGCAGCGGCAACGGCAACGGCGGCGGCAACAGGAACAGCAGCGGCGGTGGCGGCGGCGGGCGTGGTAGCGCCCGTGGCGGCTCCGGCGGCGGTGGCGGTGGCTACCGCGGTGGCGGCTCCTCCTCCGGCGGTGGTGGCTCCCGCGGCGGCTCCTCCTCCGGTGGCGGCGGCTACCGCGGTGGCGGCTCCGGCGGCGGCTCCTCCTCCGGCGGCGGCTACCGGGGCGGCTCCTCCTCCGGTGGCGACCGTGACCGCGACCAGGCGCCCCAGCGTCCCCGCAACCCGCGCCCCGAGGAGCGCCGCTACGACGTGGGCCCCGAGGGCGAGCGCAGCGGCCGCTCGGGCCCCAAGGCAGGCGGCGGCGGTGCGCGTGGCGGAGCCGCGCGCGGTGGCGCCAAGGGCGGCCCCAAGACCTCCAAGACCCCCGGCATCGGCGGGGCCGGCGGCCCGCGCCGCGGCCCGGGCAGCCGCAGCGGCCAGTCCCGCCCGCGTGAACTGGACGCGCGGATCGAGGAGCGCGTGCGCGACCGGTACGCCGACAAGCCCGTGATCAAGACGCCCAAGACCTTCCCGGGTGCCGAGGAGGAGGGGGAGCGCCTGCAGAAGGTGCTCGCCCGCGCCGGCATGGGCTCGCGCCGCGCCTGCGAGGAGCTCATCGAACAGGCCCGCGTCGAGGTCAACGGCGAGATCGTGCTGGAGCAGGGCAAGCGCGTCCAGCCGAAGGACGAGATCAAGGTGGACGGCCTGACCGTCGCCACCCAGTCGTACCTCTTCTTCGCGCTGAACAAGCCCGCCGGTGTCGTCTCCACCATGGAGGACCCGGACGGCCGCCAGTGCCTGGGCGACTACGTCACCAACCGTGAGACGCGCCTCTTCCACGTCGGCCGGCTCGACACCGAGACCGAGGGCATCATCCTGCTCACCAACCACGGTGAGCTGGCCCACCGCCTCACGCACCCGAAGTACGGCGTGCAGAAGACCTACGTGGCCGCGATCACCGGCTCGCTGCCGCGCGACATCGGCAAGCGGCTCAAGGACGGCATCGAGCTGGAGGACGGGTACGCCCGCGCCGACAACTTCCGCGTCGTCGACCAGGTCGGCAAGAACTACCTGGTCGAGGTCACCCTCCACGAGGGCCGCAAGCACATCGTCCGCCGCATGCTGGCCGAGGCGGGCTTCCCCGTCGACAAGCTCGTCCGGACCTCCTTCGGCCCGATCGAGCTGGGCGACCAGAAGTCCGGCTGGCTGCGCCGCCTGACCAACACCGAGGTCGGCATGCTGATGCGCGAGGTCGGTCTGTAGGACCGCCTGATCGCCTGACCGCCAGGCCCGAGGAAAGCCCGCAGTGCCTTACGGCGCTGCGGGCTTTTCCCTTGTCCGGGACCCGTCCCTCTGTTTATAGTCAACGTGACTATTAAAGGAGGGGCCGTCATGAGCTGGACCGAGGTACTCGGATTCGCCACTGGTGCCCTGTGCGTCTGGCTCGTGGCCCGGCAGCACGTCGCCAACTGGCCGATCGGCATCGCTAACAACATCTTCTTCATCGTGCTCTTCACCCAGGCCGGCCTCTACGCCGACGCCGGGCTGCAGATCGTCTTCATCGCCCTCGCCGCGTACGGCTGGTGGTCCTGGACCCACGGGGGTGGACCAGGAACCGCCGAGGCCCTGCCGGTGCGCCGCACCACGCGCACCGAATGGGTCTGGCTGGCCGCGGCGGGGGCGGTGGGGGTGCTCGGCCTGACCCTGCTGCTGGGCGAGGTCACCGACTCCACGGTCCCGTTCTGGGACGCCCTGACGACAGGGCTCTCGCTCGCGGCCACCTACGGCCAGTGCCGCAAGCTCGTCGAGTCGTGGTGGCTGTGGATCGCCGCCGACCTCGTCTACATCCCGCTCTACGCCTACAAGGAGCTCTACCTCACCTCCGTCCTCTACGTCGCCTTCCTCGCGCTGTGCGTGGTCGGCCTGATCGGCTGGCGGCGCACGCTCCCGGCCCGGGGGGCCCGTACGGCCATGGAGGCGCGGGCGTGAGGCGCTACGGGCACGGCCTGGTCCTCGGCAAGTTCTATCCGCCGCACGCCGGCCACCACCACCTGGTGCGCACCGCCCAGGACCAGTGCGAGCGGCTGACCGTGCTGGTCTGCGCGGCCTCCGTGGAGTCCGTCCCGCTCGCCGACCGCGTCGCCTGGATGCGCGAGGCGCACCCGGGCGCGGAGGTCGTCGGCGCGGTCGACGACGTCCCGGTCGACCTGTACGACCCGGCCGTCTGGGAGGCGCACATGGCGATCTTCCGGGCCGCGGTGGCCGGGCCGGTGGACGCCGTCTTCACCTCGGAGGAGTACGGGACCGAGCTCGCGAGGCGGTTCGGTGCCGACGAGGTCTGCGTGGACCCGGCGCGGACGCTGTTCCCGGTCTCCGGGACGGCGGTGCGGGCGGATCCCGTCGGCTGCTGGGACTTCCTGGGCCCGGCGGTACGGGCCTTCCTGACGCGGCGGGTCGTCGTGCTCGGCGCCGAGTCCACGGGGACGACGACGCTGTCTCGGGCACTGGCCGCGCACTACCGGCGGCGCGGCGGGGTGTGGGCCGGGACGGGCTGGGTCGCCGAGTACGGGCGCTCGTACAGCGAGGAGAAGCTGGCGGCGGCCCGCGCCGCCGACCCCGCGGCCGCCTGGGAGGACATCACCTTCACCTCCGAGGAGTTCCCCGTCATCGCGCGGCGCCAGGACGCGGACGAGGAGCGGGCGGCCCGGCTGGGCTCCCCGGTGCTGTTCTGCGACACCGATTCCTTCGCAACCGGCATCTGGCACGAGCGCTACGTCGGCGGACGCAACGAGGAGGTCGAGAAGACCGCCTCCCTCACCCGGCGCGACCTGTACCTGCTGACGGACGACGCCGACGTGCCCTTCGAGGACGACGGGCTGCGGGACGGCCCGCACCTGCGGCCCTGGATGACCGGGCGGTTCCGCGAGGAACTGGAGCGCACCGGCAGGCGTTTCCTCCTCGTACGGGGCGACCGCGAGGAGCGGCTGGCGGCGGCCGTGGCGGCCGTCGACGAACTGCTCACCGAGGGCTGGCACTTCGCCGATCCCCTGCCGGAGACCCGGTGAGCGGGGCGCTGCCCGCGGGCTACGACCCGCACGCCTTCGAACCGTTCGCGGTGACCGTCGACCTCGCGGTGTTCACCGTACGGGGCGGCCGGCTGCACGTGCTGCTGATCCGGCGAGGCCAGGAGCCGTACGCGGGGGCCTGGGCGCTCCCCGGCGGCTTCCTCCTGCCCCGGGAGTCCGCCGAGGCGGCCGCCCGCCGCGAGCTGGCCGAGGAGACCGGCCTGTCGGCGGCCCTGGTGGCCGGCCTGCACCTGGAGCAGCTGCGCACGTACAGCGAGCCGGACCGTGATCCCCGGATGCGGGTGGTCTCCGTGGCCTTCACGGCGCTGGTCCCGGACATGCCGGAGCCGCTCGCGCAGGGCGGCGGCGACGCGGCCCAAGCCCGCTGGACGCCGGTGGGGGAGGTCCCCGGGCTGGCCTTCGACCACGCGGTGATCCTGGCGGACGCCCGGGAGCGGATCGGCTCGAAGCTGGAGTACACCTGCCTGGCCACCGCCTTCTGCCCGCCCGAATTCACCCTCGGGGAGCTCCAGAGCGTCTACGAGACCGTCTGGGACACGGCCTTGGACCGACCCAACTTCCGCCGCAAGGTCCTCGCCACGCCCGGGTTCGTCGAAGCCGTGCCCGGCGCCGCCCGGCTGACCGGCGGACGAGGCAAACCGGCCGCGCTGTACCGGGCCGGCCCCGCGACCGCCCTCCACCCCCCGCTGCTCCGACCGGAAGGACCCACTCGATGACGAAACGAGCCGCGACCGGCGCCCTGCTCGGGCTGGCCCTGGGCGATGCCCTCGGCTTCCCGACCGAGTTCAACGACGTCCCGTCGATCCTGGCCAAGACCGGCCCCTGGCGGGAGATGAAGCTGCCCCGCCCGGCGATCGTCACGGACGACACCCAGATGACCCTCGCCCTGGCGCGCGGCATACGCACGGCCGTCGAGCGGGGCCGGGTGGGCCCGCTGCGCCTCGCCCGGCCGGTCCGCGAGGAGTACGTCGACTGGTACCACTCCCCGGAGAACAACCGGGCGCCGGGCCGCACCTGCATGACCGCCTGCCGGCTCCTCGCGGACCCGGAGCGGGACTGGCGCGACGCCAGCCAGATCGGCTCCAAGGGCTGCGGCGCGAACATGCGGGTGGTCCCGGTGGGGCTCGTCCCCGGCTGGACCGAGGAGGAGCGGGCCGGCGCCGCCCAGCTCCAGTCGGCCCTCACCCACGGCCACCCGACGGCGCTCGCCGCCTCCGACCTGACGGCGCGGGCCGTGTACCTGCTGGCCGCCGGCACCGAGGTGACGGGCCTGGTCGGACAGCTGCGCTCGTACGCCCTGGAGAACCGGACCCGCTACCACGAGCGCTGGCTCGGGGACCTGTGGGTGCGGACGGCATCCGACGCCTCCGCGGAGTCCTTCATCGCGCGGGGCTGGGACGACTGCCTGACGGCCCTCGACCGGCTGGCGGCCGCCCTGCGGACCCCGTCCCCCGAGACGGACCCCTGCCTGACCACGGGCGACGGCTGGATCGCGGAGGAGGCCCTCGCCACGGCCCTGCAGTGCTTCCTGCTCTTCCCGGAGGAACCCCTCCTGGCCCTGCGCCGCGCGGCCTGCACGAGGGGCGACTCCGACTCCATCGCCTGCCTCGCGGGCGCCTTCGCGGGCGCCCACCTCGGCGCGGACATCTGGCCCCGCGACTGGGAGGGCGGCATCGAGTACCGCGACGAACTCCTGGCCTTCGGCACCCTCTGGGACGCGTGAACCATGCTGGACGCACTGAGTCCCGACCTGACCCCGGTCGTGGCCGAGCAGCCCGACCCGCTGCTCTTCGCCACGGTGTCGGGCGCCCACCTCTACGGCTTCCCCTCACAGGACTCGGACATCGACCTGCGCGGTGTCCACGTCCTGCCGGCGGCGGCGCTGCTGGGCCTGCGCGCCCCTGAGGAGACCCGCAGCCGCATGTGGGACCGCGACGGCGTGGAGATGGACCTGGTCACGCACGACCTGCGCAAGTTCGTGACGCTGCTGCTGCGCCGCAACGGCTACGTCCTGGAACAGCTGCTGTCCCCGCTGGTGGTCCACACGACGCCCGCCCACGCCGAACTCGTGGCGCTGGCCCCGGGCGTGCTGACCTCCCACCACGCCCACCACTACCGGGGCTTCGCCAACACCCAGTGGCGGCTCTTCGAGAAGGCCGCCGAACTCAAACCGCTGCTCTACGCCTTCCGGGCCCTGCTCACCGGCATCCACCTGATGCGCTCGGCCGAGGTGCAGGCGCACCTGCCGACCCTGCTGGCGGAGGTCCCGGAGGCACCCGGCCGGCTGGCCGGGCTCATCGAGGCCAAGGCGGCCGCCGAGCACGGGGCGTACGAGGGGCCGCCCGTCGCCGCCGTACGGGAGGAGTTCGAGGCGCTGCACCGGGTGCTGGACGAGGCGCAGGCGGCCTCCGCCCTGCCGGAGCAGGGACCGCGTACGACGCGCTCGACGAGTTCGTCGTACGGCGGCGCGCCCTAGCGGACGGCGAGGGCTGACGCGCGGCGGGTGCGGACGAGGAAGTCCTCGACGCGGGCGTGGTCGGGCTCCGCGGGGAGCGGGGTGGCGATCAGGGCCGCTTCGGTCTCCGCCACGAGGCGCGACATCCAGGCGTCGGCCTCGTCCCAGGTGAGCTCGCCGCGCCGGACCGCGAGGAGGCGGTCGCGGTACGGGCCCGCGTCGATGGTCAGGCGGCCCGTGCGCAGGAGGTCGCGGCAGGACAGGAGCAGGCGCATCAGGTGCATGGCGTGCTTCCAGCGCGGGGCGCCGTGGTTGCGGACGTCCGCGAGGAGTTTGCCGCGCTGGGAGGCCGCGTACCGGCTGAAACTGGTGTGGGACCGGCGGGAGAGGAAGGCCTCGCGCAGCGAGAGCAACTCCTCGCCGACCGGCGTCAGCTGTTCCACCAGGGGGGAGTGCAGACACTCCAGGATGTTCGGGTTGGCGCGCAGGGCCAGTTCGCAGAAGCGTTCCAGCTCCCAGGAGAACTCCTCCTCCCGAGGGCCCTCCACGTGCGTGGGGGGCTTCCCGAACCGCCAGAACAGCGGCGTCGGGGCGAGGTAGACACCGCGTCGGTCGGTGTCGCTCGCCTCCGTCGCCAGCCCGAAGGCCCGGGAGCCCATCACGCACTGGTAGACCGTGTGGTCCCGTACCAGCGTCAGTTCGTCCATCCGTGGAGCCTAGGCTCCTGGCCTGCCGCTATGCGAGCGAGATACTGCCGTCCGACGCGACCGTGATCTTCTTCTCCGGGAGCGGACGGGTGGCCGGTCCCTTGGTCACGGCCCCGTCCGCCACCGCGAACTTGCTGCCGTGGCAGGGGCAGTCGATGGTGCCGTCCGCCACCTTGTTCACCAGGCAGCCCTGGTGGGTGCAGACGGCGCTGAAGCAGCGGTAGGACCCGGCGGTGGGCTGGGTGACGACCAGCTTCTCCTCCTTCAGCACCGTGCCGCCGCCGACCGGCACGTCCGCCGCCTTGGCGATGGCCTTGCCGCCCCCCGCGGGCTGGGACGAGCCCGGCTGGGAGGTGTCCGGCTGGGCCGAAGGGGCGGACACGTCGGGCGCGGTCGCCGACCCGCTCGCGGGCGTCTTCTCGCCGTCACTGCCGCAGGCGGTGAGCGCGCCCCCTGCCAGGGCGGCCGCGCCGGCCGTGAGTACCGTGCGCCGGGCCGTGTTCGTGGGATCGCTCATGCGTGTCTCTCCTCGCTTCGTGGCCGGATGGGCGAGCAGCATCCTGGCCTGCGACGGGCTCCAGGTGAAGCCTGCCGCGCCGTTTCAGTGGCCCGGCGGCCATGGGGCCAGTGTGGCGGGACTGCCGGGTGTGCGTACCACCTCCCACACGCGGATCACGGCGCTCCGGTTCAACGGGCCGTGGACGTGTGGGTACAGGCCGCCGGATTCACCTTCGCGGCGGACCTCGGCGGTCAGTGCGTCCTCGTCGAGTTCCACCGCGAGCAGCGTCCCCGCCACCTCGCGGTAGTGCGTGTCGGCGATCGCGAGCGCCGTGGGGCGGTCCGCCGAACAGTGCACGAAACCCTCCGAGCCGAGCGAGGGCGGGGCGTACGGCAGTTCGGGCGCCGCGGTCCAGTCGGCGAGCGGGACGAGGTGGAAGATCATGCCGATCGTTCTACCGCAGTGACCGGGAGCGGCGCGTGCACCAAGTGGCAGCAGTGTCCGTCATGGGTGACATTGTCCGTGTCTCGGCGCCGGGTACGCCGCTGCCGCGCGGACACGGCGGCTCCCAGGGCCCGGCCGCCGTTCCACGGGACGGGCCGCCGGGCCCTTCGCCCGTCCCGGCTGGCTACTCTGGCCGGGCAGTCCCGTCACCGTGCCGCAGCAAACCCTGGAGTCCCCGTGAGAACCGCCGTCGTCATCGGAACCGGACTGATCGGCACCTCCGCGGCGCTCGCCCTGACCGCCCGCGGCATCACCGTGCACCTCGTCGACCACGACCCGGCCCAGGCCCATACGGCGGCCGCGCTCGGCGCCGGTACGGACGAGCCCGTGGACGGCGCGGTCGACCTCGCGATCGTCGCCGTGCCCCCGGCCCACGTGGCCGCGACGCTGGCCGACGCGATCGGCCGCGGAGCGGCGCGGGCGTACGTGGACGTGGCCAGCGTCAAGGGCGGACCCCGCCGGGAGCTGGCGGCGCTCGGCGTGGACGTCACCGCGTACATCGGCACGCACCCGATGGCGGGCAAGGAGAAGTCCGGGCCCCTGGCCGCCACCGCGGACCTCTTCGAGGGCCGTCCGTGGGTGCTGACCCCCACCCGGGACACGGACCACGAGGTGCTGAACCTCGCGCTGGAGCTGGTGTCCCTGTGCCGGGCCGTGCCCGTCGTGATGGACGCGGACGCGCACGACCGGGCCGTGGCGCTCGTCTCGCACACCCCGCAGCTGGTGTCGAGCATGGTCGCCGCGCGGCTGGAGGAGGCCGACGAGACGGCGGTCCGGCTGTGCGGGCAGGGCATCCGCGACGTCACCCGCATCGCGGCCTCCGACCCGCGGATGTGGGTGGAGATCCTGTCGGCGAACCCGGGCCCCGTGGCCGACGTCCTGGCCGGCATCGCGGCCGACCTGGAGGAGACCGTGGACGCGCTGCGCGGGCTCCAGTCGGCCGACGTGGAGAAGCGGCGCGGCGGCGCCGCGGGCATCGAGGACGTACTGCGGCGCGGGAACGCGGGCCGGGTCCGGGTGCCGGGCAAGCACGGCGCGGCGCCCACGGTCTACGAGACGGTGGCCGTCCTCATCAGCGACCAGCCGGGCGAGCTGGCCCGGATCTTCGCCGACGCCGGGCGGGCCGGGGTCAACATCGAGGACGTGCGGATCGAGCACGCGACGGGTCAGCAGGCCGGCCTGGTCCAGCTGATGGTGGAGCCGCGGGCGGCGGCCGGCCTGACCGCCGAGCTGCGCGAGCGGGGCTGGGCGCTGCGCCAGCAGTAGGCCGCGGGCCGCTTGCTGGCGGGGCGCCGAGCCGGATGCGGGCCGCTACGGCGCCGGGCGCGGCGGGGGTGCGGCTCCGGGGATCGAGCGCGCGGGGCCGGGGGGTTCCCGGGGCCGGTAACCTTGGGGAGGGGCGCTTTGGCGCGCCCGGACACGTACGCGCAACCAGGAAGGTGCCCGCACCGTGGAAACCGCAGCTCCGGCAGCCGTGATCGTCGCCATCGACGGTCCCTCCGGCACGGGCAAGTCCAGCACGTCCAAGGCCGTGGCGGCAAAGCTCGGCCTGCGCTACCTGGACACCGGGGCGCAGTACCGGGCCATCACCTGGTGGATGATCACCAACGGTGTCGACACCGACGACCCGCAGGCCATCGCGGTCGCCGCGGGCAAGCCCGCCATCGTCTCCGGCACCGACCCGGCCGCCCCCACCATCACGGTGGACGGCCTGGACGCCGCCGGCCCCATCCGCACCCAGGAGGTCACCTCCAAGGTCAGCGCCGTCAGCGCCGTCCCCGAGGTGCGCACCCTCATCACCGAGCTCCAGCGCTCCATCGCCGCCGAGGCGGCCGAGGAGGCCGAGGGCATCGTCGTCGAGGGCCGGGACATCGGCACCACCGTCCTGCCCGACGCCGACCTCAAGATCTTCCTGACCGCCTCCGCCGAGGCCCGCGCCGCCCGGCGCAGCGGTGAGCTCCGCGGCAAGGAGGCCGTCGACCTCGCGGCCACCAAGGAGGCGCTCATCAAGCGCGACGCGGCCGACTCCGGCCGCAAGACCTCCCCGCTGGCCAAGGCCGGTGACGCCGTGGAGGTGGACACCACCGAGCTCACCCTCGACCAGGTGATCGAGTGTGTCGTCACGCTCGTCGAGGAGCGGCGGAGCGCGACCGAAGGCAGCCAGAAGCGGGCGGGCGGCAAGTGAGCGAAGCGCCCTCCCTCAAGGGTGCGGCGGTCGGCAGGCGCATCGGCATCGGGCTCATGTACGGGCTGTGGAAGCCCCGCGTGCTCGGCGCCTGGAAGGTGCCCGCCTCCGGCCCTGTCATCCTTGCCGTGAACCACTCGCACAACATCGACGGCCCGATGGTGATGGGGACCGCGCCGCGGCCCCTGCACTTCCTGATCAAGAAGGAAGCGTACGTCGGCCCGCTCGGCCCCTTCCTCGAAGGGATCGGGCAGGTCAAGGTCGACCGCGGCGGAGCCGACCGGACGGCGATAAGCCGCGCCCTCGGCGTGCTCGACAACGGAGGGGCCCTGGGGATCTTCCCCGAGGGAACCCGGGGCGAGGGCGACTTCGCCTCGCTGCGCGCGGGCCTCGCGTACTTCGCGGTCCGCAGCGGCGCGCCCATAGTGCCGGTGGCCGTGCTCGGCAGCGGCGACACCCGCGGACGGCTCGTCAAGGGCCTGCCCGCTCTCAAGAGCCGGGTCGACGTCGTCTTCGGGTCGGCCTTCGACGCCGGGGACGGCACCGGCCGCCGTACCCGTACGGCGCTGGACGAGGCCACCGTACGCATCCAGGACCGGCTGACCGCCCACCTGGCCGATGCCAAGCGCCTCACCGGGCGCTGAGCGAGACTTGACCTAGTAGTGGAACTGCGCTGCGCGGGTACCACCGACCACCACGATCGACGAGGAACGGACTTCATGAACGACCAGCACGACCACGGAGCACTTGGCGATGCCGAGTACGCGGAGTTCATGGAGCTCGCCGCGGAAGAGGGCTTCGACATCGAGGACGTCGAAGGTGCCCTTGAGGAGGCCGCTGCCGGCCCCCTCCCCGTCCTCGCCGTCGTAGGCCGGCCCAATGTCGGCAAGTCGACCCTGGTGAACCGCATCATCGGCCGCCGCGAGGCGGTCGTCGAGGACAAGCCCGGCGTCACCCGCGACCGCGTCATGTACGAGGCCGAGTGGGCGGGCCGCCGCTTCACGGTCGTCGACACCGGCGGCTGGGAGCAGGACGTCCTCGGCATCGACGCCTCCGTCGCCGCCCAGGCCGAGTACGCCATCGAGGCCGCCGACGCCGTGGTCTTCGTCGTCGACGCCAAGGTCGGCGCCACCGACACCGACGAGGCGGTCGTACGCCTGCTGCGCAAGTCCAAGAAGCCCGTCGTGCTGTGCGCCAACAAGGTGGACGGCCAGAGCGGCGAGTCCGACGCGGCCTCCCTGTGGTCCCTGGGCCTCGGCATGCCGCACCCGGTCTCCTCGCTGCACGGCCGCGGCACCGGCGACATGCTGGACGCCGTCCTCGAAGCCCTGCCCGAGGCCCCCGAGCAGACCTTCGGCGGCGCCGCCATCGGCGGTCCGCGCCGCATCGCGCTGATCGGCCGCCCGAACGTGGGCAAGTCCTCGCTGCTCAACAAGGTCGCGAAGGAGGACCGTGTCGTCGTCAACGAGCTGGCCGGCACCACCCGCGACCCGGTCGACGAGCTGATCGAGCTCGGCGGCGTCACCTGGAAGTTCGTCGACACCGCCGGCATCCGCAAGAAGGTCCACCTTCAGCAGGGCGCCGACTACTACGCCTCCCTGCGCACGGCCGCGGCCGTGGAGAAGGCGGAGGTCGCGGTCATCCTGATCGACACCACCGAGACGATCAGCGTCCAGGACCAGCGCATCATCACCATGGCCGTCGAGTCCGGCCGCGCGATCGTGATCGCCTACAACAAGTGGGACGAGCTCGACGAGGAGCGCCGCTACTACCTCGAGCGCGAGATCGAGACCGAGATGCAGCAGGTCGCCTGGGCGCCCCGGGTGAACGTCTCGGCGCTCACCGGCCGCCACATGGAGAAGCTGGTCCCGGCGATCGAGACCGCCCTCGCGGGCTGGGAGACGCGCGTCCCGACCGGCCGCCTGAACGCCTTCCTCGGCGAGGTCGTCGCCGCCCACCCGCACCCGATCCGCGGCGGCAAGCAGCCCCGCATCCTGTTCGGTACCCAGGCGGGCAGCAAGCCGCCGCGGTTCGTCCTCTTCGCCTCGGGCTTCCTGGAGCACGGCTACCGGCGCTTCATCGAGCGCCGGCTGCGCGAGGAGTTCGGCTTCGAGGGCACCCCGATCCACATCTCGGTGCGGGTGCGCGAGAAGCGCGGCGCCCAGTACAAGAAGAAGAAGTAGCAGGCGCAGTACGCCGCCGCGGGCTCAGTAGCCCCGGCGCGGAGCGGGCGGCAGGGCCGCCGGGACGTGTGTCATCCCGGTCTGGCGCTGCCGCCCGTCGGCGTATCCGGAGCCGCCCGCGTACGAGTAGAGGGGCTGGGGCTGCGGCTGCGGGAGGTACGCGGGCTGCCGGCTGTCGGTCTCCTGCCACGACGAACCGTTCCAGCCGCCGTACGAGCCGGTGCCGTACGGGCCCGTCCCGTACGGGCCCGTCCCGTACGGGCTGACCGTGCCGGTGTACCCGTACGAGAAGGCCGTGAACCCGAGGTCCTCCTCGCCCGTTCGGTCGCCCGGCAGCGCGCGGAAGGACCGCAGGTACTCCGAGTACAGGGTGTCGTAGATCGGGGTGTGCGAGACGGTGCTCGTACGGGACGGGGCGCGGGAGGAGTCGTATGGATGCACGTATCAGCCAACGAAACGAGCGCCTTGCGGATGCGGGGTGACGGCCCGGAAAAACGCAGATCGCCGGGGGTGCGCGGGACGGACCGCACCCCCGGCGCACGCCGCCCGGCCCCCCTGCGGCGGGGGGCCGGGCGGCCGTTCCGGTACCGGCTGTGGAGCCTCCCGGATCAGGCGCCCGGAGTGCCCGCCAGGGGCATCGAGGCGGCCACGAGCTTGCCCGCGGCGGCCGCCTTGTCCAGCGCGTCGCGCAGCAGGTCCTCACGGGGCTGCTGGCCGATGGAGCCGACCGGGGCGGCGTAGATGAGCACGCGCTGGTTCTTGTTGACGGCGGCCCGCCAGCCGTCGGTGACCGACAGCGCCTGGTGCGCCTGCCACCAGGCGACCGGGCGGCTGCCCTCGGTGCCCGGCTGGAGGACGGCGTGCAGCTGGCCGCCGGCGAGCAGGACCGACCAGCCGTTCAGCGGGGTGGGGAGTTCGGCCGTGTCCGTGACGGGGATGAAGCCCTGCTCGATGAGGAGCGGGAGGAAGTCGTCGCCGGGGCCGTCGCTGCCGGGGCGGGCGATCGGCGCGGTCGGCTCGACGACGAGGGCGGGGTGGAGCTCGCCGCCGATCAGGATCAGACCGCTGGTGATGCCGAGGACGGCCTGGCCGCCGGGCACGTTCTGCGGGGCACCGGCGGCCGCGGGCGCGCCGGGGGCCGGGCTGTCGCCGGTGATGCTCGCCACGGCGCCCTGGAGCTGCTCCTCGGACACGGAGACGACCTGCGAGGGGATGCAGGTGGCGTGGGCGAAGGCGAGGACGGCGGTCTCCTCGCCGACGAACAGCACCGTGCTGGTGCGGTCGTTCTCGGGGTCGCCCGGGGTGCGACAGGAGGTGCAGTCGTAACTGCGCGGCGCGTCCTCGCCGACGAGCAGCCTGTCGGCTTCTTCGTCACCGATCTCGGCACGTACCTCATCACTGACGTCGAGCATGCGCGGCACGGGGTGGCTCCTCGGCATAGGTGCGGGGGCCGGGCGGTTCCCGGCTCACCGGGATCAACGGGGGAGCGGCGGCCGGGGTCACGCCATTGGAGGGAACGGAATCGAACCGGGCCCCCGGAGGAGTGAACCGTCCGACCGGAGCTTCCCTTTCGTGCCAACTGTTTTCTTCTTGTGCGCAGTTGGTGGCCGAGGATGGCCGTTTGGGGAAGGGGTGGCCGGTCGGCCGACCGGGTGGGGCGCGGGGCGCGCCCGGTGCGCCGGGCCGGGACGGCGGTGCGGCCTGCGTAGCGTGACCCGGTGCCCCACCTCCGGATCCGGCGCGCCGCCGGTGCCGCTGCCGTCGCCGCCGTACTGGTCCTCGTACTCCCCTCCGGTACGGCGGCGGCCGGCGCGGCACCGCCGCCGCCCGCGCCCGGGCCGGCGGGGGCGTCGCACCCCGGTTCGCCGGGCCTGATCGGAAGCGGGCCGGGGGACTGCGGGCCGGGCGGGCAGTGGCCCTGGGACTGCGTCGCCGACTGCGAGAGCAGCGGGCGCTGGGCGATCAACACCGGCAACGGCTTCTACGGCGGGCTGCAGTTCTGGCACCCGACGTGGGTGGAGTACGGGGGGCCCGCGTTCGCGCCGCGGGCGGACCTGGCGAGCCGGGGGCAGCAGATCCGGGTCGCGGAGGACGTGATCGGCCGACAGGGCTGGGACGCCTGGCCCGCGTGCTCGAAGCGGTACGGGCTGGCCGGGCGGATGCACGTGGTGCGGGACGGGGACACGCTGGTGACGATCGCGCGCAAGCACACGGTGCCGGGCGGCTGGCGGGCGCTGTACGAGGCGAACCGGGAGCTGATCGGGGCCCGGCCCGAGGCGATCGAGGTGGGCATGCTGCTGGCCATTCCGGAGCGGGCGACCGCCCCTCCGGCGGTCCCGGTGGTTCCGGCGGTCCCGGGGGAGGCGACGCCTGCCCCGGCTCCCCGTCCGTCGCCCGCTCCGGCCGTGGCCCCGTCGTCGCCCACCGGGACGCCTCGCCGCTGAACGCGGGCGTGCCCCGGCGCAGTTCGCCGCTGGCAGACTTCGGCCATGCTCGATACCTCCGCGCGACTGCTGCGTCTGTTGTCCCTGTTGCAGGCTCACCGCGAATGGACCGGGGCCGATCTCGCCGAACGGCTCGGGGTGACCGCGCGGACCGTCCGGCGGGACGTGGACCGGCTGCGGGAGCTGGGCTATCCGGTGAACGCCAGTCCCGGGACCGGCGGCGGGTACCAGCTGGGGGCGGGGGCCGAGCTGCCGCCGCTGCTGCTGGACGACGACGAGGCCGTGGCCGTGGCCGTCGGGCTGCGGACCGCCGCCGGGAACGGGGTCGAGGGGATCGGGGAAGCCTCCGTACGGGCCCTCGCCAAGCTGGAGCAGGTACTGCCGTCGAGGCTGCGGCGCCGGGTCTCCGCGCTCAACGAGTTCACCGTGCCGATGCTGCGCGGGCCGCAGCGCTCCACCGTGGATCCCTCGGTGCTGACCGAGCTCGCCGCCGTGTGCCGGGACGCCGAGCGGCTGCGCTTCGGCTACCGGGACCACGAGGGCAACGTGACCCGCCGCGCGGTGGAGCCGCACCGGCTGGTGTGCACCGAGCGGCGCTGGTACCTGGTCGCCTGGGACCTGGACCGGGAGGACTGGCGCACCTTCCGGGCCGACCGGATCGAGCCCAGGCCGCCGCACGGGCCGCGGTTCACGCCGCGCCGGCCGCCCGCCGAGGACCTCGCCGCATACGTCTCCGAGGGCGTGGCGCAGCGCGCGTACGCGGCCCGCGCGGTGGTACGGCTGAAGGTTTCGGCGCAGGAGGCGGCGCGGATCGTCGGGCCGAGCGAGGGCGCCCTGGAACCCGTCGACGGGCAGAGCTGCCTGCTGCGCACCGGGGCGGTGAGCCTGGACGTCCTGGTGATTCACATCATGCTGCTCGGCTGTGAGTTCGAAGTGGTCGAGCCGCCCGAGCTGAGCGACCGGATCAGGGCCGCCAGGGATCTGCTGGGGCGGGCCGTGGAGTCGGCGGCGGTGAAGGAAATGTAGGGGAAGTGAGGGGGATTCAGCTGGTCCGGTCCAACGGGTCCGTGGCAATCTCCGGCAGAAATTCCCCGGTTGCGTGGATTGGCTTCGGCGGAAATTCCAAACGGGTTGTGCGACGGGCGTGTCGCGGGCCGAAAAACAATTGGCGACTGTCGATATTCTGTGACACAAGCGTGACCCGGGACGGACGAACGTCAGGGCGCGCTGCTGACGGACGGCGAACGACGAAGGCGGGCCGGGTCAGTGACCCGGCCCGCCTTCGCGGTCTGCGGTGAGGTGTGCGTACCGTCCCGCGGCGTCGGTTCAGCCGCCGGCGACCGGGCGGGGCGCCGCCCCCCGGGCGGTGGCCCGTTCGGTGTGCGCCGGGCGGCGGCTGCCGACGGGGGTGACCGGGGTCCGCTCGGACCGGATGACGTGCGGCCGGGCGGAGAGCACGGCCGCGGGCCGCGGCGCCGGGGTGTGCCCGACGGGTACGGCGGCCTGTGCGAGCGCCGCGGCGGCCGCGGGAGCCGGCTCCTCGGCGGGGTCGGTGACGCGGACCAGCTGCCACTTTCCGCCCGCGGAGAGCAGCGGGGTGAGCGCGGACGCGACCGGCGCGGACATCCGGCCGGTCTCCGCGCGGCGGCGCAGCAGTTCGCGCAGCTCGAAGACGTAGGCCTCGGACCGGGCGATGAGCGGCTCGAACCAGGGCAGCGCCAGCAGGATCAGCAGCCCCGCGGACCAGCCGAGCAGGACGTCGCTGACCCAGTGGGTGCCGAGGTAGACGGTGGTGGCGCCGACGCTCAGCGAGACGACCGCGGACACCACGGACAACACCCGCCGGGTGACCACGGTGGAGGCCAGGTACGCGAGGATGCCCCAGGTCACGACGGCGTTCGCGGTGTGGCCGGAAGGGAATATATCGCCGCCCGCGAAGAGTTCGGCCGATCCGATCTCCGTGGCGTAGTGCGGGCCGAGTCGGCCGAGGCCGAGCTTGACGGACCCGACGGTGATGTTGAGCAGCAGCAGTGCCACGCCGAGGGCGATCAGCGGGCGGAGGGTGTGCTGCCGCCAGGAGCGCCAGCCGAGCCAGGCGGCGACCATGACCGCGGTGGGCCCGCGCTGGCCGAGCACGACGAGGTAGTCGAGGAAGGCGTGCACCTGCGGCCACTGCTCGTAGGGCCGGAAGAACATGATCTGCCAGTCCAGGCGGACGAGCCAGGACGTGGTCAGTACGGCCACCACGATCGCGAGGTAGAAGGCGAGGGTCGATCCCAGGAGAACGACGCGGTGCCGGCTCATCTGCGGGGTTTGCAGATGAGCCGGTCGCTCTGGTTCCCGGTCCAGCCGGGCGAACACCCGCTCCAGACGGGTCAGGATTTGGTCGGTACGCACTCAATCGACGTTACCGCGCGCCGATGGTCAGCCCGGGCGAATCACCGGCTTTGTGATGACCATGTGATGTGGAGTTGGTCTCACGCGGGACTTAATTCCCCGTATTTCGGCAATGGTTGGAGCGGCCTTGATCCACTGCCCTGGCAATTATTTCGCATACTTAGTGACACTTTATCGCCGCAGCTCCTTTCCTTTGCCGAATGATGGATCGGAATGATCCATTCCGTTACGGAGGGCCCGAACCGTTCAGCCACAGTGCCCCGTAGACCGCCGAGGCCAGCGCCGCCGCGCCCAGCACCAGGGCCGCCCGGCGGGTCCGCCACCGGGCCAACGCCACCGCCACCGGCAGCAGCAGCGGGAAGGCGGGCAGCAGCAGCCGGGGCTTGGAGCCGAAGTACCCCGACGCGCAGAGCGCCAGCGCCACGACGATCCCGCAGTACACGAGGAGCGGCGCCGGCTGCCGTTGCCGCACGCACCGCCCGTACAGCCAGAGCACGAGCACGACCCCCGCGATCAGCCCGAGTCCGGCCGCGAAGGCGGAGGAGGCCAACTTCGCCCCGATGAACCGGGCGAAGGCCCAGCCCCCGTCGAAGCCGTTGCCCCAGCCGCCCTGCACGTCCAGGTACCCGAACAGGCCGCGCCCGGTGTGCGCGCCGACCCACAGCACGTACGCCGCCGCACCCAGCGGAGCCAGCGCCGCCCCCGCGGTCATCCGCCACGACCGCTCCCCGCGCCGCCATGCCAGTGCGACGGCCACCCACACCGCGGCGACCACCGCGGCTCCGACCGGGCGGGTCAGCCCCGCCCCGGCCGCGAGCAGGCCCGCCGTCAGCCACCGGCCGCGCAGGGCCCCGTACAGCGCCCAGGCGGCCAGCGCGGTGAACAGCGACTCGCTGTAGGCCATCGACTGCACGATCCCGACGGGCAGCGCCGCCCACAGGGCGACGGCGACGACCCCGGCCCGGCGGCCGTGGAGCAGGTCCGCCACCGCGAAGATCCCCCAGGCCGCGGCGAGCCCCGCCGCCGTCGAGACCACCAGACCCGCGGAGCCGTACGAGAGCCCGGTCGCCGCCGACACCAGCCGCTCCAGCCAGGGCAGCAGCGGGAAGAAGGCGAGGTTCGAGTGGACGTCCCCGTTCGGGAGGAGCACCTCGTACCCGTACCCCTCGGCGGCGATGCGGGCGTACCAGAGCGAGTCCCAGCGCGCCGACAGCAAGGTGTGCGGGCTGCTGCCGGCCGCCGCGCTCCACACCGCGAGCACGGCCAGCCCGAGCAGGCGGACCGCCGCGAAGACGGCGAGCGCGGGCGCGGCCCGGCGGAATCCAAGATCTTTCACGGGCATGATTATCGGTGGCGACGCCGACGGCCCCGAGAACCACGGGCCGTGAGCGCGCGTGTACGCGGGGGAAGGGCGAGGTGTGGGGAGTGGCGTACACCACAGAACGGCCGCCGCCGGTATGAGAGCTTGACCACGTATCGGGCAGGCGAACTCGCGTACGCTGACCGTTCACTCGCGTGTCGATGCCGGACCCCGTTGGACGCCGCACAGCGCACCACCCCCCGTGGCTCCGCAAGACGCTGGTCCGCCGAGCGCGAGGGATCACCTGGGAGGTACATGCATGTCGGGGACGAACGCGGCCGGGGCCAGGACCCCTTCGCCCTGGCAGCGGCTCCGCGCAGCCTCCGGCGGGGCCAACCGATGGGTCGTCCTGGCGGTGCTGTGCGTCAGCCTCGTCCTCGTCGCGCTCGACGCGACGATCCTGCACGTCGCCGTCCCCTCCATCACCGAGGACCTGCGCCCCGGCTCGATCGAGCTCCTCTGGATAGTCGACGCCTACCCGCTGGTCTGCGCCTCGCTGCTGATCCTCTTCGGCACCCTCGGAGACCGGGTCGGCCGCCGCCGCGTCCTCCTCCTCGGCTACGGGCTCTTCGGCGTGGCCTCCGCCATCGCCGCCCTCGCCGACAACGCCCAGGTCCTCATCGCCGCGCGCGCCCTGCTCGGCATCGGCGGTGCGATGATCATGCCCGCCACCCTGTCGATCCTGCGCCAGGTCTTCCCGGACCGGCGCGAGCGGGCCCTGGCCATCGGCATCTGGACCGCCGTGGCCGCGATCGGCGCCGCCAGCGGACCCGTGCTCGGCGGCTTCCTCGTCCAGCACTACTGGTGGGGTTCCGTCTTCCTCATCAACATCCCGCTGATGGCGCTGATCCTGCCGCTGGGGCGTTGGCTGCTGCCCGAGTCGAAGGGCTCCTGCGACGGACCGTGGGACGTGACCGGCGCGCTGATGGCCGCCGCCGGCGTGCTCGGCTCGGTGCTCGGCATCAAGCGGCTGGGCGCCGAGCGGCAGCTCCTCGACGCGCAGGCGCTGGTGCCGCTGGTGCTCGGGGTGGCGCTGCTCGTCCTCTTCGTACGCAGGCAGAAGCGGCGCACGCACCCGCTGATCGACATGCGGATGTTCTCCCGCGCCGCCTTCTCGACCTCCGTCGGCTGCATCGTGCTCGCCATGCTGGCCCTGGTCGGCCTGGAGCTGATCGCCGTCCAGTACCTCCAGCTGGTGCTGCACCTCAGCCCGCTGGCGACCGGCCTGCGACTGCTGCCGCTCACCTTCGCCGCCATGGCCGCGGGCGCCACCGGCTCGTACACGCTGGCCCGGATCGGGCCGCGGACGATGGTCTCGCTGGGCTTCCTGCTCACCGCCTTCGCCGTGCTGCTGCTGACCTTCATGGGCCAGCACGACCGGCCCGTGCTGCTCACCGCCGGCTTCATCCTGCTCGGCTTCGGGCTCCAGACCACGCTGTTCGCCGCGTACGAGTCCATGCTGAGCGAGGCCCCCGCGGACACCGCGGGCGGCGCGGCCTCGATCGGCGAGACCTCGTACCAGCTGGGCGCGGGCATGGGCATCGCGCTGCTGGGCAGCGTGATGAACGCCGCGTACGCGCCGGGGATCGCGCGGGTGCCGGGGGTCTCGCCCGCGGACTCGGCGAGCGCCGCGCACTCCCTGGGCGAGGCCTACCAGATCGCCGTGCACCTCGGAGGGCCGGCGGGGGCGGCGCTGTACGCCGCCGCCCGCAACTCGTTCGTGCACGGGCTGCACGTGACGCTCCTGGTGAGTGCGGGGCTCCTGCTGGCGGGGGCCGTGATGGCGCTGAGGCTGCCGCGGGTGATGGAGTGCGGGGCGGCTGACCGCGAGACCGACGCGCAAACCCCCGCGAAGGCCCGCACCGAGTCCCCCGCGGAGTCCGCGGTCGTGCGGCTGCCGGCGCAGGTCAGCGGCGAGCCGTGTCCGTCTCCGGTGGAGCAGGCGGGCTGACCGGACGCGGGTGGGGCTGGATTTGCCCGGCGCGGACGCATAGCGTCGGCGGAGCGTAAAACTCGCGCTGCTAGGTTCTGTACTCAGGCCTTCGGGAGGCCCCGTGTCCGCGTTCCTGCCCCTTGATCCGCTCGGGCTCGACGAGCTCCTCGGGCCCGAGGACCTCGCGATCCGCGACACCGTCCGCGGCTGGGCCGCCGACCGTGTGCTGCCGCACATCGCGCAGTGGTACGAGAGCGGCGAGCTGCCCGGGATCCGGGAGCTGGCCCGGGAGCTCGGGTCCATCGGGGCGCTCGGCATGTCCCTCACCGGGTACGGGTGCGCCGGCGCCAGCGCCGTTCAGTACGGTCTCGCCTGCCTCGAACTGGAGGCCGCCGACTCCGGCATCCGCTCGCTGGTCTCCGTCCAGGGCTCGCTCGCCATGTACGCGATCTGGAAGTACGGCTCGGAGGAGCAGAAGCAGCGCTGGCTGCCAGGCATGGCGGCCGGCGAGCTGATCGGCTGCTTCGGGCTGACCGAGCCCGACGTCGGCTCCGACCCCGCCGCCATGCGCACGTACGCGAAGCGCGACGGCACCGACTGGGTGCTGAACGGCCGCAAGATGTGGATCACCAATGGTTCCGTCGCGGCGGTCGCCGTGGTGTGGGCGCAGACCGACGAGGGGATCCGCGGGTTCGCGGTGCCCACCGACACCCCCGGGTTCTCCGCGCCGGAGATCAAGCACAAGTGGTCGCTGCGGGCCAGCGTCACCAGCGAGCTCGTGATGGACGACGTACGGCTGCCGGCCGACGCGGTGCTGCCGGAGGTCACCGGGCTCAAGGGGCCGCTCGGCTGCCTCAGCCACGCGCGGTACGGGATCATCTGGGGGTCGATGGGCGCGGCGCGCTCCAGCTTCGAGTCCGCGCTCGGCTACGCGAAGACGCGGGAGCAGTTCGGCAGGCCGATCGGCGGCTTCCAGCTCACCCAGGCCAAACTCGCGGACATGGCCCTCGAACTCCACAAGGGCATCCTGCTCGCCCACCATCTGGGCCGGCGGATGGACGCGGGCACCCTGCGGCCGGAGCAGATCAGCTTCGGCAAGCTCAACAACGTCCGCGAGGCCATCGAGATCTGTCGCACCGCGCGGACCATCCTGGGTGCCAACGGGATCTCACTCGAATACCCCGTCATGCGGCACGCCACCAACCTCGAATCGGTCCTCACCTACGAGGGCACCGTCGAGATGCACCAACTGGTGCTGGGCAAGGCGCTCACCGGGCTCGACGCCTTCCGGTGAGGGCCCTGCCTAGCTCTGGTTGAAGAACTCGCGCGAGCGGCCGCCGGGCTCGCCGCTCACGATCTGGGTGTCGGCCGGGGTCAGCAAGAAGACCCTGGTCGCCACCCGCTCGATCGAACCGCGCAGCCCGAAGGTCAGTCCGGCCGCGAAGTCGACGACGCGCTTCGCGTCGCCCGGGTCCATCGACGACAGGTTGACGATCACCGGGACGCCCTCGCGGAACAGCTCGCCGATCCCCCGCGCGTCACGGAAGCCGTCCGGGGTGACCGTCGCGATCCGACGGCCCTGCTCGACGGCCGACTCCGACGCCACCCTGACCCGGGGGTCGGTGACCCACTGGTCGCCGGGCCCGGACACCGAGCCACCCTGGGCGGCCTCCGCGTAGTCGTCGTCGTAGTAACGCTCGTCGTCGCTGTCCTCCACGAGACCCAGCCAGGCACTCGCCTTGCGCACCGAACCCATGGACGCCTCCTTTCACCGCGGTCAGTCTGTCTTCTCTCCGCTGCCCCTATGGTCGTCCATGATGCTGACAACGCGCCAAGTGGATAGTCGCCGCGCACGGGTTTCGTGACGGTACTGGTGCAGAACATGCGTTGCACGATCAAGGATCCAGACGGCTAACACTGCTGACTGAGTGAAAATACGACTGCCACGTCCGTACGGGTGAGCGACGGGGACGTACGGGTGAAGAATCCGGCTCGATACCATGCCGGGCAGGCACGCGTACGACACACGGGGGAAGCAGTTGTTCGGCATCGTCAGACCTTGCACGCACCGGCTGGGGGAGCGGTTCAAAGCGGAGTGGATGGCTCATCTGTGCGGGCTCTGCCTGGCACTTCGCGGTGACCACGGCCAGTTCGCCCGGATCGTCACCAACTACGACGGGCTGCTCGTCTCCGTTCTGACGGAGGCTCAGTCCGGTCCGGCGCCCGGTGCCCGCCGCACCGCGGGCCCCTGCCCCCTGCGCGGGATGCGTACGGCCCCGGTCGCCAACGGCGAGGGAGCCCGGCTCGCCGCCGCCGTCTCGCTCGTCCTGGCCTCCGCGAAGGTACGGGACCACGTGGCGGACCGCGACGGGCTGTTGGCCCGCGCCCCCATAGCCGCGGCCGCCCGCAAGGTGGCCCGCGGCTGGGACCGGGCCGGTGCCCGCACCGGGGCCTCGCTCGGCTTCGACACGGCGGTCCTCGTCGACGCCGTGGACCGGCAGGCGGGCATCGAGACGCTGGCCGGCCTCGGCACGCCCGTACTCGTCGTGACCGAACCGACGGAGACCGCGACGGCCGCGGCCTTCGCCCATACCGCGCAGCTGGCCGGACGGCCAGGCAACGCCCCCGCGCTCGCCGAGGCGGGCCGGTACTTCGGGCGGCTCGCGCACCTGCTGGACGCGGTGGAGGACCGGAGCGCCGACGCCGCGGCGGGCGCCTGGAACCCGCTCACCGCCACCGGGACCTCGCTCACCGAGGCCCGACGGCTGTGCGACGACGCCCTGCACGGCATCAGGCTGGCGCTGCGCGAGGTCGAGTTCGCCGACGCGGGACTCGCCCACCGGCTGCTCGTGCACGAGCTGCGCACATCGGTGGACCGGGCCTTCGGGACCAGCAGCTGCGGGCACGTCGGGACGAACGCCGCCGGGCAGGGGCAGGGCGGCTACGGGCCGCCGCCGCAGGGCTACGCGCCGCAGGGCTATGCGCCGGGCGGACCCGGCCCGTACGGCAGCGCTCCGTACGGGGGTGGCAACCCCTACGCGCCGGGTGCTCCCGGCCACGCTCCGGGCGGGCCGGGCATGCCGCCGCCCATGGGGCCCGGCGGTGGCGGTGGCGGCGGTGGTGGCGGCGGCCTGCCCCCCCAGAAGCCGCGCCGCGGGCTGCTCGCCGGCTGCGCGGTGGCCCTCGGGCTGTTCTGCACCTGCCAGCTGTGCTGCACGGACCACGAGGGTCCGTGGTCGCGGAAGAAGCGCGACGCCTGGTGCGACGACTGTGACTGCAGCAACTGCAATTGCGATTGCTGCAACTGCTGCGGCGACGGTGGCTGCTGCGACGGGTGTGACTGCGGCTGCGACTGCGGCTGCTGAACCCCTTTCAGATTCCGCAGGTCCGGACGGGCTACCCCGCGGTTCCCGTCCGGACCGGTGTGGAAGGGGTGCGGGATGAGCGATGACGCAGACGATCCGCCCGTCGACCGGCGGGAACGGCGCGGCCGCCGGGTGGCCGCCGTGCCCCGCGGGACCGGCACCCCTCCCGGACCCCGTCCGGGGGGACTTCCGGGCCGGCCGATTACCCGGAAGGTCGAATTCCGGCCGTTCCGGGGGAGGGTCGGGGGTGCCGCCCCGGAACACGCTGCTCTTCGGTGCGGCGGCGAGCGAGGGGCGGCTGAAAGACGCCCTTGCGACCGGTAACTGACGCCCCCACACTCCCGACAGTGCTTGTCAGGGACACGGCGCAAAAGCGTGCACTACCCGTGCCCCGGCTGCGCCTCACGGGCTCCGGCACCCCCACGACCGCCGGGCCCCCGACCCTCTCGGAGGACGAGAAGTGAGGATCAAGAGCATCACCCGTACCAGGCTGCTCGCGGTGGCCACCGGCCTGGCCGCCGTCGCAGCGCTCGCCGCCCCCACCGTGGCGAACGCGGACGCGAGCCGGGACGGCAAGGACGCGGCGTTCAGCTCCGCCCAGCTGGCCTCGGCCGGCGCATCCGTCCTGCGTGCCAATGTCGCCGGCACCGCCTGGCACACCGACCCCGCCACCGGGACCCTCGTGGTCGCCGCCGACTCCACCGTCTCCGCCGCCGACATCGCGAGAATCAAGCGCGAGGCCGGCGCCGAAGCCGGGGCCCTGCGCATCGAGCGCACCCCGGGCAAGCTGACCAAGCTGATCTCCGGCGGCGACGCGATCTACGCGTCGGGCTGGCGCTGCTCGCTCGGCTTCAACGTGCGCAGCGGAAGCACCTACTACATCCTGACCGCCGGGCACTGCACCGACGGCGCGGGCACCTGGTGGACCAACTCCTCCCACACCACCACCATCGGCGCGACCGTGGGCTCCAGCTTCCCCACCAACGACTACGGCCTCATCCGTTACGACAACACCTCGCTCGCCCACCCCGGCACCGTCGGCAGCCAGGACATCACCAGCGCCGTCAACGCCACGAACGGCATGTCCGTGACCCGGCGCGGCTCCACCACCGGAACCCACAGCGGCACGGTGACCGGCCTCAACGCCACCGTCAACTACGGCGGCGGCGACATCGTTTACGGCATGATCAAGACCAACGTCTGCGCCGAACCCGGCGACAGCGGCGGCCCCCTCTACTCGGGCACCCGCGCGGTCGGCCTCACCTCCGGCGGCAGCGGCAACTGCTCCTCGGGCGGGACCACCTACTTCCAGCCCGTGGTCGAGGCCCTCAACGCCTACGGGGTCAGCGTGTACTGATCCCCGGGGCCGGGTAGGAGACCCGCCCGGCCTGCGGCACGACCGTGAGCCCCTGCCCAGCTCGTGGGCAGGGGCTCGCCTTTGGGGGAGCAGGCAGCGGTCAGCAGTCAGCCGTCACAGAAGCCAGTCCAGGGCCTCCGGCTGCGCGCACTGAGCGCCGAAATGGCCGGCCCCGGGCTCCATGACCGTGGTGCTGTGCTCGATGTGCCCGGCCAGCCAGCGGAAATGGCCCAGGGGGGAGAAGGTGTCCTCGGCACCGCGCCACAGCAGGACCCGGCCGGGGATCGAGCCGGGATCGAAGCCCCAGGGCCGGCAGAAGGCCAGGCTGTCGTCCAGCCAGCCGTACCCGGAAGTGCGCAGCGCTTCCCGGTAGTTGTCCAGCAGCGTCTGATACACCCCGTGGTCCGAGAGGACCGGCAGGTCGGCGTCGGAGAGATCGGCCCGCAGCTCGTCCAGCAACAGGGCCGGATCGCTGCTGATCGCCGCGGCCCGAGGGGTGAGCCGCCGTTCCAGGGCCGCCGGATCGCGGACGGCGAGCGCGTAGTGCTCCGCGTTGTGGGCGGTCATGCCGGCGAACCAGTCGAGTCCGGCTCCATCCCACGGTGCGAGGCTGACCAGGGCGGCCGTCCCCGTCACCCGCTCCGGGAGCAGCGCCGCGCAGGCGAGGGCGTGCGGGCCGCCGCCGGAGCGGCCGACGACGGCGAAGGTGTCCACGCCCAGGGCGTCCGCGACCGCGGCGGAGTCCGCAGCGGCGTCGGCCACCGTCCGCCCCGGGCACCGCTCGGAATCCCCGTACCCGGGTCGGTCGTAGGCGAAGAACCGGATGTCCGGGTAGCGGTCCGTGATGCCGGGCAGGGCGGTTCCGAGCCGGCTGCCCGGGGTGCCGTGGTGTAGCAGTACGGGCACCCCGTGCGGCGCACCCCAGTCCTCGGCCACGATCCGGCGGCCGTCTCCCGCCCTGACCTCGACGCGCACTGCACCTCCGTGGTCTGTCGGCGTCCTACGGATGTCTCTAGTCTCATGACGACAGCTCCACCGATGGAAACACGACCACGACCCTGAGGGGGGAACCGTGCCAACCACCCCTCGCTCCGAGCGCGGCACACCCGTCGCGATGGAGGTCACCGGGGACGGCGGCGTGCGGCTCGTCCCCTTCCGCGAGTTCGTGGTCAAGGTGCACAGCAGATGCGATCTCGCGTGCGACCACTGCTACGTCTACGAGCACGCGGACCAGAGCTGGCGGCAACAGCCCAAGGCACTCTCCGAACCGGTGGCGCAGCGGGTGGCGGCGCGACTCGCCGAGCACGCGGCCACCCACGGCCTGCCCTCGGTGACCGTCATCCTGCACGGCGGCGAGCCCCTGCTGGCCGGCCCCGACCGGCTGCGGACGCTGTGCGAGGTGCTCACCAGCGCCCTCCACGGGGTGGCCGGACTCGATCTGCGCATCCATACCAACGGGCTCCGGCTGGGCGTCTCCTTCCTCGACCTCTTCGCCGAGTACGGGGTCAAGGTCGGGGTGTCCCTCGACGGCGACCGCACGGCCAACGACCGGCACCGCCGCTTCGCGGACGGCCGCTCCAGCCACCCCCTGGTCCTCAAGGCGCTCGAACTGCTCAGGCAGGAGCGCTACCGGCACCTGTACCAGGGCCTGCTCTGCACGGTGGACGTCGAGAACGACCCCCGCGCGGTGCTCGACGCGCTCACCTCGCTCGAACCGCCGCGCATCGACTTCCTGCTGCCGCACGCCACGTGGGAGACGCCCCCGGCCCGGCCCGACGGGCTGCCCGTGGCCTACGCCCGGTGGCTCCTGCGGGCCTTCGACCACTGGGAGGCGCGGGGCAGGCCGGTGCCCGTCCGGCTGTTCGACTCGCTCCTGAGCACCCTGCGGGGCGGGCCGAGCCTGACGGAGTCGCTCGGCCTGGCACCCACGGACCTGGTCGTCGTCGAGACCGACGGCACGCTGGAGCAGGCCGACTCGCTCAAGACCGCTCACGAGGGTGCCGCCGCCACCGGATTCGACGTCTTCCGTCACAGCTTCGACGAGGTGGCCGCCCACCCCGGCATCCGGGCCCGCCAGTCGGGCCTCGCGGGCGTCAGCGCCGAGTGCCGCCGGTGCCCCGTGGTGCGTTCGTGCGGCGGAGGCCTCTACGCGCACCGCTACCGGGCCGCGAACGGGTTCGACAACCCCTCGGTCTACTGCGCCGACCTGCGGGAACTGGTGGACGGGGTCGAAGCGCGCACCGCCCCCGTCGTCATCGCGCCCGAGGTCGCCGGGCCCGCCGCACTCCTGGCCTCCCAGCAGGAGCTGACCCGGGTACTGCTGGCCCGGCTGCACAGTGACATGGCGGAGGCGGGGGGCGAGCGGGGCGAGGACTGGCAGCGCTCCTGGGAGCTGCTCGCGGCCGTGGAGGCCGCGGCGCCGGACGCGCTGGACGCCGTACTGGACCATCCGTACACCCGCGCGTGGGTGCTCGCCGCCCTGGATCCGGTACGCCGGGGGCGGCCCCCGGGAACGGAACCGGTCCGGCAGTTGTCCGCGCTGGCCGCGGCGGCCGTGGTGCGAGGGCGGCTGGACATGACCGTGCCCGTGGTCCACCCGGGCGGCGCGCTGTACCTGCCCACGCTCGGCCTGCTGCGCACCGGCGCGTCCGCCGAGGAGGGCCGGGCCGGGATCAGGGCCGCCGACGCGGGGTTCTCCGTACGGGAAGGCGGCACCGAAACCCGCTTCGGGCTGTCCGAGGAGGGTCCGCGCTGGCAGCCCGTACGGGTCCTTCCGGGAACCGGAGCGTGGGTGCGGCCGATGGCTCTGGAGGACGTCGACCCCTACCGCGACTGTTTCTCCCGGCCGCCCTCGCCGAGGCTGGACGGAGCCGCAGCCGAGGGCTGGCAGCGGCGGCTCGGCGCGGCCTGGGCGCTGCTGCACCGCACGGTGCCGGTCCTGGCGCGGGAGACCGCGGCCGGCCTGGGCACGCTCACACCACTCGTGGGCGGAGCGGGCGCCGGCCGGGGGCGCGCGGGGCGGTGCGGGCCCGGCGCGCTGGGCGTGCCCTGCTCGGCGGGCGTACGCGGGACCGCCCTGGCGCTCCTCACCGGGCGGCGGCGGGCCCGGCTGCGCGAGCTGACCGAGGTGACCGACCTGTACGCGCTGGACGGGGAGTGGCTGCACGAATCCCCTTGGCGGGAGCGGCCGGTGCCGGTGTCGGAGCTGCTGGCCGATGCGTACGCGCGGGTGGCGGCCGAGGAGTACCGGCGGTCGGAGGGCCTCGGCGGCGGGGACGGTGACGGCGAGGGAGAGGGCGACGGGGATGCGATCAAGCGCGCCCTGGACCGGCTGTCCGGCGCGGCGGAGCTGACGGTGAGCGGCAAAGCGGTCGTGGGCGAACTGCGCGGGGAGTTCGAGGCGGGGGCCGGGGGCGTTGCGGCGAAGGACGCCGCCGCCGGGGAGGAGTGACCACCGCGGTCCGCGCCGGCCCAGCGCCACCCGGGGCTCAGCCCGTGGCGTCGTCCGGCAGCCCGCTGCCCACGGCCGCCCCCGGCCGGCCCCTGCGGAACGCCGCGCAGGCCAGCGTGACCGCGGAGCCGAGCACCGCCCAGCCGGCCAGCACCAGCATCGGCCCGGCCAGGTCGTTGCCCTTGAAGTACGTGATGGAGCGCGCGGCGTACGTACCGGCGCCCGGGGGCAGGGCCGGGCCGATGGTGCTCCAGAACGGCGGCAGTAGCGGGTACGGGTAGGCGCCGCCGGCGCTCGGGTTGCCGAGCACCACGACCAGCAGGATCGCCAGACCGATGCCGACCACGCCCGCCAGCCCCTGGAGGGCCAGCGTGATCGAGCCGACCGCGAAGACGACCAGGGTCCCCAGCCCCCACAGGCCCATCAGGGAGCCGGGCAGTGCGTCCAGGACCGGGCCGGCGATGACCGCGCCGAGCAGTCCGGCGGCGATCGCGTACACGAGCAGCGCGCCGAGCCGGATGACGGCGCGGGTGGGGTTCGCGGGCCGGGCGCCCGCGCTGATCGCGAGGATCGCGGCGCACAGGTAGCCGCCCACGCACCAGCCGATGACCAGGTAGAAGGAGCTCAGGCCGCGGCTGTCGCCCTTGTAGGCCGGGGCCACGTCGATGACCTGGACCGTCCGGCCCTGGGCCCGCTCGACCGCGCCGACCACCCCCTCGAGGGCCTGCGAGAGAGCGGCTCCGGCGCCGGAGGCGACCAGCAGCCTGTCGGTCCGGCCGGCCGGGTCGATGATCAGCGCGCCGTCCACGTCCCGGTTCTCGATCAGGCCGACCGCGGCGGCCTCGTCCTTGGCCGTACGGGGGTCGAGCGGCTTGCCGGGCAGGTCGGCGAGCTGCTGCGCGGACCGTTCGGCGACCTGGGCGAGGGGGGCGGTCACGGCGATCGGGATCTCGCTGGGCTTCGGGTGGTGGAACGCGCCGATGTACGAGGTGATGAAGGCGAGCTGGAGCGCCAGCACCCCCAGGACCAGCAACGCCGCCCGGATGGTCACGGCGTCCTTGATCTCGGCGAGGAAGCCGCCGGACCGGCCTGCGTCGGTGTTCTGGGTGGGCTGGGTCATGTCTCACACGCTCGGCGTACCGGGGGCGGCACGCAGCAGGGGCGGGCCGAATGGATGACCTGGACGGATGCCCCGCACGATGCCCTGCACCGACGCCCCGCACTGGCGCCCCGCACGTCCCGCACGGAGGTTCCGCACCGGCGCCCAGGATGATCGAACAAGTGTTTCGCACGGATATTCGAATTGCTCTATGGTGGATGACGGGGGGAGGTTCATCGAGCGAAGCAGGAGGCCGCGGGTGCCCGGTTTTACGCATCTGCACACCGTTTCGGGGTTCTCCATGCGCTACGGAGGCTCGCACCCGGAACGACTGGCGGAGCGTGCCGCCGAGCGGGGCATGGACGCCCTCGCCCTGACCGACCGCGACACCCTGGCGGGCGCGGTCCGGTTCGCCAAGGCGTCCGCGAAGGCCGGCATCCGGCCCCTGTTCGGTGTGGACCTGGCCGTGTCGCCTGCCGCGTCGCCCGCCGGACCGCCCGCCGCGGGCTCGGCCGGGTCGGGGGGCCCGGCCGGGTCGGGAACGACTGGGCCGGCCGGTTCCGCCGAGGCCTCGTACCGGCGGCGCAACCCCGTCAAGGGCGGGGCCTTCATCGACGAATCGGCTCCGCGCGCGGTGTTCCTCGCCCGCGACGGGGCCACCGGATGGGCCGAGCTGTGCCGGATGGTCACTGCCGCCCACGCGGGGGTCGGGGCCGGGGACGCGGGACGGCAGCCGGTGCTGCCCTGGAGCGCCCTGCGCGGCGAGGGCGTCTTCGTCCTGCTCGGGCCCGGCTCCGAGACGGGGCGGGCGCTCGCCGCGGGCCGCCCCGACCGGGCCGCCCGGCTGCTCGCGCCCTGGCGGGAGGTCTTCGGCGACTCCCTGCGCCTGGAAGCCGTCCACCACGGCCGCACCGGCACCGGACCCGGATCGCTCCGGCTGGCCGCCCGTACCGTCGGCTTCGCCGCCGAGCAGGGCGTCCCGGCCGTGCTGACCAACGCCGTCCGCTACGCCGACCCCGGCCAGGGCCCGGTCGCCGACATCCTCGACGCGGCCCGCCGCCTGGTCCCCATCGACCCCCGCGCCTCCCTCGACAGCGGCGAACGCTGGCTCAAGGACCCCGGCGCCATGGCCGAGGCCGCCGACCGCATCGCCCGGGCCGCCGGCCTGCGCCCCGCCGACGCGCGGCGCCTCCTCGCGGAGACCCGGCACACCGCCGAGGCCTGCTCCGTGGACCCCGAGGACGACCTCGGGATGGGATCCGTGCACTTCCCCGAGGCCCGCCTCGTCGGCGCGGCCCACCGCAGCGCCCAGCGGGTCCTCGCCTCCCGCGCCTCGGCCGGCATGGTGCTGCGCGGATACGCGGACGACCCCGCGTACTGGGAGCGGATGCACCACGAGCTCGACATCATCGCCTACCACGGCTTCGCCTCGTACTTCCTGACGGTCGCCCAAGTGGTCGACGACGTACGGGTGATGGGCATCCGTGTGGCCGCCCGCGGCTCCGGCGCCGGCTCCCTCGTCAACCACCTGCTGGGCATCGCGCACGCCGACCCCGTCGAGCACGGCCTGCTGATGGAGCGCTTCCTGTCCAAGCGCCGGCGCGTCCTGCCCGACATCGACATCGACGTGGAGTCCGCCCGCCGGCTGGAGGTCTACCGGCGGATCATGGAGCGGTTCGGCACCGAGCGCGTCGCCACCGTCTCCATGCCTGAGACCTACCGGGTCCGGCACGCCATCCGCGACGTCGGCGCCGCCCTGTCCATGGACCCGGCCGCCGTCGACCGGCTCGCCAAGGCCTTCCCGCACATCCGGGCCCGCGACGCCCGCGCCGCGCTGGAGGAGCTCCCCGAACTGCGCGACGTGCGCGGGGAGTCGTACGGGCGGCTGTGGGAGCTCGTCGAATCGCTCGACGCGCTGCCGCGCGGGATCGCCATGCACCCGTGCGGGGTGCTGCTCTCCGACGCCTCCCTGCTCGCCCGTACCCCCGTGGTGCCCACCAGCGGCGAGGGCTTCCCCATGTCCCAGTTCGACAAGGACGACGTGGAGGACCTCGGGCTGCTCAAACTCGACGTGCTGGGCGTACGGATGCAGTCCGCGATGGCGCACGCCGTCGCGGAGATCCGGCGCGGCACGGGGGAGGAGCTGGACCTGGACGACCCGGCGCAGGTACCGCCGGGCGACCGGGCCACGTACGAGCTGATCCGCTCGGCCGAGACGCTGGGCTGCTTCCAGATCGAGTCCCCCGGTCAGCGGGACCTGGTGGGACGGCTCCAGCCGTCGACCTTCCACGACCTGGTGGTCGACATCTCCCTCTTCCGGCCGGGGCCGGTGGCGGCCGACATGGTGCGGCCCTTCATCGAGGCCCGGCACGGGCGGGCGCCGGTGCGCTTCCCGCACCCGGACCTGGCGGACGCGCTGCGCGAGACGTACGGGGTGGTGGTCTTCCACGAGCAGATCATCGAGATCGTGAACATCATGACCGGCTGCGGGCGGGACGAGGCGGACCGGGTGCGGCGCGGGCTGTCCGACCCGCAGTCGCAGGGGCGGATCAAGGTCTGGTTCGCGGCGAAGGCGGGCGAGCGCGGCTATCCGGTGGAAGTGGTCGGCCGGGCCTGGGAGATCGTGGAGGCCTTCGGCAGCTACGGATTCTGCAAGGCGCACGCGGTGGCCTTCGCGGTGCCCACCTACCAGTCCGCGTGGCTGAAGGCGCACCACCCGGCGGCCTTCTACGCCGGGCTGCTCACCCACGATCCGGGCATGTACCCGAAGCGGCTGCTGCTGGCGGACGCACGGCGGCGGGGCGTGCCCGTGCTGCCGCTGGACGTGAACCGGTCGGCGGCCGCCCATCGTATCGAACTGGTGTCCGATGCGCCTCGGGTGTGGGGATTGCGGCTCGGGCTGTCCGACGTCCACGGCATCAGCGAGGCCGAGGCGGGCCGGATCGAGGCCGGACGGCCGTACGCCTCCCTGCGCGACTTCTGGGACCGGGCGCACCCGGGCCGCCCGGTGGCCGAACGCCTCGCGCAGGTCGGGGCGTTGGACGCTTTCGGCGCCAACCGGCGCGACCTGCTGCTGCACTTGACCGAACTGCACGGGGCGCAGCGGGCGGCCGGCGTACGTGGTCCTCAACTCCCCTTGGAGGGCGGCCGGTCCACGGCCTCCGTCGGGCTGCCCGACCTGACCGACGCGGAGCGGCTCAGCGCGGAGCTGGGCGTCCTCGGCATGGACGCCTCGCGGCACCTGATGGCGGACCACCACGCCTTCCTGGCCGAGCTCGGGGTGATCCCGGCACGGCGGCTGCGGGATGCCGGGCACGGGCAGACGGTCCTGGTCGCGGGGGCCAAGGCGGCCACCCAGACCCCGCCGATCCGGTCCGGGAAGCGGGTCATCTTCACCACGCTGGACGACGGGACGGGCCTGGTCGACCTGGCCTTCTTCGACGACAGCCACGAGGCCTGCGCACACACCGTCTTCCACTCCTTCCTGCTGCTGGTGCGGGGCGTCGTGCAGCGGCGGGGCCCGCAGAGCCTGAGCGTGGTCGGGGCGGCGGCCTGGAACCTGGCCGAGCTGGTGGAACTGCGGGCGGCCGGCGGGCTGGACGCGGTCGCGGCCCGGCTCGCGGAGCAGCTGCCCGCCACGCCCGGGCCCGCCGGCCCGGGCCGCCGCATCCGGCTGTCCACGGGGTACGAGATGAACCCCTGGGCCGACCTCCAGCCGCCGGGCTCCGGCCCCGCGACCGGACGCAAGCTGTGGCACTCCAGCCCGGGGAGCGCGGGATGAGTACCGTGATGTGCCTGCGGCTGCACCCCGCCGACGGCGGTCCGCTCGGGGCGGACGCGTACGCCGGGGTGCTCGCGCTGCTCGGCGGGATCACCCCGGCCGTGCAGGCCCTGCCGCCCGACGCGGCCCTCGCCGATGTCCGGGCCGCGCTGCGGTACTTCGGCTGCGACGCCGCCGGGCTGGCCTCCGTGATCCGGGTCCGGGCCCTCGCCCTGTACGGCGTGGACGCCTCCGTCGGCGTGGCCGGCAACCCCATGCTGGCCCGGGCGGCGGCCCGCGAGGCCCGGCCCGGGGCGACCCTGGTGATCCCCGACGAGCCCGCCGCCGCGGCCGGGTTCCTGGCCGGCAAGCCGGTCACCGCCCTCGACGGCGTCGGCCCCAAGGCCGCCCGCACCCTGTGCTCCTACGGCCTCGACTCCGTCGGCAGGGTCGCCGCCGCCCCGCCCGCCGCCCTGCGGCGGATCCTCGGCGCCCGGCTCGGCCGCGAGGTGCAGGAGCGCGCCCTCGGGATCGACCGGACCCCCGTCCGGCCGGGCGCGGCCGCCCGCGCCGTCGCCGCCGAGCGGGCCTTCGAACGGGACGAGCTGGATCCCGTACGGCACCGGCGGGCCCTGCTCTCGCTGACGGAAGAGCTGGGCGCGAAGCTCCGTACCCTTCGTACACAAGGACAGGGCCCGGGGCAGGTCTGCCGCACCCTCTCGCTCACCGTCCGCTGCGCCGACCGCACCACGCTCACGCGGACCCGCACCCTGGCCGAACCCACCGCGCACTCCGCCGCCTTGACCGCCACGGCCTACGCCCTGTACGCCGGGCTGGGCCTGCAGCGGGCCCGGGTCCGGGCGCTGTCCCTGCGGGCCGAGGACCTGACCCCGGCCGAACGGGCCACGCGGCAGCTCAGTCTGGACCCCGAGGACGAGAAGGCCCGCCGCCTGGAAGCCGTCACGGACCGCGTCCGCGCCCGCTTCGGACCGCAGGCCATCGCCCGCGGCACGCTCGCGGCGTGACCGCGTACCACCAGAGGATCGCCCGACACGCGAGTTTTTACCGACGCGTAACTTCCCAGTGTTGCTACTCACCCGTAATTTAGCGTCAGCAGCTCCCCCTTGTGATCCGGATCACGGGACGAACCCCCACGCTCCATCCCCTTGAGTCGATCCGCAAGGAGATCACACGATGCTGCCCTGGAGACGCCTGCTCCGCCCGCTGGCCGTCCTCGCCCTCACCGCCGCCGCGCTCGTCGCCCCCACCGGCACCGCGCAGGCCGCGTCCGCCCCCAGCAGCGGCTGGAACAACTGGTCCTGCAAGCCGTCCGCCGCGCATCCGCGCCCCGTCGTGCTCGTGCACGGCACCTTCGGCAACTCCGTCGACAACTGGCTCGGCCTCGCGCCGTACCTCGTGCACCGCGGGTACTGCGTCTACTCGCTCGACTACGGGCAACTGCCCGGCGTGCCCTTCTTCAACGGGCTCGGACCCATCGACAAGTCCGCCGGCCAGCTCGCCGTCTTCGTCGACAAGGTGCTCGCCGCGACCGGCTCCGCCAAGACCGACATCATCGGGCACTCGCAGGGCGGCATGATGCCGCGCTACTACCTGAAGTACCTCGGCGGCGCCCCCAAGGTCAACGCGCTCGTCGGGCTCGCCCCCGACAACCACGGCACCACCCTGCTCGGCCTCACCCAACTGCTCCCGTACTTCCCCGGGGCCGAGGACCTGATCAGCAGCGCGACCCCGGGCCTCGCCGACCAGATCGCGGGATCCGCCTTCCAGACCAAGCTGAACGAGGGCGGGGACACCGTGCCCGGGGTGACGTACACGGTGATCGCGACCAAGTACGACGAGGTGGTCACGCCGTACCGGAGCGCGTTCCTGGACGGGCCGAACGTGAAGAACGTCGTACTCCAGGACCTGTGCGTCCTGGACCTCTCGGAGCACGTCGCCATCGGTCTCACGGACCGCATCGCCTGGCACGAGGCGCTGAACGCCCTCGACCCGGCACACGCCGAACGGACCACCTGCGCGTCGGTCTTCGACTGACCGGCGCACAGGCGGCCCGAGGTCCGTGGTCCGCGGCCCGGACCGGCGGCCGTGGGGGAGCCTCCCGGCTACCGGCGGGAGGCTCCCCCGGCCGCGCGGCGGCGGGCCACTGCGAACAGCACGGCCGCGCCCAGGGCCAGGGTGGCGGCGCCCGCGATCGCGATCGTCGGGGTGGCGCCGTTGCCGCCGGTCTCGGCGAGGTTGCCGCTCTGCGCGGACTGCGACGCCACCGGGGTGGCCGCGGCCTGCCCGTTCGTCTTCGGGTCGTTGTCGCCGTGGCCGCCGTGCTCCACCGTGGACTTGTCCGCACCTGCCGCGATCTGCTGGTCCGTCGGGGCCGAGGGGGCGGTACCCGTACCGGGCTTCGAGCCGGGCCCGGTGCCGGTGCCGGTGCCGGTGCCGGTGCCGGTGCGGGTGGCGGCGGTCGGCGCGGTGCTCGGCGCGGTGCTGGGTGCGGTGCTCGGCTTGGAGTCCGAACCGCCGCCGCTGTCCTTGCCGAAGACCACGTCCGAGCAGGTGTAGAAGGCCTCCGGGCTGTCCGAGCGCTGCCAGATGCTGTAGATCAGGTGGCGGCCGGACTTGTGGGGAACGGTGCCGGAGAACACGTAGTCGCCGTTCTGCATACCGGGATCGGTCGCCTTCGCGAACGGCGCGGGCTCCAGGTCGGACCACTTCAGCGGCTTCGCCGGGTCGTACCCGTCCTTCGTCACGTACAGCTCGAAGGAACCCTTGTGGGGCGCGGTCCCCTTGTAGTGGAAGGTGTGCGCGCCCGCCGTCATCGGGCTCGCCGGCCAGTCGGCGCGCGCCAGGTCCAGTCCCTTGTACTTGGTGTTGCCCGCCGAGCACAGCTGGCCGTCCGGGATCAGCGACTTGCTCTTCCCGGCGGCGTTGGCGATGTTCACCGCGTTCCAGTCGTAGAACGCCTGCGTCCCGCTCGCCGCGACCGCCGCCTTGCACGCGGCGGAGCGCGGGGACTCCGGGCCCTCCGCGTAGCAGGCCGCCACCCGGCTGACCGGGTCCGTCATCGAGCCGTGGGCGGCCGCGGGAGCGGCGGCGTACGCGGCCACCGCGAGCGGGGCGAGGCCGACTGCGGCGATACGGGTGGCGATGCGGCGTGCGGACATGGGTGGGTCTCCTTCGGGCACAAGGCAGGGGCGCGCCAGCGGAATCGGAATCGGGCCCCGTGGCGCCGCCCCCCGGCGGCGCCACATCCGGCCCTTCCTGTCCTGGCCCGGCCAAGCTAGCCCCCCGAACCACGGGTTCCGCCGGGTTCGGGCCCCTGGAAGTGATCCTTACGCTCCAGTTAAGGCAGGGGTAAGAAGCCGCTCAGGAAACGGGCTGCCGAGCCCTTCGCCCCGAGGGATCCTGGTGCCCCACCAGGTGGGTCATCCTCCAGCCCGGCACTATCCAGCGCCGGAGCGGCCATCAATGGTCGTCTTCGGTGGCCATCGGCCACCCTCTGGCGGCACACAGACGCCCCGTGCTGAACGCTGGGAAAGTTTGCGCACGGCCAGTGGCACTGACAGGCGGGTGCCCACAACACCTGACCGCCCGACCGCGGCTCGCGCGGTCAGGTGGACGCTAGGAGAACCACGATCTGGTCCGCACTCCAGTGACCGGCCGCGCCGGGACACTCCGCGAGGTAGTCGGCGATGGATCGCTCGTCCCATGCCCCGGACTCCGACATGCCTGCCGCCAGGTACTTCACGTAAGCAGCGGAAGGCTTCACCCACTCCACTTCACGTACGCCCCAGGGAGCGGTGAAGGTCAGCACAGGGATGCGTTCCAACACGCCGGAGCAGATCAGCGTCTCGTACCGGCCGGGCCCCAACTCGTCCCGCCCTGAACGCAGCACCTCCGCGAGGTCGAAATCGCTCCCGGGCTCTCGATACATCTCCTGAGCAGCGATGTCAGAGAACTGTTGTGCTGTCACCAGGTGGGCGCGCGCTCGCGTTCGGCCTGAAGCCGCCGGGTCGTAGAAGCCCCTGCCGCCGGTCCACACCGGAGACTCCGTGGCGAAGTACAGGCGGCCTTGGAGCTCAACCGGGACCGAGCGCACCGGCGGACGGCGATCGCGGCATCCGGGATAGCGGCGAGCGGCGCCGGGAGGGGCGCCGCCGGCGATGTAGGAGGCCAAGCGGTCCAGGTGCATGTTCGAGCCGTAGGACGTGTACCAGATCAGCTCAGGCTCAGCTCCGTCGATACGAGCCGCTTCTACCGTGTGTACCGCGTTCATCGTGCGCGAGGCGCCTTCACTGTGAGCATGAGTGGTCATCAGTCCGCCGATAGGTCGTAGCGGATCACGTGGCGGTCACCCGGCAGCGTTGTCACCATGACACGCAGCGGGCGATCGTCCTTGTCGTGGCCCGTCCTCGTATGAACAGCGAAGGGGGTCCCCGCCGGCAGGTCCAGCCTCTCCGACTCAACACCAGTGGGCATGCGAACAGTGATCTCGTCCACGTATCGCACCGGAAGAGGCCACTGGCTGCCAGCACCCCACCCGGCGCCGAGACATCCTCCGGCTTCATGAGTGGAGTGCCACGCACCAGCTCTTCCGGGAAGTAGCTGTCGGCCGGGGCGTAGGGCTCGTGATCCACAAACCGGACACGCTCCCGAACGACCGTCAGGGCCACCTGGGGGTCGATGCGTAGACGCATACCGAACTATCGGATCGCCCTTTTCTGCAACTCTCCGACTCTCGGAGAACAGGCAAGCGGATAGTTCTCTCTGAACAATGCAAAATGATCCGCCTTCGACGGGCTTCGGATTCACGGGCTGCCCCGGCATCGGTGTCCGTCCGTCAAAGCGGGACAAGCTCAAACCTGCCCGTCAGAGGCGGGAACTCCAGGGGCTGGAGGAGTGAGCGTGGGAGTGTTCGTCCGGTGTTGCAGAGGTGACCGTGAGACGTTCTGGATTGAACGAGGGCGGTCCTGTATGGCTTGCCCTGTCGGAGCGCTGCGAGGAGTGCTGGTGAAGCCTTTCGTCAAGCTGGCTGTAGCAATTCCGGGTGTGTGTTTGGTCGGTGCTTTGGTTAGTGGGCCGGCGTCTGCTACGCCGACCCCGCCGCCCGCGCCGAAGTCCACCGGCCATACCTTCAATGGTGGCCACGGGACTGTGGGGAATGTCCAGGGTGGAAACGGGAACATCTACCTCGAGGGCACGGGGCACACCGTTGGTAACGTGAGCAACACCATCACCGTCGGAAGCGCAGCGGGGAACGGCCCGGGGGATGCTCCGGGGTTCCCGGTCTGCTTCGACATCCGGAACGGTGCGGCGAAAACTGCGATCCTCAGTCAACAGCTCGGCTTCCCAGATGCACCCGAGCTGATCAATCCCGGCGCGACGATCAGAAACGTGTGCACTGATCGTTCTGGTTTCTTGGAATACGGCAAACTCGGGGGGCTGAGGATCTATGGTTCCAGTAACCCGACCTTTTATGCAGACGAACCTGCCACATGGAATGGAACCCTGCTGACCCTGCTGGCCTGCTAACGGGAGAGGCGGCAGACTCCGACCGGTCGGGGCGCGAACCAGTTCTGACGGGGCGACGCTGCGCGCCTTCTCGGCCGTGATGTTCTTTTTGTGGTTCGGGTAATACGGCGGGTGTGTGGGGCACGCTGTCTGAGCAGCCGGTCGACGGCCGCGCGGACACGCCGTTCGATCTGGTCGCGCTGCTGATGGCTCAGTGCCATGTCATCCGGCCTTTCCGGCTGCCGTGTCGATCTCTTCGCGAACCCGGATCGACCGCTCGTGCTCGGCCCGCAGACGGTCCTTCTCCTGGGCCGGGCCGCGAGGGCTGGCCAGCAGGACGGCGCCGTCGTCAGCCGAGGTCTGCCAGACGGAGCGGTGAACGAGGTGGTGGGTGGCCTGCGGGCAGCGGGAGCTGTCACACAGCCCGGTCAGCGGAGCTGCCGCGGACCGGGTGCCGACGAGCTTGAGACACAAGGCCTTCGCCGGGTCCTCGAACCAGCAGTAGTTCGCCGAGGACAGATGCAACACCGATGCCTTCATCTTCAACAGCAGTTCGATCCGCCGGTCGGTGACTACCCTCGCCGGGCCCTGGTTCATGCTCGGCGAGCCCGCTTTCGACGGCGCGGAACGCGGCCGTCAGGGAGTCGGCTCCCGGGCCTGCGGGCAGCTGCCCCTGTTCGGACTGCCGGTATGCCTCGACGGTCCGCTTGGCCTGGGCGCCGCCCGGACGGGCGCAAAACGGGCATGGGGCCTCGTTGGCGCGCACCTGGATGTATGCGCATGCGGGACCAGAGGCTCTGTCCATGAGCCAGTCCTCTGACCGGCAACGCAGGGCGCGGAAGGGACCGGACCGTGGCAGGGGTACCTCTGGATGCCTGGAAGATGGAACTCGACCGCTCGCACGACCCCGAGCGCGAACCCGGGCCGATCAACCTGCAGCGGTACGCCTTCGTCCCCGCCTATGCCGGCATCGCCACGTTCTTCGGGGTGCCGCTGTGCCTCAACCAGGACGACCTGCGCGGCGGCGACGTCGACGTGGCGGTCCTCGGAGCGCCGGTGGACATGGGCCTGGGGCACCGGGGGGCGGCCTACGGGCCACGTGCGCTTCGGGGCGACGAACGGATCCTGCCCAACGTTCCGCAGGGGCTGGTCAACCCCAGCACCCGCATCCGGCCGTTCGGCGAGTTGACGGTGGTCGACTACGGAGACGCCGCGGACCACTCGATCCTGTGGCCGGATGCCGCGGCCGTGGCCGATGTGTACGGGCCCGGCAAGGTCGGAGTGGTCCACTTCGACGCACATCCGGACTGCCACGACGACATGTTCGGTCACCTGGTCACGCACACCACACCGATTCGCCGGGTGATCGAGGACGAGCACGCTGCCCGCCTGCGCCGCGCCACGGGCTTCCGCGCGGACCTGATCCGCCGGCACGGCCAACGCACTGTGTCTGGCCAACCGCCCCGGCATCTCGACGACCGCCAGGTGCATCCGGACCTGGCTCCTGGCGGCTCCCCTCTGAGCGCGTCCGAAGGCTTGTTGGTCCGTGCCGGGTGATGTTCCGAGTTCCCGGGTCGTGGGAAGCGCTTGGCGGCTATGGTCGCACTGTCAAGCTCCACGCCAGAACCGCCAACACTCATAGCCTTGGACGAAAATGGCAGAAGTAGAATCCAACTCTACCGCTGCGGCACCTCAGGAACCCGTTTCGCCAAATTCTGGGAATGTGGGCGAGGCCGTGCGGATCACCACCACCGCATCCCAACCCGGAGGGGCTCCTGCGTGGGAGAAAGCCGTAATCAGAACCATGCTCTGGTTCTCGTTCTCGGTTATTCTTTCGGTTCTCCCGCTGGTGGCAGCTTTCTTCTTCAAGAGCACCAAGGGCGAGCAGGTTGCATACGCGGACCTGGCCGGGGACGGTGAACTACTGATCATCACTACGGCCATGGCTGCCGCCGCAGCTGGGGATCTCTGGGCCAAGGGGGCGAGTAGCGAATGGCTCACTACGGCTCTTGCTTGCCTCAATACTGCTTTGGCAATCTTCACAACGCTCTGGTTCGGCTACATCACCGCTTTGGCCGACGAAAAGACAGCAATTGACAAGGGATTCATTTCGACCTGGTCAACCACCATGTTTCTCGTCAGCTTCACTGCTAGTGGCTTGAGTATTATTCGTGCAGAGTTGAGGCAACAGTGATTCTTGAAACCCTGGCATTGGTGTTGAGTGGAGTAACGCTCGCGGCCGCATTTATGTCGGTCCTGATTGTGATGCGTAGGTCGCGCAACCATGAGCCCCGAAATGTTTCGATTTCCATCAGGGGTGAGAGTGGAAATATTCACATCGAGGCTTCCGGGATGTCAGAGGATGAGATTCGGCGGCTTGTCGAATCTCTCCAGGTCTATGACCAAGCGCGGGTAGACGGCGAAGAGCGCGAGCGGTAGGCGTGGAGGGGGAAGGAGACCGGAGTTGGTGGACGGCCTCGGGATGGCGTGAAGCCTCGTCATTATCTCGTCAAGGATGGGGCGCTCCCTGACCCTGTATCACCTCGGGGGAAGTCCCGCCCGTAGTGTCCATGCGCGCGCCAGGCCCGTTCGTCAGGGCAAAGGTGTATGAACCCGCAGGTCTCCAGCTCGTGGGCGAGTCTTCTTCATGCCTGGGAGACTGAGCTCACCTGCGGTGGCTTCCCGCTTGGCTCCCCTCGGCCGAAGTGAGGACCGGACCCCCGTTCCTGACCTGCAGCGGAACAGGTGCAGGAGTCCGGTCCTGCCTACGCTCCACCTGAGGCAGGGGGAAGCCGCTCAGGAAAAGGCGGGCGGGGAGGTCAGCCCGTGCAGCCGGTGACGCTGCCCAGCGGGGCGCAGTTGTCCGGGCGGTTGTCGCGCACCGCGGAGCGGTCCAGCGTCACCGTGGAACCGTTGTTGAAGATGCCGCCGCCGCTGCCGATGCCGCCGTTCGCGGTGTTGTGGCGTACCTCGGAATCGGTCAGGTTCACGGTGCCGCCGTCGGTGCGGATGCCGCCGCCCTGCAGGGAGGCCGTGTTGCGGCTCACCGTGGAGTGGTTCAGCGTCAGCGCGTTGGCGTTGAGGATGCCGGCGCCGTTGTCGGCGTAGTTGTCGCGCACCTTGGAGCCGGACAGTGTCGCCGAGCCGAAGTTGGCGAGGCCGCCGCCGTTGTCGGCGCTGTTGTCGCTCAGCGTGGAGCCGGAGAGCGTCAGCGTCCCCTGGTTGCGGATGCCGCCGCCGCTGTCCGCCGCGGTGTTGTGGCGCACCACCGAGCGGATCAGGTTCAGCGTGGCGCCCGCTTCGTTGAAGATGCCGCCGCCGTTGTTGGCGTGGTTGCCGGCCACCGTGGCCTCTTTCACCGTCAGCGTGCCGCGGTTGAGGATGCCGCCGCCGAGGGGACCGGGAATGGCGGCATCGGGTTCGGTGGCGGTACCGGTGCCGTTGATGACGGTCAGGTGGGACAACTGCAGCCGGACGCCGGCCTCGACCGTGACGGTCGAGCCGGCCCGGTTGCCGTTGAGGGCCGCGTGCTTCTCACCGGTCACGGTCAGGTTCTTGTCGACGGAGAAGGTGAAGGGGCCCACGCAGGTCCCCTTCACCAGCAGCGTCTCGCCCGGAGCGGCCCCGTCGATGGCGGGTTGCAGGGCCAGCGAGTTGTGGAAGCAGTTCACCACGGTGGGATGGCCGTCGCCGATGTCCGTGCCGCCGGCCGCGGCCGGGACGGCCCCGACCAGGCTGACCGCCCCCGCCGCTGCCGCCACCGTCGCCGTCGTCGCCCACCGGCGTGCTTGCTCGAGCATCAGTCTTCTCCTGTCTCCGTGCAGCGCAGAACGCCCGACGGCGTTCCCCGCTGCCGCTTCCGGCGCGGGCGACCTGAGCGCCGACGCCGGAACAACCGATCCCCCCTCGGGCGCGAGGGAGTCCCGGAGCGGGCCGCACGTCCCCCGAACGGCCCGGGACGATGACCGGTGTGGCCCACAGACAGGGGTCGCCGGGCTCGGCCGGTCCGCGGTCAGGCGAGGAGCGCGGGCAGGCCATCCGGGGTCCGGGCCTGGTCGTCCAGGGCGTCGAGGGCCCGTACGGCCTGGGCGGCCGCCTCGGGGTCGCTCGTGGTGAGACCGCTCTGCGCGAACTCGTCCTCGTCCAGGCGCAGCACCGAGGACCCGTCCGCCGAGACCCACAGGTCCAGGTCCAGGTCCTCCACGTGGATCTCCCCGCCGCGCACCAAGGCCGGGCGGGTGACGTCGCAGTACCAGCCCTTGAGGACCCCGTCGCCGGTCCACACCTCCTTGACCGCGTACCAGCGGGTCCGCCAGAAGTGCTCGACGAAGACGTCGCCCGGCTCGAAGCGGACGAACCCGAAGTCCCGTACGCCCTCGGCCGCCCACGGGGCACGCACCGAGATGCGGTCGCCGTCGTCGGCGACCCGCGCCGCCGGGTAGCGGATCTTGACGCGGCCCGCCTTGGTCAGGATGACGGTCAGTTGCTCGGTCACTCGGTCTACAGCCCCTTCGTGTAGCGCGTCTCGGTCGCGCAGATCTCGTATCCGAACCACGTGTTGATGGCGAGCATCGGGCCGTTCTCCGCGTCGTTGCCGGTGAACGCCTCCGTGTACCCGCATGCGCGGGCCCGGTGCAGGGACGCCGTCTTGGCGAGCTTGGCCAGGCCCCGGCCGCGGAAGGCGCGCCGGGTGCCGGTCATCGCCGAGCCGTAGCGGGTGGCGCCGTCGGTCTGGGCGGCGCTGAACGCGGCCACCTCGCCGTCGACCAGGACGACGGCGGTCAGCTCCTTGTCGAGGGACGGGCTGTTCCAGGTCTGCGCGAGCCAGTCCTCGTAGTCGTCCAACTCGGTGCCCACGTCGCCCGGCTCGTCGGAGGTCGTCTCCGCGTCGGCCTCGAAGAGCGGACGCGGATCGGCGGCGAAGGCGGAGGCGGGGCGCAGTTCGACCCCGGCCGGGAGGGTCTGCGGGAGCGGGGGCAGCGTGGCCGCCGCCAGGTCCAGGCGCAGGAAGTGGGCGGAGCGGCCGCGGCGGTAGCCGCGCCGTTCGGCGAAGGCGCGGTGGGCGGGCTCGTCGAGGACCCAGGCGTAGGCGTCCACGGCGCCGTGGGCCGCGAGGTGCTCCTCCGCCGCGGCGAGCAGCAGGCGGCCGGCGCCGAGGCCGCGGTGGGCGGGGTCGACGTACGCGTTGACGTACGACCGGCCCGGCTCGGGGCTGTCGTAGGCGATGCCGACCTGGGCGGTGCCGATGACGAGTCCCTCGTCGCTCTGGGCGACGAGGAGGCGGTGGTGCGCGGCGGGGTGGGCGGAGGAGAGCTCGAAGGCCACGCCCTCGGCCGTGGTGATCATGAAGGGCAGGGCCGAGCGGCGTACCCGTACGACGGACTCCGCGTCCGGGGAGTCGTCCGGGCGGAGATCGCGGATGAGGACGGTCATGCGGCCGACGCTACGGGCGGACTTTGGTCCGGCGCCTCCCAATTATCCGGCGATGGGAGACAATCAGCCGCGTGACCTCGACAAACCTGAAGATCACCATCGACGGCTCGACGGGCTCGGCCGCCCCGTACGAACAGCTGCGCGCGCAGATCGCCGACCGGGCCCGGTCGGGGAAGCTGCCGGCCGGCTTCAAGCTGCCGACGGTGCGCGGGCTGGCGGAGGAGCTGGGGCTCGCCGCCAACACCGTCGCGAAGGCGTACCGGGCGCTGGAAGCGGACGGGGTGATCGAGACGCGCGGCCGGCACGGGACGTTCGTCGCGGCGGCGGAGGGAGCCTCCCGCGAGGCCGCGGCCGCCGCGCAGGCGTTCGCGGAGCGGGCGCACCGCCTGGGCCTGACCGAGGCCGAGGCCCTGTCCGCCGCCGCCGACGCCCTCCGGGCCCGGTTCGCCGCCCGCTAAGGGCTGCCGCCGGGGTCCGCCTACAGGTAGAGCCCTGCCTCGGACGAGTGCGGCTGCGGCGGGAGTACGGCCGCCGGGCCCGTGCCCCGGCGCAGCGCGAAGAGTTCGGCCAGGCTGGCGCCCTCGCGGGAGACGCCCTCGTCCGTGCCCAGCCAGTCCACCGCCTCCCGGTGGGTCAGTCGGCCCACCTCGATGCGGGCCAGGCAGCGCCCCGGGCGGACCACCGCCGGGTGGAGGCGTTCGAGGTCCTCGTTGGTCGTGACGCCGACCAGAACGTTGCGGCCCTGGCCCAGCAGACCGTCCGTCAGGTTGAGGAGACGGGACAGTGCCTGCCCGGCGGTGTGCCGGGCCTCGCCGCGGATCAGCTCGTCGCAGTCCTCCAGCAGGAGCAGCCGCCAGCGGCCCTTCGCCGTGCCCTCCTCCTCGCCGATCGCGATGTCCATCAGGTAGCCCACGTCGTTGAACAGCCGCTCGGGGTCCAGGACGCAGTCCACCTGGCACCAGTCCCGCCAGGACCGGGCCAGCGTGCGCAGCGCGGAGGTCTTGCCCGTGCCCGGCGGGCCGTGCAGCAGGAGCAGCCGGCCCGCGATGTCGTCCGGGGTCACCTTCATCAGCCGGTCCATCGCCCCGGCCACCGGCGCGGTGTAGTTGGGCCGCACCTCGGCCCAGGTCCCGGCGGCGATCTGGCGGGTCGTCCGGTACGGGCCGCGGCGCGGGGAGACGTACCAGAAGCCCATCGTGACGTTCTCCGGCTGCGGTTCGGGGTCGTCCTGTGCCCCTTCCGTGGCCTCGCCGAGCACATCGGCGGCGAGTTCGTCGCTGACCGCCGTCACGGTGACGTCCGCGCCCCGGCTCCAGCGGGAGACGAGCATGGTCCAGCCCTCGCCCTCGGCGAGGGTGGCGCTGCGGTCGCTGTCGCGCGCCGAGCGCAACACGCTGGCCCCGGGCGGCAGCAGGGTGGCTCCCGGCCGGACCCGGTCGATCGACACGCTGTGCGAGAACGGCTGCTCGCCTGACGCGAACCGGCCGAGGAACAGCGCGTCGACGACATCCGACGGCGAGTCGCTGTCGTCGACGTTGAGCCGGATCGGCAGCGCGTCATGCGGGTTGGCTGGCATGGCGCCCATGATCCGGCACGAGTTGGCCTCGTGCACCCGTGTTTCGCCGGATCGGGTGGCCGAGTTCCCTCTTCAAACGCGTCGGGAGTGAAGATTCGGGCCGCAACTCTGCCCCGAATATTCTTGGCATGGACACTTCCAGCCACGCTCGGCTCCTTGTACCACGGACTCAGGAGTAACCCCCACAAGGAGCCGCACACATGAGCATGAGAATCCCGCGCTTCGCCGCGCTCGCCTCATCCCTGTTACTCGCCGCGGGCGCCGCCCTGTTCGGCGCAGGCCAGGCGGCCGCAGCAGCCCAGGCCGACTTCGGCTACGTCGCCCTCGGCGACTCGTACTCCTCCGGCGTCGGCGCCGGCAACTACGACGGCGCCAGTGGCGCCTGCAAGCGCACCACCCGTGCATATCCGGCCCTGTGGGCCGCCGCTCATGCCCCGCAGACCTTCTCCTTCGCCGCGTGCTCGGGCGCCCGTACGGGTGACGTCCTCTCCGGCCAGCTCGGCCCGCTGAACTCCGGCACCGACCTGGTCAGCATCACCATCGGCGGCAACGACGCCGGATTCTCCGACGTCATGACGACCTGTGTGCTCCAGTCCGAATCCACCTGTGTCAACCGCGTCAACCAGGCCAAGGCGTACGTGGACTCCACCCTCCCCGGCCAGCTCGACCAGGTCTACAACGCCATCGACAGCCGGTCGCCGAACGCGCACGTGGTCGTACTCGGCTATCCCCGCTTCTACAAGCTGAACGGCACCTGCGCCACCGGCCTGACCGAAGGCGAACGCTCCGCCATCAACGGGGCCGCCGACTACCTCAACGCCGCCATCGCCAAGCGCGCCGCCGACCACGGCTTCACCTTCGCCTCGGTCGCGGGAGCCTTCACGGGCCACGAGATCTGCTCCGGCGACGCGTGGCTGCACAGCGTCAACTGGCTCAACATCGGCGAGTCGTACCACCCGACCGCGGCCGGACAGTCCGGCGGCTACCTGCCGGTCTTCACCAACGCCGCCTGAGCGGCCGGCGAACTGACGGAAGGCTCCGTCGGCAGCTCTGCCGACGGGGTCGTCGACGTACTCGCGCCAGGCGAGGGGGCCCCGCTCGTCGGGGTCTCCTTCTCGCAGGTCACGGAGGTCCCCACCCACTGGGTGGCCACCTCCGCGGGCCCCCGCACCTCCAGCCGGACCGCGTCCTCGAACACCGCGTCCGGCACGTGCGTGAGCTCGGTGTGCTCCAGCCGCCGGCTCCTCGGCCCGCCCTCCTCGTACGTGACGGACCGCCAGCCGGGGCCGGAGGTCTTCCCGCTCCGCGTGGCCCAGCGGTACTCCAGCTCGACGGGGGTGCGCTCCACCTCGACGGTGGCGGTGAAGGAGGGCGCGCGCTCCGGGGGCGGCGGGCAGCCGCCGCTGTAGGAGGCGCGCACGGTGTCGACGTACACCGACACGTGCTGGGCGGGGGAGGCGGACGCCGACGCCGAAGCCGGGGCCGAGGGCGACGCCGAGGCGGACGGGGCGGCGGAGGCGGCAGTGGTGACGGCCTGGGCGGTGGTCGCCGGGCCGACCGGGTCGGCGCCTCCGCGGTCGTCGCCCTCACGGTCCTTCAGCAGCAGCCACCCCAGCGCGACCAGCGCCAGCAGCAGCACCACGATCCCGGCCGTGAGCACCGCCCCGGCCCGGCCCTGGCGGGGCGCCGCGCCGGGCCCCGGCTCCCGGACCCGCTCCGACGCAGGCCCCGGTACCGGCGGCGTGGGTTCCCCGTACGGCGACCGCTGCGACTCCTGCCGGTGGTGATGATGATGCGCGGCGGCCGTCGGCGAGTCCGGCCCGGACACCGGCCCGCCCGAGGCCCGTACGGTCCCGCCCGCGCCCACCACCCGCAGCATCCGGGTGGCCTCCGTCGCGGACAGCCGCTCGGCCGGGTCCTTGCGCAGCAGCCCCTCCAGTACGGGCTCCAGCGGCCCGGCCCGGCGAGGCGGCGGCAACTCCTCGTCCACCACGGCCCGCAGCGTGGCCGGCGCGGTCGCCCGCCGGAACGGCGAAACCCCTTCGACGGCCGCGTACAGCATGATCCCGAGCGACCACAGGTCGGACTCGGGTCCCGGATCGCGCCCCAGCACCCGCTCCGGCGCCACGAACTCGGGAGAGCCGACCACCTCGCCCGTCATCGTGATCGCCGAGGACCCCTCCAGGCTCGCGATCCCGAAATCGCTCAGCACCACCCGGCCGTCATTGGCGATCAGCACGTTCCCGGGCTTCACGTCCCGGTGCAGCACCCCCGAGTCGTGCGCGGAGCGCAGCGCGGCGAGCACCTGTTCCCCGAGGTGCGCGGCGCGCTGCGGGGTCAGCGGCCCCTCGGCCTCCAGTACGTCGGCCAGCGTCAGCCCGCGCACCAGCTCCATCACGATCCACGGCCGGCCGTCCTCGGAGGCCACGTCGTAGACCGTGACGACCCCACGGTGCGTGACCCGCGCCGCCGCCCAGGCCTCCCGCTCCAGCCGCCGGTACATCCGCCGCAGTTCGGCGGGCTCGATCCCGGCGGGCGCCCGTACCTCCTTGACGGCGACGTCGCGGGCCAGGACCTCGTCCCGGGCCCGCCACACGATGCCCATCCCGCCGCGGCCGATCTGTTCCAGCAGCCGGTAGCGGCCCGAGATGACACGATCGGAGTTGGATTCCTCACTCACGCGAGCCCCCCGAATGCTTCTGTGCGCCCATGTGTCATCGATCGGTCACTCCAAGTTAGCGCAGCGCGCGCCAAGTGGCCCCTGTCGTGACGGGACTGGCGCCTAGGTCTTCCAGAGCGTGATTTCCGTGCCGGTCTCTGTGCGGAGAGTGACGGGCAACTGCGCTGAGTAATCGTCAACTCCCCGTCGCCACACGGGTAATTCACACCACCGGGATACCCGCGCGCGACGCGGGGGCGATAGGGTTAACCTGCCCGGGCCGGGTGCCCTCGTACGGGTGGGGAGAGATCATGGAACAGATAGCAATGCGCAGCAGGCCGCCTCGCGTGCCTGCCATCACCTGCGGCAGCAGTGCGACCAGCTCGCGCCTCGACCGCCATCTCGCCGTGCTGGGCGGACCCGCCGTCCCGCACCGGGAGACCGCGGAGGCGACGCTGCTGATGCGCGAGCTCACCTCCCGCGACCACACGCACCGTCTGCGGAGCCGGAGCGCGCGCGTCTCGCTCTTCGCGCCGCTGCGCCGTCTGCGTCGCACGCTCTTCGGCAGCCGCCGTTCGTAACAGGCCCCGCACCCGCAGCCGTTCGCCCTTCCGGCATCCGGCCACCCGGCCCTACGCGATCACACCGTCCCGGCGCAGTTCCGAGATCTGTGCGCCCGCCATCCCCAGGGCGCGCAAGAGGTCATCGGTGTGCTCACCCAGCGCGGGCACCGCACCCATGTGCGGTGCCGCGCCGCCCGGCAGCCCGATCGGAGGCAACAGGGCCCGCAGCGGACCGGCCGGTGATCCCACCTCCCGCCAGCGGTCCCGGGCCGCCAGCTGCGGATGCGCGGCCAGCTGGGCCACCGAGTTCAGCCGCGCGCAGGCGATGCCCGCCGCCTCCAGCCGCCCGATCGCCTCGTCCGCGCCCAGCCCGCCCAGTGCCTGCGCCACCACCGCGTCGGTCTTCTCCCGGTTGGCGGTGCGCGCCGCGTTCGTCGCGTACGCCGGGTCCTCGGCCAACTCCGGCCGGTCCAGCACCTGTTGCGCGAGGCGCCGCCATTCCCGGTCGTTCTGCACCGACAGCAGCACCCGGTCCCCGTCGGCCGTCGTGTAGGCGTCGTAGGGTGCGATCACGGCATGGGCGAGGCCGGTGCGCACGGGCTGCTCCCCGCCGTGCATCGTGTGGTGCAGCGGATGCCCCATCCACTCGGCGAGCGCGTCCAGCATGGACACCTCCACCCTGCCCCCGCGCCCGGTGATCCCGCGGCGCAGCAGGGCGGCGAGGACCCCCGAGAAGGCGTACATGGCCGCTGCGATGTCCGCCGCCGGGATCCCCGCCTTGACGGGCTGCTCCGGCGTTCCGGTCACCGAGACCAGGCCCGCCTCGCACTGCACGAGCATGTCGTAGGCGCGCTTGTGGGCGTACGGGCCCTCGGCGCCGTAGCCGGACACGTCCACGGCGACCAGCCGCGGGTAACGCGCGCACAGCGCGGCCGAGTCGAGCCCGAGCCGGGCCGCGGCGCCCTGCGCGAGGTTCTGCACGAACACGTCGGCGCCGGCCAGCAGGCCGTGCAGGACCTCCCGGCCGCGTGGGTCCTTCAGATCGAGCGCGATCGACTCCTTGCCGCGGTTGGCCCACACGAAGTGCGAGGCGAGGCCGTGCGCGGCGGTGTCGTAGGCGCGCGCGAAGTCGCCGCCGTCGGGGCGCTCGACCTTGACCACCCGGGCGCCGAGGTCGGCGAGCTGACGGGTGGCGAAGGGGGCCGAGACGGCCTGTTCGACGGCGACGACGGTGATGCCGGCGAGGGGGAGCGGTTCGGGCGCGGCGCTTTCGGTGTTCATGGCACCGATGCCTATCCCGTCCGACCCCAGCCTGTCACCCCCCCGGGATGTCAGCCCGCCGTGCCCCGGGCGAACCGCCGTGTCGCGAGCGGCACGAACAGCACGAGCAGCAGCGCCGACCAGAGCAGCGCACCGGCCACCGGATGCGCGGCCGGCCAGGCGGCGCCCGCCGCGGCCTCGGCCGCCCCGCCGCCGACGTTTCCGCACAGTTCGCGGACGCCGGTCGCGACGGCGCTGATCGGGTTCCACTCGGCGACCGTACGCAGCCAGGCGGGGAGCCCGGCGGTCGGCAGGTACGCGCTGGACAGCATCGGCAGGACGAAGGTGGCGCTGCCGAGCTGCCCCGCCGCCTCCTCGCTCCTGCTCACCAGGCCGAGGTAGGTCCCCACCCACGCGGTGGCGAAGCGGAACAGCAGGAGCAGGCCCAGGGCGCCGAGCGCGCCCGGCAGGCCGTTCTCGACGCGCCAGCCCATCGCCAGCCCCACCAGCATCAGGGGCACCATGGAGACGCCGGTGGTGAGCAGGTCCGCGGCGGTCTGTCCGAGCGGGACGGCGCTGCGGCTCATCGGCAGGGTCCGGAAGCGGTCCATCACCCCGCGGTGGGCGTCCTGCGCGGCGGTGAACATGCCCGTCATCAGGCCGTTCGCGGAGGTCGCGGCGAGGAGTCCGGGAACCAGGAACTCGCGGTACTCCGTGCCCGGCATGGCGAGCGCGCTGCCGAAGACGTAGCCGAAGAAGAGCAGCATGGTGATCGGCATGGTCTGGGTGAGGATCAGCAGCGCCGGGGCGTGCCGGGCCTTCTGGAGTTGGCGGGTGAGGACGGCTCCGCCGTCGGACAGCACGGTGCTCATGCCGCGTTCTCCTTCCGGGCCGCGGGGACGCGGGTGAGGCGCAGGAACACCTCGTCGAGGGTGGGCGGGCGCAGGCTCGCGTCGGTGACCGGGACGCCGGCCGTGTCGAGCGCGCGGATGATCCGGGGCAGGGTGAGGCCGGGGTCGAGCACGGTGACACCGGCGGTGAGCCGTTCCTCGTCGAGCGTCGGCCGGCCGCCGGTGAGCTGGTCCAGTACGACGGCGGCGCCGGCCAGTGCCTCGCGCGCGGTGACGGCGACCTCGGCGTAGGCGCCGATCCGGGCCTTCAGTTCCGCCGGGGTGCCGGTGGCGACGGCCCGGCCGCGGTCGACGACGACGATGTCGTCGGCGAGCCGGTCGGCCTCCTCCAGGTACTGGGTGGTCAGCAGCACCGTGGTGCCCTCCGCGGCGAGGTCCCGTACCGCGGTCCAGATCTGCTCGCGGGCCGCCGGATCCAGGCCGGTGGTCGGCTCGTCCAGGAAGAGCACGCGGGGGCGGGTGATCAGCCCGGCGGCCAGGTCCAGGCGCCGCTTCATGCCGCCCGACCACGTGCCGGCCATCCGGTCGGCGGCCTCGCCGAGTCCGAAGCGCTCCAGCAGCCCGTCGGCGCGGTCCCGGCCGGCGGAGCCGCGCAGTCCGGCGAGGCGGGCGAAGAGCCGCAGGTTCTCCCGGCCCGTCAGATCCCCGTCGACGGAGGCGTACTGGCCGGTGACCCCGATGGCGCGGCGGACGACTGCGGGGTCGCGGGTGACGTCGTGGCCGGCGACGAGGGCGCGGCCGCCGGTGGGTGCGGTGAGGGTGGTGAGGATCCGGACGGCGGTGGTCTTGCCCGCGCCGTTGGGGCCGAGGAGACCGCAGACCGTGCCCTCGGGCACGGCGAGATCGAGGCCGCGCAGGGCATGGACCTGCCCGTAGTTCTTCTCCAAGCCTTCACTAAGTACGGCGTACGTAGTTGTCATGTGCGGCACCCTACCTCACTACGTACGGCGTACGTAACTAAGATGGTGGCGAGACGACGAGGTGATCTGAGCGATGACTGCCGGCGGGCGACCCGCTGAACCCGAAGTGATCTGGGCCCGCCCGCAGCGGGCCGGCCGCGGACCCCGGCCCGCGCACAGCCGCGAGTCGATCGCCGCCGAGGCGGTGCGGATCGCCGACGAGGAGGGGATCGAGTCCGTCTCCATGCGACGGGTGGCGGCCGGGATCGGCGCCGGGACGATGTCCCTGTACAACTACGTGCCGCGCAAGGAGGACCTGTACGAGCTGATGGTCGACGCGGTCAGCGGGGAGTACGAGTTCACCGCGCCGACCGGCGACTGGCAGGCCGATCTGCTCGCGCTGGCCCGCCAGACGCGGGCGCTGATGCACCGGCACCCGTGGCTGCCCCGGCTGCTGAGCCCCGTCCACGGCTTCAGCCCCAACGCCCTGCGGTACCTGGAGCACAGCCTGGACTGCCTGGCGCCGCTGGCCGTGCCGGACGGCGAGAAGCTGGAGCTGGTCGCCGCGGTCAACGGCATGGTGTCCACCTATGTGGCGGGCGAGCTGGCGCTGGCCGAGCGGGCCCGGGCGCTGCCCTGGAGCGAGGCCGAGGAGCAGGGCGTACGGGCGGCGTGGATCGGCTCGCGGCTGGCCACCGGGCAGTACCCGCGGCTGGCGGCGGCCCTCACGGGCGGCGCCGTGCCGATCACCGAGGCGGGGCCCGATCTGGTCGCGGCGTTCGACCGCGCGATGTCGCGGCTGCTGGGGGCGTGGGGTCCGTAACCCTCCTGTCCGGATCCCTCCTGTACGGCGGCCGGGGGCCGACGGGCCGGGGCCGGGCTCCGGGCGCCGACGTCAGAGCAGGGCGAACTGCCCGCCCGGGCCCTCCTCCTGGTGGTCCAGGACCGAGGCCGGACGCCTGGCCCAGCGCGGCGGAGGCAGCACCCCGGCCGCGCGCAGCTCGTCGGCGGACAGCCCCGGACCCGGCTCGAACGCGGCCCGCTCCGGGGCCAGATCGGCCAGCAGCGCCAGGGTCGTGACCAGGGCCAGCAGCTCCGAGGTCCAGGCTTGCGGCCATTCGGCCGGGCCGAGCGCCTCCAGCCCGTCGGCGGCCGGGTCGCGGTGCGCGCCGCGGGCGGCGAGCCACGCCTCCAGCACGCGGGCGCCCTGCACCTCGTACTCCCACGCGCCGGCCGGTACGGGGGACACGGTCCCGCCGCCGAGGCCCAGCGTCTCGCTCGCGGGGTCGTACGCGAGCTCGTGCGGCCACGCCGCCAGTGCCGAGCGGACGTACGGGCGGCGCCCGCCGGGCAGCCGGGGCGGTTCCCCGCCGCGGGCCCCGCGCAGCTGGACGCCGAGCAGCCGGTGGCCCAGCTCCAGCCCGGCCCGCCAGCGCTCCGGGTCGGCGGTGAGCGGGACCTCGTACCCCCGCGGCCCGGGGCGGCCCGCCGCGAGGATCCAGCACAGCACGTCCTGGGGGGTCGCCCAGCCGCCGTACCGCTCGCCCAGCAGCGGCAGCAGGCCGGGGGCGAGATTCGGCTCGGCGCCGCCGGGACGCCGGTGCAGCGGTCGGATCCGGCCGAGCCGGCCCGCCGGGAGGTGCGGGGTGACCAGCAGGTCGGGGGTCTCGACGGTGAACAGCTGATGCCCGTCCAGGACCCGCCAGAGCTCCGGGCGGGCCGTGTCGATGAGCCGCTGGTCGGGCAGCAGCCACTGCTCGTCGAAGGGGTCGCGCAGGACTCGTACGGGCTCGGGGCACGGGCCGGGCGCGTCGGCGAAACGGGCGGTGGCCGAGCGCTGACCGGGCAGCGCGGCCGCGCCGGCGGCGGGCGTACGGCCCCGGCTCGGGCGGAACAGCCGCTCCCGCTCGGCGGCTTCGGCGCCGGTCAGGGCCGCCCAGCGGGCGCGCAGGGCCGCCGGATCGGGCGCGGCCACCCAGGCGCGGCCCAGGCGCAGGCTCCCCACGGCCCAGGGCATCAGATCGTCCAGCAGCGGTACGTCTTCGCTCACGCCGCCGATGGTAGCGACGGGATCCGGCGGCCGGGCTGCGCCGAGACCGAAGCGCTACGCTCCTTATATAGGCATAAGTCCTATATGGGCGTACATCGCATGAGTCCTATATGGGCGTACATCGCATGCGTTCCGTATCGACCGAGGAGACGGTCATGAGTCAGTACGACGAATACTCGACTCCTTCGCAGGCCGAGGGTGAGCGGCTCGAAGAGGACATGGACGAGGCTCAGCGCAAGCAGCGGCACCCCCAGACGATGCGGACGACGCCGTCCCAGGCGGAGGGTGAGCGCACCACGGAGGACGACGAGAAGTAGCAGGCTCCAGGGCGGTGCCGCCGCAGCCGCTCAGTGCGCGTCGACGGTCACCGTGAAGGAGAACCGGTCGCCGCGGTAGCGGATCCTCGCCACGTCCACCACCCGGCCGTCCTCGTCGTAGGTCACGCCCGTGTAGTGCAGGATCGGGCTGAGCAGCGGGACCTGGAGCAGCTCGGCCGTCTCCGGGTCGGCGAGCCGGGCCTCCACCGTGTCCGTGATCCGGCTGATGCGCACCCCGACGACGTCCCGCAGGACCTTCGTCATCGGCCACCGTTCGAGATCGGCGAGATCCACCGCTTCGGCGAACTCGGGAAGGACCGCGTTCTCCACCCAGTTCGTCGGCTCGCCGCTCGCGCGGTCGTGCCGCAGCCGGCGGTAGGTGACCACCTCGGGCGTGTCCGGGAAGTGCGCGAGCAGCTCCCCGGACACGGCGGTGCGCCCGTGGCCGAGAATCGTCGTACGGTCGCCCGACTGCTGCGCCACGATCGCGTCGACCGAACCCAGCAGCCGCACCGGGGCGCCGCGCAGCGCGCCCGGCTCGATGAAGGTGCCGCGCCGCCGGTGCCGGCTGATCAGGCCCTCGCCCTCCAGCTCCTTGAGTGCTTGCCGCATGGTCAGCACGCTCACCCCGTAGTGCTCGGCGAGCTGCTCCTCCGTGGGCAGGCGCAGCGAGGCGTCCGGGGTGCGCCCGAGTATCGAGGCGCGCAGCGACTGCGACACCTGGTACCAGAGGGGCAGTTTCCGGTTCAGCACCAGGGAGTCGGGGGCGAAGGCGGTCACGGGTGGTTCTCCGTACGGCTGGGCGGGGCGGCATGCGGCGGGCGGCGTGCGCCTGCGCCTGCGGCGGGCGGGTGGCGCAGGCGAGCGTACGCAGCGCGGGTCAGGCGCGGAAGTGGCGCTGCAGACCCTGCCACACGTCGTCGTAACCGCGCTGGAGGTGATCCGCGTCGGCCGCCTGGGCGGTGGCGGTGATCGGCCAGCGGGTCTCGAACATGAAGGCCAGGCCGTCGTCGATCTTCTGCGGCTTCAGTTCGGCGGCGCTGGCCCGGTCGAAGGTCTCCCGGTCCGGGCCGTGCGCGGACATCATGTTGTGCAGCGAGCCGCCGCCCGGCACGAAGCCCTCGGCCTTGGCATCGTAGGCGCCCTCGATCAGGCCCATGTACTCGCTCATCACGTTGCGGTGGAAGTACGGCGGGCGGAAGGTGTCCTCGCCTACCAGCCAGCGCGGGGCGAAGACCACGAAGTCGACGCCCGCCAGCCCCGGGGTGTCGGAGGGCGAGGTCAGGACCGTGAAGATGGACGGGTCGGGGTGGTCGTAGCTGATCGAGCCCAGGACGTTGAAACGGCGCAGGTCGTAGACGTACGGCACGTGGGTGCCGTGCCAGGCGACGACGTCGAGCGGTGAGTGGTCGTAGGTGGCCGACCAGAGGTTGCCGCAGAACTTGTTGATCACCTCGGTCGGGCGCTCGCTGTCCTCGTACGCGGCGACCGGGGCGCGGAAGTCCCGCGCGGCGGCGAGGCCGTTGGCGCCGATCGGGCCCAGGTTCGGCAGCTCGAAGGGCTGGCCGTAGTTCTCGCACACGTAGCCGCGGGCGGGGGCCGCGCCGTCGGTGCCGACGTCCTGGAGCTCGACGCGGAAGCGGACGCCGCGGGGGATGAGGGCCATCTCGCCCGGCCGGACGGAGAGCAGGCCGAACTCGGTGCGCAGGAGCAGTCCGCCGCGCTCGGGGACGATCAGCAGCTCGCCGTCGGAGTCGCTGAACACCCGGTCGGTCATGGAGGCGTTGGCGGCATAGAGGTGGATGGCCATGCCGGCGCGCTGGGCGGCGTCACCGTTGCCGCCGAGGGTCCACAGGCCGGCCAGGAAGTCGGTGCCGGGGGCCGGGTCGGGCAGCGGGTTCCAGCGGAGCCGGTTGGGGTCCGCCGCGGCCTCGGTGAAGGGCGCGGTGCGCAGGGCCCCGTTGTCGATCCGGCTGAAGGGCGGGTGCGCGGCCGAGGGACGGATCCGGTAGAGCCAGGAGCGGCGGTTGTGGGTGCGCGGCTCGGTGAAGGCGGAGCCGCTGAGCTGCTCGGCGTAGAGGCCCAGGGGTGCGCGCTGGGGCGAGTTCCGGCCGAGCGGCAGCGCGCCGGGGACGGCCTCCGAGCTGTGCTCGTTGCCGAAGCCGGTGAGGTACTCCAGCGCCTCCGCCGTCTTCCTGGCCTGCTCGCTGCCGTTGCCGGCCTGCTCGCTCATGTGCTGCTCCCACTCCGTCGAAGGAATCCTGTGGGTGACAGTAGGATTCCGCGGCCCGCGCGTCAACGGTGCTTTTCGCGGCGTCGCCCCTCGCGGCGGATTCATGCAGAGGGGGATCCCAAAAGATGAACAATGCTCTACTCTCACGCGCATGTCGTGGACCCGCAGGTTCCCTGCCGTGCCGGCGGCGCTCCTCGCCGCCCTCCTCGCTTTCCTGTCCCTCCTCGCCGCCGCGCCCGCCGCCCGCGCGCACGAGGAGCGCCCCGTCACCCTTCCCGACGGCTCCGGATCCGTGCCCGAGTACCGCAAGGCCGAGCCCGACCTGGTGGTGTGCAAGACGGGCCGCCCCGAGTTCGAACGCCGGATATCCGCCTTCCCCGAGGAGCTCAGGCAGCGGAACCTCGCCCTGTACGAGCGGTGCGAGAAGAGCGGCTACCGGCATCTCCAGGAGGCCGTCGACGCCGTCGACCGGCCCGGGATGAACATCGCGATCCTCCCCGGCCTGTACGAGGAGGAGCCCTCACTCGGAAAGCCGACGGGTCGGTGCGCGGAGCTGAAGGCCCCGAACTCCGCGCTCGGCTACCAGATCCTCACCTACGAGCAGCAGGTCGCCTGCCGGCACAACCAGAACCTCGTCGCCATCCTCGGCAAGACGAACCTGCAGATCGAGGGCACGGGCGCCTCCCGCCTGGACGTGATCGTCGACGCCAAATACCAGAAGCTGAACGGCATCCGGGCCGACAAGTCCAACGGCGTCTACTTCCGGAACTTCACCGCCCAGCGCACCACCTTCAACTCGCTGTACGTGCTGGCGGGCGACGGGTTCGTCATCGACGACGTGCTGACCCGGTGGAACGACGAATACGGCTTCCTCACCTTCGCCAGCGACCACGGGCTCTACAAGAACTGCGAGTCGTACGGCAACGGGGACTCCGGCATCTACCCCGGCAGCGCCTCCAACATCAACGACGGCCGGGGCTACGAAGTGCCCCGCTACTCGATCGAGATCACCGGCTGCCACAGCCATCACAACATGGTCGGCTACTCCGGTACCGCGGGTGACTCGGTGTGGGTGCACGACAACGAGTTCGACCAGAACATGGGCGGCGCCTCGATGGACAGCGCCTTCCCCGGCCACCCCGGACTCCCGCAGAACCACGCCAAGTTCGAGCGCAACCTCATCCACGACAACAACCAGGACTACTACGGGTACGTCGCCGACGGCACCTGCGCCAAGCCACCGGTCGAGCGCGGCTACGAGCGCGGCGTCGTCTGTCCGCAGATCTCCATGCCGCCGGGCACCGGCATCATCACCGCGGGCGGCAACTGGAACGTCTACGAGGACAACTGGGTGTACGGGCACCGGCGCGCGGGCTTCTTCCTCAGCGCCGTACCCGCCTTCATCCGCGGCGAGGAGAAGTGGTCGAAGCAGGCCGACACCTCCCACCACAACCGGTACGCCGGGAACACCATGGGCAAGGACAAGTCCGGAGCCGCCCGCCCCAACGGCATGGACGTCTGGTGGGACGGCCAGGGGCGCGCCAACTGCTGGCAGGACGGCCCCGACGGCTCGACGCCGGGCACCGTGCCGCGGTGCGGGGAGGCGCGCGGAGACGTCACCGGGGCGTCCGCCCGCCTGGTCGGCGAACCGGTGAAGCTGGTCCAGCTGCTCGTCTGCGCGGACTACAGCGTCCAGGCACGCAAACTCCCGGCCGGCTGCGACTGGTACGGCGCCCGCGGTCTGGAACGCGTGGAGACCCAGATCGCGCTCGCCGTGGCGGGCGTCCTGCTCCTGGTCGGCGGTGTGCTGTGGTGGCGCCGCCTGCGCGGCTCGCGCCTGGGCACGGCGGCCTCGCTCCTGGGCCTGGCGGGCCTGGCCCTGGACGTGGCCGGTTCCACGACCGGGCTGGTCGCCACCTTCGTCCCCGCACTGGCACTGCTCCTCCTCGGACTGTGGTGGACGGGTGTCGGGCTCGCTCTGCGCCCCGCCCGCCCCTGGCTTGCCCGCCTGACCCTGCTGCTGGCCGGGCTCACCCTGCTGGACGCCTTCGACAAGGCGGTCCTGATGATTCCCTGGACCCCCCTGAGCCCCGCCTGGGTACGGTCCCTGGTCGCCGTCGTCTGGATCCTGTGGGCAGTCGTCGCCTCGGCCCGCCCCGGCACCCCGGCCCTGCCCTCCGGCTCCGGCGGCGACCCGGCTGGCGACCGCGAGCCGGCTCCGGCCGGTCCCGCCGCCCCAGCCACAGGCGGCCTGCTGTGACCGGCCGGCCCGACGACCGCACCGGGTGCGACCCCTGCGGTACGCCGCCCGGCCCGCCCCGCGGGCCGGGCCGGACCGCCCGCACCGCGGCCCTGCTCGCCCTCGTGCTGCTGCTCGCGTCCGGAGCGGCGACGGGCTGCGGCGGGCGGGCCACCACCCACCACAAGCCCGGCACCACCCACGAGCAGGCTTCCGGGAGCACGGGCACCCTGCTCACCACCGACGACGGCACCGGTCACCGGCTCCGCGAGGTCCCGGCCGAGGGCGCGCCGGAGGTGCGGCTCACCGCCCGCCCGGACTCGGAGGACGGCTGGAACCTCCAGCTGGCGGTGAAGAACTTCCGCTTCACCCCCGACAGCACCGGCGGCGCCGCCCTCCCGGGCGCCGGCCACGCCCACCTGGAGCTCGACGGCCGCAAACTGGCCCGACTGTACGGCCCGTGGTTCCACCTGCCCGCCGCGCAGGTCCCCGAGGGCGCGCACACCCTGACCGTCCGCCTGTACGCGGACGACCACACCGCCTGGGCGGTGTCCGGCAAGCCGGTCGAGGGCACGACCCCGCTCACCGCCGCCGCTGCGGGCCAGTCCGGGGGACACAGCCACGGCGACGCGCCGCCGGAGCAGGCCGACCGGACGGTCACCATCACCATCCGCGAAGGCAAGGTCAGCCCCGCCCCCGCCCGCACCGAGCTGCGGCGCGGAGAGCGGGTCGCCCTGCGCGTCACCAGCGACCGCGCGGACACCCTGCACGTCCACGGCTACGACAAGGAGCTCGCCCTGCCCGCAGGCCAGGAGGCCACCCTGATCCTGACGGCCGACCGCACCGGCCTCTTCGAGGTCGAAACCCACGAGTCCGCCCTCGTCCTGACCCAGCTCCTCGTCCGATGACCCCGCAGCCGCCCCCGATGACACGGCCGACGCCGCACCCTCTGCCGCCGCAGGCGACCTCGCCGCACCCGCTGCCGGCGACGCCGCCGGCAGCGGCCGACGCCCAGCCCCCGTGGCCGACGCCCCACGAGGTCCCGGCCCGGGCCCCCGGACGCGGGCCCACGTCCGGGATGCTAGGCCGAGGCCCGCGCGGGTCACTGCCCCGGGTGGGCCGGTGGTGACCGCCGTCTGGCCGGGTGCCGCCCCGGTCGCCGGTGGCGGCGGCGACGGCCAGGACGTGGTCCCTTACCCGGCCGATCCGCTCACCGCGCTCGCGCACGGGATCGGTTCCCAGCACGATCTGCCGATCTCTCCCTTCTACGCCTTCGCCGGTGCCTTCGCCGCGCTCTTCATCTCCTTCCTCGCCCTCGGCCTGCTCTGGTCCACCTCCCGCTTCCAAGGCGACCGCTCGGGTCGCGCCCTGCCAGCCGCCCTCCAGCGGGTGGCCGACGCGCCGGTCACCCGCACCGCCCTGCGCGGACTCGGGCTCGCCGCTGCCCTGGCGGTCCTCCTCCACCTCCTCCTCGGTCCCGACGACCCCGCGCGCAACCCCGCTCCCGGCGCCGTCTATGTCCTCTTCTGGGTCGGACTCGTCCCCGCCTCCCTCCTCCTCGGCCCCGTCTGGCGCCTGCTCAACCCGCTCCGCACCCTGCACCGGCTGCTCCGCCGTGCCCGGCGTCGCCCCGACCCCGACCGCCCCCTTCCCCCGCGTCTCGGCCAATGGCCCGCCGCCGCCGGGCTGTTCGCCTTCACCTGGCTCGAACTCGTCGCTCCCGATCCCGCGTCCACCACCACCCTTCTGATCGCCCTCACCGTCTACGCCACCGCCCAGCTCCTGCTCGCCGCCCGCTTCGGCGAGCGCTGGTTCGACGACGGAGACGCCTTCGACGCGTATTCCGCCCTCCTGGCCCGCCTCTCCCTCCTCGGCCGTCGCAGCGACGGCCGCCTGGTTCTCCGCAACCCCTTCCACGGACTCGACGCGACACCCGAGCGGCCCGGACTCGTCGCCACCGTCTGCGTCCTGCTCGGCTCCACCGCCTACGACGGCTTCTCCGACAACCCCTCGTGGATCAACACCCTGCAGACCTCCCCCCTCGGCCGCACCCCCACGGCCACCCTCGGACTCCTCGGTTCCGTCGCCCTCGTCGCCACCCTGTACTGCACGTGCGCCGCGGCCACCCGCCTTGTCAGCGGACCGCACCCCCGTCCCCTGACCGCCTTCGCGCACTCACTCGTACCGATCGCGCTCGGCTATCTCATCGCCCACTACTTCTCCCTCCTGGTAACCGAAGGACCACGTACGGTAAGCATTGCAGCCGGCACTGACAACGCCCCCGAACCCGTCCCGCCCCTGGGCCCCGGCGGCCTCGCCGCCCTCCAGGTCGTCGCCGTCGTCACCGGCCACGTACTCGGCGTCGTCGCCGCCCACGACCGCTCCGTACGCCTCTTTCCGCCCGCGAAGGCGGTGGCCGGCCAACTGCCGCTGCTCGCGCTGATGATCACGTACACCATCGGCGGGCTGAGCCTCCTGCTGAACTGAGGCCGGTGCTCCGCTCGACAGAGAAGCGAGGAACGGCATGATGGACCCCGTGCCTCCCGCCCACTCCCTGCGCCGCGCTCCGATCCAGCAGCGCAGCGCCGACCGGCTCGCCCGGATCCTCGACGCCTGCGCCGAACTGCTCGACGAGACCGGGTACGAGAACCTCAGCACCCGCGCCGTCGCCCTGCGCGCCGGCGTGCCGATCGGCTCGGTCTACCGCTTCTTCGGCAACAAGCGGGCCATGGCCATCGCCCTTGCCCACCGCAACCTGGACCACTACGCCGACGGCATCGCCGACCGGCTCGCCGGCCTCCCCGCCACGGACTGGCGGCCCGTCGTCGACGCGGTGCTGGACGAGTACCTGGCCATGAAGCGCAGCGTCCCCGGCTTCGCGCTCGTCGACTTCGGCGTGCCCGCGCCGCCGCCCGACGGCCCGGAGGCCGACCCCAACCACCTGGTCGCGGCCCGTCTCACCGAACTGCTCTGCGCCCACCTCGGCCTGACCCCGGACGCCACCCTGGAGCGGGCCGTACTGGTCGCCGTCGAGGCCACCGACGCACTCATCCAGCTGGCGTTCCGCTCCGACCCGGCGGGGGATCCCGGCATCGTCGCCGAGACCCGGGCGATGATGCACGCCTACCTGTCCCGCGTGCTGGACTGACCCCCGCCCCCGGCGGGCCGTCCCCGGCTCAGGCTGTCCCCGGCCCTCGCGGCTCGGTCGGGCGGCCCTCTCCAAGGCTGCTCCCGCAGACCCCTGCCCCCCGTGCCTACCGGTCGGTATGCTCGGTGGTCCCGCGTATCCGTGCCGCAGCCAGCCGCCCCAGGAGGGCCCCATGCCCCGCACCGCCCTGCGCATCTGCCCCCTGTGCGAAGCCACCTGTGGCCTCACCCTCACCATCGGGGACGCCGCCGTCACCGGCGCCCGCGGCGACCGCGAGGACGTCTTCAGCCGCGGCTTCATCTGCCCCAAGGGCGCAGCCTTCGGAGCCGTCGACTCCGACCCCGACCGGCTGCGCGCCCCGCTCGTCCGCCGTGACGGCACGCTGCAGGAAGCCACCTGGGAGGAGGCCTTCGACGCGATCGCCGCCGCCGTCCCCGCCCTCGTCGGGGAGTACGGGGCGCAGACGGTCGGGGTCGTCCTCGGCAACCCGAACGTCCACACCATGGCGGGTGCCCTCTACCCGCCGCTGCTCCTCAAGGCACTCGGCACCCGCAACCTCTTCACCGCCAGCACGCTCGACCAGATGCCCAAACACGTCTCCAGCGGGCTGCTCTTCGGCGATCCCTTCGCCATCCCGGTCCCGGACCTCGACCGCACCGACTTCCTGCTGCTCCTCGGCGCCAACCCGGTCGAGTCCAACGGCTCCCTCTGCACCGCCCCCGACTTCCCCGGCAAACTGAAGGCCCTGCGCGCCCGCGGCGGCACCCTGGTCGTCGTCGACCCGCGCCGCACCCGCACCGCCCGGCTCGCCGACCGCCACCTCGCCCCGCGCCCCGGCAGCGACGCGCTCCTGCTCGCCGCGCTCGCGCACACCCTGCTCGCCGAGAAGCTCGCCGCCCCGGGCAGGCTGGAGGAACACACCGAGGGCCTCGGGGAACTCGCCGCCGCGCTCGGGAGTTTCACTCCTGAGGCCGTAGCCCCCGCCTGCGACCTCACGGCGGCCGAGATCCGCACCCTCGCCCGCGACCTCGCGGCCGCGCCCACCGCCGCCGTCTACGGACGGATCGGCAGCTGCACCGTCGAGTACGGCACGCTCGCCAGCTGGCTGGTCGACGTACTGAACATCCTCACCGGCAACCTGGACCGGCCGGGCGGAGCTCTCTTCCCGCTCTCCGCGACGGCTCCCGCACCCGGGCCCGCCCGCCCCGGCAAGGGGTTCGCCCTCGGCCGCTGGTCCAGCCGGGTCAGCGGCCACCCCGAGGCCAAGGCCGAACTGCCCATGGCCGCCCTCGCGGAGGAGATCGAGACCCCGGGTGACGGGCAAGTACGGGTCCTGATCGCCATCGCCGCGAATCCGGTCCTGTCCGCACCTGACGGCGACCGGCTCGACCGGGCGCTGGCCGGCCTCGACTTCATGGTCTCCGTGGACCCGTACCTGAACGAGACCTCACGCCACGCCCACGTCGTGCTGCCCCCGCCGCCGCCGTCCCAGAGCGCGCACTTCGACTTCGCGTTCAACGGGTTCGCCGTGCGCAACCAGGCGCGCTACTCGCCGGCCGTCCTGCCGCTCGAGGAGGGGCGGATGGACGAGTGCGAGATCCAGGCCCGTCTCGTGCTGGCCGTCTCCGGCATGCACGGCTCCGCCGCCCCGGACGCCGTCGACGAACTGGCCATCCGGACCACCCTTGCCAAGGAAACCGCGGACCCCCGCTCCCGGGTGCACGGGCAGGACCCGGCGAGCCTCGCCGGCCTGCTCACGGGCGGGAGCGGCCCCGAACGGCGGCTCGACCTCATGCTCCGACTCGGGCCGTACGGAGACCAGTTCGCCGGCGCTGACGGGGCTGACGACGACTCCGACGCCGGGGCGGACGCCGCCGCCGGGGCGCACGCAGAGGGGGAGGCGGCCGCGCACGGGCTCAGCCTGGAGCGGCTGCTCGCGCATCCGCACGGCATCGACCTGGGCCCGCTGCGGCCCCGGCTTCCGGGCGTGCTGAAGACCCGCAGTGGCAGGATCGAGCTGCTCCCGGACCCGATCGCGGCCGAGCTCCCCAGGATGCGCGCGGCGCTCGCCGACCGCCCCACGGCCCTGGTGCTCGTGGGCCGCCGCCATCTGCGGTCCAACAACAGCTGGTTGCACAACGTCCCGGCCCTCACCGGAGGTTCCAACCGCTGCACACTTCAGATCCACCCGGAGGACGCGGACCGGCTGGGACTGGCCGACGGAGGGCGGGCCAGGGTCACCGCCGACGGGGGCAGCCTGGAGGTTCCCGTCGAGGTCACCGACGCCGTCCGTACCGGAGTGGTGAGCCTCCCGCACGGCTGGGGCCACGACCGCGCCGGTTCACGGCTCTCGGTCGCCTCCGCCACACCCGGCGTCAACGTCAATCAGCTGCTCGACGGCACCCGGCTCGACCCGCTGTCGGGCACGGCCGTGCTCAACGGTTTCCCCGTCGAGCTCACACCCTTGCCCTGAGCTGGGGTTTTGCTCGTATTGCTCACGCTCAGACGTCTTGTTGGCGTAAGGAGGCGGCACCTACCTTCCCCCCATGCTGACCTTCCTCGGCTTCGCCATGATCGCGACGTTCCTGGTCCTGATCATGATGAAGAAAATGTCGCCCATCGCGGCGCTCGTCCTCATTCCCGCGCTCTTCTGCGTGTTCGCAGGCAAGGGGGCGCACCTCGGCGACTACGTCATCGACGGCGTCGGCAAACTCGCGCCGACCGCCGCCATGCTGATGTTCGCCATCGTCTACTTCGGCGTGATGATCGACGTCGGCCTCTTCGACCCGGTCGTGCGGGGCATCCTGCGCTTCTGCAAGGCCGACCCGATGCGCGTCGTCGTCGGCACCGCCGTCCTCGCCGCCATCGTCTCGCTCGACGGCGACGGTTCGACCACCTTCATGATCACCGTCTCGGCGATGTATCCGCTGTACAAGCGGCTCGGCCTCAGCCTGGTGGTCATGACGGGCGTCGCGGCCACCGCCAACGGCGTCATGAACACCCTGCCCTGGGGCGGACCCACGGCCCGCGCCGCCACCGCCCTCAAGCTCGACGCCGCCGACATCTTCGTCCCGATGATTCCGGCCCTCGCGGTGGGCCTGCTCTTCGTCTTCGTCCTGGCGTACGTCCTCGGTGTGAGGGAGCGCCGCCGGGTCGGCCTCCTTGTCCTCCCCGCGGACAAGGACAAGGACAAGAACAGCGGCAAGGACGCGGACGCGGAGACCGACGGCGACGTCCAGGAGGAGCGCGCGCCGGAGGCCGCCGCCGCGCTGGTGGCCGCCGGTACCGGGGCCTCCGTCGGCCCGGACGCCGGTGCGCCGGGCGCTGCGACCGGCGGCTCCGACGCCACGGGCGACCGCCACGCCACGGGTGGCTCCGAGCCTGCTCCCGGCCTCCCCGACGACGGCTTCCGGGGCCTCGACCCGCACCGCGCCACCCTGCGGCCCCGCCTGTACTGGTTCAACGCCGGCCTCACGATCGCCCTCCTGGCCGCGATGATCATGGAACTGCTGCCCATCCCGGTGCTGTTCCTGCTCGGCGCCGCCCTCGCCCTCACCGTCAACTTCCCGCACATGCCCGACCAGAAGGCCCGGATCGCCGCCCACGCCGACAACGTCCTCAACGTCGCGGGCATGGTCTTCGCCGCCGCCGTCTTCACGGGCGTCCTCACCGGCACGGGCATGGTCAAGCACATGGCCGACTGGCTCGTCGGCGCCATCCCCGAGGGCATGGGCCCCCACATGGCCCTGGTCACCGGCCTGCTCAGCCTGCCGCTCACCTACTTCATGTCCAACGACGGGTTCTACTTCGGCGTGCTCCCCGTCCTGGCCGAGGCCGGAGCCGCCCACGGGGTCTCGCCGCTCGAAATCGCCCGCGCCTCCCTGGTCGGCCAGGCCCTGCACATGTCCAGCCCGCTGGTTCCGGCCGTCTACGTCCTCGTCGGCATGGCCAAGGTCGAGTTCGGCGACCACACCCGCTTCACCGTGAAATGGGCGGCCCTGACCTCTCTGGTCGTCCTCGCCGCAGGGATGCTTTTCGGCATCATCTGATTCCGGCCGCCGCTGGCCTTCCGAAAACTACCGACGCTAGTTTGTAGTGTGTTGGCGATGTCAGGTCTACGCGCTCGTGCGTGCTCGGGAGGAATGCCATGAAGGCCCACGACGGGATGTACATCGGCGGCGAATGGCGGCCCGCCGCCGGACGCGACCGGATCGAGGTCGTCAACCCGGCCGACGAGCTGGTCATCGCCTCGGTTCCGGCCGGCACCGCCGAGGACGTGGACGCCGCCGTACGCGCGGCCCGCGAGGCCTTCCCCGGCTGGGCGGCCACGGCTCCGGCCGGGCGGGCGGCACTGATCGGCGCGCTCCACGACGTGCTGGTCGCCCGCAAGAGCGAGATCGCCGAGCTCATCACCGCGGAGCTCGGCTCCCTGCCCGGCTTCGCGGAGGCGGTCCACGTCGGCGCGCCGATCGCCGTGGCCTCCTCCTACGCCGAACTCGCGGCCTCGTACGCCTTCGAGCAGCGGATCGGGAACTCCACCGTGCTGCTGGAGCCGGTCGGTGTGGTCGGAGCCATCACGCCCTGGAACTACCCGCTGTACCAGATCGTTGCAAAGGTGGCGCCCGCTCTCGCCGCCGGCTGCACCCTCGTCCTCAAGCCGGCGGAGGACACCCCGCTGACCGCACAGCTCTTCGCCGAATGCGTGCACGAGGCGGGCATCCCGGCCGGAGTCTTCAACCTGGTCACCGGCACCGGTCCGGTCGCCGGTCAGGCGCTGGCCGCGCACGAGGGAGTCGACCTCGTCTCCTTCACCGGCTCGACCGCTGTCGGCAAGCAGGTCGGCGCCACCGCCGGTGCCGCCGTCAAGCGGGTCGCCCTCGAGCTGGGCGGAAAATCGGCCAATGTCATCCTGCCCGGGGCCGACCTGGCCAAGGCCGTCGCGGCCGGCGTCGGCCACGTCATGAACAACAGCGGCCAGAGCTGCAACGCGCTCACCCGCATGCTCGTCCACCGGGAGCAGTACGAGGAGGCCGTCACGCTCGCAGCCGCCGCCGTCGCCACGTACCCCACCGGCGCTCCCGGCGACGCGGCCACCCGCCTCGGCCCGGTCGTCAACGCCAAGCAGCACGCACGCGTGCGCGGATACATCGCCAAGGGCATCGAGGAAGGCGCCCGCCTCGTCGCCGGCGGCCCCGACGCGCCGCACGAGCGGGGTTACTTCGTCGCCCCGACCGTGTTCGCCGACGTCACACCCGACATGACCATCGCCCAGGAGGAGATCTTCGGCCCGGTGCTGTCGATCCTCTCCTACGAGGACGAGGAGGACGCCCTGCGCATCGCCAACGGCACCGTCTACGGCCTGGGCGGCGCCGTCTGGGCCGCGGACGAGGAGACGGCCGTGGCCTTCGCCCGCCGCATGGACACCGGGCAGGTGGACATCAACGGCGGCCGCTTCAACGTGCGCGCGCCCTTCGGCGGCTACAAGCAGTCGGGCGTCGGCCGCGAGCTGGGTCCGCACGGTCTGGCGGAGTACCTCCAGACCAAGTCGTTGCAGTTCTAAGCTGTCCTGCCAGTTCCGAGCCGCCCCGATCCGGAGAAGACGACCATGGTCCGCGCCGCCATCCTGCCCGCCGTCGGAGCCCCGCTGGAGATACGGGAGATAGTGCTGCCCGATCCCGGCCCCGGGCAGGTCCGGGTCCGGCTCACCGCAGCCGGGGTCTGCCACTCGGACCTCTCCCTCACCAACGGCACCATGCGGGTTCCCGTCCCCGCCGTCCTCGGCCACGAGGGCGCGGGTACGGTCCTCGCCGTCGGGGACGGCGTGACCCACGTCGCCCCCGGCGACGGGGTCGTGCTCAACTGGGCCCCGTCCTGCGGGGAGTGTCACCACTGCTCGATGGGCGAGGTCTGGCTCTGCGTCAACGCGCTCACGGGCGTCGGGGCCGTCTACGCGCACGACGCGCACGGCGCCGCGCTGCACCCGGGGCTGAACGTGGCCGCGTTCGCCGAGGAGACCGTCGTCGCGGCCAACTGTGTGCTGCCCGCACCCGCCGGGATCCCGCTCGCCGAGGCCGCCCTGCTCGGCTGCGCGGTCCTCACCGGCTACGGCGCCGTCCACCACAGCGCCCAGGTCCGCCCCGGCGAATCCGTCGCTGTCTTCGGCGTCGGCGGTGTCGGCCTGGCCGCCCTGCAGTCCGCCCGGATCGCGCAGGCGGGCCCGGTCATCGCCGTCGACGTGTCCCCGGCCAAGGAGGAACTGGCCCGGGCGGCGGGAGCCACCGAATTCGTGCTCGCCTCCGACACCACCGCCAAGCAGATCCGGTCGCTCACCGGCGGCCAGGGCGTGGACGTCGCCGTCGAATGCGTCGGCCGGGCGGAGGCCATCCGCGGAGCCTGGGAGTCCACCCGCCGCGGCGGCCGCACCACGGTCGTGGGCATCGGCGGCAAGGACCAGCAGGTCACCTTCCACGCGCTGGAGATCTTCCACTTCGCGCGCACCCTCACCGGCTGCGTCTACGGCAGCAGCGACCCCGCCCGCGACCTCCCGGTGATCGCCGAACACGTCCGCGCGGGCCGCCTCGACCTCGGAGCCCTGGTCACCGACCGCATCGCGCTCGACGGCATCCCGGCCGCCTTCGATGCCATGCTGGCGGGCAAGGGCGGCCGCTCCCTGGTCGTCTTCTAGCCCGTCTCCCGCCGGGCGCGGCCTTCGCGCGCAGAGCCTTCCTGTCCCGGTGCTCCGTGTGCCGGTCCTCCCGTCGGGGTCCTCCCCGTCGCGGGGCTCCCGCCCCGCGATGGGGAGGACCGGCCCGGCCTCAGGAAACGTCGCGCGCCAGCGCCTCGTACTGCAGGGACAGCCCGTCCAGCAGGGCCGCCAGGCCCGTTTCGAAGGCGCCCTCGTCCACCTCGCGCTGGTGCTCGGCCAGCAGATGGGCCCGGCCCAGGTGGGGGTAGTCCGCCGGGTCGTATGCCGTCTCGTCGTCCACGAAACCCCGGGCGAAGGAGGCCACCGCCGAGCCGAGGATGAAGTACCTCATCAGCGCGCCGATCCGGGTCGCCTGCGCCGGGGGCCAGCCGGCCGCCGTCATCGCGCCGAACACGGCGTCCGCCAGCCGCAGGCCCGCCGGGCGGCGGCCCGGCCCCCGCGCCAGCACCGGCACGATGTTCGGATGGTCGGACAGGGCGTCCCGGTACGAGTGGGCCCAGGCGTGCAGAGCGCCCCGCCAGTCCGGGCCCGGAGCCTCGAACATCGACAAGTCGACCCGCGCGCTCACCGCGTCCGCCACCGCCTCCAGGATCTCGTCCTTCGTGCGGAAGTGGTTGTACAGGGACGGCCCACTGACCCCCAGCGCGGCGGCCAGCCGCCGCGTCGAGACCGCCTCCAGCCCCTCCGTATCGACCAGCTCGGCCGCCGCCTCGACGATGCGGGCTCTGCTGAGGAGAGGCTTGCGCGGTCTGGCCATGCGCCACATAGTAGGGCCTGCCCGCCATAAACTACCGGTGCTAGTTAACGGCCGGACGAGAGGCCCGGAGGTGCCCGGTGAACCTGGAGCTGAGCGAGGAGCAGGAGGCCGTACGCCGGCTCGCCCGCGAGTTCACCGAGCGCGAGGTCGCCCCGTACGCGGCCGAGTGGGACCGCGCCGAGAGCGTGGACCGGGCCATCGTGAAGAAGCTCGGGGACCTCGGCTTCCTCGGTCTGACCGTCCCCGAGGAGTACGGCGGCTCCGGCGGCGACCACCTCTCCTACGTCCTCGTCACCGAGGAGCTCGGCCGCGGCGACTCCGCGGTGCGCGGCATCGTCTCCGTCTCCCTCGGCCTGGTCGCCAAGACCATCGCGGCCTGGGGCACCGAGGAACAGAAGCACGCCTGGCTGCCCCGCCTGTGCTCCGGGGACGCACTCGGCTGCTTCGGCCTCACCGAGCCCGGCACCGGCTCCGACGCGGGCAGCCTCACCACCCGCGCCGTGCGCGAGGGGGACTCGTACCTGGTCAGCGGCAGCAAGATGTTCATCACCAACGGCACCTGGGCCGACGTCGTCCTGCTCTTCGCCCGCACCGGCGACGAACCCGGCCACCGCGGGGTCTCCGCCTTCCTCGTCCCCACCGACACGCCCGGCCTCACCCGGCGCGAGATCCACGGCAAGCTCGGCCTGCGCGGCCAGGCCACCGCCGAACTCGCCTTCGACGGCGTCCGCGTCCCCGCATCCGCGATGCTCGGCCCCGAGGGCAAGGGCTTCTCGGTCGCCATGTCCGCGCTGGCCAAGGGCCGGATGTCGGTCGCCGCCGGCTGTGTCGGCATCGCCCAGGCGGCGCTCGACGCGGCCGTCTCGTACGCCGCCCAGCGCGAGCAGTTCGGCAAGCCGATCGCCCACCACCAGCTGGTCCAGGAGCTGATCGCCGACATCTCCGTCGACGTGGACGCCGCCCGCCTGCTCACCTGGCGGGTCGCGGACCTCATCGACCGCGGGCGGCCGTTCGCCACCGAGTCCTCCACCGCGAAGCTCTTCGCCTCCGAGGCCGCCGTCCGGGCCGCGAGCAACGCCCTCCAGGTGCACGGCGGCTACGGCTACATCGACGAGTACCCGGCCGGGAAACTGTTGCGCGACGCCCGCGTGATGACCCTGTACGAGGGCACCAGCCAGATCCAGAAGCTGCTCATCGGCCGGGCGCGCACCGGAGTCTCCGCCTTCTGAGTACGCGCATGAGTATCCGCGCGGATGTGGGCCCCGCCACATCCGCCGGATGCTGTCGCCATGAACGAGACACCGGTCAAGCAGCAGAACACGGGGGCGTACTACGGCCAGGCCGTCGCCTCCTTCGGCGTCGCGCTGAGCGCGGTGGCCGTCGGCATCTACAACCTCGACGCGGACGCGTGGGTGCGGGGCTTCCTCGGCATCGCCGTCCTCTACCTGACCACCTCGGCCTTCACGCTCGCCAAGGTGATCCGCGACCGGCAGGAGGCGGGCCAGATCGTCAGCAGGGTCGATCAGGCCAGGATGGAGAAGATCCTGGCCGAGTACGACCCCTTCCAGCCGAAGCCCTAAGCGCTTGCTCACCCTCCGGTAAGGTGTTCACTCCCACACGGCGAAAAAGGTGAGTGCGAGCGATGGACAGCGCGGAGGAGACGGTCGGCGGCTACCAGCCGTGGTCGGAGGTCACCCCCGACGCCGCGCGGCGGCTGCTCGTCGCCGCCGTCGACGCGTTCGCCGAGCGCGGGTACCACGCCACCACCACGCGTGACATCGCGGGCCGCGCCGGCATGAGCCCGGCCGCGCTCTACATCCACTACAAGACCAAGGAAGAGCTGCTCCACAGGATCAGCCGGATCGGCCACGACAAGGCCCTGGAGATCCTCACCACCGCGGCCGACGGCCCCGGCCGCGCCGCCGAGCGGCTCGACGCCGCCGTTCGGTCCTTCGTGCTGTGGCACGCGGCACACCACACCACCGCGCGCGTGGTCCAGTACGAGCTCGACGCTCTCGCTCCGGAGCACCGCTCCGAGATCGTGGCACTGCGCCGGCAGAGCGACGCCGCCGTGCGCCGCATCCTCGCCGACGGGGTCGCGGCGGGGGAGTTCGACGTCCCCGACGTGCCGGGCACCACCCTCGCCGTACTGTCGCTCTGCATCGACGTGGCCCGCTGGTTCAGCGTGGCCGGGCAGCGCACACCCGACGAGGTCGGCGCGCTCTACGCCGACCTCGTGCTCCGCATGGTGAACGCGCGCCCCCGGAGCCGGTAGCAGTCCGCAGCCGGAAGCGGTGAAGTGGTGAAGCGGTCCGGGATCAGAAGTAGTAGCGGGACACCGACTCCGCGACGCACACCGGCTTGTCCCCGCCCTCGCGCTCGACCGTGACGGTCGCCGCGACCTGTACGCCGCCCCCGGCCTCCGTGACCTCCGTGATCACAGCGGTGGCCCGGAGCCGGGACCCGACCGGCACCGGCGCCGGGAAGCGCACCTTGTTCGTCCCGTAGTTGATGCCCATCTTCATGCCCTCGACCCGCATGATCTGCGGCACCAGGCTCGGCAGCAGGGACAGGGTCAGGTAGCCGTGGGCGATCGTGGAGCCGAAGGGTCCGGTCGCCGCACGCTCCGGGTCCACGTGGATCCACTGGTGGTCGCCGGTCGCGTCCGCGAAGAGGTCGATCCGCTTCTGGTCCACCTCCAGCCACCCGCTGGGCCCCAGCGGCTCGCCCGTCCCGGCGTGCAACTCCTCGGCGGACGTGAAGATCCTCGGCTCGGCCATGCCCTGCTCCTGCCTCTCACTCACGGATAGCGCTGGGCGAATAAGCGCTTGCTCAGCATGCTGGGACCGTATGTGTATGTCAACGGACCTCCGACTACCCTCGGCGGGGTGCCGCAGATTCCCGAGAAAATCCACGAACTCACCGTCGGCCAGCTGTCCGCCCGCAGCGGCGCCGCCGTCTCCGCGCTCCACTTCTACGAGACCAAGGGCCTGATCAGCAGCCGCCGCACCTCCGGCAACCAGCGCCGCTACACCCGCGACGCGCTGCGCCGGGTGGCCTTCGTGCGCGCCGCCCAGCGCGTGGGCATCCCGCTGGCCAGCATCCGCGACGCACTGGCCCGGCTCCCCGAGGAGCGCACCCCCAACCGCGAGGACTGGGCCCAGCTGTCCGAGGCCTGGCGCGCCGAACTCGACCAGCGCATCGCCCAACTCGGGCGCCTGCGCGACCACCTGACGGACTGCATCGGCTGCGGCTGCCTCTCGCTGGAGAACTGCGCACTGTCCAACCCCGACGACGTCTTCGGCGAGAGGCTCACCGGCTCGCGGCTCTAGGACCCGTCCCGGCCTCCCGCTCCCACACCCCCCGGGCCGCCGCGACCAGTTCGGCATTCGACCGCGCCGGCCGCCCGTCCGGCAGGTGCAGTACGTCCCCGACGCCGGTCCGCCCGCCCGTACCGCACCGCGCGGCCAGCCGCAGCACCGGCCAGGCGGCGGCCTCCCGCCCGTACAGCAGCAGCGCCACCGGCGGCGGCCCGCGCAGAGCGGCCACCAGGGCCGGATCGGCCGTCGCGAGCTCCCCCGCGAGCCGGACCCGCCCGGGGTCGCGCACCGGCCAGGCCAGGAACCGCGCCATCGGCTCCGGCCCGGCCGGCCCGCCCAGCGGCACCACCGCCTCCACCACGACCCCCCGCGCCAGCAGCGCCCCGGCCAGCTCTCCGGCCCCCGGCTCCGCGAAGCTCACCGCCGCCCGGTCCGGCAGCACCGACCAGGACCGGACCCGCTCCAGCCGCCCCGCCGGATCGGGCTCGGCCCCGATGCTCGCGTCCACGCACAGGGGTACGCCGACCCCCGCGCCCCGCAGCGCCTCCAGCACCGGCCCGACCACCCGGGGCGACAGGCTCTGCCGGCCGCACGGGGTCCGCGGGTGCACCAGTACCTCCCCGGCCCCGGCGGCGACCGAGGCCAGCGCCGCCTCCGCCAGGTCCTGGGGGGACATCGGCACGGCCGGGCCGTCGGCGGCGCTCCGGGCGCCGTTCAGCGACACCGTCGGCGCGAGCCTCACGCGGCCCCCGCCGCCGGGGTGTCCGCCAGCGCCGGTCTCGGCACCACGATCCCGCAGCCCCCGCACACCGGACCGTCCCAGGCCCAGGCCCCCTCCCAGGCGCCGACCGCGGCCGGCCACCGCAGTTCCTCCTCCCCGCAGACCGGGCACGCCGTCCCCGGCGCCGACTCCAAGGCGTTCACCAGCCGCCGCAGCACCTCGCCCAGCGCCCCCTCCGGCCGCACCCCCGGATCCGCGCACCGCACCACCGCGTCGCCGCTCCCGCCCCACGCCCACTCCGGCCGGCGCAGCCCGTGGTGCTTCTCCCGTCTGCGCCGCTCCGCGAACTGGCGCTCGTACTCCAGCCAGACCGCCCGCGCGTCCTCCAGCTCCTCCAGCGCGGCGACCAGCCTCAGCGGATCCGCCCCCCGGTCCTCGGGGGCGATCCCGTGCCGGTCACACAGGTGCCACCAGGTGGCCCGGTGCCCGTACGGGGCGAACCGCTCCAGGCAGCGGCGCAGCGAATGGCGCCGCAGGGCCCGGTCGTTGCGCGCGTCGCGCACCTGGTAAGCCAGACTCCGGAAACCCGCCATCGCACCTTCACCTCCGCAGATGTGCCCAACATGCCCGGCCCGGGCCGGGCGCATGCGGGGGCGGTCGGGGCGTGTGGGTGGCACATGGCCGGAAGTCAGCGCCCCATGCGCCCCGCGGTAACCACCAGCCGGGCCAGTTCCTCGTGGCAGATGTCGCTGTGCGCCCCCGCGGGGGCTCCGCCGCGCCGCACCACCGAGCCCGCGTCCACGCTGACACAGCCCGTCGTGGGCACCCCCTCGCGCAGGGCCGTGTCCAGGGCCAACCGGGGCGTACCCGGTACGGCCTGCACCCCGTCGTGTCCGATGGCGCCCCAGCGCTCGTCGAAACCCAGAAGTCCGGCCGAATCCCCCGCCATCCGGGAGGCCAGCGGGTAGAACACCCGCAGCGAGGTGTCGTGCGGGGAATGGCACGCCACCACCGGTCCGTCGACCTTGCGCTGGAGGCCGCCGAGGGCGCCGCCGCGGCCCTTGTCGTGGGGCAGCCGGTCGCAGAACGCGTAGTGGGAGAAGGCCCCCTGGAGCAGGGTCAGGGACTTCACGTACCGGGCGCCGTCGGGCACGGCGCGCAGCGAGAAGGAGATCAGGCGCGCCCCGAAGCTGTGCCCGATCAGATGCACCCGCAGCGCCGGGCGCTGCCGCGCCAGCTCCGCCAGCACCGGGCCGAGACCGCGCTCGCCGACGACTCCCGCCCGCTTCTTCATCTGGTAGTACGTCGCCTGCCGCAGCAGCTCCTTGGCGCCGTTCCACAGGGCGCGCGGTACGCCGCCCGGCGCCAGGTCCCGTTCGGCGGCGGCCCCGGGCTGCGCGCCCGCCTCCAGCAGGGCGCGCGTCAGGGTCCGGCACACCTCCAGGACGTCCTCCGCGAAGAGCGCGGGCACCGGCTGCGCGGCCGCCGTCGCCACCGAGTCCACCCCGGCCAGTTCCCGTACGAGGGCCCCGAACTCGATGAACGCGGCCTCCGACTCCGGCCGCTCCTCCAGCAGTTCGGCCACCCGGTCCAGCTCCGCCCGCCGCCCGGGCCAGAACTCCCCGAGCGCCTGCCGGGTACCGGGGTCCAGCGCCGTGCCGAAGCCGGGCTCCGCCAGCGCGCCCGATGCCTCGAAGTCCGGTATCGGCTCGTCGGAGAAGCGGATCGAAGGCCATACGACGCCCACGTACCCCAGACGCACCCCCGTCCCCACCAGCCCCGGGAAAGGGGCGAAGAACCGGTCGTAGAGCCGGGTCGCGGTGGACCGGTCGCTGTTCCAGCCGTGCGCGAAGACCAGCAGGTCCGTGGCCTCCATGCGGGACACCGCGCCCTGTGAGGGCCGGTCCACGTCCCCCTCGGAGTCGAAGGTGAGCTCCGCGTACGGCCCGACCCCGATCCCGGCTGCGCCCCGCACCGTGATGTCCGCCATGACGTCCCCCTCCACGCCGTCCCTCCGGTGGATCCAGCATCCTGCTGTCGCCCCCGCCCGGCCAGACCCGTGACGTCACCGGCTCACCTGCTTGCCGCCTCACCCGCTCACCGGCTCGCCGCTCACCCGTAGAGCAGGTACTTCCCGCGCACCGCCTCGAACCGGGCCAGCCCGGCCGCCCAGTCACCGGCGATCTCCTCCACCCCGGCCCCCCCGTCCACGAGCCCTCGCACCCGGTCCGAACCCGTCAGCTTGTCGATCCAGTGGTCCGTGCGCCAGGCGAAGCCGCTCCACGTCCGCCGGGCGGTGACCAGCAGCCCGATCCCGGCCCGGACCGGATCGAAGGCCTCCCGGTCGTGCACGATCAGCCGGACCCCGCCGCACACCTTGCCCACGTGCTTGGAGAACGTGGGCGTGAAGTACGCCTCGCGGAACCACACCCCGGGCAGCTCCAGCGCGTTGGCCGCCTCGGCCCACCGCCGGTCGACGCCTTCCGCGCCCACCACCTCGAAGGGCGTGGTCGTCCCGCGCCCCTCGGACAGGTTCGTCCCCTCCAGCAGGCAGGTGCCGGCGTACGCGAGGGCCGTGTCCGGGGTCGGCATGTTCGGGCTCGGCGGCACCCAGGGCAGCCCGGTCTCGCCGAAGAAGGACCCCCGCCGCCAGCCGGTCATCGCCACCGTGCGCAGCCTGACCGGATCGCCGGCCAGGAACTCGCCGTTGAAGAGCAGGGCCAGCTCGGCCGCCGTCATCCCGTGCGCGAGCGCGATCGGCTCGCGCCCCACGAAGCTCGCGTACGGCCGTTCCAGCACCGGCCCCGCGGCCCGTCGGCCGCCCACCGGATTGGGCCGGTCCAGGACCACCATCGCCTTGCCTGCGAGGGCGGCCGCGCGCATGCAGTCGTAGAGCGTCCAGATGTAGGTGTAGAAGCGTGCCCCGACGTCCTGGATGTCGAAGACGACGGTGTCGATCCCGGCCGCCGTGAACACGTCGGCGAGCCGCTGCCCGCTCTTGTCGTACGTGTCGTGGACGGGCAGCCCGGTCGCCGGATCCCGGGAGGCCCCCTCGGAGCCGCCCGCCTGCGCCGTCCCACGGAACCCGTGCTCGGGGCCGAACACGGCCACCAGGTCCACCCGCTCGTCCGCGTGGAGCACGTCGACCAGGTGGCGGGCGTCGGCGGTGATCCCGGTGGGGTTGGTGACGACCCCGACCCGCTGCCCGGCGAGTTCGGCGTACCCGCCCGCCGCGAGCCGCTCGAAACCGGTCCGCACGCGCCCCGCCCGTGGGGCGGCCGCCCCCACGGCCCCCGCCGCCCCCATGGCCCCCGCCAGTCCCAGTACCCCGCGTCGCGACAGCGTCATCCGGCCACGCTACGAGGCGAACCCCTTCCGCCCGGACATACCGACCGGTTAGTCTGCCCGCCATCCAAGTACGCCGGGCCGGCGTCCGGCCGCACGAGAGGTGATCCCCGTGAGCGAGTACCAGGACCAGCGAGTCGTCGTCACCGGCGCGGGCGGCGGCATCGGCGCCGCCCTCGCGCACCGCTTCGCGGCCGAGGGAGCCACGGTGGTGGTCAACGACCTCGACGCGGCCAAGGCCGCCGCCGTGGCGGGCGCCATCGGGGCCCGGGCGATCCCGGTGCCGGGCGACGCGTCGGCGATCGTCGCCGAGGCCCGGGACGCCCTCGGCGGCGGGATCGACGTCTACTGCGCCAACGCCGGACTCGCCTCGGGCGGCGACGCGTTCGCCGACGAGGCCGTCTGGGAGGCGGCCTGGGACACCAACGTCATGGCCCACGTCCGCGCGGCCAGGCTGCTCCTGCCCGACTGGCTGGAGCGGGGGAGCGGCCGCTTCGTGTCCACCGTCTCCGCCGCAGGACTGCTGACCATGATCGGGGCGGCGCCGTACAGTGTCACCAAGCACGGTGCGCTCGCCTTCGCCGAATGGCTCTCGCTGACCTACCGCCACCGCGGTGTCCTGGTCCACGCCATCTGTCCGCAAGGGGTGCGCACCGACATGCTGACGGCCGCGGGATCGGCGGGCGACCTCGTCCTCGCGCCGACCGCGATCGAGCCGGAAGCGGTCGCTGACGCACTGTTCGACGGCATGGAGAAGGGCCGGTTCTTGATCCTCCCGCACCCCGAGGTCGCGGACTTCTACGCCGCCCGCGCGACCGAACCGGACCGCTGGCTGAGCGGTATGAACCACATCCAGCAGAAGTGGGAGACCCGGTGAGCTCCGCGTACGCCGCCCGGCCCTGGCTCGGGCTGCTCAGCCCGGCCCAGCGCGCGCCCGTCGCGCCGCCGCCGACCGTGCTGCACCTCTTCCGGGAGGCCGTGGCCCGGGCCCCCGAGCGCACCGCGCTCGCCTATTTCGACGGCCGCACCGACTACGCCGAGGCCGACGCGCTGTCCGACTCCGTCGCCGGCCACCTCGCGGCGCACGGCGTCGGCCGCGGGGACCGGGTCGCCGTCATGCTGCAGAACACCCCGCACTTCGTGCTCGCCGTCCTCGCCGCCTGGAAGGCCGGGGCCGTCGTCGTCCCGCTCAACCCGATGTACAAGGCCGGCGAGGTCGGGCACATCCTGCGCGACTCCGGCGCCGCCGCGCTGGTCTGCGACGGCCGGGCGTGGACGGGGTACGTGCGCGAGGCCGCGCGCGGTACGGACGTACGCGTCGCCCTGACCGCCCGCGACCGGGATTTCCAGACCCGTGACGACGCGCGGCTCTTCGCCCCGGCCGCCGTACCGGATCCGCGCCGGGCGCCGGACTCCCTGCCGGGCCCGGCGCCCGCCTCCGCGCCGCACGCCGCCCCGGACTCCGCGACCTGGCCGGCGGGGCCGACGGCCGCCGACCTCACGACCGTGGCCCGCCAGGGCCACCCCGCGCCGGACGATCCGCACCTCACCGCCGCCGACACCGCCCTCATCAGCTACACCTCCGGCACCAGCGGCACCCCCAAGGGCGCCATGAACCCGCACGGCGCGCTCACGTACAACGCCGTCCGCCAGGTCACCGGCCACCCGGTCCCCGAGGGCGCCGCCTACTTCGCCCTCGCGCCCCTCTTCCACATCACCGGCATGGTCTGCGAGCTCGCCGCCTGCTTCGCCAACGCCGGCACCCTCGTCCTCGCGCACCGCTTCGACGCCGCGGTCGTGCTCGACGCCTTCCTGGAGCACCGACCGGCCTACACCGTCGGACCGGCCACCGCCTTCATGGCCCTGGCGGCGCACCCCGCCGTCACCCGGGACCACTTCGCCTCGTTCCAGGTGATCTCCTCCGGCGGAGCCCCGCTGCCGCCCGCACTCGTCGAACGCCTCCGCGCCGCCTTCGGCTTCTACCTCCGCAACGGCTACGGCCTCACCGAGTGCACCGCCCCCTGCGCCTCCGTCCCCCCGCACCTCGAAGCCCCCGTCGACCCCGCCTCCGGCACCCTCTCCGTCGGACTGCCCGGCGCCGAGACCGTCGTGCGCATCCTCGACGAGCGGGGCGCCGAGGTCGCCTTCGGCGAAAGCGGCGAGATAGCCGTCCGCGGCCCCCAGGTCGTGCCCGGCTACTGGGGCCTGCCCGCCGACACCGCCAAGGCGTTCCCGGACGGCGAACTGCGCACCGGAGACGTCGGGTTCATGGACACCGACGGCTGGCTCTACGTCGTCGACCGCAAGAAGGACATGATCAACGCCTCCGGCTTCAAGGTCTGGCCGCGCGAGGTCGAGGACGTGCTCTACACCCACCCCGCGGTCCGCGAGGCGGCCGTGGTCGGCGTTCCGGATCCCTACCGCGGGGAGAGCGTGAAGGCCTATGTCAGCCTCCGGCCCGGCACCTCGGCGGAGCCTGCGGAACTGTCGGCCTACTGCGCCGAGCGGATCGCCGCGTACAAATACCCGCGCCAGGTGGAGATCCTGCCTGTCCTTCCGAAGACCACCAGTGGCAAGATCCTGCGACGGGAACTGCGCGATCGCGGCTGAAAACAGTCGGACGGTCGTACAGGAGGAAAGGGAAGGGAAGGTCGGCGCCATGGCTGCCAGGACCACGGAACCCGAAGGCGCGCACGAGGCCCCGGTACCGCAGCGGCTGCTGGCCGTCGCGACCCGGCTGTTCGCCGAGCGAGGCTATGACCGCACGTCCGTGCAGGAGATCGTCGAGGCGGCCGGGGTCACCAAGGGCGCGCTCTACCACTACTTCGGGTCCAAGGACGACCTGCTGCACGAGGTGTACGCGCGGATGCTGCGCCTGCAGCAGCAGCGGCTCGACGCGGTGGCCGGATCCGACGCACCCGTCGAGGAGCGGCTGCGGGCGGCCGCCGCCGACGTGGTGGTGACCACCATCGAGAACCTCGACGACGCGGCGATCTTCTTCCGGTCGATGCACCAGCTCAGCCCGGAGAAGTCCAAGCAGGTGCGGGCCGAGCGCCGGCGCTACCACGAGCGCTTCCGGGCGCTGATCGAGGAGGGCCAGCGGACGGGGGTGTTCTCCGACGCCACCCCCGCCGACCTGGTGGTGGACTACCACTTCGGGTCCGTGCACCACCTGTCCACCTGGTACCGCGCGGACGGGCCGCTCACGCCGCAGCAGGTCGCCGATCACCTGGCCGACCTGCTGCTGCGCGCGCTGCGCCCCTGAAGCGTCGGGTAGTCGGTGTAGCCCTCCGCCCCGTGGACGTGCATCAGGAACTCCGGGCGGACCTCGTCCAGCGGCGCGCCCGTGCGCAGCCGCTCCACGAGGTCGGGGTTGGCGAGGAAGCCCCGGCCCAGCGCGACGAGGTCGGCGCCCTCGGCCAGCAGCCGCTCGCCGCGCCGCTTGCCGCCGTCGGCCGCGACCTCCTCGCGGGAGAGCGCCGGGTTGGCGATCAGCGTGCCGGGCCAGGCCTTGCGGATCTCCGCGAAGGCGGGCCGGGCGGGATCGGCGTGGACCTGGTGCAGGTAGACCGGCCCGATGTCCGTCAGGGCTGCCAGCAGCGCCGGGTAGATCTCCTCGGTGTCCCCCTCCTCGATGCCGTTGACGTCCAGTCCGGGCGAGATGCGCACGCCGACCCGCTGCGGGCCGACGGCCTCGGCGACGGCCCGGACCACCTCGACGGTGAACCGGATCCGCCCCTCCACCGACCCGCCCCACTCGTCGGTGCGGAGGTTGGTGTTCCGGGAGAGGAACTGGTGGAGCAGGTAGCCGTTGGCGGAGTGCACCTCCACCCCGGCGAAGCCCGCCTCGACGGCACTGCGGGCGGCGGCCGCGAAGTCGGCGATGGTGGACCTGATGTCCCCGGCCGTCATCTCGCGGGGCGCGACGGCGTCCTGGAGTCCGCCGGGGGTGTGCAGCGGCTCCGGGAACCGCACCGCGGACGGGGCGAGCGGGACGTGCCCGCTGGTGGCGGGGTGGCCGACCCGGCCGCCGTGCTGGAGCTGGAGGAACATCCGCCCGCCCGCGGCGTGCACCGCGTCGGTGACCCGGCGCCACCCGGCGACCTGCGCGGGAGTGTGTATGCCGGGGATGCGCGGGTAGGTCCGGCCGACGGCGTTGGGCGTGGTGGCCTCGGCGATGATCAGACCGGCCGAGGCGCGCTGCGCGTAGTACGTGGCCATGAGGTCGCCGGGGACGCCGTCGGCCCCGGCGCGGGTGCGCGTCAGGGGCGCCATCACCAGGCGGCTGGGGAGTTCCAGACCGCCGAGGCGGGCCGGCTCGAAGAGGCGGGATGCGGTGGGGACCTGCGGTGTCTGCGTCATGCCGGTACCGTAGAACCTGACACTGATGTCAGATTCAAGAGCGGGGGCGGGCATGCGGATCGGTGAACTGGCGACGCGCACCGGGGTCAGTGAGCGGTCACTGCGCTATTACGAGCAACAGGGCCTGCTGGTCTCCGACCGGACGCCCGGAGGCCACCGCGACTTCTCCGAGCGGGCCGTCGACCGGGTCATCCGCATCCAGGAGCTCTACGCGGCCGGCCTGCACAGCTCGAAGATCGCACGGATCCTGCCCTGCATGCGGGACGCGGACGGCGGCCCCTCGGTGCGGGCCACCCCGGCGCTGGTGGCCGAACTGGCCGCCGAGCGGGACCGGATCGACCGGATGATCAGCGACCTGCTGCGCTCACGCGAAGTGCTGGACGAGGTCATCGACGCGGCGGCGGGCCGAGTCGCCGTCGGTTCCTAGTGTTCTGAGTCTTGAGTTCTGTTCAGATGTGTAGGGTTGGCCTATGGCGCGGATGGGGCGGCCGAAGGCCGAGTTGACGCTGTCGGACGAGGAACGGGTCGCACTGGAGGGGTGGGTGCGGCGTCGTTCCACGCCGCAGGCGTGGGCTTTGCGGTGCCGGATCATCCTGGCCTGCGCCGAGGGTGTCTCGAACAAGGACGTGGCCGTCCGTCTCGGATCAACGCCTCAGGCGGTCGGCCGTTGGCGGGCCCGTTTCGTGCAGTACCGGATCGCGGGCCTGGGAGACATGCCGCGTTCCGGCGGCCCCAGATCGGTGACGGACGGGCAGGTTGCCGCGGTGGTCACCAGGACCTTGGAGTCCAAGCCGAAGAACGCGACGCACTGGTCGACGCGGTCGATGGCGAAGGAAATGGGCCTGTCCCAGTCCTCGGTCTCACGGATCTGGCGGGCGTTCGGCCTGCAGCCGCACCGCTCGGAGACCTTCAAGCTGTCGACCGACCCGTACTTCGTCGACAAGGTCCACGATGTCGTCGGCCTCTATCTGGACCCGCCCGAGCGGGCGCTGGTGTTCTGCGTGGACGAGAAGTCGCAGATCCAGGCCCTGGACCGGTCCCAGCCGGTGCTGCCGATGATGCCCGGGGTCCCGGAGCGGTCAACGCACGACTACGTCCGGGCCGGCACGACCACCCTGTTCGCCGCACTCAACGTGGCCACCGGCAAGGTGATCGGCTCCCTGCACCGCCGCCATCGGGCCGAGGAGTTCAAGAAGTTCCTGGTCAAGCTCGACAAGGAAGTGCCGGCAGGCCTGGACGTCCATCTGATCTGCGACAACTACGCCACCCACAAGACCCCGGACATCAAGAAGTGGCTGCTCGGCCACCCCCGGTTCCACCTGCACTTCACCCCGACCGGGTCGTCCTGGCTGAACCTGGTCGAGCGATGGTTCGCCGAACTCACCAACAAGCAGATACGGCGAGGCGTCCACAAGTCAGTCCAGGCCCTCGAGAAGGACATCCGTGACTGGATCGCCGCCTGGAACACCGACCCCAAGCCCTACGTCTGGACCAAGACCGCAGACGAGATCCTCGAACGCCTCGCCAGCTATCTGAACAGAATTCCCGACTCAGAAGACTAGGATCCGGCCGACCTGGGAGGCGGATATCGGCGCGGTGACGTCGGCCGCGACCTGTGCGGCGATCGCGGTATGGGTCCAGGTGGCCTGCGGGCCGGGCGGCATGCTCGTGGCGGCGGCGACCACGGCCACGCGGACCAGATCGCCATAGCGGCGCGGCCGACCGGTGCGGGCGGCGTCCTTCAGACCCTCCAGCCCGTGCTGGGCATACCGCCCGCGCCACTGGCGGACCGTGTTCACACTCACCGCGAGCTGGCGGGCGATGGACCCGTTGCTATCCCCATCGGCCGCAGCCAGCACAATCCTGGCCCGCAACACCTGCCTCACCTGGGCCTTCGCCGACGAGGCGAGCTGTTGCAGCACTGCCCTGGTCGCTTCGTTCAGCCTCACCGCGACTGCTGTGCTCCGCCCCGCCCCCTTGGTCATGAACAGTGATCACGGCCAAGGGCCGCCGACCGGGCGACAGGATGAGGGTGTGCGAGGACGACGTGCTGCCCGGTGGGCTTCCCTCCAGCAGCCTCAAGGAATACCTGCACTGCGCCTGCAGTCTTTACCCCGACAGCTCTGCGACCTGACGTCCCTCCACGAACTTCTGGGGCACAGCAGTAGGACGCTTAACTCTTGCTCCATACGGGCGACATGGGGGGTTTTGTGGCCACGGGCAGGGAAGCTCACTGCGGGGGCACACCGAAGGAGCTGAGTATGGAGAAGAACGAACTCTACGCACGGGACATCAGCGGAGCGCAGTGGGGCAAGAGCAGCTACAGCCTGCAAATCTGCGTCGAGGTCGCTGAGATCGGCGGCGGCGCTGTGGCGCTGCGGGACTCGAAGAATCCCGGTCTTGGTGACCTGCGGTTCACCCCCGAGGAGTGGGCTGCCTTCCGCGAGGGGGTGCGGGCGGGCGAGTTCGGCTGATTCACGACGTTCGCGACGTGTGGGGCTCTGCCAGCATGGCCAGGGCCCCACTGGTCTTGATCGATTCGCCGATCTCCTCTCGGCGCTCAATTTCCACTTCCACGACACAGACACACGGATGGACGCGTGATCGACCAAGAACGAACAGGTCAGGCAGCACTGGAACATGTGGACGGCACAGGGCCTATGGACCTGTCCCGTCCTGTCTGGGCGGCAGAGAACACCGTTCTGCGTCGCGTGGAGCCAAGCGACTGGGAAGTCGTCCTTGCGCTTGAGTCCTCATCGTCCTACCAGCGCGCCTGGGAGCGAGTCACCGCACCGCGCTCGCCTGACAACTGCCGGGAATGGCTGAAGCAGGAAGCAGCGAAGGGCCCCCTGGACGACAACTTCTTCCTCGCGATCACCGATCGGCAGCACAGGGGCATGGTGGGCTGCGTCAATACGACTCAAGCTGACCCCGTGGCAGGCCGCTTCTATCTGGGGATGGCGGTCGCCCCGGAACACCAGCGCAAGGGGTATGCCTGGGAGGCCGGACTTCTGGTACTCGGCTACATGTTCGGTGAGCGCCGCTACCAGAAGGCCCAAGCCTACGTGCACGACTTCAACAAGGTCTCACAAGCAGGCATGCTCGCCTTCGGAGCGACCCTGGAGGGCCGTCTGCGGCGACACGATTACTTCGGCGGCCGCTACCACGACAACCTCATTTTCGGCCTCACGGCCGAGGAATTCTTCGCTGCCCATGGCACCCCACGCGGGGGCGCGGGAATCCGTTCCCAGCCAGAGTCTCCCGCCTCGCCGCGTGTGACTGTGCAAGCCTGACGGATCCGTGGGTGAGTTGTTGACCTCGATTCTTCAGCAGGTTCGGCTGCCGACCCGATCGGCGGTTCGCCCGTAATGTCCCCCCTGACGGCGAGGCGGGCCATTGCATGACGCTGCGGCTGCGCCGCCTGCTCAAAGGGGCCAGCTGACCTCCACGAACTTCTGCGGCGCAGCACTAGGGCCTGTCGGGCCGCCGTCGCCCCGCACGCCCTGTTCGGAGCCGGCCCTCCGGACAGGGCGTGGTGGCCGGTCCCTACATGTAGCGCTTCAGCTCGCGCCGGGCCAGTGAGCGCTGGTGGACCTCGTCCGGCCCGTCGGCCAGCCGCAGCGTCCGCGCCGCCGCCCACAGCTCGGCCAGCGGGAAGTCCTGGCTGACCCCGCCCGCGCCGTGCAGCTGCACCGCCTGGTCGAGGATCCCCACCACTGCCCGCGGGGTCGCGATCTTGATCGCCTGGATCTCGGTGTGCGCGCCCCGGTTCCCGGCCGTGTCCATCAGCCAGGCCGTCTTCAGCACCAGCAGCCGCAACTGCTCCACCGTGACCCTGGCGTCCGCGATCCAGTTCTGCACGACCCCCTGCGCGGCCAGCGGATTGCCGAAGGCGGTACGGTCCACCGCGCGCCGGCACATCAGCTCGATGGCCCGCTCCGCCATGCCGATCAGCCGCATGCAGTGGTGGATGCGGCCCGGGCCGAGCCGCGCCTGCGCGATGGCGAAGCCGCTGCCCTCCTCGCCGATGAGGTTCGCCGCCGGGACCCGCGCCCCGTCGAAGACCACCTCGGCATGGCCGCCGTGGTCGTGGTCCTCGTACCCGTACACCGTCATGGCCCGGCGGACCTCGACCCCGGGGGTGTCGCGCGGGACCAGGATCATCGACTGCTGGCGGCGCGGGTCGGCGCCCGCCGGATCGGTCTTGCCCATCACGATGAAGACCTTGCAGTCCGGGTTCATGGCGCCGGAGATGAACCACTTGCGCCCGGTGACGACGTACTCGGCCCCGTCGGCGGACCGCTCGATCCGGGTCTCGACGTTGGTCGCGTCCGAGGACGCCACCTCCGGCTCGGTCATCGCGAAGGCGGAGCGGATCTCCCCGGCCAGCAGCGGTTCCAGCCACTGCTTCTTGTGCTCCTCGCTGCCGAACTGCGCGAGCAGCTCCATGTTCCCGGTGTCCGGGGCCGCGCAGTTGGTAGCCGTCGGCGCCAGGTGCGGGCTGCGGCCGGTGATCTCGGCGAGCGGGGCGTACTGGAGGTTCGTCAGCCCGGCGCCGTACTCGGCATCCGGGAGGAAGAGGTTCCACAGGCCCTGGCGGCGCGCCTCGGCCTTCAGTTCACCGAAGACGGCCGGGGTGTCCCAGGGTGAGGCCAGCCGTGCGCGCTGCTCGGCGGCGACGGGTTCCGCCGGGTAGACGTACTCCTCCATGAACGCGAGCAGCCGCTCGCGGAGTTCCTCGGTCCGGGCGTCGAATGCGAAATCCATGAGTGAGGTGCCTCAGCCTTCCTGGCGGTTCTGGAACGTGTGGGGGGCCTGGAGGGTGATCAGACCGTGTTCGATGAAGACCGGGACCAGCTCGCCGATCCGGTCGAAGCCCGCGCCGACGGTCTGCCCGAGCGTGTAGCGGTAGTGGATGCCTTCGAGGATCACCGCGAGCTTGAACCAGGCGAAGGCCGTGTACCAGGCGATCGCGCCGGTGTCCCGGCCGGAGCGTGCGGCGTACCGCTCCACCAGCTCGGCGGGTGTCGGATGGCCCGGCGCCCCGCTCGTCGTACTGACCGGAGACTCGGGCAGGCCCAGGTCGGAGCTGTACATCACGAGCAGTCCGAGATCGGTCAGCGGATCGCCCAGCGTGGACATCTCCCAGTCCAGCACCGCCCGGATCGTGTCGTCCGGCCCGCCGATCAGCACGTTGTCCAGCCGGAAGTCCCCGTGCACCACGGTCGGCGCGGGGGAGTCGGGCAGCGCCCGGCCGAGCGCGCCGTGCAGCTCGTCGATCCCGGCGAGCTCACGGCCCCGCGAGGCCGCGAGCTGCTTGCCCCAGCGGCGCAGCTGCCGGTCGAGGAAGCCCTCGGGCCGGCCGAAGTCGCCCAGCCCCACGGCCTGCGGATCCACCGCGTGCAGCTCGACCAGCGTGTCCACCAGGCCCAGCACCGCCCGCCGGGTGCGCTCGGGGCCGATCGCGGCGAGCTCGCCCGCCGTGCGGTAAGGCACCCCTTCCACGTACTCCATGACGTAGAACGGCGCCCCGAGTACGGACTCGTCCTCGCACAGGAGCAGCGGCTCGGGCACCGGCACGGCGGTCCCGTGCAGGGCCGCGATCACCCGGTGCTCGCGCCGCATGTCGTGAGCGGTGGCCAGGACGTGGCCGAGCGGGGGACGGCGCACGACCCAGCGGGCGGTGCCGTCGGTGACCGCGTACGTCAGGTTCGACCGGCCCCCTTCGATCAGCCGGCCGCTCAGCGGACCGGCCACGAGCCCGGGCCGCGCGCTGTCGAGATGGCCGCGCAGCCGCTGCAGATCGAGGCCTCGCGGGTCGTCCGGCGCTGGGGTCATGCTGGGCACCTCCGTACGGGGTGGACGGTGACTGACTGGCTGTTGCTCGCAAGCCATCATGCCGACCAGTCGGTATGCCGTCCATAGGGTGGGCCGAAAGAACTCTCGCGGCCGCGCCCCGCGCGCGTTCGCGCCAGGCCCGCGGGCCTGGCCGTCATGCTTGACGGCCAGGCCCCGCGGTCAGGCGTGACAGAGGATCGGCGTCCCGCCGTTCATCACCGTCATGTCCCGCAGCACCGCCAGGATGTCCAGGGCGACGCCCTCCGGCTCCCCGGCCAGTTCCGCGTAGGCCCGGTGCAGGTTCGCCACCAGCCGCTCGCTCTCCCGCCAGGCGGCGAACTCGCCGAGATCGGCCCGCCGGGCGGCCTCCAGCGGGGTCAGCCCCTTCGCGTGTCCCTCGGCGGCCAGTTCGGACACGTACCGCAGATAGCGCTCGGTGGCCTCGTGGGCCGACGGGTCCGTCAGGGGCCCGTGGCCCGGTACGACGGTCTGCGCGTCCAGCGAGCCGAGCAGCTCCAGCGCCCGCAGCGAGCCGGCCAGTGAGCCCATCGCGAGGAACGGCGTCCCCCCGGCGAAGACCAGGTCGCCCGTGAAGACGACGCCCTGCCGGGGCAGCCACACGATCGAGTCGCCGGTGGTGTGCGCGACGCCGGGGTGGATGACCCGCACCTCCGTCTCGCCGACGTGCAGGGTCATCCGGTCGCTGTAGGTGAGGTCGGGCGCCGTGATGTCTATCGCGCCGAAGTCCGTCGCGGGCCAGATCATCTCCAGCTGGTGCCCGGCGGTGAGCTGCTCGGTCCGTGCGTTGTCATGAGCGAGGATCAGCGCCTCGGGGGCGAACACGCCGTTGCCGTAAGTGTGGTCGCCGTGGTGATGGGTGTTGACCACGGTGCGGGGGAGCGGCACCCCGGCCGTCACGACGGCCTCGCGCAGGGCGAGGGCCCGCCGCTCGGTGGCGGCGGTGTCGACGAGCAGGGTCCTGCCGCCGTCGCTGACGAAGCCGGCGTTGTTGAGGCACCAGCCGCCGTCCGGCTGGACGTAGGCGTACACCCCTGGTGCGGGCTGGACGAGGTAAGGCTCATCGACGGGCATCTGCGCTCTCCCCGGGTCGCTTTGACGGGCGGTCGGCATCCTGCCAGCCGTCGCGGCGCCGGGGGAGGGCGGGTACCGCTCCTGACCGCGGCTGCACTGACCGGAGGTTCCGTCAGTGCTCGCGGGGGCGGTCAGTGGTCGTCGTAGTGGCCGTCGTGCGCGGCGTGCCGGTGCCCGTCGTGCACGTAGTCGACGTGGTCCCCGTGCCGGACCGTCTCGTGCCCGCAGTCCGGGCCGTGGGCGTGCGCGTGACCGTCGTGGGTGGTGTGTCCCTGGGTCTCGCACTCGTCCCAGTGCCCGGAGTGCTCCCGGTGCAGGTGGCCGTCGTGCGCGTAGTCGACGTGATCGCCGTGCGAGACAGCCTGGTGTCCGCAGCCGGCGCCGTGCTCGTGCTTGTGCGTGGCGTGTTCCTGGTGCATGGTCGTCATGCCGCCGAGGCTAGTGCGGATCGTCCCCTTTCGCCCGAGATGTCGCGATGACGCGAAGAAGCGCGATCATCCGACCGGCAGTTCAGATGATCACGGCCACCGCGAACACCGCCAGGGCCACCGTGCACGCCACCACCGCCAGGGCCGACCGCGGCCCGAGCACCCGCGGCGGCGGCCCGGCCGCCAGCGCCCGGATCCGCCGGTGCGCCACCCACAGGAACGCCACCCAGATCAGCGCGGTCACCGCCGCCCCGGCCACCTCCACCGGCCTGCCGGACCCGCGCAGCGCCTGCCGCAGCGCGAGCACCGCCACGACCGAGCAGGCCAGCGTCGTACGCCGCCACGCGAGCCGGGTCCGCTCGGGCTGCAGCCCGGCGTCGCGGACCTCACCCGGGGTGCTCACCGCCCCGACGTCCAGCCCAGCAGCACGACCACCATCATCGCCACCGCGACCAGCCCGACCCCCAGGCTCAGCACCACCGGGAACCGCGACAGCGGCAGGTCCTCGCCCCGCCGCATCGCCCGCTCGCACCGCACCCAGTGGTTCACGGCCCGCAGCGCACAGGCCGCACCCACCGCGAGCAGCGCGAAGGACATCCCGACCCGCACGCCCCACCGCAGGTCCGGCAGGAACTGGTCGACGGCGAAACCGCCGCCCACCAGCGCCAGCGCGGTCCGGATCCAGGCCAGGAAGGTCCGCTCATTGGCCAGCGAGAAGCGGTAGTCGGGGGTCTCGCCCTCGTCACTCAGGCGCGACGGCGCGAACCAGAGGCGCAGGTCCTTGACGAAGTCGATCACCCGGCCAATCTACTGGCGCGGCCCCCGGAACTCCCGCAGCCGCCGATAGGCCTCCAGCCCGTCCGGCACCCACGCCCACGACCCGTCCGCGACGCGCCGGTCCAGCTCCTCCTGCGTCAGGTACGCGTGCCAGTCCACCTCCGACTCCTGCGGGGCCACCGGCAGCTCGCACCGCACCTCGTGCACGTACGACCACCACGCCCCGCCCGGACCCTCGTACAGGAACTTGAACAGAGGTACGGGCTGCGGCAGCCCGCGGACCCCGAGCTCCTCCTCGGCCTCCCGCAGGGCGGCCTCCTCGTAGCTCTCCCCGGTGCCCAGCACCCCGCCCACGAACATGTCGTAGAAGGAGGGGAACACGAGCTTCGACGCGGTCCGCCGGTGGACGAAGATCCGCCCCTGCGCGTCCCTGGCCTGCACGAACACACAGCGGTGGATCAGCCCGCGGGCGTACACCTCGCCCCGCGCGGCCTGCCCCGTCACCCGGTCGTCCCGGTCCACCACGTCCAGTACTTCATCAGCGGCACTCACGCCATTCATCCAATCACCGCTGTTGACTGGTTACCGCTCCGTAGCCAAAGATCGCCCCACCACTGACGGAGGACGGGTATCGCATGACGTACGACGCAGACGTGATCGTGATCGGCGCCGGACTGGCCGGACTCGCGGCCACCGCCGAACTCGTCGACGCGGGCCGCAAGGTCATCCTGCTCGACCAGGAGCCCGAACAGTCCATCGGCGGCCAGGCCCACTGGTCCTTCGGCGGCATGTTCCTCGTGGACTCGCCCGAGCAGCGCCGGATGCGGATCAAGGACAGCCACGAGCTCGCCCTCCAGGACTGGCTGGGCACCGCCGGATTCGACCGCGAGGAGGACGCCTGGCCGCGCCGCTGGGCCGAGGCCTACGTGGACTTCGCCGCCGGCGAGAAGCGTTCCTGGCTGCACGCGCAGGGCGTCCGCTTCTTCCCGGTGGTCGGCTGGGCGGAGCGCGGCGGCTACGACGCCGACGGCCACGGGAACTCCGTCCCCCGTTTCCACATCACCTGGGGCACCGGACCGGGCCTGGTCGAGCCCTTCGAGCGGCGCGTCCGCGCGGGCGTGGCCCGCGGCCTGGTCCAGCTGAGGTTCCGCCACCGGGTGACCGGCCTGTCCCGGACCGCGGGAGCCGTCGACACCGTGACGGGCGAGATCCTGGAGCCCTCCGACGCCGTACGGGGCACCGCGAGCAGCCGCGAGGCCGCCGGGGCCTTCTCCCTCCGGGCCCAGGCCGTGATCGTGACCAGCGGCGGCATCGGCGGCAACCACGACCTCGTACGCGCGCAGTGGCCCGCCCGGCTCGGCACCCCGCCCGAGCGCCTGCTCTCCGGGGTCCCCGCCCACGTGGACGGGCTGATGCTCGGGATCGCGGAGGAGGCGGGCGCCAGCCACATCAACAAGGACCGGATGTGGCACTACACCGAGGGCATCGACAACTGGAACCCGATCTGGTCCAAGCACGGCATACGCATCCTGCCCGGCCCCTCCTCCCTCTGGCTGGACGCGACCGGCAAGCGGCTGCCCGTACCGCTCTTCCCGGGCTTCGACACCCTCGGCACGCTCGACCACATCATGAAGACCGGCCACGACCACACCTGGTTCGTGCTCAACCAGCGCGTCATCGGCAAGGAGTTCGCCCTCTCGGGCTCCGAGCAGAACCCGGACCTCACCGGCAAGTCCGTCCGCGACGTCATCTCCCGCGCGCGACAGGCCGTACCCGGCCCGGTCAAGGCCTTCATGGACAACGGCGTGGACTTCGTCGTGGAGCGCGACCTGTCCGCCCTGGTCCGCGGGATGAACGCCGTCACCAAGGCGGACCTGATCGACGAGGCCGCCCTGCGCGGCGTGATCACCTCCCGCGACCGGGAGATCGCCAACCCGTTCACCAAGGACCTCCAGGTCACGGCCATCCACGGCGCCCGCAAGTACCTCGGCGACAAGCTGATCCGCACGGCCGCGCCGCACCGGATCCTGGACCCGGAGGCCGGGCCGCTGATCGCGGTGCGGCTGTCCATCCTGACCCGCAAGTCCCTGGGCGGCCTGGAGACCGACCTCTCCTCACGCGTCCTGACCCCGGACGGCGAACCGCTGCCCGGCGTCTACGCGGCGGGTGAGGCGGCCGGCTTCGGCGGCGGCGGGGTCCACGGCTACCGGGCGCTGGAGGGCACCTTCCTGGGCGGCTGCGTCTTCTCGGGCCGTGCGGCGGGCCGTGCGGCGGCCCAGGCGGTCGGCTGACCCGACCCGACCCGACCCGACCCGACCCGACCCGACCCGACCGGACCCGCCCTGCCCGGGGCGGGCTGCGGCCGGGCCCCGGGCAGGCCCTCCGGACGGCTCGCGCGAGGCGCAGCATTCGGCCAGTGACGCGTGTCGTCCTGTCGGCCTCGTACGCCGCGTTCGCGCCGGTGTCAGTCGACTTCGCGCCGCTCGCCGCCGCTGCCACGACCAACTGGGCCCAGGGTGATACCAGTTGAAACCCGCCACCGACTGGACTGGACCTTGACGTGGAGCTGTGAGTACCGGTTTGCTGTGCGTGATCATCCGGATCGCCCACCGGCCGGATCGCGCACCACCCGACCGGACAACTCCCGTGCGCCATGCACCTGTTCCGGCCATCGTTCGCACTGTGCCCGCCCGCGTCCTGGAGGGAAACCCGCGGATGTCCCCACCTCCGCCGCCCCTCGGCCGCGCCCGCAAGCGCGACGCCCAGCTCTTCGACCCCGCCCTCTGCGACGCCGAACTCGTCGACGCACGCAGTCAGTTCACCCAGGGCCGCTGGTCCCGGGCCCGGTCGCTGCTCGTCGGCACCGGCGACGACTGGGACCGCCGCGGCCACCGCGTCGTCGTTCTCGCCGAGACCCCGGCGGCCACCGCGTGGGCCCGCGAATGGCTGCTCGCCGAACCCGAGAGCGCCGACGCCGCCACCCTCCTCGCCTGCGCCGCCGTCTTCACCGCCCTGCGCCGCAAGGGCACACCGGCCGCCGCCGAGGAGGCCTGCCACCGGGCCGCCACCCTGCTCCCCGCCGACCCCACCCCCTGGCTCGGCCTGCTGCTGCTGTCCAAGGCCTTCGGCAGCGAGGAGGAGTTCAGCCGCCACTTCGACCAGGTCCGGGCGCGCCACCGCGAGCACCACCACGCCCACCACCTGATGGTCGCCAGACTGGCCGAGCGCACCCCCGCCGACGGCCAGGACCCGCTCCACGAGGTCTACGACTTCGCTGCCTGGGCCGCCGAGGAGTCCCCGGCCGACTCCCCGCTCGCCGTGCTCCCCGTCATCGCGCACGCCGAGCGCTACCGGGTGCTCGCCGCCACGCAGGGCCACACCCCCCAGAGCGCCGCCGCCCACTGGTCCGGCCGCCGCGCCCGCCAGGTGCTGCGCTCCGCCTTCGACTGGTGGCTGGAGTGGGAGCGCGAGGACCACCCCCGCAACCGCGTCGACCTCAACTTCCTCGCCCACGCCAAGCTCTGCGAGGGCCGCCCCGCCGAGGCGGCCGCCCTCTTCCACCGCATCGGCAGCCACGCCACCCGCGCCCCCTGGTCCTACCCGGACCTCGACCCGCACAAGGCCTTCCTCGCCGCACGCAGCGCAGCGCTCGGCACCGCCTGACCCCGGGCCCCCGAAGCATTCCGAAGCACCCCGATCACCCCCGCCCCATCCGCATCTCCGAAAGGACGCCGCCATGCCGACGGGCAGATCCACCACGCTCCAGGACCCGGCCGAGATCCGCACGTACAAGGGCCAGGACCGCGCCCTGCGCGCCGACCGCCTCGGCACCGCCGGCCTGCTGCTCTCCGTACTCGCCGCCAGCGCGCCCCTGATGGTGGTCGCCGGCGTGATGCCCACCACCTTCGGCGTCATGGGCATCGTGGGCCAGCCGCTGCTCTTCGTCATCCTCGGCGCCGTCCTCGCGCTCTTCAGCATCGGCTACGCCGAGATGAGCCGCCACGTCCACAACGCCGGCGCCTTCTACGCGTACATCGCCCGCGGCCTCGGCCCCACCGCGGGCGCCGGCGCCTCCCTCGTCGCCCTCGTCGCGTACAGCGCCATGCAGGTCGGCGTCTACGGCATCCTCGGCTTCGAGATATCCGGCCTCTTCGCCACCTACCTGAAGATCGAACTCGCCTGGTGGATACCGGCGCTGCTCGCCGTCGCCGCCACCGGCGCCCTCGGCTGGCTCAAGATCGACCTCAACGCCAAGGTCCTCGGCGTCCTCCTCCTCATCGAGTGCGCCCTCGTCGTCGTCTTCGACGCCGCCGCCCTCGGCAAGCCCGGAGCCGAAGGCCTCTCGCTGCACGCCTTCAACCCCGAGACCCTGAGCGGTCCCGGCCTCGGCACCGCCCTCTGCTTCTGCATCGCCGCCTTCGTCGGCTTCGAACAGTCCCCGGTGTACGCGGAGGAGACCAGCAAGCCGCACATCGTCGTCTCCCGGGTGATGTTCCTCGCCGTCGGCTTCGCCGCCCTCTTCTTCGCCCTCAGCGCCTGGGCCCTCACCGTCGCCACCGGCCCCGCCGAGGTCGTCAAGACCGCCGCCGAGGCCGGCCCCGGCCTGCTCTTCCAACTCACCGAGGACCGCCTGGGCGCCACCTTCACCGACGTCCTGCACGTCCTCTTCGTGACCGGCATGTTCGCGGCCATGCTCAGCTTCCACAACGTGGTCGCCCGCTACGCCTTCGCGATGGGCCGTGAGGGCCTGCTCCCGGCCGCCTTCGGCCGGACCAACGCCGGCACCGGCGCCCCCGGCACCGGATCCCTCCTGCAGACCGCCGTCTCCGCCGTCGTCGTGATCGCCTTCGCCGTCACCGACGACCTGCCCGCAGGCGACCCCACCGCCCCCGTCCTGCACCTGTTCACCTGGATGGGCAGCGTCGGCGCCCTCGGCGTGACCCTTCTCATGGCCGCCGCCTCCTTCGCCGTCATCGCCTTCTTCGTCCGCCGCGGCACCGCCGGCGCCCAGGTGTGGCGGCTCGTCGCGGCCGGCGTCGCCGGTCTCGCGCTGCTCGCCATCGCCGTCTACACCGTCAAGGACTTCGGCGTCCTGGTCGGCGCCGAGAAGGGCTCCGCGCTCAGCTGGGCGCTGCCGGGCATCATCGCCGCGGCCGTCGTGACCGGCCTGGTCTACGGGGCGGTGCTGCGCAGCCGCCGCCCCGAGGTGCACGCCCGCATCGGCCTGGGCAACGAAGCCTTCCGCCTCGACCAGGCGGCAGAGGCCACCACCGCCGACTGACCCCAGAGCCTGGCTTTCCAGCGCCTATGAAGCCCCCGACACCCCTTTCCAAGGTCGTCGGGGGCTTCGGTGCGTGCAGGTCGATTTTGGCGGGTGGCGGACCCCCATGGTCTCCTGGGGCGATCAAAACGACCGGACCGCCGCGCAGGGGACACCACCCAGCTCCCCTGCGCACGGTCCGGTCCTGCCTGTCCGACCCCCACGAAGGCGAAGTCATACATGAGTGACCGCACCTTGGCCGAGGCTCCCGCCCCGGCGTCTTCCCGCCATGTCGACGCCGGTGACGAGGGCTACAGCAAGGACCTCAAGTCCCGCCACATCAACATGATCGCCATCGGCGGGGCGATAGGCACCGGCCTGTTCCTCGGCGCCGGCGGCCGCCTCGCCGGAGCGGGCCCCTCCCTCGCCATCGCCTACGCGGTGTGCGGAGTCTTCGCCTTCTTCGTCGTCCGGGCCCTCGGCGAGCTCGTGCTCTACCGCCCCTCCTCCGGAGCGTTCGTCTCCTACGCCCGCGAGTTCATGGGCGAGAAGGGCGCCTACACGGCCGGCTGGCTGTACTTCCTGAACTGGTCCACGACCACCGTCGCCGACATCACGGCCGCCGCGACCTACGCCCACTTCTGGTCGATGTTCACCGAGGTCCCCCAGTGGGTCCTCGCCTTCATCGCACTCGCCGTCGTCCTCACCGCGAACCTGATCTCGGTGAAGTACTTCGGCGAGATGGAGTTCTGGTTCTCCCTGGTCAAGGTCGCCGCCCTGGTGATCTTCCTGATCGTCGGCATCTGGCTCGTCGCCACCAGCCACGAGATCGGAGGCCACACCCCGGGCCTGGCCTCCATCACCGACAACGGCGGCATCTTCCCCTCCGGCGTCCTCCCGATGCTCCTGGTGATCCAGGGCGTGGTCTTCGCGTACGCCTCCGTCGAGCTGTGCGGCGTCGCCGCCGGCGAGACCGAGAACCCCGAGAAGATCATGCCGAAGGCCATCAACTCGATCATGTGGCGCGTGGGCCTGTTCTACGTGGGCTCCGTGGTCCTGCTCGCGCTGCTGCTCCCGTACACCGAGTACAGCTCCGACCAGAGCCCCTTCGTCACCGTCTTCGACAAGCTCGGCGTCCCCGGCGCCGCGGGCGTCATGAACCTGGTCGCCCTGACCGCCGCCCTCTCCAGCCTGAACTCCGGCCTCTACTCCACCGGCCGGATCCTGCGCTCGATGGCGATCTCCGGTTCCGCGCCGAAGTTCACCGCCCGCATGAACAAGGGCAAGGTCCCCTACGGCGGGGTCCTGTTCACCGCCGCCTTCGGCGTCGCCGGTGTCGTCCTGAACTACTTCATGGAGGACGAGGCCTTCGAGCTCGTCCTCAACTTCGCCTCGCTCGGCATCCTCGGCACCTGGGCGATGGTCATGATCTGTTCGCTGTTCTTCTGGAGCCGCGCGAAGCAGGGCCTGGTAGAACGCCCCGCCTACCGCCTGCCCTGGGCCCCGTACACCCAGATCGTCACGCTGGTCTTCCTCCTCACGGTCCTGGTCCTGATGTGGTGCGACGGCGGTGTGGGCCGCACCACGGTCATGTTCGTCCCGGTCATCGGCGCCGCCCTGGTCGGCGGCTGGTTCCTGGTCCGCCGCCGCGTGGCCGCGCTCGCCGCAGCCCGCGACTGACCTCCAGCAGTCCGCCCGGCCAAGGGGCCCCGCAGCGCGCGGGGCCCCGCAGCCGTTCCCGCACGCGCGCGGGCAACGAAAAAGGACCCCGCCGAAGCGGGGTCCTTCTCTTGTGTCCGAGGGGGGACTTGAACCCCCACGCCCGATAAAGGGCACTAGCACCTCAAGCTAGCGCGTCTGCCATTCCGCCACCCGGACAAGGTGTCTGTCTCGCGTCCCTCGCGGGCCGTTCCGACGTGGAAAACATTACCAAACATTCCGGGGCCCTCGATCACACCCCCCGGTGGCCGGGGATCTCCCTTGGGGAGAACGGCCCGGAGCGGGAGTATGGGGGCAGTTCGGTACCGATCAGTGGGAGGAAGCAGCGTGAGCGAGTCGAGCGCGGGCAGGACCGTCTCCGGTGAGGACGAGGTCGTCGACCTCTGCCGGGACCTCATCCGGATCGACACCAGCAACTACGGAGACCACTCGGGCCCCGGCGAACGCAAGGCGGCCGAGTGGGTGGCCGAGAAGCTCGCGGAGGTCGGGCTGGAGCCGCAGATCTTCGAGTCGCACAAGGGGCGGGCCTCGACGGTGGCGCGCATCGAGGGCGAGGACCCCTCGCGGCCCGCGCTGCTGATCCACGGGCACACCGACGTGGTTCCGGCCAACGCCGCCGACTGGACCTACGACCCGTTCTCGGGCGAGATCGCCGACGGCTGCGTCTGGGGCCGCGGCGCCGTCGACATGAAGGACATGGACGCGATGACGCTGGCCGTCGTACGCGACCGGATGCGCAGCGGACGCAAGCCCCCGCGCGACATCGTGCTGGCCTTCCTCGCCGACGAGGAGGCCGGCGGCGTGTACGGGGCGCGGCACCTCGTCGACAAGCACCCGGAGCTCTTCGAGGGCGTGACCGAGGCCATCGGCGAGGTCGGCGGCTTCTCCTTCACGGTGAACGAGAACCTGCGGCTCTATCTCGTGGAGACCGCGCAGAAGGGCATGCACTGGATGCGGCTCACGGTGGAGGGCACCGCGGGCCACGGCTCCATGACCAACAACGACAACGCCATCACGGAGCTCTGCGAGGCCGTGGGGCGGCTCGGGCGCCACCAGTGGCCGGTGCGCGTGACCAAGACCGTACGGAGCTTCCTGGACGAGCTCTCGGACGCGCTCGGCACCCCGCTGGACCCGGACAACATGGACGCCACGCTCGCCAAGCTCGGCGGCATCGCCAAGATGGTCGGCGCGACGCTGCGCAACTCCGCCGCTCCGACGATGCTCGGCGCCGGCTACAAGGTCAACGTCATTCCCGGCCAGGCGACCGCCCACGTCGACGGCCGCTTCCTGCCGGGCTACGAGGACGAGTTCTTCGCCGACCTCGACCGCATCCTCGGCCCCCGGGTCAAGCGGGAGGACGTACACGCGGACAAGGCCCTGGAGACGGACTTCGACGGCCGCCTGGTCGACGCGATGCAGGGCGCCCTGAAGGCCGAGGACCCGATCGCGCGGGCGGTCCCGTACATGCTCTCGGGCGGTACGGACGCGAAGTCCTTCGACGACCTCGGGATCCGCTGCTTCGGCTTCGCGCCGCTGCAGCTGCCGCCCGAGCTGGACTTCGCCGGGATGTTCCACGGCGTGGACGAGCGGGTGCCGGTGGACGGGCTGAAGTTCGGCGTGCGCGTCCTCGACCGGTTCATCGACAACGCCTGAGATTCGCAGGGGTGTGCGCAAACCACTGAGAAGAGTGAATGCACTCATACGCTCGTAGCCCTGGTGATCCCTCCTCGTTACAGGTGGTGCGGTCCGCGGCTGGGACCGCACTTGCCTACTAGGAGGAACAATGATCAAGAAGGTTGTCGCCGCTGCGGCTGCCACCGGTGGCCTGGTTCTCGCGGGCGCGGGTCTGGCTCACGCCGACGCCGGTGCTCAGGGTGCGGCCATCGGCTCGCCCGGTGTCCTGTCGGGCAACGTGCTCCAGGTCCCCGTTCACATCCCGGTGAACGTGTGCGGTAACACGGTCAACATCGTCGGCCTGCTGAACCCGGCCTTCGGCAACACCTGCGTCAACGCCTGACGCGTCTGAAGTCTTGGGCCCCGGAGCGCATTCCAGCGCTCCGGGGCCGCTGGGCTTTTTCGGCCCGATCGATCATTCTCGGCGCATCCGGCAGGGGAGCCGGAGCGTCGGCGCACACACCAGGGGACGAGTTCACAATGCGACGACCGGTACAGGTCACCAGGAAGACCCTGATCACGATGGCGGCCGCGGGAGGTGTCCTCGCGATGGGCGGGGGTTACGCTCACGCGGACTCCGGAGCCTCCGGCCAGGCCGCGAATTCCCCGGGCGTGCTGTCCGGGAACAACGTCCAGGCTCCCGTGGACGCGCCGGTGAACGTCTGCGGCAACACCATCGACGTCATCGGTCTGCTGAACCCGGCGTTCGGGAACCGCTGTTCCAACGGTCCGGACCACGGCGGCAAGCCGGGGAACCCCGACCACCCCGGCAACCCGGGCACTCCGGGCCACCCCGGCACTCCGGGCCACCCCGGAAACCCGGGAGGCGACGACGGCGAACCGTGCGACGACCACCCGGATCACCCGGGCACGCCCGGCGGCCACACGCCGGGCAAGCCTGGTGGTCACACGCCGGGCAAGCCTGGTGGTCACACGCCGGGCAAGCCCGGTACCCCGCGTACGGACAACAGCCCGTCCTCGGGCTCCGTCACGCCCGCCACGCACCCCGCCCAGGGGCCCGGCGCGAGCGTCGCCGCCCCCGCCCCGTCGGGGCCGGCCGTCCTCGCCGCCACCGGCGGCGGTGACGTCCTGACCGCAGGCCTCCCGCTCGCCGGCGGCCTGCTGCTGGGCGGCACGGTGCTCTACCGGCGCGCCCGCAACGCCGCCTGACGGCTGCTCACGGCGCGGGCCCCGTCCCCGGGGCCCGCGTCACCAGGTCGCGCGGACCTGGCGGATGATCCGGCGGCGCAGCCGCACACGGCGGCTGCCGTCCCGGTGCAGGGTCAGGCGGTCGAGCTCCCAGTTCCCGTACTCGGCATGATCGGTCAGCAGGCGGGTCGCCTCCTTGCGCGGGACGCCGCGAGGCACGTACACGTCGACAAATTCGTATTCCGGCATCGCATCTATTGTGCGGGCAGAGCCCTGCTACGGATAGCGTCTGCTCTATGTCTGATGCCGCTCTGCCCACCATTGCCGAGGTACGCGCCGCCGCCGAGGCGGTCAAGGCCGCGCTCGACCGCCACCTCGCCGCGGTCGAGCGCAGGACCGGGGACGAGGACCCGGACGTCTACGCCGCCTTCAACGAACTCGCCGCCGCCGCCGAGGAGTACGACGAACTCCTCTACGACCGCTACGACGAAGTCACCCCCTTCGAGATCCCCACGCCCGAGGACGGCGTCCCGTACACCGGTCCCGCCGAGCCCGCCGCCTTCAGCGTGCTCATCCGCCGCGACTACGCCGTCGTCGAGCCGCCGCGGCTGATCGCCCAGGCCGGGCGCGTCGCCGCGCACGACCGGGAGGCCGAACTCGTCCACGACGGCGGCACCGCCGGCGCGCTGGGCGTGCTCTTCGGGGAGTACGAGCCCGACGAGATCGCCTCCCGCTACAAGGAGTTCGGGCTGGAGGAGGGCGACTCCACCCTGTGGATCGCAGCCTCGGAGGAGGTCGCCGAACCCGGGGAGTGGCTGGGCTCGCCCTTCGGGCACACCGATCCGGAGGACGTGCTGCACCGGTTCGACGTCAGCGCCGTATTCGACGAAGAGACCGACGAGTTCGACGAGGACGAGGACGACGACGCGGCCGAAGACGCGGCCGAAGACGCGGACGAGGCCGAGACCGCGGAGACCGGACTCACCACGGCCTGATCCCCGACCCCCGATCCGGACGCGCGGTTCCCGCCCCGAGGGGCGGGAACCGCGCGCCGGTTCACTCCGGCTGCCCGCCCGCCGTGGCGAGGGCCGTCAGCAGCCCCGTCAGCCGGGTCGTGCGCGGCTTCGGCAGGACCTCCGCCACCGCGTGCGGCAGCGCCTGGTCCACGCCGTGCACCACGGACAGGTGCCGCTCGGCCCGCCCGAACGCGGTGTACACCCAGTCCCGGGAGAGGGCCTGCGCCGCGTCACCCGGCAGTACGACGACCACCGCGGGCCAGCGCGCGCCCACGGCCTGGTGCGCGGTGATCGCCCAGCCGTGCCGCACCTGGGACTCCACCAGCTCCTTCGGTACGACGACCCGCTCGCCCGCGCGGTCCAGGTGCAGGCCTTGCGCGTCGGCCGACACCATCCGGGCCGGCAGGGCCCGCCCGGGGGACGGCACGTGGACCACCCGGTCACCGGGGTCGAAGCCGCCGAACCGGCCCGGGCCGGGGTTCAGCCGCTCCTTGAGGGCGGCGTTCAGCGCCCGGGTACCCGCCGAGCCGCCGTGGCCCGGGGTGATCACCTGCACGCTGTCCGCCGGGATCCCGAAGGCCCGCGGCACCGACTCGGCCACCAGCTGTACGGCACGGTGCACGGCCTCCCCGGCGTCCTGCACCGGGACGATGACGACCTCCTTGCCGGGAGCCTCGACCTGGTTCAGCTCCCCGATGCCGACCCCCGAGACCAGCTCGCCCAGGGGCCCCGGGTCCGGGACGCGGGAGACCACCCGGGGGCAGGTACGGGCCGCCAGCAGATCGGCGAACACCCGCCCGGCCCCGGCGGAGCCGAGCACCGCCGGATCCCCGGAGAGCACCAGCCGGGCCCCGTCCGGGACGGACTCCACCAGCGCGGCGGCGGCCTCCACGTCCAGCTGCGGCGCGTCCAGCACGATCAGCAGGTCCAGCGCGAACCGCCCGTCGGCGTCCCGGCCGGGCCCCTGCCCCCCGGAGAGCAGCCCGGTGACGGTGACGCCTTCGGCCGGGGGGACGTGCGCGGCCAGGCAGGCGCGCAGGCCGAGCTCCCGGGCCGCGGCCAGCAGGGCGAGCGGTTCGGCGCGGGCGGCCTCGCCGCCGGTGTGGGTGACCAGACCGTGGCCCGCGACCGCGCGGATCAGCTCAGAGCCCGGTCCGGTGGCGGCCTTCTCCCAGTCGGCCGGGGCGCCGAAGGTGCCGGCGATCCGGGCCAGGCCGTCGGCCAGGCTCTCCTCGGCCATCGCCGGGCCCTCCAGGCCCACCAGGATCCTCACGGGCCGCTCGGTGTCCTCGGTGTCTTCGGCGGCTTCGCCGGCCGGCGGGCCCAAGGGCTCGTGGAAGACCAGCACCGAGGCCTCGGCGATGGCCAGTTCCAGAGCCTCGGCGGGCTCCGGCACGCCGTACTGGGCGAGAGCCTTCTCCAGGACCGGCGCCTCCAGCGCGGTGTGCCCCTTGAGCCCCGCCTGGACCAGCAGCCAGCCCACCAGGGCGGCCGTGCGGCGCTCGTCGCCCGGACCGGCCTCGGGGCCCAGCAGGGCCCGCGCGAAACCGTCCGCCTGGGTCGGGCGGACCGCGGGGACCGACAGCAGCAGCCAGGGGTTGGCGGCGAGCCGGCCGGCCGGGTCGTCGCCGAGCGCGGCCGCGGCCGGGGCGGCGAGTGCCTCGGGCGCGCCGCCGCGGGCCAGGACGGCCCGTACGCCGTCGACGGTGTCGGAGGAGGGGGCGGCGGCCGGCGCCTCCGCCGTCCTGCGGGGCGGCGGAGGGGGAGCGGGGGCCGCCTTGCGCGGCGCGGCCGGGGCCTCGTCGAAGTACACGGCGGGCGGCTTCGCCCCGCTCTCCACGGCCCGTACGGCGGCGAGCAGGTCCGCGGCCTTCCCGCTGAGCTTCGCCCCGGCGTCGACGGGCCCTTCCCGCTCGGCCTTGCGCCGGGCGATCCGCTCCCGCTCGACCTTCTGCGCGGCCAGCTCGGCCTGCGCCTCGCTGAGCCCGGCTCCGGCGCCCGCCTCCGCGGCCTGCTCGTCGCCTTCGCCGGTGCCCTCCGGGGCGTCTGCCGCGGCCTGCTCGCCGTCCTCCTCGGCCTCGCCCGGCTCGACGTCCGCCTCCTCCGCTTCACCGTCGGAGGCGTCTTGCGGCCCGGCCGTCGGGGCTTCGTCCGAGCCGGTACCGGGTCCGCCGTCGGCGGCGGGCTGCGGCTCGGCCGGTTCCTCCGAGGTAGCGGGCTCGGCTTGGCGGTCCGTACTCACAGAGTGCTCCAGTCCTGATCGGGGTAGCGGTGCACGGGCGCCGAAACATCGTCCAGCGCCCGGCAGATCTCCTCCGGAAGACTAAGGGCCTCCACCGACAGAGCCGCCGCGAGCTGCGCCGACGTCCGCGCGCCGACGATCGGCGCGACCACCCCCGGCCGGTCCCGGATCCACGCCAGGGCCACCTGGAGCGGGGTCACCGCCAGCCCCTGGGCCGCCGTCACCACCGCGTCCACGATGCGGCCCGCGGCCTCGTCCAGGTACGGCTCCACCAGGGCGGCCAGGGTCTGCGAGGCGCCCCGGGAGTCCGCAGGGACGCCGCCCCGGTACTTCCCCGTCAGGACCCCGCGCCCCAGCGGGGAGGAGGGGAGGAGTCCGATGCCCAGGTCCAGCGCGGCCGGCAGCACCTCCCGCTCCACGCCCCGCTGGAGCAGCGAGTACTCCATCTGCGTCGAGGCCAGCCGGGTCCGTACCCCCGGGACCGCGAGCTGCCAGGTGGCCGCCTTCGCCAGCTGCCAGCCGCAGAAGCCCGCCACCCCGGCGTACCGGGCGCGGCCGCTGCTCACGGCGAGGTCCAGCGCCTGCAGGGTCTCCTCCAGCGGGGTCGCCGGGTCGAAGGCGTGCACCTGCCAGAGGTCGACGTAATCGGTGCCCAGCCGGTCCAGCGAGGCGTCGAGCGCGGCCAGCAGGTGCCCGCGCGAGCCGTCGAAGCGCCGGTCCGGATCCGGCACGCTGCCCGCCTTGGTCGCGATCACCAGGTCCCGGCGCGGGACCAGCCCGCCCACCAACTGCCCGAGGAGGTACTCCGCCTCCCCGCCGCCGTACACGTCGGCCGTGTCGACGAGCGTGCCGCCCGCCTCCCAGAACGTCTTCACCTGCTCGGCGGCGGCTTCCTCGCCGGTGTCGCGGCCCCAGGTCAGGGTGCCGAGGCCGATCCGGGAGACGCGCAGTCCGGTGCGGCCGAGATGCCTCTGCTCCATGAGCGCTGAGACTACTGGGGCGCTGACGGATGGGCTCCGGGCGCGCTACAGTCCCCGGACACGCACGTTACTGATCGGTAAATTCGGTAAGGGGACGACACATGCGGCTCGGCATCAATCTCGGCTACTGGGGTGCGGGCATGGACGCCGACAACCTCGCCGTCGCGCAGGAGGCCGACCGCCTCGGCTACGACGTCTGCTGGGCGGCCGAGGCCTACGGATCCGACGCCCCGACCGTCCTCGCCTGGGTCGCCGCCCAGACCGAGCGGATCGACGTCGGCTCGGCGATCCTGCAGATCCCGGCCCGTCAGCCCGCCATGACGGCCATGACCGCGGCCACCCTCGACTCGCTCACCAAGGGCCGCTTCCGGCTCGGCCTCGGCGTCTCCGGCCCGCAGGTCTCCGAGGGCTGGTACGGCGTCAAGTTCGACAAGCCGCTCGCGCGGACCCGGGAGTACGTGGAGATCGTCCGCAAGGCGATGAGCCGCGAGCGCCTCTCGTACGAGGGCGAGCACTGGACCCTGCCGCTGCCCGGCGGCCCGGGCAAGCCGCTGAAGCTGACCGTGCACCCCGAGCGCGAGCACATCCCGCTCTACATCGCCGCCATCGGGCCCAAGAACCTGGAGCAGACCGGCGAGATCGCCGACGGCGCGCTGCTGATCTTCCCGGCCGCCGAGCACCTGGAGGCGACCGCGCTCACCCACATCCGGGCGGGCCGCGAGAAGGCCGGGCTGACCATGGAGGGCTTCGACGTCTGCCCGACCGTGCCGCTGGCCCTCGGCGATGACGTGAACGCGCTCGCCGACATGTTCCGCCCGTACACCGCCCTGTACGTGGGCGGCATGGGCAGCCGGAAGCAGAACTTCTACAACCAGCTGGCCCAGCGCATGGGCTACGAGAAGGAAGCCGCCGAGGTCCAGGACAAGTACCTGGCGGGCGACAAGACCGGCGCCGCCGCGGCGGTCCCGCACTCGCTGATCGACTCGACCACCCTGCTCGGCCCGGTCGCGCGGATCGCGGACGGGATGCGGGCCTACGCGGAGGCCGGCGTCACCACCCTCACGCTGGCCCCGGCCGGATTCACCCTGGACGAGAGGATCGCCGCCCTGCGGGCCGGCACTGAGGCCATGGAGCTGGCCGGCCTCGCCTGACCCCCGGGGCTCGGGGCTGAGGGCTGAGGGCCGGGAAAGAAGGTCTGCGGCCGTGGTGGGGGCTCGGGGGGTCTTCCCCGCCACGGCCGACACAGCCAACAACGCGCCGGGCGGCCCCCGGGTTACGCGCCGTGGGCCATCCCCCTGGTTCGTTCATTCGGACGAGTAGCGCGACCCATCGGTTGCCCGCCCCGGTAACCGGAGTTTGACTCGTTGCATGCTCTCTGCCCGCAGCCTGTTCCAGGAGATCGTCGACAACGACGACGCCTTCCAGCTGTTCTGCTCCATCGCCGCCAGCGGGGAGTCGCAGGGAGGCTGGGAGAACGCCCGGATCGCGGCTCTCGTGCCCGACTCGATGCGCGGGCTGGCACCCAAGATCACCCGGCACGGCGCCGACGAGGACAAGCACGGGCGGATCTTCAACGCGCTGCTCCGCAAGCGCGGGCTGCCGCCCGTTCCCGTACCGCCCGAGACCGACTACACGATGCTGCTGGAGCGGCGCGGGATCGGTCTCGCGCACGAGAAGCTGCGCCGCGAGGAGCCGCTGACCGAGCACGACATCGTCGTCTACCTCGCGCACAGCCGGGTCACCGAACAGCGCGCCGCCGACCAGATGGACATGCTGGTCAGGAACTTCGGCGACCACCCCGAGCTCGGCAAGGCCATCCGCATGATCAGCCGCGACGAGGACAACCACCTCGCCTACTGCCACGAGGAGTTGCTGCGCCTGGTCCGGGCGGGACACGGCCGCACCATCCAGGGGGTGCTGCGGGAGAGCGCGCTCGTCGAGATCGCCGTCTACCGGGACGTGAGCCTCGCCGTCATGGACCACATGGGCCGACTGCTGCGCTGGCCCGCGCCGAAGGCGGCCGTGCTCGCCGCGGGCATCCACGGGATGTACGCGTACGAGCGGTTCAGCCGCTGGCACCGGATGGTCAGCCTCGCCATGCCCGAGCGGCGCGACGCCCTGGGCGGAGCGCCGCTCACCTCGCCCGAGTTCGCGTAGCCCTACTTCCCCGAGGCCGCTTAGAGCCAGCCCCGGCGCTTGAACAAGCGGTGCAGGCCCAGACACGCGCCCGCCATGACCACGATCACCGCCGGATAGCCCCAGGCGTGCCGCAGCTCCGGCATCACGTCGAAGTTCATCCCGTAGATCCCCGCCACCATCGTGGGGACGGCCGCCATCGCCGCCCAGGCCGAGATCTTGCGCATGTCGTCGTTCTGCCGGACTCCCATCTGCGCCAGGTGCGCGGCGAGGGCGTCCGACAGCAGCCGGTCCAGGCCCTCGATGTACTCGTTCGCCTTGGTCAGGTGGTCGGCCACGTCGCGGAAGAACGGCTGGGAGTGGTCGTGGACGAAGGGCACGTTCCCGAAGGCGAGCCGGTTCATCGGCTGCAGCAGCGGGCTCGTCGACCGGCGGAACTCCAGCACCTGCCGCTTGAAGCCGTAGATCCTGGAGGCGGTGTTCTTGGTGTCGGAGGCGTTCGGGGCGAAGACGTCGGCCTCCAGCTCCTCCAGGTCCGCCTGCAGCTCAGCCGCCACCTCGATGTAGTGGTCCACCACCGCGTCGGAGACCGCGTACAGCACCGCCGTGGGGCCGTGCCGCAGTACGTCGGGCTCCTGCTCCAGCCGGCGCCGTACGGCCGTCAGCGGGGCCCCCTCGCCGTGCCGGACGGTGACCACGAAGGAGTCGCCGATGAAGACCATCAGCTCGCCGGCGGTCACCGTGTCGGTGTCGTCGTCGTACATCACCGGTTTGAGGACGACGAACAGCGAATCGTCGTACACCTCCAGCTTCGGGCGCTGGTGCGCGGTCAGCGCGTCCTCCACCGCCAGCGCGTGCAGACCGAACTCGCTCCGGACGTACTCGAATTCCTTCTCCGACGGCTCGTGCATGCCGACCCAGAGGAAGGCGTCACCGGCCGCCCGCGCCTCGTCCAGGGCGTCCGAGAAGTCCTCGGGCCCTTCGGTGCGGCGGCCGTCCCGGTAAATCGCACAGTCCACAATCACGCGGGGCATTCTCCCCTGCCCGCGGCCCGCCCGCACCTGGGCGCCAGAGCATAGGCTGGCGCCATGGCCACGCTGATCCTCGTACGACACGGGCGGTCCACCGCCAACACCGCTGGACTGCTCGCCGGATGGACCCCGGGAGTGGCCCTCGACGAGCGCGGCGCCGAGCAGGCCGCCGCGCTGCCCGGGAGGCTCGTGGGCGTACCGCTCGCCGCGGCCGTCACCAGCCCGCTCCAGCGCTGCCGGGAGACGCTCGCACCGCTGCTGGCCGCCCGGCCGGACCTGGAGGTGCACACCGACGAGCGGATCGGCGAGTGCCACTACGGCGACTGGTCGGGCCGCAAACTCTCCGAACTCGCCGAAGAGCCCCTGATGAAGATCGTCCAGCAGCACCCGTCCGCGGCCGCCTTCCCCGGCGGCGAGTCCATGCGCGCCATGCAGGCGCGCGCCGTGGAGGCCGTACGGGACTGGAACACGCGGATCGAGGAGGAGCACGGGAGCGACGCCGTCTTCCTGATGTGCTCCCACGGCGACATCATCAAGTCCCTTGTCGCCGACGCCCTGGGCATGCACCTGGACCTCTTCCAGCGCATCCACGTCGACCCCTGCTCCGTGACCGCCGTCCGCTACACGCCCACGCGGCCGTTCGTGTTCCGGCTGGGCGACACCGGGGACTTCGGCGCGCTCGTGCCGCGCTCCGAGACGCCGGACAAAGCAGTGGAAGACGGCGGGAACGCGGTCGTGGGAGGCGGCGCGGGCGCGGCGTGATCGAACGGCGCAGTAGGGTGGATGGGCCCGCACACGCGCAGCTTTGCCCTGCGCCGAGACTTGGAGACGGACGTGCCCCGTCAGGTGTTCCTCTACGACCCCCCGGACCGCTTCGTGGCCGGCACGGTCGGTCTGCCGGGACGCCGTACGTTCTTCCTGCAGGCCTCATCCGGCCCCCGCGTCACCAGCGTCTCCCTGGAGAAGACCCAGGTCGCGGCGCTGGCGGAGCGCATGGACGAGCTGCTGGACGAGGTCGTACGGCGCACCGGCGGCAACGCCCCGGTCCCGGCCGTCGCCCCCGCCGAGGCCGCCGACACCGCGCCGCTGGACGTCCCCGTCGACGAGGAGTTCCGCGTCGGCACCATGGCGCTGGCCTGGGACGGCGAGGAGCAGCGCATGATCGTCGAGGCGCAGGCCCTCGTGGAACTCGAAGCCGAGTCGGACGAGGATCTCGCCGAGGCGGAGGAGCGGCTGCTCCAGGACGAGGAGAACGGCCCGCCGATGCTGCGGGTCCGCCTCACCGGCGCCCAGGCCCGGGCCTTCGCCAAGCGGGCCCTGGACGTGGTCAACGCGGGCCGCCCGCCGTGCCCGCTGTGCAGTCTGCCACTGGACCCGGAGGGGCACGTCTGCCCGCGCCAGAACGGCTACCGGCGCCAGGTGTGACCGCCACGGGGGAGATCGAGGAGCTGCTCGCCAAGGGCGAGCTGACCGTCGTCGGCCGGATCAGGGAGGCGTCCAACGCCGTCCTGCTGTGCACCGTCACGTACGAGGGCGTGAGCGCCGACTGCGTGTACAAGCCGGTCAAGGGCGAGCGCCCGCTCTGGGACTTCCCCGACGGGAACCTCGCCCAGCGCGAGGTCGCCGCCTACCTGGTCTCCGAGGCCACCGGCTGGGGCCTGGTGCCCGCCACCGTGCTCCGCGACGGGCCGTACGGCGAGGGCATGGTCCAGCGGTGGATCGAGACCCCGGAGGGTGAGGCGCCCGGCGCCGAGCTGCTCGGGCTCGTCCAGGGCGAGGAGGCGGCGGAGGGCTGGAAGGCCGTCGCCCTCGCCGACATCGGCGAAGGCCGCACCGCCCTGCTGGTGCACGCCGACGACCCGCGGCTGCGCCGGCTCGCCGTCCTCGACGCAGTGATCAACAACGGCGACCGCAAGGGCGGCCACCTGCTGCCCGCACCCGACGGCCGCCTCTACGGCATCGACCACGGCGTGACCTTCCACGCTGAGGACAAACTGCGCACCCTCCTGTGGGGCTGGGCCGGGGAGCCGCTGACGGACGAGGCACGCGAGATACTTGCCTCGCTGGCCGCCGAGCTGGCCGAAGGAGCCCCGCTCGCCACCCGGCTGGCCGAACTGATCACCGCGGTCGAGCTGGCCGCCGTACGGGGCCGGGTGGCGGAGCTGCTGCGCACCGGGATCCATCCGGAGCCGTCCGGGCAGTGGCCGTCGATCCCCTGGCCGCCGGTGTGAACAGGCCACACGCCGCACGCACAGATCCGGCCAGACCGCAAGAGTGCCGATCAAGACAACAGTGCGGGTCCGGTTCGTTTCCGGAACATCCGTCCGGTTAGGCTCGACGCATGCATGCCTGGCCCGCTTCCGAGGTCCCCGCCCTTCCTGGCAAGGGCCGCGACCTCAAGATCCACGACACCGCGACCCAGGGGACGATCACCCTCGCCCCCGGTCCCGTCGCCCGTATCTACGTCTGCGGCATCACCCCGTACGACGCGACCCACATCGGTCACGCGGCGACCTACAACGCGTTCGACCTCGTACAGCGCGTGTGGCTCGACACCAAGCGGCAGGTCCACTACGTCCAGAACGTCACGGACGTGGACGACCCGCTCCTGGAGCGGGCGCTGCGCGACGGACACGACTGGACCGAGCTCGCCGAACGCGAGACGGCCCTCTTCCGTGAGGACATGACCGCCCTGCGCATGCTGCCGCCGCAGCACTACATCGGAGCCGTCGAGGCCATACCCGGCATCGTGCCGCTGGTCGAGCGGCTGCGGGACGCGGGCGCGGCCTACGAGCTGGAGGGCGACGTCTACTTCTCGGTCGAGGCCGACCCGCACTTCGGCGCGGTCTCGAACCTCGACGCCGCCGCGATGCGGCTGCTCTCGGCGGAGCGGGGCGGCGACCCCGACCGGCCCGGCAAGAAGAACCCGCTGGACCCGATGCTGTGGATGGCCGCGCGTCCGGGCGAGCCGAGCTGGGACGGCGGCTCGCTGGGCCGCGGCCGGCCGGGCTGGCACATCGAGTGCGTGGCGATCGCCCTCGACCACCTGGGCATGGGCTTCGACATCCAGGGCGGCGGCTCCGACCTGGCGTTCCCGCACCACGAGATGGGCGCCTCGCACGCGCAGGCGCTGACCGGCGAGTTCCCGATGGCCAAGGCGTACGTACACGCGGGCATGGTCGCCCTGCACGGCGAGAAGATGTCGAAATCGAAGGGCAACCTCGTCTTCGTCTCGGCGCTGCGGCGGGCCGGGGTCGACCCGGCGGCGATCCGCCTGGCCCTGCTGTCGCACCACTACCGCGCCGACTGGGAGTGGACGGACGCGGTGCTCGCGGACGCGGTGGCCCGCCTGGAGCGCTGGCGCGCGGCCGTGTCGCGGCCGGACGGGCTGCCGGCGGACGCCCTGGTCGAGGAGGTCCGCGAGGCCCTGTCGAACGACCTGGACGCCCCTGCCGCGCTGGCGGCGGTGGACCGCTGGGTGGACGCGCAGAACGCCTCCGACGGCGACGACGAGTCGGCCCCCGGCCTGGTCTCCCGCACGGTCGACGCCCTCCTGGGCGTGGCCCTGTAACCCCGCACCTCAAACGCCGGCGGGGCTGGAGGATCCAGCCCCGCCGGCGTTTGAGGCGACGGGCGCGCAGCGCCCGTACGGGGTCAGGGGCGGAGCCCCGGGAAACGGAGAAAGGGCGGGGCGGGGAGCAGCTCCGCGCAGCGGCCCCGCACCCCGCCCCGCCCTCCGGCCGACTAGGCCACGACTAGGCCTGCGGGGGCTCAGGTGCCTCCGGGGCCTCCGGGGGGCCCTGAGCCTCCGGGGCGTCGTCCCCGGGATCTCCCGGCTCCGGCGGAGCCGCCGGCGGCTCCTCGGCAGCGGAGTCCTTCCGCTTCGGCGGACGCGTCAGACCGCTCGACGTGTCCCGCAGGTACGAGCCGTCACCCGGCTCCGCCGCCGGGCCCGCCGCGGGATCACGGCGCCGCAAGTACCGCTCGAACTCCCGCGCGATGGCGTCGCCCGACGCCTCCGGCAGATCGGCGGTGTCCCGGGCCTCCTCCAGCGTCTGGACGTACTCCGCCACCTCGCTGTCCTCGGCGGCCAGTTGGTCCACGCCCAGCTGCCACGCCCGTGCGTCCTCCGGGAGTTCGCCCAGCGGGATCCGGATGTCGATCAGATCCTCCAGCCGGTTCAGCAGCGCCAGCGTCGCCTTCGGGTTCGGCGGCTGCGACACGTAGTGCGGCACCGCCGCCCACAGCGACACCGCCGGGACGCCCGCGTGCGTACAGGCCTCCTGGAGCACGCCCACGATCCCGGTCGGGCCCTCGTACTTGGTCTCCTCCAGGTCCATCGTCCGCGCCAGGTCCGCGTCCGAGGTGACCCCGCTCACCGGCACCGGCCGGGTGTGCGGCGTGTCCCCGAGCAGCGCACCGAGGACGACCACCATCTCGACGCCGAGCTCGTGCGCGAAGCCGAGGATCTCGTTGCAGAACGACCGCCACCGCATGGACGGTTCGATCCCGCGCACCAGCACCAGGTCCCGCGGCTTGGCGCCGCCGATCCGGACCACGGACAGCCGCGTCGTCGGCCAGGTGATCTTCCGTACCCCGTTGTCCAGCCACACCGTCGGCCGGTTGACCTGGAAGTCGTAGTAGTCCTCGGCGTCGAGCGCCGCGAACACCTCGCCCTTCCACTCCCGGTCCAGGTGTGCGACCGCACCGGAGGCCGCGTCACCCGCGTCGTTCCAGCCCTCGAACGCGGCCACCATGACCGGGTCGATCAGCTCGGGCACGCCCTCAAGCTCGATCACCCAGGTCTCCTTCCGAAGTTCCCTTGCGTACACGGGTCAGCCTAAGCCTTGAAGGGACGTCGGCCACAGCCCACGACAGAGGGGCGGTTCCCCTCGGAACCGCCCCTCTTCCCCACCTGCGTGAGCGCTATGCCTTGCGGCTCAGCATCTCCTGGACCCGGGCCCGTACGGCCTCGTCGTCCAGACCGCGGACCGTCACCGTCGTGCGGCGGCGCAGCACGTCGTCGACCGTCTCGGCCCACTCGTTGTCACGGGCGTAGGCGACCTGCGCCCAGATCTCCGGACCGTCCGGGTGGATGCGCTCGGCCAGCGCCGGGTCCTCGTTGGCTATCCGCGCGATGTCGAAGGCGAGCGAGCCGTAGTGCGAGGCCAGGTGGCGCGCGGTCAGCGGGTCCATCCGCGTGCCGGGCTCGCGGTCCACCAGCAGGCGGTGCGCGACGGCGTTCGGGTTGGCGACACCGGGCAGCGCGATCCGGCGCACCAGCGACTTCACCGGCTCCATGTCATCGGTCAGCGGGCTGCCCGGGAGCTTCGCCAGCTTGTCCATGACCACGCGGCCGATGTGGCGGTACGTCGTCCACTTGCCGCCGGCCACCGACAGCATGCCGCCGGCGCCCTCGGAGACGACCGTCTCGCGCTTGGCCTTCTCGACGCCGCCGGGGCCGCCGGGCAGCACGCGCAGACCCGCGAAGGCGTACGTCATCAGCGAGCGGTCCAGGTCCGCGTCCTTCACGGAGAAGGCCGCCTCGTCCAGGATCTGCTGGATGTCGGACTCGGTGGCGCGCACGTCCGCCGGGTCGCCCTCGTACACCTCGTCGGTGGTACCGAGGAGGAGCTGGTCCTCCCACGGAAGGGCGAAGGTGATGCGGTACTTGTCGATCGGGGTGGCCATGGCGGCCTTCCACGGCGACTTGCGCTTCATGACGATGTGGGCGCCCTTGGAGAGGCGGATCGACGGCATCGAGTGCTTGTCTTCCATGCGCCGCAGGTGGTCCACCCACGGGCCGGTGGCGTTGAGCACGACGCGCGCGTCGACACCGAACTCGGTGCCGTCGAGGCGGTCCTTGAGCTCGGCACCGCTCACCCGGCCGCGCGTCATGCGCAGGCCGGTGACCTCGGCGTGGTTGAGGACGACCGCGCCCGACTCGACGGCCGCGCGGACCGTCATGACGGCGACCCGGGAGTCGTTCATCTGGTGGTCGTAGTAGACCGCGACGGCCTTGAGGTTGTCCGTCTTCAGGCCGGGGTTGTCGGCGGCGGCACGGGCAGGGGAGATGACCTTGCCCATGCCGTCGCCGAAGGCCGAGAGGGCGGAGTAGGCGAAGACGCCCGCGCCCAGCTTGGCCGCACCCACCGGACCGCCCTTGTAGACCGGCAGGTAGAAGGTGAGCGGGTTGACCAGGTGCGGGGCCACGTCCTTGGCCAGCACCCGGCGCTCGTGGTGGTTCTCGGCCACCAGCTTGACCGCGCCGGTCTGCAGGTAGCGCAGGCCGCCGTGGACGAGCTTGGAGGAGGCGGAGGAGGTGGCGCCGGCGAAGTCGCCGGCGTCCACCATGGCGACCCGCAGACCCGACTGCGCGGCGTGCCAGGCCACCGAGGTGCCCAGGATTCCACCGCCGATGACCAGCAGGTCGTACGTGGCCTTCGCCAGCTGCTCACGGGTCTCGGCGCGGCTCGCGTTCGAACCGGCGGTCGGGTGCGTGCCCAGTGCGGTCACGCTCTGCAGGCTGCTCATATCTCTCTTAGCTCCTCGTCGATAGCGTCAGCTGAGTGAGGTCAGCTGGCGTCTTCGTCGTCGACCCAGCCCATGGACCGCTCGACGGCCTTGAGCCAGCTCTTGTACTCGCGGTCCCGCTGCTCGGCGGGCATCCGCGGGGTCCACTCCGCCGCGCGGCGCCAGTTGGCGCGCAGGGCGTCGGTGTCGGGCCAGAAGCCGACGGCCAGGCCGGCGGCGTAGGCGGCGCCGAGGCAGGTGGTCTCGGCGACCATCGGGCGCACCACGGGGGCGTCCAGGAAGTCCGAGAGCGTCTGCATCAGCAGGTTGTTGGAGGTCATGCCGCCGTCGACCTTGAGGGCGGCGAGCTCGACGCCCGAGTCCTTGGTCATGGCGTCGGTGATCTCACGGGTCTGCCAGGCGGTGGCCTCCAGGACGGCACGGGCGATGTGCGCCTTGGTGACGTACCGGGTGAGGCCGGCGATCACACCGCGGGCGTCGGAGCGCCAGTACGGGGCGAACAGGCCGGAGAAGGCGGGCACGAAGTAGGCGCCGCCGTTGTCCTCGACCGAGGAGGCAAGGGTCTCGATCTCGGCCGCGGACTTGATCAGGCCCATCTGGTCGCGCATCCACTGGACGAGCGAGCCGGTGACGGCGATGGAGCCCTCCAGCGCGTAGACCGGCTTCTGGTCGCCGATCTGGTAGCCGACCGTGGTCAGCAGGCCGCTGTAGGAGTTGATGATCTTGTCGCCGGTGTTCATCAGCATGAACGTTCCGGTGCCGTACGTGGACTTCGCCTCGCCCTCGGCGAAACACGTCTGGCCGAACAGCGCGGCCTGCTGGTCACCGAGCGCCGAGGCGACCGGAACGCCGGCGAGGACGCCGTCCTTGACGTGGCCGTAGACCTCGGCGGAGGACTTGATCTCCGGGAGGACGTTGAGCGGGACGCCCATGGACTCGGCGATCTTCTCGTCCCAGGCCCGGGTGTGCAGGTTCATCAGCATGGTGCGCGAGGCGTTGGTGACGTCGGTGACGTGCACGCCGCCCTGGGTGCCGCCCGTGAGGTTCCAGATGACCCACGAGTCCATGGTGCCGAAGAGGATGTCGCCGGCCTCGGCGCGCTCACGCAGACCCTCGACGTTGTCGAGCAGCCAGCGGACCTTCGGGCCCGCGAAGTAGCTCGCCAGCGGCAGGCCGGTCTCGCGGCGGAAGCGGTCCTGGCCGACGTTGCGGCCGAGCTCCTTGCACAGGGCGTCGGTGCGGGTGTCCTGCCAGACCAGCGCGTTGTGCACCGGCTCGCCGGTGTTCCTGTCCCACAGGACGGTGGTCTCGCGCTGGTTGGTGATACCGACGGCCTTGACGTCGGCCGCGGTGATCTCGGCCTTGGCGATGGCGCCGGCGACGACCTCCTGGACGTTGGTCCAGATCTCGGTGGCGTCGTGCTCGACCCAGCCCGGCTTCGGGAAGATCTGCTCGTGCTCCTTCTGGTCGACGGCGACGATGCGGCCGTCGCGGTCGAAGACGATGCAGCGGGAGGAGGTGGTGCCCTGGTCGATCGCGGCGATGAAGGGGCCGGTGCTGCTGGTCATGTGGCTGCTCCTGGCAGGTCTATGAGTAGGCGGAATCAGGATGCGGTGCGGATCTTACGAGCGCGGGCCGAAACTGATCAGGCGAACGCGATGTTGTACAGACCACCGGCTATGGCGGCACCGACGAGCGGGCCGACGACCGGGATCCAGGAGTACCCCCAGTCCGAGCCGCCCTTGTGCGGCAGCGGGAGCAGGGCGTGCACGATGCGCGGACCGAGGTCGCGGACCGGGTTGATGGCGTAGCCGGTCGGCCCGCCGAGCGAGAGGCCGATGCCGACGACGACGAAGGAGGTGATCAGGACGCCGATGACGCCGAGGCCCTTGCCGCCGTCCTGGAGTCCCTGGGTCAGGATCGCCAGGACCAGGACGAAGGTGCCGATGATCTCGGTCGTGAGGTTCTGGACGACGTTGCGGATCTCGGGGCCGGTGGAGAAGACGCCGAGCACCGGACCGGCCTGGTCGTGCGGGTGCGGGTCCTCCGGGCCGAGCTTGGCGTCACGGATGTGCTCCGGGTCCGAGAGGTGCACCCGGAACTGGCCGTAGTACGTGATCCACATCAGCACCGCGCCGAGCATGGCGCCGAGGAGCTGTCCGGCGAAGTAGACCGGAGTGTCGCTCCAGTCGCCGTTCTTGATGGCCAGGCCGACGGTGACCGCCGGGTTGAGGTGCGCACCGGAGAGCGGGGCGGACACGTAGGCGGCGATCAGAACGGCGAAACCCCAGCCGAAGGTGATCGCGAGCCAGCCCGCGTTGCGTGCCTTGGAGCTCTTGAGCGTGACGGCGGCGCAGACGCCACCGCCGAGCAGCGTGAGCAGGGCGGTACCGATGGTCTCGCCGATGAAGATGTCGGAGGTGGACACCCGCGACTCCTTTGCCTTGCAGGGGTGGGCGGACACCGGGTCCCGTCCGGCGGTCCGCGCACTCGGTGAGTGCTTCACCGGTCCTTGGCCTTGCCACACCCTAACGCGTATTGCCGGTAGGTGTTCGACAATGCCGACCGATGAACGGCAGTTTTCCGCCTTGGCCAATAACGCGTCAAGGGTCGACCAGGTCAAAGAACCGGATCGTTACCACTCGACACGATCGGCCAAATCAAGCCAACGGATGATCAGAAAACGACAAAATCCACCCAAATGCCACAGGTGGTGGCCGTTGGGTGGATTGATCGGGTCAGGTCAAGCTCAGAACCGGCCCGCTCCGAGGTCGCGTGAAACCGACCTCGCGCAGTCCCGTACGGAGGCCACCAGGGACGCCCTGGGCTCCCCGGACTCCCCGCAGACGCGCTCCACGGCCCCCGCGACGGCCACCGCGCCGACGGGCATCCTGCGCCGGTCGTGGATGGGCGCGGCCACCGACGCGATGCCCTCCCAGGTCTCCTCGACGTCGGAGGCCCAGCCGCGTGCCCGGGTCAGGTCCAGGATCTCCTCGAAGCCAGCGCCGTCGATGACCGTACGGGGGGTGAACGCCTCCCGCTCCACCTCCAGCACCTGGGTGTGCGCGACGGGGTCGTATGCCGACAGCACCTTGCCCAGGGCCGTGGAGTGCAGCGGCTGCATGGCCCCGACCTCCAGCACCTGACGGCTGTCGTCGGGCCGGAACACGTGGTGCATGATCAGCACCCCGCTCTGGTGCAGCACCCCCACGTACACGCTCTCGCCGCTCGCCCGGGCCAGGTCGTCCGTCCAGACCAGGGCGCGGGCGCGCAGCTCGTGCACGTCCAGGTAGCTGTTGCCCAGGCGCAGCAGCTCCGCGCCCAGCTGGTAGCGGCCGGACGCGGGGTCCTGCTCCACGAACCCCTCGGCCTGCAGGGTGCGCAGGATCCCGTGCGCGGTGCCCTTGGCCAGGCCGAGGGAGGAGGCCACGTCCGAGAGACCCAGACGGCGCTCCCCGCCCGCCAGGAGTCGCAGCATCGCAGCGGCTCGTTCGAGCGACTGGATGTTCCGTGCCATGGCGCAGCCTCCTGCTGACGTAGTTCGACAATGCTGAACACTATCGGCCGATGCCGACCTCGTGCATGCCTGGGCGTTCTCCGGGGTGCCGCGGAAGGGTGTAACCCGTGCGGACCCCCCGCGCACAGAATGCAGTCCGCCACGTGGGACAGCCTCACCGGGTCCGGGGCCACGCGGTTACTCTGGCCGCGTGCGCCCCTGACACAGCGGGGGTGCAAAGCCGACAGCCGTCGCATCCCAGGGAGCTCAACCATGGCCTCGTTGCCGAACCCGCCCGCAGACACCCAGACCCGGGCCGATGCCCTCCGACAGGCGCTGGCCACCCGGGTGGTCGTCGCCGACGGAGCCATGGGGACGATGCTCCAGGCGCAGGACCCCACGATGGAGGACTTCCAGCAGCTGGAGGGCTGCAACGAGGTCCTCAACGTCACCCGCCCCGACATCGTGCGCACCGTGCACGAGGCGTACTTCTCGGTGGGCGTGGACTGCGTCGAGACCAACACCTTCGGCGCGAACTTCGCGGCGCTCGCCGAGTACGACATCGCGGAGCGGGTGCACGAGCTGTCGGAGTCCGGTGCCCGCATCGCCCGTGAGGTCGCCGACGAGTTCACCGCCTCCACCGGGCAGCAGCGCTGGGTCCTCGGCTCGATGGGCCCGGGCACCAAGCTGCCCACCCTCGGCCACATCACCTACGCGAAGATCCGCGACGCCTACCAGATCAACGCCGAGGGCCTGCTCTCCGGCGGCGCCGACGCGCTGCTCGTGGAAACCACCCAGGACCTCCTGCAGACCAAGTCCTCCATCATCGGCGCCCGCCGCGCCATGGAGGCGCTCGGTGTCACCGTCCCGCTGATCTGTTCGGTGACCGTGGAGACGACCGGCACGATGCTGCTGGGTTCGGAGATCGGTGCGGCGCTGACGGCGCTGGAGCCGCTGGGCATCGACATGATCGGCCTGAACTGCGCCACGGGCCCCGCGGAGATGAGCGAGCACCTGCGCTATCTGGCGCGCAACGCCCGTATCCCGCTCTCCTGCATGCCGAACGCCGGGCTGCCCGTCCTGACCAAGGACGGCGCGCACTACCCGCTGACCGCCCCCGAGCTCGCTGACGCGCAGGAGACCTTCGTCCGTGAGTACGGGCTGTCGCTGGTGGGTGGCTGCTGCGGTACGACGCCGGAGCACTTGCGGCAGGTGGTGGAGCGGGTGCGGGGTGCGGCTGTCACCGGGCGGAAGCCGCAGCCGGAGCCGGGTGCGGCTTCGCTGTACCAGACGGTGCCGTTCCGGCAGGACACCTCGTACATGGCGATCGGGGAGCGGACGAACGCGAACGGGTCGAAGAAGTTCCGTGAGGCGATGCTGGAGGCCCGTTGGGACGACTGTGTGGAGATGGCGCGGGACCAGATCCGTGAGGGTGCGCACATGCTCGACCTGTGCGTGGACTACGTGGGCCGTGACGGCGTCGCGGACATGGAGGAGCTGGCCGGGCGGTTCGCGACGGCTTCGACGCTGCCGATCGTGCTGGACTCGACGGAGGTTCCCGTCATCCGGGCGGGCCTGGAGAAGCTGGGCGGCCGGGCGGTCATCAACTCCGTGAACTACGAGGACGGTGACGGTCCCGAGTCCCGGTTCGCGAAGGTCACCCGGCTGGCGCAGGAGCACGGCGCGGCGCTGATCGCGCTGACCATCGATGAGGAGGGCCAGGCCCGTACCGCCGAGCACAAGGTCGCCATCGCCGAGCGGCTGATCGACGATCTGACGGGGAACTGGGGGATCCGGGAATCGGACATCCTCATCGACACCCTGACCTTCACGATCTGCACCGGACAGGAGGAGTCTCGTAAGGACGGCATCGCGACGATCGAGGCGATCCGCGAGCTGAAGCGCCGGCATCCGGACGTGCAGACGACGCTGGGCCTCTCGAACATCTCCTTCGGCCTGAACCCGGCCGCGCGGGTGCTGCTGAACTCGGTGTTCCTGGACGAGTGCGTCAAGGCCGGCCTGGACTCGGCGATCGTCCACGCGTCGAAGATCCTGCCGATCGCCCGCTTCGAGGAGGAGCAGGTCACGGTCGCTCTGGATCTCATCTACGACCGGCGGGCCGAGGGCTACGACCCCCTGCAGAAGCTGATGGCCCTCTTCGAGGGCGTCAACATGAAGTCGTTGAAGGACGGGCGGGCGGAGGAGCTCCTCGCGCTGCCGCTGGACGAGCGTCTGCAGCGGCGCATCATCGACGGCGAGAAGAACGGCCTGGAGGCCGACCTCGACGAGGCCCTGCGGACCCGTCCCGCCCTGGACATCGTCAACGACACCCTCCTGGAGGGGATGAAGGTCGTCGGCGAGCTCTTCGGCTCCGGCCAGATGCAGCTGCCCTTCGTGCTCCAGTCCGCGGAGGTCATGAAGACCGCGGTGGCCTACCTGGAGCCGCACATGGAGAAGACCGATGACGACGGCAAGGGCACGATCGTGCTGGCCACCGTCCGCGGTGACGTCCACGACATCGGCAAGAACCTCGTCGACATCATCCTGACCAACAACGGCTACAACGTCGTCAACATCGGCATCAAGCAGCCGGTCTCGGCGATCCTGGAGGCCGCGGCCGAGCACAAGGCCGACGTGATCGGGATGTCCGGGCTCCTGGTGAAGTCGACGGTCATCATGAAGGAGAACCTTCAGGAGCTGAACCAGCGCAAGCTGGCCGCCGACTACCCGGTGATCCTCGGCGGCGCCGCGCTGACCCGCGCCTACGTCGAACAGGACCTCCACGAGATCTACGAGGGCGAAGTCCGCTACGCCCGCGACGCCTTCGAAGGCCTGCGCCTGATGGACGCCCTCATCGCCGTGAAGCGCGGTGTCCCCGGCGCCACCCTCCCCGAGCTCAAGCAGCGCCGGGTCGCCAAGAGGGACACCCCCGTCCTGCAGGTCGAGGAGCAGGAGGAGCCGGGCGGCCGCTCGGACGTGGCCGTCGACAACCCGGTCCCTGCCCCGCCGTTCTGGGGCACCCGCGTGGTCAAGGGCATCCCGCTCAAGGACTACGCCTCCTGGCTGGACGAGGGCGCCCTGTTCAAGGGCCAGTGGGGCCTCAAGCAGGCCCGCGCCGGCGGGGCCACGTACGAGGAGCTCGTCGAGAGCGAGGGTCGTCCGCGCCTGCGCGGCCTCCTGGACAAGCTGCACACGGAGAACCTGCTGGAAGCGGCGGTCGTCTACGGCTACTTCCCCTGCGTCTCCAAGGGCGAGGACCTGATCATCCTCGACGACGAGGGCAACGAGCGGACCCGCTTCACCTTCCCGCGTCAGCGTCGCGGCCGCCGCCTGTGCCTCGCCGACTTCTTCCGCCCCGAGGAATCCGGCGAGACCGACGTCGTCGGCCTCCAGGTCGTCACCGTCGGCTCGAAGATCGGCGAGGCCACCGCCAAGCTCTTCGAGTCGGACTCCTACCGCGAGTACCTGGAGCTGCACGGCCTGTCCGTCCAGCTCGCCGAGGCCATGGCCGAGTACTGGCACGCCCGCGTCCGCGCCGAACTCGGCTTCGGCGGCGAGGACCCGGACAAGGTCGAGGACATGTTCGACCTCAAGTACCGCGGGGCCCGCTTCTCCCTCGGCTACGGGGCCTGCCCCGACCTGGAGGACCGCGCCAAGATCGCCGACCTCCTCCAGCCGGAGCGGATCGGCGTCCACCTCTCGGAGGAGTTCCAGCTCCACCCCGAGCAGTCCACCGACGCCATCGTGATTCACCACCCCGAAGCGAAGTATTTCAACGCACGCTGAGGCGGACCGGCGTACACTGGTCGGTCCCATACAGGCCGGTCACCTGTTCCCGAGGGCACGTTCCCGCGGGCGGAGGTGACCGGCCTTCTCGTCCCCTGAGAAAGGCGTGCTCATGACCAGCACCGTTCCCGTCCCCGTGGTCCGTGCGGCCGACGGGCACGCCCTGCAGGCGGTGTTGCTGGACATGGACGGCACCCTCGTCGACACCGAGGGATTCTGGTGGGAGATCGAGGCCGAGATCTTCCGCGAGCTCGGGCACCGGCTGGAAGAGTCCTGGCGGGACGTGGTCGTCGGCGGCCCCATGAGCCGCAGCGCTGCCTTCCTGATCGAGGCGACCGGCGCCGCCATCGGCCTCGCCGAGCTCAGCGTGCTCCTCAACGAGCGCTTCGAGGCCCGCATCGCCGACCAGGTCCCCCTCATGCCCGGCGCCGAGCGGCTGCTGAGCGAGCTGGCCCGGCACAACGTGCCCACCGCCCTCGTCTCCGCCTCGCACCGCCGTGTCATCGACCAGGTCCTGCTCACCCTCGGCCGTGACCGCTTCACGATGACGGTCGCCGGGGACGAGGTCGCCCGCACCAAGCCGCACCCCGACCCGTACCTGCTCGCCGCGAGCACCCTCGGCGCGCACCCCGCCCGGTGCGCCGTCATCGAGGACACCGCCACCGGCGTCGCCGCCGCGGAGGCCGCCGGCTGCCGGGTCGTGGCCGTCCCCTCCGTCGGGCGCATCGAGCCCGCCCCCGGCCGGACGATCGTGCGCTCGCTGGAGGACGTGGACCTGCCGTTCCTGCGGTCGCTCATCAGCCCGCTGAACTGAGCTCCCGCGCCCGGAAGCACGCACCGGTACGCCCTGCACACGCTCTGTACCGAACGGAACGGCCGCAGGATGAAGGTCCGGCGAGAGGATCTTCCGCCGGAGGCCCCGGAGGCTGAAATTCCATCCCCTCCGGGGCGGTCGTCCCGGGTGACGTTGGTCACCCGTCAAGTGCCCGATACACCTGTTCCAGGCCTCCTATGCCTTCCCTTGTGTCCGGATTGATCAGCTACTGACCGAATCCGGGGTGGCCTCCGCATGGACAGCCAGTCCGCTCCCATCACAGTGCGAATACGCCCCAAGTCAGGCCAGTTCCAGCCATCCCGTCCCGGACCACTAGTGTCGAACCGGGCACCGCGCCGCACCTCAGCCGTCACCGGCACACACCCCTGTGCCGGGACCGCGTGGACCGATCGTCACTACACCGGCCCGATCGTTCCGCCCTGAACGGGCGACCGTCGCGAAGTGCCCTTTTCGCCGCTTTGAGCAAGTGCCGGTTACAGGGAGTACTTCCAGCATGAACCGCAAGACCATGGTGCTGACGGCCGCGGCCGGACTGCTCACGCCCACGCTCGCCGCATGCGGCAGCGCCAGCGGCGGAGGAGCGGGATCCGGAGCGATCGTCGTCGGGACCACCGACCGGTTCGAAGCAGCCGAATACGCCCCCGCCCCGTTCGACCCGGCCTACGCGTACGACGCCGGAGCCTGGAACGTCCTGCGCCAGACCGTCCAGACCCTGATGCACACCCCGCGCGGCGGCGGCCAGCCCGTCCCCGAAGCGGCCTCCGACTGCCGCTTCACCGACACCGGCAACGAGAGCTACCGCTGCACCCTGCGCCCCGGGCTCACGTTCGCGAGCGGCGACCCGCTCACCGCCAAGGACGTCAAGTTCTCCATCGACCGCGTCCGCGCCATCAAGGACGAGAACGGCCCGTCCGCGCTGCTCGCCAACCTCGACAACGTCGAGGTCAAGGGCGCCGACACCGTCGTCTTCCACCTGAAGACCCCCGACGCGACCTTCCCGTACAAGCTCTCCACCCCCGCCGCCGGCATCGTCAGCGAGAAGAACTACGGCGCCAAGAAGCTCCGCGACGGCTTCGACATCGACGGCTCCGGCCCGTACACGATGAAGGCCGAGGTCAAGAACAACCAGCTCGTCCGGGCGGTGTTCAGCAAGAACCCGCGCTACAAGGGCGACCTCAAGCTCCAGAACGACAAGGTCGAGCTGCGCACGTTCCCCGACTCCGCGGCCATGGGCAAGGCGCTCACCGACGGGAGGATCCACATGGTCTCCCGCACCCTGTCGCCCGCCCAGATCACCGAGTTCGCCGCCAAGCCCCCCAAGGGCGTCAAGCTCGTCCCGATGCCCGGCCTGGAGATCCGCTACCTCGGCTTCAACACCGAGGCCCCGGTCGTCAAGGACAAGGCAGTCCGCCAGGCCCTCGCCGCCGCCGTCGACCGTAACGCCCTCATCTCCAAGGTCTACGGCAAGTCCGCGCAGCCGCTCTACTCCCTGGTCCCCAGCGCCGTGACCGGCCACGTCAACTCCTTCTACAGCAAGTACGGCGAGGCCAACACCGCCAAGGCCGCCTCCCTGCTGAAGGACGCCGGCATCAAGACCCCGGTCAAGCTGACGCTGCACTACACCAACGACCACTACGGCGACGGCACGGCGGCCGAGTTCGAGGCCCTCAAGGCCCAGCTCAACTCCACCCAGCTGTTCGACATCACCGTCCAGGGCACCGACTGGGCCGACTTCCGCCCCGCCCAGAAGCAGGGCGACCACGCCGCCTACGGGCTCGGCTGGTTCCCCGACTACCCGGACGCCGAAAACTTCCTCGCCCCGTTCCTGGAGCAGGACAACTTCTTGGGCACGCCGTACTCCAACAGCGCGGTGCGCACCAGGCTCCTCCCCGAATCCCGGCGCGCCGTCGACCGCAACGTCGCCGTCCCCGCGATCACGGAGATGCAGGACATCGTCGCCGAGGACGTGCCCGTCCTGCCCCTGTGGCAGGGCAAGCAGTACGTCGCCGCACGCGACGGGATCACCGGAGTGGAGTGGTCGGTCAACGCCATCTCCGACCTCCAGTTGTGGGAGCTCGGCCGCGGCGTAAGCGGCTGAGCAAGGCAAAGACCGGCAGCGGGTGTCGCGGGCCGGAGCAACGAAACAGTTCGACTGTGAAGGACGTTCGCGTGAATCGACGTAACCAGTGGCTGGCAGCCCCGCTCGGCGCAGCCACCGCCGCCGCGCTGCTCAGCGGTTGCGGATCGACCGATGGCAGCTCCGAAGCCGGCAACGGCAAGGGCGTGGTCATGGGCATATCCGACAAGGTGAAGTCCACCGACCCCGCGTCGGGCTACGACCCCGGCTCCTGGCTGCTCTTCAACAACGTCTTCCAGTCGCTGCTGAGCTTCCCCAAGGGCGGCACGACGCCGGAGCCCGACGCCGCCCAGGCCTGCAACTTCGAGGGCGGCGACAGCAAGGTGTACAAGTGCACCCTGCGCGCCGGCCTGAAGTTCAGCAACGGCCACAGCCTGACCTCGAAGGACGTCAAGTACTCCTTCGAGCGCACGCTGAAGATCAACGACGAGAACGGCCCGGCCGTGATGCTCGCGTCGATCGCCGGCATCGACGCGCCCGACGACAAGACCGTCGTCTTCCGCCTCAAGACGTCCGACGCGACCTTCCCGAGCAAGATCGCCTCGGGTGCGGGCGCCATCGTCGACCACGCCGAGTACCCGGCCGACAAGCTCCGCACCGACAACAAGGCCGTCGGCTCCGGCGTCTACAAGCTGGACGCCTTCAACGACAAGAGCGCCAGCTTCTCGGTCAACGACTCCTACACCGGCAAGGCCAAGGCCAAGAACACCGGTGTGACCCTGAAGTTCTTCAACGGCGACCAGACCGCCCTCAAGACCGTCCTCGAAAGCGGCGACGTCGACTTCGCCTTCCGCGGCCTGGCCGCCAAGGACATCGCCGCCCTCGCCGCCGTCAAGACCGGCGACAACAAGGTCGACGTCGTCCAGGGCACCGGCGCCGAGGTCGAGCACATGGTCTTCAACATGAGCGACCCCGTCGCCGGCAAGCTCCCCGTCCGCAAGGCCATCGCCTACCTCGTGGACCGCGAAGCCCTCGTCAAGGACGTGTACGCGGGCACCGCCACCCCGCTCTACTCGATCGTGCCCGCCGGCATCGCCGGACACACCACCCCCTTCTTCGACCGCTACGGCGGCAGCCCGCAGGTGGAGAAGGCCAAGGCCGTCCTCAAGGCCGCCGGCATCAACGGCAAGGTCAAGATCACCCTGTACTCCACCCCGTCCCGCTACGGCCCCTCCACCGACCAGCAGTTCCAGGTCATCGCCAAGCAGCTCAACGACAGCGGCCTCTTCGAGGCCGAGATGAAGTCCGTCGAGTACGACCAGTACGAGAAGGACATCCAGGACGGCAAGTACGGCGTCTACGTGAAGGGCTGGGTCCCGGACTACCCGGACGCCGACAACTTCACCCAGCCGTTCTTCGGCCCGGACAGCGTCCTGAGCAACAACTACGACAACAAGGAGATCACCGGGACGATCATCCCGTCGACCTCCGCGAAGTCCGACCGCACCGCGGCCAACCCGGACTACAACCGGCTCCAGGAGATCGTCGCCGAGGACATCCCGATCCTCCCGCTCTGGCAGGGCAAGCAGTACGCCGTCTCCCGCACCAACGTGACCGGCTTGCAGTGGTCCCTCGACGCCTCGACCGTCTTCCGCTTCTGGGAGATCAGCAAGGGCTGACCCACCCCGTACGGCAACGGGCCGGCAACCGCGTCACGCGGCTGCCGGCCCGTTCCCGTACGCCCCTCGGGCCGCCCTACTGGGCGCCCGGCCGCACCAGCCCGCTCTCGTACGCGTACACCGCGGCCTGGACCCGGTCCCGCAGACCCAGCTTCGTCAGCACGTGCCCCACATGCGTCTTCACCGTGGTCTCGCTCACGAACAGGTCCGCCGCGATCTCCGCGTTCGACAGACCCCGGGCCACCAGCTTCAACACCTCGACCTCACGCTCCGTCAGCGTCCCCAGCGCGTCCGGCACACTGTCCTCACCCGACGGCAGATGCCCCGCGTACTTGTCCAGCAGCCGCCGCGTGATGCTCGGCGCCAGCATCGCCTCACCCGCCGCCACCACCCGGATCGCCTGCACCAGCTCATTGGCCGGCGCATCCTTCAGCAGGAAACCGCTCGCCCCCGCCCGCAGCGCCTCCACCACGTACTCGTCCAGATCGAACGTCGTCAGCACGAGCACCTTCGCCGGACCGTCCCGGCCCGGACCCGTGATCTGCCGCGTGGCCTCCACCCCGTCCATCCGCGGCATCCGGATGTCCATCAGCACCACGTCCGGCTGCAGCGCACGCACCTGGTCCAGCGCCTGCAGACCGTCCCCGGCCTCGCCGACCACCGCCAGATCCCCCTCCGCCTCCAGGATCATCCGGAAACCGGTGCGCAGCAGCGGCTGGTCGTCGACCAGTAGGACGCGGATCGCCACGGAACTACCTCGTATTCATCGGACGTCTCGGCGGGCCCGCCCATTCTGCCCTGGCCCGACGATCAGGAATCCGCCGGGCCGACCGCCCCGCCCCGCGGCGGAACCGACAGCGGATACACCGGCGGAGTCCCGCCGAACTCCGGACACACCGCCCGGTGATCACACCAACCGCACAGCTTCGTCGGCCGCGGCCGCCACTCACCCGTCTCCGTCGCCTCCGAGATCGCCTCCCACAGCGCGAGCAGCTTGCGCTCCACCCGCTCCAGATCCGCGACCACCGGGTCGTACGTCAGCACGTCCCCGCTGCCCAGATACACCAGCTGCAGCCGCCGCGGCACCACCTGCTTCAGCCGCCACACCACCAGCGCGTAGAACTTCATCTGGAACAGCGCACCCTCGGCATACTCCGGCCGCGGCGCCTTCCCCGTCTTGTAGTCGACGATCCGCACCTCACCCGTCGGCGCGACATCCACCCGGTCGATGATCCCGCGCAGCCGCAGCCCCGACTCCAGCTCCGTCTCCACGAAGAACTCCCGCTCCACCGGCTCCAGCCGCGTCGGGTCCTCCAACGTGAACCACCGCTCCACCAACGCCTCGGCCTCCGTCAGCCACCGCGCCAGCCCCGCCCCCTCGTCACCCTCCGGGAACAGCTCCGTCAGCTCCGGCTTCGCCTCCAGCAACCGGTCCCACTGCCCCGGGATCAACGCCTTCGCCCGCGGCGCCGTCCGCTCCTCGGCCGGATGATCGAAGAGCCGCTCCAGCACCGCATGCACCAGCGTCCCGCGGGTAGCCGCGGCACTGGGCTTCTCCGGCAGCCTGTCGATCACCCGGAACCGGTACAGCAACGGGCACTGCATGAAATCGCTCGCCCGAGAAGGGGAAAGGGAAGAAGGCGCCACGGCACTGGGCACCACGTCAGCCGGACCGTCACCGGGGCTCGTCGTCATGCGTAAAACCCTACGACCCGCGACCGACAGCACGCGCATACCATCGACGCAAAGGCACCTCGCACTGCATGATCGGTACATCACACCCCGCTACACCACCATTACGACGCACGCACCACAAACCCCCGGACCCCCACCCCGGAAACCCCCCAGAACGAAGGAAAGCCGTGGCAGACACCGACGAAACCGGCGAGCGCGGAGACCGGCGCTCCGGCCCGGGCGGCGGACTCCTCATGGGCCGCCCCTTCGGCGTACCCGTCTACGTCTCGCCCAGCTGGTTCCTCGTCGCCGCCCTCATCACCTGGGTCTTCGGCGACCAGCTCGACCGCGTCCTCCCGGACCTCGGCCCCGCCCGCTACCTCGTCTCCCTCTTCTTCGCCATCGCCTTCTACGCCTCCGTACTCGTCCACGAACTCGCCCACACCGTCGCCGCTCTCCGCTTCAAACTCCCCGTGCGCCGCATCCAGCTCCAGTTCTTCGGCGGCGTCTCCGAGATCGAGAAGGAATCCGAGACCCCCGGCCGCGAATTCGTCCTCGCCTTCGTCGGACCCCTCCTCTCCCTCCTCCTCGCCGGAGCCTTCTACCTCGGCATGCAGGCCGTCGACCCCGCCACCGTCCCCGGCGTCCTCCTCGCCGGCCTGATGATCTCCAACCTGCTCGTCGCCGCCTTCAACCTGCTCCCCGGCCTCCCCCTCGACGGCGGCCGCATGCTCCGCGCCGTCATCTGGGGCATCACCGGCAAACCCATGACCGGCACCATCGCCGCCGCCTGGATCGGCCGCGGCCTCGCCGTCGCCGTCCTCCTCGGCCTGCCGCTCCTCACCCACACCGGAGCCGTCGGCAACCGCAGCACCGAAATCGACGGCATGGACACCGTCATGGACGCCCTGCTCGCCGCCATCCTCGCCGCGATCATCTGGACCGGCGCCGGCAACAGCCTGCGCCTGGCCCGTCTGCGCGAACACCTCCCCGAACTCAAGGCCCGCACCCTCACCCGGCGCGCCATCCCCGTCGAGAACACCACCCCCCTCTCCGAAGCCCTGCGCCGCGCCACCGAAGCCGGCGCCCGCGCCATCGTGATCGTCGACGGCCACGGAGACCCCACCTCCATCGTCCGCGAAGCCTCCATCGTCGGCGTCCCCGAACACCGCCGCCCCTGGGTCGCCGTCAGCACCCTCGCCCGCGACCTCACCGACGGCATGAAGGTTTCAGCGGACCTCACCGGCGAAGAACTCCTCGACCACCTCCGCACCAACCCCGCCACCGAATACCTCGTCCTCGAACCCGGCGGCGAGATCTACGGGGTGCTGTCCACCCTCGACGTCGAAAGAGCCTTCGTGAAGGCCATGGCGCGGCCCCAGTCCTGAAGCCAATACACTGGTCACATGTCCGAACCGACCGGTGCCGCCCGCCGACGCGGGCCCTTCGAGGTCGGGGACCAGGTTCAGCTCACCGACCCCAAGGGCCGCCACTACACGTTCACGCTCGAAGCCGGGAAGAATTTCCACACCCACAAGGGTTCCTTCCCGCACGACGAGCTGATCGGTGCTCCCGAGGGCAGTGTTGTCCGCACCACGGGCAACGTCGCGTACCTCGCGCTGCGCCCCCTGCTCCCCGACTATGTCCTGTCCATGCCCCGCGGTGCCGCCGTGGTCTACCCCAAGGACGCAGGCCAGATCCTGGCCTTCGCCGACATCTTCCCCGGCGCCCGCGTCGTCGAGGCAGGCGTCGGATCCGGCTCCCTGAGCAGCTTCCTGCTGCGCGCCATCGGCGACCAGGGCATGCTCCACAGCTACGAGCGCCGCGCGGACTTCGCCGAGATCGCCACCGCCAACGTCGAACGCTACTTCGGCGGCCCGCACCCCGCGTGGCAGCTGACCGTCGGCGACCTCCAGGACAACCTGTCCGACACCGACGTCGACCGCGTGATCCTCGACATGCTCGCCCCCTGGGAATGCCTGGAGGCCGTCTCCAAGGCCCTCGTCCCCGGCGGCATCCTCTGCTGCTACGTGGCCACCACCACCCAGCTCGCCCGGACCGTCGAATCCATCCGCGAGTTCGGCTGCTACGCCGAACCGCAGCCCTGGGAATCGATGATCCGTAACTGGCACGTCGAGGGCCTGGCAGTCCGCCCCGACCACCGGATGATCGGCCACACCGGCTTCCTCGTCACCGCCCGCCGCCTCGCGGACGGCGTCGAGCCCCCGCTGCGCCGCCGCCGCCCCTCCAAGGGCGCCTACGGCGAGGACTACGACGGCCCCGGCAGCGACCGCTCCGCGTAGCCACCCGCCGGACCCACCCAACACGAAGGCGCTGTGGCGTAGTTCCCCGGACAAACCGGGAACTACGCCACAGCGCCTTTTCGTTGTCGCGACAACAGCCAAGCCCCGCCCCGCTGTCGGCGCCTCCGATCCGGCCGCCCCGGACCCGGTCGTTCCACCTCAGTGTGAGGTGTGGCACGATGCTGGCTCCCCGTCACCCTTCGCACAGGAGACACCCCGCGTGCCGCACAGCCCCGCCGAGCTCGCGCCCAATGTGGAAACCCTGGCGCACAGCCACGCCACACCCCTCCACTGGCTCGCCACGGCCACCGCCATGGCCGCCGTCATAGCCACCGCGGGACTCGTCCAGCCGGCCACCGGAACCCCCGTGGACACCGCCGGCCCCGCCGCGAACGGCCCGCAGGCCACCGCCCCCGACGCCGCGGCGGTCACCTACCCCCTCGACTGCAAAGGCGCCCCGCAGGCCGTCACCGCCACCGCCCAGGGCGACCTCGACGGCGACGGCCGCCCCGAGACCGTGGCCGCCGTCCGCTGCGACGCAGGCTCCGGCACCCCGCCCCACGCGATTTACGTACTCACCCAGGACCGGGCCGAGGGCGCCCGCCCCCGCGTCGTCGCCACCCTGCTCGACACCCCGCAGCGACAGACCGCCACCGATCTCACCGTGAGCGACGGAGTCGTCACCGCCACCCTCCTCGGCTACTCTTCACCGGCGATCCCGCGCTACAGCCCGGACGTGAAGAAGCTCGCCAAGTGGCGCTGGAGCGGCGGAAAATTCCGCCAGGAGCTGACGGACTCGACCGCCAGGAGTGTTTGAAGCGTCACTCGGCGTCGGGGCCGAAGACTTCCACCCCGTCCGAAACGCGCCTTACGTGGATGCAGTCACCCGGACATTCCTTCGCCGAGTCCACCACGTCCTGGAGCAGCGTCAGCGGAACCGGAGTGGTCGCCCCCGCCGCCTGCAGCAGCTCGTCCTCGGGGCTCTTCACATACGCCAGACCATCGATGTCCAGCTCGAACACCTCCGGCGCGTACTGCGCGCAGATCCCGTCCCCGGTGCAGAGGTCCTGGTCGATCCAGACCTCAAGCGGCTCGCCGGCCCCGCCGACGCCCGCCGTGGGAGCCTCCTGCTGCACGCTCATATCTCCTGCCGTTCCCTGCGCTGAGTGATCCATCCCGGTCACCACTCGCAGCAAGTCGCGCGAGCTCTGACGGGTGTTGAACACTTCGACCTTACAACCGGCCGCTTTCAGATGTTGATGGGTGGGTATTTCCTTGGCGTGAGGGAGTACGCAAGGGTGAAGATCGGACACACCTCTACCGTCTTTGTGATCTAGGGGTTTCAATCACCACCAGCCCAGGTAGGGTCAGGAAGCGTCCAGCTCCCCTTGGAGGAGGTGAGGACCGTGGCAGCCCACGACGACGACATCAACCGCGGCATCCGGCCCGGGCGAGGGTCTGAGGACCCCGCCGGCCAGGTTGCCTATCTCGAGCAGGAAATCGCCGTCCTGCGACGCAAGCTCGCCGACTCTCCGCGACACACGAGGATTCTCGAAGAGCGGATCGTCGAGCTGCAGACAAATCTTGCCGGCGTCTCCGCACAGAACGAACGACTCGCGAATACCCTCCGTGAGGCCCGCGACCAGATCGTCGCCCTCAAGGAAGAAGTCGACCGGCTCGCACAGCCGCCGGCCGGATTCGGCGTCTTCCTGCAGTCCAATGAGGACGGCACCGTCGACATCTTCACCGGAGGCCGAAAGCTCCGCGTGAACGTCAGCCCCAGCGTCGAGCCGGAAGACCTCCGGCGCGGCCAGGAGGTCATGCTCAACGAGGCCCTCAACGTGGTCGAGGCCATGGAATTCGAGCGGGCCGGGGACATCGTCACCCTCAAGGAGATCCTCGAGGACGGCGAGCGCGCCCTGGTCGTCGGGCACACCGACGAGGAGAGGGTGGTGAGGCTCGCCGAGCCGCTCCTGGACATCACCATCCGCCCCGGCGACGCCCTCCTGCTCGAACCCCGCTCCGGCTACGTCTACGAGGTCGTCCCCAAGAGCGAGGTCGAAGAACTCGTCCTCGAAGAGGTCCCGGACATCGACTACGACAAGATCGGCGGCCTGGGCGACCAGATCGAGCTGATCCGCGACGCGGTCGAGCTCCCCTACCTCTACCCGGACCTGTTCAAGGAACACGAACTGCGCCCGCCGAAGGGCATCCTGCTCTACGGCCCCCCCGGCTGCGGCAAGACGCTCATCGCCAAGGCCGTCGCCAACTCCCTTGCCAAGAAGGTCGCCGAGGTCACCGGCCAGCCCGCCGGAAAGTCCTACTTCCTGAACATCAAGGGCCCCGAACTCCTCAACAAGTACGTCGGCGAGACCGAGCGGCACATCCGCCTCGTCTTCCAGCGTGCCCGCGAGAAGGCCAGCGAGGGCACCCCCGTCATCGTCTTCTTCGACGAGATGGAGTCCCTCTTCCGCACCCGCGGATCCGGCGTCAGCTCGGACGTGGAGAACACCATCGTCCCCCAGCTGCTCGCCGAGATCGACGGCGTGGAAGGCCTGGAGAACGTCATCGTCATCGGCGCCTCCAACCGCGAGGACATGATCGACCCGGCCATCCTGCGGCCCGGCCGCCTCGACGTGAAGATCAAGATCGAGCGCCCGGACGCCGAGGCCGCGAAGGACATCTTCGCGAAGTACCTCAAGGCCTCGCTGCCCCTGCACACGGACGACCTGTCCGAACACCAGGGATCCTCGGACGGCACCGTCCACAGCATGATCCAGACCGTCGTCGAGCAGATGTACGCCGAAACCGAGGAAAACCGCTTCCTCGAGGTCACGTACGCCAACGGCGACAAGGAAGTCCTCTACTTCAAGGACTTCAACTCGGGCGCGATGATCCAGAACATCGTGGACCGTGCGAAGAAGATGGCGATCAAGGCCTTCCTCGAGCACAACCAGAAGGGCCTCCGCGTCTCCCACCTCCTCCAGGCCTGCGTGGACGAGTTCAAGGAGAACGAGGACCTGCCCAACACCACCAACCCCGACGACTGGGCCCGAATCTCCGGAAAGAAGGGCGAGCGGATCGTATTCATCCGTACCCTCGTCACCGGAAAGCAGGGCGCCGACACCGGACGCTCCATCGACACGGTGGCAAACACCGGTCAGTACCTCTGACGAAGCGGAGCGGCTGCGGATGCCCTCCCCGGGCATCCGCAGCCGACTGCTTTACCGGACTCCCTGACTCCTTATACCGACTGCTTTTCGGCCGGTGACAGGGCAGATTCAATGACGGAAATGATCTCCCCACGAGCGCGCAGTGGTTCTAGGCTCTTCCGTACCGCCGGACGCGCAGTGCGGGGACGGGCACCGCACAGGCACACGCACCGGAGCACCAGCGGTACTTGAGCGCCGCTCCCGAAGGGGAGCGCCGCCGGGCAAGGAGGGCCGCATGACCGTACGGCGAGTAATGGGGATCGAGACGGAGTACGGGATCTCCGTCCCGGGGCACCCGAACGCCAATGCCATGCTCACCTCGTCCCAGATCGTCAACGCCTACGCGGCGGCGATGCACCGGGCGCGACGCGCCCGCTGGGACTTCGAGGAGGAGAATCCGCTGCGGGACGCCCGCGGCTTCGACCTCGCCCGCGAGGCCGCCGACAACAGCCAGCTGACCGACGAGGACATCGGCCTCGCCAACGTCATCCTCACGAACGGCGCACGGCTCTACGTCGACCACGCCCACCCCGAGTACAGCTCGCCGGAGGTCACCAGTCCGCTCGACGCCGTGCTCTGGGACAAGGCCGGCGAGCGGATCATGGCCGAGGCGGCCGTCCGGGCGGCCCAGCTCCCCGGCGCCCAGCCGATCCACCTCTACAAGAACAACACCGACAACAAGGGCGCCTCCTACGGCACGCACGAGAACTACCTGATGAAGCGGGAGACCCCTTTCTCGGACATCGTGCGCCACCTGACCCCCTTCTTCGTCTCGCGCCAGGTCGTCACCGGCGCGGGCCGCGTGGGCATCGGCCAGGACGGCCGCGAGCACGGCTTCCAGATCAGCCAGCGGGCGGACTACTTCGAGGTCGAGGTCGGCCTGGAGACCACCCTGAAGCGGCCCATCATCAACACCCGGGACGAACCCCACTCGGACGCCGAGAAGTACCGCCGACTGCACGTGATCATCGGCGACGCGAACCTGTCCGAGATCTCCACGTACCTCAAGCTGGGCACGACGGCACTGGTCCTGTCCATGATCGAGGACGGGTTCATCAACGTCGACCTGGCCGTCGACCAGCCGGTGCGCACCCTGCACCAGGTCTCCCACGACCCGGACCTGCAGCACCTGATCACGCTGCGCAGCGGCCGGACACTGACCGCCGTACAACTTCAGATGGAGTACTTCGAGCTCGCCAGGAAGTACGTGGAGGAGCGTTTCGGCTCCGACGCGGACGAGCAGACAACCGATGTGCTGGCCCGCTGGGAGGACGTGCTGGGCCGGCTGGAGAGCGACCCGATGAGCCTGTCGGGGGAGCTGGACTGGATCGCCAAGCGGGAGATCCTGGAGGGCTACCGGCGCCGGGACGGGCTGGGCTGGGACGCGGCGCGACTGCACCTGGTGGACCTCCAGTACTCGGACGTACGGCCGGAGAAGGGCCTGTACAACCGCCTGGTGGCCCGCGGCAAGATGCAGACGCTGGTGGAGGAGCCGGCGGTGGAGCGGGCGGCGAGCAAGCCGCCGGAGGACACCCGGGCGTACTTCCGCGGCCGGTGCCTGGAGCAGTACGCGGACGACGTGGCCGCGGCCTCCTGGGACTCGGTGATCTTCGACCTCCCCGGCCACGACTCGCTCCAGCGGGTCCCGACGCTGGAGCCGCTGCGGGGCACGCGGGCCCACGTCAAGGAGCTCCTGGACCGCTGCCGGACGGCGGAGGACCTGGTGCGGGTGCTTTCGGGGCGGTGAGCGGTGCTTTCGGGGCCTGAAAGGGCCCCGGTCCGGGAATCATGGGAAAGACCGGACGTTATGAAAGTGCGGGGACGAATGTCGGACCCTCCTAGTAGGGTCCTGCGTAGGGTCTGATCTTGAGAGATCCCGAATCCCGGGGTCTCTCGACATGAGCGTGCGAACCGAGCGGGGTGAGGTAGACATGGCGACCAAGGACACCGGCGGCGGACAGCAGAAGGCGACGCGCTCGACCGAGGAGGTCGAGGAGGCGGCGGTCGAGGAATCGACCGACCTCAAGGAGCGCCAGGAAAAGCTCTCCGACGACGTCGACTCCGTACTTGACGAGATTGACGATGTACTCGAGGAAAATGCCGAGGACTTCGTGCGGTCCTTCGTTCAAAAGGGTGGCCAGTAGGGTCAGTTTGCCTTCGATTTGAAGGTTCATGTGGACTCGGTCGAGTGGGGACGAACGAAGCGATGCACCCGATGCGGTGAGGAGAAGCCGCATCGGGAGTTCGCTCCCAAGCGAGCGAATCTGGACGGATTGCAACGGCATTGCCGTGATTGCGGTGCCGAGTCTCACCGGAAGCGCGAGGAGGCAATGGGCAGGCAGCCCAGGCCGACCGCGGGAGAGTCAGCCGTCGATGGTTTGGCGACGCGTTGCAAGTCGTGCCGTGTCGTCGACGGTCGGATCGGACACCTCAAGAGGGTCTATGGCATCACCGAAGCCCAACATGACGAAATGATCGCAGCTCAGGGCGGGCTCTGCTGCATCTGCCTAAAGGCTCCGGCTGCGCATGTGGATCACTGCCACGAGACGGGTAGGGTCCGTGGCGTACTGTGCTTCAACTGCAATACGGCTATCGGACTGTTGGGAGACGATCCCGGCACCATCCAGCGGGCCATCTCATACCTGGAGGGAAACGCGTGGAAGCCAACAATCGTGGCACAGGGCGTCTACCGGCAGCCTTCCTGACGCCGGGGTCGTCGTCCTTCATGGACTTCCTGGGCGCGCACTCGCCCGAGATGCTGCCCGGCAACCGCAAGCTGCCGGAGGGTGTCGTCGAGGCGCCGCACGGGACGACCATCGTCGCCGCCACCTTCCCCGGCGGGGTCGTGCTCGCCGGTGACCGGCGGGCGACCATGGGGAACATGATCGCGCAGCGGGACATCGAGAAGGTGTTCCCGGCCGACGAGTACTCCGCGGTGGGCATCGCCGGTACGGCCGGTCTGGCCGTGGAGATGGTGAAGCTGTTCCAGCTGGAGCTGGAGCACTTCGAGAAGGTGGAGGGCACGACCCTCTCCCTGGAGGGCAAGGCGAACCGTCTGTCCACCATGATCCGGAGCAATCTGGGCATGGCGATGCAGGGGCTGGCCGTCGTACCGCTCTTCGCCGGGTACGACGAGGCCAAGGAGAAGGGCCGGATCTTCTCCTACGACGTGACCGGCGGCCGCTCCGAGGAGCACGGGTACGCCGCCACCGGATCGGGTTCGATCTTCGCCCGGGGATCGATGAAGAAGCTCTTCCGGCCCGATCTGACGGAGGAGCAGGCCACCACACTGGTCGTGCAGGCGCTGTACGACGCCGCCGACGACGACTCGGCGACCGGTGGGCCGGACCTGTACCGCCACATCTATCCGATCGTCACCGTCATCACGGACGAGGGATTCCGCAGGCTGACGGACGACGAGTCGCAGGAACTCGCCCGTACGGTCACCAATCGTCGGCTGGAGCAGCCCGACGGCCCGCGCGCCGCCCTGCTCTGACCATCCGTCGCCCCTCAGGAGCCCAGAAGAAAGGGACGGACAGCCGGTGTCGACTCCGTTCTATGTGTCACCCCAGCAGGCCATGGCCGACCGGGCGGAATACGCCCGGAAGGGCATCGCCCGCGGTCGCAGCCTTGTCGTGCTGCAGTACGCCGACGGCATCGTGTTCGTCGGTGAGAACCCGTCGCGTGCCCTGCACAAGTTCAGCGAGATCTACGACCGGATCGGCTTCGCGGCCGCCGGCAAGTACAACGAGTACGAGAACCTGCGGATCGGCGGTGTGCGCTACGCGGATCTGCGGGGGTACACCTACGACCGCGATGACGTGACGGCCCGCGGGCTGGCGAACGTGTACGCGCAGACGCTGGGCACGATCTTCTCGAGTGCCGGTGAGAAGCCGTACGAGGTGGAGCTGGTCGTCGCCGAGGTCGGTGCGACGGCCGCCGGGGACCAGATCTACCGGCTGCCGCACGACGGGTCGATCGTGGACGAGCACGGCTCGGTCGCGGTCGGCGGCAACGCGGAGCAGATCAGCACCTTCCTGGATCAGCGGCACCAGGACGGGATGACCCTGTCGGAGGCGCTGAAGCTGGCGGTGCAGGCGCTGTCCAGCCAGGCGAACAGTGCGGACAAGACGATTCCGGCCGAGCGGCTGGAGGTGGCGGTCCTGGACCGGACGCGGGCCCAGCAGCGGAAGTTCAAGCGGATCCGCGGCCGGCAGCTGGCGCGGTTGCTGGAGGCGGATGTGCCAGCGGCGGCTCAGGCGGATGCCGTGTCGAACGACGAGGCGCCGGAGGACGACGCCGAGTAGGGCCGGTAGTGGTGCGTGGCCCCGGTCTGCCCGTGAGGGCGGGCCGGGGCTTCGTCGTGTTCAGGGGGTGGGGGCGGGGCCCGAGGAGGCGCGGACGACGAGTTCGACGGGGAGGTCGGGGGCGGTCCAGGGGGTGTTGTCGAGGACGGCGAGGAGGGCGGTCATGCCCTGTTCTCCGACGCGTTCGGCGGGTAGGCGGACGGTGGTGAGTTCGGGTTCGACGGCGGTGGCCAGGGCGAGGTCGTCGAAGCCGGTGACGGAGAGGTCGTCGGGGATGCGCAGGCCCAGGCGGCGGGCGGCCTTGCAGGCGCCGGCGGCGAGGATGTCGTCGTCGCAGATGACGGCGGTGGGTGGGGCTCCGGGTGCCGTCAGGGCGGTTTCCGCGGCCGTACGGGCGCCTTCCACGCTGAGGGGGGCCCGGACGGTGCGCAGCTCGGCTCCGGGCCCCAGGAGGGCGGCCAGGGCTTCGGCGCGGACCTGGAAGGTCCAGGTGTCGATGGCGGAGGCGAGGTGGAGGATGCGGTGGTGGCCGAGGGCGAGGAGGTGTTCGGTGACCTGGCGCATGCCGTCGGCGATGGCGAGGTTGACGTGGGCGGCGGCGCTGCCGGCGGTGGGGTCGCTGTCGAGCATGACGAGGGGGAGGCCGTCGCCGCCGAGTGCGTCGAGTGCGTCGGCGGCCATGGAGGAGGCGATGACTCCGTCGAGGGCGGCGCGGGCGGAGGCGAAGGGGTCGCGGGCGGGGCCGGTGCCGTCGGGGGAGGGGTAGAGGACGACGCCGAAGTCGTGTTCCGCGGCGATGCGGGCGGCGCCGGTGTAGACGCGGGCGAAGAACTCGTTGGTGAGGGCGGGGACGACGAGGAGGGCGGTGCGGGTGGTGCCGAGGCGGAGGTTGCGGGCGGCGAGGTTGGGCCGGTAGCCGAGGTGGGTGGCGGTCTCGCGGACGTGGGTGGCGGTGCGTTCGGAGACGCGGCCGCGCCATTTGTCGCCGAGGACGAGGGAGACGGTGGCCTGGGAGACCCCTGCGGCGGTGGCCACGTCGCGGCTGGTGGGTCTCGTCACACGGGGCTCCTTGAAGTGCGAGGTCGGAGGGGGTTGGTGCGGCTGGTGCGGTCCGGTGGGTGGACCTGTCAACTGTCGCCATGGTACGTATGACGGGTCGCGTTATACGTATTACCCCGGCTGGATCCGGGCAGAAGGGGGCGGACATGGCCGCGGGATACGCGGAGCTGCTCAGGACCCGGCACGCCGCGAGGCTGCTGGTGGGCACGCTCGTAGGTCGGCTGCCCAATGCCACGGCGCCGATCGCGATCGTGCTGTTCACGCGGGCGGAGGGCGGCAGCTACAGCCTCGCGGGCGCGCTGGCCGCCGCGTACGGGCTGGCGAACGCGGTGGGCCAGCCGTTGCTGGGCCGGGCGGTGGACGTGTACGGGCAGCCCCGGGTGCAGCTGCCGGCCGCGGTGGTCTCCGCGCTGGGCATGGTGTGGCTGGCGGTGTCCGGTACCGGGGCGGCGGTCGCCGCGTATGCCGCGGTGGTGGTCGCGGGGCTGTTCACGCCGCCGCTGGAGGGCGGGCTGCGGGCGCTGTGGCCGGGCGTGCTGGGCGGCAAGGAGGAGCGGGTGCACGCCGCGTACGCGATGGACGCGGTGGCCCAGGAGGTCATGTTCACGGTGGGTCCGCTGCTCGTGACGCTGTTCGTGGCGCTGTGGTCGCCGGCCGGGGCGCTGCTGGCGCTCAACGCGATCGGTGTGCTGGGCGCGCTGTCCGTCGTGGTGAGCGAGCCCTCCCGGCGGTGGCGGTCGGCGCCGCGTGAGGCGCACTGGCTGGGCGCGCTGCGTTCGCCGGGTCTGCTGGCGCTGCTCGGTGCGTTCTTCTTCGTGGGGACGGCGCTGGGTTCGATCACGGTGGCGGGTGTGGCGTACGCGGATGATCACGGGAATCAGGCGGTGTACGGCTGGCTGATGGCGGCGCTGGGGCTGGGCGCTCTGATCGGCGGGGTGTTCTACGGTGCCCGGCGGTGGGCGGGTGCGCCGGAACGGCGGCTGCGGATGCTGGTGGCGCTGCTGGCGGTCTGTTACCTGCCGTTGATGCTGACGCCGGGGCCGGTGGCGATGACGGCGCTCACGGCGCTCTCGGGGGTGTTCCTGGCGCCCGCGCTCGCGTGTGCGTTCATCGTCGTGGACCGGCATGCTCCGGCGGGCACGGTGACGGAGGCGTTCTCCTGGCTGGTGACGTTCTTCGGGGTGGGTGCGGCGATCGGTACGGCGGTCGCGGGGCCGGCGGTGGAGCTGGGCGGTACGGCGGCGAGCTTCGGCGTGGCGAGTGCGGCCGGGGGTGCGGCGCTGCTGGTGCTGACGGTCACTCAGCGGGTGATGGCAACTGCGGGCCGCAGTCGCGCGGTGGCGGGTTCGGCTGAGGGGTCGTCGGGCGGGGTGGGTGAGGTGTCGTCCGGGGTCCGGTCGGAGGGCTGATCGCGGGGGGTGCGTGGGCCGATCGGCGGACCTGTCGGTGGGCCGATCGGTGCGTGTGCGGAGCCGCTGTCGGACGGGTGATCGGAAACTGATCGAAACGGCGCTCTCGAACCCGGTTTCAGAAGAGGGCAGAAGGCGTAATGTTCAGTCATGGACCGCCGCATTTTCGGGCTGGAGAACGAGTACGGCGTCACGTGCACGTTCAGGGGACAGCGCCGACTGTCACCTGACGAAGTGGCGCGCTACCTCTTCCGCCGTGTTGTGTCATGGGGCCGCAGCAGCAATGTCTTCCTGCGGAACGGCGCCCGCCTCTACCTCGACGTGGGTTCGCATCCGGAATATGCAACTCCCGAATGCGACAACGTGACCGAGCTGGTCACGCACGACAAGGCGGGCGAGCGCATTCTCGAAGGACTGCTCGTCGACGCCGAACGCCGCCTGCACGAGGAGGGAATCGCGGGCGACGTCTATCTCTTCAAGAACAACACCGACTCGGCGGGCAACTCGTACGGCTGCCACGAGAACTACCTGGTGGCCCGGCACGGGGAATTCTCCCGCCTGGCGGACATTCTCATTCCCTTCCTCGTCACGCGGCAGCTGATCTGCGGTGCGGGCAAGGTGCTCCAGACCCCCCGGGGTGCGGTCTACTGCGTGAGCCAGCGGGCCGAGCACATCTGGGAGGGCGTCAGCTCCGCGACGACCCGCTCGCGGCCGATCATCAACACGCGGGACGAGCCGCACGCGGACGCCGAGCGCTACCGTCGGCTGCACGTGATCGTCGGCGACTCGAACATGTCCGAGACGACCATGCTGCTCAAGGTCGGGGCCACCGACCTGGTGCTGCGCATGATCGAGGCGGGCACGGTGATGCGGGACCTGACCCTGGAGAACCCGATCCGGGCGATCCGCGAGGTCAGCCACGACATCACGGGGCAGCGCAAGGTGCGTCTGGCGAGCGGCCGGGAGGCTTCGGCGCTGGAGATCCAGCGGGAGTACTACGACAAGGCGGTGGACTTCGCCGAGCGCCGGGGCATCCGTACCGGTGTGGTGGACCAGGTGCTGGAGCTGTGGGGCCGGACCCTCGACGCGATCGAGGCGGAGGACCTGGACCGGATCGGGACCGAGATCGACTGGGTCATGAAGTACCAGCTGATCGAGCGGTACCGGGCCAAGCACAACATGACCATGTCGAATCCGCGGGTGGCTCAGATAGACCTCGCCTACCACGACATCCACCGTCGGCGCGGGCTGTACTACCTGCTGGAGCGCAAGGGGCAGGCGGCGCGGATCTGCAACGACCTCAAGATCTTCGAGGGCAAGTCGGTGCCTCCGCAGACGACGAGGGCGCGGCTGCGGGGCGACTTCATCCGGCGGGCGCAGGAGCAGCGGCGGGACTTCACGGTGGACTGGGTGCACCTGAAGCTGAACGACCAGGCGCAGCGGACCGTGCTGTGCAAGGACCCGTTCCGTTCGGTGGACGACCGGGTGGAGAAGCTGATCGCCGGAATGTGAGCCGGCGCGGCACCGGTAGGTCACCGGTAACGCATGTGGGCAGTGTGACAACGCACTGATCTTGGGCAGGGCCCCGTACGAATCTCGTACGGGGCCCTGCCCACGGCTTAGAGTGGCGGGCGACCGCCTTGCCGTCTGAGATCTGAGGAACCCGTGCGCCGACTTGCCGGCCTGCTTGTCGTACCCCTCCTGCTGCTGTCGACAGCGGCCTGTGGCGACGACAGCGGCTCCGACTCCGCCCAGATGAAGAACGGGGCGCCCACGATCACCAAGGGTGCCAAGTTCGGGGAGACGCCCACCCTGTCGAAGGGGAAGGGCGAGCCGCCGAAGGAGCTGAAGGTGGTGACCGTCAGCGAGGGCGATGGCCCGGCGCTGAAGAAGGGCGACATCGCCCAGGTCAACTACCTCGGCCAGGTGTGGGACGGCAAGGAGCCGTTCGACGCCAGCTTCGGCAAGGGCAAGCCCTTCGACGTCACCATCGGCGCGGGCATGGTCATCAAGGGCTGGGACCAGGGCCTGGAGGGCCAGAAGGTCGGCAGCCGCGTCGAGCTCGTGATCCCGCCGGCGCTCGGCTACGGCGAGCAGGGCTCGGGCGACAAGATCAAGCCGAACGCCACGCTGGTGTTCGTCGTGGACATCGTCAAGGGCACCTCCGTCCCGGCCTCGGCCACGGGCAAGGAGGTCGCGCAGGACAACAAGGACCTGCCGAAGGTCGGTACGAACACGGACGGCAAGGAAGTCGCCGTGACCGTCCCGAAGGACACGGCCGCGCCGGCCAAGCTGGTCTCGAACTACATCCTGGAGTCCGACGGCGCAGCGGTGAAGGACACCGACAGCGTCGTCGTCAAGTTCCACGGCAAGACGTGGAAGGACGACAAGACCTTCGAGAGCACGTACACCAGCGACACGACGGTCACCTGGCCGATGGAGCAGCTCTCGGTCAAGGGTCTGAAGGAAGGCCTGCTCGGCAAGAAGGTCGGCAGCCGGATCCTGCTGGTCATCCCGCCGGACATGGCCTTCGGTGACAAGCCGCAGGGGTCGATCCCGGCGGATTCGACGCTGGTCTTCAGCCTCGACATCCTCGCGGTGATGTAAGACTGTTCCGGTTGACCAGTTCGTACCTATGAGGAGCAGTTCCGTGAGCAACGAGCTCAGCAAGCCCGAGATCGACTTCCCCGAGGGCGAGGCCCCCAAGGTCCTCGTCAAGGAGGACATCTGGGAGGGCGACGGTGCCGAGGCCAAGGCCGGCGACCGGGTCTCCGTCCACTACGTGGGCGTGGCCTTCTCCACCGGCGAGGAGTTCGACGCCTCCTGGAACCGTGGCTCCGCGCTCCAGTTCCAGCTCGGTGTCGGCCAGGTCATCGCCGGCTGGGACCAGGGTGTCCAGGGCATGAAGGTCGGCGGCCGCCGCAAGCTCGTGATCCCCGCAGACCTCGCCTACGGTGACCGCGGCGCGGGCGGCGCGATCGCCCCGGGCGAGACGCTGATCTTCGTCTGCGACCTGATGCAGGTCGGCTGATCCGCGCATCCGCGATCAGTGGAGGGGCCCCCGCCGTCCGGCGGGGGCCCTCGCTTTTGTCCGGGCCCGCCGGGGCGGTACGGTCAACGGTCACGAGTGTGTGTGTCGAGAGCGGGGGAACGGCGTCGATGGCGATTGCCAAGGCCGAGCGGCTGATGAATCTGGCGCTGTGTCTGCTGGGGACCCGCCGGCCGCTCAGCAAGCGCGAGTTGCGCGGTTCCATCGAGGCCTACCTGGAAGCCGGCAACGACGAGTCCTTCAACCGCATGTTCGAGCGGGACAAGGACGATCTGCGTGAACTCGGCCTGGTCATCGAGACGGTGGAGAACCTGGAGGGCGAAACCGGCTATCTGGCCCGCCGGGACAGCAACCGGCTTCCGCCCGTCTCCCTGGACGCCGAGGAGGCCGCGGCGCTGGGGCTCGCCGCCAAGGTCTGGCAGCAGGCCCGCCTCGCGGGCGCGGCCAGCGGCGCCCTGCAGAAGCTGCGCGCCGGCGGGATGCCGGAGGCGGGTGACCCGTACGAGGGTCAGCACAGTGCCATCGAGCCGCGCATCCCGGTCCACGAGGCGGCCTTCGAGCCGCTGATGCTGGCCTGCCGGGACCGCCGGCCGGTGGTCTTCGACTACCGCAAGTCCACGGCCGCCCGGCCCGAGACCCGGCAGGTGGAGCCGTGGGCGCTGGAGTGCTGGCGCGGCCACTGGTACTTGGCCGGCTTCGACCGGGACCGCGGGGCGGAGCGGGTGTTCCGGCTCTCGCGGATCACCGGCAAGGTGCGCTCCCGCGCCGCCAAGTACACCGCCGAGGTGCCGGACGTGGTGACCGTGCGGGAGACCGTGGCGAGCTGGGCCGGGGAGAGCGCGGACCGCTCCGCGCGCATCCGGCTGCGGGCCGGCGCCGGCTACCCGCTGCGGGCCAAGGCCACCGCCGTGCGTGAGGGCGGCGACGGCTGGGACGAGCTGGAGATCCCGTACGGGCACGGGCTGGACGCCTGGCTGGTGGAGTTCGGCCCGGATGTCGTGGTGCTGGAGCCGGCCGACCTGCGGGCGGACGTGGTGGACCGGCTGCGCGCCGTCGCCAAGGGCTGACCCGGAGATCAGCGGCCCTGGACATCAGCGGCCCGGAACATCAGTAGCAACGCCCTGAGGGGGAGACGTACCAGCATGGCTGCCAACGCCATCGACCAGACCCGCCGGATGCTGTCCCTGGTCACGTACCTGCGTGAGCGCCCGGGCGCGCACGTCGCCGACGTCGCGCGCGCCTTCGGGATCACCGAGGACGAGCTGATCTCGGACCTCGACGTGCTGCCCATGTGCGGGACCAGCTTCCGGGGCGGGGACCTGCTCGACATCGACACCGACGGGGAGCGCATCTGGTGGCGCAACCCCGACGCCTCGGGGGAGTCCACCGCGGAGCCGCTGCGGCTCGCCGCCGACGAGGCGACCGCGCTGCTCGTCGCGGCCCGCGCGGTGGCGACCCTGCCCGGGCTGCGCGAGAGCGACCGGGACGCCCTGCTGCGGGCGACCGCCAAGCTGGAGGCCGCGGCGGGCGAGGCCGCCGGGGCCAGCTCCCGGCTGTCGGTGACCTTCGAGTCCGAGGGCGGGGTCTTCGCGGACGTCGACCGGGCCATCGCGGAGCGCCGCCGGGTGTGGGTGCGCTACTACTCGCCGGCGCGGGACGAGCTCACCGAGCGCAAGGTCGACCCGATCCGGCTCTTCGCGGTGGGGCACACGTACATGGAGGGGTGGTGCCACCTCTCCGAGGCGCGGCGCACCTTCCGGCTGGACCGGGTGGCGGAGATCAGGCTGCTGGACGAGCGGGCCGAGCCGCCCGCCATCGAGCCGCGCGACCTGTCCGAGGGTCTGGTCCAGCCGGCCGCCGAGGATCCGGAGGTCGTGGTCGAGGTGGGTCCCGGCGGGCGCTGGGTCGCCGAGTACTACCCGCACGACAGGGCCGAGGAACTGGCCGAGGGGGGCTTGCGGATCACGCTGCGCAGCCCGGACCCGGCCTCGCTCCGCCGGCTCGCGCTGCGGCTGGGGCGCGAGGGGCGGATCGTCACTCCCGTGGAGCTGGCGGACAGTGCGCGCAGCGCGGCCCGGGAGGCACTCGCGGGGTACGGGGAACAGGTCTGAGGGGAGCAGGGGTCGATGTCGCCTACGCACGGGTCCGTCGCCTTCAAGGCGGCCTGTCCGGACTGCCAGGCCCGCTTCGAGCTGGACGCGGGCGCCCTGCGGCTGGTCATCGGCGGCAGCCGGCGGACCACGTTCTACTCCTTCACCTGCCCCCGGTGCGGGGCGGCCGTACGCAAACCGGCGGGCGAGCGCATCGTGGAACTGCTGACCGGCGGAGGCGTGAGCACCCTGCGCAGCGTGTGAGCCGGGCGGTGGCCTAGGCTCTTCCCATGCTGTGGCCTATGTTCGCAATTGCCCTGGGCTTCCTCGGGATCGCCGTCCTCGCCGCGGCGGCGGTACGCGTCTACGTGGAGGTCCGCAGGCTCTCCGGGCAGGTCGCGCTGGCCAGCCGCCGGATCACCGCCGCCTCGGAGGATCTTGAGCGGGCCGCGGCCGATCTGGCCCGGGCAGGGCGCGGCGTGCGACCGTAAAGCGGGACGAACCGGTGCGGCCCGGGCGCGAACAGCCGGTCGGCGCGCAAGCGGGGGTATCCCGGGGGATTGCCTGGCGTTAACCCCAGGGGGTTACGATCCTTGCCTGAGCGGTCACCGGAAATCCCCTCCGGGCCGACCAGAGCCACCACAACCAGCCGTTTCGGTGAGAAGGAAGACACACATGATCGGCAATCTGAAGCCCCTTGAGATCCTTCTGATCATCGCTGTGATCGTGCTGCTGTTCGGCGCCAAGAAGCTCCCCGAGATGGCCCGTTCGCTCGGCAAGTCGGCCCGCATCCTCAAGAGCGAGGCCAAGGCCATGAAGAAGGACGGCGAGGCGGAGGACGCGGCCACCGCGGCCACGGTCGCCGACCAGGCCCCGCAGCAGCCCGTCGCCCCGCGCACCATCCAGGCCGCGCCCGGTGACGTGACCAGCTCCCGGCCCGTCAGCGAGGCGAACCGCACCACCCAGGGCTGACACCAGCCGGACAAGCCAGTCATCTGCAACGAGCCAAGGGACGTGGGTTGCTCAAGTCTGCCCGCAAGCAGGAGAAAGCGGACAAGGACGCCGAAGGGCGGATGCCTCTTGTCGAGCACCTGCGTGAGCTGAGAAACCGTCTGCTGAAGTCGGTCCTGGCGATCATCGTGATCACCGTCGTGGCGGCCTTCTTCTACAAGCACCTCATCGACTTCATGCTGAAGCCGATGCTGGACTCCGTCGGCTGCACCGACGGCGTGGTCTCGCAGCGCAACGGCCGGCCCTGTGCCGACATGACCGTGAACGGCCTGATCGCGCCGTTCTCGATCGCCCTGAAGGTCTCGCTCACCGCCGGTGTGGTGCTCTCCGCGCCGGTGTGGCTGTACCAGCTGTGGGCGTTCACCGCCCCGGGCCTGCACAGCCACGAGAAGAAGTACGCGACGAGCTTCGTCGCGGTCGGCGCTCCGCTGTTCGCCGCCGGCGCGGTACTCGCGTACAAGATCCTTCCGCAGACCGCGACGATCCTCCTCGAATTCACCCCCGAGAACGCGCGCAACCTGCTCCCGGTCGACGACTACCTCGACCTGGTCACACGCATGGTCATCGTCTTCGGCCTGGCGTTCGAGCTGCCGCTGTTGCTGATCCTCCTCAACTTCACCGGGGTGCTCACCGCGAAGCGGCTGGCGAGCTGGTGGCGCGCCATGGTGCTGGGCATCACGATCTTCTCCGCGTTCGCGACGCCCACCGGTGACCCGCTCACCATGCTGTCGCTGGCCGCCCCGATCGTGGCGCTGTACTTCATCGCACTGGGCATCTGCCTGGTCAACGACCGCAGGCGCAAGCGCAACGACCCCGACGCGGGCCTCGACGACGACGAGGCCGCCGACCTGGACCTCACCCCGGCGCCGATCGGCGCGATGGAGCCGGTCCAGGCTCCCGCCGAACTGCCCGGCCAGGCGGACGGCGGACGTCAGCGGATCAACGGTTACGACGACGCGACCTGACAGGTACATTCCGGTGGGTGAGCTCTGAGATCACCCTCTTCGTCAATCCCACCGCGGGGCGCGGCCGGGGCGCGCACGCCGCGCAGCCGGCCGCTTCCGCTTTGCGGGCCGCGGGCTTCTCGGTCCGGACCGTCGTCGGTGCGGACGGGCCGGACGCGCTGGCCCGGCTGCGCGCCGCCGTCCGCGAGGGCACCGGCGCGGTGATCGCGGTGGGCGGCGACGGCATGGTCTCCCTGGCGCTCCAGGCCCTGGCGGGGACGCTCGTCCCGCTCGGGGTGGTCGCGGTGGGCACCGGGAACGACTTCGCGCGGGCGATGGGGCTGCCCGTACGGGAGCCCGCGCGGGCCGGTGCCCTGGCCGCCGAGGCCCTCAAGGAAGGGCGGCTGCGGGAGATCGACCTGGGGCGCGTGTGGACGTCCCCGCACGCGGAGCCCGGGGGAGGCAGCTGGTACGGGACCGTGCTGTGCTCCGGCTTCGATTCGAAGGTCAACGACCGCGGCAACCGGATGCGGCTGCCGGCGGGCCGTTTCAAGTACGACCTGGCGATGATCGCGGAGCTGGCGGCCTTCCGGCCCTTCCCGTACCGGATCACCCTCGACGACGGCCCGGCGATCGAGACCGAGGCCACGCTGGTGGCCGTCGGCAACGGATCCTCCTACGGCGGCGGCATGCGCATCTGCGCGGACGCCGTCCCCGACGACGGGCTCTTCGACATCACGGTGGTCGGCGACTGCAGCCGGGCCACCCTGCTCAAGGTCTTCCCGCAGGTCTACAAGGGGACCCATCTCAGCCACCCGAAGGTGACCGTCCACCGGGCACGGAAGGTCACCCTGGAGGCGGCCGGGATCACCGCCTACGCCGACGGGGAGCCGCTGGGGCCGCTGCCGGTGACCGCCGAGTGCGTTCCCGGGGCGGTCCGGATCGTGGGGTAGCCCGCATCTCGCAGCCGGTTTAAATGATCGCGACTGTTGTCAGGGGTGGCGGGTAGGCTCGATCTCAAGATGACCGAAGAACTCTCACCCGCCGAGCGGTACGCCGCTGCCCGGATCCGCGCCGCCGAAGAAGCCAGTGCCCTGGCCCCCTTCCGCGAGATGTACGAATTCGACCTGGATCCGTACCAGGTCGAGGCCTGCAAGGCACTGGAGGCGGGCAAGGGCGTCCTCGTGGCCGCCCCGACCGGCTCGGGCAAGACGATCGTCGGCGAGTTTGCCGTGCACCTGGCCCTCCAGCAGGGTCGCAAGTGCTTCTACACGACGCCCATCAAGGCTCTGTCGAACCAGAAGTACGCCGATCTCGTCAAGCGCTACGGCGCCGACAAGGTGGGCCTGCTGACCGGCGACAACAGCGTCAACTCCGAGGCGCCGGTGGTCGTGATGACCACCGAGGTGCTCCGCAACATGCTGTATGCGGGCTCGCAGTCGCTGCGGGGCCTCGGCCACGTCGTGATGGACGAGGTGCACTACCTCTCCGACCGGTTCCGCGGAGCCGTCTGGGAGGAAGTGATCATCCACCTCCCCGAGTCGGTCACCCTGGTCTCCCTGTCGGCCACCGTGTCCAACGCCGAGGAGTTCGGCGACTGGCTCGACACGGTACGGGGCGACACCGAGGTGATCGTCTCCGAGGAGCGGCCCGTCCCGCTGTGGCAGCACGTCATGGCCGGCCGGAAGATCTACGACCTGTTCGAGGAGGAGTCCGACCACGGCGGCCGCGGCTCCGCGCGCCGGGAGGTCAATCCCGACCTGCTGCGCATGGCGCGCGAGGAGAACAGCCGTACGTACAGTCCGAAGGACCGGCGGCGCGGCAAGATGGTCCGCGAGGCGGACCGCGAGCGCGAGCGGCGCTCCCGTGGCCGGATCTGGACCCCGTCCCGGCCCGAGGTGATCGCCCGCCTCGACAACGACGGGCTGCTGCCCGCGATCAACTTCATCTTCAGCCGGGCCGGTTGCGAGGCCGCCGTCCAGCAGTGCCTGTATGCGGGCCTGCGGCTCAACGACGACTCCGCCCGCCTCAGGGTCCGCGAGATCGTCGAGGAGCGGACGGCCTCCATCCCCACCGAGGACCTCCACGTCCTCGGGTACTACGAGTGGCTCGAAGGCCTGGAGCGGGGCATCGCCGCGCACCACGCCGGCATGCTGCCCACCTTCAAGGAGGTCGTCGAGGAGCTCTTCGTACGGGGCCTGGTCAAGGCCGTCTTCGCCACCGAGACCCTGGCGCTGGGCATCAACATGCCCGCGCGCACGGTGATCCTGGAGAAGCTGGTCAAGTGGAACGGCGAGCAGCACGCCGACATCACCCCCGGCGAGTACACGCAGCTGACCGGCCGGGCCGGGCGGCGCGGCATCGACGTCGAGGGCCACGCGGTGGTGCTCTGGCAGCGGGCCATGGACCCGGCGGCGCTCGCCGGGCTCGCGGGTACCCGTACGTATCCGCTGCGCTCCAGCTTCAAGCCCTCGTACAACATGGCCGTGAACCTGGTCAGCCAGTTCGGGCGGCACCGCTCGCGCGAGCTGCTGGAGACCTCCTTCGCGCAGTTCCAGGCCGACCGCTCGGTCGTCGGGATCTCCCGGCAGGTGCAGCGCAACGAGGAGGGCCTGGAGGGCTACCGGGAGGGCATGACCTGCCACCTGGGCGACTTCGGGGAGTACGCGCAGCTGCGCCGTGACCTCAAGGACCGCGAGACGGACCTGGCCAAGCAGGGCGCGGCCCAGCGGCGGGTGCAGGCGGCCAGTTCGCTGGAGAAGCTCAAGCCGGGCGACATCATCCACGTGCCGACGGGCAAGTTCGCCGGGCTCGCGCTGGTCCTGGACCCGGGCGTGCCGGCCGGGCGGGTCAACGGGCACCGCGGGTACGAGTACGCGGAGGGCCCGCGCCCGCTGGTGCTCACCGCCGAGCGGCAGGTCAAGCGGCTCGCCGCGATCGACTTCCCGGTCCCGGTGGAGGCCATCGACCGGATGCGGATCCCCAAGACCTTCAACGCGCGCTCGCCGCAGTCCCGCCGGGACCTGGCGTCCCAGCTGCGGAGCAAGGCCGGGCACATCACGCCGGAGCGGCGGGCGCGCGGCCGGGCCGCAGCGGCCGACGACCGCGAGATCACCCGGCTGCGGGCCGCGCTGCGGGCGCACCCGTGCCACGGCTGCGACGAGCGCGAGGACCACGCCCGCTGGGCGGAGCGCTACCACCGGCTCAAGCGGGACACGGTGCAGCTGGAGCGGCGGATCGAGGGCCGGACGAACACGATCGCCCGTACCTTCGACCGGATCCACGCGCTCCTCACCGAGCTGGACTACCTGCGCGAGGACGAGGTCACCGTGCACGGCAAGCGGCTCGCCCGGCTGTACGGGGAGCTGGACCTGCTGGCCTCCGAGTGCCTGCGCGCGGGCATCTGGGAGGGCCTGAGCCCGGCCGAACTGGCGGCCTGCGTCTCGGCGCTGGTCTTCGAGGCGCGGCAGTCCGACGACGCGGTCGCGCCGAAGGTGCCGGGCGGCGCGGCGAAGGCCGCGCTGGGCGAGATGGTCCACCTCTGGGGCCGGCTCGACGCGCTGGAGGAGGAGCACCGCATCAACCAGGCCGAAGGCGTGGGCCAGCGCGAGCCGGACCTGGGCTTCGCGTGGGCGGCGTACCAATGGGCCTCCGACAAGAGCCTGGACGAGGTGCTGCGCGAGGCGGAGATGCCGGCCGGTGACTTCGTGCGCTGGTGCAAGCAGGTCATCGACGTGCTGGGGCAGATCGCGGCGGCGGCTCCTTCGTCCTCCGGTGAGAGCGGGAGCACGGTGGCCCGAAATGCCCGTAAGGCCGTCGACGCGCTGTTGCGGGGTGTAGTGGCCTACAGCTCGGTCGGCTAGGCGCTTTTGGGGCTTCCTCCGAGGGTGGGGCTGGCCTGATCTGATCTCTTGCCATGATCGAATTCCCGTGCTGTGTGGGACGATCAAGCCATGAGCGGGGGAGCAGACGAAGGGCCGAGACGCGTCGGTCGGCCACGGGTCGGCCGGCCGCGTGCCGACCGGCTGAGGCCGCTGAGCGGTCGGCCGCCGCGCGAGGAACTCCTCTGCGCGGCGGCCGAATTGTTCACGGTCCAGGGGTACGCGGCCACCACCACGCGGGCGGTGGCCGAGCGGGCCGGAATGCGCCAGGCCACGATGTACCACTACTTCGGCGGCAAGGAGGACCTCCTCGCCGAGCTGCTGGAGTCCACGGTCGGGCCGTCGCTGGCGCAGGCCCGGCGGCTGCTCGCCGATACCGGGCGGTCCGCCGCGCGGCGGCTGTGGGAGCTCTGCCTCTTCGACGTGCTGCGGTTGTGCGGGGCCCCGTACAACCTGGGGGCGCTCTATCTGCTGCCCGAGGTGGGGGGTGCGCGTTTCGCGCAGTTCCGCCGGATGCGCGGTGAACTCAAGGACGCCTACCGGATGTTGCTGGCCGGGATCTGCGTGGGCACCGAACTGGCCCGGGACGGGGCGGCCCTCTCGCTCCGCAACGACCTGGTCTTCGGGCTGATCGAGGGCGTCATGCTGATCCACCGCGCCGATCCGGGCCGGCCGGTGCCGGTCTTCGCGCAGGCCACCGCCGACGCCGCGCTGCGGATCGCGGGCGTCGGCGTCGCACCCCGGGAGAAGGCCTGAGCGGCCTCGGGGACGTGCCCTACTTCCCCGAGGCCGCTTAGCCGCCCGTCCCGGCCTCCCAGCCGTCCCGGTCGTGCCAGGCCTGGAGGGTGCGGGCGCTCTCGAAGCGGTGGGTGGCCCCGGTCACCGGGTCGGTGAACTCCAGTACCCGGGCCAGGAGTTGCAGTGGCCGCCGGTAGTCGTCCGGAGCGGGGTCGGTGACCTGCGGATACACCGGGTCGCCCAGAATGGGCAGGCCCAGGGCGTTCATGTGCACCCGCAGCTGGTGGGTCCGGCCGGTGTGCGGGGTCAGCCGGTAGCGGCCCAGCCCGCCCTGGGCCGCGGTCAGTTCGACGAGGCTCTCCGCGTTGGGCTCCCCGGGGACCTCGGCCGCCGCGATGACGCCGCGGGTCTTCTCGATGCGGCTGCGGACGGTGCGCGGGAACGCGAGCGAGGGGTCGAGCGCCGCGAGGGCCTCGTACTCCTTGTGCACCCGGCGCTGCTGGAAGAGGAGCTGGTACGCCCCGCGGTCCTCGGGCCGGATGCTGAACATCACCAGTCCCGCGGTCAGCCGGTCCAGCCGGTGCGCCGGGCTGAGGGCGGGCAGGTCCAGCTCCTCGCGGAGCCTGGCCAGGGCGGTCTGGGTGACGTGGCTGCCGCGCGGCGTGGTCGCCAGGAAGTGCGGCTTGTCCACGACCAGGAGGTGCGGGTCGCGGTACAGGACGGGGACCGGGAAGGGCACCTGCGGCTCCGCAGCGAGGTCCCGGTGGAACCACAGGTAGGCGCCCGGCTCGTACGGGTCCGACGCGCGCAGGACGCGCCCGCCGGGGCCCAGCACGCGCCCGGCGTGCAGCAGGCGGGCGATGACCTCGGCGCCGGGGCCGCCCGCGTAGTGCCCGGCGAGGTAGCCGCCGAGGTCCGGCCACTTCTCGTCGGGGTCGGGAGGCAGCCGCAGCCGGACCGGGTCGATGCCGGCGCGCTGGGGGAGCGGCGAAGGGGGTGGCTGGGCTCGGCGTCTCATCGGGGGACAGGCTATGCGGCTACTGCCGGGTGAAGGTGCCCAGGTGGTCGGCATCGAGGTACTCGACGCGGACCGTGCCGTCGGCGAAGGCCACCCCGGTGCGGCCGACCGCGTTCTCGCCCGCCGTCTCGAAGCTGAAGGTGTCCCCGTCGTAGTGCGCGAGCGGGAAGCGCAGGGGTTTCGGGCCGAGGGCCAGCGTGAGCGCGCCCTCGTCGTCCGCGGTCACGGTGAGCCTGCCGTAGTAGGGGTTGTCGTAGGTACCGGTGTACGCGGCGCTGTCCTTGGCGGGCCGCGCGGAGGCGGGCGGGTGCGCGTAGTCGGTGGGGGAGCGGCCCGCCGCGTCCGCCTGCGCGTAGAGCGCGCCGGCCAGGCCCAGCCAGTCGGTGGTGACCTTGCCGTGCTCGGCGAAGTCGAAGAAGTCGAGGGCGACGGCGTCGGCCAGGCCGACGGGGGCGCCGTTGGTGAGGACGACGATGCCGAGCCGCTCCAGGGGGAGCATGGTCACGTTGGTGTTGGCGCCGAGCTCGAAGGCTCCGGAGTGGCTCAGGCGCAGCCGGGCGGCGTCGTCGTAGGAGACGTTCCAGCCGAGGCCGTAGAAGCCCGTGCGGCCGGTGGGGGTGGCGGGCGGCTGCGAGACGATCTCGGGGAGGTGCGTGCGGGACAGGGTGTCGGCCGGGACGATCCGCTTCCCGTCGAGGGTGCCGCCGGCGAGCTGGAGGCGCAGCCAGCGGGACATGTCACGGGCGGTGGAGCTGACCCCGCCCGCCGGGGCCTGGGCGTCGGGGTCGCGGACGAAGCGGGGGCTCCAGGTGCCGTCCGCGTTCTTGACGTGCGTGGCGGCGTGGTCGGGGGCGTTCGTGAAGGCGGTGAACTCGGTGCTCGTGTGCGTCATGCCAGCGGGCTTGAAGAGGGTGTCCGCGCTGAGCTTCTGCCAGCTGACGCCCTTGGCGCGGGCGACGGCCTCGGCAGCGGCCGTGAGGCCGAAGTTGGTGTACTCGTAGCTCGCCCGGAAGGGGCCGAGGGGTTCCAGGCGCAGGTGGCCGAGGATGTACGCCTGGTCGTAGCCGAGGTCTTCGAGCAGGTCGCCGGCGTGGTCGGGCAGGCCGCTGCGGTGGGAGAACAGGTCGGCGGTCGTGACGTGGCCGGTGACCCAGGGGTCCTTGAGGGAGAACCCGGGCAGGGCCGTGCGGCGGTCCCACTGGCCGGGGGCGGTGAGGGTGCCGGCCACGACGGTGGAGGAGACGGGCTTGGAGAGGGAGGCGATCTGGAAAACGGTGTCGGGGCCGACCTTCGCCGTTTTGCCGGTCTCGCGGAGCCCGAAGCCCTTCAGGTGGACGACCGCGTCGTCGTGGACGACGGCCACCGAGACGCCGGGGACTCCGGTGCGGCGCATCATGTCCCGGACCGTCCCGTCGAGGCGGGCGACGGCCTTGTCGACCGCCTCGTCGCTGATCGAGGGCTTCGGCTCGGGCGGGGGACTGGGGGCGGCCGCCCCCGCCGGGGCGGCCAGGAGGATCGCGGCCCCGGCCGCCGCCGCGGCTGCGCGGAGCGTAGGCATGCGCTCATTGTCCCGCCGGGAGGGTGGCCGCGCGCGGGGGCCCGTGCGGCCGCCGGCGAGGCCGGATCGGGCCGGTGCGTCCGCCCGGTACGGCCCGGCCCCTACGCGGCGGCGGCGTGGTCCTGTTCGGCCTCGACCGCGGCGTTCCAGTCGCGCTTGATCGCGCGCCAGCCCTCGTCGGTCTCGCCCAGGCGCCAGTAGCCCGAGATCGACAGGCGTTCGCGCGGGATGCCGCGTTCCAGGCGGAGGTGGCGGCGGAGGTCCTTGACGAAGCCCGCCTCGCCGTGGACGAAGGCGTGCACGTCCGTGGACGGGAACTCCAGGGAGGTGACCGCCTCCACCAGGGCCTCGCCGATCGGGCGGTCGCCGCGGTGCAGCCAGACCGGCACGGCCCCGTCCGGGGTGGCGACCTTCTGCTGGCCCTGCGGACCCTCGACCTCCACGAAGGCGTGGACCCGCGCACCCACCGGCATCCGCTCCATCGCCGCGGCGATCGCCGGCAGCGCGCTCTCGTCGCCCACCAGCAGGTGCCAGCCGGCCGCCGGGTCCGGGGCGTAGGCGCCGCCCGGGCCGAGGAAGCGTACGAGCTCACCCGGCTGCGCCCGTGCGGCCCAGGGGCCGGCCACACCCTCGTCGCCGTGGACGACGAAGTCGAGGGTCAGCTCCAGGTGCGCCGGGTCCCAGCCCCGTACGGTGTACGCGCGCTGGCGCGGCCACTGTGCCCGGGGGAAGTCGGCGCGGATCCGGTCGAGGTCCCACGGCGCGGGGTAGGTGACGCCCTCCGGGGGGAAGAGGATCTTGATGTAGTGGTCGGTGAACTCACCCGCGCCGAATCCGGCCAGGCCGTCCCCGCCCAGCACGAGGCGCACCATGTGCGGTGTCAGCCGCTCGGTGCGTACGACGACGGCGGTGCCGACGCTGCGGGCGCGTCCTTCTGCCACGGTGTCTCCCCTGACTCCCCAGAAACTTAGCCTTACCTAAGTTAGCACCTCAAGGGCGGAGCGCAGTGCTCAGCCGGGACACTGCCCCGCCCAGACCCCACCGATGGGTTAGCGCGTCGACCAGATCCGGCTGCGCCGGGACCGCGGGAAGGGCCGGATCGAACGGGGGCAGCGGGACGTCGGAGGCCACCTGCACCACCTTCGGGGCCACGGCCAGATAAGGACGGGACTCGTCCAGGCGCTTGCGCTGGGTGGGGGTCAGCTTCGACTTCGGGTCGTCGATCGCCGCGATGATCCCGGCGAGGTTCCCGTAGGCGTCGAGGAGCTTCGCCGCGGTCTTCTCGCCGATGCCGGGGACGCCCGGCAGGCCGTCGCTCGGGTCACCGCGCAGCAGCGCCAGGTCCGCGTAGCCCGGGCCGTCCACCCCGTACTTCTCGCGCAGCCACGCCTCGTCCGTCACCTGGAGCGAGCCCACGCCCTTGAGGGGGTAGAGCACGCGGCGCTGCCTGGCGTCGTCCACCAGCTGGTACAGGTCCCGGTCGCCGGTGACGATGTCCACCGGGCCCGTCGCGCGGGTGGTGAGCGTACCGATCACGTCGTCCGCCTCGTAGCCGGCGACGCCCACGCGGGCGATGCCGAAGGCGTCGAGCGCCGTCTCGATGATCGGCACCTGCGGGGCGAGGGTGTCCGGGGTCTCCTCCACGTCCGGGCCGCTCGCGGTCTCCTGTGCGACCCGGTGGGCCTTGTAGGAGGGGATCAGGTCCACCCGCCAGTGCGGTCGCCAGTCGGCGTCCATGCAGGCCACCAGGTCGTCCGGGCGGTGGTCCTGGACCAGCCGTCCGATGAAGTCGAGCAGTCCGCGCACGGCGTTGACCGGAGTGCCGTCCGGAGCCTTCACGGAGTCCGGCACACCGAAGTAGGCGCGGTAGTAGAGGGAGGCGGTGTCCAGGAGCATCAGGCGTCGTGTCGTCACGCAGACGATGATGCCGCAACGCGCCGACACGTCCGGCGGGGGCCGCGACGGACAGTGAGCGGGCCGGTACGGGAAGAGCCGTGCGGGCGAAACCGGAGGCGGTTGCTGCGTAAGGTGCTTACAGCACACCGATGTGCAACGGACAAGGGGAGGGCAGCCCCGAAATGAACGACAAGGACGACAAGGGCAAGGACAAGGACGGCAAGGAACCGCTCCGAGTGGGCGTGGCCGTGCGCAAGCGGCGTCGCGCGCTCCACCTGACCCTTGCCGCCGTGTCGGCGCGCAGCGGCCTGTCGGTCCCGTTCCTGAGCCAGATAGAGAACGAGCGGGCCCGGCCCAGCATGCGGTCCCTGGAGCGGGTCGCGGACGCGCTGGAGACCACGGCCGTCGAACTGCTGGCCGCCTCCGACACCGCGCGCACGGTGGACCTCGTACGGGCCGGCGACGAATCCGGGCTCACCCCGGTCCCCGGCGTGCGGCCCCTCGTACGCGGGCACCACCAGCTGCACGCGCTGGAGTTCACCGGGGACCAGGACGCCGGGCGGGAGTACCAGCACCGCAACGACGAGCTGATGTACGTGGTCGCCGGAGCCTGCCAGGTGGAGGCGGAGGGACGCGCCTACCGGCTGGAGAGCGGCGACGCCCTGTTCCTGTCGGGCGGCGTGCGCCACCGCTGGCGGGCCGTCACCGAGGACACCCGGCTCCTGGTCGTCGCGGTGGGCGAGCACATCCACGCGACGTCCGAGCCGCCGTCCCCCGGGCATTGAGCGGCGTGCGGCGGGTCGTCTCGCTGGTGCCGTCGCTGACCGAGGCGGTGGCCGAGAGCGCGCCCGGGCTGCTGGCCGGTGTCACGGACTGGTGCACCCACCCGGCAGACCTGGGGGGCGCGGTGCGGATCGGGGGGACGAAGAACCCCGACGTACGCAGGATCGTCGAGCTGCGCCCCGACCTGGTGATCGCCAACGAGGAGGAGAACCGGGCCCCGGACCTGGCGGCCCTGCGGGCGGCCGGGGTGGAGGTGCTGGTCACCGAGATCCGGGACCTGCCCCAGGCGCTGCGTGAGCTGGACCGGGTACTGGTGGGGGCACTGGGGCTGACGAGGCCCGGGTGGCTCTCCGACGCGGAGGACGCGTGGGCGCGGGTGGAGCCGGTCGGCTCGCTCCAGGCCTTCGTACCCGTGTGGCGGCGGCCGTGGATGGTGCTGGGCCGGGACACCTTCGCGGGTGACCTGCTGGCACGCCTCGGCGTACGCAACGTCTACGCCGGGCACGGGGAGCGGTATCCGCGGATCCCGGTGGAGGAGCTCGCCGCGGCCGGCTGCGATCTGGTGGTGCTCCCGGACGAGCCGTACCGCTTCACCGCCGATGACGGCCCGGAGGCGTTCCCGGGGCTGCCCGCCGCGCTGGTCAGCGGCCGTCACCTCACCTGGTACGGGCCTTCGCTGGCCGAGGCCCCGGCCGCCTTGGCCGGGGCCCTGCGCGCGGCGCGCTGACCGGTACGTCCTGCGCCGAGAACCGGCTCAGCCGGCGAGGAGGCGGCCGGCGGCCAGGCCGCGCAGGGTGTGGGCGGCGGCCAGGAGCCAGGCGGTCAGCAGGGCCAGGAAGAGCGCCGAGGCGAGCCAGGCGAAGGCGGTCAGGCCGGTGTGGCGGGCCAGGCCGGCGGCGCCGGTGACACAGGTGCCGACGGGGAAGGTCAGGGCCCACCAGGTCATCGCGAAGCCCATGCCGTTACGGGCGGCCCTGATCAGCATGGCCGTGGCCAGGGCCAGCCACAGCAGGGCGAAGCCCGTCACCGGGACCCCGTAGACGACTGCGAAGGCGCCGAGCGCACCGGCGTAGGGGGCGCCGACCGACCGGGGTGCCATGTCGGCGAGCTGGTTCACGGCGGTGGTGGACTGGCCGAGGGGGCCGAGGACCAGGAAGAGGGTCGGGGTGAGGGCCAGGGGGAGCGGGCCGCCGACGATCAGCCGGCCGAAGACCAGGGGGAGCATCAGCAGGGTGGCGAACAGGCTGATGCCGAACATGGCGTAGCAGGCGAACAGCAGGGCCTCGCGGGGCTGTCCGGCTGGCAGGTGGGGTATCAGCAGCGGGCCGACCGCGGCGGAGACCATGGGGGCGACCAGGGGAAGCAGCAAGACGGGGGTGGCCTGCTTCGCCTCGACCTTGTGGCGGACCACCATCAGGTAGGGCACCGCCACCGCCATGACCAGGCCGATCACGGTGCCGACGGTGAACAGCACGGCGTCCGCGGCGACGGCGGCGCCGGTCCCGATGAGGTCCTTGCCGACGATCAGGGTGCCGCCGCCGACGGCCAGCAGCGCCATCGAGAGACAGCCGTAGAACGGGGCGACGGCGGGGTCGAGGAGGTGGGCGCGGGCCTGGTCGCGGTGGTGGATCCAGTGCCCGGCGCGCGCGGTGAGCAGCACGGCGAGGAGGACGGCGGACAGCGCCCAGACGATCTGGCAGACCACGCGCTGGCCGGGGAGCTGGTACGGGAGGGTCGCGCCGGCGTTGGCGACGATCGCCGTGCCCATGACGGAGGCGTACCAGTTGGGGCCGAGGTGCCGCAGGGCCTTGTGGGCCCGGGGAGCGGTCTCGGGGGTGGAGGTGGTGCGGGGTCGCACGATGGTGGTGGCCATGGGCCCAGCGTGCCGCCGCGGCGCACCGGGCGGCAGAGGGTGTCTTCCTATGAGGCCATAAACTGATGTTATGGGTGATGAGGAGCGGGTGCCGCTGGCACACCGGGTGCCGGACCTGGGCGCGTTGGAACTGCTGCTCGCGGTCGCGCGCGTCGGCAGCCTGAGCGGCGCGGCCCGGCGGCTGGGAATCACCCAGCCCGCGGCGAGCAGCCGGATCCGGGCGATGGAGGCGCGGTTGGGGGTGGCCCTGGTGGACCGCTCGCCGCGGGGTTCGACGCTGACGGCGGAAGGCGCGCTGGTCACCGACTGGGCCCGGCGCGTGGTGGAGGCGGCCGAGGCCTTCGACGCGGGCGCGCAGGCGCTGCGCGGGCGGCGCGACTCGCGGCTGCGGGTGGCCGCCAGCATGACCATCGCGGAGTACCTGATGCCGGGGTGGCTGATCGCGCTGCGCGGGCAGCGGCCGGATACGGCGGTGTCGCTGCAGGCCGGGAACTCGGCGCTGGTCGCGCAGCGGGTCCTCGTGCACGAGGCGGACCTCGGCTTCGTGGAGGGGCTGACGGTTGCGGAGGGGCTCGACTCGGCGGTGATCGCGCAGGACCGCCTCGTGGTGGCGGTCGCGCCGGGCCACCCGTGGGCGCGGCGTTCGCGGGGCGTGGAGGTGGCCGAGCTGGCGTCCGCGCCGCTGATCCTGCGGGAGCGGGGGTCGGGAACGCGGCAGGTGCTGGACGCCGCGCTGGCGGGGAGCGGGGGGCTGGCGGCGCCGCTGCTGGAACTGGCGTCGACCACCGCCGTGAAGGCGGCGGCGCTGAGCGGCGCGGGGCCGTGCGTGCTCTCGGAACTGGCGGTGGTGGACGAGCTGGCGGCGCGCAGGCTGGTGGAGGTGCCGGTTTCGGGCGCCGTCCTCGGGCGGGCCCTGCGGGCGGTCTGGCCGGCGGGCTCCCGGCCGGCGGGCCCGGCCCGTGACCTGCTGTCGCTGACCCGCGGCAAGGCCTAGCCGTATTGCCCCAGGGGCGGGCCGCGCGTCGATCCCGGCGAAGCCGAACGGTGCGGCGCCGCTGCCGGGTGTCCCGGGAGCGGCGCCGCACCGTTCGGCCCTGCGCGGTGCTCAGTGCGCCGGGGCCGCCGCGCGGGCGGTGGCGGCTTCGATCAGGGACGCCAGAACGCGGGTGTCCTTGTCGCGCTCCGGGTGCCACTGGACGCCCAGCACCCACCGCTCCGGGTCCGGGAGTTCGATCGCCTCCACCGTGCCGTCGACCGCGTGCGCCGAGACCACCAGGCCGCTGCCCAGGCGTTCGACGGCCTGGTGGTGGTAGGTCGGGACCTCCGCCTCCTCCGGTACCAGGGCCGCGTACCGGGTGCCCGGGACCGGGCGGACGGAGTGCCAGGAGAAGGTGCCCGGCGTCTCGAAGTGACCGTCGATGTGCTGGACCAGGCTGCCGCCCAGGGCCACGTTCAGCGCCTGCATGCCCCGGCAGATGCCGAGCAGCGGCATGTCCGCCTCCAGCGCGGCCGAGATCAGGGCCAGTTCCCACTCGTCGCGGACCGTCGCGGGGGGACCCGTACGGGAGTCACGGGCGGCGCCGTAGCGGGCCGGGTCCATGTCCGGGCCGCCCGCGACGACCAGGCCGTCCAGCCGGCTCAGCACCTCCGCCGCCGCCCCTGTTGCGTCCGGCGGGAGCAGCACGGCCGCACCGCCCGCCGCCTGGACGAGTTCGTAGTACCCGGTGGGTACGAGCGCCGTATCGAGGTCCCACACGCGGTAGCGGGTGGATTCCTCCACGTAGGTGGTGATGCCGATGAGCGGCCGTGGCACGGTCTTTACCTCCAGGGGCAAGGCAGGGGTCGGGGTCTGAGCCGGTGTCAGGATTTCAGTCGCGGGCCAGCTCGGCCTCGGCTTCCGCCAAGGCCGCGAACTCCTCCTCCGGGGCCGAGGCCACGAGGTGGTGCCGACTGTAGATCGCGAAGTAGGCGAGGGCGACGGCGTACACGGCCAGGGCGATGAATGCCGCGTCCTTGTCCACCAGGAAGGTGGCGACGAGGGCCGACAGGGCGAGTACGAAGGCCACCGAGGAGGTCAGGATTCCGCCGGGGGTGCGGTACGGGCGCTCCAGGCCCGGCTCCCGGCGGCGCAGCACCATGTGCGAGAGGGCCATCAGGGCGTAGGAGATGGTCGCGCCGAACACCGCGATGTTCAGCATCCGCGCGCCGTCGCCCGTGGCGGCGGCGAGCGCGAAGCCGATCGCGCCGGGGATGACCAGGCCCAGGTACGGGGCCTTGCGCTTCGAGGTCAGGGAGAGGAACCGGGGCAGGTAGCCGGCCCGGGAGAGGGCGAAGAGCTGGCGCGAGCCCGCGTAGATGAGCGAGAAGAACGAGGCCACCAGCCCGGCGAGGCCCGCGTAGTTGACGAAGCGGCTGAGCGCGGTCGGGCCGCCGTCCCCCTCCAGCGCCACGACCAGCGGGTTGCCCGCCGACTTGACGGCGTCCGCGCCCTGCGCGCCCGTCGCCGCGAAGAAGGTGATCAGCGCCAGCAGGGCGAGGATGCCCATGGAGATGGACAGGGCCTTCGGCATGGAGCGGACCGGGTCCTTGGCCTCTTCGGCCGCCAGCGGTACGCCTTCCACACCCAGGAAGAACCACATGCCGAAGGGGAACGCGGCCCAGATGCCCAGCACGCCCAGCGGCAGCCAGGAGTTCGAGCCGAAGGCGTTGGCGTCGACCGGGATGTCGTTCAGGCCGTCGGCGCTGAACTCGGTGAAGGCGCCCACCGCGAAGATCAGCAGTGCGGCGACGGCGACGGCGGTCACGACGAGGCTGAAGCGCAGGGCTTCGCCGACGCCCCAGAGGTGGACCCCGATGAAGACGACGAAGCAGCCGAGGTAGACGGGCCAGCTGGAGGTGAGTCCGAAGAGGCCGAGGGACTCGACGTAGTCGCCGATGAAGATGACGATCGCCGCCGGGGCCAGGATGTACTCGATGAGGATCGCGGTACCGGTGAGGAAGCCGCCCCAGGGGCCCAGCGCGCGGCGGGCGAAGCCGTAACCCCCGCCCGCCGTCGGCAGGATGGTGGACAGCTCCGCCAGGGAGAAGACCAGGCACGCGTACATCGCGCCCATGAGGACGGTGGCGATGGCGAGGCCGCCGAAGCCGCCCTTGTCGAGGCCTACGTTCCAGCCGGAGAAGTCCCCGGAGACGACGTACGCGACGCCCAGGCCGGTGAGCAGCAGCCAGCCGGCGCTGCCGCGGCGCAGCGTGCGGCGTTCCAGGTAGTCGGCGGACGTGTCGCCGCCGTCGGGGGACGTGGGGGGTGCGGGCACGGCTGTCAGCCGTGCCTCGATGTCGTCGGCCATCGTGCGCTCCTGCCTCAGGGCAATGGTTGTGGGGCGTACCTTTGCCCGATTGCAGTGGAGTGCGCAAGACCTCTGCGTTAAACGGAGGTTACGAAACCCTCCCGATGTTCAGGCCAGGAAGCCCCGCAGCAGCGCCGCCGTGCCGCAGCAGTGCTCGCGCATCGTCTCGCGCGCCCCGGCCGCGTCCCGCTCCAGCACGGACTCCACCAGTGAGGTGTGCTGCTGCTGCGAGTGCTCCAGGTTGCGCACCAGGAGCGGGATGCAGTCCAGCAGGTCGTTGACCGTGGCCCGGACCGCCGCGTACTGGGCCGTCAGGGTGGCGGAGCCGGCCAGTTCGCAGAGGGTCAGGTGGAAGAGCGTGTCCTGGCGGCGGTAGTCGGCGAGCGGGGCGTCGTGGGTGGCGGTCAGGGCGGCGAGCAGCCGCTCGGTGCCCTCCTCGGTGAGCCCCTGGGAGGCGCACAGGCCGGCCGCCCCCACCTCCAGGACCTCGCGGAACCGCAGGGCGTCCTCGATGTCCACGCCGGCGACCCGTCGGCGCAGCTCCTCCTCGACGATGCCCGCCGGGGTGTCGGGCCGGGGCAGCACGAACGTTCCGCCGTACCGCCCGCGCCGCGCCTCCACCAGCCCCTGGTCCTGCAGTACCTTCAGCACCTCGCGCAGCGTGACCCGGCTGATCCCCATCCGCTCGGCCAACTCGCGCTCGGGCGGAAGCCGTTCGCCGCCCGGCACCAGGCCCAGCCGGACCACCTGGAGGATCTGTTCGAGCGCCTCCTCGAAACCGTTGCCCGCCCGCACCTGCCGCAGTACGGGATTCAGCCGCGCGATCGCGCCGCCCTCGCTCGCCGTGTCGGTCATCTCGGCTCATCCCCTTCCCAAGCAATGGTTCTATTCAATACCTTAGGCCCACTCGGCTCACCGAAGGAGAGATTCCAGTGGTAGACCGCAAGCCCCCGCTCGCGATCGAGGAGCTCCGCTCCCTGGTCGCCAGTGGTGAGATCGACACAGTCGTCCTGGCCTTCCCCGACATGCAGGGACGCCTCCAGGGCAAGCGGTTCGCCGCACAGTTCTTCCTCGACGAGGTCCTCGCGCACGGCACGGAGGGCTGCAACTACCTCCTCGCCGTCGACACCGACATGAACACCGTCGACGGATACGAGATGTCCTCCTGGGACCGGGGCTACGGCGACTTCGCCATGCACCCCGACCCCGCCACCCTGCGCCGCATCCCCTGGAACCCCGGCAGCGCCTTCATCCTCGCCGACCTGGCCTGGAACGACGGGTCGCCGGTCGTCGCGGCGCCCCGGCAGATCCTGCGCCGCCAGCTGGAGCGCCTCGCCGAGCACGGCTACACCGCGATGGTCGGCACCGAGCTGGAGTTCATGGTCTTCCAGGACACCTACGAGCAGGCCTGGAACGCGGGCTACCGCGGCCTGACCCCCGCCAACCAGTACAACATCGACTACTCCGTCCTCGGGACCGGGCGCATCGAACCCCTGCTGCGCCGCATCCGCAACGAGATGCAGGCCGCGGGCTTGATCGTCGAGTCGGCGAAGGGGGAGTGCAACCTCGGCCAGCACGAGATCGCCTTCCGCTACGACGAGGCGCTCACCACCTGCGACCAGCACTCCGTGTACAAGACCGGGGCCAAGGAGATCGCCGCGCAGGAGGGCGTCTCGCTCACCTTCATGGCCAAGTACGACGAACGGGAGGGCAACTCCTGCCATATCCACCTCTCGCTGGGCGACGCCGACGGACGCAACGCGATGGCCGGGGACGGACCAGGCGGAATGTCACCGGTGATGCGACACTTCCTGGCCGGCCAGCTCGCCGCACTGCGCGACTTCTCCCTTCTCTACGCCCCGAACATCAATTCGTACAAGCGTTTCCGGCCGGGATCCTTCGCACCGACCGCCGTCGCCTGGGGCGTGGACAACCGGACCTGCGCCCTGCGGGTCGTCGGCCACGGCCGCTCCATGCGCTTCGAGAACCGCCTCCCCGGCGGTGACGTCAACCCGTACCTCGCCGTCGCCGGCCTGGTCGCGGCCGGGCTCTACGGCATCGAGAACCGCCTGGAACTGCCCGAGGCCTGCGGCGGGAACGCCTACACCGCCGACTACGCGCACGTCCCCGCGACCCTGCGCGAGGCCGCCGAGCTCTGGGAGAACAGCGAGATCGCCAAGGCCGCCTTCGGCCCCGAGGTGGTCGCCCACTACCGGAACATGGCCCGCGTCGAACTCGACGCCTACGACTCCGCCGTAACGGACTGGGAGCTGCGCCGCTCCTTCGAACGCCTGTAACCATCCACCGAAAGTCTGAGAGGCACCACGTGTCCGATGCGCTGGCCCCACTCGATCTGAGAGTGCTGAATCCGGCCACCGAGGAAACCGTCGCCATCGTCCCGGCCGCCACACGGGACGATGTCGACGCCGCCGTCGCCCGAGCCGCCGCGGCCCAGCGCGGCTGGGCGGCGGCCGCACCCGCCGACCGCGCCAGACTGCTGCGCCGCTTCGCCGCGGTCGTCGACGGGCACATCGAGGAACTGGCCCAGCTGGAGGTCCGCGAAGCCGGACACACCGTCGGCAACGCCCGCTGGGAAGCGGGCAACGTCCGCGACCTGCTCGAATTCGCAGCCGGGGGAGTGGAACGGCTCTCCGGCCGCCAGATCCCCGTCGCCGGGGGCATCGACGTCACCTTCCTCGAACCCCTCGGCGTCATCGGCGTGATCGCCCCCTGGAACTTCCCCATGCCGATCGCAGCCTGGGGCCTGGCACCGGCCCTCGCCGCGGGCAACGCCGTCATCCTCAAGCCCGCCGAGACCACACCGCTGACCGCGCTGCGCCTCGCCGAACTCGCCCTCGAAGCCGGGATCCCCGAACACCTCTTCCAGGTGCTCCCCGGCCACGGGGCGGTCGCGGGCGACGCGCTCGTCGAGCACCCCGGCGTCGCGAAGATCGTCTTTACCGGCTCCACCCGCGTCGGCAAGCAGATCATGGCCAAGTGCGCCGACCGGGTGAAGCGCGTCACCCTCGAACTCGGAGGCAAGAGCCCGAACATCGTCTTCGCGGACGCGGACCTCGAAGCCGCCGCGGCCGCCGCCCCCATGGCCTTCCTCGACAACACCGGCCAGGACTGCTGCGCCCGCACCCGGATCCTCGTACAGCGCTCCGCGTACGACCGCTTCCTGGAGCTGGTCGCCCCCGGCATCGAATCGGTGGTGGTCGGCGACCCCTCCGACGAGAAGACCCAGATGGGCCCGCTGATCTCCCGGCCGCAGCTGGAGCGCGTACGGTCCTACGTCACCGACGACCTCACCGCGATCCGCGGCACCGCCCCCGACGGACCCGGCTTCTGGTACCCGCCGACCCTCGTCACGGACGTCGCCCCCACGGCGCCCGTGGCCGCCGAGGAGGTCTTCGGCCCGGTCGCCGTCGTCCTGCCCTTCGAGGACGAGGAGGACGCCGTCCGCCTGGCCAACGCGACCGAGTACGGCCTCTCCGGCTCCCTCTGGACCCGCGACATCGGCCGCGCGCTGCGCGTCTCGCGCGCCGTCGCCGCCGGCAACCTGTCCGTCAACTCCCACAGCAGCGTCCGCTACTGGACCCCCTTCGGCGGCTACAAGCAGTCCGGCCTCGGCCGCGAGCTCGGACCCGACGCCCTCACCGCTTTCACCGAGACCAAGAACGTCTTCATCAGCACGGAGGCCTGAAAACCATGTCCAGTCAGACCACTGAAGAGATCATCTGCCGTCGGCTGGTCGGCCGCACCGCCGTCATCACCGGAGCCGGCAGCGGCATCGGCCTCGCCACCGCCCGCCGCCTGGCCTCCGAGGGCGCCAACATCGTCTGCGGCGACATCGACGAGACGGCCGGCAAGGCCGCGGCGGAGGAGGTCGGCGGCACCTTCGTGAAGGTCGACGTCACCAGCCCCGAGGAGGTCGAGGCCCTGTTCAAGACCGCCTTCGACACCTACGGCTCCGTCGACATCGCCTTCAACAACGCGGGCATCTCGCCCCCGGACGACGACTCCATCCTCACCACCGGTCTGGAGGCCTGGAAGCGCGTCCAGGACGTCAACCTCACCTCCGTCTACCTCTGCTGCAAGGCCGCCCTCCCCTACATGCAGCGCCAGGGCCGCGGCTCGATCATCAACACCGCCTCCTTCGTGGCCATCATGGGCGCCGCCACCTCGCAGATCTCCTACACCGCCTCCAAGGGCGGCGTGCTGGCCATGTCCCGCGAACTCGGCGTCCAGTTCGCCCGCGAGGGCATCCGCGTCAACGCCCTGTGCCCGGGCCCGGTCAACACCCCGCTCCTCCAGGAGCTCTTCGCCAAGGACCCGGAGCGCGCCGCCCGCCGCCTCGTGCACATCCCGCTGGGCCGCTTCGCCGAGCCCACCGAGATCGCCGCCGCCGTCGCCTTCCTCGCCAGCGACGACTCCTCCTTCATCAACGCCACCGACTTCCTCGTCGACGGCGGCATCTCGGGCGCCTACGTCACCCCCCTGTAGGCCCTCCCCGTCCACAGCCCCACCAGCCGGGCGCCGCGAGGCGCCCGGCTGTCCCCTTTCCCATTCACCCCGAGGAGCAGCATGCAGAGAAAGTGGGCGGCCCCCCTCGCCCTCATGGCGGTCACCGGCTCCGGACTCCTCCTGGCACCGCCGGCCCAGGCGGGCCAGACCCCCTGCCCCCGGCCGGCCGTCGGGTCCGGCTGGTACGGGGACAACCAGGCCCGCCTCCAGCAGCTCATCGACCGGTACGGCAGCTGCAACCCGTACCGGCCGAGCCGGACCAAGCCCGTCGCCGTCTTCGACTGGGACAACACCGTCGTCAAGAACGACGTCGGCGACGCCACCATGTTCTGGCTGCTGCGCAACGGCAAGATCCGCCAGCCCGCCCGCGGGGACTGGTCCACCACCAGCCGCCACCTCACACCCGCCGCCGCCACCGCGCTGGCCGACGCCTGCGGCACGCTCGCCCGCCCCGGCGCCCCGCTGCCGACCGGAACACCCGAAGGCACCCGCTGCGCCGACGAGATCAACGCCGTCTACGGCACCGCCGCGACCAAGGCCGGCGCCGCCGCCTTCGGAGGCTGGGACCGCCGTACGACCGAACCCGCCTACGCCTGGCTCCCCCAGCTGATGCAGGGCTGGACCGCCCGCGAGATCCGCGGCTTCGCCGCCGCCGCCCGCACCGAGAACCTCGCCGCGCCCATGGGCACCACGCAGCAGGTCGGCAGCGGCACCGCCACCGGCTGGGTCCGATACTACGACCAGCAGAAGGACCTGATCGCCGCCCTGCGGAAGGCCGGCTTCGACGTCTGGATCAGCTCGGCCTCGCCGCAGCCGGTCGTCGAGGTGTGGGCCGAGGGCGTGGGCATCGACGCGCAGCACGTCATCGGCATCCGCAACACCACCACGCACGGCGGGAAGTTCACCCCCCACCTCCAGGGCTGCGGATCCGTCGGGGACGGCGCCGACACGATGATCACGTACATCGACGGCAAGCGCTGCTGGATCAACAAGGAGATCTTCGGCGTGCGCGGCGCGGCGGCCGAGAAGGTCCAGCCGGCCGCCCGCCGCCAGGTGTTCGCCGCGGGCGACTCCGACACCGACGTCTCGTTCCTGCGCGACGCGACCGCCCTGCGCCTCGTCGTGAACCGCAACAAGAACGAGCTGATGTGCCGGGCGTACGACAACAGCGACGGCCGGTGGATCGTGAACCCGATGTTCATCGAGCCCAAGAAGCAGAAGACCGGACCCTACCCGTGCGCCACGACGGGGTACGTCGACCGCGACGGCACCAAGGGCCCGGTCCTGCGGGGTGACACGAGCGTCATCCCGGACCAGACGGACTCGGTCTACTAGAGGAACGTGCGGCCCTCGCCCCGGTACGTCGGGGCGGTGGCCGTCACCCGGTCGCCCTCCACCAGGTGCAAGGTGTCGAACCGCTCGCACAGTTCGCCCGCCTTCGCATGCCGGAACCACACCCGGTCGCCGATCAGCAGATCGTCGGCCGGGCTGCCGAGCAGCGGGGTCTGCACCTCGCCCGCGCCCTCCTGCGGGTCGTAGCGCAGGCCCTCCGGCAGGTACGGGACCGGCAGCCGGTCCGCGCCGGGCGCACCGGAGGCGGGATACCCGCCGCCCAGCACGGTCACCACACCCACACCGGGCCTGCGCACGACCGGCTGCGCGAAGAGCGCGGCCGGACGCCCGCTGAACGAGGTGTAGTTGTCGAACAGCCGGGGCACGTACAGCCCCGAACCGGCGGCGATCTCCGTCACCGCGTCCTCCGAGGCCGTCTGCTGCACGCTGCCGGTCCCGCCCCCGTTGACGAACTCCAGGCCGGGCACCACCGCGCGCACGGCCCGCACCACCTCGGCCCGACGTGCCGCCAGCTCCCTGCGCGCCGCGCTCTGCATGAACCGGATGGCGCGGGACCGCAGCGGTCGGCCCGCCAACGCGTCCCCGACCCCGGCGACGTGCCCCTCGTACGCCATCAGCCCGACCACCCGGAACCCGCGCCGGGCGGAGACCGCACGGGCCAGCTCGGCCAGCTCACCGGGCTCCCGCAGAGGTGACCTCCGCGCCCCGACCCGCACCCTCCCGCCCAGCAGGTGCAGGGCGGTGTCCAGCTCCAGACAGACCCGGACCTCCTCGGCGCCACCGTCCCGCGACCGCTCGATGAGGTCGAGCTGCGCGAGATCGTCCACCATGACGGTGACCGCGGCGGCCAGCTTGGGATCGGCGGCCAGCTCGGCGAACGCGGCCCGGTCGGCGGACGGATAGGCGAGCAGCACGTCCTCGAACCCGGACCGGGCCAGCCACAGCGACTCGGCGAGCGTGTACGACATGATCCCGGCGAACCCGGGCCGGGCCAGGACCCGTTCGAGGAGCGCACGGCAGCGGACGGACTTGCTGGCGACGCGCACCGGCTTCCCGCCCGCCCTGCGCACGAGGTCGTCGGCATTGGCGTCGAACGCGTCGAGATCCACGATGGCCAGCGGCGCGTCCAGGTGCGCGGTCGCCCGGTCGTACCGGGCGCGATCGGCGGCGGCGGAGTTCATGGCGGGAGCTTGCCAGACGTCTCTACCGATGGGTAGGGCACGGGGGCTCCCCTTGGCCCCGTATCCCGCCGAGCCCCCGCGGGGGACCGCCGGGTCCCTGCCCGGCGACCCCGTAGAGTACGGGCAGGCAGCCGTACGGAACGGGGGGCGGAGCCGCCGGATGACCACGTCGACACCGCGGACCGCGGTCCTGGGCGAGCCCGATCCGCCCCCGACCCCCGCCGAGCCGCCCTCGCCCGCACCGACCCGCCGCCCCGGACGGGTCCTGGCCGCCGCGCTCTGCGCCCTGCTCGGCATCGGCCTCCTCGGCGGCGCCGGAGCCGACACCTGGCTCGAACACCGCGCCGCGCACCGCCCCTTGCCCGCCGGCGCCGCCTACCGCAAGGCCGAGTCCCTGTGGCGGTCCGCTCCCGTGGACGCCCTCTTCCCGCCCGTCCTCTCCGGCCCCACCGCCGGTCCCGGCGGCTCGAACCGCACCTGGACCCGCATCGCGCTCGCCCCGGACGCCGACTGCCCCGCCGCGCTCGCACCCGACTGGCAGCGCCTGCTGGCCGCCACCGGCTGCACCCGCGTACTGCGCGCCACCTACACGGATGCCACCCGCAGCTTCCTCGTCACCGTCGGCGTGGTCTTCACACCCGCCGACGCCCCCGCGATGAAGGCCCTGACCGGCCGGTTCACCGCTCCGCCCGCGTACGGATTCGCCGACACCCAGCGCGCCGCCTGGACCGCGTCCGTACAGGGCCAGGTCCCCGCCGTCGTCTACACGGTCTCCGCCTTCGCCGACGGCCGGCTCCTGGACGCGCCCCGCCCGGCGGAGGACGTGATGAGGAAGGACGCCACGGGAGCCGTCGCCCAGTCAGGCCTCGGCCACGAGGCCAAGGCCGTCGCCGACCGCATCGGAGACGGGCTGGCCCTCCTCGCCGCCCCGCCCGCCACCCCCGCCCCGGAGGCCCGATGACGCCCCGACGGGTCCGGGCCGCCGTCACCCGCGCCGCCGCCACCCTGGCCTTCGCCGCCGTCCTCACGGCGGCCACCGCCTCCCCGGCCGCCGCCGACAACATCCGCGACCGCCAGTGGGGCCTCCTGGCCCTGCGCGCCGAAGAGGCCTGGGGCACCACCCGCGGCGACGGCGTCACCGTCGCCGTCCTCGACACCGGCGTGGACGACTCCCACCCCGACCTCGCAGGCCAGGTCCTCGGCGGCACCGACCTCATCGGCATGGGCGCCGGCCGCGGCGACCGGTCCTGGGCCCGGCACGGCACCGCCATGGCGAGCATCATCGCCGGGCACGGTCACGGCCCCGGTCACGGCCAAGGCGTCCTCGGCATCGCCCCGCAGGCCAAGATCCTGCCGGTCCGGGTGATCCTGGAGGAGGGCGACCCGGGCCGCGCCCAGGCCCGCGACAGCAAGGGCGGCGCCCTCGCCGACGGCATCCGCTGGGCCGCCGACAACGGCGCCGACGTGATCAACCTGTCCCTCGGCGACGACAGCGACTCCGCCCACCACGAGGCGGGGGAGGACGAGGCCGTCCAGTACGCGCTCGCCAAGGGCGTGATCGTCGTCGCCTCCGCGGGCAACGGCGGCGAGAGCGGCGACCGCGTCTCCTACCCGGCCGCCTACCCGGGGGTGATAGCCGTCACGGCCGTCGACCGCCGCGGCAGGAAGGCCAAGTTCTCCACCCGCAACTGGTACGCCACCGTCAGCGCCCCCGGCGTCGACGTCGTCATCGCCGACCCCGACCGCTCGTACTACGAGGGCTGGGGCACCAGCGCCGCGGCCGCCTTCGTCTCCGGCGCCGCGGCCCTCGTCAAGGCCGCCCACCCGGACCTGTCTCCGGCCCAGGTCAAGAAGCTGCTGGAGGACACCGCCTCCGACAGCCCGGCCGGCGGCCGCGACGACGCCCGCGGCCACGGGATGGCGGACCCCGTCGCCGCCCTCCAGATCGCGGAGGCGATGAGGCCGCAGGCGCCGGTCCCCGCGCCCGCCGCGGCCGGGCGCCCGTACTTCGGCCCCGGCCCCGACCCGGCCCGCCCGCGCGAGCGGGACGCCCGGCTGGGCGCCCCCGAGGCCGCGGCCGCCGGGGCGGTGCTGCTCGCGCTGGCCGCCGTACTGGCCAGGCGCCCGCGGCGGGGCACCCGTGGCCGTCCACCGCTCACGGCACAGTAGGGTCGGGTAACTGTGGCGAACATGGCGAACAAGAACATTCCCGACCCGGGCTTCTCCGACGACGACGGCTCGGCCGACCCCCGGCTGAGCGCGGCCCTGGCCGCGTGGGCCGCGGACCGGTCGAACGAACCGCAGGTGCTGGCGGCCCTGAAGGACGCCCGCCTGCTGGTCCCGGTCGTCGCCGTCCTCGGCGAGGTGGAGACGGACCCCGAGACGGGCCTGAAGCGCGAGAAGACCAGCGACATGGCCGTCCCGACGCTGCGGGCGGGCGACCGGCGGGCGCTGCCCGCCTTCACCTCCATCGCCTCGCTCGCGCTCTGGGACCCGGCTGCCCGGCCGGTGGCGGTCCCGCTGCACCAGGCCCTGGCGGCCGCCGCGCACGAGAAGGCCGACACCGTGGTGCTGGACCTGGCCGGCCCGGTCACCTACCAGCTGACCGGCTCCGCGCTGCTCGCGCTGGCCGAGGGCCGCACGGACGCGGACCCGCTCGCCGATCCGGCCGTACGCGAGGCCGTACGGGCCGTCGTGGCGGCGGAGCCGACCGTCCTGCGCGCCTACCTGGGCCCGGGCTCCGCGGACTCCGACGGCACCCTCGCGATCGTGCCGGCCGCGGACGGCCAGGCCGCGGCGGCTTCGGCGGCCCGCCGGGTCGCCGAGGCCCTGGCGGCGGACGCGACGCTGCGGGGCCGGCTGGTGCGCGGGCTGGACCTGGCGCTGCTGCCCGCGGACGCCCCGGCCCCGCCCGGCGAGGCGTTGTTCAGCCGCTGACCACGGCCGGATCCGCGGACGAGGCCCGCACGTGAGAGGGCCGGTGCGCCCCTTCGCGGGGGCGCACCGGCCGTCGTGGTGCCGGGGGTGGGGCGCGATCAGCCGAAGACCGGGCCGGTGTACTTCTCGCCCGGCCCCTGGCCCGGCTCGTCCGGGACGATCGAGGCCTCGCGGAAGGCGAGCTGGAGCGACTTCAGGCCGTCGCGCAGCGGGGCGGCGTGGAAGGAGCTGATCTCGGTGGCGCTCGCGGTGACCAGGCCGGCCAGGGCCGTGATCAGCTTGCGGGCCTCGTCGAGGTCCTTGTGCTCGGAATCGGGCTTGTCCAGGCCCAGGTTGACCGCCGCGGCGCTCAGCAGGTGCACGGCCACCGTGGTGATCACCTCGACCGCGGGGACGTCCGCGATGTCGCGGGTCATGGCGTCGTAATCGGGGGCGGCGTCGGCAGCGGGGTCGGCGGGGAGGGTCGCGTCAGTCATGCTTCACACGATAAGCCGGTCGGCGGGTGCCCCCGACCGGAGCGCCGGGTGAGCGGCCCTGGCGCGGAATGCTATATTGGGTCACGACCGGCCGGAGACGTATGTCCCCGGCCCACAAGTGGAGGCTCCGATCTCCCACCCGACCACCCTCACGGGAGGCGGGTCACCGGTCAGGCGGCATCCATCGTTCCGTACGGACGATGGAAAGCTGCCCGAGTCTGCGCCCCACGGTTCGCACGTGGCGGTGCTCCGGTCGTTTTGGAGCCCCTGCCTGTGCCCGGCGGGGCTTTTTTCATTCTCCCCGCTGCGGTCGGTCTGACGGAAATACACGTCAGCGGCTGTCTGCCAGGCAGCCGTCTGGTGCTACCGAGGAGGATCCATCAGCACCGAGCCCCGCATCAACGACCGGATTCGCGTTCCCGAGGTACGGCTTGTCGGTCCCAGCGGCGAGCAGGTCGGCATCGTGCCGCTTGCCAAGGCGCTTGAGCTCGCGCAGGAGTACGACCTCGACCTGGTCGAGGTCGCGGCGTCCGCACGCCCGCCGGTCTGCAAGCTCATGGACTACGGCAAGTTCAAGTACGAGTCGGCCATGAAGGCCCGTGAGGCGCGCAAGAACCAGGCGCACACGGTCATCAAGGAAATGAAGCTCCGGCCGAAGATCGACCCGCACGACTATGACACCAAGAAGGGTCACGTCGTTCGGTTCCTCAAGCAGGGCGACAAGGTCAAGATCACGATCATGTTCCGTGGTCGCGAGCAGTCCCGGCCGGAACTCGGCTACCGACTGCTGCAGCGTCTCGCTTCGGACGTCGAGGACCTCGGGTTCATCGAGTCGAACCCGAAGCAGGACGGCCGAAACATGATCATGGTCCTCGGTCCGCACAAGAAGAAGACCGAGGCGATGGCCGAAGCCCGCGAGGCGCAGGCCGCCCGCAAGGCCGAGCGCCAGGGTGTCGCCCTCACCGGCGACGAGGCTCCTTCCGACGAGGCTCCTTCCGAGGAGACCGCCGAGGATGCAGTCACCGAGGTCGAGGCCACCGAGGCTGTCGCCGACGAGGCGCCCGCCCAGGAGCCGAACACCGAGGCCTGATTCCGGGGCAGCCCGTCTCGGATCACCGATACAACATGACGCTCCCACGAACCGGTCCGGTACCGGACCGGTGGGAGCGCCACCGACGAGGAGATAACGGCGCTATGCCGAAGAACAAGACGCACAGCGGTTCCAAGAAGCGCTTCAAGATCACCGGCTCCGGCAAGGTGCTCCGTGAGCGCGCCGGCAAGCGCCACCTGCTCGAGCACAAGTCGTCCCGTGTCACCCGCCGCCTGACCGGCACCGCGGAGATGGCCCCCGGCGACGCCGCGAAGATCAAGAAGCTTCTCGGCAAGTGACGTCCTCCGCTCCCCTGCCGGGAGCGGTGACGTCAAGACCGGGACCCCATCGAATTCGGGCCGTGTGAAGACACCCACGGCCCCGCTACAAGGAGTTAAAAAGTGGCACGCGTCAAGCGGGCAGTAAACGCCCACAAGAAGCGCCGGGCAATCCTCGAGGCGGCCTCCGGCTACCGCGGTCAGCGTTCGCGCCTGTACCGCAAGGCCAAGGAGCAGGTCACCCACTCGCTGGTCTACAACTTCAACGACCGCAAGAAGCGCAAGGGCGACTTCCGTCAGCTGTGGATCCAGCGCATCAACGCCGCTGCCCGCCAGAACGGCATGACGTACAACCGCCTCATCCAGGGTCTGAAGGCCGCCAACATCGAGGTGGACCGCAAGATCCTCGCCGAGCTGGCCGTCAACGACGCCAACGCGTTCGCCGCGCTGGTCGAGGTCGCGCAGAAGGCCCTCCCGGCCGACGTCAACGCCCCCAAGGCTGCTGCGTAAGGCTTTGCCGGCCGCGTGAAGCAGTCGGCACCCACGGACCCGCAGGCGATTGCCTGCGGGTCCGTGTGCGTTCGCCCCGCACCGGAGGGGCACACCCCCCCCGCGACCCCGCGCCCCGCGCGAGAGAGAACCCTGAGACGATGCGCACCCCCGCCGAGCTGATCTCCCCCCGATCCCCGCGGGTGGCCGCCGCCAGGCGACTGGCGCGGCGGAACTTCCGCACCAAGGAGCGCCGGTTCATCGCCGAGGGCCCGCAGGCGGTCCGCGAGGCCGCCCTGCACCGCGGCCCGGAGGGTGCGTCGACCCTGATCGAGCTGTTCGCGACCGTCGAGGCCGCCGAGCGCCACTCCGAGATCGTCGACGCGGCCCTGAGCGCGGGCGCCCGCGTGCACTACGCCTCCGACGAGGTGCTCGCCGAGGTGTCGCAGACCGTCACCCCGCAGGGCCTCGTCGGCGTCTGCCACTTCCTGGACTCGCCCTTCGAGGACATCCTGGCGGCCCGGCCGAAGCTCGTCGCCGTCCTCGCGCACGTCCGTGACCCGGGCAACGCCGGCACGGTGCTGCGCTGCGCGGACGCCGCCGGCGCAGACGCGGTGGTACTGACCGACGCCTCCGTGGACCCCTACAACCCCAAGTCCGTACGCGCCTCCGTCGGCTCCCTCTTCCACCTCCCCGTGGCGGTCGGCGTCCCCGTGGAGAAGGCCGTCGAGGGCCTGCGGGCGGCGGGCGTACGGATCCTCGCGGCCGACGGGGCGGGCGAGGACGACCTCGACGCCGAGCTGGACGCGGGCACCATGGGAACCCCCTCGGCCTGGGTCTTCGGCAACGAGGCGTGGGGTCTGCCGGAGGAGACCCGGGCCCTCGCGGACGCCGTCGTACGGGTCCCGATCCACGGCAAGGCCGAGAGCCTGAACCTCGCGACGGCGGCCGCCGTGTGCCTCTATGCCTCCGCGCGTGCACAGCGGGCGCCCGGAGGGTGCCGCTCCGTGACCCCCAGCTAGTAATGTGGCGGCCCGGGGGGCCCACTGCGCTACTCGGAGATGTGGGGTACGGGGACATGACCGTCGGTACGAACAGCTCACCCGGCGCCGCGGGGGCCGCTGACGCGGCCGAGGCGTGGTTCCCGCAGGCCCGGGCGCACGGGCAGGGCTCCGCGGCCACGCAGCCCGCCGCCCCGCCCCACGCGGACGCGCGCGACGGACTGCCCGCGGTACCGCCGCAGGCGGTGTCGGGCGGGCGGGGCCACGCCCCCAAGGTCCGCACCGGTGTGTTCCCGCAGTCCGAAGGCGCCACGGCCGCCCCGGCGTACGCGGGCGAGGGGTTCGGGATCGATCCCGACGAGCTGCCCGACGGGCTCGTCGTCGCCGACGCCACCGGGCGGGTCATCTGCTTCAACCGGGCCGCCGCCCGGATGACCGCCACCGACCCCCGGCAGGCCCTCGGCGCGCCCATCGGCCGGGCGCTGCCGCTGGAGGACCTCGAAGGCCGCCGCTGGTGGGCGCTGACCGATCCGTACGGCGGCCTCGCCACCCGCCGCGGCCAGCCCGAGCGCAACCTCCTGCTCCCCGGCGGGCGCGAGGTGCTGGTCTCCGCCCGGTACGTCCGCACCCACCCCACGGGCCCGCTGCGCCGCCTCGTCGTCACCCTGCGCGGCACCGAGGCCCGCCGCCGCACCGAGCGCAGCCACGCCGAGCTGATCGCCACCGTCGCCCACGAGCTGCGCTCCCCGCTCACCTCCGTCAAGGGGTTCACCGCGACCCTGCTCGCCAAGTGGGAGCGGTTCACCGACGACCAGAAGCGGCTGATGCTGGAGACCGTCGACGCCGACGCCAACCGCGTCACCCGCCTCATCGCCGAGCTCCTCGACATCTCCCGCATCGACTCCGGCCGCCTGGAGGTGCGCCGCCAGCCGGTCGACATCGCCACCGCCGTCGGCCGCCACGTCCAGGCGCTCACCGCGAACGGCCAGGCCCCCGAGCGGTTCCTCGTACGGGTGAGCCGCCCGCTCCCCGACCTGTGGGCCGATCCGGACAAGATCGACCAGATCCTCGGCAACCTCCTCGAAAATGCGGTGCGCCACGGCGAGGGAACGGTCACCATCGACCTGTCGCCGCATGAGAAGGGAACCGCCGTCACCGTGACCGACGAAGGCCCCGGGATCCCCGAGGAGTCGATGGGCCGCGTCTTCACCCGCTTCTGGCGGGGGAGCAAGCGCGGCGGCACCGGCCTGGGCCTTTACATCGTCAAGGGCATCGTGGAGGCGCACGGCGGCACCATCACGGTCGGCCGCGGCCCCGGTGGCGGCGCCGAATTCCGATTTATCCTGCCCGTGAGCGCCCCGGCGTACCTCACGCAGTAGCACTGCGGAGCGTCTCGCCAGGCGGCCCACGGGCCTCCTTCACCCCCAGCGGCCTTTAGACTCGTCCTTTGGCACCTTTGTGTCCTCGTGGCGAGCGTGTCGGTCGAGCGCACCGCGCGGGGATCCACCAGCCAGCCATCGGAAGTACGGGAAGAGATGTCGGCACCGAACAAGTCGTACGACCCTGTCGAGGTCGAGGCACTGAAACCGGAAGAGATCGAGCGCATGCGGGACGAGGCGCTCGCCGCCTTCGCGTCCGCCGGCGACCTCGACGCGCTGCGTGAGGCGAAGACCGCGCACATGGGCGACCGCTCGCCCCTGGCGCTCGCCAACCGCGAGATCGGCGCCCTGCCCCCCCAGGCCAAGGCCGAGGCGGGCAAGCGCGTGGGCCAGGCCCGCGGGGCCGTGAACAAGGCCTTCGGGGCCCGCACGGTCGAGCTCGAAGCCGAGCGCGACGAGCGGGTGCTGGTCGAGGAGGCCGTGGACGTCACGCTGCCCTACGACCGCGTTCCCGCCGGCGCCCGGCACCCCCTGACCACGCTGATGGACCGCATCGCGGACATCTTCGTGGCCATGGGGTACGAGGTCGCCGAGGGGCCCGAGGTCGAGGCGGAGTGGTTCAACTTCGACGCCCTCAACTTCACGCCCGACCACCCGGCGCGCCAGATGCAGGACACCTTCTTCGTCCAGGGGCCGGAAGGCACCGAGGGCGACGAGTCCGGCGTCGTGCTGCGCACCCACACCTCCCCGGTGCAGGCGCGCTCGCTGCTGGAGCGCAAGCCCCCCGTCTACATCGTGTGCCCGGGCCGGGTGTACCGCACCGACGAGCTCGACGCGACGCACACCCCGGTCTTCCACCAGGTCGAGCTGCTCGCCGTGGACGAGGGCCTGACCATGGCCGACCTCAAGGGCACCATGGACCACATGGTCCAGGAGCTGTTCGGCGAGGGCACCACCACGCGCCTGCGCCCGCACTTCTTCCCCTTCACCGAGCCGTCCGCCGAGATGGACATGCAGTGCTACGTGTGCCGCGGCGAGTCGGTGGGCAACCCCGACCGCCCGTGCCGTACCTGCTCCAGCGAGGGCTGGATCGAGCTCGGCGGCTGCGGCATGGTCAACCCCAAGGTGCTCATCGCCTGCGGTGTGGACCCGGAGAAGTACAGCGGGTTCGCCTTCGGGTTCGGCATCGAGCGGATGCTGATGTTCCGTCACAACGTAGAAGACATGCGAGACATGGTCGAGGGTGACGTTCGCTTCACCCGGCCGTTCGGGAGTGAGATCTGATGCGCGTCCCGCTTTCCTGGCTGCGGGAGTACGTCGACCTCCCCGCGGGTGAGACCGGCCGTGACGTGGCCCACAAGCTCGTCGACGCCGGCCTCGAGGTCGAGACCGTCGAGCAGCTCGGCGGCGGCCTGAAGGGCCCGCTCGTCGTCGGTCAGGTGCTGACCATCGAGGAGCTGGAGGGCTTCCGCAAGCCGATCCGCTTCTGCACGGTCGACGTCGGCCAGGCCAACGGCACCGGCGAGCCGCAGGAGATCGTCTGCGGCGCCCGGAACTTCTCCGTCGGCGACAAGGTCGTCGTGGTCCTGCCCGGCGCGGTCCTGCCCGGCGACTTCGCGATCGCCTCGCGCAAGACGTACGGCCGCACCTCGCACGGCATGATCTGCTCCGGCGACGAGCTGGGCATGGGCGACGACGGCACGCACGGCATCATCGTGCTGCCGCCCGAGCACGAGGTCGGCACCGACGCGATCGAGCTGCTCCAGCTCGTCGACGAGGTCCTCGACATCGACATCACCCCGGACCGCGGCTACTGCATGTCCATGCGCGGTGTCGCCCGCGAGGCGGCGACCGCGTACGGCCTGCCGCTGCGCGACCCGGCGCTGCTCGACGTGCCCGCGCCGAACTCGTACGGCTACCCGGTCAAGGTCGACGACCCGGCCGGCTGCGACCGCTTCACCGCCCGCACGGTGACCGGCCTCGACCCCGACGCGCGCTCCCCGATCTGGCTCACCCGCCGCCTCCAGAAGGCCGGCATGCGCCCGATCTCGCTCGCCGTGGACATCACCAACTACGTGATGCTGGAGCTCGGCCAGCCGCTGCACGCCTACGACCGCTCCAGCATCGAGGGCACCATCGGTGTCCGCCGTGCCGAGCAGGGCGAGAAGTTCACCACCCTCGACGGGGTCAAGCGCACGCTCGACGCCGAGGACCTGGTGATCACCGACAACAGCGGGCCGATCGGCCTCGCCGGTGTCATGGGCGGCGCCAACACCGAGATCGCCGACTCCGTGACCGACCCCGAGACGGGCGCCGTCACCGGGACCACGGACGTCGTCATCGAGGCCGCGCACTTCGACTCCGTGTCGATCTCGCGCACCGCCCGCCGTCTGAAGCTCTCCTCGGAGGCCTCCAAGCGCTTCGAGCGGGGCGTCGACCCGCTCGCCGCCGCTGCGGCCGCGCAGCGGACCGTCGACCTGCTCGTGCTCCTCGCGGGCGGCACCGCCGAGGCCGGCGTGACCGAGTTCCTCGCCCCGGGCGCCCCGCGCACCATCGCGATGAGCGCGGACCACCCGGACCGGGTCGCGGGCATGGACTACGGCCGCGAGACCGTCGTACGCCGTCTCCAGGAGATCGGCTGCGACGTCTACGGCCAGGACGAGCTCGTCATCACCGTCCCCTCGTGGCGGCCCGACCTCGCCGAGCCCAACGACCTCGCCGAAGAGGTCATCCGGCTGGAGGGCTACGGGAACCTCCCGTCGACCCTTCCGCAGGTGCCCTCCGGCCGCGGTCTGACCGCGCGGCAGCAGCTGCACCGCCAGGTCGGCCGCGCGCTGGCCGGCGCGGGCTACGTCGAGGCGCTGAGCTACCCGTTCATCGGTGAGGGCGTCTTCGACCAGCTCCAGCTGCCGGCGCACGACGCCGCCCGCCAGGTCGTCAAGCTGGTCAACCCGATCTCCGACGAGGAGCCGGCGCTGCGCACCACGCTGCTGCCGGGTCTGCTGGGCGCGCTGCGCCGCAACGACAGCCGGGGCAGCCACGACCTCGCGCTCTTCGAGACCGGTTCGGTCTTCCGGGCCGCCGCGCAGCCGGGTGTCGCCGTACGGCTGCCCGTCGACCGGCGTCCCACGGACGAGGAGATCGCCACCCTGAACGCGGCCCTGCCCGCGCAGCCGCGGTACGCCGCGGTCGTGCTGGCCGGCGCGCGCGAGCAGGCCGGCTGGTGGGGCAAGGGCCGCCCGGCCGACTGGGCGGACGCGGTCCAGGCCGCGCGCTCGCTGGCCGGCCTGGCCGGCGCCGAGCTCGTCGTCCGCCAGGGCCAGTACGGTCCCTGGCACCCGGGCCGCTGCGCCGAGCTGGTCGTCACCCTGAACGGGGTGGAGACGGTCATCGGCCACGCCGGTGAGCTGCACCCGCGCGTCGTCAAGGCGATGGGCCTGCCGGCCCGCACCAGCGCGATGGAACTCGACCTGGACCGCCTCGCCGCGGCCGGTGGCGACGCCCTCCAGGCGCCCCGGATCTCCTCCTTCCCGGTGGCGACCCAGGACGTCGCGCTGATCGTGGACGCGTCGGTTCCGGCGGCTTCCGTCGAGGCCGCCCTGCGCAAGGGCGCGGGTGAACTCCTCGAATCTCTGCGGCTGTTCGACGTGTTCACCGGTGAGCAGGTCGGTGAGGGCAAGAAGTCCCTGGCGTACGCGCTGCGCTTCCGTGCGGCGGACCGCACGCTGACGGCGGAGGAGTCCACGGCGGCCCGTGACGCGGCCGTGGCCCTGGCCGGCGAGCGGACCGGGGCGGTGCTCCGGGGCGCGTAGCGCCCACTGCGAGGCCTGTCGAGGGGCGCATCCGGACCACCGGATGCGCCCCTCATCCGTTCGGGTGACCGACCTCGAGCGCCGGTGGGGTGGTGCCGGTTCCGCCGGGGCCCGGCGACCAACCGGGCGCCGGCGGAACCGGGACGCCGCCCGCCTGCCGTGGAGTGTCGGGCAGACAGCAGGACGGGCGGCGCGGTGACGGGTCGTCGCACTGTACGAGGGGGAGCCGACGACCCGAGCTGCCTCTTGGCGAGGCCCTTAAGTGAACCGCCGAACGGCCCGTCTGCGGCAGGGTGCGTATCGCATTTATGCGCGTACACGGTTCACACCCCGTGTGAACCGCGCACCCACTAGCCTGAGAACGACGAGCCCTTGGAGCGGCCCATGCAGCCCAATGTCCTGCTCGATGCCCTCCTCGCCGAGGCGGGAATGTCCCACGCCGGACTCGCCGCGTACGTGAACCAGGCAGGCCGCAGCCGCGGACTCGCCCTGCGCTACGAACACACCGCCGTCGCCCGGTGGTTGAAGGGCCAGCGGCCCCGAGGCCAGGTCCCCGACCTGATCTGCGAGGTGCTCGGCGGCCGGCTGAGGCGGCCCGTCGGGCTGGACGACATCGGGCTCGGCGTGCCCGGTCAGGCCGCCTCCGCGACCGCCTCCCCGCTCAGCGGCTTCGTCGACCGGGCGGCGGCCCTGTGGCGTTCCGACGGGCAGGCCCGGCCCCAGCTGCTCACCGCCGAGGCGGTCACCGGAACGCCCGCCGTCATACCCGTCTGGGAATGGGAGAACCCGCCCGAGGACGCCGACGTCTCCCGCGAGGGCCCGGACCGGATCGGGCCCGAGCACATCGAGATCCTGCGGGCCGCCCGCGCGCACTACGAGCTGATGTACCGGCGGGCCGGCGGGGTGGCCACCCGGGACCGCATCGTCCGCTTCCTCGGCAGCGAGACCGCGCCCATGCTGCGCGGCAGCTACCCCGATGCGCTCGGCCGGCGGCTGCACCGGGCCACCGGGTCCCTCGTGGCGGTGGCGGGGATCTGCGCGTACGACTCGGACGCCCACGGGCTCGCCCAGCGCTACTTCCACCAGGCCCTGCGCCTGGCCAAGGCGAGCGGGGACCGCGGCCTCGGGGCGTACGTCATCGCGCTGATCGTCAACCAGTCCCTGCACCTGCGCGAGTACCGTCAGGCCGTGGCCTTCGCCGAGGCCGCGCTGCGTGCCGCCGGTCGGCACACCACCCCGGCGCTGGCTGCCGACCTGTACGCCATGCAGGCCAAGGCGTACGCCCAACTCGGCGACACCCGGGCCGCGTTGGCCTGCATCCGGAATGCGGAGGCGGCGGCCGAGCGGATCAGGCCGGGCACCGAACCGGACGAGACCGGCTACGTACAGCCGGGGCTCGTCAACGTCCAGGTCGCCGAGGCGCTGCTCGGGCTGGGGGACCTCGCCGCCGCGCACGAGCAGGCGACCGCCGCCGTCGGAACCCCGGCGCACGACCGCGGCCGGGTGCACCGGCTGGCGATGCTGTGCGAGATCCAGCTGCGCCAGGGAGAGGCGGACCGGGCGGTGGCGGCCGCGGCCGAAATGGCCGAGCGGGCCAAGGGGATGGAGTCGCTGCGACTGCGCGACCGGTTGCGGGCGGTCCGCGAACAGCTGCTGACCAGCGGTTGTTCGGGCGCGGAGGAGACGGCACAGCTCATCGACGGGGCGCTGCGCGTTCCCCTGTGACGGCGCGAACTGCTGCCATGTTGCCACCAATTCGAACGGAAGGTGGCACAGCCGTGCAGTGGACGAACCTGAGTGAGCAGACTGTGTACAAGAACCGCTGGTTCGACGTGAATCTCGCCGATGTGGAACTCCCCGACGGCCGGCACCTGGACCACTTCGTGATCCGGCTGCGCCCGGTCGCCGTCGCCACGGCCGTCAACGAGGCCAACGAGGTGCTGCTGCTGTGGCGGCACCGCTTCATCACCGACAGCTGGGGGTGGGAGCTGCCCGCCGGGGTGGTCGAGGACGGGGAGTCCGCGCTGACCGCGGCCGCGCGGGAGATGGAGGAGGAGTCGGGCTGGCGTCCCGGCCCGCTCCACCACCTGATGACCGTCGAGCCGTCCAACGGGCTGACCGACGCCCGCCACCACCTCTACTGGGCGGACGGGGCCACGTACACCGGTCATCCCGAGGACGACTTCGAGTCCTCACGCCGCGAATGGGTCCCGCTGAAACTGGTGCCGGACATGATCGCGCGCGGGGAGATCCCGGCCGCCAACATGGCGGCCGGGCTGCTGCTCCTGCACCACCTCAGGCTGGGCAGGCCGTAGTACTCAGCCGTACGGGTAGAAGCCCGCGCCCGACTTGCGGCCCAGGCGGCCCGCGTCGACCATCCGCTGGAGCAGCGGGGGAGCGGCGTACAGAGGCTCCTTGTACTCCGCGTACATCGAGTCGGCGATCGAGGCGATGGTGTCCAGGCCGATCAGGTCGGACAGCTTGAGCGGGCCCATCGGGTGGGCGCAGCCCAGTTCCATGCCGTTGTCGATGTCCTCGCGGCTCGCGATGCCGGACTCGAACATCCGGATCGCGGACAGCAGGTACGGGACGAGGAGCGCGTTGACGACGAAGCCGGAACGGTCCTGGGCGCGGACCGCGTGCTTGCCCAGCACGTCCCGCACCAGGGCCTCGGCCCGCTTGACGGTCTCCTCGCCCGTCGTCAGCGCCGGGATCAGCTCGACGAGCTTCTGGACCGGGGCCGGGTTGAAGAAGTGGATGCCGATGACCTGGTCGGGCCGCGAGGTCGCGACGGCCAGCTTGACCAGCGGGATCGAGGAGGTGTTGGAGGCGAGGATCGCGTCCGGGCGGGTGATCACCTGGTCGAGGACCTGGAAGATCTCCGTCTTGACCTGCTCGTTCTCGACGACGGCCTCGATGACGAGGTCGCGGTCGGCGAACTCGCCGAGGTCGGTGGTGAAGGTGAGGCGGGCCAGGGTGGCGTCCCGCTCCTCCTCGCTGATCTTGCCGCGTTCGGCGGCCTTCGTCAGGGAGCTGTGCAGCCGGGTGCGCCCGATCTCCAGGGCCTCGCCGGTGGTCTCGGCGACCTTTACCTCAAGACCGCTGCGGGCGCACACCTCCGCGATGCCCGCGCCCATCTGGCCGCAGCCCACTACGCCGACCCGTGTGATGTCGGTCGGGAGGGTAGAGAGGTCCGTCACTTCGTGCCTTTCGCTGCTCATCCATCGCGGGTCCCCCGGGCCTGGCAGTGGTAACTGCGTTCCGGCGCCCGCCACGCCCCCCGACGTTACCCCCGACCTTGCCCGCGGTGGCGGGCCGGGGCGGGCATGCTGGGCGGACACGGAGCGATGTCACGGAACGGAACGGAGTCGTCACATGACGTACATCGGGCGGCGGGGGCTGCTGGCGGGGGCCGCAGGGGCGCTGGCCTCGGCGGTATCGGGCGGGGCGGGGCTCGCGACGGCGGCGGCGCCCGCGCGGGCCCGCACGGCGGCGGCCGCGGAGTTCCGGGGGATGTGGATCGCCTCCGTGGCGAACGTGGACTGGCCCTCCGAGAGCGGGCTCACGGCCCGGGAGCAGCGGGCGGAGCTGCTCGGCCTCCTGGACACGGCCGTGAAGCGCCGGCTGAACGCGGTGATCCTCCAGGTCCGGCCGGCGGCCGACGCGCTGTGGCCCTCCCGGCTGGAGCCGTGGTCGCAGTGGCTGACGGGCGAGCAGGGGGTGGATCCGGGCTGGGACCCGCTGGGCACGGCCGTCACCGAGGCGCACGCCCGCGGACTGGAGCTGCACGCCTGGTTCAACCCGTACCGGGTGGCCAACCACACCGACCTCGACCTGCTGGCACCCGAGCACCCGGCCAGGCTCAATCCCGACTGGACCGTCGAGTACGGCGGGAAGCTCTTCTACAACCCCGGCATGCCCGAGGTGCGGCACTTCGTCCAGGAGGCCATGCTCGACGCCGTCACCCGCTACCCGGTGGACGGGGTGCACTGGGACGACTACTTCTACCCCTACCCGGTCGAGGGCGAGGACTTCGACGACGACGAGGCCTACGAGGAACACGGGGCGGCCTTCCCCTCCCGCGCCGACTGGCGCCGCCACAACACCGACACCCTGGTCAGCGAGATGTCCGCGCGGCTGCGGGCGCTGCGGCCCGCGGTCCGGTTCGGCGCCAGCCCCTTCGCGGTATGGCGCAACTCCGACCGCGACCCGCGCGGTTCGGCCACGCGGGCGGGCCTCGGCACCTACGACGACCTGTACGCGGACACCCGCAAGTGGGTCACCGAGGGCTGGATCGACTACGTCGTGCCGCAGGCCTACTGGCAGATCGGGCACCCGACCGCCGACTACGCCGACATCGTCCCCTGGTGGGCGCGGACCGTCGCGGGCACGAAGGTGCAGCTGTACGTGGGGGAGGCGCTGTACCGCTGCGACGCGGACAGCCCCACCGTGGCCTGGCGCGACCCGGCGGAGCTGTCGAAGCACGTCCGGTTCGCCCGCGGATACCCGGAGGTCCGCGGCCACGCCTACTTCTCGGCGAAGCAGGTGGCCGCGGACCCCAACGGAGCCATGGCCCGGGTGGTCGCCGACCACTACGGTTCGGCGGTGCCCCCGCGCTGATTCAGTGTTCGGACTCTGCTGGGTGGCGGACCGTGCAGTCGGGTCCGGGAGCCATCAGGGCCTCATGACCGTCCTGGAAGCGGACCCGGTACGGGGGAGTTCCGTTTTCGCCCAGGACCTGGGTGATCTCGCCCACCTTGTCGTGCTGTCCGACGATCCTGCCGTGCTGCACCAGCTGGTCGCCCTCGGTCGCGCGCATAACTGACCTCCTCGGTGGCGGTCCGATCCGGTGCTAGCAGTTTAGGTCGTTCCTGCCCTATTTGACCCGTTGGGTCACGGCGATGCAGACGAGGACCGCGCAGGCGGCCACCGGAGCGGCGGGCGACAGCCGCTCGCCGAGGAGCGCCACCGACCAGACCAGGGTCAGCAGCGGCTGGGCGAGCTGGAGCTGGCTGGCCCGCGGCGCGCCGATCTCGGCCATGCCCCGGTACCAGACGTACAGGCCGAGGAAGGTGGAGCCGGCCGCCGCCCACACCAGGCCGGCCACCCCGTGGCCGGTCAGGTGCACCGGCTCGTACGCGAGCCCCAGCGCGGAGCCGGCGAGGCTGAGGGGCAGGCACAGCACCAGCGCCCAGCCGACCACCTGCCAGCCGGGCAGCGTACGGGCGAGGCGCCCGCCCTCGGTGTACCCGGCGGCGCACACCAGCAGCGCGGCGAACAGGTAGGCGTCGCCGGCCGAGAGCGAACCGCCGCTCTGCGCCACGGTGAAGCCGATGACCACGGCGGCCCCGGCCAGGGCGGCGGCCCAGAACCGGCGCGAGGGCCGGGCGCCGGTGCGCAGCGCGGACAGGGCGGCCGTGGTCAGCGGCAGCAGTCCGACCACCACGGCGGCGTGCGAGGTCGTGGAGGTCGTCAGCGCGAGGGTGGTGAGCAGGGGGAAGCCGACGACCACCCCGGCCGCGACGACGGCCAGCCCCGCCCAGTGCTCGCGCGCGGGCACCGGGACCCGGCATGCCAGCAGGAAGGCTCCGGCGATGACGGCCGCGAGGGCGCTGCGCAGGGCGACCAGCGACCAGGGTCCGAAGCTCTCCAGGCCCCAGGCGGTGGAGGGGAAGGTCAGGGAGAAGGCGATCACGCCGAGCAGGGCGAGGACGGTGCCGCGCCGGCCGGACGCGCGGCCTCCGGGCGCGTGGCTCTCACGCTGATGGGCCTCGGCACTCTCGACCGCTATCGTCACCGGAGCGGTAGCGCTATTCTGTGCTGTCATGTACGAGCGTAGCAGTGTGGCGGAACTGGCCGATTCTCTGCGGTCCGAGCTCAACCGCTACTCAGTAGGTGGAAAGCTCCCGTCGAGCCGTGCCCTGGTCGAGCACTACCGGGTCAGTCCCGTCACCGTCTCCCGGGCCCTCGCCCAGCTCGCCGCCGAGGGCCTGGTCGTCACCCGGCCCGGCGCCGGGGTCTTCCGCGCCCGGCCGCGTACGTCCGCCCCCGCGCCCGGGGACACCTCGTGGCAGGAGGTCGCCCTCAGCGTGGAAGGGGCCGGGGAGGTCGTCCCGCGTTCCGTGGACGCCAGCGGGGTGCTGACCACGCTGGCCGCGCCGCCGCCCGGGGTGATCGAGCTCAACAGCGGCTACCTGCACCCCTCCCTCCAGCCCGAGCGGGCCATGGCGGCCGCGCTGGCCCGGGCCGGGCGGCGGCCCGGGGCGTGGGGGCGGCCGCCCGTCGAGGGGCTGCCCGAGCTGCGCGACTGGTTCGCCCGGGAGATCGGCGGATCGGTCGTCGCCGCCGACGTGCTGGTCACCGCGGGCGGGCAGAGCGCGCTGTCCACCGCCCTGCGGGCGCTCGCCCCGCCCGGGGCGCCGATCCTGGTGGAGTCCCCGACCTACCCCGGGCTGCTGGCCATCGCCCGCGCCTCCGGATGCCGGCCCGTGCCGGTTCCGGTCGACACCGACGGGGTCCGGCCCGAGCTGCTCGCCGCCGCCTTCGAAGCGACCGGGGCGCGGGTCTTCGTATGCCAGCCGCTGTTCCAGAACCCGACCGGGACGGTGCTGGCCTCCGGGCGGCGGGGCGAGGTGCTGCGGATCGCCCGGGCCGCCGGGGCCTTCGTCGTCGAGGACGACTACGCGCGCGCCCTGGCCCACGAGGACGCCGGGCCGCTGCCCGCGACACTGGCCGCCGAGGACGCGGACGGGGTGGTGGTGCACGTCCGGTCCCTGACCAAGGCCACCTCGCCCAGCCTGCGGGTGGGCGCCCTCGCGGCCCGGGGGCCGGTCGTGGACCGGCTGCGCGCCATCCAGGTCGTGGACAGCTTCTTCGTACCCCGGCCGCTTCAGGAAGCCGCCCTGGAGCTGGTCGGCGCACCCGCCTGGCCGCGCCACCTGCGGACCGTGGCCGCCGAGCTGCGCCACCGGCGGGACGTGCTCGCGGGGGCCCTGCGGCGGGAGCTGCCCGGGCTGGAACTGCCGCACCTGCCTTCGGGCGGCTACCAGTTGTGGGTACGCCCGGCCGGCGGGGAGGACGACGCCGGCTTCACGGCGGCGGCCCTGCGCGCCGGGGTCGCGGTCGCGCCCGGCCGCCCGTACTTCTGCGCGGAACCGCCGGGTCCGTACGTACGGCTCAGCTTCGCCGGGGTCTCCGGCCCCGGCGAACTGGTGGAGGCGGTCCGGCGGCTGAAGGGCAGGCCGGCGGACGGGTCGACGCACGGACCGGCGCAAGGCCTCGGCTCAGACGCTTGACCCCGTGCGCCGCGCGGCTCACCATCACCGCATGCACGTTCGGGTTTCGCTCGTCGCGGCAGCCCGCAGTTCCTCGCTGCTCGCCGAGCGCTTCGACGACGACCGGCCGCTGGACGGCCCGGGCCGCCGGTCGCTGGAGTACGCCGCCCACGGGCTCGTGCCGCTGGGCGCGGCCGAGCTGCGCTACTGCTCGCCGACCCCGCGCAGCCGGGCCACCGGCGAGGCCCTGGGGTTCGCGCCCCTCGCGCAGCCCGCGCTCCGCGAGTGCGACATGGGCCGCTGGCGGGGGCTGACCCTCGCCGAAGTGACCGCGCACGAACCGGGGGCGGTGGACCTCTGGCTGACCGACCCGCGGGCCGCCCCGCACGGCGGGGAGTCGCTGCTCGCCTTCATCGCCCGGATCGGCGGCTGGCTGGACACCAGGCCGGCCGATGACGGGGGCCGGATCGTGGCGGTGGCGGAGCCCTCCGTGGTCCGGGCGGCCCTCGTCTACGCGCTGAAGGCGCCACCGCTGACCTACTGGAACGTGGACGTGCGGCCGCTGTCCACGATGACCCTGACGGGCTGGTCGGGGCGCTGGCACCTCTCCCTCCAGGCGCCCGTGTAAATCGATTGCACCCCCCCACGGCACCTCCCTAACCTGCGACGATGACCGGAATCATGATCAGCACCATCGCGGAGCGGCCCGAACTGGCGGCACGGCTCTGGGACATGAAGGACTCCTGGCCCGAGTTCGCCCAGCACGACTCACTGGCCTGGCTGCTGTACCCGCGGATGGTGGCCGAGTTCCCGGAGTACGTCCTGATAGCCACGGACGGCGACGCGGTGGTCGCCCGCGGCTTCAGCCTGCCCTTCGCGCAGCACGCACCGGGCCGCGACGGGGTGCTGCCCGCGCAGGGCTGGGACCGGATCCTGATGTGGGCCTTCTCCGACCGCCGACGTGGCGTCGAACCCGACACCGTGAGCGCGATCGAGATCAGCATCGCCACCGGCCGGCAGGGCGAGGGGCTGTCCGGCATGATGCTGGCCGCGATGCGGGAGAACGCGCGTGCCCGAGGCTTCGCGGAGGCGGTGGCCCCCGTCCGCCCCAGCGGAAAACCGGCCGAGCCGGACACCTCGATCCACGAGTACGCGTACCGGACCCGCGAAGACGGGCTCCCCCACGACCCCTGGCTGCGCGTCCACGTCCGCGCGGGCGGCGTCATCGACTCGGTGGCCCCGCTCTCGATGACGATCACCGGCTCGCTCGCGCAGTGGCGCGACTGGACGGGACTGCCCTTCGACACGCCCGGCCCGGTCCACGTCCCGGGCGCCCTCGCCCCGGTCCGCTGCGAACCGGAACAGGGCTACGCGGTCTACGTGGAGCCGAACGTCTGGGTCCGCCACCCGCTCGGCTGACGAACGGGGGCGGGGGGACTTCACGCGAGCCGGTCGACGAGGATCATCGCCACGTCGTCCGTCAGGCGGCCCTCGGTGTGGCGGACCAGTGCCTCGTGCAGTTCGTCCAGGAACTCCTGTGGGGAGGTGCCGGCGGGTATCTGCTCCATGGTCTGCGGCAGGGGGAGGAAGCCGTTGTCACGATCGCGGGCCTCGATCACGCCGTCGGTGTAGAGCAGCAGCCGGTCACCGGGCAGGAACGGGTAGCTCTCGGGCCTGGCCGGAGGACCGCTGACGAGGTCTTCGAGACCGAGCGGCGGCAGTGGCGAGGCGGGCGTCAGGGCCCGGACCCTGCCCTGGTGCAGCACCAGGGCGGGCGGATGGCCGCGGTTGACCAGGTGCACCACCGGCTCTTCCGGCACCTGGGCGATGAGCGCGGTGGTGAATCCCTCCATGAGGACTTCGGGAAGTTCTGCCTGGGAGTAGGTACCCGGTACGGCGGCCTCCCGCCGCAGCGCGGCCGAGCAATGGTTCATGACCTCCTGCAGTTCGTCCTCGTAGTGGACGGCCTCCCGGAACGCGCCCAATGCCACCGCGACCGCGCGGATGGCCGACAGCCCCTTCCCCCGGACGTCCCCCACGATCAGGCGGACGCCGTAGCGCGTCTGCACGGCCTCGTACAGATCGCCGCCTATCTGCGCCCCCGTCCCGGCCGCGAGGCACAGGCTGGCCGCCCGTACCGGGCCCAGGAGCTCGGGGACGGGCCGCAGGACGACCTCCTGAGCCGCCACCGCGATCCGGCGGACCTGCTCGAGCTCGCTCTGCCTGCGGGTGCGCACCGCTTTGCTCAGCATGACACTGGCCACGGACACCAAGATGATCGCCAGGAAGTTGCCGATGATCAGCTGGGTCTGGGTTCCCCACGAGTGGTTGTAGGTCGCGGAGGTCGCGTTCACACTCGCGGCGAGGGCTGCCGCGGACAGCGTGCCCAGCGGGCCCATCGTCAGCGCGGCGAGCGCCGGCGTCGTGGTGAGCATGGGGCCGGTGACCAGTTCGTGTGCGGGCGAGAGTTCGACGCTCAGCACGCCCAGCGCGATCGCGAAAGGCGCGCACTTCGCCAGTGTGAACAGGACCGAGCCGTGACGGCCCGCTCCTGTTCGAGAGGACGCCCCTTGCCGAACGCGCGCGCGAGGATGTGACCCCATGGGAACAGCCTGCCTCGGGGAAGCCGCCACGGCCTCCCGGAACCGTGACCGCATTTCCCGGGCCGGCCGGGTGATCCGAGCTTTGCATAAAAGTGCGTCGGTACGTATAGTCATGCCATCGATGAGGAGGTCCGATGGTGGTACGTGTAGCGGTGGCCGGAGCGAGTGGATACGCGGGCGGTGAACTCCTGCGCCTGCTCCTCTCTCACCCCGAGGTGGAGATCGGCGCGCTGACCGGCAACTCCAACGCCGGACAGCTCCTCGGCTCCCTGCAGCCGCACCTCGTGCCGCTCGCGGGGCGGACCCTGGAGGCGACCGACGCCGAGGTCCTCGCGGGCCACGACGTCGTGTTCCTCGCGCTCCCGCACGGCCAGTCCGCCGCCGTCGCCGCCCAGCTCGGCGAGGACGTCCTCGTCGTCGACATGGGCGCCGACCACCGGCTCAAGAGCTCGGCCGACTGGGACCGGTTCTACGGCGCCCCGCACGCCGGGACCTGGCCCTACGGGCTCCCCGAGCTGCCCGGCGGGCGCGCCGCGCTACAGGGCGCCAAGCGGATCGCCGTCCCCGGCTGCTTCCCCACCGCCGTCTCCCTCGCGCTGTTCCCCGCGTACCAGGCGCGGCTCGCCGGGCCGGAGGCCGTCGTCGTCGCCGCCACCGGCACCTCGGGCGCGGGCAAGGCGCTCAAGACCCACCTGCTCGGCGCCGAGGTCATGGGCAGCGTCACCCCGTACGGAGTGGGCGGCGGCCACCGGCACACCCCCGAGATGGTGCAGAACCTGTCCCCGCTCGCGGGCACCGAGGTCAGCGTGTCGTTCACGCCGACCCTCGTGCCGATGGCCCGCGGCATCCTCGCCACCTGCTCCGCCAAGGCCCTTCCCGGCACCACCGCCGAATCGCTGCGCGCCGCCTACGAGAAGGCGTACGCCGACGAGCCCTTCGTACGGCTGCTGCCCGAGGGCCAGTGGCCGTCCACCAAGTCCGTCCACGGATCCAACGCCGTTCACCTGCAGGTCGCCCACGACGAGTCCGCGCAGCGCATCATCGCCATCAGCGCCATCGACAACCTGACCAAGGGCACCGCCGGCGGCGCGGTACAGAGCATGAACATCGCCCTCGGGCTTCACGAGAGCCTGGGGCTTTCCACGATCGGAGTGGCACCGTGAGCGTCACGGCAGCACAGGGATTCACCGCGGCCGGCATCGCCGCCGGGATCAAGGAGAACGGCAACCCGGACCTCGCCCTCGTGGTCAACCACGGGCCGCGGCTCTCCGCCGCGGGCGTCTTCACCTCCAACCGCGTCAAGGCCGCGCCCGTGCACTGGTCCGAGCAGGTCCTGCGCGGCGCCACGGTGAGCGCGGTCGTCCTGAACTCCGGCGGCGCCAACGCCTGCACCGGCCCCAAGGGCTTCCAGGACACCCACGCCACCGCCGAGAAGGTCGCCGAGACGCTCGGAGCGGACTTCAACGCCGGCGAGGTCGCGGTCGCGTCCACCGGCCTGATCGGTGTCCTGCTCCCCATGGACAAGCTGCTCCCGGGCATCGAGACCGCCGCGGCCGCCCTGTCGGCGGACGGCGGCGAGGCCGCGGCCATCGCCATCAAGACCACCGACACCGTGCACAAGACGGCCACCGTCTCCCAGGGAGGCTGGACCGTCGGCGGCATGGCCAAGGGCGCGGGCATGCTCGCCCCGGGCCTGGCCACCATGCTCGTCGTCCTCACCACCGACGCCGACGTGGACAGCCCCGCCCTCGACCGGGCGCTGCGCTCCGCCACCCGCACCACCTTCGACCGGGTCGACTCCGACGGCTGCATGTCCACCAACGACACGGTGCTGCTGCTCGCCTCCGGCGCCTCCGGCCAGGTGCCCGCGTACGAGGAGTTCGCCGAGGCCGTACGCACCGTCTGCGACGACCTCGCCCGCCAGCTGATCGGCGACGCCGAAGGCGCCAGCAAGGACATCCGCATCGAGGTGATCGGCGCGGCCGACGAGGACGACGCGGTCGAGGTCGGCCGGTCCATCGCCCGGAACAACCTGCTCAAGTGCGCCATCCACGGCGAGGACCCGAACTGGGGCCGGGTGCTCTCCGCCATCGGCACCACCAAGGCGGCCTTCGACCCGGACCGGCTGAACGTCGCGATCAACGGCGTCTGGGTCTGCAAGAACGGCTCGGTCGGCGAGGACCGCGACCTGGTCAGCATGAAGGACCGGGAGGTCCGCATCACCGCCGACCTGTCCACCGGCGGCGCATCCGCCGTCATCTGGGCCAACGACCTGACCGCCGAGTACGTCCACGAGAACAGCGCCTACAGCTCATGAGCACCGCCAGGAAGCACACCGCTCTCCCCAAGGCGGAGATCCTCATCGAAGCCCTGCCCTGGCTCACCCGGCACAACGGCAAGGTCGTCGTCATCAAGTTCGGCGGCAACGCCATGATCGACCAGGACCTCAAGGCCGCCTTCGCCCAGGACGTGGTCTTCCTGCGCCAGGCGGGCCTGAAGCCCGTCGTGGTGCACGGCGGCGGCCCCCAGATCAACGCCCAGCTCGACAAGCAGGGCCTGGTCAGCGAATTCAAGGCGGGCCTGCGCGTCACGACCCCCGAGGCCATGGACGTCGTACGGATGGTCCTGGCGGGCCAGGTCCAGCGCGAGCTGGTCGGCCTGCTCAACCAGCACGGGCCGCTCGCCGTAGGCCTGACCGGCGAGGACGCCCACACCATCACCGCCACCAAGCACAGCCCGGAGATCGACGGCGAGGTCGTCGACATCGGGCGGGTCGGCGAGATCACCGCCATCGACACCGGCGCGATCGAGGCACTGCTGGCGGACGGCCGGATCCCGGTCATCTCCTCCATCGCGCGCAGCGCCGACGACCACCACGTGTACAACGTGAACGCCGACACGGCCGCCGCGGCGCTGGCCGCCGCGCTCGGCGCCGAAACGCTGATGGTCCTCACCGACGTCGAGGGCCTCTACGCGGACTGGCCCAACAGCGACGAGGTCATCAGCAGGCTCACCGTCAGCGAGCTGGAGAAGCTGCTGCCCGAGCTGTCCAGCGGCATGGTGCCCAAGATGCAGGGCTGCCTGCACGCCGTCCGGGGCGGCGTCAGCACCGCCCGCGTGATCGACGGACGGGTCCAGCACTCGATCCTGCTGGAAATCTTCACGGACGAGGGAATCGGCACGATGGTCGTGCCCGACGAGCAGCAAGGGGGAGCGCAGTGACCGGCGATCAGGAGACCGGCCATCAGGAGACCGGCAACCAGCGGTACAGCGCCCGTTGGCAGGGCGCGCTGACCAACAACTACGGCACCCCGGCGCTGGCCCTCGTACGCGGTGAGGGCGCCCAGGTCTGGGACGCGGACGGCAAGCAGTACACCGACTTCGTCGGCGGCATCGCGGTCAACGCCCTCGGCCACGCCCACCCGGCGATCGTCGCGGCCGTGACCGGCCAGATCTCGACGCTGGGCCACGTCTCCAACCTCTACGCCTCCGAGCCGGTCATCGCGCTCGGCGAGCGGCTGCTCCAGCTCTTCGGCCGCCCCGGCAAGGTCTTCTTCTGCAACTCCGGCGCGGAGGCGGTCGAAGCCGCCTTCAAGATCGGCAGGCTGACCGGGCGGACCCACATGGTCGCCACCTCCGGCGGATTCCACGGCCGGACCATGGGCGCCCTCGCCCTCACCGGCCAGCCGACGAAGCAGGACCCCTTCCTGCCGCTGCCCGGTGACGTCACGCACGTCCCCTACGGCGACGTGGAGGCCCTGCGCGCCGCCGTCACCGAGCAGACCGCGCTCGTCGTCATCGAGCCCGTCCAGGGCGAGAACGGTGTCGTCGTGCCCCCCGCCGGCTACCTGACGGCCGCCCGCGAGATCACCCGCGCCACCGGCACCCTCCTCGTCCTCGACGAGGTGCAGACCGGCATCGGCCGGTGCGGCCAGTGGTTCGAGCACCAGGCCCACGAGGGCGTCGAGCCCGACCTGGTCACCCTCGCCAAGGGGCTGGGCGGCGGTCTGCCCATCGGCGCCGTCGTCGCCTTCGGCCCGGCCGCGGACCTGCTCCGGCCCGGCCAGCACGGCACCACCTTCGGCGGGAACCCGGTGGCCTGCGCCGCGGGCCTCGCCGTCATCGACACCATCGCGACCGAAGGCCTGCTCGACCAGGTCAAGGCGCGCGGCGAGCGGCTGCGCTCCGGAATCGAGTCTTCCGCCCATCCGCTGGTCTCCCACGTCCGCGGCGCGGGCCTTCTCCTGGGTATCGTGCTGACCGAGCCCCTCGCACCCCGGGTGCAACAGGCGGCTCAGGACGCCGGCTACCTGGTCAACGCGCCCGCCCCCGACGTCGTACGGCTCATGCCTCCGTACGTACTCTCCGAGGCCGAGGCGGACGCGTTCCTCCGGGACCTGCCCGGCATCCTCGACGCAGCCAACGGGGACGGATCCGGAGAATGAGACGACGATGAGTCAGGCGCAGGACAACGAGTACGGCGGGCAGGCCGTCCCGCAGACCCGCACCGCCCGCCACCGCCGGATCGTGGACATCCTCAACCGGCAGCCGGTCCGCTCCCAGAGCCAGCTGGCCAAGCTGCTCGCCGACGACGGGCTGAGCGTCACCCAGGCGACGCTCTCCCGCGACCTCGACGAGCTGGGCGCGGTGAAGATCCGCAACACCGGCGGCGAGCTGATCTACGCGGTGCCCAGCGAGGGCGGTTTCCGCACCCCGCAGGCCCCGCTCGGCGAGTCCGCGAAGGAGGAGCGCATGCGGCGCCTCTCCGGGGAGCTGCTGATCTCGGCGGAGGCTTCGGCGAACCTCGTGGTCCTGCGCACCCCGCCGGGTGCGGCGCAGTTCCTCGCCTCCGCGATCGACCAGGCCGAACTCCGGGAGATCCTCGGCACGATCGCGGGCGACGACACCCTGATGCTGATCAGCCGTGACCCGGCGGGCGGCCAGGCCCTGGCCGACCACCTCCTGCGCCTGGCCCAGAAGGAAGGCTGACCCGCGTCCCGGCTAGTACCGGGTCACGTCCAGGGCCCCGGACCAGGTGCCGATCGCGATGTGGGGGTGGCGGCGCGGGTTCGCCCAGCGCAGGATCTCCCGCATCGCCCTCTCCGGTACGGATACGCAACCGGCCGTCGCGCCCTTGCCGTTGACGTGCAGGAAGATTCCCGCGCCCCGGCCGCGTACGGGCTCGGCGTAGTTGAAGGCGATGAGCAGCGCGTGCGCGTACTGCTTCTCGTACGTCACCAGGTGCTCGGCCTCGCCCGGCGCGCAGTCCGCGGGCAGCGTCTCCACCCAGCGGTTGTAGCTGGCGGACGCGTTGTCCTGGCACCACCACGAACGGTCCGTCACCCGCCGGTAGCGGTACTCCGTTCCGGCCGGTGCGCGCCGGATCCCGAAGGCGTACGGGAGCTCGTACAGGCCCGTCGGCGTGGTGTTCGTGCCCTGGGTCCGGGTCGCGCCCTCGGTCAGTCCGTTCGCCCCGAAGCGGGCGTCCGCGCTCCCGGCCTCGTACCACCGCCCCGCCCGCCGGTCCCACCAGGTCAGCCGACCGGTAGTGGAGCCGGGAGCGGGTGCGACGGCCGTGATCAGCTGGCTTCCGCCGCCGGTGTCGGCGAGACGGGCGGGCAGCGGGGGATGGTTCTCAATGCCCTGCGGGAGCAGGGCGGTGACGATCGTTACGCCGGTGACGAGAGCGGTACGCAGCACATATCAGACGGTACGGGGCGGAAGGGGCAGAGGCAGCGCAGGCAGGCCGTCGAGGCTCGTCCCGATGAAGTCCTTCTTCTCGCAGTACTCGGCGAACTCCTCGTCCGTCTTGCGGCCGAAGTACTCCGCGTGGAGGGTGCGCTCGCCCTGGTACTCCATCAAGGGGACGGCGTACCCGCACACATCGGCGATCCGGCGGGCGTGGACGACGATGACCGCGCGGGCGGACGGCCCGTCGGCCTCGCCGAACAGGGCGATCAGTTCGCCCCAGCGGGGGTCGTCGCGGAAGACCGCCTCGCCCTCGCCGTGTATGCGCACGATGTTGGGCGGGCCGGAGAACGCGCACCACATCAGGGTGATCCGGCCGTTCTCGCGGACGTGCGCGATGGTCTCGGCGCCGCTGCCGCCGAAGTCCAGGTAGGCGAGGGTCTGCTCGTCGATGACGACGAGGGTGCCGGCGCGGCCCTTGGGTGACAGGTTGACGTGCCCGTCACCCGCGAGCGGGGCGGTCGCGGTGAAGAAGACCGGCTGCTCCTCGATGAAGGCGCGCAGCCGGCCGTCTATGCGTTCGTATTGCTTTCCCATGAAGATCAGTATCCGCTCATGCCGCATTCCGCACGGGGAATTGCGAGCTGCGAGCGCATCCATCGGATGGCGTAGCCGCTGGCCAGCCCCGTGCAACGGTCCAGCAGGGCGCCGACCTCCGGGTCACCGGCCGACAGGCGCATCGGCCCGTACGTGGGCCACAGGCCTTGTATGTGCTGCGCGGCGAGGTGCCGCAGTCCCGGGTCCGTGACCGCCTGCAGCTCCACGGCGGCCCGCAGCCACGCCACACCACCCTGCGCGTACAGCAGCCGGTACGCGGCCCGGCGGGTGTGGAGCGGCTGCTCGGGAGCGGTGCGGGCCAGCAGCCAGTCGGCGGGCAGCCGCCCGGCCTCGGAGCGCAGGCTCAGGGAGACCTCGCGGGCCACGGCGGGCGACGGGTCGTCCAACAGCGGCCGCAGCAGCTCGTGGTCGGTGGCGTCCATCAGCCGCAGCCCGCCCACTGCGGCGGCTCGCACCGCACCGGCGGGGTGCTCCAGCAGCGCGCGCAGCAGCGGCGCGTCCGCGGGCCCGGCGCACTCGGCGAAGCCGGTCACGGCGTTCGGGGTCACCCGGGCCGGGTCCTCCAGCAGCGCGCGGGTGACGGCGTACGGGTCGTCGCCGCCCTGCCGGACCAGCCAGCGGGCGCACGCCCGGACCGTGCCGGACCGGTCGGCGAGGTGGTCCACGGCCTCCGCCGCCCGGCCAGCCCGGCGCAGGGCGGTGACCCCGCCGGCCCGGACCAGCGGAAAGTGCCCGGCGAGGAGGTCGTCGATCGCCGCGCCGTCCGGCCCGTCGGCGGCCATGGCCGCCAGGGCGGCGTCCACCCAGATCCGGCTCGTCACCGGGTCCCGCTCGTCGCGGGCCCGCGCGGCGAGCTCCCGTACGCCGGTCCGGCCGGCCTCCGACGTCAGCCGGGCGGCGAACCGCCGGGCCGGCAGGTCGGCCCGCAGGCACAGGAGGTTCAGGATGGAGTCACGCTGCTCGCTGGTCAGCGAATTCAGGCTCCACGTCGTCGATGCCCGCCCGGGGCGCCACCACGCGGCGAGCAAGGAGTACCGGCCGCTCACGGCGGCCTCCAGCTGCTCCACCGCCCAGGCGCCGTGCTCGCGCCGGCCGAGGCGGAGGATCAGCGGGGCGAGCGTGACCAGTGTGCTGACGGGGTCGCGGGCCACGATCCTGCCGAGCACGCGCCGGGCGCGGTTGCGCACGGCCGGGACCCAGTCGGCGCACCGGATCACGACGAGGTGCGCCGGCGGGCGCCGCCACGCGCTCAGCGCGGACTCGCGGATCCGTCCGTCGGGGTCGCACAGGCGGGCCTCGATCCGATTGCTCGGCAGGGCCCCGCCGAGCCGGGAGCGGTCACGCCGTACGTCCTTGTCGAAGGCGGTCCAGGCCTCCGGCCCGCTCCGGAAGAGCATGCGGACGGCGACATCGGGGTCCCTTCTCAGCAGGATCGCCACCGCGGCCCGCCCCCGCTCCGCGTCCCGTCGCAAGTCCCACATGTGCCCTCCCCGGATGTCTGCCGCTGATCGTAGGCGGCCGCCACGGGCGGCGCCCTCGATATACGAGCTGGTCAGGAGTGCGGTGGCGACTTCGATTGACGAAACATACGGAGTACTGCATAGTTATGCCTGCGACCCTGTGCGGCGGCCCGCCGTCGTCACCGGCGCCGAGCACGTAGTGCGAATGCGGCCTCCCCGTTACCTCCGCGGCGGGGAGGCCGTTGCACACCCGAAGCCATGCAGTCTTGAGGAGCAGTAGCTGTGAGCAGCAACAACGGTGACGTCCGGCTCTGGGGCGGCCGCTTTGCCGACGGCCCGGCCGAGGCCCTCGCGAAGCTGTCCGCGTCGGTCCACTTCGACTGGCGCCTCGCGCCGTACGACATCGCGGGCTCCCGCGCGCACGCCCGAGTGCTGCACAAGGCCGGCCTGCTCACCCACGACGAGCTCGAACGCATGATCGCCGGCCTCGACCAGCTCGAAGCCGATGTGGCGAGCGGGTCCTTCACCGGGACCATGGCCGACGAGGACGTGCACACCGCGCTGGAACGCGGCCTGCTGGAGCGGCTCGGCCCCGACCTCGGCGGCAAGCTGCGGGCCGGCCGGTCCCGCAACGACCAGGTGGCCACCCTCTTCCGGATGTACCTGCGCGACCACGCCCGGATCATCGGCGGGCTGGTCGCCGACCTCCAGGACGCGCTGGTCGGCCTCGCCGAGAGCCACGCGGACGTGGCGATGCCCGGCCGGACCCACCTCCAGCACGCGCAGCCGGTGCTCTTCGCGCACCACGTACTGGCCCACGTGCAGTCCCTGTCCCGGGACGCGGAGCGGCTGCGGCAGTGGGACACCCGCACGGCGGTCTCCCCGTACGGTTCGGGGGCCCTTGCCGGCTCCTCGCTGGGCCTGGACCCGGAGGCGGTCGCCGCCGACCTGGGCTTCGAGCGGGGGTCGGTCGGCAATTCGATCGACGGCACGGCCTCGCGCGACTTCGTCGCCGAGTTCGCCTTCGTCACCGCGATGATCGGGATCAACCTGTCCCGGATCGCGGAGGAGATCATCATCTGGAACACGAAGGAGTTCTCCTTCGTGACCCTGCACGACGCCTTCTCCACCGGGTCGTCGATCATGCCGCAGAAGAAGAACCCGGACATCGCGGAGCTGGCGCGCGGCAAGTCGGGACGCCTCATCGGCAACCTGACCGGCCTGCTCGCCACCCTCAAGGCGCTGCCGCTGGCGTACAACCGGGACCTCCAGGAGGACAAGGAGCCCGTCTTCGACTCCTGCGACACCCTTGAGGTCCTGCTGCCGGCCTTCACCGGGATGATGGCCACCCTGACGGTCAACCGCGAGCGGATGGAAGAGCTGGCTCCGGCGGGCTTCTCGCTCGCCACCGACATCGCGGAGTGGCTGGTCAAGCAGGGTGTGCCGTTCCGGGTGGCGCACGAGGTGGCCGGCGAGTGCGTCAAGGTGTGCGAGGTGCTCGGGATCGAGCTGGACGAGCTGACGGACGAGCAGTTCGCCAAGATCTCGGAGCACCTGACCCCCGAGGTCCGGACCGTCCTGAACGTCAAGGGCGCGCTGGCGTCGCGGAGCGGCCGCGGCGGCACCGCCCCGTCGGCGGTCGCCGTCCAGCTGACCGAGCTGAAGGCGGACCTGGTCATCCAGCACGCCTGGGCGATCCACAAGCAGTAGCCGACGCGCCCGCAGGGGCGGTACGGGCCCGCACGGCCCGTACCGACCCTGCGGCGTGTGCGGGGATCAGCAGACGACGGTGATCGAGAACGGCCGGTCGCTGTCGACGGCCGCGGTGCCGCCCGCGGACGGCGTCGCGGTGCGGATGAAGAGGGTGTTCCCGTTCACCTGGCCGACCAGAATGGACGAGCTGCCCGGCCCGGGGTCGTTCCCGCCGTTGGTGTTGATCGTGCCCAGGAGCGCGCACCCGTTGAGGCCGGACGAAGTCGTGATGTTGTAGCGGCCGATGCCGAACTTGTTGATCCCGGTGATGCCCTGCCCGCCCAGCACTTGTCCGTTCGCGGCGACCTTGGCCCAGGCGGTGGTGGTCGCGGCGGCGCGCGCCGCCTCCCTCGGCTCGGCCGAGGCCGACGAGACGGCGACCGCACCCCCGACGGTGAGTGCGAGCGCGGTGATCCCTACGGCCAGCTTCCTTGACCCGTTCATGGTTCTCTCCCTGCCGAAGACGGATTCGGTACGGGTGAACCCATCCCGGGAAAGGGCTCACTGCTGATGAGGTTCCTCCTCGCCGCGACGCCGAGGAAGATCTTCCGGGGGCTGTCACCCCAATTGATCAGAGCGCCGCGCGCGAGGCGCATTCGTTCGATGGGCTATTTCCTCACCCGCCTCGTTGACGCGCAGGCATCAACACCTCGATCACGGGTAGTCATGATCGAATCACGCTCGGTTGCTCAAGCCGCCCAGTCCGCCAGCCTGTCGAAGTCCGCCCGGGTCAGCCCGATCCGCTCGTCGATCCGCATGAGCAGCGCCCGCGCCGGGTGCAGCTGGTCGACGTACTCGTGGTCCATGGCCGTGATGTCGTCGTCGATCCAGGCGAAGGGCCGGGAGCCCGCGTACTCCAGGACGTACTGCGTCTTCCAGAACGTGCCGCGCGGCGCCCGGCCGTGCATCGACGGCCAGTCGATGAAGGGGAGCCGCGGCAGGCCCAGGTGGGGCCCTATCCAGTCGTTCGCCTCGTCCTTCCAGGTGGTGGCCCAGACCAGCTCGTACGCGTCCGCCAGCGCGAGCAGCTCCGCGCCGTGGGCGGGATTCAGCCAGACCCGCAACGGCTTCGCACTCTCCGCCTCCCTCCAGCCCGTCGGTCGCATGCGGTGGGTGGTGTACCCCTCGGGGCGGCGCTGGGGCTTGGCCGCGTAGGGGTTCAGTGGTCCGTCGACATCGATCAGCAGCAGTGGCTTCATCGGCTCAGATTCCCTTCCGGCTGCCCATGAAGCAGCCTATTTTTCGCGAGAATGAGACACTGGCGTCTCATTCGGGGTATGTTTGTCTCATGGCCATGGATCGTGACCAGGTGCTCCGCGACGCGGCCGCCCTGCTTTCCCGCAAGTCGACCGCCACGATGGACGAGGTCGCCCGCGCCGCCGGAATCGGGCGCGCGACCCTCCACCGGCACTTCGCCGGGCGCGACGCCCTCGTACGGGCCCTCGAAGAACTCGGCATCCGGGAGTTCGAGGTCGCCTTCGACAACGCCCGCCTGGACGAGGGGAGCGCGGTCGACGCGCTGCGCCGGCTCGTGGCGGAGGCCGAGCCCAATGCCGAGCTGCTGGCCTTCCTCGTCACCGAGAACCAGCTGTTCGAAGGCGACCAGGTCAACGAGGGATGGGCCCGCCTCGACGCCCGCGTCGGCGCGCTCTTCCGGCGCGGCCAGGCCGAGGGTGACGTCCGGATCGACCTGAGCCCCGCCTGGCTCACCGAGGCCCTCTACGGCCTCATCGGCACCTGCGCCTGGGCCGTCATGGACGGCCGGGTCGCGGCCAAGGACTTTCAGTACATGATCATCGAGCTGCTGCTCGGTGGCGCGCGACGGAGTGTGGAGTGATGAGCAGTACCGAACAGCTCAAGGCGCAGACGGGGGTGGAGGGGAGGAGCCCCGGGCGCTGGCTGGCGCTCTCCGTGCTCGTGCTGGCCGTGCTGCTGGTCGCGGTGGACGCCACCGTACTCGGTCTCGCCACCCCGTCCCTCTCCGAGGACCTGGAGCCCTCCGGCACCCAGCTCCTGTGGATCGGCGACATCTACTCCTTCGTCATCGCCGGACTGCTCGTCTCCATGGGCTCCCTCGGCGACCGCATCGGCCGCAAGAAGCTGCTGCTGGCCGGTGCCACGGCCTTCGGCGCCGTCTCCGTCCTGAGCGCCTACGCGACCAGCCCCGAGATGATGATCGTCGCCCGGGCCCTGCTCGGCGTGGCCGGCGCGACCCTGATGCCGTCCACCCTCGCGCTGATCCGCAACATCTTCCACGACCCCAAGGAGCGCAGCCTCGCCATCGGCATCTGGGGCGCCACCGCCTCCGCCGGCGCCGCCGTGGGCCCGGTCGTCGGCGGGGCCCTGCTCCAGCACTTCTGGTGGGGCTCGGTCTTCCTCATCAACCTGCCCGTGATGATCGTCCTGGTCCTCGTCGGCATCAAGCTGCTGCCCGAGTCGAAGAACCCGGTCGCCGGACCCTGGGACCTGGTCAGCGTCGGCCTGTCGCTCATAGGCGTCATCGGCGTCGTGTACGCCGTCAAGGAAGTCGCCACCCACGGCGCGACCTGGGGCGTCTGGGCCGCCGCCGTCATCGGCGCCGGGTGCCTGTACGCCTTCGTGCGCCGCCAGTTCACCCTGCCGTCCCCGCTCCTCGACATGCGGCTCTTCAAGCACCGCGGCTTCTCCGGCGCGGTCCTGGCCGACCTGCTCACCGTCTTCGGCCTCTCCGGGCTGGTCTTCTTCCTCTCCCAGTTCCTCCAGCTCGTACAGGGCCGCGACCCGCTGGAGGCGGGCCTGGCCGAACTGCCCGCCGCCATCGGTGCGGTGGTCACCGGTCTGGTCGCCGGGCGGTACGCCCGCCGGCACTCCGTACGGTCCGTCGTCGCCGGCGGCCTCGCCGCCATCGGCCTGGCCCTCGGCGTGCTCACCGTGATCCACAAGGAGACCGGCTACCCGCTGCTCGGCGCGGCCCTGCTCGTCGTCGGCCTCGGCGCCGGCTTCTCCTTCACCGTCACGGCCGACGTCATCCTCTCCAGCGTGCCCAAGGAACAGGCCGGTTCGGCCTCCGCCGTCTCCGAGACGGCGTACGAACTCGGCGCCGCCCTCGGCATCGCCCTGCTCGGCTCCATCGTGACCGGCGTCTACCAGGGCTTCACCGCCCCGGACTCCGTCGCCGCACCCGTCGCCGACGCCGCCCACGAATCCCTCGGCGGGGCCGTCGACGCGGCCACGTCACTGGATCCGCACGCCGCCGAGGTGATGGTCGGCGCCGCCCAGGACGCTTTCGTGGACGGGCTGCGGCTCGCCTCCGGCGTCGGCGCGGCCGTGCTGCTGGCCACCGCCGCGGCTGCCTGGTTCCTACTCAGGGGCCAGAAGCTCCAGGGCGGCGTCGAGCACTGACGTCCCGCCAGGGGGTGCTGTCCCGAACGGAGTTGACAGTCCGTCGGACCCCGGGACACCATCCCGGCGATGGAGATCAACGATCTGACCCCGGCCGAACGCCGCGTATGGGACGCCTTCCCGCGCGGTGAGCGCGTCGATTTCCGGGACGACCCGGAGGAGAACGGCGCCGCCGGTGCCGGATGGGGGCCCGAGCGGACCGTACGCGCCGAGGTGCTCACCGCCCTGCTGCTGGGCCGGCACCGGGCCGAGGGGCAGGTCGCCGGACTCAACGTCCGGGGCGCCAGGATCACCGGCAAGCTCGACCTCATGTACGCCGTCGTCGAGCACCCGATCCGGCTGCGCGCGTGCTGGTTCGAGCGCAAACCCAACGTCTACGGGGCCCAGCTGCGCGCCCTGACCCTGAACGACTCGACGCTGCCCGGACTGAGCGGCGCGACCGTCCGCGTCGACGTCGCGCTGCGGCTGTCCTGCTGCCGGATCACCGGACCGGTCCGGCTCGCGGGAGCCCGGATAGCCGGAGGCCTCTTCCTCCGAAGGGCCGTCATCGGGAGCTCCGGCACCGGCGAGGCGGACCAGGAGCCCCCGCTCCAGGTCAGCCACGCCGACATCGGCACCGACGTCATCGCCATGGAGCTCACCGTCCATGGCCAGACCCGCATCAACGGCACCACGGTCGGCGGCCAGATCAACCTCAACGACGCCCGCCTGCTGGCCCCCGGCGGCATCGCACTGCACGCCGAGAACCTGACCGTCGGCACCGACGTGCGGGGTCACCGGCTGGAGGCCCGTGGCACGTTCAACCTGACGGGATCCCGCATTCCGGGCCAGCTCTACCTCGGGCGCGCCGCGTTCACCAACCCCGACGGGGTCGCCCTGCGCGCGTCCAGCTGCGCGATCGGCGAGGTGTGGCTGAGCTCCTGCGACACCATCCAGGGCGTCGTGAGCCTGCGCCGCTCGCAGTTCGACCTGCTGCACATAGCGCCCGACACCTGGCCCGCGCAGATCCGCATCGACGGCCTCAGCTACCGCACCCTGGCCCCGCACCTGCCCGCCGAGCAGCGGCTGCCCGTCCTGGAGCGCGAGGAGTCGGGCTACCTCGGGTACGCCTACGAGCAGCTCGCGGCGGCCTACCGTACGGCCGGCGACGAGGCGGCCGCCCGGACCGTGCAGCTCGCCAAGCTGCGCCGGCACCGCCGCACCCTGCCCCGGCACGCCAGGGTCTGGGGGCTGCTCCAGGACGTCACGGTCGGCTACGGCTTCCGGCCGCTGCGCGCGGCCGGCTGGCTGCTGGCGCTCGTGCTCGTCGGCTCGATCGCCTACGGGCTGCACGCGCCCCGGCCGCTGAAGGCGGGGGAGGCGCCCGACTTCAACGCCGTCTTCTACACGATCGACCTGATGCTGCCGATCATCGGCTTCGGGCAGGAGTCGGCCTTCGCGCCGAGTGGCTGGTACCAGTGGCTGTCGTACCTGCTGATCGTGACCGGCTGGGTCCTCGCCACCACGACGGCGGCGGGCGTCAGCCGGTCACTCCAGCGCCAGTGAAACGGCTTCAGGCAGCCTTGGCCTTGGTGGCGTACATGTCCACGTACTCCTGGCCCGAGAGGCGCATGACCTCGGCCATCACCGAGTCGGTGACCGCGCGCAGCACGTACCGGTCGCGGTCCATGCCCTCGTAGCGGGAGAACTCCATCGGCTCGCCGAAGCGGACGGTGACCCGGCCCGGGCGCGGCATCCCGGCGCCGCCGGGCTGGAGCTTGTCGGTGCCGATCACCGCGAACGGGACCACGGGGGCGCCGGTCATCAGGGTCAGCCGGGCGATGCCGGTGCGGCCGCGGTAGAGGCGGCCGTCGGGGGAGCGGGTGCCCTCCGGGTAGATGCCGAAGATCTTGCCCTCTTCGAGGATCCGGCGCCCGGTCATCAGGGCCGCGACCCCGCCGTTGGCCCCGTCGCGGTCGACGGGGATCATGCCGGAGCCCGTGAAGAACCAGGCCATCGCGCGGCCCTTGATGCCCTTCCCCGTCACGTACTCGTCCTTGCCGATGAAGTGGACCGTGCGGTCGCACACCAGCGGAAGGATCATGGAGTCGATGAAGGTGAGGTGGTTGCCCGCCAAAATCACCGGTCCGGTGCCCGGAATGTTCTCGATGCCCTCCACACGGGTGCGGAACATCAGGCGCATGACCGGTCCGACAGTGGCTTTGATGAGGCGCGTACGGAACAACGTGGGCCCTCCGGCATCGAAAAGCGGTTCTCGCACCCACCACAGAGCGGTAGTGCAGGTGAGGACGATACTCGCGGGTCAGCTCTGATCGCACATCGGGTTCACGAGATGGATACGCAGTGTTGACCTGTGTTTGCGCCATGTTCCCTGCGCGCTGGCCCTGCCGACATCCCCTTTTGCCTACGATCGCCACGCAGATCCGGGCCTTTTCGTAACGGGGAGTGGCAGTCATGACACAGGGTGGGGCAGCGCGGCGCACGGTCCTGGGGGCCGCGGTCCTGGCGGCCGGAACCGGGATCACCGGGCTGGCGGCGGGCACCGCCGCGGCCTCGGAGGCCGGCCACGGCGACGGGGGCTACCGGGACCTCCCCTACCCCACGGTGATCGGCCACCGCGGGGCCAGCGGCTACCGGCCGGAGCACACGCTCGGCTCCTACCAGCTCGCCCTCGACCTGGGCGCCGATGTCATCGAGCAGGACCTGGTCCCGACCCGGGACGGGCACCTGGTGTGCCGCCACGAGAACGAGATCGGCGGCACCACCGACGTCGCCGACCACCCCGAGTTCGCCTCCCGGCGCACCACCAAGTCCGTGGACGGCGTTTCCGTCACCGGCTGGTTCACCGAGGACTTCACCCTCGCCGAGCTCAAGACCCTGCGCGCGAAGGAACGTATCCCCGCCGTCCGCCAGCGCAACACGCTCTACGACGGCCAGTGGGCGGTGCCCACCTTCGAGGAGGTCCTGCGCTGGGCCAACCGGGAGAGCCGCCGGCGCGACCGGCAGGTCTGGCTGCACGTGGAGACCAAGCACCCCAGCTACTTCCGGGCACTGGGCCTCGGCCTGGAGGAGCCCCTCGCCACACTGCTGCGCCGCTACGGCCGCGACCGCCGCGATTCGGCCGTGTTCCTCCAGTCCTTCGAGCCCTCCAGCATCCAGCGGCTCTCCCGGCTGGTCTCGGCGCCCCGCGTGGTCCTGCTCTCCGCCGCGGGCACCCGCCCCTGGGACTTCGAACAGGCCAAGGACCCGCGTACGGTCGCGGACCTGGTCAAGCCCGAGGGGCTGCGCTGGATCGCGGGCTTCGCCCAGGGCATCGGCCCGACCATGGACCTGATCCTCCCGCGCGACGCGGCCGGCAAGCTCGGTGCCCCGACCACCCTGGTCAAGGACGCCCACGCCCACGGGCTCGTGCTGCACCCCTACACCGCGCGCAACGAGAACAGCTTCCTGCCGGCCGACTTCCGCAAGGGCACGGATCCGGCCGCGTACGGGGACGCCTTCGGCGCCTTCCGGACGTACTTCGAACAGGGCATCGACGGCATCTTCACGGACAACCCGGACACCGGGCTGCTCGCGGCGGAAGCCTTCCGCCCGGGCCGACGCCCCGTCAACCGCTGAACGGACCTTCCCGAACGAGTGGGCCGGGCCCGGCGGGGAAACCGCCGGGCCCGGCCCACTCGTCCCGCCCGGCATGGACCTGCTGAAGGCTGACCTCTTTGAGAAGCTCGGCCCGCTGCTCTCCGCGGAGGCCGCCGCGGAGGCCCCGGGCACCGGAGAAGACGCGGCCGACCTGGAACAAGCCGTCTGGGTCAGGCTGCTGGAGAGCGGCCCCCGCGACCCGGACCCCGACGGCCGCGCGCGCTGGCTGCGCCGGGCGGTGCGCGCCGAGGCCCGGCTCGCCCGGCGGCGCGCCCGGCGCGAGATCCCGTACGGCGCGACCCCCGCGGACGGGGCCGGCGAACCGGAGGACGCGCTCCTGCACGGTGAGGCGAACCGGGCCCTCCGGTCGGCGGTCGCCCGATTGCCCGGACGCTGCCCGGAGCTGATGAAGGCACTTCTTTCGCCCAGGGACCTCACTTACCGTGAAATCGCAGGAGAGTTGGGTATCTCACAAGGAAGTTTGGGGCCCGTCCGTTCCCGTTGCCTGGGATGTCTGCGCAGAATGCTGGCTGCAGAGGTTGCGGCTCCTGGCCTTTGGGGAAGGGAGCGGTAGACCAACGGGCAACCAGGTGAGCGGGAGGCATGCGCACATGGGCATGAGCGTGACCATTTCGGCGGCGGCTGCCGAGGACGCTGAGCAGATCTTCAAGCTGCAGTACCTGGCCTTCCAGCGGGAGGCCGAGCTCTACGGCAACTACCTCATCCAGCCGCTCACCCAGTCCCTGGACTCCCTCAAGGGTGAACTGGCGACGGACACCGTGCTGGTGGCCCGGCTCGGCGACGAGGTCGTCGGCACCGTGCGCGGCAGCGTCGACGAGGACGGCACCGGGAAGATCGCCAAGCTGTGCGTGCACCCCCGGCTGCAGGGCCACGGTCTCGGCGCGCGCCTGCTGCGCGCGGTCGAGGAGGCACTCGCGGGCGACACCGCCACCACCCGCTTCCGCCTGCACACCGGGCACAAGAGCGAGTCCAACCTGCGGCTCTACCGCAAGGCCGGCTACACCCAGGTCGGCGGCCGCACGGCCTCCGACGGCGTGCGGCTGGTGATCCTGGAGAAGGAAGCCAAGGACACCGACTTCGCGGTCAGCGCCTGACCCTCCTCGGCCTTCAGCCCTTCTTGCGCAGCCAGAGCATCCCGGTGATCGGCAGGATCACCGGGATGAACAGGTAGCCCATCCCGAAGTCCGACCACACGGTCGCGTCGGGGAAGGCATCGGGGCGCACCAGGGTCCAGGTGCCCACCGTCAGGACGCCGGCCAGCTCGGCGGCGCAGCACCAGAGCGCCGCCCTGCGGGCCGCCTCCCCGCCGCGCACCAGCGAGTACGTGATGAACGCGTAGACCAGCGCCGCCACGGCGGACAGCGAGTACGCCAGCGGCGCCCGGTCGAACTCGGTGGAGATCTGGTAGGCCGATCGCGAGACCGCGCCCACCACCATCACCCCGTACAGCCACACCAGGAGCAGCCCCGGCCCGGAGACGAGCCGCTTGCGTCCGGCGGGCATGGCGGTCGTCGTGTCAGGCACCGGCGGTTCCCCAGATGTCGTAGAGCCGTACTTCGAGGACGGCGAGGACGACCGCGCCCGCGGCCACCGTCACCGAGCCCCACTTGGTCCGCTCGGTCAGCGAGAGCATCCCGGCGGCCGGTACCGCCGCGAAGGCGCCCACCAGGTAGGCCACGAAGATCACCGTGCCCTCGTCGGGCTTCTCGCCCCGGGCCAGCATGACCAGGCCGATCACCAGCTGGGCCAGGACCAGCACGGTCACCACGGCCATGCCGATGAAGTGCCAGTCCTTGGTCGGCTGGTCCCGCCATGCGGCGTGGCCGCACCAGGCGGCGAGGGCGAGTGCGGCCACGCCTATGGCGACCGTCAGGGCGTCGAGCATGCAGCGAGGGTATTACGGGCCGAAAGACCCGATGCGCGCACCCTCCCCGCTCGCCGCGACGGCCGTACGCGACCGTCGTGGTCTTGACCACAGTGCACACCTGCGCCGCACTCGGCGCGGACGTGACCCTACGGGAGCTGCCGGACGCGTCCGTGCAGGTCGGCACGGTGATCCGGCCCTCGGGAGGGGCGGCCGGGCCGACCGCTGCCGTCCGGTATGCGGGCGAATTCCGTCCGCTATCCGGACAGCGTTGATCGGTGAAGCGACATGTCTGCTTTACTTGGGCCCATGACCACGACGAGCTGCCGCACCCTTGCGACCGAGGCGACGATGACGCCCGGTGCTCGTTGTATGTGTCGAATGCGCGCCTTCTGAGGGCCCCTTCCGCACGCCTCGCGCCCCGAAGCGAGACCGGCCGAGCCTGTCCAACCGCCTTGGACCGCTCCTGCCCCGCGCCGCGCCGAGACCGCTGAATCATCCGGTTTCGACCCGTATCGCGTCCCCAGATCTTTGCCCCGTGCCCGGCACCGCTTTGCCGTGCACTCGACAGCGACGGAATTCCTGTGATCACCACATCGGGCCTCACGAAGGTCTACCAGTCCCGTGGCCGCGAGGTCACCGCCCTGGACGGCGTGGACCTCCACGTCCGCGAGGGCGAGGTCTACGGAGTCATCGGCCAGAGCGGCGCCGGCAAGTCCTCCCTGATCCGCTGCGTGAACCTGCTGGAGCGCCCCACCACCGGCACCGTGAGCGTCGACGGGGTCGACCTCACCGCGCTGGCGGGCCGCGGCCGCCGCGCCGGCAAGGAGCTCCGCGAGGCCCGCAGCCGTATCGGCATGGTCTTCCAGCATTTCAACCTGCTGTCCTCGCGCACCGTCCAGGGCAACATCGAGCTGCCCCTGGAGATCCTCGGCGTCTCCGGCCGCGAGCGCTCCCGCAAGGCCCTGGAACTCCTCGACCTGGTCGGCCTCGCCGACAAGGCCAAGGCCTACCCCACCCAGCTCTCCGGCGGTCAGAAGCAGCGCGTCGGCATCGCCCGCGCCCTGGCCGGCGACCCCAAGGTGCTGCTCTCCGACGAGGCCACCAGCGCGCTGGACCCCGAGACCACCCGCTCCATCCTCCAGCTGCTGCGCGACCTCAACCAGCAGCTCGGCCTCACCGTTCTGCTCATCACGCACGAGATGGACGTGGTCAAGTCCGTCTGCGACTCGGCCGCCCTGATGAAGCGAGGCCGGATCGTCGAGTCCGGCACCGTCGCCCAACTGCTCGCCACCCCCGGCTCCGAGCTCGCCGGTGAACTCTTCCCCGTCACCGGCGCCGCCACCGGCCCCGACCGCACCGTCGTCGACGTCACCTTCCACGGTGACGCCGCCGCCCAGCCGGTCATCTCGCAGCTCTCGCGCACGTACAACATCGACATCTCGATCCTCGGCGCCGCGATGGACACCGTCGCGGGCCGCCAGATCGGCCGCATGCGCATCGAACTGCCGGGCCGCTACGAGGACAACGTCGTGCCCGTCGGCTTCCTGCGCGAGCAGGGCCTCCAGGTGGACGTCGTCGAGGAAGAGGACGCCGCCGACACGATCGAGAACGAACTGGCCGCACTGGTCAAGGATGGTGCCAAGTGACCTGGTCCGAGATGCAGCCCCTGCTCACCCAGGGCACGTACGACACCCTCTACATGGTGCTGTGGTCGACCCTGGTGACCGTCCTGGGCGGACTGCCCATCGGCATCCTGCTGGTCCTCACCGACAAGGGCGGCCTCCTCCAGAACCGGCCGCTCAACAAGGTCCTGGGCGTGATCGTGAACATAGGCCGCTCGCTGCCGTTCATCATCCTGCTCATCTTCCTGATCCCGGTCACCACCGCGGTCGTGGGCACCTTCATCGGCCCCACCGCCATGATCGTCCCGCTCGCCATCGGCGCCGTCCCCTTCTTCGCCCGGCTCGTCGAGACCGCCGTCCGCGAGGTGGACCACGGCCTGATCGAGGCCGTCGAGTCCATGGGCGGCGGCATCCCCACCCTCGTCGGCAAGGTGCTCCTCCCGCAGGCCCTGCCGTCCCTCGTCGCCGGAGTCACCACCACCGTCATCACCCTGGTCGGCTACTCCGCCATGGCCGGCGCGGTCGGCGGCGAAGGCCTCGGATCCAAGGCCATCACCTACGGCTTCCAGCGCTTCGAGACCGGCTTCATGGTCGCCACCGTCGTCGTCCTGGTCGCCATCGTCACGGTGATCCAGCTCCTCGGCGACGGTGCGGTCCGCCTCCTGGCCCGCCGCGGCAGGACAGCCTGAACAGCCCTCGGGCCCACCAGACCTCCCCCCCCTCAAGAAAGCCCGCACTTGTCGTGCTTGGGCCACCACCCGGTAAATGCAAGAAAGGCACTCTTCGTGCGTAAGAACGTCAAGCTCACCGCCCTCGCCGCCACCGCCACCGCGCTCGCCCTCGGCCTCACCGCCTGCGGCAGCTCCTCGGACCCGTCCTCCACCAAGGCCGACGGCGGCAAGACCGACGAGAACAAGCCCCTGGTCATAGCGGCCTCCCCGAGCCCGCACGCCGACATCCTGAACTTCGTCAAGGACAACCTCGCCGCCAAGGAAGGCCTCAAGCTGGAGGTCAAGGAGTTCACGGACTACGTCCTGCCGAACACCGCCACCCAGCAGGGCCAGGTCGACGGCAACTACTTCCAGCACAAGCCGTACCTCGACGACTTCAACAAGAAGAACAAGACGACCATCGTGCCCGTCGTCAACGTTCACCTGGAGCCCCTCGGCCTCTACTCCAAGAAGGCCAAGGCCATCGGCGACATCAAGGCCGGCCAGACCGTCGCCGTCCCCAACGACACCACCAACGAGGGCCGCGCGCTCCAGCTGCTCGCCGCGAACAACCTGATCACCCTCAAGGAGGGTGTCGGCACCAGCGCCAAGCTGTCCGACATCACCGACAAGAAGGGCCTGGAGTTCAAGGAGCTGGAGGCCGCCACGGTCCCGCGCGCCCTGAACGACGTGGACGCCGCCGTCATCAACGGCAACTACGCGCTCGAGGCCAACCTGTCGCCCGCCAAGGACGCGCTGATCCTGGAGAAGGCCGAGGGCAACCCGTACGCCAACTTCCTCGCGGTCAAGGACGGCAACCAGAACGACCCGCGGATCCAGAAGCTCGCCAAGCTCCTGAACTCCGACGAGGTCAAGAAGTTCATCGAGGAGAAGTACCAGGGCTCGGTCGTCGCGGCCTTCGGCGCCCCGGCCTCCTGAGCCACCGGCCGGATCCGGCCACACCTTCCGGTCAGGCATCTCGGCCCCGCACGCCCCTGTCGGCGCGCGGGGCCGAACGCTGCCCGCTCACGGGCAACCCGGCCCTGCACATCCCCCGGTCGATGCTGCATGCTGTGGCCTACGACCCGCACAAACGGTCCCGCACCACGGTCTCAGGCATGGAGCTGCGCATGACTACCACCTTCCCGGACGTCACCATCAGCACGGACCGGCTGGTGCTGCGCCCCTTCGAGGAAGAGGACGTCACCGCACTCACCGAAATGATGAACGACGAGAACGTCACCGCCTGGACGACCGTCCCGCACCCCTACACCCAGGCCGACGCGCACGGCTGGGCCACCCGGCAGTCCCACGCCGAACGCACCGAGGGCCGCGGCCTCGTCCTCGCCGTCACCGAGTTCCTCACCCACCGCCTCGTCGGCGTCATCCACCTCCAGAGCACCAACTGGCGCACCCGCTCCACCGAGGTCGGCTACGTCACCGCCCCCTGGGCCCGCGGCGAGGGCTACGCCAGCGAGTCCGTACTCGCCGTCGCCCAATGGCTCTTCCGCGAGCAGGGCTTCGAACGCCTAGAACTGCGCACCCCCGCCGACAACACCGCCTCCCAGCAGGTGGCCCAGAAGATCGGCTGCATCAGCGAGGGCGTCCTGCGCAACGCGTGGATAGTGCGCACGCAGACGGCCGACGGCGACTGGACCGACAGCCGCACCGACCTCATCGTCTGGAGCCTGGTCCCCGAGGACCTCGACGACGCGGAGGGGTACGGCGACTACGCCGACTACGGTGACTACCGCGAGGGATACGACGCCTACACCGCGGACACCGCCTACGGACAGCAGGCCGACGCGACCGGCCACCGCGTCGGCGCCGACTGGAAATGAACCGATGACCAGGTAGTCTCACCGTGCCCGAACCCGACAAAACTGCGCCTTCCCCCACTCCAGGAGACTGACGACGATGGCCGACCGGGTCACGGTGATCGGCTGGGACGGCTCGCCCCTGACCGCGGCCGCCCGGTCCGCGCTCTCCGCCGCCACCCTCGTGGCCGGCGCGGCCCACCACCTCGCCCTCCCCGAGGTCCCGCCCGCGGCCGAACGCATCCGCCTGGGCAGCCTCGGACTCGCCGCCCGCCGCATCGCGGGCCACCGCGGCACCGCGGTCGTCTTCGCCGACGGAGACCCCGGCTTCTTCGGCGTCGTACGCACCCTGCGCGCTCCCGAGCACGGCCTGGAGGTCGAGGTCGTCCCGGCCGTCTCCTCCGTCGCCGCCGCCTTCGCCCGGGCCGGCATGCCCTGGGACGACGCCCAGGTCGTCGTCGCCCACCCCCGCACCCTGCGCCGCGCCGTCAACGTCATCCGCGCCCACGGCAAGGTCGCCGTCCTCACCTCGCCCGGCGCCGGCCCCGCCGAACTCGCGCTGCTCCTCGACGGAGTCCACCGCACCTTCGTCATCTGCGAGGAACTCGGTACCGACAAGGAGCAGGTGAGCGTCCTCACCTCCGACCGGGCCGCGGACCACACCTGGCGCGACCCGAACGTCGTCATCGTCATCGGCGGCGGCGGACAGGCCCTGGCCGCCGAACCGGCCTGGCTGCTCGGCCAGAGCCCGGCCCAGTTCCAGTCCGCCGGGCGCGGCTGGGCCAGGCCCCAGGCCGACACGGGAGAAGGGGAGTCCGCCCAGCTGCGCGCCGCCCAGCTCGCCCGGCTCGGCCCCCGTACCGGCGACCTCGTCTGGGACATCGGCGCCGGCTCCGGCGGCGTCGCCGTGGACGCCGCCGCGCTCGGCGCCGCCGTCATCGCCGTGGACGCCGACCCGGGCGCCTGCGAACGCGTAACTGCCGCCGCCCGCAAGCGGGGCGTTCAGCTCCAGGTCGTCGCCGGGCGCGCCCCCCACGTACTGGAGAACCTGCCCGAACCCGACGTCGTACGCGTCGGCGGCGGGGGAGCCCAGGTCGTCGCGGCCGTCGCCGACCGCCGCCCCGAACGGATCGTCAGCCACGCCTCCACGCGCGACGAGGCGGAGGCCATCGGCCGCACACTCACCGAACACGGTTACGAGGTGGAGTGCGCGCTGCTCCAGTCCGTCGGCCTGGACACCCGCACCTGGGCTGAACAGGAGCGTTCCGTCGTGTTCCTCCTGGCAGCGGAACGCCCCGTGACCCGCTGAGGCGAGAGCCGGGGTAGGCTGGCCGATCGTCGTACTGCCCAGGACGATTCGGGCATCACGGCACTGGATGACGCGCGACGTGGCGCAGTCCACAGTGGACCGTGGCGGTTATGGCCGCCGCGGTGGCTAACGGGCGCGACAATGCTTAGTGGTTGTCGCGCAGGTGCACGTGAGGCGCTGGTGCCGCACGGCGACCCCGCACGGCAACTCCGCGCGGCGGCCTTGTGGGCGACCGGGCGATCGAAGAGGCAACACCGATGGGCGAGGGGTACGCATGACTGACACCGGCCAGGTCCCGGGCGAGGGTCACCCGGACAATGCGGGCATGGTGGATCAGCAGGGCATTCCCGCTCCGGTCCAGCTCCCGCCGCCGCTTCCCCCGGGCTACGCCTTCCAGGACCTCGTGGACGACCCGGCCGAGCCCGAGGACGAGGAACTGCTGCTCATGCCGAGCGGCCAGGGTGCGTGGAGCGACCCGCAGGTCGTCCCGCAGGTCCCCGCCTTCCCGGTCGAGAACCCGTCGGCCGAGCCCGCACCGTACGCCGACGCGCCGTACGGCGCCGAGCCTTCGTACCCCGAGGCGCCGGTTGCGTACGCGGAGCCCGCCGCGTACCCCGAGTACCCCTCCTACGGCGCCGACGCCCACGAGACGGGCGGCCGTGATTCCGGCGCGCTCGACCTCGGTGGACTCGTCGTGCCTCCGTCGGACTCCGTCCGGGGGTTCCCCCAGCCCGCGGCCCCCGCCCCGGCCGTCGCCCAGGCCGCGCCGGTCCGGCGCCCGCTGCACATGGGCCCGCCGATGCCCGAGGCCAACGGCGGAGTCGTACGGTCCCTCGCGGACCGCGGTCCGGCAGCGGCGCCCGCTCCGGCCGCTCCCGTCGCGGCGGCCGTTCCGGTCCACCAGGCGGGGCCGCCGACCACGGGCCCCGAGTACCTTGACGTCCCGCGCACGGAGGCCGTCGCCGCCCCCGCGCCGCAGCTCGGCGAGATCCCCCCGCAGGCCGGCGTGCCGTGGACGCCGGAGCCCGCCCCGGCACCGGTGTTCGCCCCCGAGCCGGTGGCGGAGGCCGCCCCGGCAGCTGCGGCTCCCGAGGCCGCGCCCGAGCCCGTGCCCGCCCCGGAGCCGGTCGCCGAGGCCGCCCCCGAGCCGCAGCCGGAGCCGGTCGCCGTCGAGGCCGCCGCCGAGCCGGAGCCCGTACCGGCCCCCGTGGCGGTCGAGGCCATCGCTGCGGAGCCCCAGCCCCAGCCCGAGCCGCAGCCCCAGCCCGAGCCGCAGCCGCAGCCGGAGGCTGTGCCCGCCCCCGCCGAAACGGTGGCCCAGGCGCCGGAGCCCGAGCCCGTCGTGGAGGCCCAGCCGCAGCCGGAGCCCGTCGTGGAGCCCGAGCCGCAGCCCGTACCCGAGCAGGCCGCTCCCGCAGCGGTCGAGCCGGTCGTCGAGGCCGAGCCCGTACCCGCCGGACCCGTTCCCGCCGAGCCCGCGCCCGAGCCGGCCGCCGCCGAGCCCGTTCAGGCGGAGCAGGTACAGCAGCCGGAGCAGCAGCCGGAGCAGCAGCCGGAGCAGCAGCCGGAGCAGCAGCCGGAGCAGCAGCCGGAGCCGGAGCCGGCGCCGGAGTCCGTACCGGCCGAGACCGAGCCGGTCGCCGCCGAGGCGGAGCCGCAGCCCGAGCCCGTCGCCGCCGTCCCGGCCGAGCCCGCCGCGGGCGAGGCCGCTCCCGCCTACGACGACGCCGAACGCGAGGCCGTCCTGCGCGTCATGCGCGAACGCCGTGACATCCGCAAGGGTTTCCGCACCGACCCGATCCCGCACGAGGTGCTCCTGCGCGTCCTGGAGGCGGCCCACACCGCGCCCAGCGTCGGACACTCCCAGCCCTGGGACTTCGTCGTCATCCGCTCCGCCGAGACGCGCCAGACGATGCACGAGCTCGCCCAGCGCCAGCGCGAGGCCTACGCGAACTCCCTGCCCAAGGCCCGGGCGAAGCAGTTCAAGGAACTCAAGATCGAGGCCATCCTCGACACCCCGGTGAACATCGTCGTCACCGCCGACCCCACCCGCGGCGGCCGCCACACCCTCGGCAGGCACACCCAGCCGCAGATGGCCCCGTACTCCTCGGCCCTCGCCGTCGAGAACCTCTGGCTCGCCGCGCGCGCCGAAGGCCTCGGCGTCGGCTGGGTCAGCTTCTTCGACGAGCGCGAGATGGTCCGCGAGCTCGGCCTGCCGGAGCACCTGGAGGTCGTCGCGTACCTGTGCGTGGGCTACGTCGACGAGTTCCCGGACGAGCCCGAGCTGGCCCAGGCCGGCTGGTCGAAGCGCCGGCCGCTCTCGTGGGTCGTCCACGAGGAGACGTACGGGCGCCGCGCGCTGCCCGGCGAGGAGCCGCACGACCTGCTCTCGGAGACGGTCGCCAGCATCCGCCCGCTCGACGCGAAGGCGCTCGGCGAGGCGTGGGAGCGGCAGAAGCGCATGACCAAGCCCGCCGGGGCCCTGGGCATGCTCGAAATCATCTCGGCCCAGCTCAGCGGCCTCTCCCGGGTCTGCCCGCCGCCGATCCCCGAGCCCGCCGCCGTCGCGATCTTCGCCGGTGACCACGGCGTGCACGCCCAGGGCGTCACCCCGTGGCCGCAGGAGGTCACCACCCAGATGGTGGCCAACTTCCTGGGCGGCGGAGCGGTCTGCAACGCCTTCGCCAACCAGGTCGGCGCCGAGGTGTGCGTGATCGACGTCGGCGTCGCGGGCGACCTGCCCGCCACCCCCGGCCTGCTGCCCCGCAAGGTCCGCCCGGGCACGGCCGACCTGTCCGTCGGCCCCGCGATGACCCGCGAGGAAGCGGTCGCGGCGATCGAGGTGGGCATCGAGACCGCCCGCGACCTGGTCGCGGCGGGCAACAAAGCCCTGCTCACCGGCGAGATGGGCATCGCGAACACCACGGTGTCCGCCGCGCTGATCTCGGTCTTCACCGGGGTGGACCCGGCGGAGGTCACCGGCCGCGGCACGGGCATCAACGACGAGACCCATGCTCGCAAGGTCGAGGTCGTACGCCGCGCCCTGGAACTCCACCAGCCGGATCCGGCGGACCCGGTCGGCGTCCTCGCGGCCATCGGCGGCCTGGAGCACGCGGCGATCGTCGGTCTCCTCCTCGGCGGTGCCTCCCTGCGCACGCCGGTCATCCTGGACGGCGTCAGCGCCGGCGCGGCCGCCCTGGTGGCCCGCGCCATCGCCCCCGAATCCCTGTCGGCGTGCATCGCGGGCCACCGCAGCGCGGAGCCGGGCCACGTGGCGGCCCTGAACAAGCTCGGCCTGCGTCCCCTGGTCGACCTGGACCTCCGCCTCGGCGAGGGCACGGGCGCGCTCCTGGCCCTCCCTCTGGTCCAGAGCGCGGCCCGCGCGATGCACGAGGTCGCCACGTTCGACTCCGCCGGAGTCACCGAGAAGTAGCCCGCGCGGCCGTTGCCGGGGCTCCGCCCCCGGCAACGGCCCTGCGGGGCCGAATGCCGGCCCCTCCGGCGTTCGAGGAGCGGGGTCCGGGTCGGAGCCCCGGTCCGGGAAGGGGCGGGCAGGGAGAGCCCCGCGGGGACTGCCCCGCGCCACCATACGGCCCGGGCCGTATGGTGGACCCGCTAGTACATAACCGCACGTCAGTACACCGCCGCTCCAGCGCCGCAGCGGCACGCAGAGAACCGCCGCCCTCAGGAGCCGCACCGCCATGGCCGAACACCCCGCCTACCCCGTAGGACTCCGTCTGGCCGGCCGCCGCGTCGTCGTCATCGGCGGCGGACAGGTCGCCCAGCGCCGCCTCCCCGCGCTGATCGCGGCCGGCGCCGACGTCCTGCTCGTCTCGCCGTCGGCCACCCCCTCCGTGGACGCCATGGCCGAGACCGGCGAGATCCGCTGGGAGCGCCGCCGCTACGAGGACGGCGACCTCGCCGGCGCCTGGTACACCCTCATCGCCACCCAGAACCGCGAGGCCAACGAGCGCGCCTCCGCCGAGGCCGAGCGCGAGCGCGTCTGGTGCGTGCGGGCCGACGACGCCTCCGCCGCCACCGCCTGGACCCCGGCCACCGGCCGCATCGAGGGCGTCACCGTCGCCGTGCTGACGGGCAACGACCCCCGCCGCTCCGCCGCCGTCCGTGACGCCGTCGTCGAGGGCCTGCGCGACGGCACCCTCGCCGCCCCCGGCCACCGGCACAAGTCGACCCCCGGCGTCTCCCTCGTCGGCGGCGGCCCCGGCGACCCCGACCTCATCACCGTGCGCGGCCGCCGCCTCCTCGCCGAGGCCGATGTCGTCATCGCCGACCGGCTCGGCCCCCGCGACCTGCTCGACGAGCTCCCCCCGCACGTCGAGGTCATCGACGCCGCGAAGATCCCGTACGGCCGGTACATGGCCCAGGAGGCCATCAACAACGCCCTGATCGAGCACGCCAAGGCCGGCAAGGCCGTGGTCCGGCTCAAGGGCGGCGACCCGTACGTCTTCGGCCGCGGCATGGAGGAGCTCCAGGCCCTCGCCGAGGCCGGCATCCCCTGCACCGTCGTTCCCGGCATCTCCAGCTCCATCTCGGTGCCCGGCGCCGTCGGCATCCCGGTCACCCACCGGGGCGTGGCCCACGAGTTCACCGTGGTCAGCGGCCACGTCGGCCCCGACGATCCGCGTTCGCTCGTGGACTGGGCCTCCCTCGCCAAGCTCACCGGCACCCTGGTGATCCTCATGGGCGTCGACAAGATCGGCCTGATCGCCGAGGCGCTCGTGCGCCACGGCCGCTCCGCCGACACCCCCGTCGCGGTGGTCCAGGAAGGCACCACCGCCACCCAGCGCCGGGTGGACGCGACCCTCGCCACGGTCGGCGAGACCGTCCGCGAGCAGCAGGTCCGCCCACCCGCGGTCATCGTCATCGGAGAGGTCGTCCGCGTCGGCACCCCGGCCCTCCCCACCACCAGCGCCTGACAGGCCGTTGGCACCACACCCCGGACAAGGCAGTATCACCCTGTGGCTGATCTCATCACCGTCGAGGACCCCGACGACCCGCGCCTGCGCGACTACACGGGCCTGACCGACGTCGAACTGCGGCGCAGGCGCGAGCCCGCGGAAGGGCTCTTCATCGCCGAGGGCGAGAAGGTCATCAGACGGGCCAAGGACGCCGGGTACGAGATGCGCTCGATGCTGCTCTCGGCGAAATGGGTCGACGTCATGCGCGACGTGATCGACGAACTCCCCGCCCCGGTCTACGCCGTCAGTCCGGAGCTCGCCGAACGCGTCACCGGCTACCACGTGCACCGCGGCGCCCTCGCCTCCATGCAGCGCAAGCCGCTGCCCACGGCCGAGGACCTGCTCGCCACCACACGCCGCGTGGTCGTCATGGAAGCGGTCAACGACCACACCAACATCGGGGCCATCTTCCGCAGCGCCGCGGCCCTCGGCATGGACGCGGTGCTGCTGTCGCCCGACTGCGCGGACCCGCTCTACCGCCGCTCGGTGAAGGTCTCCATGGGCGCGGTCTTCTCCGTCCCCTACGCCCGTCTGGAAGCCTGGCCCAAGAGCCTGGACTCGGTCCGCGAGGCCGGCTTCAAGCTGCTCGCGCTGACCCCGCACCAGAAGGCCTCGCCGATCGACGTGGCCGCGCCCCAGTCCCTGGAGCGGGTGGCGCTGATGCTCGGCGCCGAAGGGGACGGCCTGTCCACGCAGGCACTGGTCGCCGCCGACGAATGGGTGCGCATCCCCATGGCGCACGGCGTGGACTCGCTGAACGTGGGCGCCGCGGCCGCGGTCGCCTTCTACGCCGTGGCCCAGGGCCGCGAAGCCCCGTAGCGGATCAGAGCTTCTGGGCGGCGGCGATGCCCAGGGCCACGATCAGCGTCACCACGACGAACACGATCAGCCGCTGCCGCATCAGCTTCGGGTCCGGCCGTGAAGGGCGCCGCCCCGCCCCCGTCGTACGGGGGGCCGGGCGGCCGCCCGTACGCCCCGCGGTCGGCCGGGAGGACGGGCCCGCCGCACCCCGCGGGTTGCGGGAGGACGAGGGCCGCGAGTGCGGTCCGCTCTGCGGCTCACCCTGGGCCCGGGGCGTGGTGCTGCCGCCCGTACGACGCTCCGTGCGCTCCGCGTACTCCTCGGGAAGCCGGCCGGTGGGCTGCTCCGCACGGGCGCGCTGCGCCGGCGGGCGCCCGTCGGACAGGCCCTGCGCCTCGCGCGACGCGATCTCCTTGAGCCGCATCGAAAGCTGGAGCGTGCTGGGCCGCTCCTCGGGATCCTTGGCCAGGCAGGCCCGTACGAGGGGGGCGAGCGCGTCCGGAACCCCGACGAGGTGCGGCTCCTCGTGCACCACGCGGTACAGCATGACCTCGGAACTGCCGTGCCCGAAGGGCGAGTCCGCCGTCGCCGCGTAGGCGAGGGTGGCGCCGAGGGCGAAGACGTCGGTGGCCGGGGTGACGGCGGCGCCGCGCACCTGTTCGGGCGCGAGGAAACCGGGGGAGCCGACGGCCGTCCCGACGTGGGTGAGGGTGCTGGCCCCGGTGGCCCAGGCGATCCCGAAGTCGATGATCCGGGGGCCCTTGGGGGAGAGCAGGATGTTCGAGGGCTTGAGGTCCCGGTGGACGACTCCCGCCTCGTGCACGGCGACCAGCCCCTCGGAGAGCGCGGCGCCGATGGCGGCGATCTGCGCGGCCGTCAGGGGGCCTTCCTCGGCCACCTTGTCGTGCAGGGAGGGCCCGGGGACGTACTGGGTGGCGAACCAGGGCCGCTCGGCCTCCAGGTCCGCGGCCACCAGGCGGGCGGTGCACCCGCCGCGGATCCGCCGGGCGGCGGACACCTCGCGGGCGAACCGGGAGCGGAACTCCTGGTCCTCGGCCAGATCCGGCCGGATGACCTTGAGCGCGACGCGCTGCCCGCGCCGGTCGGACCCCAGGTAGACCACGCCCATACCGCCGGCCCCGAGCCGTCGGTGCAGCCTGAACGAGCCGACGACACGCGGGTCCTCGCGCCGGAGCCGCATCATCGCCATGTCTACCCCGCTGCCCGGTCGTCCTGTTGACGTGGCACAGCTTACGGACCATCCGGCATGTGCGCTCAGAGGCCGCGCCCTCGCCGGGGGATTCGGTTGTCAGTGCTGCACAGCACACTTGAGGGAGCATCAGGGACAGGGCCCGGCTCGGGCGGGGAGCGGGTCGGCCGGGCCAAACGCCCTTTCGGATAAGGGGATTGGGAGTCCGGCGCCCTCTCCGCCCCGGCCGGGGGCGGCCGTCCGCCGACCGCCCGCGAGTCGATCTTCGCCGCTCCTCGTCGTCGTACACGCATGAACAGGGAGTGACGGCAGTGAGCGAAGTCACTACGCTCTGGTGACCCCCTCCGGGAAGACCCCGAGGCCGGGGAACCGGTCTCCACCCAGGGGAGTACACGGGGGTGACCCCGTCATCCTCCTGGAGGCCCGGCAATGGGTACGAGGGCATGAGGCCAGGAGCCTTCCGTGTGCCTAGTGTTGAAGACAAGCGGCGGGTGGCGCACTCGTCCCCCGAGGTCACAAGCCCGCCGCTGCCAGACGACAGGGAGAGGACCATGGCGGACATCGCACGGCAGGGACGCAAGGCATTCGCGTTCAACGGCCATGAGTCCGGTACGCGCCACCCGCTGGTGGCCGCGGCGATGGTGCTCCCCCTGGCCGCTCTCCTGCTCTTCCTCTTCGGAGGCTTCGAGCAGGTGGCGGCGCAGGCGTCGTCCGTGGGCGCGATGCTGGGGCGCTGAGCGGCGCCCCAGGTCCGGGAGAGCGGCCCGGGCCGGGACATCCGCCTTTGCCACACCCCGTGGGGACGGGGGCGTGGCGACGGACGGCAGGTGAAGGGTGCTGCCGGTGCGACTGGGGAGTCGTACCGGCAGCACCCTTTTTGTGTGCGGCCCCCGGTCCTGGAGGCGATCCGCAAGGCGGTCAGGAGGAACGCGGAAGCCCCGGCCGTCGAGACGGCCGGGGCTTCCGGGTGGTGCGCGATACTGGGATTGAACCAGTGACCTCTTCCGTGTCAGGGAAGCGCTCTCCCGCTGAGCTAATCGCGCGGGCTCCACGACTCGAAAGTCGCAGGTCATGCAGGTAATGCGTGGTGCTGCGTGCGCGATACTGGGATTGAACCAGTGACCTCTTCCGTGTCAGGGAAGCGCTCTCCCGCTGAGCTAATCGCGCGGGGATCCTTGCGGATCAGTGGACGATACTGGGATTGAACCAGTGACCTCTTCCGTGTCAGGGAAGCGCTCTCCCGCTGAGCTAATCGTCCTTGGAGGTGGAGACGGGATTTGAACCCGTGTAGACGGCTTTGCAGGCCGTTGCCTCGCCTCTCGGCCACTCCACCATGGAGCTGCAGGGGTTCTCGGGAAGGAAATCCCCCACTTCGAGCGGACGACGAGACTCGAACTCGCGACATCCACCTTGGCAAGGTGGTGCTCTACCAACTGAGCTACGTCCGCAGGTCACCGTGTTCGCTCCGGGGTTTTTCCCCTTCGCTCCCTGGCGACGTGTTGAACTCTAGCGGATTACCGAGCCAGCTCAAAAACGCGTTTCCGCAGCGTGCTGCCGCTCGATCACCACCGGTCACCTCCCGCTCACCCCACCGGCGCCGCCGCGTCACCGGTCATAGACTCGCAGCCGTGCACGACCTGCCTCCTCTGGCCCGCTTCGGCGGCCTTCTCGCGACCGACCTCCGAGATGTCACCAGCGACCCCGCAGCCCTGGACTCCAGCGGCTTCTGGGCGGTGGCCGCCGACTTCGAAGGGCGGCTCGTCTGCGCGCGCTTCGGGGACATACGCCCCGACCCCGTTCCCGCGCCCGCACCGGGCGCCTGGCGGGGTCCCGCCGCCGACGAGTGGTCCTCCTCGCTCGACCGGGCCGCGTACGTGGCCGGCGTCCGCCGCATCCGCGAGCACATCGCCGCCGGCGAGGTCTACCAGGCCAATCTCTGCCGGGTGATGTCCGCGCCGCTGCCCCACCCGGCCGATGCCGATGTCGACGCGCTCACCGCGCTCCTCGCGCGCGGCAACCCCGCGCCCTACGCAGGAACGATTCGGCTCCCCGCGCACGGCGTCGAGATCGCCACCGCCTCCCCGGAGCTGTTCCTGCGCCGCACCGGCCGCCGCGTCGACTCCGGCCCCATCAAGGGCACCGGCCGCACCGCCGAAGACCTGCTCCCCAAGGACCACGCCGAGAACGTGATGATCGTGGACCTCGTACGCAACGACCTCGGCCGGGTCTGCGCCACGGGCTCCGTCACCGTCCCCGAGCTGTGCGCCGTCGAGGAGCACCCCGGCCTGGTCCACCTCGTCTCCACCGTGAGCGGCGAACTCGCCGACGGCGTCGGCTGGCCGGAGCTGCTCGCCGCCACCTTCCCGCCCGGCTCCGTCACCGGGGCGCCCAAATCCTCCGCCCTGCGGATCATCGAGGCCCTGGAGACCGCTCCCCGAGGCCCCTACTGCGGCGGCATCGGCTGGGTCGACGCCGACCAGGGCACCGGCGAGCTGGCCGTCGGCATCCGCACCTTCTGGATCGACCGGGAAGCCCCCGGCGGCCCCCGCCTGCTGTTCGGCACCGGCGCGGGCATCACCTGGGGCTCCGACCCCGACCGCGAGTGGGCCGAGACGGAACTGAAGGCCGCCCGCCTGCTGCGGGTAGCGTCTGGAACCCACGAGAACGGGACCATGAGAGGGGCCGTACGGTGAAGATCTGGCTCGACGGAGCGCTGCGGGACGTCGACGACGCGAGGGTGTCCGTCTTCGACCACGGGCTGACCGTGGGTGACGGCGTCTTCGAGACCCTCAAGGCGGAGCGCGGCAAGCCCTTCGCGCTCACCCGCCACCTGGACCGGCTGACGCGCTCGGCCCGCGGACTGGGCCTGCCGGACCCCGACCACGACGAGGTGCGCCGGGCCTGCGCGGCCGTACTGGAAGCCAACCCGGTGCCGTTCGGGCGGCTGCGCGTCACCTACACCGGCGGCGTCTCCCCGCTCGGCTCCGACCGCGGCGAGGCCGCGCCCACCCTGATCGCCGCCGTGGTGGAGTCCCCCCGCCGTCCGGACACCACCGCCGTCGTCACGGTGGACTGGGTCCGCAACGAGCGCTCCGCCGTGGCCGGCCTCAAGACCACCTCGTACGCCGAGAACGTCGTCGCGCTGGCGACCGCCGCCCGGGCCGGGGCCTCGGAGGCGCTCCTCGCCAACACCGTCGGACGGCTCTGCGAGGGCACCGGCTCGAACGTCTTCGTCGTGCTCGACGGCCGGCTGCACACCCCGCCCCTGGCCTCGGGCTGCCTGGCCGGCATCACCCGCGCCCTCGTCGTCGAATGGGCCGGGGCCAAGGAGACCGACCTGCCCTTCGAGGTGCTGGAGCAGGCCGACGAGGTCTTCCTGACCTCCTCGCTGCGCGACGTCCAGGCGGTCACGCGGATCGACGGCCGGGAGCTCGCCGTCGGCCCGGGCCCGGTCACGGCCGAGGCCATGCGGATCTTCGACGCCAAGGCGGGCACGGAACTCGACCCCTAGAAGCCGTTGGAATCCGTTGGAGCACGTCGGGTGCCTTCGGACGGATAAAGGCTGTCGCGGCGGCCCCGGGGCGGGTAGAACTCGACCAATGACCACCACCCTGCGGCCGTCCGGGCCGCTCCAGCAGACCACGACGGGGGCGCGGACGCGCCCGTACGAGATCCGGGTCAACAGCAGGCGCGTCGGCGCCCTGCTGATCACCTCCGACACCCCCTTCGGACCGACGGTCGGCGAGATCCGCGACCTGAGCGTCGACGAGGGCGACCGTCGGCGGGGGAGGGCCACGGTGGCCGCGCTCGCCGCCGAGGAAGTGCTGCGCGGCTGGGGCTGCCGCCGGGTCCGCGTCGCGGTCCCGGCCGACTCGGCGGGCGGCCTGCGCATGGCCGAGGCCCTCGGGTACACCGAATACAGCCGCAACATGGCCAAGGGCCTGCCGGCCGAGCCGCCCGCCGTGCCCGAAGGAGTGCTCGGCCGCCCGATGACGGACGCCGAGTACGAGGTCTGGAACGCCGGGGCCATCGAGTCCTACGCCGCCAGCTGGACCAGCCGCGGCATGTCCGCGCAGGCCGCGCACGCGAAGTCGGGGGCCGACCACGAGGCCCTGCTGCCGCAGGGCCTGGCCACCCCCGGAACCCACTTCGTCGTCCTGGAGGCGGCCGGGGCGCCCGTCGGCCATGTGTGGCTCGCACCCGGCGACGAGGGCGCGTACGTCTTCGACGTCGAGGTCGAGGACGCGTACCGGGGCCGGGGGCACGGCCGCCACCTGATGCTGCTCGCCGAGCGCACGGCCCTCGCCCAGGGCCACCGCGTGCTCGGGCTGCACGTGTTCACCGCCAACACCCCGGCTCTGCGCCTGTACGAGTCCCTCGGCTACCGCCCCACCAGCTTCAACTACGCCAAGGACCTGATCTAGGGCCTGTCGGACGGATCAGGCCTGGCCGGAGGCCAGCAGGCGGTCCGCGATCTCCTCGATCCGGGCGCGCAGGCCGTCCTGGCTCTTGCCGCCGTCCAGGCGCTCGCCGCCGATCACGTACGTCGGGGTGCCGCTCACGCCGATCGCCTTGCCCTCCGCCTGGTCGGCGTCGACGATCAGGATGTGCCGCCCGTCGATCAGGGCGGTGTCGAACTCCTCGACGTCGAGACCCAGTTCACGCGCCACGTCCAGCAGCACCGGCTCGCCGCGCTCGCCCAGCTCCGCGGTGCGCGCCAGCACGGCCTCCGCGTACGGCCAGCCCTGCCCCTGCTCCACGGCCTCCTCGGCGGCCTGCGCCGCGGCGAAGGCGTGCTTGTGCTTCTCCAGGGGGAAGTGGCGCAGCCGGATGTCCAGCCGGTCGCCGTAGCGGGCCCGCAGGGCGCGTACGTCGTCCAGCGCGCTGTGGCAGTCCCGGCACTGCAGTTCGCACCAGACTTCGAGGATCACGGAATCGGTCATGCGGACAGTCTCCCAGGCCCGCACGTCCCCACCCACCGGTACCCGGGGAGGAGGCGCGACCCGGAGATGTCCCGGAGATCCGTGCGGCGGCGGCCGTGGACCTGGCCCGTACGGTGCCCCCGGGGCAGGATGGATAGGGACAGACCGCCCACACCTGGAGGACCGCATGCTCGCCGAGACCATATGTGCCGCGGTGTCCGCGGCGGGCCTGGGCATCGCCGCGCTGACCGCCTACCGCCGGCGCTTCCTGGCCGCGACGCGGATCGCCGCGTACGCGCTGGTGCCCGTCGCCCTCGTGATGACGGGCCTCGTGGAGTGGGTGTCCGGGATCGTCTTCAATCCGACCGTCTGGGCCGGCTTCGGCCTGCTCGGGCTCGCCTGGCTGCTCCTCGCCACCACCCGCCGTGTCGAGCGCCGCAGGCTCGGGACGTCCGAGAAGCCGGCCAAGGCCGCCAAGGGGAGCACGGCCCGGGAGGCCGTCGCCCCGGCCGCTTCCGCGCCGTCCCTCGGCGCCGGCAGCCGCCCCCAGCCCACCGGGCGCCAGAACCCGCCGGCCGCCGCCCCCGCGGACGACTTCTCCGACATCGAGGCCATCCTCAAGAAGCACGGGATCTGACCGGTCGGGGCCGGGGGCGCCCGGGTCCACGAGATCGGGCGAAGTGCCGGGCGGATCTTGGCGTGTTGAGGGACGGACGGCGGCGCGCTGCGCCATCATCGGCCCGACATGCTCGAGACATCCCAGAGTGAGCCTTCGGCGCCCGCGCCGGTACCCGCCCCTGTCGCCGAGGAGCCGCGAGGCTGCCTCTTCGCCCTCTCCCAGCCGCCCCTGATGATCTTCCTAGCCGTGATCGGCGTCCTGCTGCTGCTCGCCGCCGTGCACGATCTGTTCCTGCTCTGACGGTCCCTGCTCCGACGGGCCCGCGTCGGCTTCCTTGCGCCGGGCCCGGTACGCCGCCACATGCAGCCGGTTCCCGCAGGTCCGGCTGTCGCAGTAGCGCCGCGAGCGGTTCCGCGACAGGTCCACGAAGGCGCGCCGGCAGTCCGGGGCCTCGCAGCGCCGCAGCCGTTCCTGCTCGCCGGAGACCACGATGAAGGCCAGCGCCATGCCGCCGTCGGCCGCCAGGTGGTCGCCCACCGAGGCGCCCGGCGCGAAGTAGTGCACGTGCCAGTCGTAGCCGTCGTGGTCGGTCAGCTGCGGGGTGGTGCCGGCCGTCGCGACCAGTTCGTTGATCAGCACGGAGGCCGCACGCGAGTTCGGCGCGGCGAAGACCTGTGCGAACTTGCCGCGCACCGTACGGACCCCGGCCAGGTCGCGGACGCCCAGATCGCCGACGTCGCTGATCGCGTACTCCTGGACGAAGTCGCGCAGCGCGCTGACGTCCGAGAGTCCGTCGGGCTGGTCCGCCTCGGCCGCTGTGTTCACCAGCGCGACGACGACGTCGAGCGCGCGACGGGTGTCGTGGGGGATCTGCACGGGGTCTCCCTCAAGGGCCGGGCCTGCGGTGACGGGCTGCTGCCGCCGATGGGGGCCGACTCTAGCGGGTTGCTGCGGAAGGGGGTCTCCACGCACACCGGCGCCGTCCGCGCGGGTGGCTCCCGCGTGAACAGCGCCGGCACTGCCGTATGTGGTTGTCCGACGCACACCGTCGCCCCGAGTCGGACGGTGTCGATCGGCTGTAGGCCTGGCTCAGCTTTCGGCCAGGATGTGGGAGAGCTCCTTGTCGAGGTCGAAGTGCCGGTGCTCGGTCCCGGGTGGGACCGCGGCGTCCGTCCGCTTGAGGAACGACTCGAGTGCTCGGGCGGGTGCTTCGAGCAGCGCTTCTCCCTCCGGTGAGCTCAGGGCGATGCAGACGACGCCCTGACCGTGGCTGCGGGAGGGCCAGACGCGGACGTCGCCGGTACCGGTGGGCCGGTGAAGGCCCTCCGCGAGGAGGTCGCGGGCGAATACCCATTCGACCGTTTCCTCGGCGCCGGTGTGGAAGGTGGCGTGCACGGCGTAGGGGTCGGCCGTGTCATACCGCAGGCCCGCGGGAACAGGCAGTGAGGACTCGCTCGACACAACGAGGCGCAGGTGCAGCTCGCAGCTGACCGTGGTGTTCATAAGCGCCAGGGCCTTTCGCTCAGTGTGCGCTCGGGGATTCGCACGTCGGCGAAATCGACATGCCACCTACGGTGCCGTTGTAAACCCCTCTGACCGTTTTGCGGACCTCTGGGTCCCTCGTACGGCGGATCCAAAGCACCATTCACGTGTGCTTCCGGCTCCGGTAGATTCGTCCCCATGAATACGGGGAGTAACCGCGAGACCGATGGGTCCGCAGCCGACGCGACCGCAGCCGACACTTCGGCCTCCGACGCGTCCGGCAAGGAAGCCACGCCGGAAGCGCCGCACGTGTCGAAGGCGCCCGCCTTCATCAAGGCCCGCCGGAGCCTGCACCTGAGCTGGCAGGTCGGCGTCTTCGTCGTCGGCCTCGCCGTCATCGCGGCGGGCGTCGCCATGCTCGTCCTGCCCGGACCGGGCTGGGTGGCGATCTTCGCGGGCCTGGCGATCTGGGCCACCGAGTTCGCCTGGGCCCACCTCGTGCTGCGCTGGACCAAGCGCAAGGTCACCGAAGCGGCACAGAAGGCGCTCGACCCGAAGGTCCGCCGCCGCAACATCATCCTGACGAGCGCGGGCCTCGTGATCGCGGCCGCGCTGATCGGCTTCTACCTGTGGAAGTACGGGCTCGTCCTGCCCTGGAACCTCAAGGACCAGTGACGGACCGATGGTGGTCATGGAGCACCGCTGACATGCGGTAATGTTTGCGGTGCGTCCGGGCGATTAGCTCAGTGGGAGAGCACTTCGTTCACACCGAAGGGGTCACTGGTTCGAACCCAGTATCGCCCACCCGGACCAGAGGCCCGGAGACTTTCACAGTCTCCGGGCCTCTGGCGTTTCCCGGCCCCGGGACGTCCGGGCGGCTCATCCGAGCCGCCCGATGGCGTCCCGCAGACGGCGGGCGTCGCGCAGCCGCTTCTCGTACGTGGCCCCCACCGCCAGCAGCAGCAGGCCCGCCAGGGCCGGCGGCACCCAGCGCGGGAGCGCCCCCGCGACCTGCACCACGTACGGGGCGAGCTCGTGCAGCGCCACCGCCGCGAGCACGGCGCCGCCCAGCAGGAGCGGGGCCTGGAGCCTGTGGCGGGCGCCCACCAGGGTCACCGCCAGTGCGGCCAGGCCCAGCAGCAGCGGCCGCAGCCACTGCGCCTCCCCGGCCGGAGAGGCCCCCAGGGTGGCCAGCAGGCTCGGCAGCAGGGTCGCGGCCAGCCCGGGGCCGTACGCCGTCCAGGAGGACGCACACGGGTCCGTACGGCGCCGCAGGAGGCCCACCACGAGGGCGGGCACCGTCACCGGCAGTGTGTACGCCTCCTGAACCACGACCCCGGAGTCGGCCAGCCGGACCCAGGTCGCCGCGACGAACAGCGCCCCCGCCGCCCAGCCGGCCGGAACGCGCCGGTCCGCCCGTACCGCGGCCCCCGCGCAGATCACCCCGGCCAGCGCCAGGACCAGCGCCAGCGTCCCGGCCCGGCCGGCCGCCGTGGCCACCGCCGCGGCGCCGGCCACGGCCGCAGCGATCTCCGACGGCACCCGCACGGAGCCCAGCCGCGGCCCGACCGCGGCCACCACCGCGGGCACCACGAGCACCGGGAGCGCCCACCAGGCCACGGCCAGGTCCGTCACCGCGGCCGCCGCCGCCAGCAGCCCCGTGGCGTACGCGACCGCGCACACCGTCGCCCCCGAGCGGACCGGGCGCGGAGCGGGCCCGTACGCCGCCCCCGCCGCACAGCCCGCGGCCAGCAGCCCCCACACCGCGAAGGTCGCCGCCCGGCCGTCCAGCGCGGCCACGGACACGATCACGCCGCCGGCCGACGCGCACGCGGCGGCCGCGATCCCGGCCCCGCGCCCCCGTGAGCGCAGGGCGAGGACGCCCGCGGCGCCCGTCACCGCCGTCTGCGCGGCGAACACCGCCGCGACCGGGAGGCCGAGCAGCTCAGGGGCCGTGAACAAGCCGGCCCAGGCCGAGGCCACCGCCGCCACCGCCGGCTCCGGCCGGGACAGCGTCCGGGACAGCCACCAGGCCGCGCCCGCCGCGATCAGCAGCGTCACCGGGACCGCCGCCCCCGGCACGAACGGATCCCCGGCCGGGCTCGTCGCCGCCCACACCTCGTCCAGCACCCGGATCCGGGTCAGCAGCGTCGGCGCCACCGCCGACCAGCCCGCCAGCGCGGCCAGAGCGGCCACCACCGCACCGGCCCGGGCCAGCCCGCGCCGCACCGCCGCCGGGAGCGCGTGCACCCGTACCCCCGCCAGCAGCGGGAGCGCCACCAGCAGGTGCGCCACCACCGCCCACGCCGGATCCAGCGACGGCCGCGCCACACCGCCCAGCGCCACCACCACCGCGAGGCCGCCCACGAGCGCCGCGGCCAGGGCGCGCGGCTCCCGCCACGCCGCAGCCGTACCCAGGGCCGCGCCCGCCAGCAGCAGCCCCGCCGGGGCCACGGCGTCGGCCGCGGTGGCCGCCGACCAGGAGTCCGCCGCTCCGACGAGCAGCGCCGCCGTCGCGAGCAGCGCCCCCGGGACGGCCGCCGCCCGGGCCCGCAGCGCGAGGGCCGCGTCCAGCGCGGCCGTCGCCAGCAGCGCCCAGCCGGTCTCCAGCGGTCCCCCCTGCGCGGCCAGCGCGGCCAGCGGCAGCGGGAACTGCGCCGCCAGCACCGCCGCGGGCAGCGCGATCCGCAGCTTCGGCAGGGCCAGGCCGTACCCGGCCCACACCGCCGCCAGCACCCCGGCGGCCCCGGCGGTGTACGAGGTGCCGTCCGTGCCCGGCATGCCGACCGCGTACAGCGCGTACGCGTCCAGCACGGTCAGCAGCAGTCCCACCGCCGCCACCGACTCCGCCGTCGAGCCCAGACCGCGGCGCAGCGCGGCACGGGAGCGCCCAGCGCCGCCGCGGTCACCGCGGCCAGCACCGCCGAACGCCCGGTGATCCCGAGGGACCCCCAGCTCAGCAGCGTGAAGGCCAGCGCCGCCACGGCCAGCAGCACCGCGCCCAGGGCGAGCAGCACGTTCTGCGCGCTCGGGGCCGAGGCCTCCGTGGCGGGAGCGGGCGCGGGCCCGCGCCCGGGAGCCGCCCAGACGGCAGGACCCGTCGACGGCTGGTGCAGCAGGCGCACCAGCCAGTCCCGGCGGCCCAGCAAGTACAGCCGCCGCGCGTCCAGTTGGGCCAGTTCGCGGTCGATGAGCGCCAGCTCTTCGACCGGTGGCAGAGGCGTGTTCATAGTCCGGAGTGTGGCGGCGCTCACGTGGTCAGGACATGGGTGTGCGTACTCAGACGTGCGCTGAGTACGTGCGAAGCAGGCATGCGCACACCCCCGGCGGGCCAGACTGGATCCATGGACCGCAGCCGCTGGGACCGATGGAGCCGCTACCGCTTCCGCAGCGTGTGGGACCTCGACGCCCCGCCCGCACGCGTCTACGCCGTGCTGGAGGAGCCGGGGGAGTACCCGCACTGGTGGCCCCAGATCCGCCGGGTCGAACCGGTCGACGACCGCACCGGCACCGCGACCGTCCGCTCGGTCCTGCCGTACGCGCTGCGCGTCACCGCCTCCGAGCTCCTGCGCGACCCCGCCCGCGGGGTCCTGGAGGTGTCGCTGGCCGGTGACCTCGACGGCTGGGCGCGGTGGACCGTACGGCCGCGCCGCGGGGCCGGCGGCGCGCGGACCCGCGCGCTGTACGAGCAGGAGGTCGAGGTGCGGCTGCCGCTGATGCGGCGCCTCGCGTTGCCCGGGCGGCCGGTGTTCCGGCTCAACCACGCCCTCATGATGCGGGCCGGCCGGCGCGGTCTCGCGGCCCGGCTGGCCGCTCCGCCGGAAGCGGTTTGAACCAGCCCCAAGGCTTCTGTATTGTTCAGTCCGTTCCCGGGCGATTAGCTCAGCGGGAGAGCACTTCGTTCACACCGAAGGGGTCACTGGTTCGATCCCAGTATCGCCCACCGGGACAGGCCGGTCCGTCTTAGACGGACCGGCCTTCCGCATGCAAGGGCCCTGATTCACGCCGCCGTCGACAGGTCCGGCCGCAGCGGCCAGTGCGGATCCACCGACTCGGGCGTCCCCTGGCGCGCGAACCACGCCTGCAGCCCCCGCGCCTGTGCCGCGTGCCACACCTGCTGCAGCGTGTGCAGTTCGGCCGGGGTCAGCCGCTCCAGCCGGGCCGCGAACCTGCGCCCCACCGCCCGTACGAGCTCCAGCGACGCCTGCGCGTCCGCCGCCGCGTCGTGCGCGCCCTCCAGCTCGATCCCGTAGTGCGCGCACAGGTCCGTCAGGGTCCGGCGGCCCTTGCGGTACCGGTCCAGATGCTTGTCCAGGACCCGCGGATCCAGCACCGTCAGCGGCCGGTTGTCCAGATACCGCGCCAGCGACGACGCCCGGTGCCGGCGCAACTCCCGGTCCAGCAGCGTCAGATCGAACGGCGCGTTCATCACCACCACCGGCCGGCCGGCCAGCTGCTGTTCGCCGAGCGCCCGGGCTATCTCCTCCACCACCGGCGCCGGCCAGCGCCCGTGGCGCTGGAGGTGTTCGTCGGTGAGGCCGTGCACTTCCGTGGCACCCGGGGGCACCGGAATGCCGGGATTGACCAGCCAGCGCGTGGTGCGGGCGCGCCCGCCCGCACACTCCTGCACGATGAGCGCGGCGGACACGATCCGGTCCTGCTCGACGTCCACTCCGGTGGTCTCCGTGTCGAATGCGGCCAGCGGGCCCTCGTACCAGCGTGTCATGGCGAACTCCTCGTTCCCGGTCGGCAGATGGGGCGCACTTGGGCACCGCTGCCTCAAGAACCCGCCACCTTCGCCCGCATCGGTGATACCCGTGCTGTTTGCCGCGTACGCCGTTTGCCGGGACCCGGGTGCGGAGACAACCCTCTTGGGGGGCCGTACACATGACCGGTCGTCACCCCACCCACCACCCACGGCAGAGCCCGGAAGGCATGGGGAGCCGGCCATGGCGCTCGCGCAGCCCGAACCGGGCGGGGTGCTGGCGGGGCAGATCGATCCGCGCACCGGTACGCCGGGCGACGCGCGGACCGGACCGCTGCGCGGCACACTCGCCACCACCGCCTGCATGGAGACCCTTCAGGTGGGATACCTGCACGCCGTCGCCGCCGCGGCCGGCTGCTCGCTCTCCCAGCCCTTTCCGGACAACGGCATCGACTGGCACGTCAGCCACGGAGCCCCCGAGCACGTCGTCGACGACGAGGTCACCATCAAGGTGCAGTTGAAGGCGACCTACCAGATACCGCCGCGGCCGGCCGGGCCCACCTTCGCCTTCACCCTCGACAACGAGCACCTGGTGAAGCTGGCCCGCACCCCGGTCGCCGTCCACAAGATCCTCGTCGTGATGCTCGTCCCGCGGGAGCGCGACCAGTGGCTCGCCGCCGGGCACGACCGGCTCGACCTGCGGCACTGCTGCTACTGGACCAACCTCGCCGGACACCCCGTGACCGGCCGGCGCCGGACGACCGTACGGATCCCGACCACGCGGATCTTCGACGACCGGGCGCTGTGCGAGATCATGACCCGGGTCGGGTCGGGAGGGACACCCTGATGAACTGGCACTCGTCGCACCTCGAACCGCTGTCGTCCCCGGAGTTCGCCCCGGGAGCGCCCGACCCCGCTCACGTCGATCCGGCGGTGCTCGGCGCGCTGCTGCACCGGCACGGCTGGCTGCGGCGCGGCGGGGCCGTCGGCCGGTACGGGCGCTGGACCCCGCCCGCCGGACACTCATCGGTCAGCGGCGGGACGAGCCTGCTCGTCCCCGAGAGCCGCGCCTTCCCCGACTGCTCCGACCTGCTGGAGGAGGCGCTGACCGCGCTCGCGCGCAGCGCCGTGCCGTCGGCGCGGGAGGTGCTGTACGGGCTCAGCGTGCCGAGCGACGAGATCCGCTGGGAGCGGGAGTTCCCCGAGGGGGCGTACGGGATACAGGGCGAGGCCGACTGGACGGTCCAGGAACGGCTGCGCTCGGCCGCCCGGCAGCTCCTGCTGGCCGGGGCGCTCGCCGCGCGCGCGAGGGCCGGGTACTACGGGGCCCGGCACCGGGCGCAGGCCGAACGGGCACTGGACGGGATCCTGGTGGGGCCCGCCCCCGGCGGGCGGCGGCTGACCGCGTACGTCCCCGTGGACGGGGGCCGGGGCACCGTGACGCAGCTGCACCACGCGCTGCACGCCGCCCGCGAGGCGGTGGACTACCGGCGGGCCACGGGCGGCATGGAGGCCTTCGACGCCGCGGTGCAGGCCGGTGTCAGCCGGGAGCTGGCCGACGCGCTGATCGCGCTGGTCCGGGGTTCGGAGGGGGCGCGGATCGCCCTGGCCTGGGCGCCGGCGGCGGGGGTCCCGGCGGGGTGCGCGGCCCGGCCGGAGCCGGTGGAGTTCTCGCCCGGCGACCTGCCGGTGCTCCGCGAGGCGGCGGCGCGCTACACACGGGACGAGCCGGCGGTGCCGGTGCGGATCGCGGGGGCGGTGGTGCGGATGCGGCGTTCCGCGGCGGGGGGCGGGGGCACGGTCCGGGTACGGGTCCTCGCCGGGGCGGAGATCCCGTACGTCCGGGTCGTCCTCGACGAGGAGGCGTACCGGGTGGCGGGCCACGCGCACCTGGTCGGCCTGCCGGTCCGGGTCAGCGGGCGGCTGCAGCGGCGCGGCGGCTTCCGGCGGCTCACCGACGTCACGGACGTGACGCCGGTCCCGCTGGACGAGGTCGAGCGGGACCGCCTGATGAAGTCGCTCGACGACCCCTTCGACCCTCAGGACGTGCTGCCGTCGGACGACTGAAGGAGGCCATGGTCAGGCCCGGGGCGGGGGAGAAGTCCGCGCCCCGGCTGAAGCCGAGGCCCTCGTAGAGGCGGACGGCGGGGGCGTTGGCGGCGCCCGTGGTGACGTGGACCGGGCGGCCGGGGAACAGCTCGGCCAGGGCGTGGCGCAGCAGCAGGGAGGCGACGCCGCGGCGGAAGAAGGCCGGGGCCACGCAGAGCCGGTCGATGCAGACGCCGCCGTCGGGCCCTTCCTCCCAGGCGAGGAAGCCGGCCAGCTCCCTGCCCCCGGAGACGGCCCCGACCCAGCGCAGTGCCTGCGCGCGCATCTCGGGGAGACTCTCGCGCAGGGCGGGGATCCCGTCGAAGCCGATGATCTCCGCCTCGACGGCGTACGCGGCCCGGCCGATCCGGTGCACGGCGTCGGCGGTGGCGTCGTCGGTCAGGTCCAGCGGTCGGATCTGCGGACTCGGCATACGGATCCCTCCGGGGGCAGGGGCGGAGTCTCGGGGCTGCGCCCGCGCGAGCCGGAGCCTAGCCGGTGCCGTCAGGCCCGCTTCGAGTGTGCCCGAGCGGCCCCACCCCACGGCCGGCTTCGCCTGCCACGGGGTCCTGGGCGCGGCCCGGGCCCGCGAACCCGGGGGCGGGGCGGGGCCCGGGAGTAACCGTTTAGCGGCGCAGCCACTCGGCTCGGTACGATTCAGGCGCGCAGCGTTCGCTCGCGCATCCCGCCCCCAGCTACCGCTGGGAGGTGCCCCCAGAGTCAGGAGAGACCGGTGTCAGACGTCCGTGTGATCATCCAACGCGATTCCGAGCGGGACGAGCGCGTGGTGGCCACGGGCACTACGGCGGCCGAGCTCTTCGCCGGCGAGCGCACCGTCGTCGCCGCGCGCGTCGCGGGTGACCTGAAGGACCTCAGCTACGAGGTGCAGGACGGCGAGACCGTCGAGCCGGTGGAGATCTCCTCCGAGGACGGCCTGAACATCCTGCGCCACTCGACCGCGCACGTCATGGCGCAGGCCGTGCAGGAGCTCTTCCCCGAGGCCAAGCTGGGCATCGGCCCGCCGGTCCAGAACGGCTTCTACTACGACTTCGACGTCGCGAAGCCCTTCACCCCCGATGACCTCAAGGCCATCGAGAAGAAGATGCAGGAGATCCAGAAGCGCGGGCAGAAGTTCGCCCGCCGCGTGGTCACCGACGAGGCGGCCCGCGAGGAGCTCGCCGACGAGCCGTACAAGCTGGAGCTCATCGGCATCAAGGGTGCCGCGTCCACCGACGACGGCGCGAACGTCGAGGTGGGCGGCGGCGAGCTGACCATCTACGACAACCTCGACGCGAAGACCGGCGAGCTGTGCTGGAAGGACCTCTGCCGCGGTCCCCACCTGCCCACCACCCGCAACATCCCGGCCTTCAAGCTCATGCGCAACGCCGCCGCCTACTGGCGCGGCAGCGAGAAGAACCCGATGCTCCAGCGCATCTACGGCACCGCGTGGCCGTCGAAGGACGAGCTGAAGGCGCACCTCGACTTCCTCGCCGAGGCCGAGAAGCGCGACCACCGCAAGCTCGGCAACGAGCTGGACCTCTTCTCCATCCCGGACGAGATCGGCTCCGGCCTCGCCGTCTTCCACCCGCGCGGCGGCATCATCCGCCGCACCATGGAGGACTACTCGCGCCGCCGGCACGAGGAGGAGGGCTACGAGTTCGTCTACTCCCCGCACGCCACCAAGGGCGCCCTCTTCGAGAAGAGCGGCCACCTGGACTGGTACGCGGAGGGCATGTACCCCCCCATGCAGCTCGACGGTGGTACCGACTACTACCTCAAGCCCATGAACTGCCCGATGCACAACCTGATCTTCGACGCGCGCGGCCGCTCCTACCGCGAACTGCCGCTGCGCCTGTTCGAGTTCGGCACCGTGTACCGGTACGAGAAGTCGGGCGTCGTGCACGGCTTGACCCGTGCCCGCGGCTTCACCCAGGACGACGCGCACATCTACTGCACCCGTGAGCAGATGGCGGAGGAGCTCGACCGCACGCTCACCTTCGTGCTGAACCTGCTGCGCGACTACGGTCTGACCGACTTCTACCTGGAGCTGTCCACCAAGGACCCGGAGAAGTTCGTCGGCTCGGACGAGGTCTGGGAGGAGGCCACCGCGGTCCTCCAGCAGGTCGCCGAGAAGCAGGGCCTCCCGCTGACCCCCGACCCGGGCGGCGCGGCCTTCTACGGCCCCAAGATCTCCGTGCAGGCGCGGGACGCCATCGGCCGTACCTGGCAGATGTCGACCGTCCAGCTGGACTTCAACCTGCCGGAGCGGTTCAACCTGGAGTACACGGCCCCGGACGGCTCGCGCCAGCGCCCGGTCATGATCCACCGCGCGCTGTTCGGCTCGATCGAGCGGTTCTTCGCCGTGCTGCTGGAGCACTACGCGGGCGCCATGCCGCCGTGGCTGGCCCCGGTCCAGGCGGTCGGCATCCCGATCGGCGACGGGCACGTCGAGTACCTGCAGGAGTTCGCCGCCGAGGCGAAGAAGATGGGCCTGCGGGTCGAGGTGGACGCCTCTTCCGACCGCATGCAGAAGAAGATCCGCAACCACCAGAAGCTCAAGGTTCCGTTCATGATCATCGTTGGTGACGAGGACATGGCCGCGGGCACGGTCTCCTTCCGCTACCGCGACGGTTCGCAGGAGAACGGCATCGCGAAGGACGAGGCGCTGGCCAAGCTGGCCAAGGTCGTCGCGGACCGCGTCCAGGTCTGACGCGCCGCTGGAAGGCCCCTGGGAAGTGATCACTTTCCGGGGGCCTTCCTCGTACCCGAAGGCAAGGTCATATGCTTGCCGCCATGACGACTGAGCCGGAGCAGCAGATCGGTGTGGGCACGCAGGACGCGTTCCAGCGTCTGTGGACGCCCCACCGGATGGCCTACATCCAGGGGGAGAACAAGCCGAGCGGCCCGGAGGCCGGCGACGGCTGTCCCTTCTGCGGGATTCCGGACATGTCCGACCAGGACGGGCTGGTCGTGGCCCGCGGCAAGCACGTCTACGCCGTGCTGAACCTCTACCCGTACAACGGCGGCCACCTGATGGTCGTCCCGTACCGGCACGTGGCCGACTACACCGAGCTCGACGGTCCGGAGACGGCCGAGCTCGCCGATCTCACGAAGCGGGCGATGATCGCGCTGCGCAAGGCGTCCGGGGCGCACGGTTTCAACATCGGCATGAACCAGGGCGCGGCCGCCGGGGCCGGCATCGCCGCGCACCTGCACCAGCACATCGTGCCCCGCTGGGGCGGGGACACGAACTTCATGCCGGTCGTCGGCCACACCAAGGTGCTGCCCCAACTCCTCGCGGACACCCGCCAGATGCTCGCGGACGCCTGGCCCACCGACTGATCAGGACGGGCGGGTCTCCCGCCACGTCCGCAGGACGTCCTCGACGTCGAACTCGGTGAGGCCGAGCGGCGGGCCAGGCGGCGGCATGCGCAGTGCCGCGCGGATCTTCTCGTTGATCTCCGTGAGGACGGCCCGCACCTGGCGCTCGGACGGGGCCGCGCGGACCGCCTCCAGCGCGTCCTCGGCCTCCTTGCGCAGCGCGAGCGCGGGGGGCAGGGCGGAGAAGCCCTCGCGGTGCATCTTCTGCTTGATCCACCACATCTCGTCGTACGGCGCGTCGAGCGAGGCCAGGGGTTTGCCCCAGCCCGGCAGGTTCTCGAAGTCGCCGCGGTCGGCCGCCTCTCTGATCTGCCGGTCCACCCAGGACTCGATGTCCACACCAGGCGGTTTGCGCTCGGTCATCGTCCCTCCTCGGCCCTCGCGGGTCACCTCGGTCACTCGAGCCTACCCACGCGTCCCTACGCGTCGTACACGTCCGCCTTGCGCGGCGCCGGCTCCTGGATCAGGCCGCTCATGATCGAGGAACGGTTCGTGAAGCGGTCGGTGTCGACGCCGTTGTCCTCCAGCACCTTGAAGGTGGCGGCGTGCACCGCGCGCAGGACCGGTGCCACGGTGCGCAGCGCGTCGTCCGCCATGAAGCGGTGGCGCCACATCGAGCCGGCCCACACGTGCCGCAGGCCGAAGGGCTCGGGCAGGACCAGCTTGCCGCCGAAGAAGTCGAGGATCGGCGGGAACCAGCTCAGCGGGGCCCGTACGGCGAGGCGTACGACCTCCTGGGCGTCCACCAGCGGCAGCGGGCGCTCCACGGTCTCCCAGAACCGGATGCTCTTGGGCACCTCCACCACCGGGGCCGCGGATTTCGTCGTGAACAGGCCGTGCACGGGCCCCAGGGCGTGCGCGGTGACGTCCACGCGCAGCGTCTTGTAGAGCACGGTGACGGTGACCAGCATGTTGATCACGAGCTGGCCGTCCCAGAGCGGGTACTGGATGCCCAGGTAGTGCCGGTTGCCCGCGCTGAACTGCTGCTCGTTGCAGATCCGGGTGATCTCGTGCGGCTTGATCAGGAAGTTGTCGGTGTTCTCGCCGGTGGGGCGGGCCACCTCGGCGGCGCCCTCGCCGATCGGGGTGACGATCCAGTGCTGGATGGCGGCCGCCGGGAAGCCGCCGGTGTGCAGGGGGCCGCGTTCCAGCTTGCGCAGCTGGGTGTCGATCGCGCGGACGACGTCCCAGCTGCGGAAGGGGTGGATCTCGGCGCCCTCGGTCTTGGGGGCGAGCTCTTCGGCCATCTGCCAGCTGCCCCACCGGGTACCCATGCCGAGCAGGCCCTTGGGGCCCGCGTAGAAGACGTGGTTGCTGCGGTCCTCCGCGGTCAGCTTGGCGAGCTGGTGGCGCAGGTCCTCGCGGGCCTTCTCGTCCGGGTTTCCGGGTACCGCCTCCGGGATCTTGGCACCGATCCCGTCACCGGCCAGCAGCCCGTCCCAGCGGGCGCGCAGGTCGGCGGCGGTGCTCTCGCAGATCCGGCGGGCGAGCAGCCAGCCCAGGGCCGGAGCGATGATCATGCCGCGGAGGTAGAGGCCGAGGAAGCCGGTGAAGGGCAGCTTGAACATCAGGACGGCGACCACGAGGGCGATGCCGACCAGGATCGCGGTGCCGAGCCACGACGCGTGCTTCTTGTCCCCGGAGGCCAGGCTCTTGCGGAGCTGGAACAGGCCCAGCCACAGCAGCAGGCCGGGGAGGAACACCACACCGCAGACGAGCATGATCAGGCGGAGCTTGCCGTCGCGCTCCTTGCGTATGCGGGAGGCCGCCAGGCAGTGCTCCACGACGGTCTGCGGGTCGGCGCCGAAGGACTGGATGAGCGGCTTGCGGCCGGAGCCGAGGGTGCGGGCCTCGACGGCGCGGCAGAAGGCCTCGCCGAGGTTGGGCTCGAAGAGGGAGATCTTCGGGGGCTTGACCGTGGCGGGGTGGTTCTCGCTGTTGGCGTCGAGTATTTTCGCCAGCTTCGTGTCGTTCCCGCCGTCGCGGTACGCGGCCGAGGCGAGGGCGTTGGTCGCTGCCGTCTGCCCCCCGCCGCCCTGGAGCGGGATCTGTGCTCCGGGCCTGAAGTCGAATCCGTCGTCCGCCACCGCTGCCCCCATCGCTGCGCGTTCGTGCTCTTTTGTTGCGCCGACGAGCCTATCGACGCATCTCGCCCCATGGTCATGGGACAGGGAAATGCCGCCCACCGCAAGCTGGTCGGGTGGGCGGCGTCTCCCGACGCTATGTCAATTACATTCCTTTCTCGGCCTGTTCGCGCACCTTGTCCGCGATCTGGGGCGGCATGGGCTCGTGGCGGGCGTACGCCCGGGCGAAGCGGCCCGTGCCGTGCGAGACGGAGCGCAGCTCGATGGCGTAGCGGCCGATCTCGATCTCGGGGATCTCGGCGCGGATCCGGGTGCGCCCGCCGCCCGCCTGTTCGGTGCCGACGACGCGGCCACGGCGGCCGGCGAGGTCGCTCATGACCGGGCCGACGTACTCGTCCGGGACGACGACGGCGAGCTCCGCCACCGGTTCGAGGAGTTCGATGCGGGCCTCGGCGGCGGCCCCGCGCAGGGCCAGCGCGCCCGCGGTCTGGAAGGCGGCGTCGGAGGAGTCCACCGAGTGCGCCTTGCCGTCGAGGAGGGTGACGCGCACGTCGACCAGGGGATAGCCGGCCGAGACCCCGCGCGCGGCCTGGGTGCGTACGCCCTTCTCCACGGACGGGATGAACTGGCGGGGTACGGCGCCGCCGACGACCTTGTCGACGAACTCGATGCCGCTGCCGGGCGGGAGCGGCTCGACCTCGATCTCGCAGATCGCGAACTGGCCGTGGCCGCCCGACTGTTTGACGTGCCGGCCGCGCCCCGCCGCCTTGGCGCCGAAGGTCTCGCGCAGGCTCACCTTGTGGGGCACGGCGTCGACCTGGACGCCGTAGCGGTTGCGCAGCCGCTCCAGCGCGACGTCCTGGTGGGCCTCGCCGAGGCACCACAGGACGACCTGGTGGGTGTGCGGGTTCTGCTCCAACCGCATGGTGGGGTCCTCGGCGACGAGGCGGGCCAGGCCGTGCGAGAGCTTGTCCTCGTCGGCCTTGCTGTGGGCCTCGATGGCGAGGGGCAGGAGGGGGTCCGGCATGGCCCAGGGCTCCATGAGGAGCGGATCGTCCTTGGCGGAGAGGGTGTCGCCGGTCTCGGCGCGGGTGAGTTTGGCCACGCAGGCGAGGTCACCGGCGATGCCCCGGTCCAGGATGCGCTGCTGTTTGCCGAAGGGCGAGGTCAGCGTGCCGATCCGTTCGTCGACGTCGTGGTCCTCGTGGCCCCGGTCGGTGAGGCCGTGCCCGCTGACGTGGACGGTCTGCTCGGGGCGCAGGGTGCCGGAGAAGACGCGGATGAGCGAGACGCGGCCGACGTAGGGGTCGGAGGAGGTCTTGACGACCTCGGCGAGCAGGGGGCCGTCGGGATCGCAGGAGACGGCGGGGCGGCCGGAGCCGTCGGGGGTGGTGACGGTGACGGGGCCGCGCTCCAGGGGAGTGGGGAAGCCGCCGGTGATCAGTTCGAGCAGTTCGACGGTGCCGAGGCCCTGCCTGGCACCGTCGGTGGCCGGGGCGGCCATCAGGACGGGGTGGAAGGTGCCGCGGGCGACCGCCCGCTCCAGGTCGTCGACCAGGGTCTTGATGTCGATGTCCTCGCCGCCGAGGTAGCGGTCCATGAGGCCCTCGTCCTCGCTCTCGGCGATGATCCCCTCGATGAGGCGGGACCGGGCGCCGGAGATGAGGTCGACCTCGGCGGGATCCGGATCGCGTTCCGCGCGCTCGCCGGAGGCGTAGTCGTAGACGCGCTGGGAGAGCAGACCGAGGAGGCCGGTGACCGGGGAGTGCCCGTCGGGGCCCGCGGGGCCGTGCAGGGGGAGGTAGAGCGGGATGACGGCGTCGGGGTCGTCGGCCCCGAAGATCTGTCCGCAGACGTCGGTCATCTGGGCGTAGTCGGCGCGGGCGGCCTCCAGGTGCGTGACGACGATGGCGCGGGGCATGCCGACGGCCTCGCACTCGTCCCAGACCATGCGGGTGGCTCCGTCGATCCCGTCCGAGGCCGAGACGACGAAAAGGGCCGCGTCCGCGGCGCGCAGACCGGCCCTGAGTTCTCCGACGAAGTCGGCGTATCCGGGGGTGTCCAGGATGTTGATCTTGATTCCGCCCCATTCGACGGGGACGAGGGACAGCTGGACGGAGCGTTGTCGGCGGTGCTCGATCTCGTCGTAGTCGGAGACGGTGGCGCCGTCCTCGACCCGGCCGGCCCGGTTGACCGCTCCTGCGGTCAGGGCGAGGGCTTCGACCAGCGTGGTCTTGCCGGATCCGCTGTGGCCGACCAGCACGACGTTCCGTACGGAAGAGGGGCGGTCGGCCGTCAGTGCCCTGCCGGCGGCTCCGGCTTGGTGTGATGTGGCTCCCATGATGCTCGTGCCTCCCGGTGGTACGGAGGAAGAAACGGGGCTCTTCGAGCTTTGCACTGCTGTCACACCGCGTCCATACGTCGTACCCGGGGGGTACAGGCGGAGGTCCGTGACGTGACGTACGTCTTAGGTGACCCGAACCGGTGGGTGCGCGGCGTCCGGGGGGCGGCGTGCTGGCTACGATGGGCCAGCCGGTGGCCGTGGTGGCCGTGCGGCCCAGCGACCCTCCGGGAAGGCCATGCTGAACAAGTACGCGCGTGCATTCTTCACGCGTGTTCTCACGCCATTCGCCGCATTTCTGCTCCGGCGGGGGGTGAGCCCGGACGCGGTCACCCTGATCGGCACGGCCGGAGTGGTGGCGGGAGCGCTGGTCTTCTTCCCCCGGGGGGAATTCTTCTGGGGCACGATCACCATCACCCTCTTCGTCTTCTCCGACCTGGTGGACGGGAACATGGCCCGCCAGGCCGGCGTCTCCAGCCGGTGGGGCGCCTTCCTCGACTCCACCCTGGACCGGGTGGCGGACGCGGCGATCTTCGGCGGACTCGCACTCTGGTACGCGGGCTCCGGCAACGACAACGCGCTGTGCGCGGTGGCCATCTTCTGCCTGGCCAGCGGCCAGGTGGTCTCGTACACCAAGGCGCGCGGCGAGTCGATCGGGCTGCCGGTGGCCGTCAACGGGCTCATCGAGCGGGCCGAGCGGCTGGTGATCACACTGGTCGCGGCCGGCCTGTCCGGGCTGCAGACCTTCGGTGTGCCGTCCTGGATCGGGGTGCTGCTCCCGGTCGCGCTGTGGGTCGTGGCGGTGGGTTCCCTCGTCACGCTGATCCAGCGGGTGGTCACCGTACGTCGCGAGTCGGCCGAGGCCGACGCGGCGGCCGCCTCGGCCGAGGGCGGTGCGGCCTGATGGGCGCGGCGCAGGACAAGCTGGTCGACGGGCTGTACGGGCTCGGCTGGGCCGGGGTCAAGAAGCTGCCCGAGCCGGCCGCGGTGGCCCTCGGCCGCCGGATAGCGGACTTCGCGTGGAAGCGGCGCGGCAAGAGCGTGCTGCGGCTGGAGTCCAATCTGGCGCGCGTGGTGCCCGAGGCGGGGCCGGAGCGGCTGCGGGAGCTGTCCAAGGCCGGCATGCGCTCGTACATGCGGTACTGGATGGAGTCCTTCCGGCTGCCCACCATGGACCCGAAGCGGTTCAGCACGGACGTCGAATTCACGGACGAGCACCTCCTGCGCGAGGCCCTCGCCTCCGGGCGCGGGGTCATCGTCGCCCTGCCCCACCTCGCCAACTGGGACCTCGCCGGGGCCTGGGCCATAGGCCACATCGGAGTCCCGTTCACCACGGTCGCCGAGCGGCTCAAGCCCGAGTCGCTCTACGACCGCTTCGTGGCCTACCGCGAGAGCCTGGGCATGGAGGTCCTGCCGCACAGCGGCGGAGCCGCCTTCGGGACCCTCGCCCGCCGGCTCCGCTCGGGCGGCCTGGTCTGCCTGGTGGCGGACCGGGACCTGTCGGCCTCCGGGGTCGAGGTGGACTTCTTCGGCTCCACGACGCGGATGCCGGCCGGGCCGGCGCTGCTGGCCCAGCAGACGGGTGCCGTGCTGCTGCCGGCCACCCTGCACTACGGCGACACGCCGAAGATGTACGGCCGCATCCACCCCGAGGTGGAGGTGCCGAAGACCGGGACGCGCACCGAGAAGACCACCGCCATGACGCAGGCCGTGGCGGACACCTTCGCGTGGGGCATCGCCGAGCACCCGGAGGACTGGCACATGCTGCAGCGTTTGTGGCTGGACGACCTGGAGGAGCGCCCGTAGTGAAGATCGGCATCGTGTGCCCGTACTCGTGGGACGTGCCCGGAGGCGTCCAGTTCCACATCCGGGACCTGGCGGAGCACCTGATCCGCCTCGGCCACGAGGTGTCGGTCCTGGCCCCGGCGGACGACGAGACCCCGCTCCCGCCGTACGTGGTCTCCGCGGGGCGGGCGGTTCCGGTGCCGTACAACGGCTCGGTGGCCCGGCTGAACTTCGGCTTCCTGTCGGCGGCCCGGGTCCGGCGCTGGCTGCACGAAGGCACCTTCGACGTGATCCACATCCACGAGCCGGCCTCGCCCTCGCTGGGGCTGCTGTCCTGCTGGGCGGCGCAGGGGCCGATCGTGGCGACCTTCCACACCTCGAACCCGCGGTCGCGGGCGATGATCGCGGCGTACCCGATCCTCCAGCCGGCTCTGGAGAAGATCAGCGCGCGGATCGCGGTGAGCGAGTACGCGCGGCGCACGCTGGTGGAGCACCTGGGCGGGGACGCGGTGGTGATCCCGAACGGCGTCGACGTGGACTTCTTCGCCAAGGCCGAGCCGAATCCGTCGTGGAGCGGCCAGACCCTCGGGTTCATCGGCCGCATCGACGAGCCGCGCAAGGGCCTGCCGGTGCTGATGGCGGCCTTCCCGCGGATCGTGGAGGCCTGCCCGGACGTAAGGCTGCTCGTCGCGGGCCGCGGCGACGAGGAGGAGGCGGTGGCCACGCTGCCCGCGGAGCTGCGCTCCCGGGTGGAGTTCCTCGGCATGGTCTCGGACGAGGACAAGGCGCGGCTGCTGCGCAGCGTCGACGTGTACGTCGCCCCGAACACGGGCGGGGAGAGCTTCGGCATCATCCTCGTCGAGGCCCTGTCGGCGGGCGCGGCGGTCCTGGCGTCGGACCTGGACGCCTTCGCGCAGGTCCTGGACCAGGGCGGCGCCGGCGACCTCTTCACGAACGAGAACCCGGACGCGCTCGCCGCCGGGGCGATCGCCCTGCTGCGGGACCCGGCCCGCCGGGAGGAGCTCAGCGCGCGCGGCTCGGCGCACGTGCGGCGCTTCGACTGGTCCACGGTCGGCGCGGACATCCTGGCGGTCTACGAGACGGTCACGGACGGCGCGGCGGCGGTCGCCACGGACGAACGCGTCCCGCTCCGTACCCGCCTGGGGTTCTCGCGGGACTTGTCCTCCTGACAGGCCGGTAGAGTCGCGGCCCGTGATCGAAACCCTTGTCTGGATTGCCCTGGCTCTCGGTGTCATCGGGGTCTACCTCAGCTGGACCGCCGGCCGGCTGGACCGGCTGCACTCGCGGATGGACGCCGCGCGGGCCGCGCTCGACGCGCAGCTCGTGCGGCGGGCCTCCGTGGTGCTGGAGGTGGCCACCTCCGGGGTGCTCGACCCCGCGTCCTCCCTGGTCCTCTACGAGGCCGCGCACGGCGCCCGGCAGGCCGAGGAGGAGCACCGCGAGGTCGCCGAGAGCGAGCTCAGCCAGGCGCTGCGGGCCGTCTTCGACGCCGACCAGGTCGAGGTGCTGAAGGCCGCTCCGGGCGGGGCGGAGGCCACCGAGGACCTGGCCGCGGCCGTTCGCCGGGTGCCCATGGCGCGGAGGTTCCACAACGACGCCGTCCGGGCCGCCCGCGCCCTGCGCAGGCACCGCAAGGTCCGCTGGTTCCGGCTGGCCGGGCACGCCCCCTTCCCGCTCGCCTTCGAAATGGACGACGAGCCTCCGGCGGATCTGGCGGAGCGGCCTGTATAGACAGCCGGTAGGGCCGCAGGGGACAAGTGAAGAGGCCACAGGCTCCACATTGGCCCTTGTTGTGGACTGGTCGGTGGGGTTTCCTCGGCCGAGTAGTCCAGTAGGCCCCGTCTTCCGTTCGAGTTCCTTTCGAGTGAGGTCAATCCGTGAGCACGCTTCCCACCTCCCCCCAGTCCGCCGAGTCGGCCATCGGCACCTCGCGCGTCAAGCGCGGCATGGCCGAGCAGCTCAAGGGCGGCGTGATCATGGACGTGGTCAACGCCGAGCAGGCGAAGATCGCTGAGGACGCCGGCGCCGTGGCCGTCATGGCCCTGGAGCGGGTCCCGGCCGACATCCGCAAGGACGGCGGGGTCGCCCGCATGTCCGACCCGAACATGATCGAAGAGATCATCGAGGCCGTCTCGATCCCCGTCATGGCCAAGTCCCGCATCGGGCACTTCGTCGAGGCCCAGGTCCTGCAGTCCCTCGGCGTCGACTACATCGACGAGTCCGAGGTCCTGACCCCGGCCGACGAGGTCAACCACTCCGACAAGTGGGCGTTCACCACCCCCTTCGTCTGTGGCGCCACCAACCTGGGCGAGGCCCTGCGCCGCATCGCCGAGGGTGCGGCCATGATCCGCTCCAAGGGCGAGGCCGGCACCGGCAACGTCGTCGAGGCCGTCCGCCACCTGCGCCAGATCAAGAACGAGATCGCCAAGCTGCGCGGCTTCGACAACAACGAGCTGTACGCCGCCGCCAAGGAGCTGCGCGCCCCGTACGAGCTCGTCAAGGAGGTTGCCGAGCTCGGCAAGCTCCCCGTCGTCCTGTTCTCCGCCGGTGGCGTCGCCACCCCGGCCGACGCCGCCCTGATGCGCCAGCTCGGCGCCGAGGGTGTCTTCGTCGGCTCCGGCATCTTCAAGTCCGGCGACCCGGCCAAGCGCGCCGCCGCCATCGTGAAGGCCACCACCTTCTACGATGACCCGAAGATCATCGCGGACGCCTCCCGCAACCTGGGCGAGGCCATGGTCGGCATCAACTGCGACACCCTCCCCGAGGCCGAGCGCTACGCAAACCGCGGCTGGTAGTCACCATGACCACCCCCATCATCGGAGTCCTGGCCCTCCAGGGCGACGTACGGGAGCACCTGATCGCCCTGGCCGCGGCGGACGCCGTGGCCAGGCCGGTCCGGCGTCCCGAGGAGCTCGCCGAGGTCGACGCCCTGGTGATCCCCGGCGGCGAGTCCACGACCATGTCGAAGCTCGCCGTGCTGTTCGGCATGCTGGAGCCGCTGCGCGAGCGCGTGCGCGCCGGCATGCCCGTCTACGGCACCTGCGCCGGCATGATCATGCTGGCCGACAAGCTGCTCGACGGCCGTGAGGACCAGGAGACCCTGGGCGGCATCGACATGATCGTCCGCCGCAACGCCTTCGGCCGCCAGAACGAATCCTTCGAGGCGAAGATCGATTTCGCCGGCATAGCGGACGGCCCGGTCGAGGGCGTCTTCATCCGCGCGCCGTGGGTCGAGTCCGTCGGCGGCGCCGCCGAGGTGCTCGCCACGTACGACGGCCACACGGTCGCCGTGCGCCAGGGCAACGTCCTCGCCACCTCGTTCCACCCCGAACTGACCGGCGACGACCGAGTCCACGCGTACTTCGTCGACATGGTGCGCGCGGGGCTGTAACCGGGTCCCGGTAGGATCGGAGACGAACACTGTTGGTTACGCGAAGGAGACAGGCGGATGTCCGGCCACTCTAAATGGGCTACGACGAAGCACAAGAAGGCCGTGATCGATGCCAAGCGCGGCAAGCTCTTCGCGAAGCTGATCAAGAACATCGAGGTCGCGGCCCGTATGGGCGGCGCTGACATCGACGGCAACCCGACGCTCTTCGACGCCGTTCAGAAGGCCAAGAAGAGCTCGGTCCCGAACAAGAACATCGACTCCGCGGTCAAGCGCGGCGGTGGCCTTGAGGCCGGCGGTGCCGACTACGAGACGATCATGTACGAGGGCTACGGTCCCAACGGTGTCGCGGTGCTCATCGAGTGCCTCACCGACAACCGCAACCGCGCCGCGTCCGACGTGCGGGTCGCCATGACCCGCAACGGCGGCTCGATGGCCGACCCGGGCTCGGTCTCGTACCTGTTCAACCGCAAGGGCGTCATCATCCTGCCCAAGGGCGAGCTGTCCGAGGACGACGTGCTCGGTGCGGTGCTCGAGGCCGGTGCCGAAGAGGTCAACGACAACGGCGACACGTTCGAGATCATCAGCGAGGCCACCGACCTGGTCGCGGTCCGTACCGCTCTCCAGGACGCCGGTATCGACTACGACTCGGCCGAGGCCAGCTTCGTCCCCTCGATGCAGGTCGAGCTGGACGAAGAGGGCGCGCGCAAGATCTTCAAGCTGATCGACGCGCTGGAGGACAGCGACGACGTGCAGAACGTCTTCGCCAACTTCGACGTCTCGGACGAGGTCATGGAGAAGGTCGACGCCTGACCGGCGGGCGACCGCTCACCTTTCGAACGGCGGGCCGACGGGGACACACCCCGGCGGCCCGCCGTCGCTTTGTGCCGATGTCGGTGGGGCCGGATAGCCTGCACGGACAGATGGTCGAACGGCAGGGGGCAGGGTGCGAGTTCTCGGTGTGGACCCGGGGCTGACGCGGTGCGGCGTCGGCGTCGTCGAGGGTGTCGCCGGTCGTCCCCTGACCATGCTCGGTGTGGGCGTCGTACGGACGCCCGCGGACGCCGAGTTGGGCCGTCGGCTCGTCGCCGTCGAGCAGGGCATCGAGGAATGGCTCGACACCCACCGGCCCGAAGTCGTCGCGGTGGAGCGGGTGTTCAGCCAGCACAACGTCCGCACCGTGATGGGCACCGCCCAGGCGAGCGCCGTCGCCATGCTCTGCGCCGCACGGCGCGGGATACCGGTCGCCCTGCACACGCCGAGTGAGGTCAAGGCCGCCGTCACCGGCAGCGGCCGGGCCGACAAGGCCCAGGTCGGCGCCATGGTGACGCGGCTGCTCCGGCTGGACGCACCGCCGAAGCCGGCCGACGCCGCCGACGCGCTCGCCCTGGCCATCTGCCACATCTGGCGGGCCCCCGCCCAGAACCGCCTCCAGCAGGCGGTCGCCCTGCACGCCTCTGGCTCGAAAGGCCGTACCCGATGATCGCCTTCGTCAGCGGCCCGGTCGCCGCGCTCGCCCCCAACCTGGCCGTGATCGAGGTCGGGGGAGTGGGCATGGCCGTCCAGTGCACGCCGAACACCGTCTCCGGCCTGCGGATCGGCGAGCACGCCCGGCTGGCCACCTCCCTGGTCGTACGGGAGGACTCGCTCACGCTGTACGGCTTCGCCGACGACGACGAGCGGCAGGTATTCGAACTGCTGCAGACGGCGAGCGGGGTCGGACCGCGGGTGGCACAGGCGATGCTCGGGGTGCACAGCCCGGACGCCCTGCGGGCGGCTTTCGCCTCGGGGGACGCGAAGGCGCTGACGGCGGTGCCGGGGATCGGGCCAAAGGGCGCGCAGAAGCTCCTGCTGGAGCTGAAGGGCAAGCTGGGCGCCCCCGCCCCGGTGGTCGGCTCCCAGCGGGCCGCCGCGTCCGGACCCGCCCCCTGGACCGAGCAGCTCAGCGCCGCGCTGATCGGCCTCGGCTATGCCTCGCGAGAGGCGGAGGAAGCCGTCTTGGCGGTGACGCCGCAGGCCGAGGCCGCCATCGCCGCGGGCGGGTCGGCCCCGGTGCCGCAGCTCCTGCGCGCGGCCCTGCAGTCCCTGAACCGCGCCCGCTGACCTGCGGCCCCGCTCCCGGGGCTCCGCCCCCGGCCCCGCTCCCCAAACGCCGGAGGGCTGGATCCGGCCGCACACCACAGACCCACCGTGCATACCGAGAAGGCAGACTGACACCGTGAACTGGGACGACGAGACCGACGCCGAGACCGAGCGGCTGGTGGCGGCCGCCGCCGACGGCGAGGACACCGCCGTCGAGGCGGCCCTGCGCCCCAAGGACCTCGGCGAGTTCGTCGGCCAGGAGAAGGTCCGCCAGCAGCTGGACCTCGTCCTCAAGGCGGCCCGCCAGCGCGGCGCCACCGCCGACCACGTCCTGCTCTCCGGCGCCCCCGGCCTCGGCAAGACCACCCTGTCGATGATCATCGCGGCCGAGATGGGCGCGCCCATCCGCATCACCTCCGGCCCCGCCATCCAGCACGCCGGCGACCTCGCGGCCATCCTCTCCTCCCTCCAGGAGGGCGAGGTCCTCTTCCTCGACGAGATCCACCGCATGTCGCGGCCGGCCGAGGAGATGCTCTACATGGCCATGGAGGACTTCCGCGTCGACGTGATCGTCGGCAAGGGGCCCGGCGCGACCGCGATCCCGCTCGAACTGCCGCCCTTCACCCTCGTCGGGGCGACGACCCGGGCCGGACTGCTGCCGCCCCCGCTGCGCGACCGCTTCGGCTTCACCGGGCACATGGAGTTCTACGCCCCCGAGGAGCTGGAGCGCGTCATCCACCGCTCCGCCCGCCTCCTCGACGTCGAGATCGACACCGCCGGCGCCGCCGAGATCGCCGGCCGCTCCCGCGGCACCCCGCGCATCGCCAACCGCCTCCTGCGCCGCGTCCGCGACTACGCGCAGGTCCGGGCCGACGGCGTGATCGACCGCGAGGTGGCCGGTACCGCCCTCCAGGTCTACGAGGTGGACGGGCGCGGGCTCGACCGGCTGGACCGGGCCGTCCTGGAAGCGCTGCTCAAGCTCTTCGGCGGCGGGCCCGTCGGCCTGTCCACCCTCGCCGTCGCCGTCGGCGAGGAGCGGGAGACCGTGGAGGAGGTCGCGGAGCCCTTCCTCGTCCGCGAGGGGCTGCTCGCGCGCACCCCCAGGGGACGCGTGGCGACCCCTGCCGCCTGGGCTCACCTGGGACTCGTACCGCCGCAGCAGCACGGGAGTGGATCAAGCGGACAACAGGGCTTGTTCGGGGCCTGACGGCGCGGAGGTTCGACCCCTCAGGAACTGCGGTGCCATGCTGGGCGTTGTTCCATCGGTGCGGACTCGCCTAGACTCCGCCGATGCCGACCCTTCAGGTCGGTATGCCCACCCCCGTAGAAAAGGCCGCCGTCCGCGTGCGGTCGTGCGAAGGATCTCCGTCCCGTGAATCTCGTGACATTCCTCCCGTTCATCGTGCTCATCGGGGCGATGGTCCTGATGACCCGCTCCGCCAAGAAGAAGCAGTCCCAGGCCGCGCAGATGCGCGACCACATGACGCCCGGCACCGGGGTCCGCACCATCGGCGGCATGTACGCCACGGTGAAGGAGATCGGTGACGACACCGTCACTCTTGAGGTGGCTCCCGGCGTCCACGCGATCTACGCGAAGAACGCCATCGGCGCCGTCCTGGAGGACGCGGAGTACAACCGCATCGTCCACGGCACCGGCGACGAGGCGGAGCACGACGCGCCGGTCGTCCCGGACGACGCCTCCTCCCTGACCGAGGCCCCGAAGGCGGACCTCACGAAGGACGAGGACGAGGCCGAGGCTCCCAAGCTCGACCTGGGCAAGAAGGACGAGGAGCCCAAGGGCGACGACGAGCCCAAGGACGGCAAGACCGACGGCGAGGCCGGCGCGAAGTAGCGCGCGGGCCGGGGACCGCGAGGGCGCCTGATCGGCGGCCGTCGCGGTCCCGGTCAGTGACCCACTTCTGCGGGGGGCAGGGGTCCCCACCACACATTTCGTGGCCGTCCGCGCGCTGACCCGGCGCGGGGCGGTTGGACAGGGAGAAACGACAAGGTGGCAGCACCGAAGAAGGGCCGGCGGCCCACGGGGGCTCAGGGGAGGCCGGGGCGCGCCCTGGCGATCATCCTGATCGCGATGGTGGCGCTCACCGCGGGGATGTTCCTCTCGAAGCAGACGACTCCCCGGCTCGGCATCGACCTCGCCGGCGGTACGAGCATCACGCTCAGGGCCAAGAGCGAGCCCGGCAAGCCGGACGCGATCAACGAGACCAACATGAACACGGCGGTCGGCATCATCGAGCGCCGCGTCAACGGTCTCGGCGTCTCGGAGGCCGAGGTCCAGACGCAGGGCCGCGACCACATCATCGTGAACATCCCCACGGGGACGAACGAGAAGCAGGCGCGCGAGCAGGTCGGTACCACCGCCCAGCTGTACTTCCGCCCGGTCCTCGCCTTCGCCGACGGCTCCCCGGCCGCCCCCGAGGGCACCCAGAGCCCGAGCCCCTCCGCGAGCGGCTCCGGCGCTCCCAAGGCCGCGGACGGCAAGTCCTCCCCGTCGGCCACCCCGTCGTCCAGCGCCACTTCCCAGGGCCGTGCGCTCAGCGAGGCCCTCAAGGCCCCGAACGCCCCCTCTCCCTCGCCTTCGGCGAGCGAGTCGAAGAAGGCAGACGACAAGGCCGCCCCGACCCCCTCGGGCTCCGCGCCGGCCACGCCGCCGTCCGCCGACGAGCAGGCCGCCAAGACCCTGCAGGACAGCTTCGCGAAGCTGGACTGCACCAACGAGGAGCAGCGCGCGGCCGCCGGCAAGGGCGCCAAGCCCGAGGACCCGATCGTCGCCTGTGGCCAGCGCGGTACCGCCTGGGGCAAGTGGATCCTCGGCCCGGCCCAGGTCAACGGCCAGGACGTCAAGGACGCCAAGGGGATCATCGACCCCCAGCGCGGTGCCTGGATCGTCACGATGCAGTTCACCGACAAGGGCGCCGACAAGTTCGCCAAGATCACCGGCGAGCTGGCCACCAAGCAGGCGCCGCAGAACCAGTTCGCGATCGTGCTCGACGGCCAGGTCATCTCCGACCCGTCCGTGAGCCAGGCGCTGACCGGCGGCAACGCCGAGATCTCCGGCGGCTTCACCCAGCAGTCCGCTCAGGACCTGGGCAACATGCTCTCGTACGGCGCCCTGCCGCTCTCCTTCAGCGAGGACAGCGTCACCACCGTCACCGCCGCGCTCGGCGGCGAGCAGCTGAAGGCCGGTCTGATCGCCGGCGCCATCGGCCTGCTCCTCGTGGTGGTCTACCTGCTGGTGTACTACCGGGGCCTGGCGTTCGTCGCCATCATCAGCCTCCTAGTCTCCGCGATCCTCACCTACACGATCATGGCGCTGCTCGGCAAGGGCATCGGTTTCGCGCTGAACCTGCCCGCCGTCTGCGGTGCGATCGTGGCGATCGGCATCACGGCGGACTCGTTCATCGTGTACTTCGAACGCATCCGGGACGAGATCCGCGAGGGCCGCACCCTGCGGCCGGCCGTCGAGCGCGCCTGGCCGCGTGCCCGGCGCACCATCCTGGTCTCCGACTTCGTGTCGTTCCTGGCCGCCGCGGTGCTGTTCATCGTCACCGTCGGCAAGGTGAAGGGCTTCGCCTTCACGCTGGGTCTGACCACCCTGCTCGACGTGGTCGTGGTGTTCCTCTTCACCAAGCCCGTCATGACGCTGCTGGCGCGCACGAAGTTCTTCGCCAGCGGTCACCCGTGGTCCGGGCTGGACCCGAAGCGGCTCGGCGTCAAGCCCCCGCTGCGCCGGTCCCGTCGTACCGGTTCCGCCCCCGCCCCCGTCGACGCAAAGGAGGCGTGAGAGATGTCGAAGCTGGGAGACCTCGGCGCCAAGCTGTACAAGGGTGAGGTCGGATACGACTTCGTCGGCAAGCGCTTTCTCTGGTACGGCGTTTCCGTCCTGATCACCATCACGGCGATCGTGGCCCTGGCCGTTCAGGGCCTCAACATGGGCATCGAGTTCAAGGGCGGTGCCGTCTTCACCACCCCGAAGACGGCCGTCTCCGTCGCCAAGGCGACCGAGGAGGCGGAGAAGGCCTCGGGCCACGACGCGATCGTCCAGGAGCTCGGCACCGGCGGGCTGCGCATCCAGATCTCGGGTCTGGACACCGACTCCGCGACCGACGTGAAGAAGCAGCTCGCCACCGACCTCAAGGTCACCGAGGCGGACATCAACGCGGACCTGGTCGGCCCCAGCTGGGGTGAGCAGATCGCGAACAAGGCCTGGACCGGCCTCGGCATCTTCATGGTCCTCGTCGTGATCTACCTCGCCATCGCCTTCGAGTGGCGGATGGCGGTCGCGGCACTGATCGCCCTGATCCACGACCTCACGATCACCGTCGGCGTGTACGCGCTGGTCGGCTTCGAGGTCACCCCGGGTACGGTCATCGGTCTGCTGACGATCCTCGGTTACTCCCTCTACGACACCGTCGTCGTCTTCGACGGTCTGAAGGAGGGCTCGAAGGACATCACGAAGCAGACCCGCTACACGTACAGCGAGATCGCCAACCGCAGCATCAACGGCACGCTGGTCCGTTCGATCAACACCACGGTCGTGGCGCTGCTGCCGGTCGGGGCCCTGCTGTTCATCGGCGGCGGCTTCCTGGGCGCCGGCATGCTGAACGACATCTCGCTGTCGCTGTTCGTCGGCCTCGCGGCCGGTGCGTACTCCTCGATCTTCATCGCGACCCCGCTGGTCGTGGACCTCAAGGAGCGCGAGCCGGCGATGAAGGCCCTGAAGAAGCGGGTGCTCGCCAAGCGGGCGGCCGCGGCGGCCAAGGGCGAGTCCGCGGACGAGGGCTACGAGTCCGACGGCGGGCCGCAGGTCGTGGCGCAGGGCCGCGCGGGGCGGCGCCGGTGACCGGGCTGCTCTCCGAGGACGTACGCGAGCTGCTGCTCAGCCGGATCAAGGACGTACCGGACTACCCGAAGCCGGGCGTGATGTTCAAGGACATCACCCCGCTGCTGGCGGACCCGGAGGCGTTCGCCGCGCTGACGGGCGTGCTGGTGGAGCTGGCCGGGCGGTACGGCGCGACGAAGATCGTCGGGCTGGAGGCGCGCGGGTTCATCCTGGCGGCCCCCGTGGCCGTGGCGGCCGGGATCGGCTTCGTGCCGGTGCGCAAGGCCGGCAAGCTGCCGGGCGCGACGCTGGCGCAGTCCTACGAGCTGGAGTACGGGACCGCGGAGATCGAGGTCCACGCGGAGGATCTGGCGGCCGGTGACCGGGTCATGGTCATCGACGACGTGCTGGCCACCGGCGGCACCGCCGAAGCCTCGCTCTCGCTGATCCGGCGGGCCGGGGCCGAGGTCGCCGGGGTGGCGGTCCTGATGGAACTGTCGTTCCTGCCCGGGCGGGCCAAGCTGGCCGATGCGCTCGCGGCGGCCCCGCTGGACGCGCTGATCGTGGTCTGACCACCTGCATGCCGCAAGCGGCGGGTATCCGGGACACCCCGGGTACCCGCCGCTTTCGCGTGCGGCCCCGCCGCCGGGGGCCGGCCCCCGGCAGCGGAGCGGCGCCGGACCGGTCCAGGCCGAGGCTCGGGGGAACGACGGGGCGCAACCCTCGCTACGATGGGTTATCCGGACCGGACACGGGCACCGGACCCTCCCCCAGACTCCGTCTGGGGGGACCCCCGTGAGGAGCGCTCTTGCCAGACGAGGTCCAGCCACTCTCCGCCGCGCAGCCCGACCCGCAGGCCGAGCAGGCCGCGGCGCCCGCCGCCACGCCCCCGCCGGCCCCGCCGGTCAAGCCCGCGTCGGCGAAGTCGGCCGGGTCCTCCAACCGGGTGCGCGCCCGGCTCGCCCGCCTCGGCGTCCAGCGTTCCACCGCGTACAACCCGGTCCTGGAGCCCCTGCTCCGCATAGTCCGCAGCAACGATCCGAAGATCGAGACGGCGACGCTGCGCCAGCTGGAGCAGGCCTACCAGGTCGCCGAACGCTGGCACCGCGGCCAGAAGCGCAAGAGCGGCGACCCGTACATCACCCACCCGCTCGCGGTGACCACGATCCTCGCCGAGCTCGGCATGGACCCGGCCACCCTGATGGCCGGCCTGCTCCACGACACCGTCGAGGACACCGAGTACGGCCTCGAAGACCTGCGCCGCGACTTCGGCGACGCCGTGGCCCTCCTCGTCGACGGCGTCACCAAGCTCGACCGGGTCAAGTTCGGCGAGGCCGCGCAGGCCGAGACCGTCCGCAAGATGGTCGTCGCCATGGCCAAGGACCCGCGCGTCCTGGTCATCAAGCTCGCCGACCGCCTGCACAACATGCGCACCATGCGCTACCTCAAGCGGGAGAAGCAGGAGAAGAAGGCCCGCGAGACCCTTGAGATCTACGCCCCGCTGGCGCACCGGCTGGGCATGAACACCATCAAGTGGGAGCTCGAAGACCTCTCCTTCGCGATCCTCTACCCGAAGATGTACGACGAGATCGTCCGTCTGGTCGCCGAGCGGGCGCCCAAGCGCGACGAGTACCTCGCCGTCGTCACGGACGAGGTGATGGTCGACCTCAGAGCCGCCCGGATCAAGGCCACCGTGACGGGCCGTCCGAAGCACTACTACAGCGTCTACCAGAAGATGATCGTCCGCGGCCGTGACTTCGCGGAGATCTACGACCTGGTCGGCATCCGGGTGCTGGTGGACACCGTACGGGACTGCTACGCCGCCCTCGGCACCGTGCACGCGCGCTGGAACCCGGTCCCCGGCCGGTTCAAGGACTACATCGCGATGCCCAAGTTCAACATGTACCAGTCGCTCCACACGACGGTCATCGGACCCAGCGGCAAGCCGGTCGAACTCCAGATCCGCACCTTCGACATGCACCGCCGCGCCGAGTACGGCATCGCCGCGCACTGGAAGTACAAGCAGCAGACCGTCGCCGGCACCTCCAAGGTCCGCACCGACGTCCCGCAGGCCGCCAAGGGCAGCGCCGGCCAGGACACGGTCAACGACATGGCCTGGCTGCGCCAGCTGCTGGACTGGCAGAAGGAGACCGAGGACCCGGGCGAGTTCCTCGACTCGCTGCGCTTCGACCTCTCCCGCAACGAGGTCTTCGTCTTCACCCCCAAGGGCGACGTGATAGCGCTGCCCGCCGGAGCCACCCCCGTGGACTTCGCTTACGCCGTCCACACCGAGGTCGGCCACCGGACCATAGGCGCCCGCGTCAACGGCCGCCTCGTCCCGCTCGAATCGACCCTGGACAACGGCGACCTCGTCGAGGTCTTCACCTCCAAGGCCGAGGGCGCGGGACCCTCGCGCGACTGGCTGGGCTTCGTCAAGTCCCCGCGGGCCCGCAACAAGATCCGCGCCTGGTTCTCCAAGGAGCGCCGCGAGGAGGCCATCGAGCACGGCAAGGACGCCATCGCGCGGGCCATGCGCAAGCAGAACCTGCCGATCCAGCGCATCCTCACCGGCGACTCGCTCGTCACCCTCGCGCACGAGATGCGCTACCCCGACATCTCCTCCCTGTACGCGGCGATCGGCGAGGGCCACGTGGCCGCGCAGGGCGTCGTGCAGAAGCTGGTGCAGGCCCTCGGCGGCGAGGAAGCGGCCAACGAGGACATCGAGGAGAGCGTCCCGCCCTCCCGGACCCGGGGCACGCGCCGCAAGAACGCCGACCCGGGCGTGGTCGTCAAGGGCGTCGACGACGTGTGGGTCAAGCTGGCCCGCTGCTGCACCCCGGTCCCCGGCGACCCGATCGTCGGGTTCGTCACGCGCGGCAGCGGCGTATCGGTTCACCGGGCCGACTGCGTCAACGTGGACTCCCTCTCCCAGGAGCCCGAGCGGATGCTGGAGGTCGAATGGGCCCCCACCCAGTCCTCCGTCTTCCTGGTCGCCATCCAGGTCGAGGCGCTGGACCGGTCCCGGCTGCTGTCCGACGTCACCCGGGTCCTGTCGGACCAGCACGTGAACATCCTCTCGGCGGCCGTCCAGACCTCGCGCGACCGGGTGGCCACCTCCCGCTTCACCTTCGAGATGGGCGACCCCAAGCACCTGGGGCACGTCCTGAAGGCCGTTCGGGGTGTGGAGGGCGTGTACGACGTCTACCGCGTCACCTCGGCCCGCCGGCCGTAGCCGCCCGAGCCCTGACATGACGGTGGGCGCCACCCCGAGGGGGTGGCGCCCACCGTCATGTCCTACGGCGTAAGGGGCCCTGTCAGCCGCCGAACTCCTCCAGGCCCTTCAGCGCCTGGTCCAGCAGGGCCTGGCGGCCCTCCAGCTCCCGGGACAGCTTGTCGGCCTTCGCGTTGTTGCCCGCCGCGCGCGCCGCGTCGATCTGCTCACGCAGCTTGTCGACCGCCGCCTGGAGCTGGCCCGTCAGACCGGCCGCACGCGCCCGCGCCTCCGGGTTCGTACGACGCCACTCGCCCTCCTCGGCCTCCTGGATGGCCCGCTCCACCGCGTGCATCCGGCCCTCGACCTTCGGCCGGGCGTCCCGCGGCACGTGGCCGATGGCCTCCCAGCGCTCGTTGAGGGAGCGGAACGCGGCACGGGCCGCCTTCAGGTCGGTGATCGGGACGAGCTTCTCGGCCTCGACGGCCAGCTCCTCCTTCAGCTTCAGGTTCTCCACCTGCTCGGCGTCGCGCTCCGCGAACACCTCGCTGCGCGCCGCGAAGAACACGTCCTGGGCCCCGCGGAAACGGTTCCACAGATCGTCCTCGGACTCGCGCTGCGCCCGGCCCGCCGCCTTCCAGTCCGCCATCAGCTCGCGGTAGCGGGCGGCCGTCGGACCCCAGTCGGTCGACTTCGACAGCGACTCGGCCTCCGCGACCAGCTTCTCCTTGACCTTGCGGGCATCCTCGCGCTGCGCGTCCAGCGAGGCGAAGTGCGCCTTGCGGCGCTTGGAGAAGGCGGAGCGGGCGTGCGAGAAGCGGTGCCACAGCTCGTCGTCCGACTTGCGGTCCAGCCGCGGCAGACCCTTCCAGATGTCCACCAGGGCGCGCAGCCGCTCGCCGGCACTGCGCCACTGGTCGCTCTGCGCCAGTTCCTCGGCCTCGACGACCAGGGCGTCCTTGGCCGCGCGGGCCTCGTCCGTCTGCTTGGCCTTCTGCGCCTTGCGCTCCTCGCGCCGCGACTCCACCGTCGCGACCAGCTTGTCCAGCCGTACGCGAAGAGCGTCCAGGTCGCCCACGGCATGGTGCTCGTCGACCTGCGTGCGCAGGTGGTCGATCGCCGTCTGCGCGTCCTTGGCGGACAGATCGGTGGTCCGCACCCGCTTTTCGAGGAGGCCGATCTCGACCACCAGGCCCTCGTACTTGCGCTCGAAATAGGCCAGGGCCTCCTCAGGGGTGCCGGCCTGCCACGATCCGACGACCTGCTCGCCATCGGCAGTACGCACGTACACGGTGCCCGTCTCGTCGACTCGGCCCCACGGGTCGCTGCTCACAGCGCCTCCTCCACCTGATGCCTTGCGAGGGGTTCACCCCCTGGGCATCGTCCACAGTTTCCTGGGGCGGGCAGCGCCCGCCCTGCACAACGCCAACATAGGCGACCGCCGGGCCGCCTGTCCGCATCCCGCACGACGGAATATCGACGTACGCGCGGGACGCGGGGCCCGGGCCCGGGGTTGGCCTGCTTCCGGTCAGTTCTGGGTGACGGTGCCCTTCTCGATCTTGACTTCCTTCTTCGGGGCGCCGTCCTGGCCGCCGTCGGCCGTGCCGGCCTTGGCGATCTCCTCCAGGACCTTCAGGCCGGCGGCGTCGATCTTGCCGAACGGGGTGTACGACGGCGCCAGCGGGCTGTCCTTGTAGACCAGGAAGAACTGGCTGCCGCCGGAGCCGGGCTGGCCGGTGTTGGCCATCGCGACCGTGCCGGCCGGGTAGATCACCTGGCCCTGGTCGTTCGCCTTGCCGAGGGAGTCCAGGTTCTCGTCCGGAATCGTGTAGCCGGGGCCGCCCATGCCGGTGCCCTCGGGGTCACCGCACTGGAGCACGAAGATCCCGCCGCTCGTCAGCCGGTGGCACTTCGTGTTGTCGAAGTAGCCCTTGTCGGCGAGCGACTTGAAGGAGTTCACGGTCTGCGGGGTCTTCGCCGCGTCCATCGCGAAGCTGATGTCGCCCGCGCTGGTCTTCAGGGCGAAGGTGTACTTCGCCTTCTGGTCGATGGCCATCTCGGGCGAGGGGGACTGCTTGGGCGTCGGCGCGGCCGAGGGGCTCGCCGCCGGGTTCGCTGCCTGGTCCTTCTTGTCCTTGTCGAAGACGCCGCCCACGATGAGGCCGACCAGCGTCGCGACGACCACGGCCACCGCCGCGCCGATGATCGCCGTGCGCTGGCGCGCCTTGCGACGGGCCTCTGCCCGGCGCTTCTGCTGGCGCTCGTACTTCTCCCTGGCGAGCTGTCGCCGCCGCTGATCGCTCGTGACCACCGGGTCGTCTCCTTGTACGTGTCTGGTACTGCTGTCCGGGCTGGGTTAGGCCGTACCGTATATGGGTTCGCTGTGTAATGAGGGGCGCCGGTAGGCTCTGAGCAGCAGCATTCCGAACTGCAGCTCCCGCCGGACGACGATTGAGGACGAACGTGCTGATTGCCGGGTTCCCCGCCGGGGCCTGGGGGACCAACTGTTACGTGGTCGCCCCCGCCGCCGGTGAGGAGTGCGTCATCATCGACCCGGGCCACCAAGCCGCCCAGGGCGTCGAGGAGACGCTGAAGAAGCATCGGCTCAAGCCCGTCGCGGTCGTGCTGACCCATGGCCACATCGATCATGTGGCCTCGGTGGTCCCGGTGTGCGGAGCACACGACGTACCGGCCTGGATCCACCCCGAGGACCGCTACATGATGAGCGACCCGGAGAAGGCGCTGGGCCGCTCGATCGGGATGCCGCTCATGGGCGAACTGACCGTGGGCGAGCCGGACGACGTCCGTGAGCTGACCGACGGCGCCGGCTTGAAACTGGCCGGAATGGACTTCTCCGTGGCGCACGCGCCGGGGCATACCAAGGGGTCGGTGACCTTCCGGATGCCCGAGCTGGCCGACATCCCGCCGGTCTTCTTCTCGGGCGACCTGCTCTTCGCCGGCTCCATCGGACGCACCGACCTGCCCGGCGGCTCCCACGCCGAGATCCTCGAGTCGCTGGGCCGCGTGTGCCTGCCGCTCGACGACTCGACCGTGGTGCTGTCCGGCCACGGTCCCCAGACCACCATCGGCCGCGAGCGCGCGACCAACCCGTACCTGCGGGAGGTCGCCGCCGGCCTGGGAGCGGACGCCAGGGGCGCCGCTCCCGCCCCACGACGAGGAATGTGACGAGAGCTTCGTGAGCACCTTCAAGGCCCCCAAGGGCACGTACGACCTGATCCCGCCGTACTCGGCGAAGTACCTGGCCGTCCGCGAGGCCATCTCCGGCCCGCTGCGCACGTCCGGCTACGGATACGTCGAGACGCCCGGCTTCGAGGACGTGGACCTCTTCGCCCGCGGAGTCGGCGAGTCCACCGACATCGTGACCAAGGAGATGTACACCCTCACGACCAAGGGCGGCGCCAATCTGGCGCTTCGTCCGGAGGGCACCGCCTCCGTGCTGCGCGCCGCGCTGGAGGCGAATCTGCACAAGGCCGGCGGCCTGCCGGTCAAGCTCTGGTACTCCGGCTCGTACTACCGCTACGAGCGCCCGCAGAAGGGCCGCTACCGCCACTTCTCGCAGGTCGGGGCCGAGGCCATCGGCGCCGAGGACCCGGCGCTGGACGCCGAACTGATCATCCTGGCCGACCAGGCGTACCGCTCGCTGGGCCTGCGCAACTTCCGCATCCTGCTGAACTCGCTGGGCGATCAGGAGTGCCGTCCCGTCTACCGGGAGGCGCTCCAGGGATTCCTGCGGGGTCTGGACCTGGACGAGGAGACCCTGCGCCGGGCCGAGATCAATCCCCTGCGGGTGCTCGACGACAAGCGGGAGTCCGTTCAGAAGCAGCTGGTGGGCGCGCCGATGCTGCGGGACTTCCTGTGTGACGCGTGCAAGGCGTACCACTCCGAGGTCCGTGAGCTGATCACGGCTGCGGGCGTGGCATTCGAGGACGACGAGAAGCTGGTGCGCGGGCTCGACTACTACACCCGCACCACCTTCGAGTTCGTCCACGACGGTCTGGGTTCGCAGTCCGCGGTCGGCGGCGGCGGCCGCTACGACGGTCTGTCCGAGATGATCGGCGGCCCGGCGCTTCCCTCGGTCGGGTGGGCCCTGGGCGTGGACCGCACGGTGCTGGCCCTGGAGGCCGAAGGCGTCGAGCTCGATATTCCGGCGGCCACCAGCGTCTTCGCGGTGGCGCTGAGCGACGAGGCGCGCAAGGTGCTCTTCGCCGCGGTCACCGAGCTGCGGAGGACAGGTGTGGCGGCGGACTTCTCGTACGGCTCGAAGGGTCTCAAGAGCCACATGAAGAACGCGAACCGCTCCGGTGCCGTGCTGACCGTCGTGGCGGGGGAGCGGGACCTCGCCGAGGGCGTCGTGCAGCTGAAGGACATGGAGTCCGGCGACCAGATGGCCGTGCCCGTGGCCGAGATCGTCGCCACCGTCCAGGCCCGCCTGGCCTGATACGCGTACGCGGGCGGCCGCGGCCCGGGGAGCTCCCCCGGACCGCGGCCGCCCGCGTCACAGCAGGCCGTGCCGCATGGCCGTCGTCACCGCCGCCGTGCGGTCCGCGACCTCCAGCTTCGCGAAGGCCCGCAGCAGGTGGGTCTTGACCGTGGACTCCGCCACGAACAGGCGGCGGCCGATCTCCGCGTTCGTCGCGCCCTCCGCGACCAGGCGCAGGACCGATACCTCGCGCTCCGACAGGTGCGGCCGCTCCGGGCGGGTGCGCAGGTGGTCGACCAGGCGGCCCGCGACCGACGGGGCCAGGACGGTCTCGCCGCGGACGGCCGCGCGGACCGCCTCCGCCAGTTCCGCACGGGCCATGTCCTTCAGCAGGTAGCCCGCCGCGCCCGCCTCCACCGCGCGCAGGATGTCGCGGTCGTTCTCGTACGTGGTCAGCACCACCACCCGGACCGGCAGCCCGGCCGCGGTGATGCGGGCGATGGACTCCACCCCGTCGCCGCCGGGCATCCGCAGGTCCATCAGGATCAGGTCCAGGGCGGGCACCAGCCGCGCGGCCAGGGCTTCGGCCTGCGGACCGTTGGCGGCCTCCGCGACGACCTCCAGGTCCGGCTCGGCGCTGAGCATGCCGCGCAGGCCCTCCCGTACCACCGGGTGGTCGTCGGCCAGCAGGATGCGGATCATGTCGTACGGCTCCTCAGCGGATCGGCAGGGTGACGGTGACGGTGGTGCCCCCGGACACCGCGCTGTCGACCGACGCGGTCCCGCCGGCCTCCGCCGCACGGGCGCGCAGCCCCCGCAGGCCGTAGCCGGGGGAGGGGGCCGCCGGATCGAAGCCCCGGCCGGAGTCCCGGACAGAGACCGTCAACTCCGCCTCACCGTAGGCGAGGGACAGCGCGGCGGCGGCCCGGGGACCCGCGTGCTTGGCCGCGTTCGCCAGGGACTCCTGGCAGGTGCGCAGTGCCACCACCTCCAGCGCCGGCGGCAGCGGCCGGACGTCCCCGGTCACCGTGACGGCCGCGGGCGGGTCGTGCCGTGCCGCGAGACGGCGTACCGCGTCCGGCAGCGAACCCGCGTCCAGGTCGGCGGGCGCCCCGCCGGACACCAGGGCCCGGGCCTCGGCCAGGTTCTGCCGGGCGGTCACCGCCATCAGCTCCAGGTGGCGGTGGGCCTCGGCCGGATCCGTGTCCAGCTCGGACTGCACCGCCTGCACCAGCATCAGCAGGCTGGTGAAGCCCTGCGCGAGGGTGTCGTGGATCTCGCGGGACATGCGTTCCCTTTCGGCGAGGGCGCCGCGTTCGGCGGAGAGCCGGGCCACCTCCTCGCGGCTGGCGTCGAGTTCGGCGATCAGCCCGGCCCGGTTCACGCTCTGCTGGATGATCCGGGTGGTCCAGGCGCCGAGGAAGGCGGAAAAGGCGAAGGTGGTCACGGCGGCCACGGCCCCGAGGAAGAGCTGATGCCCGTCGGGCCGCCACAGCAGCGCCCAACCGGCCACCGGCGCCAGGGACAGCACCGCCATCGCGGCGACCGCCCGGCGAAGAGGCACCAGCATGAAGAAGTGCGGGGCGAGCGCGAAGGTGATCAGCCGGGTCTCGCCGACCAGTGACGCGGCCAGCAGGAAGAGAACGAGGGTCACGCCCAGGTAGCGGGCGGCGCGGCGGGGTTCGGCATTCGGCTCCAGCAGGAGCAGCGGCCGCCCGGCCCACGCGTACCAGGGGATCAGCAGGGCGAGCAGGGCGACAGCGGGGATCCGGTAGGGCAGTGAAGGGAATTCGGCGCCGAGTACGAGGGCCACGGTCGCCAGCCACACGACCCCGACATACAGGTCCCACGGCAGGAACGCACGGTCCCACACGTGGGACTCGCGCGCTCCGGCCGTCTTCACGAAGCCGCTCAACCGTCGCGCCGGCTCTTCCACTTGAAGGTCAGCAGACACAGCACCAATCCTCCGGCAACCCAGGCCCCCAGCACGAGCGCCGTCTTCCCGTACTCCCAGCCGCCGGCCTGTTCGAGGACGGCGGCGGACTCGGGCAGGAACACCCCGCGCAGACCCTGGCACATCCACTTGAGCGGGAACAGCGCCCCGATGTTCAGCAGCCAGTCGGGGATCTGGTGGACCGGGATGAACACACCCGAGATGAACTGGAGGATCAGGAAGGGCAGGACGACCACGGAACTGGCGCTCTTGCCGGACTTGGGCAGGCTGCTGATGGCGATGCCGAGCAGGGCGCAGCCCGTCAGGCCGAGCGCGAAGATCCACGCGAAGGTGAGCCACTTGGAGGCGGAGGACGGCAGGTCCAGGCCGAAGAGGGTGGAGCCGACGAGGAGCAGGACCGCGGTCTCGGCGAGTCCGGTGACGAGCACCATCCAGACCTTGCCGAGGAAGTAGGCGGCGGGGGGCATCGGGGTGCCGCGCAGACGGCGCAGCACCTTCTCGTCCCGTTCGACGGCGATGGAGATGCCGAGCGACTGGAAGCTGGTGGACATGATGCCCGCCGCGACCATGCCCGCCGCGTAGAGCTGGGAGGCGGTGATCCCGGTGCCCTCGACGGCTTCTCCGAAGATCGAGGCGAAGAGGGCGAGGAAGACGACGGGGAAGGCGAAGGTGAAGATCACCGCGTCGCGCTGGCGGACGAACTGCTTGATCTCCAGCGCGCCGCGGCTCAGTCCGAGGGCCCAGGCTCCGGGCAGGGCCTTCGCCGCCCGCGTGACAGTGGTGTCGGTGTCGGTGGCGGTGGCGTTGGTGGTCATCGTGCTTCCTCCGGCTGCGGCTCGGGCTGGGTGAGCTGGCCCGTGAGGCGCAGGTACACGTCCTCCAGGGTGGGGCGGGTGATCTTCAGGCCCGGGATCTCGCCGTCGAAGCGGACCATCAGCTCCCGGGCGGTACGGGTGGGGGTCTCGGTCCGGATCTCGCGCGGGGTGCCGTCGGGGTCGGTCCACTCGACGGTGGCGCCGGTGCCGAACCGGGCGCGCAGACCGGCCGGTTCGCCCTCGGCGACGATCCGGCCGCGTGCCACGATCGCGAGGCGGTCGGCGAGGGCCTCGGCCTCCTCCAAGTAGTGCGTGGTGAGCACGATGGTCGTGCCCCCGTCGGCCAGCAGCCGGATCAGGTCCCAGAACTGGCGGCGGGCAGCCGGGTCGAAGCCGGTGGTCGGCTCGTCGAGCAGGAGGAGTTCCGGACCGCCGATGACCCCGAGCGCCACGTCGAGGCGGCGCCGCTGGCCGCCGGAGAGGCCCTTCACCCGCTGGTCGCGCTTGTGTTCCAGGCCGACCAGCGCGATGACCTCCGCCGGGTCGCGCGGGGCCGGGTAGTAACGGGCGAAGTGCTCGACCGTCTCCCGTACCGTCAGTTCGGCGGGCGCCGACTCGTCCTGCCAGACGATCCCGACGCGTGAGCGCCAGGCCCGTCCGGCCGTCGCCGGGTCCGCGCCCAGGACGCGGACCTCACCGCCGTCCCGCTCACGGTGGCCCTGGAGTATCTCCACCGTGGTGCTCTTGCCCGCTCCGTTGGGCCCGAGGAGGCCGAAGACCTCGCCCGGGCGGATCGTCAGGTCCAGTCCGTCGACCGCGGCGACCTCGCCGTACTGCTTGCGAAGCCCCCGTACTTCCACCGCGTTCTGTGTCATGCCTCGAATGCTCCGCCGGAATCCGCGCCGCCGGTCCCCCCTCGCGTACGTACTTATGTCCGTCGAACGGTGGACACACAGTCACGTACGGCACAATGGCCGGTGCTTGTCGACCTTGCAGATGTGGAGTGGGCGGTATGACGACACGACCTACGGACGCGGACACCGCCCCGAGGACCACCTTCGGGGGGAGCCGGGCGCTGGCCTGGCTGCTGGTGATCACGGGCGCCGCGGGCCTGCTCGCCGCCTGGGTGATCACGATCGACAAGTTCAAGCTGCTGGAGGACCCGAACTTCACGCCGGGCTGCAGCCTGAACCCGATCGTCTCCTGCGGCAACATCATGAAGAGCGAGCAGGCGGCCGTCTTCGGCTTCCCGAACCCGATGCTCGGTCTGGTCGCCTACGGCATCGTGATCTGCGTCGGCATGAGCATGCTGGCCGGGGCGCGGTTCAGCCGCTGGTACTGGCTGACTTTCAACGCGGGCACCCTCTTCGGCGTCGTCTTCTGCGCCTGGCTGATGTACCAGTCGCTGTACAACATCAACTCGCTCTGCCTGTGGTGCTGCCTGGCCTGGGTCGCCACGATCGTGATGTTCTGGTACGTCACCTCGCACAACGTGCGCCAGGGGCTGCTGCCCGCGCCGGGCTGGCTGAAGAGCTTCTTCGACGAGTTCACCTGGGTGCTCCCGGTGCTGCACATCGGGATCATCGGCATGCTGATCCTGACGCGCTGGTGGGACTTCTGGACCTCGTAAGGACTGTCGGTGGGCTCGCATAGGCTTTCGGTGTGGAACCAGACCTGTTCACCGCCGCCGCCGAAGACCGCCAGGAGAAGGATCCCGCGAGCTCTCCGCTCGCCGTCCGGATGCGCCCGCGCACCCTGGACGAGGTCGTCGGCCAGCAGCACCTGCTGAAGCCCGGATCACCGCTGCGGCGGCTGGTCGGGGAGGGCGCGGGCGGTCCGGCCGGAGCCTCCTCGGTGATCCTCTGGGGCCCGCCGGGCATCGGGAAGACCACGCTGGCGTACGTGGTGAGCCAGGCCACCCGGAAGCGGTTCGTGGAGCTGTCTGCCATCACGGCGGGAGTCAAAGAGGTACGGGCGGTCATCGAGGGCGCGAAACGCGCCGCCGGCGGCTACGGCAAGGACACCGTCCTCTTCCTCGACGAGATCCACCGCTTCAGCAAGGCGCAGCAGGACTCGCTGCTCCCGGCCGTCGAGAACCGCTGGGTGACGCTGATCGCCGCGACCACGGAGAACCCGTACTTCTCGATCATCTCCCCGCTGCTCTCGCGCTCGCTGCTGCTGACGCTGGAGCCGCTGACGGACGGCGACCTGAGCGCGCTGATGCGCAGGGCGCTGGAGGAGGAGCGGGGGCTCGGCGGGGCGGTGACCCTGCCGGCGGACGCCGAGGCGCACCTGCTGCGGATCGCCGGGGGCGACGCCCGGCGGGCGCTGACGGCGCTGGAGGCGGGGGCCGGGTCGGCCATCGCCAAGGGCGAGGACGAGATCACCCTCCAGACGGTGGAGGAGGCGGTCGACCGGGCCGCCGTCCGGTACGACCGGGACGGCGACCAGCACTACGACGTGGCGAGCGCGCTGATCAAGTCGATCCGCGGCTCGGACGTGGACGCGGCGCTGCACTATCTGGCCCGGATGATCGACGCGGGGGAGGACCCCCGGTTCATCGCGCGGCGCCTGATGATCTCGGCGAGCGAGGACATCGGCCTGGCGGACCCGACGGCCCTGCCGCTCGCGGTCGCCGCGGCCCAGGCGGTGGCGATGATCGGCTTCCCGGAGGCCGCGCTGACCCTTTCGCACGCCACGATCGCGCTGGCGCTGGCCCCGAAGTCGAACACCGCCACGACCGCGATCGGCGCGGCGCTGGCCGACGTCCGGGCCGGGCTGGCGGGCTCGGTCCCGCCGCACCTGCGGGACGGGCACTACAAGGGCGCGGCCAAGCTGGGGCACGCGCAGGGGTACGTGTACCCGCACGACGTGCCGGGGGCCATCGCGGCCCAGCAGTACGCGCCCGACGAGATCCACGGGAAGCGGTACTACGAGCCGACGCGGTACGGAGCGGAGGCCCGCTACGCGGACGTCGTGGAGAAGGTCCGGGAGCGGCTGCGCGGCGCGTGAGCGTGCCGGCGGGGCGGCGACGGGCCCTAGTGGCCCGCCGCCGTGAACAGGGTGTGCATCGCACGGCGCAGGTCGCAGATGTCCGCGACCGGCTCGGGGAAGTCGAAACGGGCGTCGAAGGAGCCGGCCGCGCCGCCCGTGAAGCGCACGCGCAGGCCCAGGCGGTCCAGGGAGAGCGGGACGGCCGCCATGTCCCGCGCCTCCCGCGGACCCAGCAGCCCGCACAGTTCGCCGATCCGGTCGCCGTGGGCGGAGTGCAGGTGCTGGAGGAGTTCCGCCTCGTGGGCGACCATCGGGTCCGGCTCCGCCGCGGCCAGGTCCTCCGGGTCCACGTGCTCGGCGCCCCACAGATCGTCCACCGAGATCTCGCCGACCTCCAGGCGGAGCAGCCTCCAGCGGGCCTCGGCCAGTCCCAGCAGCTCACCCACCGGATGGCGCTCCGCGAGCAGCGCCGCGCAGGCCGCGCGGTCGTCGCCGCGCACCGGGGTCAGCCACCCGGCCAGCCAGGCGCGGCCTCGGATACGATGCTGCACGGACACCGGCGCCACATCCGTGATCTCGATCACGGCGGTGAGGTCGTCGTCCTGGGCGTGAGCGGCTGCCCTGGCAGCCGCGGATTCCCCGGAAACAAGGAGAATCACGTCCCCGTCCGGGGTGACGGTCCGTGCGGCCGGCGCCCCTGTCCCGAGCTCGTCCTGGTCACAAGCACCGGGGAGCGTGAGGGATACTGAGGCGTTGGACTCTACGAGGGTTCGTACGCGTTCGGCTCCGGTGAGCTGCCGAACGCCTTCCCTGGGACGCGGCTGACCTTGCTTATCGTCGGCGCAAGCGGATTCCGTTTCGTTGGAATCCGAACTGCGGCGCGCACTGGGCAGGGGGATCCCATGTGGTCGAGACATTACGTCCTCCTCGCTAAGGTAAGCCTCACCTAACTTACATGGAGGTAGGTTCCCCGTGAACCAGAAGCGACCCAAGGTCAAGAAGTCGCGTGCCCTCGGCATTGCGCTGACCCCGAAGGCCGTCAAGTACTTCGAGGCCCGCCCCTACCCGCCGGGCGAGCACGGCCGTGGCCGCAAGCAGAACTCGGACTACAAGGTCCGTCTGCTGGAGAAGCAGCGTCTGCGCGCTCAGTACGACATCTCTGAGCGTCAGATGGCCCGCGCGTACGACCGCGCCAAGAAGGCCGAAGGCAAGACGGGCGAGGCGCTTGTCGTCGAGCTCGAGCGTCGTCTCGACGCCCTGGTTCTGCGTTCGGGCATCGCCCGCACCATCTACCAGGCCCGCCAGATGGTCGTTCACGGCCACATCGAGGTCAACGGCGCCAAGGTCGACAAGCCGTCGTTCCGTGTCCGCCCGGACGACGTCATCACCGTGCGCGAGCGCAGCCGCGAGAAGGTTCCGTTCCAGGTTGCCCGTGAGGGTGGCTACGCAGGCGAGGGCGAGACCCCGCGCTACCTGCAGGTCAACCTGAAGGCCCTGGCCTTCCGCCTGGACCGTGACCCGAACCGCAAGGAAATCCCGGTCATCTGCGACGAGCAGCTCGTCGTCGAGTACTACGCCCGCTGATGCAGGCGTAGGCCTCACAGGCTGGTGGAAGCCCGCCGTCCCCTCCGGGGGGCGGCGGGCTTTCCGCGTTCCGCGGCGCCCCGGCCCACGTCTGCTCCGCCGCGCCCCGGAGCACCGCCGCCCGGGCCGCCACGAGCGCCAGCCGCGACGTGCCCACCCCGCCCACGCCGGTCACCGTGACCAGCCGCGAGGTCTCCAGGAGCCGCCCCGGCCCGGCCAGTTCGGCACCCCGCCCGACGAACCCGCCCGGATCCGAGGGAAGATTGCCGCACGTCGTCTGTCGCACGGGACACGGAGAGTACTGGTCCGCAAGCTCTGCGTACGAGGCGATCCCGTGCGGACCCGGAATTCCGGTACGGCCGGGGATCTCCGGCGCGATAGGGTCGGAGGCGAACCTTGTCGCAGTTCAAGTGCAGACTCCAAGTACAGACAGAGAGCGGTGTGACGTGTCCGGTGGAGAGGTGGCCGGGATCCTCGTGGCCGTCTTCTGGGCCATCCTGGTCTCCTTCCTGGCCGTGGTGCTGGTGAGGCTGGCGCAGGTGCTCAAGGCGACCACCAAGCTGGTGGCCGACGTGACCGACCAGGCCGTCCCGCTGCTGGCCGACGCCTCCACCACCGTCCGCTCCGCGCGCACCCAGCTCGACCGGGTCGACGCGATCGCGAGCGACGTCCAGGAGGTCACCTCCAACGCCTCCGCGCTGTCCTCCACCGTGGCCTCCACCTTCGGCGGGCCGCTGGTCAAGGTCGCGGCCTTCGGCTACGGCGTCCGCAAGGCGCTCGGCCGGACGGACGAGGTACCGCAGAAGACCACCCGGCGTACCGTGATCGTCGGCCGTACCGTGCCGACGGCCCGGCGCCGGAAGCAGAAGGGCTGAGACCGCCGATGTTCCGCCGAGCCTTCTGGTTCACCGCAGGCGCCGCCGCCGGCGTGTGGGCCACCACCAAGGTCAACCGCCAGCTGAAGAAGCTGACGCCGGAGAGCCTTGCCGCCCAGGCCGCCGACAAGGCGCTGGAGGCGGGCCACCGCCTCAAGGACTTCGCCCTCGACGTCAAGGCGGGAATGACGCAGCGCGAGGACGAGCTGAACGATGCACTGGGGCTGACCCAGGACGCCGACCGCCCGGCCCTGACCGGCAACGTCACCGCCCTCCCGGGGCAGCGGCGGCTGCGCGCCATCGACAATGACAAGACCAACCACCGACCGAAGCATTCGTACAACCGGAATGAGGACCACTGATGGAGTCGGCTGAAATCCGCCGCCGCTGGCTGAGCTTCTTCGAGGAGCGCGGTCACGCCGTTGTCCCTTCGGCGTCGCTCATCGCGGACGACCCGACTCTGCTGCTGGTCAACGCGGGCATGGTCCCCTTCAAGCCGTACTTCCTCGGCGAGACCAAGCCCCCGGCCCCCCGTGCCACCAGCGTGCAGAAGTGCGTCCGTACGCCGGACATCGAAGAGGTCGGCAAGACCACCCGCCACGGCACGTTCTTCCAGATGTGCGGCAACTTCTCCTTCGGCGACTACTTCAAGGAAGGCGCCATCAAGTACGCCTGGGAGCTGCTCACCAGCTCCGTGGCGGACGGCGGCTACGGCCTTGAGCCGGAGAAGCTCTGGATCACCGTCTACCTCGACGACGACGAGGCCGAGCAGATCTGGCGCGAGAAGATCGGCGTGCCCGCCGAGCGCATCCAGCGCCTGGGCAAGAAGGACAACTTCTGGTCCATGGGCGTCCCGGGCCCCTGCGGCCCGTGCTCCGAGATCAACTACGACCGCGGCCCCGAGTTCGGCGTCGAGGGCGGCCCGGCCGTCAACGACGAGCGCTACGTGGAGATCTGGAACCTGGTCTTCATGCAGTACGAGCGCGGAGCCGGCGACGGGAAGGAAGACTTCCCGATCCTCGGCGACCTGCCGTCGAAGAACATCGACACCGGTCTGGGTCTCGAGCGTCTCGCCATGATCCTGCAGGGCGTGCAGAACATGTACGAGACCGACACCCTGCGCGTGGTCATGGACAAGGCCACCGAGCTGACCGGCGTGCGGTACGGCGCGGCCAAGGACACCGACGTGTCCATGCGCGTGGTCGCCGACCACATCCGCACCTCCGTCATGCTCATCGGCGACGGCGTCACCCCCGGCAACGAGGGCCGCGGCTACGTGCTGCGCCGCATCATGCGCCGCGCCATCCGCAACATGCGCCTCATGGGCGCCACCGGTCCGGTCGTCCAGGACCTCGTGGACGTCGTGATCGACACGATGGGCCAGCAGTACCCGGAGCTCGTCACCGACCGCAAGCGCATCGAGACCGTCGCGCTCGCCGAAGAGGCCGCCTTCCTGAAGGCCGTCAAGGGCGGCACGAACATCCTCGACACCGCCGTGACCGAGACCAAGGCCGCCGGCGGCACGGTCCTCTCCGGCGACAAGGCGTTCCTGCTCCACGACACCTGGGGCTTCCCGATCGACCTCACCCTGGAGATGGCCGCCGAACAGGGCCTCTCCGTGGACGAGCCCGGCTTCCGCCGCCTGATGCAGGAGCAGCGCGACCGGGCCAAGGCCGACGCCAAGGCCAAGAAGACCGGCCACGCGGACATGTCGGCCTACCGGGAGATCGCCGACAACGCCGGCGGCACCGAGTTCACCGGCTACGCCACCAACCAGGGCGAGTCCACCATCGTCGGCCTCCTGGTCAACGGCGTCTCCGCGCCCGCCGCCTCCGAGGGCGACGACGTCGAGGTCGTCCTCGACCGCACCCCGTTCTACGCCGAGGGCGGCGGCCAGCTCGCCGACCAGGGCCGCATCAAGCTCGACTCCGGCGCCGTCATCGTCGTCCGCGACGTGCAGCAGCCGGTCCCGGGCGTCTCCGTGCACAAGGGCTCCGTCCAGGTCGGCGAGGTGACGGTGGGCGCCTCCGCGTACGCCGCCATCGACGTCAACCGCCGCCGGGCCATCGCCCGTGCCCACTCGGCCACGCACCTGACCCACCAGGCGCTGCGCGACGCGCTGGGCCCGACGGCCGCCCAGGCCGGCTCCGAGAACTCGCCCGGCCGCTTCCGCTTCGACTTCGGTTCGCCGAACGCCGTCCCCGGCTCGGTCCTCACCGACGTCGAGCAGAAGATCAACGACGTGCTCTCCCGCGAACTCGACGTGACCGCCGAGATCATGAGCATCGACGAGGCGAAGAAGCAGGGCGCCATCGCCGAGTTCGGCGAGAAGTACGGCGAGCGCGTGCGCGTCGTCACCATCGGCGACTTCTCCAAGGAGCTGTGCGGCGGCACGCACGTCGGCAACACCGCCCAGCTGGGTCTGGTGAAGCTGCTCGGCGAGTCCTCCATCGGCTCCGGCGTGCGCCGCGTCGAGGCCCTCGTCGGCGTGGACGCGTACAACTTCCTCGCCAAGGAGCACACGGTCGTCGCCCAGCTCCAGGATCTGGTCAAGGGCCGTCCGGAGGAGCTGCCGGAGAAGATCGCCTCCATGCTCGGCAAGCTGAAGGACGCCGAGAAGGAGATCGAGAAGTTCCGCGCGGAGAAGGTCCTCCAGGCCGCCGCCGGGCTCGCCGAGAACGCCCAGGACATCCGCGGCGTCGCCCTCGTCGTGGGGACGGTGCCGGACGGCACCGGCGCCGACGACCTGCGCAAGCTGGTCCTCGACGTCCGCGGCCGCATCCAGGGCGACCGTCCGGCCGTCGTGGCCCTGTTCACCACGGCGGGCGGGCGCCCGCTGACGGTCATCGCCACCAACGAGGCCGCCCGCGAGCGCGGTCTCAAGGCGGGCGACCTGGTCCGTACGGCCGCCAAGACCCTCGGTGGCGGCGGTGGCGGCAAGCCGGACGTCGCCCAGGGCGGCGGCCAGAACCCGGCCGCCATCCCCGAGGCCATCGCCGCGGTCGAGCGCCTCGTCGTCGAGACGGTCTGACCATGACTCTGCGCCGCGGCCGCCGCCTCGCGATCGACGTCGGGGACGCCCGGATCGGGGTCGCCTCGTGCGACCCCGACGGGGTCCTGGCCACACCGGTGGAAACCGTTCCGGGCCGGGACATCCCCTTCGCCCACCGGCGGCTGCGGCAGCTCGTCGAGGAGTACGAGCCCCTCGAAGTCGTGGTCGGCCTGCCCCGCTCGCTCAGCGGGCGGGAGGGGCCGGCCGCGGCCAAGGTGCGCGCCTTCGCGAACGAACTGGCCAAGGGCATCAAGCCGGTGACGGTCCGTCTGGTCGATGAGCGGATGACGACGGTCACCGCGGCGCAGGGTCTGCGGGCCTCCGGAAGGAACGCCAAGAAGGGCCGTTCGGTGATCGACCAGGCAGCTGCGGTGGTGATCCTCCAGAACGCTCTTGAGACCGAACGGGTATCGGGTAATCCTCCCGGCGAGTGCGTCGAAGTGGTTGTCTGATCGCGATACGGTAACGTTCCGCGCGATGAGACGGCATTCGAACAGCCGTCGCCTTCGTCTCGCGGCACTAGGGGACCGATGACTGAGTATGGCCGGGGCCACGGCTCCGAACCGTGGCACCCTGAGGATCCCCTGTACGGGGACCAGGGGTGGACCGGGCACCAGACCCAGCAGGGCCAGGCGCCGTATGGCAACGATCCGCAAGCGCAGTACCAGCAGAACCCACAGCAGTACCAGCAGAATCCGCAGCAGTACCCGCAGGATCCGCAGTACCAGCAGCAGTACCCCCAGCAGGCCCAGAACCAGCAGCAGTACGCGCAGCAGCAGCCGCAGCAGTACCCGCAGCCGCAGTCACCGCAGTATCAGCAGCCGCAGCAGGGCCAGGGGCAGTACCCGCAGTACCAGGGGCAGCAGCAGTCCTACGCGCCCCAGGCGCCCCAGCAGCCGGTGTACGACTCCCAGGTCTGGGACACCGGCCAGGGCCAGTACTTGTCCGCCGCGCAGGTCGACGCCTACGCGGGCGTCGACCCGTACGCCCAACAGCCCGCGGCCGGCTACCCCGACGGTGCCCCTGACGCGTACGCGACGCCGGAAGCCTTCCCTCCGCCGCAGCCCCCGGGCCGGCGCCACCTGGAGCCGGAACCGGCCGAGGAGCCGGAGGAGGAGCCCGAGAGCGGTTTCTTCGCCGGCGGTGGAGGCCAGGACGGCGACGACGACGGCGACGATCCGTCGGGCAAGGGCCGCAAGAAGGGCGGCAAGCCCAAGAAGCGCAGCGGCATGGCCTGCCTGATCGCCGCGGTCGTCATCATCGGCGTGGTCGGCGGTGGCGGCTACTACGGCTACACGTACCTCAAGGCGAGGTTCGGCGCCGCCGAGGACTTCGCGGGCGAGGGCGTCGACGAGATGGTCGACGTGGAGATCCCCAAGGGCGCGGGCCTGGGACAGATGGGCCGCATCCTCAAGGACGCCGGCGTGGTCGCCAGCGCCCAGGCCTTCGTCGACGCCGCGGGAGCCAATCCCAAGGGCAAGGCCATCCAGCCCGGTGTCTACCCGATGAAGAAGAAGATGTCGGGTGCCGCCGCCGTCGCGCTGATGATCGACCCCAGCAAGCTGAACGTCATCACCGTCACCGAGGGCATGCGCAACGCCAGGGTGTACGAGGCGATCGACAAGAAGCTGGGCAAGCCGGAGGGCACCACCAAGGACATCGCCCAGCGCGAGGCGAAGAACCTCGGACTGCCGGCCTGGGCGGGCAACAACCCGAAGCTCATCGACCCGCTCGAAGGCTTCCTGTACCCGACGCGCTACGACCTCAGCAAGGACAGCACCCCCGAGTCCCTGCTCAAGCAGATGGTCAAGAACGCGAGCGACAAGTACTCGGAGATGGGCGTCGAGGGCAAGGCCAAGGAACTGGGCCTGGAGAACCCGCTCCAGGTGGTGACGGTCGCCAGTCTCGTCAACGCCGAGGGCAAGAGCCACGACGACTTCCGGAAGATGTCCGAGGTCGTCTACAACCGCCTGAAGAAGACGAACGACGTCACGAACCAGAAGCTCGAGTTCGACTCGACGTACAACTACATCAAGGGCAAGAGCGACATCAACTTCTCCATCAAGGAGGCGAGGGCGCTCGACAACCCGTACAACACGCACTTCGTCAAGGGCCTGCCTCCCGGCCCGATCGGGAACCCGGGCGCGGACGCCCTGAGCGCTACGCTCAACCCCGATCACGGCGGCTGGATGTTCTTCGTCTCGGTGGACGGCGACAAGACGACCTTCACCCAGACCTACGAGGAGCACCTGAAGCTCGTCGACGAGTTCCAGGCGCGGCAGAAGCAGAAGAACGGCGGGTAGCAGGACATGTCACGGATACGGGCCGCGGTGCTGGGTTCGCCCATCGAGCACTCCCTCTCGCCGGTGCTGCACCGTGCCGCCTACCAGGAGCTCGGCCTCGACGACTGGTCGTACGACCGCTTCGAGATCGACGAGGCCGCGCTCCCGGAGTTCGTCACCGGCCTCGGCCCCGAGTGGGCCGGGCTGTCGCTGACCATGCCGCTGAAGCGGGCGATCATCCCGCTGCTCGACGCGATCAGCGACACGGCCGCCTCGGTCGAGACGGTGAACACGGTCGTCTTCACCCGGGACGGCCGGCGCCTCGGTGACAACACCGACATCCCGGGCATGGTCGCCGCGCTGCACGAGCGCGGCATCGAGAAGGTGCCGTCCGCCGCCGTCCTCGGCGCCGGCGCCACCGCCTCCTCGGCGCTCGCGGCCCTCTCCCGGATCTGCACCGGTGAGGTCACGGTGTACGTCCGCTCGCGCGCCCGCGCCGACGAGATGCGGCAGTGGGGCGAGCGGCTCGGCGTCCCCGTCCGCACCGCCGACTGGTCCGAGGCGGCCGAGGGTCTGGCCGCGCCACTGGTGATCGCGACCACCCCGGCCGGTACGACCGACGCCCTGGCGGCGTCCGTACCGGCCGGGGCGGGCACCCTCTTCGACGTCCTCTACGACCCCTGGCCGACCGCGCTGGCCGCGGCCTGGTCACGGCAGGGCGGCCACGTCGTCGGCGGACTCGACCTCCTCGTCCACCAGGCCGTGCTCCAGGTCGAGCTGATGACGGGCCGGACCCCGGGTCCGCTCGCCGCCATGAGGGCCGCCGGAGAGCTGGCGCTCGCCGCCCGTTAGGCTTTCCACCTGCGTATTCACAGGGGGCGGCATGGACGGGAACAGCACGGACCTGGTACTCGCGTCGAAGTGGGATCTTCCCTTCGTCGTCTTCAGCATGGTCAGGGTGGCGTTCGGCACCCTGCCCCTGTGGGCCAAGGCGCTCATCCTCGGACTCTTCGGTTCCGTCGTCCTCTGGTACGGGATCACCTGGCAGCGCGAGCGCGGCCGGCGGGCCCGCTGACGCCTCAGGCGTCCGATAGCTGGACCGGGGCCCGATAAACCCCTCCGGACGTGGGAGGATCGGGTGAGGCGGGTCCGGGCCGCGCACCCGATCGCGCCGTCGCTGTACCAGGCGCGAGCATGAGGAGCATCGTTGAGCAGGTTGCGTTGGCTGACCGCAGGAGAGTCGCACGGACCGGCACTGGTCGCGACGCTGGAGGGTCTTCCCGCCGGCGTCCCGGTCACCACCGAGCTGGTGGCCGATCACCTGGCCCGGCGCCGGCTCGGCTATGGCCGCGGTGCCCGGATGAAGTTCGAGCAGGACGAGATCACCTTCCTCGGCGGCGTCCGTCACGGCCTGTCCCAGGGCTCCCCGATCGCAGTCATGATCGGCAACACCGAGTGGCCCAAGTGGGAGACCGTCATGTCGGCCGACCCGGTCGACCCCTCGCTGCTCAAGGACACCGGCCGCAACGCGCCGCTGACCCGTCCGCGCCCCGGCCACGCCGACCTCGCGGGCATGCAGAAGTACGGCTTCGACGAGGCCCGGCCGATCCTGGAGCGCGCCAGCGCCCGTGAGACCGCCGCCCGCGTCGCCCTCGGCGCCGTCGCCCGTTCCTTCATCAAGGAGGTCGCGGGCATCGAGATCGTCTCTCACGTGGTGGAACTGGCCGCGGCCAAGGCCCCGTACGGCGTCTACCCGACCCCCGCCGACGTCGACAAGCTCGACGCCGACCCGGTGCGCTGCCTCGACGCCGACGCGAGCAAGGCGATGGTCGCCGAGATCGACCAGGCCCACAAGGACGGCGACACCCTCGGCGGCGTCGTCGAGGTGCTGGCGTACGGAGTCCCCGTCGGCCTCGGCTCGCACGTCCACTGGGACCGCCGTCTCGACGCCCGCCTCGCCGCGGCCCTGATGGGCATCCAGGCCATCAAGGGCGTCGAGGTCGGCGACGGCTTCGAACTCGCCCGCGTGCCCGGCTCGAAGGCGCACGACGAGATCGTCTCCACCCCCGAGGGCATCAAGCGCACCTCCGGCCGCTCCGGCGGCACCGAGGGCGGTCTGACCACCGGCGAGCTGCTGCGCGTACGGGCCGCCATGAAGCCCATCGCCACCGTGCCCCGCGCGCTGGCGACCGTGGACGTGGCGACCGGTGAGGCGACGGTGGCCCACCACCAGCGCTCCGACGTGTGCGCCGTGCCGGCCGCCGGCATCGTCGCCGAGGCCATGGTCGCCCTCGTCCTGGCCGACGCGGTCGTCGAGAAGTTCGGCGGGGACTCCGTCCCGGAGACCCGCCGCAACGTCCGCTCGTACCTCGACAACCTGCAGATCCGGTGACGGCCGGACCACTGGTCGTCCTCGTCGGCCCCATGGGGTCCGGCAAGTCCACGGTGGGGGCGCTGCTCGCCGAGCGCCTCGGCGTCCCCTACCGGGACACCGACGCGGACATCGCCCTGGCCCAGGGCCGGGAGATCTCCGACATCTTCGTCGACGAGGGCGAGCCGTACTTCCGCGCGCTGGAGCGGCAGGCGGTCGCGGCCGCCGTCGCCGAGCACGCGGGCGTCCTCGCCCTCGGCGGCGGCGCCGTCCTCGACGAAGGCACCCGCGAGCTGCTGGCCGGCCTGCCCGTGGCCTATCTGTCGATGGACGTCGAGGAAGCCGTACGGCGCGTGGGCCTCGGCGCCGCGCGCCCGCTGCTCGCCGTCAACCCGCGCCGGCAGTGGCGCGAGCTGATGGACGCCCGGCGCCCCCTGTACACCGAAGTCGCGCGCGTCGTGGTGGCCACCGACGACCGCACCCCCGAAGAGGTCGCCCAGGCGGTCCTCGACGCTCTGGAGTTGAAGGACGTATGACAGACCAGGTGACGCGGATCCACGTCGGCGCGTGGGGGCCCCTCCCAGCGGTAGCTGGGGGAGCCGGACACGACGCGTACGACGTGCTGGTCGGCCGGCAGCTGCTTGGCGAACTCGGCACCCTGATCGGTACGAAGGCCCAGCGGGTCGCCGTGATCCACCCGGAGGCGCTGGCCTCGACCGGTGAGGCGCTGCGCGACGACCTGGCCGAGCAGGGCTACGAGGCGATCGCCATCCAGGTGCCGAACGCCGAGGAGGCCAAGACCATCGAGGTGGCGGCGTACTGCTGGAAGGCCCTCGGGCAGTCCGGCTTCACCCGCACCGACGCCATCGTCGGCGTCGGCGGCGGAGCCACCACCGACCTCGCGGGCTTCGTCGCGGCCTCCTGGCTGCGCGGCGTGCGCTGGGTCGCCGTACCGACCACCGTCCTCGCGATGGTCGACGCGGCCGTCGGCGGCAAGACCGGCATCAACACCGCCGAGGGCAAGAACCTCGTCGGCGCCTTCCACCCGCCGGCCGGTGTGCTCTGCGACCTGGCCGCCCTGGACTCGCTGCCCGTCAACGACTACGTCAGCGGTCTCGCCGAGATCATCAAGGCCGGATTCATCTCCGACCCGAAGATCCTCGACCTGATCGAGGCGGACCCGCAGGCGGCCCGTACGCCCGCCGGCCCGCACACGGCCGAGCTGATCGTGCGTTCCATCCAGGTCAAGGCCGACGTGGTCTCCAGCGACCTCAAGGAGTCCGGTCTCCGCGAGATCCTCAACTACGGCCACACCCTCGCGCACGCCATCGAGAAGAACGAGCGCTACAAGTGGCGCCACGGCGCCGCCGTGTCCGTCGGCATGGTCTTCGCCGCCGAACTCGGCCGGCTCGCGGGCCGCCTCGACGACGCGACGGCCGACCGGCACCGGGAGATCCTGGCCGCGGTCGGGCTGCCGCTGACCTACCGCGGCGACCAGTGGCCCAAGCTGCTCCAGACCATGCAGGTCGACAAGAAGTCCCGCGGCAACCTGCTGCGCTTCATCGTCCTGGACGGGCTGGGCAAGCCGACCGTCCTGGAGGGCCCCGACCCGGCGCACCTGATCGCCGCCTACGGCGAGGTGTCGGCGTGAGCCGCCGCGTCCTCGTGCTGAACGGCCCGAACCTGGGGCGGCTCGGTTCGCGCGAGCCCGACGTGTACGGGGCCACCTCGTACGCGGGGCTGGTGGAGAGCTGCCGCACGCTGGGGGAGGAGCTCGGCTTCGACGTCGAGGTCCGCGAGACCAACGACGAGGGGCAGCTGGTGCGCTGGCTGCACGAGGCGGCCGACGGCAAGATCCCCGTGGTCATCAACCCGGGGGCCTTCACGCACTACTCGTACGCCATGCGGGACGCGGCCGCCCAGCGCACCGCGCCGCTGATCGAGGTGCACATCTCGAACCCGTACGCACGCGAGGAGTTCCGGCACACCTCGGTCATCGCGTCCGTGGCGACCGGGACGGTGGCGGGCTTCGGCATCGGGTCGTACCGGCTGGCGCTGCGCGCGCTCGCTGACGAGGTCGGCGACTGAGGCTCCGGCCGGACCGGGCCGGACTGGTGGACGATTCGGGCCCCGGGGTCATATAACGTTCTCGCATCAGTCGCCGGAACGAGACGGAGTGGCACCGGATGCAGCACGGAGTGGGAGGCGGGAGCGCCGGCTGGGGGCAGCCGGGACCGCACCCGGCGGCGCCCCCGCAACCGCCGATACCCCCGGCGCAGGGCTGGCCGGGTTCGCCCCCCGCCCACTCACAGCCCCCGCTCCCGCCGCCGGTGGCGCCCGTCCCGGAGCCCACCGGGCACATCCCGCTGCCGCCCGCAGTGGCGGGCACGGGCGGGGCCACCCTGGCGGTGCTGCTGATCGGCCCGGCCGGCGCGGGGAAGACCACCGTGGCCCGGCACTGGGCGAGCACCCGGCCCGTGCCGACCGCGCACATCAGCCTGGACGACGTCCGGGAGTGGGTGTGCTCGGGCTTCGCGGACCCGCAGGCGGGCTGGAACGAGCACTCCGAGGCCCAGTACCGCCTGGCCCGCCGGACATGCGGGTTCGCCGCCCGCAACTACCTGGCGAACGGGATCTCCTGCATCCTCGACGACGCCGTCTTCCCGGACCGGCCGGTGGTCGGGCTGGGCGGCTGGAAGCGCCACGTGGGCCCCGCGCTGCTGCCCGTGGTGCTGCTGCCCGGTCTGGAGATCGTCCTGGAGCGCAACGCGGCCCGCTCCGGCAACCGCCGCCTCTCCGACGAGGAGGTCGCGCGGATCCACGGCCGCATGGCGGGCTGGTACGGCTCCGGCCTGCCGATCATCGACAACTCGCACCTCGACGTCGAGGGGACGGCGCGCGCCCTCGACGAGACGCTGGCGCGCGCGCTGACCTAGGCGCCGGGCCCTCGCGCCCGGCCCCCACGCCCCTCGACGGCGCACGTCCGGACGCGCTCATCAGGCCGGATGCGCGATGCGCTCGTACGCTCGAAGACATGTCAGACGTGTACGCCGCCCGCCGGGGCACGCTCCGCGACCGCTGCGCCGCCGCGGGGAACGCCGCCGCACTGATCACGTGTCCGGCGAACGTCCGCTACCTGTCCGGAGCCTCCCCGCTGGGCGCCGTACTGCTCGTCGGGCCCACCGAGGACGTGCTGTTCTGCGGCGCCGCGCCCACCGGCGAGGCCGACGAGGGCCGTCTCGACGAGCGGCTGCGGGTCTCCGTGCTGTCGGGCCCCGGCGGGGATCCGGCCGTCGCGGCGGGCGACATGGCCGCCGCCACGCGCGCCGACTCGCTCGCGGTCGAGGAGCACCACCTCACGGTGGCCCGGCACCGCGCCCTGCAGTCCGTCGCGCCCCGGCTGCGCCTCGCGGACCTCGGCACCGCGGTGGAGCAGCAGCGCCTCGTCAAGGACGAGGAGGAGATCGCCTGCCTGCGGATCGCCGCCGAGATCGCCGACCAGGCGCTGGGCGAACTGCTGGAGTCCATCCTCGTCGGGCGCACCGAACGCCACCTCGCCCTGGAGCTGGAGCGGCGCCTGGTCGACCACGGGGCGGACGGGCCCGCCTTCCCGACCTCCGTCGGCACCGGCCCGCACTCCGGCCGCTCCCGGCACCGGCCCTCCGACCGCCGGGTGGAGGAGGGGGACTTCCTCACCGTCTGCCTCGGCGCCAACTACCGCGGCTACCGGTGCGAGATCGGCCGTACGTTCGTGATCGGCACCACCCCGGCGGACTGGCAGATCGAGCTGTACGACCTGGTCTTCGCCGCCCAGCGGGCCGGGCGCGAGGCCCTGGTGCCGGGGGCCGCGTACCGTGATGTGGATCATGCGGCACGGTCCGTACTGGACTCCGCGGGCCATGGGGAAGCCCTCGCTCCGTCGACCGGACACGGCGTGGGTCTCGAAATCGACGAGGACCCGCAGCTTGCACCTACGGCAATGGGTAAACTGGACGCTTGCGTGCCGGTCACCGTCGAACCGGGGGTTCACCTCCCGGGCCGGGGAGGTGTCCGGATCGATGACACGCTCGTCGTGCGCCCCGAGGCGGACGGCGGTCCCGAGCTACTCACCATTACGACCAAGGAGCTGCTCGCGCTCTAGCCCGCTCCGCCGGGTTGTGCGCGCACCCGTGGTCTTCCAGTGCAGGAGATTCCGCAACCGTGGCTTCCACGAACGACCTCAAGAACGGCATGGTGCTCAAGCTCGACGGTGGCCAGCTCTGGTCCGTCGTCGAGTTCCAGCACGTCAAGCCCGGCAAGGGCCCGGCCTTCGTGCGCACCAAGCTCAAGCACGTGCTCTCCGGCAAGGTCGTGGACAAGACCTTCAACGCCGGCACGAAGGTCGAGACGGCCACGATCGACCGGCGCGACATGCAGTTCTCGTACATGGACGGCGAGTACTTCGTCTTCATGGACATGACCACCTACGACCAGCTGATGGTCGACAAGAAGGCTGTCGGCGACGCCGCCAACTTCCTGATCGAGGGCTTCACCGCCTCCGTGGCGCAGCACGACGGCGAAGTCCTCTACGTCGAGCTCCCGGCCGCGGTCGAGCTCAAGATCGAGCACACCGACCCGGGCGTCCAGGGCGACCGCTCCACCGGTGGCACCAAGCCCGCCACGCTGGAGACCGGCCACGAGATCCAGGTCCCGCTCTTCGTCAACACCGGCGAGACGGTCAAGGTCGACACCCGCACCAGCGACTACCTCGGCCGGAAGAGCAACTAACCCGTGGCTGCTCGGAGCAATGCGCGCAAGCGCGCCTTCCAGATCCTCTTCGAGGCCGACCAGCGCGGCGTGCCCGTGCGCGAGGTCCTCGCGGACTGGATCCGCCACGCGCGGTCGGACGACCGGCAGCCGCCGGTCAGCGCCTTCACGATGGATCTCGTCGAGGGTTACGCCGACAAGGTGAACCGCATCGACGACCTGATCGTCACCTACGCCGTGGACTGGGACCTCGACCGGATGCCGGTCGTGGACCGGAACATCCTGCGGCTCGGTGCCTACGAGCTGATCTGGGTGGACGACACCCCTGACGCCGTCGCCATCGACGAGGCCGTCCAGCTGGCGAAGGAGTTCTCGACGGACGAGTCCCCCTCGTTCGTCAACGGGCTGCTGGCCCGCTTCAAGGAACTGAAGCCGAACCTCCGCCGCGACTGACGTCCGGGGGTTCGACTGAGCGGAGGGGCCGCAGCGCATGCGCTGCGGCCCCTCCGCTCGTGTCCGGCCACTGCGGCCGGACACAAAAACGGCGGATGCCGGGAGACCTCTCGGGTCTCCCGGCACCCACCGGTAACGTTTCTGCTGGTCCAGGGACCGGGGACTAGATGTCCTCGTGCGCCACGGCGCGACGGGCATCCGCGTCCAGCACGCCCCAGCTGATCAGCTGCTCGGTCAGGACGGAAGGGGACTGGTCGTAGATGACGGCCAGGGTGCGCAGGTCGTCCTGGCGGATCGACAGCACCTTGCCGTTGTAGTCGCCACGCTGGCTCTGGATCGTCGCCGCGTAGCGCTGGAGCGGGCCGGCCTTCTCGGCGGGCACGCCGGCCAGGCGCTCCAGGTCGAGGCGCAGCTTCGGCGGCGGCTCGGCGGCTCCGCCGGGAGTCGTCCCCGGCAGCAGTTCCTGCACCGGAACCCCGTAGAAGTCCGCCAGCTCGGCGAGGCGCTGGACGGTCACGGCGCGGTCCCCGCGCTCGTACGAACCGACCACTACGGCCTTCCACCGGCCCTGGGACTTCTCCTCGACACCATGGAGGGAAAGGCCCTGCTGGGTGCGGATGGCGCGGAGCTTGGCCCCGAGCTGTTTGGCGTATTCGCTGGACATAACGCTCCCGGACGCTGTGACGCTGTGACGACATGGACGCTGTGACGACATGGACCACGTGCGGCTCCGCCGCGGCTGGTAACTCACTGTGAGGTTACGCAGCGTTACTTGGATGCGTCAAGCCGAATGGTGATCACAGCCGTCTCCAGGGCTGCCCCAGCAGCCCCGTGAGAGGCCCCGCGCATCAGCCCGGTGACGGGTCACCGCCCGCCTCCTGGTACCGTGGGAGGCGTACATCAGACGTCCTTTAAGGTCCGTCCCGTGAGGCGGAGAAGGAGGTCCTTTTCATGGACACCCAGCAGATGAGCGATTCCACGCGCCCCGTGCTCGAAGCGCAGGACATCGCGCGGGTCCTCACCCGCATCGCCCACGAGATCGTCGAACGCGCCAAGGGCGCCGACGACGTGGTGCTCCTCGGCATCCCCACCCGCGGTGTGTACCTCGCCCGCCGGCTGGCCGCCAAGCTCGAAGAGATCACCGGCACGAAGATCCCGGTCGGCTCCCTCGACATCACCATGTACCGCGACGACCTGCGCATGAAGCCGGCCCGCGCGATCGGCCGTACCGAGATCCCCGGCGACGACATCGACGGCCGTCTCGTCGTCCTCGTCGACGACGTGCTCTTCTCCGGCCGCACCATCCGCGCCGCCCTCGACGCGCTCGGCGACCTCGGCCGCCCCCGCGCCGTACAGCTCGCCGTCCTCGTCGACCGCGGCCACCGCGAACTGCCGATCCGCGCCGACTACGTCGGCAAGAACCTCCCCACGTCGCTGCGGGAGACCGTCAAGGTCCAGCTCCAGGAGGAGGACGGCCGTGACGCCGTGCTGCTCGGCCAGCGGACCGCCCAGGCAGCCGGGCAGTAGTCCGTACGACTGACCGGGCCCCGAGGGGTCCGCGCCGCAGCCTGCCCTGCCCCGCCCCGCACCCCCCGCCAGTCAGCACGCCTGCCTGCCTGCCCTTCCGACCTACGGAGCCATCCAGATGAAGCGCCACCTCATCTCGGCCGCCGATCTCACGCGCGACGACGCCGTCCTGATCCTCGACACCGCCGAGGAGATGGCCCGCGTCGCGGACCGGCCGATAAAGAAGCTGCCCACCCTGCGCGGCCTCACCGTCGTCAACCTCTTCTTCGAGGACTCGACCCGCACCCGGATCTCCTTCGAGGCGGCCGCCAAGCGGCTCTCCGCCGACGTCATCAACTTCTCCGCCAAGGGCTCCTCGGTTTCCAAGGGCGAATCCCTGAAGGACACCGCGCTGACCCTGGAGGCCATGGGCGCCGACGCGGTCGTCATCCGCCACCACGCCTCCGGCGCCCCCTACCGGCTCGCGACCTCCGGCTGGATCGACTCCGCCGTGGTCAACGCCGGAGACGGCACCCACGAGCACCCCACCCAGGCCCTGCTGGACGCCTTCACCATGCGCCGCCGCCTCGTCGGCCGCGACGCCGGTCTCGGCAAGGACCTGAACGGCCGCCGGATCACCATCGTCGGCGACGTCCTGCACAGCCGCGTCGCCCGCTCCAACGTCCAGCTGCTCCACACCCTCGGCGCCGAGGTCACCGTAGTGGCCCCGCCCACGCTGGTCCCGATCGGCGTCGAGAGCTGGCCGTGCGAGGTCTCGTACAACCTCGACGAGGTGCTGCCGAAGTCCGATGCGGTGATGATGCTGCGTGTGCAGCGCGAACGCATGAACGCCGCCTTCTTCCCGACCGAGCGTGAGTACTCCCGCCGGTACGGGCTCGACGGCGACCGCATGGCGAAGATGCCCGAGCACGCCATCGTGATGCACCCCGGCCCGATGAACCGCGGCATGGAGATCACCGCCGAGGTCGCCGACTCCGACCGCTGCACGGCCGTCGAGCAGGTCGCCAACGGCGTGTCCACCCGGATGGCCGTCCTGTACCTGCTGCTGGGCGGATCCGAGCCCGCCGTCACCACCACCGCCGCCCGCACCGAGGAGAACAAGTAATCATGAGCAAGATCCTTATTCGTGGGGCGAAGGTACTCGGCGGCGAGGCGCAGGACGTCCTGATCGACGGCGAGACCATCGCCGAGGTGGGTACCGGTCTCGAAGCCGCGGACGCCCAGGTGATCGATGCCGCGGGCCAGGTCCTCCTGCCCGGCCTCGTCGACCTGCACACCCACCTGCGCGAGCCCGGCCGCGAGGACTCCGAGACCGTCCTCACCGGCACCCGCGCCGCCGCCTCCGGCGGCTACACCGCCGTCTTCGCCATGGCGAACACCTTCCCGGTCGCCGACACCGCCGGCGTCGTCGAGCAGGTCTGGCGCCTGGGCAAGGAGTCCGGCTACTGCGACGTGCAGCCCATCGGCGCCGTCACCGTCGGCCTGGAGGGCAAGCAGCTCTCCGAGCTGGGCGCCATGCACGACTCCGCCGCCCGCGTCACCGTCTTCTCCGACGACGGCAAGTGCGTCGACGACGCCGTGATCATGCGCCGCGCCCTGGAGTACGTGAAGGCCTTCGGCGGCGTCGTCGCCCAGCACGCCCAGGAGCCCCGCCTCACCGAGGGCGCCCAGATGAACGAGGGCGTCGTCTCCGCCGAGCTGGGTCTGGGCGGCTGGCCGGCGGTCGCTGAGGAGTCGATCATCGCCCGCGACGTCCTCCTCGCCGAGCACGTCGGCTCCCGCGTGCACATCTGCCACCTCTCCACGGCCGGCTCCGTCGAGATCGTCCGCTGGGCCAAGGCCCGCGGCATCGACGTCACCGCAGAGGTCACCCCGCACCACCTGCTCCTCACCGAGGAGCTCGTCCGCTCGTACAACGCGGTCTACAAGGTGAACCCGCCGCTGCGCACCGAGCGCGACGTCATGGCCCTGCGCGAGGCGCTCGCCGACGGCACGATCGACATCGTCGCCACCGACCACGCCCCGCACCCGCACGAGGACAAGGACTGCGAGTGGGCCGCCGCCGCCATGGGCATGGTGGGTCTGGAGACCGCACTCTCCGTCGTCCAGCAGACGATGGTGGAGACCGGGCTGCTCGACTGGGCGGGCGTCGCGGAGCGGATGTCCTTCGCCCCCGCGCGGATCGGCAGCCTGGAGAACCACGGCCGCCCCGTCTCGGCAGGTGAACCCGCGAACCTGACCTTGGTCGATACCTCGTACCGTGGTGTCGTGGACCCCGCACACTTCGCCTCCCGCAGCCGCAACACGCCTTACGAGGGCCGTGAGCTGCCGGGTCGCGTCACTCACACCTTCCTGCGGGGCCGGGCAACGGTCGTGGACGGGACGCTGGCGTGACACCTGCAGTAATCCAACTGGCCGCCGAGGCCGCCGAACGTCAGTCGGCGGAGGTGACCAGCTTCGGCGCACGCATGGCGTGGGTCGTCGGCCTGGTCGTCTTCATCGCGTTCGTGTACTGGCTGATGCGGCAAGGCTGGAAATGGCGCGGCGCTCTGCAGAACGATCTGCCGGAGCTGCCCGCCGCGCCCGACGGTCTCCCCGAGCACCGGCTGGCCCTGACCGGCCGGTACCACGGGTCCACCACCGCCGGGCAGTGGCTCGACCGGATCGTCGCCCACGGTCTGGGCGTCCGCAGCCGGGTCGAGCTCACGCTCACCGACGCGGGCCTCGACGTGGTCCGTCCGGGTGCCACCGATTTCTTCGTACCGGCCGCGCAGCTGCGCGGCGCCCGCCTCGACAAGGGAATCGCGGGCAAGGTACTCACCGAGGGCGGTCTGCTCGTCGTCACATGGGCGCACGGCGACAAGCTGATCGACTCCGGATTCCGCTCCGACCGCGCGGCCGAACACGCCGCCTGGGTCGAAGCCGTCAATCTCATGAACCAATCCATCACGACGGAAGGCGCCGAACGATGACGACCTCCACCAGGGGAGCAGCCAAAACTCCCGCCGTACTCGTCCTGGAGGACGGTCGGATCTTCCGCGGCCGCGCCTACGGCGCCCACGGGGAGACCTTCGGTGAGGCCGTGTTCTCCACCGGCATGACCGGCTACCAGGAGACCCTCACCGACCCCTCGTACCACCGCCAGGTCGTCGTGATGACCGCCCCGCACGTGGGCAACACCGGCGTCAACGGCGAGGACCCCGAGTCCTCCCGCATCTGGGTGTCCGGTTACGTCGTACGCGACCCCGCCCGCGTCCCGTCCAACTGGCGCTCCCGGCGCTCGCTGGACGAGGAGCTGGTCGCGCAGGGCGTCGTCGGGATCTCCGGCGTCGACACCCGCGCCCTGACCCGCCACCTGCGCGAGCGCGGCGCCATGCGCGTCGGCATCTTCTCCGGCAACGCGATCGCCGACGACGGCATGCTGCTCGCCAAGGTGCGCCAGGCGCCCGAGATGACCGGCGCCAACCTGTCCGCGGAGGTCGCCACCAAGGAGGCGTACGTCGTCCCCGCGATCGGTGAGAAGAAGTTCACCGTGGCCGCCGTGGACCTCGGCATCAAGGGCATGACCCCGCACCGGATGGCCGAGCGCGGCATCGAGGTGCACGTGCTGCCCGCCACCGCCACCGTCGAGGACGTCTACGCGGTGCAGCCGGACGGCGTCTTCTTCTCGAACGGCCCGGGTGACCCGGCCACCGCCGACGGCCCCGTCGCCGTCATGCAGGCCGTACTGGAGCGCAAGACCCCGCTCTTCGGCATCTGCTTCGGCAACCAGATCCTCGGCCGTGCGCTCGGCTTCGGCACCTACAAGCTGAAGTACGGCCACCGCGGCATCAACCAGCCGGTCCAGGACCGCACCACCGGCAAGGTCGAGGTCACCGCGCACAACCACGGCTTCGCCGTCGACGCGCCCCTCGACAAGGTCTCCGAGACCCCCTACGGCCGCGCAGAGGTCTCCCACGTCTGCCTGAACGACCAGGTCGTCGAAGGCCTCCAGCTGCTCGACCAGCCGGCCTTCTCCGTCCAGTACCACCCCGAGGCGGCCGCGGGCCCGCACGACGCCGCGTACCTCTTCGACCGCTTCGTATCCCTGATGGAGGCCGAGCGTGCCTAAGCGCACCGATATCCAGTCCGTCCTGGTCATCGGCTCCGGCCCGATCGTCATCGGCCAGGCCGCCGAGTTCGACTACTCCGGCACCCAGGCCTGCCGCGTCCTCAAGGCCGAGGGCCTGCGGGTCATCCTGGTGAACTCCAACCCCGCGACGATCATGACCGACCCGGAGATCGCCGACGCCACGTACGTCGAGCCGATCACCCCCGAGTTCGTCGAGAAGATCATCGCGAAGGAGCGCCCCGACGCGCTGCTCCCGACCCTCGGCGGCCAGACCGCGCTGAACACCGCCATCTCCATGCACGAGCAGGGTGTGCTGGAGAAGTACGGTGTCGAGCTCATCGGCGCCAACGTCGAGGCCATCAACAAGGGCGAGGACCGCGACCTCTTCAAGGGCGTCGTCGAGGCCGTCAAGGCCAAGATCGGCTACGGCGAGTCCGCCCGCTCGGTCATCTGCCACACCATGGACGACGTCATCGCGGGCGTCGAGACGCTCGGCGGCTACCCCGTCGTCGTCCGCCCCTCCTTCACCATGGGCGGCGCCGGCTCCGGCTTCGCCCACGACGAGGAGGAGCTGCGCCGCATCGCCGGCCAGGGCCTGATGCTCTCTCCGACCACCGAGGTGCTCCTGGAGGAGTCCATCCTCGGCTGGAAGGAGTACGAGCTGGAGCTGATGCGCGACACCAAGGACAACGTCGTCGTCGTCTGTTCCATCGAGAATTTCGACCCGATGGGCGTCCACACCGGTGACTCGATCACCGTCGCCCCGGCGATGACGCTCACCGACCGCGAGTACCAGCGGCTGCGCGACATCGGCATCGCGATCATCCGCGAGGTCGGGGTCGACACCGGCGGCTGCAACATCCAGTTCGCGATCGACCCGGTCGACGGCCGCGTCATCGTCATCGAGATGAACCCGCGCGTCTCGCGCTCCTCGGCGCTCGCGTCGAAGGCCACCGGCTTCCCGATCGCCAAGATCGCCGCCAAGCTGGCCATCGGCTACACGCTCGACGAGGTCCCCAACGACATCACCGAGAAGACCCCGGCCTCCTTCGAGCCGACCCTCGACTACGTCGTCGTCAAGGCCCCGCGCTTCGCCTTCGAGAAGTTCCCGCTCGCCGACTCCACCCTCACCACCACCATGAAGTCGGTGGGCGAGGCCATGGCCATCGGCCGCAACTTCACCGAGGCCCTCCAGAAGGCCCTGCGCTCGCTGGAGAAGAAGGGCTCGCAGTTCACCTTCGTCGGCGAGCCCGGTGACAAGGCCGAGCTGCTGGCCACCGCGGTCCGCCCGACCGACGGCCGCATCAACACCGTCATGCAGGCCATCCGCGCCGGCGCCACCCAGGAAGAGGTCTTCGAGTCCACGAAGATCGACCCCTGGTTCGTCGACCAGCTCTTCCTCATCAAGGAGATCGCGGACGACCTGGCCGCCGCCGACAAGCTCCACCCCGAGCTCCTCGCGGAGGCCAAGCGCCACGGCTTCTCCGACGCCCAGATCGCCGAGATCCGCGGCCTGCGCGAGGACGTCGTCCGCGAGGTCCGGCACGCGCTGGGTGTCCGCCCGGTCTACAAGACGGTCGACACCTGCGCCGCCGAGTTCGCCGCGAAGACCCCGTACTTCTACTCCTCGTACGACGAGGAGAGCGAGGTCGCCCCGCGTGAGAAGCCCGCGGTCATCATCCTGGGCTCCGGCCCGAACCGCATCGGCCAGGGCATCGAGTTCGACTACTCCTGCGTCCACGCCTCCTTCGCCCTCAGCGACGCCGGCTACGAGACCGTGATGGTCAACTGCAACCCGGAGACCGTCTCCACCGACTACGACACCTCCGACCGCCTGTACTTCGAGCCGCTGACGCTCGAAGACGTGCTGGAGATCGTCCACGCCGAGTCGCTGGCCGGCCCCATCGCGGGCGTCATCGTCCAGCTCGGCGGCCAGACCCCCCTCGGTCTCGCCCAGGCGCTCAAGGACAACGGCGTACCCGTCGTAGGCACCTCGCCCGAGGCCATCCACGCCGCCGAGGACCGCGGCGCCTTCGGCCAGGTCCTCGCCGACGCGGGCCTGCCCGCCCCCAAGCACGGCACCGCCACCACCTTCACGGGTGCGAAGGCCATCGCCGACGAGATCGGCTACCCGGTCCTCGTCCGCCCGTCCTACGTGCTCGGCGGCCGCGGCATGGAGATCGTCTACGACGAGGCCCGGCTGGAGGCGTACATCGCCGAGTCCACCGAGATCTCCCCGACCCGCCCCGTGCTGGTCGACCGGTTCCTCGACGACGCGATCGAGATCGACGTCGACGCCCTCTACGACGGCACCGAGCTCTACCTCGGCGGCGTCATGGAGCACATCGAGGAAGCCGGCATCCACTCCGGCGACTCGGCCTGCGCCCTGCCCCCGATCACCCTCGGCGGCTTCGACATCAAGCGCCTGCGCGCCTCCACCGAGGCCATCGCCAAGGGCGTCGGCGTCCGCGGCCTGATCAACATCCAGTTCGCGATGGCGGGTGACATCCTCTACGTCCTGGAGGCCAACCCGCGCGCCTCCCGGACCGTCCCCTTCACCTCGAAGGCGACCGCCGTCCCGCTCGCCAAGGCCGCCGCCCGCATCTCGCTCGGCACCACCATCGCCGAGCTCCGCGCCGAAGGCCTGCTCCCGAAGACCGGCGACGGCGGCACCCTGCCGATCGACGCGCCGATCTCCGTCAAGGAGGCCGTCATGCCGTGGTCGCGCTTCCGCGACATCCACGGCCGCGGCGTGGACACCGTCCTCGGCCCGGAGATGCGTTCCACCGGCGAGGTCATGGGCATCGACGCCGTCTTCGGCACCGCCTACGCCAAGTCCCAGGCCGGCGCCTACGGCCCGCTGCCCACCAAGGGCCGCGCCTTCATCTCCGTCGCCAACCGCGACAAGCGCTCGATGATCTTCCCGGCGCGCGAGCTCGTCGCCCACGGCTTCGAGCTGATGGCCACCTCCGGCACCGCCGAGGTGCTGCGCCGCAACGGCATCAACGCCACCGTGGTGCGCAAGCTCAGCGAGGGCGAGGGCCCGAACGGCGAGAAGACCATCGTCCAGCTGATCCACGACGGCCAGGTCGACCTGATCGTCAACACCCCGTACGGCACCGGCGGCCGCCTCGACGGCTACGAGATCCGCACGGCGGCCGTGGCGCGCAGCGTCCCGTGCCTGACCACGGTCCAGGCGCTCGCCGCGGCCGTCCAGGGCATCGAGGCGCTCGGCCACGGCGACGTGGGCGTCCGCTCCCTCCAGGAGCACGCGGAGCACCTGACCGCGGCCCGCGACTAGCAGCCCGTACGAGGAAGGGGGACACCGGTTTCACAACGGGTGTCCCCCTTCCCATGACCGGACGGAGGAACCTCCCCCGATGTACAAGCTCTTCTTCAACCTGGTCTTCAAGCGGATGGACCCGGAACAGGCCCACTACATGGCCTTCCGCTGGATCCGCCTCGCCGCCCGCACCCCGGGCTTGCGCACCTTCGCCGCCGCCTGGCTCGCCCCGCGCCACGCCTCCCTGCGCACCGAGGCGCTCGGCCTGCGCATGCACGGCCCCTTCGGCCTCGCGGCCGGCTTCGACAAGAACGCCGTCGCCATCGACGGCATGTCGATGCTCGGCTTCGACCACGTCGAGATCGGCACGGTCACCGCCCAGGCGCAGCCCGGCAACCCGAAGAAGCGGCTGTTCCGGCTGGTGCCGGACCGCGCGCTGATCAACCGCATGGGCTTCAACAACGAGGGCTCGGAGTCCGTCGCCGCGCGGCTGGCGGCCCGCAACCCGGTCTTCAAGACGGTCGTCGGCGTCAACATCGGCAAGACCAAGGTCGTGCCCGAGGAGGAGGCGGTGGGCGACTACGTGGCCTCGACCGAGCGCCTCGCCCGCCACGCCGACTACCTCGTCGTCAACGTCTCCTCGCCGAACACGCCGGGCCTGCGCAACCTCCAGGCGACGGAGTCGCTGCGCCCGCTGCTGTCGGCTGTACGGGAGGCCGCCGACCGGGTGGTCACCGACCGCCGGGTCCCGCTGCTGGTCAAGATCGCCCCGGACCTGGCCGACGAGGACGTCGACGCGGTCGCGGACCTGGCCCTGGAACTGGGCCTGGACGGCATCATCGCGACCAACACGACCATCGCGCGCGACGGCCTCGGCCTGAAGTCCGCACCGTCCCTGGTGAAGGAGACCGGCGGACTGTCGGGCGCGCCGGTCAAGGAGCGCTCCCTGGAGGTCCTGCGGCGCCTGTACGCCCGTGTGGGGGACCGGCTGGTCCTCGTCGGCGTCGGGGGCATCGAGAACGCCGAGGACGCCTGGCAGCGGATCCTGGCCGGTGCCACGCTGATCCAGGGCTACAGCGCCTTCATCTACGAGGGTCCCTTCTACGCCCGCGCCATCCACAAGGGCCTGGCCGCGCGCCTGGCCAACAGCCCGTACGCGACGCTGGCCGAAGCGGTGGGCGCCGAGAACCGAAAGGCCGCGCAGTGACCGTGACCCCCGTGACCCCGTTCGGTACCCGCCTCCGCGCGGCGATGGACTCCCGCGGCCCGCTGTGCGTGGGCATCGACCCGCACGCGGCCCTGCTGGCCTCCTGGGGCCTGAACGACGACATCGCGGGCCTGGAGCGGTTCTCGCGCACCGTGGTGGAGGCGCTGGCCGACCAGGTGGCGGTCTTCAAGCCGCAGGCGGCCTTCTTCGAGCGGTTCGGCTCGCGCGGCATCGCGGTGCTGGAGCGGAGCGTGGCCGACGCACGGGCGGCGGGCACCCTCGTCGTGATGGACGCGAAGCGGGGCGACATCGGCTCGACGATGGCGGCGTACGCGGAGACCTTCCTCTCGCCGTCCTCGCCGCTCTTCTCGGACGCCCTCACCGTCTCCCCGTACCTCGGCTACGGGTCCCTGCGCCCGGCGGTGGACCTGGCACGCGAGTCCGGGGCCGGTCTCTTCGTCCTCGCGCTGACCTCGAACCCGGAGGGCGCGGAGGTCCAGCGGGCGCTGCGCGAGGACGGCCGGACGATCGGCGCGACGATGCTGGCGCACCTCGCGGCGGAGAACGAGGGCGCGGCACCGATGGGCTCCTTCGGAGCCGTGGTCGGCGCCACGCTGGGCGATCTGTCCTCCTTCGACCTGGACATCAACGGCCCGCTGCTGGCCCCCGGCATCGGCGCGCAGGGCGCGACGGCCGCGGACCTGCCGGCGGTGTTCGGGAAGGCCGTGCGCAACGTCGTGCCGAACGTGTCGCGGGGCGTGCTGAAGAACGGTCCGGACGTGGCGGCCCTGAGGGCCTCGGCGCGGCAGTTCGCGGACGAGATCCGCGAGGCCGTCTCCGCCTGATCCCGCCGCCCGGTCCGTCCGTGTGCGGGCCTCCCGCACACGGATTCGGTCCGCTCACGGGTGTCGCCGGACGGCGAGATCGCACGGCCTGACGAAATTCGAACGTCTTTCACCGGACAAAACAGGGGCATTTTGTCCGTGATGTACGGTTCGGCGGAGGCTGACCAGGACTTTTCGTCCGTTCTCGCTGACTGGAGCGGTCTTGGCCGCTAGTCTCCGAGCAGAGTGAACGTGCAGCGAACGAGTTTTATCGCTGTTCGGGAGCTCGCCTGGTGGGGTGCCTGCGGGTTCTCCACCGGTCCGTATCCGACAGTTCGACATCCGAGGTGACGTAGGCGTGGCTCTTCCGCCCCTTACCCCTGAACAGCGCGCAGCCGCGCTCGAAAAGGCCGCCGCGGCTCGCCGGGAGCGGGCCGAGGTGAAGAATCGACTCAAGCACTCCGGCGCCTCGCTCCAAGAGGTCATCAAGACGGGCCAGGAGAACGACGTCATCGGCAAGATGAAGGTCTCCGCCCTGCTGGAGTCCCTGCCTGGCGTGGGCAAGGTGCGCGCCAAGCAGATCATGGAGCGCCTCGGCATCTCCGAGTCCCGGCGTGTCCGAGGTCTCGGTTCCAACCAGATCGCTTCTCTGGAGCGTGAGTTCGGCACTCCTGCCGGCTGACGCGTCGCCCGGAGTTCTTCCGGCGTTCTCATGCAGTCCCGGGAACCTGGATAATCGCTCTATGGCAGCAGAGGTTCGTCCGCGGCTGACCGTGCTCTCCGGCCCCTCAGGGGTCGGCAAGAGCACGGTCGTCGCGCATATGCGCAAGGTCCACCCGGAGGTATGGCTCTCGGTGTCGGCCACCACCCGCAAGCCGCGGCCCGGTGAGCGACACGGAGTCCACTACTTCTTCGTCAACGACGACGAGTTCGACAAGCTGATCGCCAATGGCGAGCTGCTGGAGTGGGCCGAGTTCGCGGGCAACCGCTACGGCACACCGCGCAGCGCGGTACTGGAACGCCTGGAGAACGGCGAACCGGTCCTGCTGGAGATCGACCTCCAGGGCGCCCGGCTCGTCCGCGAGTCGATGCCCGAAGCGCAGCTGGTCTTCCTGGCCCCGCCGAGCTGGGACGAGCTGGTCCGCCGGCTCACCGGCCGGGGCACCGAGTCGGCCGAGGTCATCGAGCGACGGCTCGCGTCGGCCAAGATCGAACTGGCTGCCGAGTCCGAGTTCGACACCACCCTTGTCAATACCTCCGTCGAGGACGTGGCCCGTGAGCTGCTAGCCTTGATGGAAGTTGTCTGATCGTTGATCGATGTTCATGTCGGTCAATGCTTGATCTTTCACCCATTCTTCGGAAGGTAGAGCGTGTCCTCTTCCATCACTGCGCCCGAGGGCATCATCAACCCGCCGATCGACGAGCTGCTCGAGGCCACTGACTCGAAGTACAGCCTCGTGATCTACGCGGCCAAGCGCGCGCGTCAGATCAACGCGTACTACTCGCAGCTCGGTGAGGGCCTGCTCGAGTACGTCGGCCCGCTGGTGGACACCCACGTCCACGAGAAGCCGCTTTCGATCGCGCTGCGCGAGATCAACGCGGGTCTGCTGACCTCCGAGGCCATCGAGGCCCCGGCTCAGTAAGGCACCGAGAAATCTCTTCACCACAGGCCCGGCAGAGCATCTGCCGGGCCTGTGGTGTGTCATAGGCCCCATAGGTGTCACAGTGAGATGGATCCTGAAGGGGAGTGTCCGGTGGGTAAGCCGAAGGTCGTGCTGGGGGTCAGCGGCGGGATCGCCGCCTACAAGGCGTGCGAACTGCTGCGCCTGCTGACCGAGTCCGGGCACGAGGTGCGGGTGGTGCCCACGGCGGCCTCCCTGAACTTCGTCGGCGAGGCCACCTGGGCCGCCCTGTCCGGGAATCCCGCCTCCACCGAGGTGTGGGAGACCGTCCACGAGGTGCCGCACGTACGGATCGGGCAGTCCGCCGACCTCGTCGTGGTCGCCCCGGCCACCGCCGACATGCTGGCCAAGGCCGCCCACGGACTGGCCGACGACCTGCTCACGAACACGCTGCTCACCGCCCGTTGTCCGGTGGTCTTCGCCCCCGCCATGCACACGGAGATGTGGGAGCACCCCGCCACCCAGGAGAACGTGGCCACGCTGCGGCGGCGCGGAGCGGTCGTCATCGAACCGGCCGTGGGCCGGCTCACCGGCAAGGACACCGGCAAGGGCCGGCTGCCCGACCCGGAGGAGATCTACGAGGTGTGCCGCAGGGTCCTGGCGCGCGGCGTGTCCGAGCCGGACCTCGCCGGCCGGCACGTGGTGATCAGCGCGGGCGGCACGCGTGAACCGCTGGACCCGGTCCGCTTCCTCGGCAACCGCTCCTCCGGCAAGCAGGGGTACGCGCTCGCCCGTACCGCCGTCGCGCGCGGCGCCCGGGTCACCCTGGTGGCGGCCAACACCGCGCTGGCCGACCCGGCCGGGGCGGACGTCGTACGCGTGGGGACGGCCGTACAGCTGCGGGAGGCGGTCCTCAAGGCGGCGGCGGACGCCGACGCCGTGGTGATGGCCGCGGCCGTGGCCGACTTCCGGCCCGCCGAGTACGCGAGCGGGAAGATCAAGAAGAAGGACGGGCAGGAGCCGGCGCCGGTCGCGCTCGTGCGCAATCCAGACGTCCTCGCCGAGGTCTCGGCCGACCGGGCCCGGGACGGCCAGGTCGTCGTGGGGTTCGCCGCGGAGACCGATGACGTCCTCGCCAACGGGCGCGCCAAGCTCCGGCGCAAGGGATGTGATCTTCTCGTCGTCAATGAGGTCGGTGAGGCCAAGACCTTCGGTTCGGAGGAGAATGAGGCTGTGATCCTGGCCTCGGATGGGTCGGAGACTCAGGTCCCCTATGGTCCGAAGGAGAGTCTCGCGGAATTGGTGTGGGACCAGGTGGCGGCCCGCCTTCCGGCGCGACGCGCCTGAGGTGGATCTCTTTGCCTGGCCACATCCGTACGCCAGAATGGAGTGCCGCAGGTCACACGGCTCCCATAAGGCGAGACGGGTGGTCCGTTCATCGGTAGTGACCGATAAACTGCATTCGGAACGTGATCGGGCGCAGCCCCCGATATGGTTCCGCCAAATGATCAGCCAGCAGCCGCTGCAACCCCAGGGAGCGTTGTGTCCCGTCGTCTGTTCACCTCGGAGTCTGTGACCGAGGGCCACCCCGACAAGATCGCTGACCAGATCAGCGACACGATCCTCGACGCGCTCCTCACCGAGGACCCGACCTCGCGCGTGGCCGTGGAGACCCTCATCACCACGGGTCTCGTGCACATCGCGGGAGAGGTGACGACGAAGGCGTACGCGCCGATCGCGCAGCTCGTCCGCGACAAGATCCTCGAGATCGGCTACGACTCCTCCAAGAAGGGCTTCGACGGCGCCTCCTGCGGCGTGTCGGTGTCCATCGGCGCGCAGTCCCCGGACATCGCGCAGGGTGTCGACACGGCGTACGAGAAGCGGGTCGAGGGCGACGAGGACGAGCTCGACAAGCAGGGCGCCGGCGACCAGGGCCTGATGTTCGGCTACGCCTGCGACGAGACGCCCGAGCTGATGCCGCTGCCGATCCACCTCGCGCACCGGCTTTCCAAGCGGCTCTCCGAGGTCCGCAAGAACGGGACCATCCCGTACCTGCGCCCCGACGGCAAGACGCAGGTCACCATCGAGTACGACGGTGACAAGGCCGTGCGCCTGGACACGGTCGTCGTGTCCTCGCAGCACGCCTCGGACATCGACCTGGACTCGCTGCTCGCTCCCGACATCCGCGAGTTCGTCGTCGAGCACGTCCTGAACCAGCTCATCGAGGACGGCATCAAGCTCGACACCGAGGGCTACCGGCTGCTGGTCAACCCGACCGGCCGCTTCGAGATCGGCGGCCCGATGGGCGACGCCGGCCTGACCGGCCGCAAGATCATCATCGACACGTACGGCGGCATGGCCCGCCACGGCGGCGGCGCCTTCTCGGGCAAGGACCCGTCCAAGGTCGACCGCTCCGCCGCGTACGCGATGCGCTGGGTCGCGAAGAACGTCGTCGCCGCCGGGCTCGCCTCGCGCTGCGAGGTCCAGGTCGCGTACGCGATCGGCAAGGCCGAGCCCGTCGGCCTGTTCGTCGAGACCTTCGGCACCGCCAAGGTGGAGGTCCAGAAGATCGAGGACGCGATCGGCGAGGTCTTCGACCTGCGCCCGGCCGCGATCATCCGCGACCTGGACCTGCTGCGCCCGATCTACGCCCAGACCGCCGCCTACGGCCACTTCGGCCGCGAGCTGCCGGACTTCACCTGGGAGCGCACCGACCGCGTGGACGCGCTGCGCGCGGCCGCCGGTCTGTAGGACCACTCGCCGAACGGCCCCGGACCACCTGGTCCGGGGCCGTTCGCATGCCCGGGGGACGCAGCCGCCGCCCCGGCCGTTGTCGGTCGCGTTTGGTAAGAATGCTGGTGTGAGCAGCGCGAACGATTCCCCGCCGGAGCAGCTGGCGCTGATCCGGGAGATGGTCGCCGAGGCGAAGGCCAAGGCGCCCAAGGCGAAGCCCCGTACCTGGCGCGGGGCCGCCCTCGCCGAGGAGCTGCCCGTTGCCCGCATCCTCGTGAACAAGGGTGTGCTCCACCTCGACCAGCTCTGGGACTACGCCGTCCCCGCCGAACTCTCCGAGGCCGCGCAGCCGGGCGTCCGCGTCCGGGTCCGCTTCGGCGCCGGCTCCCACCAGGTGCACGGAGGCCGCCGCGAGGGCGGCGGCCTCATCGACGGCTTCATCGTCGAGCGCCGCGCCGAGTCCGACTACAACGGGGCGCTGGCCGCGCTCGCCCACGTCGTCTCGCCCGAGGTGGTGCTCGGACCGCGCATGCTGGCGCTCGCCCGGGCCGTCGCCGACCGGTACGCGGGCAGCCTGGCCGACGTGCTCCAGCTCGCCCTGCCCCCTCGCAACGCCCGTGCCGAAGCCAAGCCCTCGCCCGAGCCGCTGCCCCCGCCCGCCGCGCCCGACCCCGGCGGCTGGCAGCGGTACGGCTCCGGCCCGGCCTTCATACGCGCCCTCGCCACCGGTGGCACTCCGCGCGCCGTCTGGACCGCCCTGCCCGGCCCCGGCTGGGCCGACGAGCTCGCCCGTGCCATGGCCGCCACCCTCGCCTCCGGCCGAGGGGCCCTCGCCGTGGTGCCCGACGGGCGGACCGCCGCCCGCGTGGACACGGCGCTCACCGCGCTGCTCGGCGAGGGGCGGCACGCGCTGCTGACCGCCGAGTCCGGGCCCGAGAAGCGCTACCGGCAGTGGCTCGCCGTGAGCCGGGGCTCGGTGCGGGCCGTCGTCGGCACCCGGGCGGCGATGTTCGCGCCCGTACGGGACCTCGGGCTGGTCGCCGTCTGGGACGACGGGGACTCCAGCCACAGCGACGACCGCGCGCCCTTCCCGCACGTCCGGGAGGTGCTGGAACTGCGCGCCGTCAGCGACGGCTGCGCCTTCCTGGCCGGGAGCACGAGCTGCACCGTGGAGGCCGCCCAGCTGGTCGAGTCCGGCTGGGCGCGGCCGCTGGTCGCCGACCGCGAGACGGTGCGGGCCTGCGCGCCCCGGATCCGCACCGTGGGAGACGAACTGCTGGCCCGCGACGAGGCGGCCCGGGCGGCGCGGCTGCCGAGCCTGGCGTGGGAGACCGTACGGGAAGGGCTGCGGACCGGGCCCGTGCTCGTCCAGGTGCCACGGCGGGGCTACGTGCCCCGGCTGGCGTGCGAGCGCTGCCGTACGCCGGCCCGCTGCACGGTCTGTGCCGGGCCGCTGGAGGCCCCCGACGAGCGGGACCTGCAGTGCGGGTGGTGCGGGCGGGCGGAACCGTCCTGGCACTGCGAGGAGTGCGGGTCGTTCCGGCTGCGGGCCCAGGTGGTCGGCGCGCGGCGGACCGCCGAGGAGCTGGGGCGGGCGTTTCCGGCCGTGCCCGTACGGACGTCCGGGCGCGACCACGTCCTGGACGAGGTGCCGGACCGGCCGGCGCTGATCGTGTGCACCCCGGGGGCGGAACCGGTCGCGGCGGGGGAGGGGTACGCGGCGGCGCTGCTGCTGGACGGCTGGGCGATGCTGACCCGGCCCGACCTGCGGGCGGGCGAGGACGCGCTGCGGCGGTGGATCGCGGCCGCGTCGCTGGTCCGGGGCGCCGGCCAGGTCGTCGTGGTCGCCGAGCCGACGCTGCGGCCGGTACAGGCACTGGTGCGCTGGGACCCGGTGGGCCATGCCGTCCGCGAACTCGCGGAACGGGCCCAGCTCGGTTTCCCGCCGGTGTCGCGGATGGCGGCGGTGGCGGGTCGGGGCGAGGCGGTCGAGACCTTCCTGGCCGGCGCCGGGCTGCCGCCCGACGCGGAGATCCTCGGCCCGGTGCCGCTCCCGGGGCGGCGCGGTGAGCCCTCGCCGGGAGAGCGGGCGCTGGTCCGGGTCCCGCCGGGCAGCGGCGCGGCCCTGGCGGCCGCCCTGAAATCGGCGCAGGCAGCCCGTATGGCGCGGGGCGTCCCGGCATCGGAGTCGGTCCGGGTCCGCATCGACCCGCTGGACATCGGCTGACGGACCGGCTGCCGCTGCCCGGGTTCCACCCCGGCCGCATGCCGCCGGGGTGGAACCGGGACGGCGGACGACCCCGGCGGGGGGGCCCGTGGGGCGCTCCGCCGGGGTCGGGGCCCGGCTGGTGCCGTCGGGGGTCGGCGTCCCGGCGGCGGGCGGCTGTCAGCCGTTGAGGGCGGCGGTCACCCGTTGCGGGGGCCGGGGAAGGCCGGCGAGCGGGGGGTGCTCACGGCGGGCTGGGAGTCCTCGCGCTGCGGCTGCGGCGGGACCGATCGGGCCGCCGGGATCGTGGGGAGCGGACCCAGGGGCCGGGTGGTCGTTCCCTCGGCCGCAGGCTCCGCGGATTCCGCGGCCTGCGCGCGCCGGGCGCCGTAGCGCCGGTGCACGGCCTGCTTGGTGACACCCAGCGCCGAGCCGACCGCGTCCCACGAGAAGCCGAGCGAACGGTCGAAGTCCACGGCGGCGGTGACCAGCGTCTCGACGCTGTCCCGCAGCTCCTGGGCGAGGCGGACGGTGGGCGCGGGCGCCCGGCCGTACACGACGAAGCCCGTGGACGGGCCGGAGCGGCGCGGGCGGTACACATTGCCGAGCTGGGCGGTGAGCGTACGCAGGGCATCCACCTGCCGGCGAACCCGCTCGATGTCCCGCACCAGAAGGTGCAGGCTGGCCCGGGCTTGGGCGTCGTGGGTGGCGTGGTCGGCCATGAAGAAGCCTCTCGAACCGGTGCTGAAGGGCGGATCGGGCCGCGGAAACCGTTCGCGAAGCGGCCCGTTTTGGTCAATCTCTCTTGACCAACGCGCCACCCGGCGCCCAGGTCACGCTCAGGGGGCGTGTCGGCATATGCGAAGGGCGCGTGTGTGTGCGTACGCCCCCTGACGGGCACAGGACATCCCCAGGCGGTACGCCCCATAGACTGGTGCGCTGCTGACAGCCGAGATAGCGAGGTAGGACCCCAGTGAAGCTCGTCTTCGCAGGCACCCCCGAGGTCGCCGTGCCCGCCCTGGACGCACTCATCGCCTCCGGGCGGCACGAGGTCGCGGCCGTCGTCACCCGGCCCGACGCACCCGCCGGCCGCGGCCGTCGACTCGTCGCCAGCCCCGTCGCCCAGCGCGCCGAGGAGGCCGGGATCGAGGTCCTCAAGCCGGCCCGGCCGCGCGACCCCGACTTCCAGGCCCGGCTGCGCGAGATCGGTCCGGACTGCTGCCCGGTCGTCGCGTACGGGGCGCTGCTGCCCAAGAGTGCCCTGGACATCCCCAAGCACGGGTGGGTCAACCTGCACTTCTCGCTGCTGCCCGCCTGGCGCGGCGCCGCGCCCGTACAGCACTCGATCATGGCGGGGGACCAGCTCACCGGCGCCTCCACCTTCCTGATCGAGGAAGGCCTCGACTCCGGCCCCGTCTACGGCATCCTGACCGAGGAGATCCGGCCGACCGACACCAGCGGCGACCTGCTCACCCGGCTCGCCTTCGCCGGCTCCGGACTGCTGGCCGCGACCATGGACGGCATCGAGGACGGCACCCTGCGCGCCGTCCCGCAGCCCGCCGACGGGATCTCGCTCGCGCCCAAGATCACCGTGGAGGACGCCCGGATCGACTGGGCGGCCCCGGCGATGCGCGCCGACCGCGTCGTGCGCGGCTGCACCCCGGCACCGGGTGCCTGGACCGTCTTCCGCGGGGAGCGGCTCAAGCTGATCTCGGTCGGCCTGGTGCCCGACCGTACGGACCTGGAGCCCGGCGTGCTGGCTCCGGCCAAGAACAACATCTACGTCGGCACCGGCTCGCACGCCGTGGAGCTGCTGTGGGTGCAGCCGCAGGGCAAGAAGCCGATGCGGGGCGCAGACTGGGCGCGCGGGGTGCGGATCGCGCCCGGCGAGCGGCTCGGCGGCGCCGACGTAGGCTGAACCCAGCCGCTGCGTCACACCGGCGGCCTCGCTGCCCCTCTCTGTCCTGCCTGCACACTCGTAGCACTCGTAGCACTCGTAGCACTCGTATCTCCGGAGCACCTTTCACGTGAGCGAACAGCCTCGTCAGCCCAGTCGGCGTCCCGCGGGCGGCGGCAAGCCGTCCGGCAAGCAGGCCAAGCCGTACCGCCGGCCCCAGAAGGACCCCGTCCGGCTGCTGGCCTTCGAGGTGCTGCGGGCGGTGGACGAGCGCGACGCGTACGCCAACCTCGTGCTGCCGCCGCTGCTGCGCAAGGCCCGTCAGGACGAGAGCTTCCAGGCGCGCGACGCGGCACTGGCCACCGAGCTCGTCTACGGGACGCTGCGCCGGCAGGGCACCTACGACGCCGTGATCAAGGCGTGCATCGACCGGCCGCTGCGGGAGGTGGACCCGCCGCTGCTGGACGTGCTCTCGCTCGGCGCGCACCAGCTTCTGGGAACCCGGATCCCCACGCACGCGGCCGTCTCGGCGAGCGTGGAGCTGGCCCGGGTGGTGCTCGGGGACGGGCGCGCGAAGTTCGTGAACGCCGTACTGCGCAAGATCGCCGCGCACGACCTGGACGGCTGGCTGGAGCGGGTGGCGCCGCCGTACGAGGACGACGCCGAGGAACACCTCGCGGTGTACCACTCGCACCCGCGGTGGATCGTCAGCGCCCTGTGGGACTCGCTGGGCGGCGGGCGCGCCGGGATCGAGGACCTGCTGGAGGCGGACAACGAGCGGCCGGAGGTCACGCTGGTGGCCCGGCCGGGGCGGTCCACCCCGGAAGAGCTGCTCGAGGCGGTGGGCGAGGAGTCCGCGCTGCCGGGCCGCTGGTCCCCGTACGCCGTGCGGATGGCCGAGGGCGGCGAGCCGGGCGCGCTGGAGGCCGTGCGCGACGGCAGCGCGGGTGTCCAGGACGAGGGCAGCCAGCTGGTGGCGATGGCCCTGGCGGCCGTGCCGGTCGAGGGCCGGGACGAGCGCTGGCTCGACGGCTGCGCCGGCCCGGGCGGCAAGGCGGCGCTGCTGGCGGCGCTGGCGGCGCAGCGCGGGGCGTTCCTGCTGGCCTCCGAGAAGCAGCCGCACCGGGCCCGCCTGGTGGGGAAGGCCCTGTCCGGCAACCCCGGGCCGTACCAGGTCATCGCGGCGGACGGCACCCGGCCGGCGTGGCGGCCGGGCTCCTTCGACCGGGTGCTGATGGACGTGCCGTGCACGGGCCTGGGTGCCCTGCGCCGCCGCCCGGAGGCCCGCTGGCGCCGCCGCCCGGAGGATCTGGAGGGCTTCGCGCCGCTCCAGCGGGCGCTGCTGCGGGAGGCTCTGTCGGCGGTGCGGGTGGGCGGTGTCGTGGGCTACGCGACGTGCTCGCCGCACCTGGCGGAGACGCGTGTGGTCGTGGACGACGTCCTGAAGGGCCGGGGCGCGGGCCAGGCCCCGGTGTCCGCCGAACTGATCGACGCCCGGCCGTACATGGCGGGCGTACCGGGCCTGGGCGACGGCCCGGACGTACAGCTGTGGCCGCACCTGCACGGTACGGACGCGATGTACCTGGCGCTGCTGCGACGCACGGCGTAGGGGCCGCCGCTCCTGGCGGATCGAGGGCTTGCAGCTGCTGCTGTGAGCCCTCGATCCGTTTCCATGGGTCCCGTCGGCGAGGCCGATCCGCGCTGTGTCACAAGCGCGTGACAGTGATGGCTGATTCCGCGGGGAATGTCACTGCTCAGTAACAGGTATGCGGGTGTGACCCGTACTCACTTTGCAGACAGCAATGCCAAGTTGATAGACATGGCACACCAGTGCGGAATGGCGGCGGGCGAATTTCGGTGCATCGTGCTGCCGCGCTCGACGATGGAGACGAACGACGGCGCGGCGCATCGGCCGCAGGTCAGGGCCAAGGCCGCCGTCGACGCCATCGGCTGACGCATCGGCTGACGTCGGGGCACTGGGAAGAAACGTTTTACAGAACGGGGGGCAACACGTGTCCACATGGGACATCAAGCCGGATGGCGTTCGTGAAGTCCTGAGCAAGACCGCCGAGGCGGGCGGCAAGTTCGAGGAAGAGTTCGAGTCCTACGGCGACGGCTTGGTGGGCGCCGCGACGTCGGCGGGCACGATGGTTCTGGGCGGGACCGAGATCCCCAAGGGGGGCGCCTTCGGTCCTGTGGCTCAGGCGTTGCAGGAGTTCCAGCAGCGAACCGAGAACGACCTGAAGTTCCTTCCCGTGCGGACGGGGAAGTCCATCACCGGGGCGCGCCTGGCCACTGAGGAGTACGTCAAGGGCGACCTGCAGATGGCGAAGAACAAGCAGGACGAGTACTCCAAGGCTCCGACTCCGGAAGAGATGAAGGGCCCCAAGAAGTGATCGATCCGGGGAAGATACCTACCTTCACGGGCAACCTGGAGAATCTGGAGACGCATGCGGCTTCGCTGAAGAAGACCGCCTCCAGCATTCGCGGTACGGGCAAGGACGTTCACAGCGCCTTTCAGGCGTTGGATCCGGTCTATGACGCTCCTGAGCAGGAGGAGTTGCTCAACTCGACGATTCCGGTGCGGGACAAGGCGGACGAGTTCGCGAAGAAGCTGGAGTCCGCCAGCGGTGCGCTGACGACTTTCGCGTCGAGCGCCCGTCCGCTGGTGACCAAGATGAAGCAACTCCGCACGGATGCGGTGAAGTTCGTCGCGGACAACAAGGACGACGACGACTGGCAGCAGGACCAGGGCAAGGTCGACGAGAACGCGCGCCTCGTCCGTGAGGTCGGTACGACGTGGGTGGCGTTCCAGGGCGTCGAGCGTGATGCGGCCAACAAGATCACCGCGTTGGTGGGCGGTACGCACTTCGACGTCGACGACGGTTCGCACAAGGCCGGCATGTACGGCTTCAGGGACAGCGACGTCAAGGACGCCAAGGAGACGCCTTGGGGAACCGCGGACGAGCGTGAATACACGGGGCTCCGGGCTGCCTGGGAGTGGACGAAGGACAACGTCGGCGGCGCGCTGAAGGGCTTCTTCGTCGACGGTGTCGTGGGCACGCTCAAGGGCCTGGGCAGCATGGTCAACGTCTTCGACTGGGACAACTTCAAGAAGACGTGGTCGAGCATCGGTGATGTCTTCGGCGGCGTCAGCGGGTACATCATCACGCCGTACGACTGGGCGCTGGACAAGATGTTCGGCCCGGAAGACCACAGTGACCGTGAACGCCAGAAGGCGGCCCTGCGCAACTTCGGCAAGTCGCTGGTCGCGTGGGACGAGTGGGGCAAGGACCCCTCGCGTGCGTTCGGGACGGTGCTGTTCAACGTCGTGACCCTCGGCTCGGGCACGTTCCTCAAGCTCGGCAAGGCCGGCCAGGCCGGAAAGCTGGGCGCGGGCGCGGAGGCCCTGACCGTGATCGGCAAGGCGGGCGCGCTCGTCGATCCGATGAGCTACCTCGGCAAGGCTGCGGGCATCACCAAGATCAAGGTCGGCGACCTCATGGAGGGCTTCAAAGCCAGCCGGGCGGGCGTCGACGACATGGCCAGGAACATGCCCACGGGGACGTCGCCGCACCCGGCCGACGCGGCCCCGGCTCCCGGGCACACGGGGGACTCGCCCTCGACTCCCGCCGGCTCCGGCGAGAAGGCGCCCCCCGGCCACGAGTACGTCGACCATGCGGGCAACAAGCGCGTCATCGGCAATGACGGCCACATCAGGGACGAACACGGCAACGTCGTTGCCGACACCGAACCCGTCAGGGAGCCGCACAAGGACGACCTGCCCAACGTCAAGGAGCACGAGACCGTTCCCGTCAGGGAGAAGGTGCTCGAGGGCGCGGGCGGCCCCAGCCACGTGGAGAACGGGACCGGCCACCCGACCGGCTCGGCACACCCGGTCGGCGGATCCCACTCGACGGGTGGCACCACCCACACCCCGGGCGGCACGGCCAACCACTCCGTCGGTGGCACGGCCACCCACACCCCGGGCGGCACGGGCCACAACACGGCCCACAACAGTCACACCACGCCAGGCGGCGGTGGCTCCGGGACCCATGGCGGCACCGACCCGGGCGCGGCGGGCGGCGGCACCGCCACCCACGGCGACACCACCTCGACGGGCGGCGACGGCCACGGCTCGGGCGGTCCGCACCAGGGTGACGGGTCGGGCGCTGCGCACCAGGGTGACGGCGGCGGCCACGACGCCTCGGGCAACCCGGGTGAAGGCGGCCAGGGCGACGCACCCGACGCTTCGCCCGGTGGCGCCGGAGACCAGCCGATGGACCCCAAGGTGGTCGACGATCGCATCAAGGAGTTGGACGACCAGCAGGGCGGCCAGGGGCACGCACCGGGCCGCCACCTCCACCCTGATGACAAAGCCCTGACCGACCGGCTCGGCACGGTGGCCCGCGACAGCAACGGGGCGCCGAAGATGTACGGGCCGAACTCGAACTATCCGGGTCTGGTCAAGTCCGAAAACAACATCGACCCGTTGACCGGGACCACGGTGGACGGTGTGAGCGGCGGTGCCCACCGAGTCGGCGCGTTCGCGACGCGTTTCGACAACGCAGAAGACATGGTGCGCGCCGATGCCTACTTCCGCGACGAGATGGCGCGTACCGGAAGTGAGGCTATGGAGACGCCGATCGAGGACGTACTCGGGCCCGGAGCAGAGGAGAGGTTCACCGGCTACTATCGTGACCCGGCTAACCTGGGCGAATTCAAGCCGGTGGACTTCGAGGGCGGAACCATCCTGCCTGTTTATCGACTGATGCCTGACGGGCAATACCGTCTCCACACCATGTTCGCCAATCCGGCGCACGGCCGTCATCCGTAGAGAAAGATTTCAATGGACGCGCGTTTCAAGAATTTTCTCAGAGTAAACCTGGATCTTGAGCGGGGGTATGAGACGAGTAGTCATCTGAGGCCCACTCTGCTGAGCTTCAGCGACGCTTACGTGGAATTGATCCGCACGGGATTCGAGGAGATCATCACAGACGACTCCTTTGGGCCGGCCGAATACGAGCGGCTGACCGACATCGAATTCCCCGACCGGGAAACCCTGAATGCTTACCTCCGGGCAATGTATGACTATCTGTTCAACGATGGGCCGGAGCAGCCCATGCCGCCGGGCTAACGGCGGGTAGGGCTTCGTCGGCGGGTCTGCGGAGGCGGCCGGTGCACGGCTGGGGCGGTGCGCCGGCCACCCCGTCTCCATGGGGTACGGACGACGGTGCGATGGGAACGAAGGTGAGTTTCTCGATCCAGGCGGGTTGCCCGGCCATTCGGACGCGTGAATCCGTCGCCGACATGGCTGATGCGGTTGGTGAGATGTCCCCCTCCGAGGCCGAAACGCCATCCTCGTCTGGAACCTGGAACCTGGAACCTGGTGCCCCTTCTCGAGGAAATCCAGCGGCCGGTATGCCCGGAGGGCGAGGTCTTCTGGGGGGGCGACACATTCTCGGCCGGATGGAGGATGGTCCGCGAGGGCGATTCGCTGCGGATTCAGGCGCGCTGGCACAGCACGCTCGGGAGCCACGAGTCGCTCCTGGCGGAGCGGGGCGACGTGGTGGTCCATACACAGGAATTCGTAAACGAGTGGGCGAAGGTTCTGCGGCGGATCCTCACCGATATCGAGGCGGAGTCTATGGAGTTGGACGACGGCGACCTCTTCCTCCGCGCCAAGGCCCTGCTCGCGGCCTGAGCCGACAGCGCAGCGCCCGCGGTGTCCCCGTCATCACCTGTCCGGATGCGGGCTTCGAGGCCCCCGGCGTCATCGACCGGCGGAGTCGAACCGCACCGATGCGGTACGTCCGGAGGGTCGGCAGTGCGGCGAGTACCTGCTGGCCGTCGGCAACGAGCGGGTGTTCGAAGAGGATGTCGTGGGCCGTGGGGTGCGTGCGCCGGCCGACGGGGAGAAGGCCGTCGGTGAGATGTACTCCTCCGGAGCCGAGGACGCCGTCCTCGTGTGGAACCGGGTGCCGATTCGGCTGACGTACCGCTACGACATCGCAGTGCTGCTCGACGATCTGGTGCCGCTGCTCGAAGAGGTCCGGCGCCCGGAGTTCTCCGGAGCCGGGGTCTTCTGGGGATCGGACACCTTCTCCGCCGAATGGGAGCTGACCCGTGAGGGCGGCGACTTGAGGATCCGGGCGCGCTGGCACAGCACGCTGGGGAACCACGAGTCGTCACTCACCGAGCGGGGCGATGTGACGGTGGGGGCACAGGAGTTCGTCGGCGAATGGAGCAGGATCCTGCGGCGCGTCGTGACCGACGCCGAAGCAGGCTCCGTGGAACTGGCGGACGACGACCTCCTCGTCCGCGCCAAGGCGCTGCTCAGGACGACGACGACCGAAGCGACCGACTGATCCGGGCGGCGCCCGCCGCCGCGGACGGCGACACCGAGACGACCACCGACCAGAGATGACCAAGAGGAACACTGCATGACCAAGGACGTGATCGCGCTCACCGAGCGCATGCCGGACGCGCTGAGCGTCCTGGCGGGCCTGCTCGCGGGCGGCCCGGACCTGCGGGTCGACACCACCGGCGAGGGTGCCGTGGTCCAACTGTGCGACGCCGAGGGCCGGCCGCTCGTCTCGATCGAGGTGCCGCTGCTGCTCCAGGTGCCGGGCGAGGCGGCGCGGCTGCTGGGGCCCGGCGCCGAGCCGTCCGGCGACGGCCCGGCGTGGTGGATCGAGGCCCGCGCCGCCGTGGGCGTCCCCCAGGCCGAGGAGCTCGCGGGTGCCTTCGCGGCCCGGATGACCATGCTTCTGGGCGGCCGGGTCTATCCGCCGGACGCCCCCGGCACCGCCGGCGCGGCCCGCCCGGTCGACGTCTCGGGCGTCACTGCCGTACCGGTCCCCGCCGCCGCCCAGCCGGCCGTGGACATGCTCACCGACGCGGCAGCGGTCGTCCTCCAGGACCGCCCGGTCGTCCCCATGACGAGCTGGCTCTCCGAGGCGCTGCGGGCCACTTTGGAGAGCGACCGGTCGCTGCAGATCGTCACCCCGCCACACTGCCGCCTCTCCCTCCCCACCCGCATGCTGTTGGAGTCCATGCCCTCGCGCTGGGTGGTGCAGGACGAGCGGTGCGGCTACTACGACGGGCTGACCGGCGCGGTACTGACCTGGCAGGACGACGCCTTCTCCCCGGCCCGGGACGAGAACGGTGAGACCCGGGTATCGGACGCGTTCACGGAGGCCGGACCCACCGGCGAGCGTCAGCTCGTCGTCTCCTTCCGTGCCCTGCACCGCCCGACAGAGGACCTCGTTCTCGGCGGCGCGCTGGAAGCCGCCTGGCGGGCGCTGACCGGCGGCCCGCCGGCCGGCTGGGGGACGTCGGAGCCGGCCGGCCTGACCTGGTCGCGGCGGCAGCTGACCGACCTGGCGTACGAGCGCGCTCCCCGGTCCACCTGGACGGTCGTCGTCGGCGCCCCGGACCGGCCTGCCGTCGCCACCCTGCGCGTGATCCGCACCCCGGAGGGTGTGGAAGAGGACATCACCCTCACCGTGGGCTACGGCCCCGGTGAGGAGCTTCCGCTGGGGGCACTGCCCGGGCTGGCCGAGGAGCTGGTGACCCGGTACGGGCTGAAGACCATGCTGTGCCAGCTGCGCGCGGCGCGCCGGGACCTGAGCGCCCCACCCCACTTCGAAAGCCCGCCGCTGCCCTACGCCTTCGTGCTGGGCCCCGAGGAGGTCCGCGAGGCAGGGCGCGACACCGCGAGCAGGACGCCGCTGAAGGAACGCCCGGTGCGGCTCGGCCCGAGCGCCCGGCCGGCGTTCTACTACCCGCTCGGCGACGGCGAGACCGCCGAGAGCTGGACCGCCCTCGAGCGGCTCGTGCGTCATCTGCGCGGGGCGCCGCCCGGCTAGACGATCAGCGTCCCCGCGACCCCGGCGTGCAACGCCCCGTAGACGTACTCGTCGAGGTCGAACGTGGTCACGATGAACACGCGCAGCGGATCGGCCGCTCCGGTCCGGGGCGGGCCGTGTGACGGCGCAGCGGGTTCCGCCCGGCCACCGGATTTCGCCCCTCACACCCCCGTCCTCCTGCGCCGGATCGGGGAGACCGCGACCGGGATGAAGGAGAGGGCCAGGATCGCGGCCCCCGTCCACAGGGTCGTGCGGAGCGACGTCAGTTCCGCCACGAGGCCCGAGGCGGCGGAGCCGAGGGCCAGGGCGCCCGTCAGGGTGAAGCGGAAAGTGGCGTTCATGCGGCCCAGGAGCGGGTCCGGGGTCAGGTGCTGACGGAGGCTGACCCCGAGGACGTTGTCCGAGCCGATCTTCATCATGGCCAGCAGCCAGCCGGCGCCCGCCAGCCAGAGCCACGGGCCGTGGTCGAGCAGCGGTACCAGCAGGGCCGCCGGGGTCAGGCTCAGCAGCAGGGCGCGGCCGTAGCCCACGCGCGCGGCGAAGGGCCGGGCCAGGCGGGCTCCCAGGAGCAGGCCCACGCCGCCCGCCGCCCAGAACAGGCCCAGCGCGGCCGGGGACAGGCCCAGTTCACGGACGAAGAGCACGGGGAGCATGGTGTTGAGGACCGCGCTGCCCAGGTTGTTCAGGGTCGCGGCCAGCGCCAGCGCGCGCAGCTCGGGGTGGCCCAGTACGTGCCGCAGGCCCTCCCCGATCTGGGACCGCAGCGGGATACGGGCGGTTGCGGGCGGCGCCGGGGTCGGCCGGACCCGGGTGAGGCGGAGCGCCGAGGCGAGGTACGCGGCCGAGGCGCAGGCCAGCGCGAACGGGGCCGTCAGGGTGGCGATCAGCGCGCCGCCCACGCCGCGGCCGGCGATGTTGGCGGCGGCCATGAGGGTCACCATGGCCGCGTTCGCCCGGACCAGGCCGCCGCGGCCGACCAGTTGGGGCAGCACGCTCTGCGAGCCGACGTCCGAGAAGACGGTGGCGCAGCCGTTCAGCAGGACGACCGCGTAGAGCTGCGCCAGGGTCAGCACGTCCAGCCACCACGCGAGCGGGAGCGAGGCGAAGAGGACCGCCCGGGCGAGGTCCGCCGCGATCAGGACCCGGCGGGTGCGCAGCCGGTCGACCCAGGCGCCGGCAGGCAGCCCGATCAGGAGGAAGGCGAGCGTGGACAGCGCGGCGAGGGTGCCGACCTGGGCGGCGGTGGCGTCGAGGGCGGTGAGGGCGAGCAGGGGGACGGCCACGTAGCCGGTGTTCGTGCCGAGCTGGTTGAGGGTGGCGGCGCCGAAGAGGGTGCGGAAGTCCCGGTTGCGCCAGGGGGAGGGGGAAGGGGAGAGGGAGGAGGACGACGAGGAGGAGGGTGAGGGTGAGGGAGAGGAGAGCGCGCCGGTGGCATCTCCGGGAGCCGGTGTTGGCATCGATGTCATGAACACAAACGTGCCCACAGGCGATCTCGCAGAACAAGTGAAATGTTCTCCATGATCACTTAAGCGGCGCTACCCCGAGTGTGACTTGCGGGGTCGTGGCCGGAACCGTGCGAAGGCATGGCAGGCTTGGGGCATGGCCGCTCAGATTTATCCCAGCATCCTGTCCGCAGACTTCGCACGGCTCGCCGACGAGGCGAAGGCCGTCGAGGGGGCCGACTGGCTGCATGTCGACGTCATGGACAACCACTTCGTCCCCAACCTGACCCTCGGTATGCCGATCGTGGAGTCCTTGAGCCGGGCCACCGACATCCCGCTGGACCTCCACCTGATGATCGAGGACCCGGACCGCTGGGCCCCCCAGTACGTGGAAGCCGGCGCGGGTTCGGTCACCTTCCATGCCGAGGCCGCAGCGGCCCCCGTGCGCCTGGCGCGGGAGATCCGGGCCAAGGGGGCGCGGGCGTCCATGGCGCTCAAGCCCGCGACGCCGATCGAGCAGTACGAGGACATCCTTCCCGAGCTCGACATGCTGCTGATCATGACGGTCGAGCCGGGCTTCGGCGGCCAGCCCTTTCTCGACATCATGCTGCCCAAGATCCGCCGCACCCGGGAGCTGATCGCCAAGCACGGTCTGGAGCTGTGGCTCCAGGTGGACGGCGGGGTCTCGGCCTCGACCATCGAACGCTGCGCCGAGGCCGGTGCCGACGTCTTCGTCGCGGGCAGCGCGGTGTACGGCGCCGTCGATCCGGCGGCCGCCGTGAGCACGCTGCGTGAGCAGGCGGGCGCGGCGATCGCCGTGGCGCCGTGGGCTTGCGACCACTGAACCAAGGGTTGATGAACAGCTCGGTGAACGGGGGCTGTACAGGCTGATCAACGGCCGTCGGATCTGACAGGATGAACGGCGAGTCGAGAGTGTGAACACGACAGTGTGAACAGCAGTGAGGAGAACGCGGTGTCTGCAATGTCGGCGGGACGGTCAGCCCTGCGGATGGGACCCGCGGAGCTGGTGCAGGCGGCGGCCATGGCTCGCCGCTTCTACCTGGAGGGCAAGTCCAAGATCCAGATCGCCGAGGAGTTCGGCGTGAGCCGCTTCAAGGTGGCCCGGGTCCTGGAGACCGCCCTCGAACGCGACCTCGTACGGATCGAGATCCGGGTACCGGCGGAACTGGACGCGGAGCGGTCGGACGCGCTCAGGGCCCGGTACGGGCTCAGGCACGCCGTCGTGGTGGAGTCGCCCGCCGACGCCACCGAGGACGCGCCGGATCCGGAGAACCTGGGCGCGGTGGCCGCCGATCTGCTGGGCGAGCTGGTCAACGAGGGCGACGTACTGGGCCTGGCGTGGGGGCGGTCGACCATTCACATGGCCGCGTCCCTGCACCGGCTGCCGCCCTGCACCGTGGTGCAGCTGACCGGCGTGTACGACGCGGGGACCGCCGAGCGCGGGTCCGTGGAGGCGGTGCGGCGGGCCGCGCAGGTGTCGGGCGGGGACGCGCACCCGATCTACGCGCCGATGCTGCTGCCCGACCCCGCGACCGCGGCCGCGCTGCGCAACCAGACGGGGATCGCGCGCGCTTTCGAGTACTTCGACAAGGTGACGGTCGCGGCCGTCTCCATCGGCTCCTGGGAGCCGGGCATCTCCACCGTCCACGACATGCTGACGGACGAGGAGCGGGAGCACTACGCCTCGCTGGGCGTGGCGGCCGAGATGTCCGCGCACCTCTTCGATTCCGAGGGGCGGCGGGTCGGCCGGGACCTCGGCGAGCGGTGCATCACCGTCGAGGCGGACCGGCTCCGGCGGATCCCCGAGGTCGTGGCCATCGCAGGCGGGCTGCGCAAGGCCTCCGCGATCGGGGCGGTGCTGCGGTCGGGTCTGGTGACCAGCCTGGTCACCGATACGGCGGTGGCCGACTACCTGCTCACCGAGTCGTCCCCGGGGCTGCGGCCGGCGCTGGAGCGGGCCGACCCCGACGACCTGTAGCCACCGCTGGGGCGGATGGTGCCGGAATTGAGATCCGAACGGCGGACCACGAGGCGGCCCGCTGGGCGCATACTGGGTTCAATGACAAAGTCAGCAGTACCTCGCCGCCATTTGCCGTCCAGCCCGTTCAAGGCCCCCGTGGAACAGCCCATCCGGCAGTTCAGCGTCGGCGACCGGGTCACTCACGATGAGCACGGCCTCGGCCGTGTCGTCGGAATCGAGGAGGGGATCGCTGTTCTCGTCGACTTCGGGTCGGTCCAGAAGCGAATCCTGAGTCCCTACACCAAGATGGCCGCGCTCTAGACGCCATCGGGCGATTCGCGAGCGAATCGGATATTTGGCACGATCGGCGCATGATCTTTCGGAACGTGCCCCGGTCGCTGCTTCGTGTACTGGGGGCCGTGCTCCTGTGCGCCGCGCTGGTCGGTGCGGTGGGCTGTGGCGGGCAGAAGCCCGCGCCTGCCGCCGCCGGCACCGGCGCTCCGGTGTGGGCGAAGGGGCTGGCGACCGTGCGGGCCGCCGAGCTGCCGCGGCAGGCCCTGGACGTGCTCGCGCTCATCGACAAGGGCGGGCCGTATCCGTACCGCCAGGACGGGACCGTCTTCGGGAACTTCGAGAAGGCCCTGCCCCGGCAGAAACGCGGCTACTACCACGAGTTCACCGTGAGGACGCCGGGGGAGCGGGACCGCGGGGCCCGGCGGATCGTGACGGGCGAGGGTGGGGAGTTCTTCTACACGGACGACCACTACGAGACCTTCAAGGCGGTTCTCCGATGACCCTCGACCCGCAGCCGCTCGCCCCTGCCCTCGCCGCCGCCGAAGCCGCCGACTGGACGACCGTGCGGCTGGACCTGGACGGCGTACGCGGCAAGGCCGGGCTGATGCGGCGGTGCGGGGACGCCCTGCGGCTGCCGGAGTGGTTCGGGGGGAACTGGGACGCGCTGGCGGACGCGCTGAGGGACCTGTCGTGGCTGCCGGACGCCGAGGGGCGGCTCGTCGCCGTGACCTCGTGGCGCGGGTACGCCGCCGAGCGGCCGGGCGACTGGGAGACCCTGCTGGAGATCCTGGAGGAGGCCGTGGACTTCTGGCGCGGGCAGGACGGCGCGCCGCCGCTCACGGTGCTGCTGGCCGGGCCGGGCCCGGGCGGGGCTGAAGGACCCGGGCGGCGCTGAGAACCCGGGCGGGGCTGAAGGACCTGGGCTCCGCCCCAGACCCCGGCCTCGAACGCCTGCGAGGCCGGGCCGGCTGGGGCGGAGCGGGTCAGTCCGTCGCGGTCTTCGGGACCCACGGAGGGGTCTGGCCCCAGGACCAGACCGGGATCTTGGCCGCGTCGACCGGGGGCGGGTTGGCGCCCGAGTAGATCAGGGCCATGCGGGTGCCCCACTCGATGTAGTAGACGAACACCGCGCGGAACTCCGGGTCCGTCGGGAGGCCGACCTCGTCGGCCGTGTCCAGGAGCAGGTCCACCCAGCGGCGGCGCTGCCTCTCGGTGATCGCGCGGCCCAGGTGCTTGGTGGCCATGTGCTGGTGGCCGCCGTGGTGGGCGGAGTAGTCCGACGGGCCGCCGAAGACCTCCGACAGCCAGACCGCGACGTGCTGCGGGTGCTCCGAGTCCATGCCGGCGAAGACCGGGGCCAGGATCTCGTCCCGCAGGGCGTGGGCGTAGAAGGCGTCGGTGAGACGGTTCATCGCCTCCGCGCCGCCCATCCAATCGTAGATGGTGGGTGTCGTGCTCATGGTTACCCTGCGGCCTTTCCGGTGCCCACGATGTCGGTCACCGTGTAGTGCTGCATTTCCTCGATCGCCGTCACGTACGGCCGGATCGCGCTGAAGAAGGCCGGGAAGTGCTCGCCCTTGCGGAAGCCGCCCAGGTGGGCGTCGACCGAGGTCCAGCGGATGCGGAGGATGTAGCGCTCGTTCTCCTCCTCGCAGCGTGCCAGCTCGTAGTCGATGCACTCGGGCGACGCGGCCAGGGCCTCGGCCGCCCGGGTGTACGCGTCCTCGAAGGCCTGCTGGTCGTCCAATGCGATCCGGTAGCGGATGTATTCGACGGTGGTCGTCATGGTGCGCTGCCTCTCCCTGGATGGTGGTCGTGGCCAGCCTTACGGGATCATGCTTGCCCGTGGGGGGATTCCGTCATTCGGACTCGGACTTCCTGGAGTCCGTCGGGTCCGGGGACTCGGCCACGTCCGGGCCCTTCGAGCGGACCTGCTGGACCTTGTCCAGGGACTCGCGCAGTTCCGCCAGCCAGGTGTCGGTGTTGCGGCCCACCAGGCGGACGCACCAGGCGAGGGCGTCGGCCCGGCTGCGGGCCACGCCGCCGGCGACCAGGGTGTCGAGGACCTGGCGCTCGGACTGGCGCAGACGGGTCATGACCGGGACGGCGAGGTGGGTGAAGAGCGCGGTCTCCTCGCCCACCCGCACGCCCCAGGCCACCTTGCGGCGGTAGAGCTCCTCGGCCTCGCGGGCGACCTCGATGCGCTGTTCGCGGGTGCGTTCGCGGAACTCCTTGACGGACTCGGCCGCCGGCACGGTGCCGACGACCGTGATCTCCTCGCGGTCGGCCGTGACCGATACGAGGGACTCGTAGACGTCCACCGGCAGACGCTCGGCGAACCACACGCGGAGCTGTTCGCTCTGTTCGGCTGTAATCATGTAATCAACGTTGCGTCCGCTGTGGTCTTGATCGCAAGCGTTCCGGCGCCTGTTCGCTCTCAGCCCATCGAGCGGTAGCGGTGGATCAGGTTGACCGCCATCGCGCCCTCGCCCACGCCCGACGCGACCCGCTTCACCGAGTGGGCCCGTACGTCGCCCGCCGCGAACACGCCCGGAACGCTGGTCTCCAGCGGGTAGGGGGCCCGTTCCAGACTCCACTCGGCCGGGAGCTCGCCACCGTTGGCGATCAGGTCCGATCCGGTGAGGACGAAGCCGTACTCGTCCCGCTCGACGACCCCCGACAGCCAGTCGGTGTGCGGGCGGGCGCCGATGAAGGTGAACATGAAGCGTGCCGGGACCTCCGTGTCCTCGTCCGTCTCCGCGTCGTGCAGGGTCAGCCGTTCGAGGTGCTCGTCGCCGTCCAGCCGGACCACCGTCGTACGGACCTTCACCTCGATGTTCGGGGTGCGGTCGATCTCGTCGATCAGGTAACGGGACATGCTCGCGTCCAGCGAGGCCGCGCGGACCAGGATGGTCACGCGGGCGGCGTACTTGGCGAAGTGCACCGCGGCCTGGCCGGCCGAGTTGGCCCCGCCCACGATGAACACGTGCTGCGAGATGCACGCCGAGCTCTCGGTCGTGGCCGCGCCGTAGTAGAGACCGGCTCCCTCGAAGCGGTCCGCGCCGGGCGCGTCGAGGCGGTTGTACGAGACTCCCGTGGCCAGTAGGACCGTCTCGGCGGAGATCTCCGTGCCGTCGGCCAGGGTGAGGATCTTCGCCGGATCGTCCCGGGTCAGTGAGACCACCTCCACCGGGTGCAGGATCTCGGCGCCGAACCGGGAGGCCTGGATGGTGGCGCGGCGGGTCAGGTCGCCGCCCGAGAGGCCCGAGGGGAAGCCGAGGTAGTTCTCGATCAGGCTGGAGGTGCCGGCCTGGCCGCCCGGGGCGCGGGAGTCCAGCATCAGCGTCGACAGGCCTTCCGAAGCCGCGTACACCCCGGCCGCCAGGCCAGCGGGCCCCGCGCCGACGATGACGCACTCGTAGTGCGGCCGGGAGGCGGTGGTCGCCAGGCCCAGGCGCTGGGCGAGCTCGGTGTCGGTGGGCGCGGAGAGCACCGACCCGTCCGGGAAGCGGACCAGCGGGAGCGCCGCGTCGGGCTGGGCGGCGATCAGGGTCAGCGCCTCGGGGTCCCGCTCCACGTTGAGGAAGCGGAACGGCTGGCCGTTGCGCGTGAAGAAGTCCCGCACGGCGTGGGTGCCGGGGGAGACCAGGTGACCGGCGACGATGATTCCGTCGTACGCGGGCCGGTAGGTGGCCAGCCAGTCCGACAGCAGGTCGTCCAGGACCGGGAAGAGCCGCTCGTGCGGCGGGTCCCACGGCTTGAGCAGGTAGTAGTCCAGCCGGACCCGGTTGATGGCGGTGATCGCCGCGTCGGTCTCCGCGTACGCGGTCAGCAGCACGCGGCGGGCGTCCGGGAAGCGGCTGACCGCCTCCAGCAGGAATTCGACCCCGGTGACGTCGGGCATCCGCTGGTCCACGAGGAACAGCGCCGGGTCGTGGCCGCGCTCGTCGAGGGAGTCCAGGATCTTCAGGGCGTCGGCGGCCGAGGAGGCGCCTAGCACCCGGTAGCGGTCGCCGTAGGCGCTGCGCAGGTCACGGCGGACGGCGCGGAGCACCTGCGGGTCGTCGTCCACGGCCAGGATGACCGGCTTCTTGTTCTCCACGTGCTCGCCGGCGGCCGTGACGGCCGCGCTCTCCTGCGCCGCGCTCACGCCGGGTCCAGCATCAGCTTGTCGGCGTAGCACCACGCCCAGTCCTCGCCGGGCTCGTGCGAGGCCGCGATGGGGTGCTCGGTGGTGCGGTAGTGGCGGGTGGCGTGACGGTTCTTCGAGGAGTCGCAGCATCCGACGTGCCCGCAGCTGAGGCACATCCGCAGGTGCACCCAGGTGTCACCGGCGATGAGGCACTCCTCGCAGCCCTCGGTTCCGGGCTTCACCGGACGTATCCGATCGATGTGGGTGCACAACAGGTCCATCGTCATCGTCCCCGTCCCTCTTCTTCTCGACGGCTCCTACTCCGCGCGCCCGTGATTCACGGCGCGTCCAGACGATAGGGCGCGGCCTCGGTAATGGTTCACCGATTCGGCCGAAGTCAGGTAGTCCTGAAGCTACTTCATGACGTCGGGAGACGACTTCCTGAGGTGCCCCCATGAGGTGGGCCGCTACCTCACGAAGTCGCACACCGGCGCTTTGACGAAGGCTCCGGGCGCGGCCAGTGTGGGGGACGCCAACGACAACAGGCGGCGCCTGGAGGAATACGTGAGCAGAAAGATTCTGGTCATTGTCTCCGAACACGGTTACTGGGCCGAAGAACTGATAGGGCCCGTATCGAAGTTCGATGAGCGGGGCTACGAGGTCATATTCGCCACGCCGACCGGAAAGCGTGCACACGCTCTTCCGCCGAGCCTCGACGCGAACTACATCGATCCTCCACTGGGACGCTCGGTCACCACAGAGGAGAACGCCCGGCTGGGCCGGGAGTTCGAGCAGTCGAGCCGGCTGGACTCGCCGCTCGACATCGAGGCGTGGGTCCCGGAGCGCCCGTACACGAGCGACGAGGGCTATCTGCGGAAGCTGGAGCAGTACCACCGCGATCTGGACAAGCTCGACGCCGACATCGCCGGATACGACGCGATCCTCATCGTCGGCGGCAGCGGCCCGATCGCCGACCTCGCCAACAACGAGCGCGTGCACGCCCTGATCCTGGCCTTCAAGAGGGCCGGCAAGGTCGTGGCCGCGGAGTGCTACGGGGTCGCCTGCCTCGCCTTCGCGCGGGACTGGAGCGACCGCAGGAGCATCATCTGGGGCAAGCACGTGACCGGCCACTGCAAGGAGTACGACTACAAGGACGGCACCGGATTCCTCGGTACCGACTTCAACATGGGGCCGCCGCCGTATCCGCTGGAGTACATCCTGCGCGACGCCACGGGCCCGCGCGGCGCGTACCACGGGAATTTCGGCAAGCCGGTCTCGGTCATCGTCGACTTCCCGTTCGTGACCGGACGGTCCACCCCTGACTCGTACCTCACGGGACAGAAGATCGTGGAAGTCCTGGAGGACGGTCTCACCCGTTACGGCTGGTAATTCCGGCAACTCGTGGGAATGAGGGGGAGTTCGATGAACACCGGAGCCACTCCCGGACGGGAAAGGCTGATCGAGCAGTTCAAGGCCGACGGCCTGAATGTGATGTTCGGAAATCCTGGGACGGTGGAACAGGGATTCCTCGACGCTGTGGACGCGGCGGAGGACTTCCAGTACATCCTCGCCCTCCAGGAGACCGTGGCCGCCGGTATCGCCGACGGATACGCCCGGGCGACCGGCGGCGCGGCGCTCCTCCAGCTGCATTCCGGGGTGGGGCTGGGCAACGGCATCGGCATGCTCTACCAGTCGCTGCGCGGCCACACCCCGCTCGTCGTGGTCGCCGGTGACGCCGGGGTGCGCTACGACGCCATGGACGCGCAGATGGCGTCCGACCTGGTGGCGATGGCCAAGCCGGTGACGAAGTACGCGACCCGGGTCACCGACCGGAACTCCGTGCTCCGCACCATCCGGCGGGCCGTGAAGATCGCGCTCACCCCGCCCCGCGGGCCCGTGTTCGTGGCGCTGCCGATGGACGTGCTGGACGAGCTCAACTCCGAGCCCGTCCTGCCCGCCACGGTGCCGCTCACGGACGTGGCGCCCTCGCCGGCCTCGGTGGGGCGGGCGGCCGAGCTGCTCGCCTCCGCCGAGCGGCCGGTCGTCCTCATCGGGGACGGGGTCTCGCTCTCCGGGGCGCAGAACGAACTGGCGGCGGTCGCCGAGCTGCTGGGCGCCGACGTGTACGAGGTCGACTCCTCCGAGGTCAACATCGCGGCCTCGCACCCGCTGCGGCGGGGCCAGACGGGCCACATGTTCGGCCCGCACAGCAAGGACCTCGTGGGGGACGCCGACGGGGTGCTGATCGTCGGCACCTATGTCTTCCCGGAGGTGTTCCCCGAGCTGGAGAGCCCCTTCCGGGAAGGCGCGAAGGTCGTCCACATCGACCTCAACGCCTACGAGATCGCCAAGAACCACCCGGTGGACCTCGGCCTCGCCGCGGATCCCAAGCAGGCGCTGCGCGCGCTGGCCGGCGTACTGGAACACCGGCTGACCCCGCAGCGGCGGGCGGCCGCGGCGGCCCGGCTCGACGTACGGACCCGGGAAAGGGTCCGCGACGGGCAGGCGCAGACGGACGACGGCACGCCGATGACCGTCTTCCTGCGGACCCTGGCCGAGCGCACCGGCGGGGACCTGATCGTCTTCGACGAGGCGCTGACCACCTCCCCGCTGGTCACGAAGTACCTGCCGGCCGAGCGCCCGGGCGACTACCACCTCACCCGGGGCGGATCGCTGGGCGTGGGCTTCCCGGGCGCGGTCGGCGCCAAGCTCGCCCGCCCGGACCGGCTCGTCGTCGGTTTCGCGGGCGACGGCGGGTCGATGTACACCTACCAGGCGCTGTGGACGGCGGCCCGGCACGGCATCGAGGCCAAGTTCGTGGTCTGCAACAACCGCAAGTACCGGCTGCTGGACGACAACATCGCCCAGTACTGGCGGGAGCGGGACATCCCCGAGCACGGATTCCCGGGCTCCTTCGACCTCTCCCACCCCGAGATCGACTTCGCCGGGCTGGCCCGGTCGCTCGGCGCCGGCGGGATGCGGGTGGAGAAGCCGGACGAGGCGGCCGCCGCCGTGAGCCGGATGCTGGCCCACCCCGGTCCGTTCCTCGTCGACATCCAGATCTGACCAGAGCAGTCACGCAGCACACGGAACAGGAGGAGACCGCATGCCCGCCGAGCGGCAGTTGACCGAGGACGCGATCCGCAGTTTCGCCGAGGACTGGTACGTGGCGCTGGACAGGCACGTAGGGCTGGACGAGGTGCTCGCCCTGATCACCGAGGACCTGGAGTTCAAGGTCCCCGAGGACACCTTCCTCGGCCACCAGGGCTTCGGCCGCTGGTACGAGGCCGTCACGAACCGGTTCTTCGACGAGGTGCACACGGTCACGAAGGTGGAGCCCGTCATCGAGGGCGACCGGGCGATCGTCCGGGTGCTCGTCAACTGGCAGGCCAAGATCTGGGACCCGCCGGCGGCGCGGAGCCAGTGGCTCGGCTTCGACGCCGACCAGACCTGGACCGTGGTCGCCGGTCCCGACGGACCGCTGATCAAGCAGTACACCGTCAACGACCTGGCTCCGATGCCCGGTTCCGGCTCCCTCTGACGCGGGCGAAGGAGAAGCCACGATGACCGAAGTGACACGGGAGCGGGTGCGGGCGGCCTACGCCGCGCTGGGCTCCGGCGACCGGGCGCGCATCCTGGAGTACTACTCCGAGGACCTGCGCTGGCTGGTACCGGGCAACCACCCGCTCGCCGGCTGGTACGAGAGCCTGGACGCCTTCCTGGAGCTGATGGGGCAGACCCACAAGCTCACGGGCGGCACCTTCCGGATGGACCTGGAAGCGGTGCTCGTCGGCGAGGACTGTTCCGCCGACGTGTGCCGCAACGTCGCCCTGCGGGACGGCGCGGCCGAGGACAGCCGGTCCCCGTACGAGCGGATGGACTACCCGGTCTTCCACTTCATGCGGTGGCAGGACGGCCGGATCGTCGAGGGCCGCGACGGGCTCTTCGGCGACTCGGCGTCCGCCTTCAGCCAGTTCTGGGCGCCGTTCGCGCCGGACGGAACCCGCAGGGACCGATAGGGGAATGAGCGACGCCATGGATGCGCGAGAGATTCTCACGAAGTACTACGAGTACGCCAACGCGGGGGACTGGGACCGCTGGTGCGACCTGTTCGCCGACGACCAGGTCATGGACGAGCAGCTGGCCGGCCACATCGAGGGCCTCGAACTGCTGCGCTCGATGATGAAGGGCATGGGCACCATGTACCGGGTCTTCCGGAACGAGCCCGTGCACTTCCTCGTCGACGGGGAGAAGGCCGCGGCCGTCTCCCACCTGACCGCGGTCAGCGCCTCGGGAGAGTCCATCGAGGCCGAGGTCATGAACTTCTTCCGGATCGCGGACGGGAAGATCGCCTACATGGCGAACTACCACGACACCGTCCCCTTCCAGGTCCTGAGCCAGGGCTGAGGGGGGGAGATCTCGTGGGTGTCTCCGAGACCGAAGAGTACGACTACGTCGTCGTGGGATCCGGCACCGCGGGCAGCGTGCTGGCGAGCCGCCTCTCCGAGGACCCGGACGTCAGCGTCCTCGTCCTGGAGGCGGGCGGATCCCGTATCCCGCCCGAGGTGGACGACCCGTCCTCCTGGTACAAGCTGCTCGGCGGGCCCGTGGACTGGGGCTACACCAGCACCCCGCAGCCCGGCCTGGGCGGCCGCCGCACGTACGAACCGCGCGGCAAGGCCCCCGGCGGCAGCAGCAACCTCTACATCATGATGCACATCCGGGGCCACGCCTCGGACTTCGACAACTGGGCCTACCAGGGCGCGGCCGGCTGGGCGCACGAGGACGTGCTCCCGTACTTCTCCCTCCTGGAGGGCCAGGAGGACGCCACCGCCGCCACCACCGGCACCCGCGGCCCGCAGCGCATCACCAACGCCGGGCAGCACGGCCCCAACCCGGTCTCCCGCGCCTTCATCGACGCGGCCGTCGAGCTGGGGCACCAGGAGATCGCCGACTTCAACACCGACGGTCCCCGCCGCGGCCTCTTCGGCACCGGCTGGCACCACATCGACGTGGCCGACGGCCGCCGCCAGGGCACCCTCGCCGCGTACCTGGAGCCCGCGCTCGACCGCCCCAACCTGACCCTGCGCACCAGTGCGCAGAGCACCCGGCTGCTGTTCGACGGGGACACCTGCACGGGCGTCGAGTACGTCCAGCTCCAGGCCCCCGCCACGCTTTCGGGCAGCGACGTCCCGGGCCGCACCGTCCGCGACAGCCACAGCGCCACCGCCGAGCCCGGCCCGCACACCGTACGGGCCCGCCGGGAGGTGATCGTGGCCGCCGGGGCGATCGAATCCCCCAAGCTGCTGCTGCTCTCCGGCATCGGGCACCCGCACCAGCTGCGCGAACACGGCATCGAGGTCACCGCGGCCCTGCCCGGGGTCGGCGAGAACTTCCACAACCACGTCCTGACCGGTCTGATGGCCGAGGTCACCCAGGAGCTCCCGCCGCCGGCGCAGAACCTGTCGGAGAGCGCTCTGTTCCTGTCCTCCCAGCCGGGACTGCCCGCGCCGGACCTGCAGATCGCCTTCGTCCACGTGCCCTTCGACGTGATCGTCGGCCAGGACCACCCGAACACGGTGTCCATCCTGCCCGGTGTCGTACGGCCCGTCTCACGCGGCTGGATCAAGCTCGCCAGCGCCGACCCGCTGGCCCACCCGCTGATCAACCCGAACTACCTGGGCGACCGCTGGGACCTGGAGCGGATGGTGCAGGGCATCAAGATCGCCCGGGAGATCTTCGCGACCTCCGCCTTCTCACCCTGGTACAAGCAGGAGCTCCAGCCCGGGCCGGGCACCGTGACCGACGACGACCTGCGCACCTTCGCGAAGCAGAAGTCGGAGAGTTACCACCACCAGGCCGGCTCCTGCCGGATGGGCATCGACGACCTCTCCGTCGTCGACCCCGAGCTGCGGGTGCACGGCGTACGGAACCTGCGCGTCGTCGACGCGAGCGTGATGCCCGCGGTCCCGTCGGGCAACTGCCACACCGCCATCGCGATGATCGCCGAGCGCGCGGCGGACTTCCTGAAGGGGGTGTCCCGTGCCTGATGCCGTCCTGCGTGAGGGCGCGCTGAGCGGGACCCGCATCGCGGTCCTGGTCGAGAGCGACTTCTACGAGCCGGAGATCTTCTACTACCAGCACCGGTTCGCGGAGGAAGGCGCCGAGGTCGACTTCCTGACCCGGCTGTGGGGCAACGACTCCATCACCTTCTCCGGCCACGAGTACCGGGCGCCCTTCACCGCCAGCCAGTCCCTGGAGGGGCTGAGCGACGAGGACCTGCGCCGGTACTCGGCGATCATCGTGCCCTCGGGCATGGTGGCCGACCGGCTGCGCTACACCGAGGACGTGGACCAGCTGGCCCCGGCGACGGAGCTGCTGCGCCGGGCCTTCGAGGAGCCGACGGTCCTCAAGGGGATCATCTGCCACGGCATGTGGCTGGCCTCCTCGATCCCCGGCAAGATCCGCGGCCGCAAGGTGGTCTGCCACAACAACCTCATCGGTGACGTCCGCAACATGGGCGGAGAGTACGTCGACGAGGACGTGGTGGTCGACGGGGACCTGGTCACCGGCCGCACCGGCGCCCACCACCACCTCTTCGCCCGCCGGATCATCGAGCTGATCGCGGCCGGGCGGGGCCGGGGGCAGGCCTGATGGCCGGGCTGGTCTGGTCGCACGTGGGCCTGAACTGCACGGACCAGAAGACCACCGAGGAGTTCTACACCCGCTACTTCGGCTTCACCCGGGCCCGGGTGGTCGACCTGGGGGAGGCCCAGATCGTGTTCCTGCGCAAGGGGGACGCGTACCTGGAGCTCTTCGCGGCCGGCGCCGAACCGGCCGGCCCGGCACTGGGGGTCCCCCCAGCGGTAGCCGGAGACGGGCCGCAGGCCCCGGGGCGGATGCGCCACCTGGCCTTCCAGACCGACAGCGTGGACGCGTTCCTGGCCGAGCTGGGCGACGCGGCCGAAGTGACCCTGGGGCCGCTGGACTTCGACGACTTCATCTGCGGCTGGCGGACCGTGTGGATCCGCGACCCCGACGGAGTGATCGTCGAAGTCAGCCAGGGATACGAGGACGACAGCACTCACGACCGTACTCACGAGGGCTCTCACGACAAGGACGGTGCATGACATGGCGGATGCCGTGAGCTTCTCCTTCTCCGACACCATCGCCGGATACGTCACCCGCTTCGACTCCGGCTCGCGCGTACTGGGTCTGAAGACCTCCGACGGGCGTGCGTTCGACGTCTCGCTCGCCGGTGACCCCAGCGCCGAGCTGGTGCGCAACCTGGACGAGCCCTACATCGACGCGTCCGGGCACATCGACGAGATGCTTTCGCCCGGCCGGTTCCTCTTCGTCTACGGAGTCCACTACCCGGAGCACGGCGGGCGTTTCGACGCCAAGCGCCTGGTGTTCCTGGGCCGCGGCGCCGAGGACTTCCGCTTCGAGGAGCCCAGCTGGTGGATCAAGCAGATCGAGTCGCTGGCCGACTTCTACAAGCGGGCGCAGTTCGGCGACGGGCCGGTGGACTTCACCGAGTACCGCACCGAGATCCGGCTCGGCGGTGACAAGACCGCGAGCCACGTCCAGGAGACCGACACGATCTCCCGCCTGGTCTACGGCATGGCCTCGGCCTACCTGCTGACCGGCAAGGACGAGTACCTGGAGGTCGCCGAGCGCGGCACCGAGTACCTGCGCAAGCACATGCGGGTCGTGGACAGCGAGGAGGACGTGGTCTTCTGGTACCACGGCATCAGCGTCGACGGGGACAGCGAGCGAAAGCTGTTCACCTCGGAGTTCTCCGACGACTACGACGCGATCCCGATGTACGAGCAGATCTACGCGCTGGCCGGCCCCATCCAGACGTACCGCGTCACCGGTGACATCCGGATCAAGAACGACGCGGACGCCACCATCCGGCTGTTCGACAAGTTCTTCTTCGACCCGGAGCAGGGCGGCTACTACTCGCACATCGACCCGATCCTCTTCAGCGCCGACCACGAGTCCCTCGGTGAGAACGCCGAGCGCAAGAACTGGAACTCGGTCGGCGACCACGCGCCCGCGTACCTGATCAACCTGTACCTGGCGACCGGCGACCAGAAGTACGCCGACTTCCTCGAGTACACCTTCGACACCATCGCGGACAAGTTCCCGGACTACAAGAACAGCCCCTTCGTCCAGGAGCGCTTCAACCGCGACTGGTCGCACGACAAGGCGCACAGCTGGCAGCAGGACCGCGCCGTCGTCGGCCACAACCTGAAGATCGCCTGGAACCTGATGCGGATGAACTCGCTGAAGGCCAAGCCGGCGTACGAGCAGCTCGCCAAGAAGATCGGCGAGATCATGCCGGCGGTCGGCAGCGACGTGCAGCGCGGCGGCTGGTACGACGTCGTCGAGCGGGTCAAGTCCGGTGACCAGGAGACGTATCGTTTCGCCTGGCACGACCGCAAGGCCTGGTGGCAGCAGGAGCAGGCGATCCTCGCCTACCTCATCCTGAACGGCACGGTCGGCGGCGAGGCGAACCTGCGCGAGGCCCGGCAGGCGCAGGCCTTCTACAACACCTTCTTCCTCGACCACGACGAGGGCGCCGTCTACTTCAACGTGCTCGCCAGCGGTACGCCGTACCTGCTCGGCACCGAGCGGCTCAAGGGCAGCCACTCGATGTCCATGTACCACTCGGCGGAGCTCTGCTACCTCTCCGCCGTCTACAACAACCTCCTCGTCAACGGCCGGGAGATGGACTTCCACTTCCAGCCCGACCCGACCAACCTGCCCGACCGCGTCCTGCGCGTCTCGCCCGACCTGCTCCCGGCCGGCTCGGTGCGGATCGCGTCCGTCGAGATCGACGAGAAGCCGTACACGGACTTCGACGCCGAAGCCCTCACCGTACGGCTGCCCGATGTCCAGGGGCGGGTGAAGGTCAAGGTCCGGCTGCGTCCAGTGGCCAAGAAGTAGCGCTCAACGGGGGGCGCCCCAAACAGAGGGGAATGCAATGACTCTCAACGTCAAGGAACGCCGGAACAAGACGGGCACCGTGCTCGTCGCCACCGGTGAGATCAACAGCGAGACATCCGGAGCGCTGCTCCAGGCCCTGCTGCCGCTGGTCCGTGAGGGCAAGCCGCTGAAGATCGACCTCACGGCGGTCACCTACGTCTCCAGCGCGGGCCTGCGCACCCTGCTCGTCGTCTACCGCGAGGCGCAGCACGCCGGCGTCGCCGTCACCCTCTACGGGGTGAGCGAGGAAGTCCGGTTCGTCATGTCGGCCACCGGCTTCCTCGACTTCTTCGAGACCGGCGAGGCCGCCGCCGCGGCCGCCAAGGCCAAGGCCAAGGCCGCGCGATGAGCGAGTCCCAGTCCGAGCAGGTCCTGCGCGTCGACGCGTACCCGACCCACGAGGTGGGCGGGTACCGCGTCCGCGCGGGCAAACCGTTCCCGTTCGGGGCCAACGTGGTCCCCGGCGGGGTCAGCTTCTCCGTCTTCTCCGACCAGGCCACCTCCATGACCCTGGTCATCTACAAGCGCGGAGAGCCCGAGCCGATGGCCGAGCTGCAGTTCCCCGAGGAATTCCGCACCGGCAGCGTCTTCGCCATGACGGTCTTCGGCCTCGACCACGAGAACATCGAGTACGGGTACCGGGCCGACGGCCCCTACGACCCGGTCACCGGCCACCGCTTCGACGCCCGGCAGGTACTCTCCGACCCGTACGCCCGGCTGATCGCCGGCCGCGACGTGTGGGGCGTGGAGCCGGACCGCAGCCGCGGCTACCAGTACCGCTCCCGGGTCTGCCTCCAGGACTTCGACTGGGGCGACGACACCCCGCTGGGCATCCCCGCCGAGGACCTCGTCGTCTACGAGACCCACGTGCGCGGCTTCACCCGGCACCCCTCCTCGGGCGTCACCGCCCCCGGCACCTTCGCGGGGCTGCGCGAGAAGATCCCGTACCTCAAGGAACTCGGGGTGAACTGCATCGAGCTGCTCCCCGTGTTCGAGTTCGACGAGAGCGACAACCCGCGCTCCAACCCGGAGACCGGCGAGAAGCTCTTCGACTACTGGGGCTACAACACCATCTCGTTCTTCGCGCCGAAGGCCGGCTACGCGGCCACCGGCCGGTACGGGATGCAGGGCGACGAGTTCCGCACCCTGATCAAGGACCTGCACGCCGCCGGCATCGAGGTCATCCTCGACGTCGTCTTCAACCACACCGCCGAGGGCAACGAGCAGGGGCCGACGATCTCCTTCAAGGGGCTCGACAACGCCACGTACTACATGCTCACGCCCGAGGGGTACTACTTCAACTTCAGCGGCACGGGCAACACGGTCAACTGCAACCACCCCGTCGTGCGCAACTACGTGCTCGACTGCCTGCGCCACTGGGTCGCCGACTACCACATCGACGGCTTCCGCTTCGACCTCGCGGCCATCCTCGGCCGGGCCCTGGACGGCACCCCGCTGCCCAACCCGCCGCTGCTGGAACTGCTCGCCTTCGACCCCGTCCTGCGGCACACCAAGCTCATCGCCGAGGCCTGGGACGCGGGCGGCCTCTACGAGGTCGGCAACTTCCCGGCGTACGGCCGCTGGGCGGAGTGGAACGGCAAGTACCGCGACACCGTGCGCAGCTTCCTCAAGGGCGACCCCGGGGTGACCGGCGAACTGGCCACCCGCATCGCCGGCTCGCCGGACCTCTACTCCAGCCGCGGGACCTCGGCGTCCGTCAACTTCCTGACGGCGCACGACGGTTTCACCCTCGCCGACCTGGTCTCCTACAACGACAAGCACAACGAGGCCAACGGCGAGGGCAACAACGACGGCGGCAACGACAACGCCAGCTGGAACTGCGGCGCCGAGGGGCCGACCGACGACCCCGAGGTGAGCGCGCTGCGGCTGCGCCAGATGAAGAACGCCCTCGCGATCCTCTTCACCAGCCAGGGCATCCCGATGCTGCTGGCCGGGGACGAGGTCGCACGCACCCAGCAGGGCAACAACAACACGTACTGCCAGGACAACGAGCTCTCGTGGTTCGACTGGGACCAGGTCGACGACAACGCCGAACTGCTCCGGTTCACGCGGGAGATGATCGAATTCCGCAAGCACCACCGCGAGCTGCGCTCCACCGCCCACCCCACCGGACAGGTCCGCGAGAACGGCCTGCCGGACATCAGCTGGCACGGGGAGCGGGCCTGGCAGCCCGACTGGTCGGCCGAGAGCCGGCTGCTCGCGGTGGCCCGCTGCGGCGCCGGTGACGACGACGTGGTGTACGTGGCCATGAACTCGCACTGGGAGTCGCACGACCTGGAACTGCCCGCGCTGCCCGGCGGGCGGAGCTGGCACCTGTTCGCCGACACGGGGGCCGAGGCACCGTACGACATCCGCACTCCGGGTACCGAGCAGGAACTGGACAACGCCGGGAAGTACCTGATCGGCCCGCGGTCGGTCGTGATCCTGGTGGGCCGTACCAATGATCCCGAGATGCTGTGACCGAAGGAGACCTGACATGCCGCTTTCCGTGTCCCTGAGCATCGAGGGCGACACCACCGTGATCGAGCTGACGGGCGAGCTGGACGCCAAGACCGCGCCGGACTTCCACCAGACCATCGAGAAGGCCGCCGGACACGGCACCAGCACCGTCGAGATCAGGATGGCCGGCGTCGGCTACATGGCCAGCGCCGGACTCCGCTCCCTGGTCTTCGCCCAGCAGAAGGTCGCGAACAACGTCACCATCAAGGTGGTCGGTGCCATCGAGCCCGTGTCCCGGACCATCCGGACGGCAGGGCTCGACCGCAGCATCCTCCTCTCCGATGAGTGACCACCGTGAGTGACATGGTCGAACTGGCGAGGACGCCCGTCGTACTGGAGGTGCCCGCGACGGTGGGGGCACTGGGCGAGATCGCCTCGTTCGTCCTGCGGCTGGCCGGACGGGCGGGCCTGGACAAGGGCGCCGCCTACCGGCTCCGGCTGGCCGTGGACGAGCTGGCCACGAACATCGTGATGCACGGGTACCGGGGCGGCGACGGACGGATCACCGTCCGCGGCCGCTCCGGCCCGGGCGGGGTGCAGATCACCATCGAAGACGCCGCACCCGCCTTCGACCCCGTCGAAGGCCGCCTCCCGCCCGTCCCCGGGGTCGCCCCCGAGGACCGGCGGATCGGCGGTCTCGGCATCCATCTGGCACTGACCAGCGTGGACGAGTTCAGCTATGCGCACAGGGACGGCCGCAACATCAGCATGCTGACAGTGAAGGCTGAGGGGACGGACCCATGCCCTCCACGACCGTGATCATCCTCGACGAGTACCCGCCACCGCCGCCCGAGCTGCTGACGGCGCTGCGGACCATGGACGCGGAACTCGTCACCCGCACGCTGACGGAGCTCCGGGACGGCCCGCAGGAGCTGCTGCCCGTCGCGGACGTGCTGCTCGCCCCGGCCGAATCCGACGGGGAGTCCGTGCGGACGGCCGTACGCCGGCTGCGCCGCTGGGCCGGGGCCCCCATCGTGGTCGTCTGGACGGTGACCGAGTTCGCCGCCCTGGAGGAACACGTCCGGATCGGGCACGACTACCTCGTACCTCCCTTCCTGCCCACCCTGGTCGGGGCCCGCCTGCACAGCTGCTCGGAGCGCGCCGGACTCGGCCGCACCCTGCGCGAAGCCGACGCCCGCGCCGAACTCATGGGCTACGAGAAGGAGCTGGAGATCGGCCGGGAGATCCAGGCCGGGTTCCTGCCCGAATCGCTGCCCGTCCCGGACGGCTGGGAGATCGACGTCCGGTTCCGGCCCGCACGCCAGGTCGCCGGGGACTTCTACGACGTCTTCGAGATCTCCCGCGGCCGCCGGCTCGCCTTCGTCGTCGCCGACGTCTGCGACAAGGGGGTCGGGGCGGCGCTCTTCATGGCGCTCATCCGCTCGCTGCTGCGGCACACCGCGGAGAACAGCGGCCTCCAGCACCTGGTCGCCGGACGCGCGGGCGGCAGCCGGCGGATCCCGGTGGTCGGTGCCACCCCGCTGCTCAACGCGGTCACCGCCACCAACGGCTACCTCACCCGCAACCACCTGCGCCAGGGCTACTTCGCCACCCTGTTCTTCGGCGTGCTCGACCCGCTGACCGGCAGCCTCGTCTACATCAACGGCGGCCACAACCCGCCGCTGCTGCTGCGCGCCGACGGCAGCCGGCCCATCGCGCTGGACGTCACCGGCCCGGCCGTCGGGGTCCTGCCCGACTGCGTGTACACCCTGGGCTACGCCCAGCTGGACCACGGCGACACGCTCTTCGCCTTCACGGACGGCGTCCCCGAGGCCCGCTGCCCCAACGGCAGCTTCCTCGGCGACGAACGGATGCTGGAACTGCTCGCCGGCGCCCCGGTGAGCGGCAAGGACGTGGTCGACCGGATGGACTGGGCGGTGCGAGAGCACACCGGCACCGCCGAACAGCACGACGACGTCACCATGCTGGCCCTGCACCGGCCACGCGCGGCGCGGGGGCCGTACGCGGACGGTGCCCGTCACAAGGTGGTGGCCTAAGTGACCCGCACCATCGTGGTGCACTCGCACCGCGGTGGGACGGGCAAGTCCTCGGTACTGGCGAACCTCGCGCTGCTGATCGCGGCCGGGGGGCGCCGGGTGGGAGTGGTGGACACCGACATCCAGTCACCCACCTTGGACCTGCTGTTCCGGCTCGGACCCGGCGCCTCCCTGGCCGACTACCTGCTCGGCCGCTGCGAGATCGAGGCGGCGGCCCAGCAGGTGGGCGCGCCCGGGCTGTACGTCGTACCGGCCCGGACCGGCACCGCGGCCCTGCGCGAGCTCATGACCAGCGGCTACGACGTGGGTCTGCTCCCGGAGGGGTTCGACCGGCTGGCCGGGCACTACGCCCTCGACGTACTGCTGCTCGACACCCACGCCGGGCTGAACAACGAGTCGGTCACCGCCATGGCGAGCGCCGACGTACTGATGATCATGGCCCGGGCCGACCGGATCGACCTCTCCGGGGTCGAGGAGACCATCGCCCTCGCGGGGCGCCTGGCCTGCCGGCGGACCGTGGTGCTGAGCATGGCCCCCGAGGGCATCGACCGGGTAGAGGCCCGGCGGCGCGCCGAGGAGGTCTACTGCGCACCCCTGGCCGGGATCCTTCCGTACTCGCCGGAAATGGCGGCGCTGTACGGAGAGCGCATATTCGCAGAAGCCCATCCCGACCACCCCCTGGTCGGTGAATTCCGCACCATCATCTCGGCGTTGGACGCACGTGACGAAGTATCGCGGGCCTGACGCCGTCCCCTTACGCCCCCTGCGGGCGCCGTGTTGAATCGGCAGCGAATCCAGAACAAGGAGAGAATCATGAAGATTCTCGTCGTCATGACGGCCAAGGCCACGCTCCATCTACTGGACGGCGAACAGCACCCCTCGGGATTCTGGGCCGAGGAATTCGTCGTTCCCTTTACGTTGTTCAAGGCCGCGGGCCACGCCGTGGACGTCGCGACGATCGGTGGCCAGGTTCCGACCGTCGACCAGACGAGCATCGATCCCCAGTTCCTCCAGTGGGTCCGGCCGCAGGGCTCGCCGGACGAGGACGCGGCCAACGCCGCCGAGTACGTCCGGGTCATCGGGAACACCCCCCAGCTGAAGGCCCCCATCGCGCTGGAGTCCCTGACCGAGAAGGACATCGCCGACTACGACGGCGTGTACATCAGCGGCGGTCACGGCGCGATCGGCGACCTGCCGAAGTCCGACGAACTCGCGCAGATCCTGCGCTGGATCATCGCCCAGGACAAGCCGCTCGCCACCGTGTGCCACGGCCACACCTCGCTGCTCGCGCTGCGCGACGGCGAAGGCCGCTGGCCCTTCGAGGGCTACCGGATGACGGCCTTCTCGCACAGCGAGGAGCTCGTCACCAACATGGCCGGCCGACTCCCGCTGATCCTGGAGGTCGAGCTCACCCGGCTCGGCGCCCGCTACGAGAAGGCCGAGGCGATCTGGGACTCGCACGTCGTCGTGGACCGCAAACTGACCACCGGTCAGAACCCGTACTCCTCCAAGGCCCTCGCCGAGACGTTCTTATCGCAGCTCGCGAAGGGCTAGTACCGCCCCCGCATCCGACACCGGAAGGCAGCCATGACCAAGCGCGCGCTCAGCGACCAGCCCTTGGCCAACCCCGGGAAACTGTTCATCGGCGGCAAATGGGTTCCCGCCCAGGACGGCCGTACCGAACCGGACATCAGCCCCGTGGACGGCCAGGAGATCGTGCCGGTGGCCCAGGCCACCGCCGCCGACGCGGACGCGGCCGTCGCCGCCGCCCGCAAGGCGTACGAGGAAGGTCCGTGGAGCAGACTCTCCGCCCAGGAGCGCGCGCTCAGGCTGAACCGGGTCGGTGAGCTCATCGAGCGCGACCTGGAGGAGATCGCCCTGCTGGAGACCGTGGACATGGGCAAGCCGTTCGCGTTCTCCAGCACGGTCGACGCTCCCATGGCCGCCCAGCTCATGCACTACTACGCCGGTGCGGTGACCCGCGTCGACGGCTCCTCGCGGGCGCCGGCCGGCGGGCAGCTGGCCTACACCCTGCGCGAGCCGCTGGGCGTGGTCTGCGCCATCACCCCGTTCAACTTCCCGCTGCTGCTGTCGATGACGAAGATCGCACCGGCGCTGGCGGCGGGGAACACGGTCGTCCACAAGCCCTCCCCGGCCACCCCGCTCACCGCCCTGAAGATCGCCGAGCTCTTCCAGGAGGCGGAGATCCCGGACGGTGTGCTGAACGTGATCACCGGTCCTGGCGTGGAACTGGGGGAGACCCTCACCGACCACCCGGACATCGACAAGATCGCCTTCACCGGTTCCACCGTGGTCGGCCAGTCCATCATCCGCAAGGCGGCCGGCACCCTGAAGAAGGTGACGATGGAACTCGGCGGCAAGTCCGCCAACATCGTCTTCGCCGACGCCGACCTCGATGCCGCCGAGGAGCTCGCCTTCTTCGGCATCTACTACAACAAGGGCGAGATCTGCACCGCCGGCTCCCGCCTGCTCCTGCACCGGCCCATCCACGACGAGATGGTCGAACGCCTGGTCCGCCGGGCCGCCGCCCTCAAGCCGGGCGACCCCCGCGACCCCGCCACGCTGTTCGGGCCGCTGGCCCACCGCGGCCAGTTCGACAAGGTCAGCTCGTACATAGAGGTCGGCGAGAAGGAAGGCGCGGTCCTGCGCACGGGCGGCAGCGGGTGGACCCCCGAGGGCGCCTCCAGCCAGGGCCTCTACTTCCTGCCGACCGTCTTCACCGGCGTCGACAACGGGATGCGGATCGCCCAGGAGGAGATCTTCGGGCCGGTCCTGTCGATCATCCCCTTCGACACCGAGGACGACGCCGTACGCATCGCCAACGACAGCGCGTACGGCCTCGCCGCCGGAGTCCACACCAAGGACCTGCGGCGCGCCCACCGCGTCGCCTCGCAGATCAAGGCGGGCACGGTCTGGGTCAATTGCTACAACCAGTACGACCCCTCCGTCCCCTACGGCGGCTACAAGGCCTCCGGCTACGGCCGCGAATGCGGACCCGAGTCGCTGGAGAGCTACACCCAGACCAAGTCGGTCTGGATCGGCATGGACTGACACCGCGGGCCGCGCGGAATCCAGAGATCGAGGAGCGTCACATGCGGACAGGCATCATCGGCACCGGACGGATCGGCACGGTCCTCGCACGGATCCTGGTGGCGGCAGGCCACGAAGTCGTGCTGGCCAACGCCCGGGGCCCGCAGACCCTCGGCCCGCTCGTGGCCGAACTGGGCCCGGCGGCCTCGGCGGCGCACCCCCTCAAGGCCGCCGGGCAGGCCGAACTCCTGGTGCTGATGGTGCCGTTCGACAGCGTGCGGGGCCTGCTGCAGCCGCACGTCGTACAGGACAAGGTGCTGGTGGACGCCACGAACGCGTTCAGCGGCCCCGGCGCCCCCGCCGACCTCGGCGGCCGGGGCTCCAGCGACCTGGTCGCCGAGTGGTATCCGGGCGCACAGGTCGTGAAATCCCTCAACACCATGCACTTCGAAACTCTCGCAGTCGCCGGCACCGCTGCCGGTGAGCGCCTGGCGCATTTCACGGCGGGCGACGACGGGAAAGCGAAGGAAATCGTCGCGGGAATCATCACGGATCTCGGATTCGCGCCCGTAGACACCGGCCCGCTGCACTCCGGGGGAATTCTCCAGCAGCCCGGCGGGCCCCTCTTCAACCGGCCGCTCACGGAAGCGCAGGCGCTGGCATGGATATCACACTGAACGTGAACGGAAGACCCGAGCAGTTCTCGGCGCAGCCGAACGAACTGCTCGTGGAACGACTCCGCGACGGCCTCGGACTGACCGGCACCAAAGTCGGCTGCGACACCGGCCAGTGCGGCACCTGCGTCGTCCAGCTGGACGGCAGGTCGGTCAAGAGCTGCCTGATCCTCACCGCCTCGGCCGCCGGCTCCGAGGTCGCCACCATCGAGGGCGTCACCACGGCCGGCGGCGAACTGACCGGGCTGCAGGAGGCACTGCGCCAGGAGCACGGCACCCAGTGCGGGTTCTGCACCCCCGGCATGGTCATGGCCCTCGGCGAGCTGGTCGACAGCACGGCCGGCGGCGAGGCCCCCACCGAGCCCGAGATCCGTGAGTGGCTCACCGGCAACCTGTGCCGTTGCACCGGCTACCACAGCGTCGTCCGCGGAGTGCAGAGGGCCTGCGCGGCCGCCCGCGCCGAAGCGCCCGCCGGCTCCGCCGCTGCCGGACAGGAGGCGTGAGGGACATGACCACAGTGACGGGGGAGAGCGCTCTCCAGGGGAACGGCATCCTCGGCAAGCCGCTGGACAGCCGCGAGGACCCGCAGCTCCTGCGCGGCGAGGCCACGTACGTCGGGGACATCGACCTGCCGGGCACGGCCCACATGGCCATCCTGGGCAGCCCGGTCGCCCACGCGAAGATCCTCTCCATCGAGACGAAGGCGGCGGAGCAGCTGCCCGGCGTGCTGAAGGTGGCCACCGCCGCCGACTTCACCGACGTCATGCCGCTGCCGTGCATCTGGATACCCGGCGGGGTCGAGAGCCACTTCCCGCCCCACCCCTACGGACTTCCCGGCGCCCGCCCGGTCCTCACCGGCGACACCGTGCGCCACGTCGGCGACCCCATCGCCGTGGTGGTCGCCGAGACCCCGCGCCAGGCCGCCGCCGCGCTGGCCGCCATCGCCGTCGAGTACGAGCCGCTGCCCGTGGTGACCCGGGCCGACGAGGCGCTCGCCGAGGGCGCGCCCCAGCTGCACGAGGCCGTCCCGGGCAATCTGAACGCGTATTGGACCTGCGGCGACAAGGACCGCACCGACGCGGCCATCGCCGAGGCCGAGGTCACCGTCGAGCTCGACCTCGTGAACCAGCGCACCATCAACAGCCCCATCGAGCCGCGCGGAGCGGTCGGCGACTACAACGCCGCCACCGGCGAGTACACCCTCTACGCCTCCACCCAGGGACCGCACAACCACCGCTTCCTGCTCTCCGCGCTGGTCCTCGGCATCCCCTTCAACAAACTCCGGGTGATCGCCCCGACCGTCGGCGGCAGCTTCGGCACCAAGGGGTACCTGTACCCCGACATGGCGCTGGTCCTGCTGCTGTCCAAGGCGCTCGGCCGGCCCGTGAAGTGGGTGGACACCCGTACCGGGCTGATGAACTCCACCGTGCAGGGCCGCGACCACCGCCAGCACGTCGTCCTCGCCGGCACCCGCGACGGCCGCATCACCGCCGTGCGCTGCACGAGCTACGCCAACCTCGGCGCGTACCCCTCGACGATCGGCCCCGGCGTCGCCACCGCCCTGATGGGCCGCTCCATCAGCGGGATGTACGACATCGACGCCGCCTTCTGCGAGGTCTACGCCGCCTTCACCAACACCGTCTCGCTCGGCGCCCAGCGCGGCAGCGGGCGCGCCGAGGCCGCCTTCCTCATGGAACGCCTGGTCGACCGGTACGCCTCCGAGATCGGCATGGACCCGGCGGTGGTGCGGCGCAAGAACCTGGTGCCGACGGAGAAGTTCCCGTACGACAACGGCCTCGGCTGGACCTACGACTCCGGGAACTACCAGCTGAACTTCGACCGGGCCATCGAGCTGTCGGGCTACGCCGACATGCCCGCACGCAAGGCGGAGGCCCGCACCCGCGGCAAGCGCCTGGGCGTCGGCATCGCCACGTACGTCGCGATCTGCGGGGTCGGCCCCTCCACCCGGATGTCCAAGGAGGGCATGCTCGGCGGCACCTGGGAGAGCGCGAACGTCCGCGTCCACCCGACCGGCGAGGTCACCGTCACCGTCGGTTCCGCCTCCACCGGCCAGAGCCACGGCACCGTCTTCGCGCAGGTCGCCGCCGACGAGCTCGGCATCGACCCGGCCCAGGTCCAGGTGTACGAGGGGGACACGCTGAAGGCCCCGTACGGACAGGGCACCTACGGCTCGCGCTCCTACAGCATGGCCGCGCCCGCCGTCGCCCTCACCGCCCGGAAGATCAAGGCCAAGCTGGTCAAGGCCGGCGCGGTCTTCCTGGGCATCCCCGAGGACAAGGTCGTCTACGAGGGCGGCAAGGTCTTCGAGGAGGGCAACGCGGAGAACACCAAGACCTTCGCCGAGCTGGCGATGGCCATGTGGTACGGCTGGGGTCTGCCCCCGGAGATCGAGCCCGCGCTCGACGAGACCACCCACTTCGACCCGCCGGACTTCAACTACCCCTTCGGGACCCACGTCGCGGTCGTCGAGGTGGACGAGCTGACGGGCGAGACCGAGGTCGTCGCCTACACCGCGGTCGACGACGCCGGGAACATCGGCAACCCGAAGGTGGTCCTCGGCCAGATCGAGGGCAGCATCGTCCACGGGCTCGGCCAGGCCCTCATGGAGGCCGCCGAGTACGACGAGAACGGGCTGCTCGTCAGCGCCGACCTGAACCACTACGCCCTGCCGCGCGCCACCGACGCGCCGTTCTTCTCCCTCGACAAGACGTGCACGCCCAGCCCGCACAACCCGCTCGGCGCCAAGGGCGCCGGCGAGATCGCCACCGTCCCGCCCGCCGCGGCCGTCGTCAACGCCGTCGTCGACGCCCTCTCCGACCTGGGCGTCACGCACATCGACATGCCGCTCACCCCCGAGAAGGTCTGGCGCCGCCTGAGAGGGGAAGCCCAGTGATCCTCACCGAATTCGACTACGTCCGGCCCGCGGGCCTCGACGAGGCGCTCACCCTGCTGTCCGGGACGCGCGGCGCCCGGGTACTGGCAGGAGGCCAGAGCCTGCTGCCCGACCTGCGTGCCGGCGCCGACCAGGCCGGGCTGCTCGTCGACATCCGGCGGCTGGAGGAGCTGCGGGGCATCACGCGCACCCCCGACGGACCGCGGCTGCGGATCGGATCCCTCACCACGCTCGCCGAGCTTTCCGCCGACCCGCTGGTGCTCGCCGGGGCACCGGAACTGGCCGCCGCGGCCCGCGCCAACGGCGACCCCCAGGTCCGCAACCTCGGTACCGTCGGCGGCAACCTCGCCGCCGGCGGCCGGGCCACCGACCTGCCGGTCGCCGCCATCGCCGCCGACGGCGAGGTCGAACTCGCCGGTCCCGGCGGGCGGTCGACCGTACCCGCCGAGGAGTTCGCGGCCGCCGGCGCACCCGCCGGCACGGTCGTCACCGCCCTGCTGGTGCCCGCCGCGGGACGGGCCGCCGCCTTCGAGAAGACCGCCGACCGGGCCACCCGCTACCCGGTGTGCGCCACCGCCGTACGGATCACCCCCGACGGACCGCGCATCGCCGTCACCGGAGCCACCGCCCGCCCGCTGCGGCTGCGCGCGGTCGAGGACCGGCTGCGCGGGGGCCCGTACACCACGGACGCCGTACTCGCGGCGTTCCGCGCCGAGCCCCGGGAGCTCTTCGTCCCCGGGCGCGGCACCTCGGCCGAATACCTCGGCCACCTCGCGGGGGTGCTCACGGCCCGCGCGCTGGCGAGGGCCCAGGCCCTCGCCTGACCGTCATCACGGGTCCCACGCGGGGTCCATCACGGGGGAGTTGAGCAAGCAGTGGCCGACATGTCGAAAACGACCACGGGAGTCAGCGTGCACCCAGCCGCACCAGCGGCCAGTGCGCCCAGAGGTTCCGGCTTCTGGGTGGTGGGCGCGGTCCTCGTCCTGCTGATGCTCTCCTCCTCCGTGCCCTCCGCCCTCTACGTGCTCTACCAGGAGAAGTGGGACCTGTCCTCCGGCATGATCACGGTGGTGTTCGCGCTGTACGCGGTCACCGTGCTCGCCGGGCTCCTGCTGTTCGGGTCGCTGTCCGACACCCTCGGCAGGCGCCCGGTGCTGGCCGCCGGCCTGCTCCTCGCGATCGTCTCGATGGGCCTGTTCGCCTCGGCCCAGGGGCTCGGGCTGCTGCTCGCCGCCCGCGCCGTGCAGGGGCTCGCCGTGGGCCTGGCCACCGGGGCGATGGGCGCCGCCCTGCTGGAACTCAGCCCCGTGTCCCGGCCCGCGCTCGGCGCCCAGGTCAACAGCGCCGGGCCGACCGTGGGGATCGGGCTCGGCGGGATCGGGGCCGGCCTCCTCGTCCAGTACGCGCCCGCGCCGACCGTACTGAGCTACCTGTTGCTGGTCGGGGCCTTCGCCGTGACCTTGGTCGGCGTGGTCCGGATGCGCGAGAGCGCACCGGGGGCGGGTGGCCGCTTCCGGGTGGTCCCGCACCGGATCCACGTGCCGGCCGGCGCCCGCGGCCGGTTCGCCGTCCTCGTCCTGACCATCGTCGCCGTCTGGTCCGTGGGCGGCTTCTACCTTTCGCTGGGCCCGCACCTGGCCCTCTCGCTCCTGGAGTCGACCAACTACCTCGTCGGCGGCGCCACGGTCGCACTCCTCGCGGGCGCCGCCACCGCGGCCCAGCTGATGCTGGGCCGCACCGAGGCCCTGCACACGGCCGTGCTCGGGCTGTGCGGACTGCTCGCCGGGCTCGCCCTGGTCCTGCTCGCGCTGGGTCTCGGCTCGGCCGCCGTGTTCCTGGTGGCCACGGCGGTCCTCGGCAGCGGCTGGGGCGCCGCCTTCCTCGGCTCCTTCCGGGCGCTGAGCGCGCTGGCGGACCCCGCGCACCGCGGCGAACTGACCGCCGCCGTATACGTCTTCGCGTACCTCGCGATGAGCGTCCCGGCGGTCCTCGCCGGGATGCTCACCAACATCCACGGGCTGCACCGCACCTCGGTCGGCTTCATGGCCGCCGTCGCCGGGGTGTGCGCGCTGGCCCTGCTGGTCACCCTGCGGCTCGCCGCCCGCACCCGGGCCGAGGGGAGTCCCGCGTGAACGCCCTGGAACTGAGGTCCGCGCTGCGCGGGCTGGAGATCTTCGCCGGGATCACCGAGGACCAGCTGGACTGGCTGGTCTCGGTCTCCGAGCCCCGGGTGCTCGCCGACGGCGAGGTGCTCTTCCGGGACGGCGAGGAGGCGACCGGCTTCCACGTCCTGCTCTCGGGCGGGCTGGTCGTCACCAAGGTCGTCGACGGCCGGGAGGAGGTGCTCACCCGGCACTCCACCGAGGAGGAGAGCGCCGCCGCCGAGGACCACGACGGCAAACCGTCGGCCGCCCACCGGTTCACCGGCGAACTGCCGCTGCTGACCGAGGGCTCCTACGTGGCCACCGCGGCGGCGAGCGGGCCGTCGACCACCGTCGTGGCCTACGCGAAGCCGGTCTTCTTCGAGATGCTGACCCGCTGCCACGGGGTGGCCGCCGTACTGATCCCCGTACTGGCCTGGCGGATCAAGTCCTCCGAGGTGCAGGCCCGCAAGCGGGCCACCGTGGAGGCGCTCGGCACCCTCGCCGCGGGCCTGGCCCACGAGCTGAACAACCCGGCGGCCGCCGTGGCCCGGGCCGCGCAGGAGCTGGCCCCCGCCCTCGACCGGCTCACCCGCACGGCCCAGGCCTGGGGCGCGGCCGCCAGCGGGGCGGAGCGCTCCGTCTTCGACCGGCTCGCGGAGGAACTGGACAAGCTGCCGCCGCCGGACATCACCGACCCGCTCGCCCAGGCCGACGCCGAGGAGGAGATCGCCGACTGGGCGGAGGAGGCGGGCACCGAACGGTCCGGCCTGCTCGGCTCGGGAGTGGCGGACCTCGGGCTGGAGCTGGGCTGGCTGCTGGAGCGGCTGGAGGGCGTCGGCGAGCCCGCCCTCGCCGCCGCCCTGGACCACCTGGCGGCGCTGCTGGAGATCCGCTCGCTCGCCGCGGAACTACGGGCGGCCGGCCCGCGCATCTCCCAACTCGTCTCCGCCACCCGGGATTACGCCAATCTCGACCGCGCGCCCGAACAGCGCTTCCCGGTGACCGACGGGCTGGAGAACACGCTGGTCGTGCTGCGTGCCAAGCTCGCCGGGATCAGCATCGTGCGCGCGTACGAGCCGGACCTGCCCGAACTGACGGGCTATCCGAGCGAGTTGAACCAGGTGTGGACCAACCTGGTCGACAACGCCGCCGAGGCCATGGAAGGGGCCGGCGTGCTCACGTTGCGCGCCCGCGCCGAAGGCGTCTGCATGGTCGTGGAGATCACCGACACGGGCCGCGGAATCCCGGAGGAATCCCTGCCGCGGATCTTCGAACCCTTCTACACGACCAAGGACGTGGGCAAGGGCACGGGCCTGGGGCTGCACCTCAGCTACCGCATCGTGACCCAGCGGCACCACGGGTCGATCACGGCCCGCTCGCGCCCGGGCGAGACCCGGATGGTCGTGCGGCTGCCGTTCGCCGGGAGCGCCCAGTCCTGCGCCTCACCTGCCGAAACACCCACATCGACCAGTTCCCCGACCAGCCCCTCCAGCAGTTCCTCCACCAGTTGAATGAACGGAGTCGACATGGCCAAGTACGACATCTCCAAGCTGCACCCGGTGTTCGTCCGCCAGATGGAAGCGCTGGCCGCCCTGGACATCGAGGCGGTCATGAAGAACTACACCGACGACGCGGTGCTGTTGCGCTTCGAGGGGGTCTCGGTGGGCATCGACGCCGTTCGCGAGACGTTCACCGGCTATCTCACCGTGAAGCCCACGCTGGTGGAACTCCAGGAGTACATCGAGACGGACGACACCATCTTCTACCGGGCGATCATGAACCTGAACGGTGAACCGGAGCACGCGTTCGGGACACTTGTCGTCCGCGATGGCCGAATCTGGCGGCAGACTGCCGGATTCGGCGGCTGACGGCCGGAATCTGGGTAGCGTGTGCGGGGAGGGCGGGGGACGTACGCCCTCCCCGTATGCGCGAGTCGTAGATATATGCAGTGGCGAAGGGGAGGCCATGGAACGCGAAACCGGACGGGTCGAGGCATTCAGTGATGGCGTATTCGCCATCATCATTACGATCCTCGTCCTGGAATTGAAGGTTCCGGAGGAAACGGGATCCGATTTCTGGCACGGGGTCCGTGAACAGTGGCCGCATTACGCCGCGTACGTGGTGAGTTTCCTCATTATCGGTGTGATGTGGGTGAATCACCACACCATCTTCAGTCACCTCAAGCGCGTCGACCGCCCTCTGTTGTTCCTGAATCTCCTGGTGCTGATGGTGGTGTCGGTGATTCCGTACACGACCAATGTGCTCGCCGAGCACCTCATGGAGGAAGGCGGTTCGGCCAACGCCGCAGCCGTGCTCTACAGTCTCGTCACCGTGGCCTACGCCTTGGCGTTCCTGGCCTTCTGGTGGTACGTCACCCAGGTCGGGCACCTCTTCCACGAGCAGGTCGACAAGGAAGGTGCGCGGGCGACCAGGGTGCGTTTCGGCCTCGGCGCCATCGCCTACCCCCTGACCGTGCTCCTCGCGTTCTTCTCCGCACCGCTCACGCTTGTCGCACACTTCCTGATCGCGCTCTACTATGCGGCGAACCAGATCCCCATCCCACTCGTGGTAGAGGAAGAGCGGCTCGATACTGCCAGCGACCTCAGGAAGTAGCCGCCGGGGCCTACGGCCGTTCTCCGCGGTAAAGTAGGGTATTGGATCTAGCTGGTCGCGGGGGAGGCCCAGATGGCTCGCGTAGTCCTGCCGGAGGATTCCACGAAGGAAATCTCCGAATTGATCGACGTCCTGATCTCTCTTCTCTTCGAGTCCTTACCCCGGCGGGACCAGCGAAACTGGGCCCGCGTTTATCTGAACGGCCTGGTGCGGACCACCGGAAAGAAAACCATCCGTAACATCGCCGGAACAGGAGCCAGTTCCGTCGAGCAGAGTCTTCAGCAGTTCATCAGCAAGTCCCCCTGGGACTGGACCCCGGTCCGCCGCTCCCTCGCCCAGCACCTCGAACGCACCGCGCAGCGCCCGCTGGCCTGGGTGCTCCAGCCCATGGTCATAGAGAAGGCGGGTGACCGCTCGGTCGGTGTCGGCCGGCAGTTCGTCCCCCAGCTCGGCCGCACCGCCAACTGTCAGCAGGCCAGCGGGATCTGGCTCGCCTCCAGCGAGGCGAGTTTCCCGGTCGAATGGACCCTCACCCTCCCCGGGCCCTGGACCAGCGAACTCCTGCGCCGCCGCAGGGCCGGAATCCCCGACACGGCCCGCTCCCTCACCCCCGCCCAGGACGCCGTACACGCCGTCCAGCGCATGGCCGCCAGCTGGCAACTCCAGCGCCGGCCCGTGGTGATGGAAGTCGCCAACGGCGACCTCCCGCAGAGCATCGAGTCCTTCGCCCTGCAGGACATCCCCTTCGTCTTCAAGGTCGACGGCTCGCTGCCCGTCTCCTTCGGTGGTGCCGGCCGCCACAAGCCGGGCCCCCACACCGCGCCCGCCCGCGAGCTCATCGACTCCCTGCGCTCCCAGCGCCGCGTCGTCGAATGGACCCGGCACGGCCGGGCCGAAGGCGCGGTGACCCTGCTGACCTCGGCCACCATCCTCGCCACCCCCAGCGAGGACCGGCCGGCACCCGTACCGTCGACCCCGCTGCTGCTGGTGGGAGCCTGGACCGAAGCCGCCCTGCTGCCCTCCGAGTTCTGGATCACCAACATCGGCGACCGGCCCCTCGCCCAGCTGTTCCTGCTCGCCAAGCTCACCGACCGCGTCTCCCTCGACTTCGCCGAGACCTGCGAACCCGTGGGGATCCGGGACTTCGAGGGCCGCTCCTTCCGCGGCTGGCACCACCACGCCACCCTGGCCAGCGTCGCCCACGCCGCGAAACTCCTGGGCGCGCGCGACCCGGTGCACGACGCCTACACCGGAGTCGCCCGCTCCGCCGCCACCCGGTCCGCCGCCGCGGCCCGGCCGACCCTCCCCCGGCCGTCGGCTCCCGCCGTCATGCCGCCCCGGCCGCTCATTCCCGGCCAGACCCCGCGCCGTGAGTACATCCGCTGATGCTCGACATAGCCGACGAGCTACGCGCGTGGTGTGCCGCGCGCCGGGAATTCGCCCTGGCCACCGTCGTCTCCGTCAGCGGCAGCGCGCCACGCGGACCGGGCGCCTCACTCGCCGTCGACGACCGGGGCACCGCGCTCGGCTCCATCTCCGGAGGCTGCGTGGAGTCCGCCGTGCACGAGCTGTGCCTCGACGCGATCGAATCCGGCCAGGGCGGCCTGCACCGCTTCGGCTACAGCGACGACGACGCCTTCGCCGTGGGTCTCACCTGCGGGGGAGTCCTGGACGTCCTGGTCACGCCGGTGCGCGGGCGCGACCCGGTGCGCCCGGTCCTCGGCTCGGTGCTCGACGCCGCCGCCGGCGGGACGCGGGCCGCGCTGGCCCGGGTGGTCCGCGGCCCCCAGTCCCAGCTCGGCCGGGCTCTCGCCGTGCACGCCGACGGATCGCACGAGGGCACCCTGGGTGCGGGCGCGGAGCTGGACCGGGCCGCCACCGGGCAGGTCAGGGCGCTGCTGCTGGCCGGGCGCACCGGCACCGTCGAGCTCGGCACGGCCGGCGGACTGTGCGGAGAGCCGCTGACCCTGCTGGTCGAATCGGCCGCCGAACCGCCCCGGCTGATCGTCTACGGAGCCATCGACTTCGCCGCGGCCCTGGCGCGGATCGGCGCCTTCCTCGGCCACCGCGTCACCGTGTGCGACGCCCGGCCCGTCTTCGCGACCCCGGCCCGCTTCCCCGACGCCGACGAGGTGGTCGTGGACTGGCCGCACCGGCACCTGGCCGGGGAGCGGGACGCGGGCCGGCTGGACTCCCGTACCGCCGTGTGCGTCCTCACCCACGACGCCAAGTTCGACGTACCCCTGCTCGCGCTCGCCCTGCGGCTGCCACTCGCCTACGTCGGCGCCATGGGATCGCGGCGCACCCACGCCGAACGGGCCGCGCGCCTGCGCGAGGAAGGAGTGCCGCAGGCCGCCCTGGACCGGCTGCGCTCCCCGATCGGCCTCGACCTGGGCGGCGCGACCCCCGAGGAGACGGCCCTGGCCATAGCCGCCGAGTTCACGGCGGTCCGGCACGGCGGCTCGGTCCTCCCGCTGGCGCAACGCAGCGGTCCGGTGCACCGGCGTACGGCGCAGGCCGTCCGGGCGGCCGTACGGGGATGACCGCTCAGTCCTGGGGCTGGATGTCGTACACGTTGTCCGGGGTCGCGATGCCGGTGATCGTCTTGGCGATGAGCGTGCTCGGCTCGCTGCCCTCGTGGTGGATGTCGGTGTTGATCAGGATGACCAGGGTCGCCCGATCGGAGGGGAGGTAGACGCTCACGCTCTCGTATCCGGGCAGCGAGCCGTTGTGCCCGATCCATCCGTGGTTGTCGAAGATGCCGAGCCCGTAGTCGTTGCCGGGAATGCCGGTGGGGAGCATCTTCAGCCGCTCCGCCTGGGTGGCGGGGGACAGGAGCGTGCCGGTGGCGAGGACCTGAGCCCAGCGCCGGAGGTCGTCCAGGTCGGAGATCATCGCGGCGGCCGCCCACCCCCAGCTCGGATTCCAGTCCGTGGCGTCGGTTTTCGCGCCGGTCGGGGTCAGATCGGTGTAGCCGTGTGCGTGAGGGGACGGGAACTCGGCCGCGAGCGGGAACAGCGTGCGGCGCAGGTGCGCGGGGCCGTCGACCCGCTTGTCGATGAAGTCGGCCAGGCTGAGCCCGCTCACCTTCTCCACCACCAGGCCGAGCAGGACGGTGTTGGTGTTGGAGTACTGGAACTTCTCCCCGGGCCCGGAGGTGTTGGGGTGCCGGAAGGCGTAGGCGAGCAGTTCCTGCGGTGTGAACTGGCGCTCGGGGCCGGCGACCAGCGCCTGCACGAAGTCGGGGTCGGCGGTGTACGGGTACAGGCCACTGCGCATCTCGGCCATCTGCCGCAGGGTGATACGGCCGCCGTCGGGGACGCCGGCGACGTACTTGGAGATCGGGTCGTCGAGTCCGACGAGGCCGTCGTCGACCAGTTCGAGTATTGCGGTGACCGTGAACGTCTTGGTCACGCTGGCGATGCGCATGAGCAGGCCGGTCTGCATCGGCCGGCTCGTGGCGGTGTCGGCGACGCCGGTGGCACGGATGTAGCTGCCCCGACCGGGCAGGCACAGCCCGACGATCACTCCGGGTACGCCGGCCTCTTTCCGGGTGCGCTCGATGGCCTGGTCCAGCTTGGCGGTCAGCTCGGGGCCGAGACCCTCCTGCGGGCAGTCGTCCCCGTACCGGGCGGAGACCGCCGCGGGCGGCGGAGCCTGGTCAACCGGGGCCGAGGCGGCGGCCGGAGCCGACGCGAGGACGAGCAGCAGTGCCGCGGCCAACGCACGGGCGGGACTGCGTCGCATGTCGGGACGCCTCTCCTCGGAGACCTGGAGCCTGCGTTTCCTCTCCCCACTCCCCTTCTCCGGTCTCCAGTCTCCGCCCGTCCGGCGCATCCCGCGCGCGCCCGGGACCAAGGTCCTGTAGGAACCGACCACACGGCCCGGTATGTCCTGGACGATCGGCCCGGACCGTGTAAACGGCAGGTCGTGGGAGAATGAAGTACGTGCGTTTCCTCGGCTGACAGGTCGGGGTACCTCCGATCGACTGGGATGTTCAGCACGTGCGTTTCCTCAATGACCAGAAGCCGCCGTACGACCTGACGTACGACGATGTGTTCATGGTGCCGAGCCGCTCCGCGGTCGGTTCCCGTCAGGGCGTCGACCTTTCCGCGCCCGACGGCACCGGCACCACCATTCCCCTCGTCGTGGCGAACATGACCGCCATCGCGGGCCGCCGGATGGCCGAGACGGTCGCCCGCCGCGGCGGCATCGTCGTCATCCCGCAGGACATCCCGATCGAGGTCGTCACCGACGTCATCTCCTGGGTGAAGACCCGCCACCTCGTGCTCGACACCCCGATCACGCTGGCGCCCACCCAGACCGTCGCCGACGCGCTGTCCCTGCTGCCCAAGCGCGCCCACGGCGCCGGCGTCGTCGTCGACGGCGAGGGCCGCCCGGTCGGCGTCGTCACCGACCACGACCTCACCGGCGTGGACCGCTTCACCCAGCTCTCCGAGGTCATGTCGAAGGAGCTGCTGCTCATCGACGCCGACATCGACCCGCGCGAGGCCTTCAACAAGCTCGACGCAGGCCACCGCAAGCTGGCACCGGCCGTCGACAAGGACGGCAAGCTCGTCGGCATCCTCACCCGCAAGGGCGCGCTGCGCGCGACCTTGTACACCCCGGCCACCGACGCCAACGGCAAGCTGCGCATCGCGGCCGCCGTCGGCATCAACGGCGACTTCGTGGCCAAGGCCAAGCAGCTGCTCGACGCGGGCGTGGACACGCTCGTCATCGACACGGCGCACGGCCACCAGGAATCGATGATCAACGCGATCAGGGCCGTCCGCGCGCTGGACCCGCAGGTCCCGATCGTGGCCGGCAACATCGTCGCCGCCGAGGGCGTGCGCGACCTGATCGAGGCCGGCGCGGACATCATCAAGGTCGGTGTGGGCCCCGGCGCCATGTGCACCACCCGCATGATGACCGGCGTGGGCCGCCCGCAGTTCTCCGCGGTGCTGGAGTGCGCGGCCGAGGCCAAGAAGTTCGGCAAGCACGTGTGGGCCGACGGCGGCGTCCGTCACCCGCGCGACGTGGCGATGGCCCTGGCCGCCGGCGCGTCGAACGTCATGATCGGCTCCTGGTTCGCCGGTACGTACGAGTCCCCGGGCGACCTCCAGCAGTCCGCCGAGGGCCGCCTCTACAAGGAGTCCTTCGGCATGGCCTCCGCGCGTGCGGTGCAGAACCGTACGAGCGAGGAGTCGGCCTACGACCGGGCCCGCAAGGGTCTGTTCGAGGAGGGCATCTCCACCTCGCGCATGTTCCTCGACCCGGCCCGTCCGGGCGTCGAGGACCTGATCGACTCGATCATCGCGGGTGTCCGGTCGTCGTGCACCTACGCCGGCGCCGGATCCCTCGCGGAGTTCGAGGAGAACGCCGTGGTCGGCGTCCAGTCGGCCGCGGGCTACGCCGAGGGCAAGCCGCTGCACGCCAGCTGGAGCTAGTTCCCCCGCTCTTCCTCCCGTGGCCCCCGGGCCCGTCCCCACGGACGGTCCCGGGGGCCACGGCCGTTTCCCGGGGCGCGGCCCGTCCCGGGAAGCTTCCGCGGGTCGGCGTTCGCGCGCGGCGCGCACCACAGCCCCGGCGGAGCCGGTCGACCGTTCGGCTCGTCCGACCGACCGGTCGGCGACCGGCGGGGCGGGATACGCCAAGCGGCGGATAACTCCACGGCACGGCTCCGTCACGCTCAGGTCATCCGACCTGGAAGGGGCACCCCCGTGACCAGCACCCTCACCCGTCGCACCGACGCACACGCCCTCGCCCGGCTGCACAGCGAGCACGGCAAGGCCCTCTACGGCTTCCTCCTCGGCCTGACCTTCGGCGACCGGCAGCGCGCCGAGGACCTCCTCCAGGAGACGCTCTTCCGCGCCTGGACCCACCCCGAGGCGCTGGAGAGCGCCCACGCCTCCGTGCGGCCCTGGCTCTACACCGTCGGCCGGCGCCTGGCCATCGACGCCCGGCGGGCCCGCCAGGTACGCCCCGCCGAGGTCGGGCCGGACGCCCTGGAGCACTCGCCGGCCGCCGACGACCGCACCGAGGAGGCCGTCACCTCCCTGGACCTGCGCGGAGCCCTGCTGTTGCTCAGCCCCGAGCACCGCGCCGTGCTGGTGCAGATCTACTTCCGCGGAGCCTCCGTCTGCGAGGCCGCCCAGGTGCTCGGAGTTCCCCCCGGGACCGTGAAGTCCCGTACGTACTACGCCTTACGGGCGCTGCGCGCCGCCATGCCCGGCTACGGACCCGGCGCACCCTCGGGACGGGCCGCCGCCTGAGCCGCCACCGCCGCACGGGAGCGGACCTGGAGCTTGGCCAGGATGTGCGACACGTGCGTCTGCACCGTCCTGCGCGACAGGAACAGCGCGCTCGCGATCTCCGGATTCGAACGGCCCTGCGCCACCAGCAGCGCCACCTTCAGCTCGGCCGGGGTCAGCGCCTCCCAGCCGTTCGCCGGCCGCCGCCGCGCCGACCGGCTGCCGCGGCGCACCCCCAGGCTCCGCAGCCGGGCATCGGCCCGGGCGATGTCCCACCGGGCGCCCAGGTCCTCGTACGCCGCAACCGCGCGCGTCAGCGCCGACCGGGACCCCGCCAGATCGCCGTGCCAGGCCCGGGCCACCGCCAGGTCCTCCAGGGTGTGACCCAGCACCAGCGGCCACCCGCCGCGCTCCCCGTGCGCCACGGCCTGCGCCAGCAGCTCCGGATCCTGCGCGAACAGGCCCCGGCAGCGCAGCAGGGCCAGCGCCGGACCCGGGTAGCCGGGCAGCGCCGCCGCCACGCGCCCGCACGCCGCCACCGCCTCCCGCGCCGTACCCGTCTGCGCGCTCTCCAGGGCGAGCCGGACGATCTCCGACAGCACCCAGGGGCGCTCGTACGACACCGCGTCCCGCGCGTCATCGGCCAGCTCGGGCAGCAGCGCGCGCAGCGCGTCGGCCGGGCGGCCGTCCCGCTCCGCCAACAGGGCCCGGGCCAGCAGCACGTGGGAGGCGTACCGGCGTGCCGCGGGCGTACCGAAGGCGTCGGCCGGCAGCTCCGCGAGCTCCGCGCCCGCCGCCTCCAGCTCGTCGCGGTGGCCCAGTACCAGCGCCCGCAGCCCGTGCACCACCACCGGAAGCCAGCCGTCGGACACCGGCAGCGCACGCGCCCTGGCCACGCCGGACACGGCTTCGTCCCAGTCACCGAGCCGGTAGTGGAACTCGGCGAGCCGGGCCTCGGTCACCACCAGCCGCCCCGTCGAGCCGGTCGCGGCCGCCAGCTCCCGCGCCTCCCGCAGGGCCGCCGCCACGGTCTCCGGCTCGTCGAAGCGCAGGTGGCCCTCCGCCTGGTTCGCCAGCAGCAGCAGCCGCATGTCGTTGGCCGCCGGACTGCGCCGCGCGTACGCGATCCCCTCCGCGACGTGGTGCAGCGAGTCCCGGCCGCGCCCCAGGTGGAACAGCGCGAACGACATCGCGTGATGGGCCTCCGCCGCGCACAGCGGATCGCCCAGCCGCCGAGCGCCCGCCACCACCGGCCCGGCCAGCGCGAACGCCTCGGCCGGCCGGTGCAGATCGGCCAGCGCCAGCACCCGGCAGGCCTCCAGCCGAAGCCGCCAGACGGCCGAGGGGAACTCCTCCGCCAGGGCCCGCTCGGTCACCGCCAGGGAACGGTCCATGTCCCCCTGGATCATCAGCGCCGAGACCAGCTTGAAGTCCACCGCCGCCCGCCGGTCGGCATCCGTGGTCCGGGCCCGCAGCGCGTCGAGGAGGGCCGCGGACTCCGTTCGCCGCAGCATCAGTGCCGCGTCCGCCAGCTGCTCCTCCAGTGCCTCCAGGGTCTCCCGCTCCCGCGGATCGCCCTGTGCCACGGCCCGCTCCAGCAGCTCGGCCGCGACGCCCGGGGCCTCGGCGATCAGCGCCGGCGCCGAAGCGGCGAGCCAGCGCACCGCCCAGGGGCTCAGCCGGCCGGCGCACAGCAGCTGCCCGGCGGTCCGGGCCGGGGCCAGCCCCGCCTCGGCGAAGGCCCGCGCGGCGTCCTGATGCAGGGCCGTGCGCAGGGCCCCCGGCGTCTGCGCGTACAGCGCCCGCCGCAGCGCCGGATGGCGAAAGCGCAGCCGGTCCCCGATGTCCTCCAGCAGCCCCGCCAGCAGCGGCTCCTCCAGATCCGCGAGCAACTCCCGTGCGGGCCTGGCCTGTACGAGGGCCAGCTCGCGCGCGGTGAACGCCGGGCCCAGCAGCGCCGCATGCCGCAGGGTGGTGCGCGCCGGGCCGGAGAGGAAGTCGGGCCCGTGCGCCAGGGAAGCGGGCGGCGGCGGCAACTCGGCCACGGGGACGGACAGTTCGGCGCAGCCGCCCTCGACCCGGACGAGCCCGGACCACTGGGCGAGCAGGTCCCGCAGCAACCGGGGATTGCCGCCCGCCTGCTCCGCCGCCTCCCGCAGCCGCGGCCCGGGCGGCGCCCCCAGCAGGCCGTGGACCAGCTCGGCCGACTCCGCCGCGGTCAGCGGCTCCAGCCGGACCGTGTGTCCATGTGGCGCCGCGCACGGCCGCTGCGCCCCGGGCCGGCGGGGCAGCGGCCGCCTGGTCGCCGCCAGCAGCAGCGGGAGCCGCCCTGCCGCCGCCGTGCGGGCCAGGCGCCGCCACAGGAGCAGACTGGCCGTATCCGCCCAGTGCAGGTCATCCAGCACCAGCAGCAGCGGCCGCTGCGCGCACCACTCCTCGACCCCGGCCACCAGCAGGTCCATCGCCGCCAGCAGGGCGCCGCCGGGTGCCGCCGCCCGCTCGGCCTCCCGCAGCAGCGCGACGACGGCGGCCCGGGCCGGGCCCGAAGGGTGCACGCAGTCCAGTGCGGCACGCAGCGGCAGGTCCGCCGCGAGCGCGTCGGCCGCCGCGTACCGCACCCGGCAGCCCAGCGCCGCCGCCAGCACCAGTGCCTCCCGTACGAAGGCGGTCCGGCCCGCGCCGGGCTCGCCCTCCACCATCAGGCAGGCCCCGTGAGCGCCGCCGCCGTGCGCACCCCCGCGCACCCATTCCCGTAACTCGTCACGCTGCTGTTCCCGTCCGACCCGCACGTCGGCAATCCCTTCCGGTCACGTCGCGCCGGTCGAAGGATGCCACGGCCGCCGCCGTCAGTACCGGTGAGGCGGCTGGCCCGGCGGTGAACTGTGCACACCCGCACGGTACTTGGGTATGCGCACGGTGACCTTCATGCCGGCTCCGACGCCCGTCTCGATCACCGGCCCGTACGCGTCCCCGTACACCTGCCGGATCCGCTCGTCGACGTTGGGCAGCCCGACGCCGGACGAGGAACCCCGGTGCTCCCCGGCCAGGATCCGGCGCAGCAGGGCCGGATCCATCCCGACGCCGTTGTCCTCCACCGTGATCACCGCCTCCGCACCCGCGTCCCGCGCGGTGATCGTGATCCGGCAGTCCCGCGGGGAGTCCTCCAGTCCGTGCTTGACGGCGTTCTCCACCAGCGGCTGGAGGCACAGGAACGGCAGCGCCACGGGCAGCACCTCCGGTGCCACCTGCAGGGTGACCTTCAGCCGGTCCCCGAACCGGGCTCCGGCCAGCGCCAGATACTGCTCGACGGACCGCAACTCCTCGGCGAGCGTGGTGAAATCACCGTGCCGCCGGAAGGAGTACCGGGTGAAGTCCGCGAACTCCAGCAGCAGGTCCCGGGCCCGCTCCGGATCCGTCCGGACGAACGAGGCGATCGCGGCGAGGGAGTTGAAGATGAAATGCGGGGAGATCTGCGCCCGCAGCGCCTTGATCTCCGCCTCCATCAGCCGGGTCCGCGACCGGTCCAGCTCCGAGAGCTCCAGCTGTACGGACACCCACCGCGCGACCTCCGTCGCCGCCCGCACCAGCACCGCCGACTCCCGCGACCCGTAGGCCACCAGCGCGCCGAGCATCCCGTCCTCGCCCGTGAGCGGGGCCACCACCGCCCACTTCAGCGGACAGTCCGGCCGCTGGCACTCGGTCCGCACGCTCTGGCTCCGCCCCGACGCCAGCATCACCGCCACCCGGGCCATCGCCCGCCGCTCGTGGTGATCGGCGCCCGGACCGTCCCACGCCAGCACCGACTCCCGGTCGGTCAGGCACAGCGCCTCCGTGCCCAGCAGTGACCGCAGCCGCCGGGCGGCCTTGCGGGCGGCGTCCTCGGTCAGCCCGGCGCGCAGCGGGGGAGCGGCGAGCGAAGCCGTGTGCAGGGTGTGGAAGGTGGCCCGCTCCACCGGGGTCCCGAGATCGAGGCCGGCGGCCCGCTCACCGCGCCGGGCGTGCCGGTGGCCCGCCGCCCAGCCCGCGCCCAGCAGCAGGACCGCGCCCGCCACCGCCAGCACCGCGACCACCGCCCCCGTCACCGGGCGCCCGCCGTCCGGTCCCCGGCCACGTCCTCCGGCAGGTGCAGCCGCGCCAGGGTGGCCGCCGTCCCGCCCGGGATCCTCGACCGGGTGCCCAGCGACACCAGCACCATCGTCAGGAACCCCAGCGGCACCGACCACGCCGCCGGCCACGCCAGCAGCGTGTGCATCCAGCCCGCCGGGGCCAGGCCGCCCCGGGTCGCCAGTACCGCGCTCAGCGCCGCCCCGCCGCCCGTGACCAGCCCGGCCACCGCACCCGGCGGCGTCAGCCGGGGCCACCAGATGCCCAGGACCAGCAGCGGACAGAACGACGAGGCCGACACCGCGAAGGCCAGCCCCACCGCGTCCGCCACCGGTACGTCGCGCGCCAGAACGCTCCCGCCCAGCGGCACCAGGATCGCCAGCAGCACCGCGAAGCGGAAGCTGCGCACCCCGCGGGCCGGCAGCAGGTCCTGGTGCAGCACCCCGGCCACCGCCATGGTCAGCCCCGAGGCCGTCGACAGGAAGGCCGCGAAGGCGCCCCCGGCCAGCAGCGCCCCCAGCAGGTCCCCGAGCGGCCCGCCCAGCATCCGCTCGGGCAGCACCAGCACCGCCGCGTCCGCGTCGCCGGTGAGGGCCAGCTCGGGTGCGTAGATCCGGCCCAGCGCCCCGTACACCGGCGGCAGCAGGTAGAAGACCCCGACCAGCCCGAGCACGACCAGCGTGGTGCGGCGCGCGGCCCGCCCGTTGGGGCTGGTGTAGAAGCGCACCGCGACGTGCGGCAGGCCCATCGTGCCGAGGAAGGTGGCCAGGATCAGCCCGTACGTCGCGTACAGCCGGTACTCCCGGCGGTCCCCGGACAGCGGCTCCGACCAGCTGGACACCCCGAGGCCCGCCTCCGCCCGGGTGTCGGGGACGGGCGTGTCCGGGCTGAACTCCAGCCGCGCGCGGGCCCGTACGGAGTGCTGTCCGGCGGCCAGGGTCACCGGGGCGGCCTCGTACGTCCGCCCGTCCACCTGCCCGGTCACCGTCACCGTGAGCGGCGCCTCCACCGACAGCCGTACGTCCTCGGCCAGCGTGACGGCGGTGTGCTCGCGGAAGACGGCCGGGGCGTCGAAGGAGGCCCGCGGCGCACCGTCCCCGGCCCACGCGGCGACCAGGAAGAAGGCCGGGACCAGCAGGGCGGTGAGCTTGAGCCAGTACTGGAAGGCCTGCACGAAGGTGATGCTGCGCATCCCGCCGGCGGCCACGGCGGCGCTCACCACGACGGCGACGACCACCCCGCCCACCCAGTGCGGGGCTCCGGTCAGGATCGCCAGGGTCAGCCCCGCGCCCTGCAGCTGCGGCAGCAGGTACAGCCAGCCGACCCCGATGACGAAGAGCACCGCGATCCGGCGCACCGCCTGGGACTCGAGCCGGGCCTCGGCGAAGTCCGGCAGCGTGTACGCGCCCGATCGGCGCAGCGGGGCCGCCACCAGCACGAGCAGCACCAGGTACCCGGCGGTGTAGCCCACCGGATACCAGAGCATCTGCGGACCCTGGAGCAGCACCAGCCCGGCCACCCCGAGGAAGGACGCGGCGGAGAGGTACTCCCCGCTGATGGCCGCCGCGTTCAGGCGGGGCCCGACCGTGCGCGAGGCGACGTAGAAGTCGGAGGTGGTCCGGGATATCCGCAGCCCCAGGGCGCCGACCAGGACCGTGACCAGTACGACGACGGTGACCGCGGTCAGCGCGTACGTCTGGTTCACCGGGCGGTCCTTCGGCAGGGGGTGCGGTCCCCCGGCGACGCGAGGGGGAGGGTGACGGGAGTCTACGCACGCCCCCTGACAGGGCAACAGGCACGATTCGGACCGGGTGGGGCCCCGCGGCTCAGATCACCGGGTCGCGGTGTTCCGCGCAGTCGCGCAGGGCGATCTCCAGCTCCACGTACGACTCCTCGGCGCGGCGGAAGGCCAGCGTCAGCGCCGCCTCCGCGCGGGGCGGCACCTGGTCGCGGACGCCCTCGCCGGCCTCGTACAGGATGTCGGCCCAGCGGGCGGCCGCGCTGCGCAGCCGGGCCAGCAGTGCCTCGGCCTCGTCGGGCCCGGTGGGCCGGGTGCGGGGCAGTCCGGTGAGGGCGTCGAGCAGCGCCTGGATTTCGGACATCTCGCTCCTCCCGCGCCGGAAGATCCACGATACGCGGGGGCGGTGACCCCGGAGGGCCGTTCACCGGGCCGGTGCGGCCGACGGTTCCGGCGGATCGCCGTACGCCCCTCGGCGTGCGACGAACGGCGCTGCCGCGCCGCCGGACGGTCGCCGTCGCCCGGCCGACGGTCGGGCGCGGGCACGCCGGCCGGCTCAGCCGGTCGCCTGGCGCATCAGGAGGTCCCGCAGCTCCCGCGCGTGCCTGCGGCTCACCTGGAGCTCCGCCGAGCCCACCCGGACGCTGGTGGTGCCCGCGTCCAGCCTCAGCTCGTCGATCCGGGCCAGGGCCACCAGATGACGGCGGTGGATCCGGACGAACCCGCGCGCCGCCCACCGCTCCTCCAGCGTGGACAGCGGGATCCGGACCAGATGGCTGCCCTCGTCGGTGTGCAGCCGGGCGTAGTCGCCCTGGGCCTCGACGTAGGCGATGTCGGCGATCGCCACGAACCGGGTGACCCCGCCCAGTTCGACGGCGATCTGCTCCGGCGCGCGGTCGGCGACGGTGACCTCGGCCGCCGGGCGGCGCGGCACCGGCACGGCCGGCAGGGCCGACGGGGCCGGTGAGGCGGGAACGGCGGCGGCGGGCGGACCGGCCGGCACCCACTGTCCGGCGGCCGCCGGAGCCTCTCCGGCCCGGCCCAGCTGCGCGCACGCCCGCCGCACGGCCTCGGCCAGCCGCTCCGGTCGTACGGGCTTGAGTACGTAGTCCACGGCCTTGAGGTCGAAGGCCTGCACGGCGAACCCCTCGTGGGCGGTGACGAACACGATCAGCGGCGGCCGCGCGAACCCGGCCAGCAGCCGGGCGATGTCCAGCCCGGTCAGCCCGGCCATGTGGATGTCGAGGAAGACCACGTCGATGGCGTCGGCCCCGTCCGGGCCGGTCTCCAGCGCCCGGGTGATCCGGCGCAGCGCCTCGGTCGCGTCCGAGGCCCCCTCCGCGCTGCGCACCCGGGGATCGGAGCGCAACAGGTAGAGGAGCTCCTCCAGGAGCGGCTTCTCGTCGTCGACGGCCAGTACGCGCAGCATGCGGTGGAGTCTATGGACGACGGCGCCGGGGCGGAACGGTGCGCGGCCCGCCTGCCGGGGGGGGGGGGCAGGGGGCCGCGCGGTTCGTGAGTGGGGGAAGGGGTGGCGGTCAGGAGGTGGTGATCAGCTTGCCGTCGGGGGAGACCGCGTACCAGGTGCCGCCGACGCCCTGCCCGTTGATGTCGCCGGCCTTCTTGTCGCCGGAGAAGGTGTAGACGGGCCAGCAGTCGATCGCCTGCTGCTTCTTGCCGTCGGGGCGGTCCAGCACGGAGTAGCCCTTCTCCACGATGCCCTTGGCGTTGGCCTTGTCCACCGGGGGCACCACCGGCCACTTGGCCACGCAGTCACCGGTGCAGTTGGAGGCCATCGGCCAGGCGGTGTCCTTCTTGAACCGGTAGACGGTCATCCCGTTGCCGTCGACGATGTGCTCGCCGAGCTTGGGGTCCTTGGCCACGGTCAGGGCGCCCGAGGCCTCGCCCGCACCTGCCGGGGCAGCCGGTGCGGCAGTCGCCTGCTTCGCGGCCTTCTTCCCGTCGGGCGCAAGCGCGAACCAGGTCCCGCCGACGCCCTGCCCGTTGGTCTCGCCCGCCTTGGTGTCCTTGCTGTAGCGGTACACCGGCCAGCCCCCCACGGTCAGCTGCTTGCTGCCGTCGCTGCGAACCACCTCGCCGAGCACCGACGCGTCCATGCCCGCGGCGGCGGTGGCGTCGCCGGCCGCGACCACCGGCCAGGTCTTCGCGCAGTCCCCTTCGCAGTTGGACTTCGGCGGCTTGGCGGTGTCCTTGTCGAAGCGGTAGAGGGTGAATCCGGCGCTGTCGGCGAGGACGGAGCCGAGCTCCTCGTTCTGGGCGATCGCCAGCTGCCCGGCGGCCTTGGTGCCCGCTCCGGCGGCATCTCCCGCTCCGGCGGCGTCCCCCGCGCCGTAGTCGGAGCCGTAGCCGCCGGCTCCGGAGGCCGGGGCCGCGGCCGCGGCCCCGGCCGGCTTCGCGTCGCCGGCCTTGGACTCGTACCCGCCGTCGCAGGCTGTCGCCGTGAGGGTGACGACGACTGCCACGGCGGCCAGGGTGGTTCCGCGCTTGATGCCCATCTTGATCTCTCCCACGTGTGGTGTCTCCGTGTCCGTCGCCCGTCTCCGGTGCGTCGGCAACTGTGCGAAGGACACGCCCTGTCGGGGTCGATCTGTTCAAGCGGATTCGTGTGGGCTGTTTCACTCACCCGGTACCGAACCCGGTCCGCCGCAGAGCCGTGGCCACAGCGAGGCCGAGTACCTGGTGTCCGGCGTCGTTGGGGTGGAGTCCGTCCGCCAGGTGCTCGGGACCGAGCAGGTCACGGCCCGGGAGCACGGCGAGGCGGCCGTCCCCGGCGGCCATCCGGTCCCGCGTGGCGCGCTCCATCGCGTCGCGCAGGGCGCCCAGGGTGGCGCCCAGTTTGTTCGGGGTGCGCTCGGCGTCGGGCCGAAGGACGGGGGAGACCAGCAGGATCGGGGTCCGCGGGTGCCCCTGGCGGACCAGGTCGAGGAAGGCGCGGGTGGTCTCGTAGAGCAGCGGGGCGGAAAAGGGCACCCGGGACCAGCAGTTGGTGCCGAAGGCGAGGGTGATGACGTCGGCGGGCAGGGCGGCGAGCTGTTCGGCGGTGGCGAGCTCCCCGCGGGCGGCGCCCGCGTAGCCGAGGTTCACGGTGTCCCAGCCCAGCGCCCGGCCGGTGACCGCGGGCCAGCCGTGGGCGGGGCGGGTGGACCACCAGCCCTCGGTGATGGAGTCGCCGTGCACGATCCAGCGCGGGGCGGGCGGCGGCGGGGCGAGCGGGCCGCCCATTCCGCGCAGGCCGAGGATCAGCGGGGACTGGGTCTCGGGCGGGTGGATGGTGAACGGGCCGGCACCGCCGGGCAGTTCGATCCGTACGACGGCTTCGCCGGCCGGTTCGGTGAACACCTCGCGGACCACCCCGTGCCGGTCCCACAGGGCGAAGCCGTGCGAGAGGTCGCGCAGGGCGTCGGTGGGACCGGGAACCGTGGCCCGGTAGCGGATCTCCACCGCCCGCGCCGTCTCGGTGGTGAACTCCAGCCGGACGCCTATGGGCAGGGTGGCCCGCTCGCCGGTGTCCCAGGGCAGCCGCATGGTGTCGGCCGGGTCGGCCCGTACCGGGCGCCCCTTGTCCAGCCAGGCCACTCCGCGCAGGAAGGGTCCGGGGTCCTGCCACTCCTCGTCGGCGCCGCTCGGTCCTCTCACGCGTCTCCTCCGTTCGCCGGGTGCGGGATCCGCGGCCGGGCGCCGCGCCCCCGCCCCGCTCCCGGGCCGCCGGGTTCACCCGTACCCCGCCGGAGCCCGGATCGACCGCCGGCGGGCGGACCAGTGGGGCCGCCCGGCCCCGGCGGCACGCTGCGGCAGATCTGATGAACTGTCAAGAAAAGGAAGCGGAGCGTTACCGCGCAGTGATCGATCATCCGTGCGCAACAAAGGGCCATCCGGGACAGATCCGCGCAACGATCATTCGCCAATGTGCAAGGATGGTGCATTACGGGCGCTATCCCTCAGCTCGTAGGCTCACTCGCTGTACGTGGAGTGGCGCGGACCGCCTGCTCGGCGGTCCCCCATGCCCAGGCGCGCTTTCCGCGCGCCTGCTCCTGCTCAGGACCGCTGCGGTCGACGCCTTATCCCCACCCGCAGTGTCAAAGGAGTCCCCCCGTGCTCGAAACCGGCCAGGCGCCACCGCTCACCTCCGAGCCCCGCAAGCCTGCCCATCCTTTGCTGCGCCGCAAGCCGGTCGAGCAGCTGGTCGCCGAGGGCGGCCAGGGTGAGGGCGGCACGCTGCGCCGCTCGCTCACCATGTGGCAGCTGACGATGATCAGCATCGGCGCCACCCTGGGCACCGGCATCTTCGTCGTCCTCGGCGAGGCCGCCCCCAAGGCCGGCCCGGCCGTGACGATCTCCTTCATCATCGCGGGCCTGACCGCGCTGTTCTCGGCCCTCTCCTACGCGGAGCTGGCCGGATCCGTGCCGGTCTCCGGCTCCTCGTACTCGTACTCCTACGCGACCATGGGCGAGTTCATCGCCTGGATCTGCGGCTGGTGCCTGGTCCTGGAGTACGCCGTCTCCGTGGCGGCCGTCGCCGTCGGCTGGGGCCAGTACCTCAACGAGCTCCTCGACGGGACCATAGGCATCACCATCCCGGAGAAGCTCGGCGCCCCGCTCGGCGAGGGAGGCTGGATCAACCTGCCCTCGCTGGTCGTGGTCCTGCTCGCCATGGTCTTCCTGATGCGCGGCGCCAAGGAGAGCGCCATGATCAACTCGATCATGGTCGCGGTGAAGATCGTCACGCTGGTGCTCTTCATCGGCATCGGCGTCATGGGCATCAAGTCCGGCAACTACGCCCCGCTCGCCCCGCTCGGCGTCACCGGCATCAGCGCCGCCGCCTCCACGCTCTTCTTCTCGTACATCGGCTTCGACGCCGCCTCCACCGCCGGTGAGGAAGCCAAGAACCCGAAGAAGGACCTGCCCCGCGCGATCATGCTCTCGCTGGGCATCGTCACCGTCCTGTACGTCCTCGTCGCCTTCGTCGCCGTCGGCGCCATGCCGTGGCAGGACTTCGAGGGCACCGAGGCCGCCCTGGCCCAGATCATGACCAACGTGACCGGTACCAGCGTCTGGGGCGTCGTCCTCGCCGCCGGCGCCGTGGTCGCCATCGCCTCCGTCGTCTTCGCCGTCCTCTACGGCCAGACCCGCATCCTCTTCGCGATGTCCCGCGACGGCCTGGTCCCCAAGGTCTTCGCCAAGGTCGACGAGAAGACCGGCGCCCCGCGCGCCAACGTCGTGATCGTCTCCATCTTCTGCGGCGCCCTCGCCGCGTTCATCCCCCTGGGTGAGCTCGCCAACGCGACCAGCATCGGTACGCTCTTCGCCTTCGCCCTGGTCAACGTCGCCGTCGTCATCCTGCGCCGCACCAAGCCCGACATGCCGCGCACCTTCAAGGTGGCGTGGTACCCGGTCCCGCCGATCCTCGGCTTCATCGCCTGCGCCTACATGATGTACAGCCTGCCGGGCGCGACCTGGGTCGCCTTCGGTGTCTGGATGGCCGTCGGCCTCGTGGTCTACTTCCTGTACGGCATTCGCCGCTCCACACTGGCCACAGCAGAGAAGTGATCCACCCGCAGTGCGACTGAACGATCTCGACGAACGCATCGTGCACGCCCTGGCCGAGGACGCCCGCCGCTCCTACGCGGACATCGGCTCCGAGGTCGGTCTCTCCGCCCCCGCCGTGAAGCGGCGCGTGGACCGGCTGCGGGCCGAAGGCGCCATCACCGGCTTCACGGTCCGCGTGGACCCCGCCGCGATGGGCTGGGAGACCGAGGGCTTCATCGAGATCTACTGTCGCCACAACACCTCGCCGGACGACATCCGGCGAGGTCTGGAGCGGTACCCCGAGGTGGTGTCCGCGTCGACCGTCACCGGCGACGCGGACGCCCTCGTCCAGGTCTTCGCCTCCGACATGCGGCACTTCGAGCGGGTACTGGAACGCATCGCGGGCGAACCCTTCGTGGAACGCACCAAGTCCGTCCTGGTCCTCTCCCCGCTCCTGCGCCGCTTCACCTCGGGCGCGCCCGCCTAGCCAGGCCCGCGTAGACAGGCCCGCACGGCCAAGCGGCCTCGGGGAAGTAGGGCACGTCCCCGCCGCCGCTCAGGCCCGCAGAGCCGGCTCCACCCCGGCGAGCCGGGCGTGCCGTTCCTCCTCCGTGAGCCCGCCCCAGACGCCGAACGGCTCACGGGTGCGCAGCGCGTGATCGAGGCAGGCGGCCCGCACCGGGCACCCCGCGCAGACCCGTTTGGCGGCGGCGTCCCGCTCCTCCCGGTCCTCGCCGCGTTCTCCGGCGGGATGGAAGAAGCGGCCGGAGCCCAGATCGCGGCAGGCCGCCCGGGACTGCCACTGCCAGAAGTGGTGCGCGGCGCCGGGCAGGCGTGAGACGTCGGTCATGGCAGTTCCTTTCCGTGGGTTGTCCCGCGTCTGACCGCTGGACGCCCCGCGAAACCCCGCCGTGGCCGACGGCCCGTGGGTCACGCCTCCTTGGCCGGCGTACGGAGCCCCAGGAAGTCCGGCCGGCGCCGCAGGGTGAACCCCATCGACTCGTAGAGCCGCACCGCCCCCGTGTTCTCCGCCGCCGCGTGCAGGAACGGGCTGTCCCCGCGCTCGCGTACCGCGGCTGCGACCGCCCGTATCAGCCGGCCCGCCAGGCCCCGGCCCCGGTGGTCCGGGTGCGTGCACACCGCGCTGATCTCCGACCAGCCCGTCGGCCGCATCCGCTCCCCGGCCATCGCGACGAGCCGCCCCTCGTGCCGGATCCCGAGGTACGTGCCCAGTTCGACGGTCCGGTCCATGAACGGGCCCGGCCTGGTCAGCTCGACCAGCTCCAGCATCTCCGGCACGTCGCCCGGCCCCAGCGCGGCCGCCTCGGGCGCGGCCTCGGCCCGTACCCCCCGGCCGTCCAGCTGTACGCCGGGAATCGCCGCCACGGTCTCCCAGCCCGGCGGCGGGGTCAGCAGCCCGGTCACCCAGACCCCCTCACCGGGGCCGGCCAGCGCCGCAAGATCCGCCCACGCGCGGGGGTCCCGCGGGTCGGCGAGCGCCGCGAACGGGCTCGCGTCCTGCGCGTAGCGGGCGGCCAGGCCCGCGGGCCCGTGCTCGGCGAAGGTGCGGTGCGGTCCGGTCAGCGCGGCCCAGACCGGGTTGTCGAGTACGTCGGGTACCTCGGGGGACATCGGTGCGGAACTCCCTTTCCGTCGGTGCGGCGGCGAAACCGGCCGTCACCGCCTTCTTGACGGCCCCATGTGCCGCCACGAGACTGCGGGGGACGGCCGCGACGGCCGGCGCCCGCCCCGGGAAGCCTAACGACCGCGGGACGGGCCTCGCGAGGACGGGACGGGGGCGGGACCGGTGGACACAGGGACCCTCCGCCGCTGGTGGCTGACCCGGCGCCTGCACATCGACCTCCTGCGGGTGTGCAGCGCATTCACCGCGCGAGGCTGAGCCTCTTTCGGACCCACACGGGCGACCCGGCCCGCGCCCCGCGCCGCCGGGAGCACCGCCCCGCTCAGGCCACTTCCGCGCGCCCCGCCCCAGGAGAGCCATGTCGTACACCGTCCTGCCCCGAACCGGTCCGGCGCCCGCCCTCCGCGGCCGCATCGGGACCGGTTTCTCCCCCGTCCCGCACCGCTACCGCCTGTACCTCTCCGCCGACTGTCCGCGCTCCCGGCAGGTGACGGGTGCCCTCGCCCTGCTGGGCATCGAGGACTCCGTCGGCGCCACCGTCCTCGGCGACGACACCGCAGCGCCCGGGCACACCGAGCTGCGCCTCGCGTACGAGGCGGCGGGCCACCACTTCGACGGCACCCGGACCGTCCCCGCCCTCGTCGACACCTGGAGCGGCCGGGTGGTCTCCGACCACGCCCCCGACATCCTCGACGATCTCCGTTTCCTGGCCTCGCACCCGGCCTTCCGCACGGGCTCCTGAGAGGGATCGCGGGGGCTCTCACCAGGCCCGCAGGGCCCCCGCGGAACGCCGCGCAACGAATCTCCGGGCAAGTGGTGGAACACGCAACGAATCGATGCGCGCAGCGCAACGGTCACGGCTTGTCCGGGTCGAACGCGCGAACGTACCGTCTAAGGACCCCACCCCTCCTGCCACAGAGGTAGTCCATGCCCCCGCTGCGCACCGCCCTCCTCCAGAGCTCCGGACGGCTCGGCGACACCGCCGAGAACCTCAAGGCGCTCGACGAGGCCGCCGCGCGCGCCGCACAGGGCGGGGCCGGGCTCCTCGTGACCTCGGAGATGTTCCTGACCGGCTACGCCCTCGCGGTCGAGGACGTCGCCGGTCTCGCCGAGCCCGCCGACGGCGAGTCCGCCCACGTCATCGGCGGCATCGCCCGCCGTCACGGGATCGCGGTCCTCTACGGCTACCCCGAGCGGGACGGCGACACCGTGTACAACGCGGCGCAGCTCGTCGGCCCGGACGGCGCCCGGCTCGCGAACTACCGCAAGACCCACCTCTTCGGCTGCTTCGAGCAGGAAGCCTTCACCCCCGGCGACACCCCCGTCGTCCAGGCGGACCTGAACGGCCTCCGCATCGGCATCATGATCTGCTACGACGTGGAGTTCCCCGAGAACGTCCGGGCGCACGCGCTCGCCGGCACCGACTTCCTGCTGGTGCCGACCGCGCAGATGCACCCGTTCCAGTTCGTCGCCGAACAGCTCGTCCCCGTACGGGCCTTCGAGAACCAGATGTACATCGCGTACGTCAACCGCACCGGCCCGGAAGGCGAGTTCGAGTTCGTCGGACTCAGCTGCCTGGCGAGCCCCGACGGGGTCACCCGGACCCGGGCCGGCCGCGGCGAGGAGCTGGTGTTCGGCGAGGCCGATCCCGAGCTGCTGGCCGCCTCGCGCGAGAACAATCCGTACCTGCGCGACCGCCGCCCCGGGCTCTACGCCTCCCTCGTCTGAGTCCCGCCAGCGCCCTCCCCCTGCCCCACCCCCGCAAGGAGTCGTACCCCATGACGTCCACGGTGCCCACCACCGCCGTCCCGCACAGCGACGGACAGCCCCCGATCACCATGTTCGGGCCGGACTTCCCGTACGCGTACGACGACTTCCTCGCCCACCCGGCGGGCCTCGGCCAGATACCGGCGACCGAGCACGGCACCGAGGTCGCCGTCATCGGTGGCGGCCTGTCCGGCATCATCTCGGCCTACGAGCTGATGAAGATGGGCCTCAAGCCCGTCGTCTACGAGGCGGACCAGATCGGCGGCCGGCTGCGCACCGTCGGCTTCGAGGGCGCCGGCACCGAGGGCCTGACCGCGGAGATGGGCGCCATGCGCTTCCCGCCGTCCTCCACGGCCCTGCAGCACTACATCGACCTCGTCGGCCTGGTCACCGAGCCCTTCCCGAACCCGCTCGCCGAGGCCACCCCCTCGACGGTCGTGGACCTCAAGGGCGAGACCCACTACGCCGAGACCATCGCCGACCTCCCGCAGATCTACCGCGATGTCGCCGAAGCGTGGAACGCCTGCCTCGACGAGGGCGCCGACTTCTCCGACATGAACACCGCGATGCGCGAGCGGGACGTCCCGCGCATCCGCGAGATCTGGGCCAAGCTCGTCGAGAAGCTCGACGACGAGACCTTCTACGGCTTCCTCTGCAAGTCCGAGGCCTTCCAGTCCTTCCGCAAGCGCGAGATCTTCGGCCAGGTCGGCTTCGGCACCGGCGGCTGGGACACCGACTTCCCGAACTCCATCCTGGAGATCCTCCGAGTCGTCTACACCGAGGCGGACGACCACCACCGCGGCATCGTGGGCGGCTCGCAGCAGCTCCCGATGCGCCTGTGGGAGCGCGAGCCCGAGAAGATCGTCCACTGGGCGCAGGGCACCTCGCTGTCCTCCCTGCACGAGGGCACCCCGCGCCCCGCGGTGACCCGCCTGCACCGCACGGCCGGCAACCGCATCACCGTCACCGACTCCTCGGGCGACATCCGTACGTACCGCGCCGCGATCTTCACGGCGCAGTCCTGGATGCTGCTGTCCAAGATCGCCTGCGACGACTCGCTGTTCCCGATCGACCACTGGACCGCGATGGAGCGCACCCACTACATGGAGAGCTCGAAGCTCTTCATTCCGGTGGACCGGCCGTTCTGGCTGGACAAGGACGAGGAGACCGGTCGCGACGTCATGTCGATGACCCTCACGGACCGCATGACGCGCGGTACGTACCTCCTGGACAACGGCCCGGACAAGCCCGCCGTCATCTGCCTCTCGTACACCTGGTGCGACGACAGCCTGAAGTGGCTGCCGCTGTCCGCGAGCGAGCGGATGGAGGTCATGCTGAAGTCCCTCGGCGAGATCTACCCGAAGGTCGACATCCGCCGCCACATCATCGGCAACCCGGTGACCGTGTCCTGGGAGAACGAGCCCTACTTCATGGGCGCGTTCAAGGCCAACCTCCCCGGCCACTACCGCTACCAGCGACGCCTGTTCACCCACTTCATGCAGGACCGCCTCCCCGAGGACAAGCGCGGCATCTTCCTCGCGGGCGACGACATCTCCTGGACGGCAGGCTGGGCCGAGGGCGCCGTCCAGACCGCCTTGAACGCGGTCTGGGGCGTCATGCACCACCTGGGCGGCACGACCGACTCCACCAACCCGGGCCCGGGCGACGTCTACGACGACATCGCCCCGGTCGAACTCCCGGAGGACTGACCTCCCCCTCCCGGACTCCGGCGGTGACACCCACGCCCCGGACCCCGTGACCACGGGCCGCCCCCGCGCAAACATCGCGGCGGCGGCCCGTACTCATGCCCGCTCATGCCCGGCGTGAGCGCCCGCCCGCGTAAAGCGGGTGCGGGGCGGGCCCGGGGTCGGCAGGGTGGGGGCATGAACGCCCCTTCCGACCAGGCCGGCACGGCCCGATGGATCACCACCGCCGTCGAGGCGCACCTGCTGCGCGGCGCCCTCGACGTGGAACGCACCGCGCACGGCGTGCTCCCGCACCGGCTGCCCGCCCGCGCGCGCGGGCAGTTCCCCGACGCGAACCTGGCCGCGGTCGAGGCCCAGCCCTCCGGGGTGCGCCTCGCCTTCCGGACCGGGGCCAGCGCCGTCGAGCTGGACGCGCTCCCCACCAAGGTGGTCTACCAGGGCGCCCCGGCCCGCCCGGACGGTGTGTACGAGCTGCTCGTCGACGGCCGCCCGGCCGGCCGGGGCAGCGTGGCGGGCGGCAACGTGAGCGTCGTCGACATGGCCACCGGGTCCGCGGTCCTGCGGCCCGGCCCGCCCGGCACCGTCCGGTTCACCGGGCTCCCCGCCGGGATGAAGGACATCGAGATCTGGCTGCCCCATACGGAGGTCACCGAGCTCATCGCCCTGCGCACCGACGCCCCGGTCGAGGCCCTCCCCGACCGCGGCCGCAGGGTGTGGCTGCACCACGGCAGCTCCATCAGCCACGGCTCCTTCGCCGCCGACCCGACCGGCACCTGGCCCGCGCTCGCTGCCGCCCTGGGCGGCGTGGAGCTGGTCAATCTGGGATTCGGCGGCAACGCCCTGCTCGACCCCTTCACCGCGCGCGCCATCCGGGACACTCCCGCGGACCTGATCAGCCTCAAGATCGGCATCAATCTGGTCAACCACGACCTGATGCGCCTACGCGCCTTCGTCCCGGCCGTGCACGGATTCCTCGACACCGTCCGCGAGGGGCACTCCACCACCCCGCTGCTGGTCGTCTCTCCCGTGCTGTGTCCCATCCACGAGGACACCCCGGGTCCCACCGGGCCGGACTTCGAGGGCGGGGAGCTGCGCTTCCGGGCGCTCGGCGACCCGGCGGACCGGGCCGCCGGGCGGCTGACGCTCGGCGTCATCCGCGACGAACTGGCGCGCGTCACCGCGCAGCGGGCGGCCGACGACCCGAACCTGCACCACCTCGACGGCCGCGCCCTCTACGGCGAAGCGGACTTCGCCGAACTGCCCCTGCCCGACAGGCTCCACCCGGACCCGGCCGGTCATCGCCGCATCGGCGAACGCTTCGCGGAACTGGCCTTCGGCGGCAGCGGTCCGTTCGCCGTCACAGGCGGCTGAGCCGGCCCGGGGTCAGCAGGCAGCGGCCGACCAGGCCGACGCCCGCGTCGAGGGACTCCCGGAACTCCTCGGCCAGGTCGGGGGAGCGGCGCAGCGTCCACAGCAGGCGGGCCGCCGCCCAGGCACCGGCGCGGGCGCGCTCCAGGCTCCACGAGCCGACCAGGTGGGTGAGCGGGTCGGCGATCTCCAGGAGGTCCGGGCCCGGCATCAGCTCTTCCCGGATGTGCTCCTCCAGGGCGACCAGGATGTCGCCGACCCGGTCGAAATCGGCTTCGAGGGCGGCCGGTTCGCAGTCCAGGGCGCGGCAGGTGGACACGACCGCCACCGCCAGGTCGTGGCCGATGTGCGCGTTGATCCCGGCCAGCGCGTGCTGGAGCGGCCGGATCCCGGGGTGGCGCCGGTACTGGAGCAGCGGCCGCCAGCAGGCCGGAGCCCGGTCCGCCTCCACCGCCGCCAGGTACCGCTCCGCGAACCGCACACTGAGGGTCTGTGCCCGCCGCGGCGCCGGGAACCCGCCGTGTTCGATCCGCCGGTGCAGGGTCTGCGTCACCGTCAGGTAGACCCGGTTGAAGACGGCGACACCGTCCTGCGGCGGGAGCCGCTCGTCCAGGGCGCGCATCCGCGCCAGCACCGCTTCCATGGGAGGCAGGGTCGCAGGCGCCGGGCCGGATCCGGGGAACTTGGCCGTACGCTTCGCCGGTTCGGGCGAAACCGCGTCAACGCGGCGTGTCCGGGCCGTCCTGATCATCGTAGGCGGAGGTGCCCTCGTCGAGCAGGGGCTCCTGCTCCTTCATGTGTGCCGGGGCGAAGTACCGCAGCGTGTGGTAGCCGGTGATCACCACGATCGTGCCCAGCGCGATACCGCCCAGTTCGAAGCTGTCGGTGATCTGCATCTTCACCCCGCCGACGCCGATGATGATGCCCGCCGCGGCAGGCACCAGGTTCAGCGGATTGCGCAGATCCACCCGGCCGCTCATCCAGATCTGGGCGCCGAGCAGGCCGATCATGCCGTACAGGATGACGGTGATGCCGCCCAGCACCCCGCCGGGGATCGCGGCGACGACCGCCCCGAACTTGGGGCACAGGCCGAAGAGCAGCGCGAACCCGGCCGCCGCCCAGTACGCCGCCGTGGAGTAGACCCGGGTGGCCGCCATGACGCCGATGTTCTCGGAGTACGTCGTGTTCGGCGGCCCGCCGACCGCCGTGGACAGCATGGACGCGGCGCCGTCGGCCGCGATGGCGGTGCCGAGCTCGTCGTCCAGCGGGTCGCCGGTCATCTCCCCGACGGCCTTGACGTGACCGGCGTTCTCGGCGATCAGCGCGATCACCACGGGCAGGGCGATCAGGATCGCCGACCACTCGAACTGCGGAGCGTGGAAGGACGGCAGCCCGATCCAGTCGGCCGTGCCGACCCCGGAGAGGTCCAGGCGCCAGTGGTCCACGGCCTCGCCGCCGCCCACCGTGGAGTGGATCTTGCCCAGGACGCGGTCGAGGATCCAGGAGAGCCCGTACCCGAAGACCAGTCCCAGGAAGATCGCGATCCGCGACCAGAACCCGCGCAGGCAGACCAGGGCGAGCCCCGTGACCAGCATGGTCAGCAGCGCCGTCCACTGGTCCTGCGGCCAGTACGTCGAAGCCGTCACCGGCGCCAGGTTGAAGCCGATCAGCATCACCACCGCGCCCGTCACCACCGGCGGCATCGTCGCGTGGATGATCCGCGCCCCGAAGCGCTGCACGGCGAGGCCCGCCAGGAACAGCGCCGCGCCCACGACGAAGACGGAGCCGGTCACGACCGCGCTGTCGCCGCCCGAGGCACGGATCGCCGCCGCGACACCGACGAAGGAGAGGGAGCAGCCCAGGTACGAGGGGATTCGGCCGCGCGTCGCCAGCAGGAAGATCACCGTCGCGACGCCGGACATCATGATGGCCAGGTTCGGGTCCAGGCCCATCAGTACCGGCGCGACGAAACTCGCCCCGAACATCGCGACGACGTGCTGGGCGCCGAGCCCCGCGGTCCGCGGCCACGAAAGCCGCTCGTCCGGCCGGACCACCGCGCCGGGGGCGGGGGTCCGCCCGTCTCCGTGCAGGGTCCAGCGCACGCCGAGGCCCATGTTCCACCACTTCCGTTCCGCCGCTGGCCGAGCTTCCGGGCCGCGAGGCGGCCAGCGATATATTACGGGCGGATTCCAGCGGGTTCGTCCCGATTGGTATCGGAGGTCCGGGGTGCGGCCGGCTTCTGCCGCAGTACGGCGGCCCCCGCGACCAGCGCGAACGCCAGCAGGGTGACCAGTCCGAAGGAGACCACGAGCGAGGTCGCGTCCGCCACCGCCCCGATCGCCGACGGGGCGATCAGTCCCGATGTGTACGTGATCGTCGCGACACCCGCGATGGCCTGGGCCGGGGCCGGACCGCTGCGCGCCGCCGCCGCGAAGGCCAGCGGCACCACCACCGCGATGCCGAGCCCGATCAGCCCGAAGCCGGCCAGCGCCGCCGCGGGATGGCCGGCCGTCACGACGAGCAGCCCGCCCGCGGTGGCCGCCACTCCGCCGGCCCGGACGGTGCGCACCGCCCCGAACCGGTCCACCACCCGGTCCCCGGCGAGCCGGGTGACGGCCATGGTGAGCGCGAAGGCGGTGGTGGAGGCCGCCGCCAGGCCGGCGTCCGTGTGCAGGACGTCCCGCAGGTAGACCGCCGACCAGTCCAGGCTCGCGCCCTCCGCGAAGACCGCGCAGAAGCCGATCGCCCCGATGAACAGCGCGGACTTCGGCGGCAGCGCGAAGTGCGCCGGGGCCTGCGCCTCCTGATCGCTCCTCAGGTCCAGCACCCCGCGTACGGCGATCAGCCCGGCCGCGGTGAGGGTCAGCGCGGCGATCAGGTGGTGCAGCTGGGCGCCCGCCCCCGCCTGGGCGGCGACGGCTCCGGCGGCCGAACCGAGCAGCGCGCCCGTGCTCCACATTCCGTGCAGCGAGGACATGATCGAGCGGCCCAGCCGGTTCTCGGTCTCCACGCCGAGCGCGTTCATCGCCACGTCCGACATGCCGGAGGTGGCCCCGTACACGAAGAGCGCGAAGCACAGGGTGGGCAGGTTCGGGGCGAGGCTCGGGAGGATCAGCGACAGGGTCCACAGTGCCAGCAGTGCGCGCAGCGCGGCGCGGGCGCCGAAACGGTGGTTGATCCGCCCCGCCAGCGGCATCGCGAGCGCCGCGCCCAGGGCGGGGAAGGCGAGGGCCAGGCCCAGGGCGCCCGCGCTGAGCTGGGCGTGGTCCTGGATCCAGGGGATGCGGGTGGCGAAGGAGCCGGTGACGGCGCCGTGGGCGCAGAAGACGGCGGCGATGGCGAAGCGGGCCCGGCGCAGGCGCGCCGGGCTGAGGTCGGGTTCCCCTGTCATGAGAACTAAACTATCAGGGACCCTGCCTGATAGTTAACGTCGACGAGGTACCTAAGATGGGCGCCGTGACTCCCGCCAAGGTGCTGACCCCCGCCGCTCCGTCGCCCGCGTCGCCGAGCACGGCCCGGGCCATCAACGACCGGCTCGCCCTGCGACTCCTGCAGGAGGAAGGGCCGCTGACCGCCACTCAGCTCAAGGCGATGACCGGCCTGTCCCGCCCCTCGGTCGCCGATCTCGTCGAGCGGCTGACCCGGGCCGGGCTGATCGAGGTCGTGGGGGAGTCGGGCGAACAGCGCCGCGGCCCCAACGCGCGGCTGTACGGGATCGTCGCCGGCCGTGCGTACCTGGCCGCCCTGGACGTACGGACGGACAGCGCGACCGCGGTCGTGGCGGACCTGCTGGGCCGCCCGCTGGCCCGGGCCGCGCTCCCGGTGGACGCGGTCGACGAAGCCGTGTCCCGGCTGGAGGCCCTCGCCCGGGAGGCCGGCGCGGACCAGCTGCACACGGTGGTGGTCGGGGCCCCGGGCCTGGTCACCCCGTCCGGCGGCGAACTGCGCAGCACCGTCGGGCTGCCGGCCTGGCACGGGGACCTGGTGGCGGCCCTCCAGCGGCGGCTGCCGGCCACGGTGGCCGTGGAGAACGAGACCAACCTCGCGGCCCTCGCCGAGCAGCGCGTCGGCGCCGCGCAGGACCTGGACTCCTTCGTCCTGCTGTGGCTCGGCGGAGGCGTCGGCGCGGCGGTCGTCCTGGACGGGCGGCTGCGCCGGGGCGCCTCCGGCGGCGCGGGCGAGATCGGCTTCCTCCCGGTCCCGGGCACCGCCGGCCTGCCCTCGGCCACCGGCTGCGGCGGCGGCTTCCACGCGCTGGTCGGCCGGGACGCGGTGGCCGCGCTCGCCGCGGAGCACGGGTACGCCGGGCCGCTGGAGGAGGCGGTGGCGGGCGCCGCGGGCGAGGACTTCCTGGAGGTGCTGGCCCAGCGGCTCGCCCTGGGCGCGGCGGCCGTCGCGGCCGTCCTGGACCCGGGATGCCTGGTCCTGGCGGGCGGGCTCGGCCACGCGGGCGGGGCCGGCCTGGCGGCCGCGGTCGCCCGCGAGTTGAGCGGGCTCACCCCCGTGCCGATGGAGGTCCGCGCCACCGCACTCGGCGACCCGGCGGTCCTCACGGGCGCCCGCCTGGCCGCCCGCGAAGCCGCCCAGGCGGACCTCTTCGCGCCCTGAACCCCGCTCCCCGCTCCCTGACCCCTCCTCCGCACCGTCCGGGCCGCCTACCCGTCGTCGACGCTCTCGTCGTCGCGGAGCCTGCGCCAGAGGCGGGTGCGGTGCAGTACGTAGAGCGCGCCGGCGAGGAAGACCACCTGGAGGCCCACGGCGAGCAGCCAGAAGACGGCCCTGCTCTCCGTCTCGTCCGTCAGGTAGGCGAAGTTCATGCCGAAGAACCCCGTCAGGAAGGTCAGCACACGGCAGGTCGTCGGCCTCCAGGCCGAGCAGTCGCGGCGACGGGCTGCTCCCCGGGCGGCGCCTCCTCGGGCAGCTCCGCGTCCACGAACAGGAAACGGGCTTCCGCGAGGCGCTCACGGGCTTCCGACACCGGGGTGCGCCGCGCGATGCCCTCCGGCATGGACACCACCGAAACGATCATCGTCCCTCAGCGTGGGGCATGCTGTGGATCATTTGTCACGGTATCTCGCCCAATATCCCTTATCGGGTCCGGGCGGGCGCACCGAAGACTCCACATGGCGGCCCCAGCCCATGGCCTCAGCCCCCGACCTCAGCCGCCTTCGCCGCCCGGGCCGTCAGGAACTCGGCGAAGGTGATCTTGCCGACCGCGTGGGACGGCGCCAGGTTGCCACCGCGCCGGAAGCCCTCGTACGCCTTGCCCCACAGCGGCAGGGGGACCACCCGGCGGCGGCGCCCCGTCGCCGCGAGGTAGATCCGGCCCAGCTCCGGCAGGGTGCGGATCTCCGGGCCGCCCATGTCCGGGACGCGGCCCGCCGGGGCCGGGACGGCCAGTTCCGCCAGGCGGTCCGCCACCTCCCGGGCCGCGATCGGCTGCACCCGGACCCCGCTCGGCAGCGGCACGACCGGCAGCTTCGCCGCCATGCCCACCACCTGCGCCACCAGGTCGTGGAACTGGGTCGTGCGCAGGATCGTGACGCCCAGCCCGGACTCCTCCAGCATCCGCTCCACCTTCAGCTTCATCCGGTAGTAGCCGAAGGGGACCACGTCCACGCCGACGATCGAGATGTAGACGACGTTCGTGACGGTCCCCGCCCGCCGGGCCGCCTCGATCAGGTGTCCGGCGGCCACCTCGTCGCTCTTGCCCCCGCCGCGCGTGTTGCTCGCGCAGTGCACGACGACCTCCGCGCCCGCCATGGCCGCGGCCAGCCCGCTGCCGTCCCGCAGGTCGACCGGGTGGTCCGGGGAGTGCCGGCTCAGTACGCGGGCCTCGTGGCCCGCGTCCCGGAGCCGGGTGACGACGAGCGCGCCGAGGGTTCCGGTGCCTCCGGTGACGAGGATGGTGCTCATGGGGTCCTGCCCTTCGCTGGAAACGTTGTCCTCACCAGAAAAGACCGGACAGCCCCCGGAAACGTGACAGCCGCCGCCGAACGGGTTCCGGCCCGCGCGCACGCGCGGCCGTCCGCATGCCCGGGGCCACGTGCGAGGACCCGGTGGCCGCCGGGCCACCGGGTCTTCACGTCTTCACGTCGCGCACGTCACCCGGCGGGTGTCAGCAGGCGCCCTGGTCCTTCCAGACGCCCCATTCGCCCGTGGTGCCGGGCTCCTCGTTCTGCGTCCACCACTGGGACTTCCAGTAGTGGCCCTTGTGGGAGACGACGTTGCCGCTGTTGTAGATCTGACCCGCCACGTAGGCCGTGCCGGTGCAGGTACCGCCCGTCGGAGGCGTGGTGGTCGGGGGCGGCGTGGTCGGCGGGGGAGTGGTCGGCGGTGTGGTCGGCGGCGCGGTGCTGCCCGGCTGCACCACCGTGACGCCGCGCGCCAGGTCCCCGGCGAGCGCGTAGGTCGTACCGGAGATGTTCACCGTCCAGTTGGAGGGGGTGGAGACCGGCAGGTAGTAGTTGAACGCCAGGTCGACCGAGGCGCCCGGGGCCAGCGTCTGCCAGGCCGGGAGCTTCAGCGACACCCGGTGGAAGTCGCCCTTCAGGCCGCCGACGTTGCTGCCGGTGTGGCCGCTGCTGATCACCGTCGTGCCGAAGCCGGACTGGTCGGAGGCGTTGTTCGGGGCCGACGTCGAGTAGTCGAACCGGAACTCGGTGCCGCCCGGCAGCGTCGTCCCGGTGCTGTTGGTGATCTTGATCTTCGGGGTGATCGGGTAGTTGGAGTCGCCCAGCTTGAACTCGGTGAACTCCGTCTTGACGTCCACGGCCTGCGCCGGCAGCGCGGTGTCCGACTTCCTGGCGCCGTACGGGGCGGCCGCCTTGAACTTGTCGTACATCAGCGAGGTGAGCGTGGAGCCCATCTCGTACTGGCCCTTCGCGGCGTTCCAGCCGTAGTCGCCTGCCATCTCCCAGACCATGGTGCCGCCGATGCCGCGGTCCACCACGTAGTCGGCCTTGGCCGCCACCGACTGCTCGTCCTCGGTGGACAGGAAGACCTTCTTCTGCGCGTTCCACAGCCACGGCGCGACCAGCGTCGCGTCGTACTTGCGGGCGTAGGTGCCGGTCAGCGTCGTGTTCGCCGGGAAGCCGTACGAGGTGACGTAGTCGCCGACGATCCCCTTCTCCAGGTTCTTGGCGTGCCACATCGGGTTGGAGCCGGCCGGCGCCTCGACGCCGTTGGTGTCCTTGTCGTGCCACAGGTTGTCGATGCCGACCGCGCCGTCACCGCACTTGGTCAGGCCCGCGCCCGCCGGGCAGGTGGTCGCGGGGGCTTTGCCCCACAGGCCGTCGGTGCCGCCCTGCACGTTCTTGTGGCCGCGGGTGTAGTACGGCAGGCCGATGTTGATGCGGCCGGCCGGCATGGAGCCGCGGAAGTAGTGGTAGGCCCAGTCGGTGTTGAGGTAGCCGATGCCGCCGTACTGGGAGCTGCCGTAGACGTTCGCGGCGGCCAGCTCGGCGTCCTTGCCGTCGTCGAACAGCGAGGCATTCGGGCCGACGAACTCGTTCCAGGCCCCGTGCAGGTCGTAGGACATGATGTTGACGTAGTCCAGGTACTTCTGCATCTGGAAGGTCTCCATGCCCCGCAGGAGGTAGCCGGAGGAGGGTGCGGCGACCGTGAGCAGGTAGTGCTTGCCGTCGGTGGCGCCGGCCCGGTCGAGCTTCTCGCGCAGGCTCTTCATCAGGGCGTCGTAGCCCTTGACGAGGCCGGCCCGGCGGGCGTTGGAGAGCTGCCAGTCCAGCGGGTTGCCCGCGTCCTTCATGGTGGTCGGGTACTCGTAGTCGATGTCGACGCCGTTGAACCCGTACGTGCGGATGAACTCGACCGAGGAGTCCGCGAACGTGTCGATGCCGGCCTGGTTGACCGAGCCGTCTGCGTTGGTGGCCATCGAGTAGAAGCCGCCGGAGGCGACGCGGTTGCCGTCGTCGCCGAAGTAGCCGCCGGTCTCGGCCCAGCCGCCGACCGAGATCAGCGTCTTGACGTTCGGGTACTGCTTCTTGAACTTGGTCAGCTGGTTGAAGTGGCCCTTGTACGGGAGGGACGGATCCATCTCGGCACCCGCGACGCCCGGCCAGGTCATCCCGGTGGCGGCGTTGTTCGGGCCGCCCGCGCCGACGGAGATCTTGTTGTCGCCGCCCACGTGGGCGAAGGCGTAGTTCAGGTGGGTGACCTTGGACCACGGGATGTTGTTGGCGAGGTAGGCGGGGGTGCCGTCCTTGCCGGTGCGCCAGCCGGTGAAGTAGCCGATGACGCGTCGCTGGTGGTCGGCGCCCATCTTCTCGCGGCCTTCGGAGTCGTACACCGAGCAGTACGGGACGTCGACACCCGCCGTCTTGTACAGCCCGTCGGGGCGACAGCTCTCTCCCCCGGACTCCGTCTGGGGGGACCCCCAGGCAGCGTGCGAGAAGGTTGTCGAGAGCGCCGGTAGCAGCAGTCCGGCGATTGCGGCGCCGGATGCCAGGAGCATCGCTCTCGTACGTGTGGGGGACAGCATGGTGCCTCCTGGGGAGGGGAGGATGGCAGGACACGACAGGGCAGCAACAGGCAGAAGGACAGCTCTGGTTGGCCCGTGACGTGCGCACATCTGACGGGCTGTTCCCGGGGAAGATGAGGGGAACGTTAAGAGGACTAGACCAACCCGTCAATAGGTCTGGACCAAAGCGCGTCCGGAAGCGAGGGCGGCATACGGGTGGGGTGTCGGTGGCGCAATACGTTCGCTCAAGAATGGCTTTCTTGTGACCCAGGCCACAGCGCTTCACCCGCATGGCCGCCGATCACCCGTGGCAGACTGGCTTCAGTACCAGTAAGCAGCGCACTCCGGGGTCGGTGTAATTCCGAACCGGCGGTTATAGTCCGCGACCCGTCCGCAGCCAGCGGCCGGTTGACCAGGTGAGATTCCTGGACCGACGGTTAAAGTCCGGATGGGAGGCAGTGCGCGGCGGGCCAGTGACCGGTACGCCGCCGTCGGCGGTTCGTCGGCATATCCCTGCGGATATGCCTGATCGAACCGTTTTCCGGCCTCGGCGTCCCCGTGTGCGCTGTACCGCTTCATCTGTCGTATCCCGACAGGCCCCGGAGTCCGTGCCCGATGAGGCAGGAGGACCCGGTGGCGACACACGCAGCGCACGCGGCACCCGACGCGGACACCCGTGCCATGCGCCGAGCCGTCGAACTCGCCGCCCGCGGACTCGGCTCCACCAGCCCCAACCCGGTCGTCGGCTGCGTCGTCACCGACGCCGCGGGCACCGTCGTCGGCGAAGGCTGGCACGAGCGGGCCGGCGGCCCGCACGCCGAGGTCCACGCGCTGCGCGCGGCGGGCGGGGCCGCCCGGGGCGGCACCGCGTACGTCACCCTGGAGCCCTGCAACCACACCGGCCGTACCGGCCCCTGCGCCCGCGCCCTCGTCGAGGCCGGGATCACCCGTGTGGTCTACGCCGTCCCCGACCCGAACCCGCAGGCCAGCGGCGGCGCCGCCACCCTGCGCGCCGCCGGGGTCGACACCACGGCCGGGCTGCTGCGGGAGGAGGCCGAGGCGGGCAACGCGGCCTGGCTGACCTCCGTACGCCTGGGGCGGCCGCACGTCACCTGGAAGTACGCCGCCACCCTCGACGGCCGCAGCGCCGCCGCGGACGGCAGCAGCCGCTGGATCACCTCCGCCGAGTCCCGCGGCGACGTCCACCGGCTGCGCGCCGAGAGCGACGCCGTCCTGGTGGGCGGCGGCACCCTGCGCGCCGACGACCCGCACCTCGCCGTACGCGGCATCGACGGCGCCACGCAACCGCTGCGGATCGCCCTCGACACCCGCGCCACGGTCCTGCCGACCGCCCGCATCCTCGACGGCGCCGCGCCCACCCTGCTCGTCGTCGGCGAGGACGCCGACACCCGGCACCTGCCCGGCGTCGAGCTGCTCCGGCTGCCCCTGCACGACGGCCGCATCGGCGTGCACGACCTCCTCGCCCACCTGAACCTGCGCGGCGTGCGGTCCGTCCTGCTGGAAGGCGGGCCCGTCCTGGCCGGAGCCTTCCTCGAAGGCGGAGCCGTCGACCGCGTCATCGGCTACCTCGCCCCGGCCCTGCTCGGCGCGGGCCCCGCGGCCCTCGCCGACGCCGGAATCAAGAACATCTCCGGTGCGTTGCGCCTCGACATCACCGAGGCCGTCCGCATCGGCCCCGATCTCCGCATCACCGCAGTCCCCGTCACCGCCCCCGCCACCAAGGAGCACTGAAGTGTTCACCGGAATCGTCGAAGAACTGGGCGAGGTCGCCGCCGTCGAGCAGCTCGCGGAGGCCTCCCGCTTCCGCCTGCGCGGCCCCCTCGTCACCGAGGACGCCAAGCACGGCGACTCCATCGCCGTCAACGGCGTCTGCCTGACCGTCGTGGAGACCGCCGACGGCGAGTTCACCGCCGACGTGATGCAGGAGACCCTGAACCGCTCCAGCCTCGGCGCCCTGACCGAGGGCTCCCGCGTCAACCTGGAGCGCCCGATGGCGCTCGGCGGGCGGCTCGGCGGCCACCTGGTCCAGGGGCACGTGGACGGCACCGGCACGATCCTCTCCCGGACACCCTCGGAGCACTGGGAGATCGTCAAGATCGCCCTTCCGGAGAACCTTTCGCGGTACGTCGTCGAGAAGGGCTCCATCACGGTCGACGGCGTCAGCCTCACCGTGGTCGAGGCCGCAGCCGACTGGTTCACCATCAGCCTCATCCCCACGACCCTCGCGCTGACCACGCTCGGCATCAAGCAGAGCGGCGACCCGGTCAACCTGGAAGTCGACGTCCTCGCCAAGTACGTCGAACGCCTGCTGGCCGCCGGCGTGAACCCGCTGCACGCGACGGGGGACGACCGGTGAGCGCCCTGACCTGGCTCAACACGGAGGCGTTCACCGTCTTCGGCCAGAAGGTCATCTGGTCCGACATGATCGGCAACCTGATGGGCCTGGCCGCCCTCGCCCTCGGCTGGCGCCGCTCCCTATGGACCTGGCCCGCCCAGCTCCTGTCCGGCCTGATCCTCATCGCCGCCTACGCCTCCGCCCACCTCTCCGGCGGCGTCGGCAAGCAACTGCTCGTCATCGGCGTGGCGGTGTGGGGCTGGCGCGCCTGGCAGCGCGGCAAGCAGCAGGCGCAGGACGGCTCCATCGCCGTGCGCACCGCCACCTGGAAGGAGCGCGGCCTGCTCCTCGCCGGAGCGGCGCTGGGCACCCTCGCCGTCGGCGGCCTCTTCACGCTCTTCCCGCACCTGTCCTGGAGCCCGTGGGCGGACGCGTACATCTTCGTCGGCACCATCGTCGCGATGGTCGCCCAGGCCCGCGGCATCGTCGAGTTCTGGTTCGCCTGGCTCCTCGTCGACCTGGTCGGCGTCCCCCTCGCCTTCAACAACGGCCTGGCCTTCTCCGGCCTCGTCTACGTCGTGTACTTCGCCCTCGTGCTGTGGGGCGCCTACGACTGGTACCAGCGCTCGCGCACCACCACCGCCCCGGCCATGGAAGGAGCAACGGCATGACCACCCTCAAGCCCGTGCCCGACATCCCCGAAGAGACCTTCCGCCTCGACCCCGTCGAGCAGGCCATCCGCGACATCGCGGCGGGCCGCCCGATCGTCGTCGTCGACGACGAGGACCGCGAGAACGAGGGAGACCTCGTCATCGCCGCCGAGAAGGCCACCCCCGAGATCATCGCCTTCATGATGAGCGAGTGCCGCGGCCTGATCTGCGCCCCCATGGAGGGCCCCGAGCTGGACCGGCTCGAACTCCCCCAGATGGTCCAGAACAACACCGAGTCCATGCAGACGGCCTTCACCGTCTCCGTCGACGCCACCGCCGCCCACGGCGTCACCACCGGCATCTCGGCCGCCGACCGCGCCACCACCCTGCGGCTGCTCGCGGGCGGCGTCTCCCAGCCCGCCGACTTCGTCCGCCCCGGCCACGTCTTCCCGCTGCGCGCCAAGCCCGGCGGCGTGCTGGTCCGCAACGGCCACACCGAGGCCGCCGTCGACCTCGCCCGCCTCGCGGGCCTTCGCCCGGTCGGCGCCATCGTCGAGATCGCCGGCGAGGACGGCGTCATGCTGCGCCTGCCGGAGCTGATCCCCTTCGCCCGCAAGCACGGTCTGACGATCATCTCCATCGAGGACCTGATCGCCTACCGCCGCTCCGCCGAGCCGACCGTGCGCCGCGAGGCCGAGGTCAGCCTGCCGACCGCCTTCGGCGACTTCACCGCGTACGGCTACCGCTCCACCGTCGACGGGGTCGAGCACGTCGCCCTCGTCCACGGTGAGATCGGCACGGGCGACGGGGCCGAGGACGTCCTGGTCCGGATGCACTCCGAGTGCCTGACGGGCGACATCTTCGCCTCCCAGCGCTGCGACTGCGGCCCCCAGCTGCACGCCTCCATGGAGCGGATCAAGGCCGAGGGCCGCGGAGTCGTCGTCTACCTGCGCGGCCACGAGGGCCGCGGCATCGGACTGCTGTCCAAGCTGCGCGCGTACGAGCTCCAGGAGCGCGGCCGCGACACCCTCGACGCCAACCTGGAGCTCGGCCTGCCCGCCGACGCCCGCGACTACGGAGCCGGCGCCCAGATCCTCGCCGACCTCGGCGTGCGCAGCGTCCGGCTGCTGACCAACAACCCCGACAAGTCCGCCGCCCTCGTACGGCACGGCATCACGGTCACCGGCCGGGAGTCGATGCCGGTGGAGGCGGGCGAGCACAATCTGCGGTACCTGCGCACCAAGCGGGACCGGATGGGCCACGACCTCCCCTGGCTGGAGGGGGCCGTGACCACCTCCGCCTGCGGCAACCAGTAACCACACACCCGAATCCCGGCACACGGGAACACCGGCACACGAACCACCGAGGAGCAGAGCTGTGAGCGGCAAGGGCGCACCCGAACTGAGCGTGAAGAACTGCGGAGACCTCCGAGTCGCCGTGATCGCGGCCCAGTGGCACGAGAAGGTCATGGACGGACTGGTCGACGGCGCCCTGCGGGCCCTGCACGAGCTGGGCATCGACGAGCCCACGCTGCTGCGCGTCCCCGGCAGCTTCGAGCTCCCCGTCGTGGCGAAGGTACTCGCCGGTCGCGGTTACGATGCCATCGTCGCCCTCGGTGTGGTCATCCGCGGCGGCACCCCGCACTTCGACTACGTCTGCCAGGGCGTCACCCAAGGCCTGGTACAGGTGTCGATCGACACCGGAGTCCCCGTCGGCTTCGGTGTACTGACCTGCGACGACGACGAGCAGGCGCTGGACCGCGCCGGGCTCGAAGGGTCGAATGAGGACAAGGGGCACGAAGCGGTCACCGCCGCCGTCTCCACCGCCATGACCCTGCGGACCGTCAGCGAACCCTGGCGCTGAGTGGCGTAGGGGAACCCCGTATTCTGAGGACCATCATGGCGAACGAATCCCTCAAGACCTTCGAAGAGCTCTTCACCGAGCTCCAGGCCAAGGCCAACGGCGACCCGAGCACCTCCCGTACCGCCGAGCTGGTCGGCAAGGGTGTCCATGCCATCGGCAAGAAGGTCGTCGAGGAGGCCGCCGAAGTCTGGATGGCCGCCGAGTACGAGGGCAAGGAAGCCGCCGCCGAGGAGATCTCCCAGCTGCTCTACCACGTCCAGGTGATGATGGTGGCGCGCGGGATCTCCCTCGACGACGTCTACTCCCACCTCTGATCCCCGGTACGCGAACCCGCCCGTATCCACGCACATCCACGCATCAAAGGAAGCCCCATGCTGCGCATCGCCGTCCCCAACAAGGGTTCACTCTCCGGACCGGCGTCGGCGATGCTCCATGAGGCCGGCTACCGGATGCGCAAGGAGTCCAAGGAGCTCGTGGTCGTCGACCCCGAGAACGGGGTCGAGTTCTTCTACCTCCGCCCCAAGGACATCGCGATCTACGTCTCCTCGGGCAAGCTCGACATCGGCATCACCGGCCGCGACCTGCTGCTCGACTCCGGCGCCAGCGCCGAGGAGATCCTGCCGCTGAACTTCGGCCGGTCCACCTTCCGCTACGCCACCCTCCCCGGCACCGCGAAGGGCCCCGAGGACTTCCACGGGATGACCATCGCGACCTCGTACGAGGGAATCGTCGCCAAGCACCTCGCCGAGAAGGGCATCGACGCCTCCGTCGTCCACCTCGACGGCGCGGTCGAGACCGCCATCCAGCTCGGCGTCGCCCAGATCATCGCGGACGTCGTCGAGACCGGCACCAGCCTGCGCAACGCGGGCCTGGAGGTCATCGGCGAGCCGATCCTCACCTCCGAGGCCGTCGTCATCCGCGGCAACGGCACCGACGCCGACGACCCGCAGGCCCAGCAGTTCCTGCGCCGCCTCCAGGGCGTCCTGGTGGCCCGCAGCTACGTGATGATGGACTACGACTGCCGCGCCGAGCACCTGGAGCGCGCGGTCGCCCTCACCCCGGGCCTGGAGTCGCCGACCGTCTCCCCGCTGCACAACGAGGGCTGGGTCGCGGTCCGTGCCATGGTCCCGGCCAAGGAGGCCCAGCGGATCATGGACGACCTGTACGAGCTCGGCGCGCGCGCGATCCTCACCACGTCGATCCACGCCTGCCGGCTCTGACCGACCCCCACGCGACCCCCAGAAGGCACCGACACGCATGACCGAGCCCGCCGCCCAGCCCGCACCGCCCGCCCTGCCGGTCACCTTCCGGCCGACCCGCACCCGGGCCGTCCTGCTGAGCGCCGGGTTCGCCATGTTCCTCACCATCACGGCGGTCGCCTTCCTGCTGGAGAACCTCAGCGCGGGGGAGCGGATCAGCTTCGTCTTCACCGCCGTCCTGCTGAGCTCCGTCCCCGTCCTGCTCAGCCGCCCCAAGGTGGTCGCGGACGAGGCCGGGGTCACCGTCGTCAACCTGACCACCACCCGCCGGCTGGAATGGGCGCAGATCCTGCGCGTCAACCTCCGCCCCGGCGACCCGTGGGTGTTCCTCGACCTCAGCGACGGCACCAGCCTGCCCGCCCTCGGCATCCAGCCGGGGGTCGCCAAGGCCCAGGCGATCGGCGACGCCCGCGCCCTGCGCGCCCTCGCCGAAACCCGGGGAACCGGATCGAACGACCACTGAGTCCGCCGAGTCTCGTGGCTGCGTACCGTTGCGGCCACGATCTCAATGACTACCCTGGTGACGGGGCGCAGCCATGCGCCCTCCCACATGCCCCGGGGCCCCCTGGGTCCTGCGGGTCACCTGCGACTTGAGGAGTGACTCCCTCCAGCAATGGACGGATCGTCCGGTAATACCCGCGCCGCCCTCCCCGCGGAGGCGGCGGCATGACCATCCCGCTACTCCTGCTCGGCGCGGCTTTCGTCCTGATCCTCGCCAACGGCTTCTTCGTGGCAGCCGAATTCGGGCTCGTCACGGTGGAGAAGCCCGAGGCCGAGCGCGCCGCAGCCGACGGTGACCGCCGTGCCCGCACGGTGGTCGAGGCCCTGCGAGAGCTGTCCTTCCAGCTCTCCGGCACCCAGCTCGGCATCACCATCACCTCCCTCGTGGTCGGCATGCTCGCCGAGCCCGCCCTCGCCGCACTGCTGGCCGGGCCGCTCGCCGCGACCGGCCTCCCCGAAGGGGCCGCGTCCGGCGTCTCCGTGGTCATCGGCATGCTGCTCGCCTCCGCCGTCCAGATGGTCGTCGGCGAGCTCGTCCCGAAGAACTGGGCGGTCTCACGGCCGCTCCAGGTGGCCCGCTTCGTCGCCGGCCCCCAGAACGCCTTCTCCCGCGCCTTCCGGCCGGTCATCGCCGGCCTCAACGCCGTCGCCAACCGCCTCGTACGGGCGCTCGGCGTGGAGCCGACCGACGAGATGGCCTCCGCCCGCACGCCCGGCGAACTGGTCTCCCTGGTCCGCCATTCGGCCCAGGCCGGCGCCCTCGAACAGGACACCGCCGACCTCTTCGTACGGACCCTCTCGCTGGGCGAGCTCACGGCCCAGCACGTCATGACCCCCCGGGTGAAGGTCAGCGCCCTGATGAACACGGCCACCGCGGCCGACGTGCTCAACCTGACCCGCGCCACCGGCCTGTCCCGCTTCCCGGTCTACCGGGACCGCATCGACGAGGTCACCGGCGTGGTCCACCTCAAGGACGCCCTCGCCGTCCCCGAGTCCGAGCGCGGCCGCACCACCGTGGCGCGGATCTGCGTCGCCCCGCTGCTGGTTCCTGGCTCCCTGCCGGTGCAGCCGCTGCTGGAACGGTTGCGCAGCGAACAGCCGATGGCCGTGGTCGTCGACGAGTACGGCGGCACCGCCGGTGTGGTCACCCTGGAGGACATCGTGGAGGAACTCGTCGGAGAGGTCCGCGACGAGCACGACCTCGCCGAGGACGAGGGCCCCGAACTCGCCGCCGTACCCGCCGAGGACGGCCGCCCCTCCTGGGAGGCCGACGGCAGCTGCCGGGTGCAGACCCTGCGCCGGATAGGCCTGGAGGTGCCCGACGGCCCGTACGAGACCGTCGCCGGCCTCGTCGCCGACCTCCTCGGCCGGATCCCCGCCCCCGGGGACCGGGCGGAGCTGCCCGGCTGGCGGCTGTCCGTCCGTCAGGTCGGCCGCAACCGCGCGGAACGGGTCCGGCTGGTCCGGCTGACACCGGCCCCCGCCGCCGGTCCGCACGCGTCCGCCTCCGGATCCGGCCCCGCCGCCCCGGCGCGGCTCGGCGCGAGCCGCGCCGACGAACCGGCCCCGCATCCGGCAGAGCTGGAAGGCGCCACCCGATGAACGCGCTCCAGCTCCTCTTCGCCCTGCTGCTGGTCCTCGCCAACGGCTTCTTCGTCGGCGCCGAGTTCGCACTCGTCTCCGTACGGCGCAGCCAGATCGAGCCCCTGGCGGCCGAATCCAAGCGGGCCCGGCAGGTGCTCCACGGCCTGGAGAACCTGCCCCGCATGATGGCCGCCGCGCAGTTCGGCATCACCATGTGCTCGCTCACCCTCGGCGCGGTCGCCGAACCCACCGTGGCCCGGCTGCTGGAGCCCGTCTTCCACGCCGTCCACGTACCGCAGGGCCTGGTCCACCCCCTCGGCTACGCGTTCGCGCTCGCCGCCGTGGTCTTCCTGCACCTGGTCATCGGCGAGATGGTCCCCAAGAACCTCGCCATGGCCGCCCCCGAGAAGACCGCCCTGTGGTTCAGCCCCGGCCTGGTGGCCTTCGCCCGCCTGTGCGGGCCGGTCACCACCGCGCTCGGCGCCTGCGCCAAGCTCGTCCTGCGGCTCTTCAAGGTCGAGCCCAAGGACGAGGTCGAGGCCGTCTACACCAGCGCCCAGCTCGGCAGGCTGCTCAAGGACTCCCGGCAGGCCGGGCTCCTGGAGCCGGTCGAGCAGGAGCGCCTGGAGGACGCGCTGGAACTGGGCAGCCGCCCGGTCACCGACGTGCTCCTCGCCCGGGACCGCATCGTCACGGTCGATCCCTCGGTCACCCCGCGCCAGATCGAGCGGCTGACGGTGCGCACCGGGTACTCCCGGTTCCCCGTCTGCTCCGCCAGCGGTGCCTTCATGGGCTACCTGCACGTCAAGGACGTACTGGACCTGGAGGACCGGGAGCGGGCCGTGCCCCAGCGGGTCTGGCGCCGGATGACCACCCTGTCCGCCACCCTCCCGCTCGACGACGCGCTCAGCGTCATGCGGCGGGACGCCACCCACCTCGCCCAGGTCGCGGACGCGTCCGGGCGGGTGCTGGGCCTCGTCGCCATGGAGGACGTCCTGGAGATGCTGGTCGGCGAGGTCCGCGACCCGGCCCACCGCACGCCCCCGCAGGCCCGCCGGCCCGAGCTCCGCTCGGAGGGCGCCCTGACGGGCTGACGCCGTCGCCGGACCCGCCGTACGGCGGGTCCGGCGGCCGCCGCGCTCACAGCGGCGGCTCCGGGCGTTCCTGGGGGCCGCGGCCCGACAGGACCTCCCCGTACGCCTGCATCAGGTCCGGCAGCCGCAGCGTCGCCAGGTCGTCGCGGGAGGGCTCGCCCGCGAAGCCCGCCAGCCGCAGATCCCGGTAGGCGCAGCTCTTCTCGTACAAGGTGCGCAGGAAGCGGCCGTTGCCGAGCTCGTCGATCCAGCCCTGCTCCACCACGTGCGCGCTGATGCTGCTCAGCTCCTCCAGCGCCTCCTCGTCCCAGGCGTCCCCGTTCGCCTCCGCCAGCACCCCGCCGATCGCGCTCAGTTCCGGCGGCCGGTAGCTGGGGAAGTCCACCCGGGAGGTGAACCGCGAGGACAGCCCCGGATTCGCCGCCAGCAGCCGGTCCATCCCGGCCGGATAGCCCGCCAGGATCACCACCAGGTGGTCCCGGTTGTCCTCGGCCCGCTTCAGCAGCACCTGGAGGGCCTCGTCCCCGTACGCGTCGCCCTTGCTGTAGCCCGAGTTGGACAGGCTGTACGCCTCGTCCACGAACAGCACCCCGCCGATCGCCGAATCGATCAGCTCGTTCGCCTTCACCGCCGTCTGGCCGAGGAACTCGCCCACCAGATCGGAGCGCTGGGCCTCCACCAGGTGGTCGCCGCCCAGCAGGCCCAGCGCGTAGAAGACCCGGCCCAGGATCCGGGCCACCGTCGTCTTGCCCGTGCCCGAGGGCCCGGAGAACACGAAATGCCGTTTCGGCGGCTGCACCGGCAGTCCCTGCCCCGCCCGGAGCCGTGCCATGTGCAACTGCGCGGAGAGCGCCTTCACCTGCCGTTTGACCGGCTCCAGCCCCACCATCCGCTCCAGCTCCGCCAGCGCCTCGGCGAGCGCCTCCGGGTCGGGGGGTCCGGCCGGCAGGCCCGCGGGCGCGCCCTGCGGCGGGACGGACACCTTGCGCCGTACGCCTTCTGCCCGGCCCGTGGGCGGCGGCGGACCGGTCAGCGGGTCCGGCTCGACCTGGCCGTCCGCCGCGATGTCCTGGACGGGCCCGCCGCCCAGCGTCACCGCCGCGAAGTTCCCGCCCGCCGGGGACGGGCCGTGGCCGCCGTAGCTCCCGAACCCGGCGTATCCGGCCGCGCCCTCGGCCATCCCGGCCATGCCGTCGGTGTCGTCGCCGTCCTCGATGGCCGTCAGCCGGGCCGCCGTGTCCATGAACGCCGGGTCCACCCGGTGCACCGCCCGGTACAGCGGCAGCGCCGCCGCACTGCGCCCGGTGCCCTCGTGCGCCCGCGCCAGCCAGTACCGCAGCTCCTTGCGCTGCGGCTGCTCGCTCCGGCACCGCATCAGCGCCGCCGACAGCATCGGCTCCGCCTGCCCGTACATCTCCAGCCGGACCCGCGCCATCCCGCCGAACAGCCCCGCCTCGATGCCCAGCAGCGGATCGTCCACCAGCGGCTCGGTGTGCCGCACCAGCTGCTCCCAGTCCTTGACCAGGTAGGCCCGGCAGGCGTGCAGGAAGCGCACCTGCGGATCGGCGTCCACCGGAGGCAGCGCGGCCAGTGCCTGGTCCAGCTCGGGCACGTGGCGGCCGTCCAGCCAGTGCGAGGCGTGGGCCAGCAGCAGGTCCCGCCGGCTCTCCAGCACCGGCTGCACCCACCAGCCCAGCCAGTACCAGGAATTCAGCGTCCGGCGGTGCCGGGCCCGCTGTTCGCCGAAGCGGTCCCGGTGCGCGTACATGCGCAATAACGCGTTGGTGGTGTCGACCCGCAGCGCGTGCAGGCCCAGCCAGGCGTCGGCCATCGCGGGGTCGAGCCGTACGGCCGCCCGGAACTCCTCCTCGGCCTGCGGATAGGCGCCCATGGTGCAGGCGTCGACTCCGCGCAGCCAGGCGAGTTCGGCCGGGGCGTGTGTGCTGCCCGGCGTGCCGAAATCCATCACGTCCCCCACAAGCCAGCCCCCGTGGTGCGCGGCAACCCCCGCTTCGAGCGCGCGAGTTGCCCACTGCGCCGATGAAATCAGGGCTGCATCGTACCTGCGGTTTCGCGCCTTACGTAGGGCGCGACGGGCCCGGTTCCCGTGTGCGCCCCGGGCTCACCCGGTCACTCAGGGTGAAGGGGGAGTCCGTGCGGGCGGAGTCCGGGGGCAGAACGAAGCCCCCGATCACGGGGGAACAACCGGGGGCTTCGTGTCCGCGGCGGCCGCGAAAGGCCGCGCATTGAGAACGTACGACCGTTTCGGGCCCCAGGTCAAGCGGGTCGGTGGAGGCCCGGCGGAGCGGAATTCCGGGGCCGCTCAGGCCCGGGGGAGTCCGTCACCTTCGGTGACGGAAGAGGTGATTCGCGGGGTCACACCGGTCTCTGAAGACCACTCGTATCCCGTACTGCTCTGGCGTACCAGGGTGTCGGCGAAGGGGCGCGAAGGGTCATCCGAGAAGTGCGCGAGCTCCGCGCGCTCCCATCCGTCCCAGAAGTCGGAAAGTTCACGCCCGTCCCGGTTTCGCCCGCGCCCCCAGGACTGCTCGCGCGGCGTCTCCATCCACAGCAGCCGCGCCAGATGCGGGCGCAGCGCCCTTCGGCCGGCCCCGACCCCCTCGACGAGCAGCACCGGCGCCGGCTCCAGCACCCGCCCCGGGCCGAAGCGGCGCTCCACCCAGTCGTACGGGGCCCAGTGCGCGGGCCGCCCGGCGGCCAGCGGCTCCAGCACCTGCGCGCGCAGCCGCCGCTGCCAGCCGAACAGCTCCTCATGGGTGGCCACGTCGTCCAGGTGCAGCACGGGTGCGTCGCCGAGCGCCCCGGCGAGCCGGTCCGCGAAGGTGCTCTTGCCGGAACCGGCGTGCCCGTCGATCCCGATCAGCCGCACCGGGCCGAGGGACGGGGGCAGTGCCTCAAGTTCCCGCGCGAGTGACTCAAGTGACTGGTGTGGCTCCACCCGACCAGCGTAGGACAGGCGCTCCACAGGACCGACACGACCGGTGGCTTCGCCGCCGGGCCGCCGGGAACTGGAAGGGTGAGCCCATCGAAGCACCGACCCACCCTGGGGGAACCTCGCGATGACCGCACCCACACCGCGCAGGGCCGTACTCGTCGCCGCACTCGCGGTCGCCACCGCGGCCACCGCCGCCACCGTCTCCGGCGGCAGCGCCGCGGCCGCCGCCCCCGCGGTCCCGCGAGGTGGGGGCCGCACCGTCGACAACCGGTTCTGGTTCTCGTACGACCACTGGAAGGCCGGAGTCCACCAGGGCACCGCCGCCGTCGGCGGCGCCCGGGCCGGCCTGCGGATCGAGACCGCTGCGGGCCGCACCGAGTACGCCGATCCGCACACCGGGAAGAAGAGCACCTGGGAGTACGCCACCTGGACCTCCCCGGTGCACCGCTCCGCCGTGCCCGCCACCGAGGCCGTCGCCTCCTGGAACGCCCGCACCCCCGCCGGCACCTGGATCCAGACCGAACTGCGCGGCACCTACAACGACGGCACCGCCACCCCCTGGTACGTCATGGGCCGCTGGGCCTCCGGGGACGGCGACATCCGCCGCACCTCCGTGGACGGCCAGACCGACGGCAGGTCCACCGTCTGGACCGACACCCTGGCCGTCGACGCCCCGGCGGAGGGCCTGCGCGTCACCGACTGGCAGCTGCGCCTGACGCTGTACCGCAGGCCCGGCGCCGACCGCGGGCCCACCGTCCGGCTGGCCGGCGCCATGCTCTCCGACGTTCCGGACCGGTTCACGGTGCCGGCCTCGCCGCCCTCCGGCCAGGCCCACGAGCTGAAGGTCCCGCGCTACTCGCAGGAGATCCACGCCGGGCGCTACCCGGAATACGACAACGGGGGCGAGGCCTGGTGCAGCCCCACCTCCTCCCAGATGATCATCGAGTTCTGGGGCCGCAGGGCCGCCGCCACCTCGCTGGGCTGGGTCGACCCGAAGTACTCCGACCCGCAGGTGTGCCACGCCGCGCGGTCCACCTACGACGCCGCCTACAAGGGCTGCGGCAACTGGCCCTTCAACGCCGCCTACGCGGCCACCTACCCCGGGCTCGCCGGGGTCGTCACCCGCCTCACCTCCCTCGCCGAACTGGAGACCCTGGTCAGGGCCGGCATCCCCGCCATCACCTCGCAGTCCTTCCGCCCCGAGGAACTGACCGGCGCCGGATACGGCACCGCGGGCCACCTGATGACCGTCATCGGGTTCACGGCCGCCGGTGACATCGTCGCCAACGACCCCAACTCGCCCGACGACGCCTCCGTGCGCCGCGTCTACCGGCGCCGCGAGTGGGAGAACATCTGGCTCCGCACCAAGCGTCACAACGCGGCCGGCAAGGTCGTGTCGGGCACCGGAGGCGTCTGCTACCTCTACGCCCCGGCCGCGCCGGGCCCGGCTCAGGCCGCGGCGCTGCGGGCGGTGGGAGTGCTCTGAAATTCACCTTTGACCTGACGGCCCGAATGGGCGGAACATAATGGGGTAAATGGGAGATAAAGGCTTCTCAAGGAGAGGCGGCCAACCATGACCACCCATTCGAGCATCGAGCACCACCCCGACCTCGCAGAGATGCGCACGCGCTTCGAGCGGGTGACCAGCACTCCCGCAGCGCAGGCCGTGGAGGCATTGGCCCTGATCACGGGTCTGTACCTGGCCGCCTCGCCGTGGATCGCGGGGTTCGGCATCCTCCTCCTCCCGCTTGCCATCAACAACCTGATCACGGGCCTGGCGTACTGCCTGTGCATGGGCGGTCTGGGTTCTGCATACGAGCGCACCCACGCGATGGCGTGGACGGCGGTCGCCCTCGGTGCGTGGACGATCGTCGCCCCGTGGGCCATCGCCGGTGAGATGGACACGACCCGTACGGTGGTCAACAACGTGATCACCGGCGCCGTGGCCCTGTGCCTCGGCCTCGCGATGGCGGGCATGGCCAGTCGCGAGTCACGCATCTGACCGGGACGCCGGAAGGGTACGCCCGCCGGGCCCCAGCCGCACCGCACACGCCGGGGCGGCCGGGGCCCGGTGGCGTGACCCGCGCCATGAGTGACCATCGTCTCTACCGCGAAAGCCGCGAACGCTGGCACATTGGACACCATGACCGCCAACACCGCCGCCCCCGCCGCCCGTGTCCGAAACCTCGTCCGCACCGGCGGGCCCAAGGACGATTCCTCCTGGCTGGAGCACGTGCTCGGCTGGACGCTCGTGGTCGTGGTCGCCATGTTCGTCACCCAGCTCGGCTTGCTGTAACCGCTCTCCCGCCCCACCCCTCTCGCGCGCCCGTCACGTTCCTCGTGGCGGGCGTTCTCACGTTCCCGCGCCGACGCTCCGGGCGCGCCGGTTTGACGGAAGTGGATCACCTCTGCACTATTCCACTAACCAGTTAGTGGAATGAGGTGGAGGACATGGAGTTCCGCGTCGACCGGCGCAGCGGTGTCGCCACCTATTTGCAGCTCGTCACCCAGGTCAAACAGGCCCTTCGGCTCGGCGTACTGGAGCCCGGCGACCGGTTGCCCACGGCCCGGGAGGTGGTCGAGGCCACCGCGATCAACCCGAACACCGTGCTCAAGGCGTACCGGGAGCTGGAGCGCGAAGGGCTCGTCGAGCCGCGTCCCGGCGCGGGCACCTTCGTACGCCGCTCCCTGTCCCGCCCCGAGGCGGCCGCCGACTCGCCGCTGCGTCTCGACCTGGCGGCCTGGATGGCCCGGGCACGCGAGGCCGGCCTGGACCGCGAGGACATCACGGCCCTGATCGCCGCCGCCGTGGAAGAAAGCTTCACCGCACCCGAACCCGGACCGGGACCCGCGCCCGCATCCGGACCGGGACCCGGACCGCACTCCGGATCCCCTGGCAGAGAGGACACCACGTGAGCGACCCGACCGTCGCTACGGCACTCAAGGCGACGCGGCTGGGAAGGGAGTTCCGCGGCCGCAGCGCCCTGAGGGACTGCGATCTCGTCCTGCCCGCCGGGCGCGTCACCGCACTCGTCGGCCCCAACGGCGCCGGCAAGAGCACCCTGCTCCAGCTCGCGGCCGGCCTGCAGCGCCCCACCACCGGGCACATAAGCGTCTTCGGCCACACCCCGGGATCCCGCGAGGCCCGCGAACGCACGGCTTTCCTCGCCCAGGAGAAGCCGCTCCACCCGCGGTTCACCGTCGAGGACACCCTGCGCCTGGGCCGCGAACTGAACCGCCGCTGGGACCAGGCCGCCGCCGAACGCCTCGTACGGGCCGGAGGCATCGCCCTCACCAGCCGCGTCGGCTCCCTCTCCGGCGGGAACCGCACCCGCGTCGCCCTGGCGCTCACCCTCGGCAAACGCGCCCGCCTCCTGCTCCTGGACGAGCCGCTCGCCGACCTCGACCCGGTGGCCCGGCACGACGTCACGGCCCTGCTCATGGCCGAGGCCGCCGACCGCGGCGTCACTATCGTCATGTCCTCGCACGTCCTGTCCGAGCTGGAGGACGTCTGCGATCACGTCCTGCTCCTCAAGGACGGCGCCGTACGCCTCGCAGGCGACGCCCAGGAGCTCTGCGTCGCGCACACCCGGCTCACCGGCCGCGCGGACCCGATCGAAACCGACGGCCTGCCCCGCGAGTTCGACCGGGACGCCGTCGTCCACGCCGTCACCGCCGGCCGTCAGATCACCGCCCTCGTACGCGGCCCCGTTCGCGGCTCCGGCCCGGGCGGCGAAGAGCGCTGGATCAGCGAAACCCCGTCCCTGGAGGACCTGTTGCTCGCCCACCTGCGCGCCCCGGGCGCCCCGCGCACCGACCGTACGGAGGCGGCCGCGTGAAGGGCGTCCTGTGGCTGGCCTGGCGCCAGCAGCGACTGATGATCGGCGTCGCCACCGTGTTCCTCCTGGCCGTCACGGCCTGGGCCGCGTACCAGCGCTCCGAGATGATGACCCAGATCGACGACTACGGCTTCGTCCCCTGCAAGGGCTGGAACGGGGGCTGCGAAAGCCTGGGCACCTTCGTGGTCCTGAACGGCAGCACCGACTCGATCAGAGCCCTCGGCACCCTCGGACTCGCCCTCCCCACCCTCATCGGCGCGTTCTGGGGCGCCCCGCTGCTGGGCCGCGAGATGGAGACCGGCACCTTCAAGCTCGCGCTCACCCAGGGCGTCAGCGGCCGCCGCTGGTTCGCCGCCCGCTTCGGCCTCGCCGCGGTCTTCGCCGTGATCGCCTCCCTCCAGATCGCCGCGCTCGTCGCCTGGTGGTGGTCGCCCGTCTCCAACACCCTGGACGGCCTCTACTGGTACGACGCCTACATCTACAACGCGACCGGACCCGCCTCCGTGGCCTTGGCCCTGTTCGGCCTCGCCGTCGGCACGGCCGTCGGCCTGCTGGTCCGCCGCACCCTGCCCGCCATGGCGGTGACCGTCGCCGCGATCGGTACGGCGACCGTGCTCACCAGGCTCCTGCGGACCAGCTGGATCGACCCCGAGACGCGGATCACCCCGGGCATGACGCCCAAGAAGATGGTCGGCAGCGCCTGGTCCACCGGGGAATTCGGCTACCTCACCCCCGACGGGCGGGAGCACGACATCAACACCCCCGTCTGCCAGACCTCCGGCGAGGAGCTCCGGCAGTGCATGGCGGAGAACGACTTCGTCGCCCGCTACCACAAGGTCTATCCCAGCAGCGACTTCTGGACCTTCCAGTGGATCGAGACCGCGCTCTACCTGGGCGCCGCTGCCGCACTGGTGGCCCTGGTCCTGTACGTCCTGCGCCGCCCCACCGCGACGGCGCGCGCCGCCGCGACCGTCACCGCCACCACCGCGGCCGTCACCGCGCCCGCCTGAGTCTGACCGCCCGGCCCCTTCCCGCCCGACACCCACAGGGGAACCCTCATGGCCACGAAGAAGAACCTTCACGCCGACCGCGCCAGCGTCACCCACAAGGTCCGCTACGCGCTGAGCAACCCGACCCGCATCGCCCCGTACGTACGCCGCGCCGCCCGCGACGCCTGGCTGCGCCACAAGCACCCCGACCACGTGGGCTACTACCGGGCCGTCATGGCCTCCGACACCGGCCGCAACCCCGAGGCCGCCGTCGGCAGCCAGACCCACGAACGCTGGCTGGCCCTGGGCCGGATGCAGTTCGACTACCTGGTGGAGCACGGCCTCACGCCCGCCCACCGCATGCTCGACATCGGCTGCGGAAACCTGCGCGCCGGCTGGCGCTTCATCGAACACCTCGACACCGGCCACTACTACGGCATCGACATCTCGCCCGACATCCTCATCTCCGCCAAGGAGACCCTGACCAGACAGGGCCTCCAGGACAAGCTGCCGCACCTGACCATCACCCGGGACCTCACCCTGGACTTCCTGCCCGAGCGCCACTTCGACATCGTGCACGCCCACAGCGTCTTCTCCCACTCGCCGATCGAGATCATCGACGAGTGCCTCGCCCACGTGGAGCGCGTACTGGCCCCGGGCGGCTGGTTCGACTTCACCTTCGACCGCACCGAGGGCACCGAGCACCAGGTCCTGCGCGAGGACTTCTACTACCGCACCCGGACCCTGGTGGACCTCGCCGCGAAGCACGGCCTCACCGCCCGCTTCATGGACGACTGGGAGCGGCTCGGACACGGCCAGTCCAAGATCCGCGTCACCGCCGGCTGACCCCGCCCGGACCGGCGCCGGGCGGGTCCCGCCCCGCCTGCGCCGGTCCGGGATCTCCGCCGGACCGCCCGCGGTCAGTCCGGTGAGTAGGGGAAGTACTGCCATACTTCAGGCATCTTGTGGCGGTTCGAGGCTAGGGCTGAATTTGAACAATAGTCAACAGCGTGGTGCGACCGGGCGTTCGCAGGTCCGCCGGGCCGAACTCATAGCGACCGGACGCAAGTTGTTCGCCCACACCTCGTACGACGCGCTGTCCATGGACGACATCGCCAAGCAGGCGGGCGTCGCCAAGGGGCTCGTCTACTACTACTTCAAGAGCAAGCGCGGCTACTACCTCGCCATCGTCGAGGACTCGGTCGCCGAGCTCGTCGCCCGGGCCGGCGGGGACACCGAGCTCCCGGGCGCCGAACGGGTCCGGCGGACCGTCGACGGCTACCTCTCCTACGCCGAGCACCACCACGCCGCCTACCGCACCATCGCCACCGGCGGCGTCGGCTCCGACGCCGAGGTGCTGGCCATCCGCGACGCCGTCCGCGAGGAGCTGGTCGCCACCATCGCCGAAGGCGCGTACGGGCGTCGCACGCTCCCGCAGATCGCCCGGCTCGCCCTCCTGGGCTGGCTTTCCTCGGTCGAGGGGATCACCCTGGAGTGGATCGGCGGCCTCGTCGCGGACGCGGCCGGCCAGCCGGGCCGCGCCGAACTGGGCGCCCTGCTCGTACGCCAGCTGCGCGCGACGCTGACCGTGATCGAGGAGTTCGTCCCGGAGTGCCCGGCACCTCCCGCCCCCGAAGGGCCGTCCGAACAGCTTGGTGATCTTGCCCCGGTGACGGGAAGCCCCTGATCGGGCATACTCAAGCCGCCGCAGCCGCTGAACAGGCCCTTCCGTGATCCGGAGGGCAGCATCGGCTGTGAGAGCACCGAGACCCGGCGTCGCGTCCCACACCTCACGCGCCGCCGCCGTGCCCGACCAGGGAGGAGAGCGCCGCCATGACAGACCGCGCCCCGCAGCCGGTGGACCGTCAGCTGCCCACCGAGGAGTCCCGGGACCTCCTCGCCCTCGTACGCGAGATCGCCCAGCGGGAGATCCGTCCCGTGGCCGCCGAGGAGGAGGACTCCGGGCGGTTCCCCCGCGAGATCTTCACGCTGCTGTCGGAGGCCGGGCTGCTCGGCCTCCCGTACCCCGGTGAATACGGCGGCGGCGAGCAGCCCTACGAGGTCTACCTCCAGGTCCTGGAGGAGCTGGCCGCGGCCCGCCTGACCGTCGGGCTCGGGGTCAGCGTGCACTCCCTGGCCTGCCACGGCCTGGCCGGCTACGGCACCAAGGAGCAGCAGGGTGCCCACCTGCCGGCGATGCTCGGCGGCGGCCTGCTGGGCGCTTACGCCCTCTCCGAGCCGGCCGCGGGTTCCGACGCCGCCTCGCTCACCACCAAGGCGGTGCGCGACGGCGACGACTGGATCATCAGCGGCACCAAGGCGTGGATCACCCACGGCGGCGTCGCCGACTTCTACACCGTCCTCGCCCGCACCGGCGCCGAGGGCCCCAAGGGCATCACGGCCTTCCTGGTCCCCGGCGACGCGGACGGCCTGACCGCGGCCGTGCCCGAGAAGAAGATGGGCATGAAGGGCTCGCCCACGGCGCAGCTCCACTTCGACGGCGTACGGGTTCCGGACTCGCGCCGCATCGGCGAGGAGGGGCAGGGCTTCACCATCGCCCTGGCCGCACTCGACGCGGGGCGCCTGGGCATCGCAGCCTGCGCCATCGGCGTCGCCCAGGCGGCGCTGGACGAGGCCCTGGTGTACGCGCTGGACCGCAAGCAGTTCGGGCACCCGATCGCGGACTTCCAGGGGCTGCGCTTCATGCTGGCCGACATGGCCACCAAGATCGAGGCGGGCCGGGCGCTGTACCTCGCGGCGGCGCGGCTGCGCGACGCGGGCAAGCCGTTCTCCCGGCAGGCCGCCATGGCCAAGCTGTTCTGCACCGACGCGGCGATGGCGGTCACCACGGACGCGGTCCAGGTCCTGGGCGGCTACGGCTACACCGCGGACTTCCCGGTGGAGCGGCTGATGCGGGAGGCGAAGGTCCTGCAGATCGTCGAGGGCACCAACCAGATCCAGCGCATGGTCATCGCCCGCCACCTGGCCGGTCCGGAAACGCGCTAGCTGCCGGAGCCTGCGGGTGCAGGGCCGGTTTCCGCCGTGCACCTGGACGGGCGGCGGCGCTGCTCGCGCCGTGGGTCAGCTCCCGAACAACGGGCCGCTGGGCCAGATCGGGGAGGTGCTGATCCGGGACCACTCCGGGTCCCGCCGCCCCGGCACGGTCCGGCCGTCCTCGGCCCAGCGGGCGATCAGCGCGCTGTAGATGGGCGCATCGGGATGCCGCTGCCGGGATCCCTGCTGAACCGATTCTTCGTAACCGGGCAGCGTCGGCCGCCGACGGCGTCCCGTCCGTGGAGTGGAAGTCTCAACCGTGGTCATGCCGGGCCAACGCGGCACGCGGCCCACGAGTAATCGCCTCCCCGCCCCGGGGATCCGTTCGAGGGGGTCCCCGGGGTGGGGAGGCGGGCGCCTGCGGGGGGCCTGCTGGGCGTCCGCTGGGTCGGGATCGGGGACGTGGGGCGGGGGCTTCGGGGGCGGGATGTCCGCTGGGCGGGATCAGGGACGCGTGGCGGGGGCGTGGCGGGCTGCTGTCCCTGGGTGTGGTCAGGGATGTGGTCGGTGGCTTCGGGCGGGCTGCTGCCCCTTGGGCGGGATCGGGGACGGACGGGAAGCCTCCAGTCCTTCTCTGATCCGGTCCAGGGGCAACAGCCCGCCGTGATCCCGCCCCGCGTCCTTGATGCCGACCAGCGGGCGTCGCGCCCCCCCCGAAGCCCCCGAAGCCCCCGCCCTCCGACACCCCTTGCCACCCTGTCAGTTCGTGTCAGACCTCTGGCCCCGAGACCGGTTTCTGACGTACCGTCAAATCTGTCCCGCACGCCCCGTCCCGGAGGTCCGCCATGCCCGCCGACCGGCCCATCGGCCTCGACGAGTACCCCATCCACCAGGCGCCCCTGTCGATGAAGCACCTCGTCAGTGGTGACCGCAACGCCTACGACCGCTGCATCTTCCACGTCTTCGACCACTCCGGCCGCGCCGTCCTGATCCTCGGCCTCGGGGTCTACCCCAATGCCGGGGTCATCGACGCCTACGCCACCCTCCGCGTCGGCGACGAACTCCTCGCCGTCCGTGCCTCCGACGCCCTCACCGACGACCGGATGAACCTCTCCGTCGGCCCTCTGGGCATCACCGTCGACGCCCCGCTCAAGCAGCTCACGCTGCGCTGCGCCGCCGACCCCGACGACCCGGACGGGCTCTCGTACGACGTCACGTGGACCGCCGAGTTTCCCGCCGTCTGGGAACCGCACCACATCCAGCGGCGCGGCGACCGCCTCATGCTGGAGGGCCGCCGGTTCGTCCAGGCCGGCAGCGTGAGCGGTGTCATCCGGGCCAAGGGCGAGGAGTTCATCCTCACGCCGGGGGAGTGGACCGGTACCCGCGACCGCAGTTGGGGCGTGCGGCCGATCCCCGGTGAGGACGGGGGCCGGGCCGCCGAGGAGTACCGGCCCGAGGGCTTCCACTGGCTCTGGATCCCCGTCCGCTTCGAGGACCGCTTCCTGATGGTCATCGCCCAGGAGGACGCCGACGGCCACCGCACCCTGAGCGAGGCGGTCCAGGTCTTCCCCGAGGGCAGCGGCCGCCACGACGTCCAGCTCGGCTGGCCGCACACCGAGATCCGCTACCGGCCCGGGAGCCGGCACCCCGAGAGCGCCGTCGTCCACCTCACCGACCCGGCCCGCAAGCCCCTCGAACTCGGCGTGGAGATCCTGAACTCCTCCCCGCTCGCCGTCGGCGCCGGCTACCCGCCCGCCGCCGACTGGCAGCACGGCACCTGGCAGGGCCGCGGCTGGACCGACCGCCGCGTCTACGACCTCTCCGACCCCACCGCCCACCCCATGGCCGCCTTCGGGGTCACCGACCACTCGGCCCGCTTCACCCTCGACGGGCGGACCGGCCACGGCATCTTCGAGCACGGAAGCTTCGGCCGGCACGACCCGAGCGGCTTCACCGACTACTCCTCCGTCGCCCAGTAGGAAAGTCGCCCAGTAGGAAAGGGGTATCCATGGCCACCGCTCCACGTCCGCGCACCTCCACCCGGGAGCCCGAAGAGCTCGGCCGGCGTCTCGCCGCCTGGCTGGACACCAGACTCCCCGGCGTGGAGGTCACCAACGTCTCCGTTCCCGGCTCCAACGGCATGTCCAGCGAGACGCTGCTCTTCGACATAGAGCACCCCGATGCCCCGCTCCGCGCCTGCGCGCTACGGCTCGCCGCCGACCCGGCCGCCTACAGCGTCTTCCCGACGTACGACATGCCGCGCCAGCACCGTGTGATGGGCCTGGTCGCCGAGCACACGGACCTGCCCGTCCCGCGCGTGCAGTGGCTGGAGGAGGACCCCGGGCCGCTCGGGGCGCCGTTCTTCGTGATGGCCCGGGCCGAGGGACGGGTCCCGCCGGACGTCATGCCCTACACCTACGAGGGCAACTGGCTGCACGCCGCGACCGATGCCGAGCGCGCCGAGCTCCAGGAGGCGAGCATCTCCCTGCTGGCCCGCCTGCACGACCAGTTCCCGCGCGCGGAAGCGGAGTTCCTGCTCCCGAAGGGCGAGGGGAGCCCGCTGCGCCGCCACGTCGACGCCCAACGCGCCTACTACGCCTGGGTGGTGGGCGGGCTCGCCCCGTCCCCGCTCATCGAGCGGGCGTTCGCCCGCCTGGAGGAGCTGTGGCCGCGGGACGAGGGCCCGGCCGTCCTGAACTGGGGCGACGCCCGCATCGGCAACGTCATCTACGACGGCTTCACGCCGGCCGCCGTCCTGGACTGGGAGATGGCGGCGTACGCCCCGCGCGAGGTGGACCTCGGCTGGACCGTCTACCTCCACCGGTTCTTCCAGGACCTCACCGTCGGCTTCGGCCAGCCCGGCCTGCCGGACTTCCTGCGCCGTGAGGACCTGGAGCGGCGGTACGCCGAACTCACCGGCCACACCCCGCGGGACATGGAGTTCCACACCCTGTACGCGGCCCTGCGGCACGGGATCGTGATGCTGCGCATCGCCTACCGGCAGGCGTACTTCGGAGAGGTCGAGATCCCGGCGGATCCGGACAGCCTGATCCTGCACCACGCCAGCCTGGCCGCCATGGTGCAGGGAACGTACTGGGAGTAGGCCCGGCGGAAGGCCGGGTCAGGCCGCCTGCACGTGCTGCTGTCGCGTCTGCGGCAGCACGGGGCTCACGATGCGGACCGGACGCGAGCCCGGACCGCCGGCGTGCGAGAAGGGCTGCGTCCGCCAGTCGAGCCCCTGCGGCAGGCTCAGGAGCACCACGGGCTCCAGCTCCTGCGCCCCCACCGGCTGGATCATGCCGACGGTGGGCAGCGCGTCGCAGACGGGGCGCCCGGTGCCCGCGCACACCGTGAGACCGAAGGGGTTCCACGGGGTCAGGCAGAGCGCGTGCTGCGGCAGGTACTCCTCGTCGGCGACGAGAGCGATCGACTGGCCGCAGTCGGGGCAGACGGCGTGGTGGATCTCGAAGCCCTCGCTGTCGTCGAGGTATTCGAGATACTCACCGTCCTCGGAATCGGCGGGTTCGAGGGGCTCCGGTTCGGTGCGACCGGCGCGCGTGGTGTTCAGCATGGATGTACTCCCCCTTGGGTGGGCCGGGCGGGCTGGTTCTTCGGCCTCGGCCAAAGCAAGCACTTCCCGTCGCGCGGCACGAGTAACCACAACAGTCCCGCGTACGCCTGCATACCCTTGTGGCCTTGGTCACATGCCTGGCGCAGATGCCTCCAGTGGGCGGACAGCACTGTGCCTGGGATGCCGTTGGGCTTAAGTTGAGCGGCTATGAGCGCAATGGAGGAGCTGGACCGCCAGATCGTGGATCTGCTCGTGCGGGACGGGCGGATGAGCTACACGGATCTGGGCAAGGCCACGGGACTGTCGACGTCGGCGGTCCATCAGCGAGTACGCCGGCTGGAACAGCGCGGGGTGATCCGCGGCTACGCGGCCGTGGTCGACCCGGAAGCCGTCGGGCTGCCGCTGACGGCCTTCATCTCGGTCAAGCCGTTCGACCCGAGTGCCCCGGACGACATCGCCGACCGGCTGGCCGGCGTGCCCGAGATCGAGGCCTGCCACAGCGTCGCGGGCGACGAGAACTACATCCTCAAGGTCCGCGTCGCGACGCCCCTGGAGCTGGAAGACCTGCTGGGCCGCCTGCGCGCCCTCGCGCACGTCTCGACGCGCACCACGGTGGTCCTGTCCACGCCCTACGAGGCCCGCCCGCCCCGCGTCTAGCCGCGTCGGGGGGACCCGGCGGTCGGGCGGAGCCGGGGGACGCGCGAGACTGGTCCCCATGACTGACCGCACCGCCGACTCCGCCGACGCCGCCGGAGCACCGACAAGGACCGTCCTCCTGCGCGGAGGCGAGGTACACAGCCCCGCGGACCCGTTCGCCACCGCGATGGTGGTCGAGCGCGGCCACGTCGCCTGGGTCGGCTCCGAAGGCGCGGCCGACGCCTTCGCGCAGGGCGTCGACGAGGTCGTCGACCTCGGCGGGGCGCTCGTCACGCCCGCCTTCACCGACGCGCACGTCCACACCACCTCGGCCGGCCTCGCCCTCACCGGGCTGGACCTCTCCGGAGCGCGTTCCCTGCCCGCCGCGCTGGACCTCGTACGCGCGTACGCCGCGAGCCGCCCGGCCGACCGGGTGCTCCTCGGGCACGGCTGGGACGCCGCCCGCTGGCCCGAGCGCAGGGCCCCGCGCCGCGCCGAGCTCGACGAAGCCGCCGGCGGCCGTCCGCTCTACCTCAGCCGCATCGACGTGCACTCGGCCGTCGTCACCACCGCGCTGCTGGACCTCGTCCCCGGCGTGAGCCCGGACGGCGACGAGCCGCTGACCCGCGACGCCCACCACGCCGTGCGCGCCGCCGCCCTGGCCGCCGTCACCCCCGCCCAGCGCGCCGAGGCACAGCGGGCCGCCCTGGACCGGGCCGCCTCGCTCGGTATCGGCTCGGTGCACGAGTGCGGCGGGCCCGACATCTCCTCCGCCGAGGACTTCCGCGACCTGCTGGCACTGGCGGGAGAGCGGCCCGGGCCGCGGGTCTTCGGGTACTGGGCCGACCGGGACCTCGACCAGGCCAAGGCCCTGGGGGCCGTCGGGGCCGCCGGTGACCTGTTCGTCGACGGCGCCCTCGGCTCGCACACGGCCTGCCTGCACGCTCCGTACGCCGACGCCGCGCACACCGGGACCGGCTACCTGGACGCGCGCGCGGTCGCGGAGCACGTGGCGGCCTGCACCGAGGCGGGGCTCCAGGCCGGGTTCCACGCCATCGGCGACGCGGCGCTCACCGCCGTCGTGGAGGGTGTCCGCGCGGCCGCCGAGAAGGTCGGCCTGGCGCGGGTCCGCGCCGCCCGGCACCGGGTCGAGCACGCCGAGATGATGACCCCCGCCACCATCGCCGCCTTCGCGGAGCTGGGCCTGACGGCGTCCGTGCAGCCCGCCTTCGACGCCGCCTGGGGCGGCGAGGACGGCATGTACGCCGACCGGCTCGGCGCCGAGCGCGCCCGCACCCTGAATCCGTACGCGGCCATGCTCAAGGCCGGTGTCCCGCTGGCCTTCGGCTCGGACGCGCCCGTCACCCCGCTCGACCCGTGGGGCACCGTCCGCGCGGCCGCCTTCCACCGGACCCCCGAGCACCGCATCTCCGTCCGGGCCGCCTTCACCGCCCACACCCGGGGCGGCTGGCGGGCCCTCGGCCGTGACGACGCGGGCGTGCTGGTCCCCGGGGCTCCGGCCGACTACGCCGTCTGGCAGACCGCCGAACTGGTCGTCCAGGCCCCCGACGACCGGGTCGCCCGCTGGTCCACGGACCCCCGTTCCGGCACCCCCGGACTGCCCGATCTGACCCCCGGCGCAGACCTGCCGGTGTGCCTGGCGACCGTGGTCGGCGGGCGGGAGGTATTCGTACGCCCACAGGGGTGATCCGATGTGCCTCGGTTCGGTACGGGCGCCCGGACCTCGATAGGTTCGGCCGGGTCCACCACAGGACGCCCGTGCCGGACGGATCCGTCTTCACCCGCGCCCGCGCCTCGGGGGCGACGGAAGGTTTCGCCGGTGGGGGCACCTCCAGCGGTAGTTGGGGGAGGGTGGCCCCGGGGTCGGGGCGCGGCGGTCCAGTAGACAACGGTCACGGCGGCCCGCAGCCAGCGGGAGTCTGACCGGCCCGAAGGACCGCTGGCCCCGATCGCTGTTCTAAAGTCATCCTCTGCGACCAGACGTACAGGACGTGCAAGAGCACAAAAGGGGACTCAGTGAGCGACGGCGGACAGCGGACCTACGGGCCGCTCGGTACAGCCTTGGTGATCATTCCGACCTACAACGAGGCGGAGAACATCGGGCTGATCGTCGGCCGCGTCCGCGCGGCGGTGCCCGATGCCCACATCCTGGTCGCGGACGACAACAGCCCCGACGGCACCGGCAAGCTCGCCGACGAGCTGGCGGCCGGCGACGACCACGTGCACGTCCTGCACCGCAAGGGCAAGGAGGGGCTCGGCGCCGCCTATCTCGCCGGCTTCGTCTGGGCCCTGGAAGCGGGCTACGGCGTGATCGTCGAGATGGACGCCGACGGCTCCCACCAGCCGGAGGAACTGCCCCGCCTGCTCACCGCGCTGGCCGGCGCCGACCTGGTCCTGGGCTCCCGCTGGGTGCCGGGCGGCCGTGTCGTGAACTGGCCCAAGAGTCGCGAGATCCTCTCGCGCGGAGGGTCGACGTACTCCCGGCTGATGCTGAACGTCCCGATCCGCGACGTGACGGGCGGCTACCGGGCCTTCCGCCGCGAGACCCTGGAGGGCCTGGGCCTGGAGGAGGTGGCCTCCGCGGGCTACTGCTTCCAGGTCGACCTGGCCCGCAGGGCGGTGCAGAAGGGTTTCCGCGTGGTGGAGGTCCCGATCACCTTCGTCGAGCGTGAGTTCGGCGACAGCAAGATGAGCAAGGACATCGTGGTGGAGGCCCTGTGGCGGGTCACCCAGTGGGGCCTCAAGGCCCAGGCGGCCAAGCTGCTCCCGGGCAAGGGACCGGACAAGGGCAAGGAACAGGCCTGACCTGCGGAAGCGGCCCGGACAGCCCTTAGGGGATGTCCGGTACCTCCGGCTGAGGCCGCTTTTACACGGACCCGTGCACACTGGGAGCATGACGACCGGCGTTCCCACATCGACGGCCCCCCGGCGGCGCTCACCCGCCCGTACGTTCCTCCCCCTGGCGATCGCCGCCTGGCTGATCCTGGAGATCTGGCTGCTCAGCCTGGTCGCCGACGCGGTCGGCGGGCTCGCCGTCGCCGCGCTGCTCGCGGGCGGGATGATCCTGGGCGTGGTGGTCATCAAGCGGGCCGGGCGACGTGCCTTCAAGAACCTCGCGGACACTTTCCAGCAGGCCCAGCAGGGACGGCAGCCCGCCGCGCAGCAGCCCGGCCAGGGCAACGGCCTCACCATGCTGGCGGGCCTGCTCCTGATCATGCCCGGCCTGATCTCCGACGTGGCGGGCCTGCTCTGCCTGCTCCCGCCGGTCCGGGCATGGATCGGCCGGAGCGCGGCCCGTTCGCTGGAGCGCAAGATGGCCTCGGCCCCCGCCGGCTCCTTCGGCGACGCCTTCACGCAGACCCGCATCCACTACCCCGACGGCAAGGTCGTCCAGGGCGAGGTCATCCGCGAGGACCGGCCGCAGCAGCCGGGCGGTACGGGTGGCCCGGGCGACACGGCGTACCGGCCCCCGCTCGCCCCGTAGGCGACTCCGACTCGACCGGTCCGGGAGGAGCCTGCATCAAGCGGGCAAAACCTGACAAAGGCGACGGGTAAATGCAACGCCGAGGGGCCCCGCCACACTATGTGGCGGGGCCCTCGGCTTGTTCGTTTACGTCCGGCTGTCAGGCGGACTTGCGGCTGTCCCGCGGATGCACGGCAATGTTCATGGCGCCGGAACGAAGGACCGCAAGCCTCTCGGCCAGCACTTCCTCCAGCTCCTCGCGGGTGCGCCGCTCCATGAGCATGTCCCAGTGCGTTCGCGCAGGCTTGCCCTTCTTCTCTTCGGGCCCGTCCCCGTCCACCAGGAGTGCCATGGCGCCGCACGCCTTGCACTCCCACTCCGGCGGAATTTCTGCCTCAACCGAGAACGGCATCTCAAATCGATGTCCGTTCTGGCATGCGTACTCCACCGCCTGGCGCGGGGCCAGATCGATGCCGCGGTCCGTCTCGTAGCTGGTAACCACGAGGCGCGTACCGCGGAGAGCTCGCTCACTCATGAATCGTGCCTCCCGGGCTTTGTCGCCCACAGGACAGGTGTCGCTGTCGTCGTCATCCGGTCAACGTCCGGTCGGCGGTATAGATTCCCGCTCCGGGTCATGCGTCGCCCGTCGTGCCGCCCCTTGTTGTACCCACCAATGCCCGTTTTGTCACATCTGGCAGCAGATGTCACCCAACGTCCACGCTTCTTTAGCGCGCAGTAACGGTCCGCCTGGCAGGCCAAAGGCGTACACTACCGGCCCTTTGCTTCAACGTCTAAATCCGTTCGGAATTCGCTCATGGATCCGGGCCGGGCGCGCTCGCGGATCCGGTCTCAGATCCGCTCCGGTACAGGATTGCCTGCCGCCTCCACCGCGCGCCGCACCGGCACTCTGGCCAGCAGCACGAAACCCAGTGCGAAGAAGACCACCAGCGAGATGATCGCGTCCCGGTAGCTGCCGGTGAGCTGGTAGGTCAGGCCGAAGACCAGGGGTCCCACCCAGCTCAGCCCGCGGTCGCTCATCTCGTACGCGGAGAAGTACTCGGCCTCCTTGCCCGCCGGCACCAGGTGCGAGAAGAGCGAGCGCGACAGCGCCTGGCTGCCGCCCAGCACCAGCCCGATCATCGAGGCCAGTGCGAAGAACCACACCGGAGTCCGGGCCGGCAGGAAGTACCCGGCCGCCAGCGTCAGCCCCCACGCGGCCAGTGAGCCGAGGATCGTCCGCTTGGCACCGTAGATCCGGGCCAGCCGGCCCATGCCCAGGGCGCCCGCCACCGCGAGGACCTGCACGAGCAGCACCGCCCCGATCAGGGTGGACTGCTCCAGCTCCAGTTCCTCCGACCCGTAGATCGAGGCCTGGGAGATCACCGTCTGCACGCCGTCGTTGTAGATCAGGTAGGCGAGCAGGAACGACATGGTCAGCGGGTAGCGCCGCATGTCCTTCAGTGTCGCGACGAGCTGCTTCCAGCCGCTGACGGCCGGACCCGCCCCGGGCTCGCGGACCACGGCGCGGTCCCGCAGCCGGCGCAGCGGGATCAGCGCGAAGGCCCCCCACCACAGGCCCGCCGAGGCCAGGCAGATCCGTACCGCCTCGCCCTCGGACAGGCCGAAGGAGTCGTGGCCCTGGAAGAGCACCAGGTTCACCACCAGCATCAGGGAGCCCGCGGTGTAGCCGAAGGCCCAGCCCCGCGAGGAGACCGTGTCCCGCTCGTCGGGAGTGGAGATCTGCGGCAGATAGGCGTTGTAGAGCACCATCGAGACGGACAGCGCGGCATTCGCCACGATCAGGAGCAGCCCGCCCAGCAGGTAGCGCTCACCGCCCAGGAAGAACATCCCGGTGGTCGCGGCGGCGCCCGTGTAGGCGGCCACCGCCAGCATCGGCTTCTTGCGTCCGGTCCGGTCGGCGACCGCACCCACCAGCGGCATGAGCACCACGGCCAGGATCACCGATGCCGAGACCGAGTAGGCGAAGAAGGACCCCGCCCGCACCGGGACGCCCAGCGGGTGTACGAAGCCTTCGGTGTCCGCCGCTGCCTTGGCGATCGCGGTCAGGTACGGCCCGAGGAACACGGTGAGCACGCTCGCCGAGTACACCGATACGGCGAAGTCGTAGAAGTACCAGCCCCGCTGCTCGCGCTTGCGCGCCGCCGTCGCCGCGGCGGCCGATCTGCCGTCCTCGGCGCCGGATTCCGCTTCGTCTTCGGTCTGCGCACTCATTCGGTGCCCCCTCGCTTGTCCCCGTACCGCGCGGCCCCCGGGAGCCCGCGCGGGCACCCGTGCCCTTGTCAGGCCCAGGCCCCGCGCCGGTCCAGCACCGCGCGCAAGATGTCGATCCGGTCGGTCATGATGCCATCGACACCCAGGTCGAGGAGAGCCTCCATACGTTCCGGTTCGTTCACGGTCCACACGTGCACCTGCAGGCCCCGCTCGTGCGCGGTCCGCACGAAGCGCCGGTCGACCACGCGGATCCCCGCCTGGGTCTCCGGAACCTGGGCCGCCACCGCCCCCACGCGCAGCGCCGCCGGGATCGCGTACGAGCGCAGCCGCAGGCCGAGCACCCCGCGCACGCCGTACGAGGTGGCCAGCCGGGGCCCGGCGATCTTCTGGGCCCGCGCCACCCGGCCCTCGGAGAAGGAGCCCACGCAGACCCGGTCCCAGACACCTGCCCGCGCGACCAGGTTCACCAGGGGGTGCAGCGCCGACTCGGCCTTGATGTCGATGTTCCAGCGGGCGTCCGGGAACTCTTCGAGGAGGTCCTCGAAGAGGGCCAGCGGCTCGGTGCCCCCGACCCGGGCCTCGCGGATCCGCTTCCAGGGCAGCTCGGCGATCCGGCCCTGCCCGTCGGTGACCCGGTCCAGCGTGGAGTCGTGGAAGGCGACGAGCTTCCCGTCGGCGGTGGCGTGCACATCGGTCTCGAAATACCGGTAGCCGGCCTCGGCGGCCCGGCGGAAGGCGGCGGCGGTGTTCTCCAGCCCGTCCGCGGCTCCTCCCCGGTGTGCGAAGGGAATCGGAGCCGGGTGGTCCAGATACGGATGGCGAAGGCGTACGTGCGTCACGGCGGCAGTATCCCTCGTGGCGGGGCGTGCTGCTGGTACGCGGGGTGAACGGGGGGCGGAGGCGGGGACGCCCCTGGTGGAGGTGGACCGGCCCGTGGCAGTCTGTGTCCGCAGACTTCAATCCAATCCCGGCCTCAGGCGTCCCCGTCGAGGCCAATCCGACGAAGGTGGACCGGACGCAATGGCCGAATGGACCTCAGCGGTCGGTGCCGCACAGCTCGCCCGTCTGATCACCTCCCAGCAGGACCGCACCGCCGCACCCGGCTCGCGCAAGCTGCCCGCGTACCGCACCCTCGCCGACGGGATCCGCCTCCTCGTCCTCGAAGGCCGCGTCCCGGTCGCCGCCCGGCTGCCCGCCGAGCGCGAGCTGGCCGTCGCCCTCTCCCTCAGCCGCACCACCGTCGCCGCCGCGTACGAGGCCCTGCGCGGGGAGGGGTTCCTGGAGTCCCGCCGGGGCGCCGGCAGCTGGACCTCCGTACCGGCCGGGAACCCGCTGCCCGCCCGGGGCCTGGAGCCGCTGCCGCCCGAGTCCCTCGGCTCGATGATCGACCTCGGCTGCGCGGCCCTGCCCGCCCCCGAGCCCTGGCTCACCAAGGCCGTCCAGGGCGCGCTGGAGGAACTGCCCCCGTACGCGCACACCCACGGCGACTACCCGGCCGGCCTGCCCGCCCTGCGCCGGATGCTCGCCGACCGCTACACCGAGCAGGGCATCCCCACCATGCCCGAGCAGATCATGGTCACCACCGGCGCGATGGGCGCCATCGACGCCATCTGCAGCCTCTTCGCCGGGCGCGGCGAGCGGATCGCCGTGGAGTCGCCCTCGTACGCGAACATCCTGCAGCTCATGCGCGCGGCCGGGGTCCGCCTCGTGCCCGTCGCCATGGCCGACGGGCTGTCTGGCTGGGACATGGACGTGTGGCGCCAGGTCCTGCGGGACTCCGCCCCCCGCCTCGCCTACGTCGTGGCCGACTTCCACAATCCCACCGGAGCCCTCGCCTCCGAGGAGCAGCGCCGCGCGATGGTCGAGGCCGCCCGCTCCGCGGGCACCGTCCTCGTCGCCGACGAGACCATGCTGGAGCTCCGGCTGGACCCGGATCTGGAGATGCCCCGCCCGGTCTGTTCCTTCGACCCGGCAGGCAGCACCGTGATCACCGTGGGCTCCGCCAGCAAGGCCTTCTGGGCCGGCATGCGGATCGGCTGGGTCCGCGCCGCCCCCGACGTCATCCGCAGCCTGGTCGCCGCCCGCGCCTACGCGGACCTGGGCACGCCGGTGCTGGAACAGCTCGCGGTGAACTGGCTGATGCGGTCCGGGGGCTGGCAGGAGGCCGTAGGCATCCGTCGCGACCAGGCCAGGGAGAACCGGGACGCGCTGGTCGCCGCGGTGCGCCGGGAACTGCCCGACTGGGAGTTCGAGGTCCCCCGGGGCGGTCTGACCCTCTGGGCCCGCGCCGGCGGCCTCTCGGGCTCCCGGCTGGCCGAGGTGGGGGAGCGGGTCGGTGTACGGGTCCCCTCGGGGCCCCGGTTCGGCGTGGACGGTGCCTTCGAGGGCTACGTCCGGCTGCCCTTCACCGTGGGCGGCCCGGTGGCCGAGGAGGCCGCCACCCGGCTGGCGGCGGCGGCCGCCCTGGTCAGCACGGGCGCGGCAGGCAGTGGCGCCGAGCCCCCGCGGACGTTCGTGGCGTAAGAAGGTCCCGTACAAGGCAGTTCTTGGCCGGTGCGGGGCCGGGTCACGGGATCTCCGAGGTGGTGACCGCCTGGCTCCGCCGGGCCTTGCCCAGCGTCACGTCACCCTGCCGCTCCGGCAGGAGCTCCAGCACGGCCTGGCGGAAGGCCGGGTGCGCGGCGTCGTCGTACGGGTCCGGGGTGGCGGGCACCTGGAGCCGGTGCACCGGCCCCGAGCCGAGCCGTGCGTAGCCGCGCCCCGGCGGCACCTGGGTCGTCGGCGTGGTGTGCGGCGGCAGCCCCAGGACATCGGCGATCTGCTGGATCGCGGCGGGCCCGAGTACGACGCGGGCGCGGGTGTGCTGCCACACGGCGTCGCTCAGCAGCTCCAGGTGGTCGAAGTGTTCGCTCACCACCACGGTGATGTGCGCGGCCCGCCCGTGCCGCAGCGGCACCTGCAGCTGGGCGAGCGGATCGGGTGCCCCCTCGGCCGCCGCGAGATGTGTCAGCACGCTCGGCCGGTCGAGCAGGATCCACAGGGGACGGCGGGTGTCCTCGGGCGCCGGGCGCCCGGCCTCGCGGGCACGGTGGGTGGCGATGAGGCGCCGCTCCGTCTCCTGGGCGGCCCATTCCAGGGTGGACAGTGCTCCGATCGGCCCGCACTCCACGCCGAGGACGCCGCTGCGCCCGGACAGGCAGGAGTACTCGCCGCTGCCGCCGCCCTCGACGATCAGTACGTCTCCCCCGTGCCGCAGGGCCTGCAGGGCGACGGAGCGCAGCAGGGTGGAGGTGCCGCTGCCGGGTTGGCCGACGGCCAGCAGGTGGGGCTCGCCGGAGCGGGGTCCGGTGCGCCAGATCACCGGGGGCACGTCCCGGGGCTCGTCGCCCTCCAGGACGGGCAGGGTGCGCTGGACGCTGCGGGGGTCGGTGAAGCCGAGGACGGTCTCACCGGGGGAGGTGACGAACGGCTGGGCGGCGACACCCGTCGGCAGCGCCGCCAGCACCATCAGGTCGAGCTGGTTGCCCTCCTCGTCCCAGTCGAAGAGATACTCCCGTCCGCGCCCGGACTTGGCGTGCAGCAATGCCTCGATCCGGGCCCGTGAGGTGGCCTCGCCATCGGTGAAGTAGGCCGGGTAGCGGATGTGGAGCCGGGTGACGCGGCCCGCCTCGTCGAACTCGTAGCCGCTGAAGGCCTTGTCCCAGTCCCCGCCGTGGGCGAAGAGCGGGCTCGGATCCTCCGGGATGGAGAAGTACGGCACGAGGGCTTCGTAGAGGGAGCGGAGCCGTTCGGTCTCGGCATCGCTGGGCCCGGCCTTCACCGGGGCGCGGTCGCGTCCCTGCCAGGCCGCCGCCGCCATGAGGGTGATCAGGGTGGTGAGCGGTCCGTAGGGGACGAGTGCGACCACGAGGACGCAGGCGGCTCCCAGGAACAGCGCGGGACCACGCTTGTCCTTGGGGGTTTCGGACCATTTGCGCCGCCCGGCCGAAGCCAGGACGCGCAGGCCGCGTCCGATGGTGAGGAGCGGATGGAGGACGTCCGTGGCGCTGTCGGCGGCCGTGCGAGCGATGTCGCGGCCCCGGGCCAGCGGCGCGGTGCCGCGCTGAAGGATGCGGGGAAGTGGGCGCCGGGCCACGGGCGTCTCCTGGAGTTGTGGATGCTCGGGTACTTCGGGTGGGGCTGGGCGTCTTCGGTCGGCGGCGGCCTAGAGCTTGATCCCGCCGAGCAGGCTCGCGAGGCTCGCCGTGCTCGCCGTGATGCTGGGGGCGATGGCGGAGCCTGCGAGGAAGAAGCCGAAGAGCGAGCAGACGAACGCGTGCGTCAGCTTCATCCCGTCCTTCTTGAAGAACAGGAAGCAGATGATGCCGAGCAGGACGACGCCTGAGATGGACAGGACCATGTGCGTTTCTCCTGGTGGGTGGGGACATTCACCATCAGTTCTTCCAGGCTCACAGGAAGTATCAATGCGACAAAAGGTGCATACGGGTGAATCCAGGGGTTTTTCACTGGACCGGCCCACCCCGGCTGGCGCGTCCGGCGTGAAGGGGGGCAAGGGTGATCATTGCCTCGGCCTGGCCCGGACATGTGCAGGTCCGGGCGCTACCCTGGCGATTCACCCGTACGGACGCAGTGCCGTGCACCCCCCTGCCCGCCCGGCCCCGGGGGAACGAGCAGCGAGTGAAAGGCGGTACGAACGATGAGCGAGCGCAGCGCGGAAGGCCCCGGTTCCCAGGACGTCCCCGACGAGGACGTCATCGAACTGGCCACCAAGATCTTCGACCTCGCCCGTCAGGGTGAGACCGAGACGCTCACCGCGTACCTCGACGCCGGGGTCCCGGCGAACCTCACCAACGACCGCGGCGACACCCTCGTCATGCTCGCCGCCTACCACGGCCACGCCGACGCCGTCGCGGCCCTGCTGGCCCGCGGCGCGGAGGCCGACCGCGCCAACGACCGCGGCCAGACCCCGCTCGCCGGAGCCGTCTTCAAGGGCGAGGAGGCCGTCATCCGCGCCCTGCTCGCCGGAGGGGCCGATCCGAACGCCGGAACCCCCTCCGCCGTGGACACGGCGCGCATGTTCGCCAAGGCCGACCTGCTGGAACTCTTCGGAGCCAAGTAATCCGTTTTTGCCCGTGACATGGCGGGGCCCGGCCGCTTCCCGACCTCACAGGTTGGTCACGGCGGCCGTAAATGTGGTCGCGGCGCACAAACCGCCTGGGTCATCATGGCGACGGATTCGATTCGCGAACATGACGGACGGGCAGGAGCGGGCTGGACACAACGGGTGTCCATACCCCCCTGCCGGACCGGCCGCCATGGCCGCGGAGCACCGACGAGAGTGAGAAGGCAATGGTCTACATCGAGCGGAACCTGACGGCGGACGTCCTCACATGCTGTTACGCGGCCCTGTGAATCCCGATTCCCGGTTGCGTCCCCAGCTTGATTTGAGGCCATTCCCATGTTCGAACCAGTCATAGCGCCGAGCGGCACCCTGCTCGGGCTCCTCCAGCGCGGCCGCGGCGACGGCACGCTGCACGCTCTCGCGGCACCCAGGGCGGAGGCCCTCGCGGCCCTCAACCAGTGCGTGCTCCGCGACCCGCGCCAGGACTGGCAGGTCGAGAACCGCTCCTTGTACTACGCCCGGCTGTACCTGGATCTCGACGGCCCCCTCGGCGAGATCGAGACCCACCTCTTCAGCGCCGACGACCTCGTCGACGAAGAGGACCACCGGACGGGCCTCGCCCTGTCCGTACTGGGCCACCTGGCCTCGTACGGCCGCGACGACGCGCTCATGCTGCTGCGCCGGTACGCCGCCTCCGGGGCGAACTGGGCCTGGGCCCTCGACGAGCTCGCCCTGCGCGACGACGACGAGGGGCTGCGCGGCCTCGCCAGATCCGTCCTCGCCAGATTCCCCGCCACGGCGGAGGGCGAGGCGCGGCTGGCCGCTGCCGTCCGCGACGCGTACGAGCCGAGGCCCTGGAGCCTGTGGGAGGAGTCACCGCGGTACGGGGAGCGCCTGCGCGCAGCCCGTCAGCAAGGCTCCTTCGACCGCTGGCAGCGCCAGCTGACGCCCAGGGGCCCCCAGCCCGGCTGGGGCGTCCAGGCCGTCTTCGACTGGGCCGCCGACGGCCTGCGCCGCGGCACCCCGCTGCACGTGCCCGCCGCGCGCTGCCTCGCCGCCGTGGCCGCGCCCGAGGACCGTCCCGCCATCCTCGCGGCGGCCGCCGGAGCCTCCGGCGAAGCCGCCCGCGCCACCGCCCTGCACCACCTGGTCCTCGCCGAACCGGACAACCCGGCCGTCCTGGACCTCATCGAAGCCGCCGCCGACGAGCCGGCCGTGGCCGCGTACGAGCGCATGTGCGGCCCGGAGGCCGTCGAACGCGCCCGGCGCTGGATCCACCGCCCCGACGCCCTGGGAGCGGCCGCCGCGGCCACCCTGGCCGCCCGGGGCGGAGCCGAGGACGCCGCCCTGGTCCTCGGAGCCCTGCGCTCCACCGTCCGCGGCTCCGGCCCGGACACGCGGCGGCTGTTCGCCCTGGTGGACGGAGCCGGCCGCCTCGCCATCGGCTGCGCGGCCCCCGTACTGCGCCACATCTACCGCGAGACGGCCTCGTCCCACCTGCGCGGCCGGGCCGCACGGGCCCTGGCCAGCACCGACCCCTCCTTCGCGGCGGGCTTCGCCGTCGAATGCCTGTGGGACTGCGAGGAGACCACCCGGGAAGTCGCGGCCCGCCAGGCCGAAACAGCCGACGCACGCGTCGCCCCCCGGCTGCGCCGCCTGGCGGCGGACCCCGCGGAGGAAGAGGACGTCCAGTCGGCGGTCCGCAGCCGCATCGCACCGGAGTCCGCCGTGTAGCTCCGCCGGCGGCCCCACCGACGCCACTCGGCCCGGCCCCCTGACAAGAGGGGGGCCGGGCCGAGTGCTGCGGCGGCCCCACCGACACCACTGGGCCCGGCCCCCTGACAAGAGGGGGGCCGGGCCGAGTGCTGTGACGGCGTGCGGCCGCGCAGCGCAATCAGGGCGAAAGGGTGGCCGGTACGCCGGGGGGTGGGGTGGGGGGCCCCAACCGCTGCGCCTCGAGGAAGGCCTCCAGGTAGTCGTCCGAGCAGTACGGAACGTCTTCGTTCTCCACGATTCCGAAGGCGAGTCCTTGCTTCCCCTCCCACCACGGCTGGAAGTACGCCCATGTGACCAAGAGTGTGTGTCCTGGGGGGACCGCCTTCGGGTTGACCTTGAGGGTGCGTCCGTCATCGCCGCGCGAGAGACCGGCGGCGGGATCGGCCTGCGGGCCTCGGACCCAGCCCTTGACCGCCTTGCACTGGCGTTCCGGCAGCAGCGGGACCGCGACGGCCCGGACCCCCAGTTCCTTCAGCCGGTCGGCCAGGGCCGGGACCTGCGCCTGCCGGGGCGGATCGAACCGCAGCGACCCGTCCGGATCCCTCGTGATCTCGGGCGCGTCCGAGGCCGAACGGCTCGGCGTGCCGGCCGGCAGGGAGCCGGTGCGGATGCTGCCCGTGAGGGTCATGACGGCGACCACGGAGGCCGTGGCGGCGCCCACCGCGAACGGGATGCCGTACCGCCGGGCGAAGGACCGGGCGGGGGTCGCGGGCGCGGCCTCCGGGAGGCGGGCCAGAAGCGCCGCCTTGAGGCGGTCCTCGAAACCGCTGGGCCTGGCGCTCATCGGGCTGCCTCCAACTGGGGTTCGGCGAGGGAGTCCGGGCCGCGCAGGGCGCGCCGGGCGCGGTGCAGGCGGACGCGGATGGTCGCCTGGGTGATGCCGAGGGCCTGGGCGGCCTCGGCCGGGGTGAGTTCGTCGACGACCACGAGGTCGAGCGCGGCACGCAGTGGCTCGGACAGGGCGGCGTGGCGCTCGGCCAGGTCCCTGAAAGCCCTCTGGGCGTCGATCCGTTCCTCCAGCGCGGCGACGTCCTCGTCGTCGAGGAGGCGGCGCCCACTGAGCCGGGCCAGCGCGCCGCTCTCGCGGGCCAGCCCCCGGGCGTGGCCCGACAGGACGTTGCGGGCTATGCCGAACAGCCAGGCGACCGGAGCTCCCCTGTGGCCCCGGTAGCCGCCGGCCGATCCCATCGCCGCGAGGAAGATGTCCGCCGTCAGGTCCGCCGCGAGGTGCGGGTCGGCGACCCGGCGGGTGACGAAGCCGAGTACGGCGTCGATGTGTTCCTCGTAGAACGCCCCGAATCCCTCGGGCGTGGTGAGATCCGGTGGTCCGGTCTCGTGTCGTGGGCTGCGCACCCAGTTCCTCCCCTGCGTAGGGGACCCGGTCGGCCCCCTCACCCAGTACTTGGCCGAAGCCCCCTCGAACGTTTCATCGGGACCGGAGGAAGCGGACGGGAACCCCCGGCCGGGCCTGCGCCGCCGCGTCCAGGGCCGGGCCCGGCGGGACCACGCCCACCGCCGGATAGCCGCCCGTCACCGGGTGGTCGGCCAGGAACACCACCGGCAGGCCGTCCGGGGGGACCTGGACCGCGCCCAGCACCATGCCCTCGCTGGGCAGTTCACCGGCGCGGCCGCGGACCAGCGGCGGCCCGGCCTCGGTGCGCAGGCCGATGCGGTTGGACTCCGGCGACACCCGGAACACCGAACGCCACAGCCCGGCGAGCGACGCCTCCGTGAACCAGTCCGCCCGCGGCCCCAGCCGCAGGGGGAGCAGCAGTTCCGACGGAGCCCCGGGCAGGCCGTACGCGTCCGCCCCGGGGGAGGGGGCCGGCCCGGCGGGACCCACCGGCAGCGTCATACCGGCCGACAGCACCGGCGGCCCCAGGCCCGACAGCAGGTCCGTCGAGCGACTGCCCAGGACCGGCGGGACGGCGAGGCCGCCCCGCACCGCGACGTAGCCGCGCAGACCCGACTCCGCCCGGCCCACGTGCAGCTCCGCACCGGCCGACAGCCGGACCGCGGCTCCCCAGGCCACCGGGCGGCCTGCCACCCGTACGGAACAGGGCGCGCCCGTGACCGCCACGGTCACCGGGGCGAGGGCCCGCAGCCCGACCCCGTCCATGGTCGTCTCCAGCGCCGCCGCGTCCGGCGGGTTGCCGACCAGCCGGTTGGCCAGCGCGTGCGCCGCCGTGTCGAGCGCCCCCGAGCGCGGGACCCCCAGGTGCGCGTACCCCGGGCGTCCCCGGTCCTGGAGCGTCGTCAGGGCTCCCGCCCGTACCACCAGCAGCCCGCTCATCCGGCCGCCTCCGTGAACCGCACCCGCACCCCGGGCGCGAACAGCGCCGCCGGTTCCCGCTGCGGATCCCAGAGCACCGCGTCGGTGGACCCGATCAGCTGCCAGCCGCCGGGGGAGGAGCGCGGGTACACGCCCGCGTACTCGCCCGCCAGCGCCAGTGAGCCCGCCGGGACGGCCGTACGGGGCGTGGCCCGCCGGGGGAGGTGGAAACGCTCCGGCAGACCCGTCAGGTAGCCGAAGCCGGGGGCGAACCCGCAGAACGCCACCCGGAAGACGGTGCCGCCGACGATGTCCGCGACCTCTTCGGGAGCCACCCCCCACAGCCGGGCGGCCTCGGCCAGGTCCGGTCCGTCGTACCGCACCGGGACGGTCACCAGCGGGCCCTGCGTCCGCGTGAGCGGCGGCACCTCCCACCGGGCGATCCGGGCGCCCAGCCCGGCCGGGTCCCGTACGCCGTCCAGCAGCACCGTGCGCGCCGCGGGCACGAGGTCCCGTACGGCGCCCAGCTCGCCCGCCTCCCGCCGCCGCAGCAGCTCGGCGTGGAGCGCGGCGACCTCGGCCGCCGAGCCGAGCTCGATCAGCAGCGCCTCCCCGCCCACCACCAGGGTCCTCACGCGAAGGCCTCCACCCGGACCCCGGCCGAGCCCAGCGACTCCCGGACCGCGCGGGCGAGTTCCGCGGCGCCCGGGGTGTCCCCGTGCAGGCACAGCGAGCGCGCGGCGACCGGGACCTCGGACCCGTCGGCCGCCGTGACCGCCCCCTCGGCGGCCATCCGCACCGCCCGCGCCACCACGGCGTCCGGGTCGTGCACCACCGATCCCGGCTCGGTGCGCGGCACCAGCGTCCCGGCGGGCGTGTACGCGCGGTCGGCGAAGGCCTCCGGTACGGGAGCCAGCCCGGCTTCCGCGGCGGCGGAGAGGAGCAGCGATCCGGGAAGGCCGAGCACCGGCAGGCCGCCCGTGGCGCCGGACCCGGCCGCCATCCGGACGCCCGCGACCACGGCGGAGGCCTGTTCGGCGTCGTGCACGGTGCGGTTGTAGAGCGCACCGTGCGGTTTCACGTACGACACCCGCGAGCCGGCCGCCCGCGCGAACACCTCCAGGGCCCCGATCTGGTAGGCCACTTCGTCGGCCAGCTCACCGGCCGGCACGTCCATGGAGCGCCGGCCGAAGCCCGCCAGATCACGGTAGGAGACCTGCGCCCCGATCCGTACGCCCCGCGCGGCCGCCAGCTCGCACACCCGGCGCATGATGGACGGGTCCCCGGCGTGGAAGCCGCACGCCACGTTCGCGCTCGTGACGACGGACAGCAGGGCCTCGTCGTCGGTCAGGGTCCACCGGCCGAAACCCTCGCCCAGATCGGCGTTGAGGTCGATCACCGGAGTCGATGCGATCATGGAAGCCATGCGCTGAGCGTAGAGCAGGCGGCCCGGGGACGATCCGGCCGAACCATGCCGTTTGGGATGTTGTCCGTGACAGCGCCTAGTCTTTGTCCGTGACTCTCCCAGCCCCGGCGAAGACCCTTCCGTCCCCGGCGCCGGGCCCGGCCGCCGACGAGGGCCTGGCCCGGCGGCTGCGCGCCCTCGCCTGCACCGCCCCGCTGCACGACCTCGACGTACGCAAAGCCAATCTGGCGGGCGAGTACGGGGTCTACGCGATGGCGGAGGTCGCGCTGGCCGCGATCGACCTGGTCACGCTGAACATGGACTTCGACACCGGCGCCGACCACGAGCAGATAGTGGCCAGGCTGATGCCGCGCGTCGCCGCCCAGGCCCCGGCCCGCCCGGCGGCCGAGCACGAGCGCGTCGCCCGCTGGGTGCTGGAGAACCTGATCAACGTCGGCAGCGTGGACCGCGGCTTCCGCGCGATCTACGGCACCTTCGGCCCGGACGGGGTCTACGTCCGGCGCGACTACGACTTCAAGCTGATCGAAGAGGTCCCCGGCTACGGCGGCGCGGTCTACCTGCGCACCACCGACGAGGCTGTCAACGTCCTGGTCGGCGCCCTCGACACCGACGTCACCAGCGCCCAGATCGCGGCCGAGGTCAAGCTGGAGGTGCTGATCAGCCGGGGCCGGCTGGCGGACGCCCAGCTCGCCGCCGAACAGGCCCGCTACCGCACCGTCCAGTACGCGGAGACCCTGCGCCGCACGCTCGACGCGACGCGGCGCAACGTGCGGGCGGTGGACTGGCTCCAGGCCGTCCCCGACATGATCGCGGAGGCCCTCGACCACGTCGCCGACCGCTACCGCCACGAGAACGCGATCCTCACCAACATCCGCAAGGCGCGGGACGAGGCGGAGGAGCCGGAGAACAAGCGGCGCGCGGCCGAGCTCGTCGACATCGTAAAGGACTGCATCCGCCGCCACACCCAGCTCCAGTCCCGGCTCCTGGACGCCGGACCGCTCTTCCGCGCCGAGCAGGACCGCCAGGCCTTCGCCGCGCCCGCGCGGCGCTCCGGCATCGATCTGTACGGGCAGCTGGTGGCCCCGCTGCTGCCGCTGCCGCTGGAACAGGCGAGGCGGGTGACGGACGCCTTCTTCGCCTCCGGCGCGGGTCTGCGCACGCCGGTCTCGGTGCGCGTGGGGGACCTGGTCGACATCCTGCTCACCCCGCCCGTGGAGCGGGAGCACCTCGGCGCGGAGATGCCCGAACCGGACCTCATCGCGACACCGGACGACAGCCGCTTCAGCGAGGAGCAGCTCGCCGCCGCGATGGAGCTCCTGGACCTGCCGCACGACGCCCCGCGCCGGCTGTCCGGCCTCCTCGCCGAGGCCCGCCGCAGCGACCCGGACCTGCCGTACCTGGTGGCCCTGCTGGCCGTCCACGCGGCGAGCCCGGCCGTCGGCACGGCATACCGCCAGGGCGAGGAGCGGCTGCTCTTCGCGGTGGACGACGGCACGCAGCTCGACGATCCCGAGTTCGGCGGCGCGGACCTGATCGTCGGCACCGCGCTGCTCGACGCGGCCGGCATGGCCGCGGACCGCGCGGAGGCGGCATGAGCCGGCCGCCCGCCCTCACCGCGCGGGCAACGGCGGCCGCCGCCGGGGCGTGGCGACGCCGCCCCGGGGTGCGGGGGCCCGCCGTCGACACCGCCGCACCCCACACCACCCGAACCCGCAGCACCCGCACCGCCGAGGAGACCCACCCGTGAGCGACCACCACGCCGAGCACACCGCGTGGAGCGAGCCGGCGCCGTCGGCTCCCGTCGCGCTCGCCCCCACCGCCGCGGTGACCCCCGCCGACGCCGCCGACGCGGCCCGGCTCGTCGCCTTCGGGCTGCAGCCCAAGCTGCTCCCCGCCCGTGACGCCGAGTACGCCGAGCTGCTGCGCCGCTACCGCGAGGACCCCGCCTTCGGCCGCCTCGCCGACGCCGTCGCCACCGGCCTCGGCCTCGTCGTGCTGGAGGTGTCCCCGCGCGCCGGCATGGCCGTGGCCGCCGGGGAGGACTCCGTCTTCGCCGTCCGCATGGGCGACTACGCCCGCCGCACGGCCGCCGACTCCGCCGACCGCTTCCTGCACGGCCTCGCGCACCTCGCCGTCGCCGCCCTCGCCTTCCCCCGCCCCGAGGACCTGGCCGACGACGGCTACATCGGCCGCATCACGGTGAACGGCGTCGACGCCTTCGTCCGGCAGACCTGCCGCCGCCTGGAGGAGCGTGCCGAGGAGCTCGGCGAGAACACCGACCCCGCCTCCGACGCCCCCGGCCTGGAGGCCGCCTGGCGGGTCTACGCCCGCCGCAGCGCGACCGGCGCCACCAAGGACGCCCGCCGCCTCGCCGGGTCCACCACCGGCATCGTCGGCAAGGCCGCCGCCTTCCTCACCGAGTCCGGCTTCCTCCAGCGCACCGGCGACGACGCCGGCGGCACCTACCGCACCACCCCCCGCTACCAGCTCCAGGTCCGCGACATGGCGGGCAGCGCGGCCATGGCCGAGCTCCTGGAACTGGGCGTGGTCCCCGTCAGCGACGGCTCCGCCACCCTCCTGCCGCCGCCCGAGGGCGACGACCTGGAGCTCGCCGCCGACGCCGGCCTGCCCTTCCACGCCTGAGCCAGCCATCCCGTCCCCGTCCCCGTACGACCTACGAAAGACCACGAGAGTCCGCCGCCATGTACGAGCTGTCCCGGATCCGCCTCTACTCCATCGGGCCCGCCGGCGCGCGCTACGCCGACACCGTGCTCGACCTGCGCGGAGTCGGCGAGCCGGTGCCCCACCCGGCGCCGGCCCAGGCGGAGTTCTTCGAGGACGAGCCCACCGGCCCGCCGCGCCGCCCCGCGCCCGCCGGCGTGCTCTTCCTGGAGAACGGCGGCGGCAAGTCCGTCCTCCTCAAGCTGATCTTCTCGGTGATGCTCCCCGGCCACCGCAACACCCTCGGCGGCGCCAGCTCCGGCGTGCTGCGCAAGTTCCTGCTCGCCGACGACTGCGGCCACGTGGCCCTGGAGTGGCAGCACACCCAGACCGGCGAATGCGTGGTCGTCGGCAAAGTCAGCGAATGGCGCGGCCGCCAGGTCTCCAACGACCCGCGCAAGTTCGCCGAGGCCTGGTACTCCTTCCGCCCCGGCCCGGGCCTGAGCCTGGACAACCTCCCCGTCGCCGAGGCCACCGCGGTCCGCCCGCCCGTCGAAGGCGCCTCCGGAGCCCAGGGCCGCCGCCGCACCATGAAGGGCTTCCGCGACGCCCTCACCGAGTCCGGCAAGGCGTACCCGCACCTGGAGGTCTACTTCGAGGAGATCCACGACCGCTGGAACGAGCACCTCACCGAACTCGGCCTCGACCCCGAGCTCTTCCGCTACCAGCGCGAGATGAACGCCGACGAGGGCGAGGCCGCGGGTCTCTTCGCGGTCAAGAAGGACTCCGATTTCACCGACCTCCTGCTGCGCGCCGTCACCGACACCCGTGACACGGACGGCCTCGCCGACCTGGTCCACGGCTTCGGCAACAAGCTCGGCCGCCGCGCCGAGCTGATGGCCGAGCGGGACTTCACCGCCGGTTCGGTGGACCTGCTCACCAAGATCGTGGAGGCCGCCGGGACCCGCTCCCGGCTGCGCGACGTCCACGCGGGCGCCGAACGCCGTACGCGCACCCTCGCCCGGCGGCTGTCCGCCCGCGCCACCGAGGAACGCGGCCGGGCCGCCGACCTCGCGCAGCGCGTCACCGGCGCCGCCCACCAGGTCACCGCCGCCGAGTCCGCGCGCGCCCGCAGCGCCGCGGTCTCCGCCGAACTTGCCTACCGGCACGCCTCGCTGGCCCTGACCGTCGCCGACAAGGCCGCCGCCGCCCAGCGCCGCGAACTCCTCGAAGCGCGCACGCTGCACTCCGCCTGGCAGGCCGCCGAGAACGTACTGCGCCACCGCGCCGCCGCCGACCGCTCCGCCCGGGTCGCCGCCGCGATCCTGGAGGCCGAGCGGGACGCCGCCCCGGCGCTGGCCGCGCGCGCCACGGCCGCCGCCGAGCTCGTACGGGCCCTGCACACCGCCGCCGAGCACGGCGAGCGGGTCGCCAACGAGGAGGAGGAGCGTTCCGCCGGGCTGCAGGCCATCGGCGAGGCCGCCCACCGGGACGCGACCGCCGCCGCCACGGCCGCGCAGCGGGCGCGCAGCGAGGCCGAGCACCTGCGCTCGCGCCTCGGCGAGGTCCAGCAGGAGACCGCCGAAGCCGTCCGGGCCGGCTGGCTCGACGACTCCGCGCCCGACGCCGACCCGGCCCGCGCCGCCCTCGCGGCCACCGACGCCGAGAAGACCGCGGTCGCCGCCTGGGACGAGTCCCGGGAGGCCGCCCGCGCCGCAGCCGACGCCGCCCGTGAGGCGGCCGCCACGGAATCCCGCGCCGAACTCACCGCCGCCCGCGCCGCGGACGCCGCCGACGGGGCCGACGCCTCCCACGACGCGGAACACCGCGCCGCGGCCTCCCTCGCCGGCTCCCCGCGCCTGGCCGACCTCCTGGGCCTCCCGGACACCCCCGCCCAGGCCCCGGGCCTTCCCGGGCCCCGGGGCGAGGCCTCCCGCCCGGACGGGCACCCGGAAGGGCACCAGGACCGATCCGGCGACCCGGGCACGGCCCAGGACCACGGCTCCGCCGCCGGACGGCTCACCGCCGAGGACCTCGACCGGAACGCGGAGGACCTCCACCACCTGCTGACCGACGGAGTCGCGGCGGCCGAACGCCAGCTGTTCGAGCTGCGCACCGCCGCCGCCGACGACGCCCGCATCCTCGGCGCCCTCGGCGACGGCGGACTGCTGCCGCCCGGCCCCGACGTCCTCGCCACCGTCGAGTACCTCGGCGAACACGGCATCCCCGCCCTCCCCGGCTGGCGCTACCTCGCGCAGTCCGTGGACCCCGCCGACCACGCGGCCGTCCTCGCCGCCCGCCCCGAACTCGTCGACGGCGTCGTCATCACGGACCCCGACACCCACACCCGCGCCCGCGAGGTCCTCTCCGGCGCCGCCCTGCTGCCCCGCTCCACCGTCGCCGTCGGAACGGCCGCCGCCCTGCTGGCCCCCGTCCCGCAGACCGACGACGACGCGGTGTTCCTCGTACCGCCGAACCCGGCCATGCACGACGAGCACGCCGCCGACGAGGAGCGCCAGGCGCTGCGCACCCGCGCCACCGCCCGGGACACCGAGATCCGCGACCTCGCCGCGCGCCTCGCCGGGGACCGCGAGCTCGCCGCCCGGCTCGCCTCCTGGCGCACCGGCTGCCCGGCCGGCCGCCTCGCCGAGCTGGCGCAGCAGGCCGCGGCCGCCCGGGCGTTCGCCGAGGAGGCCGACGCCGAGCTCGCGGAGGCCCGGACCGTACGGGCGGAGGCCGACGAGGCCGCCGCCGACGCGGCCCGGGTCCGCGACGAGCGCCAGGACACCGCGCAGCGGGCCCGCCGGGTCGCCGACGCCCTCGCCGGGCTCGCCTTCCGCCTGCGCGAGCGCGCCGGCTGGCAGGCCCGCCTGCGTCAGCTCGCCGACGAGGCCGCCGAGTCCGAAGCCCGCGCCGAGGTCTGCCTGGACCGGGCCCGCGCCGCCGACGAGGACCGCCGCGCCGCCCAGCGGGCAGCCGACGACGCCCGCCGCACCGCCCGCGCCCTGCGGGCCGAGCGTGCCGAGATCGCCGGCGCCCCCGAGCCCCTCCCCGAGGACGACGGGACGGTCAAGGCGCCGCTCCCCGACCTCCGCGAGGCCTACCGCGCCGCGTCCCAGCTCTACGAGAAGGTCGGCGTCGGCGCCGACCTGCGTGCCGAACAGGCCCGCGCCGAGAGCGACGAGAGCGCCGCCCTCGCCGAACTCGACCGCCTCACCAACAAGGTCCGCACCCGCGCCGCCCAGCTCCTCGAAAGCACCGACGGAGCCGACGGCCCCTCCCGGCAGGCGGCCGCTGCACGCGCCGAGTCCCTCGTCCAGATGCTGGAGACCCGGGCCTCCCACGCGAGTGAGCAGCTCGGACGGCTGCGCGGCGAGGCCGAACGCCACGCCCCCGCCGAGGGCGAGGCGCACACCGAACTGCCCGAGGAGCTCATCCCCCAGGACGTCGAGCGGGCACAGGGCCTGCTGCGTACGGCCACCGCGCAGCTCGCCGCCCACACCGCCGCGGTGGAGAGCGCCCGGGCCGCCCACGCGGACCTGCTGCGGGCCCACCGCACCGCCGAGGACGGCGCCGGCGGTTTCGACGAGACCGCGGCCATGCTGCGCGACCTCCTGCGTGACCACACGCACGCCGACGACGAGCAGGAGCCGGTGCCCCACCCGGGCTCCCTGGAGGAGGCCCGCCAGTCCGCCACGGAGGCCCGCCGCTCCCTGCGCGGCTGCGCGGCCGACCTCTCGGCCGCCGAGGCCGCGGTGCGCGAGGCGAGCGACATCCTGGTCCGGCACGCCAACTCCAACCGGTACGAGCAGGTACGCACCCCCGCGCGGCAGCAGATCCGCGAACTGCCCGCCTCCGCCCTGCCCGAGCACGCCGCGGCCTGGGCCACGGCCTTCGCGCCGCGGCTGCGCGTCCTCACCGACGAACTGGCGCAGCTGGAGCGCAACCGCGACAGCATCGTCGACCGCCTGCGCGGCCTCGTGGAATCGGCCCTGGCCACACTCCGCTCGGCCCAGCGCCTGTCCCAGCTGCCGGAAGGGCTGGGGGAGTGGTCGGGGCAGGAGTTCCTGCGGATCCGCTTCGAGGAGCCGGACCAGGCCACGCTCACCGAGCGGCTCGGCGAGGTCATCGACGAGGCCACCCGCGCGGCCGTGAAGAAGAACAGCAACGCCTCCTTCGGCGAGGGCCGCCGCGACGGCATGTCGCTGCTGCTGCGAGGTGTCCAGGCAGCCCTCGAACCCAAGGGCATCTCCGTGGAGATCCTGAAGCCGGACGCGGTGCTGCGCGCCGAGCGCGTGCCGGTCGGGCAGATGGGGGACGTGTTCTCCGGCGGGCAGCTGCTGACCGCCGCGATCGCGCTGTACTGCACGATGGCGGCGCTGCGCAGCAATGACCGCGGACGGGACAAGCACCGCCACGCGGGCACGCTGTTCCTCGACAACCCGATCGGCCGCGCGAACGCCACGTACCTGCTGGAGCTCCAGCGGGCCGTCTCCGACGCGCTCGGTGTCCAGCTGCTGTACACCACGGGCCTGTTCGACACCACGGCGCTCGCCGAGTTCCCGCTGGTCATCCGCCTGCGCAACGACGCGGACCTGAGGGCGGGCCTGAAGTACATCAGCGTGGAGGAACACCTGCGCCCGGGCCTGCCGCAGCAGTCCCCGGAGGCGGAGACCATCCACGGCGAGATCACGGCCACCCGCATGTTCCGCCGAAGCTGAGCCCCGCCGCCCCGGACTCCGCCCGCGAGGCGGTCCGGGGCCGCCAGGACGGTCCCGGCGGCCGGGCGGGATCCGCCGGCCGCCGGGTGCGCGGTCAGCGGCGGCCGAACGCCGCGAGGGGGCCGTCCTCGCGGGGTATTCGCGCCGGGGCGGCCTTGCGGGCCGCACGGGCGGCCTCGGCGGCCCGGCGGGCCTCCCGGCGGCGGCTGCGGGCCGTGCTGCTCGGCTCCGAGACCACCCCGTACCGCTGGTTCCAGGTCTGCCGGGTGATCCATACGTCCAGCACGCCCCAGGTGGCCACGATCGTGCCCGCGACCGCGCCGAGCGCCATCGGGAAGGCCAGCCACGAGCTGGTCAGCGTGAGGAAGAAGGTGACCGTCGCCTGCGTCAGTGTCACGGCCACGATCAGCACCGCCCGCACCGCCGACGTCCGCACCGGATCCGGCATCCTCCGCCGTCGGGCCGGCTCCTCGACCCACAGCCCACGGCCGCCCGCGCCGCCGGCACCCCCGGCACTCGTACCCGCACCTGCGCCACCGTCGTGCGCGTCGCCGCCCACATATCCGTTCATGGTCCGCTCACTCCCCACCGCGCGGTCCGCAACGCCTACCCCGCAACGCCTACCCCGCCATGCCTACCCGGCCACGCCCACCCCGACGTGTCCCCCGAACAGAAGACGTACGGCGCCGCCGAGAGATTCCCGCTTCACGGACACCGTCACCACCGGACCCGTTGAGCGCGGAACGAATAATTCCAGCCATCCATCCAATTGCGGGAACTGACGCCTCACCAAGTGTCATCTGCCACATATCGGGCCGCACTTGACCGGAAGTATCGGACAACTCCCGATCTTCGGCCAGGGGTCCGGCCGAAAATGTCCGGACACGCCTTCGAAGCCGCCCCCGGGCAGTAGTAGGCTCACGCCGTTTAAATGACGGAACACCGAACCCCCCGACAACGGGGTTGAGCTGGGGGAGGCTGGGGAGGCCATGCGCTTTCGCGGGAAGTCCATCCGCCGGAAGATCGTGGCGTTGCTCCTTGTGCCGCTCGTCTCCCTGACCGCCCTCTGGGGCTTCGCGACGGTCATCACCGGCCGCGAGGCCGTCCAACTCCTCGACGTCGCCTACGTCATCGACAAGGTGGGCTATCCCATCGAGGACGTCGTCCGCGTCATCCAGAAGGAACGCCGCCAGACCCTCGTCGTCATCGGCGACCCCCGTGCCTCCACCGCCACCACGGAGCTCGCCAAGCGCCGCGCCGCCACCGACGAGATCGTCGAGAAGATGGGCGCGAACGCCCGCGACCCCGAGGTCATCGAAGAGCTGAGCCCGCAGGGCGCCCAGCGCCTGCGGACCATCCTGGGCGCCTTGCACGGCATCGGAGCCCTCCGCCGCTCGGTCGACGAGAACACCCTCGACCCGAGCCAGGCGCTGGACCTCTACAGCCGACTCGTCGACCCCTGCTACGAGTTCCTCATGAATCTCCACGCGCTGGAGAACGTCGACATGGACAAGCAGGGCCGCGCCCTCGTCGGCATCACCCGCGCCCGCGAGACACTCTCCCGCGAGGACGCCGTCATCGCCTCCGCGCTCGCCGCGCGGAACATCAGCGCCGCCGACCTGCGCCACGTCTCCGACTTCGCCGCCAACCGCACCCTGCTCTACGACTTCAACCTCGCGAACCTCCCGGCCGCCGACCGCGAGCGCTTCGAGCACTACTGGGGCGCCGCCGAGACCAAGTCGCTGCGCGACGCGGAGGAGCGCTTCCTCGCCGGCGGCGCGGGCAAGAACCCGCGCGTCACGGCCGCCCAGTGGGACGAGGCCGCGACCAAGGTCCTCGACGAGCTCGCCGTCATGGGCACCGACGCCGGCGACCGCTACCAAAAGCGCGTCGAACCCGTCGCCATGGACGTCCTGGTGCAGGCAGCCGTCGCCGGCGTCCTCGGCTTCATCGCCCTCGCCTTCTCCCTGTTCCTCTCCGTCCGCATCGGCCGCGACCTGGTCCGCGACCTGTCCCGGCTCCGCAAGGAGGCCCACGAGGCCTCCGGCGTCCGGCTGCCGAGCGTGATGCGCCGCCTCGCCGCGGGCGAGCAGGTGGACGTGGAGACCGAGGCGCCCCACCTGGAGTACGAGAAGGACGAGGTCGGCCAGGTCGGCCAGGCCCTCAACTCCCTCCAGCGCGCCGCCGTCGAGGCCGCCGTCAAGCAGGCCGAGCTGCGCCGCGGCGTCTCCGAGGTCTTCGTCAACCTCGCCCGCCGCAACCAGGTGCTCCTGCACCGCCAGCTGACCCTCCTCGACACCATGGAGCGCCGCACCGAGGACACCGAGGAGCTCGCCGACCTCTTCCGCCTCGACCACATGACCACCCGCATGCGCCGCCACGCCGAAGGCCTGGTGATCCTGTCCGGCGCCGCGCCCTCCCGCCAGTGGCGCAAGCCCGTCCAGCTGATGGACGTCGTACGGGCCGCGGTCGCCGAGGTCGAGGACTACGAGCGCATCGAGGTGCGCCGGCTCCCGCGCCTGGGCATCGCCGGCCCCGCCGTCGCCGACGTCACCCACCTCGTCGCCGAACTCCTGGAGAACGCCACCGTGTTCTCGCCGCCGCACACCGCGGTCCAGGTGCTCGGCGAACGCGTCGCCAACGGCTTCACCCTGGAGATCCACGACCGCGGCCTCGGCATGAACCCCGAAGCACTGCTCGACGCGAACCTCCGGCTCGCCGAGACACCCGACTTCGAACTCTCCGACACCGACCGCCTCGGCCTGTTCGTCGTCAGCCGCCTCGCACAGCGCCACAGCGTCAAGGTCGTCCTCCAGCCCAGCCCGTACGGGGGCACCACCGCGGTGGTCTTCCTCCCCGCGGCCCTGCTGACCGACGCGCCCGACACCAACGGCACGGGCATCCGGCTCGACGCGGCCGGCAAGGCCGGGCGGTCCGGCAGGATCCCGTCCGCGCGGTCCGTGCCCGCCGCCGTCGAGCGGGCCCCCGCCGGCTCCGGCCGCTCGCTGCCGGCCCCCGAACTGCGAGGCCCGGTCGAACTGGAAGCCCCGATCGACGTCCTCGGCCTCGACGCGGTGGACGGCCTCGACACGGAGCCCGCCGCCCCGTCCGGCGCGGGCGCCCGTCCGGCCATGGCCACCCTGGACGACGAGACCCCGCCGAGCGGCACCCCGCGCAGCGCCCTGCTGGGGCTGCGCCCGGCGGACGGCCCGCACACCGACCGGCACCGGGACCGGGACCGCCACGCCGCCCTGCACGCGGAGCGGGCCGACGGTCGCCCGGGCGACCGCGAGACGCCGCCCCCCACCGGCCCGGTCCGGCTCGACACCCAGCGCGCGGAGACCCTCCGCCCCGACGGACCCCGCTCCCCGGGAGCCGTCCCGCTGCCGCGCCGCCGTCCCACCCCGACCCTGGTCGCCGAGCACGGCCGCCGCGTGGCGCCGCGCCCGGTGTCCGTGGTCCCGCAGCCCGCACCGGCGCCCGCACCCGGTGGGCCCGGCGCACCCGCAACACCCGGCGCCGCGAGCGCCGGGCTCCCGCGCCGGGTGCGCCAGGCCAGCCTGGCCCCGCAGCTCAAGAACACCCGGGCCGCCGCCTCCGACACCGCGGCCACCGCCCCGATGGCGGACCGCGACGCCGAGGACGTACGCACGCGCATGTCCGCACTCCAGCGAGGCTGGACGGCGGGCCGCAAGCAGCACGCTCAGCAGCAGTCCGAGACCGATGCAGGCACCTCCGCCGCCACCGGTCCGGGATACGAGAACGAAGGGGACGGTCGATGACCGCACCGCAGTCCGGAAACGACACCAGGGGCCGCGGCTCCGGCCCGCTCAACTGGCTCCTCGACGAGCTCGTCGACAAGGTCGGTTCCATCCGCAAGGCGGTGGTCCTTTCGGGCGACGGCCTGCCCACCGGCAGCTCCAAGGACCTGACCCGCGAGGACAGCGAGCACCTGGCGGCCGTGGCCTCCGGTTTCCACAGCCTGGCCAAGGGAGTCGGGCGGCACTTCGACTCCGGCACGGTCCGCCAGACGGTGGTCGAGCTCGACGAGGCGTTCCTGTTCGTCATGGCGGCCGGTGACGGCAGCTGCCTGGCCGTGCTCGCCGACGCCGACTCCGACGTCGGGCAGGTCGCGTACGAGATGACCCTGATGGTCAAGCGAGTCGGCGACCACCTGGCCATCGCCCCGCGCACCGGGCTGCCAGCCGGAGGGTGAGACGGACGGCATGAGCGATTCAGGCCAGGACCGCCCCACCCGCACGCCGGCCGGGGACCAGGACCCCGCCCTCGGCCACGCGCACTGGTTCGACGACGACGCGGGTCCCGTCGTGCGTCCGTACGCCATGACCCGCGGCCGGACCAGCCACGCGGGCCAGCACCGGCTCGACCTGATCGCGCTCGTCGTCGCCGAACCGGCCGCCGACGACCCGGTCTGGGACCTGACGCTGTCCCCGGAACACGCCCACATCCTCGGGCTGTGCCGGGACCGGCCGCAGTCGGTCGCCGAACTCGCGGCGGAACTCGACCTCGCGGTCGGCGTCGTACGGGTCCTGATCGGCGACCTGACCGACGAGGAACTGGTCCATGTGACCCGGCCGGTACCGCCGGCCGAACTGCCCGATGAATCCATTCTGCGTGAGGTGATCGATGGCCTTCGGGCGCTCTAGCCGCACCGGTGCCATGCATGCCGTGTCACCGGTCGAGCCGCTGACCTTGAAGATCCTGGTCGCGGGCGGCTTCGGGGTGGGCAAAACCACCCTGGTCAGTGCGGTAAGCGAGATCAGACCGCTGCGGACCGAGGAACTCCTCTCGGAGCCGGGCGCCGCCATCGACGACACCGGGGGAGTGGAGGGCAAGAACACCACGACCGTGGCCATGGACTTCGGGCGCATCACGCTGCGCGAGGACCTGGTCCTGTACCTGTTCGGCACGCCCGGGCAGGACCGGTTCTGGTTCCTGTGGGACGAGCTGGCCCAGGGCTCGCTCGGCGCCGTCGTCCTCGCGGACACCCGCCGCCTCGCCGACTGCTTCGCCGCCATCGACTACTTCGAGCGGCGTGAGCTCCCGTTCGTCGTCGCCGTGAACTGCTTCGACGGCGCGGACCGGCACCCCGTGGTGACCGTACGGGAAGCGCTCGACCTCGACGCCGGGGTGCCGGTGCTGCTCTGCGACGCGCGGGACCGGGAGTCCGTGAAGGACGTGCTCGTCGGGGTCGTGGAACACGCGATGTCCCTGGCACGGGCGCGGCGCCGGAGCCTGACGGCCGGGGCCTGACACGGAGGCGGCCCGTACCCCCGCCGACTGGGGTACGGGCCGCAGCTCTCACGGGGGGATTCGGGTGTCCCGGAAGCGGTGCCGGACTGTGGAGCGAGTGTGAACCCGCCACCGGGGGCCGTCAAGCGTTCCGGCACGCCCGCCGGCACACCCGCCGGCAAAACCTCCGGAAACAGCCGTCGGCGACACCCACGGGAACGCCCGCTCAGCGCACGGCGACGACGGCCGACCCGTGGCCGAACAGGCCCTGGTTCGCGGTGATCCCGGCCCGGGCCCCCGGCACCTGCCGGTCCCCGGCCGTACCGCGCAGCTGCCACGTCAGCTCGCACACCTGTGCGATGGCCTGTGCCGGAACCGCCTCCCCGAAGGAGGCCAGCCCCCCGCTCGTGTTGACGGGAACCCGCCCGCCCAGCGCCGTCGCCCCCTCCCGGACGAGCTTGGCCCCCTCGCCCTCCCCGCACAGTCCGATGTCCTCGTACCACTCCAGCTCCAGAGCGGTGGACAGGTCGTACACCTCGGCGAGGGAGACGTCGTCCGGGCCGAGGCCCGCCTCCTCGTACGCGGCGCGCGCGATCGAAGCCCGGAAGGAGCCCGCCGCGGGGCGGACGGCCACCGCCGAGTCCGTGGCGATGTCCGGGAGGTCCAGCACCGTACGCGGATACGTGGGCGTCACCGTCGACACGGCCCGGATCCGCACCGGGTCCGCGATCCCGCGCGAGCGCGCGAAGTCCATGCTGGTCAGCACCAGGGCGGCGCCCCCGTCGGAGGTGGCGCAGATGTCGAGCAGCCGGAGCGGATCGGCGACCACCGCCGACGCGGCGACCTCCTCCGCGGTGACCGTGTTGCGGTAGCGGGCGTTCGGGTTGAGCGCCCCGGCGGCCGCGTTCTTCACCTTGACCTGGGCGAAGTCCTCCGGTGTGTCCCCGTACACGGCCATCCGGCGGCGGGCGTACAGCGCGAAGTACGCCGGATTGGTGGCGCCCAGCACGCGGAAGCGCAGCCAGTCCGGATCGTCCGGCCGGTCGCCGCCCGCCGGCGCGAAGAAACCCTTGGGCGCCGCGTCCGCGCCCACCACCAGGACCACGTCCGCCAGGCCGGCCAGGATCTGCGCCCGGGCGGTCCCGATCGCCTGGGCGCCGGAGGCGCAGGCCGCGTACACGCTGGTCACCCGGGCGCCCTGCCAGCCCAGCGCCCGGGCGAAGGTGGCGCCGGCCACGTAGCCCGGGTAGCCGGAGCGCACGGTGTCGGCGCCGACGATCGACCCCACGTCCGACCAGTCCAGTCGGGCGTCCGCCAGCGCCGCCCGCGCGGCGGCCCTCCCGTACTCGACGAAACTGCGGCCCCACTTGCCCCAGGCGTGCATGCCCGCCCCGAGGACGGCGATGTCCGCGCTCACGCCGCACCTCCGACCGGCTTGAACCGCCAGGTGGTCCAGGCGGTCCCGGTGTCCGCATCCTCGTTCAGCACACCGCCCACCACCTCGACCTCCATCCCGACCGCCAGGTCGCCGACGCCCACACCGGGCGCCGCCTGCCCCAGCACCACCATCCCCTCGGCCTCCAGCTCCACCGCGACCAGGGTGTACGGCTCCCAGGGCGCGGCGGGGTCGGACACGTACGGCGCGGGCGGCCGGTAGCGCCCGTCGGTGTAGGACCAGACCCGCCCGCGCCGGGACAGCGGCACCTCGGCGAGCTCGCCGCCGCCGGGGCAGTGCGGGTTGCGGCAGTAGGCGTCCTCGCGCGGGAAGAACACCGCGGTGCAGGCCGAACACCGGGTACCGAGCAGCCGGAAACCGCCGTCCGCGGCGCTTTCGGTGAACCACCCGCGCACGACGGGTGTACGTGTGAGTGCCAAGACCCCTCCCCTACAGAAACTGACGCATCGTCAGGAGTCTGCCACGGGCGGGCTACCGGGTCACCGGTTCTCGGCGAGCCACTTCCGCGCGATCTCGCCCAGCTCCGCGTCCCGGCCGGCCAGCATCATCCGGATCATCTGCGCGTCCCCGCGCAGCGACCACCCCGGATTCCCGAAGGTCGCCGGATTGTTCCCCTCGATCAGGAAGTGCGCCGGCCACGCCGTCCCGTACCCGATGAGCGGGAGCGCGGCGAGATAGCGCCTGCGGCCGCGCGCCAGCCCGTAGCCGGTCACCGCGAGCCCGGTGAGCGTGCCGGCGAGATGGATCCAGCGGGTGGCGGCGCGCGAGTGCATCGCGACGTAGTACGGCCAGAATTCCTCGTACGAGCTGAAAGTCATGCGGGCACGGTACTCACGGCCGGACGGCGGCGACAGCGACGGGGAAGTCGAAATACGTGTCGGGAAAAGCCTCGGGCCTGAAGGTGAAGTGCCACCATTCCTCGGGCAGGTTGACGAATCCCTGCTCACCGAGCGCGCGCCTCAGCACCTCGCGGCCCGTGCGGGCCCCGCCCGAGATCCGGGGGATCGCCGGTGTGGGAGCGCGGATCGACGAACAGCCGGCTCCGCTCCACGTGCGGGTAGAACTCCGCCTTGGCCTCCAGGCCATCCGGGCCGTCAGGCCCCCGGGCCCACCGCACGAACCGTTCGACCGCCCGCCGCGGCCGACAACAGTCGTACACCCGCCGCGAATAGCCGCGCCGCGGCAGCCCCCGCTGCGCCCGCCGCAACCCCTCCGCGGCCGGCCCCTTGGCATACCATCGCGGGATGCCGGAACAGCTGAGGGACTCGCACTGCTCCACCTGCGGAACGCGCTACGCCACGACCGACTGGCCCCGCACCTGCGAGGCGTGCGGAGCCACCGCCTACCGCAACCCGCTCCCGGTGGCCGTCGCCCTCCTCCCGGTCGAAGACGAGAAGGGCACCGGCCTCGTCGTCATCACCCGCGCCATCGCCCCCGCCCTCGGCGGCATCGCCCTGCCCGGCGGCTTCATCGACTTCGGCGAGGACTGGCGCGACGCCGTCGTCCGCGAACTCCGCGAAGAGACCGGAATCAAGGCCCCCGCCTCGGAGGTCACCCTGGCCGACACCCTCAGCTCCCCGGCCGGCCACCTTCTGATCTTCGGCCTCCTCCCGCTCCGCCCCGCCGCAGGCCTGCCCGCCTCGACACCGACGGACGAGACCACGGGGTGGCACATCCTGCGCACCCCGACCGAACTGGCCTTCCCCCTCCACACCCGGGCCGCCTCCGCCTGGTTCGCGGGCCGCTACACCTGCTGAGCCGCGTCGAGACCCCGTACGACGACGCCCTCGACCGCATCTCCCGTCTCCGACTCCACCACCACCGCCTCCCCGGCCCACCGCACGGTGTACCGCTCCACGGCGCCCGGCTCGAAGCCCGGACCCGGGTCCCGGATCACCACCCCGCCGCCCGTGCGGCCCCGCGCCGGAGCCCAGACCTCCAGGGTCACCCCGCCGTCACCCGCCGCGGACCGCACCGGCAGCACCGCCCCCGCCCGCGCCAGCACCGGGATCCGTCCCGGCGGCGCGTCCAGCAGGATCTGGCCCGGGCCCTCGTACGCCTCACCGGTCACGGTGTCGTACCAGCGCCCCCGCGGCAGCCGTACCGCCCGCCGGTCCGCCCCGCACTCCAGCACCGGGGCGACCAGCAGCGCGTCGCCCAGCAGGAACGCGTCCTCGCAGTCCCGCAGCCGCCGCTCCTCCGGAGCGCCCCACCACAGCGGCCGCACGTACGGCGCCCCCGTCCGCCGCGCCAGGTGGGCCAGCGTCACGAAGTACGGCCGCAGCCGCTCCCGCTCCGCGAGCAGGTCGCGCGCCCGCTCCTCCACCTCGGGCCCGAACTCCCACGGCTCCCGCCGCCCCGCCCAGATCGCCGAATGGGTCCGGAACAGCGGCAGGTACGCACCCAGCTGCAGCCACCGCAGGTACAGCTCGGGGGAGGGGGACCCGCCGAAGCCGCCGACGTCCGGGCCCGAGTACGGCACCCCGCACAGGCCGAGCCCCAGCACCAGCGCCAGCGAGGCCCGCAGCCCCTCCCAGCTCGTCTCCACGTCCCCCGACCACGTGCCCCCGTACCTCTGCATGCCCGCCCACCCCGACCGGGAGAACAGGAACGGCCGCTCGGCGGGCCGTAACCGGACCAGCCCCTCCCACCCCGCCCGCGCCATCCCGAGCCCGTACACGTTGTGCCCCGCCCGGTGGTCGCCGCCCGCGCCGTCCATCGCGTGCCGCGCCGACCGCGGCAGCGTGGCGTCCCCGAAGGGGGTGAAGGACACCGGCTCGTTCATGTCGTGCCAGAAACCGGCGAAGCCCTGCCCGAGGCGCTCCTCGTACAGCCCGCCCCACCACTCCCGCACCGCCGGATCCGTGAAGTCCGGGTACACGCACTCGCCCGGCCAGACCTCGCCGCGCACCTCCCGGCCCGCCGCGTCCCGTATGAACGCACCGCCCGCCCCCACCGCGCGCCCCGACGCGTGCACCGCGTCCCCCGTCTTCACCGCCGGATCCACGATCGAGACGAGCCGCACCCCCCGCTCCCCCAACTCCCTTGCCAGTCCCGGCAGATCGGGGAACCGCTCCTCGTCCACCGTGAACACCCGGTGCCCGTCGTAGTGGTCGATGTCCAGGTGTACGGCCGACAGCGCGAGCCCGCGCGAGGCGTAGCCCCCGACCACCCGGCGCACCTCCGCCGCGCTCCCGAACCCCCACCGCGCGTGCTGGTACCCCAGCGCCCACTCCGGCGGCACCGCCGCCGCACCCGTCAGCCCCGACCAGCCCTGCAGCACCCGCGCCGGCGTCCCCACCAGCACCCAGCACCTGAGCGGCCCGCCCTCCATGCGCAGTTCGCTCGCCCCCGGACGGTCCACCCCCGAACCGGCGCCCTCCTCGCCCTCGCGCAACACCACCCGGCCTTCCCACGAGTTGTCGTGGAACACCAGGTGCGTCCCCGCGTCCGCCACCACCATCTGCACCGGCATCGTCAGGTACAGCGGATCGTCACCCGGCCCGAAGCCGCCCTTCGGGTCCGTGTTCCACAGCCGGTACACCCCGTCCCGCAGCCTCGGGCCCGCGGCCCGCCCGCCCAGCCCGAAGAACCGCGCGTCCGCCGCCACCTCGCCCCGCTGCAGCCACCGCGCCCCCGCCCCGTCGCCGTCGGCGGCGTCCACCGGCTCCCACCACCGCGGCGGCAGCTCACGCCGCAGGACGGTCCCGCCCGGCGTGCGCACCTCCACCGCCCCGGTCCGGGACACCGCCACCGTCACCCGCTCCGACACCACCCGCCAGCCACCTTCGGTGTCCGGCTCCAGCACCGCCCGCGGATCCGGCTCCGGCCCCGTGCCCACCACCGCGTACGAGGGAGTCGGCCCGGCCCCGTCCCAGCCCCAGAACACCGCCCCGCCCACGGTGACCCGTACCAGCAGCTCCGACCGCGCGAACCGCAGCACACCCCCGCCCGGCCGCGGCTCCGTACCGGTCAGCAGCCCCGGCACCCGCGCCCGCTCAGCGCCCCGGCGCGCGAGCCCCACCGCGTCCGCGCGCCGGTGGCGCCACGACGAGAGCCAGGCGCGCCGTCCGCGCTCCGTACCGATGTCCTTCACCGCACGCACCAGATCACGACCGTTCATGCCGCTCACCCTGCCACCGGCCTCCGGCCCAAGGGGCTGCGTTCAACTGCCGTTCACCCTTGAAGTGATCTCGCCCGGCCACCCGGGGCAGCCCTGGTGCGGACGTCGATCACATGGCATCGTCCCAGTGAGCCGCCGCGCACCCACCCCCCGCGCGATGGCACCGTACGCACACGAAGCGCGAGCCGCAGACTTGACCGGGAGCCGACCCATGACCTCAGCCACGCAGCCGGAACCCCTCTGGGCCCCGGGCCCCGACCGGATCGCCGCGGCCCGGATCACCGCCTTCCAAGCCTGGGCGGCGGAGCGCTTCGGAGCCCCGGTCGAGGGCGGCTACCCCGCCCTGCACGCCTGGTCCGTCGATGAGCTCGACACCTTCTGGCAGGCCGTCGCCGAGTGGTTCGACGTCCGCTTCACCACCCCGTACCAGTCCGTCCTCGCCGACCGCTCCATGCCCGGCGCGCACTGGTTCGCCGGATCCACCCTCAACTACGCCGAGCACGCCCTGCGCGCCGCCGAGGACCCGGCCCGCGCCGACGACGCCGCCCTGCTGTACGTGGACGAGACCCACGAGGCCACCCCCGTCACCTGGGCCGGCCTCCGCCGCCAGGTCGGCTCCCTCGCCGCCGAACTGCGCGCCCTCGGCGTGCGCCCCGGCGACCGGGTCAGCGGCTACCTCCCCAACATCCCCGAGTCCGTCGTCGCCCTCCTCGCCACAGCCGCCGTCGGCGGGGTCTGGACCTCCTGCGCCCCCGACTTCGGCGCCCGCAGCGTCCTCGACCGCTTCCAGCAGGTCGAGCCGGTCATCCTGTTCGCCGTGGACGGCTACCGCTACGGCGGCAAGCAGCACGACCGCCGCGACACCGTAGCCGAGCTCCGCGCCGAGCTGCCTTCGCTGCGCGCCGTCGTCCACATCCCGCTGCTGGGTACGGAGGCCCCGGAGGGAGCCCTGGCCTGGTCGGACCTGACCTCCGCGGACACCGAGCCCGTTTTCGAGGCGGTCCCCTTCGACCACCCCCTCTGGGTCCTGTACTCCTCCGGCACGACCGGCCTGCCCAAGGCCATCGTCCAGTCCCAGGGCGGCATCCTCCTCGAACACCTCAAGCAGCTCGGCCTGCACTGCGACCTCGGCCCGGAGGACCGGTTCTTCTGGTACACCTCCACCGGCTGGATGATGTGGAACTTCCTCGTCTCCGGCCTGCTCACCGGCACCACCGTCGTCCTGTACGACGGCAGTCCCGGCTATCCCGACACCGGCGCCCAGTGGCGCATCGCCGAGCGGACCGGGGCCACCCTCTACGGCACCTCCGCCGCGTACGTCATGGCCTGCCGCAAGGCCGAGGTCCACCCGTCCCGCGACTTCGACCTCTCCGCCGTCAAGTGCGTGGCGACCACCGGCTCCCCGCTCCCGCCCGACGGCTTCCGCTGGCTGCACGACGAGGTCGCCGAGGACCTGTGGATCGCCTCCGTCAGCGGCGGCACCGACGTCTGCAGCTGCTTCGCCGGCGCCGTCCCCACCCTCCCCGTCCACATCGGCGAGCTCCAGGCAGCCTGTCTCGGCACGGACCTCCAGGCCTGGGACCCGTCAGGCAAGCCCGTCGTCGGCGAGGTCGGCGAACTCGTCGTCACCAACCCCATGCCGTCCATGCCGGTCCGGTTCTGGAACGACCCCGACGGCAGCCGCTACCGCGAGAGCTACTTCGAGATGTTCCCGGGCGTCTGGCGCCACGGGGACTGGATCACCATCACCGACCACGGCTCGGTGATCATCCACGGCCGCTCCGACTCCACCCTGAACCGCCAGGGCGTCCGGATGGGCTCCGCCGACATCTACGAGGCCGTCGAGCGCCTCCCTGAGATCAAGGAATCCCTGGTCATCGGCCTGGAGGAGCCGAACGGCGGCTACTGGATGCCGCTCTTCGTCCACCTCGCGCCCGGCGCCGCCCTCGACGACGACCTCCGCGCCAAGATCAAGGCGACCATCCGCGACGAGCTCTCCCCGCGCCACGTCCCCGACGAGGTCATCGAGGTCCCGGCTATCCCACACACGCTCACCGGCAAGCGCATCGAGGTCCCGGTCAAGCGCCTCCTGCAGGGCGCGCCTCTGGCCAAGGCGGTCAACCCGGGCTCCGTCGACAACCTCGACCTCCTCTACTTCTACGAGGAGCTGGCCCGCACCCGCACCCGCGGCTGAGCCCACTGTCAGTGGCTCTGATTACTCTGAGTGAGCAAGTGATCGCCGTGCCACTCAGGGGGAGCCATGCCACGGAAGAAAGACACCACCAGGACGAACAGCACCGCCGGGACCTCGCGGACCACTCGGACCACTCGGTCCACCCGGACCGCCCGGACCGCGAGGAACAGCGGCACCGACCGGCGCCGCAGGCTGCGCCGCGAGGTCCCCGGCACCATCGGCCTCCTGGCCGACGCCGGGGACTTCGCGGCCATGCGCGCCTACCGCAGCTTCGTGTTCGACGACCACCAGGACTACCTCCGCCACGTCGACGGGCTGCTCCGGTCCCTCGCGGCCGAGGGCATCCACACCACCGTCGTACTCTTCGATCCCGAGGAGTACGCCGAATACGTCGCGGAGCACGGCCTCGACCCTGACACCGCCGAGGCCCGCACCCTGTTCACCGCGGAACTGGCGGGCACGGGCGCAGGCCTGCCCCATGCCGGCCGGCCCATCGACGAACTCGTCCCGCTCCTCGTGGACGAGGCCGTCCGGCAGGCCACCTGGGAATACGCGACGGCGCTCCTCGCCGGCGTCGGCAGCTGCGCGGACTGCGGCGAGGACATCGGCCAAGCCTCTTTCGAGCGCGCCACGGCCGTGCTCCGACGGCTCATGGCCGGCGCCGGACCCGGTCGGCACCACCTCGTGTGCAGCGTGCCGACGGAGACGGAACAGCTCGTCGCCGTCCTGCACGCCGAGACCGGCACCGACCCCGGGGTGCCGCCCCGGATGGAGGGTCGTGACGGCCTCGACTTCGTGACCGTGCTGGCCGCCGGGCTCGCCCTCGGCGGCCCCGGGGGACTGGTACTGCGCAGCACCACCGAGGACCACGGGGACCGGGTCCACGGCTGGCGCCTGGACCGCGGCCGCCTCGCCGTGCTCTCGGCCGCGGCCGTGTTCAACGCCTACTGCACGGACGCCGACACCGGGGAGCCCGTCGCCCCGGAACCGGGCGTCGAATACTGCCCGGGCTACGAGGTGGACGGCCCGGGCCCACACCACTGAAAGAGGGGAGCGCTAAAGAGGGAGTGTGAAGGAAGGGGAGCGCGGCAGAACGGTCGAGGGGCCCTCGCCACCGGCGAAGGCCCCTCGATCGAACACGGTCCGCGCTCCGCGGCTACTCGCCGGAGAGCACCGCCTGGGCGGCCACGCGGGCCTCGTCCGCGCTGTCGCACGCACGCGCCGCGGCTGCGGCGCGCTCGCACTGCGCCAGGGTGTACTTGGCGAGCGTCGCCCGCACGTACGGAATGGAAGCGGCACCCATCGACAGAGAGGTGACGCCCAGACCCGTCAGCACACAGGCCAGCAGCGGGTCCGAAGCGGCCTCGCCACAGACACCACAGCTCTTGCCCTCCGCCCTGGCGGCATCGGCCGACATGGCGATCAGGTCGAGCAGTGCCGGCTGCCAAGGGTCCTGCAGCCGCGACACCGCACCGACCTGACGGTCGGCGGCGAAAGCGTACTGGGCGAGGTCGTTGGTGCCCAACGACAGGAACTCGACCTCCTGGAGGATCGAGCGCGCCCGGAGCGCGGCGGAGGGGATCTCCACCATGGCGCCGAACTTCGCCTTCAGCCCGGCCGCGCGGCACGCGTCCGCGAACGCCTTGGCGTCGGTCCGGTCCGCCACCATCGGGGCCATGACCTCGAGGTAGACGGGCAGCCCCTCGGCGGCCTTGGCCAGCGCGGTGAGCTGCGTACGCAGTACATCCGGGTGGTCGAGCAGCGAGCGCAGACCACGGACACCCAGTGCCGGGTTCGGCTCGTCGGCGGGGGTCAGGAAGTCCAGCGGCTTGTCCGCGCCGGCGTCCAGGACGCGTACGACGACACGGCCCTCGGGGAAGGCTTCGAGCACCTTGCGGTAGGACTCGATCTGCTTCTCCTCGGACGGAGCCTTCTTGCTGTCGTCCAAGAACAGGAACTCGGTGCGGAACAGGCCCACACCCTCCGCCCCGGCCTCCACGGCAGTCGGCACGTCCGCCGGACCGCCGACATTGGCCAGAAGCGGCACCTTGTGACCGTCGGAGGTCGCGCCCGGACCGGACGACGCGGCGAGAGCGGCCTTGCGCTCGGCGGCCGCGGCCTCCAGCTCGGCCCGCTTCTCGTCGCTCGGCTCGACGAACAGGTCACCCGTGCTGCCGTCGACGGCGATGATCGTACCCTCGGCGATCTCACCCGCCCCCGGCAGCGCCACGATCGCCGGGACGCCCAGCGCCCGCGCGAGGATCGCACTGTGGCTTGTCGGGCCTCCTTCCTCGGTGACGAAGCCGAGGACCAGGGTCGGGTCGAGCAGAGCGGTGTCGGCGGGTGCAAGGTCCCGCGCGATCAGCACGTACGGCTCGTCGCTGTCGGGCACACCCGGCATCGGAACGCCAAGCAGGCGCGCCACGATGCGGTTCCGTACGTCGTCCAGGTCGGCCACCCGGCCGGCCATGTACTCGCCGGCCCCCGCGAGCAGGTCACGGTAGGAGGCGAACGCGTCGTAGATACCGCGCTCGGCGGTGCTGCCGACGGCGATCCGCCGGTCGACGTCCGCCATCAGCTCGGGGTCCGTGGCGATCATCGCCTGGGCCTCGAGAACGTGCTGGGCCTCGCCGCCCGCCAGCTGGCCGCGCGCGGTCAGGTCGGCCGATACAGCCTCCACGGCCTTGCGGGCGCGCCCCTGTTCGCGCTCCGCCTCGTCCGCGGTGATCTGCCTGGCCGGCGGCTCGAGAACCGCCGTACCCATATGCCGGACTTCGCCGATAGCCACCCCGTGGCTCACGCCGACGCCTCGCAGCGTTGTCTCCATTTCACCCGTCTCCGATTGAGCGGCGGCCCCAGCCGCCGCGGTGGATGTCCGACTCGCCCGTGCAGGCGGAGGGCTTCACTGCCAGCTGAAGAGAGCGTCGTCAGCCTTTACGTCCCCGGACTCGACGACGGCGGAGAGGGAGTCGGCAGTTGCTTCGAGCGCCACGACGGGACAGATGGGGGACTTGCCCGCGGCCTCGACCGCGGCCGGGTTCCAACGGATGACGGCCTGACCACGGGTCACGGTGTCGCCCTTGTTGACGAGCAGCTCGAAGCCCTCGCCGTTCAGCTGAACGGTGTCGATCCCCAGGTGCGTGAGCACACCGTGGCCTTCGCCGTCGACTACTACGTACGCGTGCGGGTGCAGGGAGACGATCACACCGTCGACGGGGGACACCGCCTCCGAGGGCTCGCGCACGGGATCAATAGCGGTGCCCGGTCCCACCATCGCGCCGGAGAACACCGGATCGGGCACTGCCGCGAGTCCGATGGCGCGCCCGGCAAGTGGGGACGTCACGCTGGTCATGGGGGCCTCCCAGGGGTGGGGCTGCTCGCGTCGCCGTCACTACCTGTCGCGAACGGCGTACTCTTCAGCAGGATATGTCACGGGATGTTCGGGTTCGCCCGATGCTTGTCCTGATCCGGGCTGGTCCTTAGGCACGGAGACTAGTGGACTAGACCGGTGGACTAGACCATACGCCTGAATCGATTTGCTTGGGCACCAGCAGGCCTGTACTGTCGAGACTCCCGCCAGGACGCCCCGTGTGAACATCTCGCGAACGTCTGATGGACGGGACTCCTCCTCTTCAGTTCCGATCTTGATCTCGATTGCTTTTCCCATGCCCTTCGGTAATGCGGTGAGTGGTCAGAGAGACAGGGAATCGCTGATAGAGTCGGAATCGCCGGAAAGGGAAAGCGCGAAAGCGCAAACCTGGAAAGCGCCGAGGAAGTCGGACACGAAAGAGTCTGATAGAATCGAAAACGCAAGAACACAGAACGAAAGCCCGGAGGAAAGCCCCAGTAATTGATACTGAGGGTGAGTACAAAGGAAGCGTCCGTTCCTTGAGAACTCAACAGCGTGCCAAAAATCAACGCCAGAAGTTGATACCCCGTCCACTTCGGTGGATGAGGTTCCTTTGAAAAAGACCTGTGAGGCTTCCTCGTGGAGCACTTGCAGGCAACAACACAGCGAGGACGTTGTGGCGCGTCGG
>NZ_CP108191.1:0-652500 GCF_045160845.1 Streptomyces sp. NBC_00122 | reverse complement strand
TTGTTCTTCGGAACAACGGTCGTGACTGCGTGCCTTTTGAAGAATGAGCCTGCGAGTTAGCGGTGTGTAGCGAGGTTAACCCGTGTGGGGAAGCCGTAGCGAAAGCGAGTCCGAATAGGGCGATTGAGTTGCACGCTCTAGACCCGAAGCGGAGTGATCTAGCCATGGGCAGGTTGAAGCGGAGGTAAGACTTCGTGGAGGACCGAACCCACCAGGGTTGAAAACCTGGGGGATGACCTGTGGTTAGGGGTGAAAGGCCAATCAAACTCCGTGATAGCTGGTTCTCCCCGAAATGCATTTAGGTGCAGCGTCGTGTGTTTCTTGCCGGAGGTAGAGCACTGGATAGGCGATGGGCCCTACCGGGTTACTGACCTTAGCCAAACTCCGAATGCCGGTAAGTGAGAGCACGGCAGTGAGACTGTGGGGGATAAGCTCCATGGTCGAGAGGGAAACAGCCCAGAGCATCGACTAAGGCCCCTAAGCGTACGCTAAGTGGGAAAGGATGTGGAGTCGCAGAGACAACCAGGAGGTTGGCTTAGAAGCAGCCACCCTTGAAAGAGTGCGTAATAGCTCACTGGTCAAGTGATTCCGCGCCGACAATGTAGCGGGGCTCAAGCGTACCGCCGAAGTCGTGTCATTGCAGCAATAGGGCCAACGCCCGCTGTGATGGGTAGGGGAGCGTCGTGTGCCGGGTGAAGCAGCAGCGGAAGCTAGTTGTGGACGGTTCACGAGTGAGAATGCAGGCATGAGTAGCGATACACACGTGAGAAACGTGTGCGCCGATTGACTAAGGGTTCCTGGGTCAAGCTGATCTGCCCAGGGTAAGTCGGGACCTAAGGCGAGGCCGACAGGCGTAGTCGATGGACAACCGGTTGATATTCCGGTACCCGCTTTGAAACGCCCAATATCGAATCAGGCGATGCTAAGTCCGTGAAGCCGTTCCGGACCCTTCGGGGAAAGGAAAGTGGTGGAGCCGACGAACCAGACTTGTAGTAGGTAAGCGATGGGGTGACGCAGGAAGGTAGTCCAGCCCGGGCGGTGGTTGTCCCGGGGTAAGGGTGTAGGCCGAGGGGTAGGCAAATCCGTCCCTCATTAAGGCTGAGACCTGATGCCGAGCCGATTGTGGTGAAGTGGATGATCCTATGCTGTCGAGAAAAGCCTCTAGCGAGTTTCATGGCGGCCCGTACCCTAAACCGACTCAGGTGGTCAGGTAGAGAATACCGAGGCGTTCGGGTGAACTATGGTTAAGGAACTCGGCAAAATGCCCCCGTAACTTCGGGAGAAGGGGGGCCATCACTGGTGATCGGACTTGCTCCGTGAGCTGGGGGTGGCCGCAGAGACCAGCGAGAAGCGACTGTTTACTAAAAACACAGGTCCGTGCGAAGCCGTAAGGCGATGTATACGGACTGACGCCTGCCCGGTGCTGGAACGTTAAGGGGACCGGTTAGTGCACTTTCGGGTGTGCGAAGCTGAGAACTTAAGCGCCAGTAAACGGCGGTGGTAACTATAACCATCCTAAGGTAGCGAAATTCCTTGTCGGGTAAGTTCCGACCTGCACGAATGGCGTAACGACTTCTCGACTGTCTCAACCATAGGCCCGGTGAAATTGCACTACGAGTAAAGATGCTCGTTTCGCGCAGCAGGACGGAAAGACCCCGGGACCTTTACTACAGTTTGATATTGGTGTTCGGTTCGGCTTGTGTAGGATAGGTGGGAGACTTTGAAGCAGCCACGCCAGTGGTTGTGGAGTCGCCGTTGAAATACCACTCTGGTCGTGCTGGATGTCTAACCTCGGTCCGTGATCCGGATCAGGGACAGTGTCTGATGGGTAGTTTAACTGGGGCGGTTGCCTCCCAAAGGGTAACGGAGGCGCCCAAAGGTTCCCTCAGCCTGGTTGGCAATCAGGTGTTGAGTGTAAGTGCACAAGGGAGCTTGACTGTGAGACCGACGGGTCGAGCAGGGACGAAAGTCGGGACTAGTGATCCGGCGGTGGCTTGTGGAAGCGCCGTCGCTCAACGGATAAAAGGTACCCCGGGGATAACAGGCTGATCTTCCCCAAGAGTCCATATCGACGGGATGGTTTGGCACCTCGATGTCGGCTCGTCGCATCCTGGGGCTGGAGTCGGTCCCAAGGGTTGGGCTGTTCGCCCATTAAAGCGGTACGCGAGCTGGGTTTAGAACGTCGTGAGACAGTTCGGTCCCTATCCGCTGTGCGCGTAGGAATATTGAGAAGGGCTGTCCCTAGTACGAGAGGACCGGGACGGACGAACCTCTGGTGTGCCAGTTGTCCTGCCAAGGGCATGGCTGGTTGGCTACGTTCGGGAGGGATAACCGCTGAAAGCATCTAAGCGGGAAGCCTGCTTCAAGATGAGTATTCCCACCTCCTTGAGAGGGTAAGGCTCCCAGTAGACGACTGGGTTGATAGGCCAGATGTGGAAGCCCGGTAACGGGTGAAGCTGACTGGTACTAATAGGCCGAGGGCTTGTCCTCAGTTGCTCGCGTCCACTGTGTTAGTTCTGAAATAACGAACGGCTGTGAAAACACCAGCGTTCAAATTTCATAGTGTTTCGGTGGTCATAGCGTTAGGGAAACGCCCGGTTACATTCCGAACCCGGAAGCTAAGCCTTTCAGCGCCGATGGTACTGCAGGGGGGACCCTGTGGGAGAGTAGGACGCCGCCGAACAATCATTGCGGAAGCCCCGCACCAGACCTTCACGGGTCCGGTGCGGGGCTTTTCTGCGTTCGGGACACCTGTGCGGACTCCTGTAGGGTCTAGGGGCATCGTTCGACATTTCTACAGTCACAGTGGAGGCCCCCGGGTGGAGGTCCAGGAGACTCGGGTTCAGACTGACCGAATTTTCACCATTCCGAACATCCTGAGCATGGCTCGCTTGGCCGGCGTACCCCTGTTCCTCTGGCTGATCCTGGTCGAGTACGACGGGTGGGCTCTGGCCGTCCTCATGCTCAGCGGGGTCAGCGACTACCTCGACGGGAAGCTCGCCCGGCGCTGGAATCAGATCAGCAACCTCGGCCGACTGCTCGATCCGGCCGCGGACCGGCTCTACATCCTGTCGACGCTGTTCGGTTTGACGTATCGCGAGATTCTGCCTCTGTGGCTCACCGGCGCCCTGATCGCGCGCGAGCTGATGCTGCTGGTCATGGTGTGGATCCTGCGCCGCCACGGCTATCCCCCGCCGCAGGTGAACTTCCTCGGCAAGGCCGCCACGTTCAACCTGATGTACGCGTTCCCGTTGCTTCTCCTCAGTGATGGCACGGGCTGGTTGGCCTGGATGGGGTCAGTTTTCGGATGGGCGTTCGCGGGATGGGGTACAACTCTGTATTGGTGGGCAGGAGTGCTGTACGTGGTGCAGGTCCGCCGTCTGGTGAAGGCGGACGCCACGGCCGATTGAGCTCGCTCGGCGCCTGATGACGCGGAGGAGTAGCGGAGTCATCGTCGGGCCGGGTCGGTCGGCGAGAACGTCGTCTCTCAAGGAGGACTCTTCCGACATGAAGGCCGTCGTGATGGCCGGTGGTGAAGGCACCCGCCTTCGCCCCATGACCTCGAGCATGCCCAAGCCGCTCCTGCCGGTGGCCAACCGGCCGATCATGGAGCATGTGCTCAGGCTGCTCAAGCGGCACGGGCTCAGCGAGACCGTGGTCACCGTGCAGTTCCTGGCGTCGCTCGTCAAGAACTACTTCGGTGACGGCGAAGAGCTCGGAATGGAGCTCACCTATGCCAACGAGGAGAAGCCACTCGGGACCGCCGGCAGCGTGAAGAACGCCGAGGAGGCCTTGAAGGACGACACGTTCCTCGTGATCTCCGGCGATGCGCTCACCGACTTCGACCTCACCGACCTCATCCGGTTCCACAAGGAAAAGGGCGGGCTCGTCACGGTCTGCCTGACCCGGGTGCCCAACCCGCTGGAATTCGGCATCACCATCGTGGACGAGCAAGGCAAGGTCGAACGCTTCCTCGAGAAGCCGACCTGGGGCCAGGTCTTCTCGGACACCATCAACACCGGCATCTACGTGATGGAGCCGGAAATCTTCGACTACGTCGACGCCGACGTCTCGGTCGACTGGTCCGGCGACGTCTTCCCGCAGCTGATGAAGGAAGGCCGGCCGATCTACGGCTACGTGGCCGAGGGCTACTGGGAGGACGTCGGCACCCACGAGAGCTACGTCAAGGCCCAGGCCGACGTGCTCGAAGGCAAGGTCCAGATCGACATGGACGGCTTCGAGATCTCGCCCGGGGTGTGGATCGCCGAAGGGGCCGAGGTGAGCCCGGACGCGGTGCTGCGCGGGCCGCTGTACGTCGGGGACTACGCCAAGGTCGAGGCGGGCGTCGAGATCCGCGAGCACACGGTCGTCGGATCGAACGTCGTCGTCAAGAGCGGCGCCTTCCTGCACAGGGCCGTCGTCCACGACAACGTGTACATCGGACCCCACAGCAATCTCCGCGGCTGTGTCATCGGCAAGAACACCGACATCATGCGGTCCGCCAGGATCGAGGACGGCGCAGTCATCGGCGACGAGTGCCTCGTCGGTGAGGAATCGATCATCCAGGGCAATGTGCGGGTCTACCCGTTCAAGACGATCGAGGCCGGCGCGTTCGTCAACACGTCGGTGATCTGGGAGTCCCGCGGACAGGCACATCTGTTCGGCACGCGCGGTGTCTCCGGGATCCTGAACGTGGAGATCACCCCCGAGCTGGTCGTCCGGCTCGCGGGTGCCTATGCGACGACCCTGAAGAAGGGTGCGACGGTCACCACCGCCCGTGACCACTCCCGAGGCGCCAGAGCGCTCAAGCGGGCCGTGATCTCGGCGCTCCAGGCGAGCGCCATCAACGTGCGCGACCTGGAGAACGTACCGCTGCCCGTCGCGCGGCAGCAGACCGCACGCGGCAGCGCGGGCGGGATCGTACTGCGGACCTCGCCGGGAGTACCGGACTCCGTGGACATCATGTTCCTCGACGAGCGGGGGGCGGACCTCTCGCTCCAGGGACAGCGCAAGCTCGACCGGGTGTACGCGCGCCAGGAGTACCGGCGGGCGTTCCCCGGAGAGATCGGTGACCTGCAGTTCCCGGGCAGCGTCTTCGACGCCTACACGGGTTCGCTGCTGCGGCGGGTCGACACCACCGGGATCGGCGACGCCGGGCTCAAGGTCGTCGTGGACGCCTCCAACGGCAGCGCCGGACTCGTACTACCCAGCCTGCTCGGCCGGCTCGGGGTGGACGCGCTGACGATCAATCCCGGGCTCGACGAGTCCAGGCCGACGGAAACCGGCGAGTCCCGGCGGGCCGGGCTGGTACGGCTCGGCGAGATCGTGGCCTCGGCGCGGGCCGCCTTCGGCGTGCGCTTCGACCCCGTCGGCGAGCGGATCTCCCTCGTGGACGAGCGCGGGCGGATCATCGAGGACGACCGGGCGCTGCTGGTGATGCTCGACCTGGTGGCCGCGGAGAAGCGCAGCGGCAAGGTCGCGCTGCCGGTGACCACGACGCGTGTCGCCGAGCAGGTGGCCGCGTACCACGGCACGCAGGTGGAGTGGACGACGACCTCGCCCGACGACCTGACCCGGGTGGGCCGGGCCGAGAACACCATCTTCGGCGGTGACGGGCGCGGCGGGTTCATCGTTCCCGAGTTCAGCAGCGTCTTCGACGGGTCGGCGGCCTTCGTACAGCTGCTCGGGCTGGTGGCGCGTACCCAGCTCACCCTGAGCCAGATCGACGCGCGCATTCCGCGGGCCCACGTGCTCAAGCGGGACGTGCCGACGCCGTGGGCGGTCAAGGGGCTCGTGATGCGCAGGGTCGTGGAAGCCGCGGGCGAGCGGCAGGTGGACACCACCGACGGCGTGCGGGTCGTGGAGGCCGACGGGCGGTGGGCGCTGGTCCTGCCGGACCCGGCCGAGGCCGTCACCCATCTGTGGGCCGAAGGTCCCGACGACGCCACGGCGCAAGCCCTGCTCGACGAGTGGGCGGGCGTCGTGGACGGCGCAGGGCACTGAGTGCCGTGCGGTGATCCGCGCATGACCTGAGTCCCGCGGGCCGGGTGGGGAGAGCTCCCCGCCCGTCTCGCGAGACGGGCGCATTGGGTGTGTGCGCCGCCGACATGCGACGATGTGCGGCATGTCGCAGCCGCCCCTCAACCGGACTTCGGCCTCTCCTGCGCCCGGGCGCCCGGACGCCTCCATGTCGCTGCTGACGCACGTGATGGACAACAGCCTCGACGAGGGCTATGCGGAGGCATCGGCCCGGCGTGAGGCGGACGGTACGGCGGGACTCCCGCGCACCCTGAAGGCCAAGCTGGCGCTCGCCGCCGGGCTCGTGCTGGCCGCCGGGGTCGTCACGCTCGGTGCCGCCGAGGCGCGGATATCCGCGCCGGTGCTGGCCAAGGAGCGTCAGGAACTGATCGACCGCGTGCAGCGGGCCGATGATCGCGCGAACGGCCTGGAGCGGGACATCGATCGTCTGCGGACCGATGTCGCCGACCGCCAGCGTGCCGCGCTCAAGCAGCCGGGCGGGGGCCAGGGCATGCTCGTCGCGCTGCTGTCCGGTGCAACGGACGTGCGCGGTCCGGGGATCAAGCTGGTCGTCGACGATGCGAAGGGCGCCTCGTCGGGCGACGGAGGGGGACCGCGCGAGAGCGCCGGCTTCTCGGACACCGGCCGGGTCCGCGACCGCGACATGCAGAAGATCGTCAACGGGCTGTGGCAGTCCGGGGCGGAGGCGATCTCCATCAACGGGCAGCGGCTGACCGCGCTGTCGGCGATCAGGGCCGCGGGTGACGCGATACTGGTCGACAACAGGCCGCTCGTGCCGCCGTACGAGGTGCTGGCGGTGGGGGACAAGAAGCGGCTCGGCACCGCGTTCCAGGACTCGGCGGACGGCCAGTACCTGCACGTGCTGCAGGAGAGCTACGGGATCCGTTACACGCTGTCCGCCGCGGACGAGGTGCGGCTGCCGGCCGCGTCGAGCCTGACCGTACGTACAGCTACAGCAGCAGAGCAGCAGAAGGGTGCATCGTGATCGCGGTACTGGGCCTCTTGGCCGGAGTGGTGGTCGGACTTCTGGTCCGCCCCGAAGTGCCGGCCGTGGTGGAGCCTTATCTGCCGATCGCCGTGGTGGCGGCGCTGGACGCGGTGTTCGGGGGCTTGCGCGCGATGCTGGACGGCATCTTCGTGGACAAGGTCTTCGTGGTGTCGTTCCTGTCGAACGTGGTCGTCGCCGCGCTGATCGTCTTCCTCGGAGACAAGCTGGGTGTCGGCTCGCAGCTGTCCACGGGCGTGGTCGTGGTCCTCGGCATCCGCATCTTCTCCAACGCCGCGGCCATCCGCCGGCACGTCTTCCGGGCGTGACGCCGATGAGTACGAACGACACTCCGCCGGAGCGCCCCGAGGAGTCCGAGGGGTCGGAGGGGCCCGACGAGACCAAGGGTTCGAACGGAGCCACGGGGTCCGAGAGGCCCGAAGGCCCCGAGGCTCCCACGCCCCCGGTCCCGCCCGCGCCCGCCGAGCCGCAGGCGCCCCAGGAGACGGGCCGGGAGCGTCTCGCTGCCGGGCTGTGGCCGCCGCGGGTGAGCAGGGCGCAACTGATCGTCGCGCTCCTGCTGTTCGTCCTGGGTCTCGGGCTGGCCATCCAGGTCCGGTCGAACAGCGACTCCAGCGCGTTGCGCGGGGCCCGCCAGGAGGACCTCGTACGGATCCTCGACGAGCTCGACGGGCGGACCAAGCGCCTGGAGGACGAGAAGCAGCGGCTGGAGGATCAGCGCAAGGAGCTGGAGAGCAGTTCCAACCAGGCCGAGGAGGCCCGGAAGCAGACGGTGGAGAAGGAGCGCCAACTCGGCATCCTGGCCGGTACGGTGGCAGCTCAGGGGCCCGGCATCACGCTGAAGATCTCCGATCCCAAGGGTCAGGTGCGGTCCGACCAGTTGCTGGACACGCTTCAGGAGCTGCGGGCGGCCGGCGCCGAGGCGATCCAGATCAACGGCGTGCGCGTGGTGGCGGGCTCGTACTTCTCGGACGAGAACGGCGGGGTCGGGATCGACGGTAAGAAGATCACACAGCCCTACGAGTTCAGGGTGATCGGCAAGCCGCAGGATCTGGAGCCCGCGCTCAACATCCCCGGCGGTGTCGTCCAGACGCTGGAGAAGGAACAGGCGACCGTTGCCGTCACACGGTCGGCGAAGATCGTTGTGGATGCCTTGCGGGCTGCGAAGCAGCCTGACTACGCTCGGTCGTCATCGTGATGATGCGGAGCGGAGAGTGGACCGGCTCACGCGGGCGGAGGCCTGCGGGGGGTCGGCGCACAGAAGTCGCGGTGTGTGGTGGAAACTGTCTGGTGGTTACGGACGTTGTGAGAATGTCCGGGTCGGCAGGTGTTGCATTCGGAGTTCGTCCTGCCCCACGGGCGGGTCTGTTTCGGTCAAGGGGAATCGCCCGTGAAGTTGTTTGAGAAGTTGTTCGGCAAGAAGAACCGCGAGGAAAGCGGCGCGGCACGTCACCGCGCCGGCCAGGGTGAGGCCGAAGGCCAGGGCGACCGGCCGCTCTTCCGTGACGAGGTCGCGGGCGCGGGCGACATTTCGGGCGCCCACGGCGCGTCGGCTGTTGACCCTGCTGGTACCGGACGCATAGGTTTCGGTGATCCGTCAACCTCAAGTGCGGGTGGAGGGTTTGCCCCCGACCCGTATGCCACCAATGCCTCCGCGGGGCAGCCGCGGCGCGAGGAGCCGTCCATGTCGGCCGAGCAGATTTGCAGCAGGTGCGGACACCGCAGCGATGCGGCCAGCCGGTTCTGCTCCAACTGCGGCGCGCCGCTGCGGGCGGGTCTGACGCCGGAGCGTGCCTCGGAGACCACGTCCACCATCTCGATCTCGGGCCTCGAGGCCTACGAGGCCGAGGTGTCGGGACAACAGCACGTGTCGTCCTCGCTGTCCCCCGAGGCCCAGGCCGCGGTGGAAGCGCTGCCCCCCGGTTCCGCCCTGCTCATCGTGCGGCGCGGCCCCAACTCCGGTAGCCGCTTCCTGCTGGACGGTGAGCTGACCACGGCCGGCCGGCACCCGCAGAGCGACATCTTCCTGGACGACGTCACCGTCTCCCGGCGCCATGTCGAATTCCGCCGGAGCCAGGACGGCGGCTTCACCGTCGCCGATGTCGGCAGCCTCAACGGCACGTACGTGAACCGTGAGCCGATCGACTCCGTCGCGCTGCACAACGGCGACGAGGTGCAGATCGGCAAGTACCGGCTGGTCTTCTACGCGAGCCTGCGAGGCATCTGACCCGCCCCGGAATCCTCCCTCCGGCTACCGCTGGGAGGCGTCCAGGGGACCCAAAGGGAAGGTTCCATGCTGCGTACCCCGACCGGCGGTGCCGCGAAGAACGGCACCGCCGGCACCTCCGGACCGGCCGGGCAGCTGGTGAGCATCGGCACGGTGCTCACCACACTGCGTGACGAGTTCCCCGAAGTCACGATCTCGAAGATCCGCTTCCTGGAGGCGGAGGGGCTCGTGGAGCCCCGGCGCACGCCTTCCGGATATCGCAAGTTCAGCACCGAGGACGTGGAGCGGCTGGCCCACATCCTGCGGCTGCAGCGCGACCATTACCTGCCGCTGAAGGTCATCCGGGAGCAGCTCGACGCGCTCGCGCGCGGTGAGCAGATCCGCATCCCGGCGCCCACGCCGCACGGCGAATCCGTGGATTCCGCAGGCCCCGCGGCCGTGTACGGCGAGGTGGGCCGGGAGCGGCCCACCTTGGCCCGGGTGGGCCGGGCCGAACTGATCGCGGCAGCCGAGGTGGACGAGGTCCAGCTGGTCGAATGGGAGTCGTACGGGCTGCTCGCCGAGGTACCCGGCGGCGGATTCGACGCCGAGGCGGTCACCGTGGCCCGGCTGGTGGCTGATCTCGGGCGGTTCGGGCTGGAGCCGCGGCACCTGCGCGCGATGAAAGCCGCCGCGGACCGGGAGGCGGGCCTGATCGAGCAGATCGTGGCGCCGCTGCGACGGCACCGCAATCCCCAGACCAGGGCGCATGCGGAAGCCACGACGAGGGAGCTCGCGGGGCTCTCCGTCAGGCTGCACGAAGCCCTCGTGCAGACCGCCCTCGGGGTCCGGCTCCCGTGACCCGGAGGCCCCCGACTACCCAAACCGGCCGAGCAGGTCCTAGGGTTGCTGTGTGAACGAGCTCGACGTTGTGGGTGTCCGGGTGGAAATGCCCTCCAACCAACCGATCGTGCTCCTGCGTGAAGTGGGAGGCGACCGGTACCTCCCCATCTGGATCGGTCCTGGGGAGGCGACCGCCATTGCCTTCGCGCAGCAGGGAATGGCCCCTGCCCGACCGCTGACGCACGACCTGTTCAAGGACGTGCTGGAAGCGATCGGCGAGGAGCTCACCGAGGTCCGGATCACGGATCTGCGGGAGGGCGTCTTCTACGCGGAGCTTGTCTTCGCCAGCGGGGTCGAGGTGAGCGCGCGGCCTTCCGACGCCATAGCGCTGGCCCTGCGGACGGGGACGCCGATCTACGGCAGTGACGGTGTGCTCGACGACGCCGGGATCGCGATTCCGGACGAGCAGGAGGACGAGGTGGAGAAGTTCCGCGAGTTCCTCGACCAGATCTCGCCCGAGGACTTCGGCACCGGCCCGCAGTGACGCGTCGGCCGCGTCGTCCACAAGGAAGTACCAGCCCATTCGAGTAGCCTTTCCCCGCAATCGGATACGGGAAACCACTCTCAGGGTGATTATCACTCGGCGTGCCGAGTGTGGCGATCGTTGACGCACCCCTGGTGACTGCCTACCTTCAAGGTGGGCAGGTCAAGGACGGAGGGTCGGCGTGAGGATCACGGGCGACGGTACGACCGGGGGCACCCCCGCACGGAGTGACGGTGGCTCGTACCCGCTGCACGGCAGTGCGGCCGGTGCCGCGCGCCGTCAGCCGGAGTCGACGCCGGTCGGACCGGTGGGCGGCGACCCGGCGCCCGAGCAGATCGGATACCGCGGGCCGACGGCGTGTGCCGCGGCCGGCATCACCTACCGGCAGCTCGACTACTGGGCGCGGACCGGCCTGGTGGAGCCGAGCGTGCGACCCGCGTACGGATCGGGCACGCAGCGGCTGTACAGCTTCCGGGACGTGGTCGTCCTCAAGATCGTCAAGCGTTTCCTGGACACCGGGGTGGGGCTGCAGAACATCCGTGCGGCCGTGCAGCACCTGCGCGACCCCGGGTTCTCGGACCTGGAGCGGATGACGCTGATGAGCGACGGCGCCACCGTGTACGAGTGCACCTCACCGGACCAGGTCGTGAGCCTGCTCCAGGGCGGGCAGGGCGTTTTCGGGATCGCCGTGGGCGTGGTGTGGCGCGACGTGGAGAACGCGCTGTCGCAGCTGCACGGGGAGCGGGTGGACACCGGCGAGACCCTGGTCGGGCACAATCCGGCGGACGAACTGGCCGCCCGCCGCAACCGGGCCGTGTGAACCCGGCCGGACCGGGCCCGTTGTCAGAGGCGTAGGGCAGCATCGGTGCTGTGAGAGCCGCGCCGACCATTCTGCATCTGGACATGGATGCCTTCTACGCCTCTGTCGAGCAGGCGTCGAAGCCGAGCCTGCGGGGCAAGGCCGTCATCGTGGGCGGGCTGGGGCCGCGAGGGGTCGTCGCCACCGCCTCGTACGAGGCCAGGCGGTTCGGGGTGCACTCGGCGATGCCGATGGCGCAGGCGCGGCGGCTCTGTCCGAACGGCGCCTGCCTGATCCCGCGCTTCAGCCTCTACCGCGAGGTCAGCGACGTGGTGATGGCTCTGCTGCGGGAGCTGTCGCCGCTCGTGGAGCCGCTCAGCCTGGACGAGGCCTTCGTGGACCTGGAGGCGGGCGGGGTCGCCTTCGACGGGCCGAGCGCCCGGGCCGCGGGCGAGCGGCTGCGGGCGGACATCCGGGCCGCCACGGGGCTCAGCGGGTCGGTGGGGCTGGCCGGGTCGAAGATGCTGGCCAAGGTGGCGTCCGAGGAGGCCAAGCCGGCGGGTCTGCTGCTGATCGAGCCGGGGACGGAGCGGGAGCTCCTCGCGCCGATGTCGGTACGGACGCTGCCCGGCGTGGGGCCGGCCACCGGTGAGCACCTGCGCCGCGCCGGGATCACGACGGTGGGGGACCTGGTGGAGGCCGGGGAGGACGAGCTGGTCCGGATCGTCGGGCGCGCGCACGGGGTGGGCCTGCACCGGATGGCGCTGGGGCTGGACGACCGGCCGGTGGTCGCGGAGCGGGACGCGAAATCGGTGTCGGTGGAGGACACCTTCGACGTGGACCTGCACGACCGGGTCCGGATCCGGACCGAGGTGCAGCGGCTCGCCGACCGGTGCGTGCAGCGGTTGCGCGCGTCCGGGCACTCGGGGCGCACGATCGTGCTGAAGGTCCGCCGGTACGACTTCTCGACGCTGACGCGGTCCGAGACGCTGCGGGGGCCCACGGACGACCCGGCCGTGGTGCGTGAGGCGGCCGCGCGGCTGCTGGAGGGCGTGGACACCACGGGCGGGGTGCGGCTGCTGGGGGTGGGCGTGACCGGGCTGGCGGACTACACGCAGGAGGATCTGTTCGCCCAGTCGCTGGGCGAACAGATCCAGGAGGAGGCCGCTGAGCCTGACGTGGCCGCTGAGCCGGGTGAGGCCGCCGCCGCGGCCCTGGAGCACGGGGAGCCGTCCGGGGAGCCGGAGCCCGCCCCTGAGCGGCGCTGGGCGGCCGGGAGCGACGTACGGCACGCGGTGTACGGGGCCGGGTGGGTGCAGGGCAGCGGGGTCGGGCGGGTGACCGTGCGGTTCGAGCAGCCGGGATCGCAGCCCGGCCGGGTGCGGACCTTCCGGGTGGACGACCCCGAGCTGGAGCCGTCCGATCCGCTGCCGCTGGTGGGGGAGGGGCCGACGGCCGAGGAGCTCTAGGCCCTGCCCGGGACCAGGGCCCGCGGGGCCGGGCCTAGCCTTCGTCGCCCGCCAGGTGGCCGAAGTCGCGCTGGAAGTCCGTGGGCAGGGTCACGTCCAGGCCGTAGTGGTGGTAGAGCTGGAGCTCCTGCTCCGGGGAGAGGTGGCGGCCGACACCGAAATCGGGCGCGTCCTTGATCAGGGAGCGGTCGAAGGGCACCCGCAGGGCGTCGCCCACCAGCTCGCTGGGCTCCAGTGGGACGAAGGCGTCCCGGCTGAACAGACCCGTACGTACGGCAGCCCATTCCGGGACGCCCGTGGCGTCGTCGAGGTAGACCTCGTCAATGGTGCCGATCTTGGTGCCGCTGCGGTCGAAGGCCTTGCGGCCGATCAGGCTGCGCGGATCGATGTCGGTCTGCACGGTCCCTCCAAATGGTCGCAACTCCTCCGTAATGACTACAGAAGTGCATTTCGGGAGCTGAGGCCACTCGGGGAGTGTCCGGATCCTCGCTGGTAGGCTGGGTGATGGCTGTCGACCCTGTGCGGGAGAGTCCTCCGAGTGATCTTGACGGAGGCGCCGAAGGAGCAAATCCTCCCCGGAATCTCTCAGGCATACGTACCGCACGGACGAGGCCACTCTGGAAAGCAGGGGCAGGTACCGGGCGTGCAGCGCCGGTTCCTCTCCTCACCGACGGTGAAAGCCGGCTTCCCTCGAGCGACCCTCGAGCGGCCGGTGAAACTCTCAGGTTGAGATGACAGAGGGGGAGGCCGTCCGGGTGCCCGCGCCGTGGTGCCCCTCGCAGGTCATACGACCAGGAGGCCTCCGTACATGACCGCCAACCGCATTCCGCTCTCCCAGCTGGAGCGAGGCATCCCCTTCGAGCAGCGCCACATCGGCCCGGATGCCGAGGCGCAGGCGAAGATGCTCGCCCAGGTGGGCTACGGCTCCCTGGACGAACTGACCGCCGCCGCGGTGCCGGATGTCATCAAGACCGCCGAAGCGCTGAACCTTCCCGAGGCGCGGACCGAGGCCGAGGTGCTGGCCGAGCTGCGCTCGCTCGCCGACCGCAACCAGGTCCTCTCTTCGATGATCGGTCTCGGCTACTACGGGACCTTCACGCCTCCGGTGATCCTGCGCAACGTCATGGAGAACCCGGCCTGGTACACGGCGTACACGCCGTACCAGCCCGAGATCTCGCAGGGCCGCCTCGAAGCGCTGCTGAACTTCCAGACCGTCGTCGCCGACCTCACCGGGCTGCCGACCTCGGGCGCCTCGCTGCTCGACGAGGGCACCGCGGCCGCCGAGGCCATGTCCCTCGCCCGCCGGGTGGGCAAGGTCAAGGACGGCGTCTTCCTGATCGACGCCGACGCGCTGCCGCAGACCATCGCCGTGATCGAGACCCGCGCCGAGCCCACGGGCGTCGAGGTCGTCGTCGCCGACCTGTCGGACGGCATCCCGGCCGAGATCGCCGAGCGCGGCGTCTTCGGCGTGCTCCTCCAGTACCCGGGCGCCTCCGGTGCCGTGCGGGACATCAAGCCGCTCATCGACCGGGCGCACGAGCTCGGTGCCATCGTCACCGTCTCGGCCGACCTGCTCGCCCTGACGCTGCTGACCTCGCCGGGCGAGCTCGGCGCGGACATCGCCGTCGGCACCACGCAGCGCTTCGGAGTCCCGATGGGCTTCGGCGGACCGCACGCCGGTTACATGGCCGTCCAGGCCAAGCACGCCCGCTCGCTGCCCGGCCGCCTCGTCGGCGTCTCCGTGGACGCGGACGGCAACAAGGCGTACCGGCTGGCGCTGCAGACCCGCGAGCAGCACATCCGCCGCGAGAAGGCCACCAGCAACATCTGCACCGCGCAGGTGCTGCTCGCCGTCATGGCCGCCATGTACGCCGTCTACCACGGCCCGGACGGCCTGCGGACGATCGCCCGCCGGACCCACCGCTACGCGGCGCTGCTCGCCGCGGGTCTGAAGGCCGGTGGCGTCGAGATCGTGCACGGCGCCTACTTCGACACCGTCACGGCCCGTGTCCCGGGCCGCGCGGCCGAGGTCGTCGCCGCGGCCCGCCAGGGGGGCGTCAACCTCTACCAGGCCGACGCCGACCACGTCTCCGTCGCCTGCGACGAGACCACCCTGCGCGCCGACATCGACGCCGTCTGGGCGGCCTTCGGCGTCAGCGCGGACATCGAGGCGCTGGACGAGACCACGGCGGACACCCTGCCCGAGGGCCTGCTGCGCTCGGACGACTACCTGACGCACCCCGTCTTCCACCAGCACCGCTCCGAGACCGCGATGCTGCGCTACCTGCGCAAGCTCTCGGACAAGGACTACGCGCTGGACCGCGGCATGATCCCGCTGGGCTCCTGCACCATGAAGCTCAACGCGACCACCGAGATGGAGCCGGTCACCTGGCCCGAGTTCGGTCAGCTGCACCCGTTCGCCCCGGTGGAGCAGGCGGAGGGGTACCTCACGCTCATCACCGAGCTGGAGGAACGTCTCTCCGAGGTCACCGGCTACGACAAGGTCTCCATCCAGCCGAACGCCGGCTCCCAGGGTGAGCTCGCCGGCCTGCTGGCCGTCCGCGCCTACCACCGCGCCAACGGCGACGAGCAGCGCACCGTCTGCCTCATCCCGTCCTCCGCGCACGGCACCAACGCGGCCAGCGCCGTGATGGCCGGCATGAAGGTCGTCGTCGTCAAGACCGCCGACGACGGCGAGGTGGACGCGGCCGACCTGCGCGCCAAGATCGAGCAGTACCGTGACGAGCTGTCCGTGCTGATGATCACGTACCCCTCCACGCACGGTGTGTTCGAGGAGCACGTCGCCGACATCTGCGCCCAGGTGCACGACGCCGGCGGCCAGGTCTACGTGGACGGCGCCAACCTCAACGCCCTGGTGGGCCTGGCCAAGCCGGGTCACTTCGGCGGCGACGTCTCGCACCTCAACCTGCACAAGACCTTCTGCATCCCGCACGGCGGCGGCGGTCCGGGCGTCGGCCCGGTCGGTGTCCGGGCCCACCTGGCCCCGTACCTGCCGAACCACCCGCTGCAGCCGACGGCCGGCCCCGAGACGGGCGTCGGCCCGATCTCGGCCGCCCCGTGGGGCTCGGCGGGCATCCTGCCGATCTCCTGGTCGTACGTGCGCCTCATGGGCGGCGAGGGCCTCAAGCGCGCCACCCAGGTGGCGGTGCTCGGCGCGAACTACATCGCCAAGCGCCTGGAGCCGCACTACCCGGTGCTCTACACCGGCCCGGGCAACCTGGTCGCGCACGAGTGCATCATCGACCTGCGTCCGCTGTCGCAGGCGACGGGCGTGAGCGTGGACGACATCGCCAAGCGTCTGATCGACTACGGCTTCCACGCGCCGACGATGTCCTTCCCGGTCGCCGGCACGCTCATGATCGAGCCGACGGAGTCCGAGGACCTCGCCGAGATCGACCGCTTCTGCGACGCGATGATCGCCATCCGCGGCGAGATCGAGCGGGTCGCGGGCGGCGAGTGGCCGGTGGACGACAACCCGCTGGCCAACTCCCCGCACACCGCGGCGGCGCTGGGCGGCGAGTGGAACCACCCGTACACCCGTGACGAGGCGGTCTTCCCGGGTGGCGTCACGGCCGCCGAGAAGTACTGGCCGCCGGTGCGCCGGATCGACGGCGCCTTCGGTGACCGGAACCTGGTCTGCTCCTGCCCGCCGCTGGACGAGTACGACAACTGAGCATGAGAAAGGGGCCGGTCCGGGAGGTTTCTCCCGGGCCGGCCCCTTCGTCGTGCCTCGGCTGCCTCTGGCCGTCGCCGCTCCGACTAGGCCGCCTGCGCCCCCGCGAGCGGGCGGTGCGGGGCGATGATCTGGCCGTCCGGCAGCAGCTCGCCGGTGTCCTCGAAGAGCAGGACGCCGTTGCACAGCAGGCTCCAGCCTTGCTCCGGGTGGTTGGCCACCGGAAGCGCGGCCTCCCGGTCGGCGGATTCGGCTGACGGGCAGGCTGGCTGGTGCTGGCACATGGATGCGTTCTTTCGCTGCGATGTGGTCTGCGTGCTACGGCTCGATGCGTGGTTCATGGCCGTCCCCCTGGGTCATCCCCGCACCCGCGGGGAGCTTGTCATCAGTCTTCCCCTACGACAGCTGCTTCGCAGGCATTTCCCGCCAGCTGTCCTCATAGATTGATGACGCATCACTCGTGCGGGCGGTTCAGGCCAACTCCCCTGTCATTTTGGATGGTTCGCAAGTGGCCCGAGAGGGCTAGGCCGAATGGGTCACTCGGGTCAGGCGGCGGGCGCGGCCAGCGACGGCGGGACCGGCGCCGTCGCGGGGGTCAGCCGGTGGTTCAGCACGGGCAGCAGCTCGGAGACCGGATGCGGACGGTACGGGGCGATGCCGGGCGGCGCCGGGGCCAGCGGCACCAGCAGGTCCTCGCCGGCGAGCAGGCCGGCCGACGCGTCGGCGCCCACGGCGCCGTGCAGCCACAGGGTCAGCATGTACAGCTCCGGTACGGACAGCAAGCGGGGCTGGTACGCCTTGCCGAGCGACTCGGCCTGGCGCAGCGCGCGTTCGGTGGCGGCCACGTAGGGGCCCTCGAAGAAGTGGGAGAAGGTCCAGCCGTCCGGTGTCAGCCGGGTGTCGGCCGCCGCGACGTACCGGTCCGCGCTGCGGATGAGGAACCGCCAGCCGGTCAGGCGCGTACGGGGCGGCCTGCCGCCGGCCGCCAGGTTCGAGACGTCCAGCCGGTCGAGGACGTGGACCGGGAGCGGGAGTTCGGCGGTCATCGGCCCCTGGATCGCGCGCAGGGCCGGGGTGTGCGCCTCATGGACGGCGGTGGGGGAGCCGAGGGCCGCGAGGACGCAGCGGAGGGCGGGCGCGGGAGCCGGGGGGACATGCAGCGGCATGGTGGGTCGCCTCTCACTTGGGAGACCTGTGGAAGGGGGCTGGTGCGGGCGGCGCTGTCGCATTCTGGGGCCAGAGGGGGGCTGAGGGGCAATGGCCGCGCGCCAACTCTCTGCCTCGTTTGCGGAGTTTATACGACATGTGTTCACGCAGTGTTTCGGCTAGCTGTCCCGCCTATTGCCGACAAGACGCTTACCGGCCCCGCTGACGTGGCATTCATGCCGGATGCACGCGGGCATGCCGCGCTGACCTCGGAGGTTACCGGAAGGGGGCTCGGCTGGAAAGCTTCGTTTTTCCCGAACAGGCAAAGTCGATGCGGAATTTGCGCAAAGCGACTTGCCAGGTGAATGTGCCGGAGTGCCCGTCGGCCAAACCGGCGCGCGCTCCCCGCCACGCACGCCCCCTACGCGTTATGGATCACTCTGCCGGGGCATCATCGACCGTAACGCCGGCCTGGGTGCACCAGGCCAGGCACACTCGAGGAGGGACGCTTCGATGGGGGAGAAGGTCGTGGCAGGCGGATTCGACCTGTCCGATCGGCAGCGGTATCGAAGGAAGCTCCATGAGTGCCTGGAGGGGCTGGAGCGGCTTCTGGCGGAGAAGAGGTTCGATCGCCCCAAGAACATGATGGGGCTGGAGATCGAGTTGAATCTCGCGGGTGCCGACGGCATGCCGAGAATGGTGAATGCACAGGTACTGGAGCGGATTGCGAGCCCTGATTTCCAGACCGAACTCGGAATGTTCAACCTGGAGGTGAACGTCCTGCCCCACCGGCTCGGCGGCCGGGTATTCGACCAGCTCGCCGAGGAACTCAGCGCGGGTCTCGGATATGCCCACCGGCAGGCCGTGGAGATCGACGCCGGTGTCGTGATGATCGGTATTCTGCCGACGATCTCCCGCGAGGACCTGGTCACCGCCAACCTCTCGGCGGTCGACCGGTACTCGCTGCTCAACGAGCAGATCCTGATGATGAGGGGTGAGGACTTCACGCTCGACATCGACGGCGTCGAGAGGCTGACCTGGCACTCCGGGTCGATCGTGCCGGAGGCCGCCTGCACCTCCGTACAACTGCACCTCCAGGTGACCCCGGCGCGGTTCTCGGACGTGTGGAACGCGGCGCAGGCGGTGACGGCCGCGCAGATAGCCGTCGGCGCCAACTCGCCGTTCCTGTTCGGGCGTGAGCTGTGGCGGGAATCCCGGCCGCCGCTGTTCACGCAGGCCACCGACACGCGGCCGCCCGAGCTCCAGGCACAGGGGGTGCGCCCGCGCACTTGGTTCGGGGAGCGCTGGGTGGACTCGGCGTACGAGCTCTTCGCGGAGAACGTCCGCTACTTCCCCGCGCTGCTGCCGATCTGCGACGAGGAGGAGCCCCTGCGCGTGCTCGACGAGGGCGGCATACCGCGTCTGCAGGAGCTGGTCCTGCACAACGGCACCGTCTACCGGTGGAACCGGCCCGTGTACGGGGTCGCCGACGGGGCGCCGCACCTGCGGGTGGAGAACCGGGTGCTGCCGGCCGGGCCCACGGTCGCCGACGTCGTCGCCAACGCCGCCTTCTACTACGGGCTCGTACGCACGCTCGCCGACGAGCCGCGCCCGGTGTGGACCCGGCTGCCCTTCGCCGAGGCGGAGGCCAACTTCGACGCGGCCTGCCGGTACGGGATCGACGCGCGGCTGCGCTGGCCGCGCCGGGGCCGGGCCGGGGGGCTGGCGAGCGTGCCCGCCGTCCGGCTGGTCCTGGACGAGCTGCTGCCGATGGCGGCGGCCGGACTGGACGCCTGGGGCATCGAGCCCGCGGACCGGGACCGCTACCTCGGCATCATCGAGGAGCGCTGCCGGCGGCGGGTGAACGGGGCGACCTGGCAGGTGGACACCTACCACCGGGCGCTCGCTTCCGGGCTGGCGCGGGACGAGGCGCTGGCCGCGACCACCCGGCGCTACAGCGAGCTGATGCACAAGGGCGACCCCGTCCACACCTGGCCCGCAGGGCTGGGGGATGCGGAGGTGAGCGCCCCGGTGCCGGCCGCGCGCTGAGGTCCGGTGATCCCGTTCCGCTGCCGAAGGGGCAGTATGGGGTGGTCGGAACGGGATCGCGGGACGGGAGTCGGGCGTGCGGGTGGAGCCGGAGCCGGTGGTCGTGGAGCTGTGCGAGGACGGGCGGCGGGGTGTCCTGCGCACGGAGACCCTGCTGGTACTGGCGCTGTCGCTGGGCGCGAGCGCGGTCTCGGCGCTGATCAGCTTCATCGGCTCGCTCACCAAGCCGGGCGGCCTCAAGGACCAGGCCGCCACGCTCAACGGCTCCATCGCGCCCGGCCGGCCCTGGCTGGACCTGGCCTGGCAGCTGTTCGGCATCGGGACCGCCCTGGTGCCCGTACTGCTGGTGGCGCACCTGCTGACCCGCGAGGGCGTGCCGGGGCTGCGGGTGCTCGGTTTCGACCGGACCCGACCCGGGTGGGACCTGGGGCGGGGCGCTCTCGTGGCGGCCGGGATCGGGAGCGCCGGTCTGCTCTTCTACCTGGGGGCGCGGGCCGGCGGATTCAACCTCACGGTGGTGCCCGAGGCACTGCCCGACGTGTGGTGGAAGTTCCCCGTGCTGATCCTCTCCGCGGTGCAGAACGCCGTGGTGGAGGAGATCATCGTGCTGGCCTACCTGCTGCGCCGGCTCGGCCAGCTGGGCTGGTCGCCGATGGCCGCGCTGCTGGCCAGCTCGGTGCTGCGCGGCTCCTACCACCTCTACCAGGGCATCGGCGGCTTCATCGGCAACGTGGTGATGGGCGTCGTCTTCGTGCTGGCCTACCGCCGCTGGGGCCGGGTCGCACCGCTCGTGGTCGCGCACGCGCTGCTCGACATCGTGGCCTTCGGCGGGTACGCGCTGCTCGCGGGCAAGGTGGGCTGGCTGCCGACGCCGTGACGGGCGGCGGGCCGCAGCCGGCCCGCCACGGCCCCGGTGGCGGCCGGCCGGTCACGGGGCGGTGAGCAGCTCCCCGTCGATGACGGTGACCGCGTGGCCGGTCAGCAGGGTGCGGTCGCCGGCCAGGCTCACCCGTACCAGCCCCTTGCGGGCGCCGCCCTGGAGGCCGGTGAGTTCGGTGCGGCCCAGGCGCTCGGCCCAGAACGGGGCGAGCGCGGTGTGGGCGCTGCCGGTGACCGGGTCCTCGTCGATCCCGAAGGCCGGGAAGAAGCCGCGGGAGACGAAGTCGTACCCGAGAGAGGGATCCTCGGCGGCCGCGGTGACGATCACCCCGCGCTTGGCGAAGGCGCGCAGGGCGGCGTGGTCCGGCTCCAGTTCGCGGACGGTCTTCTCGTCGGCGAGCTCGATCAGCAGGTCCCCGATGTGGGCGGCGGTGTCGTGCACGGAGAGGATCGGGGCGCCCCCGAGGGCGTGGCCCACCGCGGTCGGAGCCTGGGCCGGGGTGAGCGAGGACGTCGGGAAGTCCAGGGTGATCGTCCCGTCCCCGGCGGTCTCGGCCGTGAGGATGCCGCAGCGTGCGGTGAAGCGGATCCGGCCCGTGGCGAGGCCTGCTGCCGCCAGTACGTGCGCCGTGGCGAGCGTGGCGTGGCCGCACATGTCGACCTCGGCCGCCGGGGTGAACCAGCGCAGAGCCCAGTCGGCGTCCCCGCCGGGCGGCAGGGGGTGGGCGAAGGCGGTCTCGGAGAGGTTCACCTCGGACGCGACCTGCTGGAGCCAGGAGTCCGGTGGGAACCCGGTGTCGAGGAGCAGGACCCCGGCGGGGTTCCCGTGAAAGGGGCGGTCGGTGAAGGCGTCGACGATTCGGATGCGCATCCCCCGACGGTAGGGCCGTTTCTTGAGCACCGACAAAGGCCAATCGGGGGTGACTGGCCTTGTTCGAAGCTGTTCGCTCAGAAAGTTTCCGATATATCGTTGACGCATCGCGATGGATCACCGATAGTAGAGACATCGGACAACCGATACGACACCACGAAGTGACGAGAGGAGCGCAGTCATGCGTTCACACGGACAGCACGACCACGGACATGAGCACGGACGGGGCCACGGCCACTGCGGGCCCGATCGTCGGGAGGGTTTCAAGGGGCGGCGCGCCGCTTTCGGCCCGTTCGGACCGCCCTTCGGCGGAGGCCCCTTCGGTGGGCGCGGCGGCCGCGGGGGACCGCGGGGCCGGGCCCGGCGGGGTGACGTGCGCGCCTCGATCCTGGCGCTGCTCGCCGACCGGCCGATGCACGGCTACGAGATGATCCAGGAGATCGGCGAGCGCAGCGGCGGGGCCTGGAAGCCCAGCCCGGGCTCGGTCTACCCGACCCTGCAGCTGCTTGAGGACGAGGGGCTCATCACCAGCGAGAGCGAGGGCGGTAAGAAGCTGTTCACCCTCACCGATGCCGGTCGCTCCGAGGCCGAGTCGGGACCGGACGCCCCTTGGGCGGATGCCGGGCGCGGCTTCGACTTCGAGGCGATGAGCGAGATCCGGACGGCCGGCTTCGGTCTGATGGAGGCCTTCGGCCAGGTCTGGAAGACCGGCACCCCCGAGCAGCGGGACAAGGCCGTCGCGGTCATCAACGACGCCCGCAAGAAGCTCTACCTGATCCTGGCCGACGAGCACTGACGGCAGGACCCGGCACGGAAGATCGAAACGGCGCGCCCCGCGAGACTCTCGCGGGGCGCGCCGTCGTGTGCCGGGGCGTCGGGGCGTCGGGGCCTCGGGGCCTCGGGGCGTCGGGGTGGCGGGGGTTGTGCGGGTCAGGCGACCAGGCCGGCCAGCTTGCGCAGCGACTCGTTCAGGGCGGCCGTGGCCGAGTCCTTGAGCTTGCCCGCCATCAGCGAGACGGCGGCCCCGGTGAACTCGCCGTCGATGCGGACGGTGGTGGCCGTACCGTCCGGGGTCAGGGTGTACCGGGTCAGGACGGCCACGCCCATCGGGCCCTTGCCGGTGATGGCGAAGAGGCGCTCGTCCTCCAGCTCCGAGACGGTCCAGACGACCTCGGCGGGGAAGCCCATCATCTTCATGTTCTCGGCGAAGGTCGAGCCGACCGCGAGGGTCTGCGGTCCGCCCTTCGGGAAATTGGTGTGGGTCATGCTCCACTGGCCGTACGCGTCCCAGTCCGTCAGCTGGGACCAGAGCTTCGCGGCGGACGCCTCGATGCGTGATTCCGCGGTGACTTCGGCCATGCGACCACCCCTTCTCGTCGGGTACGTGCGGCGGAACGTAGCCCCGGCGGGCGGAACATTCAATACTGACGACCTGTCAGATATGACGGGGCCGACGATCTATGGTGTCGGTCGTGTCTCAACAGGTGTCACGCCCGTGACGGTGCTGACCGGCCCTGCCATGATGGCCCGATGCAAGCGTCAGGGAAGAACGCCGGACTGGGCCTCGCCCTCGTCTCGGCGGTTGCGTTCGGTGGTTCCGGAGTGGCGGCGAAGCCGCTGATCGAGGCGGGTCTGGACCCCCTCCACATGGTCTGGCTCAGGGTGGCCGGGGCGGCGCTCGTGCTGTCTCCGCTGGCCTGGCGCCACCGTGACCTCGTACTGCGCAAACCGGCGCTGATCGCGGGCTTCGGGCTGATCGCCGTCGCCGGTGTGCAGGCCTTCTACTTCGCCTCCCTGTCCCGGATCCCGGTGGGCGTGGCCCTGCTGCTGGAGTACCTGGGCCCGGCGCTGCTGCTCGGCTGGATCCGCTTCGTGCAGCGCAAGCCCGTGACCCGGGGCGCCGCCGCCGGCGCGGCCGTGGCGGTCGTGGGCCTGGCCTGCGTGGTCGAGATCTGGGCCGGCCTGCGGCTGGACCTGCTCGGCGTGCTGTTCGGTCTGTGTGCGGCCTGCTGTCAGGCCTTCTACTTCGTCTTCGCCGACCAGGGGGCCGACGGGGACGACGCACCCGACCCGCTCGGGGTGATCGCGTACGGCATGGTCGTCGGCGCTCTCTTGATGACGGTGATCGCCCGGCCGTGGGAGATCGACTGGCAGGTCCTCGGCGGCCAGGCACCCGTGGGCGGGACGATGGTGCCCGCACCGGTGCTGCTCGGCTGGGTGGTGCTGGTCGCGACCGTCTTCGCCTACCTGACCGGCGTGGTCTCGGTGCGCAGGCTCTCGCCGCAGGTCGCGGGCGTGGTGGCCTTCCTGGAGGCGGTCGTGGCCACCGTGCTGGCCTGGATCCTGCTCGGCGAGCAGCTCTCGACCTGGCAGATCGTCGGCGGCGGTCTGGTGCTGGGCGGCGCCTTCATCGCGCAGTCCTCCAGGCCTGCCCCTGCGGCTCCGGCCCCGCCGGCCGTGGCCGACCCGGCCGTGCTGGACCGCGAGACCACGACGGCATAGGGTGCTGACCATGCCTTCGACCGTGCTTCCGCCTCCCGCCGCCTAGCGCGGGCGGCACTTCCTCGAACGAGACCCCTGCCCGGGGAGTTCCCGGGCGGGTGCGCGCTGCCCGCGAAGCGATGACCTGCTTCTTTCATCCTTCACGCATGCGCGGAGACACACGTGTCGAACCATTCGCCCGCTGCCGGGCGCAGTCTGCTGTACCTCGTCATCGCCGGAGCCGCCTGGGGCACTGCCGGGGCGGCCGCCTCACTCCTCTTCCTCGCCAGTGACCTCGGTCCGCTCGCCCTGTCGTTCTGGCGGTGCGCGGGCGGGCTCGTGGTGCTGCTCGGGGTGCTGGCCGTACGCCGGCTCCGGTCCGGTGCCCGCCCCGGCCTCGCGCGGACGAGGCCGTCGGCCGGCTCGCTGATCGTGACCGGGCTGCTGTTCACCCTCTTCCAGGCCGCGTACTTCGCCGCCGTGCGCGAGACCGGCCTCGCGGTCGGCACCGTGGTCACCCTCGGCGCCGGGCCCGTGCTGATCGCGCTCGGGGCGCGGTACTGGATGGGCGAGCGGCTCGGCCGGGGCGGCGTGGCCGCCGTCGCGGGGGCGCTGGCCGGGCTGGCCGTGCTGGTGCTGGGCAGCGGGGGCGGTGAGGTGCGCCCGCTCGGCGTCCTCTGGGCGCTGCTGTCGGCCGCCGGATACGCGGCCATGACCCTGCGGGCGCGGTCGCTCGGGCGGCGCGGAGCAGGCGGAGATCCCCTCGTCACCACCACCTGGTCGGTCGCGGTGGGCGCGGTGTGCCTGCTGCCGCTCGCCGCCGTGGAGGGGCTGCTGCCGCACACCGCCGAACTCGGGCGGGTGCTGTGGCTGCTGCTGTACGTCGCGACCGTGCCGACGGCGCTGGCGTACGCGCTCTACTTCACCGGGGCCGCCGCCGTGCGGGCCGCCACCGTGTCCGTGATCATGCTGATCGAACCGGTGAGCGCCGCCGTGATCGCCGTCCTGCTGCTCGGTGAGCGGCTGACCGGCGCCGTCGTCCTGGGCACCGTACTGCTGCTCACGGCGGTGGGCGCGCTCATCGCGGCAGAGCGGCGGCGCCCCGCGGACGGTACCGCGGACGAGCCGACGGACGGGCCGACGGACGAGCCGACGGACGGGCCGGCGGACCGGTCCGGGGTGAGGTCCGTTCCCGGGCCCGTCCTGTCGGGTCAGAGCGCCGCGAGGTAGTCCGGGGTGCCGATCCCGGGGGCCAGGTCGGCCGCCGGGATCGGCGCCCCGTACGCCGGGGCGACCGGGACCACGCCCGCCCAGTAGGGCAGGCCCAGGTCCTCGGCGTCGTCGTTCGGTCCGCCCGTACGGAGCTTCGCGGACACCTCGGTCAGGTCCAGGCGGACCACCGCGGTGGCGGCGAGCTCCTTGGCGCTGGCCGGCCGGGAGTCGGCCGAGCGGCCCGGGACCACGTGGTCGACGAGGGCGTCCAGGGCCATCCGGCACTCCTCCTCGTCCGTGACCTGGTAGGCGGTGCCGTGCACGACCACCGAGCGGTAGTTGAGCGAGTGGTGGAAGGCCGAGCGGGCCAGCACCAGGCCGTCCACGTGGGTCACGGTCACGCATACCGGCAGGCCCGGGTCGGCCTTGCCCGCCGCGAGCAGCGGGCGGGAGCCGGTGGAGCCGTGGATGTAGAGCGCCTCGCCGACCCGGCCGAAGAGCGTGGGCAGGACCACCGGCGCACCGTCGCGGACGAAGCCGAGGTGGCAGATGTAGGCCTGGTCGAGTATCGAGTGCACCGTCTCGCGGTCGTAGCGGGCCCGGTCGCGGGAGCGGGTCGGCACCGTACGGTCCGTGGGCTCGTACGCGGTCGCGGTCGCGGTCGCGGTGGTCGGCTCGGACGTGACGGGCGAGGCGGTCATGATGCGGACTCCGTTGTACTAGTGCATAATGTTCTTTGTGCTAGGAGACTACCGGATCACAGGGCGCCGCGCATCGGATATCGCGGCAAGCGTCGAAGCGGGCGTGGGGGAGGGCGCGCTCGCGCCCGGAGCGCTGCTGCCGCCGATGCGCGAGCTGGCCGCGGAGCTGGGGGTGAACCCCAACACCGTGGCGGCCGCGTACCGGACGCTGCGCGAGCGAGGGGTCATCGAGACCGACGGGCGGCGCGGCAGCCGGGTCCGGCCCCGTCCGTCGAGCGCACCCCGGGACGCCCTGCGGATGGCGGTGCCGGCGGGCGTACGGGACCTCACGGAGGGCAATCCGGACGTGTCGCTGCTCCCCGCGCTGGACGGGGCGCTGGCGGCGGCGGCCCGGCGGTACGCGCAGGCGCCGACGCTCTACGGGCAGGACCCGGTCGCGCCCGAGCTGGCGCGGCTGGCCCGAGCCGACCTCGACGCGGACGGCGTGCCGGCCGGGCCGCTGGCGGTGACTTCGGGCGCCCTGGACGGGATCGAACGGGTGCTGGCCGCCCACCTGCGGCCGGGGGACGCGGTCGCGGTCGAGGACCCGGGCTGGGGGAGCGTGCTGGACCTGGTGTCGGCGCTCGGCCTGCGGGTGCTGCCGGTGGCGGTGGACGACGAGGGGCCGCGCGCGGACGCGGTGGAGCGGGCCCTGGAGGCCGGGGCGCGGGCGCTCGTGGTGACCTCGCGGGCGCAGAACCCCACCGGCGCCGCGGTGAGCGGGGCGCGGGCCGGGGAGCTGCGGGAGCTGCTGGCGCGCCACCCCGGGGTGCTGGTGATCGACGACGACCACGGGCACGGCATCGTGGATCTGCCGCCGCATCCGCTGGGCGGGATCACCCGGCACTGGGCGCTGGTGCGGTCCACGGCGAAGGCGTACGGGCCGGACCTGCGGCTGGCGGTGCTGACCGGCGACGCGGTGACGCTGGACCGGGTGCGGGGCCGGCAGCGGCTGGGCCCGGGATGGGTGAGCCGGCTGCTGCAGTACGCGGTGGTCGAGCTGTGGACCTCGGGCGCGGTGGACCGGGCCGCGGTGGCCCGCTCGTACGGGGAACGGCGGGACGCGCTGGTCGGTGCGCTGCGGGAGCGGGGCGTGGCGGCGCACGGGCGGAGCGGGATGAACGTGTGGGTGCCGGTGGCCGACGAGACGGATGTGGTCACGAGGCTGCTGGCGGCGGGCTGGGCGGTGACCGCCGGGGCCCGGTTCCGCGTCGAGGCGGGACCGGGCGTGCGGCTGACGGTGTCACAGCTGTCGCTGCCGGAGGTGCCGGGCCTGGCCGACGCCGTGGCCGCGGCGGTCCGGCCGGGGGCGACGGGGGTCCGGTACGTCTGACCGCGGTTCCGGGCCGGTCCCTTGCCGAGGTGGGTCAGGCGAGTTCGAGCAGCCCGCCGAGGATGAGGACGCATCCGCACAGGGCGACCACCGCGCCCAGGAGACGGTGGAGGCGGGCTGACATCCGGCGCTCCACCGGGCCGAGGTCGCCCCGGGCGTGCATGCGCAGTTCGGCGTTGCTGTCGCCCCAGCGCTCCAGCGAGGCGGCCGAACCCCTTACGTTGACGGCGATCCAGCCGCCGGGGACGGCGGCGGCCAGGCCGAGTGCCAGCAGGCCGAAAGCGGTGCTCATGTGGTTCCCCCGGGACGAGCGGCGATCGCCGGACGTGAGCAGGCGTCAGGCGGGCTTGGGCGGGGCGGGGCGGGACTGGGTGAGGGCGGCGCCCGCCAGGACGATGGCGGCGCCGACCGGCGTGTTCCAGTGGAGCTGTTCGCCGAGGACCAGGACGCCCGCCGTGGTGGCGATGACCGGGATGAAGTACGTGACCATCTGGGCGGTGGTCGGGCCGACCTCCGAGACCAGGCCGTACTGCATCTGGAGGGCCATGCCCGTGCCGAGGGCGCCCAGGGCGATCACCGACAGGGTCGGCCAGAGCGGGAACGAGGCCGGAGCCGAGGTGAACAGGGCGCTGACCAGCCCGAGCTGGAGCGTGGAGACCATGAGCTGGCCGCCGGTCAGGGCGACCGGGGAGCCCGGGGTCCCGGCCAGCGTGCGGCGGACGTAGATCCAGCCGATGGGGTAGCAGAGCGAGGCCAGCAGGGCGAAGGCGGTGCCCTTCGCGTCGACCCCGGAGAAGCCCTGCCAGGCGCCGAGGACGGTGAGGACGCCGAGGAAGCCCAGGCCCAGCCCCGCGAAGCGGCGGCGCGTCGGGCGGTCCTCGGACAGGGCGACCAGGGACAGCGCCATCCCCCACAGCGGGGAGGTGGCGTTGCAGATGCCGGCCAGGCTGGAGGGGATGCTCAGCTCCGCGTACGCGAAGAGCGAGAACGGGGCGGTGTTGAGCAGGAGGGCCGCCACGCTCAGGTGGCCCCAGGTGCGCAGCCCGCGCGGCAGCGGCTCGCGGCGGACGAGGAGCACGGCCAGGAGGGCGAGCGCGCCGAACAGGACCCGGCCCATGGCCACCTGGAAGGGCGCGTACGCCTCCGTGCCCACCTTGATCAGCAGGAAGCTGAAGCCCCAGATGACCGAGAGGATCGCGAAGCGGATGCGCCAGTCCAGGAGCACGCCCCGCCGGGTGGTCGTGGTGGAGGACGGTGACGGGGCCGCGAGGGTCGGCCGGGGGGCTGCGGGTGCGCTCATGACCCTTACTGTGCTCGGAGCAACTACGTAGGACAAGCGAGACTTTCTCGGAGTGACGACGTAGCATCGCTTACATGTTGAACCTGGAGCGCCTGCGCACGCTCGACGCCCTCGCCCGCCACGGCTCGGTCAGCGGCGCGGCCGACGGGCTCCACGTCACCACCTCCGCCGTGTCCCAGCAGATGGCCAAGCTGGAGCGCGAGGTCGGCCAGCCCCTGCTGGCCAAGAACGGGCGCGGGGTCCGGCTCACCGACGCCGGGCGGCTGCTCGCGGACCACGCGGCCCGGATCATCTCCCAAGTGGAGCTCGCCCAGGCCGATGTGGAGGCCCAGCGGGGCTGCGCCGTCGGAGAACTGCGCATCGGGGCCTTCCCGACGGCGATGCGCGGAATCCTGCCGCAGGCGCTGTCCGCCCTGCGCGACGGCCATCCGGACCTGCGGGCGCTCGTACGCGAGCAGGAGCCCGAGGAAAGCATGGCCGCCGTGGTGCGCGGGGACCTCGACCTGGCGCTGGCCATCGACTGGCACAACAAGCGCATGCCCGTGCCCGCCGAACTCACCCGGACGCACCTGCTGGACGACTCCGTCGACATCGCGGTCCCGGTCGCCCACCGGCTGGCCGCCCGGACCGAGATCTCTCTCTCCGAGTTCGCCGACGACGACTGGATCTCCTGGAACGAGGGACAGTTCTGCCACGAGTGGCTGGTCTTCACGCTCCGCGGTACGGGAATCGAGCCGCGCATCGCCCACATCGCCGAGGAGCACCACACCCAGCTGGCCTTCGTGGAGGCCGGGCTCGGGGTGTGCGTGGCGCCGAAGCTGGGCCGCGGCCCGGTGCCGCCCGGGGTCCGGCTGCTGCCGGTCTGCGACACCGTACGCCGCCACGTGTACGTCGTCTGGCGTGCGGACGCCGACCGCCGGCCCTCCATCCGGGCCGCCGTCGACGCCCTGCGGCAGGCCGCCTCGGCGCTCTGAGCCCGGCTCTAGAGCTTGCGGAAGTCCCAGGAGACGACCGACTCCGGGGTCAGGCGGATCCAGGCGTGCCGCCCGTCGTGCGGCATCTGCTCGATGCCGAAGTTCTTGACCGGGAAGATCCGCTCGGCCTCGGCCAGCTCCGGGCACGGTTCGCCGGTGCGCGGGGCTTCGCCCACGAAGACGGCGCTGCCGGACAGCTCCACCCCGCGCAGCTCGTCGTAGGACTCGCCGGAGTCCACGACCACCGAGATCCGCGGATCCCCGCGCAGGTCGGACCAGCGCCGGCTGCGCGTGATCGAGTACAGCCACAGCGAGGTGCCGTCCCAGGCGAACCACAGGGCGCCCACGTGCGGGCGCCCGTCGGGGGAGACCGTGGCCACCCGGCAGGTGCGCTGCTCACGCAGGAAGGCATCCACCTCCTCGTCGCTCATCATGATGCGGCGGCCCCGCCGCTGGGTCCTGTCCACGCGTGTCTCGTCCATCCGTCCCGCGCCCCTTCACATCTGACTGTGTGTCAGGAATCATGCGGGGCCGATGGCCGTCACGCCAGGGGGAGCCATGCCGGATCTCGACAACGCCACCACGGCGCTGCTCACCGTCGAATGCCAGAACGGCGTCGTCGGCGAGGAGAGCGCCCTGCCCGAGCTCGCGAAGGAAGCCCGGGACTCCGGGATGCTCGGGCGGGTGGCCGCGCTCGCCGACGCCGCGCGGGGGGCCGGGGTGCAGGTGCTGCACGCGGTCGCGGAGCGGCGGCCGGACGGCCGCGGGGCGAACACCAACGCGCGGCTGTTCCGCGCCGCCGGGAAGCTGCCCGTGCGCCAGCTCTCCGGAAGCCGGGCGGTGGAGGTCGCGGCGCCCATCGTCGTGGCCGAGCAGGACCTGGTGGTCCGCCGGTTGCACGGGCTCTCCCCGATGGCCGGCACCGACCTGGACGCCCTGCTGCGCAACCTCGGCATCCGCACGCTCGTCGTCACCGGGGTGTCCTCCAACATCGCCGTCCCGAACACCGTCTTCGACGCCGTGAACCTCGGCTACCAGGTCGTGGTCCCGGCCGACGCCATCGCCGGGGTGCCCGCCTCCTGCACCGCCGAGGTGATCCGCAACTCCCTCTCGCTGGTGGCGGCCATCACCACGGCCGAAGCGCTGCTCAAGCAGTGGGCTCCCGCGTCCTGACCGCCGTAACCTGGGCGGATGCTGTCCGAAGTGATCGCGACCCGTTACGTCACGCCCCTGCGTGAGGGCGGCTCGCTCCCGGGGATCGTCGAGGCCGACGACCTCGGTACCTACGTCATGAAATTCACCGGAGCCGGCCAGGGCCGCAAGACCCTGGTCGCCGAAGTCATCTGCGGGCGCCTCGCCCAGCGGCTGGGCCTGCGGGTCCCGCGGCTGGTGCAGATGCAGCTCGACCCCGTCATCGGGCTCGGCGAGCCCGACCAGGAGGTCCAGGAACTGCTCAAGGCGAGCGGCGGGCTCAACCTCGGCATGGACTACCTGCCCGGGTCGATCGGCTTCGACCCGCTCGCCTACCAGGTCGACCCGGCCGAGGCGGGGCGCGTGGTCTGGTTCGACGCCCTGATCAACAACGTCGACCGGTCCTGGCGCAACCCCAACATGCTCGTCTGGCACGGGGACGTGTGGCTCATCGACCACGGCGCCACCATGATCTGGCACCACAACTGGCCCACCGCCGAGGCCGCCGCCGCCAAGCCGTACAACGCCTCCGACCACGTACTGGCCCCCGTCGGGCCGGACATCGCGGCCGCCGCCGCGGCGCTCGCACCGCTCGTCACCGAGGAACTGCTCACCGAGGTCACGGCCGACGTCCCGGACGAGTGGCTGGTCGACGAGCCGGGCTTCGACTCCACCGACGCGCTGCGCCGCGCCTATGTGGAGGCACTGCTGCCGCGCGCGGCCACGATCCACGAGAGGATCTCGATGGAGGCGGAGGTGAAGCCCCGGTCGGGTCCGCCCGGCTGGCTCGCCGACCGCCTCGACCCCCGCCCCCGGAAGAACAAGAGCGACAACGAGTGACCAAGCGGGACGTGTTCGAGTACGCGCTGGTGCGTGTGGTGCCCCGGATGGAGCGCGGCGAGTGTTTCAACGCCGGCGTGATCGTCTACTGCCGGGCGCGTTCGTACGTGGCGGCGCGCACCCATCTCGACGAGACGAAGCTGATGGTGCTGGATCCCGGGGCCGACGTGGCCGGGGTACGGGCCGCGCTGCACGGCGTGGAGGGCGTGTGTACGGGCGGCGAGTCCGCCGGTCAGGCGGCGGGTGACGACGCGGGGCGGCGGTTCCGGTGGCTGATCGCGCCGCGCAGCACGGTGGTGCAGCCGGGGCCGGTGCACACCGGCCTGACGGCCGATCCCGCCGCCGAGGTGGAGCGGCTGCTGGACCTGCTGGTCCGCTGACCGGGGTCCCGTCGGCGTTCGGGCGCCGACGGGGCCGGATCCGTCCCCGTTGACACGGAGTGTCATGGCTCCTAGCGTCTCCTCAGCTGAAGCTACTAAGCGGTTGCTCACCTCTGGGCGGCCGCCTCTCAAGGGCGAGGAGATCCAGCATGTCCACCACCGAGCAGCGCGTAGCGATCGTGACCGGGGCGGCCCGGGGCATCGGTGCGGCCACTGCCGTACGCCTGGCCGCCGAGGGCCGGGCCGTCGCCGTACTCGACCTCGACGAGGCGGCCTGCAAGGACACCGTGGAGGCGATCACGGCGGCCGGCGGCAAGGCCCTGGCGGTCGGCTGCGACGTCTCCGACGGCGCGCAGGTGGAAGCGGCCGTCGCGCGCGTCGCGAGCGAGCTCGGCGCCCCGACCATCCTGGTCAACAACGCGGGCGTGCTGCGCGACAACCTGCTCTTCAAGATGACCGAGACCGACTGGGACACGGTCATGAACGTCCACCTGCGCGGTGCCTTCCTGATGTCGAAGGCCTGTCAGAAGTACATGGTGGAGGCCAAGTTCGGCCGCATCGTGAACCTCTCCAGCAGCTCGGCGCTCGGCAACCGCGGCCAGGTCAACTACTCCGCCGCCAAGGCCGGTCTGCAGGGCTTCACCAAGACCCTGGCCATCGAGCTCGGCAAGTTCGGCGTCACCGCCAATGCCGTCGCCCCCGGCTTCATCGTCACCGAGATGACCGCCCAGACGGCCGCCCGCGTCGGCATGGGTTTCGAGGATTTCCAGGCGGCCGCCGCCACCCAGATCCCCGTCCAGCGCGTCGGGCGCCCGGACGACATCGCGAACGCGATCGCCTTCTTCACGGGCGAGGCCGCGGGCTTCGTCTCCGGCCAGGTCATGTACGTGGCCGGCGGCCCGCTCAACTGACGAGTCCACGAGAGGCAGGGCGTACGGCCATGACGGACAGCACGGACGAAAAGAACAACACGGAACGCGGCATCGACAGCGGCAAGGTCGCGCTGATCACCGGGGCGAGCCGGGGCATCGGCTACGGCATCGCCGAGGCGCTGATCGCGCGGGGCGACCGGCTCTGCATCACCGGACGCAACGAGGACGCCCTCAAGGAGGCCGTCGAGCGGCTCGGCGCCGACCGGGTGATCGGGGTGGCCGGGAAAGCGCACGACGAGGCCCACCAGGCCGTCGCCGTCGAGCGCACCATGGAGGCCTTCGGTCGCGTGGACTTCCTGGTGAACAACGCCGGCACCAATCCGGTCTTCGGCCCGATCGCGGACCTGGACCTCGGAGTCGCGCGCAAGGTCTTCGAGACCAATGTGATCTCGGCGCTCGGCTTCGCCCAGCAGACCTGGCACGCCTGGCAGAAGGACAACGGCGGGGCGATCGTGAACATCGCCTCCATCGCCGGCGTCTCCGCGTCGCCCTTCATCGGCGCCTACGGCATGAGCAAGGCCGCCATGATCAACCTCACGCTCCAGCTCGCCCACGAGATGGCGCCCGGGGTCCGGGTCAACGCGATCGCGCCCGCGGTGGTCAAGACGAAGTTCGCGCAGGCGCTCTACGAGGGCCGGGAACAGGAGGCCTCGGCCGCCTATCCGCTCGGCCGGCTCGGGGTCCCGGAGGACATCGGAGGGGCCACCGCATTTCTTACATCTGCACAAGCGGAATGGATCACGGGGCAAACTCTCGTCGTCGACGGGGGAATGTTCCTCAATGCCGGTGTGCACTGACCGATAGTCGGACGGATTTGCCTCCGATAAGGAGGTAAATGCATACCGAATGGGCACGGAACCGGTCATGTGCCCCACGAAACCAACCCATTGGATTTGTGGGGCACTGCGGTAGGGTCTGCCGCACCCCTGGCTGATCGAGGAGCGTGCACGTGTTCAACCGGACCAGATGCCTGCAGATCACTGCGGCCCTTGCGTCCATATCCCTGCTCGCCGGTTGCGGCCTGCTCTCGGATGAGGGCGCCGACGACGCGAAGAGGATCGTCGTCGGTACGACGAGCGCACCGAGCACCCTCGATCCCGCCGCGGCATGGGACGGCTCCTGGGAGCTGTACCGGAACGTCTACCAGACTCTGCTGGCCTTCCCCACGGGCGCCACCAAGCCCCAGCCGGACGCCGCCCAGAGCTGCGAGTTCACGGACGCCGCGAACGAGTCGTACCGGTGCACCCTGCGCAAGGGCCTGAAGTTCTCCAACGGGGAGCCGCTCGACGCCAAGGCGGTCAAGCACTCCTTGGACCGGATCCGGACCATCGGCTCCAAGGTCGGCCCCAAGGACCTCTTCGGCAGCCTCGACAAGATCGAGACCCCGGACGCCCTGACCGTCGTCTTCCACCTGAACACCCCGGACGCCACCTTCCCCCTCGTCCTCGGCTCGCCCGCCGCCTCGCTGGTCGCGCCCAAGGAGTACCCGGCCGACAAGGTCCGCGAGGACGGCAAGGTCACCGGTTCCGGCCCGTACGTGCTCGACTCGTACAAGGAGGGCTCCGAGGCCGTCCTCGGCAACAACGAGAGCTACGCGGGCTTCGCCAACCGCCGCAACAAGGGCGTGACCATCCGCTACTTCGCGGACTCCACGAAGATGCTCGCCTCGCTCAAGGCCAAGGAGATCGACGCCACCTACCGAGGCCTGTCGGCCGCCGAGATCAGGGACCTGCAGACCCCCGATTCGCACGCGGCGGGCGTCCAGGTCGTCGAGAACGTCGGCGCCGAGATCCGCTACCTGGTCTTCAACCCGAAGGACCCGGTGGTCGCCAAGCTCCCGGTCCGCCAGGCCATCGCCCAGATCGTCGACCGCGGGGTGCTCGTCTCCAAGGTCTACCAGGGCACCGCCGAGCCGCTGTACTCGATGGTTCCCAAGGGGGTCGTCGGCCACAAGACGCCGTTCTACGACAAGTACGGCCACTCGGACGTCGCCAAGGCCAAGAAGATCCTCAGGGACGCCGGTATCAACCAGCCGGTCGAGCTGACCCTCTGGTACACCACGGACCGGTACGGCTCCTCCACCGCCGACGAGTTCACCGAGCTCAAGCGCCAGCTGGACGAGAGCCTGCTCTTCAAGATCACGCTGCGCAGCCAGCCCTGGAAGGCCTTCCAGGAGGGCTACAAGGGCCAGGAGTACCCGGTCTTCGGCCGCGGCTGGTTCCCCGACTTCCCGGACCCGGACAACTTCATCGCGCCGTTCGTCGGCAAGGAGAACGCGGTCGGTACCCCGTACGAGCCCGCCGAGATCCTGACCGACCTGCTGCCGAAGACCCGTCGGGAGGGCGACCGCTCGGCCGGTGTCCACGAGTTCGAGCGGGCGCAGCAGATCTTCGCCGAGGACGTCCGGCTGCTGCCCCTGTGGCAGGGCAAGCTGTACGTCGCCTCGCGCGACGACATCGCGGGCGCCGAGCGGGCGCTGGACCCGCAGACCGTCATGCAGATGTGGGAGTTCTACCGCAAGACCAGCTGGTAGCCGCTTCACGAAGCGGGCGGCTGAGGCGTTGTCAGTGGCCCCCGGTAGGTTCTGGGCAGTTGAACCGAACTTGTACCGGAGGTTGTCGCCGTGACCCAGATGCTGCCCGAGTCCTGGCTCCCCGTCCTCGGCGGGGAGCTGGACCAGCCCTACTTCAAGGAACTCACGGAGTTCGTCGAGAAGGAGCGGGCGAACGGGCCGGTCTACCCGCCCCGCGAGCAGGTCTTCGCGGCCCTGGAGGCCACCCCCTTCGACCAGGTGAAGGTGCTGGTCCTCGGCCAGGACCCGTACCACGGCGCCGGGCAGGGCCACGGCCTGTGCTTCTCCGTCCAGCCCGGGGTCAAGACCCCGCCCTCGCTCCGCAACATCTACAAGGAGATGAAGGAGGAGCTGGGCCTGCCCGTCCCGGACAACGGGTACCTGATGCCGTGGGCCCGCCAGGGCGTCCTGCTGCTCAATGCGGTACTCACCGTGCGTGAGGCCGAGCCCAACTCGCACAAGGGCAAGGGCTGGGAGAAGTTCACCGACGCGGTGATCCGCTCCGTGTCCGAGCGCCCTGACCCGGCCGTCTTCGTGCTGTGGGGCGCCTACGCCCAGAAGAAGATCCCGCTGATCGACGAGGAGCGGCACGTGATCGTCAAGGGCGCCCACCCCTCCCCGCTGTCGGCCAAGAAGTTCTTCGGCTCCCGGCCCTTCACGCAGATCAACGAGGCCATCGCCGCCCAGGGCCATGAGCCGATCGACTGGCGGATCCCGGACCTCGGCTGACGGCCCACCGCGCCTCGGCGCCAATGCCGGTGCCTCCGGTTAGCTTCTTGACGATCAGACCGGAGCAGGTCTGGCGCAGAGCGAGCCGGAGGCCGCGGTGACGGAGCAGCAGCAGGAGGCGTCGGAGGACGCCGTCATGACCAGGATCGGCCAGGCGGTCATCCTGCTGCACGCCGGGGACCGCGAGGAGGCCCGCAACCGGCTCGGCGCGATCTGGTCCGAGATCGGCGAGGAGGGCGACGCCCTGCACCGGTGCACGCTCGCCCACTACATGGCCGACGCCCAGGACGAGCCCGCCGACGAACTGGCCTGGGACCTCAGGGCCCTCGGCGCGGCCGAGGAGCTCCGGGACGGGCCGCCGGCACACCGGGAGCCCCATCAGGCGATGCGTGTGTTCTACCCGTCCCTGCACCTCAGCCTGGCCGCCGACTACGTGAAGCTCCAGCGGCCGGAGGCGGCCCGGGTCCACCTGGCGCGGGCCCGCGCCGCCACGGGCGCGCTGCCCGACGACGGGTACGGCAACGGCGTACGGGCCGCCATCGCCCGGCTGGAGCGGCGGCTCGCGGCGGAACCGGGCGGGGGTCCCCGGCCGTTCCCGGAACAGTCTCCCTGATCCGGCCGGCCCGGGAGCGGATCAGTCCCCGTGGAGGCCCGCGCAGATGCGGGCCTCGGGGCTGTCCGGGCGCCACCGCCCGTGCCGGCGGCCCAGCGCGCACACGTCGGCGGCCCGCACCGGCAGTTCCCGCACCAGCTCACGCTCCACCGCGGCGCCGGGCCGCGGGCCGTGCGGGCGGCCGCCTTCCTGACGGCCCGCTACGGGCTCGGCGGGCCTGCGCGGCTCCGGGATGTCCGGCACCGGCGGCGCGGCCTCCAGCGGCCCGTCGGAGGCACCCTGGGCGGTGCGCCCGGCGGACCGCCCGGCGGGGGCGGGGCCCGCGGGCCGCGCCGGTTGCTCCGCGGCCGCCTCCAACGCCTCCAGGGCAGGTGCCTGGACGATCACCGGGGCGGTTTCCGGCCCGCCGCGCGGTTCGTGGTGCGGCGGCAGCCCCGCGGAGGGAGCCGCCGCCCCCGGCTGCCCGGGGGCGGGGCTCACGTTCACGCAGCCGGAGACGGCCGAGACAGCACAGGCGACTCCGAGCAGCAGTTTCGTCGTGGTTCGGGTTGGGTGCACTCGCGCAACTCTGCTCCGCGAGGACCACGTTGCGAAAACCCGCAGCCCATATTCACCCCGCACGGGTGACGGAACACCCGCTAGTCGCCGGTGGCTCCGTCTATCTGCTCGCGCAGCAGATCCGCGTGGCCGTTGTGGCGCGCGTACTCCTCGATCATGTGGGTGTAGACCCAGCGCAGGCTGAACACCTCGCCCCGGTGGTGGCTCTCGGCGTCCGACAGCAGGTCCAGCGACCGGCCCGCGGCGGCCTGGCGCGCCAGCTCGACCTCGGTCTGCCACACCTGCTCCCCCTCGGCCCAGGTGTCCTTCTCGGTGAAGTGGAAGTCCCCGTCCGGGTCCTCGCTGGTGCAGTACAGCTCGGGAAGCTCCTCGCCGAGCATGATCTCCCGGAACCAGTACCGCTCCACCTCGGCCATGTGCCGTACGAGACCCAGCAGGCTCAGTTCCGAGGGCGGGAGCGGGCTGCGGCGCAGCTGCTCGTCCTGGAGCCCCTCGCACTTCCAGGCGAGGGTGGCGCGGTGGTAGTCGAGCCAGCCGTCGAGCATGCCGCGCTCGTCGGCGGTGGTGGAGGGCTCATTGCGATGTGATCCGGAACTGGTGGTCATGGGGGACATCCTCGGCGAACACCGCCCCCGCCACCAGGGATTAAGTCCAGCTCGGCCGCAGGACCTAAGCTGCCGGAGTCCCACACGGAACGAAACAGGAGGCTCTCGGTGAAGGTCGGCTGCATCGGACTCGGCGACATCGCGCAGAAGGCGTACCTGCCCGTCCTCACCACCCGCCCGGGCGTCGAGCTGCACCTGCAGACCCGCACCCCCGCCACGCTGGAACGGGTCGGCGCGGCCCACCACATCCCGGCCGGGCGCCTGCACACCGATCTCGACGCCCTGCTCGCCGAAGGACTCGACGCGGCGTTCGTGCACGCTTCGACCGCCGCCCATCCCGAGATCGTCGGGCGGCTGCTGGAGGCCGGCGTGCCGACGTACGTGGACAAGCCGCTCGCGTACGAGCTCGCGGACTCGGCAAGGCTCGTGCAACTGGCGGAGGAGCGCGGGGTCTCGCTCGCCGTCGGCTTCAACCGCCGCTACGCGCCCGGCTACGCCCAGTGCGCCGACCACCCGCGCGAACTGATCGTCATGCAGAAGAACCGCGTCGGGCTGCCCGAAGACCCGCGCACGCTCGTGCTGGACGACTTCATCCACGTCGTCGACACCCTGCGCTTCCTGCTGCCCGGCGAGGCCGACCACATCGACGTACGGGCCGTGGTGCGGGAGGGACTGATGCACCAGGTGGTGCTCCAGTTGTCCGGCCACGGCTTCATCGCGCTCGGCATCATGAACCGGCTGTCCGGTTCCACCGAGGAGATCCTGGAGGTGTCCGGCCAGGACACCAAGCGGCAGGTCGTCAACCTCGCGGAGGTCATCGACCACAAGGGCCAGCCGACCGTGCGGCGCCGCGGGGACTGGGTGCCGGTCGCCCGCCAGCGCGGCATCGAGCAGGTCGTGGACGCCTTCCTGGTGGCCGTCGAGACGGGCAGGACGCTCAGCGCGCGGGACGCGCTGCTCACCCACGAGCTGTGCGAGCGCGTGGTGAGCTCGGCTCTGGCACAGGCCTCCTGAGCGCTCGGGCGCCCTCCACCGCGCAGAAGGCCGCCAGCGAGGCGAGGGCCGCGGCCACCGCCCAGTCCCCGAAGCGGACGTAGAGGGTGGCGCCCCGGGCGAGCGGGACCTCGTACACCTGCGCCGTGCTCGCGGAGGTGGGCAGGGCGGGGCCGATCCGCTCCCCGGAGGGGCCGTGCACCACGCTGACGCCGGTGAGGGTGGCGTGCACCACCGGGCGGCCGGTCTCGGCCGCCCGCAGCGCGGCCAGTGAGGCGTGCTGGGCCGGGGCCCAGCTGCCCTGGAAGCTGGAGGTCGCCGACTGGGCGACGAGGAGGCCGGCCCCCTCGCGCGCCAGGTGCCGGCTCATGTCGGGGAAGGCCGACTCGAAGCAGACCAGCGGGCCGACGCGGACGCCGGGCCGGCCGTCCGGCCGCCCGGGCAGGTTCATCACCACCGGTGTGTCACCCGCCACCCGGTCCTCGCCGGCCGCCTTGCCGACCGAGGTGGCCCAGCCGAGCAGGGCCCGGGCCGGTATGTACTCGCCGAACGGGACCAGCCGCATCTTGTCGTACCGGTCGCCGGTGGGGCCTCCGGGGCCTATGAGTACCGCGCTCTTGCGGATCCCGGGGCTGTCGGCCCCCCGTGCGTCCACGTTGACCAGCAGCGGAGCCCCGACCTGCGCGGACAGCGAAGCCAGCCGTCCGGCCAGGTCCGGGCGGGCCGCCAGGTCCCCGCCGACGCTGCTCTCGCCCCACACCACCAGGTCGATCGGCCGCCCGGACAGGTCCCGGGTGAGCCGTTCCCCGGCGGCGAACCGCCGTTCCGCGCTGTCCGGGCCGTCCGCCACCACGCCCGGCTGCACGACGGCCACGCGCAGCCCGCCCGACACCTCGGGGCGCGGCGCCCACAGCCACGCCACTCCCGTCAGCACCGCGCACCCCGCCACCCCGGCCACCGCCGGGACCCGCGCCCCGGGCACCGCGACGAGCAGCACCACCGCACAGTTCACCGCCACCACGAGCAGGCTCACCAGCCACACCCCGCCCGCCGAGGCCAGCCGCAGCGCGGGCGGTACCTGCCACTGGCTCGCCCCCAGCAGCCCCCACGGCCCGCCCAGCCCCTGCCAGGACCGCACCAGCTCCGACAGCAACCACCCGGCCGGTACGAGGACCAGCGCGGCGCCCGTACGTCCCGCCGACGGGACCCCGCCGAGCAACTCCCGCACCAGCAGGGCCCAGGGGATCCAGAGCAGGCCCAGCAGGGCGGCCACCGGCACCAGGAACACGTGCAGGCTGGGCAGCAGCCAGTGATGGACGGCGACGATGAAGGCCGCACCGCCGAGCCAGCCCTCCAGCACGGCCCGCCGCCCCGTGGGAGCCGACCGCAGCAGCAGCATCCAGGGCACGAGGGCGACGTAGGCGAACCACCAGAGCGCGGGCGCGGGGAAGGCGAGGGCGGGCAGTGCCCCGGCGGCGACGGCGGCCGACGCACGCCACCGCGGGGACCAACGGGCACGGATCGGGACCATGGCGCGCCTCCGCTTCCAGTGTGGCAGTCAGGCGGAGATGTGCCGCCACTTCTCGTGCACGGTGACGCGGGTGAGCCGCCAGCCGTCGCGGGTGCGGGCCAGCGCGAAGGAGTAGCGCCCGGCGGCGACGAAGTTGGGCGCCGTCACCGTGCCGTCCGCCGCTTCGCCGTCCGCCGCTTCGCCGTCCGTTCCTTCAAGACGCATCGGATTGAGGAAGTCGGCCCGCACCTCGGCGCTGTCGCCGGGTGAACCGCCCAGGTCCTCCAGCCGGATCAGCCGGTTCACGATCAGGTGCTGACGCACCGGGAACAGCTTCATCGTCTCCGCGAGCCAGTCGGCGACCTCCCCGGCCGGACCCTCGATCCCGCCCGCGGAGCTGTAGTCGGCCCGCCCGGAGGCGGTGAACAGGGCGCGGTACGCCGCCCAGTCGCCGTCGTCGACGGCCACCGCGTACCCCGTGACCACCTCGTCGATCGCCAGCCGGTCCATTACCGTGGCGAGGTCCACACGCTGCGTCATCGGGTCAGTGTGGGGCTGTTGGGTCAGGAGGCCAAGGGCCGTGCGCCGACGGGATCTTCTCCCGGACCCCCAGTGACCGGATTACGCCTCCCGCTGCCGGACCACGACGAGGAACGCGTCGCTGTCCAGATCCATCACCACCTCGGCCGGCACGCCCTCGCGCATCCGCTGCGCGGCGTACTCCTCGGCGGGCCAGCTCCCCCTCGGACTTCCGGCCGGAAAACGCTCCAGAACCACGCGACCCATGGGACACCCCCTGCTTCTGCCTTCAGGTCTCTCCGGGACAACGACGCAAAGGCCGCCCGGGAACGTTCCCGAGCGGCCTCCGGTTCACGCGAAGCGGTGAAGTGGGCGCCTTGCTAGGAGCCGGACTCACCCGCGTGCGGGCTCAGCACGTCCGTCCCGATCAGGATGAACAGGGCGACGCCCAGCACGATCCGGTAGATCACGAAGGGCATGAAGCTCTTGGTGGAAATGAACTTCATGAACCACGCGATGACCACGTAGCCGACGAAGAAGGCGATGACCGTCGCGAAGATGGTCGGCCCCCAGGAGATGTGGCCGGGGCTCTCGACCACGTCCTTGATCTCGAACACGCCCGAGGCCAGCACGGCCGGAATGGCGAGGAGGAAGGAGTAGCGGGCAGCCGCCTCGCGCGTGAAGCCCAGCAGCAGACCGCCGGAGATCGTCGCGCCGGACCGGGACACGCCGGGGATCAGGGCCATCGCCTGGCAGACACCGAAGATCAGGCCGTCCTTGACGCCCAGCTCCTTCAGCGTCTTGCGCTCGCGGACCGCGCGGTGGCGCCCGCCTTCCTCGTCGCGGGCGGCCAGCCGGTCGGCCACGCCCAGCACGACGCCCATCACGATGAGGGTGGTGGCGGTCAGCCGCAGATCGCGGAACGGGCCCTCGATCTGGTCCTTGAACGCGAGGCCGAGGACGCCGATCGGGATCGAGCCGACGATCACCAGCCAGCCCATCTTCGCGTCCTGCTCGGAGCGCAGCGAAGACGTGTACAGCGAGCGGAACCAGGTGGAGACGATCCGCGCGATGTCCTTGCGGAAGTAGATCAGTACGGCGGCCTCGGTGCCGATCTGCGTGATGGCGGTGAAGGCCGCTCCCGGGTCGTGCCAGCCGGCGAACGCCGCGGTCAGCCGCAGGTGGGCGCTGGAGGAGATCGGGAGGAACTCCGTAAGCCCCTGGACGAGACCGAGGATTAGGGATTCGAACCAGCTCATGTCGGGGTGCGCTCGTCCTTGTGATCGTCGGGCAGTTCGGGTCCGATGCTAGGGCCCGTGCGAAGCACCGGTGACCACAGGGGGGTGCTGAGGCGCCAGTTCGTACGTCGACGCGGGGATCCGGGCGGGTGCCAGGCGGTGCCGCTTGCGCCAGGCGACCACTCCGGCGGCCACCACCGAGACCACGATGAAGCCGAACGAGGCGAGGAACGCGGGCGAGCCGGGGGAGGAGGCGCTGGCCCCCGCGATCACGTACGCCGCGGTGTTCGGGACGACCCCGAGCGCCGTGGCGCCGAGGAAGGGCAGCCAGCCGCAGCGGGACACCGCCGCACAGTAGTTGGCCACGACGAAGGGCATCCCGGGGAAGAGCCGCACGGCGAGCATCGAACGGAAGCCGTGCCGACTGAGCTGCCCGTCGGCCGCCTGGAGCCAGCGGCCGCGCACGTACGGACGCAGGGCCTCCTGGCCCATGATCCGCCCCAGCCCGAAGGCGATCGCGGCGCCGAGCACCGTGCCGCCGACCGCCGCGAGGAGGCCGAACTGGGTGCCGAACACCGCTCCCGCGGCCAGGTTGAGCAGGGGGCGCGGGACGAAGGCCGCCGCGCACACGCCGTACCCGGCGGCGAACAGCAGGACCGCCGCGCCTACCGGGAACCCCGGGGGCCACCCCTCCGACAGGATGCGCTGGGGCTCGTACAGCAGCACGCACACGCCGGCCGCCACGAGCAGCACGACGAGCAGTGACAGCCGGGTCCACGGCGCGAGGAGGAGGGACATCCCGGGAGACTAGCCGACCGGTGCGGCGCCTCGCCGTAATCTGGGCCTCATGCTGTCGAACGACCGGCGACCTCCGAACGTGCCGCGCAGCGCCTTCGCCGACACCCTCCTGGAGCGGCTGACCGAGGCGTACGCGGCGGCGGCCGACCCCGTGCGGGCCCGGGCCATGAGCACGTACATGAAGGACGTCGCCCCCTTCCTCGGCATTCCCACCCCGCTGCGCCGCGAGCTGTCCAAGGCAGTGACCAAGGACACACCGCGGCCGTCGGAGGCGGACTGCGCGGCGCTCGCGCTGTGCTGCTGGCGGCTGCCGGAGCGCGAGTACCACTACTTCGCGGTGGACTACCTGCGCAGGCACGTCTCCCGGTGCTCCTCCGGCCTGCTGCCGGTGGCCCGGCACCTGATCACCACCGTCCCGTGGTGGGACACGGTCGACCTGCTGGCCGCGCACACGGTGGGCCCGCTGGTGGCCGCCGACCCCGCGCTGGCGGCGGTGACGGACGAGTGGTCCGGCGACGAGGACCTCTGGCTGGTCCGCACCGCCCTGCTCCACCAGCTGCGCTTCAAGTCCGCCACCGACACGGGCCGGCTCTTCGGCTACTGCCGCCGCCAGGCGGACCACCCGGACTTCTTCGTCCGCAAGGCCATCGGCTGGTGCCTGCGGGAGTACGCGAAGACCGACCCCGCCGCCGTGCGCGCCTTCGTCGAGGCCGAACGCGGCTCCCTGTCCCCGCTGTCCGTACGCGAGGCGCTCAAGAACCTCTGAGCGCGCGGAAATTCATTCGACGGGCCCGGGGCGGTCCGGCAGGATCAGGGGCATGTCCCGGTACGCCTTCCCCGTCGCATCGTCCGCAGTCGCGGACGCGCCGAAGGCTGCCGCATCCGCTGTCGCTGTTCCCGCAGAGGCATTCCCCTTCGCCGCATTCGACGGCGCACGAAGCTGACCCTTCCCGGATCGTCCGGCGGACCCCGCAGGGGGAGGGTCGGCTCGACTCAGGGGTCCCGTTCCAGCTTCGAGCCACGGGAAGAGATCATGGCCAAGACGGCCTTCGTGCGGACCAAGCCGCACCTCAACATCGGCACCATGGGTCACGTCGACCACGGCAAGACCACCCTCACCGCCGCCATCACCAAGGTCCTCGCCGAGCGCGGCGGCGCCTCCTTCATGCCCTTCGACCGCATCGACCGGGCCCCCGAGGAGGCCCGGCGCGGGATCACCATCAACCTCACGCACGTCGAGTACGAGACCGACACCCGCCACTACGCCCACGTGGACATGCCCGGCCACGCCGACTACGTCAAGAACATGGTCACCGGCGCCGCGCAGCTCGACGGGGCGATCCTCGTCGTCTCCGCGCTCGACGGGGTCATGCCGCAGACCGCCGAGCACGTGCTCCTCGCCCGGCAGGTCGGCGTCGACCACATCGTGGTGGCGCTCAACAAGGCGGACGCGGGGGACCCCGAGCTGACCGACCTGGTCGAGCTGGAGGTCCGCGAGCTGCTCACCGCGCACGGCTACGGCGGTGACGGCGCGCCGGTCGTACGGGTCTCCGGGCTCGGGGCGCTGGAGGGCGACCCGCGGTGGACCGGGGCGATCCAGGCGCTGCTGGACGCGGTCGACACCTACGTGCCGACCCCGGTGCGCTACACCGACGCGCCGTTCCTGCTGCCGGTGGAGAACGTGCTGACCATCACCGGACGCGGGACCGTCGTGACCGGCGCCGTCGAGCGGGGCAGCATCCGGCTCGGCGACCGCGTGAGCATGCTCGGCGCGGACGGAGCGTCCGACCCGGTCGTGGTCACCGGGCTGGAGACCTTCGGCAAGCCGATGGAGTCCGCCGAGGCGGGGGACAACGTCGCGCTGCTGCTGCGCGGGGTCCAACGGCACCAGGTGCGCCGCGGCGACGTGGTGGCCGCTCCCGGCAGCGTGACGCCGAAGCGGCGCTTCACGGCGCAGGTGTACGTGCTCTCCACCGGCGAGGGCGGTCGTACGACGCCCGTCGCCACCGGATACCGGCCGCAGTTCTACATCCGCACCGCCGACGTGGTGGGGGACGTGGACCTGGGGGAGGCCGGCGTGGCCCGGCCGGGGGAGACGGTCACCATGACCGTCGAGCTCGGGCGGGACGTCCCGCTGGAGTCGGGGCTCGGCTTCGCGATCCGCGAAGGCGGCAGGACCGTCGGCGCGGGCACGGTGACGGCCGTCCTGGGGTGACTCGGGCGGGCTGATCCGGGCCCCGTCTGTGGTGACGGCGGGCCGGGTGCGTCAGACTGCCGTCACCACAGGCATGCGAGGAGGGGTGGGCGTACATGGGCGGCGACACGGCACTGGTGCTCGGCGGTGGCGGACTGACCGGCATCGGCTGGGAGTGCGGAATCCTGTACGGGCTCGCCCGCGCGGGAGTGGACCTCGCCAACGCCGACCTCGTCGTCGGTACCTCGGCGGGTTCGGTGGTCGGCGCCCAGCTCACCTCCGGGCTGCTCACCGCGCAGGAGCTGTACGAGCGCCAGCTCGGCGACGCCGCCGGGGAGATCGCGGCGAAGCTGGGGGCCGGGCTGATCGCACGGTACGCCGTCGCGATGGCGCGCTCGCGCCGCGACGCGACGGCCTACCGGCAGCGGGTCGGAGCCATGGCACTGGCCGCCGACACCGGGGCGGAGGCCGAGCGGCGCGAGGTGCTCGCGTCCCGGCTGGTCTCGCACGAGTGGCCCGCCGACCGGCGGCTCGTCGTCACCGCGGTGGACGCGCTGAGCGGTGAGCCCGCCGACTTCGACCGGGAGAGCGGGGCCGGGCTGGTCGACGCGGTCTCGGCGAGCTGCGCCGTGCCCGGGGTGTGGCCGCCGGTGACCGTCGGCGGGCGCCGCTTCATCGACGGAGGCGTCCGTTCCGCCACCAACGCCGACCTGGCCGCCGGCTACCGGCGCGTGGTGGTCATCGCCCCGATCGCGCTCGGCTCCGGGCTCGTCCCCTCGCCGTCCGCACAGGCCGCGCGGCTGCGCGAGGCGGGCGCCCGAGTGCTGTTGATCACCCCGTCGGCGGCGGCCCGCAAAGCCTTCGGGCGCAACGTACTCGACCCGGCGCGGCGGGATCCGGCCGCGCGGGCGGGCCTGGTGCAGGCCGAGGAGCACGCCGCCCACGCGGCGGCCGTCTGGTCGGGCTGAGCCGGGACCGGACCGACAATGGACGGGTGAACGACGAACAGATCCCGGTGATCCGGGACGTGGGCCAGGGCACCGCCAAGCTGATGCCGGACGTGGACCGGGAGCGGGCCTGGCTGCTGACCGTCGACGGGGCGCCGCAGTCGTATGTGGACCTGGACGATCCGCGGCACCTGGAGTTCGAGTACGTACGCCGCTTCGGGCACGTCCTGGACTGCGCGGCGGAGCCGGGGCTCGCGCTGGACCTCCTGCACCTGGGCGGGGGCGCCCTGACCCTGCCGCGCTACGCCGCGGCGACCCGGGCGGGCTCCCGGCAGACGGTCGTCGAGTTCGACGCGGGGCTGGTGGACCTGGTCGCCGAACACCTGCCGCTGCCCGCGGGGGCCGGAGTCACGGTGCACGCCGCCGACGCCCGGGCCTGGCTGGAGGCCGCGCCCGCGGGGAGTGCGGACATGGTGGTGGCAGACGTCTTCGGCGGTTCGCGGGTGCCGGCGCAGCTGACGTCCGTGGAGTACGCGCGGGAGGCGGCGCGGGTGCTGAGGCCCGGCGGGCTGTACGCGGCGAACCTCGCCGACGGGGCGCCGTTCGGCTTCCTGCGGGCGCAGCTCGCGAACTTCGCGTCGGTGTTCGGCGAACTCGCGCTGATCGCCGAGCCGGCGGTGCTGCGGGGGCGGCGGTTCGGGAACGCGGTGCTGCTCGCCTCCGACGCTCCGCTGGAGGTGGCCGCGCTGGCCCGGCGGTGCGCCTCCGACGCGTTTCCCGCGAGGGTGGAGTCCGGGGACTCGCTGGCACGGTTCATGCGGGGGGCCGTGCCGGTGACCGACGCGGACGCCGCGCCGTCCCCGGCTCCGCCGGAGGGCGCATTCAGCCTGGGGTGAGCGGTCGGCTGTCGCTCCGCTCCGCGGGGTCGGAGGCGGCCGGCCCGGAGGCGGCCGGCCCGGAGGCGGCCGGGGCGGTGGCGGCCGGGGCGGTGGCGGCAGCGACCGGTGCGGCCGGGGGCCTGCGGGTCAGGTGGCGGACGTCCGGGATCAGCAGGACCAGGGCCGTGGCCAGGACGACCAGGGCCGCGCAGCCCCACAGGGCCTGGGTGCGGCCGAAGGCCGTTTCGGCCGGGCCCGCGAGGGCGGTGGCCAGGGGGAGCATCGACACCGAGCCGAACCAGTCGTAGGCGGAGACCCGGGAGAACTTCTCCTCGGGGATCTCCTGGTGCATCGTGGTCATCCAGTTCACACCGAACACCTCGATGGCCGTGCCGCTCACGAACATCACCGCGCACAGGGCCCACACCGGCAGCGGTACGGCCAGCCCCGCCGACGGCAGCGCGAGCGGGAACACGCACAGGGTGCCGACCAGCAGCAGCCGGCGCGGCTTCCACACCATCATCAGGACGGCGCCCGCGATGGTGCCCGCGCCGAAGCAGGCCAGGGCCAGCCCCCAGGGCGCCGGGCCGCCCAGCCGGTCGCGGGCGACCAGCGGACCGTAGACCGCCTCCGCGGCCCCGACGACGGCGACCACGACGGAGAACTGGAGCACGATGCTCCACAGCCAGGGCCGGGTCCTGACCTCCACCCAGCCCTCGCGCAGGTCGGCCAGGAGGCCGCCGCCGGGAGCCCGTTCGGCGATGTGGCCGACGTCGAGGAAGGCCCGCAGGGCGCCCGCGATCGCGAAGGCCGCGGCGTCCACGGCCAGTACCCAGCCGGGTCCGAACGCGGCGATCATCGCTCCGCCGAGGGCCGCTCCGCCGATGCCCGCGCCGTTCATCGCCATGCGGAAGAGCGCGAAGGCGCGGTTGGCGTGCTCACCGGAGACGGTGGACAGCAGCATGCCCTCGGCCGCCGGGTTGAAGAAGGCCGTACCGGTGCCGCACAGAGCGGTCAGCAGCATCATCTGCCACAGCTGGGGGTCACCGGCGAGGACGAGCACGGCGAAGGCCGCTTGGGAGAGGCAGTTGAGGGCATTGGCCGCGACCATCACGTGGTGGCGCGGCAGCCGGTCGGCGAGTGCGCCGCCGATGAGCAGGAAGAGGACGAGCGGCAGCGTTCGGGCGGCCGCGACCAGACCGACGTCGGCGCCCGATCCGCCGGCCTCCAGAACCGCGAACGCGGCAGCGATGAGCGCTCCGTGGCTGCCGAGGTTGGTGACGACCGCCGCGCCCGTCAGCAGGGTGTAGTTGCGGCCGGCCCAAGCGGGCGTGCGGCGGCGGGCGGGCGTACGGGAGGAATCGGCGGGGGGAGAGCTCACCCCCGGACTATCCCCGCCCCGGGCCGAGAATCCAAACGGATTGTCGGCCCGGGGCGGAGGGGAAAGGAGATCAGCCCGCGGACAGGCGGACCGTGCTGAGGATCTTCTCCTGCGTCTCCTTGCTGACCTCGTCCGGGACGCCCGCGGCGCTGTAGAGGATCCAGCTGGCGAAGTCACCCTTGGCGTTCTTGAAGCTGAAGGCGATCGACTTGCCGTCGGAGGAGCACTTGTTCTCCTTCGGCAGGCCGCTCACGGTCGCGGTCGCCATGTGGCCCTTCAGGCCCGAGGAGGTGGTGTACTCCTTCGGCTCGGAGATCTTGGTGGTGCCCTGCGGCCCCTTCTGCCCGTATCCGGCGAACGCCCAGTTTCCGGCCTCGATCGTCACGGCCCCGGCGGTGTCCTTGGCGCCCTGGCCGCCCTTGGTGCCGGTGCCGGCCAGCGACTTCGTCTCCTCGCTGCCGTTCTTGTCGGAGTCGACCTTGCACCAGTCCTGCTTGAGGTAGGCGGGCCCGGACATCATCACGACCGAGGAGCCGTCGTTCTTCACCTCGTCCTCGAAGCCGATGGCCATGCCGGCGCCCAGCACGTTCCACTCCGGTGGGACGTCGAAGGCGGTGCCGTGCTTGGGGTTGACGACGACCTTCCAGCCCGGGATCACGGGCTTGATGTCGCCGCCGGCGCGCGGGTTCGCGCTGCTGCCGGCCGGGGCGGGCGCGGAGGACGCCGGAGCCGAGGAGGCGGCCGGCGGCTTGTCGTTGGCCTCGTCCGTCTTCTTGTCGTCCCGGGTCAGGACGAAGGCGCCGGTCGCGGCGGCCGCCACGACGACCGCGGCGGCCGCGACGATGGCCACGGTCTTGGTCTGGTAGGGGCTCCCGCCGCCAGGCCGCTGGGGCTGTTGGGGCTGCAGGGGCTGCAGGGGCTGTTGGGGCTGGCCCCACGGCTGGGTGGGCGGGGGCGTCTGGTAGCCCGGCTGCGGGTACCCGTAACCCGGCTGCTGCTGGTACGGGTTCGGTTGCCCCGGCTGCTGCTGGTACGGATTCTGTTGCGCGTCCTGGGGGTTCTGCTCGCCCCCGGGCGGCTGCTGCTGTCCTGGCCACATGGCCGGTAACGATAGTAGGAGCGGAGGCCCGGAGCGACGGCCGCCCCCGGAACGGCTCTGGCCAAGGACACCTACTCGCGGGTAACATCGCGTTCCATGAGCGCAGATCAGATGAACGTGGGCGAACTGCTCGCCGCGACGGTGCCGATGGCCCGGACCCTGAACCTCCAGTTCCTGGAGACCACTCCGGAGCGCGCGGTCGTCCGCCTCCCGGACCAGCCCGACTTCCACAACCACGTCGGCGGCCCGCACGCCGGCGCCATGTTCACCCTCGCCGAGTCCGCGAGCGGCGCGATCGTCCTGGCGGCCTTCGGCGACCAGCTCTCGCGCGCCGTGCCCCTCGCGGTGAAGGCCGAGATCGGCTACAAGAAGCTCGCCAAGGGCGTCGTGACCGCCACCGCCACCCTCGGGCGCCCGGCGGCGGAGGTCGTGGCCGAACTCGACGCGGGCGGCCGCCCCGAGTTCCCGGTCACCATCGCCATCCAGCGCGAGGACGAGGCCGTGACGGGCGAGATGACGGTCGTCTGGACCCTGCGTCCCAACGCCTAGGAGTCGGGCGACAAGGCCCCCGCCCCCGGAGGGCGGGGGCCTTCGCCGTGCCGGTCGGCCACGGTGCCGGCGGCCCTGTCCGCCGGATCCGGACCCGGGGCGGCAGCAACCGGCGACGGACGGGGCCAGAACCCCGGAAACCGTGGCCGTGCGACGGCTAGAGTCCCTCGCACGACGATGGAGGGGGTACCCGTGGCCAAGGTCAACATCAGCCTCGACGCCGAGCTCGTGGTGGAAGTGATGGTGCTCGCCGGGGTCGGATCGCCGCAGGACGCGGTGGAGGCCGTCGTACGGGACTACATCGCGCGCGGGCACCGCACCGAGGCCCGGGTGCAGCTCGAAGGCGAGCCCCGGCGGGACGTCGACAGCGTGTCCCGGCCGCCGCAGGGCTGAACCTCGGCGCCGAGATGGCGCGTCTGAGGCTGCCCCGGGAGGCAGCGGCGCACAGTGTGCGGGGGAGCGGTCGGCGCGGACCGCTCCCGCCGACCTCCCCCAGACTCCGTCCGGGGGTGCCCCCAGCCTGCAGGGAGCGCCATGAGCGAGGCCGTGTCCCGACGTTCCGCGATCCGGCTGCTCGGAGCGGTGGGCGCGGCCCTCGGAGCGGGCGGCTGCGCCGCGACCGTGCCGCCGGGCGCGGGACTCCGCGCGGCGTCCGCCCCCGCCCCCGGGGCCCCCGCCGAGCCCGCGAACGCCGCCCGGGTCGACAGCCTGATCGAACGGCTCACCCTCGACGAGAAGACCGCCCTGCTGCACGGCGGCCGCGACCCGGCCTCCCTCGGCCAGTCCGGCTACCTGCCGGGCGTCCCGCGCCTCGGCATCCCCGCGCTGCGCCTCGCCGACGGGCCCGTCGGCGTACGGGTCACACGGCCCGCCACCGCGCTGCCCGCGCCGGTCCTGCTCGCCTCCGCCTTCGACCCCGCGCTGGCTCGCGAGTACGGCCGCGTCATCGGCCGTGAGGGCCGCGCGCTCGGCCAGGACGTCCTCCTGTCACCCAGGGCCAACCTCATCCGCACCCCGTACGCGGGCCGGAACTTCGAGGCCTTCGCCGAGGAACCGCGCCTCACCGCCGACCTCGTCGGCGAGATGGTCCGCGGGATCCAGGACGAGGGGCTCATCGCCGCCGTCAAGCACTTCGCCCTGGGCAACCAGGAGCACGGCCGCGACACCGTCGACGCGGTCGTCGCCGAGCAGACCCTGCACGAGACCGAGCTGCGGGGCTTCGAGGCCGCCGTGGCCGCCGGCGCCGGCGCCGTGATGGGCGCCCGCAACAAGGTCAACGGCGTCTACGCCTGCGAGAGCAAGCCGCTGCTCGACGAAGTGCTGCGCGGGAGCTGGGGGTTCGACGGCTGGGTGATGTCCGACGGGGACGCCGCCCACAGCACCGTTGCCGCCGTCGGCGCCGGACTCGACATGGAGATGCCCGGCGGCACCCACTTCGGCGGCCCGCTGCGCGAGGCGGTGCGCGGCGGCTCCGTCCCCGAGAGCGCCGTCGACCTCGCCGTGCGCCGGATCCTGACCACCATGGACCGCTTCGGGCTGCTCGCGGCCCGGCCCGCCGCGCGCCCCTCGCGGGATGCGGCCGCCGGGGCGCGGCTCGCCCGCAAGGTGGCCACCGCCGGGGCGGTGCTGCTGCGCAACGAGCACGGCACCCTGCCGCTGACGGGCGCCGCCGCCCGCTCGATCGCGGTCATCGGCCCCACCGGCCAGGTGCCCTTCGTCAGTGGCGGCGGCAGCGCCCACGTCGTCCCCGACGGGGCCGCCGCGCCGCTCACGGCCATCCGCCGCCGCGCCGGGAACGGCTCCACCGTGCGCTACGCCCTCGGCGAGGACCTGTACGGGAGCCCCCTGCCGCCGACCCTGCTGACGCCCCCCGCCGACCTGGACGACCGGGCCGTGGACGCAGGGCGCGACTGGAGCCACGAGGGGGAGTTCCGGCTCGCGGCGGACGACGAGTGGACCGTGGTCGTCCACTACACCGGCGAGCGGCCGGGCGTGCGCCTGGACGGGGAGGAGCTGTTCCCCGTACGGCAGGGCGCGGCCGAGCACTACGCGGGCGGACTGCTCGGCTCGGCACCCGACGGGATGACCGTCCGCCGCCGCACGCTCTCCCTCAAGGCGGGCACCCACCGGCTCTCCGTGACCGCTCGGGGCGGGGACAAGGGCCGGCGCTTCCGGCTGCGGCACATCACGAAGGCGGGCCGGGCCGCGGACCTCGCCGAGGCGGTGAACACCGCGAAGGCGGCCCGCAGCGTGGTCCTGTTCGCCTACGAGGACGCCACCGAGGGCAGCGACCGGACCACCCTGGCGCTCCCGGGCGGACAGGACGCGCTGATCGAGGCGGTCACCGCCGCCAACCCCCGCACCACCGTCGTGCTCAATACCTCCGGCGGAACGGCCATGCCCTGGCTCTCCCGTACCGGGGCGGTCCTGCAGATGTACTACCCGGGGCAGGAGGGCGCGGGCGCCACCGCCGACATCCTCTTCGGGGACGTGGACCCGGGCGGTCGGCTCACCCAGACCTTCCCGGCGGACGAGCAGGCGACACCGGTGGCCGGGGACCCGCTGCGCTACCCGGGCGTCGGCGGCCGCCAGGAGTACACCGAGGGCGTCCACGTCGGCCACCGCTGGTACGACGCGCAGCACGTGGCTCCGCTGTTCCCGTTCGGGCACGGGCTCTCGTACACGACCTGGCAGTACGAGCAGCTGACCGTGCGGCCGGAGCGCGGGGGTCTGCGCGTGGAGTTCACCGTCCGCAACACGGGCCGCCGCAAGGGCACCGAGGTGGCCCAGGTGTACGTCGGCCCGTCCGCGGAGATCACGCTCGACCAGCCGGTGCGCGCGCTGGCCGGCTACCGGCGGCTCACCCTCGCGCCGGGCGAGGCCCAGCGGGTCACCGTCGACATCGATGCCCGGGCGCTGTCGTCCTGGGACCCGGAGCAGCACGGCTGGGTGCTGGGTCCCGGCCGCCGGGAAGTGTTCGCGGGCCGTTCCTCGCGGGAACTCCCACTGAGGTCAAAGGCGGAAGTGAGGAGCCGATAGGCTGCCCGTTCGGCGTGTCACAGGGGGCGCGCCGGGGACGACACGGGAGGACGTACCGGTGCACATCCAGGAATGGCTGGAGACGATTCCGGCGGTCAGCATCTATCTCCTGGTGGGTCTGGTCATCGGGCTGGAAAGCCTCGGCATCCCACTGCCGGGCGAGATCATCCTGGTCAGCTCTGCGCTGCTGGCCTCGCAGCACGGTGAGATCGACCCCGTCGTGCTGGGTATCTGCGCGACCACCGGGGCGATCGTGGGCGACTCGATCGGCTACGCGATCGGGCGCAGGGGCGGCAAACCGCTGCTGGAGAAGCTGGGCAGGCGCTTCCCCAAGCACTTCGGGCCGGAGCACGTGGCCGTGGCGGAACGCTCCTTCGAGCGCTGGGGCATGTGGGCCGTCTTCTTCGGGCGGTTCGTGGCGCTGCTGCGGATCTTCGCGGGGCCGCTCGCGGGCGTGCTGCGCATGCCGTACTGGCGGTTCCTGATCGCGAACATCCTCGGCGGGATCCTCTGGGCGGGCGGCACCACGGCCGTCATCTACTCGGTCGGGATCGTCGCCGAGCCGTGGCTGAAGCGGTTCTCGTGGCTGGCTCTGGGCCTCGCCGTGCTGTTCGGGATCGCGGTGACAGTGGTGGTGCGCAGCCGTATGAAGAAGGCGGCCGCGGCCGCCGCGGCGGCCGCCCCGGTGGAGCCGGCCGCCCCGGTGGCCGTCGCCGAATAGCCCGCCCGCCCCGGACCCGGCCTGACCCGGCCTAGAGGTCCGGGGTCACCGAGGCGCGGTGCTGCTCGGCCAGTTCCACGTACATGGCGGCGTTGACCGTGATGCCCTCGCGCTCCTCCTTGGTCAGCTCGCGCCGCACCTTGGCCGGGATGCCCGCGACCAGGGAGCCGGGCGGGACGACCATGCCCTGCGGGACCAGTGCCTGGGCGGCCACCAGCGAGCCGGCTCCGATCACCGCGCCGTTCAGGACGGTCGCGCCCATGCCGATCAGGCAGTCGTCCTCGACGGTGCAGCCGTGCACGACGGCGTTGTGGCCGATGGAGACGCGCTCGCCGATCGAGACCGGGAAGCCGGGGTCCACGTGGACCGTGCAGTTGTCCTGCACGTTGCTGTCGGCACCGAGCGTGATCGGACCGCAGTCGGCGCGCAGCACCGCCGAGTACCAGATGCTCGCGCCGGCGGCCAGGGTGACGTCGCCGACCACGACGGAGGTGGGTGCGGTGAAGGCCGTCGGGTCCACGGACGGCTGCTTGCCGCCCACGCCCGCGATGAGTGCCTGCCCCTGCGTCGACTGCTGCGTCATGATCATTCCCTCTGTTTCCGGATGCCGCGCTACCGGCACCGTAGGGCACGGGCCGGGCCCGCCCGGAGATGGGGTGAAGATCACAGGATCGCGGCCGGGCCGACCGGAGCCCGGCGCACTACCGTGGCCGGGTGCCGAAGAACCAGAACACGTTCTCATCTCTGACGGTCCTGCGCCGCCGGCTGGCGAGCCGCGCGGTCCACGCGGGCTGGCGCTGGATGCAGCGGGCCGGTGCGGTCACCGCGCAGACTCCGGGACGGCTGCGGTTCGGCGCGATCGGCCACGGCACCCGGCTCGCCTTCCCGCAGGGCACGGTCTTCGGCGAACCCTGGATCCGGCTCGGCGACTACTGCATCATCGGCGAGCAGGTCACCCTCACCGCCGGGATGATGCCGGACCTCGACCTCGGTACGGAGCCGATGCTGGTCCTCGGCAACGGGGTGGTCATCGGCCGCGACAGCCACGTCATCGCCGACGCCCGGATCACCATCGGGGACGACACCTTCTGCGGCCCCGGCGTGTACATCACGTCCACGAACCACAGCTACGACGACCCGCACCAGCCCGTCGGCAAACAGTGGCCGCGCAGCGCGCCGGTCGAGATCGGTCCCGGCTGCTGGCTCGGTACGGGTGCGGTCGTCCTGCCGGGCGCACGGCTGGGCCGCAACGTCGTGGTGGCCGCGGGGGCCGTCGTACGGGGCGAGGTGCCCGACCACGCCGTGGTGGCCGGGGCGCCCGCGCGCGTCGTGCGGCGCTGGGAGCCGGAGACCGGCTGGCAGCCGCCGCTGCGCACTCCGGCGCCCGTACCGATCCCCGACGGGATGACCCCGGAGCAGCTGCGCGGGCTGGCGGAGCTGGCTGAGGCGGAGCTGGCCGAGGCGGAGCAGTCCTGAACCTTCCGGGCTCTCAGCCCGCCGCCAGCAGGACCGTGCCCGCCAGGGCCAGGCCGGCGCCCGCCGCCTGGATGGGGCGCAGGCGCTCCTTCAGTACGGCGAAGGCCGCGAGCGCGGTGATCAACGGGTACAGCGAGGACAGTACGGCGGCCGTGGTGACCGGACCGCTCTGGGCGGCCGCGGAGTAGGTGCCGTTCGCCGCGACGTCGGCGAGGCCGACGAAGGCCAGTGCGGGCAGCAGCCCCCACAGGATCCGCGGGCCGGTGCCCGCCGGGAGCGCCGGGGTGCCGCGCCGGGTCCGGACCCACAGGGCGCCGCCGCCCACCGCGACATTGGTGACCCGCTGCACGAACAGCGCCAGGAACAGCCCGGTCAGGGTGGTGGAGGCCTGTGCGATCAGGGCCATCACCGCGCCGAAGCCGAAGGCGGCTACCAGGGTGAGAACGACGGCCTGGCGCTGGACGGGCGCACCGCGCAGCTCCGGGCCGCCCGGGAGGACGATGCCGACGACGGCCACCGCGATGCCCGCGAACTGGCCGAGGCCGGGCCGCTCGCCGAGGATCAGTCCGGCGGCGACCGGCACGACGACCCCGAGGGAGCCGAGCGGTGAGACCACGCTCATCGGGCCGAGGGCCAGTGCCTTGTAGAAGCTGAGCATGGCGACCGGCCCGACCAGGCCGGCGCCGACGGCGAACCACAGCTGCGGCCCGGCCTCCCGCCACGCGCCGGTGCCGAGCACGACCGCGCCGAGCACGACGACGGCGACGACCTGCGAGACGACGACCACCGTCAGCGCAGGTATCCGGCGGGTCACCAAACCGCCCCCGAAGTCGGCGAGGCCCCACAGCACGGCTGTGGCCAGGGCGAAGAGGGCGGTCATGGGCAGGCCTCGCAGTACGGTGCGGTGAAGGGCGGGGGTGCGGACAAAAGAACCCCAGCACCCCCACCGAGGTCAAACCGGCCGTCGCGGGCCAGGCGCTACTTCGACGGCAGGGGCTGGAGCGCGGGGATCTCGATCGCCGGGCAGCGGTCCATCACCATGGCCAGCCCGGCCTCGCGGGTGCGGTCGAAGGCGGCCTCGTCGACCACGCCGAGCTGGAACCAGACGGCCTCGGCGCCGACGGCCGCCGCCTGGTCCGCGACCGGCCCCGCCAGCGCGCTGTTCACGAAGACGTCCACCACGTCCACCTTGAAGGGGATCGCCTCCAGCGAGGGGTACCCGGCCTCGCCGTGCACCGTCTCCGCCTTGGGATGTACGGGGATCACGCGCTTGCCGAACCGCTGGAGGACCCGGGCCACCCCGTAGGCCGCCCGGTCCTGGTTGTTCGAGAGGCCCACCACGGCCCAGGTGTCGCCCAGTTCGGTGAGGATCTTGCGGATGGTCGCCTGATCGCCGTACACGTGTGCCGCCTCCTGCTGCTCTGGAACCGCTCTTCGGCGTCGTGCCGCTGACGGATCAACGACGAGGACACCTGTCCGATTCCCCTTAGGGTGGAGCGGTGAAGGCAGACCAGTACGTGACGGTGTCCCGCGAGGGTGTGCACGAATCCGAGATCAACCGCTCGCGCTTCCTCTGCTCGCTCGCGCCCGCCGCGACCGAGCAGGAGGCGCAGGAGTTCGTCGCACGGATCCGCAAGGAACACCCGACCGCCACGCACAACTGCTTCGCGTACGTCATCGGAGCCGACGCCTCCGTCCAGAAGGCCAGCGACGACGGCGAGCCCGGCGGCACCGCCGGGGTGCCCATGCTGCAGATGCTCATGCGCCGGGACATCCGGTACGCCGTCGCCGTCGTCACCCGCTACTACGGCGGGGTGAAACTCGGCGCCGGCGGGCTGATCCGGGCCTACGGGGGAGTCGTCGGCGAGGCCCTCGACGAGCTCGGCACCGTCACCCGGCGCCGGTACCGGCTGGCCACCGTCACCGTCGACCACCAGCGCGCCGGCAAGATGCAGAACGACCTGCGTTCCACCGGCCGCCTGGTACTGGACGTGCGCTACGGGGAGGCCGTCTCGATCGAGATCGGGCTCCCCGAGGCGGACGCCCCGGCCTTCCGCGCCTGGCTCGCCGACATCAGCGCGGGGACCGCGGGCTTCGAGCTCGGCGGCGAGGCCTACGGCGAAGCCTGAGCCGGACGGGCACGGAGGTTTCGCACGGGCGCCAGGATCCTGTGACGCACGGGGCCCGGCGGGCCGGCCGGGAACCACGGGACGGCAGTACTCCCCGTGGGAGACGGGTTAGCCTGGAGGGTCGGTGCGGAGCCACGGAGGAGATCAAGCGTGCGGGTCGGAGCGGTCGAGTGAAGTTCCTGCACACCTCCGACTGGCACCTCGGCCGGTCCTTCCACCGCGTGAACCTGCTCGGAGCCCAGTCCGTCTTCGTCGACCACCTCGTCGAGACCGTCCGCGAGCGCGAGGTCGACGCCGTCCTCGTCGCCGGGGACATCTACGACCGGGCCGTGCCCCCGCTGCCTGCCGTCGAGCTGTACGACCAGGCCCTGCACCGGCTCGCCGAGCTCGGCGTGCCCACCGTGATGATCTCCGGCAACCACGACTCCGCTCGCCGGCTCGGGGTCGGGGCCGGCCTGATCGACCGGGCTGGGATCCACCTCAGGACCGACCCGGCCGGCTGCGCCGACCCGGTGGTCCTGGCCGACGTACACGGCGAGGTGGCGCTGTACGGGCTGCCCTACCTGGAACCGGCCCTGGTCAAGGACGAGTTCAGCGCCGAGAAGGTGAGCCACGAGGCGGTGCTCGGCGCGGCCATGGACCGGATCCGGGCCGACCTCGCCGCCCGCGCGCCCGGCACCCGCTCCATCGTCCTCGCCCACGCCTTCGTCACCGGCGGGCAGGCCAGCGACAGCGAACGCGACATCACCGTCGGCGGGGTCGAGGCCGTTCCCGCCTCCGTCTTCGACGGGGTGGACTACGCCGCACTCGGCCACCTCCACGGCTGTCAGACGATCAACGAACGGGTCCGGTACTCCGGTTCCCCGCTCGCCTACTCCTTCTCCGAGGCCGACCACCACAAGAGCATGTGGCTGATCGAGCTGGGCGCCGAAGGGGAGATCACCGGCGCCGAGCGCGTCGGCACCCCCGTGCCGCGGCCCCTCGCCCGGCTGCGCGGCACCCTCGACGACCTGGTCGCGGACCCGGCGTACGCCGCGTACGAGGACGCCTGGGTCGAGGCCACGCTCACCGACCCGGTCCGCCCCGAGGACCCCATGGCCAAGCTCGCCGCCCGCTTCCCGCACACCCTCAGCCTCGCCTTCGACCCCGAGGGCCGCGAGGAGGAGACCGGCGCCTCCTACGCCCAGCGGCTCAAGGGCCGCAGCGACCAGGAGATCGCCGAGGACTTCGTGTCCCACGTGCGCGGCGGCGGCCACGCGGACGAGGCCGAGCGCGCCGTCCTGCGGAGCGCCTTCGACGACGTACGGGCCGACGACAGCCGTCAGGAGACCCACCGATGAGGCTGCACCGGCTCGGCGTCACCGCCTTCGGCCCCTTCGCCGAGCCTCAGGAGATCGACTTCGACGCGCTGTCCGGCGCCGGGATCTTCCTGCTCCACGGACCCACCGGCGCGGGCAAGACCTCCGTCCTCGACGCCGTCTGCTACGCCCTCTACGGGTCCGTGCCCGGCCCCCGCCAGGCCCCCGGCACCAGCCTGCGCAGCGATCACGCGGACGCCGGGACCCCGACCGAGGTCACCCTCGAACTCACCGCGGGCGGCCGCCGCCTGGAGATCACCCGGCGTCCCGAACAGGACCGGCCCAAGAAGCGCGGCACCGGCACCACCAAGGACAAGGCACAGAGCTGGCTGCGCGAGTACACCGGCGAGGGCTGGCAATCGCTCAGCCGCTCCCACCAGGAGATCGGCGAGGAGATCGAGCAGCTGCTCGGCATGAGCCGCGAGCAGTTCTGCCAGGTGGTGCTGTTGCCGCAGGGGGAGTTCGCGAAGTTCCTGCGCGCCGACGAGGCGGCCCGCGGCCGGCTGCTCGGCCGGCTCTTCGACACCCGCCGTTTCGCCGCCGTCGAGGCCCTGCTCGGCGAACGCCGCCGGGCCGCCGAGGCCAAGGTGCGCGCCGGGGACGAGAGGGTGCTCCACACCGCGCAGCGGCTCGCCCAGGCCGCCGGTGACAGCGCCGACCTGCGGGCCTGGCCGCTGCCCCGGCACCAGCCCGGGGACCCGGGGCTCTCCGGGGCGATCCGCGCCTGGGCCGCCGTCGCCCGCTGCTCGGCGCGGGAGCGGCTGGGCGTCGCCGAGTACGCGCTGGCCGCCGTCGAGGGCCGGCACGCGGCCGCCCGCCGCGCCGCCGAGGAGGCGCGGGAACTCGACCGGCTCCAGCGCCGGCACGCGGAGACCGCCCGCCGGGCGGCCCTGCTCGCCGGGGCGGAGCCCGACCGGGAGCGGGTGCGCGCGCTCCTGGACCGGGCCCGGCGGGGCGCTCTGGTCGCTCCCGCCCTGGAACTGCGCGGCGCGGCGAACGCCGCGCACCTGGCCGCCGCGCACGCCGAGAGCGCCGCCCGGGCCGACCTCCCGCCGCAGCTGCGGGAGGCGGGCACCGATCAGCTGGCCGCCGTCGAGCAGCGGCTGCGCGAGGACCTCGGCGCACTGGGCGCCGCCCGCCGGGCCGAGCAGCGCAGCGCCGAGATCGGCCGCGAGCGGGCCGACCTCGAGCGCGAGGCCCGGGCCGCCGAGGACCAGCACCAGGAGTCCGCCGAGTGGCTGGCGCGCTGGGAGGCCACCCGGGCCGCCCTGCACGAGCGCGCGGACGCCGCCCAGCAGGCCGCGACCCTTGCCGAGCAGCTCGCCGGCAAGCTGGAACCCGCCCGGATGCATCTGAACGCCGCCCGCCGGCGCGACGAGCTGGCTGCCGCCGTGGAGCGCGCCGCGGGCGAACTGCTGTCCGTACGCGAGGAGTCGACGGCCGCCCGGGAGCGCTGGCTGGAGCTCAAGGAGGCCCGGCTGCGCGGGATCGCCGCCGAACTCGCCGAGGCGCTGGTGGCGGGGGAGGCCTGCACCGTGTGCGGATCGGCGGAGCACCCCGCCCCGGCCCGCCCGGCGCCCGGCCATGTGGACCGCGCCGCCGAGGACGCCGCCCACGGCCTCTTCGAGCGGGCCGAGGAGGCCCGGGCCGCCGTCGAACGCCGGCTCGCCGCCGTGGAGGAGGCCCGCGCGGAGGCCGCGGCCGCCGCGGGGGACGCCACCACCGGCGAACTCCTCGCCCTGACCTCGGACCTGAGCTCCCGGCACGCCGCCGCCCACGCCGCGGCCGCCGGACTGCACGCGGCCCGTGAGCAGCTCGCCCGCGCCGAGCGGGAGCACGCGGCGCGCAGTGCGGACCGGCTCGCCGCCGCCGAGCGCGCCGCGGCCAGGGTCTCGCGCCGCGAGGCCCTGGACCGGGAACAGGCCTCGCTGGAGGCGGAGCTCGCAGCCGTACGGGGCGACGCGCCCACCGTCGCGGCCCGCGCCCGGACCCTGGAGGACCGGGTCCGCATGGTCTCGGCCGCCGCCGCCTCGCTGCGCCGGGCCGAGACCACCGCCGCCCGGCTGAAGGAGGCCGACGACCAGCTCGCCGACGCTGCCTTCAAAGCCGGCTTCGACACCATCGGGGCCGCTGCCGACGCGGTGCTCCCGGAGTACGAACGCACCGCGCTCCAGCGCCGGACGGACGCCTGGCAGGCGGAGGAGGCCATGCTGGCGGACCGCCTCGGCGAGGCGGACACGGCCGCGGCGGCAGCCCTGCCCCCGGCCGCGCCGGAGGAGGCCGAGGCGTATGCGGCCCAGGCCGCGGCGAAGCTTCGTACCGCCGGATCCGCCGTCGACGCGGCCCGCGTCCGGTGCGCCGAGCTCGACCGGCTCTCCCGGCAGGCCGAGCAGGAACTGCGCGCCCTGGGCCCGCTGCGCGATGCCTACGACCGGGTGGCACGGCTGGCCGGACTCACGGCGGGCACCTCCGCCGACAACGAGCGCAAGATGCGGCTGGAGGCGTACGTGCTGGCCGCCCGCCTGGAACAGGTCGCCGCCGCCGCGACGGTACGGCTGCTGCGCATGTCCGGCGGCCGCTACACCCTGGTCCACTCCGACGCGCGGGTGAGCGGACGAGGCCGTTCCGGTCTCGGGCTGCACGTCGTCGACGCCTGGACCGGCAGCGAGCGCGACACCGCGACCCTGTCGGGCGGCGAGACCTTCTTCGCCTCGCTCGCGCTGGCGCTGGGCCTGGCCGACGTGGTCACCGACGAGGCGGGCGGCATGCGGCTGGACACCCTCTTCATCGACGAGGGCTTCGGCAGCCTCGACGACCAGGCGCTGGACGAGGTGCTCGACGTACTGGACTCGCTGCGCGAGCGGGACCGCAGCGTCGGCATCGTCAGCCACGTCGCCGACCTGCGGACCCGGGTGCAGGCCCAGTTGGAGATCGTCAAGAAGCGCGGGGGGTCGGTGGTGCGCCACCGCACGGCGGCGCTCACGGACTGAGGTCACGGACTGAGGCCACGGACCGAGATCACGGGCTGAGCGGCCGCCGGGGGAGCGGGGACGAGTACACGATGCTCGTGGTCACCGGGCCGAGGCCCGCGATCCGGCCAGTGATCTCCTCCAGGTGCGCCATCGAGCGGGCGGCGACCTTCAGCACGAAGCAGTCGTCACCGGTGACGTGATGGGCTTCGAGGATCTCGGAAGTCGCGTCGAGGAAGTCGTGGAACGGCTTGTAGTTGCCGTGCGGATAGCGCAGCCGGACCAGCGCGAGGATCGACTTCCCGAGCTTCTCCGGGTCCACGACCGCCGTGTAGCCGGTGATGATGCCGGTCTCCTCCAGGCGTCGGACGCGCTCGGTGACGGCGCTCGCGGACATCGACACGGAGCGGGCGAGCTCGGTGAAACTGGCCCGGCCGTCCCGCTGGAGGGCTTCGAGGATCCGCCAGTCGGTGGCGTCAGGGGAATAGTCGGTCATCTGGCAGGTTTAACAGGGGATTCCCCGGTCGGGCAAGGGAAAGGCCGGGGAAAACCACTTCCGGAGATGATCAACAGATCGTAGATTTTTGGCCATGACGACGACCCGGAGCACCGCGACCGTGACCGCCCCCGCCCCCGCCTCCGCCAACCCCGTGCTGCGGGTACCGCCGGCCGCTCCGGCCGCGGCCGCCGCCTACTTCGCGGCCAGCCTGGCCTTCCACGCGGACGTGTCGGACGTCGCCGCCGCCTTCAAGGCCCACCGCGAGCAGGGCGCCGAACTCGGCTTCCAGCTGATCGACTCCCGCTCCACGCCCTCCTGGGACCAGGCCCACGTACCCGGCGCCGTCCACCTGCCCACCGCCCTCATCCCCGAGCAGGCCGAGCGGCTCCTCGACAAGAACATCCCCGTGGTGACGTACTGCTGGGGTCCCGGCTGCAACGGCGGGGCCCGCTCCGCGCTGGCCCTGGCCGAACTCGGCTTCCAGGTCAAGGAGATGCTCGGCGGCATCGAGTACTGGATCCGCGAGGGTTTCGAGGTCGAGACCTGGCAGGGCAGCCAGCAGCGCGCCGAGGCCGACCCGCTGACCGCCCCCACCGACTCGGACGACTGCGGCTGCTGACCGTGGACGGACGGAAGCACGGAACGGGCCGCTCCCCGCTGACCGCCGCTCGGCGGCAGGCGGCGGGCGGCCCGTTCCGTGTCCTGGATCAGAGCCTCGACAGCTCGTCCACCAGGTCGTCCAGCCCCAGCGAACCCTGCGACAGCGCCGCCATGTGCCAGGCCTTCAGGTCGAAGGAGTCGCCGTGCGCGGCCCGGGCGTTCTCCCGGCCCAGCAGCCAGGCGCGCTCGCCCAGCTTGTACCCGATCGCCTGTCCCGGCATCGACAGGTAGCGGGTCAGCTCGCTCACCACGAAGTCCGCGGGCCGGCCGCTGTGCAGGCCGAAGAACTCCTGCGCGAGATCGGGCGTCCACGTCTCGCCCGGGTGGAACGGCGAGTCCGCCGGGATCTCCAGACCCAGGTGCATGCCGATGTCCACGATGACCCGCGCGGCGCGCATCATCTGGCAGTCCAGGTAGCCCAGGCGCTGCTCGGCGTCCTTGAGGTAGCCGAGCTCGTCCATCAGCCGCTCCGCGTACAGCGCCCAGCCCTCGGCGTTGGCGCTGACGAGGCCGACGCTGGCCTGGTAGCGGGAGAGCTGGTCCGCGACGTGCGTCCACTGAGCGAGCTGGAGGTGGTGGCCCGGAACGCCCTCGTGGTACCAGGTGGAGACCAGGTCGTACACGGGGAAACGGGTCTGGCCCATGGTGGGCAGCCAGGTGCGGCCCGGGCGGGAGAAGTCCTCCGAAGGGGAGGTGTAGTACGGGGCCGCGGCGCCGCCCGGAGGGGCGATGCGGGACTCCACCTTGCGGACCCGCTCGGCGAGTTCGAAGTGGGTGCCGTCGAGGTTCTCGATGGCCTCGTCCATGATGCCCTGCAGCCAGGCCTGGACCTCGTCCACGCCCTCGATGTGGGTGCCGTGCTCGTCGAGGTGCCTCAGCGCCTCCCAGGGCCCGGCGCCCGGCAGGATCTTGGCTGCCTCGGCCTTCATCTCGGCCAGCAGGCGGTGGTACTCCGACCAGCCGTAGGCGTACGCCTCGTCCAGGTCCAGGTCACTGCCGTTGAAGTACCGCGACCAGCGGGCGTAGCGCTCGCGGCCCACGGTGTCCGGCCGGCCCGCGACGGCCGGGGCGTACACCGTGCTCATCCAGTCGTGCAGTTCGGCGACGGCGCCGGTCGCGGCCGCGGCCGCCTCGTCCAGCTCGGCGCGCAGGGCGTCCGGGCCGCCGGAGGCGAAGTCCGTGAAGAAGGCGGGTTCGTCGGCGTCCTGGCCGGCCCAGGTGGCGAGCTGGCCGATCATGGTGGTGGTGGCGCGCGGACCGCCGTACAGGCCGCGGTCCAGACCGAGGCTCAGGCTCTCGCGGTAACCGTCGAGGGCGGCCGGGACGGCGCGCAGCCGCTCGGCGATCGCCGCCCAGTCCTCGTCGGTGTCGGCGGGGGTGAGGGTGAAGACCTCGCGGATGGAGTGCGCGGGGCTGTGGATGTTGCTGACCGCGCACAGGTCCTCGTCGGCCTCGTGGACCGCGAGTTCGGCGGTGAGGCGTTCGCGCAGCAGGCGGGCGCAGCGGCGCTCGGGGTCGCTGTCGGCGCCGGGCAGCCGCTCCGCGGCGTCGAGGCGGGCGAGGGTGGTGCGGGCGAGATCGGCGACGGCCGCGCGGCCGGCCGGGGAGAAGTCCGGGAGCTTGCCGGAACTCGCGGCGACACCCAGGTACGTACCGGTGATCGGGTCGAGGGTGATGAGGTCGTCGACGTACGCGTCGGCCACCTGGCGGGGCAGCCGGTCGCTGCCGTTGTGGAAGATCTCTGACATGCCGCCATCTTCGTACGCGAGAGGGGCCATGTCATCACCGTTTGGCGCCAGCCTGCTGACGTATATGCGGAGCCGTGACCTCCGACGACCCGGTCCGCCCCGGTGCGGGCGAGGGGGACCGGGTGCGGCCGGGGGCCCGGTCAGCGCTGGTGGCGCGGGGCCTGCTGCGCGCGGGGGAGGTCGTACGGGAGCCGGGAGCTGCCCGGGGTGGCGTCCAGCCGGGCGGTGATCACCAGCGTGCCCTCCTCGATCTGGTAGTCGAGGGGCAGGCCGAGGCCGCGCATGGCGGCGACCATCGCGGTGTTGGAGGCCTGCGTGACGGCGTAGACGCTGTCGCAGCCGGCCTCGACGGCCATCGCGACGAGCCGTCGCAGCAGCTCGGAGCCGATGCCGCGGCGCTGCCAGTCGTCCTCGATCAGCAGCGCGACCTCGGTCTCGTCCCCGTCCCACAGCAGGTGGCCGAGGGCGACGAGCCTGCCGGAGGCGGTGGTGGCGGCGAGGGTGCGGCCGAAGCGCGGGCTCAGCAGGTGGCCGAGGTAGCGGTCGGCGTCGGCGACGGGGCCGTGGTAGCGCAGACCGAGAGTGCGCTCGGAGCAGCGGTCGTGCATCGCGCGGGCCGCCGCCTGGTCGGATCCGTCGGCGCGGCGCACGGTGATCTCGTTGCCCTCGGGCAGGGTCAGCACGTCCTGGCTGCGCGGCACACGGGGGCCGAGCCGGGCGTCGAGCTCGACCAGGGCGCGGGCGCGGGCGAACTCGGTCGGGGTGAAGGGCAGGTAGGGCCGCTCCACGGTGATCGCGCCGCCAGAGGGGTCGCGCAGCCGCATGACCGTGGCCTCAAGCACCCCCTCGACCGGGGCGTCGGCGCCGGCGTTGGGACGGCCGGAGAGCGTGGTCGCCGGGATCGAGTGGATCGTGCAGCGGCCCAGCAGCTGGCGCAGCGAGAGCGGGAGTTCGGCGGTGTCCAGGGCGGTGCGGGTGGCGAGGCCCAGGACCCGGGTCGGGGTATCGACCAGGTCGTGCGCGTCAGCGCGCTCGATCCACGTGCTGCGGCCGCCGGCCTGGGCGATGGCGCGGGTGAGCTCGGCGGAGGGCAGCTGGTGCGGGGCGCGCAGCAGGAACTCGTCGACGGTGCCGCCCTCGGGGAGCGGGTGCGTCTGGAGGGTCAGGATGTCGACGGCGTTGCGGGCGAGGGCGGTGCAGAGCGCGGCCAGGGAGCCGGGCTCGTCACGGACTGTGGTGCGCATCCGCCACAGGACGGTGGTGGCGGCGCTCGCGCCGGGACCGGCGGTGGCGGCGGACGGCGTCGGATCCGTCGGCGCTGTGCTCACCGGCGGGGGCGCATGGCTGTGGCGGCGCGCCCACCAGGTGTGGAAAGCCGCGGTGACCAGGAGTGCGACGGCCGAGGCGACCAGCAGGACCGGGCCCCTCGGGCCGTGCACGACGAGATTGGCGATGCCGTCGGCGACCGCGACGGCGCAGAAGAGTGCGGCGAGCTCGACGACGTCGCGGCGCCAGTGGTGGCGGTGGGGACGCTGGGCAGAGGCAAGGTTACGTTCAGTCATGCACACCACTGTGGCTCAGGGGTGTTGCGTGATCACGAACGATCTGTGACCGATTGGTTAAGTATCCATCTGGCCGATTTCACCCAGTTTTCCCGGCTATTTCCCGTGCCCGGGAGGTCGGAAGACCGGAAGACCGAGAGGCAGGGAGGCCGGGTGGGGCGCCGCTTCTGCCGGCCGCCGACGTCCTGCCGTCTATTGGCCCACGCGGCCGGGCTGGAGCGTCCGGGTGAAGAGTACGCCGCCTCCCTGGCGCCGCAGCCGGACGGTGAGCCCGCCGCTGCCGCCGTCGATGTCGACCTCACCGTAGTACGGAGGGTTCTCGGACGGCGACATGTTGGCGAGGGGCGCCGACTGGACGTATGCCGGCTGCGGGCCGAAGGTGGCGTCGAGCCGCCCGGACGGGAAGCCGCCCGCGCCGACCGGGCCGGAGACGAACTCCCAGAAGGGTGCGAAGTCGGTGAAGGCCGCACGCTCGGGCGCGTAGTGGTTCGCCGCGGTGTAGTGCACGTCGGCGGTGAGCCAGACGGTACCGGTGATGCGCTGGTGCTTGATGTGACGGAGCAGTTCGGCGATCTGGAGCTCGCGGCCCAGCGGGGCACCGGGGTCACCCTGGGCCACGGCCTCGAAGTTCGCGGCCCCGTCGGGGACGACGATGCCCAGCGGCATGTCGGCGGCGATGACCTTCCAGGTGGCGCGCGAGCGCGAGAGCTCGCGCTTGACCCACGCCAGCTGCTCGGGGCCGAGGATGCCGATGGGGTCCTCGGTCTGGGTATCAGGGGAGTTGGCGTTGCGGTACGTGCGCATGTCGAGGACGAAGACGTCCAGCAGCGGGCCGTAGCGCATCACGCGGTACATCCGGCCCTCGGCGCGGCCCCCGCGCAGGTCGGTGACGGGGAAGTACTCGCCGAAGGCCTGGCGGGCACGGGCGGCGAGGGTGTCGGCTTCCTTGACGGTGTAGCGGGGGTCCTCGATCAGCTGGCCCGGGTACCAGTTGTTGCGCACCTCGTGGTCGTCCCACTGGGCGAGGACCGGGACCTGGGCGTTGAAGTCGCGCAGGTTGCGATCGAGCAGGTTGTAGCGGAAGTTCCCGCGGAATTCGGCGAGGGTCTCAGCGACCTTCGACTTCTCCTCGGTGGTGACGTTGCGCCAGACGGTGCCGTCGCGCAGGGTGACGGAGGGCTGGATGGGCCCGTCGGCGTAGATCGTGTCCCCGCTGAAGAGGAAGAAGTCGGGGTCGCACAGCCGCATTTCATCGAACACGCGGTAGCCGCCGAGGTCGGGGTTGATGCCCCAGCCCTGGCCCGCCAGGTCGCCCGACCACAGGAAGCGCACGTCATGGCGGCGGGAGGCGGGCGTGGTGCGGAAGGTGCCGTGGACCGGTTCGCCCGTGCGGCGCGGGTCGTCGGGGTCGGCCAGGACGACCCGGTAGTGGATCTGCTGCCCGGGCGGCAGGTCGCGCAGGACGGTGGTGCCGGTGAAGTCGCCGGACGGGCCGAGCAGCGGGCCGCGGTGGCGGCGTACGGCGTAGCGGAACGCCTCGCTCGGGGAGGTCTCGACGTACATCCGCGCCGGGCGGTCGGCGCGGGTCCAGACGGTGGCCGAGTGGGCGGTGATCTCGCCGCACTGGACGCCCCAGAGTGCGTTCGGCCGGCCGGAGCGGGCGAAGGCGGGGGCGGCGAGCGCCGGAGCGGCGAGCAGCGCGGAGGACAGGGCGAGGGAACCGCCGATGAGGGTCCGTCGGGTGTGCGGTGTCGATGCCATCGGTGCTTCTCCAGAGGCCGGCGAGGACGGGCCGTACCAGAGTGCCGCCGCACCCCGGCCCGGCCGCGTCGGTCACGCGAACCGCGGATGAACAGCCGTCAGCAGCTGGAACGGGCAGCGGGGTTGACGCCCTCGGGTCAGGCGATCAGGCGATCAGGCGGCCAGGCGGCTCGCCGCGCTCGCGGCCGTGTCCAGGATCACCCGGGAGACCAGCGCCGGATCGTCGCTCATCGGGACGTGACCGCAGCCCGGGAGGCGGACCAGCCGGGCGCCGGGGAGGGTGTGCTTGGCACGTACGCCCTGGCGGCGCAGGAGCAGCCGGTCGCGGGTGCCCCAGGCGATGGTGACCGGCAGGCCGGGCACGTCGTCGGTGAAGCGTACGGAGCCGCCCGCGGCCAGGGTCTCCTCGAAGCCGGTGGCATCGCGCAGGGCGAGCGTCTCGGCGACCACGGCCTCGGGCGAACGCCGGGCCGGGCGGGCGTAGATGGTGCCGGTGAGCGCGGCCCGGCCGGCGGCGCTGCGCGAGAGCCGCTCCAGCGCGGGGCGGGGCAGCGCCCTGGCGCCGGCGCGCATCGCGAGGAGGGTGGCGAAGGCGTAGCGGCGTTCGCCCTCGGTCCAGAACCCGGCCGGGGACAGCGCGGTGACCGAGCGGACCAGGCCGCTGCGGCCCATGTCGAGCGCGAGCAGGCCGCCGAGCGAGTTGCCCGCCACGTGCGGGCGCTCGACGCCGAGTGCGGCGCAGAGCGCCCCGAGCGCCGGAGTGACGGTGGCCAGGTCGTACGGGACCCCCGCGGGCAGCGGCTCCGAGGCGCCGAAACCGGGCAGGTCGACGGCGATCACATCGTGTTCGGCGGCCAGGATGTCGGTCACCGGGTGCCAGGCCTGGAGGTGGTGGCCGATGCCGTGCAGCAGGAGGAGCGGTTCGCCCGCGCCCTTGCGCTCGTAGGAGACGGTGGCGGTGCGCGGGCCCAGCGGCGAATCGATCGTGAAGGAGACCGTGGCGGTCATGCTGCTCCTCGTCGGGTGGACGCGTGTGAGACAGGCTGTCAGTAGTTCCCGCCGCCATGATTACCGCCTGGTAGCCCTTGACTACAAGCCTTTGGGCCGCGCGAGAACATCCCGTGAACGGCTTGATACATATGCCCGGTCTGCCCGGCATCGGGGCGAGCATTGGTCTTGACCAAGGGGGTGCACCGTCCTATCGTCGCAGGGATAGTGCAGGAACCTTTAATAAACAAAGGCGCGGAACTGCCGCCGGAACACACGGCGAGTGCGGCGATGGCAGGAGGACTCAGGGTGGGGACCACGCAGCTCGAAACGGTGCCGGAGCCGAAGTACTGGCACCTCAAGACCGTCCTCAGCGAGGCGCTCGACCAGGACTTCGCCGTCGGCGAGGTGCTTCCCAACGAGCGTGAACTCGCCGCCCGCTTCGGAGTTGCCCGCGCGACCCTGCGCCAGGCGCTGGAGCAGCTCGAGCTCGAAGGCCGGCTGCAGCGGCGTCGCGGCGTCGGTACGACCGTCGCCCCGCCGCGCGTCGGTGTCGCCGTCGGCAGCGCGCAGCACGGCTGGCCCGGCGAGAGCGTCGACGGCTGGGAGCCGGTGGACGCGGTCGAGGGTCTGCCGCCGACGGCGGTCCGGGGGCTCCTCGGCACGGGCGGGGATTTCGCCGCCGACCAGCCCGTACACACGGTGCGCCGGACCCGGGTCACCCAGGGCCAGGTCGTCGCCGCCGAAATGCTCTACGTCCCGGCCGACTCCGTGCCCGGACTTCCTGCCATCGAGGCGCCGGCCGGACCCGCGCGCGCCCGGGCCGTCCTGCGTGAGCTGCAGCGGCTGGTCCTGGACGGCCAGGACCGCTCCGTGGAGCTCGGCTCCGCCCGCGCCGACGACGCCAAGGAGCTGGACCGCCTGCCCGGAGCCCCGGTTCTCCTGGTCACCACCCGGTACTTCACCACCGCGGGCACCGCCGCCGTCTCCGTGGCCACCTACCGAGCCGACACGTGCCGCCTGACCTTCGGCGACTCGGGCGACGTCGAGATCACCGACGAGCCGCGCGTCGCTTCCTGACCCGCACCGCTCGGCTTCGGGGCCGTGCCGCTCGGCCTCCGGCCTGTGGCGCGGCTTGCTGCCTGTGGCGCTCGGCCTCCGGCCTGTGCCGCTCGGCTCCCGAACGACCAGGCTCGGTTCCCGCACCACTCCCTGCCGTTCCGCACCCATCCCGTGCGGCGCCTTCCGAGGCGCCGCACGGGCATGTCGTGGCCTCAGCGGCGACGGGTCGTGACTGTCTTCTCCACCGCGAAGAGCTCTTCCTCCACGTGGTCCAGCGCGAGCCTCAGCGCGCCGGTGGCCACCGCGGCCTCACCGAGGAGGGACAGGGCCACCCTCGGCGGGCGCAGGCAGTAGCGCTCCAGCTCCTGGCGCAAGGGTTCCAGGATCCCGTCCAGGCCGGCCGCCCAGCCGCCGACGACGACCAGCTCCGGATCCATCGCCAGGACCAGGGCCGCCACGTCGTGCACCAGCCGCTGGATGAACCGCTCCACGGCGGCCACCGCCCGCTCGTCGCCCCGCCGGGCCATCGCGAAGACCTCGGCCACGGCCGGCTCGTCCAAGGGATGCAGCGGTTCGCCGGTGGTGGAGAGCAGTTTCTCGGGGGTGGCCTCCCGGCCCAGCAGATGCAGCGCGCCGATCTCGCCCGCCGCGCCGCCGAAGCCCCGGTGCAGCCGTCCGCCGATCAGCGAGCCCGCGCCCGGACTGAGCCCCGCCATCACGAACACCATGTCGTCGGTGTCCCGCGCGGCCCCCTTCCAGTGCTCGGCGACCGCCGCCGCGTTGGCGTCGTTCTCCACCTGCACCGGGCAGCGGAACGAGCGCCGCAGCCGTTCCCCGAGCGGCAGCCCGGTCCAGCCGGGCAGCGCCGTGCCGAGGCGCACCGTGCCGTCCGCCTCCACGATGCCGGGGCTGCCGACCCCGACCGCCCGCAGGGAGTCCCGCGGCACGCCGGCCCGGCGCAGCAGGTCCGCGACCGCCGCCCGTACCCGCTCCAGCCGCTCGTCGGCCGAGGCCGCCTCCGAGACGTCCTTGGTGCCGGCGCCGATGACCCGGCCGTCCAGCCCGGACAGCAGTACCGCGATCCGGTGCGAGCCGATCTCGATGCCCAGCAGGTGTCCCGCCTCGGCCCGGAACCGGAACCGGCGCGCGGGGCGCCCTTGCCGTCGCGCGCCCTCCTCGGCATCGGCCTCGACGACGAGTCCGGTCCCCATGAGCCCCTCGACGACCCCTTCGACGGTCGGCCGGGAGAGCCCGGTCACCCGTGTGAGATCGGTGAGGGTCGGCGATTCGGCAGCGCGCAGTGCCCGGAGCACCACGGCTGAATTGATCCGCCGGAGCAGAGAAGGGTCCCCGCCGGTCAGCTGCCCCAACGTGTGTCCTCCCAGCTGGCGAGCCTGTCAGCCGGATCGTACTGCCCACCCGCCGGGACGGCGATAAGCAGCCCCCCATCGGCCGGAAGCAGCCGCTCCCCTCAGGCCGGGGCGACGAACCCCGACTCGTACGCCGTGATCACCGCCTGGGTCCGGTCCCGCGCCCCCAGCTTCGTCAGGACCGCGCTGACATGTGACTTCACCGTCTCGACGCCGATGATCAGCTCGCGCGCGATCTCCACGTTGGTCAGCCCCCGGGCCATGAGCCGCAGCACCGATTCCTCCCGCTCGGTCAGGGCAGCCTGCTCCAGCGCCGCCCGGGCCTTCCGATTGCCGTACTGCGCGGCCAGCGCCCGCACGGCGGCCGGGAAGAGCAGCGTCTCGCCCTCCGCCACCAGCCGCACCGCGTGCACGATCTCCGAAGGCCGCGCCCGCTTGAGCAGGAACCCGTCCGCACCGGCCCGCAGCGCCTCGTAGACGTACTCGTCGTTCTCGAAGGTGGTCACCACGAGGATCTTCGGCGGCGAGTCCACCGTCCGCAGGACCGTCCGCGTCGCCTCGATCCCGTCGAGCAGCGGCATCCGCACATCCATCGCCACCACGTCGGGCCGCAGTTGCCGCACGAGCGGGACGACCGAGGCCCCGTCGGCCGCCTCACCCACCACTTCGATGTCGGGCTGGGACTCCAGGACGGCGCGCAGACCCGCGCGCACCAGGGGTTCGTCATCGACGAGCAGTACGGTAACCGGCATCCGGTCAGCGTATTCGCTCCAGCGGAAGCCGCGCGCGCACCCTCCAACTGCCCTCGTGCGGACCGGTCTCGGCCTCGCCTCCCAGCAACGCGGCACGCTCCCGCATCCCGCGCAGCCCGCTGCCCGTGCCCGTCATCAGCGCGGGACCGTCAGGCAGCGGATTGACCACCTCCAGATCCAGCCGCCCCACGGCCGCCTCGATCCGCACCCGGACCGGCACCGGGCCGCAGTGCCGCAGCACATTGGTCAGAGCCTCCTGCAGGATCCGGTACCCCTCGCGCGTGACGGGGCCGGGCAACTGCTCCAGTGGACCCGACAGTTCGGCGTCGACCGAGGATCCGGAGGCCCGCGCCGAGTTCAACAACCGGTCCGCGTCGGCCAGGGTGGGCCGCTGCGAGGGTGGCTGTGCGGACTCCCGGAGCACCAGCAGTACCCGTTCGAGATCCTCCAGCGCGGCCCGGCCGGTCTCCTCGATCGCGCTGAGAGCGCGGTCGGTGAACTCCGGGTTCCCCGCCGCCCTGGCCGCCCCCGCCTGGATCACCGCGACGGTGAGCGCGTGCCCGATGGAGTCGTGCAACTCCCTCGCGATCCGCGTCCGTTCCAGCAGCTGCTCGGTACGCGCCTCCAGCGCCGTCAGCCGTTCCGCCGCCGAAGGCCCCAGCAGTCTGGTTGCGACCGCCGTGACGGCTTCGCCGAGCAGGACCACCACGGCCAGCAGCAGGAGCAGCGGTACGGGAACGAGCAGCAGAGCGGCCCAGCGCGGCGGGACGAAGGGCAGCATCGCACCATCCCCGCCAAGGGACTTCCCCGCCCCGGTGAGGACGAGCTCCAGCGTCATGACCGGGAGCCACACGGTGGCCAGCATCGCCACCCCCGCGAGCAGGAGCCGTATCTCCAGCCAGGCGACCGTCCGCCAGCGGTCCCCCCATCGGGCCGACGGCATGACGCTGATGGATCCGTCGCGGTCGCCGCGCTCGTGCGGGGTCAGCAGGAACTGCGCCTGCAACCCCTCGGCCAGCCGCACCCACGGGATGAGCCCGAACGGCGCGACGATCAGAGCGGGCATCCAAGGCCATGTGGGCTTTATGTAGAGCCAGATGGACACGATCAGGATCGGGACCAGCAGATGCAGCCAGCGGGTGTACGTGATCCCGCGGAGGGGCGCACGAAGCAATCGGTACATGTCCTCATCCTGGCAGTCGGACCACGGCCACCGTCTCCCCCGTGCGGGGGAGACGAACCCCCCACGTGGGGGAGGGAAGGGGGTGGGCCCGGCGGCGAGTCTTGAGTCATGAACAGCATCGAGATCCGGGAACTGACCAGGGAATACGACGGCATCCGTGCCGTGGACCACCTCACGTTCGATGTTCTGCCCGGCCGGGTAACCGGATTCCTGGGACCCAACGGCGCCGGCAAGTCCACGACGATGCGTCTGCTGCTGGGGCTGGACCGGCCGACCTCCGGGACGGCCACCATCGGAGGGCGGCGGTACACCGGCTTCACCGACCCGTTGCACCGGGTGGGCGCACTCCTGGACCCGCAGTCGATCCACGGCGGGCGCACCGCCCGGGACCACTTGCGTTTCCTCGCGGCCACCAACCGGATCCCGATGCGCCGGGTGGAAGAGGTGCTGGAACAGGCCGGGATAGCCTCGGCGGCCAGGCGCCGGGTCAAGAAGTTCTCGCTGGGCATGCGCCAGCGGCTCGGGATCGCCGCGGCGCTGCTGGGCGATCCCGGAGTCGTGCTGCTGGACGAGCCGACCAACGGGCTGGACCCCGAAGGCATCATCTGGATCCGCGAGCTGATGCGCTCACTCGCCGCCGAGGGACGGACCGTCCTGGTCTCCAGCCACCTCATGTCCGAGACCGCTGCTCTGGCCGACCACCTCGTCGTGCTGGGCCGGGGCAAGCTGCTGGCCGACACCGCGATGGAGGAGTTCATCGCCGCCCGCAGCACCCCCCGGGTACGGGTGCGCACCTCGGACCCGGCACGGCTGCGGGCCGCCCTCGCCCGGGAGGGCTTCGAGCTGGTGAGCGCCGACGGCGGGCGCTGGACCGTCGAGGGCATACAGGCGGAGCAGGTCGGCGCCATGGCCGCCCGGGAGGGCGTTCCCGTGCTGGAGCTCTCCGACGAGCGCGCCTCGCTGGAGCAGGCGTATCTCGATCTCACCGCCGGCCATGCCCAGTTCGCCGCGACCCACTGACCGTCCCCACTTTCAAGGAGGCACCGCCATGCGCGCCGCTCTGCCCACGATCCCCGTCCTGCACTCGGAATGGATCAAGATCCGGTCCCTTCGGGGCACCCTCGGGTCGTTCATATCCGTCCTCGTCGCCACTGCGGGGATACAGACGCTCACGGCCGCGCTGATAGGAACGGCCGAGGAAGGCAGCATGGGAGACGATCCGCTGCTCGCCGCCTTCTACGGACTCAACTTCGGGCAGATAGCGGCCATCGCCTTCGGCGCGAGCGCCTTCTCCGCCGAGTTCCACAACGGAGGCCTGCGCACGAGCCTCGCCGCCGTACCCGACCGCACCCGGTTCTATCTGTCGAAGATCTCGATCGTCGGCGGACTCGCCCTCGTCATGGGTCAGATCACCGGTCTCCTGACCTTCCTGGGCGGCCAGGCGTTCATGGGCCCGTACGCCCTCGAACCGGGCGCCCCGGGCACCGTACGGGCGGTCGTCGGCTGTGGCCTCTACCTGACCCTGATGACGCTGTTCGCCGCCGGCCTGACGGCGGTGCTGCGCAGCGGGACGGCTGTGCTGAGCATCCTCATACCGTTCGTCCTGCTGGTCTCCTTCGTCGTCTCCGGTGCGGCGAGCGGAATCGGGCAGTACATGCCGGACCGCGCCGGGCAGATGGTGCTGCGGACGGAGGCGCACGGTGACCTCGGGCCGTGGACCGGTCTGGGCGTGATGGCGCTCTGGGCGGTGGTCACGCTGGTCGCCGGGTGGATCGCGATGCGGCGACGGGACGCGTGACGCCGGGCCAGTTGTCAGTGGGGGTCGGGATACTGACGGTATGACCACGGCAGAGCATCTCGACACGATCGACCGGCTCAGGGCGAAGGAGTTCCCGCCCGAGCCGGTCCGGTCCGGCGGGCAGGGCAGCGGCCCGGGTTACCACCTCGTCCAGCTGAGCCGGACGCGGGATTTCTGGGACGACGACGGATCGGGCCGGGCCGAGGCGGCCGGCCAGATCGCAGCCGAGTACGGAGCGCTCACCCAGGCCCTGGCCGACCGGTGGGGGGAGCAGCAGGTCTTCAGCGTCGGGTCGCTGCTGGACCGGGGGTTCGACGGGGAGGAGATACCGGAGCCGTGGGACGAGGTGAGCAGCACCACCGACCACGTGCACTTGTGGCGGGCCGAGGAGCGGTGGCTGGTGGCCTACGTGGCGCAGTGGGACAGCGAGGACCCCTACCTGCTGATGGCAGGGGTCACGGTGATCGACCCGCCGTGAGGCGGGCCGAGGCCGCTTAGGGTCCGTCGGAAGACTCGGCCACCGCGCGGAGGCGGGCGTACTCCTGGGCCATGGACTCGGCGGTCCAGTGGGCGTTGAGGCCGCTGGGGTTGGGGAGGGCCCAGACGCGGGTCGAGCCGATGGTCCGGTCCTGGGGGCCGATCTGAGCCTTGCGCTCGCCGAAGGCGGTGCGGTAGGCGGTCACGCCGACGACCGCCAGCCACTGGGGGCGCAGCAGTTCCACCTTGGCCGTCAGAATTCGGCCGCCCTCGCGGAACTCCTCGGCGCTCAGCTCGTCGGCGCGGGCCGTGGCGCGGGCCACGACATTGGTGATGCCGAGACGGTAGGTCAGCAGCTCTTCCTGCTCCGCGGGGGCCAGGCGCCGCGGAGTGAAGCCCGACAGGTGCAGGACGGGCCAGAAACGGTTGCCGGGGCGGGCGAAGTGGTGGCCCGTGGCGGCGGAGAGGAGACCTGGGTTGATGCCGCAGAAGAGCACACGCAGACCGCCCGCGACCACGTCCGGGAGGACGCGGTCGCGGGCGGCGCTCAGCTCGTCGGGCGTCAGAGGATCGACCCCGGCGCGTACCCGGCGGCCTCCGGGTGCTGCTTGGCGATCGCCTCGATACGCGAGACCACCGCCGCGACCTGGTCACCCGCGGCGCCGGTGAAGGACAGCTTGTCGGCCATCAGGGCGTCGAGCTGGGAGCGGTCCAGCGGCATCCGCTCGTCGGCGGCCAGCTTGTCCAGCAGCTCATTGCGCTCGGCGCCCTGCTCGCGCATGGCGAGCGCGCAGGCCACCGCGTGCTCCTTGATGACCTCGTGGGCCGCTTCGCGGCCCACCCCGGCCCGTACCGCGCCCATCAGGACCTTGGTGGTCGCGAGGAACGGAAGGTAGCGGTCCAGCTCGCGGGCGACGACGGCCGGGAAGGCGCCGAATTCGTCCATGACCGTCAGGAAGGTCTCCAGGAGGCCGTCGAAGGCGAAGAAGGCGTCCGGAAGGGCCACGCGGCGGACCACGGAGCAGGAGACGTCGCCCTCGTTCCACTGGTCGCCGGCCAGCTCGCCGGTCATCGAGGCGTAGCCGCGCAGGATGACCATCAGGCCGTTCACGCGCTCGCAGGAGCGGGTGTTCATCTTGTGCGGCATCGCGGAGGAGCCGACCTGGCCGGGCTTGAAGCCCTCGGTGACCAGCTCGTGGCCGGCCATCAGCCGGATCGTCTTGGCGATCGAGGACGGGGCGGCGGCCAGCTGCACCAGGGCGGTGACCACGTCGTAGTCGAGCGAGCGCGGGTAGACCTGGCCGACCGAGGTGAAGGCCTGGGCGAAGCCGAGGTGGGCGGCGATGCGCTGCTCCAGCTCGGCGAGCTTGGCCGCGTCGCCGCCGAGCAGGTCGAGCATGTCCTGGGCGGTGCCGACCGGGCCCTTGATGCCGCGCAGCGGGTAGCGGCCCAGCAGGTCCTCGAGGCGGTCGTAGGCGACGAGCAGTTCGTCGGCCGCGGTCGCGAAGCGCTTGCCCAGCGTGGTCGCCTGCGCGGCGACGTTGTGGGAGCGGCCGGCCATGACCAGCTCGGCGTGCTCGCCCGCCAGCTTGCCGAGGCGCGCCAGGACGGCGACCGTGCGGTCACGGGCCAGTTCCAGCGAGAGCCGGATCTGCAGCTGCTCGACGTTCTCGGTGAGGTCGCGCGAAGTCATGCCCTTGTGGACGTGCTCGTGACCGGCGAGGGCGTTGAACTCCTCGATACGGGCCTTCACGTCGTGCCGGGTAACCTTCTCGCGCTCCGCGATGGAGGCGAGGTCGACCGTTTCGAGGACGCGCTCGTAATCGGCGAGGGCCGCGTCGGGGACCTCGATACCGAGGTCCTTCTGGGCGCGCAGCACGGCGAGCCACAGCCGCCGCTCCAGCGTCACCTTGTACTCGGGGGACCACAGGACGGCGAGCTCCGCGGAGGCGTAGCGGCCGGCCAGGACATTGGGGATGCGGGGCTTGGCAGTCACGTGTAGGGATTCTACTTGGGCTGCGGCTGTGCGTTTACGCAGGTAGGGACCCCGGTCCCGATTGTGTCTTGCTACGAGAGCAGATCGCCCGCGGCCGGCTCGTACGGGAGCAGCTCCGGGCGCTTGGCCGGGCGGCCGTCCCCGGAGGAGCGGCCCGTCAAGCGGCGGCCGACCCAGGGGAGCAGGTGCCGGCGGGCGAAGTTCAGGTCCTGGGACCGGCGTACCGCCCAGCCCGGGGGGACGGCGGCGGGCAGTTCGGTGTGCCAGTCCTGCTCGGCGGGCAGGCCCAGGGTCTGCCAGACGGCCTCCGCCACCCGGCGGTGGCCTTCGGCCGTGAGGTGCAGGCGGTCCACGTCCCACATGCGGGGGTCGGCGAGCACCGGCGCCCCGTACAGGTCCACCACCAGGGCTCCGTGCCGTGCGGAGAGTTCCTCGATGATGCCGAAGAGCTCTTCCATCCGGGGCCGGAAACGATCCATCACCGGCCCGTTGCGCCCCGGAGACCGCATCAGGACCAGGTGCTTGCAGGAGGGGGCGAGGAGCTCCACGGCCGCCTCCAGGTGACCCCGTACCCGGCCCATGTCCACCTTGGGGCGCAGCGCGTCGTTCAGCCCCCCGACCAGGGTCACCACGTCGGCGCCCATGGCCGCGGCCGCCGGAACCTGCTCCTCGACGATCTGCCCGATGAGCTTCCCGCGGACCGCGAGGTTCGCGTAGCGAAGGCTCGGCTCGCGCGCCGCGAGGCGGGCGGCCAGCAGGTCGGCCCAGCCCCGGTAGGAGCCGTCCGGGAGCAGGTCGGACATGCCCTCCGTGAAGGAGTCGCCGACCGCGACGAAACTGGTGTAGCGCGCATTCATCTCCATGGCGGGAGTGATGTTACCGCGTGGTACCCCGGCCCCGCAGGGCCGGGGACCGACACGGTTCCGTACGACGGGCTACGCGGAGGCCGGCCGGTCGAACAGCTCGCGCAGCACGTCCTCCATCGTCACCAGGCCCGTCATGGCGCCGTCCGGCCCCAGCACCGCGGCCAGGTGCGTACGGCTGCGCCGCATGGCGGTCAGCACGTCGTCCAGCGGGGTCTCCGCCCGTACCTGGGCGATCAGCCGCAGCGCCGACACCGGGAACGGCTCGTTCCGCGCCTCGGCGTCCAGGGCGTCCTTGACGTGCAGGTAGCCCAGGATCCGGTGCTGGCCGTCGACCACCGGGAACCGGGAGTACCCGGTTTCGGCCGAGAGGCGCTCCAGCCCGGCCGGAGTGATCCCCTCCCGGGCCGAGACCACCTGGCCCGCCGGCAGCACCACATCGGTGACCGGCCGGCGACCCAGCTCCAGGGCGTCGTGCAGCCGCTCGCGCGCCCGGTCGTCGAGGAGCCCGGCCTCGCTGGAGTCCTTGACCATGCGCGCCAGCTCGTCGTCCGAGAAGGTCGCCGCGACCTCGTCCTTCACCTCCACCCGCAGCAGGCGCAGCAGGGCGTTGGCGAAGGCGTTGATCGCGAAGATCACCGGACGGAGCGCCCGCGTCACGGTCACCAGCGGGGGCCCCAGCAGCAGCGCGGTGCGCACCGGCTCGGACAGTGCCACGTTCTTCGGCACCATCTCACCGAAGAGCATGTGCAGGTACGTCGCCAGCGCCAGCGCCACCACGAAGGAGATCGCGTGCGTCAGCGCGGCAGGCACCCCGATGAGGTCGAACAGGGGGGTCAGCAGGTGGGCGATCGCCGGTTCGGCCACCACGCCCAGCACCAGGGTGCACAGCGTGATGCCGAGCTGGGCCGCCGCCATCAGGGCCGATACGTGCTCCAGTCCCCACAGGACCGCCCGGCCCCGCCGGTCGCCCTGCTCGGCGTACGGCTCGATCTGGCTGCGGCGGACCGAGATCAGAGCGAACTCCGCGCCGACGAAGAAGGCGTTGACGACCAGGGTCGCCAGGCCGATCAGCAATTGGACGGCGGTCATCGGTCCTCATCCCCGTCCCTGCGCTTGTGCTTGTCCCTGTGCCTGCCCTTGGGCCTGCCCTTGTCCTTGGGCTTGTCCCAGTGGGTGTCCGCGCCGTCGTCGACCGGCTCGGCCGGCATGTGCAGCAGCACGCGCGCGGCTCGCCGACCGCCGGCGTCCACCACCTCCAGCAGCCAGCCGTCCAGCTCAAGGCTGTCGCCGACGGCCGGGATCCGGCCCAGTTCGGTCGCTATCAGGCCGGCCAGGGTCTCGTACGGGCCTTCCGGCACGCGCAGTCCGATCCGCTGGAGCTGGTCGGTGCGCGCGGCGCCGTCGGCCGCGTAGAGGCGCAGTCCGGCATCGTCCGTACCGGCCGGGGCCAGGTCGGGGGTCTCGTGCGGGTCGTGCTCGTCGCGGACCTCGCCGACGACCTCCTCGACGATGTCCTCCAGCGTGGCCACACCGGCCGTACCGCCGTACTCGTCGATGACCACGGCCATCGTCTGCTTCCCGGACAGCCGGTCCAGGAGCCGGTCCACGGTCAGGGACTCCGGCACGAGGAGGGGGGCGCGCAGCAGCTGCGACACCGGGGTCCGGCGCCGGACCTCGGCGGACAGGGCCAGTACGTCCTTGATGTGGACGGTGCCGACGACGGAGTCGAGGCTGCCCCGGTAGATCGGGAAGCGGGACAGGCCGGTGGCCAGCGTCGCGTTCGCCACGTCCTCGGCGGTCGTCTGCACGTCGAGCGCGGTGACCTGGACGCGCGGGGTCATGACGTTCTCCGCGGTCAGGTCGGCGAGGTTCAGGGTCCGCACGAACAGCTCGGCGGTGTCCTTCTCCAGCGCGCCCGCCTTCGCCGAGTGCCGCGCGAGAGCGACCAGCTCCTGCGGCGTGCGCGCGGAGGCCAGCTCCTCTGTCGGCTCCATGCCGAAGCGGCGGACCATGTGGTTCGCGGTGGTGTTGAGATGGCTGATCAGAGGCCTGAAGGCCCGGCTGAAGACCCGCTGCGTCGTCGCCACGCGCTTGGCGATGGCCAGCGGGGAGGAGATCGCCCAGTTCTTGGGCACCAGCTCGCCGACGACCATCAGCACGACGGTCGACACGGCGGTGCCGAGGATCAGCGCGGTGGAGGAAGCGGCGGCGGCCGACAGCCCCATGGCTTCGAACGGTCCCTGTAGCAGGGCGGCGATCGACGGCTTCGAGATCATGCCGATGACCAGGCCGGTCGCGGTGATGCCGAGCTGGGCGCCGGAAAGCTGGAACGTGAGGGTCCGGACGGCCGCCAGGGCACTCTCGGCCCCGGGTTCGCCACGGTCGACGGCCCGTTCGAGCTCGCTGCGCTCGACGGTGGTCAACGAGAACTCGGCCGCGACGAAGACCCCGCAGACAATGCAGAGCAGCAGCGCCACGACGAGCAGGAGCACCTCGGTCATCGGTCGATCACCTCCGTCCCAGGATCGGCCAGGACGCGGGGCATCGCGCGGTGTCGCGAGCGGGGGCAGCGGGATTGTCGTGGACCGGGAGGCTCGCCCATGGGCGGACGCTCACACCTTTCAATCAGGAGGACTCTTTGCCCACATGGTAAAGGATGAGCAAAGAGAACGGATCATTCTTTTGGCGGAGCGGGGCCGGATGGCGGTTCTGGAAGACCGCCGCGGAGGGAACGAGTATCGGCGACGATCCCGCGGGGGTCGAGCGCTTCCGCGCGAGCGACCCGGGAACGGCCGGCGCGCCGGGTCACGCCACTCGGCGGGCCGATCCGATGACGCAGTAGGAGGTGGGGAAGGCCGGGCCGCGCTCGGGCAGCCGGAAGCTGCGCTGCGAGACGATCCGGAAACCGGCCGCCTCGACCGCGGCGAGCGGGTCGCGGGCCGTGTGGCAGCCGCCGAACAGGAAGGGCCAGACGGTACGGTCCAATGCGCGCTGGACGGCGGCCATGCCGGGGCCGGGGGCGAGGCCGTGCTCGAAGAAGCGCAGCTCGGCGTCGGGGCGGAGCACGCGGTGCAGCTCGGCGAGGGAGCGGGGCAGGTCCCGGACGGTGCACAGCACCAATGAGGCGACGGCTGCGTCGAAGGCCTCGCTCTTGACCGGGAGGGCCTCCGCGGCGCCGGGCACGATGTCCACGGGGACCTCGGCGCGCAGGGCGGCCGTGGCCGCGCGGCGGCGCAGGGTGCGCTCCGGTTCGACGGCGACGACCTCGGAGACGGCGCGCGGGTAGTGCGCGAAGTTCAGGCCGTTCCCGGCACCGATCTCGATGACGCGGCCGGTCACCCCGTGGAGGAGTTCGGTGCGCAGGGCGGCGATGCCGCGGGTCTCGGCGGCTTCGCTGGCGCGGGCGTAGACGCGGGCGAAGAGCGGGTGGTGGACGGGGTCGTGGGGCGGAGCGGTGCGGCGGCGCGGCAGCATGGCGGACCTCCGGCGCGGGGGTGGCGTACGTAGCCGTACTCCCAGCGTGCCCCGTTCGCTCGCGCTCACCCTTCAGGTGTGGAGGGGTGTCCCCCGGACCCCGTCCGGGGGACACCCCTCTCAATCGCCGGCTGGGCCGGCTGGCGCGGTCGGGGCGAAGGCCGACGGGGCCCAGGTGGCCAGGAAGGGTTCCGGGGACCACGTGCCCGCGAGGGTGGGGGAGAGCCAGGTCGGAGCCGCGGTGCGGAACCGGGGTGGGGGGAGGGCGCCCGAGCCTGCCGGGACCGCGCCCAGCAGGGGGAGGCCCGAGGACTTCGGGAGGTCCGCCAGATTGCAGCGGGAGGCCAGGTCCGGGGCGGCCGGCCAGCTGCCGACCACCACGCCCAGCGCGGTCAGGCCCCGGGCCCGCAGGGCTTCCGCCGACAGGGTGGTGGAGTTGAGGGTGCCCAGTCCCGCCGGGGCGACGAGCAGGGTCGGGGCGCCGAGCAGACCTGCCGCGTCGGCCAGGGTGTGGCCCTCCTCGTCGAAGCGGACGAGCAGCCCGCCCGCGCCCTCCACCAGGACCAGGTCGTGGGAGAGGGCGAGCCGGTTCGCCGCCTCCGCGACAGCGGCCGGGGAGACCGTGGGCAGGCCCGCGCGACGCGCTGCCGTGTCCGGGGCCAACGGCTCCGGATAGCGTGCCAGTTCCACCGCCGTGACGGAGGAGCCGGCCAGCCGGACCACCTCCGCGGCGTCCCCCGGTTCGGCCGGGCCCACGCCCGTCTGGGCGGGCTTGAGCACCGCCACCGAGCGGCCGGCCGCCACCGCGGCGGCCGCGATCGCCGCCGTGACGACGGTCTTGCCGATCTCCGTGCCCGTGCCGGACACGATCACTACGGACATGTCGGTCTTCTCAGCCTTCCTGCGCCGCCGCGACCACAGCGCGGCAGATCCGGGCCACATCGGTGTCGCCCGTGACGAACGGCGGCATCACGTAGATCAGGTCCCGGAAGGGCCGCACCCACACGCCCTCGCGCACCGCCGCCCTGGTGGCGGCCTCCACGTCGACCTCGTGGTCCAGCTGCACCACGCCGATCGCGCCGAGGACCCGTACGTCCCGTACGCCGGGCTGCCCGGCCGCGGCCGCCAGGCCTTCGCGCAGGCCCGCCTCGATCCGCTTGACCTCGGTCGCCCAGTCCTGGCCGAGCAGCAGCTCGACCGAGGCCAGCGCCACGGCCGTCGCCAGGGGGTTGCCCATGAAGGTCGGCCCGTGCGCCAGCACCGGCACCTCGCCCTGGGAGATGCCGTCGGCGACCCGGGCCGTGCACAGGGTCGCCGCCAGCGTGAGGTAACCGCCCGTCAGCGACTTGCCCAGGCACATCACGTCCGGGGTGATCCCCGCGTGGTCCGCGGCGAAGAGCGCTCCGGTGCGGCCGAAGCCCGTCGCGATCTCGTCGAGGATGAGGAGCACGCCGTACTCGTCGCACAACTCGCGCAGCACCCGCAGGTAGCCCGGGTTGTGGAAGCGCATGCCGCCCGCTCCCTGCACCACCGGCTCCACGATGACGGCGGCCAGCTCGTCGGCGTGCGCGGCGATCAGGGAGCGCAGGTGGTCGGCGTACGCCGGGTCCACCGGGGCGTCGAAGCCGTCGGGCGGCGCGTCCGCGAAGACCTGCCGCGGCAGGTGACCCTGCCACAGCTCGTGCATGCCGCCCTGGGGGTCGCAGACTGCCATCGGCTGCCAGGTGTCCCCGTGGTAGCCGCCGCGCCAGGTCAGCAGCCGGGTCTTGCCCGTCCGCCCGAGTGAACGCCAGTACTGCAGGCACATCTTGACCGCGACCTCGACGGACACCGAGCCCGAGTCGCAGAGGAAGACGTGCTCCAGTCCCGGCGGGGTGATCTCGACGAGCTTCGCGGCGAGCCGGACGGCGGGCTCATGGGTGAGCCCCCCGAACATCACGTGTGACATGAGGCCCAGCTGCGCGGTCGCGGCCTCGTTCAGCACCGGGTGGTTGTAGCCGTGGATCGCCGACCACCAGGAGGACATGCCGTCGACCAGCTCGTCGTGGCCCTGTCCCTGGGACGGGTCGGCGAGCCGCAGCCGTACCCCCGAGGCGGAGGCGATGACCAGCGGCTCCTGTCGGCCGGGCATCGGGCCGTACGGGTGCCAGACGTGCTGCCGGTCCAGCGCGAGCAGTTCCGCGCCGGACGACGGAGGCCGGATCTGATCAGGCATTGGGGGCGATGTCCGTCCCCGCTCCGCGGCGGCGCACCGCCACCAGGTCCGAGCGGACCTCACCGGCATCCGCCTGCGCCGCCACGGGCGCCGCGTGCGCGTGACCGGAGCAACCGCCGCAGGCCGAGCCGCAGCCGGCGTCCCCGGCGGGGTCGGCGGAACCGGCCGAGCCGCAGACCGAGGCGGCACTGGAGTGCGAACCGCAGCCTCCGCCGGTGGCCGCGGCCGCCACGTCGGAGCGGTGCGCGGGCAGGGTCGACGTACCGGCGCCCTCCACCTCGAAACCGGCGTCCGCGATCATGTCGAGGTCGACCTGGCCGGCCTGGCCCTCACTGGTGAGGTAGTCGCCGAGGAAGATCGAGTTGACGATGTGCAGGGCCAGCGGCTGCATCGAGCGCAGGTGCACCTCGCGGCCGCCCGCGAGGCGGACCTCGACGTCGGGGCAGACGAACCGGACCATCGCGAGGATCCGCAGGGCGCGCTGCGGGGTGAGGTTCCACTCCTTGGCGAGCGGGGTGCCCTCGAACGGGATCAGGAAGTTGACCGGCACCGAATCCGAGTCCAGCTCGCGCAGCGAGTAGACGACGTCGACGAGGTCCTCGTCGCTCTCGCCCATGCCCGCGATCAGACCGGAGCAGGCCGACAGGCCGGCGGCGTGCGCCTTTTGCACCGTGTCGACCCGGTCCGCGTAGGTGTGGGTCTTGGTGATCTGCCCGTACGTGGCCTCGGAGGTGTTGAGGTTGTGGTTGTAGGCGTCCGCGCCCGCGTCGCGCAGCCGCTCGGCCTGGCCGTCGGAGAGCAGGCCCAGGCAGGCGCAGACCTCGATGCCCTCGTTCTGCTCCTTGATCGCGGCGATCGTCTTGCCGACGCGGTCCACGTCCCGGTCCGTCGGCCCGCGGCCGCTCGCGACCAGGCAGACCCGCTTCGCCCCGCCCGCGACACCGGCGGCCGCGGCCTGGGAGGCCTCCTCCGGCTTCAGCCACGTGTACTTGAGGATCTCGGCCTTGGAGCCCAGGCGCTGGGAACAGTAGGAGCAGTCCTCCGGGCACAGGCCCGACTTCAGATTGACCAGGTAGTTCAGCTTCACCCGACGCCCGAACCACTGGCGGCGCACCTTGCCGGCAGCGGCCACCACGTCGAGCAGTTCGTCGTCGGAAGTCGCCAGTACGGCGAGCGCTTCTTCGCGGGTCGGCAGCTCGCGCCGCAGCCCCTTGTCCACCAGGGTGTTCAGCAGGTCCATGAATCCGATCCTGTCCCACACGACCACTCCCGGCCAAGGAGAGATCGCACAACATGGCCGGATGGGTGTGTGTGTATCACCACACCTGACACAGGAGTCACGGCAGCTAGGGTCGGGCAGGTCTGTGGACTGCCGACAAAACACGAGGACCTGCCGATGCCCCAGCACACTCCCGATCCCGTGGATGTCTTCTCCTGGATCGATGCCGCGGAGAGCGCCCGTGAACAGGCCGGACTGGTCCGTACGCTGCGCCCGCGACCGGAGTCGTCGCCGCTGCTGGACCTCGCGAGCAACGACTACCTCGGTCTGACCCGGCACCCCGAGACCGTCCGGGGCGCACGGGACGCGGCTGGGCGATGGGGAGGCGGAGCCACCGGTTCCCGCCTCGTGACGGGCACGACCGAGCTTCATGCGGAGCTCGAGCGGGAGCTCGCCGCCTTCTGCGGATTCGAGGCCGCGCTCGTCCTCTCCTCCGGGTACGCGGCCAACCTCGCCGCGGTCACCGCGCTCAGCGACCGGGGCACGCTGGTCGCCTCCGACGCGGGGAACCACGCCTCGATCGTGGACGGCTGCCGTCTCTCGCGCGCCGAGATCGCCGTGATCCCGCACTCCGACCCGGACTCCGCGCGCAAGACGCTCGCCGCGCACGAGGGCCGGGCGCTGCTGGTCACCGACTCGGTGTTCTCCGTGGACGGGGACGCCGCACCGCTGGCCGGGTACGCAGCCGCCTGCCGGGAGGAGGGCGCGGCCCTGGTCGTGGACGACGCGCACGGCCTGGGCGTGCTGGGGGAGGGCGGCCGCGGCGCGCTGCACGCCGCCGGACTCGCGGGCGCGCCCGGTGTGGTCGCCACCCTCACCCTCTCGAAGTCGATGGGCAGCCAGGGCGGGGCCGTACTCGGCCCGGCCAAGGTGATCCGGCACCTGATCAACACGGCGCGGACCTTCATCTTCGACACCGGGCTGGCCCCGGCCGCCGCGGGCGCGGCCCTGGCGAGCCTGCGCCTGCTCCAGCGGGAACCGGAACGAGCCGCCCGCGCCCGCGAGGTGGCCGCCCAGCTGTACGAGCGGCTCACCGCGTCCGGCCTGACCGCGGCCCGGCCGGACGCGGCCGTGGTGTCGGTACGGGCCCCGTCGGCTTCGGCGGCACTGCGCTGGGCCGCCGACTGCCGCGAGGCGGGTCTGTCCGTGGGGTGCTTCCGGCCGCCGTCCGTGCCGGACGGTATCTCCCGGCTGCGGCTGACCGCACGGGCCGATCTCACGGGGGACGAGATCGACCGGGCTGTGGGGACGATCCTTGCGACCGCACCCGCCGGAGCCACGGACCGGTAGGCGGCGTTACGGGAGCAGGTCCGCCCGGACCTTGGCGAGGAAACCGTCCCAGGCCGGCCCGGTGAAGAGCACGGCCGGGCCGTCCGTCCGCTTGGAGTCGCGGACGGCCAGCAGGCCGCCACCGAGGACGGCCGCTTCCACGCAGTTGTTCATTCCGGTACTGCGGCTGCTCCGCCGCCATCGCGCGCTGATCAGAAGTCCGCTGGTGGATAAGGGGGTTGCGGACACGGGGTGCCTCCTTACGCGTCGTCAGCAAGTGAGCTGATGAGATCCGACGAGTCCTGGGGCGGGAGGGCGTGCGCCTGAATGGCACGGAACGCGGCGCTGTACGCCTCAAGGTCTTCCTTCCGCTCCAGATAGAGGCTACTCGTCAAATGGTCGAGTACCACCACATCCAGATCGGCGATGTTCGGAAATGAGAAGATGACGAACGGTCCGGTGAGGCCGAGATGACCCCCCACGCTGAACGGCAGCACCTGTAGCCGAACTTGAGGCAGCCGCCCCACCTGCACCAGGTGTCTCAGCTGCTCCGCCATCACCCCGGGTCCGCCGATCTGCCGACGCAGCACCGCCTCGTCCAGTACGGCGCTCAGCTCCAGCGGCGGATCGGCCCGCAGCACCGCCTGCCGTGCCAGCCGTACGTCGACCAGCGCGTCCACCTTCGGCTCCGGCAGCCCGCCCAGCGCGGCCCGCGTGACCGCCCGCGCGTACTCCGGTGTCTGCAACAGCCCGGGAACCACGGACAGTTCCACCGTGCGCGCCGCCCGGGCGCCCGCCTCCAGGCTGATGAAGTCCCGGTACTCCTGCGGCAGCAGCCCCCGGTAGTCGTGCCACCACTGTCGGCCCCGCCCGGTGTCGGCCCCGGGGCCCGGGCCGGCCGCCGAGGCCGACAGTGCCTCCAGCAGCGCGCGCTGCTCCGGGCTCACGAGCTCCCCGTAGGCGTCGAGGAGCAGGCGGATGTCCTCCGGCTTGACCCCGCTGCGCCCCGTCTCGATGCGGCTGATCTTCGACTGGTGCCATCCCACGATCCGGGCGGCCTCACCGCTGGTGAGACCGGTCCGGTCGCGCAGGGCGCGCAGTTCCTCGCCGAGCTTGCGCCGACGCACCGCGGGACCATGCTGCATACCCGCCTCCTTCCACCGGCACAGCTCGCACCAGTCTGCCGTCCAAATACGCTCTTCCGTAGCAGAGTTCACCGCATTGAGCGACAGATATATGCATATCTTGGGGGATCGGCGCAAACGGCGGCACGATGGGTGGCACTCTGGCGTCCAGCGCAGATCCGGGGCGGCTCGACCCCGGTGGGAAAGGGACCGTCGCCATGGCAGACCACCAGGAAGCATCCGTCACTCTGCCGAGCGATCCCGCCTCGGTCGCCACCGCCCGCCGCTACGTCGCGGAGGTGCTGGGCGAATGGGGACTGCCCGACGACACCGAGACCGCGGACAGCGTCCGGCTGATCGTCTCGGAGCTCGCCACCAACGCCGTGCAGCACACGTTCGGCCAGTCGCCCACCTTCACCGTCGACGTCCGGCTGGAGCGCGAGGAATGGCTGCGCGTCGGCGTGACCGACAGCCACCCGCGCTGGCCCAAGCGGCTCCCGGCGGCGGTCCAGCAGGACAACGGCCGGGGCATGGTCATCATCCGCTGGCTCACCGCGGAAGCGGGCGGCCGGCTCTCGGTCACCCCCACCGAGGACGGGGGCAAGACGGTCTGGATCGCGCTGCCCTGGACGGCCGGGGCCCCGGCCAGGAGTGTCACGGGCTGCTGAGTTCCGCGACCGCAGCCGCAGTCGCAGTCGCAGCCGTATACGGAATCAGGATCCGGGGGCCCGTGGGATGAACCGGGTGCCTTCCCGAAACGTGGGTTAACGCAACGGAAAAGCGCGGCGCCTAGCGTGGCGCCACGTTCGTCCGCCAATCACCGCCCATGATCCGGTAAAGCTGCGGTGGTCGGGACGGAAAGCCTTTCCCTGTGTTGGGCAAGACACGCTTGGCTCGGATATGCGCAGGTCAACAAAGTGTTGACGGCCAGTAGGGTCGCCCCGGCGCGCTGTTGATCTTGTCCCGGAAGCTTGGTGATACCTGTGCAACTGACACCGCATGAGCAGGAGAGACTGCTCATCCACGTGGCGGCCGACGTGGCCGAGAAGCGGAAAGCGCGAGGGGTGCGCCTCAACCACCCCGAGGCGATCGCCCTGATCACCTCGCACATCCTCGAAGGCGCCCGCGACGGGCGGACCGTGGCCGAGCTCATGGCCTCCGGCCGCACCGTGCTCGGCCGCGAGGACGTCATGGAGGGGATCCCCGAGATGATCCACGACGTCCAGGTCGAGGCCACCTTCCCGGACGGCACCAAACTCGTCACCGTCCACGACCCGATCGTCTGAAGGGGAGTGCCCGCATGATCCCCGGCGAAATCGCCTACGGGGACGGCCCGGTGCTCCTCAACGAGGGCCGCCCCGTCACCCGCCTCACCGTGCTCAACGCCGCCGACCGGCCCGTCCAGGTCGGCTCCCACTACCACTTCGCCGAGGCCAACCCCGGCCTCGACTTCGACCGCCGCGCCGCCCGCGGACTGCGGCTCAACATCGCCGCCGGCACCGCCGTGCGCTTCGAGCCGGGCATCCCGGTCGCGGTGGAACTCGTACCGCTCGCGGGCTCGCGCACCGTACCGGGACTGCGCGGGGAGACCGGAGGGCCGCTCGATGGCTGAGCTCTCCCGCCAGGTGTACGCCGACCTTTTCGGGCCGACGACGGGTGACCGGATCCGGCTGGCCGACACCGACCTCTTCGTCGAGATCGAGCAGGACCTCAGCGGCGGCCCCGGACGGGCCGGCGACGAGGCCGTCTTCGGCGGCGGCAAGGTGATCCGCGAATCCATGGGACAGGCCCGCACCACCCGGGCCGAGGGCGCGCCCGACACCGTGATCACCGGGGTGGTCGTGCTCGACCACTGGGGCATCGTCAAGGCCGACGTCGGCCTCCGCGACGGCCGGATCTGCGGCATCGGCAAGGCCGGCAATCCCGACACCATGGACGGGGTGGACCCGGCCCTCGTCATCGGCCCCGAGACCGAGATCATCGCGGGCAACGGGAAGATCGTCACGGCCGGGGCCATCGACGCCCACGTGCACTTCATCTCGCCGACGGTCATCGACGAGGCCCTGGCCTCCGGCATCACCACCCTGGTCGGCGGCGGCACCGGACCGGCCGAGGGCACCAAGGCCACCACCGTCACTCCCGGACCCTGGCACCTGGCCCGGATGTTCGCGGCGCTGGAGGCCTACCCCGTCAACATCGGCCTCCTCGGCAAGGGCAACACCATGTCCCGCGAGGCCATGCACTCCCAGCTGCGCGGCGGAGCCCTCGGCTTCAAGATCCACGAGGACTGGGGATCCACCCCCGCCGTCATCGACGCCTGCCTGAGCGTCTGTGACGAGACCGGCGCCCAGGTCGCCATCCACACGGACACCCTCAACGAGGCCGGATTCGTCGGCGACACGCTCGCCGCCATCGCCGGGCGGACCATCCACTCGTACCACACCGAGGGCGCGGGCGGCGGTCACGCCCCCGACATCATCACCGTGGTCTCCGAGCCCAACATACTGCCGAGCTCCACCAACCCCACCCGGCCGCACACCGTCAACACCGCCGAGGAACACCTCGACATGCTGATGGTCTGCCACCACCTCAACCCGGCCGTCCCCGAGGACCTCGCCTTCGCCGAGTCCCGGATCCGGCCCTCGACCATCGCCGCCGAGGACGTCCTGCACGACCTCGGAGCCATCTCGATCATCTCCTCCGACTCCCAGGCCATGGGCCGGGTCGGCGAGGTCGTCCTGCGCACCTGGCAGACCGCCCACGTGATGAAGAAGCGGCGCGGCTTCCTCCCCGGCGACGGCCCCGCCGACAACCACCGCGCCCGTCGCTACGTCGCCAAGTACACGATCAACCCCGCCGTCGCCCAGGGGCTGGCCCGTGAGATCGGCTCCGTCGAGACCGGCAAACTCGCCGACCTGGTGCTGTGGAGCCCCGCCTTCTTCGGGGTCAAGCCCGAACTGGTCATCAAGGGCGGCCAGATCGCCTACGCGCAGATGGGCGACGCCAACGCCTCCATCCCGACCCCGCAGCCGGTGCTGCCCCGCCCGATGTTCGGCAGCCACGGCCGTGCGCCCGCCCTGAACTCGCTGAACTTCACCGCGCAGGCCGCGCTCGACGACGGACTGCCCGACCGGCTCGGCCTCGGCAAGGCCTTCGTGGCCATCGAGAACACCCGCAAGGTCGGCAAGGCGGACATGCGCAACAACGACGCCATGCCCCGGGTAGAGGTGGACGCCGACACCTTCACGGTCACCATCGACGGCGAGGCCGTGGAACCCGCGCCGGCGGCCGAACTGCCCATGGCCCAGAGATACTTCCTCTTCTGATGGAAGGTCTCTTCCGATGAGCCTCGCCGCGCTGCTCGTCCTCGCCGACGGCCGCTTCCCCGCCGGGGGCCACGCGCACTCCGGCGGGGCCGAGGCGGCCTGCAAGGCCGGCCGGATCCACGACGCCGCCACCCTGGAGGACTTCTGCCGGGGCCGGCTGCACACCGCCGGACTCACCGCCGCCGCGCTCGCCGCGGCCGCCGCCCTCGGGATCGATCCGGCGGAGCTCGACGCCGCGGCCGACGCGCGAACCCCCTCGCCCGCCCTGCGCACCGCCGCACGGCGGCTGGGCCGCCAGCTGCTGCGGGCCGCCCGGGCCACCTGGCCCGGCCCCGAACTGGGGGCGCTGGCCGCCGCGTTCCCGCGCGGCGCCCACCAGCCCGTCGTGCTCGGCCTCACCGCCCGGGCGGCCGGGCTCGGGCCGTCCGACGCCGCGCAGGTGGCGGCGTACGAGGCGGTCGGCGGCCCCGCGACCGCGACCGTGCGGCTGCTGGGCCTCGACCCCTTCGAGGCGAGCGGGGTCCTGGCCCGTCTCGCCCCCGAACTCGACGCCGTCGCGGCCCGGGCGGCCGAAGCCGCCCGACGGGCCCTCACTGAGGGCGTGGAAGCCCTGCCCGCGACCTCCTCGCCCCTGCTGGAGATCGCGGCAGAGGTCCATGCCGACTGGCCGGTCCGCCTCTTCGCCTCCTGAGCGCCGCGAACCGCCTCCTGAGCGCCCCGAACCGGCTCCTGAGCGCCGGCCGGCCACCAAGCCCCCCAAGGAGAACCCCATGCACCTCGACCACGGTGTCACCTACCCGCACCGCCACACCCACAGCGCCGAACCGGTCCGCCCCGACGGCACCCGGCGCGCCCTGCGCATCGGACTCGGCGGACCCGTCGGCTCCGGCAAGACCGCCACCGTCGCCGCCCTGTGCCGTGCCCTGCGCGCCGAACTGTCCATGGCCGTCGTGACCAACGACATCTACACGCGTGAGGACGCCGAGTTCCTGCTCCGCGAGGCCGTCCTGCCCCCCGAGCGGATCGCCGCCGTCGAGACCGGGGCCTGTCCGCACACCGCCATCCGCGACGACATCTCCGCCAACCTGGAGGCCGTCGAGGAACTGGAGGACGCCTTCCGGCAGAGCGGCCCGCTCGACCTGATCCTCGTCGAGTCGGGCGGGGACAACCTGACCGCCACCTTCTCGCGGGGTCTCGTCGACGCCCAGATCTTCGTCATCGACGTGGCCGGCGGGGACGACATCCCGCGCAAGGGCGGCCCCGGCGTCACCACCGCCGACCTCCTCGTCGTCAACAAGACCGACCTCGCCCCCCACGTCGGCTCCGACCTCGGCCGGATGGCCCGCGACGCCGCCGAGCAGCGCGGTGAACTGCCCGTCGCCTTCCAGTCGCTGCGCAGCCCCGAGGGCGTGGCCCCGGTGGCCGCCTGGGTGCGCGAGCGGATCGCCGCCTGGGCCGTACGGTGACCGGCGCGCCTCCCGTCACCCTGCCCCCTGCGGGCCTGCGGGCCACCGCCCGCATCCGCGCCGTCGCCGACGGGCGGGGCGGGACCGCGCTGCCGCTGCTCGCCGGGGAAGGGCCGCTCGCCCTGCGCCGCACCCGGGGGACCGCCACCGAGGCCGGGGTCATGCTGGTCGGCGCCATGAGCGCCCCGCTGGGCGGGGACCACCTCACCGTCGAGGCCGCCGCCGGACCCGGAGCGCACCTCGCCCTCGCCTCGGCGGCGGCGACCCTCGCGCTGCCCGGCCGGGGCGGCGAGCCCGCACGGTACGACGTACACCTGACCCTGGAGGACGGCGCGTCGGTGCGGTGGCTGCCGGAGCCGCTGGTCTCCGTGCGCGGCAGCGACCTGCGGGTGCGGACGCGGGTCCAACTGGCGCCGACCGCGCACCTGGTGCTGCGCGAGGAACAGGTCCTCGGACGCTGGGGGGAGGACCCGGGCCTGCTGCGCAGCCGGCTCACCGCCACCCGCGGCGGGCGGCCGCTCCTGGACCAGGAGCTCGCCTGCGGCCCCGGCGCGCCCGGTGGCTGGGACGGCCCGGCCGGACTCGCCGGGCACCGGGCGCTCGGCCAACTCCTGGTCGTCGACCCCGCCTTCGCCCAGGCCCCGCCCCCGGCGGCGGTGCTGGGGGAGTTCGCCGTGGCCACGCCGCTGGCCGGCCCGGCCGTCCTCGTGACGGCCATGGCCCCGGACGCCCTGCGGCTGCGGGAGCTGCTGGACGTGGCCGAACGCACCTACGGCCCGTCGCCGCAGGGGTAGTTCCGGGACGAAACAGACACCGCTCAGCGGTACTCACGTCTCCGGTTATCGGGTTGGCAAAGAAGTGGACCCTGCTCTGTTGCCGGGTGACGGTAAGGCGCAAGGATCCCCCTGCACGCCGACGACCGAAGACCGACCAATCCGGCCGCCCACGGCGGCGACTGACGCAGGGGGAACAACCACGTGATACGCAACGCGGCGCTGGGGAGCGCCGCCACACTGATCACCGGCACGCTGGCGGCGGGCCTGATGCTCGCGCCGTCCGCCTCGGCGGCCTCGGCCGGCCGTGACAACGGGGCCGCGGAGGCGGTGGGCGTCCAGATCGCCGCCGCCCGCGCCGCCCGCACCGGGATCGAGTGGAAGGACTGCCCCGCGGACTGGGGCTTCGAAAAGCCCATCCAGTGCGGATGGGTGAAGGTCCCGCTCGACTACACCAAGCCGTTCGGCAAGACCATCGAGCTCGCCGTCGACCGCATCGGCAGCACGGGCACCAAGGAGGAGCGCCAGGGCGCGCTCGTCTACAACCCCGGCGGCCCCGGCGGCTCCGGCATGCGCTTCCCGCGCCGGGTCACCACCAAGAGCCCGCTGTGGGTCAACGCCTCCAAGGCGTACGACTTCGTGGGCTTCGACCCCCGCGGCGTCGGCCACTCCGCGCCCATCTCCTGCATCGACCCGCAGGAGTTCGTCAAGGCGCCCAAGGCCGACCCGGTCCCGGACAGCGAGGCCGACAAGCGCGCCCAGCGCAAGCTCGCCGCGGAGTACGCGGACGGCTGCAAGGAGCGCAGCGGCGAGATGCTGCCGCACATGACCACGCCGAACACCGCGCGTGACCTCGACGTCATCCGCGCCGCCCTCGGCGAGCAGAAGCTGAACTTCCTCGGCGTCTCCTACGGCACCTACATCGGCGGGGTCTACGCGACCCTCTTCCCGACGCACGTGCGCCGCATGATCGTTGACAGCGTGGTCAACCCGGAGCAGGACAACATCTGGTACGAGGCCAACCTCGGCCAGGACGTCGCCTTCCAGACCCGCTGGAACGACTGGCAGGACTGGGTCGCCAAGAACGACGCGGTCTTCCACCTCGGCGACACCCGCGCCAAGGTCGAGGCCAAGTACCAGGAGCTGCGCGCCAAGGCCAAGGCCAACCCGATCGGCGGGGTCGTCGGCCCGGCCGAGCTCATCGGCTTCTTCCAGGGCGCTCCGTACTACGACTCCTCGTGGGTGCCCGTCGCCCAGACCTTCGCCGCCTGGGCGGCCGGTGACGAGAAGGCGCTCGTCGACGCCATCGCCCCGGACATGTCGGACACCAAGGGCAACGCGGCGTCCGAGAACGGCAACGCCGTCTACACCGCGGTCGAGTGCGCCGACGCCAAGTGGCCGACCAGCTGGGCCAAGTGGGACCGGGACAACTCCAAGCTGCACCAGAAGTACCCGTTCCTGACCTGGTCCAACGCGTGGATGAACCTGCCCTGCGCGACCTGGAAGTCGAAGCAGAGCAGCCCGATCGAGGTCGGTGCCAAGCGCGGTCTGGCGCCGGTGCTGATCGTCCAGTCCGAGCGTGACGCGGCCACGCCGTACGACGGCGCGGTCGAGCTGCACCGCCGCCTGGCCGGTTCGCGTCTCATCACCGAGCAGAACGCCGGCTCGCACGGCGTCACCAGCCTGGTGAACCCCTGCATCAACACGCGGGTCGACACCTACCTGCTGACCGGCAAGGTCGACGCCAAGGACGTGAAGTGCGCCCCGCACGCCACTCCGGTCGCCCCCGCCCCGGTCGCCGCGAAGTCCCTCGACCACGGCGCGGGTGCCGACTACCCGGCGCGCGAGGAGCTCCCGGCCGTCCGCTAGGACCCGTCCGTCAGGACCCGTCCGTCAGGACCCGGGAAACATCACGGGAGAAGGCTCAGCGCGACCTGCGCCGGGCCTTCTTCCGTTCCTCCTCTTCCTCGGCCTTGACCTCGGCCGCGTACCGGTCGACGTACTCCTGGCCGGACAGTCCGAGGATCGCGTACATGATCTCGTCGGTGACGGCCCGCAGGACGGCGCGCTCGCCCTCCAGCCCCGCGTACCGGGAGAAGTCCATCGGCTCGCCGAAGCGGATCGTCACCCGCCGGATCTTCGGGATCTTCTGCCCGGGCGGCTGGATCTCGAACGTGCCGACCATCGCGCACGGTACGACGGGCACCCCGGCCCCCAGGGCCATCGCGGCCACGCCCACCTTGCCCTTGTACAGCCGCCCGTCGTGCGAGCGCGTGCCCTCCGGGTAGATGCCCAGCAGCTCATCCTTGGCGAGCACCCCGAGCCCCTCGCGCAGGGCCGCCCGCCCCGCGTCCTTCCCGGAGCGGTCCACGGGGATCTGCCCGGCGCTGCGGAAGAACGCGGCGGTGAGCCGCCCCTTGAGCCCGGGGCCGGTGAAGTACTCGGCCTTCGCGAGGAAGGTGATCCGCCGCTTGAGGATCGCGGGCATCAGGAAATGGTCCGAGAAGGACAGATGGTTGCCCGCGATGATCGCGGCCCCCTCCGCCGGGATGTTCTCCAGGCCTTCGATCCGCGGCCTGAACAGCAGCCTGAGCAGCGGACCGAGCAGTACGTGCTTGAGCAAGTGGTAGAACACCAGGCCGCTCCCGTCGATGTCCCGTTGTCACGGTCATCGTACGGACAGTCAGGGCGGGTCCGGCAGATCGAGGACGGCCTTGATCGCACACTGTCTTGATCGCATACCGTCTTGATCGAACAGGGCCTCGGTCAAGAGCTGCGGGAGGCGGCCATCCCGGCGGTCAGCAGTCCCAGCACGACCCAGCCGAACCACAGCCAGCCGTTGCTGCCGAGGACCACGGAATACGTGGCGACGGCCACCAGGGCGGCGAAGGTCATCACGGCCATCGCCTTAACGGATCCGGTCATGCCCCATGGTGACGCGCGAAGGCGGTACTCCGCTACTGGCCACGCGCTCGGAGGGAGGCGAGATACGCGTTGTACGCCGCCAGCTCCTGGTCGCCGTTGCGGTCCTCGGCCCGGTCGGAGCGCTTCGCCGCCCGCTGCTCGGAGTGGTACCACTGGTAGACCAGGGCGATCAGCACCAGCACCGACGGGATCTCGCTGAAGGCCCAGGCGATGCCGCCGCCCCACTGCTGGTCGAGCAGCGCGTCGACGCCGAGGGAGGACGGCGGGTTCTCGTACGTCTTGATCATCGGCTGGCTGGCCATCATCAGGGCGATGCCGAAGAAGGCGTGGAAGGGCATGCCGGCGAAGAGCTCCAGCATCCGCATCACGTAGCCGGGGCGGTGCGGGCCCGGGTCCACGCCCATGATCGGCCAGAAGAAGATCAGGCCGACGGCGAGGAAGTGCACCATCATCGCGATGTGCCCGGCCTGGGACTCCATCAGGAAGTCGAAGAGCGGGGTGAAGTACAGGCCGTAGAGGCTGGCGATGAACATGGGGATCGTGAAGGCCGGGTGGGTGATGATCCGCATGTAGCGGCTGTGCAGCAGCATCAGCAGGAGCTCGCGCGGCCCCTTGTGGCCGCGCGCGGCGGGCGGCAACGCGCGCAGTGCCAGGGTCACCGGGGCGCCGAGGAGCAGCAGGATCGGCGTGACCATGCTGATCACCATGTGCTGGACCATGTGCACGCTGAACATGACCATGCCGTAGTCGTTCAGCTTGGTGCACATCACCAAGGCCACGGTCAGCACACCCGACGTGAAGGCGATGGTCCGGCCCAGCGGCCAGGCGTCCCCGCGTGCTCGCAGCCGCAGCACGCCCCACCCGTACAGGGCGAGCCCCAGCAGGGAGCCGAAGAGGAAGAAGGCGTCGAAGGAGAACTCCAGCCCGCGCCCGAGAGTGAACGGCGGCAGGTCCATGTTCATGTCCATGCCGTGCCCGCTGTGGTCCATCTGTTCACTCCCTTGACTGTGGCGCTGCACCACAGTAATGCCGCCCCCGGTCGCTCCTGCGCGCGGGGGCGGCACTAACGGGCATACGGTCACAGAACCGTCTGAGCCTCGTCGTAGCGCTCGGCCGGGACGGTCTTGAGGGTCGAGGTCGCCTCGGCGAGCGGGACCATCACGATGTCCGTGCCGCGCAGCGCCGTGAGCATGCCGAACTCGCCGCGGTGGGCGGCCTCCACGGCGTGCCAGCCGAAGCGGGTCGCGAGGACCCGGTCGTACGCGGTGGGTGTGCCGCCGCGCTGCACGTGGCCCAGGATCACCGGCCGGGCCTCCTTGCCCAGGCGCTGTTCCAGTTCCACGGCGAGCGTGTTGCCGATGCCGGCGAACCGCTCGTGTCCGTAGATGTCGGTTCCGCCCTGCTCGAAGTTCATCGAGCCGGGGCGGGGCTTGGCGCCCTCGGCGACCACGACGATCGCGAACCGCTTGCCCGCGGAGAAGCGCTCGCCGACGATCGCCGTCAGCTCGTCGATGTCGAAGGGGCGCTCCGGCACGACGATCGCGTGCGCGCCGGCCGCCATGCCCGAGTGCAGGGCGATCCACCCGGTGTGGCGGCCCATGACCTCCACGACCATCACGCGCTGGTGGGACTCGGCGGTGGTCTTGAGCCGGTCCAGCGCCTCCGTGGCGACGCCGACGGCGGTGTCGAAGCCGAAGGTGACGTCGGTGGACGCGATGTCGTTGTCGATGGTCTTGGGGACACCGACGATCGGCAGACCGGCCTGCGAGAGCAGGTTCGCCGCCTTCAGGGTGCCCTCGCCGCCGATCGGGATGATCGCGTCGAGACCGAGGTCCGCGACGTGGCCGCGGGCGCGCTCCACGCCGTCACGCAGATGCGCGGGCTGGACCCGGGAGGAGCCGAGGATGGTGCCGCCGCGGGCGAGGATGCCGCCGACGGCGTCGAGGTCGAGCTTGCGGTAATCCGCCTCCAGGAGGCCCTTCCAGCCGTCGTGGAAGCCGATCACCTCGTCGCCGTGGTCGACGACGGCGCGGTGCACGACGGAGCGGATGACGGCATTGAGGCCGGGGCAGTCGCCACCGGAAGTGAGCACACCTATGCGCATGGCAGGAAAGACCTTTGCAACGTGGGCCGACGACCGGACCACGTCGTCCGGTTGGAACTACACGTCACCCTACAAGCGGAACGAGGGTCGCTGAACCATCCTCCACATGCTGGTCCCGAACGTGGTGCGAACGCACGTCGGCCCGGTTCCCACCAGGGGAATCCGGGCCGAAAGTCTGGTGTCGTGCCGCCTACGCGGGCTGCGTCGCCGCAGCGATGCGCTCGGCTCGCAGCGCCTCGTACCACCGGTCGTCTATGGCCGGCAGCGCGTTGACGTCGAGGGCCAGCTTCAGCAGCAGGTCCGCGATCTGCGGGTTGCGGGCCATCACGGGGCCGTGCATGTAGGTGCCGAACACGGTGTCGTTGTAGGCGCCTTCGGTGCCGTCGCCGGTGCCGTTGCCCCGGCCCATGCTCACCCGGGCGAACGGCCGCGCCGTCGGGCCGAGGTGGGTGACGCCCTGGTGGTTCTCGAAGCCCGTCAGCTGCGGCAGGCCCAGGCGCGGGTCGATGTCGGCGAGGACGTCGCCGACGCACCGCTCGCCCTCACCGCGCACGGTGACGACGTCCAGCAGGCCCAGGCCCTCCTGGCGCTGGCCCATGTCGTTGACGAACTCCTTGCCGAGGATCTGGTACCCGGCGCAGACGGAGAAGACGATCGCCCCGTTAGAGACGGCCCGCTCCAGACCGCCGTCGCGCAGCAGGCGCTCGGCCGCCAGCCGCTGCGGCCGGTCCTCACCGCCGCCGATCAGGTAGATGTCGCCCGAAGTGGGGATCGGCTGGTCGCTGCGCACGTCCACGCGCTGGACGTCCAGGCCGCGCTGGCGCGCCCGGCGCTCCACCACGAGGGCGTTGCCCTGGTCTCCGTACGTGCTGAGCAGGTCCGGGTAGACCCACACCAGACGCAGGCTGTTGTCGCTCATGCTCTTGTCCTCTGCGGTTCTGACGGGGCTAGTTGCCGACGCGGCGGCGCACGTCCTGGAAGGCGGTGTAGTTCGCGATCAGCTCGATCTGTCCGGGCGGCGCGAGCTGCACGGCCTCGTCGAGGGTCTCGCACACCCGGAAGTCCAGGCCGGCGACCTCGAGGCGGACCGCGAGGTCCAGCTTGCGGTCACCGATCACGAAGATCGGGTGGCCGGCCAGGCGCGGGTAGTCCACGTCCCACAGCCAGGAGGTGTCGGTGCCGTCGGCGCCGCGCGCGTTCACCGAGAGGATCACCGGGGTGGGCGGCGGGTCGATCAGAGAAAACGTTTCGAGCCAGCCCGCCGGGTTCTTCGCGAGCAGCAGCCGCAGCTCACGGCCCTGGAAGTTCACGACGTCGTAGCGGCCGGCGACGGCCTGCACCTGGTACATCCGCTCCAGCGCCACCTGCGGCGGGACGCCGAAGACGGCGGCCACGGCGGCCGAGGTGGCGGCGTTGGCCTTGTTGGCGCGGCCCGGCAGCTGGAGGTGGATCGGCCAGGCCGAGCCGTGGGGGTCCAGGACGTGGTCGCCGGAGAGCACCCAGGTCGGCACCGGGCGGCGGAAGCCGCACTCGCCGCAGAACCAGTCGTCGCCCGGGCGCTGCATGACACCGCCGCAGGAGGGGCACGACCAGGCGTCGTCCTTCCACTCCTGGCCGGCCGCGACCCACACCACGTTCTGGGAGGAGGAGGCGGACCAGACGATCAGCGGGTCGTCGCAGTTCGCGACGATGACCGCCTTGGAGCCCGACAGGCCCTCGCGCCACTTCTCCGCGAGCATGCGCGTCTCGGCGGCGCGGTCCAGCTGGTCGCGGGAGAGGTTCAGCAGGGCGATCACCTTGGGGGTGACGTCCCGGGCCACCCCGGCCAGGTACTTCTCGTCGACCTCGATGACGCCGTACTTGGCGTCCGAGCCGCCCGCCAGTGCCGAGGTGATGCCTGCCGGCATGTTCGCGCCCAGCGCGTTGGAGACGACCGGACCGCTGGCCCGCAGGGCCTCCGCGATCAGCCGGGTCGTCGTGGTCTTGCCGTTCGTCGCGGAGACGAGGACGACGTCGAGATGCTGCGCGAGCGCTCCGAGGAGATCGGGGTCGAGTTTGAGTGCGACCTTGCCACCGATCACCGATCCGCTTCCGCGTCCCGCGGCCCGCGACACCGCCGCCGCGGCCTTGCCCGCCGTCACGGCCAGCTTGGCCCGCGGCGAAAGCGGCTCTGTGTTGCCTGCCATCGTCCCTTGTCCTCCTTGCGTCGGTCGGCCCCAGCCTATCCAGTACCTGCCGGGGCCTTGACCGCGGCGCCCCCCCGCCACGGCAGATCTCCTCATATATTCGCCCGTCGTAGGCTTACGGCCATGCGACAGCGCCCCATCCCCGGCACCACCGGCCTCGTCCGCACCATGAGCCTCCTGGGCGATCCGGTGCTCCATTCCGCTTGCGCGGAGGTCACCGAATTCGGTCCGGTCCTCGACCGGCTCATCGAGGACATGTTCGCGACGATGTACGCCGCCGAGGGCGTCGGCCTCGCCGCGAACCAGATCGGGGTCGGGCAGCGGGTGTTCGTCTACGACTGCCCCGACGACGAGGACGTCCGGCACGTCGGGCACATCGTCAACCCGCGCCTGGTGGCGGCCGACGGGGACGAGTTCCTCGGTCCCGAGGGCTGCCTCTCGCTGCCCGGGCTGGAGGCGGGTACCGCGCGCTTCGACCGCACGGTCGTCGAAGGGGTCACCTCCGACGGGGCGCCGGTACGGATCGAGGGCACCGGATTCTTCGCGCGGTGCCTGCAGCACGAGTGCGACCACCTCGCGGGCACGGTCTACGCGGACCGGGTCACGGGCCTGCGCGCGCGCAGGCTCCGGCGCGCGATCCGCAAGACGCCGTGGGGTGCCGCGGCGCCGCGCGGTTAGCCAGGTCGCCTCGGCGCGGGTCAGAAGCCCGGGCCGTCCGCGCGGTTGCCCGCCGTGCCCAGGCGGCCCCAGAGGAGGTCGGTGAGGCCCGTGACCAGTTCCGCGCGCTCGCAGGGGCGTTCGCCGAGCCACCAGTCGCCGGCCGCGTGCATCATGCCGACGATGCCGTGACCCCAGACGCGGGCCAGGCGTTCGCCGCCCGGGCCCAGGTCCACGCGCTCGCCGATCACCTCGGCCAGCTCCTCGCCGAGGCGGCGCAGCAGCGGGGCCGAGTGCAGGCCGACGTCGAAGCCCCGTTCGGCGCTCTGGGAGTCCTCGGCCGGGTGCATCAGGAAGCGGTAGACCTGCGGGCGGGCCTCGATGGCGGCGAGGTAGGTGTCGAGAGTGGCCTCCACCCGGCGGCGCCGCTCGGCGGGGGCGTCGAGCGCGGCCCGCAGCGAGCCGAGCAGGGCGTCGGTGTGCCGGACGGCGAGCGCTTGGTAGAGGCCCGCCTTGTCGCCGAAGTGCCGGTAGAGGATCGGCTTCGTGATGCCGGCCTCCGCCGCGATCGCGTTCATGGAGGCCTTGGGGCCGTCCCTGAGCACGACCCGGTCGGCGGCTTCGAGCAGCTCCCGGCGCCGTCGCTCGGCCGCTCCCGGCTCGCCTGCCTGCTGCGTGGTCTCCATGATGTGTTTTCTCTCCCCGCCCTTGCGATGTGCGTGACGCCCACGCAACGTAACACCCCGCACACCCGGTCGATCGAAGCGGCGGCGGCCTCCACGGCGGCACGGCCCGCGCTTGACACTGCTTACTGACCGGTAACAGACTGTGGCCTCGTGTTGGTTACCGCTAGTAACCCATGCATGGACCAGTACAGACAGGTGGAGGGGACATGGCGGAGTTCACCATGGAGCTGGGCGACGACCAGAAGCAGGTGCGGGACTGGATCCACGGCTTCGCCGCCGACGTGATCCGGCCCGCGGCCGCGGAATGGGACGAGCGCGAAGAGACTCCCTGGCCCGTCATCCAGGAGGCCGCGAAGGTCGGCATCTACTCGCTGGACTTCTACGCCCAGCAGTTCTTCGACCCCACCGGCCTCGGCGTCCCGATGGCGATGGAGGAGCTCTTCTGGGGCGACGCGGGCATCGCCCTGTCGATCGTCGGTACCGGGCTCGCGGCCATCGGCGTCGTCGCCAACGGCACCGAGGAGCAGATCGGCACCTGGATCCCGCAGATGTACGGCGACCAGAACGACGTGAAGGTCGCCGCCTTCTGCTCCTCCGAGCCGGACGCGGGCTCCGACGTCGGCGCCATGCGCACCCGGGCCGTCTACGACCAGGCCAAGGACGAGTGGGTGCTCAACGGCACCAAGACCTGGGCGACCAACGGCGGCATAGCCAACGTCCACATCGTCGTCGCCGTCGTCGACCCGGAGCTCGGCACCAAGGGGCACGCCTCCTTCATCGTGCCGCCGGGCACCCCGGGCCTCTCCCAGGGCCAGAAGTTCAAGAAGCACGGCATCCGCGCCTCGCACACCGCCGAGGTGGTGCTGGAGGACGTACGGGTCCCCGGGTCCTGCCTGCTCGGCGGCAAGGAGAAGCTGGACGAGCGGCTCGCCAGGGCCCACGAGCGGGCGCGCAGCGGGGGCGGCGAGCGCGTGAAGAACGCGGCCATGGCCACCTTCGAGGCGTCCCGTCCGGCGGTCGGCGCCATGGCGGTCGGCACGGCGCGGGCCGCGTACGAGGTCGCGCTCGACTACGCCAAGACGCGCACGCAGTTCGGCCGCCCGATCATCGACAACCAGGGCGTGGCCTTCCAGCTCGCCGACATGCGGACGCAGATCGACGCGGCCCGGCTGCTGGTGTGGCGGGCGTCCTGGATGGCGGTCGCGGGCCGGCCGTTCACCTCGGCCGAGGGCTCGATGTCCAAGCTCTACGCGAGCGAGGTCGCGAAGAAGGTGACCGCCCAGGCACTCCAGATCCTCGGCGGCAACGGTTACACCCGCGAGTACCCGGTGGAGCGCATGCACCGCGACAGCGCGATCTACACGATCTTCGAGGGGACCAGCGAGATCCAGCGGCTGGTGATCGCCCGCACGATCTCCGACATGCCGATCCGCTAGACCGCGGCGCCGCGCCGGTGGCGCCGGGGCCCGGGGACGGGCCTCAGCGCCACGGCGCGAGGCAGAGGGGCGCGGCCTCCAGGCTGCGCTCGGAGACGCTGATCAGCTCGCCTTCCGCGCAGGTCGCGCCGGGGGTGTCCAACCGCTTGGTGATCCGGTACCTGGCCAGCGCGGAATCGCAGCTCTCGACGACCAGCTCCTCGGTGCGGAAGCGGTCCGCGTCCTGCACGCACGTGCCCACGGCGAGCTTCCTCGGGCCGCTGTCGTCGCCCGCCAGCAGGCCGATCAGGATCAGGGCGGGGAACGCGAGGATCACGGCGAGCAGCGGGACGAGGCCGGCCAGCGCCACCGGGCGCCGCCACAGCGGCCTGCCCGGGTCGAGCGGGGGCATGGCGCCGCCCACCGGCGGACCGAGCTTGCGCAGCCTTCCCCACGGGGCGAGGTTGGTCAGCAGGGTGACCGGCGTGATGAACACGGAAAGCGGGCCCCACCAGCCCTGCCACAGGGTCTTCGCGGACATGTCGCGGACGACGGCGAGCCCGCAGTCGCGGCAGAACGGCCCCTTGCGGCTGAGGAACCGCATCAGCACGATCATGCCCTGATGGCCGTGGACCGTCGTCTCCGCGACGGGCAGCGCCCCGCAGACCCGGCAGCCGTAGGCCCCCTGCTCCGGCGTGAGGCGGGCGTACGGGCCCCCGGGCTGGTGCGGAACGTACGGGCCCGCCTGCCACGGTGGCGGCTGCTGCTGCCAGTACGGGCCCTGCTGCGGCGGTGGCGGGGTGGCCACGGAGATCCCCCTCGTTCTCGCGGTGATCACCGGCGTGGTGACGGCTCGAACCCTAACCCGCCGCCTACGGGCGCAGAATGCCGCGCAGGGCGCGGGAGAAGACGAACCGGCCGGCCGCGGCGACCACCGGGTCGAGCAGGCGGGGGAGCCCGCGCAGGCGCAGCTCCTCGGTCCAGACGATCTCCGTGCCGCCGCCCGGAAGCGGGCGGATCGCGATCTCCGCCCAGCCCAGGACGGCGCGTCCGTGCTTGACGAGCCTCACCAGCCCGCCCGAGTCCCCGTCGGGCGGGTTCCAGAGCACGACCTCCATCGGATCGTCGAATGTGATCCTGCCCACACCCGTGCGCGCCGTGAAGAGCGTTCCGGCGCGCGTCGGGGGCTCCGTGACGATGATCGTCCGGGTGAAGGGGACCTGCGAGCCGTGGCGCTCCCAGTCCGTCAGCCTCAGCCAGGTCTCGGCCGCCGGCAAATGGGTACGGTGAACAAACCGGATACCGGGCATGAGCGCATGGTAATCGGGCATACACACCCTGAACTGGACCGCGAATATGGGTTCCGTCCGGGGGTGGCGATCAGCAATACTCACCGCCACCGTGGATCGCGGATTCGACCGGGTGACCACCGGCTCCCCCGCCCCACATTGCGAGGAGGTGCGCCGATGTGCTCCCACCAGCCCCCCTGTCCTGCCGTAGACAGCGCAGACCACGATGCCGCCCGTACCGTGGCCTTCCATCCCGAACAGGGCTGGAGCCTGCTGTGCAACGGCGCCGTCGTCTTCGACGACACCGGTGAACTGCTCCCCGACGGCCGTGCGGTGGAACCCCGCCGCCCGGTCCTGGTCTGAGCGAGGAGGCAGCATGCGCCAGCAGCTGATCCGCAAGCCCGTCCCCAAGCCCGCCCCCCGAGACCTGGATCTGCGCACACCGTCGGGCAGACCCCTCCCGTACTGACGGGAGCCCAGGATTTAGCAAGCCGTCCACCGGCTGCCGGTCAGCCGGTGGACGCCGCCGCGCCGCCCCGGAACGCCGCCTCGAAGGCGGCGTCGCCGATCGCCGCCCTGGCCTGCCGCTCGCCCTGGTCCCGCAGGGCCATCAGCGAGGGCGCGCCGCCCATCTGCGGCCGGCCGACCGTGCGCCACCAGGCGTGCCCGGTGCCCAGCAGCCGCGCCGCCAGCTCCCCGTCACCCAGCCCCGCCACCGCCGCGGCCAGCAGGTCCAGGCCCAGCGCGATGCCGAAGCGGTCGCCGAGCAGCCGTTTGCCGGACAGCATGGCCCGCACGTGCCGGGCCGCCTCCCCGTGGTCGCCCAGGCCCAGTGCGGCCACCGCCAGCACGTAGTCGGCGTACGCCCGCAGCCAGCGCTCGCCCAGCTCCGCGCAGGTCTCCCGCAGGGACCGCGCCTCCTCGGTGGCCTCCTCGAAGCGCCCGAGGTCGCACAGGGCGTAGCCGCTGGCCAGCTTGCACAGGAGCCAGCCCGGGCCGCTGGGCCGCCCGCCGTGGCCCGCCCGGGCCCGTGGACCGCCCAGCGCGAGGGCCCGTACGGGGTCGCCCGGCATCAGCACCGACGCCGCCTGCAAGTAGGCCGCGCGCAGCTCCTGTTCGGGGTCCGCGAGCGGGGCCGCGCCCCGGGCGCACTCCTCGCCGGTCCGGCGGGCCGTGTCCATGTCGCCCTGGAGCAGCGCGGTCAGCCCGAGGGCCCACACGGCCTGGTTGTGGGCGGCGCCCGCTGCCGGGGCGGCGTGCAGCGCCCGTTCCAGGAAGCCGCGGCCCTCGTGCACGTGTCCGCACGCGAACCAGTAGAACCACAGCGTCCCGGCCATCTCCAGTGCCGCTGCCGGGTCGTTGCCCAGCAGGTGCTCTAGGGCCGTACGCAGCTGAGCGTGCTCGGCGGTCATCCTGCGGTACCAGTCCACCTGCCCGGGGCCGAGCCAGCCCCGCTCGGCGGCCTGGGTGAGGGCCCCGTACCAGTGGGCGTGCCGGTCGGCGACGATCCGCCGCTCGCCGAGCTCGCCCAGCCAGTCGTGCCCGTACTCGCGGATCGTGTCCAGCATCCGGTAGCGGGCTCCGCCGCCCCGCTCCTCGGTGCGCCGGACCACCGACTTGGTGACCAGGCCCGCCAGCACCCGCTCCACCCGCGAGGCGGGCAGCGGACCGCCCGCGCACACGGCCCGGGCGGCGGCGATGTCGAAGTCCCCGGTGAAGACGGAGAGCCGGGCCCACAACAGCCGTTCCAGCGGCTCGCACAGCTCGTGGCTCCAGCCGATCGTGGTCCGCATCGTCTGGTGCCGGGGCAGCATGACGGCCCGGGTGTCGGCGAGCATGTCGAAGCGCTCGCCGATCCGCTCCGCCATCTGCTCCAGGGTCCACAGCCGCATCCGGGCGCCGGCCAGTTCCAGGGCGAGCGGGATCCCGTCGAGGCGGCGGCAGAGCTCGGCCGCGACCGCGGTCCGGCCGGCGTCCTCGAAGGCGGCCGACGCCTGCGGGGTCGCGGCGAGGGCGCGGGCGCGGAAGAGGGTGAGGGCGTCACTGTCGGGCCCCTCGCAGGGCAGCGGGCGGATCTCGACGACCTCCTCGCCGGGGGAGCCGAGCGGCTCCCGGGAGGTGATCAGGACCGTCAGCCCGGGGGCGGACTGCAGGAGTTCACCCACCAGGTGGCGGCAGGCTGCCACCAGGTGCTCGCAGGTGTCCAGGACGAGGAGGAGTTCCTTGTCGGCCATCCACGCGCACAGCTCCTCGTCGAGGGAGCGCGCGGAGTGGTCGGCGAGGCCGACGGCGTGGGCGACGGCCGTGGCGAGCAGGGCGGGGTCGCGCAGCGGCGACAGCTCGACCCACCCCACGCCGTCCCGCCGGTCCCGGCAGGCCGCGGCGGTGGCCCGCAGGGCGAGCCGGGACTTGCCGACACCGCCCACGCCGGTGAGTGTGACCAGCCTGTGCTCGCGCAACAGGCCGTCGAGAAGGCCGAGTTCGCGCTCCCGGCCGACGAAGCTCGCCGATTCCGGCGGCAGGTTTCCCGGCACGCCGCCGGAGTCTGACGCACCGCCGCCGCCTGCGGAATCTGGCTGATTGTTGTTGACCGAGTACTCACCGAACACGGGAGTATTGTGCGCGATCTCCGTACCCGGCCGTGCTGTTCAGGCCAGATCGTTGCCGGATTTCACGCTATGAGGGTGACTGTCCGCTCCGCAGAGAAAGCGCCCCAGTTGCCGTCGGGCAGCCGGGCGCGCAGTTTGACCGCCCACACGGTACCGGCGGGCTCGGTCACCGTGATCCGGTGCTCCGCACGTCCGCTGGGGACCGCACCCGTGCCGAACTGGATGACGGTGGTGGGCCGTCCGTTGACGTACAGCTCGTACTCGCTGGTCTCGCGCCCGGTTTCCGGGGCGGTCCAGGTGAGCGTGACCGCGCCGGGGGAGGCGGTCGCCGTGAACCCGGCGGGTGCGGTGCCCGGTCCGTCACCGGAGGCGGGCGGGGTGGTCACGTCCACCGCCGGGCCGTCGGGGGAGGAGTTGTCCGCCCCGTCGCGGGCCCGCACGGTGAACGTGTAGACGGTGTCGGGCTGGAGGCCGCTCAGCGCGGTGCCGGTCTCCCCGGGGCCGGCGGTGTGGATCCGGACGCCGCCCTGGTAGACGTCGTACGCCGTCACGCCCGTGTCGTCCGTGGCGGCGGACCAGGACACCCAGGCGGCACGGGGCCCGGTGGCCCGGGCCGTGGTGGCGGCCGGGGCGGTGGGCGCCAGACGGTCCTCGGCGGACGCGGCCGGGGTGGTCGCCCGTACGGCCGGACCCGTCCCGGAGAGGTTCCCGGCGGCGTCCTCGGCGCGGACCGTGAAGGCGTAGCCGGTCTGCGGAGTGAGGCCGGTGATGTCCACCATGGTCTTGCCGGCCGGGAGTTCGCGGACCAGGCGGCCGGACTCGAAGACCTGGTAGCCGGTCACCCCGTCGCGCTCGGCGGCCTCTTCCCACATGACGTGCACGGTCGTGGCGCTGCCGGGCTGTGCGGTGAGCCCGGCGGGTGCGGGCGGGGCCTCGGTGTCGGGCGCGGTGCACGCCGCCAGTCCGGCGAGGCCCAGGCACAGCCCGAGGGCCAGGCGCGGGCCGCGGGCCAGGCGGGGAGCGAGGGTCGGGGCGGTGCGTCGCACGGGGTGCCATCCTCCGCTTCCTCGTAAAGGTCTAGACATATATGGCGCGGGGGCCGCGGGCCCGGCAAGACCCCTGCCGTGCCCGGTTCGGCTTCTTCCGATCACGTCCGGCACGCGCCCGGTACGACAACCCGGCCGTACGACCCGCTGGAACGGGATCGTCAAGGACCGTCCGTCCGTCACGGACGGTCAACACCCGTACGGAGGACACGTCTTTCGCCCGCCGGTACCCCCGCCTGCGCCACCATGGCGCCGAGTAAGGAGGTTTCGATGGTGATTTCCCTCTCCGTGGTCGTCCTGCTCTTCATCCTCGCCTGGATCTTCGTGCGCAGCGGCGGGCTCAAGTTCTCGCACGCCCTCGTGTGCGTACTGCTCGGCTTCTACCTCGCGAGCAGCAGCATGGCCGCGGCCATCCACGACAGTCTGACGGCCACCGCGAACGCGGTCTCCAGTCTCAACCCCTAGGGATCGTTGATCGACTGTTGCGCCCTCGTGAATCATCCGGCTCTTCCATGGACTCCTCGGGCAGTGCGATCTAGCGTCTGGCGGCGGTGCGATGTCAGACGTGGTGTCAATAGAACCCGCAGAGAAACGGAGGAGGTCCCGGATGTTCCGAAGAGCGCTGAACTGCGCTGTGGTCCCGGTCGTCGCCGCGTTCACGGTGATGTACGGAGTCTCGCCGGCCCAGGCCGACGAGATACCCAAGGCCCCCGGCCACCGCCTGGTCAGCCACTACGACGGCAGCCCCGCGCCGGCCGCACCGCTGCCCGGCGAGGCGCCGCCGCAGCACCCCTTCCTCGCGCCCAACGGCCGCAGCGGCATGCACTCCGACGCGGCCGGCAGTGCCACGTCCCCTTGGAGCGGGCCGCTCGGCAAGAACCCCCGGGTGACCAGCGAGAAGATCGCCGCCCTCGGCGGGGAATGCGCCACCGCCACCTTCGACGCGGGCGGCCGGCTCGTCACGGTGTGCGGCACCTTCTCGGGCTTCAAGGCCAAGCTCCTGGAGCCCCGTACGCTCGCCACGCTCGCGGAGTACCAGCTCCCGCAGCGTTCTTCCACGGTCGAGGCGATCACCTCGCTCGACTTCGCGAAGATCTTCAAGGACACTTCGGGCGGCGCCTACTTCTACCTGGACGACCAGGACCGGGCGGTGCTGGCCGACTCCCGCCAGCACGTCCTGCGCCTCGCCCACAGCCAGAACGCCGACGGCAGCTGGAAGTTCACCGTCGACAACGACTGGGACCTCACCGGCCAGGTCCCGCACGACTGCGTCAGCTGGACCAACCTGTGGCCCAGCGGCACCTGTGACCCCGTCACCTCCGTCATGCCCGACTGGAACGGCCGCATCTGGTGGGTCACCCGCCAGGGCCGCGTCGGCACCGTGGACCCGGCGACCTCGCGGATCCGCTCCGTCCGGCTCGACGGCGAGGAGATCCAGAACTCCTTCTCGGTCGCCGAGGACGGCGTCTCCATCGTCACCGACCACGCGCTCTACAGCTTCCGCGCCGCCGCCGACGGCACCCCCGAGGCACAGTGGCGCCAGACGTACGACCGCGGCACCGGGACCAAGCCCGGCTCCGTGAACCAGGGTTCGGGCACCACCCCGGACCTCTTCGGCAACGGCTACGTCGCGATCACCGACAACGCCGACGACCGGATGAACGTCCTGGTCTACAAGCGGGGCGTGGACGTGCCCGCGGACCGGCGGCTGGTCTGCAAGGTGCCGGTGTTCGGCCCCGGCGCCTCGACCACAGACAACTCCCTGATCACCTGGGGCAACAGCATCGTCGTCGAGAACAACTACGGCTACGAGAACCCCACGACCCTGCTGCTGGGCAAGTCCGTCGTCGGCGGGGTGGCCCGCATCGACGTCCGCGCCGACGGCAGCGGCTGCGACACGGTGTGGGAGAGCGCGATCCGCTCGCCCTCCGTCGTCCCGAAGCTCTCCACCGGGAACGGGCTGCTCTACTTCTACGAGAAGGAGCCCAGCTTCTGGGGCATCGACGCCTGGTACCTCACCGCGGTGGACTTCCGTACCGGCGAGCGCCGCTGGCGGCAGCTGACGGGCACCGGCGCGCTGTACGACAACAACTGGGCCCCGATCACCCTCGGGCCCGACGGTACCGCGTACGTCGGCGTCTTCAACGGCATCGTCGCGGTCCGCGACGGCGGCTGATCCCGGCCGGACGATCGCCTCGGCCCAGGCCCTCCCCGGGGAGCCGAGCCCCCGTCGTCACGGCGGGGGCTCACTCCTCGGGCCGCCACAGCGGGTGCTCGCGCGCGGCCCACGACCGCCCGACCGAGCCCGTGCGCATGCCGCGCCGAGCCTCCGGATCGGCCAGGGCCTTGCCGATGTGCCCGGCGAGCACGATGCCGAGGGCCAGGGCCAGCCAGTCGTGGACGAAGGTGGCGGCGGTCCGCCAGACCAGCGGGGCGAGGCCGGTGAACCACATCAGGAGCCCGGTGCCGAGCATCACCAGGACCGCCCCGGCCAGCCAGCCCGCGTACACCTTCTGCCCGGCGTTGAACTTCCCGGCGGGCCGCGGCCCCGTGCGGTCCCGGCGCAGCGCGGCCCGCAGCCACTGGCGGTCGTGCGGCCCGAAGCGGTTCAGCCGGCGCAGGTCGGCGCGGAAGGCGGGGGAGGCGAGGCCCAGCAGGAAGGGCAGCGGGAGCAGCAGCCCGGACCACTCGTGCACGGTGACGACCAGGTGCCGGCGGCCCACCAGTTCGGCGAGCGGCGGCAGGTAGAGGCAGGCGGCGCCCGCCACGCACACCAGGGCGAGCGCGGCCGTGGACCGGTGGACCAGGCGCTCGGCGCGGCTGAAGCGGCGCACGCGCGCGGCCCGTTCAGACGGTGGGGGCATCGTCACGTCCGTTCGAGCGGCCGACCCACGCGTCGACGTCGTAGCCCAGGAGCTCCCAGTAGCCCGGCTCGACCTTCTCGGTGAGGGTGATCCCGGAGAGCCACTTGGCCGACTTGTAGAAGTACATCGGGGCGACGTACAGCCGCACCGGTCCGCCGTGGCTGTGGCCCAGCGGCCGGTCCTGCATCCGCAGGGCGACCAGGACGTCGTCGCGGCGGGCCTGCGGGAGGGTGAGGCTCTCGGTGTAGGTGCCGTCGAAGCAGTCGAAGCGGATGGCCCGGGCCTCGGGTCGTACCCCGGCGGCGTCGAGCAGCCGCGAGAGCGGCACCCCCTCGAAAGCGGTACCCGGGACCCGCCAGCCGGTCACGCACTGCACGTCCCGGACCACCCGGGTCTGCGGGAGCGCCCGCAGCGCGTCGAGGGTGTACTCCACCGGGCGGTCGACGAGCCCGCCGACCGTGAGGCGGTAGTCCTCCGGGCCCCGCTCGGGAACGGACGAGGCGACCGAGTAGTAGCGGAACCCGCCGCCGTTCGGCAGCAGCCCGCTGATCCCGGTGGGGTCCTTGTCGGCGACGCTCTCGAAGCCGTGCTGGAGGTAGGGGGCGGTGACGAGCCCGGCCGCGCCGAGGCCGAGCATCCCCAGGACCAGCCGGCGCCCGACCGGGGTGCCCCGGCCGTCGGGGTCTGCGCGCTCTTCTGTGCTCACCCGCCGATTCGACCACCGCCGGTCCCCGGAGACCAGGGGTCGCGGCGGCACGTCAGACTTTCGTCACACCTGGCGGCCGGCGCCGCCGCCGGGACCTCAGCCGTGGCGGCAGCAGCGGTCGATCTCCGCGAGCCGGGCCCCGACGTCCAGGCTCCACAGCCGCACGGTCCCGTCGGTGCTGCTGCTGGCCACCGTCCGCCCGTCGGGCGAGAAGGAGACCCCCCACACCGCGCTGGCATGGCCGGCCAGCGCGGCCACGAGGCGGCGCCCGGCCACGTCCCACAGCCGCACCGTACGGTCGTTGCCGCTGCTGGCCAGGGTCCGGCCGTCGGGGGAGAAGGCGATGCCCCGCGCGGAGCCGGTGTGCCCCGTGAGCGCCGCCTCGAAGCGCCGGCGGCGGACGTCCCACAGGCGGACCGTCCCGTCGTTGCCGCTGCTGGCGAGGGTCCGCCCGTCCGGACTGAAGGCCACGCCCCGCACCGCGCCCGTATGGCCGGAGAGCACGGCCGGAGCCGGGATTCCGCCCGCAGCGTGCGCCGAGAGGTCCCACAGCCGTACGGTCAGATCGTCGCCGGCGCTCGCCAGGGTGCGCCCGTCGGGGCTGAACACCACGTCGTTGACGAAGTCCGTGTGGCCGGTGAGCACCGCGAGCGGGCGGCGTGCCGGGACGTCCCACAGCCGCACCGTGCCGTCCGCGCCGGCAGCGGCGAGCGTGCGCCCGTCGGGGGCGAAGGCCACCGCGAACACGGTCCCGCCCCGGCCGGCGAGGGTGGCCGCCGGTGCGCGAGCCGCCACGTCCCACAGCCGGATGGTGCCGTCGGAGCCCGCCGAGGCCAGCGTGCGTCCGTCGGGGGCGAAGGCCACCGAGAACACCGTCTCGGTGTGCCCCGCGAACGCGGCCACCACCCGTCGCTCCGCCACGTCCCACACGCGCACCGTGTGATCCGCTTCCGCGGTGGCCAGCAGTCTGCCGTCGGGGCTGTACACGGCGTGCCAGACCTCCGTGAACGGACGCGACGCCAGCACCGGGCCGCGCAGGTCCCACAGCACCACCGACTGGTCGAACCCGGCGGTGGCCAGCACGGCGCCCGCGGAGTCCACCGCCACCCCGAGCACGTAGTCGGTGTGCCCGGCGAGCGTCGCCGTCAGCCGGCCGCCGCGCACGTCCCACAGCCGGGTCGTCCCGTCGCCGCCCGCGCTGACGACCGTCGTCCCGTCCGGCGTGTAGGCCACGCCGTTGACGTCGTCGCTGTGCCCGGTCAGCGTCGCGGTGATCCGGCGCCCCGCCACGTCCCACAGCCGTACGGTCCGGTCGACGCCCCCGGTGGCGACGGACTGCCCGTCCGGAGCGAACGCCGCCCCCAGCACCTCGTCCGTGTGCCCGGCGAAGACGGCCAGCGGGCGGGCCTCCACCGGGTCCCACAGCCGTACGGTCCGGTCCGAGCCGGCCGAGACCAGCGTGCGGCCGTCCGGCGCGTACGCCAGAGCGTTGACCCTGCCGGTATGGCCGTCGAGGTCGGCCACGGCCCGGTGCTCCCCGGCGGCCTCCCACAGCTGGACGGTCCCGTCGGGGGACCCGACGGCCAGAGTCAGCCCGTCGGGGGCGAAGGCCACCGCCCGGGCGCCGGTGGTGCTCGCCGGGAGGACCGCCGCCGTACGGCCGCCCGCGATGTCCCAGAGCCGCGCGGGACCGTCCGTCGAGGCGGCCGCGAGCGTCCGGCCGTCGGGGCTGAAGGCGACGGCGCGGACCCGGCCGGCCATGGTGAAGGCCGCCGTCGTACGACGGTCGGCCAGCCGCCGCAGCGTCACCGTCCCGTCCGAACCGGCCGTCGCCAGCGTGCCGTTCCCCGGCGCGAAGGCCACCGCGTTCACGGGCCCGCCGTGCCCGCCGAGCCGGGCGATGAACGGCTGGGCCTGGGTGCTCAGCAGGGCTCCGCGCGCCTCGGTGGTCGCCGCCGTCCGGTACGCCTCCCCGGCGAGCAGTATCGACGCCTCCGGCTGGCCCGCGGCCAGCGACGCGGACTGCAGGGCGAGCGCCCGGGACCGGGCGACGCGCTCCTGGCCGAGCGCACCCGCGCGCTGCTCGTACGCCAGCCCGCCGGCGCCCACGGCGAGGACCAGCAGGACCACGAGCGTGGCCAGCATCCACTGCCGCAGGCGCACCTGACGCCGGGCCAGCCGCTCCCGGCCGGCCTCCGCGGCCCGGCTCGCCCGCAGGAAGGCCTCCTCCAGCGGCCCGAGCCCGCTGCGACCGTCGAGCTCGTCGGCCCACGCGCGGGCGGTGTCCAGCCGGGTCCCGCGGTAGAGGGCCGACGGATCGCGGTCCTCGCGCTCCCATTCGGCGGCGGCGTGGGACAGCTGCTGGTGGATCAGCAGGCCCGCCCGGTCGGCGTTGATCCAGCCGCGCAGCCGCGGCCAGGCGTGCAGCAGGGCCTCGTGGGTGATCTCGACGGTGTCGCTGTCCATGGTGATCAGCCGGGCCCGGACGAAGGTGTCGAGCGCCGCCGCGGCCCGGTCGGCGTCGACCAGCTGTTCCATCAGGGCGGCGCGGTTCATCCGGCGGCGGGTGGCGCCCGTGCCGTCGGCGACGTGGACCAGGCGCACCAGCACGCGGCGGATCGTCCGCTGCTCGTCCGTGTACAGGCGGGCGAAGACGGTCTCGGCGGTCCGCGCGATCGCGCCCTGGATGCCGCCGGTCCGCTCGTACCCGGCGACGGTCAGGGTGGCGCCCCGGCGTCGCTGCCAGGTGGCCATCAGCGCGTGCGAGACCAGCGGCAGTGCGCCGGAGGGGGTGTGGCCGGGGGTGTCCTCGCGCAGACCGGCGTCGCGCAGCAGCAGGGGGACCAGGCCCGGTTCGAGGGTGACCCCGGCGAGTTCCGCCGGACGCGTGATCGATTCCCGCAGCTCCGCAAGGGTCATCGGGGGCAGTACGAACAGCCCCGCCGTGAAGACCGTGGCCAGCTCCGGCACGTCCAGACAGCTCCCGGAGAAGTCCGCCCGTACGCCGAGCACCACCACGGCGGGATCCGGGCCGGCCCCCGCTGGCCCCGCGGTGGACAGGGCCGACAGCACCCGTACGAAGGCGTGCCGCTCCTCCTCACCGGAGCAGAGGGTGAACAGCTCCTCGAACTGATCGATGATCAGCACGAGCCGGACGGGCGGAAGGCGGCGGCCCGGGTCCGACAGCCGGCGGACGGCTTCGAGCAGCACCCGGGGCCGGTCGCGCAGCTCCTGGGCGGTGATGCCGGGATCGCTGCCCAGGACCTTCGCGGTCCGGTCCAGCAGCTCCTCCAGCGGATGCGCGGTGGGAGTGAACCGCACCACCGGCCATCCGGCGGCGCCGGGCATCGGGAACCCGCCCCGGCGCCGCAGAGCCGGTACGAGACCGGCGTTCAGCAGGGAGGACTTGCCGGCGCCCGACGGGGCGACCAGCATCAGCGGCCCACTGCCGACGCGTTCGAAGACCCGCTCGACCAGCTCGGCCGTCGCCCGTTCCCGGCCGAAGAACCACTCCGCGTCCCGCGCGGTGAAGGCCGACAGGCCGCGGTAGGGGCACTCGCCGTCCGACTGCTGCCCGGTCTCCGTCCCCGTCCCGGCCCCGGCATCGGTGCCGGGGCCGGGCGGTCCTGTCTCCCGTACCATCCGCAGCAGTTCGCCCCCCGCCCCCAGTACCTCGTCGCAGCGGCGCGCCACGTCGGCGGTCACCCGCTTCGAGCCGGTCTCGATCTTGCTCAGATAGCCCTTGCTGTAGTGCGTCCGGCGGGCCATGTCGGCGAGTGACAGACCGCGTTGCACACGCAGACGTCGCAGCTGTGCGGGAAAGGGCGGTGTGGTGTCGTCGTCGGACGATTCGTGCTGGTGATCGGATTTCCGTCGGCGGTCCGGATCCCCCAAGACATCCCCCATGGCGTGCCCAGGCAGTGAGATGGCACTGCCCAGGCTACAGCCGGGGTCGGACCGATTACGCCCGGTTGAGGCGGATCGAGTTGACGGGCGTCAGGTCGGCGTAGACACCGGTCTTGGCGGCGATCGGGCTGCCGCAGCCACCGCCGTTGCTGCCGGTGCACAGGTTTGCGGTCGCACCGTCGTACTGGTTGTTGAGCACCCAGTGGTTCCCGTGCTGGTTGCTCAGATTGTGCGCACCGTAGCTGTAGAAGACGTGGGTCGGCTTGACGGCGGGGTTCTGGTTCTGGGGGTAGATGCAGACCGCCCCGTCCGGGCAGCCCGCCCACGCGTCGGCCGGCTGGGCCAGGGAGGTACCGCTGAGCGCGATCACGGCGGCGGCTGCGGTGGCGAGCGCGGCGGCGCCGCGGAACATCTTGCGCATGATTTCCCCTTGGGGTCGTGCCTGGTGCGGACGGTTCCAGCCTGCGGGCGCCGCGCGCCGGGGTCGACGGGTTTCCCGTTGCCCGTCGGGGGAGTGCCCGGGAAACCCCCGGCGACCAGCCGGGCCGCGTGCCGGAGGTCAACCCCCGCGTCCCGGGTGGCCCGGGCGGGGCGTTCCGCGGGCGGGTCGCCGGCGGGTCGCGGGGCGCCAAGGCGACGCGCGGGCGGCCACTCGTCCGGACCTCAAAAAGAGGCCGTTTGCCCACGGGTTGTCTTCTTCCGCTTGTGCATTGTGGCGATTTGCCCGGATCGCCCATAACTTCGGCATTGTGACGAATCGACAGCTCACGGTCCTCGCATGCATCTCAGTCGTCATGGCCGCAGGCCTCGGCGTGGCGGCCCCGCCCGCCGAGGCGGCCACGCGCACGGTGCATCCGGGCGAATCGATCCAGGAAGCGGTGGATGCCGCACTGCCGGGAGACCGCATCCGCGTGCTCCCCGGCACCTACCACGAGAGCGTGAACATCACGAAGCCCCTGAGCCTGCGCGGGTCGGGGCCGGGGACCGTGATCATGCCTCCGGCCGCGCCCGCGCGCGCCGAGAACCCCTGCGCGCAGAGCGGCAACGGTATCTGCGTCATAGGAGCCGCGGAGAAGACCGTGGACCGGGTGAGCATCCGGTCGCTGACGCTGACGGGGTTCAGGAAGAGCGGTATCTGGGCGACCCGTACCGACCGGTTGAAGGTCGAAGGGGTGATCGCCGAGAGGAACGGCACCTGGGGCATCGCCCAGGAGCGGTCCACCCGGGGGGTGTTCCGGCACAACACCGCGCGTGACAACGCGGAGTCCGGCATCTTCGTCGCCAACACCATCGACCGCGAGGGCGGCGCCACCGACACCGGCGGTGCCGTGATCCGCGACAACACGCTGACCGGGAACCGCATCGGGGTCACGGTCAGGCGGGTGCGGAACCTCTCCGTCAGCGACAACATCGTGACGGGCAACTGCGGCGGGATCTTCGTCGTCGGCGACGAGGGCGAGCCGGGCGCCGGCGCCATGGTCATCCGGGGCAACTGGATCTACGAGAACAACAAGTTCTGCAAGGGCAACACCCGCCTCCCGGACATCCAGGGCGTGGGCATCGTCCTCACCGGAGCCGAGGAGACGGTCATCCGTTCGAACTCCATCCGCGGCAACGTCGGCTCCTCGCCGCTGTCCGGCGGAATCCTCCTGTTCAAGAGCTTCGTGGGCGCCCAGAACACCGACAACGTCATCAAGGACAACGACGTACGGGGCAACCAGCCGGCGGACCTGGCCAACCAGGGGACGGGGTCCGGCAACACGTTCGTCGGCAACCGCTGCGGGACCTCCCAGCCCGCGGGGATGTGCTGACCCGTGATCCCGATCATCAGTGGAATCGAGGCCGTATGACCACGGTAAGCACCACCCCCACCCCCACCGCCGCTCCCGCGGCAGCCCCCGCCCCCCAGACGGCGATGAGGCTGCGCGAGCTCGTCTTCGGCGCGGCGATCGCCGCCGCCGTGCGCGCGGCGGCCCGTCTCGGCGTCGCCGACGAGCTCGGGGAGACGCCCGCCACCGCCGCCGAGCTGGCCGCGGCGCTGGACTGCGAACCCAAGCCGCTGCACCGGCTGCTCCGGGCCCTGTCCTGCTACGGAGTCTTCGCGGAGACCCAGGACGGGACGTTCGTCCACACGGAGATGTCACGCCTGCTGCGCGAGGACGATCCGCACAGCCTGCGCTACATCTCCCTGTGGTGCACGGAGCCCTGGACCTGGCAGGCCTGGCCCCTGCTCGACGAGGCGGTGCGCTCCGGCGGGAGCGTCTTCCACGACCTGTTCGGCAAGGGCTTCTTCGACTACCTGCACCAGGACGCGCACGAGTCCGCCCACGTGTTCAACCGGGCCATGACGACCTCCAGCATGCAGTCGGCGCTGGACGTCGCGGAACTCCTCGACCTCACCGGGGTCTCGGTGGTCGCGGACATCGGCGGCGGCCAGGGCCACGTACTGGCGAGCCTGCTGGAGAAGCACCCGTCCGTACGAGGGGTCCTGCTCGACCTGCCGGGAGTGGCGGCGAAGGCGGATCCCCGGCTGCGCGAGGGCGGTCCGCTCGCCGAGCGGACCGCGATCCTCCCCGGCGACTGCCGTGAGGCGATCCCGGTGGAGGCCGACCTGTACATCATCAAGAACATCCTGGAGTGGGACGACGACAGCACCCGCAGGACCCTGCACAACGTCATCGCGGCGGCCCGCCCCGGAGCCAGGGTCGTCATCATCGAGAACCTGGTGGACGACACCCCGTCCATGAAGTTCACCACCGCCATGGACCTGATGCTGCTGCTCAACGTGGGCGGTGCGAAGCACACCAAGAACAGCCTCGTCACGCGGATGGCGGACGCCGGCCTGGAGGTCGGCGAGATCCGGCCGGTCAACCCGTACCTGCACGCGTTCGAGTGCACCGTCCCCGGGTGACAGCGGCTCTCACACCGGCGCCCCCGGGACCGGCACGGAGCCGGTCCCGGGGGCGCGGGTTCTGCTGATCGCGACGGACGCCCGCGTCACGCGCCGGTCATCAGCGCGTTGTTGACGAGGTCCAGGAACTCGCGCGGCGACCTGCACCGGTCCGCGTCGGGGGGCAGGGGCCGTCCGTGCCGGTTCTCCAGCTCCCCGACGATGCCGAGCAGCCCCAGGGAATCGAGCCCCCACTCGTCGAAGGCCGCCTCGGGACGGCTCGCCATCTCGGCGGGATCGACGGTGAGGCCCGCGCCCTTGTGCATCAGAGCGGCCAGTTCTTCCATCGTCAGTCGAGCGGTCATGACAGACCTCTCCTCAAGCTCGCGCCGGCGGACGCCGGTCGGTGATCAGACTCATTTCGGAACGTTCCAGGAACTGGGAGATCTCCTCGTCGGTCGTGGGGACACCGTCCGTGGCGCTGTCGAGCAGCCGGGCGAGCACGGCCGCCTTGTGGTCGCCCTCGACACCGGCCGCCAGAGCTGGCCGGGCGTCGAGCTTGCCGTGCATGTCGAGCAGCCGGACGACGAAGTCGTCGCGCTGGAAGACGGTGCTGGCCACGATGGGGCTCGCGGGATCGCCCACGGCGGCCTCGTCCTGTCCGGCCAGCAGCCGCGCGAGTGCCATGCCGCACCCGTCCTTGGCGGGATAGAACAGCGCGCGCCGCCGCACGTCTTCGGGCTCTGGCCCACCGGACGACACGTGGTGCACCGCGGGGAGCGCCGCCCGGGTGAAGAACATCCGGGCGGATCCGGGGTCGCTGAGGTCCCGGTCCTGCTCCAGGTACGGATTGAGGGCTGCCTCCAGGGCCCTGACCTCGGGCTGTCCGGCCACATGGCGCAAGGCTGCCAGGAGGTCGCCCTCCACCTCGACGGCCCGTACGACCCGGTTCCCGTGCATGAAGAGGGACGTACGGCGCAGCCTGGTCTTCTCGTCCACCTGGGCCTGCGGGGAGCAGTACCCCGCCAGCAGCTCGGCGACGACGGCCTCGCTGCCAGGCTTCACGGTGAAGGTGAGCGCATGGCGCACGACGCCGTCCCCCCGCCGGGGAGCGGAGGCGATCGGGCCCGGTTCGGCCGGTCTGTCCGGTACGGAGGACCTGCTGGTCTTCCGCAGCACGTTGAACCGCAGCGAGCGGGTGTCGCGCACGCAGTCGTGCAGCGGCTTGACCATCGCGACGTGCTCCTCGCTGTTCAGCCAGGACAGGAAGCGCGGTGCGCTCTCCCATTCGCTGGTGATGAGCCACTGCGAGGGGTTCTCGATGGACTGGCACAACTCGTCGCTGATGTGTCCGGGGACGGACGACACCTGCCGACGCATGTGCTCGTAGACCTCCAGGAACTGATTCTGAGCCCCGTCGTACAGGTCCAGCAGCAGCACGACGCGAAGCCTCGCGCCGTCGAAGGCGGACTGGGATATCCGTTCCGACAAGGTCGTCATCGTTCACACTCCTTCGAGACATCGCGGTCGCCACGGGGCGGCGCCACCCGAACCGATCGTGGTCCGGTACTGCCATCGGCGCGAGAGGAGAGATCCATGCGGGTGAACGGGCGAGGGAACGCCCCTCGCGCAGGGCATGAGAAGTGCCATGAAGGAAAACGTCGACCACCGCGTCCCGGTCCTCATCGTGGGCGGCTCGCTGGTGGGCCTGTGCACCTCGCTATTTCTGGGCCGGCACGGCATCAGGCACATGCTGGTCGAGAAGCATGCGGGCACCTCGATGCACCCGCGCGGACGCGGGATCAACGTACGGACCATGGAGCTGTTCCGAGTCGCCGGCGTGGAGGACCGGATCCGTGAGGCCGCCTCGGTCCTGGCGGACAATCACGGCATCATGCAGGGCGGCTCGCTGACCGGTGACGACCTGGAGTGGCTGTTCGAAGAGATCGACCCGGGGGGTGCGCTCGCCCGATTCAGCCCGGCGGCGTGGTGCCTGTGCAGCCAGAACGACATCGAGCCGGTGCTGATGTCGGTGACCCCCGAGCTCGGGGCGGACCTGCGGTTCTCCACCGAACTCCTCTCCTTCGACCCCGACGACACCGGTGTGACCGCGATCGTGAAGAACCGGGAAACCGGGGAGCACAGCACCGTCCGCGCCGACTACCTCGTCGCCGCGGACGGGCCGCGCAGCCCCGTCCGGGAGCAGCTCGGCATCGGCCAGAGCGGCCACGGCGACCTGTTCCACAACGTGAGCGTCACCTTCCGGTCCCGCGGACTCGCGGAAGTGGTCGGCGAGCGGCGCTTCATCGTGTGCTACCTGACCAAGCCCGGCGCGGACGGGGCCCTGCTCCCCGTCGACAACCGCGAGCGGTGGGTCTTCCACGCGCCCTGGCACCCCGACCGGGGCGAGACGATCGACGACTTCACCGACGAGCGCTGCGCCGAGCACATCCGGCGGGCCGTCGGCGCGCCCGACCTGGACATCGAGATCACCGGGAAGGCCCCGTGGCACGCCGCCGAGCGCGTCGCCGAACGGTACGGGACCGGGCGGGTCTTCCTCGCGGGCGACTCCGCCCACGAGATGTCCCCCACCGGGGCGTTCGGCTCGAACACCGGGATCCAGGACGCCCACAACCTCGCCTGGAAGCTCGCCGCCGTGCTGAACGGCTCGGCGGGTCCGCGACTGCTGCAGACCTACGAGGCCGAGCGGCTGCCCGTCGCCAGGGCGACGAGCGAGCGCGCCTCGGCCCGCTCGGCGGAACACAGCCACCCGGGGTACGAACCCGAGGCCGCCCCGGCGCCGCGCGGCGGCGGCCGGCCAGGGGGCGGGGTCCTCTCCGTCGCCATGGGCTACCGCTACAACCTGGGCGCCGTCCTGGGCACCGACCCGGAACTGCCCGTCGTGCCCGAACGGATGCGGCTGACCGGCGAGCCGGGCACGCGCGCGCCGCACATGTGGCTGCGGGGGCCCGGCGGGCGGACGTCCACGGTGGACCTCTACGAGCGGTCGTTCGTGCTGCTCAGCTCCGAGGGCACCCCCTGGCGGGCGGCGGCGCGGTCCGCCGCCGGGCAGCTGGGCGTGGGCCTGGACGCGTACGCGATCGGCACCAGCCCCGAGGCCGACCTGGCCACGGAGGAGGGCGCCGACTGGGCTGAGGTCCACGGCACGACGAAGACCGGGGCGGTCGTCGTACGCCCTGACGGCTTCGTGGCCTGGCGCTCGGCGGAAGCCGTGGCCGATCCCGAAGCCGTCCTGCACGAGGTCCTGAGCGCGCTGCTGTACCTGTCCTGACCGACCGGCACCCGGCCCCGCGCACCGCCCCCGCGGCGGTGCGCGGGGCCGGTCTCTCTTCGCCGGTCAGGCGTCGCGGGCCGAGGCAGGCTCAGCGTCCGCGGGCCGCACGAAGACCGGCCAGCCGGCGCCGAACTCCTTGACGAACGTGGCGCAGAAGACGTCCAGGTCACCCGGCTTGCGGCTGGTGATCAGCGTGCCCGGCGCCTCGCGGCAGACGTGCACCTCCTCGTCCACCCAGGTGCCGCCCGCGTTGCGGATGTCGGTCGCCAGGCTCGGCCACGAGGTGAGCGTGCGGCCCCGTACGACGTCGGCCTCCACCAGGGTCCACGGGGCGTGGCAGATCGCGGCGACGGGCTTTCCGGCCTCGAAGAAGCTGCGCGTGAAGGCGACGGCCCGCGCGTTCAGTCGCAGGGCGTCCGGGTTGGCGACCCCGCCGGGCAGGACGAGCGCGTCGAAGGCGTCCGACGTGTCCCCGGCGAGGACGTGGTCGACGGGGTAGGTTCCCGCCTTTTCGAGATGGTGGTAGGCGCGGATCCGGCCGGCTCTCGTGGAGACCAGCTGAGGGTTCCAGCCCGCCGCCAGTGCGGCTTTCCAGGGCTCGGTGAGTTCGATCTCCTCGACGCCTTCGGGCGCCATGAGAAAGGCGATGCGCACCGGGTTCATCTCCTTCAGTCAGGGGGTTCCGGGACCGCCGGCGGCTCGTCGGGAGGCGGCGCGCCCGGAGCCGGGCGGCCGGGAGCCGGGGGCGGCTGCGGATCGCGGGGTACCGGATCGGGGCTCTCGGGGGTGGGACCGGGGCCCTCGGGCTCCGGTTCGCTCGACCAGTCCATACGGCTCACCTCGGGTTTCGGCCGTACTCGCTGTCCGTACGGCCTCTGCGCTGCCCCCTGCCCCTGCCCGGCCGAGGGCCGCTCATGTGCGGGCGGGCCGATCGGAAGGTGTACTGGGACGATGAAGCGAGGGGAGGCAGGAGTAGGCGCCGGGTACTTTCTGAACAGGAGAGCCGATGGACGTTCTGACCATGGGTGTCGAGGAGGAGTACCTGCTGGTCGACCGGGTCAGCAGGGCGCCGGTGAACCGCGCGCCCAAGGTGATCAGCGCCCTCGAGGGCCTGATGGGCGAGCAGGTCCAGGCGGAGTTCTACAACGCGCAGGTGGAGGTCTGCACCGTGCCGACCGCCGACCGCGCGGACCTGCGCGAGCAGTTGGTACGGCTGCGGGGGACCGTCGCACCGAGCGCGAGCGAGGTGGGCTGCCTGCTGGTGGCCTCGGGGGTCCCGGTGATCGCTCCGCAGGAGCCGCTGACGGTCACCGACAACGAACGCTACCGTCGCATGGCCCGCCGGTTCGCCTCCCTCGTCGGCCCCTCCCGCATGGTCTGCGGATGCCACGTGCACGTCGGCGCCCTGGACCGCAAGCGCGCGCTGGCCCTCTCGAACCACATACGCCCCTGGCTGCCGGTGCTCCAGTCGCTGACCGGGAATTCCCCCGTCGAATGCGGCCGTGACACGGGCTTCGACAGCTGGCGGTCGGTCGCCTTCTCCGCCTGGCCCACCGTGGGACCGCCCCCGCTGCTGGACGAGCCCCGGTACCTGGAATACGTCGACGGCATGGTCGGCTCCGGAGTGCTGCTCGACCGCCGCATGCTCTATTGGTACGCCCGGCCCTCCGAGCACGTGCCGACGCTGGAGTTCCGGATCGCCGACGTCAACGCCGACGTGGACACGGTCGTCCTGCTGGCCGCACTCGTACGCGGTCTCGCCGGGACGCTCCTCGCCGAAGCGGACGCCGACGTGCCGCCGCCCCAACCCGCGACGGCCACGCTGCGCAGGGCCCACGAGATGGCCGCGGAGCACGGCATCGACGGACTGGGCCTCGACCCGGTGAGCGGCCTGGAACGGCCCGCCGCCCTGCTCGTCGAGCGGCTGCTGGAGCGCGCCGCACCCGGGCTCGCGGCGGCCGGTGACCTGTACGCCGTGGAATCCCTGTGGGACGACCTGCGCCGCCAGGGCACCGGCGCGAGCCGTCAGCGGGCGGCCCTGAGACGCACGGGCAGCCTGCGGGGGGTCGTCGACAGCCTCGTGGTGGGCACGGCAGCCGCCGCCCCCCTCGCGGGCTGACCCTTCGGCCCCCAGCCCGTCATGGGTTCCGGCCCGTGACGGGCCCCGAGTCGTGACATGCTCGGAGCATGACGAGCGATACCGCGCCTCCGGGCGACGGCGCCGTGCCCGAGGTGCTCGCACTGGCCAGGGTCGTGGCCAAGCTGCGCGCGGAAGTCGTGGGCCTGGAGGGTCTCGCTTCGACCACGGCCGTCCTGGAGCGCGCCAAGGGCGTGCTGATGGCCCTGGAGGGCCTGTCGGAGGACGTGGCGTACGAGACGCTGCTGCGCCGCGCCGCGCAGGGGCAGCGGACGCTCATGGAGGAGTGCTGGATCACGCTGGGCCGGATCCCCGCCGGTCCAGCGTCGCCCCCCGTCCCCGCCGCGCAGGCCTGCCCGTCCTCCGAGCCGGGCCCCCCGGCTTCGGGCACGGACCGCCACTCCGCCGCGGGCCACGGCGGCGCCGGGCACCGGGCGGTCCTGGCCCGGCTGGCCGACGGCCTGGCCGGTGCGCACGGCCCCGACGACGTCGCCGGGCTGCTGCGGTCCGCACTCGCCGACCCCGCAGGTGTGGACGGCGTGATGATCTACGCCGTGGCGCCCGCCGGGAGCCTGGAACTGGCCGGACACGCCGGCGTCGGCGACGAACTGGCCGCGCAGTGGCACCATGTCCCGCCGCTGAGCGGATTGGCCGCCCTGGAGGCCATCGACGGCGGGCAGCCGCTCTGGCTCGAGGATCCGGCGCGGGACGGCATCCGCTACCACCTCATCGGCGATCCACCCGGTCTGTGGCCGACGCGCGCCTGGCTCCCGGTACCCGGCCACCGCCCGGTGACGGCCGCCATCGGGTTCTTCCGGACCCGGCAGACCCCCTTCGACGCCGACACCCGGGCCCTGCTGCTCCGTGCCGTACGGCTGTGCGCGGCCCCCCTGCGCCACATCGGGCGCCCGCCGGACCCCGGCGAGCCGGGCGAGGTGGAAGCCGTCCAGCGGATCCTGGACGCGATGTCCGAAACCGCGGTACTGCTCACCCCACTGCGCTCCGGGACGGGAGAGGTGGAGGACTACCGGATCGACGCGGCGGCGCCGGAATCGGTCGACGTGGCCGGACGGCGGGGCAAGGAGCTCGTGGGCCGCCGCATCCTGGAGACCTACCCCACGGTGGCGGGAACGGCCCTGTGGGAGGGCTACCTGGACACGCTGAGCACCGGAACCGTCTACGAAGGTGAGCCCTTCGTCTACGAGGAGGTCACCGCCGGAGTTCCCCGGCAGTCCACCTACTCCGTCCGGGCCACCCGGCTGGGGGCCCGCCTGGTCGTCTCCTGGGTCCGCCACGACTCCAGCGAGCGCGAGGCCCGCCGGCTGGACGACATGCAGCGCCTGGGCAACCTCGGATGGGCCGCCTGGCATCTGGCGACGAACACCATCACCTGGTCCGAGCAGGTCTACGCGATCTTCGACCGAGATCCCGCGCTGGGTCCGATCGGGCTGAAGGAACTGCCCCGGCACGTCGTACCCGACGACCTCGCGCGGCTGGGCGCGGCCGTGAAGCGGCTGCTGCGCGACGGAGCCCCGGTAGACCTGCCGTTCCGCGTCACCACCACCGACGGGGTACGGCACCTGCGGATCTTCGCCGAGGCGCAGACCGACGCGGACGGCACCCCGGTCGAGGTGCACGGCTTCTTCCAGAACGTCACCGCGTTGCGGGACATCGAACTGGCCCTGCGCGAGAGCGAGCGCGCCGTCCTCGTGGAGCGCGGCATGTTGCAGGCCGAACGCACCCTCGCCGCCCGGCTCCAGCACGCGCTGCTGCCCATCCCCGAGCAGTCCCTGGAGCTCGCCGGCCTGTGCATCGACGTCGCCTACGTACCCTCCGAGAGCGGGGTCAACGTCGGCGGTGACTGGTACAGCGCCATCGAACTCCCCGACAGGAGCGCGCTCTTCGTCGTCGGCGACGTCGCCGGCCACGGCCTGGACGCCGTCGCCACCATGGCCCAGCTCCGCTTCACCGCCAAGGGCATGGCCGTCACCGGCTCGGCGCTGCCCGACGTACTGAGCAGGCTCAACACCCTCCTGCTGCACACCGCCAGGGACACCTACGGGGCCACCGCCACCATGATCATGGGCCGCTACCAGCCCTGGGACCGCCGCCTGACCTGGGTACGGGCCGGGCACCTGCCGCCCCTGCTGATCCGCGGCGGCGAGGCGAGGTTCCTCCCCCTGCCGACGGGCAGCCTCCTCGGGGCCGGCTTCGACTCCGTCTACGCGCAGAGCACCCTCGGCCTGGAACCCGGCGACCACCTCGTGCTCTACACCGACGGGCTCGTCGAGGAACCGGGGGAGGACCTCGACGAGGGACTCGCCCGGCTCGCCGGGACCGCCCGGCGGCTCCTGGAGGAGGGCCGGGGCGAAACCCTCGCCCGCACCCTGGCCGCCCGGCGCCAGGGGCACCGGGACGACATCTGCGCCCTGGACATCCACGTTCCGGACGAGAGCTAGAGGATGTCCTGCGGGGCGTGGTCGCCGACGAGGCCGGCGACGTGGTCGGTGAGCGTGTCGAGGATGTCCGCCGAGGCCGCGTCCTGGCCGAGGACCAGCAGGCTCAGCGTCAGCCCGTCGGTCATGGCCGCCAGGTAGCGGGCCAGCGCGGGGACCGGGATGCGCAGTTCGAAGCCCATGGTGTGGCGCAGCTGTTCGACGAGTCCGGTGTAGGTCTCGGCGTACAGCTCGTACTGCCGCCGGGCCAGGTGCTCGAAGCCCGGCTGGCGCAGCGCGTACTGGGTGAGCTCGTAGGTGAGCATGTGCTCGCCCGGGTTGGCCGCCACGTGGTCCCAGTACGCCTGGAACCCGGCCCGGACGGTCTCCCGGAGGGTGGCCTTCGGCTGGATCGCCTCCTTCACCACGGTGATGTAGTGGGCGGTGATCGTCTCGATGACCGATTCGAGCAGGACCTGCTTGGAGTCGAAGCAGTAGTGGAAGACGCTCAGGGACACGCCGGCCTCGGCGGCGATGGACCGGGTCGTCGTCCGGGCGACGCCGTCCCGGGTCATGGCACGGATGGCCGCTTCGGTCAGCTGTCGGCGCCGCTCCGCCGAGGCCATCCGTGCCATGGGGTTCCTTCCGGTTCCGTGCGGTCAGCTGCTGTACACGCCGACCTCGTACAGGGAGTAGCCCCATTGGGTGCCGCGCCCCAGCCCGTGGACCCGTACGTAGCGGGCGGGGGTGCCGGCGAACAGCGCCGTGTCCAGGCCGCCGTCACCGGTGGTCGTGGACCACGCGGTCTGCCAGTTCGTGCCGTCGGCCGAGAGCTCGATGCGGTACGACTTCCCGTACGCGCGCTCCCAGTCGAGGGTGACGCGCTTGACCAGGCTCGCCGCCCCGAGGTCGACCTGGAGCCACTGGTCGTCGCTCCAGTCGCTGGCCCAGCGGGTGCCCGTGCTGCCGTCCACGGCCCGGCCGGGTGCGTAGCTGGTGAACGGGTTCCACTCGGCGGACGAGGCCGAGGTGGCGGAGCCGGCGGCGAGGTTCACCCCGGCCTTGTGCTTCTCGGACGAGCCCCAGGTGGTCAGGTAGGACTCGGCACCCTTGAACAGGTCGTCGACGACGTCCTGGCCGCCGACGTTGCGGATGTCCTCGATCCAGTCGGGGACCAGGCCGTAGTGCGCGGCGCCGTCGGTGTTGAGGTCCCAGGTGCGCACGCCGGTCGTCTGCCGGTCGATGACCGAGCCGCCGTCGGTGCTGCGGAAGGGGTAGCGCACCGGGTTCGGGGTGTCGGCCCCGCGCGGGCCGGGCCAGCCGCCGACGCCGTTCATGTCGGTTCCGAAGCCGTAGCCGACGTTGTACTTGTCGCGCAGCGCGTTGGTCCGCTTGGCCTCCGCGCTGAATCCCTCCGCGCCGCCCATGTACTGGGCGACGAACCCGCCGAGGCGGTACACCCGCTCGGTCCAGTCCATGTCCATCCAGCTGTGCGAGGAGATCACGCCGGGGTACGACTCGGACTCCAGGATGTCGAAGGCCTGGCCCGCGGCCTTGACGCTCATGTGGTCGATCTCCAGCATCATCTTGCGTTTCATCATGCCGCGCACCGCGTAGTCGCCGAGCTCGGTGAGACCGCGGGTGTTGCACTGCGCGTCGGCCGCGTACGAGGGGACCGCGACGCCCGCCGGGAGCTGCTTCTCCGCCGAGGCGGCCGGCGCGAGGCCGATGGGGTTGTCGTGCTGCGGGCCGGCGCACTTCTCCGTCTTCCAGAAGGTGCCGGTCGACAGGAACTGGCCCACGTTGATCGCCGTACCGAGGGCGCCCTGGTCGAAGCGGACCCCGCACAGGGCGTTGTCGAACTTGTGGCACAGGAACATGCTGCGCACGCCCAGCTTGTACAGCTCGTCGAGGCCGCGGTCGATGTCGGCCTTGCTGCACTGCGCGATGTCCAGGATCTGCTTGCAGCCGAACGGCTCGGAGGTCTCGACGCCGAGGACGACGGCCAGCTTGCCCTGCTTGACGACCTCGCGGGCCTGCGCGGAGTCGGTGACGATCCGGAACCAGCCCTTGCCCGGGCCGCCGTACATCTTGTCGATGTAGGCCTGCATGTCGTACGACTTCTGCGCCTCCAGGCGGATGGCGGTCATCTCGTCGCAGCCGCGGTCCTTGAAGAAGTAGACCGAGCAGATCACCCCGTTGGTGACGAGGTCGTTGACGAGCACCCGCTGGCCGCCGCGCCAGGCCCGCTCGACCCAGGCGTAGTAGTTCTGCTGGTGGGTCAGCGAGTCGTGGGCGGGCCAGTCCTTGAAGGTCGGCCAGCCGTTCGGGTCGTGCTTGCCGTCGCCGCCCTTGGTGATGAAGTCGAAGATCGCGAGCGTGCCGTCGGGGTAGTGCTCGGGGCAGTCCTTGAGCGCGTCGGTGATGCCCTGTTCGGAGAACGGCTTGCCGCAGATGAGCCGGCCGCCGAAGCCCTCGTTGGACATCAGGTGGTCGTGCGCGTCGACGAAGCCGCGCACCCGGCCCTGTGCGTCGGTCCCCTGGAAGGGTTCGCCCGTCACGTTGATCCCGGAGTCGGGCGCGGGGCGTGCGACCGGGTTCCACCAGCCCGGGTCGGCCGAGGAGCTGGCCGCGGGGCCGAGCACCATGGCCACCACGGCGAGGAGCAACGACAGCACCGCTAGGGGCCTGTGCCTGTGGTGCGACTGTGCAGTCATGGTCATCACTCACGCCTTCGGGGTCGGTGGAAACGGCGCGTGACTTGTCATGGCCCGCGCAAGCGTGGGGACGAGAATCGCGACTGCCCACAGCAGAGTCAAGAGTCTGGGACAAGTGACCTGATGAATCGTCAGAACGCGCGGGCCGCACTCCAGCCGCCTACCGTCTAGGTATGAGCGGGAATGTGGTCGTGTACGAGGTCGACCAGGCGGACGAGTCCGTCCTGCGCGTGCACGCGGCGCCGGCCGCCCCGGGAACCACATCGGTCCCCGGGCCGAGGACCTTCTGCGGCAGGGACACGTTCGCCATGGAAACGGCCTCGTGGACGCCGTCCGCGGACCCCGGCGCCGCCTGGTACCCCGCGCAGTACGCGGACCGGGTCTGCGCCGCCTGCGAGGACGTGATGGCCTAGACCCCGCCCCGGGAACCCGGCGGACCCGCTCGCGTTGCGCGGCTCCGGCGCGCGGGGCAGGGTCGATGGGAGGCGGCCCCCTGCAGGAAGGTCCGACCATGCCCATCGCCACCGTGAACCCCACGACCGGCCAGACGCTGCGCACCTTCGACGAACTCGACGCCGCGGGCATCGAGCGCTGCCTGGCGGACGCCGCCCGGGCGGCGTCCACGTACCGCCGCAGCGCGTTCGCAGAACGGAGCGAGCTGCTGACCCGTGCGGCCGCGCTCCTGGAGGCGGAGACGGAGGACATCGCGCGGACGATGACCACGGAAATGGGCAAGCCGCTGGCGGCGGCCCGGGCCGAGGCCAGCAAATGCGCCAAGTCCATGCGCTGGTACGCCGGCCGCGCGGAGTCCCTCCTCGCCGACGAGCACCCCGCCGCCGTCGACGTGCGCGACGCGGGCGCGTCCGCCGTCCGGGTGACCTACCGGCCGCTCGGGGTGATCCTCGCCGTCATGCCGTGGAACTTCCCCCTCTGGCAGGTCGTACGGTTCGCCGCACCGGCGCTCATGGCCGGCAACGTGGGCCTGCTCAAGCACGCCTCGAACGTCCCCCAGACCGCGCTCTACCTGGGCGAACTCTTCCACCGGGCCGGGTTCCCCCGCGGGTGCTTCCAGACCCTGCTCATCGGCTCGGCCGCCGTGGAGGACGTACTGCGCGACCCGAGGGTGGCCGCGGCCACCCTGACGGGCAGCGAGCCCGCCGGGCGCGCGGTGGCGTCCGTCGCCGGGGACGAGGTCAAGAAGACGGTCCTGGAGCTCGGCGGCAGCGATCCGTACATCGTGATGCCCTCGGCCGACATCGACAAGGCAGCCCGTACCGCCGTGACCGCCCGCGTGCAGAACAACGGGCAGTCCTGCATCGCCGCCAAGCGCTTCATCGTCCACACCGACGTCCACGACGAGTTCGCGGAGCGCTTCACGGCCGGCATGGCGGCGCTCACGATGGGCGACCCGATGGAGGAGTCCACCGACGTCGGCCCGCTGGCCACCGCATCGGGCCGGGAGGACCTGGAGCAGCTGGTGGACGATGCCGTACGGCACGGCGCCACGGTCCTGTGCGGAGGGCGGCGCCCGCCCCGGCACCCGAACGGCTGGTTCTACGAGCCGACGGTCCTCGCGGACGTCACCCCGGCCATGCGCATCGACCAGGAGGAGGCGTTCGGGCCCGTCGCCACCCTGTACCGGGTCGGGAGCCTGGAGGAGGCCGTCGAACGGGCCAACGACACCCCCTTCGGGCTCAGCTCGAACGTCTGGACGCGCAGCGAGGAGGACGTCGCGCACGTCGCGCGAGACCTCGAAGCGGGCGGCATCTTCGTCAACGGCATGACCGCCTCGCACCCGGCCCTTCCCTTCGGCGGGGTCAAGCGCTCCGGATTCGGGCGCGAGCTGTCCGGGCACGGAATCCGGGAGTTCTGCAACATCACCACGATCTGGCAGGCGGCGGACACGGCCTGAGGCGTACCGCCGGGCGACGGGCACCGCCGAGCGGAGGCGGGGCCCGGCTCGGCAGTGCCCGTCCGCGCCGCTCAGGTGTTGAGCAGCCGGTTGAAGAACGAGCGGTAGTGCTGCAGCGCCAGCCGCAAGTCCTCGGTCGCTACCTGTTCACCGCGGTCCCACTGGCTCTCCAGACCCTGCTTGTGCGTGGCGAAGGTACCGGCCAGGTTCTGCATGACCTCTGCCACCAGCGAGTCCGCAGCCTTGACCGCGTCCTGCGGGTCGTCGACGAACCGGCCCTGGATCTCGCTCCACTTCTCGCGGTACTCCTCCGCCTCCCCACTGCCGAGGAGCGGTTCGGTGCCGCGTTCGCCCTCGCCCTCAGCCTTGCCTTCGCCTTCCGCCGTCCCGCCTCCGACGGCGTTGGCGTCGGAGGCGGCTTCAACCGGGCTGTCTCCGGCCGCGTCGTCGTCCGTGGCGGTGGCCTCTCCCGGGTAGACCGCGGTGTCGCGTGAGGCGCCGCGTTCGCCGGCCGTGCCCGGGTGGGCGAGGTCTTCCGTGGTCAGGCCGGGCTCACGGGCCGGGGCCTCCCTTTCCTCGTGGGTCTCCATCTCACCGGCTCCTTTGATCGGTGAGCAGCTCCTCGAACAGGGCGCGGTAGTGCACCATCGCCCCTCGGAGCTCCTCTGTCGTCGCCTGTCCGCCGCCGCCGCTGCGTTCCCGGACGTCGTGGGCGGCGCGGTAGTGCTGCAGCGTGCGTCCGTGCTCGACCGACAGGTCGCGCAGCTGCCTGCTGTAGCCGTCGGTGGGGTAGCCGCGCTCGCGCATCAGCTGGGTCACCAGCTGGTCGGCCTCGGTGACGGCACCCTCCGGGCGGTCCACGAAGTGTTCCTGGACGCCGTTCCACTCCTCGGTGTACTGGCGTCGGCGTTCAGGTGGCAGTTCCTTGAGGTCGAGCCGGTCGTGCCGGTCCTCGCGGGCGCGCAGGTCGCGCTCGGCGGCCAGCTTCCCGCCCTTCTCCTCGACCGTGCGCTCGTACTCGGGCCCGAATCGACCGCGCAGGTGCCGTCGCCGCGCCAGCATCCACAGCATCAGGCAGAGCGCGAGCACCACTACCGCCGCCACGACGATCACTATGAGGGTGTTTGTCGACATGTCCGGCCTCCGTTCCGGGGCCTTTCCCTGTGTGTTCACGCGGCTGCCCGCGCTGCCGCCCGGCAAACACTCACGGCCGGACGGCCTCGACGGTGCCGTCGCGTCGGGCGCGTTCGGCGGCGAACACGGTCAGGTGACTGGTGAGCGACGCGCGCGGGCCGGACGTCACCAGGCCGGGGTTCCCCGTGGCCACGGCCCCGACGAAGGCGTCCATCAGGCCGGCGTCGCCGCCCCCGTGGCCCCCCGCCGCGTCCATCGGGCCCTCGGCGCCGAGGCCGACGACCTCCTCCGTACGGGTCAGGAAATCGTAGACCCGCAACCGCCTGCCGTCCCCGCGCAGTTCGCCGCGCGTGCCGAAGATCCGGGTCTGGCGGTCCGCCTGCTCGGTGAACGCGGTCATGGTGAAGGTGGCGGTGGCCCCGGAGGCGAACTCCATGGCCACCACCTGGTGGTCGACCACGTCGTTGTCGCACGCGTACACGCAGCGGCCGTACGGGCCCTCCCGCAGCGCGGTCTCCAGGGCCCGGGGGGTGAAGTCGTCGATCAGCACACTGAGCGGCCAGCCGTGCCTGCCCTGGGCGAGCCGGTCGCCGTAGTCGCGCTTGGCGGAGTAGGGACAGGTGTCCTCCACCGCGCAGTCCAGGCAGCGGTCGGCGGCGCCGGCGGGCCTGTTCCCGGGCCGGAAGTGCGAAAGCCGCCCGAAGCTGGAGACGCGTACCGGCGGCCGGCCCAGCACGTACTGCAGCCAGTCCAGGTCGTGGCAGGACTTCGCCATCAGCATGGAGGAGGCCTGGTCCTCGCGCCGCCAGTTGCCGCGCACGAACGAGTGGGCCTGGTGCCAGAAGCCGACCGGCTCCAGATGCTGGACGCTCACGACGTCGCCGATCCTGCCGGAGTCGAGGACGTGCTTCAGGGCCCGTGTGTACGGGGTGTAGCGCAGGATGTGGCCCACGGAGAGGATCACCCCGGCCGCCTCGACCGCGGCCACGATGCGCCGGCACTCGTCCTCCGTCAGCGCCATCGGCTTCTCCAGCATGATGTGGTAGCCGAGTGCGGCGAACGCCAGGACCGGCTCAAGGTGTTCACGGTCCAGCGTGCAGATCAGCACCGCGTCCGCGACGCGGCCACGGGCCGCCAGCACCCGCCAGTCGTCCACCGCGGTCCCGGCCCCCAGAGCGTGGTCGGCCGCGAACCGCTCCCGCCGGGCCTTGCGCGGCTCGGCCACCGCGACGACCGTGGCCCGCTCCGGATGGGCCAGCGCCCAGCGGGCGTGCCCGGTCCCGCGTTCCCCGGCACCGACGACGGCAAGCGTGATTCCAGAGGGCATCGGTCCCGCTTTCCCTGCCTCGGGGAGCGCCCGGAAAGCGCTTTCCGGCGCCGAGGCTAGCGATGCCGGATCACCCGGACAAGACCGACCGGGCCCACTGCGCCGTGATGCGCGAGGCCTGGCTGGTCAGGGCGGCGACCAGATCGTGGGCGCTGCGGGACGCGGTCGGGCGCAGTACGGCGACGCTGATCTCCCGGGCCAGCGGCGGACCCTCCAACGGGCGTACGACGAGGTCCTTGCGTGGCGCTCCGAGCGCGAGCCGGGGCACCAGCGCCACGCCGGTGCCCGCGGCGACGAAGCCCTGGACCACGGCGTAGTCGTCGCTGCGCAGCACGTGCACCGGTCGACGGCCTGGTGCTGTCCGGGCTGGAAGCGGCCTTCGTCCACCCCTCCGTCGACACGGAGCAGGGCATCGCCCACGGGGTGACGGCGGCGGACCTGGCCGACACCCTCGCCCGGTACCCCGACGCGGCCGCGGCGTACGTCGTCTCACCGAGCTATTTCGGCGCCGTCGCCGACATCCGCGCCCTCGCCGACGTGGCGCACGCCGCGGGCGTTCCGCTGATCGTGGACGAGGCCTGGGGCGCGCACTTCGGATTCCACCCGGACCTGCCGGGCGGCGCGCTCTCGCAGGGCGCGGACCTGGTGACCTCCAGCACGCACAAGCTGGCCGGCAGCCTCACCCAGTCCGCGATGCTGCACCTGGGGCACGGCCCCTTCGCCGAGTTGCTCGAACCCCTCGTGGAGCGTGCCCACCGCCTCGTCCAGTCCACCAGCGCGAGCGCCCTGCTCCTGGCTTCCCTGGACCTCGCGCGGATGACGCTGGCGTCCGGCCGTGACGCCGTCGGGGCCTCCGTCGAGGCGGCCGACAAGATCCGCGGAATGATCCGCGCCCTGGGCCGGTTCCGCGTCGTCAGCGACGGGTTCGACCGGTTCCCCGACATCGCGGCGGCCGATCCGCTACGGATCGCCATCGACACCCGCGCGGGCGGGATCCCGGGCCACGAGGCCCGGCGCCGGCTGTCGCGCGAGCACCGGGTCATGGTCGAGGTGGCCACCGATTCGGCGGTCGTCGCCGTGGTCGGGGCGGGCTCCTTCCCCGACGCGGACCGGTTCGTCGAGGCGCTGCACAGCCTGCCGTCCCCGCTCGGCGGCGGCGGCGCCGGCGACGAACCGCTGCGGCTCTCCCTGCCGGCGCCCGGGCCCACGCGCCTCACCGCCCGGGAAGCGTTCATGGGTCCCACCCGGCTGGTGCCGACGGCCGAGGCGGTCGGCCTGGTCTCCGCCGACACCCTGGCCGCCTACCCGCCGGGCATCCCCAACGTGCTGCCGGGCGAGACCGTCACTGCGGAGACGGTGTGCTTCCTCCAGCGCACGGCGGCGGCGCCGGGCGGACACGTCCGCGGCGCCGCCGACCCGGGTGTCACGCGCCTGCGGGTCGTCGGCTGAGGGGCGGCGGGGAGGCCGGGCCGTAGAGGGCGGTGGGTGAACCGGTGGCGAGGGCCCAGTAGCGGTCCCCGTAGGACCAATGCCACCACTCCGTGGGGTAGTTGACCAGGCCGGCGGCGGCGAGGGCGGCGCCGAGGATCTCCCGGTTCGCGCGGGCGGCGGGGCCGATGTGCGGCGCGTCCGTGTAGCAGGCGCCCGCGCTCTCCTCCGGGTCGGCGTTCACGCGGGTGCCGAGGTCGAGTTCCGTCCCGTCCTCCTCGGCGAGGGTCAGGTCCACCGCCGCTCCCGCGCTGTGCGGGGCGATCTCCGGCGGGGACACGTAGCGGCTCGCCAGGGCGTACAGCTCCGCCTCCGGGAAGTCCGGGCGTCCGGCACGCAGCCCGCTGAGGTACTCGTCGAAGTACCGGCGCTGGAGAGCCGGCGGCCGGTAGCCCTCGACGAACAGCAGGCGCAGGCCGTCGGGGAGCAACTCCTGGGCGTGCAGCAGTCGTTGGAGTACGCCTTCCCGCAGTAAGGCGTAGCAGCCCGCCCCGTCGGCCTTGCGCGGGTCGACCAGCAGGAGCCCGGCTTCGCGTACGTCGACGAGCGGCTCGCCGCGTTCGTGGACGGCTATCGCGGACACCTTGGGATCGGCCATCAGGATGATCTCGTTCATGGCCCGATCGTCTCACCGCCCGGCGCGCGCCCGGTGGGGGTGCGGCGGTCAGTCGGGTCGGCGGATGCCCCAACGCCGCCGGGGCCCCGGCCCGGTGGCCCGGCCGGCCTTGAACAGCGGGCCGCGGAGCGCCTTGGCGGCGTCCTTGTCGCCCGCGGCCGCGGCGCGCCGGTACCACTCCTCGGCCTCTGCCCGCCGGCCGGTGTGGAGCAGTACGAAGCCCATGTTCATCATGGCGTTGACGTCTCCCGCGTCGCCCGCGCGCCTCAGCCACGGCTCGGCGTCCCGCAGCCGGCCGGCCTCGCAGAGCAAGCTGCCGAGCGGACCCGACGCCTGGACCTCCCCGGCCTCGACCGCGCGCCGCAGCCACGATTCGGCCTCCCCGGACCGGCCCGTTCGGTCCAGCAGGAGCCCCAGGTTGATCATCGAGCCCCCGTTCCCGGCCTCGGCCGCGCGCCGCAGCCAGGGCTCGGCCTCCTGCAGCCGGCCGCTCTCGCACAGCCGGGTGGCCAGGGCGGCGGTGGCCGCCACGTGACCGGTTTCGGCGGCGCGCCGGTACCACTGCTCGGCCTCGTCCGTCCGCCGGGTCCTCTCCAACAGGACGGCGATGTCGTACATGGCGCGGTCGAACCCGGCGTCGACGGCACGCCGGTACCACTGCTCGGCCTCCGGCAGCCGCCCTGATCCGTACAGCAGGGTGCCGAGGTTGCTCATCGAGGCCGCGTCACCGGCTTCGGCAGCGCGCCGCAGGAACCGCTCTGCCTCCTCCGCCCGGCCGGCCTCGTACAGCAGGACGCCCAGGAGACGGGCTGCCCGGAGGTGGCCCGCCTCGGCGGCGCTCCGGTAGTACCGCTCGGCCTCCTCCGTCCGCCGGGTGTACTCCAGCAGGACACCGAGGTCGCACATCGCGTCGGTCCCACCCGCGTCCGCGGCCTGCCGCAGCCACGGCTCGGCCTCCTCTCCCCGGCCGGTCCTCGCCAACCACTCGCCGAGCAGGCCCATGGCCGTGACGTCGCCGGCCCGGGCGGACCGCTCCAGCCACGGTTCGGCCTCGGCGCTCCGCCCCGTCATGCCCAGCAGCCCGGCCAGCAGGGCGATGGCCGTGCGGTGGCCGGTTTCGGCGGCGCGCCGGTACCACGGCTCGGCCTCCTCCGTCCGGCCGGCCTTCGCCAGCAGGTAGCCGAGGTCGATCATCGCGGGTACGTGGCCGGCCTCGGCCTCGGCCCGGAAGACCCGTTCGAGCTCCTCCGCCCCGTCCGGGCCCGCGCCTGCCGCCTTCGCCCGCAGCTTGGCGGTACGGAGGCGGAACTCACTGGCTTCGCCGGTAAGGCCGCGCCGCTCCAGCAGGTCGGCGAAAAGGGCGTAGCCGCCGAGCAGGTCTTCGGTGAACTCGTCCGGTTCGTGCTCGGCGAGATCCCGGTAGATCCGCGCCGCCCGGGCGGCCGCCGTGAGCGCGTCGTCGAGGTCGGTGTCCAAAATGGTCCTGGCGAGTGCGAACGCCCACAACCCACGGGCCAGATCGGGGAGGTGGGCTTCGCGGTCGGCCTCGACGAGTTCCTCGCACAGGCCGATGGCCCCCCGGGAGAGGTCCAGTGCCTGTTCCTGCCGACCGAGCTGGGCGAGGTACACCGCGTGGTTGCGCAGGGCCGCCGCCAGGCCGGGCAGGTGGGCGCGGCGGTCCTCGTCCGCCAGCTCGTCCCAGGCATCGACGGCGCGCTGGGAGTACACCAGGGCCTCCTCGCGCAGCCCGAACCTCCACAGGTGGCCGGTGTGGGCGGTCAGCGCCCCGGCCAGCGCCGGCAGGTGGGCGCTCGGATTGATCTCGGCCAGCTCGATGAGGTTCTGGGCGGCGAGTGCGGAGTCGGCCACGGCCGCCGTCAGATCCCCGGCCGACGCGTGCCGGATCGAGTCGTTGTGCGACAACCTGGCCAGCAGGGGCCAGGAGACCGCGGGATCGCTCGCGCCCAGCATCCGGTAGTGGTCCGCGGCACGGCGGGAGCAGTCCAGCGCCTCCTCGTGCCGCCCGGCCTCGGACAGCAGGTTGGCGTGGTTGTCCAGCGCCGTCGCCAGGGAGCCCCGGTAGCGCTCGGGGTCCGTGGCGGCCTCGAACAGCGACTCGATCAGGCCGAGTGCGCGTTCGGAGACCTCCAGGGCCTCCGCCCGCCGCCTGGCGTCGGCCAGCCGGTTCGCATGGTTGCCCAGCGCCTCCGACAGCAGCGGCAGGTGGGCTTCCGGGTCCGCCCGGGCCAGTTCGCCGTAGAGGTCGACGGCCTGCTGGGAGCGCTCCAGGGCCTCTGCCCGCTGCCCGGCGTGCGCCAGATCGATGGCAAGGGCGGACAGTGCCCCCGCCAGCTCGCGGGAGTGGACGCCCCGGTCGGCCCGGGCCAGCTCGCCGTAGAGGTCCACGGCCCGCTGGGCATGGTCCAGGGCCTGTGCCCGCTGCCCGGCGTTGCGGAGCTTCCTGTTGAGGTGGGCGTGCAGCCGGGCCCGTTCGGCGTCGGTGGCGCCGGGCTCGGTGAGGGTGGCGAGGCGCACGGCGATCGCGGCGAGGCCGGTGTCCAGGTTGACGTGCGGCATCCCGCCCACCTTGGCGAACGCGGCGTGTTCGATGGCGCTGAGACTCGCCCTGTCCGCGCCCGGTATACCGGCGATGGCCACCAGCGCGGCGCTGCCGGCGTCGATGGCGAGGTCCGCTCTCTCCCGCAGCAGGGGATACAGGACCTTCTCGGCGAGGTGCGGCCACCGGTCGGCCGCCGAAGCCAGCAACGTGAGGGCGCGAGGGGCGCGGGCGGCGCCGCCGGGTGCGGTCAGCAGCGCTTTCGGGACCCCCGTCGCCCAGGCGTCCGCGCGGTAGCCGGTGACCGCGTGGCCCGGCACGGTCAAGGCCAGGAAGTCCTCGGCCAGCCGGTCGGGATACAGCGGTTCGAGCACCGTCTGCGGGTCGAGGGGCGGGTAGCAGCGCGCGTGGTCCCGCAGCAGGGACCGTACGGCCTCGGGCGCGGTGGCCAGGGCGGCCCGTTCCAGCGCCGCCGCACCGTCCTCCCAGGTCGAGGCCCCGGTCAGGGCGGCGACGAACGACACGCTCGCCATGTCGTCCGGTGACGTACGGAAGTCCAGCCCGGCCGCGCCGTTCTCGTACAGCCGCCTCCAGTGCTCGTGTTCCCGCTCCAGCAGATAGGCCGACAGACCGGCCGTGTCATGAGGAGGCCTGCGGCCGTGGACGTGGGCGTCGACCGCGACCAGGGCGGCCATGTGCACGGTGAGGGTGAGCCCGAAGGCGGGGTGTTCCAGAGGGAGGGACGAGGGGGCCGTGGCGGCGTCGGTCCGCCGGTACAGCTCGGCGAACCTGGTGCGGGCGGCGGCGAACACGTCCTCCCGGCCGCCGGGGTCTGCGGGCAGGGCCTCCAGCTCCTGGTCCGAGGTGGCGGCCCGGTCGCCGATCACGGATTTCACCGCGGGCCACGCGTGAGCGGAGCGGGCCAGCATCAGCACGCGCACCGGTGTCCGCCGCCCGGGGCTGCCGCCGAGCACGCTGTTCGCGAACAGCCAGGCCAGGTCCCGCAGGGGCCAGCGGTCGGCGTAGTCCACCAGGACCAGGAGCCCGCGGCGGTCGCCGACGCGGCCGTCAATGCTGCCCCCGGACTCCGGCACCACCGCGCCTCCGTGCCGGGCGACGATCGTCTTCCAGCCGTACCGGGCGGACGTCGCGGCCAGCTCATCGGCCAGCCGGGTCTTGCCCCGCCCGCCGGCACCGTGCAGCCAGCGGACCGCGAGGCCGCCGTCGCCGCCGTCGCACCAGTCCTCCAGCTCGCTCAGTTCCTCCTCGCGGCCGGTGAAGGGCACGACAGCATTGCCCGCGTTGAGCAGCCGACTGGGCTGCCCGGCCCACGCGGGGTCGGGGTCCCCGGCGGGCGGCCGGTGCTCCGCCAGGAGGTACACCGGCCGGCCGTCGCCGTACACGTGCACGTCCGCGTGGATCGCCCCGTAGGCGAACCCTCCGAAGGCGTACACGTTCTGCACGATCCTGGCCTGGCCTTCACCGTCCGGTAAGCCGGGAGCGGTCACCTTTGCCCTCCGTGTCCTGTCGGGGGAGGCGCCTCGGCGCCGCCGCCTCCCGCCCCGACGCTACGAGGCGGCACCACCCCGACGCAGCCGGATCCGAAAACGCCCGCGAAGATCGTCCGAAGAGGCAGACTGGTGGCTCGAATGCCCGAGATGTCGAGGAGTGAGCGTGCCCGTTCCGATCATCATCGACTGCGACCCCGGCCACGACGACGCCCTCGCGATCATGCTGGCTGCGGGCGACCCCGCCGTCGACCTGCTCGCGATCACCACGGTCGCCGGCAACCAGACACTCGCCAAGACCACCTTGAACGCGCGCCGCGTCTGCACGGTCGCCGGCGTCACCGGCGTGCCCATCGCATCCGGCTGCGACCGCCCGCTGCTCCAGCCGCTGGTGGTCGCGGACGACGTCCACGGCGAATCGGGCCTGGACGGGCCGGGGTTCCCCGAACCCACCGTGGACGCGGTCCCCGAGCACGCGGTGGAACTCATGCACCGCGTCCTGACCACCCATCCGGAGCCCGTCACCCTCGTACCGACCGCGCCCCTGACCAACATCGCCCTGCTGCTGACCCGCTATCCCGAGGTGGTCCCGCACATCCGCGAGATCGTCCTCATGGGCGGTTCCACCGACCGCGGGAACCGGACCCCGGCCGCCGAGTTCAACATCCAGACCGATCCGGAGGCCGCGGACATCGTCTTCCGCAGCGGTGTGCCGATCACCATGTGCGGCCTCAACGCGACCCACCAGGCGCTCGCCACCCCCGAGGTGCTGGCCCGCTTCGAAGGGCTCGGCACGGATCTCGGGCGCATCTGCGTCGAGTTGATGACCTTCTTCGCCTCCACCTACCGCCGGCTGTGGGGCTTCGCGAGCCCGCCGCTGCACGACCCGGTCGCGGTCGCCCGCGTCATCGATCCGGACATCGTGCGCTGCGCCCCGGCGGCCGTGGTCGTGGAGCTGCACGGGCAGTACACGAGGGGAGCGACGGTCGTCGACCTGCACCGGTACACGGACCTCCCGGTCAACGCGCAGGTCGCGGTGACGGTCGACGCCGACCTGTTCTGGGACCGGCTGCTCGCCGCGGTGGCGACGCTCGGCTCGCGTACGACTTGACCGGAACGAGTGGGTTTCCGGATACCGCTCTCGGCATACCATGCAGGGGCAAAATACGTGACGTCAGTGACGATTGCGGGCAGCGTGGCCCCAACCCCCGTTCCGCACGGGATGACGTCTGGGATCCTGCGGTGCCTCTGGTTCGGAGAGGCGTGGTTTTGTCGGTGGTCTCCTTACCGATACGGCGATTACGGGCACTGCGGGGGACGACGGAAGTGGGGTCGGGGCTGCAGCGCGCCCGCTCCTTCATGATCGTGGCCACCCTGCTCTACCGGGCGAGCCATCTGACGGTCGGCGTCCTCGCGGTGGCCCAGCGCCACCGGGACCTCCCCCTGCAGTACGCGGGGCTCGCGGCGGCGCTGGGCCTGAGCCTGCTGGGCTACGGCACGGCCCGGCGGCGCGGCTGGTTCGACCCCCGGCACGTCTGGGCGGACGTCCTGGTCATCGGGTGCGTAGTGCCGTTCGTCCTGATCGCGTGGGGCAACATACGGGAGCCCGCCCTGATCGCCTGGGCGATGCTGCTCGGCGGATCGGCGAGCGCCGCCGCGGCCATCGCCCTCGAACGGGCCCAGGCCCTCGCTGCGATCGCCCTCCTGGTGATCACCCACTTCATCGGCTACCGGGCGGTGGGCGCGAACCCCGCGATCGTCGGCGGCCACATCAACTCGCTGCTGTCGTCGGCCGTGTTGGTCTGGGTCTTCTGGTGGTACCTGCGCCGCCAAGGGCGCCTCCTCGACGACGCCAACGCCCGTGCGCTGGCCGCCGAGGCGCACAAGGCGCGCTACGCCGAGCGGCTGGAGCACCACCGCGCACTGCACGACACCGTCCTCGCCACGCTCACCACCCTCGCGGCCGGCGGGGTCGACGCCAACGCCCCCGAGGTGAGGGAACGGTGCGGCCGCGAGGCCGCGTACCTGCGACGGCTCATCCAGCAGACCGCCGACGAGGTCCACCACCGGGAGATCGGTGCCGCCCTGGAGGAGGCGGTCGGCTCGGTGGAGGGCCTGCAGCTGCGGGTCACCGCCCAGTACCACGACCTGCCGAAGGTGCCGCCCGAGGTCGCCGCCGCGTTCGCGGACGCCGCGCGGGAGGCGCTCAACAACGTACGGCGGCACGCGGGCACCGGACATGCCTACCTCACCGCCACGGGGGACACCGACGGCGGCGGGGGAGCGGTCGTCACCGTGGTCGACCGGGGTCCCGGATTCGATCCCGAGCGGTGCGTGCCCGGCCTCGGGCTGCGCGGCTCGGTCCGCGGCCGGATGGCCGAGGTGGGCGGCCGGGCGACCGTGGACACCGCGCCCGGCGAGGGCGTACGGGTGGAGCTGCGGTGGCCCCGGTGATCACCGTCGCGGTGGTCGACGACGACCGGATGCTCCTTGACGGCATGCGCGCCTGGCTGGGCGGGGTCCCCGAGCTGCGACTGGTGGCGACCGCCGCCACCGTCGGGGAGCTGCTCGGCCCACCGCGAGCGGAACACCCGTACGGGCCGGGCGAGTCGGCGTACGTCCCGCCCGACGTGGTCCTCCTTGACCTCGCACTGCGGGACGGCTCCGCTCCCGCCGACAACATCCGGCGGCTGTCGGGTTCCGGAAGCCGGGTCCTGATGATCAGCACCATCCCGGACCGCTCGCGGATCATCGAATCGGTCCGGGCCGGCGCAGACGGTTACCTGACCAAGGACAACGACCTGCCGACGCTGGTCGCCGCGATCAAGGACGTGGCGGCGGGCCGCGGGGCCCACTCCGTGGAACTCGCCTTCGCCTGCGCCTACGACACCGGTCCCGCCCGTCCCCGGCTCTCGCCCCGGGAGCGGCAGATCCTGCTCGACTACGCCTCCGGACTGACCCTGAAGTCCGCCGCCCGGCGCGCGGGCATCACGGTCTACACGGCCAAGGACTACCTGGACCGGGTCAAGGCCAAGTACCAGCAGGCGGGCCGTCCCGCGTACACGAAGCTCGACCTGGCCCGCCGGGTGCGCGAGGACAGCCTCGACGGGAGCTGACCACCCGGCGCAAGCCCCCCAAACGGACGGCTACAGGCAAGGGCCGCCCCCCTCGTATCGTCGTTCCCGGCGGCGCCGAGGAAGGCCCGCCGGGGGTAGGGGGATGAGCCGGTGACCGACTTCTGGCCGACCTTGACGGACGACGCGTTCCGCACCGCGACGGGCCCCGACGGCCGCCATCCGAGGCGGGGGGAACTCATCGGCCGAGAAGCCGAGATGGGGCAGGTGGCGGCGACGCTGGCCGCCGCCCGGTCGGGGCGGGGCGGAGCCGTCTTCGTCACAGGCGAGCCGGGGGTCGGCAAGACCCGGCTCGCCGCCGAGGCCGTCGTCGACGCTGCCCGGGCGGACATCGTCACGGCTCTGGGGCGGGCGAGCACAGTGGGCTCGCCCGTCCCGTACCGCCCGCTGGTCGAAGCGCTGCTCTCGCTGGCCCGCGCCGGGCTGCTGCCGGAGCCGGACGAACTGGGCCGGTACGGGCCGGTCGTCGCGCACCTGTTGACCGACACCGGGGACCCTGGAGCGGCCGCGTCACACCTCATCGTCGCCGAAGCGGTGCTGCGCCTGGTCGGCGTCGTCGGACGCCGGCGGGGCTGTCTGCTCGTCCTCGACGACCTGCACGACGCCGACGCCGGGACTCTCGCGGTCGTCGAGTACCTGCTGGACAACATCGGACAACTGCCCGTCGTGCTCCTGCTCACCGCGGGGCGTGAATCGTGCGTGGCGACCCAGCTGGCCACGCGGGCCCGCCAGCGCGGGGCGGCGGCGATCCTCGACCTGCGTCCCCTCGACCACTCCGGCGTGCACGACATGGTCGCGGCCGAGCTGGGACTCACCCCGGCCGAGGTCGGCCCCGAGCTCGTCCACCGCGTGCTGAGCGGCAGCGCCGGAATCCCGTTCGTGGTCAAGGAGCTCGCCCTGGACCTCGTCCGCGGCGGCCGGACGCCGTCCGTCCCTTCCGCCGTCGCGGACAGCGTCAGACGACGGGCCGAGCAGCTCGGCCCGTCCGGCAGGGAATTCCTGGGCATGGCGGCCCTGTTCGGACAGCGCTTCCCGCTGCCGGTGCTGCAGCACGCGCTCGGCTGTGACCACCAGGACCTGTCCGCGATCCTGCGCGCGGGGGTCGCGTCGTACCTGATCGTGCCGGACGGGTCGAGCGCGCAGTGGTACGCGTTCCGGTACCGGCTGGCGGCGCAGGCCCTGCTGGACGACCTCGGACCGGGTGAGCGCGCCGGGTACGCGACGAGGGCGGCGCGCGCCCTGGGCGACCTGCACCCGGGGCTGCCCGGAGCGTGGTGCGCGCACGCCGCCGGGCTGTACGGGCACGCGGGCGACACACCCGAGGCCATCCGCCTGTACTGCGAGGCGGCGGGACGGGCGATGACCGACGGCACGGTGGAACGCGCGGTGGCGCTGCTGACCCGGGCACACCGTCTCGTCGAGCCCGGTACCGCACCCGAACTGCACGCCACGGTGCTGGAGCAGCTGCTGGAGGCCGTGACCTGCTCGGCCCGGTTCGACCTGGTACCCGCGCTGGCCGTCGGCCTCGAAGCCCTGGGCGGCGACCACGGCGTACCGGCCCAGCGCCGGGCCGGGCTCCACGCACGACTGGCCGACGTCGCCACCCTGATGGGCCGGCCGGCCGAGGCCCACCGGCACGTCGACATCGCCCGCTGGCTGCTCGGCGGCCACCCGGCCCCCGCCCACGCCGCCCTCGTGGACCTGGCCGCCGCGCACGTGGAGCTGAGCCGGTTCGCGCCCGACCGGCTGTCCACCGCGGCCGGGTTCGCCCGCCGGGCGGCGGACGCGGCCGAGCGCGCAGGTCTGCCGGCCGTGGCCTGCAGAGCCCTGCTGGTGCTCGGGGAGCTGGCCTGGGAACGGGACGAGGCGACCGCGACGGCACACGTCACGCGTGCCTGCGCGATCGCCCACGCGCGCCGACTCCCCGTACTGCGGGTGTCCGCCGAGACGTACCTGGCCAGGATCGCGGCGCGGCAGGGCGGCCGGCCCGACCGGATCGAGCAGGCCCGCCAGGAGGCCCTGCGGATGGGCGTACCGCCCCTGGCGCAGGAGACCGGCTCCGTCCTCGCGCTGGACCAGATCCAGCGGTGCGAGTTCGAGGCGGCCGGGGACCGGATCCGCGAGGGCGTGGCCGAGGCGACCCGGCTGAGACTGGGCCGGGCCCTGTCCGCGCTGCGGCTGGCCGACGCGGTGCGCTGGGCGCACCAGGGCCGGCGCGCCGAGATGCAGGAGGCGCTGGACCGGCTGGCCCCGCTCATCGACGCCGCACCGGGCCTGCGGTCCATGTCGTACGGGCTGGCGCGGGCGTTCTGTTCGCTGCTGGAGGAGAGACCCGACGCCGCCGAGCAGGAGTTCGCGCAGGCCCTCGCGTACGACGCGGAGAATCCGGCGACCGGCGAGTTCGGCAAGCACGGGGTCATCCTGTTGCTGGGCGTGCTGGCAGGTCGCATGGGGCGGCGGCACTACGCGGGCGTCGCGGAGGCCGACGTCGCCGCCACCCGTTGGAACCGCCAGTTCGTCGGCCTGGCCCACGCCGTACTGCTGGGCCGCGAGGGCCGCTCCGGCGAGGCGACGGCCGCCGCGAGCGCGGCGCTGGAGGCGGCCGGGCTCTACCCCATGGCGCGCCATCTGTGTCTGCGCCTGGTCGCGCGGTCGGCGTACGAGGACGGCTGGGGCGCGCCGGTGGACTGGTTGCGCGAGGCGGAGGAGTACTTCCACGGCGCCGGCCTCCAGGCGGTCGTCGGCGCCTGCCGGGCGCTGCTCCGCGGGATGGGCGCGCCGGTCCGGCAGCGGCGCACGGGCACCGAGCAGGTGCCGCCGGACCTGCGCCGGTGCGGCATCACCGTCCGCGAGTTCGAGGTGGCCCGGCTGCTCGCCGAGCGGATCGGCAACAAGGACATCGCCGGCCGATTGCACATTTCACCGCGCACGGTCGAGAAGCACGTGGCGAGCCTCCTCCAGAAGACCGGCCATCCCAACCGGACGGCCTTCGCCTCCGCCGCCCGCGACCTGGTCATGCGCCCGGCCTAGGACCGGTCGGAGAGCGCGGGCGTCCCCGCCAGGGTCGCCACCCGGTCGAAGAGGCCGTCGAGTTCCTCGTCGCCGTGGTGCACGACGAGGAGTGCCTTTCCCCCGGTCCGCTCCCGCAGGCTGCTGAGCACCAGGTCCCTGCCCTTCTCGTCGAGGTTCGAGAACGGTTCGTCGGCGAGGTACACGTCCGCGTCCTCGCTCAGGAGCGCCGCGACCCCGACCCGCTGGCGCTGGCCGGACGACAGCTCCGAGGGCAGCTGGTCGGCCAGGGAGTCCAGGCCCATCGAGGTGCGCAGCCGCTCGTCGGCGACCAGTTCGCGCACCGGCAGCGGGGGCAGGTTCACCGGAGTGGTCAGGCTCGCCACCCGGGGCGGCAGGACCACCGCACCGGTGTCGGGCGCGAGCGTCCCGGAGATGATGTGCAGGAGCGTGGTCTTTCCGCAGCCGTTGGGACCGCGGAGCAGCACGTGCTCGCCGGCGCTCAGCTCGAAATCGTCGATCGACACCTCGGCGCCGTCCCCGTACGCGACCCGGGCCCCGCGGACCCGCACCACGGATCCTTCGTCGTGGTACGGCGTCTGCCGCGAGCCGCGCAGGGTCTCGATCCGCTTGAGGACGGCCGAGCTCCGGCGGACCTGCGGAATCATGTTGACGAGGTCGAAGATCCCGGTGACGGCCCGCCACAGCGAGTTCACGAACGCGAGGAAGCTGCCGAAGGACATCCTGCCCGAGAAGACGAAGAAGGCTCCGATGACCATCGACGCCGTGTCCGACAGGTTCATGACCAGGTCGCTGAGCGTCCGCTGCTTCTGCGACAGCCGGTAGTTGACGAAGGTGATGCCGAGGAAACCGCGCAGCGCGTCCCGGTTCGCCGCGCGGGTGCCGGGCCGCAGCGACGGCAGACCGCGCAGCGCGTGGAAGGACTCCAGCGTCCGGGTCAGCTTGTTGATGTACCGCGCTTCCGCCTCGCGTTCGGACTCGGTGTTGTCCTCGATCCGCTTGGCCAGCCGGTTGCTCACGAGCACCAGCGGCGGCACGATGACCAGCAGGATGAGGCTGGCCTGCCAGGACAGGTACAGCAGCACGCCGAGGAAGACGACCGAGGCGACCGTCTGCCGGGCGATGCGGATGCAGACGTCCACGGCAGGCAGGACGCCCTCGGAGACGTCGTTGTGGATGCGGCTGACATAGGAGGCGTTTCCGGCCTCCGACACCTTTCGGCCGTCGAGGCCGAGCGTGCGGCCCAACAGCTCCGTCTCCAGCACCAGCGTGAACGCGTTCTCGTACCGCTTGCGCCACCAGGACACCCAGTAGCCTGCGAGGTTGAGGGTCAGGCCGAGCAGCAGGTAGCAGCCGCCGAGGACGAGGAACCTGCGGAAGTCCGCGGTCAGGATCGCCTGGTCGAACAGCGCCTTGAGCAGCAGCGGGTGCAGCAGGGCCTCGAGCCCGCCCATGGTCGCCTCGGCGGCCACGATCACGGCGAACTGGGCCCGGTGACCCCGCAGGGTGTGCCACAGCTGGTTCACCGCGTCGCCTCGTCCAGCAGGAAGTCGGCCGGGCCCCCGTGGTTCACGCGGTGGAGTACCCGCAGCACGCCCGCGGAGCCGGTCAGGTAGTCGGTGGAGCAGCGCAGCAGCCCCTCGCCGGGGACGCCCAGCAGGCTCTGCCCGTCACGGCGCGGCACCGCGAAGTGCTCGGCGGGTTCGAACAGGAACACCTTCCGGACGAAGTCGAGCTGGCGCAGCGCGGTGTCACGGTACGAACGGTCGCCGGTGAACCGGGCCGCGTCCAGCAGCGCGTCGGCGACCCCGCTCATGCCGAAGGCGTACCCCGGCAGCACCGAGTGTCCGACGTCCAGCCCGCGCAGGACCGTTCGCGCGGAGTCGATGTCGCCGTAGCGCAGCAGCACCTGCACCACACCGGCGGACCCCACCTCGATGTACGGCTCCATGGTCCCTTCGTGCTCGAACATGACCGGGCTGCCCTCGACGGCGGCGTCCAGTGGCTTGGCATGGGCCATCTCCCAGGCGAGCGCCTCCCGCCCGACCCGCAGGAAGCCTTCCTCCCCCGTGACCTGGTGCGCCCGCAACAGGAACATCGCCACACCGGCCTGTCCGAAGCCGAGGCCCGTCAGCGGCTCCGCGGTCGAGAATCCGTTCAGCCAGTAGGCCCTCCCGCCGTCACGCTGCGCGGAGTCGCACAGCGTACGCGCGCAGTCCCACGCGGCGGCGAGATCGCGCGGGTCGTGGCTGCGCAGGAAGAAGCGCAGATTGGTCATCCCCAGCCCGGCGAGGCCGTAGTAGAAGGTGTGGTCACCGGTCTCGGGCGCGCGCCGGTTGGCGTGTGCCAGCAGTTCCCTGGCCTCGGTGCGCAGCCCGAGCGAGTCGGCCGCCCAGGCGATGCCGGCCAGGCCGCTCATGAGGCCGTCCGGGTACCCCGCCACGTCGATGCCGGCCAGCTTCTCGCGCAGCCAGCTCCGCCATTCGGGCCGGATCGGAACACCGGAGGCGTTCAGCGACCACAGGACGCCGCTCGCCCCGAATCCGAGGCTCAGCGGGTTGGTGACGTGCGCGAAGGGGTCCACGGGGAAGAGCGTGTCCCGGCCGGTGTCGGCGACGGCGTCGACGAACGCGGCCACCCCGGCCTCGGCCTCCGCCAGCCCGAGCCGCTCCTCCACGACCGGTCGCGGCGGCGGCGCCGCCACCTGCCCGAGCAGCTCCGCCTCGTCGTCCAGGGCTTCGAGCACCTCGTCGAGGGTGATCCGGGCCCGGGCCAGATCGGTGAGCAACCGGTGGATACGCTCCGGCCAGCCCAGGTCGTCGATGAAGATCCGGTAGGTGTCGAGGACGTCCTCGCGCAGGTAGGACATCGCGGCGATCGGGAAGATGAAGTACGCCATGGTGTTCGCCAGGCCGTACAGGTCGCCTTCCGTTCCGAACGCCTTGAAGCGGCTGCGGGACAGGCTGAAACCCGGGGTGAAGAGCTCGACCGGCTTCTCCAGCGGCGCCTCGCCGTCGCCGTCCCCGGCCTCGGCCAGCCGGCACGCCTCCAGGTCGACGATGGTCACCGCGTAGGTGTCGGGGTCGATGAGCAGGTTCGCGGGGGTGAAGTCACCGAGGATCACCTGGCGCTCGTGGGCGGCCCGGATCGCACGCGCCAGTCCGCGGAAGACGGCGATGAAGATCTTCAGGAACTCCTGGGACTGCTCGATGTCGGTCCCGGGCCGCGCGAGCGGGTTGCGTTCGAGCAGGACCGAGCGGATGTCGGAGCCGTCGATGAACTCCTCGGCTATGTAGTGGTGCTCCCAGTGCGAGAACGTGGCGATCGGAGCCGGATACGAGCCGACGCCGGCCAGGCGGTTCAGGAACATCCACTCCCGGGCGAGGATGTCCACGGCGTCGTGGTCCTGGCGCGGGTTGATGTTGGTGTGCGGACGGGCCTCCTTGAGCACCACCGGCCGGTCGTCGTCCGCCGTGTCCTCGGCCTTGTACACCCCGCCGCTGTTGGAGAACTGGAGCGCACCGGTCACCCGGAAACGACCGCCGAGCAGGCCGTCGTCCTCGTCGTCGCCGGCGGGCTTCCAGTCGGTGAACGGCCAGGGAACCCACCACGGTTGGGCGTACCCGGGGCGCCGGTCGTCGGGGACGGTTCCGTCCGGTCCCAGGATGTGCGGCACCTGCCGGCCGAGGACGTCGACGGTGTGGGTGGCGAGGAACTGGCCGTACCGGAAGTAGAGCGCCTTGTTGTCGCGGTACCGCAGGTCCGACAGGACGTAGGCGCCCTCGGCGCCCTCCAGGACACGGGCCAGGTCGGCCAGGCACGACCGGAACTCGTCGTCGTCACGCGGGTAGACGGTGACGAGCTTGCCGCCACTGCCCCGGGACATGGCCTTGGAGTTGAGCATCTCGAAGACGTTGAGGTCGAGAGCGATCTTGAAGTCGATACCGCGCGGCACGAGGTGCCCGATCACCGAGGCGGCGACCTCGTGCACGTTGCGCTGACTCGCCGATACGTGGATCTTCCAGCCCTGGGTCGGCAGGTCCGGGTTGTGCCGATGGCTCCACCAGATGCCGCTGCGGACGAATCGCGCCCGCACCTGCTCGTCGAGTCCGGCGAGGAAGTGGTCGGCCCTCGGCTCGTAGGAGACGTCGAGCGGGTCGAAGAACAGCGTGTCGTTCCACGCGAAGAGGAATCGGTAGACCCATCGTTCGTTGCGCATCTCGGCCTCTGTGTTCGTACGGGGTGCCGCGGGCGGCAGCGGCTGGTGGAAACGGCGGGATCCGTGCGAGGGCGCGGGGCGCCCTCGCACGGATCGCCGTCGGGGTTACTCCGGCTTGGTGGAACAGCAGCTGCTGCTGCTGCTCGTCAGGCTGATGACGGCAGCGCTGTTGTTCGTCGCCACGGGCTGCAGGTTCTGGAGCTTGAGAACGCTCATTGAGGTCACCTCCTCGGAGGACAAGTGGAGTCGGGATCCGTACCGGCCGGCCGATCGGCATGCCCGAGTCAACGCCATGCACCTGACACGCACATGAGAGTTCGCCCCCCATAATTCGCGCGTGCTGCCCCCAGGCGAGGGCCGGCCCGGGCGGGGGTGAATGGTGGTGGTCGCCGTGAGGGTCCGCTGTCGCAGATCATCCGGAAATGCCGGATATTCCCCTCTCCCTCATCCTTCTCATGGAGAGGCAGCCGCAGCCGGCGGGCGCCGCTCCCGGAAGGAGCCGCCACCGTGCCCGGACCGCAAGCCCCACGGCGCCGGTTCGCCGTGCCGGGCTGGATGCGCAGGTATACACCGCTCCTGGGCCGGACCCTCGAACAGCTCACGGCCGTCAACGTGCTGGACTGCGCCACCCGGATGGCGGCACAGGCCTTCCTCGGCGCGATCCCCGCCATCTTCGTCATCGGCGCGATCGCCCCCGACTGGGTGCAGCAACAGCTGGTCTCGACGATCAGTACGACCCTGGGCCTGACGGACCCCGCGCTGGACGAGGTGCGCAAGGTGTACGACGCCGGCAGCACCACGGCCGTCGCGAGCACCGGAGCCGTGGGCGTCGTGGTGACGCTGCTGTCCGCCACCGCGTGCAGCCGCGCCCTGCAGAAGACGTGCGAAAGGTGCTGGCACCTGCCCAAGGCCGGAGCCCGCCTCGCCGCCTGGCGGTGGGTGGCCTGGCTCGCCGTCTGGCTGACGGCCCTGATCTTCCAAGGGCCGATCCAGGACGCCTTCGGCGTCGGCCGTACCCTCGGCGCCGCCATCGCGCTGGTCAGCGGCACACTGCTGTGGTGGTGGACCCAGCACCTGCTGCTCGGTGCCAGGGTGCCGTGGCTGCCACTGCTGCCCGGCGCGGTCTTCGTCGCCGTCGGGGGGCAGGTGATCACCTGGGGTTCGAGGTACTACATCCCCCGTGCCGTGGACCACAGCCTGGAGCAGTTCGGCGGCCTCGGGCTGGTCTTCGTCCTGCTGTCGTGGCTGATCGGGTTCTTCGTCGTCGTCACGGTGGCCATGGCCGTGGGATACGTACTGGCCCACGAGCCGCTGCCGGCGCGCTGGCTCAAGACTCCCGCCACCGGGCCCGAGGGGGCGGCTGCCCCACGGTGACCCGGCGGGGCCCGGCGGGGGAGAGTGCGTTCAGCGGCGGACGGCGACGTGTTCGAGGACCGCGCGGACCTCCGAGACGATGGCGCTCTCGTTGCGTTCGAACTCGGGGCCGGTCAAGGCCTGCGGATCCGCCGGCAGGCCGGTGAGCACGGGGGTGTGCAGATGGCCTCCCGGCAGCAGCGGGGCCAGCTCACCGCGCAGCCGGTTGGAGCGGTAGGCCACCTCGTTGGACAGGTAGCCGCCTCCGCCGCCCGCCACGGCCCGCGAGCCGGGGGTCGGGCCGTCCTCCCGGTCGACCGGCGCCGTCCCGTCGGCCGGTATCTCGGTGACGGCGGAGTTCAGCAGCACCGGGTACGGCGTCTGGACGGCGCCCGTCACCGCGTCCGCGGGGAGGGTGGTGCGGATGAACTCGGGCCCCGCGCCGAGGCCCGGGGCGGTCACCGGATGCGCACGGGTGCCCCCGGAGAGGGCGCCGGTGTTGTCGGGGTAGGGATCCGCGGACCGGGACCGGCCCGCCCACTCCTCCAGGGTGAAGATGCCCGGATAGCCCTGGCTGACGGTGGTGATGAGGTCCGCCGCTCCAGGGCCGCCGGCCGTCAGGCGCGGGGCGAACGCCCGCTCCACGATGCCCGCGTCGAAGTCGGCGTACCGCACGGGGAGGACGACCGCGCGGATCTCGGCCGTACTGCCGTCGCCGAGGGTCACGCGCCTGCCGTTGAGCTGGAGGGCGGCCGAGCCGGACGGGTTGGCGCGGCGGATCTCGGCGTCGAGCCCGAAGGGGTCGAAGCCGCTGATGAAGACGCGCCGCACGCCGGGCCGGCTGGTGAAGCCGTTGTCCGTGAGGCCGCGGGAGGCGTCCTCGAAGCGGGCGCGCAGCGCGGGGCGGTCGACGGCGAATCCCGGTTCCCAGCGGGCGAGCGAGGCGGTCATGGCGAGACGCGCCCAGTACAGCGGCCGGTCGTCGCCGGTCGCGAGATCGCCTCCCGGCCGCGGGTCCTGGGCCCGTCGTACGGAGGCCTGCCACAGGGCCTCGCCCCACTCGTCGAGCAGCCGGGCGGCCTCGGCGGGCCCCCGGGCGGAGCACAGAGCGGCGGGGAAGCGCCGCACGAAGCTCGCCAGCCCAGCCCGCTCGACGAGCGCCGAGGTCCGGCGATCGGCGAGCCGTGCCTGTTCGGGGTCGAGGGAGGCGGCGGCGGACGTGGAGCAGGAGACGTCGTCAGCCGCCTGCGCGGGGGCGGCGATTGCGATCGGAAGGAACGTGGCGAGGAGGACCGCGGCCGTCGCGGCACGGCGTAAGAGGATCATGCGATGTGACATTACATAGGGCCTGTCAGCCCCACCAGGCGCCTTTTGCCCATGTGGCCCCCGAGGGGCGTACGTCCTACTTCTTCTTATAATGGGATCAAAGCCTCCTCTTTGTTGTGCCGGTGCGTCACGCGGAGGTTCCATGGCCGGTTTCACCGTCCACCTGGACGAGCACGCGGGGCCCGCGTCCACGCACGCGCTCGTCATCGGCGTCGGGGCGTACGAGCACCTGGACGGCGGCCCGTCTCCGACGGACCACCCGGGAGCCGTGGGGATGCGGCAGTTGTCCTCACCACCCCGATCGGCGCGCGCCTTCGCCACCTGGATGATCGACCAGTACCTCGACAAGGGCAGACCGCTGGGGAGCCTGGCACTCCTGCTGAGCGAAGCGGCTCCCGCCCCCTTCGTCCACCCGAAGACGCAAGGCGAGCACGGCGTGGAACCGGCGACCATCGACAACATCGTGGCCGCCGTCACGGAGTGGAAGGACCGGGGCGACCACGATCAGGCCCGCCTGGTCTTCTACTTCTGCGGCCACGGGATCTCGCTGGGGGTCGACACGTCCCTTCTGGCGGCGGACGTGTTCGCCGACCGCAACAGCCCGCTGAACGGCGCACTGCACTTCGAGGCCCTGACGAGAGGACTCAACAACTGCCGGGCCGGCCAGCAGGTCTTCTTCGTCGACGCCTGCCGGGAGGGCTCCGACGCACTCGTCCGCCAGGTGGGCACGGACTCCCTCGGGCGGGTCCCGGTCGCCGGAAACGTACGCCCCGACGGGTTCGTGCCACGGGAACACGCCATCATCTACGCGACCCTGCACGGCGCGGAGGCCGTCGCCCGCGCCGGAGGCGTCAGCCTGTTCACCGACGCGCTGCTGCGGAGCTTCGACGGCGCGGGAAGCGAGAACACCGAGGACAGCGTGTGGCGGGTGACCACCGCCACCCTGCTGCACGCGACCGTCCGCTTCATGAGGGAGCCCTCGTTCGCGGGGTCCCTCGTGGGGGCCTCCGTACCGGTCGGCAAGGAATCGTTCGACTTCGACTTCCACGAACTGCGCGGTGACCCGGTCGTCCCGGTGTACATCGGCTGCAAGGACCCCGCCGACAACGCGCGCGCCGAATTCATCTGCCGCCACCCCGAGCAGGCGGAACGGCGGCGCCCGCCGCCCGCGCCCGGCGAAGAACCCGACCTCGGCGAGTGGGCCCTGTTCCTGCCGTTCGGGCGGTACGAGGTCGAGGCCGTCCTCGGTCCCGAGGACGTACGCAGCAACGAACTGGACGCGCGCCCACCGCTGTTCCGCATCGGATTGGCCAGGCCATGAGCACCGCACTCGCCGTCCGGCTCTTCCTCTCGTCCGCGGGGGAGTCCAACGACGCGGTGATCGTCGGTGACATCAACTCCGCCGACCTCACGGGCGAGTCCCGGCGCAACATCCTGATCCCCTGCGGGAGTTCGCCCCGGCCCGCGTCATACCCGGTCACGCCCGGGCGCTACGTCGTGTCGGCGGCCCTGCCGTCCGGGCTGGTGCTGACGGAGAACGCCGTGGCGGTGGAGGGCCAGGAGACACCGGTGGACTTCGTCATGACGGACTCGCCGTACGAGACGCACTCCTGGCAGTACCTCATGGGCAACATCGAGCCGGACAGCGTCTACCACAGCCCCGCCGAGGTCCCGCTCGCGGCGTCGGTCGCCTCACGGTCCATCGTCGCCGCCGCCGGGCCGGACGATGACGCCCCCGGGGCGGCCGTCGACCTGACCGCGCTCGCCACCTGGATCCCCGACGCCGCGCCGACGAGCTGTTCCTTCGCGTCGATGCTCGCGCTCGGGAGGAACGGGCCGGAGCCCCAGGTCGCCCGGCTGATCGCCCACGGCGAGCCCCGCGTCCTGCCGACGCCCGCCGTGCGCGGGGCAGCGGTGTCACCGCTCTACCGCTTCGGTCCGGACGGGCCCGTCGGCGCCCCCGGCGAACCCGTCGGCGAGCGGCAGTTCCTGGTCGTGGAGACCGCCGGATCCGTACGGCTGGTCACCCTCCCCCTGCCCTGGGGCACCACAGAGGTCGAGGTCCTGGTCAATCTGCGGCAGAGTCCGACCGGCAGCGCCGTCGCCGTGGCCGTCCGCGACCCGGCGGTCGGCGCGGGGCTCGCGTACATGTCCCAGGGCGCCCTGGACATGGCGGCCCGGCTCTTCACCGACGTCGAGGCGATGCTCTACTCCAAGCTCCAGAACCCGCTCGCGGCGGCAGCCGGGGCCTACGTCCTCATCGGCACCGACCACTCGAAGGGCGTGACGTACTGGGACCCGTGGCTGGACCGGCTGGCCGACTCCTTCCCCCGGATCAGCGACGGGGCGATCCTGCGGGCGGTCCGGCTGCTGCGCCGGGGCTCGCCGGACCGGGCGCGGGCGCGGGACGGGCTGATCGAGGCCTTCGACCGCGGCATCCCCTTCTACACGCTCGGGCTCGCGTGGCTCGTCGACGGGCTCTCCGCCTTCCCCGACGACCCCGAATGCGTACGCCGACTCGACGAGGCGCGCCGGCTGTCCTGGCTGGCCGACATGCGCGAGCCGTTCCTCATTCTCGACCTGCGGCAAGGGAGTACTCGATGATCCGGCTCAGGATGCTGCCCGCGGAGGACGGCGACTGCCTGCTCCTCGAATACGGCAATGACGAGTTCGCCCGGCGGATCCTCTTCGACGGCGGACGGCACGGTACCTACGGACGGATCAAACCGCTGCTCGCCGGGCTGGACGGCGGCCGGATCGACGTACTCGTGGTGACACACGTCGACCAGGACCACATCCTCGGTGTGCTGGCGATGCTCGACGACCTCGAACGGCCGGTGCAGTTCGGGGACGTGTGGTTCAACGGCTTCGACCATCTCCACGACCGCGAGGTGCTCGGCGCGGTGGACGGGGAGGAGCTCACCACCGCGCTCATGACCCAGCACCTCCCCTGGAACAAGGCCTTCGAGGGCCGGAGCATCGAGGTGGGCCATCCGCTGTCCTGGTTCGACGACGGATCCACGATGGAGGTGCTGGCGCCGGACCGCCGGCTGCTCGAGTCGCTGATCACGACGTGGAAGACCAAGTGCGAGGAGGCCGGGCTGATCCCCGGAGTGGACCCCAAGGAGAGGGAGCTGGCGGCCGGCGTCGAACACTTCGGCCCGATCGACGTCGACAAGCTGGCCGCCACGCCGTTCAACCGGGACGGCTCCCCGACGAACCCCACCAGCATCGGCCTGCTGTTCGAGTTCGAGGGCACCCGCATCGTCTTCACCGGCGACGCGGACGACCCCCGCCTGGTGGCCTCGCTCCGGCCGCGCGCCGAGGCCGAGGGCGGGCGGCTGCGGATCGACGCCCTGAAGGTCGCCCACCACGGCAGCGCCAGGAACCTCTCGAACGACCTGCTCGGCCTCCTCGACTGCGGCCGCTATCTGATCTCCACCAACGGCAAGATCCACGGCCACCCGGACGACGTCGCCATCGCCCGCATCCTCAAGAACGGCGGGGAGACGAAGGAACTCTTCTTCAACTACCGCGAGCGGGCCGCGAACTGGGACCTCGCCGCTCTGAAGGAGGAGTTCGGATACCGTGTGCTGGCCCCCGCGCCGGCCGACGAGGACGGTTTCCTCACCGTGGACTTCTGATCCGTGCTCAGCTCAGGGACGACGCGGACGGGACGATGACCCCGTAGAGATCGGAGATCGTCGCGAGCGCACCGTGGTGGATCTGTTCGGCGGACAGGTCGGCGAGTGCCGTCCGCAGAGGCCGGGTGGCACAGGCGTCGGCGACCACCGTGGGCCGGTTGCCGCGTAGGAACGCGCCCTCCACCGTGAAGGTCACGCACATGTTGGTCATGAACCCGGCGACGATGACGTTCTTGTTGCCGGCGGCGTCGACGTGCTCACCCAGGTCGGTGTCGACGAATGCGTTGGGAACCGTCTTGACGACGACGGGTTCGCCCTCGACGGGAGCCACGGCGGAGTGGATCCCGCCGATCTCGCTCCGGATGTCGTACGGCGTTCCGGCGCCGCCGTCGTTCACGACGTGGATGACCTTCGTGCCTGCCTCCCGGGCCCTGGCCAGCAGCGCGGCGGCGGAGTCGAGGGCCGGCCGCCACCCCGTCAGCTCCATCACGCCACGGGTGTAGGTGTTCTGGTAGTCGACCAGGATCAGCGTCGCATCGGTGAGCGATGCCGGGGTCTGATCGAAGCCGCTGAGCTCACGCAGGGTTGTCGTAGCCATGTGAAATACCCCTCCACGGGCGTCGTATCGAAAGGCCGCGCCATCACGCGGTGGCTGCGTATGGAACGCTACGACCCACCAGATGTGTCGGCAATGTCATCCAACTTGCAGATACGGACATCGCGTGGAGGGCACTTGAGCACCGTCAAACGATTCGTCGTCGTCATCCTCTTCGACGGTGTCGACCTGCTGGACGTCACCGGCCCCCCGGAGGTGTTCTCCCTGCTGCAACGCGAGGTGGGCGACGCCGCGGGATACGAGGTCGTCCTCGCGGCCGAGACCCTGGGCCCCGTCACCACCTCGGCCGGGGTGCGCGTGCTCCCCGACACCACCTTCCAGGAGGTGTCCCGCAGGAGCATCGACACCCTCCTGGTGCCCGGCGCGGTCGAGGTCGACGGCCGTCGGCGCGTACACGCTGTTACCGATGCCGCAGTGGTCGACCGGGTGAGGACTCTCGCCGGCACCGCACGGCGCGTCGCATCCGTCTGCGTGGGGGCGCACATTCTCGCTGCCGCCGGGTTGCTGGACGGCAAGCGCGCCACGACCCACTGGTCGACGGCGCAGCAACTCGCCGCCGACCATCCCGAGGTCGAGGTCGACTCCGATCCGATCTTCATCCGCGACCACGACGTGTGGACCGGCGCGGGCATCAGCGCCTGCCTCGACCTGTCCCTCGCGCTCGTCGCCGAGGACTTCGGCGAGGGCGTCGCCCTCCGCGTCGCCCGGCAGCTCGTGATGTACCTCAAGCGGCCCGGCGGGCAGAGCCAGTTCAGCGTCCCGCTCGAACCCGTCTCGACGACGCGACGCATCGAGGACCTCCGCCACCACATCACGCGGAACATCGCCGAGCCGCTCACCGTCGCCGATCTCGCCGGGGAGGCCCATGTGAGCGAACGGCAGCTCACGAGGATCTTCAAGACCGAACTCGGCATGACCCCGGCCGCCTACATCGAATCGGCCCGCGTCGAAGTGGCACGCAACCAACTCGAATCCACCGATGCCACCCTGGAGCGCATCGCGTCCACCTGCGGCTTCAACACGACCGACACCCTCATCCGGGCGTTCCGCCGCAAGCTCGACACGACACCGACGGAATACCGCAACCGCTTCCGGACTCCCGTCTAAGCGGTCTCGGGGACGTGCCCCACTTCCCCGAGGCCGCTTAGCCCGCGCCTAGCCCAGGAGGCGGGGTCGAGACCCCGCGACGCCCGTGCCACCCGGGTGTGCGACCGGGACGGCGGTCCGGTGGGACGCGGGCCTCGTCCACAGGTTCCGGCGGACGGGACGGAGGTGTCGGCGGGTGCCGTTAGGCTTCGTGAATGGCCCTTCCGGACGCTTCCCCCGAGATCTCCGACGCTTTGCAGACGCTCCACCGCGTCTTCGGTTACAGCTCCTTCCGCGGCGAGCAGCAGGAGATCATCGAGCAGGTCGTCGGTGGCGGCGACGCCCTCGTGCTGATGCCGACCGGCGGTGGCAAGTCGCTCTGCTATCAGATCCCGGCGCTGGTCAGAGAGGGCACGGGCGTCGTGATCTCGCCGCTCATCGCGCTGATGCAGGACCAGGTGGACGCGCTCACCGCCCTCGGGGTGCGGGCCGGATTCCTCAATTCGACGCAGGACCCGTACGAGCGGCAGGCCGTCGAGCAGGCATTCCTCGCGGACGAGCTGGACCTGCTCTACCTGGCTCCCGAGCGGCTGCGCACCGAGGGCACACAGCGACTGCTCGACCGGGGCAAGGTGTCGCTCTTCGCGATCGACGAGGCGCACTGTGTCGCCCAGTGGGGTCACGACTTCCGGCCCGACTACCTCGCGCTGTCCATGCTGCACGAGCGCTGGCCGAAGGTGCCGCGGATCGCGCTGACCGCGACGGCCACCGAGGCCACCCACGCCGAGATCGCGGCGCGGCTCGGTCTGGGGGACGCCAGGCACTTCGTCGCCGGCTTCGACCGGCCGAACATCCAGTACCGCATCGTCGCGAAGGACAAGCCGCTGGGGCAGCTGCTGGAGCTGCTCCGGACCGAGCACGACGGGGACGCCGGAGTCGTCTACTGCCTCTCGCGGTCCTCGGTGGAGAAGACGGCGGCCTTCCTGGTGGAGCAGGGCATCGACGCCGTGCCGTACCACGCGGGGATGGACGCCCGCGTGCGTGCGGCGAACCAGGCGCGCTTCCTGCGGGAGGACGGGGTCGTGGTGGTGGCCACGATCGCCTTCGGCATGGGCATCGACAAGCCGGACGTACGGTTCGTGGCCCACCTCGACCTGCCGAAGTCGGTCGAGGGCTACTACCAGGAGACCGGTCGGGCCGGCCGCGACGGCGAGCCCGCCACGGCGTGGCTGGCGTACGGCCTGCAGGACGTCGTCCAGCAGCGCAAGCTCATCGACGGTTCCGAGGGCGACGAGGCCCACCGCCGCTCACTGGCGGTACACCTGGACGCCATGCTGGCGCTGTGCGAGACGGTCCATTGCCGCCGGGTGCGGCTGCTGGAGTACTTCGGGCAGTCGGGCGCGCCGTGCGGCAACTGCGACACCTGTCTGACTCCGGCCGAGACCTGGGACGGCACGGTCGCGGCACAGAAGCTGCTGTCGACGGTGTGGCGGCTGGCGAAGGAGCGGCGCCAGAAGTTCGGCGCCGGCCAGATCATCGACATCCTGCAGGGCAAGAAGACGGCCAAGGTCATCCAGTTCGACCACGACGCGCTCTCGGTGTTCGGCGTCGGGTCGGACCTGGGCACCACGGAGTGGCGAGGAGTCGTCCGGCAGCTGCTGGCGCTGGGGCTGCTGGCGGTGGAGGGCGACTACGGGACGCTCGTGCTGACGGACAACAGCGGCGAGGTGCTGGGCGGGCGCCGCAGCGTCCCGATGCGGAAGGAGAGGGCGGCCGTCGGCCAGCCCCGTAAGGCGTCCGGGTCGGGCTCCGGGAAGGGCGCCCGCGTGCCCGTCGACCTGCCGGCGGCTGTCGTACCTGTCTTCGAGGCCCTCCGTGCCTGGCGGGCCGCAACGGCCCGCGAGCAGGGAGTACCGGCGTACGTCGTCTTCCACGACGCGACGCTGCGGGAGATCGCGACGCGGCTTCCGGCCACGGTCGAGGAGCTGGGCACGATCGGCGGCGTCGGCGAGGCCAAGCTCACCAAGTACGCCGGGGGCGTGCTCGACACCCTGGCGGAGTGCGACGCCTCCGGAGCCGGCCACGCTTCCACCGCCCCCGCGCCCCCGGCCGAGTCCGTCCCCCCGTCCCCGGCCGTCCCGGCCCCTGCGGCGCCCGTCCCGGTGGCGCAGCCCGTGGCGCCGGATGCCGACGAGCCGCCGTTCGACCTGGACGAGATGGACCCGCCGTGGGACGACTGGCAGTAGCCGGTCGGGGGCGGACGGTCTCGGCTACGTCGGGGACGGAGGTGGGGGCGGGGGCGTACGGCTCACCGTCCTGCCCATCGCGGCCGCCGTCCGGGCGAACTTCACGGCATCGACGACGGCCGCACCACCGAGGTCGTTGTTGAAGTACACGTACACGTCCGCCTCGTCCGGCCACTGCTCGGCGATGCGTACGGCCCAGGACTTCAAGGCTTGCCGGCCGTAGTGCGGCGGCGGCTCGGCGATGCCGCCGTGGAACCGGACGTACCCCCATGACGCGGTCCGCCACAGCGGCGTCACCGGGCGGGACCACCTGTCCGCCCAGCACAGCGCGCTGCCGTGCCGCTCCAGCACCGCCCGCAGCTCCCGCTCCGCCTCCCACCACGAGGCGTGGCGCAGTTCGACCGCCACCCGGACCGTGCCGGGAAAGCAGCCGAGGCACGCGTCCAGCGCCCCGACGTCCTCCCGGAAGCCGGGTGGCAGCTGCAGCAGGACGGGGCCCATCCGGTCGCCGAGGCCTGCGGCGTGTTCCAGCAGCCGGTGCACCGGCTCCTCGGGGTCGTGCAGCCGCTTCAGATGGGTCAGGTAGCGGCTGGCCTTGACCGCCATGACGAACCCCTCGGGTGTCCGCTCCCGCCAGGACCCGAAGACCTCCGTCGTGGGAAGCCGGTAGAAGGCGTTGTTGTTCTCGACGGTGGTGAAATGCCGGGCGTACTCCTCCAGCCACAGCCGCTGCGGCTGCTCGGGCGGGTAGAGGACGCCGCGCCAGTCCTTGTACTGCCACCCCGAGGTTCCGACAAGCATGGGCATGCTCCGATCCCTGCCCGCCCGGGCGGGGCTCCCCGCCGACCCGTCGGCCGATTCCCCCGTCCAGTGGCAGGGCGCCCCCCGATCCGGCGGGACCTGGACGGCCTGCTCCGTCCTGACGCGTCAGTCAGGACGGGGCAGGCCGGTGCATCGGGCTCAGACGAGGTCGAACCTGTCGAGGTTCATCACCTTGTCCCACGCAGCCACGAAGTCATGCACGAACTTCTCTCCCGCGTCCTTGGACGCGTAGACCTCCGAGACGGCTCGGAGCTGGGAGTTCGAACCGAAGACGAGGTCGACCGCGGTGGCGGACCACTTGACCTCGCCCGTGGCGCGATCCCGGCCTTCGAAGACGTTCTCGGCCGAGGCCGACGCCTTCCACTCCGTACCCATGTCGAGCAGGTTGACGAAGAAGTCGTTGGTCAATGCCTCCGGCCGGTCGGTGAAGACACCGTGCGCGGACCGCCCGAAGCCGGTGTTCAGGGCCCGCATGCCGCCGGTCAGGACCGTCATCTCGGGTGCGGTCAGCGTCAACAGGTTGGCGCGGTCCAGCAGGAGGGTCTCCGGCGACAGCTTCTCTCCCGCCCGGAGGTAGTTGCGGAACCCGTCGGCCCGGGGTTCGAGTACGGCGAACGAGTCCACGTCGGTCTGCTCCTGCGAGGCGTCCGTGCGCCCCGGTGCGAACGGGACCGTGATGTCGTGCCCGGCGTTCTTCGCGGCCCGCTCGACGGCCGCGCACCCGCCTAGGACGATCAGATCGGCGAGCGAGACCTTCGTTCCACCGGTCTGCGAGGCGTTGAAGTCCTGCCGGATCTGCTCAAGGCCCTGCACCACCTCGGCCACCTCGGGCAGGTCGTTGACCTCCCAGTCCTTCTGCGGCGCGAGTCGGATCCGTGCCCCGTTGGCCCCGCCCCGCTTGTCGGTGCCGCGGAAGCTCGCCGCCGACGCCCAGGCGGTGGTGGCCAGTTGGGAGACGGACAGCCCCGAGTCGAGGATCCGGGCCTTCAGGCCGGTGATCTCCGCGTCCCCGACCAGTCCGTGATCGACCTCGGGGACGGGGTCCTGCCACAGCTGCGGCGCGGGAATCCACGGGCCGAGGTAACGCGAGAGGGGCCCCATGTCACGGTGCAACAGCTTGTACCAGGCCTTGGCGAACGCCTCCGCGAGCTTGGCCGGGTTCTCGTGGAAGCTCTTCGAGATCGGCGCGTAGACCGGGTCCAGCTTCAGCGAGAGGTCCGTCGTCAGCATCATGGGAGCGTGCCGCTTCGACGGGTCGTGCGCATCGGGCACCGTGCCCTGGGCCGAGGGATCCTTGGGGGTCCACTGGTGCGCACCGGCCGGGCTCGCCGTCAGCTCCCAGTCGTACCGGAACAGGTTGTCCAGGTAGCCGTTGTCCCACTTCGTCGGCTCGGTGGTCCATGCGCCTTCGAGCCCACTGGTGAGCGTGTCGACGCCCATGCCGCTGCCGTACGAGTTCTTCCATCCGAGGCCCTGCTGCTCGATCGGGCCGGCCTCGGGCTCCGGACCGATGTATTCGGGATCGACCGCGCCGTGGCACTTGCCGAACGTGTGGCCACCGACGATAAGCGCGACCGTCTCCTCGTCATTCATCGCCATACGGCCGAACGTCTCGCGAATGTCCTTGGCGGCGGCGATCGGATCCGGATTTCCGTTGGGTCCTTGCGGGTTGACGTAGATCAGCCCCATCTGCACCGCACCGAAAGGACCGGAGAGTTCCCGGTTGCCGCTGTAGCGCTCATCTCCGAGCCACGTGTCCTCGGGCCCCCAGAAGATTTCGTCTGGCTCCCAGATGTCCTCTCGCCCGAAGCCGAACCCGAACGTCTTGAACCCCATCGATTCCATGGCGCAGTTGCCGGCGAATACCAGAAGGTCGGCCCATGAGATCTTCTGGCCGTACTTCTGCTTGACCGGCCAGAGCAGTCGGCGCGCCTTGTCGAGGCTCGCGTTGTCCGGCCAGCTGTTGAGGGGTGCAAAGCGCTGGGCGCCGGAGCCGCCACCGCCACGGCCGTCGGCGATGCGATACGTACCCGCGGCATGCCAGCTCATACGGATGAAGAGCGGCCCGTAGTGGCCGTAGTCGGCAGGCCACCAGTCCTGCGACGTCGTCATCACCTCGAAGACGTCCCGCTTCAGCGCGTCGACGTCCAGGGCCGCGAACGCCTCCGCGTAGTTGAAGTCATCACCCATCGGATTGGACCGAGGCGAATGCTGGTGGAGAACCTGGAGTTCCAGCTGATTCGGCCACCAGTCCCGGTTCGTCCTGGGGGCGGTCGGCGCAGGGGCCGGGGAGGGGATTGCTGGGTTCTCGCTTTCGCTGCCGGACACGTCCGTCCTTCTTCCTGTCTCGGTGTTTCCGTCTGCTGGCTGTTTGCTCTTGACGCTGTCTGCTTTTCCGATTCGAGTACTGCGATCCGCGCCCGTGGCGCGCCATGGCGGCGTCCGTATGGTCGCGCACCGCGGACCGCGCGGCCACGAGAACACGCAGGGCGCCGTCGCCTAACAAGCAGTCGGAATTCCTCCGAGACATATGGCGCTGCCGCCCGGAAGACCGCCTCCGCCGCTTCCCGTCAGAAGCCGAACCCGTGCCGGTAGACTTCTTCCATCCCGCCGAGCCTGAACAGGTGAACCGAAAATGAGTGACCTGCTGCAGCGACTGCGAGGGCGTGGCTGGCGCATGACATCCCAGCGGCGTGTCGTCGCGGAGGTCCTCGACGGCGAGCACGTGCACCTGACGGCCGACGAGGTGCACGCCCGCGCGGCACGGCGACTGCCCGAGATCTCCCGGGCGACCGTCTACAACACCCTGGGTGAACTCGTGCTGCTCGGTGAGGTCGTGGAGGTCTGCGCCCACGGCCGCGCGAAGCGCTACGACCCCAACGCGCACCACCCGCACCAGCACCTGGTGTGCTCCGGCTGCGGCATCATCCGCGACGTCCACCCGGTCGGCGACGTGCTGGCGGGTCTCCCGGCGCAGGAGCGGTTCGGCTTCACGGTGTCCGGGGCCGAGGTCGTCTACCGCGGGCTCTGCCCCTCCTGCGTGCAGGTCCGGCCGCACGGGTGACCCCGGGGCACCGCGGAGCGGGGCGGTGCGGGCGGCGGCCATCTGGCTGGGAATTCGGTGACCTGCGGGCGTGGCGGAGCACGGCCGGGTAGGCGACCTCCATGAACACACAGATCAGGTCCATGAAGACGGGCCCGGCCGGGGCTCTCGAGACGGCGTCCGCCGGGTGGCTGAGAAGCGTGGACCACATCGAACGGACCACCATCGTGGATCCGGCGGTTCGTGTTCTCCAGCGGGCCATCCGGGCTCTTCCACTGGGCGGGGCACGCGACATCCTGCGGGGCAGGCCCTTGGGGCATCCGCTGCATCCCGTACTGGTGCAGGTGCCGGTCGGCTGCCTGCTGTCGGCCGGGGTGATGGACGTCGTGCCCGGCGGGCAGCCCGCGGTCTCGACGCTCACGGCCGTCGGACTGGCGGGAGCCGGTCCGGCGGCCGTGGCCGGCTGGCTCGACTGGGCGGATCTGCCGCCGCGCGAGGCCCGGGTCGGATTGGCCCACGCGGTGTCGAACGTGGCCGTGATCGCCTGTTACGTCCTGTCCCTCAAGGCGAGGATGCGAGGCCACACGGTCAAGGGCCGGGGCTGGTCCCTCGCCGGGCTGACGGCGGTCGCCGTGAGTGGCGCGCTGGGCGGACACGTCGCCTACCGGCGGGCCGTCGGCGCGGATGCCGTGCCGTAGGCGCGGAGCGCAGCCACGTCCGGGCAGCCGAGACGCCGTCCGCGGCATCGATCTGCGCAAGTCCCGCAGCGTGTAGGTCCGTCACCGAGCCGGGCGCCCTCTTCCACGAACACCGGCACGGTGTCACGGGCCCACAGGTCGTCGACCGCCAAGGGGATGACCTCGACCTCGGAGCCGCACGCCTTCTGGGCCGCCGCCTGCTGATCGGGAGCCCTTCGCCGAACAGTACGGTGTCAACCGGATCCAGGCCTCGTTCGTGGGCGAGGGCGGCTCGCTGGAGACCGACGGTCAGGGAACGCTGCTGGCCACGGTCAGCTCGCTGGCCAACAGCAACCGCAACCCGGGCAGGACCCAGGACCAGGTCGAACAGGCGATGAAGACGGCGCTCGGCATCGGCAAGGTGATCGGGGTACCGGGCCTGGCCGGTCAGGACATCACCGACTGCCACATCGACTGCCTCGCCCGGTTCACCGCGCCCGGACAGGTCATCCTCGACAAGCCCGGGTCGCGGTCTACGAAGAGACCAAGCGGGCCCTGCAGAGCGCCACCGACACCCAGGGCCGCCGGCTGGCCATCACCGAACTGCCCGGCCCGGACCGCCGCTACATCCGCGGGCGCGGCAAGGACTTCCTGTCCAGCCACACCAACTACTACACCGTGAACGGCGCCGTCATCGCCCCCCCAGTTCGGCGAGAGCGTCGCCGACGGCGACGCCTACAGCATCCTGCGGGCCGCGTACCCCGGCCGGAGCGTCGTCCAGCTCAACATCGACAACATCGCCGGCGGTGGCGGCGGCATCCACTGCGGCACCCAGTCGCAGCCGGTCGTGCCTCCCGCTGCCTGATCCCGCGCGGGCACGCGGGGGGGCGTGCCCGCGCGGGCGTACACCGCGACGTCCCGCCCACCGTTTCACCCCTGTGGAGGCATGCGCCGACGGCGGCTAGGGTGAGGTGAGGAGGCTGGGGGAGAGCCAGGAGCCGTGATGCGCGGACCCCGTCCTGAGCCGCCCGACAGTGTTGAGGACCTTCTGGTCGCACTCGGACAGCTCGTCGATCAGGCCCTGGAACGGATCGAGTACCAGCGGGCCAGGGTCGAGCTGGCCATGGCTCTGCAGCGCCACATGCTCCCGCCCGGGCTGCCGAAGCTGCCCGGGTTGCGTCTGGCCGCCAGGTACGCGCCGTCACGAGGCGGTCTGGACGTGGGCGGCGACTGGTACGACGCCTTCGTCATGCACGACGGGTCACTGGGGCTCACGGTCGGCGATGTACAGGGCCATGACGTGGAGGCCATCGCCTTCATGGGGCAGGTGCGTACCAGCCTGCGTGCCCTCGCACAGACGACGAGCGACACCCGCGAGGTGCTGGGCCGCGCCAACGATCTGCTGATCGCCATGGGGTGCGGCCTCTTCGCGACGTGCTGTTTCCTTCGTTTCGATCCGGTCAGTCGCGATCTGACGGACTCCAGGGCCGGCCACGTCCCGATGGTCTGGGCCACCGCCAGCGGCCGCTACGGCATAGCACTCGACCGCGGAGGGCCGCCGCTCGGCATCATGCCGGGTGAGCGGTATCCGGTGACCCACCGGCGTCTGACAGAGGCAGGGGTTCTCGTGCTGCTCACCGACGGAGTGGTGGAGGGCCCGCACTACACGATGGAGGCCGGTCTGGCCGAAGTGGTCAAACTGGTGCGCGCGGGGTTCGACGCCGATCCCGACGTGCTGGCCTCCGCCGTCGTCAAAGTGGCCGACCTGACGGGACACCGCGACGATGCCGCGGTCCTCGTCGTCCGCTACGACGGTCCGCAGGAGCCGGCCTGACCGATGAGCGTGGCCGCCGTCGTCGCCGTTGCCGCGGTCGCCGGTGGCGGGATCTGAGCGCAGACTGCTGTCGTGCGCAGCGCAACGATCGGTCGTCACGGGTCCACCGCTCTGCGCATTCTCGCCGTCGCCGCCGTCTACTACGGGGCCGCCCGGGTCGGCCTTCTTCAGCAGCTGGTGCGTGACCAGGTCACGCCCCTGTGGCCGCCGACCGGCGTCGCGCTGGCCGCGCTCCTGATACTGGGGCTGCGCGTCTGGCCGGGCATCGCACTGGGCGCGTTCCTGGCCAATGTGTTCCTCGGGCCGTCGTTGATCTCCGTAATTGCCATCGCGGTGGGCAATACCCTGGCGCCGGTCTGCGCCTGCCTGATGCTGCGCAGCGCCGGGTTCAGGAACGAGCTGGACCGCCTGCGCGACGTACTGGCGCTGGTCTTCCTCGGCGCGCTCGCCGGTATGTTGATCAGTTCAACCATCGGCAGCGGCGTGCTGGTCCTCTCCGGAGCACTGGATGCGGGCGAATTCTGGCCGACGTGGTCGGTGTGGTGGACCGGTGACGCGATGGGAATCCTTGTCGTCACACCCTTCCTGCTCGTGCTGCGCAAGGCGCGGTGGCCGTCGCGGGCCGGACCCGGCCGGTGGCTCGAGGCGGTGGCGCTGGCGCTCGGTACGGTTTTCGTCACGCTCTTGGTGACGCACACGCCTGATTCGAACCTGCTCTTCCTCATCTCGCCGTTCTTGATCTGGGCGGGCTTCCGCTTCCGGCTGCCCGGCGCGGCGCCGTGCGCGCTCGTGGTGTCGACGCTGGCGATTCTGGCGGCCGCCGGCGACAGGGGCCCGTTCGTCGGCAAGGACGTCTTCGCCAACATGGTCACGCTCCAGGCCTTCAACGGCACGACGGCGCTGACGGCTCTCCTCATCGCGGCCGTCATCACCGAACGCGACAGAACGCATGAGAAGCTCACACGGGTCTGCGCGCGGCTTTCGGAGATGGTGGCCCGGATGGAGCCGCGGCCCGAGCCGGACGAGTATCCGCCCGAGAACTATCCGCCGCCGTGACGCCCCGGTGGGGCACTTCCGGCGGTTGACGCCGGGTGCGCCTTGGCAAGGGAGCAGACGCCGTCCACGCACTGGCGCTCCAGACGGCCGCGAGAGACGGTCTGGGCCAGGCCGACCATCCAGCAGGTGGGGCAGCCGCGGAAGGCGATCAAGGCCAACGGGGCCGCCAGCAGGGTGGCCGGGCCGGCGACGGGCACCAGGGCGATCGAGCCGATGATCAGCCCGAAGCCGATGGCGCCGCGCGCCAGGTGGCGCGGGACGGACCGGCTGGCGAAATTCATCTCGGGCGCCCCCCGAGGGGGCTTCGTGGTGTTCATGGCCGTGCGTCTTCTCCCGCTGGTTGGTCGATGGCTCGGTCGGGCACCCGGTCGGTCACTGCCAGTGAGTGACGCAGTGCCGCGCGTGCCCTGTGCAGCCGGGACTTCATCGCAGCGCTGCTCAGACCGAGCGAATGGGCGACGGTCTTGCCGGGCAGGCCCTGCATGTCCCGCATGATCAGGACCTGCCGCTGGTCACGGGGAAGGGCGCTGACGGCAGCCGAGATCCGCTCCACCTCCAGCCTGTGGAGCACCGCGTCCTCGGCGGACCTTTCCGCGGACGTCTCCGGTCCGGCCGACGCCTCGTCCCTCCGCGAGACGAGTAGCCGTACCTGCCGGAGGCATTCGTTGCGCACGATCCGGAACATCCACGAGGCGAGCGCGCCGGTGGCCCGCAAGGTGCCGATCTTCCGGTAAAGGGTGATCAGCGCCTCCTGCGCCGCGTCCTCCGCGTCGTGCGGCGAGGCGCACAGCGACATGGCGAACTTGCGCACATGAGGCTGCGATGCCATGACGACGGTGGCGAGCGAAGTGGCGTCGCCGTCCTGGGCGGCCTTGATCAGCCGGTCGTCCGGCCAGGGGGATCGTTGTTTCATCTGCTACTCATATCCGTAAGGCCTCCTGCGCGGCGCTGGTCAGCTTCGGCTCTTGTACCGCCGCATCAGGTGCCAGCTGCACGCGCCCACGAGCAGGGCTCCGATCACCATGAGACCAGTGACCATCATTGGCGTTTCCTCCCGGTTCTGCCGGCCCGGTCCGGCCGGTACGCACATAAGAGGCGGCGCGGCCCGGAAAGGATTCACCTCCGGCGAGATGGCCGGCGCTTGCGTGAGGAATCCGGCGGTACGAGCCGGTCGCGGGGTCCGGGCCGGTGGCGATCACCGCCCGTTCAGCAGCTGGGTGGTGGCCAGTTCGCGGTAGAGGGCGTCCGCTTCGAGGAGTTCGCAGTGGGTGCCCACCGCCCGTACGCGGCCGGCCTCCATCACGACGATGCGGTCGGCCGTGGTGACCGTGGACAGGCGGTGGGCGACGACGAGGACGGTGATGCGACCGGCGATGTCGGTGATGGTGTCGCGCAGTGCCGCCTCGTTGGCCGCGTCGAGCTGCGAGGTGGCTTCGTCCAGTAGCAGCAGTCTCGGGCGGCGCAGCAGGGCCCGGGCGATCGCGACGCGCTGGCGCTCGCCGCCCGAGAGGCTGCTGCCGCGGTGGCCGACGTCGGTGTCGAGGCCACGGGGCAGACGGTCCGTCACCGAGTCGAGGCGGACAAGGCGCAGGGCGCGGCGGAGTTCTTCCTCCGTGGCATCGACCGCGCCCAGCGTCAGGTTCTCGCGCAGGGTGCCGGCGAGGACGGGCGTGTCCTGTTCTACGTATCCGATGGCTGCGCGGAGTTCGGCCAGGGGCCATTGCCGCACGTCCTTCCCGTCCAGCAGTACGTGGCCGGCGTCCGGATCGTAGAAGCGTTCGATGAGGGAGAAGACCGTGGTCTTGCCCGTGCCGGACGGCCCGACGAACGCGGTCAGGCCTCCGCCGGGAACGGTGAAGGAGACACGGTGGTGGACCTGGGGCAGCCCGGGGCGGTAGGCGAAGCGGACATCGCGGAAGGCCACGCGGGCGGGCAGCGGATCCGCTTTCGGCCGGCTCGTACTGCCCTCGCTTCCGTAGTGCGTGTCCTCGACCTCCAGACTCTCGACCTCCCGGATCCGGGAGGCGGCGGCCGAACCGATCTGGAACTGGCCGACGCCTTCGACCAACTGGCCGATCCGGGGTGCGAGCGCGAAGAGGTAGAGGAGAAACGCGACCAGGGTGGAGACGTCGATGGCGCCGGAGGAGACGCGCGCGCCCCCCACCCCCAGCACGACCAGGAAGCAGACCTGCACGACGACCGCCGACAGGGTCGCGGACACCGCTTCCCAGGCGGCGGCCCGGACGCCGGTACGCCGGGCGTGCTCGGCCGCCCGGTACAGCGCCTCCGCCTCCTGGTGTTCGGCACCCGACGCCTTGATCGTACGGAAGGCGCCCAGGGCTCGTTCCAGTGCGGCGCCCATGCGGCCGACCGCCTCCTGCGTGTGCCGGGTCGCCCGGCCGATCCGCGGAGCCACGACGGCGACGACGATGCCGACGAACGCGACCACGCCGAGCGTGACGCCGAGCAGCACGGCGTCGAGCAGGCCCATCAGGACCACCGTCGCGAGGGTGATCAGGGTGCCGGTGACCGCGGCCGACACCGCCTGAGGAACGCTTTGCCGCAGCAGCGCCGTGTCGGAGGTGACGCGGGAGATCAGGTCTCCCGGTTCGGTGCGCTCCACCACCGGTACGCGTAGTGCCAGCAGACGGTCGGTCAGCCGGCGCCGGGCGGTGCAGACGAGGGACTCCGCGGACCGGTCCAGCACGTAGTGCCCGAGGCCGACGAGGATCCCTCCCGCCGCCACCAGCACGCTGAGGGCGATCACCGGGCCGTACGCCGGGCCTCCCCGGCCCATGTCGTCCATCACCTGTTTGGCCGCCATGGGCTGGGCCAGGCCCATCACGCTGCCGAGCAGACCCAGCAGGACACCCGCCGTCATGCGGTGGCGCTGCGGTCGGAGGTGCCCGATGAGGGCGCGCGACGCAGGGGTCACGGGCTCACTCCACTGCGAAGAAGCGCTGGAAGTATCCGGCCGGCGTGCCCTCGCCGACAGGTTTGCCCTCGGCTTCCACCCAGGCGTGCGCGGCGAACGGCGGACGGGTGCGTACCCCCACGCACCAAGTGGGCCACTGGCCGAGGCAGCGGCACAGCAGCGTCGTCGCCAGCGACCGCGGCAGGCAGCCCTTGTGTCCGCCCGCGGCCAGGCTCACGGCGAGCACCGTCTCCCGGGCTGCTTCCGCCTCGGCCCACGTGGCGGGCCGGGCTCCGCGGCGCAGCAGGGTCAGTACGGCCCGGATCCGCTGGGGCGGAAGGGTGGCCAGCACATGGGCGCAGCCGATCACGATGCGCGCCCCGAGGCGGCGGGGCAGGGGGACGGAGCGAGGGTTGTAGGGAACGGCTTCCGGGGTCGACATCTGCGTATCCCTTCTCCGGGGCGGCCGGCGACCGGGTCCGGTTACGGCGTGATGAGCCCTGCGGAGCGGAGGTCCTCGACGATGCCCGCGACGTCCTGCGCGGCCACTTCGGTGTCCACGTCCTCGTACCGTTCGACGAGGGCCGCCGCCGCCCGTTCGGCGCTGTTGCCGTCCAGGAGTTCACGGAGAACGACGGCCGCCGTGGGGTTCAGGGTCCAGTACTCGGCGCTCTTCTGATCGAGCAGGGCCATGCCGTACTCGGTCTCGGTCAGCAGCACCCCGGGCTTCAACGTGCACATCGGCTCACCTTTCCCGTTCCGTCAGAGGTCGCGTCAGGGGTCGCGTCAGGGAGGGCGTCATCTCCCGGGAGCGCAGCCATACTTCGCAGGCTACGGTCGGGTGCAGCAGGTAGCTCTCCGTCTCGGCCGACAGAGCACGGCGGCACCACTCGCGCAGGACCTTCACGTCGACGAGGCCCAGCCGGGCGAGGCGCGACTCCTCGCACAGCGCCAGCAGGCGGGCGCGGTGGCGGCGCAGCCCCGCCTCCTCCTCGAAGGTGGCGTTGGCCTTGGTGCCACGGGTGCGGCTGGCCTCGGGGACGATGCCGCGCATGGCTTCGACGATCAGCGGTTTGTACCGCCAGGGAGTGATCCGCTCCTGCGGCCGGATGGCGAGGGCCGCCTCGATCACCCGGTCGTCGTAGTAGGGGGCCGCCACCGTGATGCCCAGCGGGGCGGCCATCTGGCCGATGTGCCGTGTCCACTGGGAAATGCCGTCCATCGCGGCCATTTCCCGGTGCTCGCCGTGCCCGCGGCCACGCGGCTCGGCTTCCGGGAGCTGGGCGCGGAGCAGTTCGCGTACCGCCTCTACGGCCTCGGGCGTGGCCCAGCCCGGCATGCGCGGCGGCGCCGACCAGTCGAGCAGCGGTTCGTCCGCCGGGGCGGGGGGCGCGTTCAGGTCGCAGGCGACCCTGCCGAGCCAGGCACGGTAGGAGCGACGATCCAGGAGCTGGCGCAGCACGTGCCACCGGGACCACTGGTACTTCGCGGTGTAGCCGCGCAGATCCCGCAGCGCGGTGAGGGGATGAGTGCCCATCAGCGCGTGCAGGCGGGCGGGCGCTCCGGCGAGGAGCTCGTCGCCCCCCAGGCCGGTCAGGTGCAGGCTCGATCCACGGGCTGCTGCCAGGGCGATGATGTGCATGCGACGGTTGCGGTCGACCGTGAGGATGCTGGGGGTGTCCAGGAGGTCGTCGAGGGTGTCGATCCCGTCGAACGTCATGGCCAGGTCGGGCGCGGGGACGATGTGGTGCTCGATCGTCCCCAGTGCCCGGGTGGTCCGGCGGGCCCAGTACACGTCGTCGCCGAGTTCGTCGTGGATGGCGGCGGTGTACGCCGCGACCTTCGCGTCCCCGCGGGCGGCGGCGCAGCACACGGCGGTGGAGTCGAGCCCGCCCAGGTCGGCCGTCACCAGCTCGCGCCCGCGCGTGCGCGTGGCTACGGCGGCGGTCAGCGCCTCCCGGAAGCGCCCGGCACCTTCGGCCAGGGGCAGGTGCGGATCGGGGGGCGACCACCAGCGGGTCACCTCGGCCCGTCCGTCGGAGTCGAGCGTCAGGTAGTGGCCGCCGGGCTGGGCGTGTACGCCTTTCCACATGGGGGAGCCCGACAGCGGGTGCGGTACGCCCAGGGTGAGCAGTTCGAGGGCGAGCCTGCGTTCGTCGAGTTCCGCGCCGACCAGTTCGGCGAGTACGTCGGCCCGATCGGAGGCAAGGCTGAAGCCGCCGTTCGCGGCGAGGGTGGCATCGGTGAAGAACACCCGCCTCACGCCGACGACGCCGGCCTGGACCCGGACCCGCCCACTGCGGCTGGCCACGAGGTGGAGGCTGCCGGCCCAGGTGGCGCTGGTGCGGTCGAGCGCCGACAGGGACGCGCTTTCGGCGGCTGCGGCTGCGCGTCGGGCCGCTTCGGCGGTGACGGAGTGTTCGCCGAGCACGGCGACGCGGGTCCCTCCGCACTCGCCCACCACGATGCCCGAGGGTGCCCAGCGCCCCACCAGCCAGGGGCGCCCGGAGCGGTGGCGCAGACCCTGGGCGGCATGGGCGAGCGCCTTGGCGGCGACAGCGGCGGCCGCGTCGGTGTCGGGTAGGACGACGAACCAGGTGCGCAGGGCCTGGAGTGACAGGGAGTCTTCCACGGCTACGGCCTTCGGTCGGTGATGTGCGGAGAGCAGGGTGGCGGCGGGGGCCGCCACCCCTTGGCTCGGCCGCCGGTTCAGCGTCGCGGCCGGGCCCTCACGTCAGAGGAGCTGCTTGCCGCCGAGGACGTCCTTGGGCCCCGTGTTCTTGATCCCGGTCACCTTGCGGAAGCTGCCGGCCTTGGTGAGGGTGGGGCGCTCATACGTCATGGTCGAACTCCTTTTCGCTTCGGGGTTGCGGGGTGCATGCGCATGCGGCGGAATCCCGATCCGAAGACCGGTCATTCCGCTCGACCACGCTACGTAGGGTGAGCGGATCATCGCAATGCCGTCTCCGGTCCGGCCGCTGCACGCCCGTGGCGCGCAAGTCGCCTTGCGCGCCGCCGAACGATTCCGCCAGCCTCTGGAACGGCGGGAATCCGACCGCGTGCGCAACACCAGCAACACCGGGGACGTAAAGGCATACTTTTCGGCGGCGCTGGGCGCAGGTGCCCTTTGCCGTCGGCACGCCTATCCGCCGGGGCAAGCGGACTCCGGTGCGGCTGGCCAGCCCTCGGTGCAGCCCCGCGCAGGACCGAGGTGTGCCGGGCATGAAGGCTGGCCCGAACCTCCGGCGCGCGCCGTCAGCCTGGAGCGTCAGGCGTGCGCCGCGGCGCCCCGCGCACGCGGCAGCGGTGCACCGTCGAGCGGACCCGAATGGCCGGAAGGGGACCTCTTGACCGTGAAGTGCACCTGAAGCACTCCGATCCACACGAGCGCCGAGCCCAGCAGGTGGAGCATCACGAGGAGCGAGGGCAGGGCCGTCAGCGACTGCACCAGCCCCACGAGGCCCTGGCCCAGCAGCACGGCCAGGAAGGCGACCGCCTTGCGGCGCGCGGCGCCGAAGCCGTCCTTGGGCAGCGCGTACAGCAGAGCTCCGGCCAGGACCAGGACCGACCCGGCCAGCACACCGTGGACGACGGTCACGGCCGTCCAGTTGAAGGGCATCCGCGCCACATCGGAGGAGTCACCCGCGTGCGGTCCGGAACCGGTGGCGAGCGTGCCCACGACGACCAGCAAGGCCGTCAACGCGACCAGGGCCGCCGACAGCGATCGGATCCGCACGAAGGACCGCGGCGCGAGCGGGACCGGCGCGAGCGGGACCGGCGCGCCGGGCCGGTCACCGTCGCCACCCTGGCCACCCACGCCGCTCTGGCCACCCCCGCCCCCCGCGCCCCGCCCAGCGCCGTCGGCACCGGCATCGGCGTACGCCGCGTGCCAGGTGTACACCGCGGCGGTGAGCAGCAGCGTGGCGGCGAGGAAGTGCGCGGCGACGATGTACGGGCTCAGCCGCATCCATACGGTCACTCCGCCGACGACCGCGTTCAGCATGACGATCCAGAACTGCGCCCATCCGCCGCGCAGCGCCGCGGGCATCGGCCTCTCCTGGAGGCGCGCGGTAATGATGACCCAGCCCACCACCGCGCACAGCGCCCCGGTCAGGAGCCGGTTCCCGAATTCGATGGCGCCGTGCACCCCCATTTCCGCAGTGGGGGCCAGCGTCTCTCCCGTACACATGGGCCAATCGGTGCAGCCGAGACCGGAGCCGGTGACGCGGACGATTCCACCGGTCACGATGATCGCGATACTTGCCACGACCGAACCCAGTGCGGCCAGTCTGACGCTTCTCGCTCCGAGTGAATACCTGTCGGCAAGCCATGAGAGGGGAGTTCGCACGATCAGTCTTCCTTTATTTCACTTTTACGTGCTGTGGCGCGGAACCCCAGCGTACGCCGCACGATCACCCGGCCTGACGGGGCGTCGCAAACGGAAGGGAGCGAGCATCTCCAGGGCCCTTGGAGAGGGCCGGCCCGGAGATGGTCCGGATCTTGGTACGCGTGGTTCCCGGGGCGCATCGCCCGCCCACCTGCCGAGCAAGAGCCGTTCAGGTTCGAGCTGGCGCCTGGTGGGACACCTTTCCCGCACGGGAGTTCAACCGTGGACACCCCCGGCTGCGGGCTCCTGGAGAGCGTGCCTTCGCACAGCTGAAAACCTGGCGACTGCGCCGGCGGGCCAAAGGCTCCCCCGGCGCATCGGCGCCATCGTCCAGGCCGTCCACACGCTCCTGACCCGCACGTCTTCAGGATGAATGAGGTTCAGTGCTCGCAGAGGGAGAATTCTCGTTCGTAGAGCTGCTCGTTGTGTTCGTCGACGAAGAACTTGCGTTCCTGCATGAGTTGTTCGCGGTAGTCCTTTGCCTGCTCGAGCGTCATGGTCGAGGTGTCGGACCATGGTTGTTGCGGTGGCACATCGGATGTCGAGACGATCCTTTCCGACGGGTCGACCAGGAAGAACGCGAGAATTTTGCGATGTCCCGGGCGGGTGGTGTCCGTGAGGCGGAATGGGTCGACGCGGTGTTGCAGGATGTTCGGGAACGCCAGGCAGCGGCCCGCCGGGGTCGATGTCGATCCCAGTATCTGGTTCAGTGCGTCTTCGTCCTCCAGGCCGTAGACCTCACGCAGACCGTTGTCGTCGTTCTGTTCGTAGTTCGGGTCGTCGAGTGCCGCCCGGAAACTCAGCCGGCTTTCGGTGATGTTCTCGCTGTCCCAGTAGTAGATGCCGGTCGAGACGATCCGCTCGTTCATCATCCCCTCGACGTGCCAGGAACCGCCGGGGTACTCGGGCTTGTCCGCGGTGAGATGAATGGTGGCGAGCTTGACGATGACCTGGAGGCGGCGGCCGCGCAGGTCGACTCGGGCGGATGCGTCCGGCAACTCGGGCGGGGTGAAGGCCGGGGCGTCCGGGATGACCGGGCGGCGGTTCTCCCACCAGTCGTCCTGGGCCTGTTCCCACGCGCCACGGGCCTCTGCGTAGGCCTCGTCATCACTGTAGGAGGATTTGCTCGGATACTCCGGCTCCGAGTCGTACCACCCGTAAGGATCGGCCTCGATACGCACGGGCCGCGGATGGCGCAGATCGGTGAGCACGTTCTCCAGCAGCGGGCGCATGCGTGCGAACAAGTCCGGTAGGACGGCGGCCAGTTCGTGGTGAATCTCGGGGTGGACGTTGTTGACGTACGAACGGAAGGCGACATCGCCGTCGTCACTGACGTCGACGTCCGTGGGCAGCCACTGGAACTTCTCCGAGAATTCGTACCTCGAATAGCGGTCCGTCGGGTTCTGCCAAGCCCGCTCGGGCGCGCCACTCGCCTCTCTCACCAGGCAGAACAGTGAGGGATGAACCAGATCCAGCACCTGGCCGTCGGATCCGGGATGCCAGTCCTGTTCTGCTTCGGGGACCTGTTCCAGAACCTGAACCGCCTCGCGCAGCCGGGATCTGAGCTTGTCGTCGACCAGTGCGTCCGACTGCCACACCCCGTCGACGGCCGACACCTCGACGCCGGTTCGCCCGTCCCGCAGCGCGGCGTAATGCACGAGCTCGGCAAGCACGTAACGAACCTGTGCTTCGGTGAGGCCCTGGGCGACCGCTTCCTGCGTCCACCTGGCGACGATGTCGGCATCGTTCATCTTGTCGAACCATCCCGGCTTCGCCCGAATGTGTGAGCTGCACTGCATCATCTGAAGTTCCCGCAGCGTTCGGGGTGTCGCGAACGATATGGAACGGGATGCGTGAAAGGGCAGCGGGAAAGCAGGCAGGCCGGTCAATTCTCTCGGTCCTCCGAGTCGGTGTGCGGTGGCGGGAAGGATACTTGAGCGGACTGACACCGCAGTCGTGGTCCCCGTCATCGCTGGTCCGGGAGCCAGGGCTTCGACGTAGTCGCGTCATAGAGGAGGAGGTGCCGGACCTGTTCGAGGCGAACATGGAGGCGCTGCTGGGGGTACGGTCCCTGCGTCCGAGTACAGCACCGGGCAGCCACTGCGAACGCTGGGCGGTGGCCGTCTCCAGTACCTGTGCGCCGACTGGATCGGCAGGGTGGTCCAGCGCCCATGAGGCCAGCGAGCCCCAGCAGGCTCTTCCGCGAGCTCGGCGACCGCGGTGGCGAAGCCAGATGCCGGACCGACTTTTGGCATCATCCACGATCGCCAAGGACGGTACGAGGACGCCCACGAGCGCCATCGGCAAGCGCCGCACGTGTACCGCGAGGCGGGATCCCGCATCGGCGAGACCATCGTGCTGAACAACATCGGGCTGCTGCAAGGCCGCTACGACGAGGCCCGGCGCCATCACCACCACGCCGTGGAGCTGAGCCGCAGGCTCGACTTCCCCGGAGACGAGGCCGAGTCGTTCAACGCCCTTGCGGAGGCCGCCCGGTCCATGGGCGACCTCGCCAAGGCCGTGGCCGAGCACGGACTGGCGCCGACCGCGAACGCGCCCGGACAGCCGGTGGCATCACCACCGATCAGACGTCATGAACGCCATCGACCAGCACCTCGACCGGGCGTTCCGGAACCAGGCGGGTGCCCATCGGGTCAGCCAGGGGCGCCGCGTACTCGGTGAGCTCGGTTTGGGCCGTGACGGGTCCTTCCGTGTCGAGCGGGTCGCGCCAACGGCGCCTGACGGGCAAAAGCCCAGTTCAGGCGCCGTTTTTCGTGGCTCTAGAGGAAGCCGAGCTTCTTCGGGGAGTACGAGATGAGGAGATTCTTCGTCTGCCGGTGGTCTGGGAGGCCGACGGCCTGGCCCGCCCGGCGGCCTTCCTGTCCTGCGTGACGCAGGGTGCCGTGTTGGGACGGGTCTGGCGCTCGTTCTAGCACTCCAGCAGGGTTCTGCTGTCTGACCTGGGAGGATGCCGGGCGGCTGGAGTGTAGCGGGACGGTAGCTGGTCAGGTCAGACACCAAAGTCCTGCTGGAGTAATAGGAGTTCGGCCAGCGCAAGCAGGGGCTCGGCTTGCCGGAGCACGTCAGGTGTCGGAGTACGGAGCACCGGGTCCTGGAAGGCGGCCGGGCACGTGACGAAGACCGGGTCGCTGAACACCGGCTCCAGGCCGTGGGCATACGAGATGTCGTGCCTGCCCGGCACCCGGACCCAACCGCGCGGGGTTCCAGGCGATGATGTCCCAGTCCCACCAGGCTGCACCGGCAACTCACGACCTCGGCTTGATGGTTGGACGCCCCACTCCGGGACGGCGGAAGTTGTCCGGCCGGCCCCGTGGCGCGGTCGAAGGGGGCGTCCGAAGTCAGCAGAGGTGACTTCGGACGCCCCCGGTCGGCCGTGGCGACGGCCTGTCAGGAGGCTGCCGCGTCGGCGGTGGTTACTTCTTGATGTAGAGGGAGGTGAAGATCATCCAGATGTCGGTCAGCTGGCGGTACTCCTGGTGGCAGACGTAGGCGGTCCAGGCGCCGTTCGCGACGCCTTCCGCGCCCTTCGTCTCGCACGCGGCGAGCGAGCCGACGTAGGAGGTCTCCCGGACGTAGCCCGGCGGAGGGGTCCAGGCGGCCGCCGCGGACACGGCGGACCCGGATGCGGCCGACTGCGGTGCGGCGGCGGACGCGGGCGAGGCTCCCAGGACGAGGGCTGCCGTGGCCGCCAGGACGGCACCGGGAACGGCCGCCTTGCGCAGGATCGGGTGGGACATGTGTGTCTCCTTCTGGTCGGTCGCGCGGTGGCGACGGTGTGGGGGCTGGTATGGGGGCTGGTGTGGGGCCGTCACTCTTGGCGGCGGTCCAGGATCAACTTTGGTCGTCTCGCGCAGGATGCGGCGCTCGTCGGTGTCCTCGACCGCCTCGTGCGGGGTCGCCCGGGCCAGGCCGGTAAAGTCACCTCCGGGGCACCTGGCTTCCAGAGCCATCGGTGATGACGTGAAACAACAACTGAAGGTCTTGGAACAGCTGCACGTGTGGCCTTCTTGACAGCTGCGGTCCGCCTTCAACGCCGGCTTTGTTTATGGCGATGGAATTGCTCGATGCTCCGTCACCGGGTTCCTTGTCCAGCGGAATGCTGATCGCGGTCCTGCTCCTCGACCCGCGCCGGCCCGGCTCGAGGACTCGAAGCAGCGGTGACCTAGCACTTCGCGTTCGTGCGCGCCGATTTACCGGCCGCCGCTCGAAGCCGACAACCGCCGCGCTTCAGCCCCGGGCGGATTCCTTCCACCACAGTTGGCCCGATGTCGGCAACAGGTCAATGGGGTCGTAGTACTGGTGCTGTCGGCCGAGAGCACCATGTTCTCCGTCCTCCAGGGACGTGAGGTAGTTCTTCCCCCAGTAGCTAATGCCTCGGTCACGGTCATAGGCCTCGTATTGGTCGACCCACCGCTTTCCTACGAACGGAACGTCGCACACGATGCGCGGAGTGGAGAACCCGGGAAGGTACCCCATGATCTCGTGCTGGAGGCGCTGCGCTTGGCCGACCGAAAGCCGCCAGTGCTCCGCATGGGGAATCATGTCGCACATGTAGAAGTAGTAGGGGGTGACGGAGGCGTGGTCGCACAGCGCGAAACACAGGTCGAGCAGAGACTGAGCGCTGTCGTTCACCCCACGCATGAGGACACCCTGGTTGCGCACGTCACGCAATCCTGCAGCCAGGAGTGCTCGCGCAGTGCGAGCGACGTACGGTGTCACCTGCTGAGCTGCGTTCGCGTGGGTGTGCAGGGCGATCTGGACGCCCCGTGGCACCGCCTTCGCCGCCAGACGGTGGATACCCTCCAGAACCGGGGCGGAAGCCCAGTACTGCGGCAGGCCGATGAGTGCCTTGCTGGCGAGCCGGATGTCCCTGATGTTGTCGATGTCCAAGAGCTCGTTGAGGAATGCCTCCAGGCGGGGCCACGGCATGTTGGCCAGATCGCCGCCGGATACCACGACGTCCCTGATTCCCGGTGAGCGCCGCAGATGCTGCAGGATCGCTTCTGCCCGGTCGGCGGGCTTGAGCGTCATGCGCGATTTTTCCACCTGGGGCGTCGACGTGCCGACGAGATCCATCCGGGTGCAATGCCCGCAGTACTGGGGGCAGGTGGTCAGGAGTTCCGCGAGCACCTTGGTGGGATACCGGTGCGTGAGACCCTCGACAACCCACATGTCCTGTTCGTGCAGGGAGTCGCGGCTCGCTCTCGGGTGGGACGACCAGACGGGGTGCCTGTCGGAGAACACCGGCAGCATGTACCGGCGGACAGCGTCGGTGTAGAACTCGGCGGTGAGTGAGCCCGCACCGGTGGGTACGGAGAACGGAACCATGGTGTTGAGCATGTGCGGCGGCACCAGCACGGACATCGTGGCGCGGTGCAGTCGGTCGCGTTCCCAGTCGTCGTAGAAGTCGTCGTCCAGCAGGTTCCCCATCACGCCCCGTAGCTGACGCGCATTCTTGATGCAGTGCACGCGCTGCCACTGAGGGTTCATCCACTGTTCGGCGCTGACCTCGCGCCAGCCGGGGAAGCGCTGCCAGTCCGGCTCGACCAGTTCGGTTCGGCGGTAGGTGTACGGCTGGAAGGCCGAGCCCGGCAGCCGTGTCCCTGCGGCCGCCGCTTCCGTCGTGGCGCTCACAGTTCCGATTCCACTTTCCGCGTGCTCGCGAGAGCCTTCAGTCTTTGCTTGTCAGGCTTTCCGGCGCCGGTCCTCGGCAGGCTGTCCGTGAAGCCGAGCTGTATGGGGACGCAGATCTCCCCCCATGCCTCGCGCACCATCTCCAGGAGCTTCTGCGGGTTGATGGTCTCACCGGGGACGGGCACGACGACCGCGTGAACATGCTCGATCGCATCGTCGCCGAGCACGCCGAAGACAGCGCTGTCAGCGACCAGGTGATGGGAGTTCAGCAGATCCTCGAGGTCGGAGGGATATATGTGGTCGCTCGCCACGTTGATCATGTCCCTGGCCCGGTCGGTGACGGTCAGGTATCCGTTGCTGTCCAGAAACCCGATGTCACCGGTGTGCAGCCAGCCGTCCTTGAGTACCGCGTCCGATTCGTCGGGCTGCTTCCAGTACCCGCGCATGACGGTCTTGGAGCGCACGCAGATTTCGCCGTGTTCGAGCGGCGGAAGTTCGCGTCCGGCCTCGTCCCGGATCGCGACCGTGACCCACGGCAGCGGCCTGCCGGAGGAGCTCAGCACGCCCGGCCGCGAGGGGTCGTGGTCCTGGGACGCGAGGACACTGATCCCTCCCGCCTCGTTCTGTCCGTAGGACTGCACGAGGACCGGCCCGAAACGCCGGACCACGTCGGCGAGACGGCTGGCAGAGGCCCGGCAGCCCGCGTACATGACGGTGCGCATGCTGGAGGTGTCGGTCGTGACCGAGGCCGGATGGTCCACCAGCTGGTAGGGCATGGGCGGCACGAGGAAGATGTGCGTGATCCGCTCGCGTTCGATGGCGGCAAGCACCTCGCCGGCGTCGAAGCCGTCGTGAAGCACGACAGTCCCCTCGCTCATGAGGACGACGTCGGCCATCACGCCGCCGGTGTACATCAGGGGGGTGCACATCAGCAGGCGGGGTTTCTGCGCCCCGCCGGCGGGCGGAGCGGTGTAGTTGCCGCTGATCTCCTCATAGGTGACGGCGATACCCTTGGGCCGGCCCGTAGTGCCACCGGTGTAATTGAACACGCAGATGTCCTGGGGGCGTGCTCGGCTGGGGAACGGATCTGCCGCCTCCTGTGCGGCAAGCTCCAAGAGGTCCGTACGCGTGTCTGACGGACCGAGCGAGAGGACCTGCGCCACCGACGCCAGGCCGGTCAGTTCTTCGGCTCGATCGCCGTACCCGGGATCGACGATCAGCGTGTGGGTCTCGATGTCCTGGACGATGGCCGCCTGCGTCTCGGCCGTCAGACTGTTGTTGAGATGGTGGACGCGGCAGCCGACCAGGCCTGCGGCGAATCGGACGGCGAGGGCCTCGGGCCGGGTCCCGCTGAGAATGGTCACCGTCTGTCGGCGGTCCACCCCCTGGCGGCGCAGGGCTCGGGCCATGCGGAACACCATGGCGCGGAGCTCGAGCGCGGTCGTGCGCCGTCCCCGGTGGACGAGGGCTTCTCGGGCGGGCGAAGTTTCGAGCCCTGCGAGAATCTTCTCGACGTGCGTACGGAAGTCCGACCCGGCCGCGAGATGGCTGGCCAGAATCTCTTCGCTGGTTTCGCCCAGGAGGGCGCGCTTGGCGGGGTCCAGGACGTCCTGGTGAGGCGGCGCCGCATTCACTCCGTCGTAGTAGCCGCCGGTTGCCGCTGTGTCTCCGGTCGCGCAGGCCAGTCGCAGGACGGCTTCGGCGCCCTGCTCGATGGTCGACTCCGAGGGAATGCCGAGCTCCTGGACCATGGGCGTCGGCATGAAGTTGGCCGGGTGGACGCAGTTCACCGGGATGTGTTCACCTGCGAGTTCCGCGGCAAGGTCCGTGCTGAATGACGCCAGCGCGAGCTTGGATCGCCCGTACGCCACCCACCCGTGGTAGAAGCGGTCCATCGTCAGGTCGTCGAAGTCGATTTCGAGCTGTGCGGCGGATCCGACGTTCACTACGCGGGGCGAACGGGCATTCCTCAGCCCTGGCAGCAGAAGGCGTGTGAGAAGCACCGGCGCCAGGTAGTTCACGGCGAAGCGCAGTTCATGCGCGTCGTCGCTGAGCTGTCTTTCGGCGCCTTCCGGCCCCGGGCCCACACCCGCATTGTTGATCAGTACGTCGATGCGTGGCTGTTCGGCGAGGATCTGTTCCGAGAGGGCTCGTACCTCGTCGAGACGCGCGAGGTCCGCGACGTAGGGGTGGGCTGCGGCTCCAGCGGCGCGAAGGCCCTGGACACAGGAGTCCACACGTCCGGCGTCGCGCCCGTGTACCAGGATCGTGTCGCCCTGATCTGCGAGCTGCTCCGCCAGGTGCCGGCCCAGGCCCGACGTGGCGCCGGTGATCAGTACGATGCGCGGTTCGGCTGTCATCTGCTCCTCCTGTGGGGGCTGGGGTCGGGGATGTGTGTCGGCTGCTTCCGCAGGGGCGGCAGAGGGCGGTGGGGTCCTCTCATCGCCCGTCGCCGTTCATCCATGGCGCGTGCGGCACGATGTTGGCCTGGGCGAGTGCACTGCAGACCGCTGCCTCGGCGGTCGGACCGGCGGGATGCAGGGCGTGGTCCATGAGCCCCTCGGCCACGGCATGGGACCGGTGTTGGCCGAAGCTCATGCGGGCCATGCCGGGACGGCTGTCGGACGGTTCCTCGGCCGAGGACACGCCGGGGGCAAGCTCCCGGGCGAAAACCGACGTCGTACGGCCGAGTCCGGTGAGGACGGCGGCAATCCCTGCGGCGTCGAAGAGAGCAGCGTCATCGTCGTCCAGGTAGACGACGATCGCATCCCTGCGCGGGTAGTACAGCGGATTCGAGCTGATCTTGGCTCGGTAGCGGGTCGCGCCGCCCTCCAGCACCGTCAGCAATTGCCCCCATGCCTGCGGGGCTGCTGCTGCGTCCTCGATGTGAAGGTAGTAGCGGCGCAGACGAGTGGTTCGGGGGCGCCCGCGGGAACCGTCCACCAGAAAGAATCCCGGAGAAAGCGCGGGGCGGCGAGAGGGATAGCGCAGCAGGAACCGGTCCCGGTCAGCACGTCGTGCCACCTGTGCGTCGGCCGGAGCCGGCGCGTCCACCAACGTGCGCACCCCGTCGATGGTCGCGATGCGTCGTGCGTTGTCCGCGCTCGTTGCGGCCTCCGTCACGGATGCTTCCACCAAGGTGTCATGGTGGGCTACGGCGTCCGACAGCAGCCTCTCGTACCGCCTGTCGCGCAGGGTACGGAGGGCCGGTTCATCCCCCAAGGTCATTCCCGCGTGCAGTACTTCGTAGATCTTGTAGGCCAGGGCGTGACGGAGTTCGGGCAAGGTGCTCGCCGTGACGGTGGTATCCAGGACGCGGGCGGTCAAGGCACCCGGGTCCACCTCGAGCTCCTCGAGAGCGGAGCGCAGACGCTCGGACAGCACTGGGGACGGTGTGGGGCTCGACATGGCTTTCAGTCCTCCAGACCGAGTGTCTTGGTAACAGCGGCCGGGTCGACCAGCACCGTCCTGGCGGTCCCCAGCGCTGCTCGGTCCAGCGGGGTCAGACTCGGGCGCCGAGCAGCTGCTGCCATCACGCGGTCTATGAGGTGCCAGCCCGCGAAGCCCGCGCTGCGCTCGCGCAGCGATGCCTCGAACGGCCGGCCAGTGGAGCGGTACCCGGTGCAGAATTGTTCGATCAAGGGTCGCCGCCGGAGTAGTTCGCGCACCCCCCGGGCGACAAGCTCGCGTCCCGAATCCGCGCTGTCGGCCGGTTCGGGAGAGTCCTCGGTTCCGGTTCCCGGGAGCTTGCGCAGCGCGCGGTACAGCCATTCGCCGATGTACGCGCCGAGGTCTCGGGCTGGGTCACCCCAGCGCAGCTCTTCCCAGTCGATCAGGTAGGGCATGTCGTCGACGAAGAGGAGCTGGTCGAGGCGGAGGTCTCCGTGGATCGCACGACGGTCGGCGGACTGGCCCTCGCTGTCCCTCAGGCGTCGGAGCGCCGCGGAGAGCGCGTCGTCCTGCTGCAGGATTCGCCACAGTTCCAGCTCGGCGAAGCTGGAGTTGCGGTGAGTCTCCAAGGGCAGCGCGTCGAGGTACGAGACGGGAGGCAGGACAGGCAGGCTCGTATCCAGGGTTGTCGCCGGGGCCGGGTTGATTCCGTGGAGAGCTCCGATCATCTCGCCGACACGGAATGCGTCCTTCTCCTCGAATGCGTCGTCGTCCGCCCGTTCGGCACCTGTGCGGGCCCCCGGCAGGAGTTCGAAGACAACGATCGCGTCCTCCTCACTGCAGCCTAGGTAGCGCGGGGCTTTCAATGCCGCTGTCGAGGAGGTGGCAAGGAGCTCTTCGAAAGTGAGGATGTTGTTGAGGCGCCGGGAGACATCTGCAGTAGGTCCCTCGAGACGCTTGACGAAGACGTTGGCGCCGCTGGTCGTTCGGCCGGCCCAGTTCTCGTTGCGGCCGTTGTGTGCCACCAGGTTCGTGCTGTCGAGGGTGCCGAGACGCAGTCCGGCCAGGGCGTTCGCGACCGCCGGCACGGAGTCCACATCGGTGACCCTCGTACGATAACGGTGGTCGGACGTCACCGTGATACCTCCTGGTCGGTTCGCTGGAGCTGGGAGGGGGCCGGGAGCCCGTGAGGCACGTCGTCGATGTGTTCGAACCGGCGGACCGTGATCCCGGGGACATCGGCCAGGGATACGGCAAGGGCTGTCGCATTGCCGACGACGACCGTGTCGAATCCTGCGGGGTCGAGATGATGGAGCGCTGCCTCGACGACGTCCCCGGAGCCGACCGCTGCGAGGGCCAGTGGGTAGTGGTCCATCCACTCGGGGCCCACGCCCTCGGAGAGCAGGTTGGCGAGCAGAGTCGCGTGTGCGGAGGGGGAGACCAGTGCGGTCGCGATGCGTCCGGTCAGCAGTCTTTTCGTCACCGCGATCTCCTCCTCCGTGGGCGGGCTGGAGATCATGGCGGCCAGTTCGGCCCTCGTGTCGCGAAGAGCGAGGGCGGCGGTCTCTTCGTTCGCCGCCAGGCGGACCACGGTCGTGGGGCTCCCTGCAACCATCTCGGTCGCCGACCCCGCCATGTACGCGTATCCCTTCCGCTCCCGGATGTTCATGGCGAGGCGAGAGGCAACCCCTGCCCCGAAGACTGCGTTCGCGATGTCCAGGGCGGGACGTCGCGGGTGCGTCCGTTGCAGCGCTGGGCTCATCATCAGGAGCTCGGCCTGTGCGGAGTGCGGCCGGTGGACGAGTACGACTTCGTCGGTGGCGGCGGAAGGAAGAGCCGGGAGGTCCTGTGGGGCTTCGTCCCTGCGCCATCCGGAGAAGGCCTCTTCCATGAGGGCGGCAACCGGTGAGCCCTGGACATCGCCGACGAGGACGAGGACCGCTCCATGCGGTGTGAGACGTGAGGAGTGCAGGCTGCGGACCGCCCCGGGCTCGACACCCCTCAGCGCCGCGGGGGACGGCAGTTCGTGCGGCATGGTCTTCTCCGCACGGCACCTGCGCAGCAGGGTGGTGAGCGCCATCCACCGCGGTTCGCCGCGCCGGATGGCGACCTGCGCCGCAAGGCGGTCGCGGGCCTCGGCTACGGACGCGTCGCTGAACCGGGGCTCCGCCAGGTGCCGGCCGATTTCCCGCAGGACGGCTGGCAGCGAAGCCGCGGGGGTGTAGCCGAAGACTCCGATCCATTCGGCGTTCCGGGCAGAGTCGATGTCGGCGACGGTCCAGGCCTGCGCGTGTTCACCTGTCCGCCCGCCCGCCACGTGCAAGAGCACATCACTGAGGATGTGGGCCGCGGCGGCATGCGCTTCCCCTGTGGCGGGGCATGGGATGTACATGCGGATCTCGACCAGAGAGGCAGTGCTGTCGGGGACTACGACACAACGCAATCCGTTGGACATGGTCGTGTCCACTGCCGGCCGGGGCCGGGCGAAACCATCCATATCGGGTAGCCAGCTCTCTTCGCTATGTCTTCGGCTCTGCTGCTTGGCGCGGGACGGCCTGGCTGGTGACCAGGCGGAGCACCGCCCTCTGGTCAGTGAGCAGCGCGCGGGCCGCGGAGGTGACCGCCTCGGCCCCGATCGACAGGATTCGGCCGGGCAGTTCATCCACGAGCGCCGGGGCATTGTGGAGGAGCTCGTACGTCCCCATGGCCCGCGTGCGCGCCAGCAGGTCGGCATTGCGTCGGGCGGACCTCGCGGCAACCCGGGCCACCGCCGTGGGCACGAGATCGGCAAGTGCGTGCGTCTCGGCGAGCCCGGCCAGTTCGCTGTCGATTTCGGCGAGTACTGATTCGGGGTCGGCGTGCGGATGGTGGGTCACGGCCAGGGCGAGGGTGTCGGGGGCACGCGTGTCCAGTGCGTTGAACAGTCCGCAACCCGCCGACACGTGGACGGCGGCGCCCTTCTCACGGACCAATCGCGTGTGCAGCCTGGACGATGAGCCTCCTGTGAGGATCTCGCACAGGACCATGTGCGCGAGGTAGGCGTCCAGCTCCGTCCCGGGGTCCGGGAGCTGATAGCCAAGGGCAAGCGCCGGCAGCGAGGCATGTACGTCTTCCCGCCGGCCATGGCGAGTGGTTCCCGGGAGCTCCTCGCGCAGCACGGCCGGGGCCGGCGTGGGGTGGTGAGGAAGAGCGCCGAAGACCTCTTCGATGTAGGCCGCGGTGCGATCAGGGTCGAAGGCCCCGCAGACGGTGAGGACTGCGTTGGCGGGCACATAGTGCGCGCGGTAGAAGTCCACGGCGTCAGCGACGCTCGCCGAGTCGAGGTCTTCGAATGAGCCGTACCCGTTGTGCGTATTCGGGTACGTGCTGTAGAGGAGCGCGGGAAGGGGTATCCAGGGAAAACCGCCATAAGCCCGGTTGAGGATGTTGAGCCTTATCTCTTCCTTGACGACGGCTCGCTGATTGCAGAGGTTCTCCTCGGTGATGAGGAGTGTGTGCATGCGGTCCATCTCCATGGAGAGAACCTGTTCCAAGCCTTCTGAAGGAAGGACTTGATAGTAGTCCGTGTAATCCTGGTGCGTGGATCCGTTGACGGAACCACCGAGGCCCTGAACGTACGTCCAGTGGGCCATTTTGGCGTGGTTCTCGCTGCCCTGGAACATGAGGTGTTCAAAGAGGTGCGCGAACCCGCTCCGACCCTCCGCCTCGGACCGGAAGCCCACGTCGTAGTGGACGCTGACGGCCACGACGGCGGCGGAGGGGCGGGGTTCCAGCAGCACCCTCAGACCATTGGGGAGGGAAAACCGTTGCAGTTCAGGCATTCAGCTTCCTTTGTCGCGCTGCACGAGGTGAAATGTGCACGCGTCGTGGGGCTGCGGCTGAGCCGCAGCCCCACGCTATCCTTGGATCTGAGACGCTGGCGCCGACTCGATTTTTGACGGGATCAGTTGGCGCCAGCGTGTCAGCTTCACAGGGACTGTGCAGCTAGCAGCTGCGTCAGCAACCCTCGACATAGGTGGCCGCGGTGACCGTGATGGTGAGGACGACCGGCGAGGTGGCAGGCGCCTCGTCCTGGGCGCTGGCGGCCAGCTCCTCGGCGTTGGTGTAGACGGTGTAACCCTCGATGAGCTTCTCGGCGTCCATGGGACACCCCTTTCTTATACGGATTCCGATTCCGAGTAATCCCGGAACCGCTTGCTGAAACATTTCTATCACCGTCCGAGCAGCCCCTCAAAGGGTTTTCAAGAAATGTTCGACAATTTTTTCGACTCGAATTCACGCATGTCGAATTGCCGGGCGGCGTAAACCGCCCGGCTAATGGAATCTGTCATTCAGGCGACTGGGGCCGGCTGTCAATGCCAGTCAACGGCGCCTTTCCCGTTGCCGTCGAGCTGCTCCGCGATAATTTCCAGAGCAACCGAGAACCACCAGTCGTCCCAGCCCACGAATTCGCAATAGTCCCTGACATGGGCGAGCACGGTCAGTGTGGCGATCGTTCCAGCGAGTGGTGACAGATCATCTGCGTATCCGTCCAAGAAGGCACGGCCCAGTTTCGACCACTGGGCGGCGGCCTCCTGGCCTCCCTTGCGTGTGATGATGCCGCGCAATTCGGTGAGTTCGCCCAGCACACGGCCGGTGTCGAGAGCTGTAGGCCCGACCTGCACGTCTTCCCCGATGAGTAGCACGGAAGACAGATCGCCGAGGCCGGGGACGAGCACTCCGGTCCCCGGGTTGCCGTGCAGAAGCACTCTCCCAGCTCTGTCGTCGAGTGCGGCATCGCACCAGTCCCGCAACTTCCTCCAGCGCCCCTGTCCGAGCTGGTCGCTGGTCAGGGCTGCGAGTCGGCGCAAGGGCTCCGAAGCCGTGGCGTCACCTCCTGCGAGCCAGTGCGCGAGCCGGTGCACTCCCGAACGGTCGGGCCTCCGGTCCGCCGCAAGGAGGGCGACATCCGCGGGAGGTGAGGCGTGCAGATGCCGCAGCAGGACTCCCAGTTCTCGTAGGAGTTCACGGGCCCTCGGGTATGACTGACGGGGATGCTGCTGCATCAGCAGCTTCCCCAAGGACCATGGGCCAGGGGCCGGATACACGAGTGCGTGCCCGTCCTGCTGGGGCAAGGACAGGCGCAATGCGGTGACGGGCAAGCCGCGCATCAGGCGTTCCACCGGACGGTCGGGCACCTGCATCTGGACCGAACGTGCGGGGCCGGCGGACCGCACCCACAGATAGGCGCCGTCGTCGGCGCAACTCTGTTCAACCTTCCGCCGGTATACAGACGTTCTGGTGAAACGGGTCCCGAGCTCATCGACGAGATCCCCGTAATGGTGTGCGCTCACGTGACTCGGCGTCCCGCAGAACCGCTGTCCCCGAGCGATTGTTCCATCAAGGTCAAAAGCCCGGGCAGCTCTGGGGGCACGAAGGCATCGTTACGGCCCGTTGTGGAACTGGGCCCCCTCTGGGGATGCAGGATGCTGATATTCGGACGCTCCTCGAGTTCCTTGAGGTGACGGCGCACCACAGGGTTGTGGATTCCACCCGGGGGCAAGGAAGGAGCAAGCCCGATGGGAGCCCGCGTGCACTGCATCGCGAGCATGGCCGGGCTGTCACCCAGGCCGATGGCGAAGCGGCTGACGAAGTTCAGGGTGGCGGGATACACCGCAACTGCCTGGGCCCACTCCGCCCATGCAACGTGCTGGGCCGTGGTCTGCGGTGTGTCCGGCCAGACATCGAGGGCTGCCTCGGTCGAGCTGAGCGCTGACAGCGCTTCGCGTGTCACGAACCGCTCTGCGCTGCGCGTGACAACGACGCGGCATTCCGTTTCCGGGAGCTCCATCCGCAGCCACTTGACCCAGTAGGGCAGGAAGGTCACACCGATGGCGCCGGTCCCCACCAGGAGGAGCCTGCGAGGCGTGAACCTGAAGGCCGCAGGTGCGCTGGGGTCAGACATGGTCGTGCTCGAGTTCCGCGAGGACGGCGCGCAGGTCGATGAGAGCGGCCTCGATGCCGTGTCGCACCAGAACGCCGGACGGACTGAGCACCACCTCGTCGACGCCCGAGCGGAAGTACTCTCGAATCCGCTCCGCGATCTCACCGGCGGAACCCGTAACGAAGACCTGGTTCTCGACCAGCGCCTCGGCGCCGGCGTTCACGTCCGCGGGATCGGCCTGCACTCCGGCCCCGCGGAGCATCGATGTGTAGTGCTCCGAGCTGAGATGCATCCTGTTGGCGGCCAGTACGAGAGCTCGCGAGTCGCGATCGGGGCGGTCGACCGCGAAATGCACCAGTGACACCACGCGCGGCAGGCTGCGGTCCTGGCTCCGGGCGCCCTCGCGCAATGCGGGGAGAAGCGTGTCGCGGAGGTAGGGCAGAGGGGTGAGCCAGGTGATGGCGGCATCCGCCACTTCGCCGGCGAGCCGGGCCATACCCGGCCGCAGGACGCCCAGGCCCACGTGCACCGGAGGATTCCCGAAAGGCAGCGTCGGCAGGGCCCCGTGCAGGACGTGGTACCGGCCGTCTCGACGGACCGTCTCCCCGGTCAGTGCCTCCCGCACGAGCGACACATATTCACGACTCGCGGTGAGCGGGCTTTCGTAGGTGGAGCCGCGAAGCGAACGGACGAAATTGGCTCCGCCGGGACCGAACCCTGCAATGACCGACTCCCCGGTGAGCGCAGCCACGGAACGCGCCGAGGCCGCAGCCTCGTACGGATGGCGCAATGCCATGACGGTCACTGCGGTACCAACGGGTATGCAGAGCCCTTGACCCGCGAGATGCGAGAAGACCTGATTCGTGTCGAGGGTCAGGGACTGGCCCATCCACAGGCGGGTAAGACTGGTGTCGCGGACGAGTTCGGCAAAACCGATGACGTCGGCCGGTCGAGCCGGCATCACCGGGAAGAAGACCGAAATATCTCCAGCCGGGAGCTGCGCCCCCTTGCGGGCTGTGAATTCGTTCATCTTTCTACCTCCTGGCCCACGAAGTTCACCTGCTGGATCAGCCCGTCCCGTATGCGATACATGGCGACGAGTGTCGCCGCTTGGCCTTCCACGACGACCCGCTCGTGGTCGATGATCCATTCGCCCTGAACAATGCGGCCCAACACGGCGGCCTGAGCAGGCTTGGTCGCGAACTGCTGGGCATACATGCCGCGCAGTGCTTCCTGTCCGGAAATGGCGAGGACTCCGTCGATCAACAGTTCGGCTTGGTCGGCGTAACAGTCCATGAAGTCGTCGAGCAACTGGCTGTTGTAGGCGGCGATCTGGCGCTCGACCACTTGGGCTTCCACGGTATCCATCGGTAAAGAAATAAATTCCTGCACTTCACCACTCACAGCAATTTCCTTACGGTTTGACGACTGCTCGTATTGCTCGCATTGCGGCGTCGGGATCGTCTGCCGCAAAATAGATCTTCTTCGCCGCTACAACACCGGGCTTCCCGAGATTCAGACTCAGCGGCCGATCAAATTCCATGTACATATTCACGCTGGCGCCGACGGAGCAGGCAACTGCGTCACCCTCATCTGCTATGGAGCGAAGCCCTCGGCCGGTAACCGTGCGTAGCCCCCTACCGACAGAACTGATGGCCTGGACCGGGATCTCCACTGCGCCGAGAAACCCCGTCCGCAGCGTGATCCGCTCGGAGGTGAGGAGGTGTGGATGGCGATGCATGGCGGCAACCGCACCGAACCCGATCAGGACGATCGATACCTCCAACACCGCGTGCGCGGGCCGAAGAACCGGAGGCACCATCCTCGAGACGAGAAATGCCAGGACGCCCTCCATGATGCAGAGAATGATGATCATCTGGCGGGTGTCGGAGGAGTGCCGCAGCGACGTCGCCTGTTCGACCCCGGGAAGAGGCCGGCGGACAACCCAATCACGGAGGGCTCCGCCCAGTACTTTCGCCATCCCAAGCTTGGACTGCTTCGGAATCACTTTCGCTGCAGGGGGGGTGACGGACACTGCAGATCCTCCCTCGTCCACACCCGGAGAATCCGACCCTGCGGGCATCCTGTGGAATGTTTCGAATTCGGCCTGATCGTGGTTACGGCCTACAGGAGAAGTCACTTGCGGGCCTCCCAGCGGAACCGCGTACGGGCGGCCCACACAGCAGCGACCGTCCATGCGCCGGCGCCCACCAGGTCAGGCAGCGCCGCAGGCCAGACAGCCTCCCCGTCAGGAGCGCCGAGCCACCCCGCGCGAACAAGATCCATCGCCGACGTCAACGGCAGGTACGCGCACCACTCAGCCAGCCAGGACGGAATGGCTGCCGAAGGGATCGCCAGACCCGATCCGGCAACGGAGACCAGAAGCAACGGCATCGTGGTCAGCTGCGCCATCTCCACGCTGCGAGTGAAGTTCGCTGTGCAGGCGGCCAGTGCCGCCACCAGGAGCGTTCCCACCAGGATGCCGATCGTCAGCAGTGCCGGGTCAGCAGGCGCCACCAACCCCAGCACGCCGATGCCGAGACCAATGACGAGGCCGCACTGCGCCCATGCCACAGCTGCAGCAGGCAGAGCGGTACCGGCCAGGATCTCGCCATCAGTCAGGGACCCGGTACGCAGCCGCTTGAGAACCATCCCTTCCCTCCGTGCCACGAACGCGCCCACCAGATTGGAGTACACGACGAAGAGCAGGACCATACCGATCGTGCCGGTAACCAGGACGGGCCTGGAATCGACTCGCACCTGGCCCTCGCCCGTGAAGGTCGAGGGCACGAAGGAGTACATGATCACCAGAGATCCGAGAGGCAGGACGAGTGCCGAGAAAAGTGCACTTCTGTTCCGCATCAGCATGGTCAACTCTGCGCGCCCCAAGGCAAAGAGCCGATTCCCCCGGGCTGAAGTCGCCGAGGAAAGGTTCGTGCTCATGATCCCACCTTCACGGATCGTGACTGCCCGGTGGGAGTCATGGCCAGAAAGGCATCTTCAAGTGTCGCAGACCTCGCATCGAGGCCTTGCAGAACGACCCCGTGCCGGTTGGCCCACACCAGCAGCTTTGTGAGGACAGGCTGCAGGTACTGGGTATGTAGCACGACTGTCCGCCCATGAACCTCACGCCTCGTCACTCCGGGCATGGCCGGCAGCGCCTCCGAACAATCCGCGGGCAATTCGAAGGAAACCCGGGAAGGGTGGTCCGCAATCACATCAGCGGTGGTCCCCTCTGCAACAACGACGCCATCCTGCAGGATGGCCACGCGGTCGGCGATGCCTTCCGCTTCTTCGAGGTAGTGCGTCGTGAGCAGTACCGTGACCCCTTCCTGCCGCAGCTGCTGGACGATCTCCCAGGTGTCCCGACGGCCTTCGGGGTCCATCCCGGTCGTCGGCTCGTCCAGAAACAAGACCTCAGGCCGTCCCATCACCGCGAGCGCCAGATCCAGGCGGCGGTGCTCCCCGCCGGACAACTGCTTCACGGGCACCGATTGGCGACTTTGCAGCCCCACAAGGCTCAGTACCTCGGACACCGTTCGGCCAGGGCGAGCACACCGAGCCCAGAAACGCGCTACTTCTGTCACCGTGAGATCTGCGGGAAACCCACCACTCTGAAGCATGACGCCGGTCAATGGGCGCACAAGTGTCCGCTCTCGGTAGGGGTCATGCCCAAGTACGCGTACCGTGCCGCCGTCCGCGGGCGCCAATCCCTCCAACAATTCGACGATGGAGGTCTTCCCGGCACCATTGGCCCCCAGGAGTGCAAAGACTTCGCCGCGGCGGACCTGCAGCGTCACACCACGTACTGCCCTGTACTCGTTCCTCCCCCCGGCCCCGTACGTTCTCTGCACGTCACGCGCGTCGATCACTAAACCGTTGTCGTCGTTCATGGTTCCAGTCTCGTGTCGTTCTCGAGCAGCTGACAGTGTGATATGTCATCAGCCGGCCGACGCCATTTGGTATGACGTTCCGTGCAAGGCATCGAGAAGCCTCGCGCGCCCCTCCCCAGATGCCGCCCTTTCCTCCAGTGAAAGTTGATCAAAACCTGCCATCTCCCCTCTGTCAAACTCATGCGTCATGTCGTGCCTGATGGGCAGTGGCTGCCCTGCGGGCGACGGTGAACGCGAGCTGGCATTGATCAGAAACGGTTCGGGTTCTGGGTCGTTGGCCGGGTGGGGGACGCGCGGCAGCTGTCGCCGTCGGCGCAGGAGGCCCTGCGGCTGCGGGCGGTGGCCGCGCTGGTGGCGGGGCGGGACCGTGAGGACGTGGCGGCGCTGTTCGGGGTGTCGCTGAAGGCGGTCGACAAGTGGTGGGCGAAGTGGCAGATCGACGGCCGGGAGGCGCTGGTCATGCGCCCGCGCGGTAAGCCGGTCGGGTTGCACCAGGTGCTCGGCGAGGCCGAGCAGGCCGCCGTGCGGCAGGCGGTCCTCGACCACAGGCCACGGGGTTGAGGCCGGGTGCGCAGGGCGGCAGGTGGTAGGCGGTGAGCCAGTCGTGCGCGTCGATTGCACCCGCCTGGTACGCCCTGGGGCCGCCTTTCCTGAGCCGCGCGTTCTTCGGCGTGCGCTCTGCTCGTGGGCGTTCAACAAGAAGGCATGGGGAACGGAGCCGCCGGAGGAGCGGAAGGGGGCGGCCCTACGACCTCCGGCACGCCGGCATCTCGTTCTGGCTTCGCTCTGGCGTGGACCCGGCCGAGTGTGCTCGACATGCCGGGCAGGGCATCGGGGTCCTCTTCCGTCGCTACGCCAAGTTCCTCGCCGGCGTTTAGGAGCACTCCAGCCGGCTCATTGAGCAGTCCTTGCAGGAGTTGGACCGGCGTGCCGGTGAGGCTGCTGCAGAGGGCTGATCGTCAGATCTGGTCCGTGACTGGTCCGGAACCGCTGGTCAGGCGCGGGATGGCGGTGGGAGGAACTGGGATAGGGCGCGCAGAGCGGTCCTCGTTGTGAGAGGGGCGCGTAGAAGGCGCCTGACGGGCAAAAGCCCAGGTCAGGCGCCTTCTTTTGTGCCTCTAGAAGAAGCCCAGCTTCTTCGGGGAGTAACTGACCAGGAGGTTCTTCGTCTGCTGGTAGTGCTCCAGCATCATCTTGTGGGTCTCGCGGCCGATGCCGGACTGCTTGTAGCCGCCGAAGGCCGCGTGCGCCGGGTACGCGTGGTAACAGTTCGTCCAGACGCGGCCCGCCTGGATCGCGCGGCCCGCGCGGTAGGCGGTGTTGATGTCGCGGGTCCACACGCCGGCGCCCAGGCCGTACGCCGTGTCGTTCGCGATCCGCACCGCGTCGTCGAAGTCCTGGAACGAGGTCACCGACACCACCGGTCCGAAGATTTCCTCCTGGAAGATCCGCATGCGGTTGTCGCCCTCGAAGATGGTCGGCTGGACGTAGAAGCCACCGGCCAGATCGCCGTCGAGTTCCTGGCGCAGACCGCCGGTGAGGACCTTCGCGCCCTCCTTCTGGCCGATCTCCACATACGACAGGACCTTCTTCAGCTGCTCCTCCGAGGCCTGCGCGCCGATCATCGTGTCCGTGTCCAACGGGTGGCCCGGCACGATCATTTCCGTGCGCGCCACCGCCGCGTCGAGGAAGTCCCCGTACCGTCCCCGCTCGATCAGGGCGCGCGACGGGCTGGTGCACACCTCGCCCTGGTTGAGGGCGAACATGGTGAACCCCTCCAGGGCCTTGTCGCGCAGGTCGTCGTCGGTCGACCAGATGTCGTCGAAGAACAGGTTCGGGCTCTTGCCACCGAGTTCCAGGGTGACGGGCTTCAGGTGCTCGGCCGCGTACTGCATGATCAGCCGCCCGGTGGAGGTCTCGCCGGTGAAGGCGATCTTCGCCACGCGCGGGCTGGAGGCCAGCGGCTTCCCGGCCTCCTCACCGAAGCCGTTGACGACGTTCACCACGCCCGGCGGCAGCAGGTCCGCCACCAGGCTCAGCCAGTAGTGCACCGACGCCGGGGTCTGCTCGGCCGGTTTGAGCACCACCGTGTTGCCCGCGGCCAGCGCGGGAGCCAGCTTCCACACCGCCATCAGGATCGGGAAGTTCCACGGGATGATCTGGCCGACCACGCCCAGCGGTTCGTGGAAGTGGTACGCCACCGTGTCGTCGTCGAGCTGGCTCAGGGCCCCTTCCTGCGCGCGCAGGGCGCCCGCGAAATAGCGGAACTGGTCGATGGCCAGCGGCATGTCGGCCGCCAGGGTCTCCCGTACGGGCTTGCCGTTCTCCCAGGTCTCCGCGACCGCGAGCGCCTCCAGGTTCTGCTCCATCCGGTCCGCGATGCGCAGCAGGATCGTGGACCGTTCCGTCACGGAGGTCCGCCCCCAGGCGGGCGCGGCCGCGTGCGCCGCGTCCAGCGCCCGCTCCACATCCTCCGCGGTACCGCGCGCCACCTCGGTGAAGGGCTGTCCGTTGACGGGGGAGGGGTTCGCGAAGTACTGGCCACGGGCGGGCTCGACGTACTCGCCGCCGATGAAGTGGCCGTAGCGGGACGCGTACGACATGAGCGCCCCCTCGGTACCGGGCGCAGCGTAACGGGCCATGGTGTCCTCCCTTGCCGGGCGCCGGCCACCGTCGGACAGCGCTCGCCGGGAGGCTAGGAGCGGGCAGGTTGCGGATACGTTGCACGCCCGCGGCCGCCGGGCCGAGCGAGCTCCCGTACGTCGGGCCCGCGCGCGCCGAACTCCCGGTCCAGGGCGTGGACGCGGGCCAGCGCGGCCGGCCTGCCCTCGGGCGGCAGCGCTGCCGCCAGCGCACGCCACGCCTCCCGGTCGTCCGCGCCCCATGGGCTGCACACCCAGTCGGTCAGCAGGCCGGTGTCCGCCCGGGCTATCACGGCGGCCCGTGCCTGGTCCTCGATCCGACGCCGCAGCCGCACGATTCCCGGCGCGGTGGAGGCGGGCAGGAGGGGGCCCGGGTAGTGGTGGAGGGCGGCGGACACCGCCCCGGCGGCCAGGTGCCGGGTCAGCGCGGTGAAGTCGGCGTCGAGCGGACCGGCCGTGCGGTAGGGCCGCGACAGTGGGGCCGCGGGCCCCAGCAGCGCGCGCAGCCGGGAGATCTCGGCGCGTAACGTCACCGGTGACACCGACTCGTCCTCGTACAGCGCGATCGCGAGCTCCTCGCCCGACAACCCTTCGGGGTGGTGGGCGAGCAGCGCCATGATCTCGCTGTGCCGCCGCCCCAGCCGCACCTTGCGCCCCCCTGTCACCAGCACCGCCTCGTCCTGACCGAGCGCGGCGAGGGTGTCGCGGGCGGCCGGCGGGCCGGGGTCGGCCAGGGCCAGCTGAGCCTCCGCAGCCCGCGCCACCGCCTGCACGAAGGCGAGGGAGTGGGGGTGGGCGAGGCCGTCGCCGCCGGTGATGTCCACCGCGCCCAGCACCCTGCCATTCCGGGGATCGCGGACCGGGGCCGCCGCGCAGGTCCACGGATGGACCCGGCGGCTGAAATGCTCCGCTCCGAAGACCTGCACGGGCTCACCGACCGCGACCGCCGTACCGGGAGCGTTGGTTCCCATCGCGGTCTCCGCCCAGCGCGCGCCCGGGACGAAGCCGAGCCGCTCCGCCCGCCGCAGTGTGCCCGGCTCGCCCTCCACCCACAGCAGACTGCCCCGCGCGTCGCACACCGCCAGCAGATGCGCCCCGTGCGCGGCGAAGGCTCCCACGAGGTCCCTGAACAGCGGCATCACCCGAGCCAGGGGGTGCTCCTCGCGGTACGGCCGCAGCTCCGCCTCCGCCAGCTCCACCCGGGGCGCGCACTCCGGGCTGACCCGGGCACGGGCGCACCGACGCCAGGACTTCGCGATGACCGCCCGGACCGGTGCCTCGACCCGGCCCTCCAGGGTGAACGCGGCATGGGCCCGCCGCAGTTCCCGCGTCCGCGCGGCGGGATCGGCACCGCCCGGCAGCGCCACCGAAGGATCGTCCATGTCACCCTCCCGTGGTGCCGCGGTACCCGGAGCGCCCCCATCGTCGTCCCGGCACCGGCCCCCGACAAGCGGTACGTCGGCCACTGCGCAGACCGGTCCGCGCCGAAGCGCCGCGGGCGTGGCCGGGGCCTGCGGGTCCGTCTCCCCGCCCTCGCCTCGGCCGGAGATCACGGAGAGTATGCAATCCGTGCGTGTGGCTACCGAGGGTCACGGGACGGTCGAGGCGCTACCGCGACGCACGCGTTCCGGGCTCGGGAACGCGCGGTCGCGCTGGTGCGTTGAGGGGGTAGTGGCCTACGGCAGGAGGAGGTGTCCGCAGATGTCCACGAGCGGAAAGGTCGCGGTTGCCGGTGTAGTGGCAGCCATCGTGTTGTTCTGGGCGGTCGGGTTCTGGGCGGGGCTGCTGGTGCTGATCGGCGTGCCCGCGGCCGCCTACCTCCTGCTGGACTCCTCTCAGCGGCGTCGACTGCGGGGTATATCCAGGAAGCAGATCGGCCGCTGACGGCGGCAGGGCCGACCAGGCTCTGCCTTCGGCGCGGAGCCCGGCCGGCCCGCGCGGCGCAGTCAGGCGGCGCCGCCGGTTCCCAGGCGTGCCGCCGTGTCGTCGCGGTAGCCGTCGGCGTCCGTGCGGGGCGGGTGCCCGCAGGAGGCATCCGTGTTCGGCCCCCGCCGGTAGTTCCGCGCAGGGGCCGATACAGAGGCGTGAGTCGAGGCGCGCGCTCAGTAGTAGTCGCGCATGAGCGCAGTTGCCCACTCGGGCTGCCGCAACTCGCCGCGGGGACCGAACTCGGCCATGTACGGCTTCAGATCGAGCACCGGCGTGCCGTCCACCGCGTCGAGGCCCTCCACGTGCAGGTCCAGGCCGTCCACCTTCACCACCCGGCACCGCGAGACACCCAGCCGGTTCGGCCGGTTCTTGCCGCGCTGGGCGAAGATGCCGACCAGCGGCCAGTCCGGGTTGCCCCGCGGGCGCCGCGCACCCGTCTCGACCTTCTCCACCGGCACACGGTCGAAGTGGTAGACGACCTCGACGTGCGAAAAGTCCTCCAGCCCGTACAGCGCCTCCGGGCCGAACCGGGTGCCGTCCAGGCGGATCACCGCCGCCTCATGCCCCCAGTCGTCGTCGACCACCTCCGCGCGGCCGCCCACCACCACGCCCACCGGCTCGCACTCCATCGTCACAGCTCCCCCTTGAACTTCCGGTCGCGGTCAAGCCGGGCGTAGCGCGACGCGGTCCAGCGCCGCCAGCAGTTCCGGTAGATCATGCTCCCCCTCCCGGGGGACGGACAGCACTTCGCCCGGCTCATCGTCGAGCAGGACGAAAGCCGCGTCACCGGTACGGGCCACCAATGACCAGCCGGGCCCGTCCACCCGCAGGGTCCGGGCCCCCTCACCCGCGAAGGAGGACCGCACCCGCCCAGGCGGCGGCGGGGTGAGCGTGTACCCCTGGGCCTCCTCCAGTGCCCGGGCCAGCCCGGGATGCGCGGCGGCCGCTGCGCCGCCGTCCGTCGCCACGCGCTCACGCCAGTCGGCCCACTCCCGCGCGACCTGGTCCGCGGCCATCCGCCGCTGCACCGGACCCCACACCTCGGCCGACGGCGGCGCCAGAGGCACCCGTCCCGTGCCGTCCGCCCCCTGCTCCGGATCGTGCGGCTCCGGGATCCCCGATGCGGCCACCGACAAGTCCAGCGGCCAGCCGGCCAGCGAGACCACGATCGACCGCTCGTCGGGCGACAGGTCGTACTCCATCCCGCAGTCCCAGGAGGCGATGGCCGTGGCCACGAGCGAGACGTCGTCCACGACGACCGTCCAGCGCGCGCCCTCCTCGTCCTGGCCGAGCACCAGCCCGTACCCGTCCCCGGCCTGCTCCACGCCCAGCAGGGAGCAGGCCTCGGGGAAGTCGTCGCCCAGGATGCTCGGGAATTGCGCGGGGGTCAGCAGCACGGCGGTCAGCACGTACAGCGAGCCGCCACCCTCGTCGTCGGACACCTGGCCTCCTGGTAGCTCTCTCGTCGGCGCACCTTAACCAGCGGGTAACCCGCACGTCGAGAGCCTGCGGCCGACGATTTCCATGGCCGCTGCCTGCACGTAGAGTTGGGGGCCCGCCACAGAAAGGGACACCCGGTGCAGCGATACGACCGGCTGAGGGAGATCCTCCGTCTCGACCCCGACAAGGATTTCCTCGCCATCTACCGGCTCACCGCCACCTACGAGTTTCCGTGGGACTTCACCCGCGCCCTGGAACTCGCCCTCTTCCGGACGTACGCCGTCCCCTCCATCGGCCGCCTGCTGGCCGAGACCGCCGAGTTCACGGACCGTACCCAGAAGCGCTACGACGACACGGCGCTGCTCCTCGACGCGGTCGTCGAGCACGGTTTCGACAGCGACACCGCGCGCACCGCGATCCGCCGCGTCAACCAGATGCACCGCAGCTACGACATCACCAACGAGGACATGCGCTACGTCCTGTGCACCTTCGTGGTGATTCCGTCGCGCTGGCTGGACGCCTACGGCTGGCGTCCGCTGACCCACCACGAGCGCCGCGCCTGCGCGAACTACTACGCGACCCTCGGCCGTCACATGGGCATCAAGGACATTCCGGGCTCCTACGAGGAGTTCGAGACCACCCTGAACGCATATGAAGAGGCCCATTTCGGCTGGGACGAAGGCGCCCGGAAGGTCGCCGACGCCACCCTCGACCTGATGGCCTCCTGGTACCCGGCGCCGCTCGCCCCCGCCGTCCGCAGCGGGAGCCTCGCCCTTCTCGACGAGCCGCTGCTGAGCGCCTTCCGCTACGAGCGCCCGCGCCCGCCGGTCCAGCGGCTGGTCCAGCGAGCCTTGTGGCTGCGCGGGCGCGCGGTACGGCTGCTGCCCCCGCGCAAAGCCCCGCACTACGCCCGCCAGAACCCGGAGATCAAGAACTACCGGGGCGGCTACGACGTGGGCGAGCTCGGCACCTTCCCCGTGCCCGGCGCGGGCGGCTGTCCCGTCCCCCATCCCCGTCGGCCGGCCGGAGCCGAGGCCCAGCCCCCGGCGTGATCCCGATGGCCTCCGCGCATCCCGGGCGCCTGGCCGACGTACATGCGTGTCATGTTTCGACGTGTCACAGGTGACGTACGGCCAGCGCCAGGAAGCGGGCGTCCTCGTCGACGTAGGAGGTCAGCTCCCAGCCCGAACGGGCCAGCAACGGACCCAGGTTGGACTCGGCCCGCAGGTCCTGCGGGGTCAGCTCGCGGCCGTGGCGGGCGGCGAGGGCGGCTCGCCCGATCGGGTGAAAAAGCGCGAGCCGGCCGCCGGGGCTGACCACCCGCGCCAGTTCGCGCAGGTTCGCCTCCGGGTCGGGCAGGTGGGCGATGAGGCCGGACGCGAACACCGCGTCCAGTGCCCAGTCGCGCAGCGGCAGCCGGGCCACGTCCGCGAGCAGCAGTGTGCCCTCGGTGGCCCGCCCGGCCCGCTGTGCGGCGGCCAGCATCTCGGGGGTGAGGTCCGCGCCGAGCACGCTGCCGGTGGGCCCGACCGCGGCGCGCAGCGGGGCCAGAGCCCGCCCGGTGCCGCAGCCCGCGTCGAGCACGCGGTCGCCGGGCCGCAGGCCGAACTCGGCCACGGCGGTCGCGAAGGCGGGCGCGTCCCCGGGGAACTTCCGGTCCCAGTCGGCGGCGCGCGCTCCGAAGAACTCCTGCACGTGCGTGTGGTCTTCGCTCATGCGCCCATGATCCCCCACCGCCGCACCCCGTCCAGGTCTGCGGACCGTGTGCAAGGTGGCACGTGGCGTGATCGAAGATGAACGTATCTCTGTCATATCCCAGCAGTTCCAGCGTCTTTCGAAATGCTCCCCTTGTTCGCGCCCTCACCCGGACTAGCGTCCGGTGGCCATGGGACACCTGGGACATCTGGACCACGCCGCCTACGGCTGGCTGACACCCGCGCTGTCGTACCTGATGGCATCGATCGGCGCGGCCCTCGGGCTGCGCTGCACCGTCCGCGCGCTCGCCGCGACCGGACCCTCCCGGCGCAACTGGCTCCTCACCGCCGCCTCCGCGATCGGCACCGGCATCTGGACGATGCACTTCGTCGCGATGCTCGGCTTCGACGTCACCGGCACCGAGATCCACTACAACGTGCCGCTCACCATCCTCAGCCTGCTCGTCGCCATGCTGGTCGTCGGCGCCGGTGTCTTCACCGTCGGCTACGGCAGGCAGCGCGGCCGGTCGCTCGTCCTGGGCGGCCTCACCACCGGCCTCGGTGTCGCCAGCATGCACTACCTGGGAATGGCGGCCCTGCGCCTGCACGGGGACGTCTCCTACGACCTGCTCACGGTCGGACTCTCCGTCGCCATCGCCGTGGTCGCCGCCACCGCCGCCCTGTGGGCCGCGCTCAACATCAAGTCACCGGTCGCCGTGGCCGTCGCCTCGCTAGTCATGGGCGCCGCCGTCAGCAGCATGCACTACACCGGGATGATGGCCGTCGCCGTCAGCGTCAGCCCCTCGGACACCACCCTGCCCGGCGCCACGGCCATGCAGTTCATCTTCCCGCTCGCCGTCGGGCTGGGCTCCTACCTGTTCATCACCGCCGCGTTCGTCGCGCTCTCCCCGACCGCCGACGAGCGGGCCGCGTCCGCCTCCGCCCGCCACCTGGGGGAGCACACCGCGGCGGCCTGAGCACGCCTGTCCCGCCGCCGGACGTTGCGTACTCACGTACGCAGACGCAGAGACGCCGGGGGACGCAGACGCACACCGCCCCTACGACCGTACGACCGCACCTGTAGGTACCGCCCCGGAACGAGGAGCCCATGCGCACACCCCGCAGAAAACCGGAAGCAGCGGCGCCGCGGCTGCCCGCGCCTGCGGACGGCCGCGCCACGCCAACAGGCCGCCGGGCCCACGCCGGCCCGCCGGCCGACGAACCCGCGGAGCAGGTGGTCCACCAGCCCGCCCCGGCCGCCCCCACCGCCCCCCGCGTCCGCGGCCCCCGGCTGCGGCTGCGCCCCGCCACCGTCCGCGCGAAGATCGTCTCGCTGCTGATGGTTCCGGTCGTCTCGCTGCTCGCACTCTGGGCCTTCGCCACGGTCAGCACCGCCCAGGACATCGCCCGGCTCAGCCGCGTCCAGCAGGCCGACACCGAGATACGCACCCCCGTCACCGCCGCCGTCATCGAGCTCCAGGCCGAACGGCGCGCCGCCGTCCGCCTCCTCGCCGACCCCGCCGCCGACCCGGCCGCCCTGGACCAGCAGGCCCGCCGCACCGACACCGCCGTCGGGCGGCTCCGCCTCGGGGACCGCAACACCGTCGCCGACTCCGGCGACTACGGCTCCGACATCGTTGTCCGCCTGGGCACCTTCGTCGCCGACGCCGAGGCGCTCGGGTCGGCCCGCAAGGACGTCACCGGCCGCCGGGCCACCCCGGAGGCCGCGTACGAGATCTACACCCGCGTGGTCGACTCGGCCCTCGCCGTGGGCGGCGCCCTGACCGGCGGGGAAGACGTCGAACTCGGCCCGGAGTCCCGCGTCCTGCTCGAATTCGCCCGGGCCGGGGAACTCCTCTCCAGGGAGGACGCACTGCTCGCCGTACCGGGCCAGCGCACCGCTGAATCGCTTCGTCAGCTGACCGGGGCCGTCGAGACCCGGCGCGCCCTCACCACCGCCTCGGCCGGCGACCTCCCCACCGCCCAGCAGGACGCCTGGCAGTCCGTCGCCAAGAGCTCCGCCTACGCCGACCTCACCGCCGCCGAGGACCGGGCGCTGGCCGCCGGCACGGCCAAGGAGGCCCGCGGGGTGCCCGCCGGATGGGAGGCGGCCTACACCTCCATCAGTGCCTCCATGCGCGAGATCGAGGGAGCCGCACACGCCGCGGCCGCCCACCGGGCCGACCCGGTCGCCGAAGGGGCGCTCAGCCCGGCCGGCGCCGCCGTGCTGCTGGGCCTGGCCGCGGTCGCGGCCTCGCTGGTCATCTCCGTGCGCATCGGCCGCGTCCTGGTCGTGGAGCTGGTCTCGCTGCGCAACACCGCCCTGGAGATCGCCCGCCGCAAGCTCCCGGACGCGATGGAGCGGCTCCGCGCGGGCCAGGAGATCGACGCCGCCGCCGAGACGCCGTCCGGGCCGCCGGCCGACGACGAGATCACCCAGGTCGGCGAGGCGCTCGCCACCGTCCACCGGGCCGCTCTCACCGCCGCCGTCGAGCGGGCGGAACTGGCCAGCGGGGTGTCCGGGGTGTTCGTCAACCTCGCCCGCCGGAGCCAGGTCCTCGTGCACAAGCAGCTGACGCTCCTCGACTCGATGGAACGCCGCGCGGACGACCCCAACGAGCTGGGCGACCTCTTCCGCCTCGACCACCTGACCACCCGGATGCGCCGGCACGCCGAGAGCCTGATCATCCTGTCGGGCGCGGCCCCGGGCCGGGCCTGGCGGATGCCGGTCCCCCTCACGAACGTCGTACGGGCGGCCGTCTCCGAGATCGAGGACTACCCGCGGGTGGAGGTCCGCCAGCTCGCGGAGGCCGCCGTGGTCGGGGGAGCCGTCGCCGACCTCACCCATCTGCTCGCCGAACTCATCGAGAACGCCGCCCAGTTCTCCCCGCCCCACACCAAGGTCCGGGTCAGCGGCGAGCCGGTCGGCGCCGGTTACGTACTGGAGGTCGAGGACCGGGGGCTCGGCATGGGCCGCGAGACCCTGAGTGACGCCAACCGGCGCATCGAGCAGTCCGAGGCGCTCGACCTCTTCGACAGCGACCGGCTCGGGCTGTTCGTCGTCAGCCGCCTCTCGGCCCGCCACGGCGTGAAGGTGCACCTGCGCACGTCGCCGTACGGAGGCACCACCGCCGTGGTGCTGCTGCCGAACTCCATGCTCCAGAGCGCGATCACGGCCGGATCCGCCGAGCCGTCGGTCCCGGCAGCGGCCTCGGTTCCGGCAGCGGCCTCGGCGGCGGACGCGGCTGCGGAGCGGGCGGCGGCGCAGGGAGCGCAGGGCGCCGCGCGGGCGGAGCGGCCGCCCGCCATGGCCGTCGTACGGGAGAACCCGCGCGGTCTCCCGGAACGGGACCCGGACCGCACCCCCGCAGCCGAGGAGCCGCGTCCGGCACCGGTGGCGGCGCTGCGGCCGCGCGTTCCCGGCGGCGCGGTGACCCGTACACAAGTGGCGCCGCCGCCCCCGGCCCCCGCCGCCTCGGTGACGGAACTGCCGCGCCGGGTACGTCAGGCCAGCCTCGTCCCGCAGCTGCGCGAGACCCCCGCCCCCAAGGCGCCGGCCGGCGCAGGCCTCCCCGAGGACCCGCCGGGCCGCAGCCCGGAGCAGGCCCGGGATCGGATGGCGGCCTACCGGGCCGGCTGGGTCCGCGGCGCCCAGGAGAACTCCCCTCACGCAGGCAGCGAAGGAGAACTGTGATGATCGAACACCAGAGGATCGACCGGGGCGGCGTCCGAAGGACCGGCGAACTGGACTGGCTCCTGGACGACCTGGTGGTCCGGGTCCGGGAGGTCCGGCACGCCGTGGTCCTCTCCAACGACGGGCTGCCGGTCGGTGCTTCGAGTGCGCTGAGCCGGGAGGACGCGGAGCACCTGGCCGCCGTGTCATCCGGCTTCCACAGCCTGGCCAAGGGCGCGGGCCGGCACTTCCACGCCGGGGGTGTGCGCCAGACGATGGTCGAGATGGACGAGGGCTTCCTCTTCGTCGCGGCCGCCGGGGACGGCTCCTGTCTGGCCGTGCTCAGCGGTGCCGACGCGGACATGGGGCTGATCGCCTACGAGATGGCCCGGTTGGTGAAGCGCGTCGGCGAACACCTCTACACCCCGCCCCGGTTCGCGGCGCGGCCGCCGGCCGCCGGCTGAGGGCGGCGGTCCGGCACATGAACGGCCAGTGGTACGACGCCGACGCGGGCCCGCTCGTCCGTCCGTACGCCATGACCGGCGGGCGGACGAAACCCGGACCCCACGGAGTCCGCTTCGACCTGATCGCGCTGGTCGTCGTGGATCCGCAGGGTACGGACGAGGCGGCCGAGTCGCTGCTCGGTCCCGAACACCGGGCGCTGCTCGGACTCTGCCGGTCCGAGACGCAGTCGGTGGCGGAGCTCGCCGCCGACGCGGACCTGCCGGTGGGGGTGGTGCGGGTGCTGCTCGGCGACCTGCTGGAGGGCGGGCACGTCAAGGTCAGCAGGCCGGTACCGCCCGCACAGCTGCCGGACGAGCGGATTCTGCGGGAAGTCATCGAGGGATTGCGAGCACTGTGATGGGACAACACGACAACGGACCCGCCCCGGCCGCGGTTCCCGGCGAGGACACCGAACTGGCCGCGCTCTCGCTGAAGATCCTGGTGGCGGGCGGCTTCGGGGTCGGCAAGACCACGCTGGTGGGCGCGGTGAGCGAGATCAGACCGCTGCGGACGGAGGAAACGCTGAGCGAGGCGGGCGAACTGGTCGACGACACCGGTGGGGTGGACCAGAAGACCACCACGACCGTGGCCATGGACTTCGGCCGGATCACCATCCGGTCCGGGCTCTCCCTGTACCTGTTCGGCACGCCGGGTCAGGACCGGTTCTGGTTCCTGTGGGACGAACTGTCGCAGGGGGCGCTGGGAGCGGTGGTGCTCGCCGACACGCGTCGGCTGGAGGACTGCTTCCCGGCGGTGGACTACTTCGAGCACCGGCGCATCCCGTTCGTGGTCGCCGTCAACTGCTTCACGGACGCGCTGCGGTACGGGGCGCACGACGTGTCGCGGGCGCTGGACCTGGATCAGGGGACGCCGGTGGTGCTGTGTGACGCGCGGGACAAGGACTCGGGGAAGGAAGTGCTGATCAGGCTGGTCGAGTACGCCGGGCGGGTGCATACCGCCCGGCTGCTGGACTCGGTGGAGCCGCAGGCCGATTCGGTGTGAACCGGACCGGCCCGCGGAGGTGGGGGCGTCGGGTGGGCGGCCCCCGTCAGTCCGCCACCCCGCCTAGGGTGGTCACCTTGTCGATGGGGACCCTGACGAGGAGTTCGGTCGCGACGGCGTTGCGGCGGCCGAAGTCCTCCGCGCGCTCCTCGCCCATGTAGCGGGCGGCGATCGTGGTCGCCCAGGCGAGCATTTCGTCCTCGTTCCCGGCGTACTCGCTGATCTGGGCCCGGCCCTGGAGCACGACGAAGGAGAACGGCGGGCGGTCGTCGTCCACGCACAGCGCGACCCGGCCGTCACGGGCCAGGTTCCGTCCCTTCACCGTGTCCTTGCCGGTGTTGAACACGAAGGAGTCGCCGTCGAGCACGAACCAGATGGGAGCGATATGGGGACTGCCGTCCTCACGGACGGTGGAGAGCTTCCCGGTGCGAGTGGAATGGGAGACGAAGGCCCGCCATTCCTCTTGAGTCATCTTCTTCGCCATGGGGACATCCTCCTTGCCGGAAAGGGGCTGGTGGGGAAGGCTTGCGGCACGACTACGCGGGGTGGGGCGCGGCCATGCCGGCCGCGTCGACGGGGAGGGGTTCGCAATGGCACTGGACAAGCAGCTCGACTGGCTGCTGGACGACCTGACGCGCAGGGTCCAGCAGGTGCGGCATGCGGTGGTGCTGTCCAACGACGGCCTGGTGACGGGCGCGAGTGCGGGGCTGGCGCGGGAGGACGCGGAGCACCTGGCGGCCGTCGCCGCCGGTCTGCAGAGCCTGGCGAAGGGGTCGGGGCGGCACTTCAGGGCCGGGGAGGTCCGGCAGACGATGGTCGAATACGACGAAGGGGTCCTCTTCGTGATGGCGGCGGGCGCGGGCAGTTGCCTGTGTGTGCTGAGCGCCTCCGAGGCGGACATCGGGCAGGTCGCGTACGAGATGACGTTGCTGGTCAACCGGGTGGGTGAGCACCTGGGCGTCGCGGAGCGGCGCATCACGGGCGGCTGAGTTATCCACAGGCCCCGCGGGGTGTCGTCGCGCTGAGTTACGGTCTTCACGCAGAGTAATCGATGCTCGTGGGGGGAGACCGTGATGATGCCGATGGAGACGACCGTGCTGCGGGACGCCGTGACCGCCGAGGCCTTGGTGGGCGGCGTGCGGGCCGCTGGGGAACTGGGGCTGAGCCGGGGCGAGTTCGCCAGAGCCGTTCAGCTGGGGATCGTGCGGGCGGCCGGGCCGCCCGCGCCCGGCGGGGCCGCGCGCTACACGCGGGCCGAGCTGGAGCGGGTCAGGTCGGCCGAGGGCCGGCCGGGCACGGAGTGGCCGGAGGCTCTGCGCGAACGGGTGGCCACCGTGGGCGGGGCGGAGGCGGCGGCGGGGGTACTGGGGGTCGGCCCGAGCCGGTTCACGCGGCTCGCGCGCTGCGGGCACGTCGCCCCGGTCGGCTACCGCGTCAACCGCTACCGGGCGGTGGTGTGGCTCTACCTGGTCGCGGAGCTACGGGAGTTCGCGGCGCGGGAGCCGGCGATACTGCGCGGGACGGCACGTGAGGCGGACCGGGAGCTGATGGCGGCCAAGGCGGACCTGCGTCCGCGGAAGTGGCGCGGGCGGCGTGTCGGGCTGCTGCTGAGACGGACCGCCGACTCCTGGGAGCGCGCCGCCGTACTGGCGTCCGTACTCCCGGAGGAAGAGCTGCGGCAGGCCGTGCCCGACCCGGCGGAGCGGGTCGTGCTGGCCGCCCTCGCCCCACCCCCACCGTACGGGCATCCGCAGGTCCCGGCGGCCGTGGCCGTGGCCTTGCGCTTGCTGAAGGCCGAGCTGCCGGAGGAGATCCACTGGTACCGCACGAGCCTGGACTTCGCGCTGACCGGGGCCCGCGGTCAGTCGAAGTCGACGGGGGAGAGGGGGCCGACGTAGACCCAGGCCCCCTCCTCGCGGGAGAAGGCGCTGTGCTCGTGCAGGGAACCCGTGTGCCCGCCCTCGCGGTAGTGCGCCCGGAACTCCACCGAGCCCTCCGTCTCGAACATCCCGCCGCGCTCGGTGGCGAGGATCTCCAGCCGCTCCCAGCACTGCCCGGGATCCAGGTCGAGCCGGGACGGCCGGGTCGAGGGGTGCCAGGAGCGCAGCAGGTAGGCGGTGTCGCCGACGGCGAAGGCACTGAACCGGGAGCGCATCAGCTTCTCGGCGGTGGGTGCCTGCTGAGCACCGGAGTGGAAGCGGCCGCAGCACTCCGGGTAGGTGGCGGGCAGACCGCAGGGGCAGGGGAGGGCCGGGGTGGGCATGGGTGTGCTCGGTTCCTCGTGGAGGGCGGGGACTTCGGGAGGTGCCTGGACTACGGGGGTTGGCTGGACTGCGGGGGGTGCCCGGACTACTGGGCCGGCGGGGCCGACCCGGCGGGCCGGGGCGGCTTGGCGGGGTACGGGCGGAAGAGGCCTTCCTGGACCACGGAGACCAGCAGCCTGCCCTCCAGGTCGTAGATACGGCCCCGGGCCAGGCCCCGGCCGCCGTGCGCGATGGGGGACTCCTGGTCGTACAGGAACCACTCGTCCGCCCGGAACGGGCGGTGGAACCACATGGCGTGATCCAGGCTCGCCATGTCGAACCCGCGCATCCCCCACAGGGGTTCTACCGGGATGCGCACGGCATCGAGGAGGGTCATGTCACTGGCATAGGTGAGGGCGCAGGTGTGCACGAGCGGGTCGTCGCCCAGCGGGCCGACCGCCCGCATCCACACCGCGCTGCGGGGATCGGCGTCCTTGAGCTCCTCGGGAGTCCAGCGGAGCCGGTTCACGTACCGGATGTCGAAGGGCTGGCGGCGGGCCATCCGCTCCAGCGTCTCGGGCAGGGCGCCCAGGTGTTCGCGGATCTCGTCCGCGACCTTCGGGAGCGTGTCCGGATGAGGAACGTGGTGAGGAGGCAGCTGGTGCTCGATGCTGCCCTCCTCCGGATGGTGGAAGGAGGCGGTGAGATTGAAGATCGTCTTGCCCTGCTGGACCGCGGTGACGCGGCGCGTGGTGAAGGACCGCCCGTCGCGCACCCGCTCCACCTGGTACACGATCGGCACCCCGGGGAGACCGGGGCGCAGGAAGTACGCGTGCAGTGAGTGGACCGGGCGGCCGCTCTCCGTGGTGCGGCCGGCGGCCACCAGCGCCTGGCCGGCGACCTGGCCGCCGAAGACGCGCTGGAGGGACTCCTGCGGGCTGGCGCCGCGGAAGATGTTGACCTCGATCTGCTCCAGATCGAGCAGGTCGACCAGTCTCTCGGCGGGGTTCGTCATCAGAGGATCTCCACTGTCGGTGGTGGGGACGGCGGGACGCCGGTGGCGGTCAGAGCGCGCCGAGCTCGCCGACCGAGGTGACCCGGATGACAGCCCGGCCCTCCTCGTCGGAGGCCGCGAGGTCGACCTCGGCGCTGATGCCCCAGCCATGGTCCCCGTTCGGGTCGGCGAAGGTCTGGCGGACCCGCCACAGGCCGTGCACCGGGTCCTCCTCGATCTGCAGCAGCTTCGGGCCGCGTGCGTCGGGACCGGTGCCCAGGTCGTCGTACTCGTCCCAGTACCCGTCCATGGCCTCGCCCCAGGCGTCCGCGTCCCAGCCGGACTCGGCGTCCAGTTCGCCCAGCACGTTGACGTGGTCGAGGGCGGCCAGCTCAACCCGGCGGAACATCGCGTTGCGGACCAGCACGCGGAAGGCGCGCCCGTTCGCGGTGACCGGCTTGACCTGGTCGGCCTTCTCCTGGGCCTGCTCCGCCGTCTCCACCTCCGGGTTCGCCAGCTGCTCCCACTCGTCGAGCAGGCTGGAGTCCACCTGGCGGACCAGCTCGCCGAGCCAGGCGATCAGGTCCTGGAGGTCCTCGGACTTGAGGTCGTCGGGGATGGTGTGGTCCAGGGCCTTGAACGCGCTGGCCAGGTAGCGCAGCACGATGCCCTCGGTGCGGGCCAGCTCGTAGAAGGAGGTGAACTCGGTGAAGGTCATCGCGCGTTCGTACATGTCGCGGATGATCGACTTCGGGGAGACGGGGTGGTCGCGCACCCACGGGTGGCTCTTGGCGTACACGTCGTAGGCGTGGAAGAGCAGCTCTTCGAGCGGCTTGGGATAGGTGACGTCCTGGAGCCTTTCCATCCGCTCCTCGTACTCGATCCCGTCGGCCTTCATCTGGCCGACCGCGATGCCGCGCTCCTTGTTCTGCTGGGCGGCCAGGATCTGGCGCGGGTCGTCCAGCGTGGACTCCACGACGGACACCATGTCCAGCGCGTAGGAAGGGGACTCCGGGTCCAGCAGGTCGAAGGAGGCGAGCGCGAAGGTGGAGAGCGGCTGGTTGAGTGCGAAGTCCTGCTGGAGGTCGACGGTGAGCCGGATGGTGCGGCCCTCCGCGTCAGGGCTGTCGAGCTTCTCGACCACACCGCCGTCCAGCAGCGAGCGGTAGATCGCGATGGCCCGGCGGATGTGCCGCAGCTGGGCCTTGCGCGGCTCGTGGTTGTCCTCCAGGAGGTGGCGCATCGCCTGGAAGGCGTCGCCCGGCCGGGCGATGACCGACAGCAGCATGATGTTGGTGACCTTGAAGCGCGAGGTCAGCGCCTCCGGATCGGCGGCGATGAGCTTCTCGAAGGTGGTGTCCGACCATGCCACGAAGCCCTCGGGAGCCTTCTTGCGCACCACCTTGCGGCGCTTCTTCGGGTCGTCGCCCGCCTTGGCGAGGGCCTTCTCGTTCTCGATGACGTGCTCGGGCGCCTGTGCGACCACGTAGCCCGCCGTGTCGAAGCCGGCCCGGCCCGCGCGGCCGGCGATCTGGTGGAACTCGCGGGCGCGCAGGGTGCGGACCCGGTTGCCGTCGTACTTGGTGAGCGCGGTGAACAGCACCGTACGGATCGGGACGTTGACGCCGACGCCGAGGGTGTCGGTACCGCAGATGACCTTCAGCAGACCGGCCTGGGCCAGCTTCTCGACCAGGCGTCGGTACTTGGGCAGCATGCCGGCGTGGTGCACGCCGATGCCGTGCCGGACGTAGCGGGACAGGTTCTGGCCGAACTTGGTGGTGAAGCGGAAGTTGCCGATCAGGTCGGCGATCTTGTCCTTCTCCTCGCGGGTGCACATGTTGATGCTCATGAGCGACTGCGCCCGCTCGACCGCCTGGGCCTGGGTGAAGTGCACGATGTAGACGGGAGCCTGCCGGGTCTCCAGCAGCTCGGTGATCGTGTCGGTGATCGGCGTGGTGACGTACTCGTACGAGAGCGGGACGGGCCGGGTCGCGGAGCGGACCACCGAGGTGGGCCGGCCGGTGCGCCGGGTCAGCTCCTCCTCGAACCGCTTCATGTCGCCGAGGGTCGCGGACATCAGGATGAACTGCGCCTGCGGCAGCTCCAGCAGCGGGATCTGCCAGGCCCACCCGCGGTCCGGCTCGGCGTAGAAGTGGAACTCGTCCATCACGACCTGGCCGATGTCGGCGTGCTTGCCGTCGCGCAGGGCGATGGAGGCCAGCACCTCGGCGGTGCAGCAGATCACCGGGGCGTCCGCGTTCACCGAGGCGTCGCCGGTCAGCATGCCGACGTTCTCGGTGCCGAAGAGCTTGCACAGGTCGAAGAACTTCTCCGACACCAGTGCCTTGATCGGGGCGGTGTAGAAGGTGACCTTGTCCTGGGCCAGGGCGGTGAAGTGCGCGCCCGCGGCGACGAGGCTCTTGCCGGAGCCGGTCGGGGTGGAAAGGATCACGTTCGCCCCGGAGACGACCTCGATCAGCGCCTCCTCCTGAGCCGGGTACAGGGTGATGCCCTGGTCCTCCGCCCACGAGGAGAAAGCCTCGAAGAGGGCGTCGGGGTCGGCGTTCGGCGGGAGCTGATCAATGAGGGTCACACCCCCCATCTTGCCTGGCTTCCCCCCGGATCAGGGAACCGGCCGACGGAGGGAAGATCACCGACGGTACGCTGTGCCGTCGATGCGGCCCGAATGAAACAGTCACCGGGCCCGACCAGCACACCACCGGGGCGGGGAACGACCATGATGGGTCCGGCGCATTCACTCTCCGGGGCGGCGGCCTGGCTGGGGGTGGGCGCGGCCACCGCGGCCGCCGGGCACCCCATGCCGTGGCCGGTCCTGGTCGTCGGGGCGCTGATCTGTGCCGGAGCCGCCCTCGCCCCCGATCTCGACCACAAGTCGGCGACGATCTCGCGCGCCTTCGGCCCGCTCTCCCGCGGACTGTGCGAGGTGGTCGACAAGATCTCCTACGCCGTCTACAAGGCCACGCGCTCGCCGAAGGACGCCCGCCGCACCGGGGGCCACCGCACCCTGACGCACACCTGGCTCTGGGCCGTCCTGATAGGCGCAGGTGCGTCCGCGCTCGCCGTGACCGCCGACCGCTGGGGCGTGCTCGCGCTGCTCTTCGTCCACCTGGTGCTCGCGGTCGAAGGCCTGCTGTGGCGGGCCGCCCGGATGTCCAGCGACATCCTCGTCTGGCTGCTCGGCGCGACCAGCGCGTGGATCCTGGCCGGTGTGCTCGACCAGCCCGGCAACGGCGCGGGCTGGCTGTTCACCGCGCCGGGGCAGGAGTACCTCTGGCTCGGCCTGCCGATCCTGCTCGGAGCCCTGGTCCACGACATCGGCGACGCCCTGACCGTCTCCGGCTGCCCGGTCCTGTGGCCGCTCCCGATAGCCGGCAAGCGCTGGTACCCGATCGGCCCGCCGAAGATGATGCGCTTCCGGGCCGGCAGCTGGGTGGAGCTCAAGGTCCTCATGCCGGTGTTCCTGCTGCTCGGCGGCTTTGGCGGCGCCTCGGCCCTCGGTTTCATCTAGGACCGGTCCCGGACGCCGAGGGGCGGCCGGACCCCCGGTGGTCCGGCCGCCCCCCGGTCGCCCCGCGCACCGGGGTCACCCGTGCCAGGACCGCCACAGCGCCGCGTACGCGCCGTCGGCGGCGACCAGCTCGTCGTGCGATCCGAGTTCGCTGATCCTGCCGCCCTCGACCACCGCGATCACATCCGCGTCGTGCGCGGTGTGCAGCCGGTGGGCGATCGCGATGACCGTACGGCCGTCCAGCACCCGGGCCAGCGAACGCTCCAGGTGCCGTGCCGCACGCGGGTCCAGCAATGAGGTCGCCTCGTCCAGCACCAGCGTGTGCGGGTCCGCCAGCACCAGCCGGGCCAGCGCGACCTGCTGCGCCTGAGCCGGGGTCAGCGCCGTGCCCCCGGAGCCGACCTCGGTGTCCAGGCCGGCCTCCAGGGCGCGTGCCCAGCCGTCCGCGTCCACCGCACCCAGCGCCGCCCACAGCTCCGTGTCCGCGGCGCCCGTCCTGGCCAGGCGCAGGTTGTCCCGCAGCGAACCCACGAACACGTGGTGCTCCTGGTTGACGAGTGCCACGTGCTCGCGCACCCGCTCCGCCTGCATCCGCGACAGCCGCGCCCCGCCGAGGGTGATCTCGCCGGTCCGCGGCGCGTAGATGCCCGCGAGCAGCCGGCCCAGCGTGGACTTGCCCGCACCCGAGGGGCCGACGAGCGCCATCCGGGTGCCCGGCGGCACGGACATCGACACCTCGTGCAGTACGTCCACGCCCTCCCGGTAGCCGAAGCGCACCTCGTCCGCCCGGACCTCCCGGCCCTCGGGCCCGACCCTCGGGTCCCCGGCGTCCGGCTCGATCTCCCGCACGCCCACCAGCCGGGCCAGCGAGACCTGGGCGATCTGCAGTTCGTCGTACCAGCGCAGGATCAGCCCGATCGGATCGACCATCATCTGGGCCAGCAGTGCACCCGTGGTCAGCTGTCCCACCGACATCCAGCCCCGCAGCACGCAGTACCCGCCGATCATCAGCACGGAGCCGAGGATCGTCACGTACGTGACGTTGACGACGGGGAACAGGACCGTCCGCAGGAACAGCGTGTACCGCTCCCACGCCGTCCACTGCTTGATCCGGCGCTCGGACAGCGCGATCCGGTCCTTCCCGAGACGGTGCGCCTCGACCGTGCGGCCCGCGTCCACCGTCTCGGTGAGCGCGGCCGCGACCGCCGCGTAGCCGGCCGCCTCCGAGCGGTACGCCGACGGCGCCCGCCGGAAGTACCAGCGGCAGCCGATCACCAGCACCGGAAGCGCCACCAGCGCGGCCAGCGCGAGCTGCGGCGCCGTCACCGCGAGCGCCCCGAAGAGCAGCCCCGCCCACACCACGCCGATGGCCAGCTGCGGCACGGCCTCGCGCATGGCGTTGGCGAGCCGGTCGATGTCGGTGGTGATCCGCGACAGCAGGTCACCGGTGCCCGCGCGCTCCAGCACACCGGGCGGCAGCCCCACGGACCGCACCAGGAAGTCCTCGCGCAGATCGGCGAGCATCTCCTCGCCGAGCATCGCCCCGCGCAGCCGGACCAGCCGGACGAAGAGCGCCTGGACGGCGAGAGCCACCGCGAACAGCAGCGCCACGCGCTCCAGATGGAGCTCCCGCGCCCCCGCCGCGAGATCGTCCACGACCCGGCCCAGCAGGTACGGGCCGACCATGGAGGCGATCACCGCGACGGCGTTGACGCCCACCAGCACCGCGAAGGCCCGCCGGTGTCGCCGGAACAGGCCGCGCACATAGCCCCGTACGGTCGCCGACGTGCCCACGGGCAGGGTCGCGGCCGACTCGGGGGCCGCCGGATCGTACTCCGGCGGTGCCACGCCGATCATGCGGATTCCTCGATCTCTGTGAGTGCTTCTTCCAGCTCGGTCAGCCCGTGGGGCGCGACCTGCTGCTCCTCTTCCGTCTCGCGCGTGACGACCGCCCGGTAGAGCGGTTCGCCGTGCAGCAGTTCGCGGTGCGTACCGACCGCCGCGACCGTGCCCTCGTGGATGAGGACGACCCGGTCGGCGCGGTCCAGCAGCAGCGGCGAGGACGCCAGGACCACGGTGGTGCGCCCGGCGCGCAGGGACGCGACCCCGTCGGCGATCCGTGCCTCGGTGTGCGAGTCGACCGCCGAGGTCGGCTCGTCCAGCACCAGCACCTCCGGGTCGGTCACCAGGGAGCGCGCCAGCGCGAGCCGCTGGCGCTGCCCGCCGGACAACGACCGGCCGCGCTCGGTGATCCGCGCGTCCATAGGATCGTCGACCCCGTCCGGCGCCGACTGCAGCAGCGCGTCCAGGACGTCCGCGCACTGGGCCGCCGCCAGGGCCGCACCGGACGGGGTCGCCCCCGAGGACGGTACGTCGAACAGCTCGCGCAGGGTCCCGGACAGCAGGACCGGATCCTTGTCCTGTACGAGGACCAGCGTGCGCGCGGTGTCCAGCGCGAGCTCGTCCAGCGCGACCCCGCCGAGGAGCGCCGAGGGTCCGGCGGCGGCATCGGCGTCCGCGTCCATCGGGTGGCCGCCGAGACGCTCCGCGAGCCGGCCCGCCAGGTCCGGGTCCCCGCACACGACGGCGGTGAACCGGCCTGCGGGGGCCAGCAGTCCGGTCTGCGGGTCGTACAGGTCCGCGCCCGGGGACGGCGCCTCGGGTGCCTCGGCGGCCGGCGGCCGCTCGGCGGCGTCGGTACGGGTCAGCGACAGCACCCGGGCAGCCCGCTTGGCCGAGGGCCGCGAGAACGAGTACGCCATGGCGATCTCCTCGAAGTGGCGCAGCGGGTACAGCAGCGTGGCCACCGCGCTGAACACCGCGACGAGTTCACCCACCGCGATGCGCCCGTCCGCCACGAGCGCGGCGCCGTACCAGACCACCGTGATCAGCAGCGTGCCCGGCAGGAGTACCTGGATCGCCGAGATCAGCGCCCACATCCGGGCACTGCGCACGGCCGCCTTGCGGACCTCCTGCGATGCCTCGCGGTAGCGGCCGAGGAAGAGCTCCTCGCCGCCGATGCCGCGCAGCACCCGCAGACCCGCGACGGTGTCGGAGGCCAGCTCGGTGGCCTTGCCCGCCTTCTCCCGCTGGATGTCGGCGCGTCGGGTGGCGCGGGGCAGCAACGGCAGCGCCGCCAGGGCGACCAGCGGCACCCCGAGCGCCACGACCACGCCCAGCTCGGGCGCGTAGAACAGCAGACCGATGCAGACGAGCACGACGGTGAACGCGGCGGCGAGGAAGCGGGAGACCGCTTCGACGAACCAGCCGATCTTCTCGACATCGCCGGTGGAGACCGCGACCACCTCGCCCGCGGCGACCCGGCGGGTCAGGGCGGAGCCCAGCTCGGCGGTCTTGCGCGCCAGCAGCTGCTGCACGCGAGCGGCGGCCGTGATCCAGTTGGTGACGGCCGTCCGGTGCAGCATGGCGTCGCCGAGCGAGATGGCGGCGCCGAGCAGCACCAGCAGCCCGCCGACGAGGAGCAGCCGGGTGGAGTCGCGGTCGACGACCGCGTCGATGCCCGTGCCCACCGCGTACGGCAGTCCGGCGATGCCGCCGAAGTGCACCAGTCCCCAGCACAGGCTCTTGAGCTGTCCGCCGAGCTGACCCCGGCCCAGCCACACCAGGAACCGGGGCCCGGAGCGGGCGTCCGGTACCCCGGGGTCCGGATACGGAAGATCGCTGATCTGCATGACGCCCCATGACTGGTCGAGTGGTCCAAACCGTGCAAGGTTCGCCTTCCTGACCGGAGCCGGGCAATCGATTTTCCGTCCCCCACGCCTCGCCGCGGGGAGGTTTACGGGCCCGCCCTACGACGTAGCGCGAGGTCAGAAAAGCGACTCAGGGGCGGGTGGCACGCTCCAGTTCGAGCAGAACCGAGTGATAGCCACGCCCGGTCGCCCGCTCCATGCCCACCTCGCACATCCGGTTCGCCGACAGGTGCGCGTCGAACGGCCGCGCCGTCACCTCGGCGGCCTCGCGTGCCGTCGCCGAGGCCGTCAGCTCGGGGTGCAGCATGCCCCGGTCACCCGCGAAGGCGCAGCACCCCGCGTCGTCCGGAACCACCACCTCGTCGGCGCACGCCTCGGCGACGGTCCGCAGCTGTCCCTCGTCACCCAAGTGCCGCATCGAACAGGTGGGATGGAGGACCGCCGAGCCGGCCGTGCGACGGATCTCCAGGTGCGGCAGGAGCTCCTCGGCCGCCCAGACCACCGAGTCGACGATGCGCAACTGCGCGTGCAGGGACCGGTTCCCCTCCGTCAGGTAGGGGACGACCTCGTGGGCGATGCCCAGGGTGCAGGAGGAGGCGTCGACGACCAGCGGCAACCGTCCGCCGGCGGTCCAGCCCCAGGCCGCCTCGACGATGCGGTTGGCCATCACCCGGTTCCCGGCGTCGTAGCCCTTGGAGTACCAGATCGTCGCGCAGCAGGTGCCGGTCACGTCACGGGGGATCCACACGGGCTTCCCGGCCCGCTCCGACACGGCCACCACGGCCTGTGGCAGGGAGGGCCCGGGCCGGTCGTCGGGACCGCCGAAGATCCGGTTGACGCAGGACGGGTAGTACACCGCCGAGGCGCCCACCCGCCGGGTGGAGGGCAGTCGCCGCGCCGCGGCTCCGGGGATCTGCGGCAGCCACCGCGGCACCAGGTCCGGTCGTACGGCCTTGCGGGCGGCCCCTGTGACAGCCTCGAGCAGGCGGTCCCCGAACCGGCTCCTCACCTGATCGGCGGTGGCCACCGCGAGCCGGGTGGCGGTCTCGACGGCACGGAACCGCCGCGCGGCCAGCTCCGCGGCCCGCTCCTCGCGGGCGCTGTGCCGGCGGTGGCGGAAATCCCTCATCAGCGCGCCGGTGTCGATGCCGACCGGGCAGGCCGGCTTGCAGGTGGAGTCGGCCGCGCAGGTGTCGACGGCGTCGTAGCCGTAGGAGTCGAGCAGCCCGTCCAGCACCGTGGAGCCGGGCTGCTGGCGGGTCATCTCGCGGCGCAGCACGATCCGCTGGCGCGGAGTGGTCGTCAGGTCCCCGCTGGGGCAGGTCGGTTCACAGAATCCGCACTCGATGCACGGGTCGGCCACCTCCTCCACCCGCGGAATGGTCTTCAGACCGCGCAGGTGCGCCTGCGGGTCGCGGTCGAGGAGGATCCGCGGGGCGAGCACCCCCTCCGGGTCGACGACTCGTTTGGTGCGCCACATCAGTTCGGTGGCCTTGGCCCCCCACTCCAGTTCCAGGAAGGGCGCCATGTTGCGCCCGGTGGAGTGCTCGGCCTTCAGCGAGCCGTCGAAGCGTTCCACGGTGAGCCGGCAGAAGGCGTCCATGAAGGCCGCGTACCGCTCGACGTCCGCCGGGTCGGCGGCGTCGAAGGCGAGCAGGAAGTGCAGGTTGCCGTGGGCGGCGTGCCCGGCGACGGCCGAGTCGAAGCCGTGCTCCGCCTGGAGTTCGAGGAGCGCCTCGCAGGCCTCGGCCAGCCGGGACGGGGGCACCGCGAAGTCCTCGGTGATCAGCGTGGTGCCGGGGGCGCGAGCTCCGCCGACGGCGGCGATGAAGGCCCTGCGAGCCGTCCAGTAGCCGCCGATGGTCCTGGGGTCCCGGGTGAAGGCGTTGGTGACCGAGGCAACCGGGGCGACGAGGTCGAGTCCGGCGAGCAGCCGCGTCGCGCGGCGCTCGTACGCGTCCCGGCCGGCCTCGTCCGGTGCGCGGAACTCCACCAGCAGGGCGGTGGTGTCCTTGGGCAGGTCAGCCCAGTCGGCGGGGACGCCCGCGACGCTGACCGAGGCCCGCAGGGTGTTGCCGTCCATCAGCTCGACGGCGAAGGCGCCGGCCTCGTTGAAGAGCGGTACGGCGGCGGCCGCGGCGGGCAGCGAGGGGAAGAACAGCAGGGCGGAGCAGAGTTCGCGGTCCAGCGGGAGGGTGTCGAAGACGACCTCGGCGATGAAGCCGAGGGTGCCCTCCGACCCGACCGTCAGCCCGCGCAGGATCTCCACGGGGGTGTTGCCGTCCAGATAGGCGTCGAGCCGGTAGCCCGTGGTGTTCTTGATCTCGTACTTGGCGCGGATCCGGGCGACCAGCGCGGGGTCGGCCTCGATCTCCGCCTTGATCCCCATCAGCCCGTGGCACAGGGCCGGCTCGGCGCGCGCCAGCTCCTCGTCGGCCAGCGGGTCCGCCGTGTCCACCACCGTGCCGCCCGGGAGCACGAGGGTGAGGGAGGAGAGCGTGCGGTACGAGTTCCTCGTGGTGCCCGCCGTCATGCCCGAGGCGTTGTTGGCGACGACTCCGCCGAGGGTGCAGGCGATGGCACTGGCCGGGTCCGGGCCGAGCACGCGGCCGTGCCGGGCGAGGGCGGCATTGGCCCGGAAGACGGTGGTGCCGGGCCGGATCCGGGCCAGCCGGCCTCCGTCCAGCACCTCGATGCCGGCCCAGTGGCGGCGTACGTCGACGAGGATGTCCTCGCCCTGGGCCTGCCCGTTGAGCGAGGTGCCCGCGGCACGGAAGACGACCTCGCGCCCGCGGCCGTGGGCGTACGAGAGGACCGCGGAGATGTCGTCGATGTCCTCGGCGATCACCACGACCTGGGGGACGAAGCGGTAGGGGGAGGCGTCGGAGGCGTAGCGGACCAGGTCGGAGATCTTCCACAGCACCTTCTCGGGGCCGAGCAGCTCGGCCAGCTCGGTGCGCAGCGGTTCCGGGGTGCCGGCGGCCCGGTGCCCGGGCACCCGGTCGGGGGCGGGGCCGCTGATGCTGCGCGGGCGCAGCGCCCCGGGCCTCGGTTCCAGCAGCGGCATGTGGGACCCCTCGCCTCATCGCGGCCCACGCGTGGCCCCGTCAGCAGCGGCGCTCCGCCGGGGCGTCCGACAGGGCGTTCAGCAGTCCGCCGAGCACCTCGCGCTGTTCGGCGGTCAATGGGGCCAGGATCTCCTCTGCCGCGTCGGTCCGCGCGTTGCGCAGACGGCGCAGCGTGGCGCGGCCGGTGTCGGTGAGCTCGATCCGTATGACGCGGCGGTTCGCGGGGTCGGGCGCGCGGCGCACGCATTCGGCCGCCTCCAGGCCGTCCACGAGGGTGGTCACGGCGCGCGGGACGACCTCCAGGCGGGCGGCGAGATCCGCCATTCGTGGTGCCTGGCCGTCCTCGTAGTGCGAGACGAGGCGCAGCAGCCGACCCTGGGCGGGAGTGATCCCGAGCGGTTCCATGTGGCGCTTCTGGATCCGGTGGAGCCTGCGCGTCAGGCGCAGCAGCTGTTCGGCGAGGAGGCGATCGGTGTCGGAGGCGGAGCTCATGCCGGGAACGATATCAGGACCCCATTCATTGTGAGTATAGGTAACAATGACCTATGCTCCAATGGCCTCGACCTCCGACCCCCCGAGAGGGTGCCCATGCGCGACGAACCGAACTGGACCCCATCGAAAGTCCCCCTCGACCCCGACCGGCCCGCCCCGGCGGAGCAGCCGCGCGAGCTGCGCCGCATCATGGGCCTCTTCCGGCCCTACCGCGGCCGCCTCGCCGTAGTCGGCCTGCTGGTCGCCGCCTCCTCGCTGGTCGGCGTCGCCTCGCCGTTCCTCCTGAAGGAGATCCTGGACGTCGCGATCCCCGAGGGCCGTACCGGGCTGCTCAGCCTGCTCGCCCTCGGCATGATCCTCACGGCGGTCGTCACCAGCGTCTTCGGCGTGCTCCAGACCCTGATCTCCACCACGGTCGGCCAGCGCGTCATGCACGACCTGCGGACCGCCGTCTACGCCCAGCTCCAGCGGATGCCGCTGGCCTTCTTCACCCGGACCCGCACCGGTGAGGTGCAGTCCCGCATAGCCAACGACATCGGCGGCATGCAGGCCACCGTCACCTCCACCGCGACCTCACTCGTCTCCAACCTGACGGCCGTCATCGCCTCCGTCGTCGCCATGCTCGCGCTCGACTGGCGGCTCACCCTGGTGTCGCTGCTCCTGCTCCCCGTCTTCGTGTGGATCAGCCGACGGGTCGGCCGCGAGCGGAAGAAGATCACCACGCAGCGGCAGAAGCAGATGGCCGCCATGGCCGCGACCGTGACCGAGTCGCTGTCGGTGAGCGGCATCCTGCTGGGCCGCACGATGGGCCGCTCCGGGTCCCTCACGTCCGCGTTCTCGGAGGAGTCCGAGAAGCTCGTCGGCCTCGAGGTGCGCTCCAGCATGGCCGGACGCTGGCGGATGTCCACCATCGGCATCGTCATGGCGGCCATGCCCGCGCTCATCTACTGGGCCGCCGGCATAGCCCTCCAGACGGGCGCCCCCTCGCTCTCCGTCGGCACCCTCGTCGCCTTCGTCACCCTCCAGCAGGGCTTGTTCCGGCCCGCCGTGAGCCTGCTGTCGACCGGTGTGCAGATCCAGACCTCGCTCGCCCTCTTCGCCCGCATCTTCGAGTACCTCGACCTGCCGGTGGACATCACCGAGCGCGAGGACGCGGTGCGCCTGGAGCGGGCCAAGGGCGAGATCCGCCTGGAGGACGTGCACTTCGCGTACGACGCCCGGAGCGGCCCGACCCTCACGGGAATCGACATCACCGTCCCGGCCGGCGGCTCCCTCGCCGTGGTCGGCCCGACCGGCTCCGGCAAGAGCACGCTCAGCTACCTGGTGCCCCGGCTCTACGACGTCACCGGCGGACGGGTCGCCCTCGACGGGGTGGACGTGCGCGACCTCGACTTCGACTCGCTGGCCCGCTCCATAGGCGTGGTCTCCCAGGAGACGTACCTCTTCCACGCCTCGGTCGCGGACAACCTGCGCTTCGCCAAGCCGGACGCGACGGACGAGGAGATCACCGAAGCGGCCCGCGCGGCCCAGATCCACGACCACATCGAGTCCCTGCCCGACGGGTACCAGACCCTGGTCGGCGAGCGCGGCTACCGGTTCTCCGGCGGCGAGAAGCAGCGCCTCGCCATCGCCCGCACCATCCTGCGGGACCCGCCGGTGCTGATCCTCGACGAGGCCACCAGCGCCCTCGACACGCGCACCGAGCACGCCGTCCAGCGGGCCATCGACAACCTCTCCCAGGGCCGTACCACCATCACCATCGCGCACCGCCTCTCCACCGTCCGCGACGCCGACCAGATCGTGGTCCTGGACGCGGGCCGGATAGCCGAGCGCGGTACCCACGAGGAACTGCTGAAGGCCGACGGCCGGTACGCGGCCCTGGTCCGCCGCGACCGGGACGCGGCGCAGCCGCCGCCGACGGCGGTGCAGGACGCCGAGCTCGCTCCGGTGAATGTGTGACCGTACGACCGGCGCGCCGAGTGGTTGTCGGAAATAGGTTGATGTGCGGGTTAGCTTTCCCGCATGCGTCATGAGTACCGGCCGCCACGGCGTCGTTCCCGGCTCACCCGCCGGGGCCGGCTGGCGCTGCTCTTCCTCGGCACGCTGGTCGCGATCGGGGCGGCAGTCCTGATCCCGCTGCTGCAGGGCGGTGAAGAGCCGGAGAAGCCACGTCAGTTGGTGATCCCCGAGGGATGGCGGGCACCACAGGTGTACGCGGCGATCGACCGCGCACTGGGGCTCCCGGCCGGTTCGGCCAAGGCGGCCGTGCCCACCGCCGGCCTGGCCCTGCCCGCCGAGGCGAAGGGGAACCCCGAGGGCTACCTCTTCCCGGCCACCTACCCGGTGACCTCGAAGACCACCCCGGGCGGGCTCCTCGCGTACATGGTGCAGACGACGAACCGGAACCTCGCCACCCAGGCCGTCGCGGACGGCGGCAAGGCCCACGGGATGACCCCGTACCAGACGGCCACCCTGGCCAGCATCATCGAAGCGGAAGCCGACGGCCCCGCCGACATGGGCAAGGTCGCCCGGGTGGTGCACAACCGGCTGGCGAAGTCGATGCCGCTCCAGATGGATTCCACCATCAACTACGCGCTGAACCGCAGCACGGTGGACACCAGGCTGAGCGACACCCGGATCGACAGCCCCTTCAACACCTACGAGCGCCAGGGGCTCCCGCCCACCCCGATCGACAGCCCCGGCCTGCACGCCATGGCGGCAGCGGTCGCACCGACGTCCGGCAAATGGCTCTACTTCGTCACCGTCAAACCGGGCGACACCCGCTTCTCGGTGACCTACGACGAACACCGCAAACACGTGGCCGACTTCAACCGGCTCCGGGGCCAGGCGGGTTCCCGCGCAGGCCAGGGGGCTGCCACCGGGAAATGAGGCGCGGTCGACCCCGTGACGGTTCTACGATCGGCGGCCTGCCGAGTGCGTGGACCCAGGGGGCGAACCGTGAAATGGCCATGGAGAGCGAAAACGAAGGCTGAAGCGAGCGCGGAAACGAGCGCGGAAACGACGGGCGAGCTCGCGTTCGACGCGGAGTCGATCGGAAAGCGCATTCAGCAGCGCATGGACGCTGCCGCGGAGGCCGCCGCGGCAGCCGAGCGGGCGGGACACCAGCGCATGGTCGAACGGTGGGGTCGCAGCGCGGTCGAGTGGCAGGGCTGGCTGGCGCGTTCCCCCGTCGGAGTGGACCTGATCCACTGGTGGTTCGACGAGGTCGAACTGACCGCCCTGGTCGGCGAGGAACGGTACGTGGAACGGCTGGGGGAACTGCTCTCGCAGGCCGCGGCGCGCGACATCGCGGCGATGGGGCTCGGCTGCACCCGGCGTGTCGACCGGGCCTGCCGCTTCGCCGAGATCTGCAGTCAGGATCCCGTCGTACCGCCGGGCGAAAAGCTCGCGAGCTATCGGTACGGAGGGATACCCGGGGCGTGCAGCAGCTTCATCGACTGCTGGTCCAAGCGGGAGATCGACGTGACCTTCGCCGACGGCGACAACCACCGGTCGGTGCTCCTGTTCCGCGACCACCCGGCCGAAGCGCGGCTCTGGGTGGACGGCGTCCGCGTGGGGGAGGGCCAGTGGCTGGACAAGGGCGGTTTCTGGGTGGACGAGCGCTTCTTCACGATCCGGATAGAGGGCCCGAAGGATCACCCCGAGCAGGGGCTCGGCCCCATGGGCTCCCAGCTGTACAACATCGTCTCGCTCCTGATCCACGACGCGGAGCGGGGCACCACGCGCATCCTCGTCCCAGAGGACACCGAGAACTGGACCGATCCCGTTCTGGCCGTGCGCGACGGGATGGGCTGGGTGTACCCGACCCGGGAGGACCGCGCGGCCGGCGGCGCCCCGGACCGGATCTTCCCCATCGACGAACAGGAGGCCGACTGAGACTGAGGGTCCCGCAGCGGGCTCAGCCCACGGGGGCTGCGACCGGCTCGCCCGCCCGCTCGCCGTCCAGGAGGCGGCGGATCTCGCGGACCGCGGCTCCGCCCGCCCGGTTGGCGCCGATCGTCGATGCCGACGGGCCGTAGCCGACCAGGTGGACCCGCTCGTCGCGCACCGCCCGGGTCCCGTCGATCCGGATGCCGCCGCCCGGTTCGCGCAGCCGGAGCGGCGCCAGGTGGTCGACGGCCGCGCGGAAGCCGGTGGCCCACAGGATGACGTCCGCGTCCACGTGACTGCCGTCCGCCCAGGTCGCACCGGTGGCGGTGATCCGGTCGAACATGGGTCGGCGGTCGAGCACTCCCGACGCCAGCCCGGCCCGGACGGCCTCGTTCAGCGGGAGCCCGGTCACGCTCACCACGCTGTGCGGCGGCAGTCCCCGGCGGACCCGCTCGTCCACCAGAGCCACCGCCGCCCGGCCCTCGGCCTCGCCGAAGCTCCCGTCGCGGAAGACCGGGGGCCGCCGTGTCACCCAGGTGGTCTCCGCGGCCACCTCGGAGATCTCCAGCAGGTGCTGCACCGCCGAGGTGCCGCCGCCCGCCACGATCACCCGGGCCCCGGCGAACTCGCGGGGCCCCGGGTAGTTCGCCGTGTGCAGTTGGCGGCCCCGGAAGGTCTCCTGGCCGGGGTAGCGCGGCCAGAACGGCCGGTCCCAGGTCCCGGTGGCGTTGATCAGGGCCCGGGCCGACCAGTCCCCGGCCGAGGTCTCCACGCGCAGCCGTCCGGCGTCCCCCTCGCGTACGGCCGACACGTCCACGGGGCGCCGTACGCGCAGGCCGAAGTGTTCCTCGTAGGCGGCGAAGTACTCCCCGATCACCTGGGACGACGGGCGCAGCGGGTCGGCGCCCGTCAGCTCCATGCCGGGCAGGGCGTGCATCCCGTGGACCCTGCCGTAGGTGAGCGAGGGCCAGCGGAACTGCCAGGCCCCGCCCGGTCGGGGCGCGTGGTCCAGGACCACGTGGTCGATCCCCGCCCGCGTCAGGTGGTACGCGCTGGACAGGCCGGCCTGTCCAGCGCCGATGACCGCCACGTCCACGTTCCACGTCACATTGTTCACGGTTCTACCAACTCGCGACGGCTGCGGGATCTTCCCGCGGCCGTCTGCCGGCTCAGGGCGTCAGCGGCCGCAGCCACCACCGGGCCGGCCCGGGCGGCGCAGCGTCGCCAGGACCGGCCCGGCCGGCTGGAGGGTGAGCCCCGGGAACACCGCGGCCCGCCCGCTCCCGCTGTCCAGGTGGAACCGCTGCCCCAGCACCACCAGCAGGAGCGCGGCCTCCACCAGCGCGAACCGCGCCCCCAGGCAGGCCCGCGGGCCGCCGCCGAAGGGGAACCAGGCGTGTTCCGGCACCGGGTGCGGGGCGTCCGCGTCCCACCGCTCGGGGCGGAAGTCCTCCGGATCCGGGAACCAGCGCTCGTCCCGGTGCATCGACCACGGGCTGGTCCACACCGCCGTCCCCGCGGGAACCGGCCGCCCGCCGATGCTCGCGCCCTCCACGGCCACCGCGGAGATCAGCCAGATCGGCGGATAGATCCGCAGCGCCTCCTTGACCACCTGCCGGGTCCACGGCAGCCGGTCGTAGTCGTCGTACGTGGGCAGCCGTCCGCCGAGCACCCGGTCCAGCTCCTCGGTCAGCCGGGCCCGCGCCTCGGGCGCCCCCGACAGCAGCTGCCAGGCCCAGGTCAGGGTGGTCGAGGTGGTCTCGTGGCCGCCGATGTAGAGGGTGATCGACTCGTCCCGGAGCTCCTTGCGGGAGAGCGGGGCGCCGTGCTCGTCGCGGGCGGCGAGCAGCCGGCTCAGCAGGTCGTCGCGCTCGACCCCGGCCGCCGTGGCCGCCTCGTGCTCGCCGATGACGTGCGCGATCTCGCGGTCGAGGACCGCCACCGCCTCCCGCATCCGGCGCCGCCCGGGCGTCCGTACCCACGGCGGCAGGAACAGGGTCAGCCCCCGGAACTCGGCTCCCAGCTCCCGCTGGGCCGTGGCCATGGCCGCGCTGATGGGCGCCTCCCGGCCGGCGGCGTCGCTCCCGAACAGCGTGCGCACCGCGATCCGCTGGGTGAGTCCGGCCATCTCCCGGTGTACGTCGATCCGTTCGCCCTCGGCCCAGCCGCCGGCCAGCGCGTCCGCGCACTCCACCATCGTCGCGGCGTACGAGCGGACCTGGCGCGGCCGCACGGCGGGCTGGACCAGGGCCCGTTTGCGCCGCCAGTCGTCGCCGGTGGCGACGACCACCCCCTCGCCGAGCAACTGGTGGAAGGCCCAGCCCAGTTCCATCGGCTTGAAGGTGCCCTCCACGGCGCCGAGCAGCTCACCGACGTGCTCGGGCCGTGAGACCAGCACATTGCGCTGCGGGCCCAGCGACCACGGCACCCAGTCGCCGTACTCGTCGCGCAGGGACTCGAAGAAGGCCAGCGGGTCACGGGCGAAGGCGGGCAGATTCCCGAGCAGGGGCCATGGACGCGGCCCGTGCCCGGCACCCCGGGGCAGCGTGGTGGCGGTCACGCAGGCATGGTGGCAGCCGTCGGGACCGGGCGCCAGAGCGTCGCCGCGCCGTTCGCCGATCCCCGTGCGAGTGCCGCGACGGGTCAGGTGGCCACGCGCGCGGCGAGCCAGTCGTACGCCGCGGCCGCGGTGAACTCCCGTTGCCCGCCCGCGAAGAGCAGCCCGGCGGTCGCGAAGGCCGGATCGTGCGCGGTGTCCGTCACGTACGGGACCGCCACGCAGTCCATGCCCGCGGCGAGGGCGGCCAGCGCGCCCGGGGCCGCGTCCTCGACGACCACGCAGTCGGCGGGGCCGGCGCCCAGCCGGCGGGCCGCCTCCAGGAACACGTCCGGGGCGGGCTTGCCGTGCGCGACCTCCTCGGCGGAGACGACCGTCGTCAGCAGGGCGTCCAGCCCGGTGCCGGCCAGCACCGCGTCGATCGCCGCGCGCGAGGAGCCGGAGGCCACCGCCATCGCCACGCCCTCGGCATGCAGCCGCTCCACGAACTTCCGCATTTCGGGGAAGGCTTCGGTCCCGGCGCGGGCCAGCTCCAGGTAGGCGGCGTTCTGCTCGGCGAGCAGCTGCTCGACCGGCGCCCGGATGCCGTACCGGTCCTTCAGGGTCTCCAGCGTTTCCAGGGTGCCGATGCCGATGAACCGGGAGTGTTCCTCCCAGGTGAAATCGGGAACCCCGTGCTGCCGGAGGGTGCGGCGTCCCGATTCGTAGTAGTTCGGCTCGCTGTCCACGAGGGTGCCGTCGAGATCGAATATGACGGAGATCATCCGCTGCGCCCGTCCTGCCGGTCCTGTCCTGTCCGGTCATGCTGTCGGCTCGTGCGGGCGGCCCGTCCCACGGACTCGACCAGCGGCAGCAGCCGGTGCGGAACCCGCTCGCGCAGGGCCACCTCCGTGCGCGTGCGGACCACGCCCGGGAGCTGGATCAGCCGCTGGATCACGTCTTCCAGATGCGCGTTGTCCCGGGCGGCCACCCGCGTCAGCAGATCCCCGCCACCGGTGATCGAGAACGCCTCGATGATCTCGGGGACGGCGGCCAGCGCGTCACCCACGTCGTCCAGATGCCCCTGGGTCACCTCGATGTGTACGAAGGCCAGCACCGGATGCCCCAGAGCGGCGGGCGAGAGGACGGGCCCCGTCCCGGTGATCACCCCGGTGCGCTCCAGCCGGTCCAGACGGGCCTGGAGGGTGCCCCGCGCGACCCCGAGGATCCGGGCGTACTCGCGGACGCTGGTCCGCGGCTGCTCGATCAGCAGGCGCAGGATCCTGGTGTCGAGCTCGTCCACCGCCATGCCGCGACTGTACCAATGGCCCGGTTCACCCGGATCTTGCCGAGGCGGGTGAACCGCGGGGCGGCCCGCATGGCACTCCCGGGTGCGAGGGGCGACTGTGTTCTGGTCGGCACTCGGAACCGGATCCACGAGCGGAGCGAGCCATGTCAGGTCTGAACTGCCTGGTCACCGGCGCCACCGGCTACATCGGAGGCCGGCTCGTTCCCGAGCTCCTGGGCGCCGGACACCGCGTCCGCTGCCTGGCCCGGTCCCCGGAGAAACTCCGCGACCACCCCTGGGCCGGACAGGCCGAGACCGTCCGCGGCGACGCCACCGACCCGCGGTCCGTGGCCGAGGCCCTGGAAGGCATCGACGTGGCCTACTACCTCGTGCACGCCCTCGGCGGCGGCTCCGGATTCGAGGAGCGCGACCGCGCCGCCGCCCGCATCTTCGCCGAGCAGGCCCACGGCGCCGGCGTCCGCCGCATCGTCTACCTCGGCGGGCTCACCCCCACCGGCATCCCCGTCCGCGAGCTCTCCCCGCACCTGCGATCCCGAGCGGAGGTCGGCGAGATCCTCCTCGCCGGTCCCGTACCGGCCACCGTCCTGCGTGCCGCCGTCATCATCGGCTCCGGGTCCGCCTCCTTCGAGATGCTGCGCTACCTCACCGAACGGCTGCCCGTCATGGTGACCCCCAGCTGGGTCGGCACCCGCTGCCAGCCCATCGCCGTGCGCGACGTCCTGCGCTACCTCGTCGGCAGCGCCGCCATGCCGCCGGAGGTGAACCGGGCCTTCGACATCGGCGGCCCGGACGTGGTCACGTACGAGGAGATGATGCGCCGCTACGCCGCCGTCGCCGAGCTGCCCCACCGGCTCATCCTGCGCGTCCCGATGCTCACCCCCGGCCTGTCCAGCCTGTGGATCGGCCTGGTCACCCCCGTACCGCGGGCGCTGGCCAGGCCGCTCGCCGAATCACTGCGCCACGAGGTGGTCTGCGCGGAGCACGACATCGCGCGCCACGTTCCTGACCCGCCCGGCACGCCGATCGGGGTCGACCGGGCCCTGTCGCTGGCCCTCCGGCGGGTGCGGGAAGCCGAGGTGACCACCCGCTGGTCCTCCGCCTCCGTGCCGGGCGCGCCCAGCGACCCGCTGCCCACGGACCCTGACTGGGCGGGCGGCAGCCTCTACACCGACCGGCGGCAGAAGGCCGTCGAGGCCTCGCCCGGCGCGCTGTGGCGGGTGGTGGAGGGCATCGGCGGGGAGAACGGCTGGTACTCCTTCCCGCTGGCCTGGTCCGTACGGGGCTGGCTGGACCGGCTCGTCGGCGGGGTCGGCATCCGCCGCGGCCGCCGCGACGCGACCCGGCTGCGCGTGGGCGATTCCCTCGACTTCTGGCGGGTGGAGGAGATCGAGCCGGGGCGGCTGCTGCGCCTGCGCGCCGAGATGCGGCTGCCCGGCCTGGCCTGGCTGGAGATGTACGTGGACCCCTGCCCCGAGAGCGGTCGCGCGCGCTACCGGCAGCGGGCGCTGTTCCACCCGCACGGACTGCTCGGCCACATGTACTGGTGGAGCGTGTCCCCCTTCCACACCGTGGTCTTCGGCGGGATGGCCCGCAACATCGCCCGCGCCGCCGAACGTCCGGACACGGCCGATGGCCTCCCGTCTCATGCATCCCCCGCATCTCCTGCATCCGGCGGGGCCCCCGTGGCCGAAGTACCGCACGACAGCCGTCCTCCCCAGCCCGACGAGGAGCGAGAGCCATGAACGTAGCGGTGGTCCTGTTCACCTCCGACCTGCGCCTGCACGACCATCCGCCGCTGCGCGCGGCCCTCTCCTCCTGCGACCGGGTGGTCCCGCTCTTCGTCCGCGACCGCGCCCTCGCGGCCGCCGGATTCGCCCCGCCCAACCGCCAGGCCTTCCTCGCCGACTGCCTCGCCGACCTCGACGCCGGACTGCGCGAGCGCGGCGGCCGCCTCGTGATCCGCTCCGGGGACGCCGTCCGGGAGGTCTGCGCACTCGTACGGGAGACCGACGCCGACGAGGTGCACATGGCCGCCGGGGTCAGCGGCTACGCCCACGCCCGCGAGGAGCGGCTGCGCGCCGCCCTCGAAGCCGAGAGCCGCCGGCTCCATGTGCACGACACGGTGGTCACGGCCGTCGCCCCCGGAGCCGTCCTGCCCGCCGGCTCCGACCACTTCGCCGTCTTCACGCCGTACTTCCGCCGCTGGGCCGAACTGCCGCCGCGGCCCGTCGCCGCGGCGCCCCGTACCGTCCGGCTCCCCGAAGGCGTCGGCTCCGAGCCGCTGCCCGTGCGCGGCGCCCTCACCGGCGTCTCCCCGGGCCTGGCCCGCGGCGGCGAGACCGAGGCCCGCCGGCTCCTGGCGAACTGGCTGCGCTCCGGCATCACCCGCTACGAGGACACCCACGACGACCTGGCCGGGGACGCCACCTCCAGGCTCTCCCCGCACCTGCACTTCGGCACCCTCTCGGCCGCCGAGGCGGTCCACCGGGCCCGTGCCGCGGGCGGGCCCGGCGCCGAGGCCTTCGTCCGGCAGCTCTGCTGGCGCGACTTCCACCACCAGGTCCTCGCCGCCCGCCCCGAGGCCGCCGCCGAGGACTACCGCGCCCGGCAGGACCGGTGGCGCACCGGCGCGGCCGCCGAGGAGGAGACCGAGGCCTGGAAGGAGGGCCGCACCGGCTACCCGGTGGTGGACGCCGCGATGCGCCAGCTGCGTCACGAGGGCTGGATGCCGGGCCGCGGCCGCCTGCTCGCCGCGAGCTTCCTCACCAAGACGCTGTACGTCGACTGGCGGACCGGGGCGCGCCACTTCCTGGACCTCCTGGTCGACGGGGACCTCGCCAACAACCAGCTCAACTGGCAGTGGACCGCGGGCACGGGCACCGACACCCGCCCCAACCGGGTGCTCAACCCCGTCCGGCAGGGCCTGCGGTACGACCCGCAGGGCCGTTACGTCCACCGCTGGGTGCCGGAGCTCGCCGGGCTCCCCGCCCCGCAGGTGCACGAGCCGTGGCGGCTGCAGGGCCTGGAACGGGCGCGGTACGACTACCCGGACCCGGTGGTGGAGCTCGCCGACGGCCTCGACCGCTTCCGGCGGGGGCGCGGGACCGGCTGAGCCCTCGCGCGCCGGCCACCCGTCGTATCGTGGGCGGGTGCCGTCCGTGCCGCAGCCCGAACCACCGCAGGACCTTCCGGCCGCCGGCCTCAGCACCGGCGCCGTCGCCCGGCGCCTCGGGGTCTCGCCGACCACGCTGCGCTCCTGGGAGCGCCGGTACGCGATCGGCCCGGCCCACCGGGAAGGCGGGCGCCACCGCCGCTGGACCGCGCAGGACATCGCCCGGCTGGAACTGATGTGCCGGCTCACCGCGCGGGGCGTGCCCCCGGCCGAGGCGGCCCGGGCCGTGCGGGACGAAGCCGCCGCGCGCGCCGATGCCCGCACGGCGGGTCCGGACCCGGGCGGCCCGGGCTCGCTTCCCCTCGGGGAGGTCCGGCAGCAGCGCAGAGGGCTCTCACGGGCCGCCGTACGGCTGGACGCGCCGGCCGTGGAGGATCTGCTGGACGCCGCCCTCGCGGAACACGGCCTGGTCACCGCGTGGGAGGAGGTCATCGCGCCGACCCTGCACGCGGTGGGCCGCAAATGGGCCACGGCGGGGGAGCGATACGTGGAGGTGGAGCACCTGCTCTCCTGGCACGTCTCCTCGGCCCTGCGCCGGATCCGGCCGGTCCGGACGCCATCGCACCCGGACGTCCCACCGGTGCTCCTCGCGTGCGTGCCGGGGGAGCAGCACAGCCTGCCGATCGAGGCGCTGGCCGCGGCCCTCGGCGAACGGGGCGTGCCGGTGAGGATGTTCGGAGCCGACCTGCCCCCGGGCGCCCTGCGCGACGCCGTACGCCGGACCGGACCGCGGGCCCTCGTGCTGTGGTCCCAGTCCCGGACCACCGCGGACGCGGCGCTGGCCCGTTCGGCCGCGGGCATCGAGTGGGGCCTGCGCGGCGCCCGGGGCCACCCGACGGTGCTGCTCGCGGGACCCGGCTGGGGCGCGGGCAGTCAGGCCCCGCGCACCGAGCGGCTGTTCGGACTGCGCTCGGGCCTGGAGGTCATCGCCGCGCCGGTGGCGGACGCGCCTCCAGTGACCGGCGCAGGCCGTGCAGGGCCCGCCGCATATGGCTCTTGACGGTGCCCAGCGGCAGTCCGGTGCGGTCCGCGATCTGCGACTGCGTCAGGTCCCCGTAGAAGGCGAGGCGCATCACCCGCTGCTGGGCCGATGGCAGCCGGGCCAGTTCCCCGAGGACCAGCACCCGGTCCACGACCCGCTCGGGCTCCAGCTCCGGCCGTGCCGCCGTGCCGGGGTACGGGGCCAGGTCGTGGCAGGCGCGCGCGGCGGCGGCCGCCTCGGCCCGACGGGTACGTGCCCGCAGTGCGTCGGCCACCTTGTGCCGGGTGATCCCGGTGAGCCAGGCACCCAGCCCGCCGGGTCCCGGCCGGTAGCCGTGGCGGCCGTGCCAGGCGGCGAGGAAGACCTGCTGGGTCACGTCCTCGGCCTCCCGCTCGTCGCCCAGCGCACGCCGGGCCAGGGCGTGGACCAGCGGCCGCCAGCGCCGGTAGACCGTCTCCACACAGTCGTCCGCGCCGGCCACGAAACCGGCCGCGACGCGTTCGTCGAGCCTTTCGGGCCCGTTGTCGTCCATGGCCCGAGCCTCGTCGCCGCGGCGGGGCGGTCAAAGTCGCATCGTTTCCGCATCGATATTCCGCGGAAGGACTCCCGGAACGGACTCCTGGAAAGGACTTCCGGACGGGCTCCGGGAAAGACTAGGCACTGTGCCGCAGCGGCAGGGCGCGGTGGCTCAGGCCCACCGCGAGGACCGCCGCCGCCGCGGGCAGCAGCAGCGCGCCCACCGTCCACCCGGCGCCGATCAGCAGGGCCCCGGTCAGCCCGCCCGCGAACATCGCCAGCACCGCCCCGGCCCGGCGCGCCCAGGCTCCCGTCCCGTACCCGAAGGCGCTGTCATGCCCCAGGGCCGAGCTGCCGATCAGCGCGGTGAGGGACCGGGTGATCAGGGTCGTCGGCACGCCGGGCACGTCGACCCGCATGCTCGTCACCGTCCGGATGCCCATCGCCGCCGCCAGCATCCCGGTCACCGCCAGATGCTCGGCGCTCGGGTGCCCGAAACGCGGCGCCACACCCCATCCGGTCGCCGCACCGGCCAGGATCAGCGCGGCCTCCACGTACAGGCCGAGCTCGGCCCAGCGCCATCCCCGGGCCTCCGAGGCCGACTCCATCCGCGCCGCGCACATCGCCCCGACGGCGAACGCCATCACCGAGGCCGCGGCCGACAGCGCCGGCAGGTTGCCCTGCCGCGCGAGCCCGAACGCCAGGAAGAGCACATTGCCGGTCTGCATCGAGGTGAACACCGGCCCGAGGGCCAGCAGGCTCACCGCCTCGATCAGCCCCGTGACCGCGGTCAGGACGATCATCAGCCCGGCCAGGGACGGACGCACCGGATGCGCACCCTCGTTCATGAGGCCCGACAGTGACACGCCCGCCCCGGTGCTCCGGCACCGACATGCCGGAGGGCTTAGGGTCCGGAGGATGAGCGACCTGCTGCTGGTGAGACACGGGGAGACGGCGTGGAGCGCCGACGGGCGGCACACCGGGCGGACCGACGTCCCGCTGACCGCGAGCGGGGTCGAGCAGGCCGTCTCCCTCGCTCCCTTCTTCCTGGACCGCCACCCGGCGCTGGTGCTGACCAGCCCGCTGCGCCGGGCCGTCGCCACGGCCGAACTCGCTGGGCTCACCGGCGCGGTCACCGACCCCGACCTCTGCGAGTGGGACTACGGCGGCTACGAGGGCGTCACCACCGCGGAGATCCAGCGGAGCACGCCCGGCTGGTCCCTGTGGACCCATGGCGTCCCGCCCGGTGACGCGGCGCACCCCGGCGAGAGCGCCGCGGAGGTGGGCGCCCGCGCGGACCGCGCCCTGGCCCGCGTCGCCCCGGTGCTCCGCGCCGACGGCGGCAACGCGGTACTCGTCGCCCACGGCCACTTCCTGCGCGTGCTCACCGCCCGCTATCTGGGCCTGGACCCCGCGGACGGCAGGCTGTTCCTGCTGCGCACCGGCACGGTCAGCGTCCTCTCCACGGAGCACGGGCTTCCGGTGATCGCGGGCTGGAACATCCGCCCGTAGGGGGCATTCCGCCTCGCGCGGCGGCCGGGCGCGGGCGAGGATGCGTACATGGCCGACGACGGTGCGGGCGGTGCGGACGGCACCGGCGACACGGGTGGTGCGGGCGGTGGCGGCGGACCGCGGAGCGGGCCTGCGGACAACGCGGGGCCCATGACCGATGCGGGGCTCAAGGCCAACGCGATCGGTTTCCTGGACGCGCTCGTCATCGGCCTGAACTCCACCTCGCCCGCCTACTCCCTCGCCGCCGTCCTCGGGCCGATCGTGGCGCTCGTCGGGATCTACGCTCCGGGCGTGATGCTGGCCTCCTTCGTGCCCATGCTGCTGATCGCCGCCGCCTTCTACTACCTCAACAAGGTCGACCAGGACTGCGGGACGACCTTCTCCTGGGTCGCCCGGGCCATGGGCCCCTGGGCGGGCTGGCTCGGAGGCTGGGCGATCGCGATGACGGGCGTGCTGGTCATCGGCTCGCTGGCGGACGTCGCCGTCAACTTCGGGCTGCTCGCCTTCGGGCTCGACGACTGGGCGGCCAACGCAGTGATCCGGCAGAGCCTCACCGTCGCGGTGATCCTGGCCATGACCGCGATCTGTGTCATCGGCACCGAGCTCTCGGCCCACCTCCAGGACATCCTCATCCTGGCCCAGGTCTTCTTCCTCCTGACCTTCGCGGTGGTCGCCATCTACCGCATCTACGCCGGCACCAGCACCCTCGAAGAGATCGAGCCCTCGCTCAGCTGGCTCAACCCCTTCGGCGCCGGTGGCGCCGCCCTCACCGGCGGACTGCTGCTCGGCGTGTTCATGTACTGGGGCTGGGAGTCCGCGGTCAACCTGACCGAGGAGGTCGAGAACTCCGCAACGGCGCCCGGCAAGGCCGGTATCTGGTCGACCGTGATCCTTCTGGTGACCTACCTGTCCGTGGGATTCGCGGTCGTCGGGTACGCCGGCACCGCCTTCCTCGCCGAGAACGCGGCCGAGGAGGAGGCCATCTTCGCCGTGCTCGCCCACGAGGTCATGGGCGGCTGGGACTGGGTGGTGCTCCTCGCCGTCTGCACCTCCGCGCTCGCCTCCACGCAGACCACGATCATCCCCGCCTCCCGCACGGCCCTGTCCATGGCCCGTCGGCACGCGCTGCCACCGCCGCTCGCGCACATCCACCAGCGGTTCCGGACACCGGACGTGAGCACGTGGTGGGTGGCGGGCATCGCCATCGGCTGGTACCTCGTCGTCAACCAGATCAGCGAGAACGCGCTCCTGGACTCGCTCACCGCGCTGTCCCTGCTCATCGCCTTCTACTACGCGCTCACCGGCCTGGCCTGCGCCGTCTACTACCGCCGCCACCTGCTGGAGAGCCCGCACAACTTCCTGCTCATCGGGGTGGGCCCGGTGGTCGGCGCCTTCCTGCTGATCTGGCTGCTGGTGGAGTCGATCGGCGACATGTCGGACCCGGAGAACTCGGCCAGCGGCGTCTCCTGGTTCGGGCTCGGCCCGCCGCTGGTCATCGGGATCGGCATCGCCGTCGTCGGCGTGCTCGTCATGTGCTTCTGGCGGGTACGGGACGGCAGGTTCTGGCAGGAGCGGCGAGGCGTGGTCGACCCGGCCCTCGTCCACGCAGGGAAGCACTGAGGAGTCCCGATGTCCGTCGTCCTCGGATACGACGAGTCACCCGGCGCGGCACGCGCCCTGCAGGTGGCGCTGGAGGTGGCCGCCGCCTTCGGCGAGCCGCTCGTCCTCGTCTACGGAGCGGCCGCTCCGGGCAGTACCGGTGAGGAGTCCCGCACCCACCGGGAAGCCGTCCGCCAGGCGGGCCGCAGCGCCCTCGCGCACGCGGTCGAGGCGGCCGACGAAGCGGGTGTGCCGTCGACGGTGGAGCTGGTCGACGAGAAGCCCGCGCAGGCGCTGCTCGACGCGGCCCGTCGCCACGGCGCCCGCGTCGTCATCGTCGGCACCTGGGGCGACAGTCCGATCCGCGGCGCCCTGCTGGGCTCCACCCCGCACAAACTCCTGCACCTGTCTCCGGTACCGGTGTTGTGCGTACCGACGGAGGGCGGAGCGCCCGAATGAGGCGGACACTATAGTCCAACTGTGCCGGGAATGTGGCTATTTCAGGTGTGACTATGCTCAAGACCTAAGTGATTGAGGCGTTTTATTGATCACTCTTGGGCAGAGTGGGGCGGCCGAGAAACACCCCCACGCGACCGCATGACCGGAGAACTGATGGACAGCAACCTCGTCATCCAGCCCCACACTGGTGGCCAGGCATTCGACGAGAGGCAAGTGCCCCTCTACTACAGCCGCAAGACGGCGGACATCCTCCACAAGTACGGGCCGGGACCGCGCGTCCACTTCCACATGGGGCTCTTCGCCCCGGGATCGACACCCAACACCACGGTGTCCCAGCGGGTGCTCAAGCGCCGCATAGTCGAGTCGCAGGAGGCGATAGTCGAGCACGCCGCCCGGACGTGGGGCGCGTACGCCACCCCGCCCGCGCGCCTGCTCGACATCGGCTGCGGGGTCGGCGGCGGCTCGCTCTACTGGGCGCAGGAGCATGGCGCGTCCGTCACCGGCCTCACCGTCGCCGCGGAACACGTCCCGGTCATCGAGCAGTTCGCGCGTCAGGCCGGCGTGGGCGACCGGGTCACCCCGCTCCTCGCCGACGTCCACGGCTTCACCACCGGCAGAAGATTCGATGCGGCCTACGCCAACGAGAGCTCCGGCTACATGGACCGCGAGCGGCTCTTCCAGGTCGTCGCCAAGGCGCTGAAACCGGGCGGCTGGTTCGGGATACAGGAGCACTTCATCTGCCGTCCCGAGTGGACCGAGTTCATCGACGGCTACTACAAGACGCGCCTGGGCACCCTCACCGAGTACATCACCGCCGCCGAGGCCGCGGGGTTCGAGCTGGAACAGGACGAGGACGTCACCGACCGCGTCGCGGAGTTCTGGGTGCAGTCCATGGCCTGGAACACCGCCGAACTGGACCGGATCGAGCAGGCGGGCACCGTCGTCACGCCGGCCGCCTGGTGCCGGGAGCGGCTCCAGGAGTCGACGATCACGCACGGCAAGCTGTTCCGGATCTGGCGCGACCACGCGCTGGAGACCCGGCTGCTGCTCTTCCGGCTCGGCGGGGGGAACTGATCATGCCGCCCGCCTATGAGGAGGCCACGCACCCCTCCCGCATCGGATGGGAACTGCCGCCGTTCCACTGCCCGTTCGAGCAGGGCCTCGTCCACCCCGCTGTGGACGAGATCGAGAAGCGGGCCATCGCCTGGATCGACAGGTTCGGGCTCTACCCGGACGCCACCGAGCGCGCGTGGGGGCTGGCCACCCACAGCGCCGACTTCACCAGCCGGATCATCCCCCACGGCGACGTCGAACCGATGGTGCTGTTCGCCCAGTGGAACTACTGGGCCTTCGCCACCGACGACTGGCAGGACTCCAACACCGGCTCGGCGGGCACGGCGGCCGTCGCGGACCACGGCGCCCGGCTGATCCGCACCGTCGAGGCACCCGGCTCCGGCCTGCTGCCGCCGAGCCCGCACACCGCCGCGCTGGAGGACCTCGCGGCCCGGACCCGGGACATGCTCACCCCCATTCAGCTGCGCCGCTTCACCGAGGGCATCCGGGACTGGGTGTTCGGCGCCACCTGGCAGACCGCCAACGCCGAGCGCGAGATCATGCCGAGCCTCAACGACTTCGTGGCGAAGCGGATCTCCAGCAACGGCACCCGGTTCACCCTCACGTGGTGCGACGTGGCGAACGGGATCGACGTGCCGGGCGACGAGCTGTACTCGGCCCCCGTCCAGGCCCTGACCGACGCCGCCGGGTTCATCGTCAGCTGCGACAACGACCTGTTCTCGTACAACAAGGACGACCACATGGTCCCTTGGGAGCAGAACCTGATCAACGTCCTGGCCCGGCTGCACGACTGCACCCCGGCCGAGGCGCTTCCCGCCGCCTACGCCCTGCGGGACCGGACGGTGACCCTGTTCGTCCGGCTCCGCGAGCAGATCGGCCGGGCGGCGAGCGAACAACTCGGCCGCTACCTGCGCTCGTTGGAGCACTGGATCGCGGGCGACCTCGAATACCACAGCAGGGCGCCGCGCTACGCGAGCCCGCGCAACCGCAACGCCCTGCCCGTGGACGGCGCCCGGTTCGACATCGTCCGGAGCGACACGCCCAGCGACGCGAGCGTCGAGCCGCCGCCGGTCCCGGCTCTCGCCTGGTGGTGGCAGCAGCTCGACGCCTGATCCGTCGTCAGCGGCGGCCCAGCAGCCGGGCCCACCACGAGGCCCGCACCGCTGGCCGCTCCTCGGGCAGAGGAGCGGCCGGCGCCGCGGCCACAGGCGCGGGCGCGCGCGTGGCGGCCGTGACCGAGGTGCCGCGCGGTGTGAACCTCACCGGAAGCGCGACCAGATGGCGGGACATGAGGGACGAGGTCCAGCGCAGTCCGTCCTCGGGCACGGCCAGTTCCAGATCGGGCAGCCGCGTCAGCAGGGTGTCGATACCGGTGTCCGCGATCGCCCGGCCGATGTCCTGGCCGGGGCACTCGTGGGGGCCGCTGCTGAAGGCCAGGTGCGAGCGGTTGCCGTGGACGGGCACCGTCTGGTCGGGACGTATCTGGGGATCGACGTTCCCGGGCGCGAGGCCCAGCAGCAGCATGTCCCCGGCGTTGATGTGCACCCCGGCGAGCTCGGTGTCGCCGGTGGCCCAGCGGCCCAGGATCGTCGTGAACGGGGGCTCGTCCCACAGGACCTGTTCGAGCGCGTCGGGCAGGGTCATGTGACCGCCGGAGAGGTTCGCGCGGAAGCGCTGGTCGGTGAGGACCAGGCGCAGCGTGTTCGCCACGAGGTTGGCGGTCGACTCGAACGCCGCGATCATCACCAGCCGCAGGTGCTCCACGATCTCTTCGTCGCTCAGCGCCGTCGGGTGCTCCAGCATCCAGGTAGTGAAGTCCCGGCCGGGCACCACCCGCTTGGCCGCGACGAGTTCCCGCAGGGTGGCCGTGACGTACTCGTTGCTGGCGACGGCCGTCGCGGTGCCCCGGATCATGTCGCGGGCGGCCTCGACGAGCCGCGGTCCGTACGAGTCCGGAGCCCCGACCAACTGGGTCATGACGAGCATCGGCAGCGGTTCGGCGAAGTCGGCGACGAGATCGCCCCGCCCGGACTCGGCGAAACCGTCGATCAGCTGGTCGGCGAAGCGCTTGACGTACCGCCGTACGCCGCGCCGGTCGAAGCGCTCGAGGGAGTCGGTGAGCGCCCCGCGCAGCCGCTCGTGCTCGGCGCCGTCGACGAAGTGGCACACCGGCTGCCACGCGGTCATCGGGGTCAGCGGATGGTTCGCGGGGACGTTGCCCTCCTGCATGTCCCGCCAGCGCCGCGGGTCCCGGGAGAACCGGGACGGCGTACGCGCCACGTCCAGGTTCTCGCGGTGGCCGAGCACCAGCCAGGCCGGCAGGTCGCCCTGTACGAGGACGGGGGCCACCGCGCCGTGCTCGGCACGCAGCTTCTCGTACAGCCCCATCGGATCGGCCTCGGCCTCGGGGCCGTAGAGCCGGTGTGCGGGGCAGCCCGGCGGCGGAGTGGAAGCTGCGGGGAACGGGGTGGTGCTCACGATGCCTCCGGGGTCACGGCGAGGGAGTGCAGATAGCGCATCAGCGTCATCAGGACGTCACGGCTGGATTCGCGCCGCCGGGCGTCGCAGAGCACCAGCGGTACCGAAGCGGGCAGGTCGAGGGCGCTGCGCAGGTCCTCGACAGGGTGCTCGGGCGCGTCGGGGAAGGAGTTCACGGCGACCACGAAGGGCACCCCGCGCTCCTCCAGCCGGCCGATCACGTCGAAGCTGACCTCCAGGCGGCGGGTGTCGACCAGGACCACCGCGCCCAGCGCGCCCTCGAACAGGCCGTTCCAGAGGAACCAGAAACGCTGCTGGCCGGGGGTGCCGAAGAGGTACAGCACCAGTTCCTCGTTGATGCTGATCCGGCCGAAGTCCATGGCCACGGTGGTGGAGCTCTTGCGCTCCACTCCCGCCGTGTCGTCGACGCCGACCCCGGCCTGGGTCATCGTCTCCTCGGTGGTCAGGGGCCGGATCTCGCTCACCGAGCCGACCAGGGTCGTCTTGCCGACCCCGAAGCCGCCCACGATCACCACCTTGACCGCGGCGGCGGCCGTGGCCGGCAGTACGTCCTCGCGCCGCGGCCCGGCGGGCCGCTCAGAGCTTTCGAAGTCCATCGATGACTGCCTCAATCAGTGCCAGGTCGGGGAGTTGGGCGCGGGCGACGGGTGCGCGGGAGAGCACCTGGCCCGCGGTGATCAGATCGTCGACCAGTACGGTGACCACGCTCACCGGCAGGCCGAGATACGCGGAGATCTCGGCCACCGAGAGGGGCGCCTGACACAGCCGGATGATGGCCGCGTGTTCCGGCTGCATGCCGGGCCTGGGCCCCGACCTGGCGACGATGAGCGTGACCAGGTCGAGGCGGGTGGGAACTAACGGTCCGCTGCGACCGCCCGTGATGACGTACAGCCGCTCGGGGCTGCCGTCTTCCCAGCCGTTGCCCGGGTCGCTCACGCGGTCTGCCTGTCGCTGCGCGGCGGGCTGCTGAGGTGCTCTCCGATCCGCGCCACGAGGTCACGCATGCGCTGGCCCATCAGCCCGGCGTCGACGCCCTCGTTCGCCAGCACCGCGAGGTAGGCGCCGGCGCCGGCCGCCATCAGGTAGAAGAACCCGCCGTCCATCTCGATCACGACCAGACGCATGCGGCCGTTGCTGTTCGGGAGTTCGGAGGCGACCGCGCCGGCGAGGCTCTGGAGTCCGGCGCACGCGGCGGCGAGCCGGTCGGCGGTGTCGGTCTCCGCCCCGTACTGGGCCATCCGCAGGCCGTCGGCGGAGAGCACGATGACGTGCCGGGTCTGCGGAACGCTCTCGGCCAGGTCCTTGAGCATCCAGTCCATATTGGTCTGCTGCTGACTCATGGCTGTTCCCCCTTGCTCGCCGAGGCCGGCGAGACGTCTGTGTTCTGGCTTGCGCCGGCCTGGCTGTCCCCGGACAGGCCGCTCTGGAAGGCGGCCAGCCACATGCCGGGCTGCGCTTCGGTCTGGTCCGGGGCGGCCGCGGTGGTCCGCTCGGCTGCCGCGGGCTCTGCCGGCGCCGTCGCCCGGCTCTTGCGGCGCCGCTGCGGCAGTCCGTTCGGTGCCCGCTCGGTCACGATGGGCACCTCGTCCATGTCCATGTTCGCGGCGTGCCGCGGGCCCGTGGCCGGGCGCGGCGGCTGCGCGGGCTGAGACGGCTGCGGCGGTGCGGCGGTCGGCTCCAGGGCGGCACGGGGTCCCGAGGACGTACCGATGCCATGGGCGACGCCGGTCGCGGTCGAGACGGTGGTGATCAGTTCCTGCGGGATGACCAGCACGGCGCGTACGCCGCCGTACGCCGAGGAGCGCAGCGAGACCCGGAAGTCGTACGCCTGCGAGAGCCGGCCGACCACCGCGAGGCCCAGCCGGGGCGTCTCGCCCAGGTCGGTGAGGTCGATGCCCTCCTGCGCCTGGCGCAGCATGCGCTCGGCCCGCTTGCGGGCCTCCTCGCTCATGCTCAGGCCGCCGTCCTCGATCTCGATGGCGATGCCCGAGTTCACGTCGACGGCGGTCAGATGGACCTTGGTCTGCGGCGGGGAGTAGCGGGTCGCGTTGTCGAGCAGCTCGGCCAGTGCGTGGATGAGCGGCTCGACCGCGGGGCCGACGACGGCGACCTGGGACACGGAGTGGAGCTCCACCCGCTGGTAGTCGATGATCCGCGACATGGCGCCGCGCAGCACGCTGTACAGCGGGACGGCCTTGCTCCACTGGCGGCCGGGCCGCGCACCGCCGAGCACGGCGATGGAGTCGGCGAGCCGGCCGATGAGCGCGGTGCCGTGGTCCAGCCGCAGCAGATCGCCGAAGACGGCCGGGGTCTGGCCGTGCCGGTCCTCCATCTCCCGGAGTTCCTGTGCCTGTTGGTGCACGATCGCCTGGACGCGGCGGGCGATGTTCACGAAGGCCCGTTGCGCGGAGTCGCGCAGGTCCTCCTCGGCGACCACGGCATCGAGAACCGAGCGCAGCACCGCGTGGTGGGCCGCCCTGAACTCGGGGGTCAGCCCGGGTTGGTAGATACCGGGGTCCTCCAGGGACGTGAGCACGTCCTCGGGGAACTCACCCTTGCGCAGGCGCGCCACGACATCGGGCAGCAGCGTCTCGGCCAGCCGTACGGTCTCGGCCTGCTGCCGCCACAGGGCCTCGTCCTGCGCGGCCACCTTGGCTCGGAGCGCCGTGACGGCCTTGCCGCGCCGGGCGGCCTCACCACAGGAGAGCGCGACGGCGACGAAGGCCGCGGCGCCGATCCAGGCCACGGGGGTGCGGGCAGGTGCTGACACCAGTGCCACGGCGACCGCCGACAGTGCGGCGGTCAGCAGGGCGGGCAGTGCCCATACGACGGGTGAGGTGGGCCCTGGACTGCCGGGCGACGATCCCTCTCGAACCATCAGAACCCTCAAACGATCGAAAGCGAAAGATCATTGGACAACAGCCCGGGATCTTATCTGCTCTGCGCGTGGCCCCTTGACAACAGGTCATGATGCGGACGGGCAACCGTTGTTGGGGGTGGGGAGACCTGACCTGAAACGGACGGCGCTCCCGACCGGCCGCCCCGGTGGTGCGCGACCGGCGTCCGTGCAGCCAGGACCCGGTGTACCCCCGTCCGGCACCTGTGCGCGAGGCCGCGCGAACCGACGCGGCGCCCAGCCCGATTCGGCTGGTTTCCGACGTCGGCCGACGGGCCCCGACCGGGCTGGGGGGCACGGCACCGCCCGGCCGTTTGTCCCGATCCGGACGTCCGGGAAGCGGAACGCCGTCGCGGGCGCCGTGCCGTGCCGGGCCGTTGGCTCCCTCCTGGCCGAAGATCGCCGGACCGCGCTGTGCCAATGGCCCAGTGGTGCGAGACCCGGTTGAGCCACTGGGCCCGCAGATGCTTATCTGTGTCGTATCCATGTACTTTCGGCGCCGCGCAGCGCCGGACGGCAACGACGCCGCTCCGGACCGTGGCGCCTTCGCCGTGCCCGTACGCCGCCCACCACCCCCGGGCGGCCGCCGGGCCGGCGCGCACCATCGCAAGGGGGCGGCTCACAGCCGTGAAGAGGATGTTCGTGGCTCCGGATCCGGGGCGTATGAGGCTCAGGAACTCGGCTCGCGCAGTGATCGGCGTCGGCGCGGCCGTGGCCCTCGCCGAGCTGTGCGGTCTCTCCCTGACCGCCTCCATCACCGGGGGGCTGGCGGCCCTGCTCGCCCTCTTCACCGTGCTCGACGCCGATGTCCGCGCCCAGCGCGCCACCACCGCCCTGCTGCCCGTCGCGGGATTCCCCGTCCTCGCGCTGGCCACCACCCTCCACGGGGTGCCCCTCGCCCGTGACGCCGCCTTCCTCGCCGTCGTGTTCGCCGGTGTCTACGCCCGCCGCTTCGGCCCGCGCGGACACGCCCTCGGGATCTTCGGCTTCATGATGTTCTTCGTCACCCAGTTCCTGCACGCCCGGCCCGGGCAGCTGCCCGAGCTGTACGCGGCCGTCGGGCTGGCGCTCCTCGCCGCCGGAGCCGTGCGCTTCGCGCTGTGGCCCATCGAGCGGCGCACCCCGCCCGCCGCGGCGCCGCCCGGGCTGCCGGGCTCCGGGCTCGCACGGCCCACCACCCGCCAGGCCTTCCAGGCCACCGCAGCCTGCGCCTTCGCCCTCGGTATCGGCCAGGCGCTCTCCGAGGACCGCTGGTACTGGGCCGTCGGCACCGCCTGGTGGATCTTCGTCAACACCGCCTCACGGGGCGAGACCCTCGTCCGCGGCTTCCGCCGGGTCGTCGGCACCGTCACCGGCATCGCCGCCGGGCTGCTGATCGCCGTACCGCTGCACGGCGCGCCCGCGCCGACCGCCGCGCTCGTCGCCGTGTGCGTCTTCGGGATCTTCTACACAGCGGCCCCGTCGTACTCCTGGATGATGTTCTTCGTCACCGTCATGGCCGGGCTGCTCTACGGGCTCCTCGGCGTCCTGCACCCCGGGCTGCTGCTCCTGCGCTTCCAGGAGACCGCGATCGGCGCGCTCGGCGCCGCCCTCGCCGTCGTGATCATCCTCCCGGTGACCACCCACGCCGCGAACGACGCCTGGATCCAGCGCGCCCTGCACTGCGTACGCGCCTCCACCGCGGCTTCCCTGGACCGCCTCGCCGGGAACCCCGCGGCCGACCCGGCCCCCCACGCCGCCGAGCTGGAGCTCCTCCTGGGCCGCGTACGGATGGCGCTCGCGCCCCTCGTCCACCCGCTGAGCCCGCTGCGCGCCCGCAAGGCCCGCGCCCGGCAGGTCCTGGCGCTGCTCGACGACTGCGCCCGGGAGGTGCGCGGCCTGGTCGCCGTCGCCGCCGACCCGCAGGCCTCGCACGACGCCCGGCTGGCCGCGGCCTGCTGGCGCGTCGAGGCGGCCGCCCTGGCGCTGACCGCGCCGCAGGGCGCCCCCGAGCCCGCGCCGGTGACGCCGGCCCGGCCCGCCCCCGCGGAGCCGGCCCTCGCCCACCTGCACGGCCTCGAACACGCCCTCGTCGCGCTCGCCACCCCGCTGCGCACCGACCCGCGGGCGCCGCTGGTCATCAGCGCCTGATCAGCCCCTCCGGGCCCAGCCCGGTCGGCAGCCGGCCCTCGGTGTGCACCACGCCGAGGGCCTGGGTGGCCCGGGTCAGCGCCACGTACAGGTCGCTCGGCCCGAGGTCGGCAGGCTCCACCACGATCACCGTGTCGAACTCCAGCCCCTTGGCCTGGCGCGGATCGAGGAGCACCACGTCCTCGGTCAGGTCCGGCTCCGCCCCCGACCGTACGCCCGGCAGCCCGGCGGCGAGCGAGGCGTGCAGCGCCCGCGGCGCGATCACCGCGAGCCGCCCCTCGTCCGGCAGCTCCCGCCGGACCGCGTCCCCGACCGCCTCCGCCAGGTTCCCGGCCGCCCGCGCCCACGGCCGGACCCCGGTGGTCCGCACCGAGCTCGGCGGCTCGAAGCCGGGATCGCGGGCCCGCAGTACGGACGCCGCCACGTCCATGATCTCGGCGGGCGTGCGGTAGTTGACCCCCAGTCGGACCAGCTCCCAGCGCTCGCCCACGTACGGGCCCAGGATGTGCTCCCACGAGCCGCAGCCCGCCTCGTCGGCGGTCTGGGCCGGATCGCCGACCAGCGTCATGGAGCGGGTCGGGCAGCGCCGCATCAGCAGCCGCCACGCCATCTCCGACAGCTCCTGCGCCTCGTCCACGATGACGTGCCCGAAGGCCCAGGTGCGGTCCGCCGCGGCCCGCTCGGCCGTGCTGCGGTGGTCGGCCTCCTCGTGGCGCTCGGCCATCCGCTCGGCGTCGATGATGTCGTGCGCCGCGAGGAACTCGCTCTCCTCGTCCTCGAACTCGTACGTCTCGGAACCCTGCGACAGGTCCAGCACGCCCTGCGCGTACGCGATGCGCCGCTGCCGCTCGCGCTCCTCGGCGGCGCGCCGGGCGCTGTCGTCCTCCCCGAGCAGTTCGGCCGCCTCGTCCAGCAGCGGCACGTCGGCCGGGGTCCACCGTGGCCGGGCCGACGGCTCGCGCCGGATCAGCTCCGCCTCGTGCGCGGGCAGGTGCGTGGGCTCCGCCAGGAAGTCGCCGACGAGCTGCTCGGGGGTGAGGGAGGGCCACAGCGAGTCGATCGCGGCGTGCACGGCCGGGCTCATCGCGATCTCCTTGCCCAGCTGCGCCACGTCGTCCGAGCCCAGCAGGTTCGGGCCGCCGTACGGGTCCGCCCCGAGCCGGTCGGCGAGCTGCGCCGTGAGCGCGTCGATGATCGGGAAGGCGAAGGAGGGACGCGCCTGGTTGTGCGGCAGCCCGGTGGCCCGGGCCCGGTCCCGCGCCTCGTAGGCCATCGTGCGGTCCAGCAGCAGGGTCCCGTAGTCGTCGTGGTCGATCTCCAGCGCGGGCTCGGGGACCGTGTCGTACTCCTCGCCGGTGTCCGCCGGTACCGTCTGCGGCAGGCGCTGCCGGTCGGCGACGACCCTGGCCAGGACCTCCGCCATCGCGGCCCGGCCCTTCACCGCGGCCGCCCCGGGGCGGTCGGTGCCCGTCGCGTGGACGCCGGGGAAGAGCTCGCCGGGGGTCGCGAGCAGGACGCCCGTCTCGCCGAGCGCGGGCAGCACCCCGCCGATGTAGCCCAGGAAGGCCGGGCCGGGTCCGACGATCAGCACCCCGCGCTTGGCGAGGAGCTCCCGGTGCGCGTACAGCAGGTACGCGGCGCGGTGCAGCGCCACCGCCGTCTTGCCGGTGCCCGGACCGCCCTCGACGACCAGCACCCCGCGGTGCGTGGAGCGGATGACCCGGTCCTGTTCGGCCTGGATGGTGCGCACGATGTCGTGCATCCGGCCGGTCCGGGCCGCGTCGAGCGCGGCGAGCAGCACGGCGTCCGCGTCGGCGCCCTCGTACCCGGTGCGCTCCGCGTCGGTCAGGTCGAGGATCTCGTCGTGCAGGGCGGTGACCACCCGTCCCCGGCTGCTGATGTGGCGGCGGCGCCGCAGCCCCATGGGGGTGTGGCCGGTGGCGAGGTAGAACGGGCGGGCCACGTCCGCGCGCCAGTCCAGGACCAGCGGTGTGCGGTCGGCGTCGTCCGCGCGGATTCCGATGCGGCCGATGTGGTGGTCGCGGCCGTCGGAGAACTCCAGACGGCCGAAACACAGACCGTTCTCGCCGGCATTCAGCGCGGATAGCAGGCCGGACTGCTCCGCGACCAGGACATCACGCTCCAGGCGTGTCTGAAGCCCGGTCCCGACATCGCGCAATGCCCGCTCGACGGCACGTTCGGCCTGGTCACGCAGGTGGTCGAGGCGCGCGTAGAGACCGTCGACGAATTGCTGTTCTTTCCGGAATTCCTCGGTTGACAATTGCACTCCTGGCGCGGTACGGTGTCCTCGTAAGCTTCTTCGTGTCTTCGGTTTCCGCGAAGTCATGAACCATTGAATATACGCTCTATTCTCCCTCGGCAGTCAATTCGGCCGGGGGATTTTTTGCGTACCGTGGATTCCATGACCACCGCACACGGCTCCGCCGACGGCATCGTCTACCGCCTCGCCCGCCCCGATGACGCGGGAGCCATCGAGGCCCTGGACGGCTCCTTCACCACCGACACCGTCTTCGAGGTGGCCGCCTCCGGCGCCGGTTTCGGATTCCTGCTCCGCGAGATCCCCGCCGACCCGCCGCTCTACAAGGAGTTCCCGCCCGAGGAGCACGACGAGCAGGGGCTCGGCGGCGGGTCGGACACCACCGGGGACGCCCGGACCTACGTCGCCCTCGACGGCGGCCGGGTGTGCGGCTTCGCCGCCGTCGGCTACGCCGCGTGGAACCGGCGGCTGACGATCGAGGACATCGAGGTCGCGCCCGGCCACCGCGGCCGCGGCATCGGCCGTGCCCTGATGGAGTGCGCGGACGGATTCGCGCGCGAACGCGGCGCCGAACACCTCTGGTTGGAGGTCAGCTCGGTCAACGCCCCGGCCGTGCACGCCTATCGGCGCATGGGATTCACCCTCTGCGGCCTCGACACGACCCTCTACGGCGGTACGCCCGCCGCGGGCGAGCAGGCGCTGTTCATGAGCCGGCCCTGCCGCTGACCCGCCGTGCGGTGGTCAACTCCCGGATTGCGGCGGATCGTACGCCGTCCTGCTCCCCGCCCGCAGTCCGATCCCCGAAGACCACTCGGACGGGTGTTCCATACGTGCCTGGCGCCCGCCCCTGACCTGCGGCATGTACAACGGCTGATGGTCTATTGCACATTCATCCGGCATGTACAGGGTGGATCTGGTCGGACAGGGGGTAACGGCCCGGGATGGAAATACTTCAACAGCGTTCCACCACCGCCCAGGTGTGGGAAGCGGCCGAGGAGTTCATCCGACTCTTCCACCAGGAGGACCGCAGCGCCGGTGATCCGCGTGCCCGGCTCGCCGCCGTGCGGGCGGAGCTCGCGGAGACCGGCACCTACCGGCACACCCCCGAAGAGCTGGTCCACGGGGCCCGGGTGGCCTGGCGCAACAGCAACCGCTGCATAGGCAGGCTCTACTGGAACTCCCTGCGGGTCCGTGACCGCCGGGAGCTCACCGAAGGCGACGAGATCGCCGCCGAATGCTTCGGGCACCTGCGCGAGGCGACCAACGGCGGCCGGATCCGGCCCACGATCACGGTCTTCGCCCCGGACGCCCCGGACCGGCCGGGGCCGCTGATCTGGAGCGAGCAGCTCGTCCGGTACGCCGGGTACGGGGACCACCACTCCGTCACCGTCGGCGACGCGCGCAACGCCCCGCTGACCGAGGCCCTGCTCCGGCTCGGCTGGACCGGCGGCGCGGGCACCCCCTTCGACCTCCTGCCGCTGGTGGTCCAGGGCGTCGACGACAAGCCCCGCTGGTTCGAAACCCCCTCGGACGCCGTCCTGGAGGTCCCGATCGGCCACCCCGAGGACGAGGGCTGGGGCGCGGACTGGGGACTGCGCTGGCACGCCGTACCGGCCATCTCCAACATGTGCCTGGAGATCGGCGGCATCCACTACCCGGCCGCCCCGTTCAACGGCTGGTACATGGGCACCGAGATAGGCGCCCGCAACCTCGCCGACACCGACCGGTACAACCTCCTGCCCGCCGTCGCCCGCCGCCTCGGCCTGGACACCTCCAGCGACCGCTCGCTGTGGAAGGACCGCGCGCTCGTCGAGCTCAACCGGGCGGTCCTGCACTCCTTCGACCGCGCCGGGGTCACCATCGCCGACCATCACTCCGAGTCCCGGCGCTTCCTGTCCCACATGGCACGGGAGGAACGCAAGGGCCGTGACGTGGGCGCGGACTGGTCCTGGATAGTGCCGCCGATCTCCGGCGCCGCGACCCCGGTCTTCCACCGCACCTACGAGGACCGCCGCAGCAGTACCGCGTACGTCCACCACCCCGGCGCCCAGGAACGGGCCCAGGGGCGGGATTTGGTCTAGACCCTTCTGCTACCGTCGCCTCCGGACGGATCCGAAAGCGGAGAGGGGCCTCCCGTGGGCGGCGCGGACAGCACGGACCAGAACGGCGGACACCGGGCCTACATCGGCTCGTTCACCTCCGGAGGCGGCCTCGGCGTCACCACCGCGGTTGTGGATCCGGCCACGGGAGCCCTGACGTCGATCGCGGTCACGGGCGCCGCCGTGGCGGACCCCTCGTACCTCACGCTCGCCGGGGACACCGGCGTGCTCTACGCGGTGAGCGAGACCGGACAGGGAGCGGTGGCCGCCTTCACGCCCACCGCCGCCGGCCTGGCACCCCTCGGCGCGCCCGTCGGCGTCGGCGGCTCCGGGCCCACCCACCTCAGCCTGGCCGGGCGCCGGCTGCTCACAGCCAACTACACCTCCGGCAGCGTCAGCAGCCTCCCGCTCGCCGCGGACGGCCGCCCGGAAGGACCCGCTGCCGTCCTCGCGCACCACGGCTGCGGCATCGACGCCGACCGCCAGGAGCGGCCGCACGCCCACCAGGTGCTGCCCGACCCGAGCGGCCGCTGGGTGCTCAGCGTCGACCTCGGCACCGACTCCGTACGGGTCTGCGCGCTCGACCCGGCCACGGGGGAGCCGCGGCTGCACACCGAGACCGCGCTGCGGGCCGGGACCGGACCCCGACACCTCGCCTTCCACCCGGACGGCGCGGTGGCCTACGTACTGCACGAGCTGGAGCCGCAGCTGACCGTCTGCCGGTGGAACGCGGCCTCCGGGCGACTGGAACCGATCGGAGAGGTTCCGGTCGCCTCCGAGGGCCCCTCGGGGGCCGTACGGCCCTATCCCTCGGCGGTCGTCGCCTCGGCCGGCGGGCGATTCGTCTGGGCCGCGATCCGCGGCACCGACACCATCGCCACCCTCTCCCTCGCCGCAGGCGCCGAGGAGCCGCGGCTCACCGGCGTCGTGGGCTGCGGCGGCAGCTGGCCGCGCGATCTCGCCGCCGATCCCTCGGGGCGCCGCCTGTACGCGGCCAACGAGCACTCGGGGGACGTCACCTGGTTCGACGTCGACCCCGTGACCGGGCGGCCGCGCGAGGCCGGCTCGGTGGCCGTGCCCGCCGCCGCCTGCGTGGTCTTCGGCCGGTCGCTCTGAGTCCGGCGACGCCGAAAGGGCCCCCGCCGAACGGCGGGGGCCCTTTCGGCGTGGCGGGCGGTCAGCGCGTGGCCGCGCCCTGGGTGATCCCGAGAGCCGCGGCGTACTGCGCGACGGCGAGCTTGCCGAGCGCCGGGTAGGCGCCGAGCACCTCGGCGGCGCTGCAGTCGGCGTCCTTGCAGGCGCTGTCCAGCAGCCCTTCGGCGGCCTCCGGGCCGATCAGGTACGGGGCGAGCGCGACCTGCGTGGAGCCCTCCCGGCGCAGCTGGTCGGCGACTGCGGCCACCGAGCCCTCCTCGTCGAGCGCGGCGGCCATGACCGGCACGGCGAGCCGGGCGGCGAGCAGCATCCCGGTGATCCCGGCGGCCTGCACGGCCTCCTCGCCACCGGTGGTGGCCAGGACGATGCCGTCGGCGGCGGTGGTCACGGTGAAGAGCCGGGCGCGGTCGGCGCGGGCCAGGCCGGCCTCGGACAGCCGCACGTGCAGGCCCTCGGCGAGCAGCGGGTGCGGGCCGAGCACGTCGGCCAGCTCGGCGGCGGCGGAGGAGTCCATCAGCGCCTGGCGGATCCGGCGGAGCAGGTCACCGTCGGGACCGGGCAGCAGCGGGACCACCACGGCGTCCGGGCCGGTCGGCGCGGGCACCTCGTGGCCGGCGGCGCGGGCGAACTCCGCGCGCGCGACGCGCTCGGTCGCGACGGCGGTCAGCACGCCGGACAGGGACGGGAAATCGGTGGCGTCGTCACCGTCGAGGAAGCCGATCCGGGCGTCCAGGCCCGGCAGCTCGGAACGGCCGATGCTGATGATCTCTTCCGCCAGCCCCCGCGCGGCGGCCGAGGGGGTACCGGGCACGGCGAGCACCAGCGCGGGCGCGCCCTCGGGCGCCGCCGCGGGCTCGGGCCGGCGGTGCCGTCCGGTCTGGCGGGGTCGCGGCATTCGTACGGGCAGGCCATTTGCGGGCCCAGTGGGGGAGCTCATGGCGCCGCATGCTACTGGCTTATCGGAACCGGGTGTTCGGGCAGGGCCTTCTCCTGAGGCATCTGTCCGTATTTATCCGGTGAATAACAGATACCATCAACTGACGGACGGCAAGCGCCAGTCCACGGGCTGTGAACCTTGGCCCGCCAGTAGCTCGTTCGTCCTGCTGAACGGCCTGGATCCGACGAATCCGTAATCGGCGGACTTGGGGGAGGGGTGCGAGGACTCCACCACCGGCAGCTCGCCGAGCAGCGGCCGCAGATTGCGGGCCGCCCGGCCCCAGAGGATGGACACCAGCGGCTTGCCGCGCGCGGCGAGGGCCCGGATGGCCTGGTCGGTCACGGCCTCCCAGCCCTTGCCCTGGTGGGCGTTGGACCTGCGGGGCGCGGTGGTGAGCGAGCGGTTGAGCAGCAGCACGCCCTGCCGGGTCCACGGGGTGAGGTCGCCGTTCGCGGGCCGGCCGGTACCGAGGTCCCGGTGCAGTTCCAGGAAGATGTTGTCGAGGCTCGGCGGCACCGGCCGCACCTCGGGCGCGACCGAGAAGGACAGGCCCACCGCGTGCCCCGGCGTGGGGTACGGGTCCTGGCCCACGATCAGCACCTTGACCTCGTCGAAGGGCTGCTGGAAGGCGCGCAGGACGTTCGCCCCGGCCGGGACGTAGGTCCTGCCCGCCGCGATCTCGGCGCGCAGGAAGTCGCCCATCGCGGCGATCTGGCCCGCCACAGGCTCCAGAGCCCGGGCCCAGCCCGGCTCGACGATCTCGTTCAACGGTCGTGCTGCCACGGTGGATCACTCTACTGGCCGATCGTCGCCGCCCGCACACACAGCACGTCGGGCAGGTGCTCCGCCAGCAGCCGCCAGCTCTCGCCGTCGTCGTGGCTGGCGTAGAGCTCGCCGTTGCGGTTGCCGAAGTAGATGCCCGCCGGGTCCGCGTCGTCCGTGCACAAGGCGTCGCGGAGCACCGTGCCGTAGTGGTCGCCCGCGGGCAGGCCGTGCGACAGGGGCTCCCAGGTGGCGCCCGCGTCCCGCGTGCGGAAGACCCGGCACCGGTGCTCGGCCGGGACCCGGTCGGAGTCGGCGTTGAGCGGGAAGACGTAGGCCGTGTCCGGCCGGTGCGGGTGGGCGGTCACCGCGAAGCCGAAGTCGGAGGGCAGCCCGCCGCCGATGTCGGTCCACCGGGACCCGGCGTCGTCGCTGCGGTAGACGCCCCAGTGGTTCTGCAGGTACAGCCGGTCGGTGTTCCCGGCGTCCTGGGCGATCTTGTGCACGCACTGGCCGAACTCGGGGTGCGGATCGGGCAGGAAGACCGCCGACACCCCGTCGTTGGACGGCTCCCAGCTGGACCCGCCGTCCTTCGTCCGGAACACCCCGGCGGTGGAGACGGCCACCGTCACGGCGTCCGCGTCGCGCGGATCGGTGATCACCGTGTGCAGCCCTTCACCGCCGCCGCCCGGCTGCCAGCTGCCCCGGCTGGGGTGCTCCCACAGCGGGCGGACCAGCTCGAAGGACGCGCCGCGGTCGGTCGAGCGGAACAGCGCGGCCGGCTCCGTCCCCGCGTAGACCACGTCCGGGGCCTCGGGCCCGGCCGGCTGGAGCTGCCAGACGCGCTCCAGCGAGGCGCCGGTGTCCTTGGGGAACTTCACGGCGGCCTCGGCGGGCTCGTTCCAGGTCCCCCCGAGGTCGTCGGAGCTGAAGACGGACGGCCCCCAGTGCGAGCTGTCCCCGGCGACCAGCAGCCGGGGCGCCGGGCCCCGCCGGTCGACGGCGACCGCGTAGACCGCCTGGGCGTTGAAATGGGGCCCGCCGAACTCCCAGGCCCCCTCGCCCCGGCGGCGGCCGATGAAGAGCCCCTTGCGGGTACCCACGAGCAGCAGTACGTCGGCCATGGCCGGCACCTCCGGACTTCGTCGTCCATGTCTTCGGTGTCTTCGGTGTCTTCTGGGTGTGTCTTGCGAGCTGTCCGTCTCTTTCCGGTCAGTCTGCACCCGCCCACCGACAGCGGCCCGGCGGGCGGCGCGGGGGCCTGGGCGGCGGATTAATACCGATCATTTACCCGCAGGAAACGATCGCTGCTTGCATGGAGATGTTCCCAATAGATTGACTTCAGGCCACTGCTGCCGCACGCGAGAGGACGTACGTGGCCACGGAGCACTTGTCCCCGCTCGACCTCGCCTTCTGGCGGATCGAATCCGCCGCCCACCCCATGCACCTCGGCGCCCTGGCGGTCTTCAGGGCCGCCGGGCCCGGCGCCGCCGGGCACGCCGCGGAACTGCTCACCGCCCGCTGCGCCGGCGTGCCCGGCCTGCGCCGCCGGATCCGGGACGTCCTGCTGCCGGTCGGCGCGGCCGCCTGGTCGCCGGACCCGGGCTTCGATCCGGCGCGGCACGTGTTCCTCGTCTCCACGCGGGTCCCGCCGCACGAGGCCGCGGGACCGCTGATGGCCCGGCCGCTGGACCGGAGCCTGCCGCCCTGGGAGGCGCACGTGCTCGCCGGGTCCGACCCGGACTCCTTCGCGGTGCTGTTCAAGTTCCACCACGCCCTCGCCGACGGGCTCGGCGCGCTCGCCCTGGCCGCGGCGCTGTTCGACGAGGGTGCGTCCCTGCGTCCGCCGCCGGGCCCGGCGCCGCGCCCCGCTCCTCGTCCGTCCGCCCGTCCCGCCCCCGGGCGACGGGCCGCCCCGGCCCTGCGACGGCTCTCCGGAATCCTCGCGGCCCGGGCCCAGGACGTCGGCCAGGCTCTGGAGATCGGCGCCGCGGTGGCCCGCGCCGGGCTGCCGGTCGGGGTCCCCGCGGTCCTCACCGCGGGCGCCGCCGGCGCGGGATCCCGTACGGTCGCGGGCCTCGCCCTCGACCTGGACGAGGTCAACTTGATCCGCAAGGCCGCCGGAGGCACCGTCAACGACGTGCTCATCTCCATGGTCGCCGGCGCGCTGCGGCGCTGGATGGAGGGCCGCGGCGACCCCGCGCCCATCGGACCGGGCCCCCGCGCCCTGATCCCCGTGTCCCGCCGGGGCCGGCCCGGGACCGGCGGCGGCAACCGGCTCTCCGGCTACCTGCTGCGGCTCCCGCTCGCCGAGCGCGACCCGCTGCTGCGCCTGGACCGCGTCCGGGCCGCCATGGACCGCAACAAGGACGCCGGACCCGCCCGCGGCGCCGGGGCCGTCGCCCTGCTCGCCGACCACGTCCACCCGCTCGGCCACCGCCTCGGCGGACCGCTCGTCGCCCAGGCCGCCCGGCTGCTCTTCGACATCCTGGTCACCAGCGTCCCGCTGCCCGGCCTGAACTTCTCGCTGGGCGGGAGCCGGGTCGCCGAGGTCTACCCGCTCGCCCCGCTGGCCCGCGGGCAGTCCCTGGCCGTCGCGGTCTCCACGTACAAGGGAACGGTCCATTACGGCCTCGTGGCGGACGCGGCGGCCGTCCCGGATCTGCCCGCGCTGGCCGAGGCGCTGCGTGCGGAGCTCGACGCGCTTGTACGAGAGGTCTCGTAGTACGAAAGATTTCGTAGTACGGTGAGTCTCGTACTTAGCCGCCGACCCCCGGCGCGCCCGGTGACGTCCTGGAGAGCCCTGATGAGTGCTGCCCCCGCTGGTTTCGCTGCCCTGTTCGCTCCCTACACCCTTCGCTCGGTCACCGTCCCGAACCGCGTGTGGATGGCGGCGATGTGCCAGTACAGCGCCGAGGCCTTCGGCCCCGGCGCGGGCGTGGCGCACGACTGGCACTTCGCGCACTACGCCGCCCGCGCCGTCGGCGGCACCGGCCTGATCATCCAGGAGGCCACCGCCGTCTCCCCGGAAGGCCGGATCTCCCCCTACGACCTCGGCATCTGGAACGACACCCAGGTCGAGGCGCTGCGCCGGATCACCTCCTTCCTCAAGGCCCAGGGCACCGTCCCCGGCATCCAGATCGCGCACGCCGGACGCAAGGCCTCCACCGACCGGACCTGGAAGGGCGGTGGCCCGGTCGGGCCCGAGGCGCACGGCTGGCTGCCGGTCGCCCCGAGCGCCGTGCCGTTCGACGGGGACCGCCCGGCGCCGCACGAGCTGACGGCCGATGAGATCGCGGAGATCGTCGGCCAGTTCGCCGCCGCCGCCGAGCGCGCGCTGGCGGCGGGCTACGAGATCGTCGAGATCCACGGCGCCCACGGCTACCTCATCGGCGAGTTCCTCTCCCCGTTCAGCAACAAGCGCACCGACGCGTACGGCGGCTCGTTCGAGAACCGCACCCGCCTCGCCCTCGAAGTCGTGGACGCCGTACGGGCGGTGTGGCCCGAGGAGCTCCCGCTGTTCTTCCGGATCTCCGCCACCGACTGGCTGGAGGAGGAAGGCTGGACCGCCGACGAGACGGTCCGGCTGGCCGGGCTGCTCCAGGAGCACGGCGTGGACCTCCTCGACGTCTCCACCGGAGGCCTGGCCCCCAGGGTGGAGATCCCCGTCGGCCCTGGCTACCAGGTGCCGTTCGCCGCGCGGGTCAAGGCGGAGACCGGTCTCCCCGTGGCCGCCGTCGGCCTGATCACCGAACCGGGGCACGCCGAGAAGATCCTGGCCAACGGCGAGGCCGACGCCGTCCTGCTGGGCCGCGAACTGCTGCGCGACCCGTACTGGGCCCGCCGCGCGGCCGTCGAGCTCGGCGCGGAGCTCCGTACGCCCGACCAGTACCACCGGTCCTGGTGAAGCCGGTGCGGCTCCGGCGCCCCCATGCCGGAGCCGCACCCCGCCCTGTTCCTACGACGACTCTCGTACGATGGGGGCCCGGGCAAGCCGAGCGAGCGGAGCAGGGACATGACGGAACGTGACACGGCCCGCGCCCTCGACCACCCCGAGGCGGCCGCGATCCGGCTGGAGGGCGTCCTGCACGCGCTCTCCGACCCGCTCCGGCTCTCCATCGTCCGGGACCTGGCCGGCTCGGCCACGGAGCTGGCCTGCTCGTACTTCGACCTGCCGGTCACCAAGTCGACGACCACCCACCACTTCCGCGTCCTGCGCGAGAGCGGCCTCGTCCGCCAGACCTACCGGGGCACCACCAAGCTCAACGCCCTGCGCCGCGCGGAGCTGGAGGACCTCTTCCCCGGCCTCCTCGACAGCGTCCTCACGGCGGCGGCCGCCGAGGAAGCGCGGTCGGCCCGGATCCTCAGCTGACTCCGGCGGCGTCGAACAGGCCTTGCCAGTCGGGGATCTTGACCGAGCGGCGGCCCAGGGAGCGGCCGAGCTCGGACTCGGCCGCTTCGATGGCTTGCCAGCCCGGCCATTCCACCGGCCGCAGGCCCGCCGCCCGCATCGCGTCCAGCGGGTCCTCGTCGGGCACCTCGCGCCGGGCCAGCGCCCCCGCGTCCTGGAGCAGCGAGGACGCCGTCTCCTTGGCGCAGGGCCGGTTCGTGCCGATCACCCCCGTCGGGCCGCGCTTGATCCAGCCCGCCACGTACTCGCCGACCGAGGCCCGGCCCGCGCGCACGACCCGGCCCGCCGCGTGCGGGACCGTGCCCTTCGCCGGGTCGAAGGGCAGCCCGGCCAGCGGGACGCCCTTGTACCCCACCGAGCGCAGGACCAGCTGCGCCTCGATGTCCTCGTACACGCCGGTCCCGGTCACCCCGCCACGGCCATCCGGGGCGGTCCGCTCGAAGCGCACGCCGGTCACCCGGCCGTCGGGCCCGCCCAGCACCTCCACCGGCCGCAGGTAGAACCGCAGGGCGATGCGGCGCGGCCCGTCGCCCGGGCCGGCCTGTGCCCAGCCGCGCAGCACCTCCAGGTTCCGCCGCGCCACCGCGGGCAGCGCCGCGGCCGCCTCCGGATCCCCGTACACCGGGTCCAGGGCCGCCTCGGCGGGGTCCACCACGGCGTCCACCTCCGGCAGCGTGCCCAGCTCCCGCAGTTCCTTGGTGGTGAACTTGCCCTGCGAGGGGCCGCGCCGGGCCACCATCGCCACCCGGCGCACGCCGCTGTCCGCGAGCGCGCCGAGGGCGGGCTGCGGCATGTCCGTCGGCGCCAGCTCCGCCGCGCCCCGCGCCAGGATCCGCGTCACGTCCACCGCGACGTTGCCCGCGCCGACCACGACCGCCGAGTCCACCCCGCCCAGGTCGAAGACCTCGGCGGCGGCATCCGGGTGCCCGCTGTACCAGGACACGAAGGCCGTCGCGGAATGCACCCCGGCCAGCTCCTCGCCGGGGATCCCCAGCAGCCGGTCCCGGGCCGCGCCCACGCAGTACACCACCGCGTGGTAGAGCTCCAACAGCCGCTGCGTGGGCAGCCGCTCACCGCCGACCTCGACGTTCCCGAGGAAGCGGATCCGCTCGTCCTCCAGCACGGTGCGCAGGCTGCCCTGCAGCGACTTGATCTTCTCGTGGTCCGGCGCGACCCCGTACCGGACGAGCCCGTACGGAGCGGGCAGTCGGTCGAGCACGTCGACCCGCACCCCGGGCACCTCGCGCTGCTGGACCAGCGTCTGGGCCGCGTAGACCCCGCTGGGGCCCGATCCGACGACGGCGACACGAAGCACGGCGGAGCTCCTCCCGCAGGTGGTCCCAGCATGACACCGGCTTCCCCGGCAGTCAGCCCATCGCGCGCATCCGGTGGATCTCGGCGCTCTGCGTGGCCACCACCTCGGTGGCCATCTCCTCGACCGCGACGTTGTTGCCGCCGGTCAGCGCCTCGCCGGCCATCTTCAGGGCGCCCTCGTGGTGGGCGGTCATCAGCTTCAGGAAGAGCCGGTCGAAGTCGGCTCCCCGGGCGTCGGACAGTTCCTTCAGCTGCTGTTCGGTCGCCATGCCCGGCATCGCGCCGTGGTCGTGCGCGTGTCCGCCGACCGGCGCCGACGGTGCCGGATGGAGGGTCAGCCACTTCTCCATCGCCGCGATCTCGGGCTGCTGCGCGGCGGTGATCCGTTCCGCCAGCCGCCTGACGCCGTCCGCCGAGGCCCGGTCCGGCGCCAGCGCGCTCATCGTCAGGGCCTGCCTGTGGTGTTCGATCATGTTCTGGGCGTAGGCGTGGTCGGCGGCGTTCGGGCTGTCGTCGGGCTTTTCCTTCGCGGCCTGCTCGGGGGTGAGCGTGCGGGCCTTCTCGCCCGGCTTGCCCGGCGCGACGACCACGGCGCGTCCGTCCTCGGCCCCCTCCGCCCGGTCGTCTCCCTGGCAGCCGGTGAGTGTCAGCACGAGACCGGCGGCCGCGGCCGCTCCGGCGAGCCGGCCGAGCCGCGCGGATAAGGCCGTGCGGCCCCGGGGGTCTTTTGCCATGTCCATGGAAAGGAAGATACTGCCGGGGTCCTGGTTCCGTTCCCCTGAGGACCGGAACCGATCGGACTCCCTTGGGAGGGCACGTTGAGCACGTTCCACACCACGAGAGCGCGCAGCGCAAGGGCGGGAGCGGCCGTCGCTGCGGCCGGGCTCCTCACCGCGCTTCTGACCGCCGGACCGGCGGCCGCCACCCCGGACCCGGGTGACTTATCGCCCGGGAGCGGCAACCAGCGGGGCGCGGCCCTCGTCGACGGCAGGGAGCTCGCCCCCGGCGAGATCCCCGGCCAGGACGAGATCGTGCACAGCGCCAACATCAAGCCCCTGGCCAACATCCCCAGCGCCGACCCCACCGTCATCAACTCCGACCTGGCCTTCCAGGGCAGGTACGCCTACGCGGGCAACTACAACGGCTTCACGATCTACGACATCGCCAACCCGAAGGCACCGAAGACCGTCACCCAGGTGCTGTGCCCCGGCGGACAGAACGACGTCTCCGTCTACGGGGACCTGCTCTTCCTCTCCACCGACTCCTCGCGCAGCGACGACTCCTGCAACAGCGTCTCGCAGCCCGCGACGGAGAAGTCCTCGTGGGAGGGCATCAAGATCTTCGACATCAAGGACAAGAAGAACCCCAAGTACATCAAGTCCGTCGAGACCAACTGCGGCTCCCACACCCACACGCTGGTGCCGGGCGGCCGTGACATCTACCTCTACGTCGCCTCGTACTCCCCGAACGAGGCCTTCCCCGACTGCCAGCCGCCGCACGACGGCATCTCGGTGGTGAAGGTCCCCAAGAAGGCGCCGACGCAGGCCGCGGTCGTCTCCTTCCCGATCCTGTTCCCGGACGGCGGCAACCCGGGCGGGCCCACCAACCCCGGAGTCTCCAAGACCACCGGCTGCCACGACATCACCGTGCTGCCGTCGAAGAACCTGGCCGCCGGCGCCTGCATGGGCGACGGCATCCTCTTCGACATCAGCAAGCCCGAGCAGCCGCGGGTCATCGACCGTGTGCAGGACAACGTGAACTTCGCGTTCTGGCACTCCGCCACCTTCAACGAGCGGGCGGACAAGGTGGTGTTCACCGACGAACTCGGCGGCGGTGGCGGCCCCACCTGCAACGAGGCCACCGGTCCCCACCGCGGCGCCGACGGGATCTACGACATCACCGGCAGCGGGGACCAGCGCAAGCTCGCCTTCCGCGGCTACTTCAAGATCCCGCGGCACCAGGCCGACACCGAGAACTGCGTGGCCCACAACGGCTCGCTGATCCCGGTCGGCGGCGGCCGCGACATCATGGTGCAGGCCTGGTACCAGGGCGGGGTCTCGGTGTGGGAGTTCACCGACTCCGCGCAGCCCAAGGAGATCGGGTACTTCGAACGCGGCCCGCTGACCACGGACAAGCTCGGACTCGGCGGGTCCTGGTCGGCGTACTACTACAACGGGCACATCTACTCGAACGACATCACCAAGGGCCTCGACGTGCTGCGGCTGGACGACTGGCGCACCGCGAGCGCGAAGTGGGTGTGGCTGGACCGGCTCAACGTGCAGAGCCAGCCCGAGTACCACTGACGCCCAGGGGCTGGGTGTGTGACGGGAACGTTCCGCCGGGCGGCCCGCCGTCCGGCGGGACACCGAGCTCCCAGTCCAGCCCGTAGCGCTGGAACAGCTCGGCCCGCAGCCGGGCCGCAGGCATCGGCGCGCCCGGCAGCAGGACCGCCACCACGGCGCCCATCAGCAGCGCCCGCAGCAGCGGATAGTCCACGTCCACGTCCGTCGAGCCGTACCGGGTGACGGTGTCCCGCAGCAGTTCGGCGAGCCGCTGCTGCTCCGCGCACTGGACGAAGCCCTCGGCCTGGAGGATGCCGGCCATGTGCGTGCGCATCAGCCGCGGCTCGTCCCGGGCCAGCCCGAGGATCGCGTCGATGGCCCGGGCCAGCCGCTCGCGCCCTTCGTCCTCGCCGGTGGGCAGCGGCTCGCGCTCCAGCGCCGCCTCCAGGGTGAGGTGCATCAGCCGGTGCACCGCCGACTGCAGCAGCTGCCGTTTGCCCGGGAAGTAGTACGAGACCAGGCCGCGCGCGGCGCCCGCCCGGTCGGCGATGTCGCCGAGCGTGGTGGCCTCGTAGCCCCGCTCGGCGACGAGTTCGACCGTCGCGTGGAGCAGCCGCTCGCGGGAACGTCTGCGCAATTCTTCATTGACCGATGCGCTGCGCGGGGACATGCTTACTCCTGCGTTGACTGGCTCAGAGCCAATATACTCAGCGCGCGGGTCCGCCTGCTCTGGGTGAAACGGGGGATCGCCCAGGGCAGGCACACCGGCCAGGCGCACCACACCTCACGGTCCGGCGCGGCCGGGTCCCGGCCGGCGGACGGAGACGGACGTCATGAGTGCCACCAGGGCCACGCCCAGCAGCCAGCCCGCCACCACGTCCGTCACCCAGTGGACCCCCAGGTAGAGACGGGTGAAACCGACTCCGACCACGGAGACGACGGCCACCGCCCAGGCAGTGCCCGCCCACCGCGCGGGAGCCCGCCGGGGGAGCAGCCAGAGCAGCAGCCCGACCACCACCGTCGCCGTCATCGCGTGGCCGGACGGGTAGGCCGAATAGTGGGCCGAATCCACCGGGTCCGGCCACACCGGGCGCGCCCGTCCCACCAGCCCCTTCATCCCCTGCTGCACCACTACGGCCACCAGCGTCACCAGCGCCACCCGCAGTGCCCGCTCCCGGTCACCGCGCCACCACAGCGTCACGCAGGCGGCGGCGGCCAGGGCCCGCATGGTCCACGGATCCCACACCCAGTCGGTGAGGATCCGCATCGTGTGGGTGACCCCGGGATGGGCGACGGCATGGCCGTGCAGATCCCGGGCGACCCGGTCGTCGTACGACAGCAGCGGCTGCCACTCCGCCACCACCAGCGCTGTCAGTACGGCCGCGAGCAGCGCGCAGCCGATGCCCGCCCAACGCAAGTGATCGTTCCGCATACAAGGATCCTGCCACCCGGGGGCGAACCGCTGCCGGGCGGGCGTGCTACGCCAGGGCGCTCAGCCCCGGTACGAGGGCCACCAGCAGCGGCACCGCCGGGACCAGCGTCGCCAGCGCCGTCAGCCGCAGCCTGTTCATCGCGGACAGCCGGGGTGCGGCCGACAGCAGCCGCGCCACCCGCTCCTGTACGTGTGCCTGGGGGGCGGCGGAGGGCCCGAACACCCCGCGGTCCTCGTTCAGTCCGACCAGGGCCAGCGCGACGGTGAGGCGCCCGTACCGCCGCGAGGCCACGTCGTCGGCGGCCAGCTCGACGAGGCGGTGCATCTCCGCCTCGAAGGCCGCGAAGACGGGCACCTGCGGAAACCCCCCGGCCAGCGCCCGCGAGCAGTGCAGCAGCCAGTCGTGGCGGGCCGCCGCGTGCCCCTGCTCGTGCGCGAGCACCGCATCGAGCTGGCTCCCCTTCAGCCGGCCCAGCGCCGCCGTCGTGACCACGAGTTGCGGGGCCGCCCCGGGCAGCCACCAGGCGTCCGGCCGCTGCCCCTCCAGGACGACGAGCCGCCCGCCCGCGGGGTCCTCCCCGGGCAACAGCGGGGCCCGCTCCAGCAGTTCGGTGCCCTGGGTGCGCCGCCGGGCCCGCGCCCGCAGGACCTCCCGGGCCAGCATCGTCCCGGTCCACAGCGCCCCGCCCGCCAGCGCGAGCGCCGTACCGGCGGCCCAGGGGCCTCCGGACGCGCCCAGGGCGTACGCGTCGACCACCCCGTGCGGGGCGGCGGCGAACAGCCGGCCCCGGACCGCCTGCCAGGCGGCCGCCGCGCTCAGCAGCATCGACAGTCCCAGGCACAGGAGCACCGCACCCACCACGCACTGCCACACCCACAGGGCGACGACCGGTTCACGCTCGGGCCATCGGGCCCGGCCCAGCAGACGGGGCGCGAGCACCGCGGTCAGAGCGCCGAGCAGCAGGAGTGCGGCGGGGACCATCATGGCCACCAGCCTATGAGCGGGGGGCTACCTGCGGGTACGGCCTCGGGGGATTGGTGACGCAGGACACGTGGGGCGTGCGCCGCCGTCACATGGCGAGCAGCATGGCCAACATCGCCGTTCCCATGGCCAGTCGGCAGGCCCGGGTCAGCTCGGCCGCCTTCTGGGGACCGGCGGCCGGGCCGCCCGAGGCCAGGGCCGTGTGCGTGCTCCCGCCGTCCGCCGCCAGCCGGGCCCCGCCCAGCAGGACGTACCCCGCGAAGTAGAGGAGCAGCGCCCCGGTGACCAGGGGCAGCCCCGCGCCGTGCCCGGACCCCGCGGCCGTCGTCAGCGCCATGTAGGCCATGGCCAGCGAGCCGATCAGGTGGTGGGCGTGGTGCACCCCGCCGCGCAGCATCCACACGGCGTGCAGGGCGGCGGCGCAGAAGACCACCCCCAGCACGAGGGCCTGCCACCCGTCACGGACGCCGACGGGCACCGCCATCAGTGCCATGCCGAACCCCATCACGGCCTCCCCGGCGGCGCCGCCACCCGATCTGCGCACCTGCCCGAGGCAGTACCCGCCGCTCACCGCGCACAGCAGGACGAGCAGCCAGGAGGAGACGGAGGCGGATGCGGACATGGTGGAACCGTGCACGGCGGAACCTCCCGGTTCGTCGGCGTCACGGAAAGAGATGCCCGCCCGGGGTGGCCCGCACGCAGCCCCCGGTTAGGTTCTCCTTATGCGGCCCCGGGATAGGCTCTCCCGAGCCGTACCGGGCATGTCACATGCCACCGCGCAGAACGGAGCCCCCGATGTCGACCGCCAACCCCGCAGCCCTGAGCTTCCGCACCGCCGTCGAGGCGGATGTGACGGAGCTGGTGGCACTCGTCGAGTCGGCGTACCGCGGTGACGCCAGCCGCGGCGGCTGGACCACGGAGGCCGACTACCTGGAGGGGCAGCGCACCGACGCGGCCGGGGTCCGCCAGATCATCGATACCCCCGACAGCACCCTCGTGGTCGTCGAGCGCGCCGGTGAGACCGTCGCCTGCTGCCAGCTCGAACACCGGGGCGACCACGCCTACTTCGGGATGTTCGCGGTCCGTCCCGGCCTCCAGGGCGCGGGCCTCGGCAAGGAGATCCTGGCCGAGGCCGAGCGCCGCGCCCGCGAGACGTGGGGCGCCAAGGAGATGCGCATGACGGTGGTGAACGTACGGGAGGAGCTCATCGCCTACTACGTGCGCCGCGGTTACCGGCGCACCGGTGAGCTGAGCCCCTTCCCCTACGGCGACGAGCGCTTCGGGGTCCCGCTCCGCGACGACCTGGCCTTCGAACTGCTGGTCAAGTCGCTGTAGCCGGACCGGCTATGCGGTGAAGCGCCCCGTGCTGCGGATCTCCGGGAAGTCGGTGACCGCGCCGTCCAGGCCGAGCGCCCGCGCGAGCCGCAGCTGGTCCAGGGTGTTGACGGCCCGGCCGGTCACCCGCAGTCCGGCCGTGTGCGCCGTCTCCACGGCCTCCAGGGTGAGCCGCCGGATGTCCGCGGAGATCGTCGCCGCGCCCGCGGTCAGCGCCCGCGCCACCAGGTCCCCGGCCCCGTCGCCGAGGGAGTCGGCGTGGAGCACGGTCCGCGCGCCCGGCACCCGCCGCGCCGTCTCGGCCAGCAGCGCGTCGTCGGGGGAGACCACTTCCACGCGGGCGGTCAGGTCGAGGCGCAGGAGCAGTTCCGTGAGCACTCCGGCGGCGGCCCGGTCCCGTACCGACGCCTGCAGCGGGATCCGGACCGCGTCCAGGACGTCCTCGAAGACCGGCACGCGCTCGCCCTCGCCGGCGTCGAGTTCGCGCAGTTCGGCCAGGGTCAGATGGGCGACGGCGCCCGAGCCGTCGGTGGTCCGGTCCACCTCGGGGTCGCGCAGGGCGACGAGGGCGCCGTCCTTGCTCAGTTGGAGGTCCAGGGCGATGGCGTCCATGCCGGAACGTTCCGCTCGGATATACGACCGCAGGGTGTTCTCCGGTTCGACACCCATGACCCCGCGGTGACCGATGGTGAGGAAAGTCAAGGTTCTCTCGCTTCCGTCGACGGCGGCTCCCCGCGCGGTCGCGGTGTCCCGACCGGCCGCGCGCGGTGAGGACGCATGCTAGTGCGCCCACGGCGCGAAGGGACCGGCCGTGCAAGGCCCCGCAGGGGCCCACCGGCCGCTTCCCGCCGGGGTTGTGCGCCCGGGTGCGGCCGGTGGCGGTCCCGCCGCGTCACCCGGGCGTGGGCGTGTCCCGGCCGGCTTGACCAGCCCCGGCTCAGGCCTCGGTGACGGTGGCCGGAGCGGGTTCCCCGCGGTCGGCGGCCAGGTCGGCCAGGTCGTGCAGGAGGGCCTGTGCGAGCTCCAGTTCCGCCAGGTGCTGCCGCTCGCTCCAGCGCAGCGCGAGGGCGGGGAAGGCCCATTGCGGAACCTCGGCCGCGTGCTCCATCGCCTCCCGTACGGCGGCCAGTTCGGCCCGGGTGCGCTCCATGTGTTCGCCGACCATCGCGCGCAGCCGCTCCGGCTCGGCGAGGTGCCCGAGCCAGACTCGCAGCAGCAGCCCGTGCTTGAGCACCGGGGGACCGGCCTCGGCGGTGTCGGCGGCCCAGCCGGCCAGGGCCTCGCGCCCGGCGTCGGTGATGGCGTAGCGGCGCTTGGCCCGCGCCTCCTCGGGCCCCGAGCGCGCGGAGGCCGCGTAACCCAGCTCCTCCAGCCGGCGCAGCTCCGCGTAGATCTGGCTGATGGCCGGTGACCAGTAGAAGAAGCGCAGTGAGGAGTCCGCCCACTTCTTCAGCTCGTAGCCGGTGCGCTCCCCCGGGAAGGAGAGCAGACCGAGAACCGCCCACGCGGTCGGCGGTAGCTCTTGCTTCTTCGTCTTCTGACTACTAGTCATATTCCTAATTGAAGTAAGACCGGGCACGGGACGCAACCCTGGAGGCACCGTGAAATTCTCCGTGATCTTCGAAGCCCAGCTGGCCGACCCGACCGTGGAGCGGGAGCACCAGGTCATCCGCGACTGCGTCGAACAGGCCGTGCTGGCCGAACGGATGGGATTCGACCGGATCTGGGCGGTAGAGCACCACTCGCTGAAGTGGTACGCACACATGTCCGCCCCCGAGGAGTTTTTATAGCGCATAGGTTCGCGCCAGGCCGCCCGCCTGCGTAAAGGCTCACGCGGCGGACGGCCACCCGGCTTCGGCGAGGAGCGGTACAAGACGCAACACCGTCGAACGGGCCATCGACAAGCTCAAGCACTCTTGAGCCGTCGCCACCCGATACGAGAAGCGCGGCTACGTCTTCCTCGGTACTGCAACGCAGCAGCCCTCGTCATGGGGCTCCGAACATGATCGACCGGACAAAATCCTGGTCGTCAGGAACCGGAGTCACTGCCTACGCCTCCGGCGTCGGTGCTGGTACCGGTGTCCGGGTTGGTCGTATTGTCAGCGCTGTCGACCACGCCACCGGTATCCTGGCTGGTTGCATTGTCAGTGCCGTCGACCACGCCACCGGTGTCCTGGCTGATCGCCTTCGGCGGCGTCTTAGTAAGGATCTTCGGCGGCTTCTTCGGCGTCTTGGTGAGGATCTTCGGCGTCTTCTTCGGTGTCTGTTCGCCCGGCTTCTGCTCACCCGGCTTCTGCTCACCCGGCTTCTGCTCAGCCGGCTTCTCGCCCGGCTTCTGCTCACCCGGCTTCTCGCCCGGCTTCTGCTCACCCGGCTTCTCGCCCGGCTTCTGCTCACCCGGCTTGCAGTACACCTCGCTCTTGTAGAAGTGGCAGCCCGGCATGTTCTGGATGGGCTTCGGCTTGCCCTTGCCCTTGCCTCTGCCCTTGTAGCCCTTGTTCTTGTGGTAGTCGCTGTCGCTGTCGCCGTGCCTGTCCGCCGTCAGGGTCACGGCGTTGGTATGCCCTTCCGCCGGGGTGGCGAAGGCGCTGGAGGGTAGCAGTGCCCCTCCTGCCGCCAGGGCGGTCGAGGTGGCAAACAGCACGAGGCGCTTGGTCTGAGATGTGCGAGACATGGGAATTCTCCATCACTGATAGAGGGGTATGGGTTGTCGCTGCCCGTCGGTTCATGGGCCGAAGCGGGCTGCGAATGGGGCGGCGGGGCCGCACGCTCTGTGTGGCTCCGAACCTCAAGTAGGCCCGGGCAGTCGATTCGCGTCACGACACTGAATTTCGGGACTTGACACGGCCCGATGGCTATCCACACGGCCGGGACTGGGCCACTCGACCGCCGGGCGGCATGCGGACGAAGTCGTCCTGCGCCTGCGCCATTACGTGACGCCGCAGGACCGTTCGGCCCCGTCGCCGCGGCGACGGGCGGATCGACGTCGCCGACCCGCCCCGCCTTCCGACGCGTGCCGGACCGGCGCGTCCCGGACGACATCCTGCGCTGGCAGTACATCCTCGCCCAACGCCACGATGGAGGCCCTGGTCGCGGAGAGCTTCACCGCCGTGCAGCAAGTCGGCGCCAGGTCCCTCGCGTGAACGCGTGGCCTTGTCGGCGTGCCCGCTGCCGTGGCTGGGCTTCGCACCGGACGAGGTGAAGGCAGCCCCGCCGACCGCAGTGGGACGGCTGGCCCGGCAGCTCGGGTTACTGGTGGAGGTGCTTCGCGGGTACGGGGCGTCCCGGGAACAGACGCGTACGGCGCCCGGGGCGAAAGAGGCGTGAGGTGTGACGGCAATGACACGGTGCCGTTGCCGTCCGGCTGGGAGTTGAGGGGCAGTCGGGGACAGGGCCCACGCCGCCGGGGCCATCGGCAGACGAAGGGCCGTACCGGTTGTCGGGGTGTCCGGTGCTCGGCTGCGGCCCGGCGGCCCGGGCGGAGACGCGCGAGTGGCAACGGGTCGGCCTCGGCAGGCAGTCGGTGCAGAATGAGCGAGCCCGGGGCCGTCGCAACCCCCCCACGCCGGCTTTGCGCCGCCGCACGGACCCGCGCTGTCAGGCCCCGCAGTGGCCCACCCTCCGCTTCGACTCCCGCTCCGAACAACGGATCAAACACCCTCCGGGCGGACGGCTGGCGGTCCCGCTCCCCCGCAGGCGAGGGGAGGGCGAGTGGAGCAAGATGGACGTATCCGGACCCGCCGGGCTGAAGAAGGTCGTGGTCCTGATGTCCGACAGAGACACAACGCTCAGCAGCAAGCGGCAACTGGTCCAGGCGGTGGCAACCATCACGCTGGCGGCCTGCGCGCTGTTGCTGGCCAACGGTGTCGCGCTGGCTGCGGTGCAGGCCCACGCAACCACGACGGTCGCGGGCTCGGCCTCGGCAGCAACCCCGGCTCAGACTCGATACGACCGGATCGCCCTTCAGACGCTCGACGACATCGTGAAGGGCAACTTCACCGCGGCCACAGCCCGCTTCGATGCGACGATGCGTACACAACTGCCCCCAGCCACCCTCGCGACGGCATGGAAGACCTTCCAGAATCAGTTCGGACGCTATCAGTCACACGGGGATCCCAAGGACGTCGCATTCGGCGAGTTCACTGCGGTCAAGGTGCCGTTGCGCATGGAACGCACACCTGCGGAGTTCCGCGTGACCTTCCACAAGGACGGAAGCATCGCTTCTCTATTTTTCCTCTGGACAGGAGCGCCGGTCTCGTAGATCAACCCACGTGCAGGGCCTTGGCCGGCTGCTTGGGCGTCATCCATTGTTGCCAGACTGCGGTGGCAGATGGGGGCGGGCGACCGCCGGGCTGCCCGCGTCATGATCGCCAGGACACTTCCTAGCTAGTCCGTCCCCCTCGCGCACCTCGTACGCGAGTAGCTCCGGCCGGAAGGGGGCTCCGGCCGGGGCAGTCGTTGTGAATCAGTCCTCAAGCGGGTAGCACGTCCCGCACTGGACATTACGGGGCGTGCACGTTTCTGGATCGACCATGACGGTCACCCCGAACCCATGCGGGCAGACTCGCCGCGGCCGCCTCCCGGGTCGGCGCTCAACCCGGTTCGCGGACCAGCCCGCAACCATGCTGTGGAATCGAGGGTCAATCCACACTCCCCGTTCCGGCCCTCCGGCCTCTTCGCTCACAGCAACCCCTTCCTCGCGGAACGTAGTCGACTGTAGGGGAGCGGGAGGAGTCAGGCCATCGGCGGGGCAGCGCAAGCCGACCCGCCCTCCGTGCACTCGCTGTGCATGCAGTCCCCGGCGTGGATCTCCGTGTCCGCCAGTGGCCCCCACAGATAGGCGTCCGGCTCGTACCCGGCCCCCCGGATCGCGTCCATCGTGTGGTCCAAGGTGTCCGCGTCGCGGCGCAGGGTCTCCGGGCCCTCCGGCCGGTGGTCCACGAACCGGCCGAGCGACGCGCACAGCCCGCGGTACATGGCCGTGTGGAGGATGAGCGCATGCCAGCCCATGTCCACGGCCTTGGAGGGGCGCAGGTGTCGGCCCGTGGCCGTCGCGGCCGCCGCCACGAACTTGATCGCTTCGTCCGTAATGCGCTCGGCCAGCGCCAGGTCGATGCCCTCGTTGTCGCGCTGCACGAGGTGTACGACGCGGCTGAAGCCCTCTGCCGAAAGCAGGTGTCGGGCGGACGCTTCCAGGGTAGTGGGAGTTGTCATCATTCCTCCGAGTAGTTGCGTTGGGGTGGTGCAACCCGTTCCGGCCGTGGGTCCTGGCAGATACGCGGCCGGGCGGGACTCTTAGGGGCAGACGGTGCCGATGATGATCACGGCGAGGGTGCCGATCAGGATCACGAGGTACAGGGCCTGACGCACGCGCTCGGTCACGTGGCCCGCAGCGAGAGCCACGGCCCGTAGACATCCACTCTCTGCCAGCAGCGCACTGGGTCATGCTGGACGGCCCAGGCGTAACAGCAGATCCGGCAGTCGGCCATGGGGCCGCCGTACTGGGTCGCGATGCGGGCCAGCATCCGGCAGCCGGCACACAACATGTGCTCCAGCGTGCAGACGCCCTCGGGATGTGCCGCTGATGTCTCGACCGTCATCCGGAGCCGTGAGAGGTCAAAGGCCTCCTCGTCCATCCGGCGCATGGCTGTCACTACGCCCCCTCCGGTGCGGGGCAGGCCCATACCTCGACGCTCACGTCGTGGGCGCCGTGACGGCCCGGTGCTCGGCCGAGCAGGACCGCGCCGGTGGTGAGCCGCTGTCCGCACGCTACGCACGCTCGGCCAGCGGCGACCTCTACGGGCAGTCCGTGCGCCCGGGGGAGAGGGGCCGTGTGGCAGAGCCTCGTTACCGCGGTCATCGGACTGCCTTGGGCGCGGCCGACATGATCTCGGTCATCCGCCTGACCGTGCGGGCCAGCGCCCGGGAGTGCGCCCAGTTTCCCAGCGGTGTGTCCTCAGGGCCCTGGAAGACGAGGCCTTCCCAGGTAGCTCGCGCGACGGCTCCGCCGGGGAGGTGCTCGACGGCGGCCGCCAGGAGCACTTCCTGATCGATGAGCCCGTCTGTAATACCGGCGATCTTGACCTCGGAGGGCTTACGCCCGAGAGGGACAAGGGCGGTTGCCGTGAGGGCGGCCGCCTGTTCCAGATCAGGCCGTTTGCTGGACATGCCGGTGCTCCCTAGCCTCGTCAGGGGGTGTCGAGCGGGTCTCCCGCGGCACTCATCGGCGCTACGCTGAGCGCCCGGTGACCACAGCCACGAGCGTAGATTTCGGGCCGATCCGCTCGAAGTGACCGGCAGTACGGGTTACTTGGCACGCACGCCTAGGCAGAGGGAGCGTCATGGGCACCACCCCGACTTCTACCCTGACCGCCAGTCAGGGCGCCCCCCGGCGGGTCCGCAGAGGCATAGTGTCCGGCTACCTGTTCCGCGTCATTCGTGAGCAGCTCGGCCACACCCAGGAGACCCTCGCGGAGGCGTTCGCTGTTTCAGCGGACACGGTCGCTGGCTGGGAGACCGGCCGCCGGCCGCTTACCTCCCTCGCCGTCGGCCAGATGCTCGTGCATCGACACCGCCTCATGCGGATGGGCGCCAGCTCCGCCTTGCTCATCGCTCTGGAAAAGGCCCTGGAAGCCGACGTTCTGCTGGCCAGTGCCTTAGACGACGAGGGCACCCCGGGCGACAGCCCGCTCGGCGCCTGGGTCATGCAGCGCGACCTCGTCGAGGTGCTCGCTTGGCCGCTGAACGGCGTCACCCCCGAACCCATGCGGGCTTTACAGGCGCCGTCACGCCCCCGCCGCGGGCCCGCCGCCAGCCGGCCCGAGCTCACGCGGGACGAGCACCGTCGCTTCTTCGGCCACATGCGGCGCATGGCTGAGGAATCCCAGAAGGACGGGCAGTTCCTTCTACGCAGGCAGGCCCTGTACCTCGCCGGTTACGACGACGCGTCGGACACATCCGACTGGCTGGCCCAGCAGCGGAAGGCCGAGCGGTCGTCCGACTGGCTCACGCAGTGGCTCACCTCCCGCTCCGTCGCCGCCGTGGCTGCACGGCAGGGAGACCGAGACCGGATGCGGCACTTCATCTCCACGACCTTGGACGATGACGAGGCTGGGGAGGCGGCCAACCTGAGCTACTGGGCTTACTGGATTGGGGAGTCGGTGTACCCCGAGCTTTCCGACGACTTCATCGCAGCCCCCGGCACGATGTCCTGGCACGGGCACCGGCTGCTTCAGCACCTCGTCAGCGGCCTCGCGCCGCAGCACGGTTTCTTCGATCTCAACGTGCACACTCTGTGGGCTCTGCTGGCCGCGCGCCCGGGCCTGCTCCGCACCGGCTCAGACGCCGGCCGCGCGCTGCGTGCACAGCTGCCCGTGCTGTTGGATAGCACTACAGCCTCGACGCGTGCGCGCCGAGAGCTGGAGGGTATCTGGTACGCGATCCGCCTCGCCGAGGCGTGAGAAGGAGAGACACAGTGGCTGACGACCTGTCTGCGGTGGCGCGCTTCCTCTACGAGGCAGGCACGCTCAAGCACACCGCCCGAACGGGCTGGTGGATGGCTGGCGTCAGGACCCCCGAGAGCGTAGCCGAGCACTCGTGGCGCACCTCGCTCATCGCGTCGATCATCGCAAAGCTGGAAGGCGCCGACCCCGCGCGCGCCGCCTTCCTCGCCGTGTGGCACGACACGCAGGAGACCCGCACCGGGGACGTCAACCACCTCGGGAAGAAGTACGCGACGAGCGCCGACCCGCAGGCGGTGACGGCCGACCAGACTGCGGGCATGCCCGAAGTCCTCGCGTCGGCGATCCAGGAGCTGGTCGCCGAGTACGAGGGGAAGGACTCGCCGGAGGCGATCTGCGCGCGCGACGCGGACAAGCTGGAGTGCATGCTCCAGGGCATTGAGTACAAGGCCCAGGGGTACGAGGCTGCGCAGCGATGGATCGACAACAGCCGAGCGCGGCTGACGACGGAGTCTGGCCAGCGGCTCGCCGACGAGCTCCTCGGCCAGGGCACTCTCGACTGGCTGCGTGCGGCCATCGGCGAGAAGCCCTGACCCAGGACGCACGAAAGAGGCCCCCTCCCAGGCTGAAGGCCGAGAGGGGGTCCGCGTCGGCCCCGCCGGCCGCAGCGCTCCAGCTCGGGCAGCCCGCGGAGACAGTCGGCGCGGGCGGTACCGGCCGACTTGAGATCACCCCGACCAGCTCGTGTACACCACTGGGAATAGCGTCACGAAGCCGACAAAGGCTACGTTCGCCTTCATTGCCTACAAGGCGCGCGCAACTACCGCGGTCGCAGCCGACCAGGTCGCACCCATCGACGGTGGCGGCTGGAGCTGGGTAGCACCCGACGGGCAGGCCATCGCGCAAGGCAACGGGGAAGCGTTCAATGTGGTCGCGGACTCGTTCAACGCGGGTCGGACCGTGCAGCCGGGATCGTTCGTCCTGGACGGGGCTGTGTTCGACCTTGACACCGTCCACGCTGGCGGCATCCTCATCTACACCGACGGGGAGGGTAAGGCTTACCGGTGGACGATGCCGAAGCGGGACGCCGGCCTGGAGGCCGCTCAGATCAAGAAGGAACTTGCCTCGTAACGCACGAAAGCGCCCTCGTCGCCGGGTGCGACCCGCTGAGGGACGACGGGCTGGCGTACCACTGCAGGCTGGGCGAGAGCGGAGTTCCTTCGGTCCTCGACTTCCGGAACGGGATGTTCCACGGCTTCCTGGCGCTGGCCGGGGTGCTGCCGGAGGCTCGACAGGCCATGTCGCGACTGGGCGGAGCCATCCGTTCCACGCTGACGAACGGGAAGACTTTCGGTGAATCAGGGGGTCGCGCAGGATAATTTCCCGAGTTACCACTTGAGCGGAAGAGCCTCACACGTTTACGCTGCCTTGACGTGAGGTTCTCCTGTGGAGGAAGTGACATGACGGAAACTCTTGTGCCGGGTGTCGGCGGTGCCGTGATAACCGCCGGGGCGCGGGTGGTCGACCACCCCGCGTGGCCCGAGCTCAAGGCCGCCGTGGAGGAGATCCGCCCCTGGCAGTCCGCGGACGGGTCCATCGCCTTCGGGGTCGAGGGCGCACCCGCCCAGCACACCGCCGAAGCTGCCGTCGGGCGCGTGATCCGCGCCGTCGAGACGCTGTCCCCGCTGCTCCCGCACGCCACGGCGTACCACCAGGCGCTCGTCGACGACCTGCGCAAGTGGGCCGCCGACGGCTTCCAGGTGCCGGACTTCCTGGACTCCCTGCTGGCCTTCCACCCGGCCGCCGAGCGCGTCGACGGGCTCCAGCACCTGGTCGTCTTCCCGATGTACACGCAGAACGGCAACCTCGACCGCAACCTCGAGGCCGTCGTCCTCAAGATGGTGTGGCCCGAGTGGCTCTCCGAGCTGGAGCGCACCCGGTACGACAACCCGCTGTTCCTCGGCATCACCTTCGAGGACTTCACCCCGGGCTACGACACCCACTCCGCGGTGCTCTTCCCGGAGACCATCGCGGTGCGCCAGGCCCCCGAGCGCTTCACCTGGGGCGGGATCTTCTGCGACCGTGAGGCCGCCCGCTACCGCAAGGTCACCGAGGCCGCCGTCGACATCCTCGGCATCGAGCTGCCCGAGGACATCGCCCGCATGGTCGAGGACCAGGAGCGCTGCGAGAAGGCCTTCGTCCTGTGGGACATGGTCCACGACCGCACCCACAGCCACGGCGACCTGCCGTTCGACCCCTTCATGATCAAGCAGCGCCAGCCGTTCTGGATGTACGGCCTGGAGGAGCTGCGCTGCGACCTCACCGCCTTCAAGGAGGCCGTGAAGCTGGAGTCCGAGGGCAACGAGCACGGCCGCGACGTGCAGTACGCCGTCCTCTTCGACCGGATGTTCCGCTTCCCGGTGTCCGGCGACCGCAACCGCAACTACGACGGCCTCGGCGGCCAGCTGCTCTTCGCGTACCTCCACAAGCACGACGTCGTGCGCTGGACGGACAACAAGCTGAAGATCGACTGGATGCGTGCCCCGCAGGTCACCAACCAGCTGTGCGGCGAGATCGAGGACCTCTACCGGGCCGGCATCGACCGCCCGAAGCTCGTCCACTGGTTCAAGGCCTACGAGCTGGTCTCGACGTACCTCGCCCCGCACCCGGGCTCCAAGTGGGCCAAGGGCCCCGACGCCCTCGACATGACGCAGCCTCCGCGCAAGCTCGTGGACGACGTGCTTCCGGACGAGTTTCCGCTCAGCATGTTCTATGAGGCCCTCGCCAAGAAGCTCAAGAGCGTGATCGCTTCGACCAAGGGCATCACGGCCGGCAACGCGGAGAACGCCGATCGGGCCGCCGCGTGAGCACTCGCCCTCAGGAGGCTGAACAGATGAACGGCTCCGGGAACGGCAACGGAAAGCTGCACGGAGCGGTGGTGGCGGTGGCCGGGGCCGGCGGGCCCGCCGGCCGCGCCGCCCTGCTCCGCCTCGCCGAAGCGGGTGCGGTGGTCGTGGCGTCCGACGCCGATCCGGCGCGCCTCGCCGAGGCCGTGGACGCGGCGCGCTACGCCCACGGCGGTGCCACCGTCACCGGTGACACCGTGGACCTGCTCGACCTCGACGCGACCAAGGCGTGGGCCGAGCGGACCGAGAAGGAGTTCGGCCGGATCGACGGTCTCGTCCACCTCGTCGGCGGCTGGCGCGGCAGCAAGACCTTCACCGACGTCGACCTCGCGGACTGGGACTTCCTGGAGAAGCTCCTCATCCGCACGGTCCAGCACACCTCGCTCGCCTTCCACGACGGACTGCTGCGCAGCGACCGCGGACGCTTCGTCCTGGTCAGCCAGTCCGGCGCGCACAAGCCGGTCGCCAACAACGCCGCGTACAACGCGGGCAAGGCGGCCGCCGAGGCCTGGACCCTGGCCATGGCGGACTCCTTCCGCAAGGCGGGGGGTGACGAGGGCCCCGCGGCGGCGGCTGCGATCCTGGTCATCAAGGCACTGGTGCACGACGCGATGCGCGCCGAGCGTCCCAATGCGAAGTTCGCGGGCTTCACCGACGTCAAGGAGCTGGCTGAGGCCATCGCCGGCGTCTGGGAGCGGCCCGCCACCGATGTGAACGGACAGCGTCTGTGGCTCACTCCGCAACCGTGAGAACCGATGCCGGGAAGACCGATGCCCGGCGGCACCACGATCCGGCGGTGCGCGGTTTCGCGAGCGACAACTACGCGGGGATCCACCCCGAGCTGCTCGCGGCCGTCGCTCTGGCCAACGGCGGCCATCAGGTCTCGTACGGCGACGACGAGTACACCGAACACCTGCAGAAGGTCATCCGCAGCCACTTCGGTCCGTACGCGGAAGCCTTCCCGGTCTTCAACGGCACGGGCGCCAATGTCGTCGCCCTGCAGGCCATGACCGACCGGTGGGGCGCCGTGATCTGCGCCAAGACCGCCCACATCAACGTGGACGAGGGCGGCGCGCCCGAGCGGATGGCGGGCATCAAGCTGCTCGCCGTGCCCACCCCCGACGGCAAGCTCACCCCCGAGCTGATCGACCAGGAGGCCTGGGGCTTCGAGGACGAGCACCGGGCCATGCCCCAGGTCGTCTCGATCACCCAGAACACCGAACTCGGCACGGTCTACACCCCGGACGAGATCAAGGCCATCTGCGATCACGCCCACGGCCTCGGCATGAAGGTGCACCTCGACGGCGCCCGGATAGCCAACGCCGCCGCGGCGCTCGACGTGCCGATGCGCAGTTTCACGAACACGGTCGGCGTGGACGTGCTGTCGTACGGCGGCACCAAGAACGGCATGATGTTCGGCGAGGCCGTGGTGGTGCTCAACCCGGACGCGGTCCGGCAGATGAAGCACATCCGCAAGATGTCGATGCAGCTCGCGTCGAAGATGCGGTTCGTGTCGGTACAGCTGGAAGCGCTGCTCGCCAAGGACCTGTGGCTGCGCAACGCCCGGCACGCCAACGCGATGGCGCAGCGTCTCGCCGCGGGCGTGCGCGAGACGGACGGCGTGGAGATCCTCTACCCGGTGCAGGCGAACGCGGTGTTCGCGCGGCTGCCGCACGAGGTCTCGCGGCGGCTGCAGAAGCGTTACCGCTTCTACTTCTGGGACGAGGCGGCCGGTGACGTCCGCTGGATGTGCAGCTTCGACACCCAGGAAGAGGACGTGGACGGCTTCCTCCAGGCGCTCAAGGAAGAGCTCGCCCGCTAATTCAATAGATATGCAAAAAGCGGCATAGGTATGCTCCTGGATCATGGAACTGATCCAGGAGCACACCGGCCTTGCCGCCTACCTGGCGGCCGATGACGCCATCGACCACCACCACCCGCTCGTGCGCGAAACCGCGGACGCGTTCTGGACCGCGACGGGCGGCGACGCGCACGCGTACGCCGAGGCCGCCTTCGAGTTCGTCCGCGACACGATCCCGCACTCGGGGGATTCGGGCGACCCGCGCGTCGCTTGGCGCGCCTCCGACGTCCTGGCCACCCGCAACGGCATCTGCTACGCCAAGTCCCACGCCCTGGCCGCCCTCCTGCGCGCCCAGGGCATCGCGACGGCCCTGTGCTACCAGCGCCTCGCGGACGACGACGGGACCAATCCCGTGATCCACGGTCTGATCGCCCTGCGCCTGCCCGGCGACTCGCGCTGGCACCGCCAGGACCCGCGGGGCAACAAGCCGGGCGTGGACGCCCGGTTCAGCCTCGACGGCGAACGACTCGCCTTCCCCGTCCGCCCGGAGCTCGGCGAGATCGACTACCCCGTGCTGTACGCCGCCCCGCACCCCGCCGCGCTCAAGGCCCTCCAGGAGTCCGCCGACCGGCCGGAGTTGTGGCGGAGGCTTCCGACGGCGCTGTAACCGGCGACAGCGCCGCCGACGGGCGGGGCTCCCGCGCCGCCGTCAGCGCGTGCAGCAGGGCGGCCGCGAGCTGCAGTCCGGCGATCCCGGTCAGCAGCGTCCACGCGGGCGCGTCGGCCGCGAGCCCCACCAGGGCCGCCCCGGCCGACGCCGCCGTCACCTTCAGCCCCGCGCCCAGGGTGAACACCTGCGTCCGGACCTCGTCCGGGGCGTACTCCGAGCGGATCCGCAGCGTGGCCGTGAGCAGCGGTCCGTCGCACACCCCGGCCACCGCGAACAGCGCCGCCGCCGCGGCGACCGAGGACGTGAACGCGGCCGCCGCCAGAGCCACCCCGGTACCGGCGAGCGCCCACCGCACGAGCAGGCCCGGCTCCACCGACGTCATCCGGCCCAGCGTCAGCGAGCCCGCCAGCGCGCCCACCGCGAAGGCCGTCATGAGGACGCCCCCGGCGCCCGGGCTGCCGAGCCCGTCGGCCAGCAGGACCGAGGTGGTGGTGAGGGCGCCCACGCCGACGAAGGCCACGGTCGTCGCCGAGGTGACCGCCCGCAGCTCCCGGACCCGCCACAGGGCTGCGAGCCCCGCGCCCAGCCCGGCCCGGGGTCCGCCCTTCGACGGGGCCGCGCCCGGGTCCTCGTACGGAAGCGTGGCCGCGAACACCGCCGCCAGCGCGCCGGAGGCCGCCAGGGCCGCCATCGCGGGAGCGGCGGAACCCAGCGCCGCGGCCAGGCTGACCGCCGCGGGCGCGGTGACCGAGGCGGCGTTGTAGGTGGAGGCGTCCCAGCCGTACGCCCGGTCGCGCCCGGCGCCCGCCGGGACCAGTCCCGTGACCAGGCTGGACAGTCCGCCCGTCACCATCGGCCCGCAACTGCCGCCGAGCGCCGCCACCACCAGCACCAGCGGCATCGGCGCCCGGCCCAGCAGTACGGCCAGCACCGCCACGGCGGCCGTGAACCCGGCCAGGGCGCCGACGTGGAACAGCCTCGGCCGGCGGGCCCGGGCCGCGGCGGCGCCCGCCAGCGGGGCCGCCAGCACGTGCGGGGCCAGCCAGGCGGTCACTACGAACGCCCCGTACGCGGCGCTCCCGGTGCGCTCCAGGGCGAGCAGCACCACGGCCATCCCCATGCCCTCCGAGGCGAACCGCGCGGTCAGCGCCGCCGCCAGGTACCGCCCGAACCCGCTCATCCCCGGACCCCCCAGTGTGTAACGTGATAGGCGCACAAGACGTTACGCCATTCGCGTGTAAGGGGAAAGGACTTTGGCATGGCGGACTCCCGAGAGGGCTTCTCGGCGGCCCGGCGGCTGATCGACCTCGCAGACGCGGTCCGCGCCGACCCCGAACTTCCGCGCGCCGCCCTCGCGGAGCTGCTCGCCGGGCACGGGGAGCGTCCGTCGGACCTCACCGAGCAGGCGTTCTCCGAGGCGGGCGCCGCCGAACTGCGCACGGCCGTCCGCCGGATGGCGGGGGTGCTCGGCGAGAGCGACGAGGACCGTGCCGCCGACGCCCTCAACGCGCTGCTGGCCGAGTGCGCCACCCGGCCCCGGCTGACCCGGCACGACGGCCACCCCTGGCACCTGCACGTGGACCGCGGGGAGGAGGCGGGCTGGGGCGACTGGTTCCTCGCCTCCGGCGCCCTCGCGCTCGCCCAGCTGCTCACCGAGTACGGACGGATCGCCTGGGGCGCCTGCGCCGCCGCGGGCTGCGGGCGGTTCTTCCTCGCCACCGGGCCGGGCAGCGCCCGCCGGTACTGCTCCACCACGTGCGCCGGCCGGGCGCGCGTCGCCGCCCATCGCCGCCGCAGGCGGGAGAGCTGACAGGAAAGTTTCTTGTCGGATATCGTTGTCAGCTTGGCATGGGCATGAGTACTTTCAAGGGCGCCGGAACCCCTCCCACCGGAAGGCCCCCCATGCGTTTCGGATTGCCCGCCGCGCTCACCGCCCTGGCCCTCGGCCTGGCGGCGGCCGTGGTCCCCGTCCCCACCCTCGCGGCGCCCCCCGCCGCCGCCCCCGCCCCCGCCGCGCCCGCGCAGTTCGCCCACCCCGGAGTCCTGAGCAGCCGCGCCCAGCTGGACTTCGTACGGACGAAGGTGCAGGCGGGACAGCAGCCGTGGAAGTCGGCCTTCGACTCCATGCTCGCGAGCAAGTACGGCTCGCTGTCGCGCACGCCCAAGCCGCGCGCCGTCGTCGAGTGCGGCTCGTACTCGAACCCGGACATCGGGTGTTCCGACGAGCGCGAGGACGCCATCGCCGCCTACACCCAGGCGCTCGCCTGGTACATCACCAGGGACAGCAGGTACGCGAAGAAGTCGATCGAGCTGATGGACGCCTGGTCCGCGCAGATCAAGGACCACACCAACAGCAACGCCCCGCTGCAGAGCGGCTGGGCGGGATCCACCTGGCCGCGCGCCGCCGAGATCGTCAAGCACACGTACGACGGCGGCTGGCCGGGCCAGGGGCGGTTCGCGACCATGCTGCGCGACGTCTACCTGCCCGAGGTCATCAACGGCCGGCCGAACAGCAACGGCAACTGGGAACTGATCATGATGGACGCCGCCGTCGGCATCGCCGTCCACCTCGACGACCGCGCGAGCTACGACAAGGCGATGGGGATCTACCTCGGCCGCGTCCCCGCCTACTTCTACCTGGCGTCCGACGGGGCGCAGCCCGTGTACCCGCCACGCTCCGGCATCGACACCAGGAGCGAGCTGGTGGAGTACTGGCACGGCCAGAGCACCTTCGTGGACGGCCTCGCCCAGGAGACCTGCCGGGACTTCGGCCACACGGGCATGGGGATCGCGGCGACCATGCACGTCGCCGAGACCTCGCGGATCCAGGGGCGTGACCTGTACCCGCAGTTCAAGGACCGCTTCCGGCACGCGCTCGGCTTCCACGCGAAGTACGAACTCGGCGAGGCGGTGCCGTCCTGGCTGTGCGGCGGAACCCTGGCCAAGGGCATCGGCCCGGCGACCGAGGTCGGCTACAACGCCCTGCACACCCGGCTCGGCGTGACCATGGAGAACACCCGCAGGCTCACCGAGGGGCGGCGCCCGGCGGGTACCGAGAACCACTTCGAGGCATGGGAGACCCTGACCCACGCCGACAACCCCAACTGAGCGGTCGGCGCGGCTTAGCGCAGTCGCTGCGGGCCGTCAAGCCACGAGATCCAGGGGCGTGACGCGACGGGAGCGGCGAGGCGTACTGGTGGTGTCCGTTCCACCTTTCCCGCCAGAGGAGAACCGCAATGACCCACCCCTTTCGAAAGCGACGCCTCGCCCTGCTCGCCGCCTCGACCGCCATAGCCGCCGGAGGCGTGCTGGTGCCCACCACCGCCTTCGCCGCCACCCCGGCGACACCGCACACGATCGTGGCGGACGGCAGCGACGGGGACAACAGCACCAAGTCCAACCTGCTCCTGGTCCAGCCGCCCGGCAGTGAGGGCACCATCAAGGTCAACCCCGACCAGGATCAGCCCACCAAGGGTCAGCCCGGCAAGGACCGGTCCGGCCAGTGGGGCAAGTGGGGCAAGAAGCATCCGGGCAAGGGCGGTTCATCCGACGACAGGATCATCGTCACCCCCGGGAAGCCGACCCAATGGCAGTGCATCGTCGCACCGTGTGGTCCCCCCGAGGACGACACGGTCGCGGGCGGTATCGCCGTGACCGGCACCGTGGACCCGCCGCAGCTGCCCGACGGCAGGACCTACCCGGGCTGAGGCGCCCGGCGCCAGGATCCCGGTGCGACCGCGGCCCCGTCCCCTGGAGGGACGGGGCCGCGGTCCGCGGTGGGGATCAGCCCGCTTCTTTCACCTGGGCAGGCGTCGGGGCGGTCCCGCCCAGGTGGGCCGGCAGCCACCACGAGTCCTCGGTGCCCTTGGGCTTCTCCGGGTAGGCGCGCTGCGCCGCGTCCAGCAGTTCCTGCACGCGCTCGCGCAGCCGCCGGGTGATGGCACCGGCGTACTGGTCCGTCGGCGCCTCGAGCGGCTCGCCGACGCGCATCGTCACCGGGATGTGGCTGCGCTTGAGGTTCTTCGGGCGACCCTTGGTCCACAGGCGCTGGGTGCCCCACAGGGCCACCGGGATCAGCGGGACGCCGGCCTCCTGCGCCATGCGCGCCGCACCAGACTTGAAGCTCTTGAGGGTGAACGACTGGGAGATCGTCGCCTCCGGGAACACCCCGATGATCTCGCCGGAGCGCAGCGAGTCGAGCGCGTGCTGGTACGCCGACTCACCCTGCGCGCGGTCCACCGGGATGTGCTTCATCGCGCGCATCAGCGGGCCGGACACCGTGTGCCGGAACACCGACTCCTTCGCCATGAACCGCACCAGGCGCTTCTGCGGCCGCGCGGTCAGGCCGGCGAAGATGAAGTCGAGGTAGCCGATGTGGTTCGACACCAGGACCGCCCCGCCCTTGCGCGGGATGTTCTCGGTGCCCTTCATGTCGATACGGATGTCCAGCGCGCGGAAGAGCGTGTGCGCGGCGCCGATCACCGGGGGGTAGACGAACTCAGCCATGGTGCGGAGACCCCGCTTTCTGCCTGGGGAGGTGCTCCCGGCCGGAAGTTACGGCAGCGTAGGTTACGCGCCATTGGGGATCGTGCCCCATGCGCGCGCTGCTGGCCAGCCCAGACGGCCGTGCCCGGGGAGATTCTCGTCACGCCGGGAATCATGCAGGTCCGGTGGGCGCTTCGTTCCCGTACGAGCGTACGTCGATGATGTACGCACACGAAGGTGACGGCCGGGCGAAGGCCGGGGTGACGGCCGGGGCGACGACGGGAGTGCGGGTGCGCGGGCAGGATGAGGCGCCGGGCCGGCTGGGCGCGGCGGAACTGGGCGCGGAGCCGGGGGAGCGGGCCAGCCTGGTGCAGTTCTCCAGCGCGTTCTGCCAGCCCTGCCGGGCCACCCGGCGGATCCTCGCCGAGGTCGCGGCGATGGTCGAGGGCGTCGCGCACATCGAGATCGACGCCGAGGACAGTCTCGAACTCGTCCGGGCGCTGGGGATCGAGAAGACCCCGACCGTGCTCGTCCTGGACGCGGCGGGCCGGATCGTCCGGCGGGCGTCCGGGATGCCGCGCAAGGCGGATGTGATCGCCGCCCTGGGGGCCGCCGTCTGAGAGGCGCGCAGGTGGACGGGTCGGCGGACGTGTGGGTGGACGCGTCGGTCCGGGCACCGGTGTGAGCACCGGCACACGCGCCGTGCCGCGAGCCCGCACGCAGCGTGACGCGCCTGACATCTGCCGGATCCCGCTTGACTGTGTACACGCGCGATCGCCAGGCTGGCCGCATGCCGTATGAACTCCTGCTCTACGGACGGGTCCATGTCGACCTCGTCCGCCACGCGAGCGCGCGCTGTTGGGATCACTGAACGCCCCCGGTCCCCGATCCCCGACAGTGCCCGCGTGCTCCGCGGCAGAAGGAAGTACCCCGATGACCGCTCCCGCGGCCCCGACGGCTCCGTCCCCCCGATTCCACACAGGGCTCCCCGGCTCGCCCGACCTCCTGCGCTCCGTGTTCCGGCAGCACGCCGCCGGAGTCGCCGTGATCACCGCCGAGACCGGCGGGCGCCCGGCGGGTTTCACCGCCACCTCGCTCAACTCCGTGTCCGCGGACCCTCCGCTGCTCTCGTTCACCATCGGCACCGGGGCCTCCAGCTGGCCCGCGGTGCGCGACAGCGAGCACCTCGGCGTCCACATACTCGGCGAGCACCAGCGGGAGCTGGCAGGCCTGTTCGCGCGGAGCGGAGCCGACCGATTCGGCCCGGGCACCGGCTGGAGCACGGGGCCCCACGGGGTTCCCGTTCTGGACGGCGTACTGGCGTGGCTGGTGTGCAGGGTGGTGGCCCGTGTGCCCGCCGGCGAGCACCGTGTGATCATCGCGGAGGCGGTTGTGGGGGATCCGGCCGGGGAAGGCCGCCCCCTGCTCTACCACCAGGGTCGCTTCAACGCGTTGCGCGACTGAATCGTCCCTGCTTGGGCGGGGTCGGGCGGCGTTGGGCAGATCACAGTTGACCGGCCTTGCGACTTGGCGGAACCCAAGGTGTACTGACGAGTAACATTCCCTTCGGAGCGCGGGCCGCCCCGACCGGGATCCGCCCGACAAGGCGCCTATGCTGCCTGCACAAGGCGGTATCAGAAAAAGACGATGCGGTAGGAGAGCCGGCGTGAGCCTGAGGATCGTTGTCTGTGTGAAGTACGTGCCCGACGCCACCGGCGACCGGCACTTCGCCGATGACCTGACCGTCGACCGCGACGACGTCGACGGCCTGCTGTCCGAGCTCGACGAGTACGCCGTCGAGCAGGCGCTGCAGATCGCCGACGAGGCCGACGATGCCGAGATCACCGTTCTGACGGTGGGCCCCGAGGACGCCAAGGACGCGCTGCGCAAGGCGCTGTCGATGGGCGCCGACAAGGCCATCCACGTCGAGGACGACGACCTGCACGGCACCGACGTCATGGGCACCTCGCTGGTGCTCGCCAAGGCGATCGAGAAGGCCGGCTACGACCTGGTCATCACCGGCATGGCGTCGACCGACGGCACCATGGGCGTGCTCCCGGCGATCCTGGCCGAGCGCCTGGGCGTCCCGCAGGTCACCCTGCTCTCCGAGGTCAAGGTCGAGGACGGCACCGTGACCGGCCGCCGCGACGGCGACACCGCGAGCGAGCAGCTGGAGGCCTCCCTCCCCGCGCTCGTCTCGGTGACGGACCAGTCGGGCGAGGCCCGCTACCCGTCCTTCAAGGGCATCATGGCCGCCAAGAAGAAGCCGGTGGAGTCCTGGGACCTGGAGGAGCTGGAGATCGAGGCCGACGAGGTCGGTCTGGAAGGCTCCTGGACCACGGTCGACTCCGCGGCCCAGCGTCCGGCGCGCACCGCCGGCACGATCGTCAAGGACGAGGGCGAGGGCGGCAAGCAGCTGGCCGAGTTCCTGGCCGGCCAGAAGTTCATCTAAGAACTTCGGCCACTCCTCACAAGCCCCCAGACACTTCGCAATAGCAGGAGAGCAGTCCCATGGCTGAAGTTCTCGTCTACGTCGACCACGTGGACGGCGCCGTCCGCAAGCCCACCCTTGAGCTGCTGACGCTGGCCCGCCGCATCGGCGAGCCCGTCGCCGTCGCCCTGGGCGCCGGTGCGGCCGACACCGCCGCCGTGCTCGCCGAGCACGGCGCCGTCAAGGTCCTCACCGCCGACGCCCCCGAGTTCACCGAGTACCTCGTCGTACCGAAGGTGGACGCGCTCCAGGCCGCGTACGACGCCGTCTCCCCGGCGGCCGTGCTCGTCCCGTCCTCCGCCGAGGGCAAGGAGATCGCCGCCCGCCTGGCGGTCCGCATCGGCTCCGGCATCATCACCGACGCCGTCGACCTGGAGGCGGGTGACGATGGCCCGGTGGCGACGCAGTCCGCCTTCGCCGCGTCCTTCACCACCAAGTCCCGTGTCTCCAAGGGCACCCCGGTCATCACCGTGAAGCCGAACTCGGCTCCGGTCGAGGCCGCCCCGGCCGCCGGCGCCGTCGAGACGCTCGCCGTCTCCTTCGGCGCCCTGGCCACCGGCACCAAGGTCGTCTCCCGCACCCCGCGCGAGTCGACCGGCCGCCCCGAGCTCACCGAGGCCGCGATCGTGGTCTCCGGCGGCCGCGGCGTCAACGGTGCCGAGAACTTCCACATCATCGAGGACCTCGCGGACTCCCTCGGTGCGGCCGTCGGCGCCTCGCGCGCCGCCGTCGACGCCGGCTGGTACCCGCACTCCAACCAGGTCGGCCAGACCGGCAAGTCGGTCTCCCCGCAGCTGTACATCGCCTCCGGCATCTCGGGCGCGATCCAGCACCGGGCCGGCATGCAGACCTCGAAGACCATCGTGGCCATCAACAAGGACGCCGAGGCCCCGATCTTCGACCTGGTCGACTACGGCGTGGTCGGCGACCTCTTCGCGGTCGTCCCGCAGCTGACCGAGGAGATCAAGGTCCGCAAGGGCTGACCTGCGGATAAGTGGTCCCCGGGGCCGTGTGGTGATTCTCACCGCACGGCCCCGAGTCGTTTGTCCAGGACCGGAGAGGGACCATTGACGGAGCGGAACCACGTGACTAAATTCTGCTATGCGGATCTAAGCTTCCGTGAAGCGGAAAAGAGGAGAGTGCACGATGGGTCAGCAGGAGAAGGTGGCGACGAGCCTCGCAGGTGCGGTCAGCGAGGGCATCAGCGCCTCCCTCGCGCCGGTGGACGCGGAACTCGCGCGCCACTACCCGGGCGACCCCGGCACCCGCCAGCCCATCCACACGGTCTACGTGCCCGGTGACGTCTTCGCCGCGAACACCATCCGCACCTGGGGCGACCAGGCCCTCGCCGCCCTCGACGAGCACGCCCCGGACGCCGCCACCTTCGCCAAGGTGCTCGGCATCTCCGACGAACTGGCCGTGCCGGTCTACGACCGCGTCCGTGCCAAGCTCGCCTCCGAGCCCATCGAGGACCTCCGCGTCGACTTCGAGGACGGCTTCGGCGTCCGCTCCGACGAGGAGGAGGACCAGGCCGCGGCCCGCGCCGCCCGCCTCGTCTCGGAGGCCTTCTCCAACGGCACGAACGCCCCGTACATGGGCATCCGCATGAAGTGCATGGAGTCCAACGTCCGCGACCGCGGCATCCGCACCACCGACATCTTCCTGTCCGGCCTGCTGGCCAACGGCGGACTTCCCGAGGGCCTCGTCCTGACCCTCCCGAAGGTCACGTACGCCGAGCAGGTCAGCGCCTTCGTGAAGCTGCTGGAGGCCTTCGAGACGGCCCGCGGCCTGCGCCCGGGGCGGATCGGCTTCGAGATCCAGATCGAGACCAGCCAGTCCATCCTGGCCTCCGACGGCACCGCCACCGTGGCCCGGATGATCGAGGCCGCCAAGGGCCGCGCCACCGGTCTGCACTACGGCACCTTCGACTACAGCGCCTGCGTCGGCGTCTCCGCCGCGTACCAGTCGAGCGACCACCCGGCCGCCGACCACGCGAAGGCGATCATGCAGGTCGCGGCCGCCGGCACCGGCGTACGCGTGTCCGACGGCTCCACGAACGTCCTGCCGATCGGCACCACCGAGCACGTCCACGAGGCCTGGAAGCTCCACTACGGCCTGACCCGCCGCGCCCTGGCCCGCGCCTACTACCAGGGCTGGGACATGCACCCGGGCCACCTGCCGACCCGCTACGCGGCCGTCTTCACCTTCTACCGCGAGGGCCTCGACGCCGCCGCCGCGCGCCTGAAGGCGTACGTCGCCAAGATCGAGGGCGACGTGATGGACGAGCCCGCCACCGCGAAGGCGCTGGCCGGCTACCTGGTGCGCGGCCTCGACTGCGGCGCCGTCGGCGCCGATGAGGTCACCGCCCTGACCGGTCTGACCCGCGCGGAACTGGACGCCTTCGCGATCCCGCGCCGCTCGGCGACGCTGACGGCGACCTCCTGAGCCGTGCAGTACCGCACGAGGCCCGGCCGGGGAGACCCTGGCCGGGCCTCGCCGTCTTCAGGCGCGTCCGACCCGGCGGGGCCATCCGACCCGGCGGGGGCCGCTCCCGGGCTGTGCGGGCTGATCCGGTGGGGCGTCAGGCAGTCGGCGGGAGTTCGCCCGAACCGCGGGGGACCAGGCGGGTCGGGAGTTCGATCCGGGTCGGGGGGAGGTCGGTTCCGGCGAGGCGCTGGAAGAGGCGGTCCGTGGCCACCCGGCCCAGCTTCGCCGGGTCCTGGGCGACCACGGTGACGCCGGGGCGGAGCATGTCGGCCAGTTCGAAGTCGTCGAAGCCGACCAGAGCCACGGGGTGCTCCCGGTCGGCGAGGACCCGTACGACGGTGACCGTCACGCGGTTGTTGCCGGCGAAGACGGCCGACACCGCCTCCGGGCCCGCGAGCATCGCCCGGGCCGCCGCGGAGACCCGCTCGGGCGCCGTGGAGCCGAGGGAGACCCAGGATTCGGCCACGGGCAGGCCCGCGTCCGCCATCGCCTCGCGGTAGCCGCGCAGGCGTTCCGCCGCCGTGTGGATGCGCGGATGGTCGCCGATGAAGCCGATGCGGCGGTGGCCGCCCGCGATCAGGTGCGCCACCCCGTCCCGGGCGCCGCCGAAGTTGTCCGAGAGCACCACGTCCGCGTCGATCCGGCCGGCCGGGCGGTCCACGAAGACGGTGGCCACGCCCGCCCGGATCTCCGGTTCCAGGTAGCGGTGGTCGTCGCCGGCCGGGATCACGATCAGCCCGTCGACCCGGCGCGCGCACAGCGCGAGCGCCAACTCCCGCTCGCGGTCCGGGTCCTCGGCGCTGGAGCCGTTGAAGAGGAGCGCGCCGTGCGCACGGGCCACCTCCTCCACCGCGCGGCTCAGCGGGCCGTAGAAGGGGTCGGCGAGGTCCTCAAGGACCAGGCCCACGGTGGCGGTTCGGCCCTTGCGCAGGACGCGGGCGCTGTCGTTGCGGCGGAACCCGAGGGCGTCGATGGCCTCTTGGACCCGCTGCTCGGTGTCGGGGGTGACGCCGGCCTCACCGTTGACCACCCGGGACACCGTTTTCAGGCCCACGCCCGCCCGGGCCGCCACGTCCTTCATGGTCGGCCGGTTTCCGTAACGGGGGTCGGACGGGCGGCGGCTGATGGGCACGGTGGGGAAACCTCCGGAGTATCGGGCGGCGCTGTGACCTTGAGGATATGCACTCGGCCGATAGTGAGGTTTCCGTGGCAGGGTGAGGCGGGCAAGCCACTGGGGGCTCCGGCGGAGCCATGGGGAGAGGGGTAGACGTGATTGTCTGGATCAACGGCACATTCAGCGCCGGAAAGACCAGCACGGCCCGCGAACTGACAGGAATCCTGCCGGACAGCACTCTGTTCGATCCGGAGTTGATCGGCGACGCGCTGCGCGTGCTGCTGCCGCGCAAGCGCCTGGCGGAGGTCTCCGACTACCAGGACCTGCCGAGCTGGCGGCGCCTGGTGGTGGACACGGCGGCGGCGATGCTCGCGGAACTGGGCGGGGTGCTGGTCGTACCGATGACCCTGCTCCGGCAGGAGTACCGGGACGAGATCTTCGGCGGTCTGGCGGCTCGCCGGATAGCGGTGCGCCATGTGCTGCTGGCCCCTGAGGAAACGATCCTTCGACAGCGGATCGCGACGCGGGAGGAGCCGGGCGAGCCGCAGGACGTGGACTTCCGGGTCCGCCAGTGGGCCTACGACCACATCCCCGTCTACCAGCAGGCACTCGGCTGGCTCACCGCCGACGCGCACGTCATCGACAACGGCGCCCTGAGCGTGCGCGAGACCGCGGAGCGGATCGCGGAAGCGGTGCGCACCGAGGAGGCCCGGGTCTGCGACATCGTGCAGACCCCGGAGCCCACGCGGGAGACGGTGGCGTCCGGAGTGCTGCTCTTCGACGAACAGGACCGGGTGCTGCTGGTGGATCCGACGTACAAGGCGGGCTGGGAGTTCCCGGGCGGCGTCGTCGAAGCCGGCGAGGCACCCGGGTGCGCGGGCGTACGGGAGGTCGCCGAGGAACTGGGCCTCGTACTGGACCGGGCGCCCGGGCTCCTCGTCGTCGACTGGGAGCCCCCGCAGCCGCCCGGTTACGGGGGGCTGCGCCTGCTCTTCGACGGCGGCCGCCTCACGGACGGCGCGCAGGACCGGCTTCGGCTGCCCGGCCCGGAGCTGCGGGCCTGGCGCTTCGTCACGGAGGACGAGGCCGCCGGACTGCTCCCGCGGCACCGCTACGAGCGCCTGCGCTGGGCCCTGCGCGCCCGGGAGCGGGGCCGCCCCCTGTACCTGGAGGCGGGCGTCCCCGTGGGCTGACCGGGGCCCGGTCCATCAGGAAGCCGCGGCGGCCGCGGAGAGGGCCGCCGCGGTGTCCTCCGTCAGCGGATCCCCGTGTCCGAAGCAGGCCGTCGAAGGGGCGAGCGCGGCCAGCCGCCGGAACGACCGGGCCGCCCGTGCCCGGTCCACGTTGAAGACGCCCAGCATCAGCGGGCCGACGGCGGCGACGCAGTCCCCCGTGAACAGCACGCCGTGGCGCGGGAGATGGACGCCGATGCTGCCGTCCGTATGACCCGGGGCGTGGACCACGTACGCCCCGTCCCCGAAGCCCAGCGCGTCGCCGTCCTCCAGCTCCCGGTCGACCGGGGTGGGCGGGGCCTCGGGGACGGTCAGCCCGCGCGCGTACAGGGGGAGTTCCCAGTCCAGCAGTACCGGTTCGGGCACGGGCGACTCGCCCCGGATCACGGGCGCGTCCAGGCGGTGCGCGAGCACCCGCGCGCCCCAGCGGGCGGCGAGCTCACCGGCGGCACCGACGTGGTCGCGGTGGCAGTGGGTCAGCACGATCCGCTCCAGCCGCTCGGGAATCAGCCCGAGTGATCGCAGCGCCCCCTCGATCGCGTCGGCGGACCCGGCGTGACCGGCGTCGATCAGGGTGAGTGCCTCGCCGTCCTGCCAGACGTACGCCTGGCCGATGGGGAAGCGGAGCATGTGGAGCCGGTTCGGCAGCACTTCGACAAGATCCATGCCGCGAACGTACGGATCCGGCCCCGCCCCGCGCACGCGAGTTCACCCGGAGCGCAGTACGCCCAGGGCGCACTGCGCCCTGGGCGTACGACCGGACTCGCGGCGGGTCAGCCGCGCTTGGACTCCGCGTAGTTGACGAGGAAGAGGGCCTCGGCCACCGACAGGCGCTCCAGCTCCTGCGGCGACACGCTCTCGTTGACCGCGTGGATCTGCGCCTCCGGCTCGCTCAGCCCGATCAGCAGCATCTCCGCGTCCGGGTACAGCTGCGTCAGCGTGTTGCACAGCGGGATCGAGCCGCCCATGCCGGCGACCTGCATCTCCTCGCCCGGGTACGCCTCCTGCAGTGCCGCCGCCATCGACGCGTACGCCGGGCTGCTCGTGTCCGCCTGGAACGGCTGGCCCTGGCCCACGATCTCCAGTTCCAGGCGCGCCTTCCACGGGGTGTGCGCCACCATGTGCGCCTCCAGCAGCTTGACGGCCTCGGTGGTGTCCACGCCCGGCGGCACCCGCAGGCTGATCAGCGCGCCGGCGCTCGCGTGCACCGACGGCGTCGCGCCGACCACCGGCGGGCAGTCGATGCCGAGCACCGTCACGGCCGGACGGGCCCACAGCCGGTCAGCGATCGTGCCCTGGCCGATCAGCTCGACCCCGTCCAGCACCTTCGCGTCGCCGCGGAAGTCCGCCTCCGGGTACTGCAGGCCCTCCCACACCGCGTCCGAGGCCAGCCCGTCCACGGTCGTCGAACCGTCCGCCGCGCGCAGCGAGTCCAGCACCCGGATCAGCGCGGCCAGCGCGTCGGGGGCGACGCCGCCGAACATCCCGGAGTGCAGGTTGCCGCCCAGCGTGTCGATCTTCACCTTGAGCAGGCACATGCCGCGCAGCGTCGCCGTCACCGTCGGCAGCCCGAGGCGGAAGTTGCCCGCGTCGCCGATGACGATGGTGTCGGCGGTCAGCAGCTCCGGGTGCGCCTCGGCGTACTGCTGGAGACCGCCGGTGCCCTGCTCCTCCGAGCCCTCGACGATCACCTTCACGCTCACCGGAACGCCGCCGTTGGCCTTCAGGGCGCGCAGCGCCAGCAGGTGCATGATGAACCCGCCCTTGCAGTCGGCGGAGCCGCGACCGTACCAACGGCCGTCGCGCTCGGTCAGCTCGAAGGCGGGGGAGATCCAGGCCGCGTCGTCCAGGGGCGGCTGCACGTCGTAGTGCGCGTAGAGCAGTACGGTCGGCGCGCCCTCGGGGCCGGGCAGGAAGCCGTACACCGACTGGGTGCCGTCGGGGGTGTCGAGCAGCGCCACGTCCTGGAAGCCCTCGACGCGCAGCGCGTCCGCGACCCAGTTCGCGGCCGCCTCGCTCTCGCTCTTGGGGAACTGCGCCCAGTCCGCCACCGACTGGAAGGCCACCAGCTCGGTCAGCTCCTGCTTGGCGCGGGGCATCAGCGAGGCGATGGTCTCGGCGATCGGATTCTGGGACATGGGCACGCTCCTTTTGGGTGCGACGTTGTGCTCTTCGGTACGCCACCCGCATCCGCGGGGTATGCGTATGCCGGGTACGGCGAAAGACAGTCCCGATCCTCGCACAGCGGGGCGAGGCGGCGTCGCGCCGTAGGATTTCCCCGGCATCGGAGCAAACCGGGTGATCAGGAGCAGCAGCACATCGTGAGCAGCGACGACGACGTACGCGACGCAAGCGCAGGACACGAAGCGCAGGGGGCGGACGACGAGGTGGCCGGGGGGACCGGCGAAGTGGGCGAAGTCTGGGACGTGGTCGTGGTCGGGGCCGGTCCGGCCGGGGCCTCGGCGGCGTACGCGGCGGCGACGGCGGGCCGGCGCGTCCTGCTGCTGGAGAAGGCCGAGCTGCCCCGGTACAAGACCTGCGGGGGCGGCATCATCGGCCCCTCGCGCGACGCCCTGCCCCCGGGCTTCGTACTGCCCCTCAAGGACCGCATCCACGCGGTGACCTTCTCGCTGGACGGGAAGCTGACCCGGACGCGGCGCTCGAAGCAGATGCTGTTCGGGCTCATCAACCGGCCGGAGTTCGACGCCGGGCTGGTCGCCGTGGCGGAGAAGGCCGGCGCGACCGTCCGTACGGGTACGGCCGTGGCCCGCGTCGAGCAGCACGGGGCGGCCGTGCCCGACCGGCGTACCGTGGCCGTGCTCCTCGCCGACGGGGAGACCGTCCTGGCCCGCGCGGTCGTCGGCGCGGACGGCAGCGCGAGCCGGATCGGCGCGCACGTCGGGGTCGAGATGGAGCAGGTGGACCTCGGGCTGGAGGCGGAGATCCCCGTGCCCCGGACGGTCGCGGAGGACTGGAAGGGGCGGGTGCTGATCGACTGGGGCCCGCTGCCCGGCAGTTACGGCTGGGTCTTCCCCAAGGGCGACACCCTCACCGTCGGGGTCATCTCGGCCAAGGGCGAGGGCGCCGCGACCAAGCGGTACCTCGACGATTTCATCGCCCGGCTCGGACTCGCCGGCTTCGAACCGGCCGTCTCCTCCGGGCATCTGACCCGCTGCCGCAAGCCCGATTCGCCGCTCTCGCGCGGGCGGGTGCTGGTGGCGGGCGACGCCGCCGGACTGCTGGAACCGTGGACCCGGGAGGGCATCTCCTTCGCGCTGCGCTCGGGGCGGCTGGCGGGGGAGTGGGCGGTGAAGATCTCCGAGGCGCAGGACGCGGTGGACGCGCGCCGCCAGGCGCTCAACTACGCCTTCGCCGTGAAGGCGGGGCTGGGTGTGGAGATGGGCGTCGGCCGGCGGATGCTGTCCGTCTTCGAGGCCCGGCCGGGGATGCTGCACGCGGCGATCACCGGGTTCCGCCCGGCGTGGCGGGCCTTCGCCCGCATCACGCGGGGCTCGACGACGCTGGCGGACATGGTGCGTACGTACCCGCTGGCGCGCAGGGTGCTGCACGCGCTGGATGCCCGGCAGGCGGCTCGTGGCGCATTCGGCGGTGGCAGCGGCACGGGCAGCGGTGGCGCCGGCAGCGGTGGGAGCGGCGGACACGGGACGGCGTAGGCGCCGACGTCGAGCGCGGAGGTGAGGGCGGAGGCCGGGACGGCGGCCCGGACCGGCGGGGCGGATCGAACCTGAACGGGGTGGACCGGCCGGAACAGGTCGTCGTGGCCTCCGCGCGCGGTGAGAGGCACGTCGGGGTGGCGGTGATCGCTCTCGCGCCCAACCACCACGGCCCGGCCGAGGTGTTGCCCACGTGGGCGAGCGGACGGCCCGGCTGCTCCCCGACCGCCGACGCGACCGCGACCGCGGGTCTCGGAGCGGCTGACCGGCCGCGGGCCGACCCGGGGGCGGCGGGTCAGTTCGACACCGTGATCCGGAAGACCGGGTGGTCGCCGGCGGCCGCCTGGAGCTCCGCGTCGGAGGACTTCGCGGTGACCCCCTGGAAGAAGCGGTTGACCTCCCAGCCCCACTTCTCCAGATAGGCGCGCAGGATGACGGCTTGCTGGACGGGGTCGGTGATCTCAGTGGCGGTGAAGGTCCGGACCTTGCGCCCGACGCGCAGCTCGCCGCCGCCCGCGACCCGCATGTTGCGGACCCACTGGGAGTGGCCGCGGGCCGAGACGAGGTACTGCATGCCCTCGAACGTGTGCGGGTTGACCGGGATCCGCTGCATCTCGCCCGACTTGCGGCCCCGGACCGACAGCTCGGCGGTGCCGGCCAGGCTGACGCCCAGCCGGGCGAGCTTGCCGAAGAGCGCGTTGAAGCGGACGGCGAACGGGCCGGCCTGGACGTAATACGGCTGAGACGCGTTCATGGTGACCTCCGGGGTCGTTTTCCTTATTGAGAGAGCGGTGCTCTCGCTTGAGAACAGTGTGCACGGATCGGTGCGCCAAAACAAGAGCACCGCTCTCTAAATGGATCGGGGATCCGATTTTTGGGCACTGCTCTATTTGCGTGGCACACTGACACGCATGAACACCGTGCGAGGGGCCAGGGAGCGGGCCCGCATCGAGGTCACCGCCGCCATCAAGGACGAGGCGCGCCGCCGGCTCGCGGCCGAGGGCGCCGCCAAACTCTCCCTGCGTGCCGTCGCCCGCGAGCTGGGCATGGTCTCTTCCGCCCTCTACCGCTACTTCCCCAGCCGCGACGAGCTGCTCACCGCGCTCATCGTCGACGCGTACGACAGCGTCGGCGCGGCGGCCGAAGAGGCGGACGCCCGCGCCCTCGCCGCCGGTCACCCGCCCCGCGCCCGCTGGATCGCGGTCTGCGAGGCCGTCCGTGCCTGGGCGCTGGAGCACCCGCACGAGTACGCCCTCATCTACGGCTCTCCGGTTCCCGGCTACAGCGCCCCCCTCGACACCATCGGTCCCGCCTCCCGCGTCGGGAACACCTTCATCGCCATCCTCCGCGCCGCGCACGAGGGCCGCGGCCTCGCACTGCCGCCGCTGCCGGCCGCCCTGCGCCCCGAGGCCGTCCGGATGACCGCCGACTTCGCCGATGGCCTGCCCCCCGAGGTCACGGCCGCTCTGGTCGCCGCCTGGGCGCAGCTGGTCGGCCTCGTCTCCTTCGAGCTGTTCGGCCAGTTCAACCGCGTCGTGGAGGACCGGGCCGTCTTCTTCACGCACGCCGCCGGGCAGCTGGCCCACGGGGTCGGACTGCCCGCCGTGTGACGGCGGCCCCACAGGGGTCCTGACGGAGAATCACATGATGAGGTGACGGGTCGCTCTTCTGTTCCTCGTACGAAGGGAGGCGGTTCACCCTTGAACCAAGCGCCGCCCGTCTAGTGTTCCTCGGGTCGCACCCGCCCCCCTGCCGCCGCCGGAGGAACAGTCATGCCCCGCGCCGTGAAGGCCCTGTACGCCGTCCTGGTGACCGTCTTACTGGCCGCGCCGGCGCCCGCGGTCACGGCGCCGGCGCGCACCGCGGAACCGGCGCCACCGGGCCGGTCGGCGGCCCCCGCAGAACCCCCGGCCCCGGCCCCGACCGCGACTCCCGCACCCCCGGCGCCCCGGATTCCCGGCGTGCGGGGCCTGGACATCGGCGTCCCCGCGTACGTCTGGGCGAACGACGCCATGCTGACCGACCTCACCACCACCGGCCCGGCCGCCTCCGTCGTCGTCCTCAACCCCGGCAACGGCGACTCACCCTTCGAGGCCCCCTGGCGGGCCCGCGCCGACGCCCTGCGCCGCGGCACGACCGCCACCGGCGGGAAGACCAAGGTGCTCGGCTACGTCCACACCGACCACGGCAACCGCGCCGCCGCCGCAGTGAAGGCCTCGGTCGACAACTACCTCAGGACCCCGGACGGCCGCCTCCACGTCGACGGCGTCTTCTTCGACGTCGTCAGCCGCGACTGCGGCCCCGGCAACGCCACCCGCGACCACTACGCGGAGCTCCGCCGCCACGTGGAGGACACCATGCGCGCCATCGACCCGGCCGCCTCCCCCCTCGTCGTCAACAACCCCGGCACGGCCATAGCCGACTGCTACCTGGAGCCGGGCCGCCGGACCGCGGACGTCTTCGTCACGTACGAGGACTCCTACGCCGCGTACACCGGCGGCGGCTGGCTCGGCGGCAACGTCTTCGACCCGCTCACCGGCTACCGCGCGGGTACCGAACTCGACCCGAGCGGCACGGCGTTCTGGCACCTGGTCCACGACGTCCCGGACGCCGCGGCGATGCGTACGGCCCTGCGCACGGCTTTCGACCGGGGCGCGGGCTACGCGTACGCGACCAGCGCGGCCATGCCCAATCCCTGGAACACGGGCCCGGCGTGGAAGTACGGAGCCCAGACCGCCTACGCCGCCACCCTCGGCTGACGCAGGCGCAAGGCGTCAGACCGGTGCGGCGAAGCAGTGCACGGTGACGGTCCGGTTCGCGCTCCACCGCTGGTCGACGGTGTCCAGCAGGCTCCAGCCCTCGCGTTCGTACAGCGCGACCGCGGCGGTGTCGTGGGCGAGGACGTCGAGGACCGGATGCAGACCACGCTCCCGCGCCTCGCACGCGGCCCGCGCCAGCAGCCGTGCGCCGAGCCCGAGGCCGCGCGCGGCGGGCGAGGCGAACAGGCGGCCGACCACGGCGGCGCGCTCGACGGGTACCCGCGCGCGCCCGCTCCACAGGGCCGGCGCGAGGTCCCCCGTGCCGCTGCGTGCCAGGGAGACGTGACCGGCGATCCGCCCGTCCGTCTCCGCCACCCAAGCCGCCAGCAGGGAGGGCGGCGTCAGCCACTCGGCGGGACGCCCGGGCCAGTCCACGGGATAGCCGTCGCGGTCGTGCACCGTGCGGAGGAGGCCGACGCACGCGTCGAGGTCGGCGGACGCCCGCTGCCGGATCACCGGTAGTCGTCCGGGTGGCCCTGCATCCAGGTGTTGATCTTGTCCCGGGTGCCGATGAGCGACGCCTGGTGCTTCTTCAGGTTCTCGAAGGAGCGGTCCCCGCCGAGTTCCTTGTCGAGCTGCGCGATCAGGTCGATCGGCTCGGGGAAGTGGCCGGGCCCCTTCGGGTCGGTCTTCATCGCGCGGTCCACGCGGTGGAGCTCGTCGTGGACCCGGCCGAGGAAGTACGCGCAGTTGCCCGGAGTGCACGAGTCGTTCAGCGTCGCCTGGAGGCCGGCGAACGCGTCCCGCACCTTCTCGGCCGGGACGGCGCTGGAAGACGGCGCGACCGCCGAGCCCGGGGCCGTCGAGCCCGGGGCCGTCGAAGTCCCGGCCGCGGGGGCCGCGGACGCGGACGGCGCCGCGGCCGGGCCGGCAGCCGGGGCCGCTGGCTCCGTGCCGCAGGAGACGGCGAACGCCGCCAGGGCGACGGCGAGCACCGCGGCGGACCGCGCTGAGGACACGAACATCGACTGACCCCCATGATCGACTGAGGAAGCCGACCCTACTGCCTGCCCGGCGGGCGCCCGCCGGGCAGGCCTCCTCAGATCCCGGCGGCCTCGGTCCACAGGCGGGCCAGCGCCAGGTCGCCGGTCACCCCCGGACCCGCCAGCGGCAGCCGGTTCCACAGCGCCGCGTACAGCCAGGCCGCCTCCGCCGTCACTTCGCAGTCGACCGCGTCGTCCGTGGCACCCAGCACCGTCCGCGGCGGTTCCGGCGACAGGTGTACGGTCCACGCCGCGCCCGTGTCCGCGGCCCTGACCCGCAGCACCCGGGGCTCCGGGGTCCGCACCCGGCTGCGCGGCCGTGCGTGGAAGCCGGTCAGCAGCTCGTCCACCCCGTCCTCCGCGAACTCGGGCGCCACCGGTGAGAACGCGACACCGAGCGCCGCCTCCGCGTCCATCCGGTGCACGGCCGTCTCATGGGCCTGGCGCCGCGCCCAGAACGCCAGCGGCGACGGCGGGGCGGTCGGCAGGAAGGTCCAGCACTGCACATCGGCCGGGGCCTCGCCCAGGGCGCGGACCAGGGCCGCGTGTCCTTCGCGGAACCAGGCGAGCAGCTCCGCGCCGGCCAGCTCCGGGGCGTCGGGGAACGGCGCCCCCTCCAGCAGTCCTCCCTCGACGTACCCGGCCGCCCAGCGGTGCACCGAGCCGGTGTGCCGCAGCAGATCGGCGACGTGCCACCCCGGACAGGTGGGTACGAGGGCGGTCGTACCCGCCTGTTCCGCAACGTCGCCGAGCAGCTCGCCGTCTCGCTCAAGGGTCTTCACGAAGTCGTTGATCTCCATGCCGGGAGTCTGCCAGCAGGCCCGCGACAATGGAGGCCACGGACGGGGGAACTGTTCCCGCGCGACGGGACCGTGATCGCCGGCGCCGCCGACGCCGTGCACGTCCGCACGTGCCCGACCGGCCTGTCAGCGGGTGCCGAAGGCGCTGCCGGACACCGCCCCGCGAGGGCCCCGGCTCACCGGCCGGACGGACATCACGCTCCGGGTCGGCGGCCTCGGCAGGCGGGGCGGCATCCGAGGGCCCCCGATCATGCGAGGATCGATGCCATGAACGGCAACGGGGCCCCGCCGCGGGTGGGGGATGTGACCACGGTGGCCACGCCTTCCACGGCTTCTACCGCTTCGTCGGATTCGTCGGCTTCCTCGGCCTCCACGAGGGCCAAACTGGAGCGCGGCCGCAGCGCGCTCGGTCCGGCACTGGAGCTCGTCCACACCGGCCGCGCACCGACCCGGGCCGTCCTGACGGCCGAGCTCGGGGTCACCCGCGCGACCGCCGGAGCGGTCGCCGCCGAGCTGGAGGCGCTCGGGCTGATCCGCGTCGACTCCCGCCCCGGTGGCGCGGGCGGCGCCCAGGGCCGCCCCTCGCACCGCCTGTCGGTCGACGAGAACGGCCCCGTGGCGCTGGCCGCGCAGGTGCACGCGGACGGCTTCCGGGCCGCGCTGGTCGGTCTGGGCGGCCGCATCGTGGCCACCGCCCCCGGCAAGCTCACCGTCGCGGCCGACCCGGCGCAGGTGCTCGGCGCGGTGGTGGAGGCCGGGGCCGCGCTGCTGGCGGAGAGCGGCCGCCGCTGCATCGGCGCGGGGCTCGCGGTCCCCTCCGCGGTCGCCGAGCCGGAAGGTACGGCGCTGAACCCGCTGCACCTGGCCTGGCCGCCCGGGTCCCCCGTACGGGCCGTCTTCGCGGAGTGCGTGAAGGCCGCCGGGATCGACGGCCCGGCCCTCACCGGGAACGACGTCAACCTCGCGGCCCTGGCCGAGCACCGGCACGGCGCGGGGCGCAGCGCGCAGCACCTGCTGTGCGTGGCCACCGGGCACCGCGGGGTCGGCGGGGCGCTGGTGCTGGACGGCCGCCTGCACAGCGGGAGTTCGGGCCTGGCCCTGGAGGTCGGCCACCTCACGGTGAATCCCGAGGGGCGGCCCTGCCACTGCGGGGGCCGCGGCTGCCTGGACGTGGAGGCCGACCCGCTGGCCTTCCTCACGGCGGCGGGGCGCACGCCCGGCCCGGAGGTGTCGCTGCTCCAGCAGGCCCGCGACCTGTTGAGCGCGGAGTACGCGGAGCCGGCGGTACGGGCGGCCGCCGAGGAGCTGATCGACCGGCTCGGGCTCGGCCTCGCGGGCCTGGTGAACATCCTGAATCCGGACCGGATCATCCTGGGCGGGCTGCACCGGGAGCTGTTGTACGCCGACCCGGAGCGGCTGCGCGCGGTGGTCGCGGACCGCAGCCTGTGGGGGCGCAGCGGTGGCGTCCCGATCCTGCCGTGCACCCTGGACCACAACAGCCTGGTCGGCGCGGCGGAGCTGGCGTGGCAGCCCGTGCTCGACGACCCGCTGGGGGCGCTGGGCGCCGCGGCGTAGAGCCGCCCGCCCGTGGCCGGGTTCGCCGCCCGGCCTGGGCCGGCTCGGCCCGGCTCTGCCCGGGCCTCGCTAAGCGGCCTCGGGGAAGTGGGGCACGTCCCCGCGCCTCCTCCAGCTACCGCTGGGAGGTGCCCCCAGGCACGGCACCTCGCCGCGTTGTCGCAGTACCCGAGTGCGTCCAGTACAAGGGCACTGCTCCGCCTTGCGATGCACCGCACCGGACGACGCGGAAACGCACCCCACTTCCCCGAGGCCGCTTAGGGCTCCCCGGTCGGCTGCCGGGCGTCCGGGGGGCACCGCCGCCGTGCGCTACCCGGGCCTGACGCCGACCGACGCCGCCACCGACACGCCTGTCGAGACGGTCACCGGGTCCACGGCGACGATCGCGGTCCGGGCGGGTTCTCGTACGGGCTTGGTCCCGATCCGTACCGGCTGCGTCAAAGCCGCCGGCGCGGGGGCCGCGGTGAGCGAGAACCACACGACCTTGCCCGGACCGTCCGCCTGATGCCGGGCGCCCCAGGCCTCGCTGAGCGCCTCCACGAGCGCGAGCCCGCGCCCGCAGGTCTCCAGGGACCCCGCGACCGCCTCCCGGAGCACCGGAAGCCGCGGATCGCTGTCGATGACCGAGACCGTGAGCCGCCCGAGGCGGAATTCGATCTCGACGATGCACGTCTTGTCCGGCTGCGCGTGGCGATGGACGTTGCTCAGCAGTTCCGTCACGCCGAGCGCGGCCCGGTCTATGAGCGGATCGAGCTGCCAGTGACGCAATTGCGCGGAAATGATTCTGCGGATCTGGCCTATGCGTGACGGCAGCGCCTGAAGTTCGACGACGCAGTGTCTGCGGGAATGACTGATCACGGCTGCGACTCCCCGAAATGAGTGTTACGGGTGCTGCACCCTCGGTAATGCTCCACCAGGGTCACCCACGGTGCTCCACAGTGCAACCGAATGCGACCAAAAGCGATTCGCATGGAACCCCAAAGCGACTGTTTGTGCAGGTGAGGGAGGTACATTGCGAAAGCAGGGGGCGAATACACGCACAAAGGAGCACGGCGCATGAGCACCACCCGTACCAGCGGTCCGACTGCCACGACCGTCGACGTCGACCGCAGCGACGCGGACTACCGCGCCTGGCTGAAGGAGGCCGTCCGCAAGGTCCAGGCGGACGCCAACCGCTCCGCGGACACCCACCTGCTGCGTTTCCCGCTCCCCGAGGCCTGGGGCATCGACCTCTACCTCAAGGACGAGTCCACGCACCCGACGGGCTCCCTCAAGCACCGCCTCGCCCGCTCGCTGTTCCTCTACGCGCTGTGCAACGGCTGGATCCGCCCCGGCCGCCCGGTCATCGAGGCCTCGTCCGGTTCGACGGCCGTCTCCGAGGCGTACTTCGCCAAGCTGATCGGCGTCCCGTTCATCGCCGTCATGCCGCGCACGACCAGCCCGGAGAAGTGCCGGCTCATCGAATTCCACGGCGGCGAATGCCACTTCGTGGACGACTCGATGAAGATGTACGAGGAATCGGCGCAACTGGCGGCTCGTACCGGCGGCCACTACATGGACCAGTTCACCTACGCGGAGCGGGCCACCGACTGGCGCGGCAACAACAACATCGCCGAATCGATGTACCAGCAGCTGCGGCTGGAACGTTTCCCCGAGCCCGCCTGGATCGTGGCCACCGCCGGCACCGGCGGCACCTCCGCGACCATCGCGCGCTACGTGCACTACATGCAGCACGACACCCGCATCTGCGTCCCGGACCCGGAGAACTCCTGTTTCTTCGACGGCTGGACCAACAACGACCCGCACGCGAGCAGCGATTGCGGCTCGCGCATCGAGGGCATCGGCCGGCCGCGCATGGAGCCGAGCTTCGTCCCCGGCGCCATCGACCGGATGATGAAGGTCCCGGACGCGGCGAGCGTCGCCGCGTGCCGCGCGCTGGAGACGGCGATAGGGCGCAAGGCGGGCGGCTCGACCGGAACCGGCCTGTGGAGCGCACTCAAGATCATCTCGGAGATGGTGGCCGAGGGCCGTACGGGCAGTGTCGTCACCCTCCTCTGCGACCCGGGCGACCGCTACCTCGACAAGTACTACTCCGACGCGTGGCTGGCGTCGCAGGGGCTCGACATCGCCCCGTACGCGCACACGATCGAGACGCTGCTGGCGACCGGGGTCTGGCGCGAGCCCACCGCCTGACGCGGGCGCCCCGCAGCGTGAACCCGCCCTGTTCGAGCCGCAGTTCGCTGGCTACGCTGTGCGGACTTCGATCACGGCGGAGCTTCGGGGGGAGCCATGGCGGGCATTGCGTACAACAGGCCGGAGCGGGACGCGCGTACGCGGGCCCAGACGGATTCGGGCACGGGCACGGGGGACGGGAGCGGGGTGCAGGCGTCGCCGTTGGAGTGTCCGAGCTGCCTGCGCTCCGACGAGGTGCGCGCCGTCCCCGCCGTCTGCCTCAGCGGGCACAGCCGGCTCGAGCAGGGCGGCACCCGCGGTGACGACCGGAGCGTCCACACCCGGGAGGTCGTCCCCCGGCTGGCGGCAGCGCTGGCCGCGACCCCGCCCGCGCCGGTGACCGCCGGGCGGGCCGCTCTGAGCGTGCTGCTGATCCTGGTGTCGATCGGCACGTTCGTCGGCGGGGCGACGGGCGGGAAGTGGTTCGCCGACCCGCCCAAGAGCGGGCCCCAGGGGTCGCTCCAACTCTGGGGCGGCGCCCATGGGGAAGCCCCGCCCGAGCCCGCGGCCGGTCTCCTGTTCCTCGGGTGGATCTCGGCGTTCGCGCTGCTCGGGGCGGCCCTGCTCATCCTCTCGGCCGTACGGATCCAACGTGCCTTCCGGGCGCGGATCGCCGCCGGCCGGGACGCCGCCGAGGAGGTCTGGTCCCGCGGCTGGTGCTGCGCGCGCTGCGCGGTGGTCCACTTCGCCGGGGGTCCGGCGATGTCCCTGCGGGAGTTCCGGGCGACGGTGTGGGGCGCGGGAGGCTACGGAGACCTCGCCCGGGAGCACCGGGTGATGGGAGCGGGCGGCGACTACTGATCCGCCCCGCGCCGTCCGGTGAGGCGGCCGTCGAGCGTACGGACCGCCGTACGGAAGGAGTGGCCCAGGCCCGGGCGGGCGGCGGTGAGGGCCAGCCGGAAGAGGGCGGGCCCGTCCGCGGCGAAGGTCCAGCGGACGTGCGTGCCCGAGCCGTCGGGGGTCAGCCGCCACTCCTCCAAGAGGGCGCGGACTCCAGGGGCGTTGGTCTCGTCGACCCGGTACGCGTACCGCCGCTCGGGGTCCGCGGCCATGATCGTCTCCTGGAAGCGCACCCCGCCCACCAGCTTGATCTCGCGGCCCGCGCCGCCGTGCGTGGGGCGGGCCAGGGTGACGGCCCCGAACCACCGCGGCCAGCCCTCGACCTCCGCCGCCAGTGCCCCGTACACGGCCTCGGGTGCTGCGGTGGCTCGCGCGGCGAAGACCAGTCGTACGGGCGCGTCCTCGATGAAGTCCAGCCCCACCGGGCGGAGTCGGCGCAGAGCCATGGCGTTACCCCCTGGGGCGGTATGCGGAACGCACGCACGGAACACGAGCGACCCTAGCTGACTATCAGTCAGAAGTCCGCCCCGAGGGTGAAACCCGCGGCGCGGGGGCTGGGCAGTCGGTCCGCCGCGCGGGATGCTGGAACCGCGCCGATCACGCCCCGCGAGCGGAGGCCGCTTTGCCGGATGCCCCCAGCCCCGAACCGTCCCTGACTCCCGAACCGCCCCTCGCCTCCGACCCGCCCCTGGCCCCCGTACCGCCCCTCGCCCTGGAACTCCTGGTCCACGGCGTCGCCGGCGCCGCTCCCGCCGAGCTGCTCGGCGACCCGCGCACCGTGCGCGTCACCGGCGACTCCACCGCGGCCGTCTTCCGCCGCACCGAGGACGCCGACGCCGAAACCCACCCCGAGCGCTACCCCGGGCGGCCCGTCCCCGAGGCCTACTGCTGGTCCCGGCTCACCTCGGGCAACGGCGCCCGCGCCCTGTGGCTGCTGCTCCTGCCCTTCATGGTGGCCAACCTCGCCCACTGGGCCCGCCCGGCCACGCCCGCCGCCGACCCCGCGCCGCGCACGGTTCGCACGTACGGGGTGCTCGTACGGATCCTCGCGCTCAGCCTGACCGTGCTGCTGATCGCGGCCGCCTGCGAGGTCGCGCTCGACCTGTTCGCCTGGCAGTGCGCGGGCTCCGGCACCTGCGCCGGCTCCCGGTCCTGGCTCCGCTTCCTCGCGCCCGGAGGCGGCTGGTGGGCCCTGCCCGGGCGCCGCCTGGCCCTCGCGGCCCTGGTCCCCGCCGCGCTGACCGGGCTGCTCTGGTTCCTGTCGAACCGTACGTGGAGTGCCTACGAGTCCCAGCCGCCGCCCGCCGGCGCCGTCGACCCGGACACCGCGTCGGACACCGCGCCCGCGCTCGGCCGCCCCGGATTCTGGTACGGGCGGCGGCTCGTGGCCCGCCTGCGCGCCGCGCACACCGCCGCCGGGCTGCTCACCGTGGCCGCGGCCGTCACCGCCCCCACCGCCCGTTACGACCGCCGCGCCGGTTCCGCCGTACTCGAAGTCCTGGGCTGTGCCGCCCAGTCGCTGCTCGTCGCCGGGGGACTCACCGTGGCGTGGGTCGTCATCCGGCGAGGCCGCACCGAGGCCCGGCCCGACCACCGGCTCGACCGGGCCGCCGTCACCCTGCTGCCGGGCGCCGCCCTCGCCCTCCTCGCCGCCGTCCTCCTGTACGCCTGCTGGCCGCGCCCCGGCTGGACCTCCGCCGGGCGGCTTCCCGGGGACTTCGCCTTCGGGATCCTCATGCTGGGCCAGGGCGTCTGCGTGCTCGCCCTCACCGGCGTCGCCGCGTACCTCCACCGCCGGGCCCCCGACCCGGCCGCCGCCCTGCACGGCCTCGGCGGGCCGGCCGTCGCCATGCTCGGCTGCGCGCTCGGCGGGGTGATGTCCGGCGGGGTCGCCCAGCGCGTCGCCGACTGGCTGGACGGGGGAGCCACCCCCGGCATGGCCGGGGCGCCGCTGCCCGGGCCGCCCGTACTGCTGTCGTGGCAGGCCGCCGTGCTGCCGCCGCTGCTGCTCGTACTGGCCCTGCTCGCCGCCTGGTTCGCGGGGCGCGGAGTCCTGGTCCGGCGCCGGCTCGCCGCGACGGTCGCCGCCGAGTACCCGGGGGAGACGCCCGATCAGGCCCGCAGCCGCCGGATCGCCGGGGCCCGGGCCGCCGCCGCGCTCACCGACTCCGCGCCGTGGTTCGTGGCGGCCGTCTCCGGGATCACCCTCCTGCTCGGCGCGGGCGCGCTCGCCGGAGCCTGGTTCAGCGGGCGGGTCCCGGGCGAGGCGGCCCGCGGGACCGGGCCGCTCCTGGAGAGCGCCGCCCGCGCCGCCCAGGACACCGGGTCCTGGCTCATAGGCTTCGGATTCGTCCTCTTCGTCACCTGGGGCCGCCGCGCCTACCGCGACCCCGCCGCCCGCCGCACCATAGGAATCCTGTGGGACGTCGGCACCTTCTGGCCGCGCGCCGCCCACCCCTTCGCACCGCCCTGCTACGCCGAGCGCGCCGTCCCCGACCTGACCTGGCGGATGACCGGCTGGACCGGCCGCACCGGCGGCCGTCTGGTGATCTCCGGCCACTCCCAGGGCAGTGTGCTCGCCGCGGCCGCCGTCTGGCAGTTGCCGCCGCCCGTCCGCCGCCGGGTCGCCCTGCTCACCTACGGCTCCCCGCTCGGCCGCCTCTACGGCCGCTGGTTCCCCGCCTACTTCGGCCCCGGCCCGCTCACCGCGCTGCACCGGGAGGTCGACTGCTGGCGCAACCTGTGGCGGGCCACCGACCCCATCGGCGGCGCGGTGTTCCCCGGCACCCAGGAGGGCGTGGACCGCGGCCCGCTGGCCGACCCGATCGCCTACGGCCGCAGTGCCCGCCACCCGTTGCCCGCGCCGATCCTCGGCCACTCCGACTACCAGGCGGATCCGTCCTTCGCCGCCGAACGCGACGCCCTGCTCGCGCGCCTGAACACCGCGGCACGGGCCTGGGTGCCCCGCCCCGGGGGTCCCCCCGGACGGAGTCCGGGGGAGGCGGCCGGGGGAGTACCGGGTCAGGGCCTCAACAAGGCGCGGGCTGCCCCGGCAGATCCGCCGGGAACAGCAGGGTGAGTTCGTCCTTGCTCGGCTCCGACAGCTGGGCCACCCGCCCCGCGTGCCGCTCCACCATCGACTCGAAGGTCTGGCGAGCCGTGCGGCCGTTGCCGAAGGCCGGTCCCTTCGGCAGCTCCGTGAAGTACGTCAGCAGCGCCTCGGAGGTGCCCTCCCCGAGCTGGTACTCGTGCTCCTCCGCCTGCTGCTCGACGATCCGCAGCAGTTCCCCCGGCCCGTAGTCGCCGAAGGTGATGGTCCGGGAGAACCGTGAGGCCACTCCCGGGTTCACGGTCAGGAAGCGCTCCATCTCCGCCGTGTACCCGGCGACGATCACCACCACCGCCTCGCGGTGGTCCTCCATCAGCTTGACCAGGGTGTCGATCGCCTCGCGGCCGAAGTCCCGGCCGGAGTCCTCGGGCGCCAGCGCGTACGCCTCGTCGATGAACAGCACCCCGCCGCGCGCCCGGTCGAAGGCCTCCTGCGTACGGATCGCGGTGGAGCCGATGTGCTCGCCGACCAGGTCCACGCGGGACACCTCGACCAGGTGCCCGCGCTCCAGCACGCCGAGGGAGGCGAGGATCTCCCCGTACAGCCGGGCGACCGTGGTCTTGCCCGTGCCCGGGGAGCCGGTGAAGACCAGGTGCCGGCGTACCGACGCGGCCTTCAGGCCCGCCTGCTGCCGTCGCCGGCCCACCTCGATCATGTCGGTGAGCGCGCGCACCTCGCGCTTGACGCTGTCGAGGCCGACCAGCGCGTCGAGCTGGCCCAGCACCTCACCCGAGCCCCGGGCGGGCGCAGCCGTGGCCGCAGCCGTCGGCGCGGCCCCGCCGTCGGGCCGGTCGGCGGGCCGCGCCGCCGGTACCTCCGCCGCCCGGAGTACGGGACTCTGCCCGGCCGCGTCCGTACGGATCCCCGCGTGCGCCCCGGCGAACGCGCCGCCCGCGGCTGCCTGGGCCGCCGGGCGGGCGGCGGACTCGTCGCCGGTGCAGTCCTCGGCGACCGGCCCGGTCTCCGGGAACTCGTACCCGCCGCGCGCGCAGCGCTCGGTGTGACAGCGCGCCAGGGTGGTGCGGCAGCCGTCGAGGACGTGGAAGCCGAAACCGGAACTGCCCGTCACCCGGCAGGCCGTGAAGGTGCCGCGGCCGCCCGCCGACACGTAGAACCCGGCCTCGGCGGGGGAGGTGACCGTGCACCGCTCCAGGGTGGGGTCGGCGCCCTTCGTGACGATCACGCCGGTCTGCACGGCGTCGATGGTGCAGTTGGCGAGGGTGCCCCCGCTGCCGTGGTCGCGGAACCATGCCCCGGTGGCCGCTTCGCGGATCCGGCAGTCGTCGAGCTGCGCCGTGGCCCCGTCGCTCACCGACACCGCGGTGTTGCGCACCTGGGACAGATCGCTGTCGACCACGTCCACACGCGAACCCCGGTCCAGTACGAACAGCGCGTCCGGCACGTCGTGGACCCGGCAGGAGTCGAGCGACACGGCGGCGCCGTCGCTGATCCACACCGCCGGATAGTCGCCCGTGCTGTCGTGGATCTCGCAGGACTCGGCGTCGACCCTGGTCCCCGGGTCCCACACCGACAGGCCGTTGCGGCCGAAGCGGCGCACCGTGGTGCGGCTGAGGGTGAGCACCGAACGGGACCGCAGGTCGACCGCGTTCTCCGGGATGTCGTGGATGTCGCAGCCGGCCAGGGTGAGCACCGCGTCGGTGTCGAGGGTGACCCCGTCGGCCGTGGTGCGGTGCACCGCGCAGTCCGTCAGCCGGGCCGTGGCGCGGGCCGCGATCTGCACGCCGGAGCCCTTGATCTCGTACACCTCGCAGCCCAGCGCCTCCAGGCCCGAACCCTCGCCCGTGACCCCGATGCCCGTGCCCGTGGCGTGGTGGATCCGGCAGCGCTCCAGCCGGGGGCGGCCGCCGCCGCGCACCGAGATCCCGGTCTGCCCGGCGGCCACGACCTCGCACTCCTCGAACACTCCGCCGCCGCCGTCCAGTACGGCGATCCCGACCCCGCTCGGATTCTCCACCGTGCACCGCCGGACCAGGGGCCGGGCCCCGCTGCCGCGTACCTCGATGCCGGCGGCCGACCGCGTGCTGACCCGCAGATCGGTGAGCTCGGGGGCGCCGTCCTCCACCAGCAGTGCGGGAGCGGCCCGGTCCTGGCCCTCCAGGTGCAGGTCCTGGACCACGGCAGAGGCGCGCACGGTCAGCGCGACCCCGTCGAGCGGGGCGATCCGCACCGACCCCAGGCCGCCCTCGGGCCCGCGCAGGGTGACGGCATGGTGCAGCACCAGGTTCTCCCGGTAGGTGCCGGGAGAGATGGACAGCACGTCCCCGTCGCCCGCGACGGCCAGAGCCGCCGCCAGCGTCGGATACTCACCGGAGCGGCGCCGCCACCGCGAAGCCCCGCCGTGCGTCACCTGGACCGTGCCCTGAGCCATGGTGCTGTCGTGCCCCCACCCTCTTGCTCGCCGCGCCGCCGATGCGGACGGTCTTCTCTGGCCGGTCCACCGTAGCGCGCGCGGGGCCGGTGAGTTGCCAGGTCAACTGCCCGCGCCCGCCCTGCCCCAGTCCGGCCCGGCCGCCGCCCACGCGCGGTCCAGCCGTATGTACCGCTGATGCATGAGCCGCCGTACGACCAGTCGGCGGACCGTCTCGCCCAGTACGGCAACTGCGATCGCGGCCGCCAGGCCCGCCACCCCGGCGTGGACGGCGGCCGAGGACGGGTCGAGCGGCTGCCCCACCACCCGGCCGTGCGCATCGGTCCATATCCGGAACCGCTCGCCGGGGCGCGGCGGTTCCTCCGCGGCCGGCACCGTCCCCTCGTGGCTGCTGCCGTCGGGAGCGGTCCACGCGGCCACGATCTGCGTACGCTGCGGAGCCGTCTGCTGCGCGGAGGGAGCGGAGGGATCGGCGGACGCGCCGGACGGCGGCGCCGAAGCAGCAGCCGACGCCGATTCCGGAGCCGGCCGGACCACCACCGCCGGAACGAGATGCCGCTCCTGCCGCTGCTCGCGCGCGGCCCGCTGCAGCGTCCCGTCGACCTGCACACCCGCGACCCAGCCGATGGCCGGAGCCACCAGCAGGACGCACACCAGCGCGGCGAACGCCACCCACGCCTCGAAGAGATCGGTAGGCCGGCGCAGCGGATTGCGCCGCCAACGCCACACACCCATTGCTGTCCACACGGTCCGGCACCCCCTTTGCCTCCGCCTGCCTGCGCGCCCAAGCCTTCCGCACGCCCCGGGGACACGCATTCCGGGACGCGCGAGACCTGTGCCACCCGATCCGGAGCCCGTTCCCGGCGCTGGTCATGCGCCGGAGCCCGTGCCGGTCCTCGCGGGTGTCCACCTGTCCTGACTGCTCCAACGGCGTGGTCGCACCAGTTGGTTCCAGCCCGGGGACGGAGCCCCTCGAAGGTGTCATTCCGGCGGCCGAACGCAGCCGCGCGACAGGCCATTCGAGGCAGCTCGATTCCAGGCAGCTCGATTCGAGGCAGTCCATTCGCGACGGTTCATTCGCGACAGTTCATTCGAGACAGTTCATTTCCAAAAGGTCGTTCACGGGTCATTCCAGGACGCGGATCTCGTCGCCGACGCGCACCGTGCCCAGCCGCACCGGCACCAGCTGCCGTCCGAAGGCCAGCGACTTCCCGATCCGCCGGTGTACGGCAAGGGTCTTCAGCGGCTCCTTGCCCCGTTCCGCCGTCCGCTGGTCGGTGGTGGTGACGATGCACCGCCCGCACTCCCGGACCCCGCGGAAGACGGCGTCGCCGATCGCGATGCGCCGCCAGCCGTCCTCGGCCCAGGCCTCCGCGCCGGAGACCACCACATTGGGGCGGAACCGGTTCATCGGCAGGGGGCCTTCCTGCGGATGGTTCCCTTGCGCGATCAGCGCGTTGAGCGCGTCCAGCGAGGCCAGGGTCGTGATCAGCAGCGGGTACGCGTCAGCCAGGCTCACCGTTTCGCCCGGCAGCGCGTAGTCCGGGTCCACGGGCCGCCGTACGGCCGGATCGTCCAGGTGCACCAGCCGCGCCGGTTCTCCGAGGTACGCGCTGAACCAGTCGGCCGCGGCGCTCGCCGCGACCACGGTGTCGATCTTCTTCCCGAACAGCAGGACCGGCTCCAGCGAACCCGGCGCGGGCATCTCCACGACCAGTTCCGCCATTCCGGGGGCCGACACCGCGATCCGGCCGCCGTCGAGCGGACGGGCACGGGCCAGGGCAAGTCGCGGTTGCTGGCGTTGGGTTATGACGGTTCCCCCGGAATCGACCAGCGCCCACCGCCGGTCCCCGGACAGCCCCCAGGGCTCCACGGCCACCTCGTCGGGAGCGGTCCCCGCTACCGACTTGACGGGATGGACGTGAAGCGCCTGGACATACAAGTTCGCCATGGGGGCATCCTGCCAGCCGCCCCCTCCACCGCCCCAGCGGTTAACGCTCCTCCGTCAGTAGCCGCGCCCCTGGTACGGGCGGCCGTACGGGTCCTCGTACGAGGCGGCCGGCACCGGCGCGGGAGCCTGCATCGGACGCGGCGCGGCCGGGCGCATGGCCTCGTACCCGGTGGCAGTGGCGACCGGGCGGGGCTGCTGCGGCTGGGGCTGCGGCATGTACCCCCCGCGGGCGGCCATCGGCTGCTGCTGCGGGATGTAGGGGGCGGGCGCGTTCTGCAGCGGCATCGGCTGCGGTGCGCCCTGCTGCTGGTACGGGTATCCGTACGCGGGTGACTGCTGCTGGGGCGTCGCCGGGGGCAGGGCCGGCAGCGACGACGCGAGGGCCGGCAGGTACCCACCGCTCGAATACCCGGCGCTCGGGGAGTCGTAGGCGGCCGGGACGCGGATCGGGGCGATCTGCGGAGTGCCCCGTTCGGCGACGAGGGAGTCGTAGATGGGGGTGTCCGGGAAGGAGGGCGCGGAGTAGTAACCGCCGCCATAAGTGGAGCGGGGGGAGGTCATGGGACCTAAGTTAAGCCCACGAATTCACGGGGTCCATAGCGAGGTGGCCCGAACACCGTCCTGACCTGCATATTCGCAGGTCAGGGCCACAGCTTTCACTTGACGTTCACGTGCACGATTCGCCACTTCCACCCCAGCTTGTCCCACTCGTACCTACCGGTTGTGCAGTGCACCGACTTGGTGCTGACGCAGCGTCACAAGCCGGTGACCTCGGATGACGTTGTCCGGGGCAGTAGTTCGTCGTTTCAGGCGTCACTGGGACGGGCATAGGTACGGCCCTTCCATGCCGCGCCCCGCCCCCGGTAGTGCTGGACGGCCGAGTCGACGGTCATGAGGAGGTACAGCAGCGCCGTGAACGGAAGCAGCGGCGCGAGGGCGGCGGACTGCCCGTAGTAGCGCAGCATCGGAAGGTAGGTGCCGGCCATCAGCAGCCAGGCCAGACCGCCGGCCCACGCGATCGCCGACCGTCCGCTCGCGAGCCCGGCCAGAAGGGCCGCCGGGGGTACGAGGTACACGAGCGCCAGGCCCGCGACCGTGCCGGCGAGCAGGAGGGGCTGGTGGCGCAGTTGTGCGTAGGCGCTGCGCGAGATCATCCGCCACAGGTCGCCGAGCGCGGGGTACGGGCGCACGCTGTCGACCCGCTCCGCCAGCCCGAGCCAGATCCGGCCGCCGGAGCGCTGGACCGCGCGGGCGAGCGAGACGTCGTCGATGACCGCGTGGCGGATGACGTCGGGCACGCCCGCGCGCACGGCGGCCCCGGTGCGCAGCAGGACGCAACCGCCGGCGGCCGCCGCGGTGCGGGCGGCGGGGCGGTTGATCCGGCGGAAGGGGTAGAGCTGTGCGAAGAAGTACACGAAGGCGGGTACGACGAGCCGCTCCCAGAGGCCGGCGACACGCAGCCGCGCCATCTGGGAGACGAGGTCGAGGTCGGCGGAGGTCGCGGCGGCGACCAGCTCGCGGAGGCTGTCGGGCTCGTGCGCGATGTCGGCGTCGGTGAGGAGGAGGTAGTCGGGCTCGGCGGCGTGCGCGGTGCGGGCCAGCGCGATGCCGTGGCGCAGGGCCCACAGCTTGCCGGTCCAGCCGGGGGCGGGGTCGCCGGGGGAGGTGACGGTGAGCGGGAGCCCCGGATGCTCGCGGGCGAGGCGCAGGGCGAGGGTGGCCGTCCCGTCCGTACTGCCGTCGTCGACCAGGATGACCTCGGCCTCGCCGGGATAGTCCTGGGCGATGAGGGAGGGCAGGCTGCGGGGCAGTACCCCGGCCTCGTCCCGGGCCGGGACGACGATGGCGACGGAAGGCCAGCGGGCGGGGGCGTTACGCGGCGGGAGGCGGACGTCGGTACGCCAGAACATGCCCTGGGCGAGGGTGAGCCAGAGCCAGGCGGCGAGGGAGGCGTAGGCCGCGCAGGCGGCGGTGAGGAGGCCCATGGCCGCAGTGTGCCGGGCCGCGCGGGGCGTGTCGCGCATCCGGCAGCCCCGGGTGCGGCGGGCCCCGCCGACGGCGGGCGGGGCGGTGGGCCCGGCGGCCCCCGGGCCCGCTCCGGGAAGGTGTCGGGGGCCGGGCGGGAGGGGGCTCGGCGGGGGCGTCGACTAAGGTGAGCGGGTGAAGATCGCGCTCATGGACTCCGGAATCGGCCTCCTCGCGGCGGCCGCGGCGGTGCGGCGGCTGCGGCCGGACGCCGATCTGGTCGTGTCCAACGACCCCGACGGGATGCCCTGGGGGCCGCGGACCCCCGCCGACCTCACCGGGCGGGCCCTCGACGTCGCGCGGGCCGCCGCCACGCACCGCCCCGTCGCGCTGATCGTGGCCTGCAACACCGCCTCCGTGCACAGCCTGCCCGCCCTGCGGGCCGAACTGGAGCCGGGGATCCCGGTCATCGGGACCGTACCGGCGATCAAGCCCGCCGCGGCCGCGGGCGGGCGCGTGGCGATCTGGGCCACCCCCGCCACCACCGGCAGCCCGTACCAGCGCGGCCTGATCCGCGAGTTCGCCTCCGGGGTCCACGTCACCGAAGTGCCCTGCCCCGGGCTCGCCGATGCCGTCGAGGCCGCCGACGACGACGCCGTGAGGGCCGCCGTCGCCGCGGCCGCCGCCCTGACGCCGGCCGATGTCACCGACGTGGTGCTCGGCTGTACGCACTACGAGCTGGTCGAGTCCGCGATCCGAGCCGCCCTGGCCGCCCGGACGCAGGGCGCGGAGCTGGTATTCCACGGTTCCGCCGAGCCCGTCGCCGTCCAGGCGCTGCGCCGGATCGGTGCCCGGCCCGAGCCCACCCTGCCCGCCACCGGCGGCCTGACCGTCCTGCGCAGCGGGCGCGTGGGAACCCTTCCCGCCGCTGCCCTCAGGTACGCGGAGGGGCGGCTGCTCGTCGGCCACGGCGCGCCCGTCGGCTGACCCTCAGCCGGGCCCGGCCGACGCCAGCCGGCGGGCCAGCTCGCGCAGATCGTCCGCGTCCAGGACCCGGTCCCCGAACCCGGGCAGCGGCACGTGCAGCGCCGCCGTCCAGTGCGCGGGGATCGAGCGCTCCCCGTACCGCGCCCCGGCGAGCGTTCCGGTCACCGCCGCCACGGTGTCGGTGTCCCCGCCCAGGTCCACGGCGGCCCGTACGGCCTGCGCGAACCCGCCGGTCGTCCGCAGCGCCCACACCGCCGAGCCCAGGCAGGGCCACACCGCCCCGTTGAACTCGGTGGCGAGGCCGGGGTGCCACGCGGGGTCGAGCACGCGGCCGTACCGTTCGCGGTGGTCCGGGTGGACCGCGCCGAGCGTCGCGGGCAGGGCGGCCAGCGGATCGGCGCCGTCCAGTGCCACGCGTACCAGCTCGTGCAGGACGGCCGTGCCCTCCCAGGCGGCCCGGTCGCCGTGCGTCAGTGCCGCGATCCGCCGTGCCGCCTCCATGGTTCCCCCGCGTCCGGCGCCCGCGAAATAGACCGCCGAGGTGGCCGCGCGCATCAGCGAACCGTTGCCCGCCGCACGGGCGTTGATCTGGAAGTGCAGGGCGGCCGCGAGGTCCCAGGGCTCGCCGTTCGTCAGCACGTCCTCCGTCTGGAGGCCGATGTCCTTCGGCCGGCCGGCCGCCCACCGCTGGAACCGGCCGAAGACGTCCGGGAGTTCGAGGCCTCCGTGCTCCAGCAGGGACTCGCCGACCAGCACCGCCATCTGCGTGTCGTCCGTCGCCTCACCCGGATCCCACCCGCCGCCGCCCCGCATCTCCTCGCCCCGAGCGCTCAGTTGCCCCGCGGGCCCGAACTCGTACGGCGCCCCCAGCGCGTCGCCCGCCGCCGAGCCGAGTACGGCGCCCACGGCCCGGTCGAGTCGGGTGGTCACCGCGCCTGCCGGGCGCATACGGCGGCCAGCAGGTCGCCGGTGAAGCGGTCGAGGTCGTCCAGGCCGGCCGCCGACAAGGTGTCCGGAGCGCCCGCCAGCAGGTGGGGGATCGCGCCGTGCAGAGCGAGGGTGAGCGCACGCGTCGGCTCGGGCCCCGCCGGCAGCCCGGCCCCACGCAGCAGCCGCGCGTGCGCCGCGAAGTCCGACGCCGCGATCGGGTCCAGCAGCGCGGCCAGCCAGGGCCGCCGGGTCGCCTCGGTCTGCAGCTCCAGGTACGCCAGCATGCGCGGCCGCCCGGGGCCCGCCACATCCCGCAGCAGGCCCGCGAGCAGCGCCGCGAGCTCGCGCGCGTCGCCCGGTCCGGTGTCGCCCCCCGCCAGGGCGGAGGCCAGCGCCCGGTACTGCTCCAGGCAGCGCTCCGCCACCGCCCGCAGCAGCGCGTCGCGGGTCGGGAAGTAGTTCTTGGCCGTGCCCGTGGGTACGGCGGCCGCCGCGTCGACGGCCCGGTGCGTCAGCCCGCGCCCGCCCGCCTCGGCCAGCACGGCGATGGCCGCGTCCCGCAGCCGGTCCCTCCGGTCCTGATTCACGCCGCCAGGATAACCACGGCCGTGGTACCGCAGGTGTAGTACCGCGGCCGTCGTGCGACGCCCGGATCCGCCGCCCCGGCCGCAGGGACCAGGGCGCCGGCCGGGGCCTACGCCCTGGCGAGCCGGCGCGTCAACTCCTCCTGGGAGACCTCCTCCAGGTGGGTCAGGAAGATCCACAGGTGCCCGGACGGATCCCGCAGGATGGCGGTCCGGTCGCCGTGGAACTGGTCGGCGGGCTCCTGCACCAGCTCCGCCCCGGCCGCCACGGCGGTCCGGACGAGCGCGTCCACGTCCGGTACGAACACGTGCAGCGCGACCGAGGTCCCGCCCAGGGCCGCAGGGGCGGTGAAGGGGCCCTCGGAGGTGTCGCCCAGCATCAGGACCGCCTCGCCGATCCGGATCTCGGCGTGCAGCACCCCGCCCTCGGGCCGGTCGATCCTGAACTCCTCGACGGCGCCGAAGGCCCGGACGTAGAACGCGATCGCGGCGGGCGCGTCGGCCACCATGATGTGCGGCACCACCGCGGTGCGGTAGCGCTCGGGGACATTGCTCTCGACTGCCTGGTGCATGGTCATACCGGGGACCGTAGAACCTCAAGTTTGGTTCAGGTCAAGCGCGGGCAGAGACGCGATGCGGAGAGCGGGCGAGAGGTGGTGGCGCGCATGCGGAACGTGAGTACGCTGCTACACATGACGGGTCACCCTCCGGGTCCGCTCTGGGCGGGCCGGGCCTCCAACCGTGTGCAGTGGCTGCTCGCAGCCGCCGGTGCGGCCTGTCTGGCGCTCGGCGTCGAGCTCGCCGTCGACTACGCCTGGACCGCCGGCATCGTCCCGCTGCTCATGTCCGTGATCGGCTGCCTCGCGGTGGGGCTGCTCATCCTCTACGGCACCCTCGCCTTCGTCCGCGTGGAGGTCACCATCGACTCCGAGGCCATCGAAGTCCGATGCGGCCACGTCGGACTGCCGCGCCGCAGGATCCGCCTCGCGGAGGTGACGTCCGCCGAGTTCATCCCCCGGATCACCCCCCAGCAGTGGGGTGGCTGGGGTTACCGCTGGCGCCCCGAGAAGGGCACCGCGGTCATCGTCCGGCGCGGCCAGGGACTGGAGGTGAGGCTCGGCGACGGGAAGCGCTTCACGGTCACCGTCGACGACGCCGAGAACGCCGTCCGGGTCATCCGCGTCCACCTTCGGGCCCTCGCCCCGTAACTCTTCACCGCGCCCGGCACTCTTTACCAGCGCCCGGCGCCCGGGGACGTACACTCCGCCAGATGAGCAGCAGTGTCACCCGCGCGCCCGGGAACGAGCCCCCGCAGCCCGCAGCCGGAGTCCCGACCGAAGCCGCGGCGCACCCCGCCTCCGGCGCGAAACGGAAGGGCGCCGCCCTGCTGCGCGCCGCGCTCGCCGCCCTCGCCGGGGTGCTGCTCTACCTCAGCTTCCCGCCCCGCCCCCTGTGGTGGCTGGCCCCCCTCGCCCTCGCCCTGCTCGCCGGCTGCCTCCACGGCCGCCGCGCCCGGGCGGGCTTCGGCCTCGGATTCCTCGCCGGGCTCGGCTTCCTGCTGCCGCTGCTCGTCTGGACCGGCGCGGAAGTCGGCCCGGTGCCGTGGCTTGCGCTGGCCGCCGTCGAGGCCCTCTTCATCGGACTCACCGGCCTCGGCATCGGCCTCGTCAGCCGCCTCCCGGCCTGGCCGCTGTTCGCCGCCGCCGTTTGGGTCGCGGGCGAGGCCCTGCGCGCCCGGGCCCCCTTCGGCGGGTTCCCCTGGGGCAAACTCGCCTTCGGCCAGGCCGACGGCGTCTTCACCCCGATCGCCGCCCTCGGCGGCACCCCGCTGCTCTCCTTCGCCGTGGCCCTCTGCGGATTCGGCCTCTACGCGGCCCTGCGCGTCGCCCTCGACCGCCCCCGGCGCGCCACCGCGGCCCTGGCCGCGCTCACCGTCGCCGTGCCCATCGGCGCCGGCCTCGCAGTCCGGCCCCTGGTCTCCGACGCGGCCGAGGACGGCACCGCGGTGGCCGCCGTCATCCAGGGCAACGTGCCGCGCCTGGGCTTCGACTTCAACGCCCAGCGCCGCCAGGTCCTGGACAACCACGTCAACCGGACCATTCAGCTCGCCGGTGACGTCAAGGCGGGCCGCGCCCCGAAGCCCGACTTCGTCGTCTGGCCGGAGAACTCCTCCGACCTGGACCCGTACGCCGAGCCCGACGCGTACGAAGCCATCGACACGGCGGTCAAGGCCATCGGCGTGCCCGTCGCCATCGGCGCCGTCGTGGCCCCGGAGACCGGCCCGCTGCGCAACACGGTGATCCTCTGGGACCCGGTGGGCGGCCCCACCGAGACGTACGACAAGCGGAAGATCCAGCCCTTCGGCGAGCGCATCCCGATGCGCTCCTTCGTCCGGCTCTTCAGCTCGGACGTGGACCGGGTGCGCCGCGACTTCGGGCCCGGCAAGGACCCCGGCGTCTTCGACATGGCCGGCAGCGGCGTTGGCATGGTCACTTGCTTCGAGGCCGCCTTCGATGACGCCGTCCGCTCCACCGTCCGGGACGGCGCCCAGGTGATCGCCGTACCCAGCAACAACGCCACGTTCGGCCGGACCCAGATGACCTACCAGCAGCTCGCCATGGACCGGATCCGCGCCGTCGAGCACAGCCGCACCGTCCTCGTGCCCGTCACCAGCGGGGTGAGCGCGGTGATCCGTCCCGACGGAAAGGTCGTGCAGCAGACGCAGATGTTCACCGCCGACGCGCTGGTCGCCGAGATCCCGCTGCGCTCCACCCGTACCCCGGCCACCGTCGTGGGACCGCTGCCCGAGTACGCGCTGCTCCTCCTCGCCGCGGGCGGGCTCGGCTGGGTCCTGACCCGCCGGATTCGCGCGCCCCGGGCTGCCTGACGAGGGGGTCGCCGCCCCGGCCTCGTAGGGTCGGGGCATGACCACTCCGGAATTCATCCGCGACATCCGTGCCACCGCCGGTCACCGGCTGCTTCTGCTGCCCGGGGTCACGGCCATCGTCCTCGACGACCGGGGCCGGGTGCTGCTCGGCCGGCGCTCCGACACCGGGCGGTGGTCCGTGGTCGGCGGGATCGCCGAGCCGGGGGAGCAGCCCGCCGAGACCGCCGTGCGCGAGGTGTACGAGGAGACGGCCGTGCGGTGCGTCCCCGAGCGGGTGGTCCTCGTACAGATGCTGGAGCCGATCACCTACCCCAACGGTGACGTCTGCCAGTTCCAGGACATCACCTTCCGCTGCCGGGCGACCGGCGGCGAGGCCCGGGCGAATGACAGCGAGTCGCTGGAGGTGGCCTGGTTCGACGTGGACGCGCTCCCCCCGCTGGAACGGTTCGCCCTGGACCGCATCCACCAGGCCCTCCGCGACGAGCCGACCTGGTTCGAGGCCCCCGCCGCCGACCTCGAGGGTCAGTCCGCCGACGCCTGAGTCCGTCCTGCGGGCCGGTCCGGGCCGGCCCGGCCCGGATCGGGCAGGGGCGTCAGTCCGCGTCCGCCGCCTCGCGGTAGAGCTCCACGGCCTGGTCGTCCATCACCGCGCTGTACGAGACCTCCGGGACGGCGCCGCCGCCCTCGTAGCCGCCGAGCACCCCGGCCAGGGCGCCGTGCACCAGCCAGGGGCTGCCGCTGGTGCCGCCGCTGAGGTCCGGGCACTCGATGCGCCGCTGGGTGTCCGAGAACAGGCTGGTGGTGTTGGCGCAACGCAGCGGGGTCTCGTCGGTGCTCGGGTACCCGATGACCGTCACCGTGGCGTCGGCGGGCTGCTCCGCGGCGACCTGGAAGCCGCCCACGAGGTCCTCGACAGCACCCGACCGCCCCTCGTCCACCGGGGCCACCGTCGCGAAGGCGATGTCGTCGTCCGGGTTCTCGCCGTCCGTCCAGCCCGGGGCGACGTGGACACCGGTCACCTTCCACACGCCGTACGGGGCCTCGCCGTCCCGGTAGCCCGGTGCGAAGACGGTGGTGTCCGGGTTGCCCAGGCAGTGCGCGGCGGTGGCGATCACATCGCGGTCGTCGCTGTGCACCACCGCCGCGGTACAGAAGTGCCCGTCGTCGAGCCCGCCCCCCGAGAAGAGCGCGCCGACCCGGTCCGCCGAGGCGCCGGGCAGGGCCTGCGCGGTGACTCCGAACGGGGGACCGGTCTCGGCGTCGGGGACGTCCACGCTGATCAGCGCGGCCATCGCGGCCAGCGCCAGCAGGATCCTGGATGCCCGCCGCGCACGGGTGCGGCGGGCCGGTCGAGGAAGCATCCGGTGGATCATGTTCCGACCCTGCCTGCCGAACCTGTGTCCGGAGGGAGGTATTCCGTATGAATACCCTGTGAATCCCGTGAACATGATGTGAAACTCGGGTCACGGCCGGACAAGTCTCATCCGGGCCGTTCGCACTGAACTGTCCGCTACGGGCGCCGCTCGTACACCGTCACCCGGCGGCCCCGGACCTGCCGGTCCTCGACCACAGTGAACCGCTCCCGCAGCACCGCGGCCTTCGCTTTGTCCCGCTCCGCCGACGGCGCCTTCGCGACCTTCGCCGCGTCCGTCACCAGCAGCACCCGCCGCTGTGCGAGCAGCGCCGCCCGGATCCGCGCGGGATCGGCCTCCTCGCCCTTGAGCGTCGCCGAGGCCACCGGCGTCTCGGCCAGCGCCACGTCCGCCAGGCCCGTGAACGCGCCGGGGGAGACCAGCGCGGTGTCCCGCCGCGCGGCCGGTACGAACAGCACCGCGTCCCCGTCCTGCTTCAGCCGCGCCACCTCGCCGGCCACCGCCAGGACGTCGTCGACCCGGCTCGCCGGGGCCCGCTTGCCCAGTTCGACCGGCAGCAGGGCCAGCACCGCGACCCCCACCACTCCCGGCACCAGCAGGCCCGCGGCCTTCGGGAACCGGGGCGCGGTGGCCCGTACGGCAGCGCCTAGGGCGGCGCCGATCAGCAGGGCCAGACCCAGCATGCTGAACAGCACGTACCGGTCCAGGAACAGCGGCTGGACCAGCGAAAGTCCCACCAGCCCGAGCTGGGGCACCGCCAGCAGCGGCAGCCCGACCGCCGCCGCAGACAGCCGGCCCGCACGAGGCCGGTCCGCCCACGCGCACAGGCCGCCGATCGCGAACAGGATCCCCGGCCCGATCAGCATGTGCCAGGTCAGCGGCGGTATCCACGACACCTGGTCGGACTGCCCCCGGCTGAACAGGATCAGCGGCAGCGCTCCGGCCACCGCGCCCGCGCCGTACGCCGCCCAGCGCAGCCACACCCCGCGGTCGGCCCGCACCCGCCACAGGGTCGCCGCGTGGGCCGGCAGGAGCAGCAGCGACAGCCAGTTCAGCAGGGCGCACAGCAGCACGGTGATCCCGTACGCCGTCCAGCGCGGCCAGGCCCGCCGACCGGGCGGGAGTTCCAGCAGCGACACCAGCAGCAGGGTCGACAGCCCGGCCCCGGCGGCGACCAGTGCGTACGGCCGGCCCTCCTGGAGGTAGAACTGCACGGCCGGCAGCAGCCCCAGGGCCAGCCCGCCGCCGAGCCCCGCCCAGAACCCGGCGAGCCGCCGTCCGATCAGGCCCACGCACGCCGCCGCGGCGGCGACCGCCAGCACCGACGGCAGCCGCAGGGTCGTCGTACCCGCCCCGAACACCTCGAAGAGGCCGTGCATCAGCAGGTAGTACAGCCCGTGCACGGCGTCGACGTTCCCGAGCATGGCCCAGATCTCGTCCGCCGACCGCCCGGCCACCTGCCAGGTCGCCGCCTCGTCCCGCCACACGCTGTCCTGCCGGGAGAGCCCCCACAGGCCGAGCGCCAGCGTCCACAGGACCGGGATCAGCCACACGAGGTGCCGGCGGCGGGCACCGGACGGGGAGGATATGTCGGAAGCCATGAAGGTGCGCTGGTCCTCGGTGCGGGGCGTGGGCGGAAGGTACCAGTCTATGGACGACACGGACGGTTTCCGGTTCGGCTGTTGTGCACCGCGGAGCGTGATCGCCCGGGTCGGCCGCCCCTAGCCTCGCCGCAGGAGCACGAACGAGGGGCGGTACCCGGTGAACTGGCTCATCCACGACTACCGCGAGAGCGATCTCGCAGCGGTCGTCCATCTGATCGACACCACGGCCGAACTCGGCCAGGAGTCCGTCTTCTCGCTCGCCGAGTGCATCAGCGCCCTCACCGGCCGGCAGCCCTGCGTGGTCGCCGTCCACCAGGGCGTCCCGATCGGCGCGGCCCTCGCCTGCGTCACCGGTGAGCGCGCCTGGGTGATGCGCATCGCGATCGCCGCGGGCTGGCGCGGCCGGGGCCTGGCCAGCGCCCTGCTCGTCGAGCTGGAGCGACGGCTCGTCGCGGCGCGCGTCGGCCGGATCGCGTACGTCCTGCCCGAGGAGGACCTGCTCGGCGAGGGCCTCCTCAACGCCGGCTACACGCGGCAGCCGGCCGTCGCCTACTTCGAGAAGACCGAGCCGCTGCACGGACCGGCGGCCGGCCTCCTCGACGACCTCGGGGGCCGGTTCCTGCCCAGCGACCTGTGGGCCAAGGTCGCGGGCATGGAGAAGGAGAAGGACCTCATCGAGCGGCGCGTGGTGCTGCCGCTCGCCGAACCGGAGCGCGCCGCCGCGCACGGCGTGCGGCCGCCGCGTGCCATCACCCTCTTCGGCCCGCCCGGCACCGGCAAGACCACCTTCGCCCGGGCCATCGCCTCCCGGCTCGGCTGGCCCTTCGTCGAACTGCTGCCCTCCCGCCTCGCCGGCGAGGGCAACCTCGCCGCTGCGCTGCGCGACGCGTTCGCCCGGATAGCCGAGCTGGAACGGGTCCTCGTCTTCATCGACGAGGTCGAGGAGATCGCGCCCGTGCGCACCGAGCCCGCGCAGCCCGGCGGCATCCACGGGGTGACCAACGAACTGCTCAAGCTGATCCCGGGCTTCCGGGAGGGCGACGAACGGCTGCTGGTGTGCGCCACCAACTCCATCCGCTCCCTCGACCCGGCCTTCCTGCGGCCGGGTCGCTTCGACTACCTGATCCCGATCGGCACCCCGGACGCCGGGGCCCGCGCCGCGATCTGGTCCCGCTACACGGCGGGGCGCGCGGACGTCGACGTATCGGCCCTGGTGGCGGCGACCGAGCTGTTCACACCTGCCGACATCGAGCACGCGGCGCGGATCGCGGCACAGGTGTCCTTCGAACGGGACCTGGAGGCGGTGGGCGTGCGGGGCGCGGTGGCCGCGCAGCTCGGCGCGGGTACGACGGACTACCTGGCAGCCGTCCGGCAGTGCAGGCCGACGGTGACCCCGGCGATGACGGGCGAGTTCGAGGCGGACATCACCGCGCACGCGCGGTTCTAAGCGGCCTCGGGGACGTGCCCTACTTCCCTGAGGCCGCTTAGGGCCTGTCGTCACATTCCCGTCTGCCCCGCGACGCTACAGACGGCACCGGTACGTGAACTCCACCGCGGCCGTGCGCCGCCCGGGCGAGAGCAGTTCGAGTTCGGCCTTCGCGGGGTAGGTCCCGGCGCCCTGGAAGGTCCACAGCAGGTGCAGCCGCGCCTCCCGCTGTCCGCGCGGCACCCGCTCGGTCAGCTGCTCGGAGTGCGTGCCGTCGCTGCGGAGCCAGCGGTAGGTGAGGTTCCCCGGGCGCCCGTTGGTCCGTACGACGGCCACCACGTCGGCCGCCGTGTCGCACGCCGGTCCCCCGGGCTCGGTGGTCACGGCCACGTCCCGGACGACGAGGGCGGGCCCGTACCGCTGCCACCCGAGGTACGCGAGGACCGCGAGCAGGACGACCGCGGCCAGCGTGTACCGCCGCAGCCCGGCGCCGCGCCGCCGCCCCGCGCCGCGTACGGCGGTGGCGGAGACGGGGAACGGGGCGGGCATGGCCGCCGTGACCCCGGGCCCGAACCGGAGCACCGAACCCTCGACCCGGTCGGGGGTCACCTCCGGAGCCGCCGGCGGCCCGGAGAACCAGTGGCTGCCGAGCACGGTGGCGCTGTAGTCGTCGTCGCCCTGCGGGACGCGGGGATCGCTCATCGGGGCGCCTCCTGGCAGCGCAGCAGGTACTGCGAGTCGGACGCGGACCTGTTGCCGGCGGCGGGCTTGGTGGTGACCCTGACCCCGCCGTAGCAGCCGCGGCCGCGGGTGAAGGTGTGGGCCCGGACCACGGGGGCCACCGAACCGGCCTGGACGACGACCGTGTCCGTGCCGTCGGGCACGGAATAGTCGCCCGGCCCGCTGCCCAGGAACCACTCCAGTACGACGGTGACCGGCCCGGTGCCCTGGGCGGCGAGCGTCACGGTCGCATCGCCGCGGTACACGCCGGGCTTGAGCGAGACGTCGACCTTCGTGACCTTCAGGGTCGGCGTCGGCGTGGGCGTCGGAGAGGGGGTCGGCGCCGTCGGCCAGCTCACCGTCGGCTTCGGGGTCGGGCTCGGGGCCGAGGACGCGGAGGGCGTGGGAGTCGGCGACAGCGAGGGCGAGGCACTCGGCGACGCCGACGGGCTCGCGCTCGCGGACGGGGACGCCGAGACCGGCGGGGCCGGGGCGGGGGTCGGCGAGCCGGACCCGGGAGGGGCCGCGCTCGTCGTGGCGAACGCGCTCAGCGCCGAGGCCCCGCCCGGTGCCGCGCCGATCGCGTCCGTGGTGAGCACCAGCGCCGCCCCCAGGACCAGCGCCACCCCGGCCGCTAGCCAGCCGCTCCGGCCGGGGGCCCAGCCGGATCCGCTGTGCAGCGTGGTCGTGGCCACCGCGGTGGTGCCCTCCGCCGCGGCGCCCGCCGAGGGGAACAGCAGCGGCACCAGCGCGGCCAGCGCCGCCAGCTTGCGCTGGCCGCGCTCCTCCCACTGCGGCCCGTACGCGGCGAGGGCCACGCCCTCCAGCTCCGTCACGAAGGCCTCGGCGTTCTCCGGCCGTTGCTCCGGCTGCTTGGCCAGACCCCGTCGGATCAGCGGGCGTACGGGCTCGGGGGCCTCGGTCTCCGGCACCGGAGCCTCGATGTGCTGGACCGCGAGCTCCGCGAAGTTCTCCCCGTCGTACGGCTTGCGCCCGGTCAGGCACTCGAAGAAGGTCGCCGTCGCCGCGTAGACGTCGGCCGCGGGCGAGGCCGGCCGGCCCTGCCACTGCTCGGGCGCCATGTAGGCCGGGGTTCCGGCCACGCCCGGTGTGGTCCCGCGGCCCGCCGCGATCCCGAAGTCCACCAGCTTCGACGAGCCGTCCGCCGCGACCAGCACGTTCTCCGGCTTGTAGTCGCGGTGGACCACGCCCTCCCGGTGCGCCGCCGCCAGCCCGAGCAGGGAGCCCTTCAGGACCACCAGCGCGGCCTCGGCGTCCGCCCGCCCGGCCTGCTTCAGCAGGGCGCGCAGGGAGATGCCGTCCACCAGTTCCATCACGATGGCCGCGCCGCCGGGCGACTCCACGTACTCGTACAGGCCCACCACGTACGGCGACCGGAGCCCGCCGAGCAGGCGGGCCTCGGCCCGGAACTCGCCGACGAAGGCCGGGTCCTGGCGCAGCCGGTCGCTGAGGTACTTCACCGCGACCGCCGTGCCCGTACCGTCGTGCACGGCGAGCACGACGCGGCCGCTGCCGCCCGAGCCGAGCTCCCGTACCTCCGTGTAACCGGGGACCGTCCATGACGTCCGCGTGTCCTTCATCGCTTCCCGCCCCCCTGCCGCCGTGCCCTCGGGCCGGCCGGTCGTCGACCGGCCAACCCCAGGGACACAGTTTCCGCCACGGCCGGTTCCAGGCCGTGCGGGGTGTCTCAGGCGGCGGCCGGCACCGCGCCGATCATGGCGTGCAGCCGGTCGGCCGCCGCCCGTCCGAAGTCCGGGTCGTTGATGTGGGTGTCGTAGTCGTAGAGCCGGGCGGCGCTGCCCCGCAAGCCGTCGCGCAGCGCCGAGAACAGGGCCCGGTCCGCGTCGGGGTCATGGTAGGGGCCACCCGGCGCGCCGAGCGTGGACAGTCCGCGCAAGGGGACGCAGACCGCGGTGGGGCCGGTGGCCGCGCGGAGTTTGGCGGCGACCCGGCGGCCCAGTTCCGCGCACTCGGCCTCGGTCGTACGGATCACCGTGATGGACGGGTTGTGGACGCGGACCCGCCGGTAGCGGACCTTTTCGGGCAGCGTCTCCAGCGGGCCGAACTTGACCATGTCCAGTGCGCCCAGGCTCACCACCTGCGGAATCCCGGCCAGCCCGGCCGCACTGAGCCGGTCGGGGCCGGCGGTGAGGATGCCGCCGCACAGATCGTCGGCGAGCTCGCTGAGGGTGAGGTCGAGGACCCCCGCGAAGACCCCCTGGCCGGCCAGCTTCTCCAGGGTGCGGCCGCCGCTGCCGCTGACGTGGAAGACGAGTACCTCGTAGCCCAGTTCGGTCAGCCGCTCGCGGGCCGCGTCCACGCCGGTCGTGGTCACGCCCGCCATGCTCGCCGCGACCAGCGGGCGGCCGCCCGCGCCCAGCCGGGCCGCGCGGCGGGTGTCCGGGGCCGTGCGGGCGAAGGCTTTGGCCATGCCCGCGACCGCCTCCACGGCGTTGGCCAGGACGGGCGCGGAGATGCTGTTGATCCCCGCTATGTCCACGACGCTGTACATCATCGTGATGTCCGCCGAGCCCACGTACGGCGAGACATCGCCCGACGCCATGGACGAGACCATCAGTTTCGGCACGCCCAGCGGCAGGGCGCGCATCGCCCGGGTGGCGATGGAGGTGCCTCCGCTGCCGCCGATCGCGAGCACCGCGTGCAGCCGGCCCTCGGCGTGCAGGCGCAACAGGGTCGCCTCCGCACCTTGGGCCATCGTGGTGACGGCCGCGCCCCGGTCGGCGGCCGCGCGCAGTTCCGGCAGTTCAGCTCCCGCGGCCCGGGCCACCGCTTCACGCGGGATGTCGGCGGGCACCCGGGGCTCGCCCATCACTCCCGTATCGACCAGTGTCACTTCGACGCCGGCGCGCAGCAGCCTCTCGCGCAGCCAGCCGTACTCCACACCCTTGGTGTCCAGGGTTCCCACCAGCACGACGTTCGTCATATGTGCAATGTTCATGCAGGGGGGTTTGTTGGCAAGTAATGGTCGAGTCAATCCTTGACAAGCGCCAACAACCGCTTCAGAAACGGGAGTTGAGGAGGCATCAGCTTGGTTTCCGCCATCTGGGGGGTGAACCAGGCCACCCGGTCCAGCTCGGGGAACTCCTGCACGGCCCCGGAGTGCGGCGGCCACTCCATGGAGAAGGTCCCGGGCACCATCAGCGCGGGGTCGAGGTCCGCCTCCACCGCCCAGATGGTCACCAGCTTCCCGCTGGACAGCCGCACCTCGCCCAGCGGCAGGTACTCGCCCTCCGGGGGCGGCAGCCCGATCTCCTCGGTGAACTCCCGGCGGGCCGCGTCCCGCGGCGTCTCGTCCGGCTCGTACTCGCCCTTGGGGATGGCCCAGCCCCCGGCGTCCCGTCCGGCCCACAGCGGGCCGCCCATGCGGCCGAGCAGGACCTCGACCCCCGGATCCGAGCCCTCGCCCGTTCGGCGGAACAGGAGCAGTCCGGCACTGCGTTTGTGCGTCATGCGTCCATGTATGCCCCGCGCGGCGCGGACTCAGTGATACCCGCCGAACCCCGCCGTTCAGTGGTCGTGCGGGCCCTGCCGGTGGACCGGACCGTGCGCGTCCGCGCAATGGGCGTCCTGCGGCCCCTCGCCCCCCGCGCGGCCGACCGTAAGGAGGGTGTCCTGTACGTGGTCCACCTGGAGGGTGGTGTGCGTGATCCCGTACTCCTCGGCCAGCATCCGCTCCAGGTCCCGGCGCACCGCGTGGCAGTCGCCCGCCGGCTCGACGAGCACGTGCGCGGAGAGCGCCGCCGTCCCGGAGGTGATGGTCCAGATGTGCAGGTCGTGCACCTCGGTGACCGGCGGGTGTGCGACGAGCCGGTCGCCCACCGCGTCCGGGTCCATATGGGCCGGAGCGGCCTCCAGGAAGATCCGGCCGGACTCGCGGAGCAGACCGTAGCCCGCCCTGACCATCAGCACCACCACCACGAGCGTGGCGATCGCGTCGGCCTGCCGGAAGCCGGTGGTGAGCACGATCAGACCGGCGACGGCCGTCCCGATGAAGGCGAACAAGTCGTTCAGGATGTGCTGGTAGGCACCCTCGACGGCCAGCGAGGACCGGTTCGCCTTCGAGATGCACCAGGCCGCGGCCACGTTGACCACGATGCCCGCGAGCGCGGTCACCAGGACCAGGCCGCCCTCCACCGGCGGCGGATCCATCAGCCGCCGCACCGCCTCGTACGCCAGCCAGACCGCCAGCAGGATCAGGGTCAGCCCGTTGGCCTGGGCGGAGAGTATCTCCGCCCGCTTGAGGCCGTACGTGAAACCACCGCGCGCCGGACGGGCGGCGAGCCGCATCGCGATCAGCGCGAGGACGATCGAGACGGCGTCGGTCAGCATGTGGGCCGCATCGGAGATCAGGGCCAGCGAGTTGGCCATGATGCCGACGATCACCTCGACGGCCATGAACGCGCCGATCAGGCCGAGAGCGATCGCCAGCCAGCGCCGGTCGGCATCGGCGGCCACGCCGTGGCTGTGCCCGCCGTGGCCTGCGTGGCCGGTGTCGTCGTGCGCGTGGTCGTGCCCGGTCATGGCGTCCCCCGTTTGTTCGGTTCCGACGCGTGAAGTGAAGCGCACCTCGGCGGGATCGGCAAAGGCTGCAACGGGGACCGTTGTCATTACCCATAAGCGGCCTCTGACCTGCGACTATGCCGGACCGGTGCCGGTCTTGCCGGATCGTGGGAAAATCTGCTCATGGTCCAGCGGCCCGGTGTGCCGACGGCGCCCGAGCTCGTCCTGGAGACCGACCTCGGTTCCACGGAGATGAGCCCGGGCCGGGTCTATCACGTCGGTCGCGACCCCCTGTGCGAGATCTGCCTCGACGACGCCCGCGTCTCCTGGCACCACGCGCTCCTGCGCCCCGACGGCGACCACTGGACCGTCGAGGACGAGGGCAGCACCAACGGCACCTGGGCAGACGGCCACCGCATCCACGAATGGATCGTCGGCCCCGGAAGCGAGCTGCGCTTCGGCAGCGCCGCGGACGGCCCGCGCGCCGTTCTCGTCGACCGCGCGCCGCCCCGGCCCGGTTCCCGGCCCTCCGGGGTCTCGAACCCGTCCCTGACCGGCACCTTCCGGCAGCCGACCAGCATCCGCCCGCTGCTCGCCCGTACCGCCGTCCGTATCGGCCGCGCCCCCGACAGCGACCTCGTCATCGACGACCTCGTCGTCTCCCGTCGGCACGCCGAACTGCGGGCGCTCGCCGACGGCACGCACGAGATCGCCGACCTCGACAGCCACAACGGCACCTATCTCAACGGCGCCCGGGTGGTCGGGGCCGCCCCCCTCGCCGAGGGAGACATCGTCGGCATCGGCCACTCGGACTTCTGCCTCGTCGGGGACCAGCTCCAGGAGTACGTCGACACGGGCGAGGTCTCCCTCGACGTCCAGGACCTCACCGTCGCCGTCGACCGCGGCCGCAAGAGACTCCTCGACGCCGTCTCCTTCCCCGTCGGCGCCAAATGCCTGCTCGCCGTGGTCGGCCCCAGCGGAGCGGGCAAGTCCACCCTGCTGGGCGCCCTCACCGGCCTGCGCCCCGCCGACCGGGGCACCGTCCTCTACGACGGCCGCGACCTCTACCGCGACTACGCCGAACTGCGCAGCCGCATCGGACTCGTCCCGCAGGACGACATCCTGCACACCCAGCTCACCGTCCGGCGCGCCCTCGCCTACGCCGCCGAACTGCGCTTCCCGCAGGACACCGCCAAGGCCGAACGCCGGGCCCGGGTCGACGAGGTGATCGGCGAACTCGGCCTCCAGGAGCGTGCGGGCCAGCCCATCCACAGCCTCTCCGGCGGCCAGCGCAAACGCGTCTCCGTCGCCCTGGAACTGCTCACCAAGCCCTCGCTGCTCTTCCTGGACGAACCCACCTCCGGCCTCGACCCCGGCATGGACCGCTCGGTGATGCACATGCTGCGCGGCCTCGCCGACGACGGCCGCACCGTCATCGTGGTGACCCACAGCGTGCTCAGTCTCGACGTCTGCGACCGGCTGCTCGTCCTCGCCCCCGGCGGGCGGATCGCCTACTACGGGCCCCCCGGGGAGACCCTGGGCTTCTTCGGCTTCACGCAGTGGCCCGAGGCCTTCGAAGCGTTCGAGAACCAGCAGGACCGCGACTGGGCCGGGGAGTACGCGACCTCGCCCCTGCACCACCGGTACGTCGACGGTGCCCCCCGGCAGCCGCGGCCGGGCGGCGACGACCGGGACGAGAGCCGGCACGCCTCGGCCGACTTCGTCGCCGCGCCGCCCAAGTCCCAGAGCTGGGGCTCCCAGCTGTCCACCCTCATCCGGCGGTACGCGGCCGCGCTCAGCGCCGACAAGACCTTCCTCGCGATCATGATCGCGCTGCCCTTCGTGATGGGAGCCATGGCCCGGGCCCTGGCCGGCGGCGCGCTCACCCGGGAGACGGCGATGAACGCCCTGCTCATCCTGTGCGTCGGCGGCGTGCTCACCGGAGCCGCCAACGCCGTGCGCGAGCTCGTCAAGGAGCGGGTCATCTACCGGCGCGAACGCGCCGTCGGGCTCTCGCGTTCCGCCTACCTGATGTCCAAGGTGGTGGTGCTGGGGGCCATCACCGTGGCCCAGGCCGTGGTGCTGACGCTCGTCGGCCTCTTCGGCGTGAAACTGGGCGCGCCCGGCGGGCGGGGCGTCTTCCTGCCACCCCTCGCCGAGATCACCCTCGTCGTGGCGCTGCTGTCCTTCACCGCGATGATGCTCGGCCTGCTGGTCTCCGCGCTGGTCACGAAGGAGGAGGTCACCATGCCGCTGCTGGTCCTCCTCGCCATCGTGCAGGTGGTCTTCTGCGGCGCGCTGCTCCAACTGGACGGAGTGCCGGTGGTCGAGCAGCTGGCCTGGTTCGTGCCCTCGCGCTGGGCGCTCGGTGCGATGGCGGGCACCATCGACCTGGGCGCGATCCTGCCCGGCCCGCTCACCGACGACCCGCTGTTCGCCCACAGCCCCGGCGTGTGGCTGTTCAACGTCGGCATGCTGGTGGCACTGTCGGTGCTCTTCGGGGTGCTCGTCGCCCGGCTGCTGCGCCGCCGCGAGCCCGCCATCATGCGGAAGTAGGACCGCCCATGACGAACCCGGTCGACGACCTGGACTTCCGGCCCACCCACGTCGTGCCGCAGGAGGGACTGCCCGCCTGGGAAGAGCCCGACGTCTCCCGGCCGACGGAGCCCCTCGACCCCTTCCTGCCCGTGCAGCTGCTCTCCCGCCGCGGGGACTGGGGCGAGATCCTCTGCTCCAACGGATGGTCCGCCTGGGTGGACGGACGGCTGCTGATCACCGTGCCGCAGCCGCCGCCGACCGCGGGAGGAAGGCAGCCGGGGCGGGCCGAGGACCCGGGCCCGCAGCTCGCGCGCAGCGCCGACGCCCTGGATCGCTACCGGCGGGCCTTCGTCGACCTCGCCTCGGGGCGCACGGACGGCGAGGCCTTCCGGCGCTCCGTGAAGGGACTGCGGGCCGGGGTCGTGCTCGACGGGGAGTCCGTGTGGCTCTACGACGACACGGCGGGACGGTGGATGTACGGGGACGGGACCCGCCTGGCGACCTACGCGGTCGGCGCGGAACCGGGGGCCGCGCCCGGGCCGGAGCACCCGCCGGCGCCTTCGGATCCGGACGGTGCGGGAGACGTACCGTCCGGTCCGCCGACCGCCGACGTGGTCGCGGCCCGGCCTGACGCGGAGCCCGGGCGGGCGGCGGCGTACGACCCGACCCGCATCGTGGACACGCCCGGGAACGGAAACGGGAACGGGAACGGGGGCGGGTGATGGGGTCGGAGCCGGTCGGCGGGCGGCCCTCCGACCTGCGCGGCAGGCGCATCGCCGGGTACGAGGTGGAGAGCGAGATCGGCCGCGGCGGGATGGCCGTCGTCTACCGGGCGCGGGACCTGCGCCTGGACCGGACGGTGGCACTGAAGCTGCTGGCTCCCGAACTGGCCCGCAACGACACCTTCAGGCAGCGGTTCGCGCACGAGTCGCGGGTGGCAGCGGCCATCGAGCACCCGAACATCGTGCCCGTGTTCGAGGCGGGGGAGACGGAGGGGCTGCTGTACATCGCGATGCGGTACGTCGCAGGCCAGGACCTGCGGGCGATGCTGGACCGCACGGGCCCGCTGCCGGTCGGCACGGCCGCCCGGATCGCGGGGCAGATCGCCTCGGCGCTGGACGCGGCACACGACCACGACCTGGTGCACCGGGACGTGAAGCCGGGCAACATCCTGATCGCGGAGGGGACGGACAGCGACCACCCCGAGTACGCGTACCTCACGGACTTCGGGCTGACGAAGAAGTCGCTGTCGCTGACCGGGTTCACGACCGTGGGGCAGTTCGTCGGGACCCTGGACTACGTGGCGCCGGAGCAGATCTCCGGGAAGCCGGTGGACGGCCGGTGCGACGTGTACAGCCTCGGGTGCGTCGTCTACGAGACCCTGGCCGGTGGCCCGCCCTTCGAGCGGGACGACGACATGGCACTGCTCTGGGCCCACCAGTTCGATCCGCCGCCACCGCTCACCTCTCGGCGGTCAGGGCTGCCGGGCGCGGTGGACGAGGTACTGGCGAAGGCGCTGGCCAAGTCGCCGGAGGACCGGTGGAGCACCTGCCTGGAGTTCACCGGCGCGCTCAAGCGGGCCGGGACGGCCGCCCGCCCGCGGACCCGGGAGGCCCACGCGCCGGGGCCCGCGGAGCCGCCGCCACCGCCTCCGCGGTGGGCGCTGCCGGTGTTCGGGCAGCACAGCTAGGGATTCGGGGGCGCTGCGTCTTCGACGCGGCCGCGTCGGCGGAGGGGGCGGGCCAGGAGGGCGCCCAGGAAGCCCGTCACCGCGCCCCAGATGATGGCGAGGCCGACCGTGCGCCACAGAACGGGATCGAGTTCGACCTCCCCGCTGAGGCTGTCCACGTCGCCGATGCCCAGCAGGGTGAGGCCGAACTGGGCATGGACCCGGGCCAGCAGGCAGACCGTCAGGGTGGCCAGGGCCAGGGCCGCGCCGAGGTGCAGCGCGTGCTGCCAGGCACGGACGTGGGCGGGGGAGCGTACGGCGGCCAGCACACCCGTGGCGAGCAGCAGGACGGCGGCCGCCGGCACCAGCCACCACCAGCGTGGGTCCTGTTCCGTGAGCGAGGCCAGGTCGAGCGTGGACAGGTCGGGGCCGCGCAGCACCTGGTCCAGCGGGTGCGGCATCGGCAGCCCGAACGGGCCCTCGACCTTGCCCTCCCAGGCGCCGCCGAAGCCCACGGTGAGCGCGACCCAGGCGAGGTTCGGCAGGCCCAGCAGGACCACGGCCATGGTCCGGGCGGCATGGCCCTGGGTCGCGGCCACGACCACGCCGACCCCGATGCCGAGGACGACGTACGCGAGGAGCAGCACGACCGTGGCGGAGGCCGCCGGGCGCACCGCCGTGTGGAAACGGACCAGCCCGGCCGGGAGCGGTGCGCGGCGGGAGACCAGCAGGGTGACCAGCAACAGGCCCAGGATCCACAGCAGCCCGAAGAAGAGGGTGGCGGGCAGGTCGGCCCGGAAGCCCACCGTCGGTGAGGAGTCGAGGAGTTCGCCGATCTCTCCGATGGGGGAGTCGCCGGTGGAGATACCGAAGTCCTGGCGGGCGAGGAGGGCGGTCCCCGTGAGGGCCAGCAGCCAGAGGAGCACCAACGGGCCCGCCCGGGCCAGCAGTTCACGTGGCCGGGCCACCGCCCGGTGGTGCAGCGGCCGCAGGAAGCAGTACGCGGCGGTGAGGGCTCCGGCCAGGCTCACCGAGAGCGGGAGCACGGACAGGCTGGCGTCGGCCCCGACCAGGAAGCCGGCTCCGCCGGACACCTCGACCGAGCCGCCGGCCGCCATCACGACGACCGCGGCGATCACCCGCGGGAACGCGCCGTCCGGAAGATCGCCGGCACCGGCACAGGCCAGCCCGGCCGCGGCTTCGGCGGCCATCACGAGGAACCCCGCCAGTACCGCGATCAACGCGTCACGCCAGGAACGGCTCACAGGGTCACCGTAGGCAGCCCCGGTACCCGCCACCACCTGAACGGCGCACCCAATAGTGCGCTGGAGTGACGGATGTCCCGAGACTTCTAGGGATGAGCCCATATGTACTGGTTCGTCTGCGAAGCTTCCAGGAGGGCATCGGTGACCACGCAGCCTTCGGGCACACCACCGTCGGAACGCCCCACCGGCCCGCCTTCCGGGCCCCTCTCGGGTGACCGCCAGGGCGCCCCGCCGCCCTCACCTCCTGGGGGCACGGGCGGAGGAGGGCGGGGGCCGGGGCCCGGGCGGGGGTCGGGGTCCGGCTCCGGGTCAGGCTCCGGCCCGGGATCCGGGCCGCACGGCGAGCCCGCCGGGAAGCCCTGGTGGCGGTCCGGGCCCAGGCTGGCGGCCGCGCTCGTGGCCGTGGCCGCGGCGGTGGCGGTGGCCGTGGTGCTGACCCGGCCCAGCGGTACCCCCGGCACGGGCGGCGAGCTCTTCCTGCAGCCGGCCGGGTCCGCCGGAAAGGACCCCTTCACCGAGTCGACGGCGACGACCCAGGGCGTCCAGGAGCCCCGGCCCACTCCCACCAGCTCCGAGCCCGTGACGGGCACCATCAACACCCGCTCCGTCAGCGGCTCCCAGCCGGGCCTGTACGGCGGCACCCAGGACCTGGCCAGCTGCGACGTCGAGAAGCAGATCAAGGAGCTGGCGGCGGTGCCCGCGAAGAACAGTGCCTTCGCCTCGGCCCTGGGGATCCAGCCCGCGGACGTCCCGCAGTACCTGCGCTCCCTCACCCCGGTCCAGCTGCGGATGGACACCCGGGTTACCAACCACGGTTACAAGGACGGCGTGGCGACCCCCTACCAGGCCGTGCTCGAGGCGGGGACGGCCGTGCTGGTGGACAGCAGAGGGGTGCCCCGCGTGCGGTGCGCCTGCGGGAACCCGCTGGGGCCGCCGGTGCCCCTCAAGCCCTACTCGCGGCGGTACGGGCAGCCGTGGGCCGCGTACCGCCCGCAGGGCGTCGTGGTCATCGCGCCTTCCGAGACGGTCGTCGACAGGATCGTGATCTACGACCACGCGAACCACAGCTGGTACGAGCGCGGCCGCGGCCCGACTCCGGGCCGCGACAAGCCCGTCCCGCCACCGGTGCTCCCGAGCCCGCCGGTGACCGCTTCCCCGCCCACCACGTCGCCCGGCGTGCCCGCGACCCCCACCGCGGCCACGGGCAAGCCGACCGAAGCCACGGGCACGCCCACCGAAGCCACTGGTACGCCGACCGAACACACGGCCACGCCCACCAGGACCACGGGCGCGCCCACCGAGACCACGGGCGCGCCCACCGAGACCACGGGCGCGCCGACCGAAGCCACGGGCACGCCCGCCGAGACCACGGGCGCGCCCGCCGAGGACATCATTCCGCCGACCGACGAGCCCGAGATACCCACGGTGTTGCCGCCGCCGGCGCTGACGGACCGGACCGCTACGCCGACCGGGACCGCGACCACGAGCTCCGGTCCGCCCGCCCCGCCGTCCCCTTCCAGCACGGAGCCGGCCTCGCCGTCCCCGTAGGCACGCACCTCACCAGGGGGCTTGGCCGCGGCGGCTGTTGTAGTGGGCGACACGGCGCGCACGCACGACACACGGGAACGGGCGGCGGTCCGGGCTGCCCGGAAGGCGCCCGGCCTGTCCATCGTGAGGAGAAAAACGGGGGAGGGTGAGACCCTGGCAGCATGGCCCAGAGGGGACAGAACCCCGAGGTCGACTGGCCCGCGCGGCCGGATACGAGCCTTGCGCTCAACCGCATGGGCACGTTCGACTGGGACCTCGACAGCGGGCGGATGTACCTGGATCCGACCGCCCTCGAGGTGCTTGACCTGCGCCCGGACGAGTTCGACGGGACCAGCGCGGGGCTGCGCCCGCGCGTCCCGCCGTCCGACGCGGCCCGGCTCGACGCCCGGGTCGCGCAGGCCCTCAAGGACGGCCGCAGCCACTACGGGGCCTACGTCCGCAGCCGACGCCGCGACGGGACCCGGACCTGGATCCACATCCAGGGGCACATCATGCGGGACCGGCAGGGGCGCCCGTACCGCGTCATCGGGATCCTCCGTGACGCCGCCCACGACCCCGGCGAGCCGGGCTCCGGCGGGGACGATGCCGAGGGGCGGCGCCGGATGACCGGTGTCGTCGAGCGGACCACGGCCATCCTCGCCCACGCCCGCACCGTCAACGACGTCACCGACATCCTCAAGGACCCGCAGGCCCTCGGACACCTCGGCGCGGTCAGCGTGATGCTCGGCGTCGTCGACGGCGGGCGCATCCACCTGGTCGCGGAGGGACAGCTGGGCTCGTACGTGCCCGAGATCGAATACACGCGGATCGACGCGGGGTTCCCGATGAGCGAGGCCGTCCGCACCATGCAGCCGGTCTTCATCGCCTCACGGGAGGAGTTCCAGACGCGCTACCCGCTGCTGTGGCCGTACATCGAGCCGCTGTCCGTCCGCAGCGGGGTCTACCTGCCGCTGATCGCCCAGGGGCGGGCCATCGGCGCACTCGGGCTGCTCTACACGCGCGACGGCCACTTCACCGCCGAGGAGCGGAACCTCCTGATGGCGCTCGGCAGCGGCATCGCGCAGAGCCTCCAGCGCGCGATGCTCTTCGAGCAGGAGCACGACCTCGCGGAAGGGCTCCAGCGGGCCATGCTGCCCCGCCGGATCCCCGCGGTGGCGGGTGCGCTGATCGCCGTACGGTACCGGTCCGCCCGGATGGGGCGGGACATCGGCGGCGACTGGTACGACGTGATCCCGCTCGGCGAGGGCCGGGTCGGGGTGATGATCGGGGACGTGGAGGGGCACGACACGGACGCGGCCGCCGTCATGGGCCAGCTGCGCATCGTGCTGCGCGCGTACATCGCGGAGGGGCACACCCCCGGCACGGCGATGGCGCGGGCCTCGGCCTTTCTGCGCGACCTGGACACGGAGCGGTTCGCCACGTGCACGTACGCCGAGGTGGACCTCAACAGCGGAATGCTCAGGATGGTCCGCGCCGGGCACCTCGACCCGGTCGTGCGGCGCGGGGACGGCAGCTGCCACCGGATCCAGGTGGCCGGCGGCCTGCCCCTCGGGCTGCCGGCCCGTGAGCAGTCCGGGACCGGCTCGGGCTACCCGGTCACCAGCCTGGAGCTGCACCCGGGCGACACGCTGCTGCTGTGCACGGACGGCCTGATCGAACGGCCCGGTGCGGACCCCGACAGCGGGATGCGGGAGTTCATGGCCGCGGTCCACAGCGGCCCGATCGACGTGGAGGAACTCGCCGACGTGCTGTGCGACCTGGTCGGCGACGCGGGCGGCGGCGACGACATGGCCCTGCTCGTCCTGCGCCGCCGCGGCACGCCCGCCGGGCGCGGCGGCGGTCCGCTGCGCCAGCGGCTGGAACCGGGCGACACGGAGGGCCCGGCGATGGCCCGCCACCTGATCCGGGCGGCGGTGGCCGCCTGGGGGGCGCGGGAGCGGGCCGACGAGATCGAACTGGCGGCGGACGAGCTGATGACCAACGCCCTGGTCCACACGGAGGGCGGCGGCCACGTCGGCATGCGGCTGATGGCGGACGGGCGGATCCGGATCGAGGTCGAGGACTCCAGCAGCGCCCTGCCTCGTCGGCGCGAGGCGGGCGACTGGGCGGTCTCGGGGCGCGGGCTGATGCTGGTGGATCAGCTCGCGGACGCCTGGGGCGTGGAGCCCCGGGGCGGCGGCAAATGCGTGTGGTGCGAGTTCGCCGTCGCCGCCCCGGAGCGCGAGATCGCCGGGTGAGCCGTGCGCGTCAGACCGCGGCGTACGGTCCCTGCGCGGCCTTGACGTTCTGCAGAGCCGTGAGCTTGCGGACGAAGAGGACGGCGAGCACGGCGGCGGCGACGGCGAGGAGGTCGGAGACGATGCCGACGACGGAGGCATCGCGAAGGGCCTGGGGGGTCTCGGCCAGCTTGTACATCCGGGAGAAGACGCGGTCCGTGCAGGCCGCGACGACCCACACCACCCACCAGGCCGTGAGGGGAGCGCTGGAAACGTGGCGGTAGGAACCGTCGGGATCGAGCTGGGTGCTGGCCTTCCACGTCTGCCGCGCGACGCGGAAGGGGAGGAACAGATTGCCGACGGGGACGAACCAGGCGCCGATGGCCCATCCGCGCCCCAGCGTGAAGGCGTCGGGGCGGAAGATCTCGCCGTTGCTCCGCACGCGGTGGAACCAGATGATGAAGACGGTCGCCGTGCCGAGCATCGCCAGGAGCTGGAAACCCCCGGCCAGGCTGGTGAGGACGTCCGACAGGTTGAGCGTGTCCTCCGGGACCCCGCCGGGGGCCGCGATGACGTCCTTCATCAGTGACCAGGCGAACAGGTTGGCGCCGGCCGAGAGCAGGTTGACCGCGGCCGCGACGGACAGCAGCACGGTCAGGGCGGTCGCGAGGCCCCGCGGAGAGCGCAGGACGTCGACGGGCGGCGGCGGACCGGGGTACACGGGCTGCCCCGGGTACGGCTGCCCCGGGTAGGGCTGGGCCGGGTACGGGGCGGCCCCGGCGTACGGCGGCTGGCCGGGCGGCGGCGGTGAGCCGGGCGGGCTGAAGGACATGACGGAGTACCCCCCACGGGAACACGTGAACATGCGAACGGCCCGCTGACAGGCGCGGACACGGCTGAACATATGCCAGCCCCGCGACCGGAGTCCAAAGCGATTCGCGGGGCCGCCCCGCAGCGGCCGACGTCTGCCCGCCGGGCCTGTCAGGCCCTACGCCCCGGCCTCCGCCTCGGCCAGCAGGATCCGCGCCAGCTCGCCCGGGCGCGAGAACATCGGCCAGTGCCCGGTGTCCATCGTGACCAGCCGCCAGCGCTCGCCGGTCAGCAGCTCGGCCACCGCCGGGCTCGGCTCGGGGCCGTCGAGCAGGCACTTGACGTACGTGGCCGGGAGCTCGCCCAGCGGGCGGGCCAGCACGGCGGGCTCGGTCAGCGTGGCCCCGGGATGCGGGGTCGAACGGGCCACGATCCGCGTCACCTGCTCGGCGTCGAGGTCCTGGCCCGCGTAGTCGGGCGCGGGCTGCGGCTCCCAGAAGCCGCCGCTGCGGGAGATCGAGCCCTCCACGATCGCCCGCCCGTCCGGCCAGCCGTCGAGGAACGACTCCCCGTCCGCCGCGACGGCGGAGTCGACGAAGACGACCCGGGCCAGCCGGTCGCCGATCCGCTCGGCGGCCTGGCCGACCGGTATGCCCGCATAGCTGTGCCCGACCAGGACGACATCGCGCAGACCGAGGCGCTCGACCTCGTCCACGACGTCCTGGACGTGGGTCTGCTGCCCGGCCGGTACGCCCTGCCGCTCGGCGACGCCCGACAGCGTCACGGCATGGGCGCCGTGCCCGGCCGATCTCAGCTCCGCCGCCACCTCGTCCCACGCCCACGATCCGAGCCAAACGCCTGCCACCAGCACGAAGTTCACCATGGCGGCACCGTATCCGAGGGGTCCGACATCGCGGCGGGACGGCGTCGGCCCCGTTGGCCGAGGCAGGGGACCCGGCCGGGGCGTGGGCTATGGTCCCTGCCGTGAAGCTCATACCCCCACTTGCCCAGCGGACGGCTGCCCCACCAGCCGCCGCACACGGTGCCCGCCTCGGCTGGCTGGACGCGCTCCGCGGCATCGCCGCTCTGATCGTGGCACTGCACCACTTCGACGTGCTGAGGATGCTGCCCTTCGGGGGCATGGTCTGGCGGAACTTCGACATGGGCCTCTTCGGCGTCATGCTCTTCTTCATCGTCAGCGGCTACATCATCCCGGCCTCGCTGGAGCGGCGGGGTGACGTCCGGGGCTTCTGGATCGGCCGGATCTTCCGGATCTACCCGGCCCTGATCGCCGCCTTCGTCCTCTCGATCATGATGCTGCCGGACGGGGACGGCTCGGTCGCGCTGCTGCGCACCGGCGACGACCTGGCCTCGCTGGTCGCGAACGGCCTGATGCTCCAGGACCTGCTCGGCGTCATCAACGGCATGAACGTCACCTGGACGCTCTGCTACGAGATGGTCTTCTACTTCTTCGTCACCGCCCTCTTCACCCGCGGCCTGCACCGGCACAGCGGGCCGATCGCGGTGGCCCTCGCAGGCGTCGCCCTGGCGGTCGGGACGGCTGTCGGCACCCAGCTCGTGAGCGCGGAACTCGGCTCGACCCGTCAGCTCCTGCTGGTCGTGACGCCGATCGTGCTCGTGGGCCTCGCCGGCGTGCTCAGCGGCAACCGCATGCTGACCGGGACGGGCGCCCTGCTGCTCGCCGGCGTCGGCCTGGTGCTGGTCACGCTCAACAGCCGGGCCCCCGCCTTCGAAACCTGGATGATCTTCGCGACCATGTTCGCCGGCACCGTGGTGTACCGGGCGCAGCACGGTCAGCTCGCCCGGGTCCCGGCCCTGCTCTCCTGCGGCTTCGTCGTCGTCGCGGGTGCGCTGGTCGGCCGGCTGTACAACCATGGCGAAGCCCTGGACCGGACCTGGTCGTCGGGCTGGAAGGCCTGGTCGATCGCCTACCTCGCCGCCTGGGCGCTCTTCGGTATCGGCTTCCTCCTCCGCGGGCGGCGCTTCCCCAAGGCGCTGACCTGGCTCGGAGCGATCAGCTTCTCGGTCTACCTGCTGCACATCCCGCTGCTGCGCACCATCGAACCGCTGGTGGGCGTTCCGCCGCAGCCGTCGTCCACGCTCGGCCGGATCGCCTGGACGGCGATCTTCCTCGGTGCCGTGCTGGCCGTCAGCTACCTCATGTACCGCCTGGTCGAGATGCCGATGCAGCGCCTCGGCCGACGCGTGCAGCGGGCGGCGGACCGCCGCTGGCCGCGCACCGCGCCGGAGGACCGGCCGCAGCCGCGGCAGTCGGACGGGTCCGGCTTCGAGCCGGCGCCCGCCGCCACGGGCTGACCGCAGGGAGGTCCTTCAGAGGCGGACCAGCGTGACCTCGGTGGCCTTCACGCTGGTCCACACCTCGGCGCCGTCGACGATGCCGAGTTCGGCGGCCGCGCCGGGGGTGATCTCCGCGACCAGGTCGGGTGCCTCGGCCGAGGCGACCAGGACGCGCAGCCGGCTGCCGACCGCGGTGATCTCCCGTACGGTTCCCGGCCAGACGTTACGGGGACTGCCGCCCGGGCGGCCGCGGTGAACGGACACCGCCTCCGGGGCGATGATCGCGAGTGCCTGAGACCCCTCGGGCAGCGTCTCGGCGACGACCAGCCGGCCCCCCGCCGCCAGGGTGAGTCCGTCGGTGGACGCCGTGCCCGGCCAGGCGTTGCGCCCCAGCATCCGCGCCACCCACGGGGAGCGCGGATGCCGGCTCACCTCGGCGGGCGGCGCGTCCTGGAGGGTCTGCCCGTCGGCCAGGACGAGGACCCGGTCGGCCAGTGAGACCGCCTCGACGGGATCGTGCGTGACGATGAGGCAGACCCCGCCGAAGCCGGCCAGATGCGTGCGCAGCGTGTGCCGGACGCGGGCCCGCGTCGTCTGGTCGAGGGCGGCGAGCGGTTCGTCCAGCAACAGCAGCCGGGGCCGGGTGGCCAGGGCGCGGGCGAGGGCCACGCGCTGGGCCTGGCCGCCGGAGAGCTGGGCGGGCCTGCGCTGGGCGAGGTGCCCGACGCCGAGCCGGTCCAGCCAGGCCTGCGCCTCCCGGCGGGCTTCGGCGCGCGGCACCCGGCGCGCGCGCAGCCCGTACGCCGTGTTGGCCAGGGCGCTCAGGTGCGGGAACAGTGCGCCGTCCTGCGGGACCCAGGCGACCTGCCGCTTGTGCGGGGGCAGCGCCGTGACGTCGGTGTCGCCGAGTCGGAGCTCGGCGTGGGCCCGCGGGGTCAGGCCGAGGAGGGCGCGCAGCAGGGTGGTCTTGCCGGCGCCGTTCTCGCCGACGACGGCGATGGTGGTGCCGGGGCCGGCGTCGAGGGTGAGCCGGTTGAAGCCGGTGACGGTGGCGTGCAGGGGCCAGTGGCCGGCATCGTCCGCCGCGGGCTTGCCCGGTTCACCGGAGTGCGCGGGTACCGGGCGACCGTCGGTCGCCGGCTGCGCCTCGGCGGCCTGCGTCTCGCCGGGCCCGTGGGCGGCGGGGGCGGGCGTGCCCGTCCAGCGGCCGCGCAGGGCGATCAGCACGGCCATGGCGATCACGAGGAGCAGCAGGGAGACGGACGTGGCGGCCTCGGGCTGGTCCTGGAGCAGCAGGTACACCTGGAGCGGAAGGGTCTGGGTGGTGCCGGGCAGGTTTCCGGCGAAGGTGATGGTCGCGCCGAACTCGCCGAGCGCACGGGCCCAGGTGAGGGCGGCGCCGGCTATCAGGCCGGGGGCCACCATGGGCAGGGTCACGGTGAAGAACACGCGGACCGGCGAGGCGCCGAGGGAGCCGGCCGTCTCCTCGTAGCTCTGCCTGAGCCCGCCGAGGGCGCCTTCCAGGCTGATGACGAGGAACGGCATGGCCACGAAGGTGGCCGCGACGACGGCGCCCGAGGTGTGGAACGGCAGCGTGACGCCGAAGGTGCCCTCCAGCCAGGGCCCGAGCAGACCGCGCCGGCCGAAGCCCAGCAGCAGGGCCACACCGCCCACGGTCGGCGGCAGCACCATGGGGAGCAGGACGAGCGAGCGTACGAAGGCCTTGCCCCTGAACTCCACACGCGCCAGCAGCCAGGCGAGCGGTACGCCGAGGAGCAGCGAGAGGCCGAGGGCCCAGAAGGACACCATGAGCGAGAGGCGCAGGGCCTGGACCACGCCGGGGCTGCCGAGGTGGGCGCCGAGCTCGCTCCACCGGGTCCGGGTGAGGATGCCGATCAGCGGCAGCAGCAGGAACGCGACGGCGAGCAGCGCCGGCAGTACCAGGGCCACGGGGGGCCGGGTGCGGGTGCGGAGTCTGCTCACGGGGAGATCCCTGTCTCGGGGGGCGGTGCGAGGAGGGGCTGCCCGTCCCCCCGGGCCGGGCAGCCCCTCCTCGGTATGCGGCGGCGGGCGGGCCGAGGTCCGACCTACCTCTGCTACGCCTGCTGGAAACCGGCGTCCTGGAGGATCTTCTGGGCCTCCGGGGTGCTCAGCCAGGCCACGAACGCGGCCGCGGCCTCGGGGTTCTTGGACTGCTTCAGCGTGGCGGCCGGGTAGGAGGCCACCGCGTTCTGCTCGTCCGGGACCTCCACGGCGACGACCTTGTCGCCGGACTTGGCGGAGTCCGTCTTGTAGACGAGGCCCGCGTCGGCCTCGCCCAGCTCGACCTTGCTCAGCACGGCGCGGACGTTGGGCTCCTGGGAGACGGGCTTCACCGTGACGCCCTGCTTGTCCAGGATCTCCTTGCTGTAGCGGCCGACCGGGACCTCGGGTGCGGCCAGCACGACCTTGATCTTGGTGTCGGCGAGGTCCTTGAGACCGGCGATCTTGAACGGGTTGCCCTTGCCGGTCGCGATGACCAGGCGGTTCTTGGCGATGACCTTGGCCTCGCCCGTCTCCGCCTTCACCCCGTCCATGGTCTTGGTGTCGGCGGTGACCAGGGCGTCGGCGGGCGCGCCCTGCTTGACCTGCGCCGCGAGCTCCTGCGAACCGGCGAAGGAGAACGTGACCTTCGTACCGGGGTGGGCCTTCTCGTAGGCGGCACCCGCGGCCTTGAAGACGTCCGTGAGGGAGGAGGCGGCGAGGACGGTGAGGTTCGCCGCCCCGGGCGCGCCGGAGCCCGGTGCAGAGGCTCCGGCGGAGGCGTCGGCGGCGGGCTTCTTGTCGCCGCCGTCGTCGCCGCAGGCGGCCAGCGGGAAGAGCAGAGCGGCGGTCAGCGCGGCGGCAGCGGCACGGCGGCGGGTCAGGTGCGGCGTCGGGGACATGGGCTGATGCTCCTCGGTCGGGTCGGCGGCCGGCGCGGTGCCGGGACCGGGGCGGTCCCGGCGCAGGTGCGGTGAATCTGCGGGTTCGGGACTGCGTGTGCGACAAGGTATGGGCATCGCTGGCGCATTTGCAATTCTCTTGGGATTAGCTACCTGGCAGGTGCTATGCACGTTGTGGCATCTGCCGAAAGTCGTTCCACGGTCACGCGCCCGCCTCGCTAGAGTCGGGGCATGGCTGATGAGGCATCGGGAACAGGGACGGAAACGGGATCCGTGCGCGTGGACGCGTGGATCTGGTCCGTACGCCTGACGAAGACCCGCTCGACCGCGGCGACCGCCTGCCGGGCGGGGCACGTGAGGGTCAACGGGGAGCGCGCCAAGCCCGCGCAGCCCGTACGCGCGGGTGACGAGGTACGGCTCTTCCACGCCGGCCGCGAGCGGATCGTCGTGGTCCGCCGGCCCGTGTCCAAGCGGGTGGGCGCTCCGGTCGCCGCCGAGTGCCTGATCGACAAGAGTCCGCCGCCGCCGACCCCCGTCGAGGCCGCGGTGGTGGGCATCCGCGACCGCGGTGCCGGCCGCCCCACGAAGCGCGAGCGCCGGGAGATCGAGACCCTGCGCGGCCGCCAGTAACCTCCGGTGGTGCCCGGGTCCGGGCGCGGACCGGACCCGGCGCTCCGGGCTGCCCGGCGGCCACGGCCACGGCCCCGAGGGTCAGGCCTTGCGGTACGCGTATGCCTCGGCGGCGGCGGATTCGACCGCCGGCAGGGGGACTCCCGCGGAGGCGGCGACCATCGCCGCCACCGCTCCCTCCAGGAAGGGGGCGTCCACCAGCCGGGATCCCGGAGGAAGTTCGTCATCCGCCAGCAGGGCCTTGACCGTCAGTACGGAGCTGCCGAGGTCCGCCAGGAGGGCGACCCCGGCGCCCCGGTCCACCTCCCGCGCGGCTGCGAGGATCCGCTCCGCGCTCGTGCCGAGGCCGCCGTCGGCCGTTCCGCCCGCCGCCGCCACCGGGGCCATCGGGGCATCGGGGCCGCCCACCGCGAGGCCCCGCGCCAGCTCGGCAACCGCCTCGGCGACCGGCGCGCTGTGCGAGACCAGCACGATGCCGACCAGGCCGGAACCCGCGCCCGTCACCGCTGACCGCCCGCCACGTCCGCCACGTCCGCCAGCGCACCCAGCAGCAGCGCCGACGAGGTCGCGCCCGGATCCTGGTGCCCGATGCTCCGCTCGCCCAGGTAGCTGGCCCGGCCCTTGCGCGCCAGCATCGGTACCGTCGCCTGCGCCCCGTTGTCGGCCGCGTCCCCGGCCGCCCGGTACGAGGTGTTCAGCGCGGCGACCCCCGGCACCAGGGCGTCCAGCATCGTCTTGTCGCCGGGCGCCGCCCCGCCGAGCAGGGCCACCGCGCCCACGCCCGCGTACAAGGCCTTGCACAGCTCGTCGTCGGAGACCTCGGCGGCCTCCCCGAGCTCCTTGCCGGTGCGCCGCAGCAGGGTCCCGTACAGCGGTCCCGAGGCGCCGCCGACGGTCGAGATCAGGGTCCGCCCGGCGAGCTGCAGCACCGCCCCCGGCGTCGCCGGAGCCTCCGCGTCCAGGGCCGCCCGTACGGCGATGAAGCCCCGCAGCATGTTGCTCCCGTGGTCGGCGTCGCCGATGGGCGAGTCGAGCTCGGTCAGCCGGTCCGCCTCCTGCTCGACCGCCGCCGCGGCGGCCGCCATCCAGCGCCGGAAGAAGTCTGCGTCACGCACCGGATCTCCTCGCCTCACGAACGTCTGGTCGGTCCGACACCACCTTAGTCAGCGGCCCCAGCGCAGCGCCGCGGTCTGCACGGGCGCGTCCCACAGCCGCAGCAGTTCCTCATCGGCCCGGCACAGGGTCACCGAGCACCCCGCCATGTCGAGCGAGGTCACGTAGTTCCCCACGAGCGTCCGCGCCACCGGCACACCGCGGGCCTCCAGCACGCGCGCCACCTCGGCGTGGAACCCGTACAGCTCCAGCAGCGGCGTCGCCCCCATCCCGTTGACCAGCGCCAGTACCGGGCCGTCCGCCGGGCCGGCTTGGCCCAGCTCCTCCAGTACGGCGCCCACCGTGATCTCCGCGATCTCCCGCGCCGGCATCATCGCGCGCCGCTCCCGGCCCGGTTCGCCGTGGATCCCGACCCCCAGCTCCAGCTCCCCGTCCGGCAGATCGAAGGTCGGGCTGCCCTTGGCGGGAGTGGTGCAGGCGCTGAGCGCCACGCCGAAGCTCCGCGAGGACTCGTTGACCCGGCGGGCGAGCGCCGCGACCCGCTCCAGCGGCGCCCCCTCCTCGGCCGCCGCCCCGGCGATCTTCTCGACGAAGAGCGTGGCCCCGGTGCCGCGCCGGCCGGCCGTGTACAGGCTGTCCGTGACCGCGACGTCGTCGTTGACCAGGACCCGCTCGACCCGCAGGCCGTCCTCCTCTGCGAGCTCGGCGGCCATCTCGAAGTTCAGTACGTCCCCGGTGTAGTTCTTGACGACGAACAGCACCCCCTGCCCGGAGTCCACCGCCTCGGCCGCCCGCAGCATCTGGTCGGGCACGGGCGAGGTGAACACCTCCCCGGGGCAGGCGGCCGACAGCATCCCGTACCCCACGAAGCCCGCGTGCAGCGGCTCGTGCCCGGAGCCGCCCCCGGAGACCACTCCGACCCGCCCGCCGGCGCGCGCGTCCCGACGTACGACGACCCGCCGCTCCACGTCGACGTCGAGCTCGGGATGGGCCGCCGCCATCCCGCGCAGGGCGTCGGCGACCACGGTCTCCGGGCTGTTGATCAGCATCTTCACGGACATCTCCTCAGAGGGCTCGACCGATGGCCGGCGGCCGGGTGAGGACTTCCTGCCCCCATTTTCCGAAGCCGACGACTCCGTGTCTGAATTGATAGCGAATCATGACGCTCGGTAGTTTTGTGCATACTTCGGATGACTTGCCCGGCCCGAGGGCGAGGGTCCGCACAGGAGGTGCGTGCCGGTGCCTGGTTCGAAGCGGAACGTGCGGCCGGGGAGCGGGGCCGGGCGGGCGGTGGCGAGGGGGTCCGAAGCCCTCGACGCGCGGCTGCCGCTCTCCGAAGTCCTCCGGACGGGCATGCGCAAGGTGTTCCCCGACCACTGGTCGTTCCTGCTGGGCGAGCTGGCCCTGTACAGCTTCGTCGTGCTCCTGCTGACCGGCGTGTACCTGACCTTCTTCTTCGACCCCTCGATGCGGGAGACGCCGTACACGGGCTCGTACCGCCCGCTCCAGGGCGTACTGATGTCCCAGGCCTACCTGTCCACCCTGCGGATCAGTTTCGACGTACGCGGCGGGCTGCTGATCCGGCAGGTCCACCACTGGGCGGCCCTGGTCTTCGTCGCCTCCATCGGCGCGCACATGCTGCGGGTGTTCCTCACCGGCGCCTTCCGCCGGCCGCGCGAGGTCAACTGGCTGCTGGGGGTGACGCTGTTCATGCTGGCGCTGCTGGAGGGCTTCGCCGGGTACTCGCTCCCCGACGACCTGCTGTCGGGCACCGGGCTGAGGATCGCCCAGGGGATCACCCTGTCGGTCCCGGTCGTCGGCACCTACCTGAGCTTCTTCGCCTTCGGCGGGCAGTATCCCGGCGACGACATCGTGCCCCGGCTCTACCCCGTGCACATCCTGCTGGTCCCCGGCCTGCTGCTGGGGCTGATCACGGTGCACATCCTCCTCGTCGTGGTCCTGAAGCACACCCACTGGCCGGGGCCCGGCAGGAGCGGCCGCAACGTCGTCGGCCTGCCCTTCCTCCCGCAGTACATGGCCAAGTCCGCCGGGCTGTTCTTCACCGTCTTCGGCCTGCTCGCGGCCCTGGGGGCCGTCGCGCAGATCAACCCCATCTGGACCTACGGCCCCTACCGCGCCGACGTGGTCTCCACCGGCGCCCAGCCCGACTGGTACGTCGGATTCCTCGAAGGGGCGCTGCGGCTGATGCCAGGGGTGGAAACCCGCCTGTGGGGGCACACGATCATGTGGAATCCCCTGGTGACCGCCGTCCTCCTGCCGGGCCTGCTCTTCGCGCTCCTCTACGCCTACCCCTTCTTCGAGCGCTGGATCACCGGCGCGACGGGGGAACGGCACCTGTGCGACCGCCCGCGTGACCGTCCCGCCCGCACCGGCCTGGGCGTGGCCGCCCTCTCCTGCTACGCCGTGCTGCTCCTCGCCGGCGCCCAGGACATCCTCGCCTTCGTCTTCGACGTGCCCGTGCACGCGCTGACCTGGACGCTGCGCGTCGCCTTCTTCGCCGTGCCGGCGGCCGCCTTCTGGCTCACCAGACGGCTGTGCCTGGCTCTCCAGTCGCGCGAGCGCCGGCTGCTGACCGAGGGGGAGGCGTCCGGTCTGGTGAGCCAGAGCGTCGAGGGCGGCTTCGAGCCGCTGCACCGGGCCCTCACGGCGACCGAGCGGTACGCCGTCCTCGCCAGGGAGCGGCCCGAGCCGCTGCGGCCCGCCGACCCCGCCGACCCCGCCGACCCCGCCGGAGCGGCCGCCGGCGGCGCCCTGCGACGTCGGCTGGCCGGCGCGCGGTCGGCGATCAGCGCCTGGTACTACCAGGACCGGGTTCCCTACCCCGCCACCCCCGAACAGCGCCGGAAGATCGCGGCGACCACCGCCGGACCGGACGTGCGGGAGTCCGCCGAGGACGGGTGAGCCGTCCGGGCCGCTCGGGCTACTCCTCGTGGCCGAGGCTCTGGAAGGCGAACCCCAGGACCCCGGGCAGCAGCACGCCGAACCCGATGAGGCACAGCCACAGGCCCTGGACCACCCCGAGGCCGATCAACGCGCTGCCCGCCGCCGCCAGTACGGGAAAGTGGCTGCGGGCGGGGAAGAAGACGCGGCGGCCGCCGGCCTCCCGGACCTCGGCCTCCCCGCGGTCCTCCGGACGCTCTCCCGCGCGCCGGTACTGGCGCCAGAGGAAGGCGGAGACGAGGCCAGACATGACGAACGAGACGCACAGCGCCACCGTGCCCGCCGGCTCGTGCGAGAACCATCCGTAGACGAGGGTGGTCGCCCCGAAGAACAGGGCCGTGCCGGTGAAGAGCCAGGCCTCACCTTTCACCGGGTACCTCCTTCACCGGGTACCTGTGTCACCGGGTACCTCTGTCACCGCGTACCTCTTTCGCTGGGCACTCTGTCACTGGGCACCTCCGGGTGGTGCAGGTCGAAGGCCGGGGATTCCGAGCGGATCCGGGGCAGGGCGTGGAAGTTGTGCCGCGGTGGCGGGCAGCTCGTCGCCCATTCCAGGGAACGGCCCCAGCCCCACGGGTCGTCGACGGTGACCCGCTCGCCGTGGCGCTGCGTCCTGAAGACGTTGTAGAGGAAGGGCAGCGTCGAGAGGCCGAGGAGGAAGGAGCCGATGGTGGAGACCGTGTTGAGGAGGGTGAAGCCGTCGCTCGCGAGGTAGTCGGCGTACCGGCGCGGCATCCCGGCCTCGCCCAGCCAGTGCTGGACCAGGAACGTGGTCTGGAAGCCGACGAACAGGGTCCAGAAGTGGACCTTGCCGAGCCGCTCGTCCAGCATCCGTCCCGTCAGCTTCGGCCACCAGAAGTAGAAGCCTCCGAAGGTGGCGAACACGATCGTGCCGAAGAGCACGTAGTGGAGATGGGCGACGACGAAGTAGCTGTCCGTCAGATGGAAGTCCAGCGGCGGCGATGCGACCAGCACGCCGGTCAGACCGCCCAGCAGGAAGGTGACGAGGAAGCCGATGGACCACAGCATCGGTGTCTCGAAGGAGAGCGAGCCCTGCCACATCGTCCCGATCCAGTTGAAGAACTTCACGCCCGTGGGGACGGCGATCAGGAAGGACATCAGCGAGAAGAAGGGCAGGAGCACGGCCCCCGTAGCGAACATGTGGTGCGCCCACACGGTCGCCGACAGGCCCGTGATGGCGATCGTGGCACCGATCAGGGCCGCGTACCCGAACATCGGCTTCCGGCTGAAGACGGGCAGGATCTCGCTCACCACCCCGAAGAACGGCAGCGCCACGATGTAGACCTCCGGATGCCCGAAGAACCAGAACAGGTGCTGCCACAGCAGGGCGCCGCCGTTGGCCGCGTCGAAGACGTGCGCGCCGAACTTCCTGTCCGCCTCCAGGACCAGCAGTGTGGCCGTGAGGACGGGAAAGGCCAGCAGCGCCAGGATGGAGGTGAAGAGCACGTTCCAGGTGAAGATCGGCATGCGGAACAAGGTCATGCCCGGGGCGCGCAGACAGACGATGGTGGTGATGAAGTTCACCGACCCCAGGATCGTGCTGAGTCCCGACACCGCCAGCCCCATGGCCCACAGGTCCGGGCCGGTTCCCGGGGAGTACGCGGCGCTGTTGAGGGGCGCGTAGGCGAACCATCCGAACGCCGCCGCCCCGTCGGCGGTCAGCAGTCCTGACACCACCATGAGGCCCCCGAACAGGTACACCCAGTAGGTGAACGCGTTCAGCCGGGGGAAGGCGACATCGGGCGCGCCGATCTGCAAGGGCATGACCGCGTTGGCGAAGCCGGTGAAGGTCGGCGTCGCGAACAGCAGCATCATGATCGTGGCGTGGATGGTGAACGCCTCGTTGTACTGCTGGTTCGAGATGATCTGGAGCCCGGGGCGGGCGAGTTCGGCCCGCATCACCAGGGCCAGCACCCCGGCGAAGAGGAAGAAGGCGAAGGCCGTCACCAGGTAGAGGTTGCCGATCACCTTGTGGTCGGTGGTCGACAGCCACCCCAGTACGGCGGATCCCTGGCCGGCCCGCCGTTCGGTCCTGGGCGCGGTCCGGTCGTCGGGCGGCGCCTGTACCGGTGACCGGTCCACCGACGTCATCCGTCCTCCCGAAGCCTCGCCGCCGCGCCTGCACCCCTTGCCCTACAGCCTGGGGAGCCGGGGCACCGGACGGCGCGCCGACATCCCGCCCCGGGTACCCCGGCTGCCGCGCGGTTCCGCGCCGATGGGCGGGGTAGCCGCCCGAAGGGGGCTGGAAGCATCCGGACCCCACGAGGAGGAGCCGTGACCGAGCAGGATCCCTTCGCCGAGGCGAGCGACGGCCCGATGTTCGCGGTCACGGCCGCGGCGGGCGGTGAGCGGGCGGGCTGCCTGGTGGGGTTCGCCTCGCAGTGCTCGATCCATCCGCCGCGATTCGTCGTCTGGCTGTCCACCGCCAACCACACCTACCGCGTCGCGCGCGAGGCCCCGTACCTCACCGTGCACCTGCTCCGCCGCGACCAGCGGGCGCTGGCGGAGCTCTTCGGTGGCGAGTGCGGCGACAGAGTGGACAAGTTCGCGCGGGTCGGCTGGCGGCCGGGCCTGGAGGGCAGTCCGGTCCTGACGGACGTGCGCACCTGGTTCACCGGCCGCGTCGAGGGGCGCTTCGAGGGAGGTGTCGGGGGCGGCGGAGGCACCGTGGGCGGCGATCACGTCGGCTTCCTCCTGTCGCTCGCCGAGCGGTGCCCACCGGTAGAGGGCACTGTGCCCGCGCTGCTCCGGTACGAGGACGTGGGCGACCTGGAGGCGGGCCACCCGGCCTGAACCGCGCTGAGATCGCCGCGGGGCGGAGGCCGGGGGCGGGGTGTGGATCCTCGCCCAGCGAGCACGCGCAGGGCGACCGGAAGTTCAGCAAGGAAAGGAAGGGATGTGGCATGGCCGGGGACCAGGACCAGGACGTCGTCGCCGTGATCCTCAAGGACCACCGCACCATGGAGGAGCTGTTCCGCCGGATGCGGAGCGTGGAGGCGGACCGGGCCGGCGCGCTCGCGAAGTTCTCCGCGCTGCTCATCGCCCACGGCGAGGCGGAGGAAGCCGAGGTGTACGGCGCGCTGAAGCGTTTCAGGAACGTCGACGACAAGGAGGTGGAACACGGGGTCGAGGAGCACGCCGAGGGCAACGAGGCGCTGCTGGCGCTGCTCGAAGTGGACGAGGTGGGCTCCGGCGAATGGGACGCGCGGCTGGAGGACCTGGTCAAGGCGGTCTCCCACCACGTCGACGAGGAGGAGCGGACGATCCTCAACGGGGCCCGGGAGAACGTTCCCGGCGAGCGCAGGGCCGAACTGGGAGCCGCGTTCCTGCGGGAGCGGGAGCGGCAGCTGGCGGCGGACTGCGGGAGCGTCGAGAACGTGCGCGGCCTCGTACGGGGATGACGGCGCCCTGCCGCCCCGTCGCACGCGGGTATTCGTGCGTATGTTCGATGGATGGGGTTAGGCTGGTGCCATGCACGCTGCCCAGGGCCTACAGGGTTCCCTCTTCGACCAGGGGGACGAGATCCGTCTCGGGCCGCTCGCGGGCGTGCGGCGCACCCCCCTCGGTGCCGGGGCCTGGGTCGACCATCTCCCCGGCTGGCTGACCGGTTCCGACGCGCTCTTCGAGCGGCTGGCCGCCGATGTGCCCTGGCGCGCCGAGCGGCGGCAGATGTACGAGCGTGAGGTCGAGGTGCCCCGCCTGCTCGCCTTCTACGGTGAGGGCGAGGATCTTCCGCACGCCGCCCTCACCGAGGCCCGCGAGGCACTGTCCGGGCACTACGCCGCGGAACTCGGGGAGCCCTTCGCCACCGCGGGGCTGTGCCTCTACCGCGACGGCCGCGACAGCGTGGCCTGGCACGGCGACCGGACCGGCCGCTCGTCCACCGAGGACACTATGGTCGCGATCGTCTCCGTCGGCGACCCCCGCGACCTCGCCTTCCGCCCCCGCGACGGCGGAGCCACCCTGCTGCGCCTCGCCCTCGGCCACGGGGACCTCGTCGTCATGGGCGGCTCGTGTCAGCGGACCATGGAGCACGCGGTGCCCAAGTCGGCGCGGGCCGTCGGGCCGCGCATCAGCGTCCAGTTCCGCACCCGCGGGGTCCTGTGACCCGGGCCTTGGCCGTGCGGCGGGTCAGGGCTTCGCGGGGCGGGCCGTCGCCGGCCGGGTCGCCGCCGCTGCCGCGTGCAGCGAGCGCAGGGCCAGCAGCAGGAGCCCGATGTCGTCGAGGTAGACCGGGTCCGGAATCAGGTCCGCCGGTGAGACGGTGTAGATCACTGCGGCCCAGAACAGGGCCTTGTCGCGCAGCGGGATCCCGGCGTCGGTGAGCAGCCGCCGCGCCCGGAAGACCCGTACGAGCAGCACCGCTGCGGCCACCGCGAGCACGGCGGTGACCACCGTGGCGAGCGTGAGCCAGAACTTTCCGTCCATTTCGCCCCTATACCCGCCCTGCGGGTCTCCGTACCCCGCCGGGCCCGTCCGCCGCTTCCTCAGGCGCCGTGCTCACGCAGGCGCCGTCCGACCTCGCCCAGCCCGTCTGCGAGCGCGTCGAGCTGCTCGGGGGTCAGGACGTCGACGAGGATCTCCCGGACGGTGGCCACGTGCCCGGGTGCCGCCTCGTCCAGCCGGGCGCTCCCGGCCTCGGTGAGGACGGCGAAGACGCCGCGCACGTCGGAGGGGCAGCTGCGGCGGCGGACCAGCCCGGCTTTCTCCATCTGGGTGATCTGGTAGGTCAGGCCGCTCTTCGAGTTGATCAGGCCGTTGGCCAGCTCCGTCATCCGCAGCTCGCGTCCGGGGGCCGCGGCGAGCCGTACGAGGATCTCGTACTGGGGGTGCGAGAGCCCGGAGTCGTCCTTCAGCTGCTGGTCGAGGCGGCGGTTCACCAGGGCCGAGGCGGCCAGGAATCCGCTCCAGGCCCGCATCTCGCGGTCGTCCAGCCATCTCGTCTCAGCCATGGCCCCAGGCTACCGGGTTGTTCCAATTTGAATCAATGGTTAGGGTCGGAGACCTGCGGTTCGAATTTGAACAACCCTGCCCAGCCCCGTCCCCCTCGGGCCGCACGACCGGAAGGAACCCCCGATGACCAGCCCCTCCGTCGCCCCGACGAAGCCGCAGGCCGCCGCACCGGCCGCGCAGCCCGCCACCACCTCCTCCCCCTCGCTCTCGACCCCGGCCCACGACGCCGGCCTGCTGCTCCTGCGCCTCGTCCTCGGGTTGACCATGGCCGCCCACGGCTCCCAGAAGCTCTTCGGCTGGTTCGGAGGCGGCGGCATCAGCGGCACCGGCCAGTTCTTCACCGCCAGCGGCTACCCGGCGGGCGACGCCATGGCCGTCCTGGCCGGGCTGACCGAGACCCTGGGAGGCCTCGGCCTCGCCGTCGGACTGCTCACCCCGCTCGCCGGCGCGGCCGTCGTCGGCACCCTCATCAACGCGATCGCCGTCCACGGCGCCGGATCCTTCTTCGCCCCCGAGGGCATCGAGTACGAACTGCTGCTGGCGGCGGGCGCCGCGGCCCTGGCCCTCACAGGCCCCGGCCGGTACGCCGTCGACCGCTTCCTGCCCGTGCTGCGCAGCCACCGTCTGGCCCACGGCGCCCTCGCCGTCGCCCTCGGCGTGGTCCTCGCCGGCGCGCTGCTCCTCGTACGGAACTAGCTACGCGGGCGCGGGTGTCCGGGGCCTGATTGGCCCCGGGCATTCGGGGGAAGATCGCACAAATGACACAACCCATCGAAGACTACGCACTCATCGGCGACCTGATGACCAGTGGACTGGTTGGCCGCGACGGGTCCATCGACTGGCTGTGCCTGCCGCGATTCGACTCCGGGGCCTGCTTCGCCAAGCTCCTCGGCGACGAGGAGAACGGCCACTGGCGCATCGCGCCCGCATCCGCCGGGGCGGCCGAGCGGTGCACCCGCCGCGCCTACGCGGACGGCTCGATGGTGCTGGAGTCGTACTGGGAGACCGAGGACGGCACGGTCAAGGTCATCGACTTCATGCCGCAGCGTGACATCTCACCCGATGTGATGCGGATCGTCGAAGGCGTGTCCGGCGAGGTGTCCGTCCGCAGCACCCTGCGCCTGCGCTTCGACTACGGCCACGTCGTCCCCTGGGTCCGCCGCAGCGACGGGGAGCGCGTCGCCATCGCCGGGCCCGACTCCGCCTGGTTGCGCAGCGAACCGCCCGTGCGCACCTGGGGCGAGGCCAACAGCACCTGCTCCGAGTTCACCGTCGCAGCGGGGGAGCGCGTCGCCTTCGTCCTCACCTGGCACGCCTCGCACGACCCGCGCCCCGAGCCCGTCGAACCGTACGCGGCGCTGGAGCAGAGCCTCGCCGACTGGCGGCAATGGACGTCCCAGTGCAGCTACGAGGGCCCCTACCGGGAGGCGGTCGCCCGCTCCCTGATCACCCTCAAGGCCCTCACCTACGCCCCGACCGGCGGCATCGTCGCCGCGGCCAGCACTTCCCTCCCCGAGGAGATCGGCGGGGTCCGCAACTGGGACTACCGCTACTGCTGGCTCCGGGACTCCACCCTCACCCTCGGCTCGCTCCTGTCCACCGGATTCCACGACGAGGCCCGCGCCTGGCGGGCCTGGCTGCTGCGCGCGGTCGCCGGCGACCCCGCCGACCTCCAGATCATGTACGGGATCGCCGGCGAGCGCAGGATCCCCGAGACCGACCTGCCGTGGCTGCGCGGCTACGCCTCCTCCGCCCCCGTACGCGTCGGCAACGCGGCGGTCGACCAGCTCCAGCTCGACGTGTACGGCGAGGTCATCGACTCCCTGTACCTCGCGCGGGCCTCCGGGCTGGCCTCCGAGCGCCACGCGTGGCAGATCCAGCTCGCGCTGCTCGACTTCCTGGAGCGGAACTGGCGCCGGCCCGACGAGGGGCTGTGGGAAGTGCGCGGCCCGCGCCGCCACTTCGTGCACTCCAAGGTGATGGCCTGGGTCGCCGCCGACCGGGCCGTGCGCACCCTGGAGGGCGATTCCTCGATGCCCGGTGACCTGGAGCGCTGGCGGACCATGAGGGACGACGTGCACCGTGACGTGTGCGAGAAGGGCTACGACCCCGAGCGGGGCACCTTCACCCAGTACTACGGCTCCGGCGAGCTCGACGCGGCGACCCTGCTCATTCCCCGCGTCGGCTTCCTACCGCCCGACGACCCGCGCGTCATCGGCACCGTCGACGCGGTCCGGGAGGAGCTCGGCCGCAGCGGCCTGGTCCGCCGCTACACCACCGAAGGCCCCGCCGTCGACGGCCTGCCCGGCGACGAAGGAGCCTTCCTGGCCTGCTCGTTCTGGCTGGCCGACGCCTTGTACCTGACCGGGCGGGAGAAGGAGGCCCGGGACCTGTTCGAGCGGCTGCTGTCGGTACGCAACGACGTGGGGCTGCTCGCCGAGGAGTACGACCCCATCGCCGGGCGGCAACTCGGCAACTTCCCCCAGGCCTTCAGCCACGTCGGACTGATCAACACCGCCCTCACGCTGGCCGAGGGCGAGGCCGTCCGCGTCGGCTGACCGGCCGGTGGGAGCGATCAGGCCCGCACGGCGGCCGTCCGGTGCTCCTCGCGGCGGCGCAGCAGGTCACAGCTGGCCGGGTCGGCGGGGAGGAAGGCCTCCAGGTGCAGCTCGGCGAGCGTGACGTCCACGGCGGTGGCGAAGGAGGTCAGGGTGGTCAGCAGCCGTAGCTCCCCGCCCTCGGTGCGCAGCCGCAGCGGCACGGCGAAGCCGAGGTGGTCCGGCCCGGGCGGCGCCGGCGCCGGCAGGTAGCCGCGCAGTTCGGCCAGGAGCAGGTCGAGCTCGGGATCGGGATGGGCCAGGGCCCGTACGCGCAGGTTCTCCACGATGTGCCGCCCCCACGCCGCCAGGTTCACCACGCGCGGTGCCATGCCCTCGGGGTGCAGTGCGAGGCGCAGTACGTTCACCGGAGGAGCGAGCAGGTGCGCGGCGGCGCCCTCGGTGAGCACCTCGAACGCGGGGTTCGCCAGCACGAGTTCGCCCCGCGCCCCGCAGACCACCGCCGGATACGGCAGATGCCCGGTCAGGATGGAGCCCAGGGCCCTCATGGCCGGTTCGACGGCCGAGCCGTCGCGCGGCGACTCGGCGTACGCGGGCGCGTAACCGGCGGCCAGAAGAAGGGAGTTGCGCTCGCGCAGGGTCAGCCGGAGGGACTCGGCGAGCCGCACCACCATCGCCCGCCCCGGCACCGAGCGGCCGCTCTCGATGAAGCTGAGGTGGCGCTGGGTCGTACCGGCGAGCGTGGCCAGTTCGAGCTGGCTCATGCGCCGCAGCGCCCGCCTCCTGCGCACCTCGCGGGAGAAGGCGGAGGGCTCGGCGGCTGCGGTGGTGGTGGCCATGACCCCTTTCTAGCCGCTGCCCGGCGGACCCGGCGATTCCCCGGAGGGAATTGCCGCGCGTGTCCCGGCCCCGGAGCATCGGCGGTGACCGGCCGGACGCGGCACGGACACGCCGACACACGACACCGCCCTGGAGGCCGGGATGCGCGCGTACCACCTGGAAACGTTCGGTGACATCGAGGGGATCGTGCGGCGCGACACCGGATCCGCGGTACCGGAGCCGGCCGGACCGGCCGACATCGTGGTCGCGGTGCGCGCGGCTTCGCTCAACCGGCGTGACCTGCTGATCCTGAACGGGCGCTACCCGCTGCCCGCCGTGCCCGGCGTGGTCGCGCTCAGCGACGGCGCGGGCGAGGTGGTCGCGGTGGGGGAGGCGGTCACCCGGTTCGCGGTCGGCGACCGCGTCGCCGGCACGTACTTCCCGCGTTGGCGGTCCGGCCGGATCACCCCGGACGCCCTGGACCAGCCCGGCTGCACACTCGACGGGATGCTCGCGGAGTACGCCGTACTGGACGAGCAGGCGGCCGTACGCGTCCCCGGCCACCTGACCTGGGAGGAGGCGGCCACGCTGCCGTGCGCGGCGGTGACCGCCTGGAGCGCGCTGACCGGTGGCGAGCCGCTGCTGCCGGGCCGGACCGTACTGACCCTCGGCACCGGCCCGGTCGCCCTCTTCTCCGTGCAGTTCGCGAAGCTGCTGGGCTGCCGGGTCGTGGCGACCACCTCGGACGCGGACAAGGCCGGCCGGCTCAAGGCCCTGGGGGCCGACGAGGTCGTCGACTACGTGAGAATCCCCGAATGGGGCGCGAAGGTGAAGGAGCTGACCGACGGCCGGGGCGCCGACCTGGTCGTCGAGACGGGCGGCCCGGAGACCATCGAGCAGTCGGTGCGCGCCAGTTCCCTCTACGGCGAGATCGCCCTGCTCGTCACTGGCAGCACCCGCAAGGCCGGGATCGAGGTCTCGCACGCGGCGTACGCGTCGAGCCTGGCGACGATCCGCCGCGTCTTCGTCGGCAGCCGGGACCGGTTCGAGGACATGAACCTGGCCGTCGCCGCCCACGAACTCCGTCCGCGGGTAGGCCGCGTGCACTCCTTCGAGGAGGTGCACGCGGCCTACCGCGGCTACGTCGCCGACCCGCCGTTCGGCAAAGTCGTCATCCGTGTGGGGAGTTGAGGGTCCGGGTGCGGGACCGCGCGGTCGCGTCGCGCCGGAGCCTACGCGTCGGCGCTCTCGCCGTCCTCCGGGATGCTGACCAGCCAGCGCGTCTCCCGCCGCGGCCGCAGGTACAGCGCCCAGTACACGGTGGCCGCGGCGGTGATCCCGCCCGTCCACAGCAGGTACTGGGTTTCCTGCTGGGTCAGGATGTACGCGAGTACGGCGATCAGCGCGATCGGCACGGCCGGCCACAGCGGCATCCGCCAGGCGGCCGCGTCGCGGTGCGCCCCGCGCCGGCTGAACAGCGCGGCCACCGCCACCAGCAGGTACATGCCGGTCACCGAGACGCCGGTGACCCCGTACAGGGTGTCGAGGTTGACGAAGCACATCGCCGCGCCCGGGACACCGACGAGCAGGGTCGCCACCCATGGCGAGCCGAAGCGGCCGAGCTTGGACAGGGCGTTGTTGACGGGCCGGGGCCAGGCCTTGTCACGGGCGGAGGCGAACAGCACCCGGGAGTTCTGGATGACCATGACGATGCCCGCGTTGACGATGGCGAGGGCGACGCACAGGCTCACGAAGGTGCCGACGGCCGAGTTGGACCAGGCGGTCACCATCCCGCCGAGGTCGCCCGCGGCCAGCGCTTCCAGGTCCGGGGCGCCCATGGTGATGGCGATGACCGGCACCAGGATCACGGCGGTGGAGATGGCGAGCGTGGCGAGCACGGTCCGGGCGACGTTGCGCCGCGGGTTCTCCAGCTCCTCCGAGAGGTAGACGGCGGTCGAGAACCCCTGGGTGATGAAGAGGGCGATGGCGAGCCCGGAGACGACCATCATCGCGGTGACGGTGGACGTGCCGCCGCCCTCGGCGGCGACCGTGCCGTGCACCAGCGCGTCGGCGCCCCGCTCGCCGTGCGCGAAGCCCAGTACGGCGACCATGGCGGCGGCGACCACCTCCAGGACGAGGAAGATGCCGGTGATCCAGGCGTTGGCCCGCAGGTCGAGGAGACCGGCGAGGGTGGCCAGCAGCATCACGCCGCCGCCCGCGACCGGAGCCGGGATGTCGATCACCGGGGCGAGGTAGTCGGCCGTGCCCATGGCGATCACGGGCGGCACGATCATGACGACCAGCAGGGACAGGACGAACACCAGCCAGCCCGCGACCCGGCCGGCCAGCGTGGAGACCATGGCGTACTCGCCGCCCGCGCTGGGGATGAGGGTGCCCAGCTCCGAGTAGCAGAACGCGACGCCGATGCAGAGCAGCGAGCCGATCGCGATGGTGAGGGCGGTCCAGGTGCCGAGGCTGGAGAACAGGTCGGGCACGACGACGAAGAGGGTCGAGGCAGGCGTCACGCAGGAGAGCGTGAGCAGAGTCCCGCCGACGACGCCGATGGAACGCTTGAGCTTCTGCGGGACGGGCCCGGTGGCGGGGGCGAGGGCCTGTGGGGCGCTGATCGTGTCAGTCATCGTGCGGGGTTCCGATCGGCAGGTGCGGTGAATGAGCGCGGGAGCGGTATCGCCTCCGAGGCGGTGGTGAGCAAGTAGTTCCGTGGCTCCCGGGCCGACATGCAATCTCTGCGAGATCCGCAGGTCAATAGCTGTCTACCTGCGGATTCCGTCGTCCGGGGCCCCGCCGGACCCGGTCCGCGGCGTAAAGAACCTGTTAACGCTGCACGAGTGGCAGGTGCGGGAACCGCAGCTGCCCCGCCGAAGAATTTTCCTCCGCTTTGCCGGACGCCGGGATCCGCTCCAGGACGCCGCCCGCGAAGACGTCGTAGAGCGGCAGCGTCTCCAGGTGGACGTAGCCGATGTGGCAGTCGCAGACGGTGAGCGGGCAGCCACGAGGGCGCAGCGCCGCCCGGTAAGAGCCGTCGTAGAGGTTGCCCAGCTCCGCCTTCACGAAGTGGCAGCGGCGGACCGTGCCGTCGCCGTCGACCGAGACCACCGACTCGCCCGTGCGGCAGGGCAGCCCCGCCGAGCGGTGCGGGTGGCGGCTGTACGCGAAGAGCGGGTCCAGCGCCGTCCAGTCCGCGGCCTCCGCGTCGGTGTACGTACGGCCCTCCGCCGCGTTCACCCACAGGTACACCTCCGCCGGGAGCTCCGCGCGCAGCCGCCCCGCCTCCGCGAGGTGCTCCGGCAGCCCGACCACGCCCACGCTGAACCGGATCCCCCGGACCGCCAGCTCCCGGCACCGGCCGAGGAAGCGGTCGTACGGGGTCTGCCCCGGGTGGTACGTGCACCACAGCGCGAGCGTGTCCGGATCGGCCCCGGCGGTCCACTCGACGCGGCAGCTCAGGTTGGTCTGGATCGCGACCCGGCGGATGTGCGGCAGGTGCGACAGCTCCACCAGCGCGCGCCGGTACCAGGAGCGGACCAGGCCCTCGCCCCACGGGGTGAACAGGAGCGACAGGCGGTCGCCCGTGTTCCCGGCCGCCCACGCGGCGAACCGTTCCAGCGCCGCGCGGTCCGCGGTCAGCTGCGAGCGGCTGTCCCGCCGCTTGGCGAAGGGGCAGTACGGGCAGTCGTAGTCGCAGGACGCCAGCGGACCCCGGTAGAGCAGCGTCAGGTCCATGGCCGGTGCGGCACCCGGGCCCGTCACTTGCGCTCGTACGCGGCCATCGCGGCCCGTACCTCCGCCGAGAACAGCGCGGGACCCACGGCGTCCGAATGCGCCAGGCCCTCGGGAGTCAGGCGCATCAGGCCCGGTGCCTCCGAGAGCCAGCCGCGCTCCGCGAAGGCCGCCAGCTCCGCCGGGAAGTCCTCCCGCGGGCCGCTGCCGAACCGCTCCCGGTACTCCGCCACCGCCACGCCCTCCGCCTGCAGCAGGGACTGCAGCAGATGCCGCCGACGGGCCTCGTCGCCGTCGATCCACCGGCCGTACTCCGCCCGGGCGAAGTCGGCCTCGGACCGCCCCACGTAGTCGTCGACGATGCCCCGTATCTCCCGCATGTCCACCGCGTAGTCGAAGGAGTAGTGCAGCTCCGCGGTGTACGAACGGGCCCCGCAGCCCAGGCCCACCATGCCGTCCGTCTGGCAGGCGTAGTCGTCGGCGCCCGCCGCCGGGGCCCCGGGGCGGCGGAACATCCGCATCGACACCTGCTCGTACCCGGCGGCCAGCAGATGGTCCCGGCCGGCCCGGTAGAGCCGCAGCCGCTGTTCGTCCCAGTCCGCGGTGGGCTCGTCCGACCGGCGTCCCAGACCCGTCAGGGGCCGCACGTACAGCGGATACAGGTACAGCTCCTCCGGTTCCCAGGCCAGCGCCGCGTCGAGCGAGTACCGCCAGCTGTCCTCGGTCTGGCCGTCGATCCCGTAGATCAGGTCGATGTTCAGGACCGGGATCGCCGCGTCCCGGATCCGGGACAGGGCCGCCTCCACCTCCGCGCGCTTCTGCGGCCGCACGGCCGAGCGCGCCTCCTCGGCCACGAAGCTCTGCACGCCCAGGCTCAGCCGCGTGGTGCCCCGGTCGGCGAGGACGGCGAGGCGGTCCGCGGTGGCGGTGGAGGGCGAGGCCTCCACCGACAGCGGGACCGCCCGCAGATCGGCGCCCGCGCTCTTCTCCGCGATGTCGCAGAGCCGTTCCAGCTCGGCCGCGGTCAGGAAGGTCGGCGTCCCGCCGCCGAAGGCGGCCGCCGCGTACCGCACCGGCTCCCCGTCGCCGCCGAGCGCGTCCCGGACGGCGTTCGCCTGCCGCTCCAGCGCGTCGAGGTACGCCGTGGTCAGCCCCTCGGGCGCGCCGATCCGCGTGAACAGGTTGCAGAACCCGCAGCGCACCTCGCAGAACGGGATGTGCAGGTAGAGGGAGAGCGCGTGCCTGGGCTGCTCCGCCCACAGCTCGCGCAGCGCGGGCCGCCCGGCCAGCGCGCGGTACGCCGTCTTGTGCGGGTACGCGTACACGTAACTCTCGTACGGGGTGGGGGGAACGCTCATCGCAGGGCCTCCTTCGGCTCCAGGAAGAACTGCGCGTACGGGACAGTCCACACCGCCTCGTGTGCCAGCCGGTGCCCGGTGTATCCGTCCTCGCCGTAGGTCGTGCCGTGGTCGGAGCAGACGATCGCGAAGCAGCGGCGCCGGGTGCTCATCGCGTCGAACAGCCGGCCGATGTGCCGGTCCACGTACTCCAGCGCGGCCGCGTGCGTCTCCCACGAGTCCCCGGCCGCGGCCGCCCTGCCCTCCAGGTGGAACCAGTTGGGCTGGTGCAGCGCCGACACGTTCACGAACAGGAACAGCCGCCGGTCCCGCGGAGTTGCGGCCACCACCCGCTCCGCGCAGGCCACCTGCGCCTCGAAGGACGTCGGCGACGGCACCCCGAACTCCGGCTCCCAGTGGCTCTCCTGGAACATCCCGGGCAGTACGGAGCCCAGCGCGGCCTGCTTGTTGAAGAAGCCGACCCCGCCCACGCACACCGTCCGGTACCCGGCCCCGGCCAGTGCGGAGACCAGGTCCGGGGTGTCGAACACCCAGGTGCGCCCGGCCGTGGTCTCACTGCCCGCGAACCGGGCGGCGAACAGTCGCGGATGCGGCCCGGGACCGGCCGGCGTCGGCAGGAAGCCCGCGAACATCGCCTGGTGCGAGGCGTAGGTGAAGCTGCCCGGCGCGTGCCGCCGCTCCCAGACCCCGCCGGGGAGGTGCGCCGCGAGGTGCGGGATCCGGCCCTCGGCCGCCAACTGGGCGGCGACGTCGAAGCGCAGGGTGTCGAGGGTGACGAGCAGCAGGTCGTCGTGGCCGACGACCTCGTTCATGTCAGGGGCGGGCGGTGAGGGGTGCATGGTGTTCCTGTCGTGCGGATGCGTGTACGGCGGCCAGTTGGGCCGCGTAGGTGTCGAGGCCCGCGGCGGGCGAGCCGGGCAGCCCGGTGAGGTGGGGCAGCAGGTCCCCGAAGGCGTTGACCTCGCCGACGGCGAACCGCCGCCAGCCCGTGGCCGGGAGCAGGTCCACGCCCACGCACAGGGTGCCGGGGAAGACGGCCGCGGCGCGCTCGCAGACGGCGAGGGCGTCCTCGGACCAGCTGCCGCCCGCCGCCGTCACGGCGGCGACGGCGGCGTCGAGGTCGCCGCGGGCGCCGCCGAGGTGCAGGTTGGTCATCGGCCCGGACGCGGTGCGGACCACCGCGTGCGTGGCGCAGCCGCCGATGACCACGACCCGCAGATCGGCCGCGCGGCCGTCCTGCGAGGCCTTCGGCAGCCAGCGCTCGATGTGCAGGCCGTCGGGGGCCAGCGCGTCGACGATCGCTCCGATCGCGCGCTCGTCCTCGTACCGGCGCACCCGCAGCGAGTTGTGCAGCCCGCCGGAGGCGGACCGCTCCACCGAGGTCGTCGCCCGGACGCGGCCGCCCGCACCGGACTCGACGGCGAGGACGCCGGAGGCCGAGGAGCCGTGGGCGAGCTTCACGAACACCCGGCGCGGCCCGGGCCGCGCGAGCACCTCACGTACGTCCGCCCAGCCGCGCACCGGGGGCGCGGCGGGGCCGGAGGTCGGGGAGGGCGGCACCGCGACTCCCGCCGTCTCCAGGGCGTGGTGGGTCAGCCGTTTATCGAACAGCACGGCCAGGTCCCCCGGGGTGGTGAGCAGCCGCCCGCCGGCCGCCGCGACCTCGGCGGCCAGCGCCTCGACGGCCCCGGTGAACCGGCGGTACCAACGGGCGGTGCCCTCCACCCGGGTGGGGTCGGCCGTCCCCCGCAGCAGCCGGTCGACCTCCGGGTCCTCGCCCGGCGAGTCGATCCGTACGGTCTCGCCCGGCCGGAACCGGGCCCCGCCGGCGAGCACCGTCAGCCACGGAACCACCCGGGCGGCCGGCAGTCCGGCGGCGCGGACGGCCTCCTGGAAGAGCGCCACACGGCGGCCCCCCGGATTGCCGACGACCGCGAGGGACGGAGGTCTCACTCCGACACCGCGACGTACCGGTAGATCTCCCCGTCGTACTCGTCTTCCTCGCCCGCGCCGAGGACGAGCTCCACGCCGTGCGGCTCCAGGGCCGCGCGCAGCCGCTCCTGGAGCTCGGAGCCGATGAAGTGGTGGTCCAGGTCCAGGCGGTTCAGGTGGGTGAGCGGCCCGCCCGCGAGCAGGGCGGCCGCGCCCTCGTCGGTGAGGATGCCCATGGACAGGTCCAGGGTCTCCAGCCGGGCCACGACCGGCGCACCCGCCACGGCGGCGGCGACCGCGTCCTGGATCTCGCTGTTGCGCAGGGCGAGATGGCGCAGGGCCGGCAGCCGCGCGCCCGAGAGGATCGGCTCCAGGTCCTGCGGCTCGCTGTCCGCACCGTACTCGGACGTGCCGAGCCATATGTCGAGAGCCTCCAGGGCGGGCAGGTCGCTCGCGGCGATGCCCCGCACCACCTCCCGGGGCAGCCCGCCCGTCTCCACCACCAGCCGCCGCAGCTCCGCGTGCTTGACCGGAGCGAGGACCAGCCCCTCACCGCCGCGCACCCCGAACTCGCGCAGGCCCTGGAACGTCTCCAGCAGCGGAGTGACGTCCGCCTGCTGGATCCAGGAGATTTCGCACTCCTCGCCTTCGATGTCACCGATGAACAGGGCGCGCAGGAGCGGGAAGTCCGCGGCGGCCGCCACCAGGGTGCTCACGATGTCGGCGCAGGAGGTCTCGTACGACTCCTCCCAAACGCCCACGATCAGGGAGCGGACCTGCCGGGTGTCGACGTCGGCCGTGAAGCGGGCGAAGGCCTCGCTCCAGGTCTCCTCGGTCTCGTGCTCGTCGCCCCGGACCCGCCAAGCCACGGCGTCGGCCGCGGGCAGCTCGACCTCGCCCTCGACGTCCGTGCCCGGGAAGTCGAAGGCGGGCAGCCCGCCCAGTTCCGTGAGGTGTGAGACCTGGCTCATGCGCTGCTCCTGGTGGTGAACGGTCCGCTCGGACGGGCGGACGGTGCGACAGCAGTTCTACCAAGTCCCACTGACAGCGAAGGAGGCGGAGGGGGCGGCGGTGCGTACCGCGGGGCGCGATACTCGACCGGTGGAATCGATCTACCGCAGTACGGCGGGCAGGGAGCTCATCCGCCGCTGGTGCTTCGACCAGTTCGACGCATGGGCGGTACCCCACGAGCGTACGACGGTGAGCGCCAACGGCGCACAGACCCACGTGGTCCTCGCCGGAAGCGGTCCTACGACGGTCGTGTTCGTCCCGGGCACCAACTTCAACGCCGCCGCGTCCCTGCCGCTGGCCACGACCCTGGTCGCCGCCGGCCATCGGGTCCTGCTGGTGGACGTGCCGGGCCAGCCCGGTCTCAGTTCCGGCGAACGTGCGCTCTCCGGCGGCCGGTTGTCCTGGTACGGGGCATGGCTGGGCGAGGTGATCGAGAAGATCTCGCCCGAGCCGGTCGTGGTGATGGGCCACTCCTTCGGCGCGGGCATCGCCCTGTCCGCCGACTCGTCCAGGATCAGCCGGCTCGTCCTGGTCTCGCCCGGCGGGTTGACCAGGCTGCGGTTGACCCCCGCGGTGCTGGCCGCCTCGGCGGCCTGGTTCCTGCGGCCCGCCCCGGCGCACAGCGCCCGGCTCCTGCGTGCCATGCTCGCCCCCGGCCATCAGCCCCGTGAGGACCTGGTGACCTGGATGACGCTGGTTGCCCGGCACTCGCGCTCCAGCGGGGCGCCGGGCGCCGCGGCCCTGCCCGCGCGGTCCGTCTCCCGCCTGGTCGTCACCGGCGAGCACGATGTCTTCCTACCGCCCAGGCGGCTCGTCACGGCAGTGCGCGGCACGCTCGGCACGGAGTTGGGCGTGGTCGCCGAGGCCGGACATCTCGTGGTCGAAGAACGCCCCGAATGCCTGGTCGCCTTGCTGGAGAGCCCGGGGCAGCCTGCGGGCGGCGCGGGCGCGGGGTAGTCGCATCGTTCTCCGGGTCGTCACGCGGCCCCGCCCGTGCGGGACGCGAGCAGCAGGGCGATGTCGTCCGGCCGGTCTTCGTCGCTGCCGGCCTCGGCGATCAGCCGGTCGGCCGTCTCGGTCAGCGGGCCCGGCCCGGTCGCGGCCAGGGCCGCCCGCAGCCGCTCCACCCCGACATCGATGTCGGTGCCCGGCTTCTCCACCAGCCCGTCCGTGTACAGGGCGAGCACCGAGCCGACCGCCAGCCGCAGTTCGGTCACCGGATACGCGGCCTCCGGGTCGATGCCGAGCACGAGCCCGCCCGCCAGGTCCAGGACCTCGGTCCGTCCGTCGGGGTGGCGCAGCAGCGGCTGGGGGTGACCGGCCCGGACGGCCTGGGCGGTGCCCGACGCCGGGTCGAGCACCACGTAGCAGCAGCTGGCGAACTGGCCCGGGTCCAGGTCGCTGAGCAACTGGTTCGTGCCGCGCACCACCTGGTCCGGGGTACTGCCGGCGAGGGCGAAGGCCCGTACCGCGCTGCGGAGTTGGCCCATCGTCGCGGCGGCCGCCACGCCGTGGCCCTGCACGTCCCCGATGATCAGGGCGAGGCGTCCGCCGCCGGTCTCGATGACGTCGTACCAGTCACCGCCGACCTCCATGCCCTGGGTTCCGGGGAGGTAGCGGCCCACCGTGTCCACGTGCTCGCTCCGCGGCAGCCGGTGTGGCAGCAGCGCCGACTGGAGCCCGCGGGCGAGAGCCGCCTCGTTGTCGTAGCGCCGCGCCCGCGCCAGGGCCTGCGCGATCAGCCCGGCCAGGGCGGTCAGCACCGTACGTTCCTCCGGGCTGAAGTCGCGGGGCGCGTCGAAGCCGAGGATGCACGAGCCGACCGGGCGGCCGGAGGCGATCAGCGGGAGGAAGGCGCGGGCGCCGACATGGGCGTCCAGCGGGATGCCCGGATATGCGGCGGCCAGGTGTTCCATCGACTCGAAGAACAGCGGCCGGCCCGTGGTCAGCGTCTCCACGCCCGGCAGCCGCACGTCGAGCGCGACCCCGTCGAAGCGGTTGAGGAAGCCCTTGGGGAAACCGGTCTCCCAGGCGAGGTGCAGGTGCCGCTCGTCGAGCAGGTAGATCGCCAGCTGGCGGCCGCCGAAGGCGGGCAGCAGCTCATCGGTGACCACCGCCGACACCTGGCGGGCCGTGACCGCCTCGGTCAGCGCGATGGCGAGGGCCACCGGCCGGTACAGCGCGGCGGCCCGGTCGGCGGGCGAGTCGAGCTCCGTGCCGGGCTGGATCATCGACGCGGGCGAGTAGGCGGGCTTCCCGGTGGCACTGATCGTCACGGTGACCCCGTCGGCGCTGGGGTACAGGTCCACCGACAGCCATTCCCCGGGCGGCTGCCGGCCGCGCCGGGCCGGGAAGTGCACCGGCTCGGTGGACATGAAGACCGCCCGGAAGTGGTCCTCGTACGCGGGGTGCCTGAGCCAGGGCAGCGCCTCCCACAGCACCCGTCCGCGCAACTGCGCCGGGCCGAGGCCGAGCAGGTCCTCGGCGGCGGTGTTGACGAAGCCGATCGTGCCCTGCCGGTCCACGGACAGCACGGCCTGCGCGAGCCGGTCCACGGCCTCCCGCGCGCCCGGCTCGGCGGCGCCGCCCCCGGCCGGTGCGGGCGGCCGGACGAGGAGGGGGTCGCCTTCCCAGATCACCGGCGCCCCGGCCGCCGTCAGCGCCGCGAGCTCCTGGGCCAGCCGGTCCGCGGTCTCGCGCAGCCGCTCGCGGTCCGCCGTCCCGACCGGGATCCCGGGAGTCGGCTCGCGAAGCACCATCAGGACTCCGAACCGCTCGGTCCCGGCCGTCACCGGCTCGAACAGCGAGGCGAACGGGAAGGGCAGCCCGGCCATCAGCTGGGGAAAGCGGCGCATGGCCGTTTCCACGTCGGGAAGGTGCACGGACTGCCCGGAGCGGTAGGCCTCGGCCACCGGGTAGGGCCGGTTCACGTGCATCCGCCACCAGGGCCGGAACAGCGGCCCCGGGAGCCCCGTGAGCACGGCCATCCGCAGCAGCCCCTCGGCGCCGGAGCGCACGTACACCCCGCCCGCGTACCCGCCTACGGCCGCCACCGCGTCGACGGTGGCCCGGGCGAGCACCTGGGCCGTGGCATCGAGGGCGGGGGCGCCGCTGTCCGGTCTCGCCGTCACACGGTCAGGATGCGCCCTCGGCGGCGGTGCCCGCACCCCGGCGCCGGGCCCGGCCCCGCCCCGTGTCCCGGTACCCGGCCACCACGGCGGCCGAGGCCAGCAGCACCGCCACCGCCACCGTGCGCAGCGCGGTCCCCATCGCGTCGGTGAAGGCGGCGGCCTGCGCCGGATCCGCCGGGTTCCCGTGGAACCGGGAGGCCAGCACCGTGCCGACCACCGCCACCCCGAGGGCGGCGCCGATCTCACGGGCCGCGGTGTTCAGCCCGGAGCCCAGCCCGGCCTGGTGCGGCGGCAGCTCGGCGACCACCGTCAGGGTCAGGGAGGGCGCGCACAGCCCGGTGCCCACGGAGAGCACCAGCAGGTAGAGCGCGTACAGGGCGTAAGGGGTGCCCGCGTCGACGGTGGAGACCAGCAGCAGCCCCGCACCGATCAGGCCGAGCCCGGCGCCGACCGGCAGCCGGGGCCCGATGCTCCCCCAGACTCCGTCCGGGGGGACCCCCACCTGGAGCCGAGCCCCGAACCGGGGCACCAGGACCATGCCGACGGTCAGCGGGACGATCGCCAGGCCGGTCTCGGCGGGGGAGAAGCCCTTCGCGTACTGGAGGTACTGGGCGTTGACGAAGAACAGGGCGAAGAGCCCGAAGAAGGCGGCGGCGATACCGAGCGCCCCGGCTCGGAGCTTCGGCGACGCGAAGATCCGCGGGTCGAGCAGCGGGCGGGCGGCGCGCAGGGCATGGCCGGTGAAGGCCGCGAGGAGGCCCGCGCCGGCGCCGAAGGCGGTCAGCACGCGCACCGAGGCCCAGCCGTACGCGGGCCCCTCGATGATTCCGTAGACCACCGCGAGCAGCGCCGCCGCGAGCAGCGCCGCGCCGGCGGGGTCGACGGCCGCGTCGGGTCGCGAGGGCGTACGCGGGACCGTACGGGCGACCGCGAGCGCGAGCAGCGCGCCGAGCGGGACGACGGCCCAGAACAGGGCCCGCCAGGTCAGGAACTCCCCGGCCAGGCCGCCGCCGACATTGCCCGCCAGGCCCCCGAGGCCCGCGGACAGCGTCCAGGTGGCCAGCGCCCGGCCGCGCCGCTCGGGCGGGCTCAGGTGGATCAGGACGGACATGGTGGCGGGCATGATCAGGGCCGCGCCGGCCCCGCACAGGCCACGGCCGGCGATCAGCACGGCCGGGGCCTGCGCGAGCGCGCTGAGGGCCCCGCCCGCGGCGAACAGCCCGAGCCCGGCGAGCAGGGCGCCCTTGCGCCCGTACCGGTCGCCGAGGGCCCCGGCCGGGATCAGCAGCGCGGCGAAGACGATGACGTAGGCGTCGACCGCCCACAGCAGCTCGCCGGGGCTCGGACGCAGCGTCGACGCGGCGAGCTGCGGGATGAGCAGGTTGACGGCGGCGACCATGCCCTGGGCGACCAGTACGCAGGCGCACAGGACGAGCAGGGCGGGCCGGGTGAGGACGGTCGCGGCGGGCGCGGGCGGTACGACGGGATCCCGCGTGCGGGCATGGCGGAGCACGGCTCCTCCTGGGAGTCGGTGGCAAGGGGGATGGGGCCGAGGCCTCCGCTTCACCGTAGAGTCGAGGTGACCTGCTTTCCAGTGCAAGTTCTGCAAGGGATGAATGCGTGTGACGCAATCCGGGACGGGGTCCGGTCTGGACCTCAATCTCCTCGCCGCTCTGGACGTCCTCCTGGAGGAGTCGAGCGTGTCCCGCGCGGCGGCCCGTCTGCACCTCTCCGAGCCCGCGATGAGCCGCACCCTCGGCCGGATCCGCAAGGCCCTGGGCGATCCCGTCCTGGTCCGGGCCGGGCGGACCATGGTGCCCACCCCGCACGCCCTCGCCGTCCAGGGCGAGGTCAGGGCCGTCGTGGAACGGGCCAGAGCCCTCTTCCTCACCGGCGGGCAGGTGGACCTGTCCACCCTCGCCCGCACCTTCACCGTGCTGACGAACGACGCCTTCACCGCCGTTCACGGAGCCACCCTCCTCACCCGGGTGAGGAGCGAGGCGCCGGGGGTGCGGCTGCGCTTCCTGGGGGAGAGCCACGTGGACGTCCCGGCGCTGCGCGAGGGCGTCGCCGACCTGGAACTCGGCGTCATCGACACGCGTTCCCCCGAAGTGCGCGTCGAGCACTTCTCCGACGAGCGGATGCTGGCCGTGGTCCGGCGCGGCCACCCGCTGCTCCGCGGCCGGGTCACCGCGCGCCGGTTCGCCGCCGCCGAGCACCTGATCGCCTCCCGGCGCGGCCGCCTGCAGGGCCCGGTGGACGCCGCCCTGGCCGAACAGGGCCTGTCCCGGCGAGTGGTGGGCAGCGTGGGCACCTTTCCCGCCTCCCTGTTCGTCCTGCGCGAGAGCGACCTCGTCGGACTGCTCACCACCCAGGTCGTACCGCTCGCCGCCGCGCTGGGCCTGGAGACCTTCGAGATCCCGCTCGACCTGCCGGAGCTGACCTTCGGCATGGCCTGGCACCCGCGCCACGACGCGGACCCGGCGCACGCCTGGCTGCGTACCTGTATCCGCGAACTGCTGCCGACCGGCGGGCGGGCCGAGGCGGTGAGCCCCGTACGCGATGACCCGGCCGGGCGGCGATAGGCCGACCGCATCCCTCGTCCGGGGGACGGCCGGGTGTACGGCCCGTGCCCCGGACGCGTCGCGGGGCACGATACGCACGCGTCCCACCCGTCCCGTCCGCCCCACCCACCCCACCGGCAGGCCACCGGAAGGCAGAGCATGCGGTTCCAGTACGACACCATCGGCGAGCGCTACGCGGAGTCAAGGACCACCGCGGCCTTCTCGGCGGCCGACACCTACACCCTGCACGGAGCCATCGACGCGCTCGGCGGGGTACGCGGGCTCGACGCCCTCGACCTCGCCTGCGGGTACGGCTTCAACACCCGGCTGCTCGCCCGCGGCGGCGCCCGGCGCACCGTCGGCGTGGACATCTCGGAAGAGATGATCACGCTGGCCCGCGAGCACGAGGCGGCGAAGGACCGGCCCGCCACCGAGAACATCGAGTACCTCGTCGCCGACGCCGCCGGCCTGAAGGGCCTCGGCCCCTTCGACCTCGCCACCGCCCTCTACCCCTTCCACCACACGCCCGACCGTCTGGAACTGCACGCGGTGTTCCGGTCGGTCCGCGCAAGCCTGCGCGCGGGCGGACGGCTGCTCGCCATCGTGCCCAACGCCGGGGCGTTCCCGCACGTGGACTGGTCGCCGTACGGGGTCCGCATCCTCGACCGGGTGGTGAGCGGCGACGCGCCGCTGCTGAAGGCGCACCTGCTGACCGACCCGCCCTTGCCCTTCGAATTCCGCGAGTGGTCCCACGCCGACCTCGCCGAAGCCGCCGTCGAGGCGGGCTTCAGTACGGTCGGCTGGCAGCCGAACCGCACCCCGCCCGCCGATCACCTACGCGACGAGGCGTACTGGACGGCGTACCGCGCCTGGCCGATCAGCTCGCTGATGACCTGCGTGGCGTAGGTCCGGTGTCACAGCTCCGCCGCCGCCGACCGGATCAGCTCGACGATCCGGTCGCGCGCCGCCCGCCCCTCCGGCAGCGGCAGCAGCGGGTAGCCGTGCGGCAGCCCCGCCTCCTCGTGGAACTCCACCTCCACCCCGGCCGCGCGCGCCCGGCGCACCAGTTCCCTGCTGTCCGTGGTCAGCACGTCCCGGGTCCCGGTGAACACCGTCAGCGGCGCCAGCCCCTCGAAGGACCCGTGCAGCGGGCTCACCCGGGGATCGTCGGCGGCCAGGGTCCCGGCGTAGAGGCGCCCGGCCTCCCGCAGCCCCGGGAGCCCCAGCACCGGATCGGCCGCCTCGATGCCCGCCTGGTCCGGATGGCTCATGGTCACGTCCAGCCACGGCGAGATCAGCACGATCCGGGAGGGGCGCGCCCCGGTGCGTTCGCGCAGCCGCTGGGCGGCGGCCAGCGCCAGCCCGGCGCCTGCGGAGTCGCCGATGAGCACCGTCCCGCCCGGGCCGCCGCTCTCGATGAGACCGCTGAGCAGGTCGGCGGCGACCGGGACCGTCCGGTCGGCCGTCCCGCGCGGGGCCAGGATGTAGGCGGGTACGACGACACGCGCCCGCGCCTGTGTGACCAGGGTCCGCACCATCGCCCAGTGCGGGCGGACCAGCTCGCCCACGTAGGCGCCGCCGTGCACGTACAGCACCTGGGCCACCGGCTCGGTCCCGCGCGGGGAGACGTCGTACACCGGCCACGCCCCGACGAAGGTCCGCGAGACGTCCGCGATCCGGCCCAGACGGCGCGGCGGCAGATGGGAAGCGGGCCGTCGGGCGGACTGGGCCACCCGGCTCCTCACCGCCTCCGCACTCGCGAACCGTCTTCGCCGTCCCGCCGCGATCAGCGCCACCGACAGTGCCCTGCTGCGCAGACTCGGCACGCCCCTCACCTCCCCTTTTCCCCTGGCCGTCGCCAGCCCCCACCCCGTCACGTGAGGAGCATAGGCGTGAAGCTGGGCTGTCGGCCCGCTTAAGAAAGTCTCGATGGACTGATCACCGTGCCCCTCGGCAGATTGGTTCCGTTCACCGACGCCGCCCGCGCCCCCGCGCTCGCGGCGCTCCCTTCCGCATGCCTGGAGCCACCCCATGAAGGCACTCGTCAAGCACAAGGCCGAGCCCGGGCTGTGGCTCATGGACGTCCCCGAGCCCGAGTACGGCGCCGGCGACGTGCTGATCAAGGTGCTGCGCACCGGCATCTGCGGAACCGACCTGCACATCCGCGCCTGGGACGGCTGGGCGCAGGGCGCCGTCAAGACCCCGCTGGTCCTCGGCCACGAGTTCGTCGGCGAGGTCGCCGCCCTCGGCGCGGACGTCCGCGACATCGAGATCGGCGCGCTGGTCAGCGGCGAGGGACACCTGGTGTGCGGCAAGTGCCGCAACTGCCTGGCCGGGCGCCGCCACCTGTGCCGCAGCACGATCGGGCTCGGTGTCGGCCGCGACGGCGCCTTCGCCGAGTACGTGGTCCTGCCCGCGCAGAACGTGTGGGTGCACCGGACCGCCGTGGACCTGGACGTCGCGGCGATCTTCGACCCGTTCGGCAACGCCGTGCACACCGCGCTGTCCTTCCCGCTGGTCGGCGAGGACGTACTGATCACCGGCGCCGGCCCGATCGGCATCATGGCGGCGGCCGTGGCCCGGCACGCGGGCGCCCGCAACGTGGTCATCACCGACGTCAGCCCCGAGCGGCTGGAGATCGCCCGCAAGGCCGGCGCCACGCTCGCGGTGAACGTCGCCGAGTCCTCCATCGCCGCGGCGCAGGCGCAGCTCGGTCTGCGCGAGGGCTTCGACATCGGCCTGGAGATGTCCGGCCGCGCCGAGGCGATGCGCGACATGATCGACAACATGACGCACGGCGGCCGGATCGCCATGCTGGGCCTGCCCGCGCAGGAGTTCCCGGTGGACTGGGCCAAGGTCGTCACCTCGATGATCACGATCAAGGGCATCTACGGCCGCGAGATGTTCGAGACCTGGTACGCGATGACGGTGCTGCTGGAGGGCGGGCTCGACCTCAGCCCGGTCATCACCGGCCGCTACTCGCACCGCGACTTCGAAGCGGCGTTCGACGAGGCCTCGACCGCCCGCAGCGGCAAGATCATCCTGGACTGGACGGCGTAACCGCCGCCCGCCACTTCCTGGACCATCTCCCTCCGGCCGGGCCCCGCACACCCTCCCCCTCCGCGGGGTCCGGCCCCTCCCGTCTGCCTCCGCTCCGCCGGACGGCACACCGCACAAGGAGAACCGCACCATGTTCGAGTCCGTCCGCGAGGACCTGCGCGCCACCCTCGACGAGATCCGCGCCGCCGGCCTGCACAAGCCCGAGCGCGTCATCGGCACCCCGCAGAGCGCGGCCGTCGCCGTCACCGCGGGCGGCGCCCGCAACGCTGTCGGCGAGGTGCTCAACTTCTGCGCCAACAACTACCTGGGGCTGGCCGACCACCCCGAGGTCGTCGCCGCGGCGAAGGACGCGCTGGACCGCTGGGGCTACGGCATGGCCTCCGTCCGCTTCATCTGCGGCACGCAGGAGGTGCACAAGGAGCTGGAGGCGCGCCTGTCGGCCTTCCTCGGCCAGGAGGACACGATCCTCTACTCCTCCTGCTTCGACGCCAACGGCGGCGTCTTCGAGACCCTCCTCGGCGCCGAGGACGCGGTCATCTCCGACGCCCTCAACCACGCCTCGATCATCGACGGCATCCGCCTCTCCAAGGCCCGCCGCTTCCGCTACGCCAACCGCGACATGGCGGAGCTGGAGACCCGGCTCAAGGAGGCCACCGAGGGCGGTGCCCGCCGCAAGCTGATCGTCACCGACGGCGTCTTCTCGATGGACGGCTACGTCGCCCCCCTCGCGGACATCTGTGACCTGGCCGAGCGCTACGACGCCATGGTCATGGTCGACGACTCGCACGCGGTCGGCTTCGTCGGCCCCGGTGGCCGCGGCACCCCCGAACTGCACGGGGTCATGGACCGCGTCGACATCATCACCGGCACCCTCGGCAAGGCCCTCGGCGGCGCCTCCGGCGGCTACGTCGCGGCGCGCGCCGAGATCGTCGAGCTGCTGCGCCAGCGCTCGCGCCCGTACCTCTTCTCCAACTCCCTCGCCCCGGTCATCGCGGCGGCCTCCCTCAAGGTCCTCGACCTGCTGGAGTCGGCCGGCGACCTGCGCGAGCACCTCGCCGCCAACACCGCGCTCTTCCGTACGAAGATGACCGAGGCCGGTTTCGAGATCCTGCCCGGCGACCACGCCATCGCCCCGGTGATGATCGGCGACGCGGCCCAGGCGGCCAGGATGGCGGAGCTGCTGCTGGAGCGCGGCGTGTACGTGATCGGCTTCTCCTACCCCGTGGTGCCGATGGGCGCGGCGCGCATCCGCGTGCAGCTCTCGGCGGCCCACTCGACGGCCGACGTGGAGCGCGCGGTGGCGGCGTTCGTCGACGCCCGTGCGGCGCTCGGGACCACGGGGGCCTGAGGGGCCTCTGCATCCTGAGACAATGGCGGGGTGATCGACCCCCGCCGGCTGCGCATCCTGCGGGCCGTGGCGGACCACCGTACGGTGACCGCCGCGGCCGCAGCCCTGTACCTCACCCCCTCGGCCGTCTCCCAGCAGCTCGCGGCGCTGGAACAGGAGACGGGCCACGCGCTGCTCACCCGCAGCGGCCGGGGCGTGCGGCTCACGGCGGCCGGTGAGATCCTGCTCGGCCACGCCCACGAGGTGCTGGCCCAGCTGGAGCGTGCGGAGGCCGAGCTCGCGGCCTACGCGGGCGGCTCGGCCGGCGAGGTCACGGTGGCCGCCTTCGCCACCGGCATCGCCGAGGTGCTGGCCCCGGCCATCGCCCGGCTCGCGCTGGACCACCCGGGGATCCGGCTGCGGGTACGGGACGCGGAGGGCGACCAGAGCCTGCCGCTGCTGCTCGACGGCGAGGCGGACGTCGCCCTGGCGGTCGAGTACCGGGGCGGGCCGGGCGCGGACGACGCCCGGCTGTCTGTCCTGCCGCTGTACGCGGAGCCCTTCGACGCGGTGCTTCCCTCGGGGCACCCGCTCGCCGACCTGCCCGCGGTATCGCTGGCAGACCTGTCCGACTCGGACTGGGTGGGCCAGTACCCCGGCAACCCGTGCCACGACGTGACGCTGCTGGCGTGCGAACTGGCCGGGTTCCAGCCCCGGTTCGTCCACTCCTCCGACGACTTCCGGGCGGTGACGGCGCTGGTGGGCGCGGGGGCCGGGGTGGCCCTCGTACCGCGCTCGGCGCTGCGGGGCATGGATCTCAAGGAGGTCCAGGTCCGCCCGGTCGCCGGCCCGGCCGCCACCCGCCGGGTCTTCGCCGCCACCCGCCGCGGCGGCGAGACCCACCCCCTGGTCGCCCCCGTCCTGGCCGCCCTGGTCCGGGAATCGGAGCGGCTGCCGACGCACTGAACGGCGGAGCGGGAGTGGGAGTGGGAGTGGGGGCGGGGGCCCGAACGCCGGTGCCCGAACTCCGGAGCCTTCCCGGTCAGCCGACCGGGAACACGGCCCCGGGGGCGGCGTGGTCGACGGGTCCGCCGTAGTGCGCCGAGGCGCGGGCCACCGCCTCGTCCGGGCCGAGGCCGCGGCCCACGTGGGTGACGACCAGCCGACCGGCGCGCGCGGCCGCCGCCGTCCGCCCGGCCTCCTCCGGCGTGTGGTGGAGGTGCTCGGCTTCGTCCGGCGCCGGGCGGCGCACGCTCTCGGCCTCGCAGAGCAGTACGTCGCACCCCCCGGCGAGGGCCGTCAGCGCGGGGCAGGGCGCCGTGTCCCCGGAGTAGACCAACGAGTGGCCGCCGGCCTCGACGCGCACCGCGAAGGCGGGCACGCCGTGGGCCACGGCCCGGCTGGTGAGGGTGAGCGCGCCCACCCGCACCCGGTGCCCGTCGGACAGCTCGTGCACGGCGAACGCGGACTCCACCGGGCTGCGCTCCGCCCCGTTGGTGAGGAACCCGGCCAGCCGGTCGGCGATGCCCGGCGGGCCGAACAGCAGCAGCGGCGCCGCGCGTTCGACGTCGGCGAAGAGCAGGCCGTAGTACGCCGTGAGGAGGTCCGCGCTGTGGTCGGCGTGCAGATGCGAGATCCAGACCGCGTCCAGCTCGCCCAGCCCGACGTACCGCTGCAGCGGTCCCAGCGTCCCGCTGCCGGCGTCCATCCAGATCCGCGTGCCGCCGCCGGACACCAGGTAGCCGGAACAGGGGTTGTCCGCCAGCGGATACGGCGTCGCGCTGCCGAGGACGGTGAGGCGCAGGGGATCGACCCCCGTCGCGCCGCTCGTCGAGTCGCTCATACCCGCACGACCTCCACGCCCGCCGCCGCGAACTCCTGTGCGACCGCAGCCGTCAGGCCGGTGTCCGTCACCAGCACGTCCACCGACGAGGTCGCGCAGATACGGGCGAAGGCGCGCACGCCCAGCTTGCTGGAGTCGGCCGCGATCACCACCCGGCGGGCCCGCTCGCACAGCAGGCGGTTCACCGAGGCCTCGTCCTCGTGCCGGGTCGCGGCGCCGTCCGCCGGATCGAAGCCGTCCACGCCGAGCACCGCCGTGTCCACCGCGAGCTGCCCGAGGACCTGCTCGGCGAGCGGGCCCGTCAGCTCGTACGACTGCGGGCGGGCCACCCCGCCGGTCAGCACGATTTTGAACTGCGGCCGGATCACCAACTCGCCCGCGATGTTGAGGGCGTTGGTCACCACGGTCAGCGCCGGGGAGCCTGAAGCCAGGTCCGGGCGCCCGGCCAGGGCCCGCGCCACCTCGGTGGTCGTGGTGCCGCCCGTCAGGCCGATGACCTCGCCCGGGGTGATCAGGGAGGCCACGGCCTCGCTGATGCGGTGCTTCTCGGCCGCCCGGCGCGAGGTGCGGTAGCGCAGGGGGAGTTCGTAGCTGACCCCGTGCATCACCGCCCCGCCGCGGGTGCGGACCAGCAGCTGCTGCTCGGCCAGCTGATCGAGGTCGCGGCGGATGGTCGCGGCGGACACGCCGAGGATCTCGGCGGCCGGCTCCACCTCCAGCTCGCCCCGCTCCACCAGCAGATCCAGCAGCGTCTGCCAGCGCTCCTTGCGGGTCATCGGCCGCCCCCTTCGCTCTCCATTGGCCTACACGCCGACATTAACTCAGGCGATCCACCCGTAGATGCTTGAAGTTGCGCGAAATAGCCAGCTACCTTGCAAGAACACGCATTCAGACCCGTCTGCCGCATGAGGGAGCCTGCATGAGTCACGTCGCGCACGAGTTGGGCACGCAGCCCGGATGCTGGGAGCGGGCCGCCGAACTGGCCCCGGCCCGGCGGGCGGTGCTGCCGCAGCCGGGGGAGCGTACCGCGATCGTCGGGTGCGGGACCTCCTACTACATGGCCCAGGCGGCCGCCGCGTTGCGCGAGGAGGCCGGCCAGGGGGAGACCGACGCCTTCCCCGCCTCGGAGTTCCCGAGCCACCGCCGCTACGACCGGGTCGTCGCCCTCACCCGGTCCGGGACCACCACCGAGGTGCTGGACCTGCTGGCCGGGCTGCGGGACGCGGGCGTGCCCACGACCGCCGTCATCGGAGATCCGGCCACCCCGGTGATGACCCTCGCCGACGAGCTCGTCGTCCTCGACTTCGCCGACGAGCGGTCCGTCGTCCAGACCCGCTTCGCCACCACCGCCCTCACCCTGCTGCGCGCCCACGCCGGGCTGCACACCGCGGGCGTCGTCGCCGACGCGCGCACGGCGCTGGCCGAGCCGCTGCCCGCCGAGCTGGAGAGCCGGGGGCAGTTCACCTTCCTCGGCCGCGGCTGGAGCATCGGCCTCGCGAACGAGGCGGCGCTGAAGATGCGCGAGGCTTCCCTGTCCTGGGCCGAGTCCTACCCGGCGATGGAGTACCGGCACGGGCCCATCAGCGTCTCCGGCCCGGGCACCGTCACCTGGTCCCTCGACGAGGCCCCCGACGGCCTCGCCGACCAGGTGCGCGCCACCGGCGCCCAGTGGGTGGCCGGGCGGCTCGACCCGCTCGCCGAGCTGGTCCGGGTGCACCGCCTGGCCCTCGCCGTCGCCGCCCACCAGCAGCTGGATCCGGACACGCCGCGCCACCTCACCCGCTCGGTGATCCTCACCACCGGAGAGGAGGCGGTCCGATGAGCCTCGTCCCCGCGGGCACGCTCGTCCGGGAGGCGGCCGGCGCGGGCCGCGCCGTCGCCGCCTTCAACATCATCACCCTGGAGCACGCCGAAGCCGTCGTCGCCGGAGCCGAGGCGGCCGGACTGCCGGTCATCCTCCAACTGAGCGAGAACGCCGTGAAGTTCCGCGGCGGGCAGCTGCTGCCCATCTCCCGCGCGGCCGCCGCCTGCGCCGAGGCCGCGGGGGTCCCGGTCGGCCTGCACCTCGACCACGTCAAGAGCTCCGAACTGCTGCGCCAGGCCGGCGACGCGGGATTCAGCTCCGTCATGTACGACGCCGCGCACCTCCCGTACGCCGAGAACCTGGAGGCGACCCGTTCGGCCGCGGACTGGGCACACGTCAACGGCCTCTGGATCGAAGCGGAGCTGGGCGAGGTCGGCGGCAAGAACGGGGCGGCGCCACTGGATCCGCACGCGCCCGGCGCCCGTACCGACCCGGACGAGGCGCACCGGTTCGTCGCCGACTCCGGGGTCGACGCGCTGGCCGTCGCCATCGGCAGCAGCCACGCCATGACCAGCCGGACCGCCTCCCTGGACCACGCGCTGCTGGCCCGGCTGGCCAAGACGGTCGACGTGCCGCTCGTCCTGCACGGTTCCTCCGGGCTGCCGGACACGGAGCTCGCGGCGGCCGTCGCGGGCGGCATCCGCAAGGTCAACATCGGCACCGCGCTGAACGTGGCGATGACCGGGGCCATCCGCACCCACCTCACCGCGGCGGACCCCAGGCCCTATCTGACGGCCGCCCGCACGGCGATGGCGGCGACGGCCGAGGCTATGATCAGCGCCCTGAACTGACGGGCACCGGGGGGACACGATGGAGTCGCAGCGCGGCCGCACCAGCAGACGCCGGTTCCTGCTGATCCTGGGCGGCTCGCTGCTGCTGGCGGGCGCCGGGGTCGGGGTGGGGTCCGCGCTGTCGTCCGACGAGCCGGACCCGCGCCGGGTCCGTACCGATCTGGAGCCGCTGAAGCTGCGGTTCCATGCGGCGGGCGAGCTCACCGAGGCGCACTGGCAGGGCTACGACGTGGACGCGTCCGCCGGCGGCGACCGCTACATCCCCAGCCCGGACTCCCGGATCCGGCTGGTCGGAGTCGCCCGCCTCGGGACCGGCCAGGTGGCGGGCATCCTGCGCAACCCCGACTACTCCTTCGCGGCCGCGGAGCCGAAGGACCTTCCGGGCCGTCTGAAGCCGTACGTGCCCGCCGGCGCCGCGTGGCAGCGGAGCGAGGCCTTCGACACCCTGATGAACAGGCCCGGCTCGGACCTGTTCACCTCCTCCTCGGGCGAGTTCCTCCTCGACGCGGAGCGCGACCTCGTCTGCTTCGACGTCATCGAGCTGTACGCGTAGCGCGCTCGCAGCCTCGGGGGCAGGTCGCCTGCTCCCCTGGGCGATCCGGTGCCAAACCCCCCTTTTCGGTGGTGCGGACGAATCGTTTGGTCACGCTGGGTGAGCGCTAGCGTGGTTGGCGTCACCTTCCGAAACCGAAAGGGAAGCCCCCATGCGTCTTCGTACCGCCGCCGTGGCCGCAGTCAGTGCCCTCACGCTGCTCGTCGCCGTGCCCGGCTCGGCCACTGCCGCGACCGGTGAATTCGAGTACTCCTACATCGGCCTGAGCGGGGAGCCGCAGCGGGCATTCCTCTTCGACCCGGAGGGTCACGAGTGCATGGTCATCCCCGAGGCCGCCGACCCCAACTCCTCCGAGCCGGCCTTCTCGCCGCGCAACCGGACCGACGCCCTCGCGCGGGTCTTCACCAACCCCGACTGCACGGGTGACGAGTTCGACTTGCGCCCGTACACCGGCCGCGGCTCGGAGCGCCTGAAGCTGCGGTCGGTGATCTTCTTCCGGTGATCGCGGTCACCGGCCTGCGCGCCTGCCTGCCCGGCCCGTCCGGGCAGGTCAGCCGTCGAGCGCGGCCAGCAACTCCCGGGCCAGCGCGGTCAGGACCTCGGGCTCGGCCGGTGAGATCTCGCCCAGGTACACGTGGGACCCGCCGAAGGGGTTGGAGTACAAAGGCTCGCCGCTCGGTGAGGTCCCCACCCGGTCCGCCGCGAGGCTGAAGACGGCCTCCACGCACAGGTACAGCTCGGGCCCGTACCCGACCGTCACGATCGTCTCCGCGTAGCCGTCGTCGTACAGGGGGAAGTCCGGCTCCCCGCCGCCCACCGCCAGCACCTCGAGGATCCCGTGCGCGAAGGCCCGTATGTCCTCCTCGCGCGCCACCCCCGCGAGCGCCTCCACCGCGGCGACCGGCGAGCCCAACTCGTACAGCCACGCCCCGTCGTGCTCGCGCCGTCGCAGCCGGAACGGGGTCGGGGTCCCCTTGTAGTAGCTCGTGAAGCCGGGGAGTTCGACCACGATCTCGCTGCCCGCCGTCACCGTCTGCGCGTTCATGCCGAAACCCTAGCCCGCCGACCCTTCCGGATTCTTGTAACAGGTTCTAGTCTGCCCTCCGCCAGCGACGACGGACCGTGAGAATCCCGGAGGGGCCGTGCACCTCGAATACACGCCCGAGCAGCAGCAGTTGCGCGCCGAGCTGCGTGCCTACTTCGCCCGGCTGATCCCTGAGGACGTCTACGCCCGCTACGAGGACCCGGCGGCGCAGAAGCGGTTCTACCGGGAGACCATCCGCCGGCTCGGCTCCGACGGCTGGCTCGGGGTCGGCTGGCCGAAGGAGTACGGCGGCCGCGGGATGTCCCCGATGGACCAGTTCATCTTCTTCGACGAGGCCGCGCAGGCCGTCGTCCCCCTGCCGCTGATGGCGCTCAACACCGTCGGGCCGACCATCATGCAGTTCGGCACCGACGAGCAGAAGGCGTACTTCCTCCCCAGGATCCTCGCCGGCGAGATCGACTTCGCCATCGGCTACAGCGAGCCCGACGCGGGCACCGACCTCGCCGCGCTCAAGTGCAAGGCAGTCCGCGAGGGCGACGAGGAGACCGGCACCTACGTCGTCAACGGGCAGAAGATCTGGACCACCAACGGCGACACCGCCGACTGGGTCTGGCTCGCCGTCCGCACCGACCCGGACGCCCCGGCGCACAAGGGCATCACCATGCTCCTCGTGCCGACCTCCGACCCCGGCTACTCCTGCACCCTCATCAACACCCTGGCCTCGCACGACACCACCGCCAGCTACTACGAGAACATCCGCGTCCCCGCCACCCGCCGCGTCGGCCAGGAGAACAAGGGCTGGCGCCTGATCACCAATCAGCTCAACCACGAGCGCGTGACCCTCGCCGCCCACGGCACCATGGCCATCCGCGCCCTGCACGACGTCCAGCGCTGGGCCGCCGGGACGAAACTCGCCGACGGCCGCCGGGTGATCGACCTGTCCTGGGTCCGCGGCCGCCTCGCCCGCACCCACGCCCGCCTCGACGCGATGAAGCTGCTCAACTGGCAGATGGTGAACGCCGTCCAGTCCGGCACCCTCACCCCCCAGGACGCCTCAGCGGTCAAGGTCTACGGCTCCGAGGCGCGCCGCGACGCGTACGCCTGGCTCATGGAAGTCGTCGGCGCGGCCGGCTCCCTCAAGGACGGCTCCGCCGGAGCGGTCCTGCACGGCGAGCTCGAACGCGGCTACCGCAGCGCCGTCATCTTCACCTTCGGCGGCGGCAACAACGAGATCCAGCGCGAGATCATCTCGTGGATCGGCCTCGGCATGCCCCGCGTCCGCCGCTGACCCCGCCGGCCGTCCGGCGGCCCTTCCCTCTCCCGCCCCCGGCGATGCGGGGGCGAAGCAAAGGCGATGCAGGGGGAGTTCGCGCGGGAGGGGGCCCTCTGGCTTCCGTAGGGCCTCGGCCTCATGATGGACGGGCCACCCTCACCGTGGAGGACTCGAATGGATCCTTTGTCCCTCGCCATCGCCGCAGCCCTCGCCGCCGGTGTCGCCACCGGAGCGGGTGAGTCCGCCGGGGCCGCCCTTCCGGCCCTCGCCCGGAGGATCAGGGAGCGCTTCGCCGGCCGTCCGATCGACATTCCGACCGATGCGGAGTCCCAGGAGCAGCTCTCGGCGGCCCTGGACGAGGAGTTCACGCGCGACCCCGCGTTCCGGCAGGAGTGCCAGGCCCTGTGGAGCCAGGTGACGAACGGGGGCGCCGCCAACTCGTTCCAAGGCCAGGCCAAGAACGTGGTCATGACCCGCGACATCCATGGCGGGTTCACGATCCAATGAAGCGCGCTCCCTTCGTTCCCCGGCGTGCGGCGGAGTCACTGCGACCAAACCGGGGGAAGCTCCATCTCCGCCGTGATGGCCCAGCGTTCGTGGTCGCGCCAGACTCCGTCGATCTTGATGAAGCCGGGTGAGACGCCCTCCTTCCGGAACCCGAGCCGCCGGACGAGATTCAGCGACGCGGTATTGCCCGGCTGGACGTCGGCCTCCACGCGGTGGAGCCCCAACTGGTCGAAGGCGTAACGCACCGCGAGCGCGACGCCCTCGGACATGTAGCCCCGGCCCGTGTAGGGCAGGAAAGCGGCGTAGCCGAGCACGCCACGGTGGTAGGGGTCTCGAACGATGCCGCTGATGGTGATCGTCCCGACCAGGTCGGCCCGGTCATTGAGGCAGACCACCAAGCCGACGGTGGTCTCCCCACCGGTTCTCGCCAGATAGGCCGAGAATCCACTCGGCGTGCCTGGCATGGCGACCCACGGGTGATGGAGGTCGGCACTCATCCGTACCAGTTCGACATATCTTTCCTGGTCTTCCGCCGTGACTGTCCGGATAGTTACTTGTGACCCCTGCGCCGATTCGATATTCACCGGCATGAGTGTACGCCGATCGGGATCAGAATTATCCGCAAAATCTGGGAACGTGCGTAGTCCGATGCTATTGTGGTGGCCGCGGTCCTTCGCGTGAGCAGCCCTGTGTGCACCCTTCATCGATCATGGCTTCCGCTATGACAGAAAAGGTGATCATGAGCGATATAGACCCCGCTGGGCGCCCCCTCCCCGACATAGGAACACTCACCCTGTCGAGTCTGGCGTCCGATTCGGCCGCCACGGCTGCTGAATTCCGTTCGCTGATCTTCCAGCCGGGCCTGCCTGCGCGGATGGCAGCCTTCAATTCTGAAATCGGCGGCAATGAGTGCCTCCTGCCATCGACCAATTCGTCCTGAAGGTACACGGCGGCTGCAACCTGGCCTGTGATCACTGCTACGTCTACGAGCACGCCGATCAGAGCTGGCGCGACAAACCACGGACGATGAGTCCGGAAGTGGTGGCGCAAGCGGCGATGCGTATCGCGGAGCACGGTCGTATTCATCAGGTGCCTGTGGTGCGAATCAGCCTCCATGGCGGAGAGCCGCTCCTTCTCGGGACGAAACGCCTGCGGGAGATCGCCGCAACGTTGCGAGACGTCATCGGTGGTGAATTCAGGCTCGGTCTTCAGGTGCAGACCAACGGCGTGATGCTCAATGAACGATTCTGCAGGATGTTCGACGAGCTCGGCATCCAGGTTGGAGTCTCGCTCGACGGTGACCGGACGGCCAACGATCGGCACCGTCGATATGCGAGCGGTCGCAGCAGTCATGCTGGGGTCCTCAGAGGCCTTGAGCTGCTGAGGCGGTCTGAATTCCGCCATCTCTACGGCGGGATCCTGTGCACGGTGGATCTGGCAAATGACCCGGTCGCGGTTTATGAAGCATTGTTGGCGGAGTCGCCGCCCCGTATGGACTTCCTGTTTCCCCACGCGACGTGGGAGAATCCGCCACCGCGGCGCGACGATTCACCGTCCCCCTACGCAGCCTGGCTGGGCCGGATTCACTCCCGCTGGCTCGCCGACGGCACACCCGTTCCGATCCGGCTGTTCGAGGCTCTGACGGCCGCGTCCCGAGGTGAACCCAGCGGCAGTGAAGCGGTGGGACTGCGACCGGTCACCCTCGCCGTGGTGGACACCGACGGTTCGTGGGAACAGGCCGATTCCCTGAAGACCGCCTACGCGGGCGCACCCGCCACCGGCATGTCCGTCTTCACCCACAGCCTGGACAGCCTCATGTCCCACCCCGGCATCGCCGCGCGCAACGAGCGCCACGCGGAGCTGTGTGCGACCTGCATGGACTGCCCCGTGGTGCGGACCTGCGGTGGTGGTCTCTATGCCCACCGCTACAGCTCCGCGCGTGGCTTCGACAACCCGTCCGTGTACTGCGCCGACCTCATGGTCCTGGCGACCGAGGTGCCGGCGGCGCAGGCGGGGCACGTGGCCGGTTCCCGCCCCGGTGGTCGGCAGCGCGTCACCGCTCACCTGCCGGACGGCGCGTTCGACGCGTTCGCGGCAGGGGCGGGGACCGCAGAAGGCGTCCATGCGCTTCAGGACATGCAACTCGCCCTGACGAAGACGTTGATAGCCGGCACAGCCGCCCGGCCGGTCGGCCGATCCCCCCTCGGAGCCGCGGCATCCGAAGGCTGGGATCTGCTGGTCGAGTTGGAGAGCCGTCATCCGGCCGAGACCCGAGAAGTCCTGCGCCACCCCTTCGTACAGACGTGGGCGGACCACTGCGGGCGCGCCGTCGGCACGGGGCAGTCCGAACGGGACAGGGCGCACATCGCAGGTGTCGCGGCAGCCGTCGCCTGGTGGGCGGGCGCGGACGTGAGCCTGCCGTTACCGGCGAGAGCCGGGCTGGTCCATCTGCCGGGCGTGGGCGCGTTACGGGTCCAGGACGACGGGCCCACCGCGGTCGTATCGCTTGACGGTGGCCGCCCGGCAGGTGGCGGGCCGATCGTGATCAGACGGCTGACCGCGGCCTCGCTCCCCGTCGCCCTCGACGACCTCGACCCGTACCGGGCCGACGAGGACCGGCCTGCCCTCGGCCGCCTGTCCGCACCGGATTGGGGTACCTGGCGGACCGCGCTGGACGGCGCGGGGAGCGAACTCTCGCGGCTGGTCCCCGCCTACGCCGCGACGCTGAGGGCGGGACTGCGTGCGGTCGTTCCCCTCCGGGACACGGTGCCTGAGAACGGGGTCCGTGACCGCGCTTCGAGGCGCGCGTTCGGTGGCGTCGGCCTGGGCCTGCGACGGCGGCCTGAGGGCAGGGTCGTCATGGACGCGGCCGCTGCCCTGCTGTGCGAGTTCCAACACACCAAACTGGCCGCACTGCTGGACGCGTACGCGTTCTTCCCGGCGGCGGACCCGGCCCCGTTGTCCGTACCGTGGTCGCGTGAGCCGCTGCCCGCCCAGCAGGTCCTCCATGGTCTCTACGCCCACGTGGCCCTCGCGGAGCTGTGGGGCGCGCGTTCCGCCGAGATACCGCGTCCGGCCGCGTCGGAGCCGCCCGAGGAAGCCGCGGCAGCGTTCCGGCGGTACTTGGACTGGGCAGACATCGCCGTGGACGTCTTGGCGGCCCAGGTGCAGATGGAACCGGCAGGCGTCCGCTTCACGGCCGGCCTGCGGGCCACCGTCGACCGGCTGGCCGCCGATGGCCGCCCGGGGGTACGGCGGGTTCCGGCCGGCGGACCAGCTACAGGAGCGATGCTCAACAGGATCCGGACCCGGAGAGAAGGCCCATGACCGCAGAGGGCAGCGCCAACACCTACGCCGGACAGGCCAGGAACGTCGTGCAGGTCGAGACCCTTTACGGGGGAGTGAACACCGGGCCGCACCTGTTGCCGGTACCGCGGCAACTGCCCCGGGACGCGACCCACTTCACGGATCGCACCGAGGTACTCAACAGGCTGCACGAGCTGGCCGCGACCGAGAACGGCATCGCCATGATCTCCGGGCCAGCAGGGGTGGGCAAGAGCGCCCTCGCCGTTCACTGGGCGCATGCACGCAAAGAGGCGTTCCCCGACGGCCAGCTGTACGTCAACCTCTGTGGTTACGACCGACGCGCCCCCCTGCGGCCCGAGGACGTGCTCCACGGCTTTCTGCACGCCCTGAACGCGTCGGCCGACGGGGTGCTGAATGATCTGGACGCCATGGCGGCGCTGTTCCGCTCGCTGGCCCACGGGAAACGCCTGCTTGTCGTGGCGGACAACGCGCGGAGCGCGGACCAGGTACGCCCGCTGCTCACGTCGTCGCCGGGCTGCTTCACGCTCGTCACCAGCAGAAACCGCCTGAGCAGTCTGACCGCGGTGGACGGAGCCACGCCCCTGCTCGTCAGACCGCTCGACACTCCCGACGCGGTTCACCTGTTGCAGCGGGTCTCAGGTCACCGGGACCCGCGGGCCGCCACTGAACTCGTGCTCCGCTGCGGCCGCATGCCGCTCTTCATCAGGATCGCGGCGGAAAGAGCGAGCACCGCCCCGTCTCTGAAGGGGCCGGCCGAAGAGCTCGCCCGCGACCATGACCGACTCGAAGCACTCTCCACACTGGATGACGGAATGGATGCCCGCATGGTGCTCTCTTGGTCCTACCAGGGACTGCCCTCACCGGTTGCCCGAGCTTTTCGCTTACTCGCCCTCCACGCCGGTCCTGACTTCTCCCTTCCGGCGGCCGCCGCGCTGATCGGCCGCCCCGAGAACGAGACCCGGCGCATCATCGAGAAGCTGGATGCCGTCAACATGCTCGAGGACATGGGAGGAGGGCGGTACCGGTACCACGACGTGCTCCGCGACTACGCGCGGGAGCGGGTGGAGGAGGAGGAGACGCAGTCGGAGAGGCTGGGCGCGCTGCGCCGGGAGTTGTCGTACTACCTTCGGATGGTGGACGCCTGCGATCGTGTTCTGGCTCCCGAGCGGCAGCACGTGCCGCTGGACCACGACACGGCTCGGCAACCGGTGCCGTTCCCGGGCCCAGACGCCGCCCTCGCCTGGTGCGATGCCGAACTGCCGAGCCTCGTCCACGCCGTCGATCAGGCCGTCGAGCTCGGCTTCGACGATGTGGCGTGGAAGCTGCCGGTTGCGCTGGTCTACTTCTTGCGTTTGCAGAGGCGTGACACGTACCGGTTCGAACTGTCCACCGTCGCGGTCGACGCAGCGCGCCGAGAGGGTGACCCGGGGGCCGAGGCCTGGAGCCTCATCTGTCTCGGAGGAGCGGAGACCGACCTGGAGCGCCACGAAGACGCGCTCGGGCACTTCACGGAAGCGCTACGGATCAGTCGGGAGATCCAGGACCGCCACTGGGAAGCCATCAGCATCTACAACCTGGCCTGGACACTGCGTCTGCTGGGGCGGTACGCCGAAGGGCTGGAGCACCAGCGCCAGGCGCTGGTGCTCCAGCAGGAGAGCGGTGACAGGCGCAGCGTGGCGATCACCCTGACCGAGATCGGCGCACTGGAACTCGACCTGGGCAGGCCCGACCAGGCGTACATCGAATTCGAGCGGGCGCTCGTCGGCGCACGTGAGTCGACCGATCTGCCCACGGAAGCCAAGGCGTTGCACGGGCTGGGCGACGTGTGCCGCACGGTCGGCCGGACGAGCGAGGCGATCGACTGGTATCGACAGGCCGTCGACGTACGTCACCGCGTCGGCGATCGCTTCGGACTGGCCTGCTCGCTCTTCGAACTGGGCAAGCAGCTCGCCGCTGTCGGCCGCCCCGCCGAGGCGGGCCAGGCACTGGCCCAAGCCGTGGTGATCTTCGACGACCTCAAGGACCCGCTCGTGGAGGACGCACGACGCTGTCTCGCGGACATCGGCGGTGAGGGGGACTGAGCACGGCATGGGCCCGCCCGGTCGCGTCGGACGCGGTATCGGGGCGGGCACGTGCGTGGACCGGCCCGGCGGCGGACTCGCTCACGCCCCTGGCCGCCTCGTACGCTGGAGCCGCCGGGCGTCCGCGACAGGGAGGTACGGGGATGGGACACACCACGGCCGTTCCCGACCCGGGACTGTACGGGCCGGCCTCCGTCACCTGGCAGTGCCACGGCGATCCGATGATGTGGATCGCAGGTGTCCGCGCCCTCTACCTCCAGGCCCTGCACCCGCGCGCCGTCCGCGGGGTCATGGAGAACTCCGACTTCCGGAAGGACGCGTGGGGGCGGCTGCTGCGCACCGCCGACTTCGTCGGGACGCTCACCTACGGCACGGCCGAAGCCGCCGAACGGGCCGGCGCCCGCGTACGGAAGATCCACCGGACGCTGTCCGCCACCGACCCGGACACCGGCGACCGCTTCCCCGTCGACGACCCCGCACTGCTGCTGTGGATCCACTGCGCGCAGATCGACAGCTTCCTGCACGTCCTGCGCCGCTCCGGCGTCCCCCTCACCCCCGCCCAGGCCGACCGCTACGTCGACGAGAACCGCGTGAACGCCCGCCTCGTCGGACTCGAACCGGCCGCGGTCCCCGCCGATACCGCGCAGCTGGCTGCGTACTTCGAGGAGGTCCGCCCCGAGCTCGCGGCCGGCCCCGACGCCCGCGCGGTGGACGACTTCCTGCGCGGCCCGCCCGTCCACCCGCTCCTCGTGCCTGGCCGAAATCTGCTGTGGCGCCCGCTCGCCGGTCTCGCCTACGGCTCCCTCCCCGCATGGGCGCACCGGCTGTACGGGCGGCCCGCACCGGCCCCACGTACGGTCACCCGGCGCCTGCGCCTCACCGGACACGTACTGCGCAGCATTCCCGCAGGTCTGCGCTGGCAGCTGCCTCCAGGTCACATCTTGAAGGCGATGCGTCGCATGGGCCCCGGGAGTCGCCCCTCGCCGTACACACTGCGTACATCAGCGGCCATACTGGACGGGCCAGGGAGGGCGTGGCACGACAACGGGGGCGACTTCAAGACATGGCGGAGTCCAGACTGATCCAGGGCCGGTACCGGTCCCTCGATCTGATCGGTCGCGGCGGCATGGGCGAGGTATGGCGCGCCCGGGACGAGTCGCTGGGCCGGCACGTCGCCGTGAAATGCCTCAAACCGCTCGGACCGGAGCAGGACAACCACTTCACCCAGGTGCTGCGCGAACGATTCCGTCGCGAGGCGCGCGTCGCCGCGTCGCTCCAGCACCGGGGCGTCACCGTCGTCCACGACTTCGGCGACGACAGCGCCGCGGGCGGCCCCCTCTACCTCGTCATGGAACTCCTCGAAGGCCGCAACCTCAGCCAGCTCCTGGAGGACAACGGCACGCGCCCGCTCCCCGTGGACGTGGTCGTCGACATCGCCGAGCAGATGGCCGCCGCCCTCAGCTACACCCACGACCAGGGCGTCGTCCACCGCGATCTGAAGCCCGCCAACATCATGCGGCTCACCGACGGCACGGTGAAGATCTGCGACTTCGGCATCGCCCGTCTCGCCCACGACATCGGCTTCACCGCCAAGCTCACCGGCGGCGGCATGGCCATGGGCACCCCGCACTACATGTCGCCCGAGCAGATCGCCGGCGGCGAGGTGGACCACCGCAGCGACCTCTACTCCCTCGGCTGCGTCCTGTACGAGATCGCCACCGGTGCCCCGCCCTTCGACCTCGGCGACTCCTGGTCCGTGCTCGTCGGCCACCGCGACAACGCGCCCGTCCCGCTCCGCGAGCACCGGCCCGAACTGCCGGAGTACTTCGAGCAGGCCGTCCTGGACCTGCTCGCCAAGTGCCCCGAGGACCGGCCCGTCGACGCCCGCGACCTGCACCGGCGGCTCGTCGAGGCACGCGTCGGCCCGGGCGGGCTGCCCGGCGCCCAGGCCCCCCTGCCGGCATGGGCCCGCGGGATGACCGCCGGACGCAAGGCGGGCATCGAGGCGCGTCCCGCGAGCGGCGCGTGGGCCGTGCTCACCGGTTCCTGGACCGCGCGCCCCAGCGGCGAGCAGCCGGTCGGCGGCCTGCGGCCGATCCTCCGGCCCGCGCCCGCCGAGGACCCGCGGCTCACCGCCCCGTACGGGGTCCCGCGCGTGCCCGGCCCGCGCGAGAGCGGCCCCGACGCCCTCGCCGCCGGGCACACGCGTGCCTTCGCCCTCAGCCGGGCCGGCCGGCCCGAGGAGGCGCTCGCCGTGTACGAAGCCGTGGCCGACGGACGCGCGCGGGTACTCGGCCCGGACCACGCCGACACCCTCGCGGCCCGCCAGGAGACCGCGTACGAACTGGGCCGGCTCGGACGCCACGAGGAGGCGTACGGCGTCTACCGCACCGTGCTCGTCGCCCGCGAGCGCAGCATGGGCCCGCGCCACCCCGACACCCTGCGCTGCCGCCACAACCTGGCCTGCGCCCTGGGAGCCCTCGGCCGGTTCGCGGAGGCCCACGCCGCCGCCGCCCACGTCGCTGCCGACCGGGCGGCCGTCCTGGGCGCCGAGCACGCGGACACCCTCCTGACCCGCTACGAGGTCGCGTACGCGCTCGGCCGCCTGAACCGCTGGCAGGAGGCCCTGGCCGGCTTCCGCGAGGTCGCCGCCGTACGGGAACGGGTGCTCGGCCGCGACCACCCCGACACCCTGGCCGCGCGCTACGAGGTGGGCATCGCGCTCGGCCGTACCGGGAGCACCGCCCAGGCCCTCGACCTGTTCCGGTCCCTGGCCCGGGACCGGACGCGCGCGTACGGGGCCGCCGACCCGGAGACGCTCCGGGCCCGGCACGTCCTCGGTGTCAACCTGGGCCGTCTGGACCGCTGGGAGGAGGCGGTGGCCGAGGCGAGGCAGGTGGGCGCCGCACGGGCCGAGGTGCTCGGCGCCGAACACGCGGACACGCTGGTCAGCCGCCGCGAACTCGCCGTCGGACTGGGCCGGCTGGGCCGCTGGGACGAGGCGCTGCCCATCTACCGGGAGCTCTCCGGCATCCGCGAGCGGTCCCTGGGCGACGAGCATCCCGACACCGTCCTGGCCCACGCCGACGAGGCGTACTGTCTGGAGCGGCTCGGCCAGGTGTGTTACCAAGAGCCATGACAGCCATGCGGGGCTCCAGCGGATTCGGACACGACGTCTACGACGATGTGATCGTGGGCGGCGGACACAACGGTCTGGTGGCCGCCGCGTACCTGGCCCGGGCGGGCCGGTCCGTGCTGGTCCTGGAACGGCTCGGGCACACCGGCGGTGCGGCCATCTCCAGCCGGCCCTTCGCCGGTGTCGACGCCCGCCTCTCGCGTTACTCCTACCTCGTCTCCCTGCTCCCCGCGAAGATCGTGCGCGATCTGGGGCTACGCTTCGAGGTCCGCAAGCGCAGCGTCTCCTCGTACACGCCCGCCCTGCGCGACGGGCGCCACGGCGGCCTGCTCGTCGGCGGCGGCGAGGCGCGCACCAAGGAGTCCTTCGCGCGGCTGACCGGCTCGGAGCGGGAGTACGAGAGCTGGCGCGCCTTCTACGGCACCACCGGCCGGGTCGCGGGGAAGGTCTTTCCGACGCTGACCGAGCCGCTGCCCACCCGCGAGGCGCTGCGCTCCCGGATCGACGACGAAGCGGCCTGGCGGATGCTGTTCGAGGAGCCCCTCGGACAGGCGGTGGAGCGGCACTTCGCCGACGACCTGGTCCGGGGCGTGGTCCTCACCGACGGGCTGATCGGCACCTTCGCGGACGCGCACGACCCCTCGCTCGCGCAGAACCGCTGCTTCCTGTACCACGTCATCGGCGGCGGGACCGGCGACTGGGACGTGCCCGTCGGCGGCATGGGTGCGCTCACGGACGCCCTGGCCGGGGCCGCGCGGGCGGCCGGGGCGGAGATCGCCACCGGGCATGAGGTGCTGCGGATCGACACGGACGGCGTCGCGCCGGCCGAGGTGGTGTTCCGGACGGCGGTCGGCGAGGGGCGGGTCGTCGGCCGGACGGTGCTGGTCAACGCCTCCCCGCAGGCGCTGGCGGAACTCCTCGGCGAGGCACCGGCCCAGCGGGCCGAGCCGGCCCCCGAAGGGGCTCAGCTCAAGATCAACATGCTGCTCCGGCGGCTGCCCCGGCTGCGGGACACCGCCGTCGACCCGCGCGAGGCCTTCGGCGGCACCTGCCACATCGCCGAGGGCTACGAACAGCTCGCGAGGGCATACTCGGAGGCCGCGGCCGGGGAGCTGCCCTCGGTACCGCCCTCGGAGATCTACTGCCACTCGCTGACCGACCCGACGATCCTCGGCCCGGAACTCGTGGAGCAGGGCTACCAGACGCTCACTCTCTTCGGCCTGCACACCCCGGCCCGGCTCTTCGGACACGACAACCGGCAGGCGCGCGAGGTACTGCTGACCGCCACCCTCGCGCAGCTCGACGCGCACCTGGCGGAACCGCTCACCGACTGCCTCGCCTTCGACGCGGACGGCCGCCCGTGCATCGAGGCGAAGACCCCGCTGGACCTGGAGCGCGACCTGCGCCTGCCCGGCGGCCACATCTTCCACCGGGACCTGTCCTGGCCGTACGGCGACTCCGGAAGGTGGGGCGTGGAGACCGCCCACCGCAACGTACTGCTGTGCGGTGCGGGGGCGGTGCGCGGCGGCGGCGTCAGCGGGGTCCCCGGCCACAACGCGGCGATGGCGGTGCTGGGGCTCTGACCTCCCGCTAGCCGACGGGCTCGATGACCACGATCGGGATCTCGCGGTCCGTCTTGGCCTGGTACTCGTCGTAGGCGGGCCAGTGCCCGACCATCAGCGGCCAGTACGCGGCGCGCTCCTCGGCGGTCGCGGTGCGGGCCGTGCCCTGGAGGGTCTTCGGGCCGACCTGGATGCGGACCTCGGGGTGCTCGGTGAGGTTCCGGAACCAGAGCGGGTGTGCCGGGTCGCCGCCCTTGGAGGCGACGACGAGGTAGCGGCCTTCGGCCTCACCGTAGATGAGGGGCGTCCGCACCGGGTTGCCGGAGACCCTGCCCACCGTGGTGAGCAGCAGGGTCTGGGTTCCGTTCCAGAACTGGCCCTCGGTCCCGTTCGACGCCACGTACTGCTTGACGTGGTCGAGCTGCCAGCTTCCGGGCCGCGGGTCGGTCGGGTGGTCCCAGTCGATCTCTGTCGTCATAGAACTCTGCCTGCCTTCGTGTTGAACGGTCAACAACGTCAACAACGAGTTCCAACGCCGACGGGCACGGGATTATGCCGTGCGGGCGGCGAGCGCGAGGCGTCGTGGAAGACGATCGACGACGCGCCCGCGACTCCCTAAGCGGCCTCGGGGAAGTAGGGCACGTCCCCGCGCCTCCCCCAGCTACCGCTGGGAGGTGCCCCCAGGCACGGCACCTCGCCGCGTTGTCGCAGTACCCGGGTACGTCCAGTACAAGGGCCCTGCTCCGCCTTGCGATGCACCGCACCGGACGACGCGGAAACGCACCCCACTTCCCCGAGGCCGCTTAGGATCCAGCCATGATCGCTGAAGTGCAGTGCGTGGTCCTGGACTGCCCCGACCCGCAGCGGCTGGCCGAGTTCTACCACTCGGTACTGGGCGGAACCGTCGACCAGCCGGACCGGCGGTGGTCGGTCGACGCGGACTGGGCGACGCTCCACACCCCGGCCGGCCCGGTCCTCGCCTTCCAGCGCGCGTCGGACCACCGGCCCCCGAGCTGGCCGGACCCGGCCCGGCCGCAGCAGTTCCACCTGGACTTCGGTGTCCCGGACCTCGACCGAGCAGAGGAGCAGGTCCTCGCGCACGGCGCGACGGTGCTCGACCGGGGCCCCGCCGACCGGGGCTGGCGCGTCTACGCGGACCCGGCGGGCCATCCCTTCTGCCTGGTCCGCCACCAGGCCGCCGCTCCGTGATCTGCCACTGCCGGCCGGCGCCGCCGAGGCCGTTCCCGCAGGGCGGCGGATCGGGTGGTGCGGCCGGATCGCGCCCGTGTCACCCGAGGTCACACCGGCCCACCTGTGGCACCCCGCTGTCCATGGGGGAGGATGGCAGCCCGATTCGTGTGCGTACACACGCCCGAACGGGGCTCCGCACAGCACGATCTGACAGGTGACAAAGTGACGACACAACACATACGCCGGTCGGCGCCGCCCTTCGCGCCGGAGGGGAACCTGTGAGCCGGGATCCCGTCCTGCACGACTGGGTGGTGGCCGCCATCGCGATGGCGGCGGGTGTCGCGGCCGGGTTGCTGCTGCGCGCCGTCCTGCGATGGCTGGGCAAGCACGCGAGCAGGACGGCCTGGACCGGGGACGACGTCATCGTCGACGCGCTGCGAACCCTGGCGCCCTGGGCGGCCGTCATCGGCGGCGCGGCCGCGGCGGCTTCGGTACTGCCGCTCACCACGCGGGTCACGGGGCTCGTGAACCAGTCGCTGACCGCCCTGCTCATCCTCATCGCCACGGTCACGGCGGCCAGGGTCGTCGCGGGGCTCGTGCAGTCCCTGGCGCAGGCCCGTACGGGCGTGGCCGGATCGGCCAGCATCTTCGTCAACATCACGCGTGTGGTCGTGCTGACCATGGGCGTACTCGTCGCACTCGAAACCATGGGCGTGTCCATCGCGCCGCTGCTCACGGCCCTCGGAGTGGGCGGTCTCGCGGTCGCCCTGGCGCTGCAGGACACCCTGGCCAACCTCTTCGCGGGAGTGCACATCCTGGCCTCGAAGACGGTGCAGCCCGGTGACTACATCCGGCTCAGCAGCGGCGAGGAGGGTTACGTCGTCGACATCAACTGGCGCAACACCGTGGTGCGCAACCTGTCGAACAACCTGGTGATCATCCCCAACGGACGCCTCGCGCGCACGAACATGACCAACTTCACCCAGCCGGAACAGAAGTTGTCGCTCCTCGTCCAGGCGGGTGTCGGCTACGACAGCGACCTGGAGCACGTCGAGCGGGTCACCCTCGACGTCGTCGACACCGTGATGGCCGACGTCTCCGGAGGGGTCGCCGACCACGAGGCCGCCGTCCGCTTCCACACGTTCGCCGACTCCAGGATCAACTTCACCGTGATCCTGGGCGTGGGCGAGTTCAGCGACCAGTACCGGATCAAGCACGAGTTCATCAAGCGCCTGCACGAGCGGTTCCGGGCGGAGGGCATCGCCATCCCCGCCCCCACGCATACGGTCTCGGTCCAGCCGTGGGGGTCGTCCCCGATCCCGCACCAGCGCGACGCCTCGGCCTCGGTGCCGGCCGAGCGCTGAGGGACCCGGATGGCCGGATCCGCCCGCTCGGAGGGATCCTGGAATCAGCCCGGAGCAGAGCCGAGGGCCGGGGGCGGGAGGAGGCACGCGATGACACACGCCGAAGAGTGGAAAGTGGGCGTCTACCTGATCGAGGAGGCCGGCACGACCAAAGCCCGGGCGGTTCTCGAGAACGGCAAGGCGACGATGGTCGGCCGCGGCACGGCGCGGTGCAATCCCGAGGACGTGGAGATCCCCGCGATCGGCGACGAGCTGGCGGCGAGCCGGGCGATGCGCGACCTGGCCGGCCAGCTGATGCGGGCCGCCGACCGGGACCTGGCGTCGGTGGGCGCCGTGGCCAGGTCGCCGCGTACGGGCTACGGATGGCCAGAGGACGTGGGCCCCGCCAAGTAGGCCGGCCAGCCCGGCCCACGGGCCCCCGAAACAGCGGTTCCGGGGGCCCGTGGGCGCCCCCTGTGCTCCGGTGGTGACTCTCCGCGCTACGGGCAGGCGGATGCGGGGCTCAGGCTCGCGATCCGGCTGAGCGGAATGTCGACGCTCTGCCCCTCGGCCTTCAGGTGGACACTCCCTCCGCCGCCGGAGCCCAGGGTTCCGCAGACCGTGCCCGCCAACGTCTCGACCTGCACGAACTGTCCCTCGGCGCTCTTGGCGCCCTCGGCGGCCGAGCGAGTGGGCCACCAGGAAGAGGCGGAAGCCGTCGCCACCAGCACGACGGCGAGAAACGTCAGCACGAGCCCCCAGCGCAGCCGCCGGGCGGCGCGGTCCACCCCGTTCTTCCCTTCCGGTGACGTTCCGACGTCTGCCGCCGACCCTGGAACGGGCCAGGCGACGCGTGCGACCAGATACGTCGCCAAGATGGCCACGGCCAGCGCCGCAAGGACCAGGATCCCCGCCACTTCCTCGATGCCGGCGGGCGCCGGCGAGCTGCCGCCGCTCTTGAGGACACCGCAGATGCCGATGAACCCGAAGACAGCCAGCTGAACGGTGTGCCAGCCGCGTGCGGAGGCCTGCACCTGCGCGCCCATGCTCGCCGACTGCGGATCCGGGGTCGGCCGGTCGTCCTGGCTCATGCGTCCTTCTCCCCGGTTTTCTCCTGCGGACGGGCCAGCGTGCCTGGCGCGTACGAGCAGGCCAGCAGCTTCCGTCCGCAGCGGTCAACCGGACACTCCGCGCCCGGCCGGCGGTCACCGGTACGCGCGGTACCGGACGGGGCCTAGTCGCAATGCCGTTGACATTGATCTGGATCGGTGAGACGACGTCATCGGGGGTGGTGGCATGGCGTCGTCTCTGCCGGATCTGGCCGGGGTGGGTGTGCTGACCCGGATGTATCCGCCGTGGCTGGTGGACGAGGTCGTGGCCCAGTGCGACCGGACGGAGAAGCGTCGGCGGCTGTTGCCGGCCCGGCTGGTGGTGTACTTCCTGCTGGCGATGGCATTGTTCTCGCCCGCGCCGTATCTGGAGGTCATGCGGCACCTTGCTGAGGGCCTGCGGTGGGCGGGGCTGTGGGGGTCGTGGCATCCACCGAGCAAGGCTGCCATCTTCCGGGCGCGTGGACGGCTCGGGGTCGAACCGATGGCCGCGCTGTTCGACAGATGCGCCCGACCGCTGGGCACGCCCGCGATGCCCGGGGTGTTCTGGAGGGGCTGGCGGCTGATGGCCATCGACGGCACCCGTTTCGATGTCGCCGACAGTGCGGCGAACGCCGCTGAGTTCGGCCGCCCTGGGACCGGCCGCGGGGAAGGCACCGGCGGATATCCGCAGGTCCAGGTCGTCGCTCTGGTCGAATGCGGCACCCACGCCGTCGTCGATGCGGTGCTCGGCGGCTGGCATGACGGCGAGGTCCGCCTCGCCGAGGACCTGGAACGCTCACTGACCGAGGACATGCTCGTCCTGGGCGACCGCAACCTGCCCTCGACCCGGTTATGGCGAGCCCTGACCAGCAGCGGCGCTGACCTGTGCTTCCGCGCCAAGACCAACCGCCGCCTGCCCGTCCTGCAAACACTGCCCGACGGGTCCTGGCTCACCGTGATCCAGGCCGGAGACGACAAGAAGGCCGGCCGCGAGCCGGTGGCGGTCCGCGTGATCCGCTACCGCCTGGACGACCCGGGACGACCCGGCGAGGACCAGTACGTGCTGCTGACCTCGGTCCTGGACCCGGTCCGGGCCCCGGCCGCCGACCTGGCCGCGCTCTACCCGCAACGCTGGGAGTGCGAGAGCGTCCTGGACGAGATCAAGACCCATCAGCGCGGCGCCAAGACCGTTGTCCTGGCCAGCAAGACCCCCACCGGCGTCCGCCAGGAGATCTATGCCCACCTGCTGGTGCACCACGCCCTGCGCGCACTGATGGCCGAAGCGGCGGCCGGTAGTCCCGAGCCGGTCGACTGCGACCGGCTCTCCTTCACCACCGCCCTGCGGGCGGCCCGCCGCACCGTGACCATCCTGCCCGGCTCTTTTTCCCCCTGACCACCTGCACAGGGCCTGGCGGCATTTCCGCGCCGAGGTCACCGAGCGGCTCCTGCCCCCGAGGCGACTGCGCAGCCAGCCCCGGGTCGTCAAACGCAAGATGTCGAACTACAAGGCCAAGGCCAGTCGCCACCGCGACTGGCCCCAGCCAACCCGGCCCTCACACGACGCCATCGTGATCCAACCGCCATAAAGCAACGGCATTGGGCCTAGTCGGCCGAGCGGGTCCAGCCGATGGCCACGATGCGGGCGGCGTCGGAGGGGCGGTCCTCCGCGAACAGGAGGCGGGCCGGTTCCGCCACCCGTACGACGTCCACGTACACCCCGCGCCCGACGTAACGGCCGGTCGCGGTGTGGCGGAAGCGCAGCCGGACCTCGCGCCCCGACCAGGCGGCCGTGAGGGGGGCCTCCAGGCGGTGCCAGATGCGGCCGGACCAGCCGCCCGCGGAACCCCGGGGCCACGACTCGGCGGCGCCGCCGGTGGACCGCACCGTGGTGAACGGCAGCGGCTCCCAGTGCTCCCCGTCCGCCGAGGCCTCCAGGTGGAACGCGCCCTCACCGGGCACGGTGTCCCACCACACGGCGCAGCGCAGCCGGGCGGCGGACGTCGCCGGGGTGAGCGGCGGCAGGTTCAAGGTGCCCGAGGCACCCGGAATGGTCCCGGAGAACCAGGCCGGGCCGCCGTGCTTCGTGCGGACCGGGACGGCGCGGGCGAAGCGGTTGCCGACGGCCACCCGCGGCGCGCTGCCCGCCCGCCAGGTGCGCACGGGGTGGACGGAGTTGCCGAGCAGGATCAGGAAGGAGTCGGTGGAGGGGTCGAGGACCAGGGAGGTGCCGGTGAAGCCGGTGTGGCCGGCGGAGTGCGGGGTGGCCATGGCGCCCATGTACCAGTGCTGGTAGAGCTCGAAGCCGAGACCGTGGTCGTCGCCCGGGAAGGCGGTGTTGTAGTCGGTGAAGAGCAGCTCGACGGAGGCGGGACGCAGGATGCGCCGGCCCGCGTACACCCCGCCGTCGAGGAGGGCGCGGGCGAGGACGGCCAGGTCCCAGGCGGTGCCGAAGACCCCGGCGTGGCCCGCGACTCCGCCGAGGGCGTACGCGTTCTCGTCGTGCACCTCGCCCCACACCAGTCCGCGGTCCAGGCCGGACCAGGGCGGGCGCTGCACCTCGGTGGCCGCGGTGACCCGGCGCCAGGCGCGCGGCGGGTTGTACCGGGTGCGGTGCATCCCGAGCGGAGCGGTGATCTCGTCGTGGAGCAGGACATCCAGAGTGCGGCCGGTGATCTCTTCCAGGAGCAGCTGGAGGGTGATCAGGTTCAGGTCGGAGTACCGGTAGACGGTCCCGGGAGTCTCCTGCGGGCGCACCGACCACAGCAGCCTCAGCCGGCCCTCGCGTGTGGACTCCTGGTAGAAGGGTGCCCACGAGCGCAGCCCCGAGGTGTGCGTGAGCAGCTGACGGACCGTGATCAGCTCCTTGCCGCCCCCGGTGAAGGCGGGCAGGTACCGGTTCACCGGCGCCTCCAGCTCCAGCCGGCCCCGCTCCATCTGCTGCACGGCAAGGATGGAGGTGAACAGTTTCGTCAGGGAGGCAAGGTCGAAGACGGTGTCCTCGGCCATCGCGATCCGCTCGGCCGCCGGGAACTCCCGGGCGCGGTCCGTCCGCCCGTCGTAGTCCGCGTACCGCACGGCGTCGCCCATGGCGCGGTGCAGCGCGATGGTGCGGCCCCGGCCGGCGAGGACCACTGCCCCCGCGTAGTAAGGGTGTTCGGGGGAGGGGCCGAGGAACCGCCGCGCCTCCTCCGCCACCCCCTCCAGGTGCTTGTCCAGCAGCCCGGCCTGGCGCGCCGATCCGTACCGCAGCCGCAGCCCCTGGAGCGCCCGCCGCTCGGCCGCGCCGCCCGCCGCCCCGGCGGAGCCGCCGGGGAGTGCCGCGTGCAGGACGAGCACCCCGCCCAGCGCGAGCAGCCGCGCCCCGAGCCGCCGTCGGCTCAGCCCGTTCCCGCTCGCGGCCGCCCCTTCCTCACCTGTCGCCCCGTCAGCCCCCGTACCCACCATGTCCGGCCCTCCTGTTCCCGACTGCGCCGCACGCTAGTGGGTATCTGCCCGCCCGTCGGGCACCGTCCGCACCGACCGGCCCGTAAAGAATCTGACACTGCATCAGAAAATCTCTTCCCTCGGATGCACGGCTGCGGCATCCTGCCGCCCATGGAGACGGAGCTGAGCAAGAAACTGGGAGTCGAACACGCCATCTTCGGCTTCACGCCCTTCCCGGCGGTCGCCGCCGCCATCACCCGGGCGGGCGGATTGGGCGTACTCGGCGCGGTCCGCTACACCGCGCCCGACGACCTGGCGCGCGACCTCGACTGGATGCAGGCGCACACCGACGGCAAGCCCTACGGTCTCGACGTCGTCATGCCCGCCAAGAAGGCCGTCGACGGCATCAGCGAAGCCGACATCGAGGCGATGATCCCGGCCGGTCACCGCGCCTTCGTCCGCGACACCCTCGCCAAGCACCACGTACCCGAACTCGCCGAGGGCGAGGCCTCCGGCTGGCGGATCACCGGCTGGATGGAGCAGGTCGCCCGGAACCAGCTCGACGTCGCCTTCGACTACCCCATCAAACTCCTGGCGAACGCCCTCGGTTCCCCACCCGCCGACGTCATCTCGCGCGCCCACGACCACGGCGTCCTCGTCGCCGCCCTCGCCGGCAGCGCCAAACACGCCCGCCGCCACGCCGAAGCAGGCATCGACATCGTCGTCGCCCAGGGCTACGAGGCCGGCGGCCACACCGGCGACATCGCCACCATGGTCCTCGTCCCCGAGATCGCCGAGGCCGTCGCCCCGCTCCCCGTCCTCGCCGCCGGCGGCATCGGCAGCGGCGAGCAGATCGCCGCCGGACTCGCCCTCGGCGCCCAGGGCGCCTGGCTCGGCTCCCTCTGGCTCACCACCACCGAGGCCGACCTCCACTCCCGCGCCCTCACCGAGAAGCTGCTCGCCGCAGGCTCCGGCGACACCGTCCGCTCCCGCGCCCTCACCGGCAAGCCCGCCCGCCAGCTGCGCACCGAGTGGACCGACGCCTGGGACGACCCGGCAGGCCCCGGCGCGCTCCCCATGCCCCTGCAGGGCCTGCTCGTCGCCGAGGCCGTCTCCCGGATCCAGAAGTACGAGGTCCAGCCACTGCTCGGCACCCCGGTCGGCCAGATCGTCGGCCGGATGAACACCGAACGCAGCGTCCAGGCCGTCTTCGACGACCTCACCCGCGGCTTCGAGCGCGCCATCGACCGCATCAACCGCATCGCCGGACGGGCCTGAGAGAGGAACGCGACCGCCATGACCGAACGACCCAACGGCTTCTGGGCGCAGGCTGCCGCGGACCCGCAGCGCACGGTCCTCGTCACCCCCGACGGCGAGGAGTGGTCCGCCGGGCGGCTGCACGCCGACGTCAACCGCCTCGTCCACGGCCTGCGCGCCGCCGGTCTGGAGAAGGGGGACGTCTTCGCCGTCGTCCTCCCCAACGGCGTCGAGTTCATCACCGCCTACCTCGCGGCCTCCCAGGCGGGCTTCTACCTCGTTCCCGTCAACCACCACCTCGTCGGCCCCGAGATCGCCTGGATCGTCTCCGACTCGGGCGCCAAGGTCCTCATCGCCCACGAGCGCTTCGCCGACGCCGCCACCGCCGCGGCGGACGAGGCGGCCCTGCCCGTGAGCCACCGGTACGCCGTCGGAGCGGTCCCGGGCTTCCGGCCGTACGGGGACCTCCTCGAAGGACAGCCGGGGACGCCCCCCGAGCAGCGCACCCTCGGCTGGGTCATGAACTACACCTCCGGCACCACCGGCCGCCCGCGCGGGATCCGCCGGCCGCTGCCCGGCAAGCTCCCGGAGGAGACGTACCTCGGCGGGTTCCTCGGCATCTTCGGGATCCGGCCCTTCGACGGCAACGTCCACCTGGTCTGCTCGCCGCTCTACCACACGGCCGTCCTCCAGTTCGCGGGCGCCGCCCTGCACATCGGCCACCCGCTGGTCGTGATGGACAAGTGGACCCCGCAGGAGATGCTGCGGCTGATCGACCAACACGCCTGCACACACACCCACATGGTCCCGACGCAGTTCCACCGGCTGCTCGCGCTCCCGCAGGAGACCAAGGACGCGTACGACGTCTCCTCGATGCGCCACGCCATCCACGGCGCCGCGCCCTGCCCGGACCACGTCAAGCGGGCGATGATCGACTGGTGGGGCCGGTGCGTGGAGGAGTACTACGCCGCGAGCGAGGGCGGCGGAGCCTTCGCCACCGCCGAGGACTGGCTGAAGAAGCCGGGAACCGTCGGCAAGGCCTGGCCGATCAGCGAACTCGCCGTCTTCGACGACGACGGCAACCGGCTGCCCGCCGGAGAACTGGGCACCGTCTACCTGAAGATGAACACCGGTGGCTTCAGCTACCACAAGGACGAGGGCAAGACGAAGAAGAACCGCATCGGCGACTTCTTCACCGTCGGCGACCTGGGCCTGCTGGACGAGGAGGGCTACCTCTACCTCCGTGACCGGAAGATCGACATGATCATCTCGGGCGGGGTCAACATCTACCCCGCCGAGATCGAGTCGGCCCTGCTCACCCACCCGGCGGTCGCCGACGCCGCCGCCTTCGGCATCCCGCACGCCGACTGGGGCGAGGAGGTCAAGGCGGTCATCGAACCGGCGGAGGGCTTCGAGGCGGGCGACGCGCTGGCCGCGGAGATCCTGCACCACTGCGAGGGGCAGCTCGCCCGGTACAAGCGTCCCAAGACGGTCGACTTCATCCGGACGATGCCGCGCGACCCGAACGGCAAGCTGTACAAGCGCCGCCTGCGCGACCCGTACTGGGAGGGCCGCGAGCGGGCGGTATGACCGCGCTAGCCTGACCAGCGCAACGTGCGGGCCGGCCGGGGTAACAGGCGGCCGTGGTGCGTGGTGCGGTGCGGTGCGCAAGGGCATCGGTGAGATGGGTGGCGGCGGACCGTCGAGGTCCCCTTCCTTCTGCCACCCCACCGCACTCCCCCGGCCGTGCGCGGGCGGGGGAGGTAAGGACGTCATGAACGCGCGTACCACCACCCGCCGCTCCCGGCGCCGGGCCCTGGCCGTCGCGGCCCTCACGGCGGCGGCCGTCACCGGCCAGCTGCTCGTCATGTCCCCTCTGGCCCAGGCCGAGGGCGGTCTGGGCGGGGAGGCCCAGGGATCCCCGGGCTCGCCGGGCAACGACGGTGGCGACGGCTACGTCGTCATCTTCTGGTAGTCCGGTCGAAGTTGCGCCGGCTGCGAGGCCCTCGTACGGGGACTCCGCGGCCGACGCGCCCGCTCTCGGCGCACACCCGTAGAATCGAAATCGCCCAGCTGGTCCTGTTCGCCCCGAAGGTGCCACTCATGGCAGCGTGGGGGGCATGAGTACCGCCGCACGCAGATTCCCCGTCACCGACTGGACCGTCGTGGTCCCCGTGGTGGCGCTCGTCGCCCTCGTCCTCAGCTGGGGGCGCGACCTGCCCGCCCCGGCCGTGGCACTGGTCGCCCTGTGCCTGGGCGGCGCCGTGCTGGCGGCCGTCCACCACGCGGAGGTCGTCGCCCACCGGGTCGGCGAGCCCTTCGGCTCCCTCGTCCTCGCCGTGGCCGTCACCGTCATCGAAGTGGCGCTCATCGTCACGCTGATGGCCGACGGCGGCGACAAGGCCGCCTCGCTCGCCCGGGACACCGTCTTCGCCGCCGTCATGATCACCTGCAACGGCATCGTCGGCCTGTCCCTGCTGGTCGGGGCCCTGCGCAACCGCGTCGCCGTCTTCAACGCCGAGGGCTCCGGAGCGGCCCTCGCCACCGTCGCCACCCTCGCCACCCTCAGCCTGGTCCTGCCGACCTTCACCACCAGCAAGCCCGGCCCCGAGTTCTCCACCGCCCAACTGGCCTTCGCCGCCGTCGCCTCGCTGGCCCTGTACGGGCTCTTCGTCACCGTCCAGACCGTCCGCCACCGGGACTACTTCCTGCCCGTGGACACCGGGCGGAGCGCCGACGAGGACGACCACGCCGCGCCGCCCACGTCCCGCGCCGCCCTCGTCAGCCTCGGCCTGCTGCTCGTCGCCCTCGTCGCGGTCGTCGGCGACGGCAAGGCGATCTCCCCGGCCATCGAGGCGGGCGTCGCGAGCGCCGGACTCCCCAACGCCGTGGTCGGTGTGATCATCGCCCTGCTGGTGCTGGCGCCCGAGACCCTCGCCGCCGTCCGGGCCGCCCGCCGGGACCGTGTGCAGACCAGCCTCAACCTGGCCTACGGATCCGCCATCGCCAGCATCGGCCTCACCATCCCGGCCATCGTCCTGGCCTCGCTCTGGCTCTCCGGCCCGCTGCTGCTGGGTCTCGGCCCGGTCCACATGGTGCTGCTTGCCCTGACCGTCGTGGTCGGCGCCCTCACCATCGCCCCGGGCCGCGCCACGCTGCTCCAGGGCGGGGTGCACCTCGTGGTGCTGGCCGCCTACCTCCTCCTGGCCGTGAGCCCGTGAGCCCGTGAGCGGCACGGCCGGGAGGAAGGACACGGGTCAGCGGCGCTCGCGCGGCCACACCACCTTGAGCTGCGGCGAGGTGAGGATGTCCCGCTCGCAGAACCGGGACGTCACCCAGCGCTCCTGCGCGAACAGCCGCGTCTGGTCGGCGTAGTACGGCGACTCCGGGTTCGACGACTGGCTGTACGTCAGCAAGGTGCGCGCCACCGGGCAGCGGCCGCCGTTCCAGCCGACCGCCTGGATGTGGCTGGACCCGTGCACGACCTCCGGGTAGCCACCGAGGGCCGCGTTCCACGGCGCCTCGATCTTGTTCCAGATGCCGAGCGCCTCCGTACCGCCGCCCACCGGCATCTTCTGCCCGGCGCGGACCACGAACTGGTGCTCGCCCAGCGGGGCGTCCAGCGCGATCCCGGCGCCCCTCAGTTCCAGGACCGCGTCCGCGAGCGCCCGGCCGACGCCGGGGGCCGCCCGGTTGAGCGTACGGGGCGTGCGGACCGGATCGGCCGCGGAGAACGGCACCAGCCACAGGTCCTTGGCCGGGGTGGTCGCCGTCAGCTTGCGCCAGAACCGGTCGAAGAGCAGCGCGCCACGGCTGGCGCTGTCGGCCGTACGGTCCCAGCCCGCCAGCACCCCGCAGGCCGCCGAGACGTCCACCGCGGTGCCGTCGCCCGCCGTCGCCGTACCACCCGGCAGGGCGGCGCAGGCCTGCGCCGCGTCCGCCGCCGCCAGGTCACCGGCCGGCGCCCGGTTGGCGAACTGCTGCTTCTGCAGGTCGGCCACGGTCAGGCCGCCCTTCTCCGCCATCGCCGCCACGTCCTCGATCGCGCCGCGGGTGCGCAGCGAGCGCGGGGCCGCCACATTGCCCCAGACCCGCTCGTAACCGGTCAGTGGCCGCTCCGCGTTGGCCAGCCAGGCACTGTCGTTGGAGTTCTCGGCGTACGGGGCGTCGCGCAGCGTCGGCGCCTTCCCCGGTCCGAAGACCCCCGGCTGCACCGCGTCCGGATCCGAGCCGGGCGCGCAGTCGCCGCGCGCGCCGTCCAGTACCGCGAGCCCCGAGGCGGGGTAGGTGGCACGGCCCAGCGGCGTGGAGCAGCGCGCCGCGAGCTCGTCGGTGATCCGGGGGAGCACCTGGGACTGGGTGAAGAGGGTGCCGCCCGCCGAGTCGGCGGCCACGGTGTTGACCCACGGCAGGCCCTGGGTGCGCCTCAGGGCGGCCTGGATCCCGGCCACCGAGCGGGCCTTGCCCATGGCGAGCGCGGTGTCGGAGCCGCGCAGGTTCGCCGCGTTGGGATCGTTCAGCGCGTACGCCGTACCGGCCGTCCAGGTCAGCGGCAGGCCCGGGCCGAGGTTGGAGACCACCGGCCCGTAGCGGGTCCACCACTGGGTGCGGGTCACCGGATCGCCGCCCGCCACCGGGACGGTGACGGTCCGCCGGGTCATCCGCTCCGGCTTGCCGTCGACCAGGTAGGCGGTCGGGTCGGCCGGGTCGAGGGTGAGCTGGTGGAGGTTGACGGGGGTGCCCGTGGCCACCGTGTGGCTCCAGGCCACCTTCTCGTTGAAGCCGATGTTGACCACGGGGTTGCCGAGCAGCGAGCCGCCCGAGACGTTCAGCTCGCCCGGGATGGTCTGCTGCGACTGCCAGAAGCGGCGCCCGCCCTGCCAGGGGTAGTGCGGGTTCCCGAGCAGCAGGCCGCCCCCGTCGGCCGTGGTGGATCCGGCGAAGGCCACCGCGTTGGAGCCCATGTCGTAGCGGGTGGTGTCGAAGAACTCCCTGGCCGCCTCGGCCGCGGCCGCCGGGTCGGGGTCCTGCGGCGCCGCGGCACGGGCGCCGGCCGCGGCCGGCGGCTGGGCGGCCGTGATGCCGTCGATGCCGCGGCCCTGGCCGCCGAGGACCGAGACCGCGAAGCCGCGGGCGGCCACATCGGTCGCGGTGACCGGGCGGACCCAGCCCGCGCCCTTGCAGGCGGGGTCGGTGATCTTGTTCTGGGCGAGCCAGGCGTTGTAGCCGGCGGCCCAGCCGCGCATCAGCTCCTTGAGGTCCTTGCCGGGACCGGCCGGAGCGGGCGTTTCCAGCAGCTTCTCGACCGTGCCGGACTCCCGTACGCCCTTGAAGTACAGGTCGCTGGAGAGGTTGCGGGCGGCGGAGGAGAGCGATCCGTCGGGCGCGGCGTCGGCGCCGAACCAGCGCGAGCGCTCACCGGCGAGGGTCACGAACCCGTCGGCGAGGACGCAGACCTGGTCCGCGGCCTGGGCCCAGCCGGTGCCGAAGCCCAGGTGCGCGTAGTCGCGGCCGACGATGTGCGGGATGCCGTTCTCGGTGTACCGGATGACGGCGGACAGGCCGCCGCCGGACGGTATCCGGTCGGCGGTCGCCGCCGAGGCCTGCGGTATCGCGGCCGTCGTGGCGAGCAGTGCGGCGCCGGTGAGGGCGAGGCGGCGGAGTGTCGGGCGGGTGCGGAGCAACGTACCTCCCAAGTGGCCTGCGGATGGGCGAGGTTGCCCGTGAGACAGGCGGTGCGTCCGTGCCCCCACACTCATGCAGGCAGTCCGATGATCTGTCAACATCCCGTTTGGTATCCGGTCATTGACCTCGGGCGGGGAGGAGGCGAGGATCACGCCATGACGGCAGTGCGGCACAACACGGTCGACGGACTGGTACACGACAGCGCGCGGCGGACCCCCGGCCGGGTGGCCGTCCGCTACGGCGGGCGGAGCTGGACGTACGCGGAGCTCGACGCGGCCGTCACCACCGGGGCCGCCGTCCTGCGGGAGCGGTACGGGCTGGCCGGTGGTGACCGCGTCGCCACCTTCGCGCACAACTCCGACGCCTATCTCCTGGTCTTCCTCGCCTGCGCCCGGGCGGGGCTCACGCACGTACCGGTCAACCAGAACCTCACCGGCGAGGACCTCGCGTACATCCTGGACGACTGCACCAGCGCCCTGGTCCTCGCCGATCCGGATCTGGCCGGGCGGATCCCCGGCGGGTATCCCGTACGGCCGCTGCGCGACGCACCCGGCTCCTTCCTGGCGGAGCTGACGCAGGCGGCGCAGGCGGCGCAGGCGACGGAGCCGGCCGAGCCGCCCGCTCCTCGGCCCGGCGGGGACGCGCACGGGCTGGCGCAGCTGCTCTACACCTCGGGGACGACCGCCCTGCCCAAGGGCGCGATGATGACGCACCGGGCGCTCGTCCACGAGTACGAGAGCGCGATCGAGGCGCTCGGCCTGTCCGAGGACGACCGGCCGGTGCACTCGCTGCCGCTCTACCACTCGGCACAGATGCACGTCTTCCTGCTGCCGTACCTGGCGGTGGGCGCGGAGAACACCATCCTGGACGCGCCGGTCGCGGAGCAGATCTTCGACCTGGTGGAGGCGGGGCGGGCGGACAGCCTGTTCGCGCCGCCGACGGTGTGGATCGCCCTGGCCAACCACCCGGAGTTCGCGGTGCGCGAGCTGGGCGCGCTGCGCAAGGCGTACTACGGGGCCTCGATCATGCCGGTGCCCGTGCTGGAGCGGCTGCGGGAGCGGCTGCCGGGCCTCGGCTTCTACAACTGCTTCGGTCAGAGCGAGATCGGGCCGCTGGCCACGGTGCTGGGGCCGCAGGAGCACGAGGGACGGATGGACTCCTGCGGGCGGCCGGTGCGGCACGTGGAGGCGAAGGTCGTCGACGAGGACGGCAAGGACGTCCCGGACGGTACGGCGGGCGAGGTGGTCTACCGGTCGCCGCAGCTGTGCCTGGGGTACTGGAACGACCCCGGGGCGTCGGAGCGGGCCTTCCGGGACGGCTGGTTCCGCTCGGGGGACCTCGCGGTGCGGGACGCGCAGGGGTACTTCACGGTCGTCGACCGGGTGAAGGACGTCATCAACTCCGGCGGTGTGCTGGTGGCCTCACGGCAGGTCGAGGACGTGCTGTACACCCACCCGGGGGTGGCCGAGGCGGCGGTGGTCGGGCTGCCGGACGAGCGGTGGATCGAGGCCGTCACGGCCGTGGTGGTGCCGCGCGGAGAGGTGACGGAGACGGAGCTGATGGCGTACGCGCGGGAGCGGCTGGCCCACTTCAAGGCCCCCAAGCGGGTGCTGTTCGTGGACGCCCTCCCGCGCAACGCCAGCGGCAAGATCCTCAAGCGTGAACTCCGCGACCGCTTCGCCGCGCCGCCGCCTGCCTGACGCCCGGCGTTCGCGGTGACGGCCCCGGGAGCCCGGACGGGCCCGGCTCCCGGGGCTGCCGCCCGTACGGCTTACGCCGCCGGAGTGGGCGCGCCGTCGAAGTCCGTGCCGCGGCTGACCGACTCCCAGGCCTGGGCCTCCGCGCGGGTGGCGTCATCGCGGGCCGTGATGAAGTCGACCGCGTCGTTGCCCAGCACCAGCCTCAGCGGCGTGTTCTCGGCATCCAGCGCGGCGAGGATCGCGGCAGCCGCCTTGACCGGGTCGCCGGGCTGGTGGCCGTCGGTGGCCGGCATGCCCTGGCGCACCGGGCCGACCACGTTCTCGTAAGCGGGCAGGGCCGTGGTCTGCCGCAGGGCGTTTCCGCTCGTGAAGCCCGTACGGAAGGAGCCGGGCTCCACGATCAGCGCCTTGATGCCGAAGGCGGCGACCTCGCCGGCGAGCGCCTCGGTCAGGCCTTCCAGCGCGAACTTGGTCGCGCAGTAGGCCCCGACGCCGGGGAAGGCGAGCCGCCCGCCCATGCTGCTCATCTGCACCACGGCACCCGACTTCCGGGCCCGCATGTGCGGCAGCGCGGCCCGCGTGAGCGCCGCCGGGCCGAAGAAGTGCAGCTCCATCAGCTCGCGGAGCTCGGTGTCGGAGGTCTCCTCCACCGCGCCGAGCAGACCCCGTCCGGCGTTGTTGACGAGGACGTCGATCCGGCCTAAACGGTTCACCACCTCGCCGACGACCTCTTCGGCGCGCGCCGTGTCCGTCACGTCCACCGCGATCGGCACGAGGCGCTCGGGGTGGGCGGTGGCCAGCGCGGCGAGGGAGTCGGGGCGGCGGACCGCCGCGACCACGGTGTCCCCGGTCGCGAGTACGGCCTCGGTGAGGGTCAGGCCGAAGCCGGACGAGGCCCCGGTGATCAGCCAGACCCGGCCCTCGGCCTTGGTCTCCCGGTCCTGAACAGACATCAATCCCCCTGTGGGTGAAGGTGTTCGTCGATCGTTACCCCCGACATCCTGGCATCGTCGGCACGGTCAGGTCAGCCCCTTCCGGGGTCATGAGGGGTGGTCGGAAGGGGGGTTGCCGAAGGGGAGGTGCCCGCTCCGCCGGAGGCGGCGCACGGTGAGGTGCTCGTGGAAGAGCCGGCCCACGAGGGCCCCGCCGTAGACGACGAAGCCGACCCCTACCAGCCAGGACTGGACGACCAGCAGAGTGCCGAAGGGGCCGTAGGTCACGGCGTTCGAGGCGATCAGCGGGGAGAACACCAGCTGCGAGAAGACGCGCAGCCCGAGCAGGCCGATGCTGGTGGCCACCGCCCCGGGCACCAGGGCGCGCCAGCGGACCCGGCCGCCGAGCAGCATCCGCTGCGAGCCGATGAAGAACAGGCAGGTGCCGACGAGGTCGCCCACGGTGCCCAGGATCGTGCCGAAGACGTCGTCGGACGGCGGGGGGATGGCGACGAGCAGGGCGAGGTAGCAGACCAGCAGGGCGAGCCACACGACATGCCGCCACATGGTGTGCCAGCGGGCGGTCGGTAGGTCCCAGACCTTCTCGTAGCCGGTCTGCACGGCGGAGCCGAAGGTCAGGCCGAAGACGGCCAGGGCAGCCAGGCCGAAGGCGGTGGTCCGCTCCAGCGCCAGGTCCGCCGCGGCGAACAGCATCTCGACCCGGGCGCGCGAGGACGCCGAGACCCCGAGGGCCTGGCCGAGCCAGCGGCCGAAGCCGGAGCCGCTGCCGGGCGCGGCGGCGGCCACGACCACCAGCAGCGGCACCAGGGTGAGGAACCCGAGGGCCGCGAAGCCCATCGCCCGGTGCATCAGCTCCATCTCACGGCCGCGGCTCCACGCCAGCCCTACAGCCGAGCCCTGGAGCCGGTCGTAGAGCCGCCGGAAGATCGAGGTCACGCCTCATGCACTACCCGGGCGGGCCCGTCTGCTCCCGGGAGCCGCCTCGAAATAGGCCCGAAGGGGTGGCTGTGTCACATTTCATCCGCCCGGCCGAGTCTCCCCTCGCTCCCCGGCACCGCGAAGGTCCACCAGCCGCTTGATCTTGCCCACCGAGCGCTCCAGCGTCTCCGGCTCGACCACCTCCACCCGGACCGAGACCCCGATCCCCTCCTTGACGGCCCGCACCACGGCGGCGCCCGCGGCCTCCCGCCGGGCGGCGTCCGCCTCCCGGCGCGCCTCCACCCGGACCGTCAGGGCGTCCATCCGGCCCTCCTTCGTCAGCCGCAGCTGGAAGTGGGGAGCCAGACCGGCCGTCCGCAGGAGGATCTCCTCGATCTGGGTCGGATACAGGTTCACCCCGCGCAGGATGATCATGTCGTCACTGCGGCCCGTGACCTTCTCCATCCGGCGGAAGGCGGGCCGGGCCGTGCCGGGCAGCAGCCGCGTCAGGTCCCGGGTGCGGTAGCGGATCACCGGCATGGCCTCCTTGGTGAGGGAGGTGAACACCAGCTCGCCGGGCTCGCCCTCCGGCACCACCGCGCCCGTCAGCGGATCGACGACCTCCGGGTAGAAGTGGTCCTCCCAGATGTGCAGCCCGTCCTTGCTCGACGCGAACTCCTGCGCCACGCCCGGTCCCATCACCTCGGACAGGCCGTATATGTCCACCGCGTCGATCCCCAGCCGCTCCTCGATCTCCCGGCGCATCTCCTCGGTCCACGGCTCCGCGCCGAAGATCCCGGTCCTGAGCGAGGTGGAACGCGGATCGATGCCCTGGCGCTCCATCTCGTCCAGCAGGGTCAGCATGTACGAGGGGGTCACCATGATGACCTCCGGCTCGAAGTCCTGGATGAGCCGGACCTGGCGGTCCGTCATCCCGCCCGAGGCGGGCACGACCGTGCAGCCGAGCCGCTCGGCGCCGTAGTGCGCGCCGAGGCCGCCCGTGAACAGCCCGTAGCCGTAGGCGATGTGGACGATCTGACCGGGTCTGCCGCCCGCCGCGCGTATGGACCGGGCGACGACATCCGCCCAGGTCGACAGGTCCCCGTCGGTGTACCCGACGACCGTGGGGCGCCCCGTGGTGCCGCTGGAGGCATGGATGCGGCGCACCTCGGAGCGCGGCACGGCGAACATCCCGAAGGGGTACTGGTCCCGCAGGTCGGTCTTGGTGGTGAAGGGGAACAGGGCGAGATCGGCGAGGGAGCGGCAGTCGTCGGGATGCACGCCGGCCTTGTCGAAGGCCTGCCGGTAGAACGGCACCCGGTCGTAGGCGCGGTGCAGGGTCGCGCGCAGCCGCGTCAGCTGGAGGGCGGCCAGCTCGTCGCCGCTGAGCCGCTCGCCTTCGTCGTGGAGATCCGCGTATGCCGCCATGCCGTCACCTCATCGTGAGTCCACCGACCGATCATTCGGTAGATTGCCAGGCCCCTGCCCCGTAAATCAATGACTCGAACGAGTGATCGTCTGATGTGATGGCCCGCATGCCTGTCTTCAACACCTACGACGGAACCGAACTCGCCTGTCACGTCCGGGGCGAGGGCGAGCCGCTCGTCTGCCTGCCGGGCGGCGCCATGCGCGCCTCGGAGTACATGGCGGACCTGGGCGGGCTCACGGCGAGCCGCCGTCTCGTCCTCCTCGACCTGCGCGGCACGGGCGCCTCCGCGATACCGGTGGACGAGTCCACGTACAGGGTCGACCACCAGGTCGCCGACGTCGAGGCGCTGCGCGTACACCTGGGCCTGGAGCGCATGGACCTCCTCGCGCACTCCGCCGGCGGCAACCTGGCCCAGCTCTACGCGGCCGCGCATCCGCACCGGGTGCGCCGGCTCGTCCTGGTCACTCCGACCGCGTGGGCGGTGGACCTCCCCGTCACCACGGAGCACCGGCTGGAAGCCGCCCGGCTGCGGGCCGGGAGCGAGCCCTACGACACGGCCATCGCGGCCTACGAGCGGATCCTGGCGGGCGACGGCCGGGGAGGGCGCGGCGACGAGGACTGGGACCTGGCCGCGCCGCTGTTCCACGGCCGCTGGGACGAGGAGGTCCAGGCCCACTGGGCGGCGGGCGAGCACCAGCAGAACGGGAAGGCGGCCGAGGCCTACGCGGGCCCCGGCGCCTTCGACCCGCCCGCCACCCGTGCGGGGCTCCGCCAGGTCGAGGGCGAGGTCCTGGTCCTGGCCGCGGAACTGGACGGCAACCCCCGGCCGGCGCTGGCGGCCGAGCTCGCCGCGCTGTTCCCACGGGGGGCGGTCGACGTCCAGCCCCAGGCCTGCCACTTCCCGTGGCTGGACGACCCGGAGTGGTTCGCGGCCCGCGTGGAGCGGTTCCTGTCCTGCGGAGCCTGACCCCGGGACACCCGGGGGGCCTGACCGGGCCCCGCCCGGCGCCCGAGGGCCGGCGGAGCGGACCGCGAGCGGTTTCAGGGCCCGATCTCGAACTCGGGCGGCTCAAGGCTCTTCAGGCATCCGGTCTTCGGCGCGGACGGGTCGTCGAAGAAGGAGACGGCGATCTCCTGGGCGCACTTCGAGGTGGCGAACACCACGTGCGGCTCGTAGGGGACCGTGACGACCTTGGCCTTGGGCAGCGTGCGGGCCACGTACGGCCCGTTGTCGGCCCCGGTCTGGGAGTCGAAGCCGCCCGACAGGGCGAGGGTGGGGATGTCGCCGCGCGTGACGTCCCGGATCGAGGGCGCCGCCGCGGGGACGTTCCAGGCGTCGCAGTCCGGGTGGAGGAAGGCGAGCTGCGGGGCCTGGGCCTGTACGGAGCGGGGGAAGGTCGGGAAGGTCTCCTGTCCGCCCCGGAGCGCGGCATCCCGGCTCTCGTACGGCGTCCACGCGCTGCAGAAGACGCCGTAGACGAGACCGTGCGCGACCCTTCCCATGGCCTGGGGGCTGAGCTTGCCGCCCGCGTACTGCTGGGCGATCCGCTGCGGCTTGCCGTGGGCCAGTTCGTCGAGCGCGGCGGGCACCTGGGGTGCCACGTGGGTGGCCGAGGTCATCCAGCTCACCAGGGCTCCGCCGTCCAGTACGACCTTCACCGGCTTGTCGCTGCCGGGGAGCGTGACGGTGGTGGTGACCGGATGGGCTTCGAGGTCGCGGACGAGCTTGTCGAAGGTGGCCGACAGGTTCGGATAGCGCCTGTTGCACGCCGGCTGGTCCGCGCAGGCTTTGAACAGGCCGTCGAAGCCCTGCCGGGCGCTGCTCCAGGTCGCCGCCGAGCCGGCCTTGGACGGCGGCAGGATGCCGTCGATGCCCACCGAGCGGAGCCCCTCGGGGTGCAGGCGCATGTAGGCCAGCGCCAGGTGGGTGCCGTAGGAGATGCCGTACAGGTTCCACTGTGCCAGGCCCAGCGCCTTGCGCAGGTCCTCGTAGTCGGCGGCGCTCTCGGTGTCGTTGTAGGCGCTGAGGTCGATCCCGCGGGCCGCCAGCTTGTCGCGGCAGGCCTTCGTGGCCTCGACGTGCAGGCGCCCGGTGGATGGGGCGTCGTAGACGAGGCCGACCGAGCGTGCGTTGAACTCGTCGATGTTGGGGCACAGGAGATTCGGGTCGGCCGAGTACGTGCCGCGCTGGGACATGAGGATCACGTCACGGTCGCGGTTCAGGCCGCCGTCGACCGCCATCTTCGCCTCGCCCACGGCGTCGTCCCCGGGTCCGCCCGCGAGCCAGACGATCGGGTCGGGTTTCGGCTTGTCGGCGGCCGCGGGCACGATCGCGACACCGAGTTCGATCGTTCGACCGTTCGGCTTGGCGCGGTTCTCGGGCACGGTGAGCGTTCCGCAGCGGGCCCCTTCGAGGGCCTTGATCGGTTCCGGTGTCTTGGGGCAGGGGCCCGGTTCGTAGCTCGCGTCGCCCACCGTCCGGGCGGTCGTGCCGATCGGCGCCCCGGGAGTGGGGGTGGTGCCGGTGCGGGACTGCGCCTGAGCCGACGCTGCGAGCAGGCCGGTGACCAGGAGACCGGTCGCCATACCGGCCGACGTGGCCCGGAGTCGTCGTGCGGTGCGGCGACGACTGGGCGCTTGGTGGCGTGTCATCTGCCCTCCCGGTCATTTCGGGATGATCGTGAACGGTTTGGGCTTGAGCCCGTCCACGCAAGCGGTGTCGGGCGCGGTCGGGCGAGCGAAGAACGAGGCCAGCACGCTCTGCGCGCACGGCGACTGCGGGACCACCCAGTGGCCGATTCCGGGGACCAGCACGGCGGTCGAGCGGGACAGGTTGCGGGCCACGTCCGTCGCCCAACTCGCCCCCGTCTTCACGTCGAACGTGCCGGAGATGACGAGCGCCGGCACCGAGCTGACCGTGGGCAACCGCTGGGCGGCCGCGCGGTCCGGAACGTTCCAGATGCGGCACGCCGGGTACTGGAAGGGAAGCTGCGGCACCTGGGCCAGGACCGTGTCCGGCCACCCGGGGTAGGTCTTGCGCCCCGCCTTCAGCACGTCGGTCTCCGAGTACCCCGGCGCCCATTCACCGCACACCACCGACTCCGTCAGGCCGTGCGCGAACATGCCGACCTTCTGGACCGAGCCGGCCGCGCGGGCCTGCGCGAAGCGCTGCGGGTTTCCGTTGCTGAGCTCGTCGAGCGCCGCCGGAAGGTCCTCGGGCCTGGGCGTGAAGGCGACGATCAGGTTCAGGAGCGCGCCGCCGTCGAGGACGACCTTGACCGGCTTCCCTCCGCCGGGCGGCGCGACGTTCAGCGTCAGGGGGTGTGCTTCCAGCTTGCGCACCTGTTCGGTCAGAGTACGGCGGACGTCCGGGTAACGGTCCTTGCAGGCGGGCTCGGCCGCGCACGCCTCGAGGATGTTGTCGATCCCCTCAGCGGTGCTGGCCCATGTCCACGGAAGGGTCACGTGCTGGGGAGGCGTGATCGAGTCGATCGCGAACGCGCGGATGCCCTCGGGGTGCAGGCGCAGGTACGTGAGGGCCAGGTTGCTGCCGTAGGAGTAGCCGTAGACGTTCCACCGGGGAATGCCCAGCGCCTTGCGCAGGTCGGCGAAGTCGGCGGCGTTCTCGGTGGTGTTGTAGGCGCTCAGGTCGATGCCCTCGGCCGTCAGGCGGCTGCGGCAGTCCTTGACCGCCTTCACCATGAGCTGTTCCGCCTGCTGCGAGTCGTAGCCGAGGCCCACGGCCCGCGCGTTGAACCGGTCGATCTCCGGGCAGGCGAGGTTCGGCCGGTCGTAGAGGTTGCCGCGCTGGGCCATGATGATCAGGTCGCGGTCCTTGTTCAGGCCGGAGCCGACCAGGAACGGGATGTCGTCGAACGTGTCGGCACCGGGGCCGCCCGCCATGAACACCACGGGGTCCTGTGCGGGCTTGGCGGGGGTGACGGCCGGAATCACCGCGACGGCCAGCTTGATGGTCCGGCCGCCGGGGCGGGAGCGGTTCTCGGGGACCTCCAGGAAGCCGCACCGTGCGCCGCTCAGCGCTTCGATGGGCTCGGGCGGCTTCGGGCAGGGTCCGGGCACGAACCGGGACGGGGCTGCCTGGCTGGGCCCGGCGGGCTGGGCGGGGGGTGACGCGCCGCCGCCGGGTGAGGGGCCGAATCCCGTCAGGCAGACCAGAGCGGCCGCGGCAGTCACCGCGCGGATGCTGTGCTTTGGCATGTGGTCTCGTTCCTGTGCCGACATCGGCGGCGGCCCTGCCGGGCCAGGGCCCAGCGGTTGGGCGGAACGCACGATTCCGACGCTACCGGGTGGCGCGTTCGCGCGCACCCGGAGCGGGTCGCAACCCCGTGGCCCGGGCCGTCCGGTCGGCCGCCCGTACCTTCCCCAGGGCGGCCAACCGGCCAGGTCACCGACGTCTCAACAGGCCCCAGGGCCTGTCGTCACACTCGGGGCCGCCCTTCGGGCGACGACGGGAAGGTGACGACACGCCCTAGCTAGCCGGCCGTGTCCGCCCGGGTCGCGACCGTCTTGGCCCAGCGGTAGTCCGCCTTGCCGCTCGGGGAGCGCTGGATGGCGGGGGTGATGACCAGCTGGCGCGGGATCTTGTAGCCCGCGAGCCGGGTGCGGCAGTGGCTCTGGATCTCGTCCAGGGTCGGCTCCGGCGCGCCCGCCCGGATCTGCACCACCGCGGCCACGTGGCTGCCCCAGGTCGGATCCGGGACGCCCGCGACCAGGGCGTCGTACACGTCCGGGTGCGACTTCAGCGCCTGCTCGACCTCCTCCGGGTAGACCTTCTCGCCGCCCGTGTTGATGCACTGCGAGCCGCGCCCGAGGACGGTGACGATGCCCTGCTCGTCCACCGTGGCCATGTCGCCGAGCAGCACCCAGCGCTCCGTGCCCTTCTGGAAGAAGGTCTCGGCGGTCTTCGCCGGGTCGTTGTAGTAGCCGAGCGGGACGTGGCCGCGCTGCGCGAGACGGCCCGGTTCGCCCACGGGCACGGGCTCGTGCGTCACCGGGTCCACCACCTGCGTACGGTCGTTGACCTCCAGGCGGAAGCCCTTCTCCGGGCTGGAGTCGTTCGTCGCCCGTCCGTTGGATCCGGACTCCGAGGACCCGAAGTTGTTCAGGAGCAGCACGTTCGGAACCAGCCGCTGGAACTCCGCGCGCACCGTCTCAGACATGATCGCGCCGGATGAGGAGACGCTGAACAGCGAGGACAGGTCGGTCCCCTTGAGCGGGCCGTTCAGCGCGTCGATGAGGGGCCGCAGCATCGCGTCGCCCACCAGCGACACGCTGGAGACCTTCTCCTTCTCGATCGTACGGAGCACCTCCTCGGGCGCGTACTTGCGGTGGATGACCACCCGCTGCCCGTAGTTGAAGGCGATGAACGAGGTCAGCGTGGACGTCCCGTGCATCAGCGGGGGAGCGGGGAAGAAGGTCAGCCCGGCGCCGCGCGCCGCGACCCGCTCGGCCAGCTCCTCGGGCCGCTTCACCGGCTCGCCCGACGGCTCGCCGCCGAACAGCCCGGCGAAGAAGAGGTCCTCCGCCCGCCACATGACGCCCTTGGGCATGCCGGTCGTACCGCCGGTGTAGATGATGAACAGGTCGTCGGCGCTGCGGGGCGGGAAACCGCGCCCGGGCGAGCCGGCCGCCTCGGCGTCCGCGTACGCGACCGGCGCGATCGAAGGCTCCGGGGCCCCCTCGGGAGCGTCGCCGACCCGGATCAGGTGCCGGAGCTTCGTCGTCTGCGGCAGCGCGGCCGCGACCCGCTCGGTGAACTCGCCCTCGAAGACCAGCGCGGCGAGGTCGGCGTCGTTGTAGAGGTAGACCAGTTCCTCCTCCACGTACCGGTAGTTGACGTTCACCGGGACCAGCCGGGCCTTCAGGCAGGCCAGGACGGTCTGGAGGTACTCGATCCCGTTGTAGAGGTGCAGGCCCAGGTGCTCGCCGGCCGTCAAGCCGCTGGCCAGCAGGTGGTGCGCGATCCGGTTCGCCGCCGAGTCCAGCTCCGCGTACGTGAGGCGGCGCTCGGCGCCGGTCCCCGGGTGGTCCACGTAGACGAGGGCCTCGCGGTCCGGAACCACGTCCACCACCGACTCGAACAGGTCGGCAAGGTTGTACTCCACCGTTCCTCCTGACCCCATGGCTGTCTGCTCGGGCGGTCATTACAGCGCCGCCGAGGGCAAGTGGGAAGGGAGCCGCCCAAGAAATCTGACTGTGTGTCAGAAAACTATTGAACTGCACCCGCCCCTACTGCAACCTGTTCTAGGTCTTGAGACGGGAGGACGGCAATGGGTGGGACGGAACACCTGACCGTGCAACGGCACGGCGCCACGCTGGTGCTCACCATGAACAGGCCCGAGGCGAAGAACGCGCTCTCGCTGCCGCTGCTGGTGGGGCTGTACGACGGGTGGCTGGAGGCGGACGCCGACGACGCGATCCGCTCCGTGGTGCTGACCGGCGCGGGCGGGGACTTCTGCGCCGGCATGGACCTCAAGGCGCTGGCAGGGAAGGGGATGGCGGGCGACCAGTACCGGGACCGGCTGAAGGCCGACCCCGACCTGCACTGGAAGGCCATGCTCCGCCACCACCGGCCGCGCAAGCCCTTGATCGCGGCGGTGGAGGGCTACTGCGTGGCCGGCGGGACCGAGATCCTCCAGGGCACGGACATCCGGGTGGCGGGGGAGGGGGCCACCTTCGGGCTCTTCGAGGTCAAGCGGGGGCTCTTCCCGATCGGCGGCTCGACGGTCCGGCTGCCGCGTCAGATCCCGCGTACGCACGCCCTGGAGATGCTGCTGACCGGGCGTCCGTACTCCGCCGCGGAGGCGGCGCGGATCGGGCTGGTCGGGCGGGTGGTGCCGGACGGTACGGCGCTGGAGGCGGCGCTGGAGATCGCGGAGCAGGTCAACGCGTGCGGGCCCTTGGCCGTCGAGGCGGTCAAGGCGTCGGTCTACGAGACCGCCGAGCTGACGGAGCGGGAGGGGCTGGCGTCCGAACTCCTGCGGGGCTGGCCGGTCTTCGACACGGCGGATGCCAAGGAGGGGGCGCGGGCCTTCGCCGAGAAGAGGCCCGCGGTGTACCGCCGGGAGTAGGCCCGCCGGGCCCGTCGCCGGGCGGGCCAGGGAAGTCCGGGTGCGGCGCCGCTGCCGGGGCTCCGATCCGGCCCCGCCTCAAACGCCGGCGGGGCCGGTTTGGGGGCTCCGCCCCAGACCCCGCGCCTCAAACGACGGCGGGACCGGATGTCGGGCTCCGCCACCCGTCTCAAACTCCCCCCACAGCTACGAGAATCGGAGAGCCACCCGTGACAGCCACCGTGCCCTCGCCCGACGTGCTCCGTGCGCCGCTCGTCGTCGAGTTCCCCTTCACCCGGTCCCTCGGGCCCGTGCAGTCCGCGTTCCTCACCGGGTTGCGCGAAGGGCTCGTGCTCGGCGTGAAGACCTCCGACGGGACCGTAATGGTGCCGCCCGTCGAGTACGACCCCCGCACCGCCGAGGAGATCCGCGAACTCGTCGAGGTCGGCGCCACCGGCACCGTCACCACCTGGGCCTGGAACGGCCTGCCCCGCCCGAACCAGCCCCTCGACACGCCGTTCGCCTGGGTCCTGGTCACGCTCGACGGCGCCGACACCGCCCTCCTGCACGCCCTCGACGCCCCCGGTCCCGAATCCGTGCGCACCGGGATGCGGGTGCGCGTGCGGTGGGCCGCCGAGCGCACCGGGGCGATCACCGACATCGCCTGCTTCGAGCCGTACGAGGGCCCCGCCGGCCCTGGAGCCGCCCCGCACGCCGGGGTCTTCGCGGAGCCCGTCACCGGCATCGTCGCCCCGGCCCGCCTGGACTACACGTACAGCCCCGGCCGCGCCCAGACCGCCTACATCAGCGGCCTCTCCGAGCAGAAGACCATCGGCGAGCGCTGCCCCTCCTGCCACAAGGTGTACGTCCCGCCGCGCGGGGCCTGCCCCACCTGCGGGGTCGCCACCACCGACCAGGTCGAGGTCGGACCGGCCGGCACCGTCACCACGTACTGCATCGTCAACATCAAGGCCCGCGGCCTCGACATCGAAGTCCCCTACGTCTACGCCCACATCGCCCTCGACGGCGCCGGCCTCGCCCTCCACGGCCGGATCGGCGGCATCCCGTACGACCAGGTCCGCATGGGCCTGCGCGTCGAACCCGTGTGGACCGAAGGCGGCCGCTACCCCGACCACTACCGCCCCACCGGCGAGCCGGACGCGGACTACGACGCGTACAAGGAGCTCATCTGATGCCCAGGACGAGCAGGCACGCACGCGACGTGGCCGTCGTCGCCTTCGCGCAGAGCGACCACCTGCGCCGCACCGACGAACTCAGCGAAGTCGAGATGGTCATGCCGGTCCTCCACCAGGTGCTGGCCCGGACCGGCCTGAAGGCCGGCGAGATCGGCTTCACCTGCTCCGGCTCCAGCGACTACCTGGCCGGCCGGGCCTTCTCCTTCACCATGACCCTCGACGGTGTCGGGGCCTGGCCGCCGATTTCCGAGTCGCACGTCGAGATGGACGGCGCCTGGGCCCTCTACGAAGCCTGGGTCAAGATCCAGACCGGCGAGGCCGACACCGCGCTCGTCTACTCGTACGGCAAGTCCTCGCCGGGGCCGGTACGGGACGTCCTGACCCGGCAGCTCGACCCGTACTACCTCGCCCCGCTCTGGCCCGACTCGGTGGCCCTGGCCGCCCTCCAGGCCCAGGCCCTGATCGACGCGGGCGAGACCGACGAGCCCTCCTTGGCGGCCATCGGCGCCCGCAGCCGGGCCGCCGCCGAGGCCAACCCGCACGCCCAGCTGAGGGGCCCGGTGCCCCAGGGCGACTACCAGGTCCGCCCGCTGCGCACCGGCGACTGCCCGCCCATCGGCGACGGCGCGGCGGCCGTGATCCTCGCCGCCGGGGACACCGCCCGGCGGCTGTGCGAGCGCCCCGCCTGGATCACCGGCATCGACCACCGCATCGAGGCCCACGGCCTGGGCCTGCGCGACCTCACCGACTCCCCGTCCACCCGGACCGCCGCCGAGCGCGCCGGGGTGTTCGACGCCCCGGTGGACACGGCGGAACTGCACGCGCCGTTCTCCTCGCAGGAGGTCGTGCTCCGCAAGGTCCTCGGGCTCGGCGACGGCGTCGCCGTCAACCCCTCCGGCGGTGCGCTCGCCGCCAACCCGGTCATGGCCGCGGGCCTGATCCGGATCGGTGAGGCGGCCGCCCGCATCCACCGCGGCGAGTCCGACCGCGCCGTCGCGCACGCCACCTCCGGCCCCTGCCTCCAGCAGAACCTGGTCGCCGTCCTGGAAGGGGACCCCGCATGAGCACGTCGGGCAAGGAACCCGTAGCCGTCGTCGGCATCGGCCAGACCAAGCACGTCGCCGCCCGGCACGACGTCTCCATCGCCGGCCTCGTCCGGGAGGCCGCCCTGCGCGCCCTCGCGGACGCCGGGCTGAGCTGGACGGACATCGACGCGGTCGTCATCGGCAAGGCCCCCGACTTCTTCGAGGGCGTGATGATGCCGGAGCTGTACCTGGCGGACGCGCTCGGCGCCGTCGGCAAGCCCATGCTGCGCGTGCACACGGCCGGTTCGGTGGGCGGGTCCACGGCGCTCGTCGCCGCCAACCTCGTCGCGGCCCGCGTCCACCGGACGGTCCTCACCCTCGCCTTCGAGAAGCAGTCCGAGTCCAACGCCATGTGGGGCCTCTCGCTCCCCGTCCCCTTCCAGCAGCCCCTGCTGGCGGGCGCGGGCGGATTCTTCGCCCCGCACGTGCGCGCGTACATGCGGCGCACCGGCGCCCCCGACACGGTCGGCTCGCTGGTGGCGTACAAGGACCGGCGCAACGCGCTGAAGAACCCCTACGCGCACCTGCACGAGCACGACATCACCCTGGAGAAGGTCCAGGCCTCGCCGATGCTGTGGGACCCGATCCGCTACTCCGAGACCTGCCCCTCCTCGGACGGCGCCTGCGCGATGATCCTCACCGACCGGGAGGGCGCGGCCCGCTCGCCGAAGCCCGCGGCCTGGGTGCACGGCGGGGCCATGCGCAGCGAGCCGACCCTCTTCGCGGGCAAGGACTTCGTCTCCCCGCAGGCCGGCAAGGACTGCGCGGCCGACGTCTACCGCCAGGCGGGGATCACCGACCCGCGCCGGGAGATCGACGCGGTCGAGATGTACGTGCCGTTCTCCTGGTACGAGCCGATGTGGCTGGAGAACCTCGGCTTCGCGGCGGAGGGCGAGGGCTGGAAGCTCACCGAGGCCGGGGTCACCGAACTCGACGGTGACCTTCCGGTCAACCCGTCGGGGGGTGTCCTGTCCACCAACCCGATCGGCGCCTCCGGCATGATCCGCTTCGCGGAGGCGGCCCTCCAGGTCCGCGGCCAGGCCGGGGAACACCAGGTTCCGGACGCCCGCCGGGCCCTGGGGCACGCGTACGGTGGCGGCGCGCAGTTCTTCTCCATGTGGCTGGTGGGGGCCGAGCCGCCCGAGTCCTGAACGAAAGACGGCCCCCCGACGGGGACGGGCGGGGGGCCGGACCGGCCACGGGTGACTCACCGTGCCCTGTGCGGCACCCGCCGCGATGGTTAACCTTGCCCCCGGACGACGTACCGGGAGGAGCACGCACGTGGCCGAGAGCATGACTTCACAACCCCTCGCTGGCTGGGGCAAGCCGGACCTCGATCTCACCGAGGCGCAGTGGCAGTCGAGCAGCCGGGGAGCGGGAGACGTCCAGATCGCCTTCGTCGAGGGCTTCATCGCGATGCGCAACAGCGAGCGCCCCGAAAGCCCATCGCTGATCTTCGCGCCGGACGAGTGGCGCAGGTTCGTACTGGACGCGCGGGGCGGCGAGTTCGACCTGACCTAGCCTCCCCCGCCGTGACCGCGCGCGGCGCACCACCGGGGGCGCGGAGCCGTCGGCCCGATGGTGCGCCGGCCGGGCTCCGGCTGTCGCCCGCCGCGAGCGCGGGAGTCCGCCGGGCCGAGCACGGCCGGATCCACCGGCTGGAGGAACTGCCGGGCCGCTAGCGGGACTTCCTGGACCGCCCCGGAAGCCGGCTGCGGCTGACCGCAGCGATCTGCCCCGACGGCCACCGCGCACTGCCGCCCGAAGCGCGGCGCGCACCGGGCCGCGTACTGTGCCTGCTGGACGCGGAGTTCCGCCGCCGTACCCTCCCCGACCCCGTGCCGTACGCCGGGCACCGGGGCCGGGGCTCCGTCCCGTCGGCCCGGTGGTACCGCCGCCTCTCCGAGGACGACACCCGTGGATAGGGTGACGGCATGAGCGGAGAGAGCGACCTGCGGAAGCTGCTGAGCGGGATGCGGCCCGAACTGAACGAGGGCCGGTACGTGTTCTGCACCGTCCCCGGCACCACCGTCCCCGCGGGCACCGCACCCGTCGCCACCGTCCTGGAGCCCGAGGGCCTCACCCTGGTCCTGCGCCAGGAGGACGCCGACGCGGCCGGCCTGGCCTACGACTACACGGCCGGCTGGATCACCCTGCGGATCCACTCCGCCCTCGACGCCGTCGGGCTCACCGCCGCCTTCGCGGCCGAACTCGGCGCACACGGTCTGAGCTGCAACGTCATCGCCGGCTACCACCACGACCACCTCTTCGTGGCCGCCGACCGGGCCGCGGAGGCCGTCGCCGTCCTGGAGCAACTCGCCGGTCGCTCCGCAGACGTTCGCCCGTAGCTCAAGCAGGGGGCCCCGGGCGGGGCCGGGGCAGAGTGATCCCATGGACCACGACTCCAGGCTCACCCGCTTCCAGAGCGAGGCATCGGCATTCGAGAAGGCCGTCCGCGGGGCGCTCGACCCCGGCGGGCCGGCGCCACTGGTCCCCTCGTGCCCCGGCTGGTCGGTCTGCGACCTCGTGGGACACCTGGGGGGAGTGCACCGCTACCTCAGCCACGTCCTGCGGGAACGCCTGACCGAGGCACCCGACCCCACGGACCTCTCCCTGTACGGTCTGCCCGCCGACCCGGAGGCACTGGCCGCCTGGCCGATGCCCGGCCGTGCCCCGAGCCCGGGCCCCGCGCCCGAGGGGCTGACGGACTGGTTCGCGCAGGGCGCGCGGGAGCTGGAGGCGCTCCTGCGCGAGCTCGGGCCGGACGCGGCGGTCTGGACCTGGTCGGCCGAACAGAGCTCGGGTTTCTGGCTGCGGATGCAGACGATCGAGCTGGCCCTCCACCGCTGGGACGCGCAGTCCGTGAAAGGCGCCCCGGCCCCGCTCGATCCGGACCTGGCGGCGGACGCCGTGGCCCAGACCTTCGAGGTCATGGCTCCGGCACGGCGCTCCTGGCAGGGCGCACCGGCCGGTGCGGGGGAGCGGTACCGCTTCCGGCGTACGGACGGCCCGGAATCCTGGACCGTCCTCTTCGACGGCGACGAGGTCCTGCCGACGCCCGACGACACCGCCCCGGCGGACGTCGAGGCAGCCGGGACCGCCTCGGACCTCGCCCTGTTCCTCTGGCGCCGGCTGCCCGCCGCCGGCCTGCGGGTCACCGGCGACGCCACCCTGTTGGCGCACTACTTCACCCTGGTCCCGCCGGTCTGACGGGCCTGACCGGCGGGCGGCCCGGCCAGGTCGGGGATGCGGGCCCCCGGGCCGGAAAACCCGTGCGGCCACGTACCATGGCGGCATGTCCTTCCTCCGCCGCCACCGCGCCGCCACCCCCGCCGGCCCGGACTTCGACGTCCTGGCCATGGACCCGGGGGACTGGCCGGGCAATCTCGGGGCCGGGCTGCTGCCCGCGCCCGACGGCAGCTGCCAGGGTGTCTTCCTCCGCTACGACCTGTTCGGCGGACGCGGCCCCGCGATGATCATCGGCAACCTCCCGGAGGGCTCTCCCGCCCGGGACCTCGCCGACGGCCAGGTCCCCTTCGAGGTCGCCCAGCTCCTCGACGCCCTGGAGAACGACGAGGACGTCGAGGTCACCGGCGTCGAGGACTGCCCCGTCATGCAGGGCGACAACCTCCTCATCGTCCGGAAGATCAAGCTGTCGGAGTCCCGCATCTCCTGCGTCCAGTTCGACCGCAGCGACAACGTGCTGGTCACCATCGCCAGCTGGGACCGCCCGATCACCGACGACCTCTACGCCCTCCTGAAGCCGCTCCCCGCCGAGCTCTTCCAGCAGGGCTGATCCACACGAATCACGCGTCCGCGATGTCGGTCGCCGCCACGTAGCCGAACGTCATCGCGGGGCCGATCGTCGATCCGGCCCCCGCGTAGCTGTGGCCCATCACCGCCGCGCTCGCGTTCCCCGCCGCGTACAGGCCCCGGATCACCGAGCCGTCCGCCCGCAGCGCCCGGGCCCGCGCGTCCGTCACGATGCCGCCCTTCGTGCCCAGGTCGCCCGGCACGATCTTGAAGGCGTAGAACGGCGGCGCCCAGACGGGTGCCAGGCAGGAGTTCGGAGTCACCCCCGGGTCCGTGTAGTAGTGGTCGTACGCCGTGTCGCCCCGGTGGAAGTCGGGATCGGTCCCGTTCCACGCCTGCGCGTTGAACCGGTTCAAGGTCGCCCGCAGCGCCGCCGCCGGGACCCCGATCTGCCCGGCCAGCGCGTCCCAGGTCCACGCCCTCTTCGCCGCGCCCGCCTCGTACCACGAGTCGGGGAAGACGATCATCGGCAGGACGTCCTTGAACAGGTACTTGTTGCGGTAGTTCTGGTCCACGATCAGCCACGCCGGGATGTGCGAACCGGTCGCGCCCCGGTCCTTCTCGTACATCACGTGCACCACGTCGCTGTAGGGGGCGGCCTCGTTGACGAACCGCGCGCCGTTCCCGTTCACGATCAGCCCGCCCGGCAGGGTCCGTTCGGCGAGGCAGAAGTAGGGCTCCCCGGGCAGCGGGATCGACGGGCCCCACCAGGCGTCCTCCATCAGGGCGAGCGCCGCCCCGGCCCGCTCCCCCGCCAGGATCCCGTCGCCCGTGTTCTCCTTCGCCCCCACCGACCACTGGGTGCCGATCGGCTGCTGCTGGTACTGCGCCCGCATCGACGCGTTGTGCTCGAAGCCGCCCGAGCCGATGACCACGCCGCGCCGGGCCCGTACGGTGCCCCGTACGCCCTCCTTCTCCACGACCACCCCGGTCACCGCGCCGCCCTCCTGGACCAGGTCGACCAGCGGGCTGTTCAGCCACACCGGCACCCCCGCCCGCTGCAGCCCGGCGCGCAGCCCGGCCGCCAGGGCCTGGCCCATCGTCAGCGGCTTCTGCCCCAGCAGCGCCGCCTTCGTGCCGCGAGCCAGGCACTCCGTGGACACCGCGAGGCCCTTGGCGTTCACGGCCGCCAGGTTCAGCCACTTGTAGTCCTGGCTGAAGACCACCATCCCGGCGGGGACCGGCATGTACGCCGGGTTCAGCCGGGCCAGTTCGGCACCGAGGATGTTCCCGTCGATCTGGTCGGGCTCGATGGAGCGGCCGTTCGGCAGCCCGCCCGGCAGGTTGGGGTAGTAGTCGCTGTACCCCTCCATGAAGCGGAACCTGAGCGGGCTGTTGGCCATCACGAAGTCCAGCATCCGCGGCCCGTTGGCGAGGAAGGCGGCCTGCCGGTCCGCCGGCACCTCGGGCCCGACGACCGCGGAGAGGTACGCCGCCGCCTTCTGCGGGGTGTCCGGCACCCCGGCGCCCAGGATCACCGAGTTGTTGGGCAGCCAGATCCCGGCCCCCGAGCGCGCGGCGGACCCGCCGAAGGTGGGCGCCTTCTCCACCACCAGAACGCTCAGCCCCCGCTTGGCGGCCGTGAGCGCGGCGGTCATCCCGGAGGCCCCGGCACCGACCACGACGACGTCGTACTCGCCGAGCGGTGGCCCCTCTTGGGCACCGGCGCCGACGGCCCGTGCGGCGACGGACGGCAGCACGGTGGCGGTGAGCACCCCGGCGCCCGTCCCGGCGAGGACGGTACGTCTGGACGGGAGGCCGTCGGGGGAGGTGCGCGAAGCGCTTGCGGACATGGGCAGGCTCCAGCGGTGTGGGGAGGAAGGGAACGGCTCCAGCATGTCTGATGCTGAGTCAGAAAAGGTGTTCGGGGGATCATGTGATGTCAAGGGCTCCGGCGCCGCCGCCCGCACGCCTCCTCCAGTACGCCACCGTCACCGCGCCCAGCAGCGGGCCCCACAGCACCAGCGGGGTGTAGCAGACGTAGAACCACACCGCGCTCCAGCCACCCGCCTCGCTGGGGAAGTCGTCGGGCAGCGGATCGCCCTGGACGGTGGTCCCGGCCACCTGGGTCACCGCCGCCAGGACGGTCCAGAGGACGGTCAGCGCGAAGGCGCCGAGCGCGGCCGGGACGCAGGCGGCGGCCACCGGGATCCGCCGGCCGCCGAGGACCGGGATCCAGCGGGGCACGACCTCTCCCCAGGCGGCGACCAGCCCGACGGCGGTGAAGGCCAGCAGCTCGGAGAGGACCGAGAGGACGACGACGTACACGTCGAGCGGCAGCCAGTGCGGCAGCCGCCCGCTGTCCGCCGCGGAATGGTCGACGAAGAGGAGGCCCAGCCGCCAGATGCCGGACGGCAGGACGGTGAAGGGGATGGCGTACGCGGCGATCCGCGCCCAGCGCGGAACTCCTGCCACGGGGGTGTGCGCGGCCCTCCAGGCGGCGCGCACGCGGCCGCCCGACGGTCTCGTCCCGGCATGCACGGACATGGCTACCTCCGGAGTGGCGGGCAGCGGTTGCCCGGTCTGATCCGAAGATCGCAGCCGCGCGGTGCGCGCGGATCGCCCGCCGGGCGGATCCGCTTCCGCCGTGCGGGGGAGGCGGATCCGCCTCGCGGCGTACGCGCCCGGGTGTGCGCCCGCGTACGTGCCGACGTACGCACTTGCGTACGAGCGAAGTCCCGCGGCGGTGGGGGCCGCGGGACTTCGCGTAAGGGGGACGCGGGACGCGTCAGCGGGTGCCGACCGCCGCGCGGATCGCTCCGCGCGCCATTCCGGCGTCGTCGTGCAGCCGCCGCAGCAACAGCCGCTGCTCCTCTCCGGACGACAGGGCGCCGACCATCAGGGGCTGGGCCGGAGCGGTCGCCAGCATCGAGCGCTGGACCGCCGTCTCCGACATCCGGATCTCCCGGGTCAGCACCAGCATCAGATTGACCAGGAACGCGTCCCGCGCCGCCGGACCGGCCGACTGCGCGAGCCGGCTGATCTGGCTGCGCGCCGCCGGGGCGTCGCCCAGCACCGTCCACAGGGTGGCCAGGTCGTAGCCCGGCAGGTACCAGCCCGCGTGCTCCCAGTCCAGGAGCACCGGCCCGGCCGGGGACAGCAGCAGGTTCGACAGGAGCGCGTCACCGTGGTTGAACTGCAGGGACGTGCCCGACAGCTTGACGCCGTGCAGCAGTTTCTGCAGGTCACCGAGGTCCCGGTCGGTCAGCAGGCCCAGCTCGTAGTCGCGGGCGATCCGCCGCGCGTAGTTCAGCGGGGTCCCGAACAGATCGGCCGGCGGACGCCACTGGTTGACCCGGCACACCGCGCCCAGGGCCGTCCGTACGTCGACCCGCGGCGGGGCCTCCACGGGATGCCGCTGCAGCGCCGCGACCCGGCCCGCCATCCGCTCGACGATCAGTACGCAGTTCTCCGGGTCGGCGGCGATCAGCCGCGGCACGCGGACCGGCGGGCGGTGTCGGACGAACGTCCGATATGCTCCTATTTCGTGCCGGTACCGCTCACGCCACTCGGGCGAGTGGTCCAGTAAAACCTTCGCGACGGCGGTCATCCGTCCGGTGGTGCCCACCAGGAGGACCGACCGGCCGCTGCGCCGCAGCACCTGGACCGGCGCGAACTCCGGACAGATCCGCTGCACCGAGGCGAGCGCGGTGCGCAGTTGCGCCCCCTGCGGCCCCGAGAGGTCGATTCTTCCGCTGAGCGGCTGAGATCCGGCTCCCGGCATCCGCCGCGCTCGTACGGCGCCCTGCGCCGGAATGGCGGGACGGCCGGGTTCGAGGTAGGAGCCGCCGCCCGCCGGGAGCGTGCGGTGCGGCCGGACCGGGGCGGACACGGAGGACGTTGCTGCGTACATGGCGTTACGGATCCCTTCGTGCGCCGACGATTTGCGTACGCCGCCCCGCCGGATCCCGTACTTCACCCTGGGGAGCTCCGCCGGTAAACCGGGGCGGGGAGGCGCATTCCAACCAGACACCCGGGCGTGGGTGGCGCATCATCGAGCGTGCCCTGGCGAAGCCTGGCGAATAGTCGCCGGGCATCTGACGGCGGGCTAATGTCAACTCAGCCGAGAACCTGGGGGCTTGACGTGAGCAAAGGTCCGAACACCCGCTTGAACGACCTGTTCGGCCTGGCCGGCTGGTCGAAAGGCGAACTCGCGAGGATGGTCAATCGGCAGGCGGCGGCCATGGGCCACCCCCAGCTGGCCACCGACACCTCGCGGGTACGGCGCTGGATCGACATGGGGGAGTCCCCGCGCGAACCGGTGCCCACGGTACTGGCAGCACTGTTCACCGAGCGGCTCGGTCGTGTCGTGACCATCGAGGACCTCGGGTTCGTACGGCAGCGGCGCACCAGCAGAAGGCAGCCGGACGGGGGTCAGGAGAACCCCGACGGAATGCCATGGGCGCCCGAACGCACAGCCGCGGTCCTCACCGAATTCACGGGAATGGACCTCATGCTCAACCGTCGCGGTCTGATGGGCGCGGGCGCCGTGCTCACCGCCGGCTCCGCCCTCACCAACGCCATGCACGACTGGCTCCACACCGACCCCGCCCTCGCCAAGGAGACGCAGCGCTTCGGGGGCTCTTTCCAGGCCGACCCCGCGGGCTACGACCGCTACGAGGCCGCGCCCATCGGCTCCCAGGAGATCGAGGCACTGGAACGCTCCGTCGAGGTGTTCCGTGCCTGGGACGCCTCCAGAGGAGGTGGCCTCCAGCGCAAGGCGGTCGTCGGCCAGCTCAACGAGGTGGGCGGGATGCTCGCCTACCACCACCCCGACCACCTCCAGCGGCGGCTATGGGGGGTGGCGGCCAACCTCGCCGTGCTCGCCGGCTGGATGTCCCACGACGTGGGCCTCGAACCCACGGCGCAGAAGTACTTCGTCATCGCCGCGCACGCCGCGCGCGAGGGCGGCGATCGGCCGCGCGCTGGCGAGGCGCTGTCCCGGGCCGCGCGCCAGATGGTCCACCTCGGCAAGCCGAACGAAGCCCTCGACCTGATGAAGCTGGCCCAGTCGGGCTCCGGCGAGCAGACCCTGCCGCGCACCCGCGCCATGCTGCACACCATCGAGGCCTGGGCGCAGGCCGCCATGGGCAAGGGCCAGGCCATGCGCCGCACCCTGGGCGAGGCGGAGGAGCTGTTCGTCTCCGACAAGGGCGACGTACCGCCGCCGAGCTGGATGCAGCACTTCGACGAGGCGGACCTGCACGGCATGCAGGCGCTGGCGTACCGTACGCTCGCCGACCACGACGCCACGGCTGCGCCGATCGCCGCGCGCCACGCCAAGGAGGCCCTGCGGCTGCGCGGCGACGGCTACCAGCGCTCGCAGATCTTCGACTACATCTCGATGGCCTCGGCCTGCTTCATCGCCGACGATCCCGAACAGGCCGACCGCTACGCCCGGCTGGCCCTGGTGTCGATCAACGAGACCTCCTCGCACCGGACATGGGACCGGCTGCGCGAGATGTACCGGCTCACCGGCCAGTACGCGGGGTACGCGCGCATCGAGGACCTGCGCGAGGAGATCGAGCTGGCCCTGCCCGACATCCCGGCACCGCGCAGCCCGCGCGGTACGGAGGTGTAGTGGCCGGAGGCGAAAGGAGACGAGAAAGGCCGCGCCTTCCGGCGCGGCCCTGAACCCTTACGGCTGTTCCCGCTCAGGAGCCGACCCGGGCCACCAGCACGCAGGCGTCGTCCTCGCGCTCGCTCTCGCCGAACTCCTCGATCACCATCCGCACACAGTCCTGTGCCGACCGCGCCGCCGAGAACCGGGGCGCGAGCGCCAGCAGCCGCTCGGCTCCGTCGGCCCGGCTGAACTCGATGCTGCGCGGCGTCAGCCCGTCCGTGTGCAGGACGAGTACGTCGCCGACCTCCAGTCGCTCCTCGGCCTGCCCGTACGAGGCTCCGGAGGTGGCGCCGAGGAGGACGCCCTCCGGCGGTGCCAGGGAGCGGCCGGAGCCGTGGCGGAAGAGCAGGGGGGCGGGGTGTCCGGCCTGCGCCCAGGAGAGCGCGCGGCGCACGGGATCGTACCGGCAGCACACGGCCGAGCCGAGCGCGGGCTGTACGGAGGTCTCCAGGAGCTGGTTCAGCCAGCCCATCAGGGGGCCGGGCTCGATGCCGGCCATGGCCATGCCGCGCAGGGCGCCGAGCATCATCGCCATCCCGGAGGTCGCGGTGACCCCGTGCCCGGTCAGGTCGCCGACGGTCAGCATCGAGCGTCCGTCGGGGAGTTCGAGGGCGTCGTACCAGTCGCCGCCGATCAGTGCGCGGGTCGCCGACGGCAGGTAGTGCGCGGCCACGTCGAGCGAGCCCGAGCTGCTGTACGGGAACCGCAGGGAGCCGCGCCACGGGGGGAGCACGGCTTCCTGCAGCTCGACCGCCAGCCGGTGCTCGGTCTGCGCGATCTCCCGCTGGCGCTGCAGCGAGTCCCGTGACTCGCGCACCGCCCGCTGGCTCCGGCGCAGTTCACTCACGTCCCGCAGCACGGCCCACATGGATGCCGTGCAGCCGTCGGAGTCGAGTACCGGCTCGGCTCTCATCTGCAAGGTCCGGACCCTCCCGTCGGCCCGGACGATGCGGAACTCACCGTCGATCGGTTTGCCGTCCACCAGGCAGGCGGTGACCCACGCGGTGAGCAGCGGCTGGTCCTCGGAGAAGAGGGTGGAGCCCAGTTCGTCGAGCGGGAGCGCGCCCGACTCGGGGGACCGGCCGAAGATCTGGAACAGCTCGTCGGACCAACTGACCTCGTCCGTCAGCAGGTTCCACTCGGCGCTGCCGACGCGGGTCTGCGCCTCGGGCCCGGCTTCGGGGGCCGCCGAGGGGAATTCGACGGTGTCGGGCGCGGGCGGCAGGCCCTCCTTGAGCTGGCCCAGGTGCTCGCGAAGGTCGTCGAGGTGGTGGACGGCGAGATCACACAGCGCGCGCTGCCAGCGGCCCTGGGCGTCGTCGTCGTCGACGACGGTGTCGCGGCGGACCGCGTCCACTTCACCCCGAAGGCGCCGGGTCTGCGAGATCAGTGCGTCCACCGACCCCGGCTCGGGTGGTTGCGCGGGACGGTCCGCGAACAAGTGGGACGGCATGAGAACTCCGATACAGGCGCGGCACGGCCAAGTCTGGAGGAAGAACCGGTTACGACTGTGGCACAGGCCGCGACGGCCTGTAAGGAGTTTGGCAACATCCGTTAAGGACTTGCATGTGGCATATGCCAAGGGCCTTCCGGTATCGCTTCGCCTGTACGAATACTTCCGGCCACCCGCTGTGGGGGCGGCGTTGGGCGGAGGTTGGCACCGGGAGATCTCCGCAGCCGGGTGCCCGGCCGCCTGGTGGACGTGCTGGACCGCGCCGGCCGAGGGGGCCCCGGAGTCGTCCACCCGTGGCTTGAATCCTGCTGCTCCGCGGCGGTTCGTCGTGTGTACGCGCGAGGTGTGCGAGCGGTCCGGGCCGTGGGGCACCGGTCACCCCTCCGGTGCGGTACCCCTCGAACGAAGGACCCCGCTCTGCGCTTCCGCTTCCCAGCCCGCGCGGCGATCGCTACCCTACGTGTCGGTAACGAGCCGGGGGAGGTCCGCACACGGGCCCGTGCAGGGGTGGGGACACAGCATCATGACCGGGCGGAGCCGCCGTACCTTCCTCACGTACCTCGTCGCGGCGCCGACGCTGGCCCTCGTCACCCGGGCCGGGGCCGACGCCCTCGCCCCGCAGCCCGCCCACGCCGTGGTGCCGAGCCTGCCCGCCATCGCCGACGTCATCGACCTCGGAGACCTGTTCATCCTGGCGGGCGCGCCCACCTCCGCCCTGCTGGCGCTCGCCGTCGAGGCGGACGGGACCATCCGCTTCCGGCTGCCGCGCGAGGAGGTGGGCCAGGGCCTCACCACCGCCGTGGCCATGCTGGTCGCGGAGGAACTCGACGCGCCGCTGGCCGCCGTACGCGTGGAACTGGACGACGCGCGGCCCGAGCTGGTCTTCAACCAGCTCACCGGCTCCTCCAACTCCATCCGCTCCCTCTACGGGCCGGTCCGGCAGTGCGCCGCCACCGCCCGGGCCCGCCTCGTGGCGGCCGCCGCCCGCCGCTGGGGCCTCTCCGCGGCCACGCTGACCACCGCGAACGGAGCGGTCCGCGCCCCCGACGGCCGGACCGCCGACTACGGCTCCCTCGCCACGGCCGCCGCCGACCCGGGCCTGGTCGTCCCCGGCGCCACCCCGAAGAAGACCGCGCAGCACACCCTCGTGGGGCGGCCGACCAGCCGGGTCGACGCCCGCGCCATGGTCACCGGCGCCCAGCGGTACACCCTCGACCTCGACGTGCCCGGCGCCAAGCCCTGTGTGGTGCGCCGCCCGCCCACCCTCGGCGGCAGCGTGAAGTCCGTCGCCAACACCGCCGCCGTCCAGGCCATGCCCGGGGTCCTGCACGTGGTGACCGTCCCGACCGGGGTCGCCGTCGTCGCCGAGACCTTCGGTCAGGCCCTGAACGCCAAGGCCGCCCTCCAGGTCACCTGGGGCCCCGGCCCCGCCGACGCGCTGTCCGACACGCAGATCCGTACGAAGCTGCGCGCCGCGACCCCGCCGCTGCTGGTGCCGCCGCTGCTGACGCCGTACGTGGACGCCGAGTTCGACTTCGCGTTCGTCAGTCACGCGCCGATGGAGACCAACTCCGCCGTCGCCGACGTGACCGAGGACCGCGCCGAGATCTGGTCCGGCCTCAAGTCCCCCATCGTGGCCCGCGAGACCATCGCCGCCGACCTCGGCCTGCCCCTGGACAAGGTGAAGGTGCACGTGGTCCAGGCCGGCGGATCCTTCGGCCGGCGGCTCTTCTTCGACGCCGCCCTGGAGGCCGCCCGGATCTCCAAGGCCTGCCGCCGCCCGGTCAAGCTGATGTGGACCCGTGTGGACGACACCCGGCACGGCCGGATGCGCCCCGCCACCCACCACAAGATCCGGGCCACCCACCTGCTGGGCGAGGTGCTCAGCTTCGAGCACCGGGTCGCCGCCGCCGAGACCGACTTCCGGCACGGGCTCGGCGAGATCATCACCGCCACGGCGGCGAGCCTGCCGCTCGGCATCGGCAACGCGACACTGGCCCAGACCCTCTTCCTCACCACGGTGAAGTCCCCGTACCACTTCGGTCTCACCACGCAGGCCCTCACCGAGGTGCCGACCGGCATCCCCACCGGCTCCTGGCGCTCGGTCTACTCGGCCAACACCCGCGGGGCCGAGGAGATCGTGGTCGACGAACTGGCCGCGGCGACCGGCAAGGACCCGTACCGCTTCCGCCGCACCTTCCTGAAGACCGGCGCCCAGCGCGCCGTGCTCGACAAGGCGGCGACGGAAGGACGGTGGGGGCGGCCGATGCCCGCGGGATGCGCGCAGGGCATCGCCTTCCACGAGGAGTACAAGTCCCGCACCGCCTGCCTCGTCGAGATCGACACCCGCGACCCGGAGCACGTCCGCGTGACCAAGGCGGTCATCGCCGTGGACGTGGGCCTGCCCGTGAACCCGCGCGGCCTGGAGGCCCAGATGATCGGCGGCCTCACCGACGCCATCTCCACCACCCTGCGCGCCGGCCTGCACCTGGACAAGGGACTACCGCTGGAGGGCAGTTACAGCCAGTTCCACTGGGCGAAGCAGCGCGACACCCCGAGCGAGGTACAGGTCCACGTCCTGCCGGCCACCGGGGAGGAGCCGGGCGGCGCGGGCGAGCTGGGGGTCCCCGCGGCGGTCGGCGCGATCGCCAACGCCTGGGCGCGGGCGACCGGTTCCAAGCCGCGCGGCTTCCCCCTCGACTTCGACGTCGACTTCACCCCCTACCCCCGTTGAGCCCCGCAGGCCCACAGATCCCCGCAGCCACGAACCAGGAGTACGCCGTGCCCTCCCACACCTTCACCGTCAACGGGCGGAGCGTCACCGTGGACGCGCCCGACGACCTGCCCCTGCTGTGGGTGCTCCGCGACATGCTCGGGGTCAACGGCCCCAAGTACGGCTGCGGCGTGGACGTCTGCAAGGCCTGCACCAGTCATCTCGACGGCACCGACATCCGGCCGTGCGTGGTGCCCGTCTCCGCCTGCGCGGGGAAGTCGGTGACCACCATCGAGGGGCTGGCGAACGGGGACGAGCTGCACCCGGTGCAGGAGGCCTGGCTCGAACAGGACGTCGCCCAGTGCGGCTTCTGCCAGCCAGGCCAGATCATGGCGGCCGTCGCACTGCTCAAGCGGAGCGCCGAGCCGACGGACGAGGACATCGACGCCATCGCCAACATCTGCCGGTGCGGGACGTACTTCCGCATCCGGGAGGCCATCCGCAGCGCGGCCGCCAGGATGTGAGCGGCGGCGGACCCCGGTGCTTCCCCCGTACCGGGCGCTTCGCGCCCCCGCCGGGATCCGGCCGCTCGTCACAGCGTATGCGGGTGGAGAGCCCTCCGCAGGGTGCGCTGTGCCCAGTGACGGGCCGAGACGGGTATCACTGCGCACAGTGTGCGGCGGATGGTTGAATGCGGCCGTGCCCCGGTCCGACGACATCCTCAAGGTCCACAGGCTCGCCCACGCCGGAGGCTCGGCCGCGCTGCTGGGGTGGCTCGCCGCCCGCCTGGGCGGGTGGGCCGGTGTGGTGGACGCCGACGGGCAGGGGCCGGGGCCCGAGTCCGCCGTGCGGGGCGCCGCCGAGATGAGCGCCCGCGGCGTACGGTCGGCCGTCCTGCACCACGGCGGCTCCGCCACGCTGCTGTTCGCGCTGGACGGCGGGCGCGCGCTGGCCGCCGTACTGGAGCAGCCGCAGCACCCCGGCGCGGCCACGCTGCTCGCGGACGCCGCCGTACCGCTGGCCCTCGTACTGCGCGCCGAGGAGGCCGCGCGGCGGGAGGAGCGGGCCCAGCTCGCCGAGTCGCGGGCCCGGGAGGCGGTGCTGCACCTGCTGATGAACGGGCGGCTCTCCGTCGCCCACCAGATCGCCGAGACGCTGGGGTCCTCGCTGCCCGAGCCGATGCGCATGTACGTCGTGGAATGCCGGACCGGTCGGCGCGGTGAAGTGGCCCGGCGGTGCGAGGAGCTGACGGGCGGCCGGGCCTGGATCGTGCGCTGCCCGGCGTACGTGCGCCACCTCATCCTCCTCGTCCCGGCGGACCTGGCGGCTGCCTCGGCCGACCACGACTCCCTGGCCGTGGCGCTGGTGGAGGTGGCCCCGGACTGCGCGGTCGGGGTCAGCGGGGAACTGGGCCTGCGCGAGGCCCCGGCCGCCTACACCCAGGCCTTCCACGCCCTGGCCGTCGCCCGCGGCCGGAGCGAACGGCACGCCCGCTTCGGGCCGGGCCCCGAACTGGCGCTCGCCGCCCACGGAGCGGGGGCAGGCTGGGCCGAGGCCCTGCTGGCTCCCCTGCACACCCACGAGCCCCGGCGCCCCCAGGACCCCGGGGCGCAGGAGCTGCGGGCCACCGCTCACGCCTGGCTGAACTTCACCTCGCACGCGACCAGGCTGCTGAAGATCCATCGCAACACCCTCGCCGCCCGGCTCCGCCTGGTCGAGACGCTGCTCGGCCTGGACCTCGCACGGCTCGCGGACCAGGCGGCGCTCTCGCTGGCGCTGCGGCTGACCTCGGGCGGTCCGGGGGGCGGGGGGCAGGGCGCGGGCGCGGCGCTTGCCCCGGACCTCGACGAGGTGCTGCGCGATCCACGCCTGACCGCGTGGGCCCGTTCCCATCTGGGCCCGCTGACCGGACCGGACGCTCCGTCCGGCGCCCGCGAGACCGTCCGCGTCTGGCTGGCGCACGACGCCCAACTCGTCCCGGCCGCCGGGGCGCTGGGCATTTCCGTGCCGGGCGCCCGCAAGCGGCTGTCCCGCGTGGAGGCAGTTCTGGAACGCTCCCTCCTCCAGTCCCCGAGCGCCCGCCACGACCTGTGGCTGGCGCACCGGGCGGAGGAGCTCGCCGGGTGACACAGGCGGCAAAAGGGAAGACCGGCGCAAAACGTCGACGATCATTCCTCCATGAGGCGCATCAATGCGAAACGCGTACTGGTCGGTGAACCCCTCGACACCGCGCGCCTGGGGGAAACCCTGCTGCCCAAACGGCTCGCCCTGCCGATCTTCTGCAGCGACCCGCTCTCCTCAGTGGCCTATGCCACCGAGGAGATCCTGCTGATCCTCGCCCTCGGCGGCGTCGCGCTGCTCCACCTCACGTGGTACGCGGCCGCCGCCATCGTCTTCCTCCTCGTGGTGGTCGTCGCCTCCTACCGGCAGACCTGCCACGCCTACCCCGGAGGCGGCGGCGCCTACGTCGTCAGCTCCGAGAACCTCGGCCAGACCGCCGCCCTGACCGCCGCCAGCGCCCTGCTCGTCGACTACGTGATGACCGTCGCCGTCTCCGTGGTGTCGGGCGTCGACGCGATCACCTCGGCCATCCCGGCGCTGAGCGGCCACGCGGTAGTCCTGTCGGTGGGGTTCGTGGTGCTGCTGACCCTGATGAACCTGCGCGGTGTGCGCGAATCGGGGCGCGTCTTCGCCATCCCCACCTACGGCTTCGTGCTCGTCATCTACCTCATGTTCGCCTGGGCCGCCGTCCGCATGGCGACCGGCGACACCATCCGCGCGGAATCCGCCGACCTGCCGATCACCGCGGTCGGCACCTACACGGGGATCGCGCTCGTCTTCCTCGCGATGCGCGCCTTCGCCTCCGGCTGCACCGCCCTGACCGGCGTCGAGGCGATCAGCAACGGTGTCCCCGCCTTCCGGAAGCCCAAGGCCGGGAACGCGGCGACCACCCTCGCCGCGATGGGCGTGCTCTCGGTGACCATGTTCATGGGCATCACCGTGCTCGCCATGACGTACCAGGTGCACGTCGCGGCCGACCCCACCGAGCTGGGCCTGCCCCCCGGCACCCCGACCTCCACCGCCCTCGCCCAGATCGGCCGGGCCACCTTCGGCAGCTGGCACTTCCTCTTCTACCTGCTCCAGGCCGTCACCGCCGGCGTACTGATCCTCGCCGCGAACACCGCCTTCAACGGCTTCCCGATGCTCGCCTCGATCCTGGCCAGGGACCGGTACGCGCCGCGCCAGCTCTTCAACCGGGGCGACCGGCTCGTCTACTCCAACGGCGTGGTGCTCCTCGCGCTCACCGCCATCGCCTTGATCGTCGCGTTCGACGCCGAACTGACCCGCCTCATCCAGCTCTACATCATCGGCGTCTTCGTCTCCTTCACCCTCTCCCAGGCGGGCATGGTCCGGCACTGGCGCAGAGAACTCGCCTCGCCCGCCACCGCGAGCGAGGAGCGGGTGCACATCCACCGCCGGCTCGCCATCAACGCGGTCGGCGCCGCCCTGACCGCCCTGGTCCTGGTCATCGTCCTGACCACCAAGTTCACGCACGGCGCCTGGCTGGTCGTCATCGCCATGCCGCTGCTCTTCCTCGGCATGAAGGGCGTACGCCGCCACTACGACCAGGTCGCCCGCGAAGTCGCCATCGCCCCCGGCGCGAAGCCGCGCAAGCCCGCCCGCCACCACGTACTGGTCCTGGTCGCCTCCGTGCAGGCCCCGACCCTGAAGGCGCTCGGCTACGCCCAGGGCCTGCGCCCCGACACACTGACGGCGGTCACGGTCGCGGCGGACGAGGAGGAGGCGGGCCGGCTGCGCGCGGCGTGGGCCGAACACGCTCCGGGCCTCCCGCTGAAGATCCTCCACTCGCCGTACCGCGAGGTGGTCCGCCCGATCCTGGCCCACGTCGAGGAGCTGGTGGCGGACGGCCCGGCCGACATGCTGTCCGTGGTGATCCCGGAGTACGTGGTCGGCCACTGGTGGGAGCAGCCCCTGCACAACCAGAACGCGCTGCGGCTGAAAGCGCGGCTGCTGTTCACCTCGGGTGTCGCGGTGATCGACGTGCCGTACCTGCTGCAGTCGGCGAAGCCCGCGGACACCCCGCTCGCCCCGGTCACGCCGAAATGACCGGTACTCCGCGGGCGCGCTACCGTCGCCACCGTGGCGGAACTCATAGGTGTGATCGAGCGGTTGTGGCGGTACCCGGTCAAGTCGACCGGTGGCGAACGGCTGCGCAGCGCGGAGGTCGACCGGCGTGGCCTGGTGGGCGACCGGCTGTACGCGGTACGGGGCGCGGACGGCAAGTTCGGCTCGGGCAAGAACACCCGCCGCTTCCGGCGCATGGACGGGCTGCTGCACCTGAGCTCCCGCTATCCGGAAGGCGACCGGAGGCCGCAACAGCCGCAGGAACGGCAGGAACGGCAGGAACCGCGGCAACCGGAGCTGATCGACCCTCATGGACGCAGGGTGGCCGATCCCACGGCCTACCTCCGCGCGTACCTCGGCCGCGACGATGTGGAGCTGGCCCGCGAGGGCGGGATCTCACACTTCGACCAACTGCCGCTCAGTGTCCTGACCACGGCCACCCTCGACTGGATCCGCCAGGAGGTACCGGACGTACCGATCGACGAACGCCGCTTCCGGCCGAACATCCTCCTGCGCACCCCGCCCGGTACCCCGCCGTTCGTCGAGGACGGGTGGATCGGACACCAGGCCCGCACGGGAGACACCCTTCGCATCGAGTTCCTGCGCTCCAGCGAGCGGTGTGTGATGACCAACCAGGCCCAGCGGGACCTCCCACACTCGTCACGGATCCTGAAGGCCATCGCCGCGGCCCACGACAACCGGCTCGACGCGCTCGCCGGCGTCATCGCACCGGGCACCGCCCGTGCAGGGGATCCCGTACTGCTCGCCTAGGGCTCACTTCGGGTCCACGCGGCCACGGGGTGCCTGTGGTGCCGGGGTCCGCTGGACCACCGCCGCGTGGGCGAGCGCCAGCTCCACCAGCTGCCGCGGGTCCGACAGGGAGCGCCCCGTCAGCTGCTCCACGCGGCGCAGCCGGTTGGAGACGGTGTTGCGGTGGCAGTACAGCCGCTGCGCGGCGAACGTCGTCGAGCCCTGACAGGCCAGCCAGGTGCCCAGGGTGGTCAGCAGCAGCCGGCGGTCCTCCGCGGGCAGGGCCAGCACCGGCCCCAGCACCACCTGCCGCAGCCGCCCGGCGAGTTCGGCCTGGCCCGCGACCAGCGCCCCTGGCAGTCCTTCGTCCAGCAGGGCGGTGCGCGGGCCGCCGGTCTCCGGGGCGGTACGCAGCGCGAGGACGGCCAGCCGGTACGCCCGGGCGAGATCGGCCGGGGCCTCCACGACCGGGCTGACCCCGGCGCGGACCCCGAGCGGCGCGAGCAGTTCCCGTACGGACTCCAGCGGGTGGTGGCCCAGCTCCACCAGACCGGTCTCCGCCTCGGCACGGACCCGCCACAGCACGCGCAGGTCCCCGGCCCCCGCTCCGGGTCTTTCCCCCGCCCGGGCGGCAGTGTCCGGGGCCACCACGACCACCGCGAAGCGGCCGCTCTCCGGCAGCCCCAGCTGCGCCGCGGCCTCCGGGGCAGCGGGAGCCGCGGGGGTGGCCGCGCCGTCGAGCAGGGAGTCGAGCAGGGCCGCGCGGCGCTCCCGGTCACGGTCGGTGCGGGCGGCCTCCGTACGCCGGTAGGACTCGGACGCGGCGTCCGTCATCTGGTCCAGTACGTCCCACAGCGCGGTCGCGCCCGGCACGAGGCGGGGCAGCGCCGCCCGGTCGTGCGAGGCCACGGCCTCGGTGAGGGCCGCCCAGAGCAGCCGCCCGCCGCTGCGGTAGCTGCGCAGCAGCGGGGAGAGCGGCAGTCCCAGCTCGGCCCGGAGCGTGCCGGCGGCCCGGGCGTCGGCGAGCTCCACCGGCAGGCCCCGGGAGCTGCGGACCAGGCCCTCGACGGCCTGGCGGAGGTCGTGGTGGATCCGTTCGCGCAGCGCGGCCCGGCCGAGCGGGGCGGCGTACGCGGGATCCTCGGCCAGCGTCCGGTCGGCGAGCCGGTCCGCCGCCAGGGCGAGCCGGCGTGCCAGGTCCTCGCGTATCTCCTCGATGATCCGCTCCATGACGCGCAGCCTGACACGGGGGAGGGGGCGGTGGGGAGGGCCAGGACCGGGCGCATCCGTATGCGTGTACGCATCCGCTACCGTGAGCGGAGCACTGCGCTTGCAGTGCTCACCGGTCTCCGGGGCGGCTCGCCAGGACCCGCACCCGCCGTACCGCCCGCCGCTCACGACCCGCCGCCCACGGCCACCGACGAACCCGAGGGACCGCTCATGCGCCAGAATCCGCAGCGCCGCGCCGCACTGCTCGACGCCGCCATCGAAGTCCTGGCACGCGAGGGTTCCCGCGGCCTGACGCTGCGCGCGGTGGACGCCGAGGCGGGCGTGCCGACGGGCACCGCCTCGAACTACTTCGCCAACCGGGCCCAGCTGCTCGTGCAGATCCTCCACCGCACCCGGGAGCGGCTGGTCCCGGACCCCGCCGACCTGGTCGGCCCGCTGGACACCAAGGTGCTGCTCGGTCAGCTCCTGGACCGGATGCGGCGCGAGCGCAGCGTGCACATCGCGATGCTGGAGCTGCGGCTGGAGGGCACCCGGCGCCCCGAACTCCAGGCGGAGCTGGCAGGGTTCCAGCGCGCCGAGCTGGAGGCGAACGTCAGCTGGCACCTGGAGTCGGGCCTGCCGGGGGACCGGCAGGGGGTGGTGCTGCTCTACCTCGCGATGCTGGGTCTGATCGTGGACGACCTGACCGTGCCGACGCTGCTGGAGGCCTACCCGGTGGAGACGCTCATAGAGAAGATGGCCGAGCGCCTCCTCCCGGAGCGGCCCGCGGACTGACCTTCCCGCGGACTGACCGGCCCGCCGCACGCCGGGTCGGCAGGGTCGGCCGGATCAGCCGGCGAAGTCGCGGATCACCTGGCGGGCCAGCGCGGCGCGGGCCGGAGCCAGTTCGGCGCTCACCTCGTCCTGCCTGGATCCGTCGCAGACGACCTGCTGCGCAAGGCGCCGCCGGACGGACGCGATCCGGCCGGATTCCGGGTCCGGCGCGCCTGGGTCCACGTTCCAGTCGCAGGCCTCGCACCATTCGACGTAGCGTTCGTCACGGGGTACCGCGGCCCCGCACTCCGGGCACTCCCGGGCCGGTGGCGCCGCCACCCCGATGCCGGTCTCCATGATTCCCTCCCCGCCGCGGTCCCCCTGGATCCGAGGTCGGGGCGGCATAGGTGCCGGTTCCCCGCCTGTCGCAGCCGGGCCGAGGTGCGGTGATCTTATGCTCAGGTTTACGCGAGTCAGCTGGTTTTGCGGCTGGTGAGGGACTTTGATGGGTTTGCCAGGCCTCGTACCGGAGCAGGGGGACCACCCATGGGCACCGAGCAACACAGCCAGAAGGACAGCACACCCACCCTGATCGGTTCCGTGCAGCGCGCGCTGCGCCTGCTGGAGGCGATGTACGCGGAAGGCGGGGTGACGGCCAAGCGGCTCGCCCGGCTCACCGGCATCCCGCTGCCCACCGTCTACCACTTGCTGCGCACCCTGAGCCATGAGGGCTATGTGCAGCGCGAGGGCGGCTCGTTCCGGCTGGCTGACGATCTTCCGCTCGCTTCGTGATCAAAAGTGGACGGGTTCCGGCCAAGCTCTCGCGCCCGTCCGTGCATGTTCCAGCGGAAAATGCCAGAACGCCCTTTCGGGGTGTGGAAGTTGAGTAAGTTCCCTCCTGTCGCGCCGTACGACCGTGCACTCCGCACGTCCGGCCGGGAGGGGAGCCCGCGTGCCCGGGATCGACGAATGCCTGCTCGAAGCCATGGCCCTGCCTGGTGCGCGGGGGGCCGCGCTGGTCGACTGGAGCAGCGGACTGGCCCTCGGCACCGCCGGGGACTCGCCCGTGGGCGATCACGAGACCACCGCCGCCGAGACCGCCGAGCTGGCCCGGGCGGCCGCCGAGTACGAGTCCTTCGCCCCGGCGGAGGCCGAACGGATATCCGGTGACGGGTCCGGCATACCGCCCGCCGGCCCGCCCGTCGAGGACCTGATCGTCACCACCCGCACCGGCTACCACGTGCTGCGCTTCGTCGAGACGAGCTTCGACAGCAGTGTCTTCCTGCACCTGTGGCTCGATCGCACCGACGGCAATCTCGCCCTGGCACGCCACAGGCTACGCGCCCTCGCCGAGGGGCTGGTGCTCAGATGACCATCCCGGTCACCACTGCGGGCGTCGCCGTCTCCCCCCTCCTCACCCGGCTCGCCGCCGAGCGCGCCACCGGCGCGTTGTTACGTGACCGGGGCACCCTCTTCCTGGAGAACGGCCGCATCGTGCACGCCGAGAGCCCGGCCACTCCCGGCCTCGACGTACTGCTCACCACCGGAGGCGGCCTCGCCCCCGAGCGCTGGCGCGAGGCCGTGGACCGGGCCGGCGCCCGCCGCCAGGTCGCCCGCTTCCTCGTGGACAGCGGCGGTCTCGCGGGCGGGGAGCTGGAGATCTGCCACCTCGCCGCCATCTTCGACGCCGCCTTCTTCGCGCTCTCCCCGGGCAGCGGGCCCTCCCGCTTCCGCCGCGGAGCCACCCACTGGATCGGCTCGGTCCGCTCCGTCCCGGCCGCCGCCGTGGAGCGCGAGACCCGGCGCCGCCGGGAACTGCTCGACGCGGTCTGGCCGTACCCCCTGCTGGACACCTCACCGGTCGTGCCGAGACAGGCCCTCCCCGGCCAGACGATCACAGCCCGGCAGCGGATGCTGCTGCACCAGGCGGACGGTGTGCGCACCCCGGCGGACCTCGCGTGGGTACTCGGCCGACCCGCCTTCCACACACTGCTCGACGTACGGCGCCTCGCGGCGGCCGGACTGGTCGAGACCCCGCACGCACCGGCCCCGCCGCCGGTCGTGGACCCCCTGCCCGACTGGATGACCCAGGCCCAACCCCCGGACGTGGCGCTGCTCCGCCGGTTACGCGACGCACTGGAGGCAAGCCTGTGAGGCTCCCGCTGCGACCGGCCCTGCGCGCCGACCGCTCCGAGCGGAGGCAGCCCGAAAGGAGAAAGGCCGACATGAGCACGGTGCCTCCCGAGGCGGAGGCCGAGATACTCGCGGAGCTCCGCAGGCTGCGGGCCCGCGTGCCCCAGCTCACCGGCGCCCTCGCCGCGAGCGCCGACGGCCTCGTACTCGCTCAGGACAGCGCCGCCTCCGAGGCGGAGACCGTCGCGGCACTGACCGCGGCCGCCCTCGGTGTCGCCCAGCGCCTGAGCGACAGCACCGGCCAGGGCGGATTCCGCGAGCTTCTCGTGCGCGGTGAGTACGGCTACGTGGCCACCTACGCGGCGGGCGAGGCGGCCGTCCTGACCCTGACGGCGGAGCCGCGCGTCAATGTCGGCCGGCTCCACCTGGAGGCCCGGCGCTCCAGCGTGCGCGTGGGCGAACTCATCGACCGCACCCTCGGGCGGCGGGGCTCCGGCGTTCCGCCCCTTCCCCCGCTGCCGCCCGCTCCGCCCACCTGACGCCCTGCAGGGCGACACCAGACTGCACCGCAACCAGAACAGCCACAGAGAACACGAAAGAGGAACCACTCATGGCAAACGTCGAGACCTGCCTCAAGGAATGCACCACAACCATCGACGGCGCGCTCGGCGCCGCCCTGGTCGACTACGGCAGCGGCATGGCCCTCGGGACCATCGGCGGTGGCAAGGACCTCGACCTCGCGGTAGCCGCCGCGGGCAACACGGACGTGGTCCGCGCCAAGGTCCGCACGATGGAGATGCTCGGCCTCAAGGACGAGATCGAGGACATCCTCATCACGCTGGGCGGCCAGTACCACCTGATCCGCCTGCTGAAGGGCCGGGGCACCTCGGGCTTCTTCTTCTACCTCGCCCTCGACAGGGGCCGGGCCAACCTCGCGATGGCCCGCCACCAGCTGAAGAGGATCGAGGCCGATCTGGAAATCTGAGCCAGGACCGCGTCGTCGAGGTGGCGGGCGGCTTAAATCTTTGCCGTCCGCCCCGGCGATCAGCTGTGGTATGCCCGATAAGGGAGGAGTTCATGATTCTGCCACCTAGTAGGATGCTGTGAGCAGCTGATCATCGATAAAGCACCAATCGCTGGAGAACCCGCCACCCATGCCCCCGCGCCTGAGCATCGTCGTCCCCGTCTACAACGTCGAGCTCTACCTCGACGAGTGCCTGGAATCCATCGCCGCTCAGACCTTCGGCGACTTCGAGGCCATCCTCGTGGACGACGGGTCCACGGACACCAGCGCCGTCATCGCCAAGGCCTTCGCCGCGCGGGACAAGCGCTTCCGGGTCGTGATGCAGGAGAACGCCGGCCTCGGCGCCGCCCGCAACGTCGGTGCCCGGCACGCCCACAAGGACAGCGAGTACCTGGCCTTCGTCGACAGCGACGACACCATGCCGGACTACGCCTACCAGCGGATGATCGACGCCCTCGACGAGACGGGCTCGGACTTCGCGGCCGGCAACGTGAAGCGCTTCCGCTCCGTCGGCATGCAGCAGTCCTGGGGCCACCGGGCGGCCTTCGCCAAGACCCAGCTGAAGACCCACATCTCCAAGTTCCCGGCGCTGGTCACCGACCGCACCGCGTGGAACAAGGTCTACCGGCGCACCTTCTGGGACGAGCACGGCTTCCAGTACCCGGAGGGCATCCTCTACGAGGACGCCCCGGTCAGCATCCCCTCGCACTACTTCGCCTCCAGCGTCGACATCCTCAGTGACTGCGTCTACCACTGGCGCGTCCGCGAGACCGGCGAGCGCTCCATCACCCAGCGCTCCACCGACCCGGTCTCGCTCATCGACCGCGTGACGTCCGTCCGCCTGGTCCGCGAGTCCCTCAAGGCCAAGCAGGGCGCCAAGTACACCCGCTACCTGCGCGACTACGACTACAACGTACTGAGCGAGGAACTCCCGCTCATCTACAAGTACGTCGGTGAAGGCGGCGCCGACTTCCGCGCCGCGTTCGTCAAGGAGGTCGGCGGCCTCGTCCGGGAGATCGGCACCGGCCCCTGGTCCGACCTGACCGTCGCCGACCGCCTCAAGGCGTTCCTGGCGAGCGAAGGCCGCGTCGAGGACTTCATCGCCCTCCAGGATCACCAGCGCGACTACCAGTACAGCGTGCCCGTCAAGGGCATCGCACGCCCGCAGGCGGACTACCCCTTCCTGCAGGGCCGCCCGCCGGTCCCCGCCAAGATCCTCACCCTCGGCCCGCGCGAGCGCCGCGTCGTCAGCCGCGTGGAGCAGGCTGCCTGGGCCGACGGCAAGCTGCTCCTGCGCGGCTACGCCGTGCCCGGCCACCTCGGCGCGGAGAGCCGCCTCGGCTCCCGCAAGATGCTGGTGTTCCGCGAGGGCGGCAAGCGCCGCCGCTCGGTCGTCAGCGCCCGTACGGTCGCCTCCCCGATGGCCACCGTGAACGCCCACCACCTCGCCCTGAGGCACGCCGACTGGGCCGGCTTCACCGCCGTCGTCGACCCCTCGGTCTTCCAGTCGGGCGGCACCTGGCGCGAAGGGATATGGACCACCTCCATCGCCGTCACCGGAGCCGGCGGCCTGCACCGCGCCCGCCTCAAGGGCGGCGAGAACGACACCGGCCAGAACCCGCCCGCGCACTGGGTGGCCCCGGACGTCCGGATCGTTCCGGCCGTCTCCGGCTCCCTCACCATCCAGGTGGAGATCGTCCGCGCCCGCGCCCTGGAGGTACGACCCGACGGCGACGACGCCGCCCTGATCAGCGGCGAGCTCTCCGCCCAGATCGACGGCGCCGCCACCCTGCAGGCCGTGCACGTCAGCACCGGCACCATCCTCACCTTCCCGCTGGAGACCGCCTCCGCGGCCGGCGTCGGCCGGATCCCGTTCACCGCCCGTGTACCGCTGGCCGAGCTGGCCGCCGTACCGGACGCCCCGTGCGAGCCCGGCGAGTGGACCCCGGAGCCGTGGAGCCTGTCCGTGCTCGGCGCCGACGGCACCGAGCACCGCCTGGCCCACGACGAGCGCGGCGGTTTCAACGGTCTCGTCCTTCCCCTGCCCGGCGAGGACGCGGACCGCGTCCTGTTCGCCAAGCGCGGCAACACCGGACACCTGACGCTCTCCGTGCAGCCCTCGCCGCCTCTGATCGACACCGTCGAGACCAAGGACGGCACCGTCACCCTGAAGGGCCGGTTCACCGCACCTACCGACGAGCCCTACGAGCTCGTCCTGCACAACGCGCACGGCGTGGAGTTCAGCTACCCCGTCACCCGTGACGGCAACGGCTTCGAGACCACCTTCGAGCCCGTGCTCCCCGAGCCGTACGCCGGCCGCACCACGATCCCCGAGGGCCGCTGGTGGCCCACGCTGCGCCCGGCCGCCCAGGGCGGAACCACCGCGGGCCTCCTCGGCGTCGACCGCGGCGCTCCCGTGCAGATGGGCCCCGGCCTGCTCTTCGCCGGTCCGCACCCCCTCACCACGCACGGCCGCCGGATGCGGGTCGAGACCCGCTTCTACGACCGCATGGTGCTGGTCGCCGACCCGCTGCTCAGCCCGCACGACCGCTCCCGCTACTCCCAGCGCGTGGCCCGTTTCGAGACCTACCCGGCGCAGCGCGCCCTGCCGGTCAAGGACGTCGTCATCTACGACACCTTCCAGGGCAACGGCGCCGGCGACTCCCCCCGCGCCATCCACGAGGAACTGGTGCGCCGCGGCGAGAAGCTGGAGCACATCTGGCTGGTCCGCGACGGCCGCGCCGAGGTGCCGGCGACCGCACGCGCCGTGCAGCACGGCAGCCTGGAGTGCTGGGAACTGCTGGCCCGCGCCCGTTACTACGTCACCAACGACACCGTGCCGGCGCACTTCGAGCGCCGCGCCGGTCAGGTCGTCGTCCAGACCTGGCACGGCACGCCGATCAAGCAGATCGGCCACGACTTCGTGCACGACTACTACACGAGCCCGGAGATCCTGGAGGGGCTGGCGCACGACAGTGCCCAGTGGACCCTGCTCGCCTCCCCGAGCTCGTACGCGACGCCCCTCCTCAAGCGCGCCCTCGGCTACGACGGCGAGGTCATCGAGGCCGGCAGCCCGCGCACGGACGCACTCGTGCGGCCCGACGCCGAGCGGATCGCCGAGGTCCGGCGGCGGCTCGGCCTGCCCGAGGGCAAGAAGGTCGTCCTCTACATGCCCACGTGGCGCGAGAACTGCGAGGGCTGGTCCGGCGGCTACAAGCTCGACCTGCGGATCGACCTGGAGCAGGCGCGCCGTGAGCTGGGCGAGGACCACGTCCTGCTGGTCCGCGGCCACCACCACGTGGGCGAGCAGGTCCGCGAGGGCGTCCGCGACGGCTTCGTCGTCGACGTCTCCCGCTGGCCCGACGCCGCCGACCTGCTGCTCGTCGCCGACGTGCTGATCTCGGACTACTCCTCCGCGATCTTCGACTTCGCGCTCACCGACCGGCCGATCCTGCTCTTCACGTACGACCTGGAGCACTACAAGGGCACGCTGCGCGGCTTCAACTTCGACCTGGAGGAGAAGGCGCCCGGCCCGCTGCTGGCGGACTCGGCGAGCCTGATCGAGGCCGTACGCAACGCCGACACCGTCGGCGAGCAGTACGCGCAGGCGCGGGCGGCGTTCCGCGACGAGTTCTGCGACCTGGACGACGGCCGCGCCACCGAGCGTGTCGTCGACCGCATGCTCTCGATGGGCGCGCAGCCCGCGAAGTAGGCCGTACGGGCGAAATCCCGGCCGAACACAGAAAGGCCCCGGGCCCACCGATGAATTTCGGGCCCGGGGCCGGTCTGTATGTGAGGAACGGTAACCACCGTCCACACACGGGCCTGGAGGCAGAGATGAGCGGCAACGGTTTCACCACGTGTCTGTGGTTCGACGGCGACGCGGAAGCGGCCGCGGACTACTACGTGTCCGTCTTCAAGGGCGGCAAGATCGGCCGGACCAGCCGCTACACGGAAGCGGGCCCCGGGACGCCGGGCGCGGTGATGGTCGTCGAGTTCGAGATCAACGGGCAGAAGTTCGTCGGTCTCAACGGCGGACCGCAGTTCCCCTTCACGGAGGCGATCTCCTTCCAGATCCACTGCGCCGATGAGGCCGAGGCGGACTACTACTACGACGAGCTGACCAAGGAGGGCGGACAGGAGTCCGCCTGCGGCTGGGTCAAGGACAAGTTCGGGGTGTCCTGGCAGGTCATCCCGCCGGGCGCCATCGAGGTGATCGGCGATCCGGACCCGGAGCGGGCCGCCCGCGCCACCGCCGCCATGATGAAGATGAAGAAGCTGGACGTGGCGGAGCTGCGCCGGGCGGCCGACGGGTTCTCGGGCTAGACCGCTTCCCGGCTGGCGGAGATCCGGGCCAGGAGCGCGGGCAGGGCGGTCCCGATCGGCTCACGGACCACCTCGTCGGCGAGCGGGTCGTACGGGGTCTCTTCGGCGTTCACGATGATCAGCCGGGCTCCGGCCTCCGCCGCCATCCCGGCCAGGGAGGCGGCGGGCTGCACCTGGAGCGTCGACCCGACGGCGATGAAGACCTGGCACCCCTTGGCCACCGCCATCGCCTGCCCCAGCACCTGCGGGTCGAGCCGTTCGCCGAACATCACGGTCGCCGCCTTGAGGATCCCGCCGCACCGCCGGCAGGCGGGATCCGGCTCCCCGGCGGCGACCCGGGCCAGCGCCTCGTCCATGTCCGACCGGACATGGCAGGCGGTGCACACCACCGACCGGGCGGTGCCGTGCAGCTCGAACACCTTGCGTGCGGGCATCCCGGCGAGCTGGTGGAGCCCGTCCACGTTCTGTGTGATCACCCGCACCGGGGTGCCGCCGCGCTCCAGCTCCGCCACGGCCAGGTGCGCGGCGTTGGGCCGCGCCCCGAGTGCGCCGAGCTCGGCTCGCATCAGCCAGGACCGGCGCCGGATCTCCGGATCGGCCATGTAGTACGCGTAGGTCACGAGCTTCTCGGCGTCGGGCTCACGCCGCCACAGACCTTGCGGCCCCCGGTAGTCCGGAATCCCGGAATCGGTGGACATCCCGGCCCCACTGAACACTGCGACGAGCGGTTTCCCCATGCGCCGAGCCTACGTACGGGTCCCTCGCGGCCGCGACCGCATTTATCCGTTCACCCGTCTGCCGTCAGCCTGCCGCCCGTCTGCACCTCCCGCCGATCGGGGCGGGGACCCGTGCGCCCGGGGGCCGGAGGGCCGTTTCTGCGGTGAATCCCGGCCTCCACTGGGGTGAGATCCGGGCCGGGCCCCTGCCCTCGACACCGGCAGGCGGGTACAAACCGGGCATGAAGCTCAAGCCGTACAGCCTTGTCGCCCTGCTGCTGACCCTGCCGGCGCCGGTGGCCCTGTCGTCCGTTCCCGCTCTCGCCGCGCCGGTGGCCGTCCCGGGGCCGCCGCGGCACAACGAGGAGGCGATCAGTCACTTCCTCGCCGCCTTCTACGGCGAGCACGGCCCGTCCCGCCAGGACCGCGAGAGCCGTGTCTCGCAGGTGCTGAAGGACAGACAGAAGGACACCCCGGAGGTCGACGTCCTGCTCTGCGCGCAGAACGAACCGAAGGACATCACCGTCGGCCCGGTCACCGTCGCCCGGGCGGCCGCCGTCGGCTGGGCCACCGTCACCACCCACTGGGAGTCCGGGCACACCGACACCTTCACCGCCTACGTACGCCTCGACTCCGAGCCCATCCGGCTCGACGACGTGATCTGCGCGGGCTGAGACCCCCGCGCGCCGCGGCCGGGCGCCGGCTCCCGGTGGCTCATCAGGCCCTGCTGCACGTCCTTCGGCCGTCTGGTACAACACCGGGCATGACGGGATTCGAGATCACCGGCGCGAGCGCCGCCGACATGGAGATGATCCGCGGCTGGGCGGCCGAGGAGGGCTGGAACCCGGGAGACACGGACCGGTTCGCCTTCGCGGTCGCCGACCCGGAGGGCTTCCTCGTCGGCCGGCTCGACGGCGAGCCGGTGGCCTGCGTCTCAGCGGTCCGCTACGGCGAGGGCTTCGGATTCATCGGCTTCTACATCGCCCGGCCCGCCTTTCGCGGGCAGGGGTACGGCATCAGGCTCTGGCATGCCGCGATGGAGCGGCTGGACGGGCGGCTCATCGGGCTGGACGGGGTCGTCGAGCAGCAGGACAACTACCGTAAGTCCGGTTTCCGTCATGCCTGGAACAACGTCCGCCACGAAGGTGTCCCGCAGGGCGCTGGTGAGGGCGCCGGTGAGGGCGCCGGGGTCGACGTGGTCGACGCGGCCGCGCTGCCCTTCGGGCAACTCGCGGCCTACGACCGCCGGTTCTTCCCCGAAGCGCGCGACGCCTTCCTCTCCGCCTGGACCGCTCTGCCGGGCCGGACGGCGCTGGCCGCCGTCCGGGGCGGCCGGATCGAGGGGATCGGCGTCATCCGGCCGTGCAGCGGAGCCTTCCGTATCGGCCCCCTCTACGCGGCCACCCCCGGCGTCGCCGCCACCTTGCTGCGGCGGCTCGCCGAGCACGCGCCGGGCGGTCTGGTCTCCGTGGACGTGCCGGACGCGAACCCGGAAGGCATCGCCCTCTTCGAGGGCCTCGGGCTGGTCCCCACCTTCGAGACCGCAAGGATGTACACCGGCCCGGCCCCCGAGGTGGAACTGGCCGGGATCTACGGGGTCACCAGCCTCGAACTGGGCTGACCCCGCGAGGTGACCGCGGCCGGGCGGCTGTCGACGTGCCGCCCGGCCGGTCACCGCACTGCGCTGAGCGTGCGTCAGAAGCCGAACAGGACGCCGTTGGCGCTGCGCAGACCGCACGGGTTGCCGAAGGTGTGGTCGTAGTTCAGCCGACGGCCCTGCCACACCCCGTCGGCCGTGACCGTCATGGGGTTCCACTCCCTGGTACACGCCGTGTCGGGCCCGGGCGCCGCGAGGACGTCGAGCCGTGCCGCGTTCGCACGTAATTCGGCGCACGCGCCGGCCGGGTTCGGGTGCGTCCCGCCCGGCGTCGGCGCGCAGACCAGCGTCACCGCGCGCAGTACGGTACCGGTCGCGGCGTCGTCTCCGGCGGTCACCCCGAGCACGAGCGCGGACGGGGCGTAGAGGCTTTCCGCGCCGGAAGGAGCGGCTCCGGCCGTCCCCGGCCAGGCCAGCGCAGTGAGCGCGGTGAGCGCCATGGCGGCGGAACCGAGCCCGAGACCCCTGGTGATGGACCGCATTTCGAACACTCCCTTGGGTTGTTGTTTCGGATAGCGGACAGAGTCTTGCCGACGCGGGCCGTGAACGCCCGTTCGGACCCCCATTTTTCGTCACCGATCGTGTACGGATGACTGCAGACCGCAGCGGTGTGACAGGGCCTGACCTGTGCGGGAGCAGGCCGCCGAATCGGCTGAACAATGGCCGGGAGACACGCGTGAAACCTTTGCGAAAGGCCCCGGAGGCCGTCCGGGACCCCCGCTGGGCGTCCGCAGCGGCATGGTGATCCCGTGGGGCGCCCTCGGCGCGCTAGGCCCGGACGGGCCTAGCGCGCCGAGGCGCGCGGGGCGTAGAGGTCGAGGAGACGGGTGCGGGTCTGCTGCAGCCGAATGGCGAGGACGCGCCCGACCCAGTGGCCGATCGCGGATCCGAAGGCGGGGTCGGCGTCCATGAGCAGCCGCACGCGCGTGCCGTCGAACTCGTACGCCCGCACCGGCGTCATCGCCTCGGCGCTCAGCTGCCACACGTACGGCGGGAACAGCCACGACCAGCCCACCAGCTCACCGGGGCCGAGGTTCTCCACGGGCGTGGGCCTGCGGCCGCCGGGCACGGGGATCTGCAGGGTCACCGTGCCGGAGCGCACGATCCAGAAGGACTCCGCCACGGAGCCTTCGGCGAAGATCCGGGCGCCTTCGGGGAAATTGACCTCGCGGGCCTGGGCCATCAGTCGGCCACGATGCTCGGCGGACAGCACGGCAGCCATCCGGACGGGGGAAGGTGTGCTCACGACGGCCTCCGATCACGACCCCCCGCGGCGCACTGCTACCCCCAGTGTCGCCGACATGCGCGCCATCGAGACCGCAACGGACAGGGCTTCTTGCGGACCGGCCCCGTCCGCCCGGTCCCGGTACGCCCCGCACGTCCCCGCCCGTCCCGGCGGCCCCGTCTATTCGTCGGCGTTCGCCTCCAGGCAGGCCAGTTCCATGGCGTCCAGCACCGCCTCGTTGCTGCGCCCGCTCAGCTCGGCGACGTTCTCGATCTGCGCCGTCGCCCAGGCCGACAGCGTCATCGCCAGTACCCGGAGCCCGTCGGTGCCGTAGTCGGCGAGGATCGCGTCGGCCACGACCATCGCGTCCTCCGGCACCTGCTCGGGGGGTTCGAGGCCCGCGAGACCGCGCAGCATGGCGAGCGTGCGGCGGGAGATCTCCGGCGTCATCCTCGCCAGCCGCATGTCCTCTTCTTCGTCCATCCCCGCCCCATCCTCCAGTGCCGTGCCCGTCCCCCCAGGGCACCGTAGAGGGGCGCGGCGCCGCGCGGGGCGGTTTTGCCAGGGTGACCCTGTGTGAACGGGTCGTGGCCGACAGGTTCCGGCTGGCTCACCGCCGCCGCCCGACCCTCCCCGCCCGCCTTCGCGTGGGCGCGGTGCGGTTTGGCATCCGATGTGTCAAGTGGGGTGAACGGAGTGCGGATTCACCCTAAGGTGCGCCCGTACGCATGGCTGGCGGACGGCTGTTCGGCTGTTTCCGGCCATGGCTCACCCGGCCGCGCCCGATACGGCCACACGGCACTCGAACTGGGGGGTTCATGCGTAGATCCAGAGGGTTGGCGGCCGCTCTCGCCCTGTCCCTGGCCACAACCGGCGCAGGGATGGGCCTCGGCCTCGTCCAGCAGGCGGCGGCGATCACCCCGCCCGTCGCGTTCACCGCCGACGCGCTGTCGACCTGGCAGCCCAACGGCGTGGTCTGGGCCCTCGCCGAGGCGGGCGGCCAGGTCTTCGTCGGCGGCACCTTCTCCGCCGTACGCCCGCCCGCGGGCGGCGCCGGCAGCGAGCAGCCGGTGGCGAACTTCGTGGCGCTCGACGCCGCGACCGGCGCCCCGACCTCCTGCGAGCTGTCCTTCACGGTCGGCGGCGGCACCGCCACCGTCCGAGCGCTCACCCTCTCGCCCGACAAGAAGACCCTGTACGCGGGCGGCTACTTCGGTGCCGTCAACGGCACCCCCGTCTCCAGTCTCGCGGCCATCGACGTGGCGAGCTGCACGGTGAAGCCCGCGTTCCGGCCCGCCTTCGCGGCCACCGTACGGGCCCTCGCCGTCACCGACGACACCGTCTACGCGGGCGGCGACTTCCTCAGCGTCGCCGGCCAGCAGCGCGAGCGCTTCGCAGCGGTCGACGCGGCCGACGGGACGCTCAGGCCCTTCACCGCCAACGCGGACGAGCCCGGCCGCGCCGTGGAGGTCACCCCGGACGGCAACAGTGTGGTGCTCGGCGGCGACTTCTTCACCGTCAACGGTACGAACACGCACGCGCTGGCCGTCGTGAACGCGACGAGCGGCGCGCTCACCAGGTCCTATCCCGGCTTCATCGAGACCAACTCGGTCGTCAAGGACATCGCGACCGACGCGAACGGCTTCTACACCGCCAACGAGGGCACGGGCGGCGGTGTCTTCGACGGCCGGATCGCGCTGGGCCTCGGCGACTTCAACCAGCGCTGGCGCGACACGTGCCTGGGCGCCACGCAGGCCGTACTGCCGTACCAGAACGTGCTCTACAGCGCCTCGCACGCGCACGACTGCTCCAGCGTCGGCGAGTTCCCCGACGGCCAGCGCCACCACCTGCTCGCCCAGCCCACCAGCGGCACCGGCAAGCTGGGCTGGGCCCCCGACACCAACGACGGCATCGGCGAGGGCATCGGCCCGCGCGTGATGACGGTCGGCTCCAAGGGCGGCGTCCAGTACCTGTGGGTCGGCGGCGAGTTCACCACCGTCAACGGCGCGGCGCAGCAGAGCCTGACGCGCTTCGCCTCCACCGGGGACACCGGCGCGCCCACCGTGCCCGTCGCGAGCGCGGTCAGCTTCAAGCCCGGCCAGGCGCAGGTGCGCTGGCGCACCAGCCTCGACCTCGACGACAGCGCGCTCACCTACAAGATCTACCGCAACGGGGCGGCCACGCCGATCGCCACGGTCACCGCGGACTCGCTGTTCTTCCGGCGCCCGCAGGCCTCCTGGACCGACACCACCGTCACGCCCGGCCAGTCGTACACCTACCGCGTGACGGCGACCGACGCGGCGGGCAACGCCAGCGCCCTGTCGGGCACCGCGAGCGTGACGGTCCCGACCTCGGTGGACGGCTACCCGAACCAGGTCCGCGCCGACGGGGCCCAGCAGTACTGGCGCTACGACGAGTCCGCCCTGCCCTTCGTCGCCGACTCCTCGGACGGCGGCAACCAGAGCGGTGTGCACCTGAACGCCCCCGCCCTGCGCCAGACGCCCGGCGCGGTCTCCGGCGCGAGCACGGCGATCGGCTTCAACGGCACGGACACCCAGGTGTACGGGGACAAGCGCCAGACGGTGGGCAGCACCTACACCATCGAGACCTGGTTCAAGACGAACACCACCCGCGGCGGCAAGCTCTTCGGCTTCGGGAACAACCAGTCCCGCGGCAGCAATCAGTACGACAAGCACATCTACATGACCAATGACGGCCGGCTGGTCTACGGCGTCTACACCGGCGCGACCCGCACCGTCACCACCAGCGCCGCGTACAACGACGACAAGTGGCACCACGTCGTCGCCACCCAGGGCCCCGGCGGGATGACCCTCTACGTGGACGGCGCGCAGAAGGGCACCCTGAACGTCACCACGCACGAGAACTTCTCGGGCTACTGGCATGCCGGCGGCGACAGCCTCGGCGGCTGGCCGGACCGCCCGACCAGCGAGTACTGGGCGGGCCGGCTCGACGAGACCGCCGTCTACCCGACCGTCCTGAGCGCGGCGCAGGTGCAGAACCACTACGCCCTCGCCACCGCCCCGGCCGACTCGGTGGTGCAGGTGGCCGCCGCGGAGGACACCTACGCCAACGCGGGCGCGCCCGACACCAACTACGGCACGTCGAGCTCGCTCGCCGTGCGCGGCACCTCGTTCTACGCGAGCTACCTCCGTTTCGACCTGCCCGCCGCGCCCGCGGGCACGGTGCTGAAGTCGGCCACCCTCAGCGTGAAGACGAGCACGATGAGCGGCGCCGGTACGACGGACACCGTCTCGGTCGTCCCGGTCGCCGGGCCGTGGACCGAGGGCGGGACGACGTACAACAACCGCCCCGGCCTGGGCGGTCCGGCACTCGGCGCGTTCGCGGGGGTCCCGGACGGCTCCGCGGTGAACACCACGGCGCTGAACACCCAGGCCGTCGCCGCGGCCCTCGGCACCGGATACGGCCTGGCCCTGAGCAGCGCCGGTGCGGACGCGCTGTGGCTGTGGTCCTCGGAGGCGCAGGCCAACGAGGGCACACCGCAGCTGACGCTGACCTTCGGCGCGCCGTGAGGTACGCCGTGAGGTAGGGCAGCGCCGTCGGCGGGGACGGGCCGTTTCCGGTCCGCCCCACCGACGGCCCGGGCCTCAGGCGATGCCGTACGTGAAGGTGTACTCCACGGACGTGTCGCCGTACCGGAAGGTGAACCCTCCGGAGCCCGTCAGTCCGGCGAGATCGCCGGTGCCGGAACCCGGTACGACCTCGAAGCGGCAGACGGTGCCGGCCGCGTCGAAGCTGCCGCGCTCCTCCAGGACGAAGGTGCCCTTGCGGCCGTCGACGCTGCCGGAGAGCAGTTCCATGCCGGCGTACGTGCCGACCTTCTCCCCGGTGTACGCGATCGTGTAGGCGCAGGTGGTGCGGGCCGCCTCGACCCCGCCGCTGAAGGAGTTGGTGACCTCGGCGTGGGCGAGGCGCGGGGTGGCCTCCGCGGGGCCGACGGGACTCTCCTGCCAGTCGGCGAAGGTGAAACGGCCGCCGGTCTCTACGGGCGTGGGCATGGTGATCCTCTCGGCGGGGCCCGGGCGGTTCTTGCCCGCCCGGGTCGTTCATCGGTCTGTGCCCCCAGGCTGGCAGCCGTACCTGACACCTCCTGTCAGGTACGGCGACAATGACTGCCATGCGCGCCGACCGCCTCCTCTCCCTGCTCCTGCTGCTCCAGAACCGCGGCCGGATGACCGCGCCCGAGCTCGCCGCCGAGCTGGAGGTGTCCGTCCGTACCGTCTACCGAGATGCCGAGGCCCTCGGCGCCTCCGGAGTCCCCGTCCTCGCGGACCGGGGCCCAGCCGGCGGGTTCCGGCTGGCGGACGGCTACCGGACCCGCCTCACCGGCCTCACCGACGCCCAGGCCGGCTCCCTCTTCCTCGCCGGAGTACCCGGCCCCGCGCGGGAACTCGGCCTCGGCGCCGAGCTGGCTGCCGCCCAGCTGAAGCTCCAGGCCGCGCTCCCCGCCGCGCTCGCCGGCCGGGCGAGGATGATCCAGGACCGGTTCCACCTCGACGCGCCCGCCTGGTTCCGCGACGCCGACCCCGTCCCGCACCTCGCGGGGATCGCCGAGGCCGTCTGGGACCAGCGGGTCCTGCACACCCACTACCGCCGCTGGGGCGGCGAGGTGCACCGGGAACTGCATCCGCTCGGCCTCGTCCTCAAGGGCGGCATCTGGTACCTCGTGGCCCGGGCCGGGCATTCCGGGAACGCGGTGAGCTCAGAGGCCCCCGCGGCCCCCGCGGCCGCCGTCCGGACGTACCGGGTCTCGCGGTTCCTGGCGGTGGACGCCTCGCCCGACGCCTTCGAGCGGCCCGCCGACTTCGAACTAGCCGCGTACTGGGAGGAGTCCACCCGCCGCCTGGACGCCGTGCTCCACCAGCAGACCGCCGAGCTGCGCCTCTCGCCCCGCGGGCAGCGGCTGCTGCCGATGCAGTTCGGCGCGGCGGGCGTACGGGCGCTCGCCGACGCCGGTCCGGCCGACGAGGAGGGCTGGGTACGGATCCGGCTCCCGGTGGAGTCCGAGGCCGTCGCGGTCGGCGACCTGCTCCGGCTGGGTACGGAGGCCGAGGTCCTCGGCCCGCCCGAGCTGCGCTCGGCCGTCGCCGGCACGGTCGCGGCGCTCGCCGCCCGCTACGGCTGACACCGGCCGGCTCACCCCGAGCCGGGGCCGCCGCGGCCGGCGGACTGCCAGCGGATCTCGCCGTCCTGGCGGTGCGGGGTCGCGCGCAGGCCGCAGGCCGCGGCGACCGCCGCCGATGCCGCGTGGTCCGGGTGCACGTGCGCGACGAGAGTGCCGATCGGGAGCTCCGTCAGCCAGGCGGCGAGCGCCCGGGCGGCCTCCGCGGCGAAACCCCGGCCCTGCCATGCGGTGCCGACGGTCCACGCCAGCTCGGCCCGGTCACGGCCGGGGGTGATCGTGGCCTGGACGGTGCCGACCAGCCTTCCCTGCTCGCGCAGCCGCAGTACCCAGTTGGCCCACACGACCTCGGGGTCGGGGGAGCCGGTGGCCAGCCGCTCGTAGCGGGCGCGGAGCCCGTCGGGCGACAGCGGTGCGCCGCCGATGAAGGCGTGCAGGGCGGGGTCGGCCAGTACGAGGGCCATCTCGTCGGCGTGCGCGGGGCTCAGCGGGAGCAGGTCGAGGCGGCGGGTGGCGAGCGCGACGGGCCGGGTCGCGGGACGGCGGACCTTGGCGGCCGCGCCCGGGCGGGGGACGCCGTCCACGGCCAGGCAGATGCCGAACACCCGGTCATGGCCGGTCCAGCCGTTGACGTGGCCCTGGTTGTTGCTGATCTGCACGCGCCGGCGGGGCGCGTCCACCGCCGACACCAGGTGCAGGTACACCGCGCCGCTGACGCGGGCCAGGACGATGTCGCCGACCTCGACCAGCGCCGGGTCGGCCGGCGCGACCCGCACGCGATCCCGGCTGTGGATCAGGGGCGCGATGGATCCGCCGGTCGGCCGGAAGTCCACGGTCTCGCCGCGGCCGATACGGTCCGCCAGCGCTTCGAGCATGCTCATCGCGCGAGTCTCGCCGTACGGGACGGCGACGGCCACCGGATTTCGTCAGCGCGGGGGCTCCACCTCCAGGAAGCGGCGCCCGCGGGCGCCCCGGTACAGCAGGCACACCCACCCCAGCCGTTCCAGCACGGCCGCACAGGCCTTCAGCCGTTCCTGTTCCTCCCCGGCCGCGCCGCCGCCCGGGGGGCCGGGCCAGGTCACCTCCGCCCGCCCGGGCTCAGCTCCGGCGGCCACGCGGTAGCCCGTCCGCGTACGCCGCCCCCGCGCGTCCAGCGCCGACGGTGCGATCCCCGCCGCCTCCAGTACGAGGGCCACCGCGTGCGGCAGCCGGCGGACCTCCCACGGGGCGGGAACCGCCGTGCCCGCCGGGCCGTTGACCAGCCGACGGATCTGGAGCAGCCCCTCGTACGCCGTGCGTACCTCCGCCGCCCGCCGGGCAGCCGGCGCTCCGGCTTCGTCCGGCGTGTCAGGGCCGTCGCCGGTCGCGGCCTCGAAACCCTGCCCGGATGCCTCCATCACCTACCACCCCGCCCGCCCGTCTGAGTACATGGAGCCCAACAGCCTGAGTATCCGCACCGATTCCCCGCCGCGCCGCCGCTGGTCGAATGAGGCCATGACCTCCGAGGCCCCGCGCAGCGCCACGCTCCGCCCGCGCATGCAGCACGTGACCACCGCCGGCACCGCCCTGGCCGTGGCCCTGGTCCCGCTCGTCGTCGGCGTCCTGTTCGCCAAGGCGATGGCCGCCGACCCGATGACCCCGGTCAACGCCCTGATCGCGAGCGGCGGCCAGCGGGCCGCCCTGCCCCGGGGGGAGTGGAAGCGCCGGGGCCGCACCACCGTGCACCGGCTGCGCACCGCCCGCCGGGACACGGCCAGGCGCTGCGCCCACGTCTGCGGCCGCCGCGCCTGAGGCGTCAGGAGGCCGGGGCGAGGGGCTCCTGGAGTTCGGTGACCCACTGGTCCGGGTCCTCGGGGCAGGCGAGCGTCAACTCGCGCGCGTACCCCGCCGAGCGGTGGCCGTGCGCGTCGATCCAGCGCGCCAGGGCCTGGGCCGTCGGCAGCACCCCGTCCATCGAGCCCCGGTGCACCACGGTCGCCGCCCGCTCGACGGCCGGCAGCGTGACGATCCGTACCCCGCCCCCGAGATCCTCGGCGCGGACCGCCGCCGCCACCGGCAGCCCCGCGTGGACCAGGACCGCGGTACCGGGCTCCACGCCGGGCGCGTCCTCGTAGTAGGCGAGGCCGGGACCGGCCGGAACCACCCCGGCCTCCTCGACGCGGCGGCACAGCTCCTCGTACAGCGGGCCGATGACCGGAGTGATGTCCTGCGGCTCGTAGCTCCCCGCGATCCCGGCCAGCTCGGCGAGCCGGACGGACGGGAGACTCTTCACGACGATGTCGTCGGCAGGCATGGAACCCTCGCTCTCGATGGTCCGGAGCCTCGCCTCGACCTGGACCAGCCGGGCCGCCGCGGCGGCCATGGCGGTCTCCAGTTCCGCCTGGCGCAGCCGCAGCATGCCGCGCATCTCCTCCGTACCCACCCGCTCGTCGAGGATCGTCCCCACCTGGTCGAGGCTGAAGCCGAGTTCCTTGAGCGCGATGACACGGTTGAGGCGGGCGAGCTGCCCGGCCTCGTAGGAGCGGTAGCCGGTGAAGGGGTCGACACGGGCCGGGCGCAGCAGTCCGAGGGCGTCGTAGTGACGCAGCATGCGGACCGACACGCGGCCGTGCTTGGCGAAGTCTCCGATGGTGAACATGACGCCTTCCAGTGCAGGCCCTGACACAGGGGGAGGGTCAAGCCTCGCACTGTGGTGGTCAGTGACCGTACTGGCGCAGGCACAGGTCGACGATGGACGGCGGTACGGCGCCCTCCGCGGCCGCGCACAGCTCGTCCACGTGCGGCGGCGGGACCGGCGCCCGCCGCGGATGGGGAACCGTGGGCTTGGCGGCGTGCTGCCGTCCGGCGGACGGCCGGGAGGCCTTGGCCCGGGGCCGCGCGGCCGGGGGGGCCGGGTCCGGGGCCGGATCGGGAGCCGGGACGGGACGTGGGCCGGTGCCGCCCGCCGCGGCCGCTGGCAGCTCCCCGAGGGGCAGCGGCACGGGCGGCAACGCGTCCGGCGCGTCGGCGGGCGGTACGGAACCACGCGGGGGAACCGGAACCGACTGCTGCGGGCCGACGGAGACACAGCCGGCGCTCGCGAGGAGCGCGAGGAGGGAGAGGGGCACGGCCCGGCGTAACTGCATCGCACCACCTTGCCGTACACCCCGCCCGGCCGGGGCCCCGCCTCACGCGTCCGGGTGACGGCGGCCGCGGAGCCGAATCGATCCTTCGGCGGCGTCCCCGCCGCCTCCGTGCTCGGCGTCCCCGCGGGGACCCTGCTGGGCGAACTCGGCGGCTGGCGCACCGCCTTCGCGGCGGTCGGCGCCCTCGGCCTCCTCACCCTGGTCGCCCTGCTCCTGCTGCTGCCCCCGCTGCCGCCGAGCCGCCCCATCACCTTCCCCGAACTCCCCGCCCTGCTCCGCGAGAACCCGGGGGTCCGAGCGGGAGTCGTCGTCACCTTCCTCGTGGTGACCGGACAGTTCGCCGGCTACACCTTCGTACGGATCCTGCAGGACGTCTCCGGCATCGACGCCCGGTACGTCAGCACCCTCCTGCTCGGATACGGCGTCGCGGGCGTCGCGGGCAACTTCCTGGCCGGGGCGCGCGACGCGTACCGCACGCTGCTCACGGTCAGCACCTGCCTCACCGTGATCCTCGCGTCGATCGCCGTCCTCCCGGGAGCGGTCGCCGGGACCACCCTGCTGCTCGCCTGGGGGCTGGTGTACGGAGGGGTCCCGGTGAGCCTGCAGAACTGGATGATCAAGGCGGCTCCGGCCGCGGCCGAGACGGCCTCCTCGCTCATGGTCGCCATGTTCAACCTGGCCATAGCCGCGGGCGCGCTGCTCGGCGGCCTCGCCGTCGACGGCATCGCGGCCCCGGCCGCACCGCGCGGCGGAGCCGCCCTGATGCTCCTGGCCGCGGGTACCGTCCGGGTCACGTCGGTAAGGCGCCGGGATAGCGGACCGAAGGGATAGTTCGGACATCAGGCTTGACCCGGGGTACGCACAGGGGACAGAGTGCGCCCGATCAAGAACCACCGCATGAGCTGCACTCGGAGACCCCAAGATGTCCATATCGGTCCGCTCCTCGCTCCACCCGGCCGCGACCGGTGGTTCTCCCGCGCTCGTTGCACGCGGTGCCGCACGGCGTGCCAGAGCCTGACCGGCAACCGTGTCCCACCACCCCGACGAGAGCGGACCCGTCCCCGGCGACAGCCTGTTCACGAGCCCGTACGCGGTGCCCCCGGAAGGTCCCTCCGGGCCGACGGCTTCCGTCTGGCCGCAGACCGGCCCCGCACCGCTGTCCTTCCACGATTTCGAACCGCGGGCGGAGGCGGCGCCCGCCGCCCGCGACGCCGCCTCCGCCGCGCCCCGCTCGCGCCGCGCGGCCGGGCGTGACCGCGACGGTGGCCGCCGCAGCCGGCTCCCGGCGGCGGCCCTCACCCTGATCGCGCTCGGCCTGGCCGGCGGTCTGGTGTACCTGCTGACCGGCCCCGACGAGCCGGAGCCCCGCGCGCGGGCAGAGGCGCCGCTCCGGCTGTCCCTGCCGGCGCTCCCGGCGCGCAGCCCGGACGGCAGCCCGTCGCCGGAGGCGACCGTACGGTCCGTGAAGCCCTCGGCGTCGGCCACGGCCTCGGCCTCGGCCTCCCAGGCGTCGCCGAAGCCGGGGCCGTCGGCGAGCGCCTCGGCCGGGCAGGCCTCGTACGGCACGCTGCGCATGGGGGACAGCGGTTCGGGGGTGCGCGCCCTGCAGGAGCGGCTGTTCGGGCAGGGGTTCACGTACGTCTCCACGACCGGTGTCTACGACAGCCAGACCCGGCGCGGTGTCGCCCAGCTCCAGCGCGACCGGAACATCAAGGGCGACCAGCCCGGTGTCTACGGGCCCGCCACGCAGGCTTCGTTCCCCATCGGCGGCTGACCCTCCCGCGGTCGGAGGCCCTCGGCGGCGCGGCAGGCTAACACCCCGATAAGTGCTGGACCAGCGGAAATGGCGGGAGGGAAAGTGGGCGTCGGCCGCAGTCGCGTCCATCACCACCGCCACGTCCGAGGAGTCCGCCCATGTCGACCTTGAGGGTCACCGTCGAGGAGCTGACCGTCCACGAGCACCCGAACGCCGACGCGTTGGAGCTGGCCCAGGTGGGCCTGTACCGGGCCGTCGTCGCCAAGGGCGCCTACCGCACGGGTGAGTTCGCCCTGTACATACCGGAGCAGGCCGTCCTGCCGCCCGGCCTGATCGAGGAGCTCGGCCTGACCGGGAGGCTGGCCGGAAGCTCCGCCGACCGGGTCAAGGCGGTCCGGCTGCGCGGCGAGCTCTCGCAGGGGCTGGTGTGCCGGCCGCGCGCGCTCGCCGACGTCGATCTGGTGCTGGCGGCCAAGGAGGGCACGGACTTCGCGGAGTCGCTGGGCATCACCAAATGGGCGCCGCCCGTGCCGACGACGATGAACGGCGACGTCGAGTCCGCCCCGGACCTGATGCCGTGGGTGGACATCGAGAACCTCCAGCGCTATCCGCACCTCTTCGAGCCCGGCGAGCCGGTCGTCCTCACGGAGAAACTGCACGGCACCGCCTGCCTGTTCACGTACGTCGTCGAGGGCGAGCGGGCCGTGGTCTCCTCCAAGGGCTACGGCTCGAAGGGGCTCGCGCTGAGCGAGGACGAGCGCAACGTCTACTGGCGGGCCGTGCGGGGGCACGGCGTGCCGGCCGTCGCGGCCGGGCTGGCCGCCCGGCTCGGCGCGAGCCGGGTCGGGATCTTCGGGGAGGTGTACGGCGCGGGCGTCCAGGACCTCGGCTACGGGACGGACGTGCGCACCGCCGGGGCCCCGCCCGGATACGCCGTCTTCGACGTGTCCGCGGAGATCGACGGGCAGGTGCGGTGGCTGGACCCGGCTGCCGTGCTGCCGGAGGGCGAGCTGCCGCTGGTGCCGCGGCTGTACGAGGGGCCGTACGACCTCGACACGGTGCTGGAGCTGGCGAGCGGCCGCGAGACCGTGTCCGGGCGGGAGGTGCACCTGCGCGAGGGGGTCGTGATCCGGCCGGTGGTGGAGCGGTACAGCCCGGTGGTGGGCGGCCGCGCCATCGGCAAGGCGGTGAGCCCGGCGTACCTGACCCGGAAGGGCGGTACGGAGTACGAGTGACCGCCGGGGCCGGTCCGGCCGGCCCCGGCCCCGTCCCTCACGGCTTTCGGACCTCCAGGGCCGTGCGCCAGCCCGGCGGTTCGGTGTGGGGGGCCGGGGCCGCGCGGCGGCCGCCCGTCGCGAAGAACGCCGAGAGGGGGAGGGTGGCCGCGCCGACCGTGACGGCGTCCGGGCCCAGGGAACCCAGGCCCACGGTGACCCGGCCCGCCGGATGGCGCAGCGAGTACCGCGTCGCGTGCTCCCGTACCGCCGGGAGGATGCGGGGGCCCAGCATGAGGCCCGCCCAGCCGCCGATCAGGATCCGCTCAGGACGGAACAGGTTGATCAGGTCCGACAGCCCCGCGCCCAGGTACTCCGCGGTCTCGTCCAGGACCTCCCGCGCCACCGGGTCCCCCGAACCGGCCGCCGCCAGCAGGGCCGACAGGGCTTCCTCCTCGTCCACGCAGTCCACCGGGCCGCCGCCGCGCTCGGCCCAGCGGGCCAGCAGGGATTCGGCTCCCGTGTACGCCTCCAGGCAGCCCAGCGCCCCGCACCGGCAGCGCCGGCCGCGTACGGAGACCGTCAGGTGGCCCCACTCCAGCGGGGTCCCCTGCGTCGTCCCGCCGTCCGGCGAGCCGTCGGTGATCAGGCTCGCGCCGACGCCCGAGCCGAAGAGCACGACCACCGCGTCCCGGGCCCCGCGCCCCGCGCCGAACCACATCTCCGCCTGGCCGAGGGTCCGCGCGCCGTTGTCGATGATGTACGGGACCTCCGGCGGCAGGGCTCCGGTGGCGCGCAGCAGCTCCTCCAGCGGGACCGCGTCCCAGCCGATGGTCTGGCCGTGCACCACGGCCCCGCCCGGCGCCTCGCGGTCCACGATGCCCGGTACGCCGACGCCCACGCCCAGCAGCCGCTCCGTACCGACGCCGGCCTCGGCGAGCACGGTGGCGATGCCCTGCTCGATGTGGTCGACGATCGGGCCGACGTCGTAGCAGCCGCGCGGCAGCAACGGGAGTTCGGTGCGGGCCAGTTCGGTCAGGGTCAGGTCGAACAGCTCGACGCGGACCCGGGTTTCGCCGACATCGACGCCGATCATGTGGGCACTGCCGGGCGCCACGCGCAGCAGGGTGCGGGGCCGGCCGCCGTCCGAGTCGACCACGCCGGCCTCTTCCAGCAGCCCGTCCGCGACGAGTTCGCCGACGACGTTGCTGACGGATCCGGAGCTCAGCCCGGTGGCGGGCCCCAGTTCCTGGCGGCTCATCGGCCCGCCGAAGTACAGCCGTTGGAGAACGGCGCTCCGGTTGCCCCGCCGCAGGTCCCGCACCGTTCGTCCGCTACGCCCCGTGGTCATCCGGCTCCTTCCGCAGTGGCATCGCTCGCAACATACCCTTGCGCGACCTCTTGACGCGACCCTTTCACGAGGCTTAACTCACGTCCTAAATTAAGGCCTGGACGGAGTGCCCGCGTCGGCCTTGCCGTTGCCCGCGACCTCGCCGAAAGGGGCCGAGCCGCCATGCGCAGAACCAGAGCCGCCGCAGCCGCCGTCACCGTCGCCCTCCTCGCCGCCGCCACCGCCTGCGGCGGCGGATCCGCGGACAGCGGGGGCGGATCCAACACCGCCCCCGGGGAGCTCACCTACTGGGCGTCGAACCAGGGCCCGGACATCGCGGCGGACCAGGCCGCGCTCGGTCCCGAGCTGAAGAAGTTCGAGCAGCGGACCGGCATCAAGGTGAAGCTCGAAGTCGTCCCGTGGTCCGACCTGCTCAATCGGATCCTCGCCGCCACCGCCTCCGGGCAGGGCCCGGACGTCCTCAACATCGGCAACACCTGGTCCTCCTCCCTCCAGGCGACCGGCGCCCTGCTGCCCTGGGACGCCGGGAACTTCGAGGCGATCGGCGGCAAGGACCGCTTCGTCGAGTCCGCGATCGGCTCGGCCGGAGCCGCCGGCAAGGACCCGGCCGCCGTCCCGCTCTACTCGATGTCGTACGCGCTCTACTACAACAAGAAGATGTTCCATGAGGCGGGCATCGAGAAGCCCCCGGCCACCTGGGACGAGATGGTCACCACCGGCCGGAAGCTGTCCAAGGACGGCAAGTGGGCGCTGGGGGCCGAGGGTTCGAACCTCTCCAACAACATCCACCAGGCCTTCGTGCTCTCCAGGCAGCACGGGGCCGAGTTCTTCGACGCCGCCGGCAAGCCCTCCTTCGACACCCCCGCCAACGTCGAGGCCGTCAAGCAGTACGTCGACCTGATGGCCAAGGACAAGATCATCGCGCCCGGCAACGCCGAGTACGACAAGAACCAGTCGCTCCAGGACTTCGCCGGCGGCAAGACCGCCATGGTCCTGTGGCAGAGCGCGGCCAGCAGCTTCACGGCACACGGCATGAAGGAGGGCGACTGGGGTGTGGCCCCCGTCCCCGTCCCCGCGGGCGGCACCCCCGGTACCGGCAGGAACACCAACTCCATGGTCGCGGGCATCAACCTGGCCGTCTTCAAGAACACCGACAACATCGACGGCGCGCTGAAATTCGTGAAGTTCATGACCGGCGACGAGGAGCAGAAGATCCTCAACAAGACCTACGGCTCCATCCCGCCGGTCAAGGCCGCCCAGAGCGACCCGGCCTTCGCCGCCGAGGACCTCACCGTGCTCCGCGACACCCTCGCCACCAGCGCCGCCCCGCTCCCGCAGGTCCCCGAGGAGTCGCAGTTCGAGACCACCGTCGGCACCGCGATCAAGGAGCTCTTCGCCGACGCCGCGGCCGGCCGCCCGGTGACCACCGAATCGGTCAAGGCGAAGCTCACCAAGGCCCAGCAGCAGATGCCGAACTGAGCCCCGCCAGATGACCTCCGCGCCCACCGCGATGCCATCAGACACCGGGCCCGACGCCGGAGCCGACGCCCAGGCTGGGGCCGGCGCCGCCCCGCGGCCGCCCCGCGCCGCCGTCCGGGTACGCCGTACGGGACGAATGCGCCCCACCGGCCGTCTGCGCCGTACCGCCCTGCCCTACCTCCTGCTCCTGCCCGCCCTCCTCCTCGAACTGTTCATCCACCTCGTCCCGATGGTGATGGGCATCCTGATGAGCTTCCGGGAGCTCACGCAGTTCTTCATCCGGGACTGGTCCCGCGCCCCTTGGACAGGTCTGCGCAACTACGAACTCGCCGTCGACGTCAACCGCCCCGTCGGTGAGGCCCTCCTCGGCTCCTTCCTCACCACCTGCCTGTTCACCCTGCTCTCCGTTGGCCTGTGCTGGCTGCTCGGAACCGCCGCCGCCGTGTTCACGCAGGAGAGCTTCCGCGGCCGCGGCTTCCTGCGGGCGCTCTTCCTCGTCCCGTACGCCCTGCCCGTCTACGCGGCCGTCATCACCTGGGTGTTCATGTTCCAGCGGGACAACGGCCTGGTGAACCACGTCCTCCACGACCAGCTCGGCCTCGGCGGCGCCGAGCACACCTTCTGGCTCATCGGCGACAACAGCTTCTGGGCCCTGCTGACCGTCTCGGTGTGGAAGGGCTGGCCGTTCGCCTTCCTCGTCGTGACGGCAGCCCTCCAGAACATCCCGGGCGACCTCTACGAAGCCGCGGCCCTGGACGGCGCCGGCGTCTGGCAGCAGATCCGCCGGATCACCCTGCCCTCGCTCGGCGCGGTCAACCAGGTACTGGTCCTGGTGCTGTTCCTGTGGACCTTCAACGACTTCAACACGCCGTTCGTCCTGTTCGGCAAGGCGGCGCCCGAGGCCGCCGACCTGATCTCCGTCCACATCTACCAGTCGTCCTTCGTCACCTGGAACTTCGGCACCGGCTCGGCCATGTCCGTCCTCCTGCTGCTCTTCCTCCTCCTGGTCACCGCCGGGTACCTGCTCGTCACCACACGCGGACGGAGGCACGACGATGCCTGCTAGGCCCTGCGGCCCGCTCGACCCGCCCCTGTCCTTCAGGGCCGTCCGGGCCGTCTTCCTGACCCTGCTCGCCGGCTTCGTGCTGCTGCCCGTCTACGTGATGGTCACCAGCTCGCTGAAGCCGCTTGCGGACGTGGCGGGCCGGTTCCGCTGGATCCCCGGCGGGCTCACCATCCGCCCCTACATCGACATCTGGCACACCGTCCCGCTCGCCACGTACTTCCTGAACTCCCTGATCGTCGCCGGGGCCGCCACCGTCTGTTCCGTGGTCATCGCCGTCTTCGCGGCGTACGCCGTCAGCCGCTACCGGTTCCGCGGCAAGCGCCTGTTCACCGTCACCGTGCTGTCCACCCAGATGTTCCCGGGGATCCTCTTCCTCCTCCCGCTGTTCCTGATCTTCGTGAACATCGGCAACAGCACCGGGGTGGCGCTCTACGGCTCCCGAGGCGGGCTCATCCTCGCCTACCTCACCTTCTCGCTGCCCTTCTCCATCTGGATGCTCATCGGGTACTTCGACTCGGTGCCCCGCGACCTCGACGAGGCGGCCACGGTCGACGGCTGCGGCCCGATCGGCGCGCTGCTGCGGGTCGTGCTCCCGGCCGCCGTGCCCGGGATCGTCGCCGTCGCCGTGTACGCCTTCATGACCGCGTGGGGCGAAGTGCTCTTCGCGTCCGTCATGACGAACGACACCACCCGCACCCTCTCCATCGGACTGCAGGGCTACTCCACGCAGAACGACGTGTACTGGAACCAGATCATGGCCGCCTCGCTCGTCGTCAGCATCCCCGTCGTCGCCGGATTCCTGCTGCTGCAGAAGTACCTGGTGGCCGGACTCACGGCAGGAGCCGTCAAATGACTTCTTTCGAACGCCTCCCCGTCGCCGACCGCGCCCTCGACCTCGCCGCCCTGCCCCGCGACTTCGCCTGGGGCACCGCGACCTCCGCCTACCAGATCGAGGGCGCGGTCGACGAGGACGGCCGGTCCCCCTCCATCTGGGACACCTTCACCCGCGTCCCCGGCGCCATCGACGGAGGCCACACCGGCGACACGGCCTGCGACCACTACCACCGCTGGCGCGGCGACATCGGCCTCATGCGGCAGCTCGGCACCAACGCCTACCGGCTCTCCGTCGCCTGGCCGCGCGTCGTGCCCGGCGGAGACGGCCCCGCCAACTCCAAGGGCCTCGACTTCTACGACCGGCTGATCGACGCACTGCTCGCCGCGGGCATCGAACCCAACGTGACCCTCTACCACTGGGACCTGCCCCAGGCCCTCCAGGACCGCGGGGGCTGGCCCGAGCGCGCCACCGCCGAGCACTTCGCCGCGTACGCCGGTCTCGTGGCCGGACGGCTCGGCGACCGCGTCACCCACTGGGCCACGCTGAACGAGCCGCTGTGCTCGGCGTGGATCGGCCACCTGGAGGGCAGGATGGCCCCCGGCCTGACCGACCTCACCGCGGCCGTCCGCGCCTCCTACCACCTGCTGCTCGGCCACGGCCTCGCCACCCAAGCCGTCCGCGCGGCCGCCCCCGGAGCGCGGATCGGCATCGTCAACAACCTCTCCACCGTCGAACCGGCCACCGGCAGCGAGGCCGACCACGCCGCCGCCCGGCGCATGGACGGCCACGTCAACCGCTGGTGGCTCGACCCCGTCCACGGCCGCGGCTTCCCCGCGGACATGCGCGAGGTCTACGGCGTGGACCTCCCCGAACGTCCCGGCGACCTCGCCGCCATCGCCGCCCCCCTCGACTGGACCGGCCTCAACTACTACTTCCCGCAGGTCGTCACCGACGATCCGGCCGGCCCCGCGCCCTTCGCCCGCCAGATCGAGCGGCCCGGCGTCCCGCGCACCGCCATGGACTGGGAGGTCGACGCCGACGGCCTGGAGTCGCTGATCATGCGCCTGCACGAGGAGTACGGAGCCCAGCGCGTACACATCACGGAGAACGGCTCCTCGTACCCCGACACCGTGGCTCCCGACGGCCGCGTCCACGACCCCGAACGCACCGCCTACCTCACCGCCCACCTGGCCGCCTGCGCCCGCGCGGCCCGCCGCGGCGCACCGGTGGCCGGCTACTACGCCTGGTCGCTGCTGGACAACTTCGAATGGGCCTACGGCTACGACAAGCGCTTCGGCCTGGTCCACGTCGACTACGCCACCCAGCGTCGCACGGTGAAGTCCAGCGGCCGCCGTTACGCCGAGATCATCGCCTCGCACCGCGCCCGCTGACGCTTCGCCGCACCGTGCCCGCCCTGCTTCTCGGGGCGGGCGCCGCGCGCGTGGTGGGATGGGCCCGGGGCGGGTCCAGCAGCTCACGGAGAGGTCAGGTGGATGGCGCAGGACAACACCATGCGGGCGATTGCCTACGAGACGTACGGCGGTACGGAGGTGCTCACCGAGACACGGCTGCCCCTGCCGAAGGTCGGTCCGGGCGAGGTCCTCGTCCGGGTGAAGTGCGTCGGCGTCAACCCCGTCGACTGGAAGGTCATGGCGGGTGGGCTCGACGGCCTGATGGACGTCGTGTATCCGGTGGTTCCCTGCTGGGACGTTTCCGGCACCGTCGAGCGGGTCGGACCGGACACCCCCGAGTTCACCGAGGGCGACGAGGTCATGGCCAACGCCCGCAAGGACTACGTGCACGGCGGGACCTGTGCCGAGTTCGTCACCGTGCCCGCACGGTCCCTCGCGCACAAGCCCGCCTCGCTCGGCTGGGCCGAGGCCGCCGGGCTCCCGCTCGCCGGCCAGACCGCCTACCAGGTGCTCACCCGGCTCGGCACCGGCAAGGGCGACACCGTCCTCATCCACGGCGCCGCCGGCGGCGTCGGCTCCCTCGGCGTCCAGATCGCCCGCGCGCTCGGGGCCCGGGTCATCGGCACCGCCTCCGCCCGCAACCACGACCGCGTCCGATCGCTCGGAGCCGAGCCCGTCGAGTACGGCGACGGACTCGCGGGCCGGGTCCTCGAACTGGCCCCCGAAGGAGTCACGGTCGTCGCCGACTTCGTCGGCGGGGTCCTCGCCGTCACCCGCGAAGTGCTGCACGCCGACGGCCGCCACGCCTCGATCGCCGACCCCACCGTCACCGGCTCGGGCGGCGAGTGGATGTGGGTCCGCCCGGTCGGCAGCGACCTGGAGGCACTGGGCCGCCTCGCGGACGGCGGACAGCTCACAGTGCCCGTCGCGCGGACCTTCCCGCTGTCCGAGCTGGCCGCGGCCTTCGAGCTGAGCCAGGGCGGCCACACCTCGGGCAAGATCGTCATCGAGATCTGAACGTGAACGGCCGCTACGCGCCGACCGCCGGGCCCGGGCCCCGCCGGCCCAGGTCCGGCACCTCGCCGCAGGCCGCCCACGTGACCTCGACGCCGGGCAGGCCGCGCGACCACGGCGCGGCCACGGCGGCGAGCCGCGCCGCGTCCGGCGGGGTGGCGCCGAGCCCGATCGCGTAGCGGGCCAGGCCCGGGACCGTCCCGAAGGGATCCGGCCAGGCGTGCGCGTCGGCGGTCCCGGCTTCCTCCAGGGCGCCGAGCAGCGCCCGCATCCGGCCGCGCACCCGGCCCAGGACCGACTCGAACTCCCGCTCCTCGGGCGCCCGTACGGTCACCACCGCCCAGGCGGCGTGCCGCCGGTGCAGCGGCGGCGCCGCCAGGACCTCGCCGAAGGCCCCGGGATCCGCGTCCAGCAGCTCCCAGGCCCGGTACAGCTCCCGGACCAGCAGATCGCGCATGCCGAGTCCCACCTGCGTCGTGCAACTGCGGACCGGCTCGGAGGGGGTGAGGACCGTCACCGGGCCGGGCCCCGGCGCCGAGGGCGTCAGGCCGACCGGCTCCCGCCAGTCCCACGCCGCCCACATGCCGAAGAACTCCCGCAGCAGGGCCTCGGGCGGAATCGGCCCGGCCGCGCTCACGGTGCGCGCGGCGAGCACCGCCCAGGCGAGGCCGGGCAGCGCGCCGAACGGCGCCGAGTCCAGACCCCGCGCCCGGGCCCAGGCCTTGACCTCCCGGGCCAGCCGGGTGAAGGCGTCGGCCTCCTCGCGCACGAAGTCCCGTACGGCATCCGCGTCGCTCAGCGCGCTGAGCGCGACGGCCGCCGCCTCGCCCAGCTCCGACCGCCGGGCGAGCGCCTGCCCCGGTTCCACCGCGCCACAGCCGACCACCACCAGGTCCACATCCAGCGTCCCCAGCCGGAACCGCAGGCCCGGCACCCGCGCACCGGTCACCTCACGCATCCGCTCGGCCTCCGGCAGCGCCGCTTCGACCCGTCGCCGTACCTCCGCGACATCGGGCGAGCCCGGCAGCGCCGCCACCAGGTCCAGGTCCGCGTGCGCGAGTTCGCAGCGCATGCGGCGCGATCCGGCCACCCGCAGCAGCCCGGCGCCGATCGCCCCGGCCACCCGATCGGCCGTGGCCGTGACGAACCGGGCAGTGACCGGCTCGGTGATCGCTCCGGTGGCGGGTCCGGGGGCGGGTTCGCCGACCGGCTCCGCGGCCTCCGGCGCCACCCACCGCACCTCGCCGGTTCCCAGAGCCACCGTCGCCCGGACCCGCATCGGCCCGTCCCCGCGCCGTGAGAGCACCGCCAGTTCCCCGACACGCGCCGACACGCCGCCGCCGAGCCGGGCGGTGAACTCCCGAGCCGCCCGCTGCGGATCCCGGCTGCGGCCCAGGGTCAGGTGCGGGGTGTATTCCCCGGTGCGCTCCCGGCACCCCGGGAACCGCCGTGCCAGCGCCCCGCGCAGGTCCTGCCACGGCTCGTCGCCGGCCGCCGCCGGATCCAGCCAGAGCGTGGCGTCCTCCCGGTGCCCGAAGCTGTGCACCCCCTCCATCCGTGCCGTGAACACGGGGGTCGCCGCCGCCACTTCGGCCAGCAGCGGTACGGCCTCCTCGAACGAGGACTCGGGCACGAAGCCGAAGAGCAGGTTGACGTGTGCGGGCCAGCGGTCGGCCTGCGGGTCGTGCGCCCGCCGCAGCGCGTCCGCCGCCTCGGGGAGTTCGGGCGGCAGCCACGCCACCGCCGTACGCGCGGTCGACGGTACTCCCCCAGCTCCGCTGGGAGGGGCCCCCAGCCGCGCGGGCCCGGCGCCCGGTGCCCCCCACTCCACCGTCGCCTCCACCCCGTAGTGGTCGGAGACGAACAGGCCGTCCCGGTCCGGGGCGTGGCCGCGCAGCGCCGCCCGGGTCACCCGCGCCGGCCCGGAGGCCCTCAGCAGGATCCGGTCCAGCCGCGCCGCCCGCCCCGACAGCGAGCCCACCGCCGCCAGGGGATTGGCCACCGGATCGAACGTGGGCGTACCGTCGCCGGCCCCGTGCACATCGGTCCAGGCATCCCGCATCCCCAGCGCGGCCCCGGGTCCCTCGGCTCCGGAGCGGCCGTCGTTGAAGTCGCCCAGCAGCGCCACCGGGGCCTCCACACCGCCCAGCCCCTCGGCCAGCCGCCTCAGTTCGGCGGCCCGCCGTACGTCTCCGTTCTCGGTGTGATCGCTGGTCAGGTGGGTCGCGGCGACGACCAGGGGGCCGCCCGCGACGTCCACCGTGACCGCGGTGACCGCCTTGTGCGGGCCGAGCCGGTGCAGTCCCGCCTCCCGTACCGGCAGCCTGCTCAGCACCAGCAGCCCGTACTCGGCGACGTCGCGGCCGCCCGGATCCGCGGCGAGCGTGTACCGCTCCCGCACCCAGTCCTCGGCCAGCAGCATGCCGAGCAGCGCGGGCTCGACCTCCTGGAGCACGATGACATCGGCGTCGGCGGCCGCAAGATCGGCCAGCAGCAGCGGCCTGCGCCGGGCGGTGGCGATGAGCGGGGCGTCGTACCGGTCCCAGAGGGTGTTCCAGGTCAGCAGCCGCACCGCGGTCGGGGCCCCCGTCCCGCCAGGGGGAGGGGCCTGCGTCGGCAGCCAGCCGCCGCCGTCCGCCGGATCCCACGCGTACGGGGTCCGGGCGGTGAAGAACGGCGCCCGCAGCAGGCGCGGATCACGCACCCGCCCCGCGGCGGTGGCGTCGATCCGGTCCACTCCCGTGGCCCGGTCCCACACCAGTTCGCCGTCCGCCTCGACGAACAGCACGCGGTGCCAGGGGATGTCGCCGCCGGGCACGAAGGACGGCAGCGGCACGCGCTTCGGGGCGGCTCCGCGCTGGAGCAGCCCGAGGACGAACCGCGCCGGATCGAACCGGGGGTCCCAGCGGACCTGATGGTAGAGCTCCTCGCTGGTACGCATCAACGCTCCCCGCCCGCCGCGGCGCCCAGAACGCCCACCGTGTCCTCGACGCCGCCGCCCGCGCCGATGTACCAGGTCCGGTGCGCCTGACCGGGATACGGCGGGCTGAACCGGTGCAGCTGCGAGTCCAGTACCTGCGGCGGCACCGGATGCGGGCGCGCGGCATTGCGCCGTACCAGCTCCTCCTCGTCGACCAGCACGACGGCGTGGGTGACCAGCGCGTCGCGGCGGCGCGCGACCGAACCGGCCAGTCCCCGCTGCTGGTCCGTGAGGGAGGTGGCGTCCCACACGACCGTGCCCCCGCGGGCCAGCGCGGCGTCGAGGCGGTCGAGGCCCTCGCTCAGCACCTCCGTGTTGGCCCGCTGGTCCGCACGGGAACCCCGGGCGGTGCGCAGATCGTCGAGACTGATGTAGGTGTCCACTCCGGGCAGGGCGCGTCCGAAGGTGCTCTTGCCGCTGCCCGAGGGGCCGCACAGCTGCACCAGCCGGGGGAACGTTCCGTCGCGCCAGCGCCAGGTGGCCGCCACCGCCTCCTCCGCCGTGCCGATCCGACCCAGCGCGAACGCGCGCCGCGCCTCGGCCCAGCAGCGGTCGGCCGCGTCCGCGCCGAGCTCACCGAGGGGTTCCCGCAGCGCGGTGCGCAAGGCTCCGAGCGGGTCGGGGCCGAGCAGCCCCGCCTCCTCGGCGCACAGCGCGGACCACTCCACGCACTCGCGCGCCTGCGCGTCCCCGGCCGTCGCCCCCGCCAGCGCGTGCAGCACGCCCAGATCGGCCGCGGCGGCCATCCGGACCAGCCCGGCCCGCCGCTCCGTGTCCGGGAACGGCCGCTGGAGGTACGGGTACAGCCCGAGCAGGTCGGACACCTGCCGCGCGAGCCCCATCCCGAGCGGTCCCGCCGCGAGCCGCGCCGCGACCCGGCCCCGCGGCGCGCCGTGCAGCGCGGCGGCCAGCACCCCGGCCAGCCGGGCGTCGCCGGTCCGCCCCGATCCGTCCGTCCGCGCGGCGGCCTCGGCCACCGCATCGGCGACGGATGCGGTCGGGGCATCGGTCCCGGAGACCTGGCCGGCCTCGGCGGCGCCGGCCGCCCAGGGCGCACCCGCCACCCCGGCCGCCGTCAGCAGCTCCGCCGCGTCGGCCCGCGCACCCGACCGGACCGCCCACAACGGGGCGGCCGGACCGAGCCCGTTCGGCACGACCGGTGCGAACATCCAGTGCGTGTCCGTCTGCACGTGCCCGCCGCGCACCCACTTGGTCACGCACCGCCCGAAATCCTGGTACGCGAAGCCGTCCACGGTCCGTACGACGTACCCCTCCTGCCGCGCGGTGTCGAGCTTCAGCCTGCGCAGCGCACGCTCGTCGAAAACGCCCCGCCACAGCACGCGCGGAGCGGGAACGCCCAGACCGCGCAGGAAACGTACGGTCCGGTCCCAGTCCAGGCAGTGCTCCCCGTCCCACACCGAGAACCCGTAGAACCAGCTCTCCAGATCCTCGTACGCGAGCGAGTGCCGGGCGTACAGGTTCTCCCCGCACACCCGCCAGCCGGCCGGGATGCCCGCGCCGATCCGCCCCTGGAGGCCCTTGACCCAGGCCCGCGAGGGGTGGTGGGCCGAGTCGAGCGAACGCGCGTGCAGGCCGTCCGCGTACAGGGTGGTGTTCTCCCCGTCGAGCTTCTCGGTCACCACGACCTCACGCCCGGCCAGCCCCGACCACGCCCCCGGCCCCGTCACCCGGACATCGTCCGCGCTGGCCCCGGGAGACCAGGGCAGATGGGGCGTACGGGGGTAGTGCGTGCGCATGATCTGCTCCTGCTCGACGACGTGGTGCCCCGTCACTGTAGGTATCCGGAGCAGCCTCATCCATCGAATAACGGCCCGCCCGCGCCGGGCGGCCCGCTCAGGGGCGGCGGCCGGACCAGGCCACCAGCCGGTCGAGGGCGGACGCGTCCTCGGCCACGGGGACGACCTCGCCGTACGGGATACGGCCGCCGCGGGCTTCGGCGGGCAGTGCCCGGCGTACCACCTCGACCAGTCGCTCCAGCAGGCCGGCGTCCCAGTCCGGCCGCTGTCCGGTGGCGGTGGCGAGGTCCCAGGTGTGCAGGGTCAGTTCGTTGGCGTACACGGCCGCCGCGACCGCCCCCGGCTTGACCCCCATCGGCAGGCGCAGGTCGCGGCCCAGCACTCCCGGGTCCGCCCATACCCGGGCCGCCTCGCGGGCGGCCGGCTCCCAGGCGGCGGCCCACTCGCCGTCCGCGAGCTCGTCGGCGAAGGACGGGACGCTGAAGGGGTCCTCACCACGCCCGATCACCGCGATCCGCCGCAGCACGCCGACGAGGTGGCTCGACAGGCGCCGGACGTCGAACTCGGTGCAGGGCGTCGGAAGGTCGTACTGGTCCGGCCGGACGGCGGCCAGGGTACGCCCGGCGAGGGCGACGGCCGCCGCCAGATCCGGACGGGTGTCGACGCCGGGGTAGGAGGCCGCGGCGGCCGGGGCGGAAGGGGCGGTGGTGAACTGCTCGGTTTCGGTCATGACCTCATCCTGGCGGGCAAAGTGGCCACCTTCTGGCCAGTTTTCCGGGGAGAATCCTGTCCATGCGAAACGACTCCCATGAAGGCTGACCGGCTGGTGGCGGCCCTGCTGTTCCTCCAGGCGCGCGGGCGCGTCACCGTCCCCGAAGTGGCCGAGGAACTCGACGTCTCGGAGCGCACGGCACGGCGCGACCTGGAGGCACTGGCCGCCGCCGGGATCCCCGTCTACGCGCAGCGCGGCCGGGGCGGCGGCTGGTCCCTGGTCGGCGGCGCCCGCACCAACCTCACCGGCCTCACCGCCGACGAGATCCGGGCGCTGTTCCTCGTCGCCGGCCCCCAGGCCACCACCCCCGAACTGCGCACCGCGCTGCGCAAACTGGTCCAGGCCCTGCCGGCCACGCTCCGCGGAGGCGCCGAGGCCGCCTCGCGGGCCACCGCCGTCGACGGCACGGACTGGTCGCGCACCCCCGTCACCGCCGACGCCCCGTACCGCTCGGCCCTCCAGCGGGCCGTGGTGGACGGCACCCGGATCCGCCTCGGGTACGCGGGCGCCGGCAAACCGGCCGCCGTCCGTACGGCCGACCCGCTCGGACTCGTGGCCAAGGCAGGAGTCGAGTACCTCGTGGCCGGTACGGAGGACGGGCTGCGCACCTTCCGGCTCAGCCGGGTCACCTCGGTCGAGCCGACCGGCGAACCCGCCCACCGGCCACCGGACTTCGACCTCGCCACGGCCTGGCGGGAACTGGCCGGGGCCATGGAGGACCGGCTGTACGCGGTGACGGCCCGGGCCCGCGTCGAACCCGGCGCGGTGGCGCTGCTGGCACGGCTCTCCGGCGGCCGGCTGCGCGTCGGCGGCCCGCTGCCCGACGGCTGGACGGAGGTCTGGGTCGACGGCCCGGCACCGCGGGCGCTGGCCGCGCACCTGTCCGGACTGGGAGCCCGGATCGAAGTGCTCGAACCGCCGGACGTACGGGAGTGGCTGGCCCGGCTGGGCGCCGAACTCGCCGGGCTCTACGGACCGCCCCCGGACGACGGGCCGGCGTGACGCACCGCCCCGGGTGCGCTCAGCCGCCGGCCGGTATCGCCGCGGCCAGCCCGCCGCCGGCCGCGAAGTGCAGCCGGTCCAGCCGGGCCGCGTACGGCCAGCCCGCCGCCCGGTAGAAGCACAGGTCGCTCGGGATCGGTACCGCCCGCAGGTCGGCGGCGTGCGTCCCGGCCGGCAGTGTGGCGGCCGCCGCGAGCAGCGGGTCCGCGGATCCCGCCCACTCGCCGACCGGGGCCGGCCGCGGCCACGGCTCCCCGGTGTTGGGGAACAGCCACCGGGTGTCCCGGGTGACCCGGCCCGCGAAGTCCGGGCCGTCCACGGCCTGCCGGGCCAGCCGGGCGAAGGTCAGCAGCAGGTCCGGCAGGGATTCGGCGACCAGGGCCACTTCGGGGTACTCCCGCAGCGCCTTCGCGTCGGCGGGAACGGAGACGGCGTACCCCCACCGCCCGGTCTCCGGGTCGACGCGGATCTGCAGGAGTGCGGGGCTGTGCCCGTACCCGATCCGGGTCAGCGGCCAGTACGTGCCGTCGCCGCCCATCATGCGGTGCACCTCGGGGTCCACCTCGTGCTCGGGGGCTCCGGGCAGCAGCCGCAGCGCGGGCAGTCCCGCGATGGCCACCCCGCCGATCTCCCGCAGCACGCACCGGACGTCGGCGGGCACCGGGACCGCCCAGCCGTCCATGGTCCGGTCGCAGGCGCCCGCGTCGAGGACGGCGAAAGAGGGGAACTCTGCTGCCAGCGCGCGCAGTTCGGCGACCGCGCGGTCCGCGGCATCCGCCGGCGGGCGGTGCCTGCGCACCGGCCGCCCGAGGAAGTCCCCGCTGACCACGCTGCGCAGCAGCAGTGCCCGGCCGTCGCCCACGATCCGGTACTCGACCTCGCTGCTGCCGGTGTCGGCCGTGTTGTGAGAGGTGGAGAAATATGGTTCCCAGCCCACCGCGCACGGGTAGCCGGGCAGGTCGCGCAGGTCGACGAGATCGGTGAGCGAGTCGCCGCGCCCGACGAGCGCGGCGAGCCCGGTGTCCGTCCCCTCGGCCACCTCGACGGTCGGGACGGCCGGTACGAAGTGCTTCGCGGCGGTCCGGTCCGCCGTCCCTTCGGCGAGCCGCCGGGTGAAGCAGGCGAGCCAGCCGACGAACTCCGGGGCCTCGACGGTGACGTCCGCGCCGTCCCCCCACGGACGGACGGCCACGACCGGCCCCCAGCCGACGGGACCGACGCCGACGATGAGCGAGCCCTCGCCGAAGTCCAGTTCACCGAGGGTCCAGTGACTGTCCTCGAACACCGCGCGACCGCGCGGCCCGAAGCGGTACTCGTGCGCCTCGCTCTCCAGCCCGCCGATCTCCCGCAGCACGATCCGGACGTCCTCCGGGACCGGGACGGCCCAGCCGTCCAGCTCCGCGTCCGTGAACCCGTCGAACAGCTCGACCTCGTGCGGCCGTTCCCTCGCCAGCTCGCGCAGCGCACGGACGACGGCCGCGGCCGCCTCCGGTCCCGCGTCGTTCATGTGCCTGCTCCCCGAGTCGTCCGCCGTGCGATTCCGAGGGTAACCGCCGGTCGGGCCGGACACCCCCTCTACCGGCACAGGGCCACGATGGAGGGAGACACCGTGCCGCGGGCCGCCTCGCACAGCGGCGTCATGTCGTACGTACGCGGCGGCGCGGGACGGGACTTGGCCTTCGCCGGGGGGAACGTGCGGGGCCTGGCCGGGGGCGCGGGGCGGGCGGGCTTGACGGGAGTGACGGGCTTGTACGGCGCCGGCGGCCGGTGCGGCCGGTATCTCCGGGTCGGCTCGGCCGCCCGGTGCTGCGGTTCCGGGGCCGCCGCCGGGACCGGATCCGCCGGTGCGGGCTCCCGGGCCTCCGGGCTCTGCGGGGCGGTCTCCTCGGCCGTCGGGAGATGGCCCAACGGCAAGGCGGGGACGGCCGGTTGGCGGGGCTCCGTGAGGGAGGCCGCGGGCGTCAGGCGCGCAGCGTCCGGCGGGGCGGCGGGATGCACGGTCACGCATCCGGTGGCCATGGTGAGTGCGGCAAGGGTCAGGGGCAGGGCCCGGCGCAGCTGCATCCGCCCACCCTGCCGTACGGGGCGCCCCCGGGCGGCACCCGTCATGCGGATGGGTGAAGTCGCCCGGCGCCCGGTGACGCAGAGGTGCTGGGCACGGCGCCGTACTGCCCGCGCAGCACCTCGCGTACGGGATCGGCGGCGGCCGCGGCCTGCGGGTGGTGGACGGCGATCGCGTCCAGCAGCCGGCCCCGGGAGCCGAACACGTGGGCGGCGAGCCAGGCGGAGCCGTAGCCGGCCACGGCGGCGGCCGTGCCCCAGACTGCCATCCGCCCGGCCACCGCCCGCTCCCGGACGTCGCACAGGCGGGCCAGAGCCATCCCGGCCAGGACGTACGGGAAGTAGGTGGCCAGCGGATACGCGCCGGTGAGCAGCAGCTCGCAGAGCACCCGGCCCAGCCCGGCCCAGCTGGTGAAATCGGCGGCTTCGGGAACCAGTCCCCGCCCGGAGGTCCCGTACCCGAACACCGGGCCCAGCAGGAAGGACAGCAGCGGGCCCGCCACCACCGAGAGTGCCGCGACGGCGGCGAGCAGCGGGGTGGCGAGCCGGGAGAAGGGTTCGGCGGCGAGGAAGTACACGGCGAAGAAGGCCAGGATGACCAGGATCCCGGGCCACAGCGAGGCCAGGAACACGCCGAGCAGGGCCAGGATCGCGGAACGGATCAGCAGGGGGCGGTAGCGCCGGGTCCACCCGCCGGCCGGGTCGCGGTCGCGCTGGGCGAGCACCAGGGAGAAGCCGGCGAGGAGGGTGAAGAGCGCCGGGGCGCGGCCGTCGGCCGCGACGATCAGGAACCCGGCGCCTTCGGGCCGCGCGCCGGGGCCGACGTGCACGGCGAACATGCCGAGGACGGCGAGCCCGCGCACGGCATCTACTCCGGCCAGCCTTCCGGAATCGACGTGCCCCGGACCGGAAGCGCGTCGCACGGCTGGGTCTCCTCGGTCCGGTGACGTGGTCGGACCGGCGGGTTTCATGCCGCCAGTCCGCCTCCGGAAGGTAGCAAGGACCGCATAACCAGGTAATAAGGAGGTATAGGGGCGGCAAAGCGGAGCGGGCGGGGGGCTGCCGTAACCAGCCGGCCGCGCCCGCTGTTGCACAGTCGGCGGGTCCACCCACGGTGAACGGAGTTCAGATGCCGCAGTTGACCGACGAGGCCGTGCCCGAGCAGGGCGGCGCAGGGACCGACGAGCACCGGAGGGCGGGGACCTGGATGACCCCGGAGGCCTACGGTGCCTCGCGCGCCGTGCTGTGGACCGGCGCCGTCGTCCTGGTCACCGACGTCGACGGCCGGGTCCTGGTGCAGAGCGTCGACTACCGCGCCGACCGGATGCTGCCCGGCGGCGCCGTGGACGCCGGCGAGGCGCCGTCCGCCGCGGCGGCCCGTGAGGTGCGCGAGGAACTGGGCGTCGACGGGTGCTACCCGCACGGCCTCGCCGTGGACTGGATCCCGGCCGACACCCCGGGCTTCCCGGCCGGGATGCGGTTCCCCGGCGAGATCCTCCATGTCTACGACGGCGGCACGTGGACCCAGGACCGGATCGACTCCGTTCGCCTTCCGCCCCAGGAGATCACCGGCATCCACTTCGCCGAACCGGCCGATCTGCCCGGCCTGATGGACGCGGGAGACGCCCGCCGCGCCCTGTCGGCGCTGCGTGCCCGGATCAACGGCTGCGGGACCGCCCTGCTGGAGGACGGCCGTCCCACCGTGCCCAACGCCCTCGACCGGCTGGGCGTGCTGCGCACCCGCCGGGAGCCGCAGCACGGCGCCTGGCACCCGGGCCCGGTACCCGCGCGGCTGCCCGTACGGGACCGCTCGGGGTGGCTCTTCGCCCCCGACGGCCGGGTCCTGCTCCTGGTCGACCGCGCCACCGGCGCAGCGCACCTCCCGCCCCCGACGGCCGCACCGGCCGCCGGGGCCGTCGAGCTCGGCTACCGCCACGGTGACCAGGGCGCCCACGCCCGCACCGCGGCGCGCCTCACCGGGTTCCCGCCGGCGGCGGACCCGGTGTACGCCCGGCTCCTGGCCACCCCCGAGCAGGTCCGCGAACTGAGCGACTGGGGCCGGGCGGGCGACGACGAACTCGCGGCGGTCCACACGGCCCGCACCCACCTGTCCCTCCCGTCCCCGCCCCGCACCCCGCCCACGGAACTCCCGGAGCCGGGCACCTGCTGGTGAGACCGGGCCGCCGCTGTCAGTGCGGCCTCCTACCGTCGACGGCATGGGATTCACCAGTGCCTGGTCGATCAGCGGCCACGAGGACTCCGTCATCGGGGAGCTCGCGCCGCGCGTGGCGGTGGCGATCGAGGCCGACCGCGACCGCCCGGAAGCCCGCCGCCGGTGGGCGCGGTGGCAGAGTGCCCCGCTGCCCGACCACCGCACGTGGTGGACGGGTACGACGCACGACGACGCGATCCGCTCCTTCCTGGAGCTGACGAGCCCGGGTCGTCACGTCGACGACCTGTGCAACGGCAGCTCGGACCCGGATTTCCACCTCGCGGACGATGTCTGGGAGCGCCTGCCGGAACCGGAGGCGATGTTCGTGTCCGTCCAGCGGAAGGACTATGCGGTCGCCGCGCTCTTCCATGCCATCGGGCCCTGGCGGGCCGCTCTGCTGCCCGGCTGGTGCGGGAACTTCCTGCTGACCGCCGGCCAAGTACGACGGGCGCTGCCGCAGGTGGAGCGCGCGCTGGCGTTCACGCCGGGGGAGCGGGAGCGGGCTCGGGAGCAGGAGCGGCACTGGCTGGACCGACCCGACGGCGAGGAGAGCGTCCTCGACGGGCCGCTGCGAGCCTGGCGCGGGGCCGCGCGGGCCGGGCTCGGGCTGTGTGGGGTCGCATTCCACGTGATGTGAGCCGGGTGTCGGCGGGAGGGCCGGACCGGCCGCGTCCGCCGCCATGATCGGGAAATCCGGCGTCCGCGGTCCGCGGTCCCGCAGCATGGGGCCATGAGCGACAGTGCGATCACTTACACCCTGTACATCCAGGCCGATCCCGACCGGGTCTGGCAGGCACTCACCGATCCTGCCCTCACCCGCCGTTACTGGGGCCTGAGCTTCGAGACGGACTGGGCCGTGGGCTCGACGATGGCCTGGGTCGAGCGCGGGGCCAGCACCACCGACCCCGAGCAGGTGGTCCTCGACTGCGTCCCGGACCGCCTGCTGTCCTACACCTGGCACACCTTCAGCCCGCAGTGGGCGGCCGCGGTCGGGGTCGACGAGGAGCTGCGGGCGGAACTGGCCGGGGAACGGCGCACGAAGGTGACGTACGAGATCGAGCCGGTCGGCGACGCCCTGGCCCGGCTGACCATCCTGCACGAGGGCTTCGAACCCGGCGGCACCCTGATCGGCATGTGCGGGCGCGCCTGGCCGATGCTCGCCTCCAGTCTCAAGACCCTCCTGGAGACGGGAGCCCCGCTGCCCGGGCCCGGGGACGGGACGGAGCAGGGGTACGGCGGGCACGAGGCGTACGAGACCCGCGAGACCCGCGGGATCGGCGACGCCGGAGACACCGGCGGGTCCGGCGGCAGCTGACCGGCGGATACGGAGAGCCGGCCCGGGCAGCCCGGCTCTCCCCGCCCCCGCCCCCCCCGCCCCAACACCCGTACACCACGCCTGAGATCATGTGTGCCGGCCACTGATCAGGAGTGCGGACATGGCACGCGAGCACGGCACGGGGCGGACTCTGGGCGAGATCCTGGACGCGGCCGCGGAGGGGCGGTTTCCGCCGCCCGACGGCGGCACGACCGTGGTGCCGCAGGAGAACCGGCGCGACGCGGGCGTCATCGCCTTCACCGCGCACTCCGTGGTGTTCACCGACGAGGACCCGCACTGGGTGCGGTCCACTCTCGAAGCCCTCACGTGCGACGCCCTCGCCGCCACCATGAACGCGCGCTTCCTGGCCGCGCTGCTGGACCGTACGGGCCGTACCACCGACACCGTCGACCTGCTGACCGTCGCCGGACCGCTGTCCGGCGAACCCCCGCTGGAGCTGCGCGAGATCGCAGACCCCGACCACCCCCGGGTACGGCGGGCCCTGCACCGCCGGGACGGCGTACGGGTCTGGGCGGCGGACGGGGGAGTCGTCGTCCTCGGCCGGGGCGTCGCGGGCCGCTGGGAGACGGCGATTGAGGTGGATGAGGACGTCCGCCACCGCGGCCTCGGGCGGGACCTCGCCCGCGCCGCCCGCCACCTCGTCCCCGACGGGCAGCCGGTCTGGTCCCAGCAGGCCACCGGCAACGCCCGCAGCGTCCGCGCCTTCCAGGCCGCCGGCTACCGCCCGGTCGGCGCGGAGGCGCTGATGCTGCCCGCCGCGGGCTGAGCAACCCGAAAGGCACCCGGAAAGGCACCCCGGAAGCGCCCCGAGGGCACCCTGACCACCGGGCGCTCACGGCGGTCGTGTGGAATGGGTGCCATGGCGAGAGGGAAGAAGCAGCAGCGGCACACCTTCGGCATACCGCGGTCCGCAGCGGTCGGGCCCGCGGCGGGCGGCCGGGCGGAGCGCGTCCGCGAAGGCGTCGGCCGATGAGCCGTTCCGATGCCGGCACGCCGCACGAGCACTGGCGTTACGGCCGCCACCTGGAGTTCCTGGCCGTGGCGCCGGGCGAGTCCGCCGAAGCCGAGGCCGTGGCCGCCGTGCTGCGCGACCCCGACCCCGTGATGGCCGAGAGCGCGGTGGTCACCCACCTGAACCGCCGGGCGGCCCGGCTGCTGGCCGACGAGGGGTTTCCCGCCTGGGCGCAGGCCATGACGGCCGCGCTCGCCGGCCGCGCCTTCCCCGAGCGGCGGCTGCGCGAATGGACCCTGCTCAAGGCGATCTCCCGCGGTGAAGCGTGGTCCGCGGCGGAGCTCACCGCCGCCTCCGACTGGTGCCAGCGCACCGCCGCCCAGTCCCTGACCTCGTCCGAGGCCCTGCGGCTGCTCGCCGCCGAGGCCCGCACCCGCCGCGTCCGCAACGCGGCCGCCGATCGCCTGCGCCGCCGCACCCTGGCCTGACCAGGCCCGCCCCGCCCCTGTCCGGGCGGGGCGTACGCGGGTCAGAGGCCCTTGCGTACCCGGGCGGCGCGGCGGGCCTCGGCGGCCTGCCGGGCCTCCATCGTCTTGCGGGACTCCTTGCCCCTGCCCGGGCGGCCCGGCCGGGTGCCCATCCCGCGGAAGCCGAGCTCCGACCCCGAGGGCTTGCCCTTGGCGTCGGTCGGCGCGGAGCCGGCCAGGGGCACCCCGGAAGGAGCCTTCGCGCCGGTGATCCGGCTCAGGGCCGCCTCGCCGGAGCGCACCTGGGTGATGGTCGGCCGGACCCGTGCGTCGGCGAGCAGCCGGACGATGTCCCGCCGCTGGTTCGGCGTCACGAGGGTGACGACCTTGCCGGACTCGCCGGCCCGGGCGGTACGGCCGCCCCGGTGCAGGTAGTCCTTGTGGTCCGCGGGCGGGTCGACGTTGACCACGAGGTCGAGGTCGTCGATGTGGATACCGCGCGCCGCGACGTTGGTCGCGACCAGGACGGTCACGGCGCCGCTCTTGAACTGCGCCAGGGTCCGGGTGCGCTGCGGCTGCGACTTGCCGCTGTGCAGCCCCTCCGCCCGTACGCCCATGGCCCGCAGGTGCTTCACGAACTGGTCGACCCCGTGCTTGGTGTCGAGGAACATCAGCACCCGGTTGTCGCGGGCGGCGATCTCGGTCGCCGCCGAGATCTTGTCGGCCGCGTGGATGTGCAGCACGTGGTGGTCCATCGTGGTCACCGCGCCCGCCTGCGGGTCGACGGAGTGCGAGACCGGGTCCTTCAGGTACGTGCGCACGAGCTGGTCCACATTGCGGTCCAGGGTCGCCGAGAACAACATTCGCTGCCCCGCGTGGTGCACCTGGTCCAGGATCTCCGTGACCTGCGGCATGAATCCCATGTCGCACATCTGGTCCGCCTCGTCGAGCACGGTGATCTTCACCCGCTCCAGGTGGACGTCACGCCGCCCGACCAGGTCGCTCAGGCGCCCGGGGGTGGCCACCACTACCTCGGCGCCGGTGCGCAGCGTGCTCACCTGCCGCCCGATGGACAGCCCGCCGACCACGGTGGCCATCCGCAGGTTCAGGGCCTCGGCGTACGGAGCCAGCGCCTCGGTCACCTGCTGCGCCAGCTCCCGCGTCGGTACGAGGACCAGTGCCAGCGGGCGCTTCGGATCCGCCTGCTGTCCCGCGGTACGCGCCAGCATCGCCAGGCCGAAGGCGAGGGTCTTGCCCGACCCGGTCCGGCCGCGGCCGAGGACGTCCCGGCCGGCCAGCGCGTTCGGGAGCGTCGCGGCCTGGATGGGGAACGGCTCCTTGACCTCCAGCGAGGCCATGGTCGTCACCAGCTCAAGGGGCAGGTCGAGCTCGGAGAACGACTCCACCGGCGGCAGCGCCGGATTCTTCGGCTCGTGCATCGTGAACTCGCCCTGCGGCCCGATGCTCCGGGGGGTCTTGCCGCCGGACTTGGCCCCGGCCTTGGCACCGCCCTTCACACCGAAGCGTCCATGAACTGACGGGTTCCTCATGCAGGGCCTTTCGAAGCAAAGTGAAGAAGAAGGAAGAAGATGGTCAACCGCCCATGGTACCAGCGGGGGGCTGCTGCCCTCCGGCCTCCGGTTCCCCGTCCAGTTCGCCCGACCGCACCTGCGCGCAGTGGGCGCGCACCTCGGCCGCGGCGCGCTCGAACCAGTCGGCGATCACGGCGATCTCGTCGGGGGTGTAGTCGGCGAACAGGGCGCCGAGCCGGTCGTAGAACGGCTGGTAGACCGCGACGACCCGGGCGGCGGCCTCGGGCTCGGCCACCACCCGCACCCGGCGCCGGTCGGCGGGGTCGGGTCGGCGCCGCGCGTATCCGGCGCGTTCCAGGCGGTTGAGGACCCCGGTGACGGCGCCGGTGGTGAGGTCCACCAGCTCGGCGAGGTCACCGGCGGCCAGGGGGGTGTCCCCGGCGCCCAGGATGTGGCCCAGGCAGGTCAGGTCGGTGACGTTGAGCCCCAGCCGCTGTGCGACCTCCTGCTGTCCGACGATGCCCAGGGCGACGAACTGGTCCATGCGCGCCATCGCCTCCTCGGCCGTGGCCGGGGGGCGGGTCTTGCCCTCCACGCACATACTCCTTAGCATCTAAGTAACTTAGCTCGTGAGATAAATGAACCTTTCTCCGAGCCTACTGCCGACGGTCCGACCAGGGAGGATCATGAGTGCGCACGGTCACGTCGATCTCGGCCACACGGTGGCCGGCTGGACCGGTACGACCCTGGCCCTGCTGGGCTTCGCCGGAGCGGGCGCCGCGGTGTGCGCGGCGTGGACCCCCGGCATCTGGCTGGGCCTCGGCGTCGTCGTCGCGGCCGGGATCGTCACCTGGCTCCTCCACCTCGCGGGGTGGGGCAAGCCGAGCGGGCCGCGTCCCGAGGCCGAGTGGGACTGGCGCACCCGGGACACCGCGGCGCACACGGGCCATGCCGACTGCGTGGGCTGCCGGGTCGGCGGACCGCGGCGAGCCCGCGCGGCAGCCCCTCGGTCTCCGTCCCCCCTCGAAGCGTCTTGAGAAGGCGCCGATCCCTCGATTCACGGACAGGGCGGTCAGAAGTTCGAATACGCGCCACGCCACGGTTGGCCGCGTTCAGCGTGTGCTCCGAGGGACGTTTGGGCAGGATCAATGACGGCCGCATATGCGGCCCGCAGTGGAACGTTGAGAAGGATCAGCAAGATGGCAACAGGCATCGTGAAGTGGTTCAACTCGGAGAAGGGATTCGGGTTCATCCAGCAGGACGACGGCGGCCCGGACGTGTTCGTGCACTTCTCCGCCATCGAGACCACCGGCTTCAAGTCCCTGGAAGAGAACGCGAGGGTCGAGTACAACGTCACCCAGGGCCCCAAGGGCCCCCAGGCCGAGCGGGTGGTTCCCCTCCGGTAGTCCGCTTCACGAGCACCGCCCGTGATGGGAGCCCCGCCGGTCCGGCCGGCGGGGCTCTCGGCGTCCGCGGCGCGAAGGTCGCTCCCCGTCCTAAGCGGCCTGGTGGAGGGCCAGGAGCAGCCGCCACAGCTGGTCCGCCAGTCCGGCCGGATCCGCCGGGACGGCACCGTGCAGCCAGTCCGCCAGGACGCCGGTGAAGGTGGCGGCCACCGCCGACGCGACGAGATCGGAGTGCGGGGCGCCCGCCGCCGTGCGCTCGGCGTGCGCGCGGGCGCGCAGCTCCCGGTGGAGGCGGTCGCCGAGCGGTCCGCCGCCGCCCGGGAGGAGCAGCGTGCGGTAGAGCGGCGCCCGGTCCGCCGCGGCCGTCAGGAACGCGGCCAGCGCGGCGGGCGGCCGCGCCGGGGGAAGCGATCCGGGGCCCGTCTGCCAGGTGTGCAGGGCGTCGACCGCCGCGTGCACCACATCCGCGCAGGCGTCCACGGCGAGCGCGGTGAGGTCCTCGTAATGGAGGTAGAACGTGGCGCGGCCGACCTGCGCCCCGCGGACCACGGCCGAGACGCTGACCTCGGCGAGCGGCTTGTCCGCGCACTCGGCGAGCAGGCTCTCGCGCAGCCGCGCCTTCGTCCTCGCCGTGCGCGGGTCCGGCGCGCGCACGGCGGGCTCGCGCGGCTCCTGAGGGCTCACGCTGCCAGTGCCGCGCCGAGGGCCAGTGCCGCGGGCAGGGCCTGCACGATGAGGATCCGGCGGTTGGCGGTCGCGGCCCCGTACACCCCGGCGACGATCACGCAGACGAGGAAGAAGACCTGCGTGGCCAGCGAGTCGATGACGAGCGCCCAGACCAGCCCGGCGGCGAGGAAGCCGTTGTAGAGGCCCTGATTGGCGGCGAGCGGTGCGGTGAGCCGGGCGGTTTCCGCGTCGAAGCCGTGTAGCGCGCGCCCCGGCGGCCGCTGCCACAGGAACATCTCCAGGACCAGGAAGTACACGTGCAGCGCGGCCACGAGGCCGGTCAATATCTGAGCGACCGTGTGCATGGCCGCCTCCACTTCTCGGGGGACTAGATTTCCTGGACAACTGTACAGGAAATCCAGCCCCCCGATACCTGCGCACCCACCACCGGCCGGGTCAGTCCTCGCGGACGGAGATGGCCGAGACCGGGCAGGCCCGAGCGGCCTCCCGGACCAGCGCGCTCCTGGCGCCGTCCGCGCGGCCCGGGAGCAGCTCGCTGAAGCCGTCGTCGTCCTGGGTGAACACCCCGGGCGCGGTCAGCGCGCACTGGCCCGCGCCGATGCAGACGCCGGTGTCGATGTCGATGCGCAGCCGCCGGTCCGGCACGGCCCTCACCACGCCACGGGGAGTTCGACCATCCCCTGGATGGTGTCGCCGGGCTTGAAGGGGATCCGGTCTGGCTCGGCCGCCAGCCGCAGTCCGGGCAGCCGCTCGAAGAGCGTGCCCAGCGCGATCTCCATCTCCGCACGGGCCAGGTTCTGGCCCAGGCACTGGTGGATGCCGAAGCCGAAGGCCAGGTGGTGGCGGGTGGGCCGGTGCCAGTCCAGCGCGTCCGGCTCCTCGAAGACGGAGTCGTCGCGGTTGATGACGGAAGTGGAGAAGACGACCCCGTCGTCCGCGCGCACCGTCACCCCGCCGACGGCGATGTCCTCGGTCGCCACCCGCAGCATTCCGTCGGCGATCGACAGGAACCGCATCAGCTCCTCCACGGCCGAGGAGATGAGCGCCGGGTCGGCCCGCAGTTCGGCCAGCTGCTCCGGATGGCGCAGCAGGGTGAACGTGCCGAGCGAGATCATGTTGGCGGTCGTCTCGTGCCCCGCCACCAGCAGGATCACGGCGAGGGCGACCAGCTCCTCGACGTCGATCTCGCCCGTCTCCAGGCGCTGCGCGATGAGCTCGTCGAGCAGCCCGTCGCCGGGCTCCCGGCGCTTGCGCTCGATCAGGCCGACGAGATAGCCGTCCAGCCGGCGGCGGGCGTCCTCCACGTCGGCCGGCTCCGGGCCGCGCAGCAGCCGCCGCGACTGTCCCTCGAAGAACTCGTGGTCCTCGTACGGGACCCCGAGCAGGGCACAGATCACCATCGACGGCACCGGTAGGGCGAAGTCGCCCACCAGTTCGGCCTGCGGACCGCCCGCCACCATCTCGTCGATCAGCCGGTCCACGGTCTGCTGGATCCGCGGCCGCAGGGCGGCCGTCCGCTTCAGCGTGAAGCTGGGGATCAGCATCCGGCGCTGGACGTTGTGCTGGGGGTCGTCGACCCCGAGCAGTGCGGCACGCCGGTTCTGCAGCCCCTTGAACCGCCTGGTCGGCGCCGGGAAGGCCGCGTTGCGGCGGTCGGCGGAGAGCCGGCCGTCCGCGAGCAGGGCACGCGCCTCGGCGTGCCCGGTGACCACCCATACGGAGCGGCCGTCGAAGAGGGTGACGCGGGAGAGCGGCCGGCTCTCCCGCAGGGGTTCGTAAGCAGCCGGTGGGTGGTAGGGGCAGGTTCGGTCCTGAGGGAAGGCAACTGTCTCTGACATGGAGCACCTCGCAAGCGATGGTTCCGTCTCGCCGGACTCCATTACATGCCTGAGGCACCTATCCCACCTATGCCACTTTCGGCCAGATCACCCGAGTTCGCCCACAGGGCCCAACCGGCGGCCCGGCCTACGGAGGCGGCCTCAGAGGTGGGCGTCCAGGAACGCCCGGAACTCCTCGCGCGTCATCGGTCCGGCCTGGCTCGCGAATGCCTCACCGTCCCTGATGAGCACGGCGGTCGGCGCGCCGGTCACGCCGTAACGCCTGGTCGGGCCGGGGCAGCGGGTCATGTCGGTGCGGACGGCGGTGAACCGCGCCCCGTACTCCTCGGACAGCTCGCCGACGAGCGTGTCCATCGCCCGGCACGCCTCCAGGGCCTTCGGCCAGCTCCCGCAGAAGTAGGCGAGAACCGGCCCCGGCGCCATGGAGAGGATGAAGTCGAACTCCTGGTCCTCCAATGGCTGGTGTACCCGACGTGCCATGCGTGCCGCTCCTCGCTCCCATGCCTCCCGCGACCGGGAGGCGGCACCCATCATCGCCGCTGCACGCGGCGGCCGATTGTCAGTGGTGCCTGTGAAGCTTGGAGGCATGGACGACAGGATGCTCCGCCGCCGGGTCTACGGCGCCGACCACGACGATCCCGACCCAGGCCCCCGCCCCGGCCACGTCTACGGCGAACTCGTGGGCGGTCCCCTGGACGGGCTCCTCCTCGACATCACGGGCTGGAGCACCCCGCAGCTCGCGGAAGAGGCCCGGCTGTCCACGGAGATAGGGCGCTACGGGGCGGGCGGCCGTGCCCACTACCGCCGCCGGGCGGGCGATCCGGGGCGCTGGGACTGGACGGGCGACAGCCGCTGACCCGATCCGGGCCGGTCAGGGCGGCCGGGGGCCGGGGCCGGAGGTCGACGGGGCAGCCGGTCAGCGGGCCGCGGCGCCGCGGCTCACCTTCCCGGCCCACAGCACCAGCGGCACCTGGAGCGGCAGCCGGCCGAACGCCACGGCGCGCACGGCGGGGGAGCGGTGGCGCGCGTCGGCGGCCATCTTGACGTTCGCCGGGAACACGCCGACGAAGAAGGCGGCCGCGGCCATCGCGGCCGCCTTGCGGGTCCGCGGATGGGCGACCCCGGCGGCGAGCGCGAGCTCGGCCACCCCGCTCGCGTACGTCCACGCGCGCGGGCTGCCCGGCAGCGAGCGCGGGACGGTCGCGTCGAACTTCTCGGGCACGGCGGCGTGCGCGACCGCCGCCCCGGCCAGGAGGCCGGCGAGCAGGAGCGGCGAGGAAGGCGTGCGCGGCATGGGGGACCTTTCGGGGCGGCCTGGGCGGCGATCCTACTCGCGAGTAGGGGCGCGCCGGATGGCCCCTCCGGAAAATTCTCCGAAGAATCTTCGAGGAGCTGTCGATCCGGGCGCCTCCCGTTCGACGCAGGGGTGAGAGGCGGGGAGAGCCCCCGCCGCTCCCGACCGAGGAGTCACCATGCCGCGCTTCCTGACGATGATCCGCATCAACGAGCAGGACCTGCCGCCCGAGAAGTTCCCGGCCGAGTTCGAGCAGCGCATGGGCGCCCTGTTCGAGGAGATCACCAAGGCCGGGGTCATGCTGGACACCGCCGGGCTGCTCCCCACCTCCGAGGGGACCCGGCTCAGCTGGTCCGGCGGAAAGATCAGCTACACCGACGGCCCGTTCACGGAGACCAAGGAGGTCGTCGGCGGCTACTCCCTGACCCAGTGCAAGGACAAGGCCGAGGCCATCGAGTGGACGAAGAGGTTCCTGGAGATCCACCCGGCGGAGTGGAACGTGAGCGCCGAGGTCAGGGAGATCCAGGAGATGTGATCCGCGCCCCGTTTGCCCTGCCGCGTCACGGCTGCTCTGATGGGTGGCCGTGACGGCAGTGAGTACGGCCCAGGCGGTCGAAGCGGTGTTCCGGATCGAGTCCGCGCGCATCATCGCGGGCGTCGCCCGGATCGTGCGGGACGTCGGCATCGCCGAGGAACTCGCGCAGGACGCCCTCGTCGCCGCACTCGAACAGTGGCCGCAGTCCGGCGTCCCGGACCGGCCGGGCGCCTGGCTGATGGCCACCGCCAAGCACCGCGCGGTCGACCTCGTGCGCCGCAAGGAGACGTACGCGCGCAAACTCGCCGAGGTCGGCCGGAGCCTGGAGGACGTACCCGCCCCCGGCGAACCGGCCGACCCGGACGACATCGACGACGACCTGCTGCGGCTGATCTTCACCGCCTGCCATCCGGTGCTGGCGACCGAGGCCCGGATCGCACTCACCCTGCGCCTGATGGGCGGGCTGACGACCCAGGAGATCGCCCGCGCCTTCCTCGCCTCCGAGTCCACCGTCGCCCAGCGCATCGTCCGGGCGAAGCGGACGCTCGCCACCGCCGGCGTGCCCTTCGAAGTCCCGTACGGGGCCGACCGCGAGGCGCGGCTCGCCTCGGTCCTGGAGGTCATCTACCTCGTCTTCAACGAGGGCTACTCGGCCACCGCCGGCGAGGACCTCGTCCGCCCCGCCCTGTGCGAGGACGCCCTGCGGCTGGCCCGCGTCCTGGCGGCGCTGATGCCCAAGGAGCCCGAGGTGCACGGCCTGGCCGCGCTGCTGGAGTTCCAGGCGTCCCGGATGGCCACCCGTACCGGCCCCGACGGGGAACCGGTCCTGCTCGCCGACCAGAACCGGGCCCGGTGGAACCGGATGCTCATCCACCGGGGCATCGAGGCCATGCGCCGCGCAGGCAGCGGCCCGTACTCCCTGCAGGCCGCGATCGCCGGCTGCCACGCGGCGGCCGTCCGCTACGAGGACACCGACTGGCCGACGATCGCCGCCCTGTACGGGAGCCTCGTCACGCTCGTTCCGTCCCCGGTGGTGGAGCTCAACCGGGCGGTGGCCGTGTCGATGGCCCAGGGACCGGAGGCGGCGCTGCCGCTGGTCGACGCGCTGGCGCAGGAGCCGGGGCTGCGCGCCTACCACCTGCTGCCGAGCGTGCGGGGAGACCTGCTGGAGCGCCTCGGCCGGCCGGCTGAGGCCCGCGCCGAGTTCGAGCGGGCGGCCTCGCTCACCCGCAACGCGCGGGAGCGCGCCCTGCTCCGCAGCCGCGCGGCCCGCCTCTGACCGCAGCGGAACCGGCCGCCGCGGTCCTCCTTGCCGAGCCACCGGGCATCGGCCGTCCGCGTCCGACGCCCCGATACACGGCGCACGCCGTCGCCGGCCGCCAGGACCGGGGCCGGGGCTCAGCCGCGCCGGGCGTACGCGGCCACGTCGAGCGGTGACCCGACGGGCCGGCGCTGCGGGGTCAGCGCGACGGGCCGGCGGAACCCGCCCGAGCGGGCGATCTCCTGGACCTTCAGACGCAGCGCCTCCTGCAGGTCGCCCATGGTGCGGCGGGCCGCGACGGTGTCCACGTACAGGGAGTTCATGTGCATTCCGTCGGCGTCCCGCTGGAACCACGAGCAGGCTCCGTTGGCCCGCGCAGACCACACGTGGGTGGCGGGCCGCCACTCGTCGTGGCGGTCGGCGCCCCGGCACTTGCGCATGTCGATGTACGAGAAGAAGTTCACCGGGTAGGGCCACGAGCGGGCGGCGAACTCCTCGGGCGCCAGCAGCTCCCACGCGCGGACGAACGGCACGTCGATATGGCCGATCATCTCGGTGAATCCGGCCCGGACCGCGGCCATGACCTGCGCGAAGTCCCGGCCGGGAGAGGCGTCGAACTCGATGGGCATGGTGTTGACGAACCATCCCACCGAGTCCGCCCAGCCTTCCCGGCCGCGCTCGCTGACCGGCATCAGGCCCCGGTAGACGCCGGGGCCGCCCGCCTCGCGCAGGCACACCGCGACGGAGGCGAGCACCCCCATGAACGGCTTGCCGCCGACCGCCAGGCAGGTCTTCTCGAACACCTCCGCCTCACCCGCGTCCAGCAGCACGGAGGCTTCGTTGACGATCGGGTACATCCGGCCCGGTTCCACCCCGAGGTCGAGCGGGAAGCGGGGGAAGAACCCGCCGCCGCGCTCGATGAACTCCTTCCAGTAGCCCAGGCGTTCGTCGCCGGCGTCGATGGAGAGGTAGCGGCGCCGCTGCTCGTCGGCGAAGTCGAGGTAGCTGGGGGCGACCGGCGGCAGCCCGCTGTCCTCCCCGCGGCACAGGGCCTCGTAGTCGGTCAGCACCTCGTGGACGACGATCGGCATCGACATGCCGTCGCACACGATGTGGTCGAAGGCGAGATAGACCGTCGCGGAGTCCTCGCGCAGGACCGCGCCCATGGTGAACAGCGGCCAGGACAGGGTGTCGATGCTCCGCTTGAACCGCTCGACGAGGAAGTCCCGCAGGAGCTCGGAGGTCGCGAAGGCGCCCACGGGCTCGGCCTCGAGGGCGAGTTCGGCCGGGTCGAAGGGCTCACAGGCCAGTTCCCCGGCCAGCCTCCGGAACGCGCACCTCAGCACCTCGTGCCGCTGGACGAAGGCCAGCAGGGCGCGGGCCAGGGCCGGTTCGTCCAGCCGCCCGGCCACTTCGAAGGTGACCGCGATCCACGACGCGACGGGGTCGTCGGCGGCCCGGCTCTCCTCGGCGACGGTGAAGTGCTTGTCCTGGTTGAAGGACGCCTTCCTGCCCGCCGCGTCACCCGGGCCGTCGCTCTCCTCCGCCGCCGTGGACCGCAACCGCCACTCGACCACCCGACCAGGTGCCACTTGGTGCATTTCCAGAGGAAATTGCCGCATACCGTCATCCCTTCGCCCCCGAGTCAACCCCAAGGCCCCTAACGACCCCCGACCCGGGGAGGTGACGGAATCCGGTCCCGCGGGTGTCCTTCAGGCGTCGTCCCCGTCCGCGTCCCCGTCCGCGTCCGCGTCGTCGCGGCGCACCTCGATGTGGTCGGCGGCGAGGTCGACGGCCACGCGCTGCTCCATGCCCAGGGCCTCCAGGAACTTCTGCGGGAGCTGCACGCGGCCGGTGCGGTCCAGCATCACGTACTCGCGCTCGCTCACCGACTCCGCGCCGTGCTCGTCGGTGACCGTGCGGCGCAGGACCTCGCTGCTGGTGCGGCCGTCGCGGATGGCCACGGTGCGGCGGACCTCGCCCGCGACGAGCGGGTCGTGGGTCACGATGACCACGGTGGCGCCCAGCTCGCGGTTGACGGTGCGGAAGGCCTCGAAGATGGCGGCGCCGGTCTCGGAGTCGAGTTCTCCGGTGGGCTCGTCGGCGAGCAGGACCGCGGGATCGTTGGCCATGGCCACGGCGATCGCCACCCGCTGCTGCTGCCCGCCGGAGAGCTCGGCCGGCCGGCGGCCCGCCAGGTCGGGGATCTCCAGCGCTTCGAGGAGGTCGCGGACGCGGCCCGCGCGGCGCGCGGCGGCGCCCCGGGAGGCGCGGCCCCTCAGCTGCATGGGGAGGGCGATGTTCTGGGCCGCGGTCAGGAAGGGCAGCAGATTGCGGGCGGTCTGCTGCCAGACGAAGCCCACCGCCTCCCGCCGGTAGCGCAGCCGGTCCTTCGCGGACATTTCCAGCAGGTCGTAGCCGCCGACGGTGGCGGTGCCCGCCGTGGGGACGTCCAGTCCGGCCAGGATGTTCAGCAGGGTGGACTTGCCGCTGCCGGAGGCACCGACCAGGGCCACCAGGTCACCCTGGGCCACGGTCAGTTCGAGCCCCTGCAAGGCCTGTACCTCGACCCCGTCGGTGCTGAAGATGCGCACCAGGCGGTCGCAGGCGATGGCCGTGCCCGCCCCGGTCGTACGGGGCGCGGCGGCGGCCAGGGCCTGCGTGCGCAGCTCTTCGTAGGTCGGCTGGTCGGTGTTCACCGCTGGTCTCCCGCTCTCAACTCGGTGGTGATCTGTCGCCTTCCGGATATCGCGGCCTCCGCGAGCACACCCGCGGTGACCAGGGCCGTCAGGCCCAGCACCTGGGTCAGCACGGGCCGCGCGGCGAGCCGCAGCCCGGCCGGCACCTTCTCCCCGACCAGCGCGGACAGGTCCACGGCCGGGCCGAGCAGGGCCACGGCGGCCAGCGCGACCAGCCCGCCGCCGAGGGCGGCGACCAGGGCCTGCGGCAACGCCTCGGCCAGGATCAGGGCCACGCCCTGCCGGGGGCGCAGGCCCATGGTGCGCAGCCGCGCCAGCAGCGCCGCCCGCTCGGGCGCCGCGCGGACGAGGGTGAGGAGGACGGACAGCAGGGCGAAGCCCGCGGCGGCCGCGACGGCCGCCCAGAACAGCCGGCCGGCCGAGTGCTGGAGGGGTTCGCCGGCGAGTGCCGCGACGGAGGCGGCACTGGTCTTGACCGTGTAGTGGCCGGCGGTCGCGGCCGGAACCGTGGCGCGGATCAGGTCGTGCAGCCCGGTCTCGTCGACGGGCCCGGTCGCGAACCACCGGTTCGGGCGGGTGGTCTTGGGGATGTGGGCGCCGGCCGGTCCGGCCGGGAGCACGACGGTGGAGCCGCCCGGGCCCGCCACGGCGGGCGTGCCGTCGACCACACCGGCGGCCCTGACCGCGACTTCGTCGCTGCCGATCCGCACCCGCAGGGTGTCGGAGACGGCTCGCGCGGCGAGGTCGCGGCTCAGCAGCGCGGGCACGGGAGCGTCGGGGGCGCCGCCGGCGAGCAGCGCCGGGTCGAACCGGCCGCGCCCCACGGTGCGGGCCAGTTCCGCGTACGCCTCCGGCTCGGCGACGACCACCGTCACCTGGGTGGAGCCCTCCTTGGTGCCGAAGAGGAAGGTGTAGTCGTCCGTCCACACGGGGACGGACGTGCGTACGCCGGGCAGCGCGGCCGCGGCTCGGATCAGCTCCGGCGCGAGGGTGCCGGCCGCGGGCGCGATGACCTGGGCGTCGCCGCCGACGGTCTGCCGGACCGCCTGCAGCCGGGCGGTGTCCACCGAGCTCAGCACCGTGGCCCCGAAGCCGCCCGTGGTGACCGCGAGCAGCAGCGCGACCAGCGGTAGCACCGGGACGCGTGCCCGGCCGCCGGTGCCCCGGGCGGCCCGGGCCAGCCCCAGGAAGCCGATCAGGCCGGAACCCCGGCCCGCCGCCCGGGCCATCGCCCCGACGGCGGCGGGCAGCAGCCGGGCCAGGACGAGCGCGCCGGACAGCGCCAGCAGCAGCGGGGCGGCGACCACCAGCGGATCCAGTCCGCCGCCGGCGGGGGCGACCCCGCGACGGCGTACCTCGAACACGGCCGCGGCGGTGGCGGTGAGCACGAGCAGCTCGGCGACGAGCCGGCGGCGGGGGCGCGGCCGCCGCGGCGCGGACAGCAGCACGGCGGCGCGTACGGGGAAGGCCAGCAGCGCCAGGAGGGTGACGGCCGACGCCCCGGCCAGCGAGGCGGTCAGGCGCGGTGTCGGCAGCAGCAGTACGGCGAGCCAAGTGGCCAGCGCGGCGGCCGGCAGCACGGTGACGGCGGCCTCACCGAGCAGGCGGCCCACGACGGTGCGGCGCGAGCCGCCGCGTGCGAGCAGCAGCCGCAGTTCGGCCTCGCGCCGGTCCCCGGTGAGCGCGGCGGCGAGGCAGAACACGACGAGGGCCACCCCGGCGACTCCGGCCGTGCCGATCGCGGCGAGTGGCGCGGCGGCCTGGCGACGGGCCTCGGCCTGCTTGAACAGTTCCGGCAGGCGGGAGTTGATGCGCAGCTCGGGGCGCTGGGTGGCGCGTGTCAGCGCGGAGGAGGTGGGGCCGGCCACGTAGGCGGCGATCTCCCGGGTGACGGCGGGCAGCTGGTCGGCCCGCAGGACCGCGGTGTCGACCGGCAGCCGCCAGAAGTCTTCGGCGCCGTCGCCCCAGACGGCGAGCGGGTCGAGGCCGTCCGGGCCGACCAGGGCGGCCGTCTGCCAGTACAGCTGGGGCACGACGGTGGGAGTGAAGGCCTGGCAGGCCTTGGTCAGGCAGGGCAGGTCGGTCCAGTAGACGTCCGTCGGGTCGGCGGCGTCGTAGAGGCCGACCACCTCGGCCCGGGCCGTACCGGCGGTGCCCGGTACGGATTCCAGCACGGTGCCGAGCGGGACCCGGAGGGTCTCGGACGCCGCGCGCGACAGCGCGACCTGGACCGGGGCGCCGGGGGCGGCGCCGCCAGGCCAGCGCCCGGCCACGAGAGACACGTGCGCGGCGGCCTCGGGCAGGCGGATCAGCGTGAGCCGCGGGTCGACACCATCGGGACGCGGCATGTCGGGGTTGGTGAGGCTGCGCGATTTCACACCGAGGGTGCCGTGCACCGGACCGCTCGCATCGAGCCTGAAGGACCCGCCGGTACGCGAACGCAGCGTGGCGAGCACGGAGTCCAGCTCCTGGGGGCTCTGCCGGCCGTACCGGGCGGGCGCGGTGGCGAGCAGGCTCGTCGGGCCGGGGCCCCGGTCGTGCAGGAAGGAGCGCAGCGCCTGGTCGGAGCCCCGGTCGACGGCGCGCGGCAGGGCGGCCGCCAGCAGGACGGCGACGAAGGCGAGGGCGGCGCCGAGCAGCGCGGTCAGCGGCGCGGCGCGCAGCCGGGTCCGTACCCAGGGCGCGGGGCGGGTCCCGCGCCCGTCGGCGGCGGTCGGGGCCGGGCGGGTCACATGTCCTCCAAGAGGCGCAGCCGTTCGGCGGAGCCCCGGACGGTCCGGTCACGGCGGCCGCCGAACACGGCCGACAGCAGCGGCACCGCGGCGACCGCGGCGGCCATCAGCAGGGTCTGGGCAGCCGGCAGGTCCACCAGCACCCCGGGCACCGGCCGCCGCGCGGCCGGCGTCAGCACCACCAGCGGCACCACCATGTGGACGATGGCGGCGCCGAGCCCCAGCCCGACGGCGGTGCCCAGGCCCACCAGGACACCGCTATCGGCGGCGGCCGTCCGGCCCAGCCCGCGGCGGGGCGCACCGAGCGCCAGCAGCACGGCGAACTCCCGGGCCCGTTCCCGCCCGGTGGCAGCGGCGGCGGCCCCGAAGCCGATCGCCGCCAGCACCGCGCAGGCCACCGCGAGGGCGGCGAGCGCGCTCTGGGGGCCCGCGCTCAGCGGGTCGTCCAGCAGGGCGGCGGCCACTTCCTCGCGCAGCTCCACCTGCTGCGACCCGGCCGCGGAGCGCAGTGCGGCGGCGGCCTGCGCGGGGACGGGGTCGCCCGCGGAGGCGGCCGGCAGCCACCACTCGCCGGGGGCGGGCAGCTCCCTCGCGCCGTCGGCGGCCAACAGCCGCCCGGCGGTGGCCAGATCGACGGCCAGCGCGCTGTCACCGGCCACCGGCAGGGAGCCGACGGCCGCGGTGATCCGCACCGGCACGCTCGCGCTGCCCAGGGGAACGCGGACCAGATCGCCGACGGACGCGCCGACGGCGGCGAGGTACCCGCGGGTGGCGATGCCGGGCACCTCGGCCGCGGGAGCACCGCCGGGGACCAGCCCGATCCGGACGCCGGCGAGGGTGTCGGAGCCGCCGCGGTAGCGCAGCCGCAGCAGTGCCGGGCCGCCCTGGCCGCCCTCAGCGCCCGGCAGCAGTTCGGCGACGGCAGCGCCGCTGGTCAGGGCCGGGGTGCTCAGGGCCCAGGCAGACGCGCCGCCGGGGACGGGCAGGGCCTCGCCGTGCGGGCTGTCGGCGACGGCGAGCCGGCGTACGGTCAGCTCCCCGGTGAGATCCCGCGGGCCGGGCGCCACCCCGTCGTCGGAGGGGTCGGGGCCGGGGTCCTCCATGCCGTACGAGAACACCAGCCCGGCCAGGTTCAGCGGCGCGGCGGCGGACCCGAGCGGGGCCCCGGTGAGCGCGTCCAGGTCCACCGATACGGTCGCTTCCCCTGCCTCGGGCAGCTGGAGCATCGGAGTCCGGAAGGTGAGGCCGAACCGGTCGCGCAGCAGCAGCCCCAGGCCGGGGTGGCTGCCGACTCCCGGCGCCCGTACCGTCACGTCCACGTCGATGCGCCGCGGCCGGCCGGGCAGCGCGATGCCGCCCGCGCCCGTGCCGCCGTCCACGGCGAGGGGCTTGAACAGCTCCCGCATGGCGCGCCCGTCCCGCAAGTCGGCGCGCAGCGGCACCCGTTCGGCCACCCCGGCGGCGTCCAGCGCGAGCACCTCCCCGGCGCGCCCGCCCGGCAGCTCCTGCTTGGCACGGATCACCGGGATCACCCGCTCGCCGCCGGGCAGTGACGCGTAGCGTCCGCCCCGGCCCGGCGAGGCCAGTTCGCTGCCCGATATCCGCAGGCCGCCGGCGGTGGCGAAGTCGGCCTGGTCGCGCTGGGACGCGGACCAGGCGGTGTGCTGGCCGAGCGCCAGGACCCCGCTGGACACGGCGAGGACCAGCAGCAGCACGGGGCCGGTGGCCCGCCCGGGCCGGCGGGCGAGCTGCCAGCCGACCAGTGCGGGGCCCAGCCCGCGGCCGCGGGCGGCCAGCCGCCCGCCCAGCCGCGCGGCGAACGGCAGCAGCCGCAGCACCAGGAGGGTGCCGGCGCACAGGGCCAGGGTCGGCGCGGCCACCAGCACCGGGTCGACGCCGAGTCCGCCGCCCGCCCCGGCCGGGGCGGGCCCGTGGCCGCTGTACTGCGCCAGCTGCTGGTAGGCGAGGACGGCGAGCACCACCAGCGCCAGGTCCGCGCCGGACCGGGCGGCCCCCGCGACGAGGGCCTGACGGCGGCCGCTGCGGCGCAGGGCGGCGGCGCCCGCGCCGCGCAGTACGGCCGGAAGCGCGGTCAGGGCCACGCACCCGAGGGCGCAGGCGCCCGCGACGGGCCACAGCAGCCAGCCCCCGGACGTGTCGAACGGGACCTGCGACAGCGGGCCGAATCCGCCGAGCAGGTCCAGCAGGGGCGGGGCGAGCAGCGGTGCGAGAACGGCGGCGGGCAGCGCCAGGAGCAGCGACCCGGCGGCGCCGAGGGCGCCGAGCCGTGCGCGTGAGGCGCCGCGCGCGGTGAGCAGGACGCGCTCGGGTTCCTGGCGGTCCGTCAGCAGGTGGGCGACCAGCAGCAGGGCGGCCGCGGCGAGGACGGCGAGCTGGAGCGCGCCGACCAGCAGGGAAGAACGGGCGACGAGTTGAGCGGACTCCAACTCGCCGAGCAGTGCCGGAAGTTCGCTCCTGATCTGGAGGCCGGCGGGGATCTTGACACCGGCTCCGGCCGGGCCGCCGGCCAGTGGCGCCGCGCGTTCGCGCAGGACCTCGGCCTCGGCGGGGCGCACGGCGGCGAAGTCGGGGGCGAGGAGCGAGGCACGGCTGTTCTGCGCGAGCCCGCCCGCGGTGAAGGCGCTGCCGTCGACGAGCAGCGGGCCGTAGGTGGTGAAACTGCCGACCTGGACCTCGCGGCCGCCGAGCGGGTCGAGCCGCCAGTACGCGGCCCCGGGATCGGCCGCCTGGTAGACGCCGGTGACCAGCACGGTGAGCGGGGCGCCGCCGTACCGGTCGTCCAGGTGCAGCTCGGCGGGCAGCGCGGCCTCGGTCAGTCCGAGCCGGACCAGCGCCGCCCGGGGCACGGCCACCGGCAGCCGGGACGGATCCGCCCCGCCCGGTCCGCCCGCCGCCTGCGGCCACTGGCCCGCGAGGAGCCGTACGCGGTCCCGGTCGAGGGAGGCGAGCAGTGTCAGATCGGCGTCCTTGCCGGGCGCGCTGCCACCTTGCAGGCCGTACGGACGGCTGCGCGCCACCGACTCGACGCCGTACGGGATCCCGCCGAACAGCTCGCCCGCGAAGGCCCGTACGGCCCCGTCGCCCCCGGGGCCGGCCGACCCCGGATGCTCGTCGGTGACCAGGACGGTGGCCCGGCTCCAGCCCGGCCCCTGGAGCGCCTGGCGCAGTCCCGCCTCGCCCACACCACGGGTGAAGGCGAACAGTGCCGTCAGCACGGTCGTGGTGATCAGTACGGTGAGCAGTACGGCGGCAGCGAGCGGCAATCGCCCGCGCAGCCGGCGCACGACGAAGCCGAGCATGTGCCTTGTTCCTCCCCCGTCCGGACCTCTGGCACCGGATAGCGGACGATGCTGTCAGATTCGAACGCACAGGGGAAGGGACTTGCGTACAGGATGTGACGGATGAGCAAATTCGACGGGAGGCGTTCCACGGGGCGCCCGTCGGCCGATTCCAGTCTCAGGGGGAGCCCACAACATGACGCAGCAACAGGACGGCACGGCGGGGCCCATGGTCGTGGTGGACGACGTCCACCGGAGCTTCGGCAGCGGCCCCCGAGCCGTACACGCCCTGCGCGGCGTGTCGTTCGAGGTGCGCCGCGGCGAACTCACCGCGCTCAAGGGCCGGTCCGGCTCCGGCAAGACCACCCTGCTGAACCTGGTCGGCGGCCTCGACACCCCGACCGCCGGAACCGTCCTGCTCGACGGCACCCCGCTGGCGGGCCTGGACGAGCCGGGGCTGCTGGGGCTGCGCCGCGAGCGGATCGGCTTCGTGTTCCAGTCCTTCGGCCTGATCCCCGTCCTGACCGCCGCCGAGAACGTCGGGGTCCCCATGCGGCTGCGGAAGATCCCCGCCCGCCGGCGCGAGGAGCGCGCCAGGACGCTGCTCGCCCTGGTGGGCCTCGCCGACCACGCGGGCCAGCGCCCCGGTGAACTCTCCGGCGGCCAGCAGCAGCGGGTGGCCGTGGCCCGGGCCCTGGCGAACGAACCGGACCTGATCATCGCGGACGAACCGACCGGCCAGCTCGACTCCGAGACGGGGCGCTCGATCATGCGGCTGCTGCGGGCGGTGGTGCGCAGCGAAGGCGTCACCGCGCTGGTCGCCACCCACGACCCGGCCCTGATCGAACTGGCCGACCGGGTCGTGGAACTGCGTGACGGCCGCATCGTCGAAGAACACCGCGTCGGTCAGGCGGTCACCGGCTGAGCCAGACCCGGGGCGGGCGATGGACCCGGGCCGCCACGTTCAGCAGCAGACGCAGCGCGCGGGAGGTCGCCGCCAGCTCCACCTGGCCGCCTGTCAGGGCCCACCGGTCCAGCACGTGGAGCAGGGCCGAGTCGCAGAAGCTGACCCCGGCCGCGTCGAGGACGAGCCGGCGGGCTCCGCGGGCGGCGCCTTCGTCGAGGAGGCCGTTCAGGCGGGCGCAGGTGTAGTGGTCGAACTCCCCGGCCAGGCTGACGCAGAGCACGTCGTCGCGGAGCGTGGCCCGTATGCGGGAGAGGGGATCGGGACCGGCCTCCACCGCGCGCTCGGTGAAGGCTCCGCGGAGAGCGGCGGCCACGGCCGGAACCGGGGCGTCCGCCGATGCGTTCATCGGGGCGTCTATCGGAGTGCGCATGACTCTCCAACGGGCTCCACCCCAGGTGGGAACGGGCGGGAGCGGTCATTCACCCGCGCGGGCCGCGCCGCTGGCCCGTTCCGGCGATCTTCGTCCCGTACCCGGGGTACCGATGCGTCCCGCTGGCGGCGCGCTGAGTCCGCACGGTCCCCCGTCCGCGGGTGATGATGACGGAGAGTGGGCGGCGTGGATGTGGAAGAGGTCATCGACGGCCTGTACGCGCTGCCTCCCGCGCGGTTCACGGCGGCGCGGGACGAGGCGGCGTCCCGGGCGAAACGGGCCGGGGATCCGGCCGCGGGGAAGCGGATCGCGGGGCTGCGGCGGCCCACCATCGCGGCGTGGACGTCGAACACGCTCGTCCGGGCGAAGCCGGAGGAGGTCGAGCAGTTCCGCCAGCTCGGGCAGGCGCTGCGGGCGGCGCACCGGTCCCTGGACGGGGAGCAGCTGCGCGATCTGTCCCACCAGCAGCACGTGGTGGTCGGGGCGCTGGCCCGGGAGGCACTGCGGCTGGCCGACGAGGCCGGGACCCCCGTCTCCGAGACGGTGCTGCGGGAGGTCGAGCAGATCCTCTACGCTGCCCTGGCCGATCCGGAGGCGGCCGAGGCCTGGGCCTCGGGCCGGCTCGCGAAGGCGCCGAAGCTGCCGACGGAGTTCCCCGGTGTCGACGCGGACGCCGTGCCGCCCGCAAAGCCCGCATCGCCCGTGCCGCCGGCATCGCCCGAGCCGCAGGCACCGGCCGTACCGCAGGCCGCCGAGCGGCGGCCCGTCCCCGGGGCCGAGGCCGCACGCGCCGCCGCCCGGGACGCCGAATGGGCCGCCACGGCGCGGGAGGACGAACTGCGCCAGGCCGAGGAGGCCAGGCGGCGGGCGGTTGCCGAGGCGGTGGCCGCCGACGCGGAGGTGGAGCGCGCCCAGGCCGCCCGGGACCTCGCCTACGCCGGCGTCGCCGAGACCGAGGAACGCCACCGCACGGCCACCCGCGAGGCCCGCAAGGCCCGGCGCGCGGCGGAGGCCGCCGCGCGCCGGGCGCGATCCGGGCCGACAGAAGGGGACGGGGGAGCGTGACGCCCGCCCCGGCCGTCATCGCTACTCGGTGTGCAGCACGGAGGCGATGGTCGCCCTGGCCGCGGACCGGGCCGGGACCAGCGCGCCCAGGACGGCGATCGCCACCCCCGCCAGCAGCATCGCGGCGAGTTGCGGCGCGTGCCACACGTCCTTCATCGATTCGGGGAAGGTGACCACCTCGACGTGGTCGACGACCAGCCGGTGCGCCGCGATCCCGAGCGGGATGCCGAGCAGCCCGCCGACCGCGCCCGGTCCGGCGACCGAGGTCAGCGTCATCACCACCACCTGCCGCGGAGTCATCCCGATCGACTTGAGCATGCCCAGGTCCCGGCGGCGCTCGCGGGTGTTCAGCAGGACGGTGTTGAAGACCCCGAGCGAGGCGACGAGGGTCAGCAGCACGGTGAACACCGTGGAGAAGGCGACGACGGTGGTGGTGCCGGTGTTCCCCGAGTCCGCCACCGAGGCGCGCAGGCCGGGGTCGAGCGCCTCGACCGCCTCGACGTAGGCCCGGACATCGGCCCCGGGGGCGAGCCGTACCGTGTACTCGGTGGCCCGGGCCTCCGGTGCGAGCAGGGCCAGGGTCTGCCAGGAGGCCTCCAGGGCCCGCGCGTTGCCCTCGATGAGCTCACCCACCACGGTCGCGGAGATCTTCCTGCCGCCGAGCTCCAGAGCGACCCGGTCGCCGACCTTCAGCCCGCGCTCCTTCAAGAAGGCCGGCCCGGCCACGACCTCACCCGGCGCGGCCGGTCCGCGGCCCCGGACGATCGTGTCCGCGTACAGGGCATCGTCGCCGCGGTAGAAGTCGGCGTAGACCGGCTGGGTCTGCCCGGTCAGGTTCGCCTGGGTGAACGCCCGGGCCCGTACCCGAGCCGCGCCCGGGAGCGACCGCAGCCGCTCCTCGATCTGCGGGTCTCCGAGCAGCGGCGGCGTCCGGTCGTTGCCCGGCCCTCCCGCCTCCACATGGATCCTCGCGCCCCCGTCCCCGCGGCCGACCTCGCCGAAGGCCACCATCGTGCTGGTCAGCCCGGTCGACAGGGTCACCGTGGTGACACCGAGGACGATGGCCGCCATGGTCAGCAGCGTGCGGGCGGGGCGGGCGAACGGCTGGCCCAGGCCCAGGCTGACCGCGCGCGGCAGCCGCGTGGAGGAGAGCACCCGCTGGGCCCGCAGTCCGCGCCCGGTCCGCGGCGCGCCGCCCGCGCCGATCGCCCGGGCGGCGGGCAGCCGGTGCGCCCGCAGGGCGGGGACCAGCGCGGCCGACAGGACCAGGGCGGGCATGCCCGCCAGGCAGACCACGGACACCCACGGGCCGACCTCGCCGACCGACGCCTGCCCGGTCTCGATGCCGGTGAACGCGATCTTCAGGATCGGCCCGGCCAGCGCGTTGCCGAGCAGGGTGCCCAGCACACAGCCGAAGAGGGCCGGGACGCAGACCATCGTCAGGTAGACGGCGACGACCTGGTTCGGGGTGAAGCCCAGGGCCTTGAGCACCCCGATGTGCCGGTACCCGGAGACGACCGCCCCGCTGACCACGTTGCCGACGATCAGGGCGGAGACCAGCAGGCCCAGGACGCCGAAGAGCGTGATGAACGGGAGATAGGAGTCGGCCAGGGCCGAGAACGTCTGCTTGAGGGTGAAGTAGTCCTGTACGCCGATCACCGATTCCTGCGGCAGTCCGGCGGTCGCCCCGGCCAGCGCGGCGCTCAGCCGCGCCGGTGTGGAGGCGTCCGTGAACCGGTAGAGCATCTGGGCGGAGGACGGGTGGAGTGCCTCCATCTGCTCCGGTGAGACCCAGGCGCTCGCCGACCGGCTCATGCTCGCGGCGAATCCGACGACGGTCAGCGTCGGCCCTCCGGTGTTCTCCAGCCTGCTGCCCAGCAACTCGGGCCCGGGGGAACCCTGGACCGACCAGCCCACGACGATCTCACCGGGCGCGGTGGCCCAGTGGCCCTCCAGCAGCTCGATCCGGTCCACCTCGCCCGCAGGATCGGCCCGGCCCACCACCGTGAGGGTGCCGCCCGCCGTCCAGAGCCAGCCCTTGGGGATGTCGATCACGGCCTGCCCGAACGGTCCGGCCGCGGCCTCCACGCCCGGCTGCCGGGCGGTCCGCTCCAACTGCTCCCGGGTGACCTTCGCGGTGTCGAAGCCCGCCACCGCGTGGGCGCCGCGCTGGGCGGCGTACGCCGTGTCGAACGGCCCCGAGGAGGCGGAAAGCAGCCCCAGCGCGAGCAGCACGGTCGTGGTGGAGCACAGGACGACGAGCCCGATGACGAAGGTCTGGACCCGGCGGCGCTTCACTGCCGCACGCGAGGCCCTCCATACGGCGCTCACGCGGTCGCCTCCAGGGAGCTCTCGCGGGCCACCCGACCGTCGGCGACCTCGACCAGCCGACTGGCGCAGCGGGTGGCCAGGTGCCGGTCGTGGGTGACGAGCAGCAGGGTCTGGCCGATCTGGTTCAGGTCGATCAGCAGGTCCATCACCTGCTCGCCCGAGCGGCTGTCGAGGGCGCCCGTCGGCTCGTCCGCCAGCAGCAGTGCCGGGCGGTTCATCAACGCCCTTGCCACGGCGACCCGTTGGCGTTCACCGCCGCTGAGCGTCGCCGGGTAGTTGTTGCGGCGGTCGGCGACACCCAGCTCGTCGAGGAGTTCCAGGGCCCGGCGGCGCGCCTGCCGGGCCGAGGTGCCGGTCAACTGGGCCGCGAGCGCCACGTTGTCGAGGGCGGGCAGATCGTCGATGAGGTTGAAGAACTGGAAGACCATGCCGATGTGGCGGCGCCGGAAGAGGGCCAGCCCGGTCTCGTTCAGCCGGCCCAGGTCCTGGCCGTGCACCTCCACCAGACCCGCGGTCGGCCGGTCCAGGCCGGCCACCATGTTGAGGAGGGTCGACTTGCCGCAGCCCGAAGGACCCATGACGGCGACCGCGTCGCCCGCCCGGATCTCCAGCGACAGCCCGTCCAGCGCCTTCGCGTCGCCGTACTCCTTGTGCACGCCCTCCAGCCGCACCACCATGTTGCCCGCACTGCCGTGATCAGTTGTCATGGCCCGAACCTAAGGCGGTGTTCGGGGACGGTGCGTCACCCCCCGGATGTAAAGGTCCGGGCAGGTCGTCCTGGGGATGTACGCGGCCCGTCCGGCACAATGACACCCGGGCGGACAGAGGGAGTTCGGGGTGGGACTGATCATCGCGGTGGGCGCCGCGTGCGTGGCCGCGGCCGTGGCCGGCGGGCTGGGCGCGGCCCTGCGGCGCGCGCGGCGCGGCCACCGCGCGGCCCTGGAGGAGCGCGCCTGGCTGCTGGAGCGGGAGCGCGAGAGCGCGGCCCGCAGCGCCGTCGACGCGGAACGGGCCAGGATCGCGGCCGAACTCCACGACATCGTCAGCCACAACGTCAGCCTCATGGTGGTCCAGGCGGGCGCCGCCCGCGAGGTGCTGGAGACCATGCCGGAGGAGGCCGCGGCGGCGATGGGCGCGGTGGAGAGCGCCGGACGGAACACCATGACCGAACTTCGGCACCTGCTGGGGCTGCTGGCCCCCGCGCAGGACGGCGCGGACGAACCGTACGAGCCCTACGCCCCGCACCCGACGGCCGGTACGCGGCTCGCGCCGCAGCCGACCATGGCCCGGCTGACCCCGCTCATCGACAGGTTCGCCTTCGCCGGGCTGCCGGTGGACGTCCGGATCTCGGGAGACCCGAGCCCGCTGCCGGCGGGGATCGACGTCACCGCGTACCGGATCATCCAGGAGGCACTGACCAATGCGCTCAAACACGGAGACGGGGGCAGGACGGAGGTGACGGTGCGCTACGCGGACCACGCGCTGCGCGTGGAGGTGCTCACCAGCGGACCCAGCGTGCTGAGGGCCGCCGCACCGGGGGAGCGGCGCACCCGCCCGGCCGCCGCCAAGGCCGAGGGGGCCGGCCGCGGGCTGCTCGGTCTGCGCGAGCGCGTCGCCGTCTACGGCGGCGACCTCGACGCCCGCCGCCGCCTGGGCGGCGGCTTCCGCGTGCGGGCCCGCCTGCCCCTGGACCGGCCGTGACCGCCCCCGCCGGGCCCGCGCCCCGGGTGGTGATCGCCGACGACCAGGACCTCGTCCGCACCGGCTTCCGGTTGATCCTCACCGCCCGTGGCATCGACGTGGTCGCGGTGGCCGCCGACGGGGTGGAAGCGGTCGCCGCCGTACGCAGCCTGCGCCCCGACGTCGTCCTGCTCGACATCCGGATGCCGAACATGGACGGCATGGAGGCCGCCCGCCGGATCCTCGCCGAGGTCCCCGACTGCCGGGTGATCATGCTGACCACCTTCGACCTCGACACATACGTCTATGCCGCCCTCGCCGCCGGAGCGAGCGGCTTCCTGCTCAAGGACGTCACCCCCGAACACCTCGCCGCCGCCGTCCGCCTCGTCGGCACCGGCGACGCGCTGCTCGCCCCGTCGATCACCCGCCGCCTCGTGGAGCGCTGCGCCCCGGCGGCCGCAGAGCCGGACCGGATCGCCACCCCCGCCGTCCACCGGGAGCTCGCCGCGCTGACCCCGCGCGAGCGCGAGGTGCTGACGCTGATGGGCCGCGGCCGTTCCAACGCCGAACTGGCGCGGGAGCTGACGCTCAGCGAGGCCACGGTGAAGACCCACGTGGCCCGGATCTTCGCGAAGCTGTCGCTGCGTGACCGGGCCCAGGCCGTGGTCCTCGCCTACGAGACGGGTCTGGTCACTCCGGGCTCGGAGTAGCGGGCCACCAGCTCTTCCATCACCGCGGGCGGGAGTGCGGGGTTGGGCCGCGGCCTCGGCCCTCCCCCGCGTCGGCCAGAGCGGGCAGGAGCGCGTCGGCCGTCGCGTTCGGATGGACGGCTATGCGGCGCAAGGTCTTGCGTACGGGCTCGTGGCGGGCCAGCTCCGCCAGCAAGGCTCCCGGCGCGTCCGGATTGGCGGCGACGTGGGCTGCCACGCGTACGCCGTGCCGCGTGACCATGGCGGGCAACTCGCGACCGCGAGTTCGATCAGCCGGTCGACCAGCTCGGGCGGCAGCGCCGGATTGGCGGCGAGACCGCGCAGGAGAGGGTTCACGAGTGTGCGTCCTTGCGTGCGGCGGCGGTCAGGGCCTCGGTCAGGGCGACGGTGTACGGGATCGGGCGCCTGCGGCGTGGGGTGACCACGCCTATGTGCCGCGCGGGCCGCGGCGGTTCGACCCCGACCACGGCCGATCCGGGAGGCGGCGCCAGGGACACCTGCGGGACCAGGGACACGCCGACGCCCGCGGCGACCAGGGTCTGGGCGAAGAAGTAGTCGGTGGTGGAGGCTCCCACCCGCAGGCCGAACCCGGCGAGTTCCGCGTAACGGCGCAAGAACGCCTCCGTCTTGAGGCAGCCGAGCACCCAGCGTTCGGCGGCCAGCTCGGCGAGGCCGATGGAGGTCCGGTCCGCGAGCCGGTGGCCGGGCGGCAGGACCAGCCACAGCGGGTCCTCCATCAGCGGGACCCAGTCGAGCGCGGGGCGCCCGTCCGGCCGTACCGGCGGCGGACCGTCGAAGTGGTAGGCCAGCGCGAGGTCGGCGGCGCCGGCGCGGACCATCGGCACGGCGGCCTCCGGCTCGCTCTCCAGCACCGTCAGTTCCACCTCCGGATGCGCGGACACGAACCGGGACAGCGCCTCGGGCAGCAGGTGCCGGCCCCCGCTGGTGAAGGTGGCCACGGTGAGGCGCGGCCGCGGCGCGGTGAGCCGGTCGATCTCGTGGCGCACCTGGTCCAGTTCGGCGGATATCGTCTCCGCCGCTTCCACGAGCAGCCGTCCGGGCTCGGTGAGCGTGACCCCGCGGGTACTGCGCACCGCCACCGGCTGACCGAGCGTGCGCTCCAGCGAGGCGATGTGCTGGGAGACGGCCGACGGTGTCAGGAGCAGGGCTCCGGCCGCCCTGTTGAAGCTGCCGTGCTCCGCCACGGCCCGCAGGATGCGCAGCCGCTGCACGTCGATCATCGGTTTTCCTTCAGGGGTGTTCAGCCGATCGTCAGTTCCGCTGGGGACCATACAGCGGCAGGGCCGGACGCATGCAGAAGATCTTTGGCATCGTCGGCCGGCTGCCGGGCGGGATCGCCGAAGCCGCGCCGAAGCCGCGCCGCAGCGGTCAGCCTTCGCCGGCCCGCCGCTCCAAGGGGGTGGCTACCGCCGAGTTGCTCACACTGAAGGTGACGCTGCCCGCCCGGTAGCGGTCGTCGGACCACTCGATCGGGCGGCCCGCCGCGGTGGCCGAGACGTGGCGCTGGCGCAGCAGCGGACTGCCGCGCCGGATCTCCAGCAGCCGGGCGTCCTCGCTGCCCGCCGCCAGGGCGTCGATGAGGTGCTCGCCGTGGTGGGCGACGATCCCGGAGTTCTGGGCCAGGCTGTCCATGACGGAGCGGCAGTCCGCCGGCAGCGCCTCGACGCCCGCCGCGACCCAGTCGGCGTAGGCGGTCCGCTCCACCATGGTGGGCTCCCCGTCGAGCAGGCGCAGCCGCAGCACGGCGAGGATCTCCGTACCGGGGTCCAGGGCGAGCCGTTCCGCCTCCTCGGCCGTGGCCGGCCGGCGGGTCCGGGACAGGAAGCGGCTGTCGGCCCGGTGCCCGACCCCCTCGGCCCACTGGGCGAAGCTGTTCAGCTCGCCGAAGCTCTGCCGGCGCTCGTGGCGCAGGACGGTGCGGCGCGCGCCCTGCCGGGAGCCGATCAGCCCCTCCGCGGCCAGCGTGGCGACCGCCTGGCGGACCGTCCCGCGCGAGGCGGACCAGCGGGCCGCAAGATCGCTCTCCGAGGGCAGCTGCGCGCCCACTGGGAGTTCACCGGAGACGATCGCGCCGCGCAGTGCCTCGGCGATCTCCAGATACCGGACCGTGCCCGTGCCCGTACCCATGGCCATGCCGTTTCGCCCCCTGCTCGCCGCGCGCCCGTCTCCACCTCTCATGATCATTCCAGCAGGTCGTGCCGCCGATCCTCAGGTCATTCTCGTCTCTTCGTCGAGCCGTGCTCCCCGGGACAGCCGCCGTTCACCGTCCGTACAGCGGACCCGGGCGAACTGGAGCCAACTTGTCCATACAAGTGATTCCCCCTTCGTCTCCGGGAGAGACCGTGCTCAGTTCCTCCGCTCGTCGCGGTGCGGCCGTTCTGCTCAGCGCCGCCGTCCTCACCACGCTCAGTGCGTGTGGTGCCGCACCCGACCCCAAGTCCGGCGCCGCCGGCGATGCGAAGAGCAAGGTGCAGCCGGGCGCCGCCGTCTCGGTCGCCGACTTCGGCTCGATGGAAGCCCTCGTCGCCGCCGCGCAGAAGGAGGGCCAGCTCAATGTGATCGCGCTGCCGCCGGACTGGGCGAACTACGGCGAGATCATCAAGGCCTTCGAGGCCAAGTACAAGATCAAGGTCAACAGCGAGAACCCGGACGCCTCCAGCTCCGACGAGATCGCCGCCGTCAAGTCCCGCAAGGGCCAGAAGCGCGCCCCCGACGTGATGGACCTGGGCATCGCCTTCGCCCGCAGCGGAGCCGCGGAGAACCTGTTCGCCCCGTACAAGGTCACCGCCTGGGACAAGATCCCGGCCGGCCAGAAGGACGCCGACGGCCGCTGGTACAACGACTACGGCGGCTACGTCTCCATCGGCTGCGACGCCGCGAAGATCCCCGCCTGCCCGCAGACCTTCGCCGACCTGCTGAAGCCCGAGTACAAGGGCAAGGTCGCCCTCAACGGCAACCCCACCAAGTCCGGCTCGGCCTTCGGCGGCGTCTACGCGGCCGCCCTCGCCAGCAAGGGCTCCTTCGCCGACATCCAGCCCGGCATCGACTTCTTCGGCCAGCTGAAGAAGAGCGGGAACTTCATCCCGGTCGAGTCCACCCCGGCCACCGTGGAGAAGGGCGAGACGCCCATCTCCATCGACTGGGACTACCTGAACGCCGGCTACGCCGAGCAGTTCAAGGGCAAGGGCGTCGACTGGAAGGTCGCCGTCCCCGCCGACGGCGTCTACGCCCAGTTCTACTCGCAGGCCATCAACAAGGAGGCCCCGAACCCGGCGGCCGCCCGCCTGTGGATGGAGTTCCTGTACAGCGCCGACGGCCAGAACCTGTGGCTGAAGGGCCACGCCCGCCCGGTCCTGCTGCCCGTCATGACCCAGGACGGCACCGTCGACAAGGACGCCGTCACCAAGCTCCCGCAGGTCCAGGGCACCCCCGCGTTCCCCGCCTCCGAGGAGCTCGACAAGGCCAAGGCCACCCTCGCCGAGAAGTGGGACAAGGCCCTCTCCTGATGCCGACCACCCTCTCCCGCGCCGCCGACGGCACCAGCCGCCGGCGGCGCGGCCCCCGCACCTGGCTCGCCGCCCTCCCGCTGCTGGCCTTCACCGGGCTCTGCTTCGGCATCCCGCTCGGCGCCATCGCCTTCGGCGCGGTCACCCGCACGGACCCGGCGACCGGCGCCACCCAGCTCACCGGTGAGCACCTCGCCCGCTCCCTGCAGGGCCCGTACCTCGGCTCGCTCCTCGGCAGCGTCCAGCTCTCCGCGCTCACCGCGCTGATCGGCTCGGTCCTCGGCGTCCTCATCGCCCAGGCCGTGGTCACCTCCCGCTCCGGCGCCCTGCGCAGCGCGGCACTGACCGCCTCGGGCGTGCTCGCGAACTTCGGCGGCGTCCCGCTCGCCTTCGCGTTCATCGCCACCGTCGGCATCTCCGGAGTCGTCACCCAGCTCGCCGACCTCACGAGCCTCGGCTGGAGCCTGTACTCCTTCACCGGTCTCGCCGTGGTGTACCTGTACTTCCTGATCCCGCTGATGGTGCTGGTGATCGCCCCGGCGCTGGAGGGTCTGCGTCCGCAATGGCGCGAGGCCGCCCAGAACAGCGGGGCCACCGGATGGCAGTTCTGGCGCCACGTCGGCCTGCCCGTGCTCGCGCCCTCCCTGCTCGGCGGTTTCGTGCTCCTGTTCGGCACCGCGTTCGCCGCGCACGCGACGGCCGCGGCGCTCGTCGGCGGTTCCGTCCCGCTGGTCACCCTCAAGATCGCGGACGCGCTGTCCGGCAACGTGCTCACCGGCCAGGAGAACGTGGCGCTCGCCCTCGGCCTCGACATGATCCTGATCGCCGGCCTGGTCATGGCGGTCTACCTGCCCCTCCAGCGACGGAGCGCCCGATGGCTGCGATGACCTCACCCGCCCCGTCCGACACGGCACCCCGGAGCACCGGCGCCGCGTCCGGCGACCGTCCCACGGCCCGGCCCCGGGGACGGCGCCGCAGGCCCGCGGTGTGGCGCGGAGCCGTGCTCGTACTGGCGGGCGCGTACTTCCTCGTCCCGCTCCTGGCCTCCTTCGTCTTCACCGTGCACGTGCCCGGCCAGGGCATCACCTTCGAGGCGTACACCGAACTGCTCTCCGCCGACGGCTTCACCGAGAGCCTGCTGCTCTCCCTCGGCCTGGCCGCCGCGACCATCGCGCTGTCGCTGCTGCTCGCCGTGCCCGCGCTGATCGGCGTACGCCTCGGCTCCCCGCGGCTGCGTCCCGTCGTCGAGATCACGTGCATGCTGCCGCTGGTGGTACCGCCGATCGCCCTCGTCACCGGGATCACCACCGTGCTGCGCTGGGGACCGGAGCACCTGTCGCGGACCCCGCTCTACCAGACCTTCCTCGCCGTCCAGAACGAGAACTTCCCCTTCGTCCTGGTCCTCGCCTACACGGTGCTGGCGCTGCCCTTCGTCTACCGCTCGCTCGACGCCGGCCTGCGCGCCGTCGACGTGCCCACGCTGGTCGAGGCGGCCCGCAGCTGCGGCGCGAGCTGGCCGTACGTCGTCCTGCGGGTGCTCCTGCCGAACCTGCGGGCCTCGATCGCGGGCGCCGCCTTCCTCACCCTGGCCCTGGTGCTCGGCGAGTTCACCATCGCCTCCCTCCTCGGCTTCCGGCCCTTCGCCGTGTGGATCGTCTCGATCTCCGGAGCCCAGGCCCGCATGTCCGTGGCTGTGTCCGTCCTCAGCCTCCTGATCACCTGGCTGCTGCTGCTCGCCCTCTCGCGAGCCGGAACCGCCCCGTCCACCGCCGCGGCCGCACCCGCCACCACCTCCCGCAAGGAGACCTGACCTCCATGTCCACCACCCTTCCCACCGCCGGGAAGCCGGCGGCCGATTCAGCGGCCCCCGCGGGCGCCCGCGTCGAGTTCCGCGGCCTGCGCCGGGCGTTCGGCTCCACCGTCGCCCTCGACGGCCTCGACCTGACCGTCGAGCCCGGCGAACTCCTCGCCCTGCTCGGCCCGTCGGGCTGCGGAAAGACCACCGCCCTGCGCGTCGTCGCCGGTTTCGAGCAGCCCGACTCCGGCGAAGTCCTGGTCGACGGACAGGACGTCACCCGGGTCCCGGCCAACCGCCGCGACGCCGGGATGGTCTTCCAGTCGTACAGCCTCTTCCCGAACCTGAGCGCGCGCGACAACGTCGCCTTCGGCCTGCGCGTGCGCAAGGTCGGCGCGGCCGAGCGCCGCGAGCGGGCCGCCGAACTCCTGGACCTGGTGGGGCTCCCCGACCACGGCGACCGCTACCCGCACCAGATGTCCGGCGGCCAGCAGCAGCGCGTCGCGCTCGCCCGCGCCCTGGCACTGCGCCCGCGCGTGCTCCTGCTCGACGAGCCGCTCTCCGCGCTGGACGCCAAGGTGCGGGCGAACCTGCGCGAGGAGATCCGCAGGCTCCAGCTGTCCCTCGGCATCACCACCGTGTTCGTCACCCACGACCAGGTGGAGGCGCTGTCGATGGCCGACCGGGTCGCCGTCCTGAACGCCGGCAGGCTCGAACAGTGCGCCGCCCCGGCCGAGTTGTACGAGCGTCCCGCGACACCGTTCGTCGCCGAGTTCGTCGGCACCATGAACCGGCTCCCCGGACAGCTCACCGACTCCGGCATGGTGGCCGTGGCGGGCGTACGCCTCCCGGTGGACGGCCCCGTCCCCTCGACACCGGACGTGGAGGTCCTCGTACGCCCCGAGAACGTGACGGCGACCGCCGACGCCGAGGGCACGGCGACGGTCGTCTCCGCCTCCTTCTTCGGCTCGGTGACCCGCCTCCACCTGGAGCTGCCCGGCGGCGTGCCCGTCAAGGCCGACCTGCCCTCGCGGGACGCCGGCGCCCTGGTGCCCGGCGCCCGGGCCGCCGTGGGACTGGCCGAGCGGCCCGTGCTCGTCGTGGCCAGGCCCGCGTGAGCACCCTCGCCGCGGTCCTGTTCGACATGGACGGCACCCTCGTCGACACCGAGGTGCTGTGGTGGCGGACCGCCGAGGAGATAGCCGACGGCCTCGGCCACCGGCTCACCGACGCGGACGCTCCGGAGGTGGTCGGCCGCGCCGTGGAGGACACCGCGGCCCACCTCGTACGGGTCGCGGGCGGGGGAGACCCGCGGGAGGTCGGGGCGGCCCTCACCGAGGACTTCTTCCGCCGGGTGCAGGCGGGCGCCCCCATGCGGCCCGGCGCCCAGCGGCTGCTGACCGCCCTGGAGGCGGAGGGCGTGCCCTTCGCACTGGTCAGCGCCTCGCCGCGGGTGGTCGTGGACTCGGTGGTCGGCGGTTCGCTGGCGCACGTCCCCTTCGCTTTCACGCTGTCCGCCGACGACACCGTACGGACCAAGCCGCACCCGGACCCCTACCGGGTGGCCGCCGGGCGGCTGGGCCTCGTACCGGAGGCGTGCGTGGCGGTGGAGGACTCGCCGGACGGCGCGGCCTCGGCGGAGGCGGCCGGATGCGGGGTCCTGGTGGTCCCGTCGCTGCTGCCGGTCCCCGCGTCGCCGCCGCGGACCTTCGCCGCGTCCCTGGAGGACGTCACCCCCGAGCTGCTGCGGGGCTGCGCGCGGCCACCCGTGTGAGGAGGGGCCGGGACGCCGGGTAGGGTGCCGGTCGACAATGGAGTACTGCGTGGGAGACATGAGTTGATGAGTGGTCAGCAGCCGGGCCGGGACACTACCCCTCAGGTCTTCCAACCGCTCTCGGGAGACGACCCGACCACCATCGCCGGGTACCGGCTGGCCGCCAAGCTCGGCGCCGGCGGCATGGGCAAGGTGTACCTGTCGTACACCCCCGGCGGCCGGCCCGTGGCGATCAAGGTGATCCGCCCCGAATTCGGCGAGGACGCCGAGTTCCGCCGCCGGTTCGCCCAGGAGGTGCAGTCCGCGCAGCGGGTGCAGGGCCTGTTCACCGCCCCGGTCATCGACGCCGACACCGACGGCGCGCAGCCCTGGCTGGCCACCGCCTACGTGCCGGGCCCCTCGCTCGCCGACGCCGTCGTCGCGCACGGGGCGCTGCCGGTCGAGGCGGTGCTCCTGCTGATCGCCGGCATGGCCGAGGCCCTGCACGTCATCCACGGCGCGGGCATCGTCCACCGCGACCTCAAGCCGTCCAACGTGCTGCTCGCCGCGGACGGGCCCCGCGTCATCGACTTCGGCATCGCCTACGCCGCCGACGCGACCTCGCTCACGGGCAGCGGAGTGACCATCGGCACGCCCTCGTTCATGGCCCCCGAGCAGGCGGCGGGGCGCAAGGTCACCCCGGCCACGGACATCTTCGCGCTGGGCCAGGTCGCGGCGTACGCGGCGACGGGCACCCCGGCCTTCGGCGAGGGGACCTCGCACGGGGTGCTCTACCGGATCGTGCACGAGGAGCCCGACCTCTCCGCCGTCCCGGAGCGGCTGACGGAGCTCGTGACCCGCTGCCTCGCCAAGGACCCCGAGGCCAGGCCGTCCATCTCCGAGATCATCGAGCTCTGCCAGGCCGCGAACGCGGAGACGGTCCTGCGCCGCCCCGAGGACTGGCTCCCGGCTCCCGTGGCCGCCGACATCACCGTGCGCGCGGCCGCCCCCGCCCCGGTCCAGACCCCGCCGCCGCCCTCGGCCGCCCCGACCGTGGCGGCGTACACGCCCACCGCGCCGGTGGCTCCGGCCACCGCGCCGACGGCTCCGCCCACCGCGCCTCCGGCTCCGGTCAACCCGCCGACGGCTCCGGCCACTGCGCCGACGGCACCGGCCACTCCGCCTCCGGGCTACGGGCCGGCACTGCCCCAGCAGCCTCAGCACCTGCCGCAGCCGCAGCAACCGGTCCAGCAGCAGTACCCCACGCCCCCGCCCACGCACGTCCCCACGCAGGCCCACGCCCACGCTTATGCTCCGGCCCAGTTCCCGACGCACCCGCACCCGCAGCCGCAGGGCTACCCCGGATACCCCATGCCCCCGGGCGCCCAGCCCCCGAAGAGCTCGGGCAAGCGGGGCCCGTTCATCGCGCTCGCGGCCGCGCTGGTGTTCGCCGTCGGGGGCGCCGGCACGGCGTACTTCCTGCTCAAGGAAGACGGGAAGCAGGCACAGGGCGGCGCCACCTCGCAGGACAAGGGCAGGGGGACGGGGACCGGGACGGACACGGCCGGCGGAGGGCAGACGGGCACGGCGAAGCCGAGCGCGAAGCCCAGCGCGAAGCCCAGCGCCAAGGCCGATCCGAAGCCCACCGACCACAAGGGCATCAACCTCACCGCCGGTTACCACCTGACCCTCGGTGACGAGGACGTCCGGCCCCAGGAGGGCGAGGACGGGGGGTACGAACTGTCCTACGACACCGGCGGATACCTCGACGCGGAGACCTCGGAGGGGAACATGGTCCTGCTCGATCCCGGGCAGGAGGGATCTCTCGCCGTCTGCCGCGCCGAGACGCGGTTCGCCAAGAACATCTATCTGACCAAGCTCGCCAAGGGGCGGCAGATCTGCGTCACCACGGGCACCGGACACATGGGCCTCGTGACGGTGCAGGGATTCTCGCCCGAGGGTTCCCCCAGCAAGTACATGACGCTGGACGTGACGGTCTGGCGCAATGCCGCCGGCTCCGGCTCCGGCTCGCGCGGCTGAGCCCGGGGCCGTGGACCAGACACCGGAGCCGGCGTCCCGCCGGACACCGCTCTACCGGACCGTCGCCGCGGACCTGCGGACCGCGATCACGGCGGGGGAGTACGGCTCCGGCGCCCGGCTCCCCGCCGAGGACGAACTCGCCCGCCGCTACGGCGTCTCCCGCGGTACGGTCCGCCAGGCGCTGGCCGCGCTGCGCAGCGACGGGCTGATCACCTCGCGCCGCGGCACCCGCCGGGTCGTGCTGGCCGGCCCCGGCGGCCAGGGCGGCGCCGCCGAACTGCGGAGCTTCACGCGGTGGGCGCGCTCGCTGGGCGAGGAGCCGGGCGGCCGGACCGTCTCGGTCGAGCGGGGTGAGGCCGACGCCGAGGAGGCGGAGCAGTTGCGGGTCGAACCCGGCGCCACCGTCCACCGCGTGCTCAGGCTGCGTACGCTCTCCGGCGCACCGGTCATGGTGGAGCGCACGACGTACCCGGCGGCGGTGGGCGCGCTGGTGGCCGAGATGCCGCTGGACACGGTTTCGTACTCCGGGCAACTCGCGCTGCACGGAGTGCTGTTCATCGACGCCCACCACACCATCGACATCGCCCTCGCGGACGCCGACGACGCGCGGCTGCTGGGCTGCCGGGCCGGGGACGCGCTGCTGCGGGAGCGGCGGCGCTCCACCGACCCGGCCGGCGTCCCGGTGGAGTGGTCGCAGGACCGCTACCTTCCCGGGACGGTGGCCTTCACCGTGCACACCACGGCGGCGGGCGGGCTGGGCCGACGGCTCAGGCCCTGACCAGCAGCCCTTCCAGCAGCGGCCGGAAGTGCTCGAAGCCCGGGGTCGCCATATCCGGGTCCTTCGCCCGCTCGTCCCAGCGCCGTACGGCCACGGCGTCGGCCGCGCCGGGCAGCGCCTCGAAGGCGCGGGCCTGGTCCTCGGTCATCGGCCCGCCCTGGACGCGCAACGTGTGCACGGAGGCCTCGGAGAGCAGGTCGAAGTAGCCGGGCTCGGCCGTGCAGAGGTACCGCTTGGCGGCGACGTGCAGCCGTACCGGCTCGGTCACCTCCGGACCGAACCACCGGGCGAGCCAGTCCGCTCCGGTGTGGCTGTGCCGGTTGTCCACGCCGCCCTCCATCAGGTCGCGGCCGGTCACCGTGCCGTGGAAGTGCCCGATGTCGTGCAGCAGGGCGGCGGCGACGAGGTGCGCGGGCGCGCCGGCGGCCTCGGCGAGGGCGGCGGCCTGGAGCATGTGCCCGGCCTGGGTGACGGCTTCGCCGAAGTACTCGGCGCTGCCCTCGCCCTCGAAGAGCGCGGCGAGCGTGTCGACGGGGCTGATGTCCCGGGTCATGAGCGGTCTCCTCCGCGGCGCAGGACGGACAGGGTGGACAGGAGGCCGTCGAGGTCGGCGTAGGCCCCCTGGAGGTGGCGGGCGCCGGACTCGGCGAAGGCCGTACGGGCGTGCAGCAGGCGGGTGTTGTCGAAGACGACGCAGTCGCCGGGGGCCAGCCGGAAATCCAGCTGGAGGCCGGGGCGCAGCAGCAGCCGTGCGAACGTGCGGTAGGCGGCGTAGAACTCCTCCACGACCGCGGCCGTCTGGTGCAGGGTGCCGATGGAGCGGTTGTTGAACCGGATCTCCCGGATGCGCCCGAGCGGGTCCACGTCGATCAGCGGCCGGTGGGCGCGCAGCTCGGTGCGGGCGTCGGCGAAGGCGAACTCGACGGGCACGCGGGTCAGTACGGCGAAGGCGTCCGGGTCCTCTTCGCGCAGCAGCGCGGCGGCGTGGAAGCCGTCGACGAGTCCGGAGTCCCCGCCCCGCGCCTCGTTGCTCAGGCAGTGCAGCAGCTGGAGCGTGGGCACCGGGTCCCGGTACGGGTTGTCCGTGTGCGGGGTGATCCGGGCGCCGGTGAAGGCGAGATTGTTGGGGTCGGCCTCCACCCGGACCTCGAAGAGCTCGCCGTAGTTCGTCTCGCGCACGAAGCCGAAGGTGCGCGCCACGTCGAGGACCATCCGGTCCCGGGGCGGGACACCCCGCAGCAGGACGAAGCCGAGGCGCACCACGCTGTCGAGCGTCCGCATCCGCACCCGGCGGTCGCCGATGTACGCGTCCCAGCCGGCCTCGGGGATCCGCCCGCGCAGATCCGCCGCGGCCCACAGGTCCTTGTCCGCCTCGGTCCGGCCGTCGCCCGCGCGGGGCGGGCCGAGGGCTGCGCGGGGCGCGTGGGCGGCGAGCCAGGCGTCCGGGTAGACGGACCGGTGTCCGTCGGGCTCCCACAGCACTTCCCGGCCGGGGCCGCCGTCCGCGGCCGGGACACCGTCCCGTACCGCGCCGACGGCCAGGTCGTCGGGCAGGTCGGTGATCTGGAACAGCTTCTGGCCGTTGCGCGGGTCACGGCAGGCGCCGCAAGGACAGTTGTCGCGCAGCCAGAAGGCGGGCGGGTGGGCGGTCTCCGTCGCGGTCATCGCTTCTCCATCAGAGTTGTATATACAACTTTCGGAACGGCATGGTGGCAGTGCCGGATGACCGGAAGGTGGCGGCGAAGTGTCCGACGGCTCCCGCCCGCTCCCGAGGAACCGGATCACGCGGGCCGTCGTCTGAGACCCCGTGTGGATGAAACGAAGAATCCTGGTCCTGCTGTTCGCCCTGCTCGCGACCCAGTTGGGCTCGCTCATCAGCCCCGCGTGGGCCTGCGGATGCGGGGCGATGATCCCTGAGGGCTACGCGCGGATCGGGGTCGAGAAGGAGACCTCCGTCGTGCGCTGGGACGGGCGCGCCGAACAGATCGTGATGCGGTTCGTCGTCCGCGGGGACGCGCCCCGGGCGGCCTGGATCATGCCGGTGCCGGGCCGGGCCACGGTGGAGCTCGCGGACGGGGCCGTGTTCGGTCAGCTCTCCCAGCTGACCGAGCCGCAGGAGAAGCCCCGGCACTACTTCTGGCCGCGCGACGGCGACTGGCCCTTCTCCGCCACCGCCGGGGACCGCATGGTCGGAGCCGCGCCGGGCGCCGGCGCCCCCTCGGTCGGGGTGGTCGGCCGGGAGCAGCTCGGCGACTTCGACGTCGCGCGCCTGACCGCCACCGACCCGGACGCGCTGCGGAACTGGCTGGAGGACAACGGCTTCAAACTGCCCGACGGCCTCGCCACCGAATTGAAGCCCTACGTCGACCAGAAGTGGGAGTACGTCGCCGTCCGCCTCGCCCCGCGGCAGCAGGGCAAGAAGCTGCAGGGCACCCTGGACCCGCTGAAGATCCGCTTCGACAGCGAGAGGCTCGTCTACCCCATGCGGCTCTCCCGGATGGCGAAGACCCCGCAGTCCCTCGGCCTGTACGTGCTCGCCGACCACCGCATGGAACCCGGCTCCACGATCGGCGGCTCCGCGCCGAAGGTGACCTTCGCGGGCACCGTGACGGCGAGGAAGGGCACCCCGCTCGCCGAACTCACCGGCGGCGAGCCGGTGTTCCTCACCGCGATCGACCAGGAATTCCCGGAGCCCGGCCGCATCGACGGCGACCACGAACTGCGCGCCACCGCCAAGGACACCCCGTACCGCCGGACCGTCTACCACGACGAGCTGCTCACGGTGGGCGACGGCGTTCCGGTGTGGCTCCTGACGGTGTCGGCAGTCCTGGTGGTGTCGGCGGCGGCCGTCACGCTCCTGCTCCGGCGCCGCCGACGGACCTCCTAGAAGGATGGAAGGCTAGAAGGGCAGGGGCGGGTGGGTCCGCCAGAACGCGCACTGGTGGTCCGCCGCGAACGACGAACCCGCCGACATCGCCGTGGGGTTGAGGGTGAGGACCGGGGCGGCCCCGGCGCCGGGAACGACCGCCGGCCACCGGGTCTGACCCGGCACGGCGGGCACGCCGAAGCGGGCGAAGGCGCCCCAGTACCGCTTCATCCGGGTCGCCAGCGCGACCTGCACGGCGGTCAGCGGGCGGTCGCCCATGGTGAAGTCGTGCAGGTAGGCCAGCTCCGCGCTGTGCGCGTTCGACTCGTCCAGGCCCGGCACCTGCGCCCCGGCCAGCGTCGGCGACTGCGGATCATCGAACTCGTAGGCATACGTCGGCACTTGGGAGGCGAAGAGCTCGGCCGTCCACGCGGTGTGGCAGGCGAAGGACGAGTCGGTCATGAGGGCCGACAGCGCGAGATAGGGCGAGCCGTGGTCCGCCACCGGATACCGGGCGAGGACCTCGGCCCCCGCGTCTCCGTAAGCCGCCATGATCTGCGCCGTGTACTGGTCCTGCGTCAGACCGGGCCGGCTGAGCGCGACGAAGAAGCGGGCCTCCGAACGGGTGCTCCCGATCAGGACCGGCACCTTGTTCCACGTCCCGGTCCGGATCGCCTGCTCCGGATCGGCCGGAAGCAGGCCGTCGCCGGAGGCCGGACCCGGGGTGGGCAGCGTACGGGCCGCCTCCACCAGGGCCGCTCCAGAGGCGCCGCGCAGACACGCGGCGACCCCGGCCGGGCCGGCGCACCCCGCCCGCGCGGCGAAGGCCCGCGCCTGCGCCTGGGCCCGCGCGCTGTCGGGCGTACGCAGCAAGGTGCACGGTCCGCTCTGCAGCACGGCCCGGTGGAACAGGCCCGCGGCCGACGGGCTCGCCAGCAGCGCGCAGACCGAACCGCTGCCCGCGGACTGGCCGGAGACCGTGACGCTGTCCGGATCACCGCCGAACGCGGCGATGTTCTGTCGCGTCCAGCGCAGCGCCGCGATCTGGTCCATCAGTCCGAAGGACCCGGAGCGCGGCGCGTCGCTCCCCTCGGCCAGCTCGGGCAGGTCCAGATAACCAAGCTGTCCCAGCCGGTAGTTGATGCTCACCACCACGGTCTGGGTGAGATCCGCCATCGTGCGCCCGCCGAACTGGGTTCCCGTGCCCTGGCTGTACGCGCCGCCGTGCATCCAGAAGATCACCGGGAGCCGGGCTCCGGGACGGGCCGTGCGGGGCCGGTACACGTCCAGGTACAGGCAGTCCTCCGCGGCGGCCCGCGGATCACGCAGCCCGAACGGCGAGAACTGCAGGCACGCCGGAGCCTGCCGGTCGGCCTCCCGCACCCCGGTCCACCGGGGCGCCGGCCGCGGCGGGCGCAGCCGTGCGTCCGCGACCGGGGGAGCGGCGTACGGGACGCCGAGGAACTCCTCGGCCCCGTCGCGCGTCTGCCCCCGCAGGGCGCCCTGCGCGAGGGCGACCACCGGGCGCGCCGGTCCGTCGGACGCGCCGGACCGGGCCGTGCCACCGGGCAGCGCCGCGGCGGGCAGCGCCGAGGCGAGCAGAGTCGAGGTGAGCAGAGCCGCCAGCGCGAGGGCCGTTCCGAGCAGGGGTCTTGCCGAAGTCAGCCGCTTGCCGGGCCACTTCATCCGTCCTCCTGGGGGTGTGACCGAGGGCCGGGGGCGGACGGGCGTGCCGCCGCGCCCCCGGCCGTCCGACGGGTTACGGGCGGAGCCCCGCGAGCAGGGCGGAGGCCAGGGCGTGGTCGGCCGGGCCGGTGTTCCAGTCGGCGTTCATGGGGCTGACGGCGATCCGGTCCGCGCTCACGGCCTCGATGTCGCCGCCCTTGGCCGCGGCGCGCGGCACGACCTTCACGGTCACCTTCCAGGTGCCGTCGCCGGAATCGGTGAAGTCCGGCTCCAGGAGCGTCTGCGGATCCTGGAACGTCGCTGCCACACCGGCGGCCGTACCCGTGCCGTCCGCGCCGACCACGGGATGGTTGACGTTGAGGCCGACGCCCTTGGGCAGCAGCGGGCCGGACCGGGGGGCCCGCGCCCGCAGGCGGTCGATCAGCTTGACGGCGAAGTCGAGCGTCGGGCCCATCGCGTTGACGGTGGTGACCGGGTCGGGCGCGGTCAGACCGCCGGTGCTCAGTGCGATGGCGGGGACGCCGGACTCCAGCGCGGCGACCGCGCCGCCGACCGTGCCCGAGTGGGTGGCGAGCCCGGCGACGTTCGGGCCGAAGTTGGTGCCGGAGACCACCAGATCGGGGGCCCCGTCCGCGAAGACCTCGGCCAGGCCGAAGGCGACGGAGTCGCCCGGCGTGCCGTCGACGGCCCACACCTTGGGCTCGGGGTGCTTCACCGTCAGGGTGGGGGCGCTCATCATCTTCGTACCCGTGCCGCTCTGATTGGTGAGCGGGGCGACGATCGTGACGTCGTGTCCGGCCGCGGTCAGCCGCTCGAACGCCTTCCGGATGCCGGGCGCGTTGTAGCCGTCGTCGTTGGTGAGCAGGATCCGCAGCGGGCCGGCGGCCGCGGGTACGGGGGCGGGCGCGGGCACGGTCTGTGGCGAGGCGGCCGCGGGTGCCGTGCCGGCCAGGGCCGGAGCGCACAGCATCAGTGCGGCCAGCGGCAGAACTCGCTTGCGTCTCACAGGAGTGCTCCTTCGAAGGGGAGGGAGAGGAGGGTGAGAAGGGTGGTGACCGGCGGGCGCGTGACCCTCGGCATGCGCCCGCCGGAGTTCGGTGTCAGCGCACGCTGCGGATCGGCAGGATGGCGAGCGCGCCGATCAGGGACAGCGCGCCGCCGGCGAGGAAGAGCGGGGTGTAGCCGCCCAGGCCCGTGACGATCGCCGAGGCGACGAAGGGGGCGACGACCTGCGGCCCGGCATTGGCGATGTTGAGTACGCCCATGTCGCGGGCGGCGTCCTCGGCGCGGGGGAGGACCAGGGTGACGAGCGCGGTGTCGACGGCCATGAAACAGCCGAAGGCGAGGCCGTTGAGCGCGCTGAAGACGAGCATGCCGGTCCACGTCGGGCTCACCACGGGCACTGCCATGACGAGTCCGGCGAGGGCGGCCGAGACGCCGACGAACACCTTGCGGCGGTTCAGGCGGTCGGACAGCAGACCGCCGAGCACGGTGGAGACGGCCATCGCGACCATCGACACCGGGGTGAGCACGGCCATCGCGGCGGGCGGGGTCAGCCCGGCGGGCAGGGCGATGTGGTCGTCGAGGATGTACAGCTGGTAGCCGACGACGGAGAAGTAGCCGAGGACCATCAGGGCGCGGCCGATGAAGGCCCACCGGAAGTCGTGGTTGCCGAGGGACGAGAGGAAGGCGGCGAGCCCGGCGCCCTTGGGGCGGGCGGCCGCGGAGGCCGCGCCCGGGGCGGACCGGGGGCGCGGCAGGTCCCGGCAGAAGGTGGTGAGCAGCAGCGCCGCTCCGGCGACGATGGCGCCGAAGACGAGGTAGCCGGTGCGCAGGTGGTCCGCGGTCTGGGAGGCGACCAGGACGCCGACCGTGCCGCCGATGGGCAGTCCCAGTCCGACCAGCGCGGACGCGGTGCCGCGGCGGGCGGCGGGGATGCGGTCGGGCACGATCGCGGTGACCGCCGCCTGGTAGACGTTCATGGTCGCCTGGACCAGGCACCAGCCGATGCCGACGAGCAGAGCGGTGCTCACGCTGCCGAGGAAGGCCAGGGCGGCGAGCGCGGCGAGGGCGCCGCCCAGGATCCAGGGGCTGCGGCGCCCGCTGCGGTCGGACAGGGCGCCGGCGATCGGGTTGAAGGCGGTCGCGAAGATCGAGCTGACGCCGCCGATCAGGCCGAGGAGCGCGACCTTGTTGGCGGGATCGATCTCGGCGATCTGCAGCGGCAGCAGGACGGATCCCACGCCCATGTAGACCGCCAGCATGGCGGCGTTGGCGAACAGCAGCAGGGGCAGCAGACCGCGCTGGCGGGGAGGCTCGGGGGCCGCGGGAACGGGATCGACGACGTCGGGCAGGGCCATGACGACTCCTCGGGAACGGAGCGGGGAGGTGATGAGCGGGGGCCGAACGGGGGGCGGCGGGGCGCGGCAGGGCGCCGCAGGGCGCGGGAAGGTGCGACGGACGGGTACTGGTCCTGCCAGCCGTCATTTACACGTGTTACCACTGGCGCTGGACACTGTGTAGCACCCATTTCCGGCCACCGCCAGAGGCTGCGTGCGGTCGTTGTGCAGATCGTGACCGTCCGGAGATTTCATGTGCCATGACGTGTAACCACAGCCCTTGTGGCGGTGGTGGTGCGTCGGCCATACTCCGTGCCGCGGTGCGACAACCCCATCGCCGCCGCCCCCACCCTGCGCGGCCCCCGCCGTCCGACGGCCGGGGCGTGCCCCGGAATGCACCGCGCGTCCCGCGGCGCATCACGAGCCGCGCCGGGCGCCGGGAGTTCGACCGGCTACCGCCGGGGGCCCGCACCGCCGGGTCCTGCGGGCCCGCGGAGGCGCCGCTCGCGCCGCCGGGTCCGCCCGGATGTCTTCAGGCCGACGTTCCCGGCCGACGTTCCCGCTCGACGTTCCCCGATCGCTGCCCCGATCGCCGCTCCTTCCGTCCCCTCCCGTGCCCGCGCTCCGCCCCAGGGGAGCGGACCGGTGTCCGTGAAAGGCCCGCCATGGCGCCCTCGTCCTCCCGTGTACCGCCGCCGCACCACCTGCCGGCGGCTCCGCCGCGCCACGCGCTCGGCTGCGGAATCCTCCTCCTCGTCGTACCGCTGCTCGTCGCGCTCCTGCTCCGCGTGGTCGAGCGCCCCTTCTTCCAGGGCGTCGACGACCGGTGGGCGGCCTCGGTGAACGGATCCGCCGTCGACGGCGGCGGCGGATTCACCCTCGTGCTCGACCGGCTCGGCGGCCCCCTCGGGCTGGTCGTGCCGCTCGCACTGATCGGCTGCCTCTGCGTCTACGGGCGCTGGCGATCGGCGCTCTTCGTCTTCACCGCGACCGTCGTCGCCAACGTCGTGGTGCTCCTGCCCCTCAAGGCGCTCGCCGACCGCCCGCGTCCCCCGCACCCGTCGGTCCTGGTCAACGACGGCTCGTACCCCTCCGGCCAGGTGTTCAGTGCCGTGACCCTGGTGATCGTGGTGGCGCTCGTGGTCTTCCCGCCGCGGGCCCGCCGCTGGTGGTGGCCCTGCGCGGCCGCGTACGTCCTCGCCATGATGGGAAGCAGGACCTGGCTGCACGCCCAGTGGCTCACCGACACCTTCGCCGGCGCCCTGGTCGGCGCCGGAGCCTGTCTGATGCTGTGGCGGGTCTTCGCGCCGCTGCTGCGTGCGGAGGCGGAGCGCATCGCCTCGGACAGCCTGTGGCTGTGACTCCAAAATATCGTGAAGAGTTGACGGTCGTGAAATTCACGCAATAGTCTTGACGTGTCGGTACGCAGCCCGCGCGCCGCCAGGAAGGACCGGCTCATGGCTCACTCCCCAGGCGAGGAAACGACGGTGGCGGACCTGCCCGCAGGGCGGCTCCGCGGTGCGATCGAAGGCGGCGTCGCCGTCTTCCGGGCCGTGCCGTACGCCGCACCGCCGGTCGGCGACCTGCGGTGGAGGCCGGCCCGGCCGCACCCGGGCTGGAGCGGCACGCGCGACGCCACCGCCGACGGTCCGAGCGCGCCGCAGCTGTACCGGGAGGGCGGCGACCCGGTGCTCGGCGGGCACGGGTCGCCCCCCTTCGACGAGGACTGCCTGACCCTCAACGTCTGGACGCCCGCCGCCGACGCGGCCCGCCGCCCGGTCCTCGTCTGGATCCACGGCGGCGGCTTCGTGTCCGGTTCGGGCTCGCTGCCCGGGTACTCGGGCGAGACCTTCGCGCGCGACGGCGACCTCGTCGTCGTGAGCGTCAACTACCGCATCGGGCCACTGGGTTACCTCTACCTCGACGGCCCCGGCGAAACCGGCAACCCATGGCTCTCCGACCAGCTCGCCGCCCTGCGCTGGGTGAAGGAGAACATCGCCGCCCTCGGCGGCGACCCGGACTCCATCACGGTCGCCGGCCAGTCAGGCGGCGCGGTGTCCACCGCCGCCCTCGCCGGACATCCGCAGGCCCGGGACCTCATCAAGCGGGTGATCCTGCAGAGCCCGCCCTTCGGCCTGGACCTCCCCGACCCGGACGCGTACCTGGAGCGCACCGCCGCCTACCTGGAGCTGGCCGGAGCCAAGGACGCGGCGGAGCTGCGCGCCCTGCCCTGGCCCGAGCTGATCGGAGCGGGCGCCGGACTGTTCGCGCTGACGATGCGGTGGGGGCACTGGCCGACGCCCTTCCTGCCCGTGGTCGACGGCGCCACCCTGAGCCGGCACCCGGTGGAGGCCCTGCTGCACGGACCGGCGACCGGCATCGACGTCATGATCGGCTGGACCCGGGAGGAGGCCAACTTCGGCTTCGCGCTCGACGAGGAGTACGCCGCCGCCACCCGCGAGCAGGTGACCGCCCGGCTCGCCGAGACCGTCGGCGCCGAGGCCGCGCCCGAGGCGTACTCGGTGTACGAGCGCGCCCGGCCCGGCGCCCGCCCGGCCGATGTGCTCATGGACCTGATCACGGACGAGCTCTTCCGGGTGCCATCGGTGCGGCTGGCCGAAGCCAGGGCCGCGCTGGGCAGGCCCGTGTGGGCGTACCAGTTCGACCTGCCCACGCCCGCGCACGAGGGCCGGCTCGGCGCCGCGCACTGCCTCGAACTCCCCTTCGTCTTCGACAACTTCGACCAGTGGGCGCACGCCCCCTTCCTGGCCGGACTCGACCCCGCCGTCAGCGACGGCCTCGCGTACGCCATGCACCGGGCCTGGATCGCCTTCGTCCGCACCGGCGACCCGAACCATCCGGACCTGCCGCGGTGGGAGCCGTACGACACGCCGAAGCGCACCACGCTGCGCTTCGACTCCGTCATCACCGCCCTCGACGACCTCGCCGGCTCCTCCCGGCTCCTGCACGAGCGGGCCCGGCGGACCGGGCCGGCCGAGTAGACCGATCCGGCAGGGCCGACCGAGCCCCCGCACGCCTGATCGACCCCCGCCGCCCTGATCTAACTCGTGTAACCTGAAAGAAGGTGCAAGCCCGGCACAGCCAGAAGGAGCGTCGAGGGACGTCATGGTCAAAGACACACCCGTCCCCGCGTCGATCACCAGCGCGGACGTGGCCCGGCTCGCGGGGGTGTCGCGCGCCACCGTCTCCTTCGTGCTCAACGACACCCCGGGCCACCGCGTCAGCCAGAGCACCCGCGACCGCGTGCTCGACGCGGCCAGGCAGCTCGGCTACGTACCGCACGCCGCCGCCAGGTCCCTGCGGGCCGGCCGCAGCAACCTCGTCCTGATGCCATCGGCGATCTCCGCGATCGGCCGTCTCGTCAGCGACTGGGTCGACGACCTGCACAGCGAGCTCGACCGGCACGGCTACACGGCGGTGCTCCACGCGGGCCGCTTCGCCGACCCCCTCGACGCCGCCCGGGCCTGGGCCGAACTGCGCCCGGCGGCCGTCGTCGCCATGGACGGCGACCGCTTCACCGCCCAGGCGGCCGAACTGCTGCACCGCGCCGGGGTGCGCGGCCTGCTCGCCTTCGCGTCCCACCCCGTCGAGGGCGTGCACACCGTCGTTTTCGACCACGCCCACATCGGCGCCATCGCCGCCGAGCACCTCATCGCACGCGGCCGGACCCGGATCGGCGTCGTCATGCCCCAGGAACGCGGCCTGCGCACGCTCGCCGAGCCGCGCCTCGCGGGCGCCGAGTCGGTCGCCGCGCGTCGGATGGCCACCGTCACCCCGGTGGAGCTGGCCTACACCCGCGAATCCGCGACCGCCCTCGCCCGGCAGTGGCGCAGCCTGAACCTGGACTCCGTCTTCGCCTACAACGACGAGTACGCCGCGCTGCTCCTGCACGCGCTCCAGGCCGAGGGAATCGCCGTACCGGACGACGTCGCCCTGGTCGGCTGCGACGACCTCGTCCTCTCCGCACTCCAGCAGCCCGCGCTCACCACGGTCCGCCTCGACCTTCCGTCGGCCGCGCGGATCGCGGACGTCGTGCACGAGCTGATCGAGACCGGCACGGCGCCGCCGCTGCCGGACGTGGAAGCCGTCCTCGTCCACCGCGAGACCTCCTGAGGGGCCGGGGGAAGCGTCCCCCGGCCCCTCGGCCGGACACCCGGCCCGCATCAGCCGCCGCTCATCACCCCACAGGAGCGGCGGCCGATGCGGGCACGGAGTCCGGGGTGTCCGCGGCTGCCCCCCGGCGGCCGTGGACACGTGCGTGTTCCCGCGCGAGCGCGGGCCGCACCAGCCACCACGCCACCAGCCCGGCCCCCGCGCCCGCGGCGGCGCCGGCCACGGTGTCGGTGAGCCAGTGCGCGTGCAGCCAGGTACGGCTCCACATCATGGCGAGCGTGAAGGCCGTGCCCGCCGCCCACCACAGCCGCCGCCGGGCCGCCGGGACCAGCAGCGCCCCGACGATGACGACGAGGAGCGCCGCCGACGCGGAGTGCCCGGACGGGAAGGAGCCGTGGTCGACGCGGACCAGCGGGTGGGCCGGGCGCGGCCGGTCCACCAGGTGCTTGAGCCCTTGTACGACGGCCATGTTGCCGCCGAGGTAGACCAGCAGCAGGAAGCCGGCCGACACCCAGCGCCCGCGCAGGAGCAGCAGGAGCAGCAGGGCGAGCGGGACGACGGCCCCCAGGGGGCCGCCGAACCAGTTCAGGGCCGCGGCCAGGGCCGAGTACAGCCCCTCGTGCGGCCCGCCCATCCATGCCAGCCACCGCTCGTCCAGGCCCTGGAACGGAGGATCGGCGACGTCGGAGCGGACCACGAGGGCCGCCAGCGCGGCGGCCCCCAGGAGCAGGAGGCCCAGGACGAGTGCGCCGGGGCCGCCTCGGCCGGCGGGTCTGGCGGAGCGGCGGGCGGGGGCCGGACGTGTGGACATGGCTGCCTCTCGCGGCCGCGGACCCGGCCCGCGGCCGTAGGTGATCTGGGAAAACGGGGGCGCGGCCGGGCCGCGCCGCACGACGACAGGCGCTAGGGGGTGGTGGAGCCGAGGTGCCGGGCCAGGAAGGCCACGCTCCGGGCGACGAGCCCGGGGATGTCCGGGGAGCCGATGAAGATGTGGTCCGCGCCGTCGACGGGCTCCAGGATGACCTCGCCCCCGGCGCCCTCCAGCGCCCCGGCGAGTACCTCGCTCTGGCTGTAGGGGACCAGGCCGTCCGCGGTTCCGTGGACGAGCAGGAACGGCGGCAGGTGCGGGCCCCCGGCGTACGTCACCGGGCTCGCGGCCCGCGCCAGCGCCGGGCGCTCGGCCTCGGTACCGCCGAGCAGGGCCTCGTACGGATCGGGGAACGGGGCGCCCGACGGCATCGGCGGCATGGGGTGCGCGGCCAGGGCGACGAGGTCGGAGCAGCCGTACCAGTCGACGACGGCCAGCACCCCGGTCTCCCCGGAGCCGACCCCTTCCGTGCCCTCCAGCGCCGCGCCGTCCGGGCTGCCCGGGCCGACCAGACCGGCGAGCGCGGCCAGGTGGCCGCCGGCCGACTCGCCCCAGACGCCGATCCGGTCGGGGTCGATGCCGAGGACTCCGGCGAACCGGCGGACGTAGCGGATCGCGGCCTTCACGTCATGCAGCTGGGCCGGGAAAGGCGCTTCGAGGCTGTGCCGGTAGTCGATGGAGACCAGCGCGAGCCCGGCCGCCAGGATCGAACCGTGCAGCAGCGCGGCGGGCACGGTCGGCGGCGGGTAGCGGCGGTCGCCCTCCAGCCAGCCGCCGCCGTGGATCCACACGACGACGGGGAACGGCCCTTCGTCGGCGGGCACCTGGACGTCGAGCAGCCGGGGGCGGTAGCCCGGCTTGGTCGCGTACGTGACCCCCTCGAAGCGGCGTATGCCGTCCGGGCCGGTCACGGGCGGCACGGGGGAGTGGTACGGCGGGGGCGGCCAGGCCATGTCGGCGGTGTCGAACTCGGCCGGGGGAGATTGCGTCATTGAGGCCCTTCCAATTCGGCGCCGGCCGGGGCGGCCGGCTGGGCCCGGTGAGCGGGCACAGGCGGGAGCTTCGCGAGGATTGTCCGAAATGCTTGCGCGGTTCACCGGGGAGGGTTAGCGTGTTACACGTGTAATCACAATCTAGCGACGCGTTTCCGCTGACCACAAGCCCATGAGCGATCAGACTTCGGGTCCAGTTACACGAGCAGCTCCAGTGGGTCCGTCGCCTTCCCCCTCCGGGAGCACCACATGCTCACCACCACCGTCGGCAGCGCCGTCCGCAACGTCATCCACTGGATCGCCGACCCGGACCCGGCGACCGTCCCGCGGGTCAGGGCTCGGGTGCGGGCCGTGCTCGCGGGCTGGGGCGTCCCGGCCGACGAGACGGACGTCCTGCTGCTGGCCGTGAGCGAACTCGTCGGCAACGTCGTCCGGCATGCCGGCGCCGGCCGGATGAGGGTGGGGTTGGCCTGTGACGGCAGATGGCTCCGGCTGGAGGTCGCCGACCAGGGTGCGGCCCTTCCGCTCCTGCCCGGGCCCCGCGCCGAGGGCGACCTGGACTCCGAGGGTGGTCGCGGCCTGCTGATCGTCCAGTTGATGGCCGTCGGCCTGGGAGGTGAACTCTCGGTGGTCGTCGACGAGTTCGGGAAATCCGCCCGCGTGCGCATACCGGCGCCCTGAGTCGCCCCGGGGCCTGCTGGCCCCGGGTGGGGAAGGCCGTCGACTCCTCGCGATATCGAGCAATGTTGACGGACGCCAAATATTCAACATACCTTGCTCTCGTCTCCCCCGCTGCTCCCTGATTGAGGTGCCGCCCCATGGAGCTCTCCCCTTCCGCGCATGCCGATTCCTTCTGTCGTGACGGGCTGCCGCCCTTCCCCCTCTGGCCCGAAATCCACTTCGACCTCCCCGAGCTGGCCCATCCGGACCGGCTCAACTGCGCCCGGCGGCTGCTCGACGACGCCGTCGAGAGCCGGGGCCCGGACCGCCCCGCCCTGCTCACCCCGACCGAACGCTGGACCTACGGCGAGCTGCAGCGCCGGGCCAACCAGGTCGCCCAGGTGCTCACCGAGGACCTCGGCCTGGTCCCGGGCAACCGCGTCCTTCTGCGCGGCCCCAACAACCCCTGGCTCGTGGCCGCCTGGTTCGGCGTCCTGAAGGCCGGCGGGGTCGCCGTCACCACCATGCCGCTGTTGCGGGCCGCCGAGCTCGCCGAGCTCCACGAGATCAGCCGGCCATCGGTCGCGATCTGCGATCACCGCTACACCGGTGAACTCGACGCGGCCGGCCTCCCCGGCCTGCCGGTCCTCGCATACGGCGGCTCCGGCCCCGAAGACCTGACCGAGCGGTGCGCGGCCAAGGACGGCCGCTTCGCTACCGTCGCCACGGCCGCCGACGACGTGGCGCTGATCGCCTTCACCTCCGGCACGACGGGCCGCCCCAAGGCGACCCTGCACTTCCACCGCGACGTCCTCGCCAATGCCGAGACGTTCTCCCGGCACATCCTGGAACCCCGCCCGGACGACGTCTTCACGGGCACGCCGCCCCTCGCCTTCACCTTCGGGCTCGGCGGACTCGTGGTCTTCCCCCTCTACGTGGGGGCCGCGACCCTGCTGATCGAGCAGGCGGGCCCACGGGAGCTGGCGGACCTCGTCGCGGACCACGGGGTGACCGTGCTCTTCACCGCGCCCACGGCCTACCGCGCGATCATGGCGGCCGGGGCGGCGGACCGGCTGGCCGGGCTGCGACGCTGCGTGTCGGCGGGTGAGCCGCTGCCCGCGTCGGTGTGGCACGAGTTGCACGAGGCCACCGGGCTGCGCATCATCGACGGCATCGGCGCCACCGAGATGCTGCACGTCTTCATCTCGGCGGCGGACGATGACATCAGGCCCGGCTCCACCGGCCGCCCGGTCCCCGGCTACCGCGCCGCCGTCGTCGACGAGAACGGCGATCCCGTCCCCGACGGGCAGCCCGGCCTCCTCGCGGTGACGGGCCCCACCGGCTGCCGCTACCTCGCGGACCCGCGCCAGGCCTCGTACGTACGGAACGGCTGGAACATCACCGGCGACACCTATGTCCGCGACGCGGAGGGCTACTTCTGGTACGTCGCCCGCAGCGACGACATGATCGTCTCCTCCGGCTACAACATCGCGGGCCCCGAGGTCGAAAAGGCGCTCGCCGCCCATCCGTACGTCGAGGAGTGCGGTGTCGTCGGAGCCCCGGACGAACGGCGCGGCATGGTCGTCACGGCGTACGTCGTCCTGCGCTCCGGCGTCCCGTCGGGCGAGGACACGGTCCGCGAGCTGCAGACCCACGTCAAGCAGACCATCGCCCCGTACAAGTACCCGCGGGCCGTGGAGTTCGTGACCGAACTCCCGCGCACCGGTACCGGGAAGCTCCAGCGCGCCGAACTGCGCAGTCGGGCCCGGTCCGCCGCCGACCGGACCGAGCCGCCCGCCCCGGAGGTGCCCGTGCCGGAGCCGGCCGCCCCGGAGGTGCCCGTGCCGGAGCCGGCCGCCCCGGAGGTGCCCGTGCCGCGACTGCCCAGCGTGGTCGTCGAGCGCCGCGTCGAATGGACCGACACCGATGCCGCCGGCCACTACCACCACTCCACCGTCGTGCGCTGGGTCGAGGCGGCCGAGGCCGTCCTGCTGCGCCGCCTGGGCCTGGCCCACCTGTTCGGCAGCACGCCGCGGGTCCACTTCGAAGCGGACTACCGCGCGCGGCTCTGGTTCGGGGACGCGGTGCGCACCGACCTGAGGGTCACGAAGGTCGGCGGCAGCTCGCTCCACTACGCGTTCACGGTCTACGGCGAGCAGGGGGTGGAGGCGGCCGCCGGAACCATGGTCGTCGCCCACTCCGCCGCCCGTGCGACCGGCACGACCCCCTGGCCCGCCGACGTACGGGCCGCGCTCACCGGCGCCGGCCCGCAGCGGGCCGAGCTCCTCATCGCTTCGGAACCACTGGGAGGCACGCCGTGCGCGTGGCAGTCATAGGAGGAGGACCCGGCGGGCTGTACTTCGCGGCCCTGGCCAAGCAGCTCTCCCCGCACTGGGAGGTCATCGTCTGGGAGCGCAACGCCCCCGACGACACCTTCGGCTTCGGTGTCGTCTTCTCCGACGAGACCCTCGACGGCATCGCGCAGGCCGACCGCGAGACCTTCGACGCCATGTCCGCGGAGTTCGCCCGCTGGACCGACATCGACATCCGCTACCGGGACCGGACGCTCACCTCGGGCGGCCACGGATTCGCCGCCCTCGGCCGGCGGCACCTGCTGCGGATCCTCCAGCAGCGCTGCGCCGCCCTCGCGGTGGACGTCCGCTACCGCACCCAGGCACCGCCGGCCGCCGAACTCGCCGCCGAGTACGACCTGGTGGTGGCCTGCGACGGGGTGCGGTCGGCCACCCGCGCCGCCTACGCCGACACCTTCGGCCCCGACCTCGACGAACGCGCCGGCCGCTACATGTGGCTCGGCACCGACAAGGTCTTCGAGGCCTTCACCTTCATCGTCGACGAGCAGGACTTCGGCACGCTCCAGGTGCACGCCTACCCGTACGACGCCACCCGCTCCACCTTCATCGTGGAGATGGCCGAGGACGCCTGGCGGCGCGCGGGCTTCGAGGAGTTCGCCGGGCGCGACCACCCGCCCGGCACCAGCGACGTGGACAGCATCCGGCGCTGCGAGGAGCTCCTCGCCGACCATCTCGACGGCCACCGGCTGATCCCCAACAACTCCAAGTGGCTGCGCTTCACCACGGTGCGCAACCGCACCTGGCGCCACGGCAATGTCGTCCTCCTCGGGGACGCCGCCCACACCGCGCACTTCTCCATCGGCTCCGGCACCAAACTCGCCATGGAGGACGCCCTCGCCCTGGCCGCCTGCCTGCACGAACACCCGGACGTGCCGACGGCGCTCGCCGCCTACGAGGAGGAGCGCAAGCCGGTGGTGGAGTCCACCCAGCGCGCGGCCCAGGCCAGCCTCGAGTGGTTCGAGAACATCGGCCGGTACACGGGCCAGGAGCCGCACCAGTTCGCCTTCAACCTCCTGACCCGCAGCCGTCGCGTGACCTACGACAACCTGCGCGAACGCGACGCGGGCTTCACCGAGGCCGTCAACACGGCGTCCCGCGAGACCTCTTCCCCGGACGTACCGCCGATGTTCCGGCCCTTCCGGCTCGGCGGGCTGCTGCTGCGCAACCGGGTCGTCGTACCGCCCACCGCGCTGGACACCGCGCACGAGGGAGTCCCGGGCGACTTCGACCTCGTCCACCTCAGCACCCAGGCGCTCGGCGGCTCCGGCCTGGTGCTCGCCGGGATGACCGCCGTCAGCGCCGACGGCCGCAGCGGCCCCGGCTGCCCCGGACTGTGGACGGACGAACAGGAAGCCGCCTGGCGGCGCGTCACCGACTTCGTCCACGGCCAGTCCGACACCTGCCTCGGCATCCAGCTCACGCACGCCGGCCGCCGCGCGGGCACCGGCGACGGGCCGCCGATCGCCGCCTCGGGCCTGGCCTGGGACGAACACAGCCGGGTCCCGCGCGAGGTCACCCGCGCCGACATGGACGTACTCGTACGGGACTTCGCGGCCGCCGCCCGGCGCGCGGACCGGGCCGGGTTCGACGTCCTGGAACTCCAGTACGGGCACGGCCACCTGCTCTCCGGCTTCCTGTCGCCGCTGACCAACCTCCGTACCGACGGCTACGGCGGCGGCCTGGCCGGGCGGCTGCGCCTGCCCCTCGAAGTGCTGCGCGCCGTACGGGCGGTGTGGCCCCTCGGCAAGGCACTGCTCGTGCGGATCTCCGCCGCGGACTGGGCCGAGGGCGGCCTCGGCGAGGCCGACGCCGTGGCGATCGCCCGCGCGCTCGCCGAGGCGGGCGCCGACGCCATCGACGTCTCCACCGGTGAGGTCGTCGCCCACGAGCGGCCCCGCTACGGCCGCAGCTACCAGACCCCGTACGCCGACCTCGTCCGCAACGCCACCGGGGTCCCGACCATCGCCGTCGGCGCGATCTCCACGTACGACGACGTGAACTCGATCATCCTGGCCGGCCGGGCCGACCTCTGCGGTGTCGGCCGCGCCCAGCTCCACGATCCCCTGTGGACCCTGCACGCCGCGGCGGCCCAGGGCTACCAGGGTCCCGCGGCGCCCTGGGCGCGCTCCTGGGCGGCGGGCCGCAACCGGCCGCCGGCCGCCCGCACCGACCGGGTACCTCCCCGGCTCGAACTCCTGCGGCAGCTCGCCCCGCCCGTCCGTCGGCGCTGGCTGCCGCGCGTACCCGCACCCGCCCACCGATAGGGAGGCCCTCATGGACAACCTGCGCCGCTTCACGGCCGCGGCCGTCCAGGCCGCACCCGTCTACCTCGACCCCGCCGCCACCGTCGACAAGGCCGTCGCCCTGATCGCCGAGGCGGCGGGCAACGGCGCCGAACTCGTCGTGTTCCCCGAGGTGTTCGTCCCCGGATACCCGTACTGGAACTGGACCATGAACCCGGTCCAGGGTTCGCCCTGGTTCGAGCGGCTCCAGCGGGCCTCGGTCGAGGTGCCCGGCCCCCACGTCGACACCCTGCGCGCCGCCGCCCGGCAGCACGGCGTCACCGTCGTCATCGGGGTCAACGAGCGGGTCCCGTACAGCCTCGGCGTCCTGTACAACACCCTGCTCACCATCGCCCCCGACGGCGAACTCCTCGGCGTGCACCGCAAACTGGTGCCCACCTGGGCGGAGAAGCTCACCTGGACCGGCGGGGACGGCAGCTCGCTGCGGGTCCACTCCACCCCCGTCGGGCCGCTCGGCGTACTGGCCTGCGGCGAGAACACCAACACCCTGGCCCGCTTCGCCCTCCTCGCCCAGGGCGAACTGATCCACGCCTCCTGCTACATCGCCCTGCCCGTGGCCCCCGCGGACTACGACATGGCGGACGCCATCGCCGTCCGAACCGCCGCCCACAGTTTCGAGGGCAAGGTCTTCTCCGTCGTCGCCTGCTCCACCGTCTCCCCGGAGATCGTCGACGCCCTCGCCGGGGACGACGAGGAACTCCGCAAGCAGTTCACCCGCCCGCGCAGCGCCCTGTCCGGCATCTTCGGCCCCGACGGCCGCCCCGTCTCGGATCCGCTCGTCGACGACGAGGGCATCGTCTACGGCGAGATCGACCTCGCCCGCTGCATCCAGCCCAAGCAGATGCACGACATCGTCGGCCACTACAACCGCTTCGACGTCTTCCGCCTCGAAGTCGACAACCGCCCGCGCCCGCCGGTGACGTTCACCGTGCCCCCGGCCCCGGCCCCGGCCCCGGCCCCGCCCACCACCGCCACCACCACCTCCGAGGAGGACGCATGACCACGGAACAGGACGACACCGCGCTCGGCCGCGCCCGGGTGTCCGACACCCCCGAACTCACCGCGTACTACGAAGAGCTCGGCGCCCTCGACGCCGGCGCCCTGTGGACCGTGGCCAACGACATCGAGCCCTGGTACCCCCAGCCCAAGTCCGTTCCGGTGCTGTGGCGTTACGCGGACCTGCGCCCGCTCGTCCACAAGGCCCTCGGGCTCGTCAAGGCCGACGACGCCGGCCGCCGCGTGGTCATGCTCGTCAACCCCGGCCGCCGGGACGTCAGCGCCGCCGCGGGACTCCTCTACACGGGCCTGCAGATCATGGGCCCCGGCGAGGCCATGACCGCACACCGCCACCAGGCCGCCGCCCTGCGCTTCGTCCACGAGGGCACCGGGGCCTGGACGATCGTCGACGGCCAGAAACTGAAGGTCGGCCCCCGGGACTTCGCCATCACCCCGAACGGCACCTGGCACGAACACGGCAACGATGCCGACGACGCGCCCGTCATCTGGCAGGACGGACTCGACATCCCGCTGGTCAACGCCCTGGACGCCGGCTTCTACGAGGTGCACCCCGAGCTCCACCAGACCCCGGGAAAGGTCGTCAACTCCTCCGTGCTGACCTACGCGGCCCATCTTCTGCCCTACGGCTCGGAGAAGTGGACGAGGCCGTACTCGCCGCTGCTCGCCTACCCGTGGGAGCCCACCTACGAGGCACTGCTGGGCCTGGCCGAGGCGACCGAGGGCTCCCCGTACGACGGGGTCATCGCCGAGTACACCAACCCGGTCACCGGCGGCCCCGTCATGCCCACCATGGGCGCCCACATGCAGCTGCTGCGCCCGGGCCAGGCCACGAAGGCCCACCGGCACACCGGATCGGTCGTCTACACGGCGGCCAAGGGGTGCGGGGTCTCGGTGATCGCGGGCCGGCGTTTCGTGTGGCAGCAGGGGGACATCTTCTGCGTCCCCTCCTGGGCCTGGCACGAGCACCACAACCTGGACCCGTCCGAGGACGCCTGCCTCTTCTCCTTCAACGACTTCCCCGTCATGCGCTCGCTGGGCTTCCACCGGGAAGAGGCGTACGCCGACAACGACGGCCACCAGCCGGCCACCGCCTGACCCACGAGGCCCCCGACGACCCGAAGACCCGAGGAACCGCCATGCGACTGCTGACCTTCACCACCGCGACCACGACCACCGCGACCACCGCGACCACGACCACCGACGCCCCGGAACGCCTGGGCGTCGAGGCCGACGGCCAGGTCTTCGACCTCGCCGCCCTGGCCCACCACGCGGGCGTCCACCTCCCGCACGACCTGCTCTCCTTCATCCAGGCCGGACCCGCCGCACGGCAGACCGCCCGGCAGCTGCTCGACGGCGCCGCCTGCGGCCACCCGGCAGGCGCGGTCCACCGGATCGAAGACGTCACCCTGCGCGCCCCGCACCGCCCCGGCAAGATCATCGGGGTCGGCCTCAACTACGTCGAGCACGTGGAGGAGTCCAGCCGCAGCCTGGACACCGACCGGGACCTGCCCCCGCGCCCCGTCCTGTTCTCCAAGCCCGCCACCGCCGTCACCGGCCCGGGCCAGCCCATCCTGCACAACGCCGACCTCACGACCCAGCTCGACTGGGAGTGCGAACTGGCCGTCGTCATCGGCCGCACCGCCTACCGGGTGAGCGAGGAGGAGGCCTACGACCACATCTTCGGCTTCAGCATCGTCAACGACATCAGCGCCCGCGACCAGCGCCGCTCCGGTCAGTGGTTCTTCTCCAAGGGCCAGGACTCCTACGCCCCCTTCGGCCCGGTCGTCGTGACGGCGGACGCGATCCGGGACCCCATGGCCCTCGACCTCTCGCTGCGCGTCAACGGCGTCACCAAGCAGAAGTCGAACACCCGGCACATGCTCTTCCCCATCGCCCGCCTCATCGCCGACATCAGCTCCGGGGTGACCCTGGAGCCCGGTGACGTCATCGCGACGGGCTCCCCGTCCGGCGTCGGCGCCGGCATGGTCCCGCCGCAGTACCTCGTACCCGGTGACACCGTGGAGGCCACCGTCGAGCTGATCGGCACCCTGACCAACCCCGTCGTCGACGCCCGCTGAGGAGCAACCGACCGTGTCGTCCCGCACCCGTATCCACCGCATCGGCCAGATCGTGCCGAGCTCCAACGTCACCATGGAGACCGAGGTCCCCGCGATCCTGCGGGCCCGCCGCGGCCTCGTACCCGACGAGGACTTCACCTTCCACTCCAGCCGGATGCGCATGACCCATGTGACGCCGGAGCAGCTCAAGGCCATGGACGCCGACTCCGACCGGTGCGCCGTGGAACTCTCCGACGCCCGCGTCGACGTCCTCGGGTACGCCTGCCTCGTCGCCATCATGAGCATGGGCCTCGGCTACCACCGCACCGCCCAGGAGCGGCTGCACCTGCGTACCGTGGAGAACGGCGCCCCGGCGCCCGTGGTCACCAGCGCCGGCGCCCTGGTCCACGGACTGCACACGATCGGCGCCCGGAAGATCGTGCTGCTCGCCCCGTACATGCGCCCGCTCACCCGTACCGTCGTCGACTACCTCGGCCACGAGGGCATCGAGGTCCTGGACCACCAGGCCCTGGAGATCCCGGACAACCTCGACGTCGCCGCCCACGACCCGGCCCGGCTGCCCGGACTCGCCCGGGCGCTGGAGTACGCCGACGCGGACGCGGTCGTGCTCTCCGCGTGCGTGCAGATGCCGTCCTTGGGAGCCATCGAGGAGGCCGAACAGCTCCTGGGCAAGCCGGTCGTGTCCGCGGCCGTCTGCACCGCCCACCAGATGCTGCGCTCCCTGGACCTGGAGGCGGTGGCCCCGGGGGCAGGGCACCTGCTCTCCGGCGCGTACGCGCGCTCGCCGCTGCCCGCGTAGTCCGAAGGGGGCCCCGATATGATCGCGACCGCGTACAACGGAAGGCGATCATGTCGGACAGCCCCCTTCGGCCCAGCTCGTTGATCAACACGGTCTACGGGGCGTTCCTGCGCCGCCTCGGCGGCTGGATCTCCATCGCGGACCTGATCACGCTGATGGGAGAACTGGACGTCGACGGCCCGGCGGTACGCTCGGCGATCTCCCGCCTCAAGAAGCGCGGAGTCCTCGAACCGGAGCGCCGGGGCGCCACCGGGTACCGCCTCAGCCCGGCCGCCCACCCCGTCTTCGACGAGGGCGACCGCCGGATCTTCGCCAGCCTCGAACCCGCCGACCTGGCCGACGGCTGGGCCATGGCGGTCTTCTCCGTACCGGAGTCCGAGCGCTCCCACCGCTACCAGCTGCGCACCCGGCTGACCTGGCTCGGCTTCGGCAACATCGCCCCCGGGGTGTGGCTGGCGCCCGGACGGCTGCTCGACGACGCGCGCGGCATGCTCGAACGCCTCGGACTCAGCGACTACGTCCACCTGTTCGCCGCCGCCGAGTACGCCGCCTTCAGCGACCTGCCCGAGACGGTGAGCTCGTGGTGGGACTTCCCCGCGATCCAGAAGCAGTACGCGGCCTTCACCGACGCCTACGCGCCCGTGGCCCAGGCGCTGCTGAGCGCCGGTGCGCAGCCGGACCCCGCGCGGGCGTTCCGCCACTACGTGCCGCTGCTCACCCAGTGGCGCCGCCTTCCGTACCTCGACCCCGGCCTGCCGACCGAACTCCTGCCGGCGGACTGGAACGCGGTGGCGGCCCGCCAGGTCTTCCAGCAGCTCCACACGGTCCTGCTGGAACCGAGCCTGCGCCATGTCCAGGACGTGACGGGCCTGCCGGCCGCTTAGCCGCAATGCCGTTGTTTTATGGCGGTTGGATCGCGAGCCCGCAGCGGCGGCAGGGTGACCTTCGGGATCGACGGGTCCTTCGGGTCGAACGGCGTCGGCTTCCGGTCCATCGTCGGGACGTGAGCCGGTCGGCGGCGGGTTGGGCCCCGGTTGGGGTTCTGCGGAATCTCCGAGGCGCGCGGCGCGGCCGTCGCCCTGCCGCTGGACCTCACGCCCGCCATCCGACCGTCCCCGCCACGTTCCTGTGTTCGACGCGGGGATCGTGGCTCAGCGCGCCGCGCCCGATCGCGGCAGGATGACCGTGACCCCGCGCCCCGGGGCCGTGCCCATCGCGGCGAGCGCCGCCGGGGCCGCGTCGAGCGGGATCGTCGAGGTGACCAGCAGGTCCGGGCGGAGCACTCCGGCCCGGACCAGCTCCAGCATCGGCGGGTAGGCGTGCGCCGCCATCCCGTGACTGCCGAGGATCTCCAGCTCCCATCCGATCACCCGGTCCATCGGCAGGGCCGCCGCCCCGGCCACCCCCGGCAGCAGCCCGACCTGCACGTGCCGGCCCCGTCGGCGCAACCCGCCCACCGAGGCCACGGCCGTCGCGGGCGAGCCCAGGGCGTCGAGGGAGAGATGCGCGCCCCCGCCGGTCAGCTCCCGCACGGCCTGCGCCGTGTCCACGCCCGCGGCCACGCAGTGCGCGGCGCCGAACCGACGCGCCAGCTCCAGCGCTTCGGGCGCCGTGTCCACCGCCACCACCCGCGCCCCGGCCGCCGCCGCGATCATCACCGCCGAGAGCCCCACCCCGCCGCAGCCGTGCACGGCGACCCACTCGCCCGCCGCCACCCGTCCGCGCGCGACCACCGCGCGGAAGGCCGTCGCGAACCGGCAGCCGAGCCCCGCCGCCGTCGCGTACGACAACTCCCCGGGCACGGCCACCAGGTTCACGTCGGCCCCGATGCGCCGGGCCGTGGGCGGCGCGACACCCCAGTCGCGCTAGCCGGGCCCGCCGGCGGCCCGTCGCAGGGCCAGGGCCGCCAGGGCCTCGGGGGCGCCCGACTGGCCGCGGATACCGGGGAAGGCGTTCACGTCCACGATCAGCGGTGTGCCGCCGCCGGCGTCGATGATGTCCACGCCGTAGACGTCCAGCGCGAACGCCGCGCCGACGGCCCGGACCAGACCGGCCCACCCGGCGGGCAGTTCGTGGGCGGCCAGCGGCAGGCTGGGGCCCCGCCCGCCGGGCGAGAGCTCGGAACGGCGCAGGGCCGCGAAGACCTGGTCCCCGATCACCCACAGCTTGTGGTCCCAGCCGCTGTTGGGCGCGAACTCCTGCACCACCACCGGCTCCTGCGGCCAGGCCGCCGCCAACTCCCGCAGCCGCGCCGGGTCGTCCACCCGGGCCACCAGGTCACCCCGGCGGCTGTACCGGCTCTTGACCACCACGGGGGAGGAGAGCGCGGTGTCCGAGGCGGCCCATGCGGAGAGGGCGCCGACGGTGCGGGTGGCGGCGAACGGCAGTCCGGCCCGCAGGGCGAGTTCCGCCATCGCCGTACGGTCCTGGCACAGTGCGGTCGCCGCCGCGGTGTTGACGACGGGGACGCCCCGCCGCTCCAGGTCCCGCGCCAGGTCCAGTGCCCGCCCGGTACGCGACTTCAGCAGGTACACGTCGGCAGGCGGCGTGCCGGCCAAGGCCGCGGCGGGGTCCGTCCCGGCCGGGTCGAGCGCATCGACGACGTGCTCCTTCGCCAGCAGCGCGGACGTCGCCGCAAGCAGCGGATGCTCCGGTTCCGGCGTGATCAGTCCGATCCTCACGCGCCGTCCCCCGCCCGGGCGGACATCTGCGCCGGTATCGAGACGGGCAGCGCGTAGGGGGGCGCCGGCGCCGCGGGCGGAGGCGCGGAGCCGCCCGTGCGCGCCAGCTCCAGCACCGCCCGGGCCACCCGCGCCGCCGCGTCGGGCACCTGACGGAAGCTCGGGAAGTCGTTCACGTCGACGACCACGGGCCCGTCGGGACCCAGCAGTACGTCCACCCCGTACAGGTCGAGCCCGTACACCGCTCCCACCTGTTCGGCGATCGCCGCGACCTCCGCCGACAGCGGCACGCGGCGCTCGCGCACCGACGGGTCCGGGTTCAGCGGGGAGCATCGCTCGGTGGCGAACAGTTCCCCGCCGACCCCGTACACCTTGATGTCGGTGCCCGAGTTGGGCACGTACGGCTGGGCGATGAGCAGGCCCTCGCCCGCGAGGACGGGGAGCAGCGACTCCAGCCGCTCCGGTGAGGACACCAGGTGCACGGCCCGCCCGGAACTCCCGTCGGCCGGCTTGACGACGAGGGGGTACTCCGCCTCCGGTATCTCCCTCAGCAGCTCGGGGCATGCCGCCGCGTACGTCGGGGGCAGCGGAAGGCCCAGGGCGCGGCCGATGGCGGCGGCCAGCGCCTTGTCCCGTACGCCCCGGATCGACCGGGCGTCGTTGACGGTGGTCATCCCGGTCGCCGCCGCGGCTTCGAGCAGGGTCAGCCCCGGGCCGCCGGAGACCGTCTTGAGCACCCAGGCGTCGTGCGCGCCCGCCCGCACCGCCTCCGTCATGCGCAGCAGCGAGCCCCCCGGCCGCACCACGTCGACCTGGTGCCCCCACGCGCTGAGCTGCCCGATCACCTCGTTCGGCATGCCGTCGTGGCGGTAGTGCTCCTCCACCAGGAAGCAGAGCCTCATGGACCTTCCCCATATTCCCCGGACGTCCGCCGATCCCGTCCGGCGAGTTGTGACGTCACAGGATGTCATGGACCGCAATGTGATGATCGTCCTGCGTCGGAAGCCGGTCGCCCCGGTCCGCCGGGACGCACGGGCGATATTCGAATATACGGGCGGCACCGCCGCCTGTTAGGTTCAGCGCGTGCCGAAGCTGAATCAGATCATCGCAGTGGAAAAGGGCGTCAAGTCCAAGTCCCTCCAGGAGCTTTCGCAGGCTCACCACGACGTCCAGAAGCCCGCCCTGCTGGCCGGCATCTCGCGGACCTACCAGCCCAAGGACGAGGAGGGCGAGCAGCTGCCGCCCGAGTCCACGCGGGTCCAGGTCAAGGCGGAGGACGTGCTGCGGGCCACGGCCGGCACCCTGACGCGGCTGTTCGACGTGACGGCGACCAAGGACTGGGCGAACCGCACCGCGGCAGCCGACGTCGTCGTGGACGGCACCGTCCTGCTGGCGCAGGTGCCCGTGCCCTACCTGCTCTTCCTGGAGAAGCAGCTCACGGACATGCACACCTTCGTCCGGAAGCTGCCGGTACTGGACGCGTCCGAGTCCTGGAACCTGGACCCCTCCACGGACTCCTGGAAGACGGACCCGGTGCGCACGATCCGCACCAAGAAGGTGCCGCGCAACCACGTCAAGGCCGAGGCGACCGAGAAGCACCCGGCGCAGGTCGAGGTCTACTACGAGGACGTCCCGGTCGGTTACTGGACGACGGTGAAGTTCTCCGGCGCGCTCCCGGCCCGGCGGGTGAACGAGCTGCTCGACCGCGTGGAGAAGCTCCAGCAGGCCGTCAAGTTCGCCCGCGAGGAGGCCAACAGCGCCGAGGTCACCGACCAGCGGGTCGGGGACGCGGTGTTCGGCTACCTGTTCAGGTAGCCCCGAGATCGCCCCCCGCGAGCGCGGGGGGTGCGCGAGAGCGCAAGCTGAAACTGATGTTGAAGCTGAACAGGGGTGTCAGTTGGGGGTTCGAATCCCTCCCCCGGCATTGCGAGCCGGGGTGGCCCAAGCTGGTAGAGGCGGCCCCTTAATCTCAGATTCTTGCTCCAGTCTCAGTATTCGCCGCCGAACACCGGATCGACCGAGCGCGGACGATCATCGATGGATGGGGGTTCAAGTCCCCTCTGCGCCTCTCCTCGTGGCGCGGTAGTTCAAAGGCAGAACACGTCGATCTAAGAATGATCCGCGACTCTTAAACGCCGCCGGTGTGCGCAATTGGGTGGCAAACAGGAGCCCGGGAGCTGGATATGCTCCCGGGCTCCGTCACGCCGTCAGGCGCGCCGCGGTCCGCTGCGGTCCGCGCCGCGCTCCGGTCAGACCGGTACGGACACGAATGCCCTGCCCGCCTCGTTCTCGACCATGATCGCCTTGACGTCCGCCGGGGCGACGGCCGCCGAGCCGTCCAGGGACGCGCCCTTGCCCTCGCCGTTCTCCGCGCTGCCCACGACCCAGCTGCCGGCGGTGGAGCGCGTACCGTCCTTGGCGACGACGACCAGCCGGCACCGCTCGCCCGGTGGCAGCCCGGTGACCGCGGCGTGCACCCGTACCCACTTCATGGCGGGAGTCATCCGTACGGTCATCCGCGTGCCCGTGGCCGGATCGGTCGCCGAGAGGTTCTTGGTCCCGGGGCCTTGCGAGGGGTCCGCCGACGCCGTCACGGAAGGCTGCGGAGGCAGGGCCACCACATCCGGATCTCCCGCCCCCATCTGCGTACCGGCCCAGAACACGGCGGCCAGTGAGGCCGCCGCGGCCAGCCCGGCGATTCCCAGGCCGCGCCGGCGCGCGCGGTCGCGCTCGCCGCGCATCTCCCGCAGCGTGCGCTGGAGCAACAGGTCCCCGCCCTGCGGCGGTCCGTCGAAGAACGCCTCGTCGGGCACCTCACCCAGTGCCGCTTCCATCTCGCGCAACGCGGCCACCTCCTCCCGGCACTGCACGCATCCGCTCATGTGTTCCTCGACCCGGCGGAGCTCCTCCGCGTCCAGGACGCCGAGCACGTACGGACCGAGCAGTTCCTCCTCGTGCCGCTGCCGGTTCATGCCACCACCTCACGCAGTCCGGCGGGCTGCTGGGGCGGCCTGCCCGCTCGTCTGCCATCGCCGTTGTCCTTGATGCCGCTGTCCCGGAAGACGTCGCGCAGCGCCTTGAGCGCGTAGTGCGAACGAGACTTGACCGTCCCCGCCGGGATACCGAGGCTGTCCGCGGCCTCCGCGACGCTGAGTTGCCGGTAGTACAACTCCTTCAGGACGTCCCGGTGTTCCGGAGAGAGCTGGTCGAGAGCCCCGAGGACCGTCATCGTGTCCACCACGGAGTCGGCGTGGTCCGCCTCCACCGGGGGAGCGGCCGAAGCCCCGGAGACCTCCGGCGGCCGGGCCGCCTTGGCCCGGTACCGGTCCGTGATGATGTTGCGGGCCACCGTCAGCAGCCAGCCGCGCACCGAGCCCTTTCCATTGACCAGGACCTCGGAGTGCCGCCAGGCCCGGATGAGCGTCTCCTGGACGACATCCTCGGCGGCGGCCCGGTCCCCGGTCAGCCGGGTGGCGTACGCGAGCAGGGCGTGGCCGTGCTCCTCGTACACCGACTTGATCAGTGCCTCATCGGTCGAGCCCCGCCGAGTGCGGGGCCACAGTGGTCCGGCCATCTCACCCTCTCCGTCTTCCTCGCTTACGTGATGCGGTCGGAACACGCTGCCCGGGCCCCTGCGGTTCATGTGGCGTGCGTCACTCGGGTGCGACGCTCCTGTGGCGCCGCTCCCGTGGGCCGGTCACATCCGGCAGGTACGGCCCGAGTTGAGGCAGTCGACGACGGCGCCCATCTGCGGGTCGGTCATCGCGTTCACGAACATCGCGTGGTCCGTCTTCGGGCTGTGCCGCTGCTCGGGGAAGGAGTCGAGCGCGACGGGCACCCCCGCGGGGACCTCGTAGGCCAGGGAGATCCGGAGCTCGGGCACGGGGAAGGTGTCCTGCGGGCATACGCCCTTCGCCGAGGGGAACCGCAGGTGCGAGCGGTGTCCGGCGCTGATGGTGTCGAGGCCGTTCCAGCAGCTCGGGAAGGTGAGGGTGCGGGTGACGCGCTCTCCCGCGGGGCAGCGCGGATAGCGGGTGGTGGGCCGGTCGGGGGAGCCGGAACAGCCCCAGCGGGCCCGGACGTCGGCGTCGCTGTCCGCCGTGTACGCGACGGCGTCGCCGGTGATCGCCCGCAGGAACCGGGGCATCGCCACCACTTTGCTCACGGGACTGCCGCGGAATTCCACCCGTACCGAGGCCTCCGGCAGGATCTCGCCGGTGTTGCCGTGGCTGGCCGAGCTCTCGTGCGGACGCGTGCCCGGCCGGTCCGGACGGCGCAGGACCGGCCAGTAGTACGTCGACCGGTCGCCGCCCGGGCAACTGGTGGCGGCCGCGTCCAGGGAGGCGTCGGTCGACATCGCGTCCGTGGAGAGGTTCCCCACGTACGCGTGCGTGTGGTGGGCGCCCGCCCGCAGCCCGGGCGAGACCACCAGGTTGTCCTCGTTGTAGTGGCCCTGCTCGTTTCGGCCGCATTGCACGACCACCGAGCCGGCCGAGGCGTCGGGGCCCGCGGCGGCCGCCGGGCCGGGGGTGCGTGGAACCTCCGATATGTCCACGTAGTCGGAAGGGGCCGGACCGGCCGTCGTCATCCCCGCGTGGGGTCCGGCCGCTCGCGAGGCCCCGAGCACGGCGGCGGTGAGCCCGCTGCCCAGGACCAGGCAGATGACGAGAGCGAGAAGTCGGCGTTCGTTCCCCATGGCGGTCACCGTCGCCCGTGGCGAGAGCGTCGTCAACCTTGCATCCGCAGGGCGGGCACCAAGCGCAATGATTCGCCCTGGATGGCGATTTATGTGCACAAGATCCGCCTTCCCGGGAGACCGGGCGGCCCCGGCCGGAGGGCCGTCCCGGGCGAACCGGCCGAACCGGCGGGGGATTTGTCCGTGCGGCCGCTTGCCGGTCCGCGCGGCGGCCGCGCACAGTACGGCGTATGACATCCGCCATGACACCCGTCGAGCTGCTGCACGCCCTCGCCCGCACCCGCGCCTCGCTCGACGGCGAGGAGGTGACCTTCTGGTGGTCCGGCGACGTCCACTCCTGGGCCCCCGGCGAGCCCTACCAGCGCCTCTTCGGCTTCGAAGGGCTCAATGTCGCCCGGCTCGTCCCGGACGAGGAGAGCGGCGGCTACCAGCTGCTGTCCAGGGAAGCCGCCTTCTACCTCGACCCCCGGACCCGGGAGATCCTGGAGAGCTGGGGCGGCAAGCCGGTGGTGCACGTCTGGAACGATCCGGCGAACCAGAAGTGGCGGCCCTTCCCGGTCCCCATGACGGAGCTGGGCGACCAGATCTGCTTCAGCCTGGAGATCCCGCTGGCCTATCCCTCGCCGCTGCCGGTCGAGGAATACCCGGACAATTCGGCCGACGACACCTATCGGGCGCTGGAGCTCTTCCAGTTCTTCGCGCCCGCCACCGTCCTCACCACCGAGGAGCCGAGCGTCCCCTCGACGATGTCCTGGACCCGGATGTCCCCGTGGCTGCCCTGGATGGAACAGGGCGCTCGCCCCGGCGGCCTCACCTTCCACTGCCGCGGCCGCAAGCTCGGCTCCTACGCGGAGGTCCCCGAGCGGACCCGCGACTACATCGCCGCCCGGCATCCCGAGTTCGCCCACGCCCCGGACAAGTGGACCGAGCCGAACGAAACGAGCTGGACGTACTTCCGCAAGCTCTTCCCGCCCCGCCGGGAGGCGGCAGGGGAATGACGCGGGACCGGCCGCCGGGGGGAGCCCGGCGCCCGCCGAGGGACCCGCGGGGGAGGGGCAGGGCGCGGACAAGGGTTTTCCCCGTATCCAGTTCATCCCCGTGTTGCCTACTGTCTGCCCACCGGCGATCTTCCTGACCCAGCGGTCGACACGCCAACCCCACATGGCATGATGCCGTTCAACCAGGGGGAATCGCCGGTACCGCCGTTGCCCTGCCCCGCCGTCGAGGCCGGGGCAACGTGGCGCGCGGCGGCCGGGACGAGTTTGACCAGCTCGCTCCCGGCCCCGCAGCCGCCAGTCACCTCCCACACTGCACCGACCGGCCGCTCCGGCCTGCCCGGAATCGGCCCGCGAAGGGAACACCGTGCACGCATCCAGACGTAGGCTCATATCCGTGGTGGCGATCTCCGTCACGCTGCTCGCCGGCTCCGCCACCACCTCCATGGCGCTGGCCACCTCGGACCCCGCCGCCGCTCCGGCCGCCACCGCGTCCGCCGCTCCGGTCGAGAACCTCATCGTCGGATACAAGGCCTCCGCCTCCGAGGCCAGTTCCAACACCGCGGCCGCGGACGACGCCGCCGCCAAGGGCAAGAAGGCCGGCAAGAAGGCCAAGTTCGACCGCCGCCTCGGCACCGGTGCCGCCCTGGTCAGCCTCGGCTCTCCCGCCGACGCCGCCAAGGTGATGGACCAGTTCCGAGCCGACCCGGACGTCGCCTACGTCGAGCCGGACTCCCGCGCCTACGCGCTGGCCACCCCGAACGACACCGAGTACGCCAAGCAGTGGGACCTCTTCGAGCCCACCGCCGGCATGAACGTCCCGGCCGCCTGGGACAAGACCACCGGCTCCGGCGTCACCGTCGCCGTGATCGACACCGGCTACGTCGCCCACTCGGACGTCGCCCCGAACATCGTCGCGGGCTACGACTTCATCAGCAACGCCACCGCCGCCCGTGACGGCAACGGCCGCGACAACAACCCCGCCGACCAGGGTGACTGGAGCGCCGCCGGCGAGTGCGGCACCGGCTCCACCGCCAGCAACTCCTCCTGGCACGGCACCCACGTCGCGGGCACCATCGCCGCGGCCACCAACAACGCCAAGGGCGTCGCGGGCATCGCGTACAACGCGAAGATCCAGCCCGTCCGCGTGCTCGGCAAGTGCGGTGGCGCCACCTCGGACATCGTCGACGCCATCACCTGGGCGTCCGGCGGCACCGTCGCGGGCGTCCCGGCGAACGCCACCCCCGCCAAGGTCATCAACATGAGCCTCGGTGGCTCGGGTGCCTGCACCGCCACCTACCAGAACGCCATCAACGCCGCCGTCGGCCGCGGCACGACCGTCGTCGTGGCCGCCGGCAACAGCAACGCCGACGCGGCAGGCTTCTCGCCCGCCAGCTGCAACAACGTGATCAACGTGGCCGCCACCAACCGCACCGGCGACCGCTCCTTCTACTCCAACTACGGCGCGATCATCGACGTCGCCGCCCCGGGCGGTGAGACCCGACGCGCCACGGACACCCCCGGCACCGTCACCACCCCCGAGAACGGCATCCTCTCCAGCCTCAACGCCGGCACCACCACCCCCGGCGCCGAGATCTACAAGCCCTACCAGGGCACCAGCATGGCCGCCCCGCACATCGCGGGCCTCGCCGCGCTCCTCGTCGCCGCCAAGCCCTCGCTGACCCCGGCGCAGGTCGAGTCGGCCATCAAGGCCAACGCCCGCCCGCTGGCCGGCATCTGCACCGGTGGCTGCGGCACCGGCCTCGCCGACGCGGCCGCGACCGTCGCCGCCGTGACCTCCGGGCCCGCCCCCACGTACGAGAACACCACCGACGTGGCGATCCCGGACAACGGCGGAGCCGTCTCCTCCTCCATCACCGTCTCGGGCCGCGCCGGCAACGCCCCGGCCGCGCTCAAGGTGTACGTCGACGTCAAGCACAGCTACCGCGGTGACGTCGTGATCGACCTGGTCGGTCCCGGCGGTGCGGTCGTCCAGCGCCTGAAGAACTCCTCGTCGAGCGACAGCGCCGCGAACGTCTCCGACACCTACACGGTCAACGCCTCGGCGCTGCCCGCCAACGGCACCTGGCAGCTGCGCGTCCAGGACGTGTACTCCGCCGACACCGGTTACATCGACTCCTGGGGCCTCGGCTTCTGATCCGGTTCTCCACCCGGCCTGACGGGCCGAAAGTACGGACCAAGTGAACCAGCGGGCCTGCCGATACACCTCGTATCGGCAGGCCCGCCGGCTTTTCCAGCCGCCTGACTGATTTCTGCGTCACAATCCGTGTTCACCCGGCATCCGACCTCGTATTGTCGCGTCACAGGGAAGGCACAGGGGCTGGGGACCGAGAGGCTGGTGGCTGTGCGTGGTGGCGGCGACGGGGCACGCTGACACAAGTGTCGGACAGGGCGAACTGGTCAAAGCGGTCGACCGCGCGCTCACCGCGCACGGCCGGGCGCTGCTCACCGGTCCGGCCGGCGCGGGCAAGACCGAGGTCGTACGCGCCGTCGCGGCGGCCGCCGAATCGCGCCGCGAGACCGTGCTGCGCCTCGCACCCGAGGCCGCCGACCAATGGATCCCCGAAGCCTCCGCCGCGGCCCTCCTGGCCACCGTCCCCGCCGCCGCCCTGGAACGCCTCTCCGGCCCCCAGCGCACCGCGATCGCCCTCCTGCGCCGCGAGGCGGACGCCCCCCGCGACGGCCGCGACCACGTCGCCCTGCGCCTCGCCGTCGTCGAGGTGCTCCGGACGCTCGCCGCCCGCCACCCCGTCCTGCTCGTCCTCGACAACGCCCAGTGGCTCGACGCCGAGAGCACCGACCTGCTCCGCTTCGCCCTGCGCCTCACCCCGCCGCGCGTCCGGGTCCTCGTCGCCGAATGTGTCCAGGGCGGCACGTCCGTCGGCGAACCCCTCTGCGGCGCCGGTACACCCGCGATCCGGGTACCACCGCTCGGCGCCGACGAGATCGCCGAACTCCTCGTCCGCCACGGCCTCCCCGCCCGCCTCGCCGGACGCATCCACCAGGCCAGCGGAGGCAACCCCCGCCTCGCCCTGGCCCTCGGGCACTCCCTCGCCGAGGCCGCCGGATCCCGCGACACCGGCGCCCACCACGCCGACACCCTGCCCGTCTCCGGCCAGGCCCGCGAGGTGGCCCGCCGCCTGCTCGCCGAGGCCCCCGCCCAGGCCCGCCGCACCCTGCTGCTCGCCGCCCTCGCCGCCCGCCCGACCACCGCCCTGCTGCGCCGGGCCGGGCGCCCCGACGCGGAGGCCGAGCTGGCCGAGGCGGAACGGGCCGCGCTGGTCAGGGTCGGGGAGGACGGGACCGTCGAGTTCACCGCCGGCGCCCTGCCCACCGCGCTCGCCGCGGACGCGGGCTGGCCCGAGCGCGCCGCCGGGCACGCCGCGCTGGCCGCCGCCGTCGACGACCCCGTCCAGGCCGTACGCCACCGCGCGTTGGCCGTGGACACCCCCGACCAGTGGCTCGCCTCGGAGATCACCGGGGCCGCCGCGGTCTGCAGGCGCCGCGGCCAGCGGGCCCTCGCCGCCGAACTCGGCCTGCTCGCCGCCGAACGTACGCCCTCCCACCTGGCCGGGGAACAGCTCGTCCGCCTCGTCACCGCCGCCGAGGACGCCGGCTGGGCCGGCCGCGCCGACCTCGCGCGCCGCGCCACCCGCGCCGTCCTGGCCCGCGACGCCTCACCCGCCGACCGGGTCCGTGCCCGGCTCGCCGTCATCGACGCCGCCGGCCAGGCACTCGGAGCCCTCGACGAGACCTTCGCGTGCGCCATGGACGACGCCGCCGGGGACCCCTCGCTCCAGGCCGCCGTCCAGCTGCGGATCGCCACGAAGCACAACCTCAGCGACGGCGACCCCGTCCGCTCGCGCGACGCCGCGGCCCGGGCCGGGGCCCTCGCCGCGCTCGGCGGCGACCAGGTGGCCGAGGCCATGGCACTGACCGTACGGGCCCGCATGGGCCGCATCCTCGGGGACCCGGGCGCCGAGGCGATCCTCGCCGAGGCGCTCGCCCTGCCCGCCCCCGAAGTGCCGCTCGGCATGCGCAACGCGCCCCAGTACCTCGCCGTACGGCACGCCCTGTTCGACGACCGCCTCGACGACGCCCGCCGCCAGCTGATGGCCCTGCTGCCCGCCGTCCAGCGCACCGGATCCGCCGAGGACGTCTTCGAGGTCCTGCGCAGCCTCACCGAGGTCGAACTGCGCAGCGGCCGGTGCGCGGCCGCCTCCGCCCGCGCCCGCCAGGCGCTGGAGCTGACGATCGAGGCGGGCCTTTCGCCCGGCCCCGCCTGGTACGTCTCCGCGATGGCCGAGGCCACCGGCGGGAGCTTCGCACGCGCCGCCAGCTACGCCCGGCGCGGCATCCAGGCCTCGCAGGAGGAGCACGACCAGGTCTTCCTCTCCCGGAACCTGCACGCGCTCGGCCTCGTCGAACTGGCCACGGGAGAGGCGGCGAAGGCCGTCGCCACCCTGCGCCGGGTCGCCGAACTCGAAGCCGCGCAGAAGGTGGTGGACCCCTCGATCCTGCGCTGGCACGGGGAGCTCGCCGAGGCCCTGGTCGCCGCCGACGCGACCGAGGAGGCCACCCGGCTGATCGACTCCGTCCGTCCCGTCGCCCGCGGCCTCGGCCGCACCGGGGTCGTCGCCGCGATGGACCGGGCCCGGGGCCTGTGCCTGTCCGCACAGGGCGAGGCCGACGGCGCCGTGCAGTTGCTGGAGGCGACGGCGCAGCGGTTCGCGACCCTGCGGCTGCCGTTGGAGCGGGGCCGTACGCTGCTCGCGCTCGCCCGCGTGGAACGCCGCCGCCGGCGCCGCGCACCCGCGCGCGCCGCACTCCAGGCCGCGGCCCAGGTGTTCCAGCAGGCCGGGGCGGCCCCGTGGACTGAACTCTCCAGGGAGCCGGCTCCGGGCGAGGGGGGCGGTGCCAAGACGGCGGCGGTCGCTGCCCTGACGGAGGCCGAGACCCGCCTCGCGCTGCTCGTCAGCCAGGGGGCCAGCAACCAGGAGGCCGCGGCGAAGCTGTTCCTTAGCGTGAAGACCGTGGAGGCACGGCTGACCCGTATCTACCAGAAGCTCGACGTACGCTCCCGGGCCCAGCTCGCCACCGCGCTGGCCACCGCACTGCGCTCCTCCCGCTGAAAACGACGCAGCGCCGGCGTGGTCTGCCACGCCGGCGCTCGGTCAGCGGATCAGCTGCCCGCGGAGAGGTTGCCGGAGAGCACCGGGATGTTGCTGAGGATGTGCGAGGCCGACTCGTCGCCCTTGGCCTGGGTGGAGTTCTCGGCGCACTGCTGGTTCTGCGGGTTGGACAGCACGTTGACGTCCTGGACGCCGACGTTGGCGAGCACCGCGAACAGGGACTGGGCGTTGACCTTGGCCGGCAGGCCGATGCAGAGCTTGTTAAGGGAGCCCTGGACAGCGCTGAGCTGCGGGCTCATCTTGCCCTCGGTCTCCTGGTTGCCGTAGATCTGCGCGGAGCCGTTGCCGTTGACGGTGTTGACGCCGTTGTCGTTGCCGATGGCCATCGCCGGGGTGGCTACTGCGGCGCCCGCTCCCAGCACGGAGGCGGTGACCGCGGCGGTGGCCATGAACTTCTTGAACATGTGGGGGATCCTTCTGTCGCACTGTCGCATGAGATAGCCGCCCTCGGCGGGCGAGCTGATCAACTGCTGTAGGCGCTCCTGGTTATCCCCACTCACCCGAGTGGCCCAATGTCACGGAGTGGCCCGGTCCCGCCGCCCGTGACGGCGAGACTGAGCTCCTCGTGTCCGAGGGTCAGCCGGTCTTGCGGCGGACCTTCTTGTTCTTGCCGCCGGGACCGCTGCTCGCACCCTGGACCTTCGCGCGACTCTGATGCGCCTGCTGGGACTGGGCATTCGCGGCGTTGCGCTCCAGCGCCTCCCGGAACTTGCGCTTGGCCGCCTCGGCCGGGGATTCGTCCTGCGGGGTGTCTGTCTCGTCTGCCATGTGTCCTCCTGGGGTGATCAAGCGGTTTCAGTCTGTCAGCTGGCGTGACCGCTGACCAGCGAGTTCCGTTTGACGAGCTCCTCGGGCAGGTGCGGGGAGACCAGCGTTGCCGAGGTCGCCGACCTCGTCGTGCCCGCCGGAGATCTCCGGGTCGGTCAGGACGCAGGCGGCGAGCAGCTCCCGCTCCCCGGTCCGGCCGACATCAGGCGCCGAAGCAGCGGACCAGTGCCGGAGCGGCGCACGCGGTGGCAGCCTTCCCGGGTCCAAGGATCTCTTGGAGAGGCCATAAGTTGTGATTATGGGGTCATAAGCCGATGCCGGGTGCTGGGTAAGGATTGCCTTAGTTTAAGGTTCCCTTTGATCCCCCTGTGATCCACCGTGCTGTCGCTCGAAGGGAACCATTGCCATGCCTCGACCTCTGCGAATAGCGATCGTCGGCGCCGGCCCCGCCGGAATCTACGCCGCCGACGCGCTGCTGAAGTCCGAGGCCGCCGCCGAGCCCGGTGTGTCCATAGACCTCTTCGAGAGGATGCCCGCGCCCTTCGGCCTGATCCGCTACGGCGTGGCCCCGGACCACCCGCGGATCAAGGGCATCATCACGGCCCTTCACCAGGTGCTCGACAAGCCGCAGGTCCGCCTCTTCGGGAACGTCGACTACCCGAACGACATCGGCCTCGACGAGCTGCACTCCTTCTACGACGCCGTGATCTTCTCCACCGGCGCCACGGCGGACCGCGCCCTCACCATCCCGGGCGTCGAGCTCGACGGCTCCTACGGCGCCGCCGACTTCGTCTCCTGGTACGACGGCCACCCGGACGTCCCGCGCACCTGGCCGCTGGAGGCGGAGAAGGTCGCCGTGCTCGGCGTCGGCAACGTAGCCCTCGACGTCGCGCGCATCCTCGCCAAGACGGCCGACGAACTGCTGCCGACGGAGATCCCGCCGAACGTCTACGACGGCCTCAAGGCCAACAAGGCCCTCGAAGTGCACGTCTTCGGGCGCCGCGGCCCGGCCCAGGCCAAGTTCAGCCCCATGGAGCTGCGGGAGCTGGACCACTCGCCCAACATCGAGGTCATCGTCAACCCCGAGGACATCGACTACGACGAGGGCTCGATCACGACCCGCCGCTCCAACAAGCAGGCCGACATGGTCGCCAAGACCCTGGAGAACTGGGCGATCCGGGACATCGGTGACCGGCCGCACAAGCTGTTCCTGCACTTCTTCGAGTCGCCCACCGAGGTGCTCGGCGAGGACGGCAAGGTGGTCGGGCTGCGCACCGAGCGCACCGAGCTCGACGGCACCGGCAACGTCAAGGGCACGGGACAGTTCACCGACTGGGACGTCCAGTCCGTGTACCGGGCCGTCGGCTACCTCTCCGACGAGCTGCCCAAGCTCCCCTGGGACGTCGAGTCGGGCACGGTCCCGGACGAGGGCGGCCGCGTGATCGAGGCCGGCGGCCACCTGTCCTCGACGTACGTGACCGGGTGGATCCGGCGCGGTCCGATCGGCCTGATCGGCCACACCAAGGGCGACGCGAACGAGACCGTCGCGAACCTGCTGGCCGACCACGCGGACGGCCGTCTGCTCACCCCCGCCGCGCCCGCGCCGGAGGCCGTCGAGGCCTTCCTCGCCGAGCGCGGCGTCCGCTGGACGACGTGGGAAGGCTGGCACCGGCTGGACGCCGCCGAGAAGGCGCTCGGAGAGCCCCAGGGCCGCGAGCGCGTGAAGATCGTCGAGCGCGAGGACATGCTGAAGGCCAGCGGAGCCTAAGCGGCAATAGCGCGGACGAGGGGGCCGGGACCCGGACGGGGTCCCGGCCCCCTCGCGTACGCGGGTCGGTCCCGGACGCGGAGGTGCCGGCGACGAAAGCGTGCGGTTCTCGGAATGCGGGAAATGGCCGAAAAGTCATGCCGGTGGGCGCGACGGGTATGCCGCACGGGCCGCCGCGCTCCGTCCCGTCCCCGTACGACGGCCAGATCACGTCGCTCGTCCGGAGGACAAGGGCCACCCGGTGGAATGCCGCGCCGATCGGGGGAGTTCGCACCGACGCGAGACCTGATCCCGTATGCACTGGAGAGCTCATGAAGATCGGCATCATCGGCGCGGGCAACATCGGCGGCAACCTCACCCGCCGCCTCACGGCCCTCGGACACGACGTGTCCGTGGCGAACTCGCGCGGACCCGAGACCCTGACCGCCCTCGCCGAGGAGACCGGCGCCACCCCCGTCACCGTCGCCGAAGCGGCCCGCGGCGCCGAGATCGTCGTGGTCACCATCCCCTTCAAAAACGTGCCGGACCTGCCCTCCGGCCTCTTCGACGAGGCCGCCGACGGCTTCACCGTCATCGACACCGGCAACTACTACCCCCAGCAGCGCGACGGCCGGATCGCCGGCGTCGAGGACGAGGGCCTCACCGAGAGCCGCTGGACCGAGCGCGCGCTCGGCCACCCGGTGATCAAGGCCTTCAACGGCACCTACGCCCAGGACATCCTCGACCGGCACCGCCCGGCGGGCGACCCGGACCGGATCGCGCTGCCGGTCGCGGGCGACGACGAGGCGGGGAAGAAGGCCGTCCGCGCCCTCATCGAGGAACTCGGCTTCGACACCGTCGACGCCGGCGGCCTCGACGACTCCTGGCGCCAGCAGCCCGACACCCCCGTCTACGGGCTCCGGGAGGGTGTCGAAGGCGTCACCAAGGCCCTCGCCGAAGCCTCCCCGGAACGCAAGGCGGCCTTCCGCGGCTGACGGCCGCACGCCGGGCGCGGATCCGGCCGGCGGCGCCGCTCCCGCGGCCCGCACGGCCGGCGCCCGGCGGCCCGCATGGGGTTAACCTGGCTGTGGGCGTGGGGAGTTCCGGTGACCACCGCGGGCAGCGCCGCGCCCCCGGAGCCGAACCCAGGAGGACGGATGCTGGCCGAGTCTGTGACGGCGCTCGCCACGGCGGGGGCCACCGCGCTGATCGGAGCCATGGCCACCGACATGTGGCAGGGGGCCCGGGACGGGGCCGTCCGGCTCTTCGGGAGGGGCGGCGAGGCGCGCGGCCACGCGATCGGGGCGCAGCTCGACGACGACGCCGTCCTCGTCCTGCGCGCCGAACCGGGCGGCGGGGACGAGATCCGGGAGGAACTGCAGCCCGTGTGGCGCCGCAGGCTGCTCCTGCTGCTGGAGGAACACCCCGACTCCGAAAGCGAGTTGCGCGAGCTGGTCGCGCACGTGCAGAGCGGACTGCCGGCCGAGCACCGGGTATGGGTGCAGTCGAACACGGCCCGGGAGCACTCCACCCTCTTCGCCGTGCAGGGCGGCAACCTCCACTACCACCAGGCCACCGGAGGGCAGTTGCCGCCGCCCGACGACCGCAGCGGCACGGACGGGACCTCCTGACCCCCCTCTACCCGCTGTTCCCCTGGCTCCGCTCCAGCAGGCCCCGTACGAAGGCGGCCTGGCCCGCGTGCTGGAGATCGTCGCTCAGCACACTGACCAGGCGCACCCCCAGGGTGACCGGCGGGTCCCAGCGCTCGTCCACCACCCGGTCCAGGTCCGTGGCGGCGAGCTGCCGGACGAACCGCAGCGTCTGCTCGTGGACCGCGTCGTAGTACCCCAGCAGCAGCTCGCCGGAGTCGACCTCGACCGAGCCGGCCTGCCGGGCGGTGTGGCCGTAGCCGGTCGACCCGGCGGGCAGGGGGAGGGCGAACCGGGCCGCCCAGTCCTGTGTCCGCCAGACCTGTCCGAGATCCGCGGCGTCCGCCACGTGGTCGTCCTGGATCCGGGTGAGGTGCCAGACGAGCCAGGTGATCGAATTGGCCGCAGGGTCGACGCGGGCGTTGAGCCGCTCCGCGGGGAGCCCTTCGACGGCCTCGTGCACGATCTCCCGGATGCGTCCGAATCCGTCGGCGATGACGTCCGTAGCCTTCATGCACTCACCATGCGGGGCGGCGCGGCCCGCATGGTGAGTGCGACACGCGGGTCAGCGGGCGGCGTCGGCCTTCTCCGCCGCCACCGGCTCCTTCGAACCGGCCGGCGCTGCGGCCGGGGTCGCTGCGGCGGCCACGGTCGCGTGCCCGCCCCGAAGGCCGAACCGGCTGATGACGGCGACCAGGGCGAAGGCCGCGGCGCCGATCCCGAAGGTGAGGGTGAACCCGGACTCGGCGGGCAGCGCGGGGACGCCCGCGGGCAGGTGCTCGATGGTCTTGGACGCCAGGATGGTGGTCACGATGGCGCTGCCGATCGCGCTGCCCGTGGAGCGGGAGATCGAGTTGATGCCGTTGGCGATGCCGCTCTGGTGGTGCGGCACGCTGGACATGATCACGGCGGGCATGGCCGCGTAGCCGAAGCTGACGGCCGCGCCGACGACGAGGCCCGCGCCGATCACCGAGGCGCTGTGCTGGTGGTCCAGGGCGAGCCAGCCGAAGCCGGCGGCGCCGAGCGCGGCGGCCAGGCCCAGGGCCACGCGCGGGCCGCGGTGGCGGACCAGCTGGCCGCCGACGGGCGAGGCGAGCAGCGAGACGATCGCGCCGGGCAGCAGGAACTGCACGGAGGCGCGCAGGATCGACGCGTCGAAGCCGTAGCCGGTGAGCGCCTTCGGCATCTGGACGAGGTACGAGACGCCCAGGAAGTTCGCGAACATGCCGAAGCCGACGAGGATGCCGGCCAGGTTGGCCATCAGCACCGGGCGGTGGACGAACATCCGCATGTCGACGAGGGGCTCGCGGACCTTGCGCTCGACGAGCACCCAGACGGCCGTCATGACGGCGGCGCCGGCGAAGCTGCCCAGCGTACGGGCGGAGGCCCAGCCCCACTCGTGGCCCTGGGAGATCGGCAGCAGGAGCAGCAGCAGCGCGATGCCGAGGGTCAGCGCGCCGAGGAAGTCGGTGCGCCCGCCGGTCTTGTGGCGGGTCGCGGGGACCAGGAAGACGACCGCGAGCAGGGCGAGGGCCGCGAAGCCGGTCGCCATCCAGAAGGCGTTGCGGTAGTCCGCGCCGGACCCGGAGGTGAGCAGCCCGGTGGCGACGAGCGCCAGGCCGCTGCCGAACGCGAGCGTGCCGCTGACCAGTGCCATGGCGCCGGGCAGCTTCTGCGGCCGGACCTCCTCGCGCAGGACGGAGAGGGCCAGCGGGAAGATCGCGGTGGCGGCTCCCTGGAGCACCCGGCCCAGGATGAGCAGCGGGAGTGAGGTGGCCAGAGCGGCGATCACGGAGCCGGCGACCATGACGCCGAGTACGGCCACCAGGGTGGGCTTCTTGCCGTGCTGGTCGCCGAAGCGGCCGAGGAGCGGGGTGAAGACGGCCGCCGACAGCAGGGTGGCGGTGGTGACCCAGCTCACGTTGGCCGTCGACGTGCCCAGGTCGTTGCGGATGAGGCCGAGGATCGGGACCGGCAGGGTCTGCATCATCGACACGACCATGGCGGCGAGGCTCAGGGCGAAGACGATGACCGTCTCGTTCCGTCGCCCGGCGGCCGGGGCGGCGGCGGGGGAGGGGGTGCTCATGGCTGTCAGGACCTTCTTCGGGCTTCAGAGCTTCAGGGTGCAGATGTTTGATGTCATCAAGTAACTCCGTCGACGTTAGACCTCAATAGTTCAGGTGGTCAAGTAAACAATTGATAATGTCAAGCATCCTGAGTACGCTCCAGGTATGAGCGACACCGCCGCCTACGCCGCCCCCACCAAGCTCCAGCTGCTGGAACTGCTCGCCGCCATCGGCACCGCCCAGTGGCGCGATTTCGCCGCCGCCGCCTCCCGCTACGGCCTCACCTCCACCCAGGCCCGGGTGCTCGCCCAGCTCGACGGCCCCGTGCCGATGCGCGGCCTCGCCACGCTGCTGGTGTGCGACGCGTCGAACGTGACCGGCATCGTCGACCGTCTGGAGGCCCGTGAGCTGGTGCGCCGCGAGCCCGCCCCCACCGACCGCCGCGTCAAGAACGTGGTGGCCACCGACGCCGGCCGGGAGATCATCCGCCGGGTGCGGGAGGAGATGCAGGCGACGCACAGCGCGCTCGACACCCTCGACGAATCCGAGAGCGCGACGCTCTACGCCCTCCTGGAACGCCTGCGCCCCAGGATGGAGAAGAACGCCTGAGCGGCGCTCGGGTCCATATCGCGTCGACGTCGCGCGCGTCCGGAACTAGGGTCGACCTTCATGAGTTCCCTGCAGACGATCAACGACGTGCCCGTCCTGGTGTGCGAGGCCGAGGGCGAGACCATCGCGAGTGAACGCGAAGCCCTGGACTGCATCGGCGATGCCGGCTACCAGGGTGCCCAGTGGGTCGTGATCCCCTCCGAGCGGTTCGATGAGAAGTTCTTCCGGCTGAGCACCCGCGTCGCCGGTGAGATCATCCAGAAGTTCGTCCAGTACCGGGTGGGGATCGTCGTCCTCGGTGACATCACCCCCCACACGGCGGCCAGCCCGGCGCTCCGGGACTTCGTCCGCGAGTGCAATCGCGGACGCCAGACCTGGTTCCTCGCCGACCTCGGGGAACTGCGGGAGCGGCTGACCGGGCCCGCGGCATGAGCGGCCGTACGAGCGACCGTACGCGCGGCGGCGCCGAGCTCCGGATCCTGCGGGCGGCCGACCGCGGCGCCACCGTGTGGAAGAACGGCGGGGGAGTCACCCGCGAGATCGCGGTCCGGCCCGAGGGGGCGGGCATGGACGACTTCGTGTGGCGCGCGAGCCTCGCCGAGGTCGGCTCCGACGGCCCCTTCTCGGCCTTCCCCGGGATCGACCGCACCCTCACCCTCGCCGAGGGCGCGGGCATGGACCTCACCGTCGGGGGCGTACGCCGCCTCGTGGACGAGCGGTACGCGCCCCAGGACTTCGCAGGGGACGAGCCGACCGACTGCAGGCTCCTCGACGGCCCCGTCGTGAACTTCAACGTGATGTACCGCAGGGGCGCCGCGACGGTGGAGACCGCCGTCGTGCGCGGCCGGCTCACCCTCGTCGCCCCGCCGGACGAGACCTTGCTGGTGGTGGCCCTGGAGGGGGCGGCGGTGCTCGACGCGGACCGCCGCACCGTCGCGCTGGACCCGTACGACGCGGTCCTCGCGCAGGGCCCCTTCGCGGGCGTCGTGCGGACCTCCGGGCGCGCGGCCGTGGTGCGTTTCCGGTAGGCCGCTGCCCATGCCGAGCTCTCAGCGGACGCCCAGCTTCACCCACTTCGCCGTGCTGGGGACGCCCTTCGCGTTGAGCAGGAACAGCATGTAGTAACCGGGCGGCGCGTCGGCCGCGGTCGGCGGCGTCCGGAGCCCGATCGTGGTGCCGCGGACGCCGGTGAGCCGGAGCTCCAGGTGGCGCTGGCTGGTGTTCACCGAGTGGGTGACGGTCGTCGGTGCCAGCAGCACGGCGCGCGTGACCTCCTTCGGCGTCGAGCTCACCACCTCGAAGTCCTTGTCGTGGCCGAGCTCGCCAGCCGGTGCCCGGTCCAGGGCCGGCCCGGGACCCCGGTGCAGGTAGGCGGGCTCGTAGAGCTCGATGCTGCCGTCCATCCCGTCCCTGATGTCGGGGTCGTTGGCGATCTGCTGGAGCTCGTCCCCGGTGACCATCATGCGGCCGTCCGGCATGACCAGGGCGTTGGAGTGGTAGCCGCGGGGCAGCCGCTGGGCCGGGCCGAGCCGCCAGTGGCCGCCTGCGTCGCGCAGTTCGATCTGCCGGTACTTCAGGTCCGCCTTCGGGTTGAACGGGCCGTTGCCGTAGTCGCGGGTGTCGAGGGCGCCGTTGACGGTGAGCAGCGTGCCGTCCGGCAGGATCAGGGTGTCGTCCTGCGTGCGGCCGAAGGCCCGCGGCTCCTCGGTGCTCCAGCGGCCGCCGGAGAGCCGGTAGGTGTGCGGGTCGCGCGGGTCGCCGCCGAGCACCAGGACGGAGTCCGGACCGCGGAAACCTGCCGGCAGCGGCACGGCCGAGCCGTACCCCCGGAAGTCGGCGGGCCGCCGCGGCAGGTCCGTACGGACTTCCTTGAGCGGGTCGAACAGCCATTGCTGGTCGGCGTCGCGGCCCAGTCCGTAGATCATCCCGTCCCGCAGCGAGAAGAGGTGCGGATAGTCGTTGCGGAAGGGGGCGTCCGACCGCAGTCGCTGCGAGGCGACGTTCACCGGGATGTCGTACGGGCGCCAGGGCACGGGATGGCGCAGTGCCGGGAAGCGCTCCACCACCGGGGTGGGTGTGCCCGTCCCGCGCTCGGACTGGCCGGACATGATGATCTGGCGGCCGTCCGCCCCGGTGACGACCGAGGGGTACCAACGGCCCACGGACATGTCCTGGTTGCGGAACCAGGTCTCGGTCCACGGGTCGAACACGAAGGACAGCTTGGCGCCGCTGCCGCCCTTTCCGCCGACGTTGCCGCCGAAGACGCCGACCATCCCGTTGGGCAGGAAGGAGTGTCCGGCGCAGAAGAAGGGCGCCGGGCGCGGGGCGTAGGTGCCGTCGGGCATCAGCACCACGGGCGGTGCCACCTTCTTGAAGGCCCGCGCCCCGGTGCCCCTGGCCGGGTCCCAGAGGTAGGCGCGGCCCGCGTTCGTCCGGCCGACCGTGTTCGTGGGCCCGGTCTCCTTGGTGGGATCGGACTCCACGCGCTCGAAGGAGAAGAGCAGCACCTTGCCCGTGGGCAGCAGGGCCACGTGGACGCCGAAGTCGGGCGAGGGGAAGAACTCGGTGAACCGGCCGAACTCCGCCGCCGCGAAGCCCGCGTTGGTCGCGCGCTGGGACTCCTGGAGCCTGGCCAGGCTCGCCGTGCGCTTCGACTGCGGGTACCCCTGGGGGCCCTTGGCCGCCTCGCGCAGCCGCGCGTGCGCCCGGGCGTGGTCCTCGCCGATCACGGCGGCCTCGTCCGGCTTCGGCCTGGGTTCCGGCTTCGGTGCCGGGGCGGGCGCCGCCGCTGTGACGGTCAGGGCGGCGGCGATCACCCAAGCGGACACGAGGGCGGACCGGTGGACGCGGGACAGGGGGCTCCTCATTGCGCTGATATTAGGAGAAATAGGGTGAATCGCACCGAGGCGGCTCGGCGTGGAGCTGATCGGCCGTCCGATTTGTCGTGAATTAACGTTTCTTCGGTGAACTGCTGCGGCCATAGAGGTGAGCCCCCGTCCCCGCCGTCCGCCCGGAGCCCCCGCGGACCGCTATCCATTTCCACGTGATCAAGTCGCTCCGTACCGGATTCACCGCAGCCGTCGTGACCGCATCTCTCGTCACGCTCTCCCCCTCGGCCGGGGCCTCCGCCTCGGCTCCCGCCGTCAAGGCTCCCTCCGACCAGGTGACCGTGGACGTCGCCTCCGTCAACGGATCGGGCTGCCGTCCAGGCAGCGCCGCCGTCGCCGTCTCGCCGGACAACACGGCCTTCACCGTCACCTACAGCGAGTACCTGGCCCAGGCCGGCGGCGGCGTCCCCGCCGTCGAAGGCCGCAAGAACTGTCTCCTCTCCCTCGTCGTCCACGTCCCCCAGGGCTACACCTACGCCGTGGCCCAGGTCGACTACCGGGGCTTCGGCAGCCTGCAGGAGGGCGCGATCGGAACGCAGAAGGCCAGCTACTACTTCCAGGGCATGAGCCAGACCGCCCAGCGCACCCACAAGTTCAACGGCGCCTTCGACGACAACTGGCAGGCCACCGACACCACGGGCGTCCAGGCCCTGGTCTTCGCGCCCTGCGGCGAGCAGCGCAACTTCAACATCAACACCGAGCTGCGCGCCGAGGTCGGAACCTCCGATCCGTCGCAGACCAGCTTCATGGCGCTCGACTCGACCGACGGCAGCATCAACAGCATCTACCACTTCTCGTGGAAGCGGTGCCCGGTGCGCTGACCCCGAAGTGGCAGCCGCGGCCGCGCTCACCTCGGCCGCACCGGCCGGGGCCCGTCGGCGCGGGCCCCGGCCTCTCAGGCCGAGTCGCGCCGCACCAGCACCGTGTCGGTGATCACCGGGCCGACCGCGATCCCCGCGCCCCGGCCCGCGTCCAGCGTTTCCAGCAGCAGGCGCGCCATCAGCCGCCCCATGCCCTCGATGTCCTGGCGCACGGTCGTCAGCGGCGGATCGGCGCTCTCCGCGACCAGCTCGGCGTCGTCGAACCCGACCAGCGCCACATCCGCCGGAACGCTGTGGCCGCGCTCCCGCAGCACCCGCAGTGCGCCCGTCGCCATCAGGTCGTTCGCGGCGAACACGGCGTCGATGCCGGCCTGGCGGTCCAGCAGTTCGGCCATCGCGCGGGCCCCGCCCGCCACGGTGAAGTCTCCCTCGGCGACCAGCGCCGGATCGGCGTCCGGCAGCACGTCGCGGTAGCCGCTCAGCCGGTCGGCCGCCGATGTCTGGTCGAGCGGACCGGCGATGTGCGCGATCCGCTCGCGCCCCCGCGCCAGCAGGTACCGTACGGCCTCCCGGGCGCCCCCGCGGTTGTCCGCGTCCACGAACGTCACGCCGCCACCGGGCTCCCCGGGCCCGGAGATCCAGCCCGGCCTGCCGCCGTAGACCGTGGGCACGCCGACCCGGCGGGTGATGGCGGGCAGCGGATCGTCGGTGTGCAGTGAGAAGGCGAGCGCGCCGTCGACGTGGCCGCCCGCCAGATAGCGCTCGATCCGGTCGTAGTCGCCGCGGTCCTCCACCAACAGCAGTACCAACTGCGTGTCGTGCGCGGTCAGTTCCCTGCTGATGCCGCGCACCTGGCGGGAGAAGAAGGGATCGGAGAAGATCCGGATCTCCGGCTCGGGGATGATCACCGCCACGGCGCCGGTGCGCCGGGTGACCAGGGTGCGCGCCGCGGGGTTGGGCACGTAGCCCAGTTCCTGGATGGCCGCGCGGACCCGGTCCGCCAGGTGGGTGCGGACCCCGTCGCCGCCGTTGACCACGCGGGACGCGGTGGCCCGGGACACCCCGGCGCGTGCCGCCACCGCCTCCAGGGTCGGGCGGTCCCCGGGACGCTGTTCTGGCACGGGCGCTCCTCCTGGTGTTCGCGGGCCTGTCGCCTCGCTGATCAGCAGGGTAACCCGTGCCGCCGGGAACCAGGGCGGGCTCCCGGCGGCACGGGCCATTACCAGCCGACGCCGAGGGTCAGCCCGGTCGGCGGTTCGGAGTTGCCGAGGATCTGCACGGAGGACTGGTCGTTGACGTCGTCGTAGGGGAAGCCGTAGGCCCGCCGGTCCAGGCCGACGGTGTGGAAGAAGCCGGCGTAGTCGTTCTTCGCCGGGCCCGTGTAGTACGCCGCCGGCCGGTACCAGGCGGTGGTGTCGAGTGCGACGCCCCGGTTGAACGCGGCGCAGAACTCCGCGCCGAGTTGCTTCTCGGTGTCGTTGCCCGAGGCCATCGCGCCGGCGCAGGCCATGACGTCGGCCGAGGTGGGTTTGTGCAGGGTGAAGGAGCCCGCGCCGTTCTTGCCGAAGGTGAGGGTGGAACCCGTGACGCGTCCGGAAAACGTCTCACCGAGACGGTTCAGGGTGAAGGGGTGGGTGGTGTAGTAGGCCCAGGCCTGGTCGATCGCGGCGGTGAGGTGGTTCTGCTGGGCGCCGCCGGGGAGGAAGAGGTCCGAGGACCGGGGCGCCACGATCCGGTAGGGCGTCCGCAGCGGTGTGAAGGCGGGGCCGACGGAGGCCGCGTACTGCTGCATCACCTCGGCGCGGGTGCGGGTGATGCCCTGGGTGGTGTCGTAGCCGCTGGAGCTCTGGCGCAGCCGCGAGGTGATCGGGAAGCCGAACTGGTCGACCTGGGTGGTGTTCCCGCCGAACGCGACCTGTCCGTGCACGTAGGTGTACTCGTACCAGTCGTAGTACACGTCGCTGTTGGGGTCGTTCGGGTTGCGCAGGTCCGGCCCGCCCCAGCCCTGGTCGTCGGGGGAGACGGGGATGTACACCGGGGAGCCGAGGGAGAGGTAGATCCGGCCCCCGCGGATCGCGGGCGGGGAGGGGACGGTGCCACCCACCTGCGCGAGGGTGAAGGACATGTCGGGGTAGTTCACGCCTCGTTTGACCAGGTGGCCGGGGGTCGTGGCATCGAGGTGGCTGATGTGGGCCATGGTGCCGTCGGGCTTCATGTACGACCACTGGCCCGGGGTCACCTGGCCGAGGACGGTGACGAAGATCTGTGAATCGGCGTACGTGCCACGGGTGTTGTTCACGAAGGTGATCGGGAAGCTGCCGGTACCGCCTCCGCCGCCACCTCCATCTCCGCCTCCGCCGACCGTGTGGGTGAAGTGGGGAGTGTCGTGGAGCGGGCCGCCCTTCTCGTAGGTGAACCAGTACTCGAGGGTGGACCCGGGAGCCAGGCCGCTGATGTTCTGCTGCCAGGTGCCGGCGCCGGCGGCCATCCGGACGTTCTGCTGGCCCAGGCCCCCGCCCGGCAGGTAGTGGACGTCCACCAGCGCGGCCGGGGTGGCCGGCGTGAACCAGATCCGTACGGCCCCGGAGCCCTCAGCGGTGACGCCCTGCGTGTAGTCGGCGGCGGCGGCCCGAGTCGTCGTCGGCGCGAACAGGAGGGACCCCGACAGGGTGAGCAGGGCGGCCAGCAGGATCAGCGGGATCAGACGTATCCGGCCCCGGTGGGGTGGTGCGTGGGTGGTCTTCATGGGTGCTCTCCTCGGTCCGGTCCTCAGTGGCCGAAGTCGAACCAGTTGACGTTCACGAAGTCGGCGCCCTGACCGCTGGTGAAGGTCAGGTAGACGTCGTGCGTGCCCGTGACGCCGCTGATGTTCGCCGGCACCGTGCGCCAGCTCTGCCAGCCACCGGTGTTCGCGACGGAGAAGCTGCCGATCGGAGCGCTGGTGCGGCTGTCGAGCCGTACCTCCACGAGACCGCTGACCCCGCCGGCCGCGCCCGAGGCGACGCGTCCGTAGAACTGCCGGGCGGCCGTCGGGCCGAAGCTGACGCCCTTGTAGAGGGCCCAGTCGCCGTTGCCGAGGGTGGTGAGGTCCTGGCCGCCGCCGGTGTCCGCGGTGGTCTCCTTCGCCACCCCCGCCTGGGAGTCGTACGACTCGGCCTGGATCGCGGAGTACGCGTCGCGGTCGCCGGCTGGCGGGGTGGTGGGAGGCGTCGTCGGAGGAGTCGTGGGAGGTGTGGTGGGCGGGGTGGTGCCGGCCGAACTGAGGACGGACACGTAGTCGACGACCATGGGATGGCCGGGCTCGGTACCCGCGTCGGGTCCGCCGCCGAAGGCCGCGGGGAACTCGCCGCCCATCGCGACGTTCAGGATGATGAAGTAGCCGTGGTTCGTGGCATTGGTCCAGGTGGTGGCGTCCACCTGATCGGCCCGTACCGTATGGAAGTTGATCCCGTCGACGTAGAAGCGCATCTGCTCGACCGCGGCCCCGCGGTCCCACTCCACGGCGTACGTGTGGAAGCCGCCCTGGCAGCTGGTGCCGGGGCAGACGCGCTGACCGCCGATGCCGGACTTCTCGTTGCAGGGGCCGCCCGGGCTGGTGCCGCAGTGCATGGTGGCCCAGACGTTGTTGATGCCCTGGACGTTCTCCAGGATGTCGAGCTCACCGACGCCGGGCCAGTTCCACCAGTTGCCCCGGTAGGGCGCGCCGAGCATCCAGAAGGCCGGCCAATAGCCCTTGGCCGCGGGGCCGGTGACGTTCGGCATCTGGATGCGGGCCTCGGTGCGCAGCGTGCCGCCCGCCGGGGGCTGGAAGTCCGAGCGCCTGGTCTCGACGCGGCCGGAGGTCCAGTTGCCGGCCGCGTCCCGCCGCGGGGTGATGCGCAGGTTGCCCGCCCCGTCGAGGGAGACGTTCGCCGGGTCGGCCGTCATCGTCTCGATCTCACCGGTGCCGAAGCCACCGGGCCCGCCGGGGTAGCTCGTACCGGTCGTGTACTGCCAGTCGGCGGTGTTCACGCCGGAGCCCGCGGCCCCGTCGAAGTCGTCCAGGAACACCTGTGACCAGCCTGCGGGGGTGGGGGGAGCGGCGGCGCCGGCGGGCAGGACGACCGCCGCCGAGGCGGCCGCGACCACTGCGATCGTGCTGAGCGCGGCCAGGACGGCCCGCCGGGCCGTAGGCCGTTTCCTGGCGGATATCTGACGCATGGGTGCCCTCTCTGAGGCGCCGTGAGGCGCGGTGCGGGGGGAAGAGCCGACGGAGCTCACCGGCTTGAGAGCGCTCTCAAGCGGCGCGCTGGACACTGTGCTCCCCGCCGGTTCGGGCGTCAAGACATTGAACCGGCAAAAGGCCTCAGGGCTGGGGGAGTTCAACCAGTGAACGCTGGGGGTCCGGGCGCTCGGGACGCTCGGGCGCTCGGGACGCGCGGGCGGTGGGGGCGGCGCGTCCGCGAAGTCCCGGCAGAACCGGCCGTGATGACCGCAGTCACCCGTAAGGCCCAACGCCCCGCACTCAGTCCGGCGGACCGAGGACCTCCGCCGCGCCGGGCAGGTCGTGGACGGAGGCGGCCTTCCCGGTGAGCGGCAGCAGCCCGGAGAGCGGGCAGAGCCCGGGCATCTCGTGGTCGACCTCCCACTCGCCGACGGCACTCCCGCGGCCCTTGCGGCCGTCGGTGGTGCACACGGCGTACAGGCGGCCGGCGCAACCCCGGCAGAGCAGGGCCTCGCGGCCGGTCACGGCCGGACCGCCGGTGACGGCCACGACCCGCACGGCGGCGCCGCGGCCGCGGGGGAGCGGCGCCGGCCGGGCCGGCCCAACGTGCCGGGTCCGCCGCGCGCTTGTAGCGTCGTTCGCGTCAGGAGTCCTGGTGACCCGACAGGACTCCGCCGGCCGGTGCGCGACCGCTGAGTACGCGGAACACGCCTCATGGGCGCGCCGGACCATCCGAGCGCAGCCCGCGCCGGCGCCGAGACGGCCCGCCCCTCGCGCCGCGGCAGGGTACACGCGCAGCCCCCGTACGAGAGGCCGTGCAGATGCCGAACGATGCCCCGATATCGAGTCTGCTCCGTGTCGAGAAGGGCCTGGCCGCACCCGAGGAACTGGCCGCGATCACGGTCGTGGTCGCCTGCTGCGCGAGCCGTACCGCCCGCGCCCGCGACGCGGTGAAGCGCGCCCGGAGGGAAACCGGCCGCCGGCGCCCAGCCCGGCTGCCCGTCGGCTGCTGGGCGGGCTGCTGGGCCTGCCGCTGATCCCCGTCCGCCGGCCGCGCGCACGGTCGGCGGACGGGAGGGTGAAGTGGTCACCTCCGCCGCAGCACCGTGGAGAGGACCTCGAGCAGGGTCGCCCGGGGATCGGCCACGGCGCCCTCCGAGCGCCAGGCCACGAATCCGTCCGGGCGCACGAGAACCGCGCCCCCGGCCTCCATCCCGTGGACCTCGGCCCAGTCGGCGCCCGTCTCCTGGATCAGGTCGGCGTCCGGTCCCGAGCCGATGGTGTAGGCGTCCAGCCGCGCGGGCAGCTGCTCGGCCACCTTCTCCGCTGCCTTCTGCCACGGCGTCCCCACGCCGCTGAGCAGCACGAACGAGCGCTCGTACAGGTCCAGCGTCGAGATCCGCTCCCGGCCCCTGGCCAGCCACATGTGCGGTGCCCGGGTGCCGGTGTCACCCATCAGGCGCAGCGCCTCGGGGATGACCGGGCGCTGCGGATCGCCGCCGATGAGCGCGCCGCGCGGGTAGCAGTAGCCCATCGCCGTGGTCAGGACCCCGCTGCCCGGTCCGCCGCCCATGGTGGGCGGCGGCGCGTACCCCGGGTGGCTGTGCTCCGCCGAACGGGCCGAGGCCCGTTCGCTCGTGGCCTTGGCCACCGGCAGCCGCTCCGCCTCGTAGGTGTCGAGGAGCCCGATGCCCGCCGACCCGTCCAGCACCGCGGCGATCTTCCACGCCAGGTTGTGCGCGTCCTGGATGCCGGTGTTCGAGCCGAAGGCTCCGGTCGGGGACATCTCGTGGGCCGCGTCCCCGGCCAGGAACACCCGGCCGGACGAATACCGCGTCGCCACCCGTTCGGCCGCGTGCCAGGGAGCCTTGCCGCCGATCTCCACATCCAGGTCGGGGACACCGATCGCGTTGCGGATCTGCTCCACGCACCGCTCGTCGGTGAAGTCCTCCAGCGTCTCGCCCCGATCGGGGTGCCAGGGCGCGTGGAAGACCCACTGCGTCGCGTTGTCCACCGGCAGCAGCGCCCCGTCCGCGCCTTCGCGCATCAGGTAGCAGACGATGAAGCGCAGATCGCCCAGCACCTCGGCGAGCCGCTCCGAGCGGAAGGTGACGCTCACGTTGTGGAACAGCTCGCCGTTGCCCGTCTGCGGAATCCGCAGCTGCTCCCGCACGGGGCTGCGCGGTCCGTCCGCGGCGATCACGAAGTCGGCGCGCACGGTGTGGTGCTCGCCCGTCCGGTGGTCCTTCACCACCGCGCTCACCCCCGTCGCGTCCTGGTCGAAGGTCATCAGCTCCGAGGAGAACCGGATCTCGGCGCCCTGCGCGCGGCTCTGCGCCGCCAGCACCGGCTCGATGTTGTTCTGGCTGCACAGGCACCAGCCGGTCGGGCTGAACTTGCGCAGTGCCCCCGACGGGTCGACGGACTTGACCAGCCACGTGTGGTCGCCGCCGATCAGCGACCGGGCCTGCAGAATGCCCTGAACGCCCTCCAGCGCGGACGCCGCCCGGCGGATCGCCGGTTCCGCCCCCGCCGTACGGAAGAGCTCCATGGTCCGGGCGTTGATCCCGCGGCCGCGCGGGTGCGCGGAGGTGTCGGAGTGCTTCTCGACCAGAAGGTGCCTCACTCCGTGGCGGCTCAGGAAAAGCGAGGCGGACAGGCCCACGAGGGAGCCGCCCACGACGAGAACCGGTACGCGAACATCGGCGTTGTCTTCCATCAGCTGCGGGCTCCTGTTTTCTGTGTGGGGGAGTGCACTCTTTATGCCCCCGATCCTCGATCAGGCCCGGTTGATTCGCCCCTTGTCACCCGCTTGATCCGGACATGTAGCGGTACGTCCCCACCCGGATGACGATGAGCGACAGCGGCTCCCCCTGAGATGCGCCGGCCTGCCGTTCCCGACCGAGACGGCCGCCGGCCCGGGCGGACGCCACCGGTGACGGACGAGGGGTCCGTACGCGATGGATCTCCACCCCCTCATGAAGGAGTGAGTAGATGACAACCACCCAGTCCGATCGGGTGTCGCAGTCAGCCTTCGACGGCTCCATGATCCGGGTCGTCCTTTTGATGGACCTCCACGAGGGGACCCAGCAGCGGTTCTTCGAGGCGTACGAAAAGCTCCGCAGCGACATCGCGTCGGTCCCGGGCCACATCAGCGACCAGCTGTGCCAGTCCTTCGAGAACCCCTCGCAGTGGCTCATCACCAGCGAGTGGGAGAGCGCGACGCAGTACCTCGCATGGGTCAACAGCGAGCACCACGCCGAGCAGGTCAAGCCGCTCGGTGCCTGCGCCCGCGCCATGCGACCGCTCAAGTTCACCGTCCTGCGCGAGACCGGCCGCGGCTACGACCAGGCCTCCCGCCCGGCGACCGCCCGGCTGCAGCCGGTGCCCCGCCTCGGCGCCGGCATCGTCCGCCACGCCCTCACCTTCACCGTCAAGCCGGGCAGTGTGAAGGAGGTCGCCTCCATCCTGTCCAGCTACGCCTCCCCGGCCGCCCGCGTCGACGACCACACGCGGCTCTGCCGCACGTCCCTCTTCATGCACGGCAACCGCGTCGTCCGTACGGTCGAGGTCAAGGGCGACCTGATGGCGGCCCTGCGGCACGTCTCCGAGCAGCCCGAGGTGCGCGCCGTCGAAGAGGCCATCAACCCCTACCTGGAGCAGGACCGGAACCTGAACGACCCCGAGTCCGCCCGGATGTTCTTCATGCGGGCCGCGCTCCCCGCCGTCCACCACATCGAGGCCGGGGAACCGGACGCCGCCGACGTCACGCGCCACGCGCTGTTCTACCCGGCCAAGCCCGGCTGCGGACAAGTACTTGCCCGCTTCCTCGCCCTCCAGGACGAGGCCGCCGCGAACCTGGCGGACAGCCCCGTACGGAGCAGCAGCATCTTCCAGCGCGACGACATCGTGGTCCGCCTCATCGACGTGCGCGGCCCGCTCGACGCCGATCCCGAGGCCGTCCTCGGGGTGCGCGGCGCGCGCAAGGCCGCCGTACTGGACCGCCTGACGGTCCCCGCCGGCAAGCGGACCCGCGCCGCTCGCCACACCATGAACCTGATCACCGACCGCCGGGCGCCCGCGCAGTCCTGACCCTCGCCCCGCCCACCCATCCCGCCCATCCCCGCCCCCACCCCAGCCCGTTCAGGCTCCCCATACGCCAGGAGGACCCCGCCATGACCAGACAGCGTCCACGCATCGTCGACCTCAGCGAGACGCCGCCCAACCGCCGGCGCGGTGGCGACCTGAGGGCCGTGCTCACCCCGACCTCGGTGGGTTCCACCAGCGGCTTCATGGGCATGGCGATCATGGCCCCCGGGGAGTCCATCGCCGAGCACTACCACCCGTACTCCGAGGAGTTCGTGTACGTGGTCGCCGGCCGGCTGGAGGTCGACCTCGACGGCGAGGCCCACCCGCTGCGCACCGACCAGGGACTGCTGGTCCCGCTCAACATGCGCCACCGGTTCCGCAACGTCGGCGACACAGAGGCCCGCATGGTCTTCCACCTCGGCCCGCTCGCCCCGCGCCCCGAACTGGGCCACGTCGACACCGAGGAAGCCCCGCACCCGGAGGGCACCGCCTGGGAGCAGCCCCCGGACCGCACGGGAGCGGTCTCGTGACCCGCCGCCGGGTGGCGGTCACCGGAGTCGGCGTCGTCGCGCCCGGTGGGATCGGCGTCTCCGCCTTCTGGGACCTGCTGTCCAAGGGCCGTACGGCGACCCGCGGCATCACCCTTTTCGACCCGGACGGCTTCCGCTCCCGGATAGCCGCGGAGGTCGACTTCGACCCCGCCGCGCACGGCCTCGACGACAGCGAGGCGGCGCGGGCGGACCGGTACATCCAGTTCGCCCTCGTCGCCGCCCGAGAAGCCCTGCTCGACGCCGGACTCGACCTCACCTCCGACGACGCCTGGCGCACCGGCGTCTCACTCGGCACCGCCGTCGGCGGGACCACCCGCCTGGAGCACGACTACGTAGCCGTGAGCCAGAACGGTGCCTGGTGGGACGTGGACGAGAAGTTCGCCGGGCCCCACCTGCACCGGGCGTTCACGCCCGCCACGCTCGCCTCCGCGGTCGCGGAGCAGACGGGCGCGCGCGGCCCGGTGCAGACCGTGTCCACCGGCTGCACCTCGGGACTGGACGCCGTCGGGTACGCCGTCCACTCCATCGCGGAGGGCCGGATGGACGTGTGCATCGCCGGGGCCTCGGACTCGCCCATATCGCCGATCACCGTGGCCTGCTTCGACGCCATCAAGGCGACCTCGCCGAACAACGACGACCCGGCCCACGCGTCCCGGCCGTTCGACGCCGACCGGGACGGATTCGTCCTCGGCGAGGGCGGAGCCGTCCTCGTACTCGAAGAGCTGGAACACGCCCGCGCCCGCGGTGCGACCGTCTACTGCGAGATCGGTGGCTACGCCACCTTCGGCAACGCCCACCACATGACCGGGCTGACCGCCGAAGGACTGGAGATGGCCCGGGCCATCCAAACCGCCCTGGACCAGGCCCGGATATCCCCGTCCGACGTCGACTACGTCAACGCGCACGGATCCGGCACCAAGCAGAACGACCGCCACGAGACGGCGGCCGTCAAGCGGGTCCTGGGCGACCACGCCTACAAGACGCCGATGACCTCCATCAAGTCGATGGTCGGTCACTCCCTCGGCGCCATCGGGGCGATAGAACTGGCGGCCTGCGTGCTCGCCATGACCCACCAGGTGGTACCGCCGACGGCGAACTACGAGACGCCGGACCCCGAGTGCGACCTGGACTACGTGCCCCGCACGGCACGCGGCCGCAAGCTGCGCAACGTGCTCTCGGTCGGCAGCGGCTTCGGCGGATTCCAGTCCGCCGTCGTCATGACCCGGTCGGAGGAGGAGGTCTCGTGACCACCCGTACGGTCATCACGGGCATCGGGGTCGTCGCGCCCAACGGCGTCGGCGCCGACGCCTTCTGGAAGGCGACCCAGTCCGGGCTCAGCGTGCTGGACCGCGTCACCCGGGCGGGGTGCGAGCACCTCCCGCTGCGCGTCGCCGGCGAGGTACGGGGCTTCGACCCCGGCGCGATGGTCGAGGACCGTTTCCTCGTCCAGACCGACCGCTTCACCCACCACGCCCTCGCCGCGGCCGACCTGGCCCTGGAGGACGCCCGCCTGGGCCGGGCCGACTACGAGGCGGACCCCTACTCGGTGGGCGTGGTCACGGCGGCCGGGTCCGGCGGCGGCGAGTTCGGCCAGCGCGAGCTGCAACGGCTCTGGGACCAGGGTCCCCGCTACGTGGGCCCGTACCAGTCCATCGCCTGGTTCTACGCCGCGAGCACCGGCCAGATCTCCATCCGCCGCGGCCTCAAGGGCCCGTGCGGGGTCGTCGCCAGCGACGAGGCGGGCGGTCTGGACGCCTTCGCGCACGCCGCCAGGGCGATCCGCCAGGGCAGCCGGGCGATGCTCGTCGGGGCCACGGAGGCGCCCCTCGCCCCGTACTCCATCGTCTGCCAGCTGGAGTACGAGGGGCTCAGCACCCAGGACGAGCCCGAGCGGGCCTACCGGCCGTTCACCGCCAGGGCCTGCGGGTACGTCCCCGCCGAGGGCGGCGCGATGTTCCTCGTCGAGGACGAGACCGCGGCCCTGCGCAGGGGCGCCACCGTACGAGCCGAACTGGCCGGCCACGCCGCCACCTTCAGCGGGACCCGACGGCCGGACGTGGCGGGCGAAGGACTGGCCCACGCGATCCGGGGCGCGCTCCGGGAGGCCGGCTGCGCCCCCGAGGAGATCGACGTGGTCTTCGCCGACGCCCTCGGGACGCCGGCGGCCGACGCCGCCGAGGCGGCGGCCATCGCCGCCGCCCTCGGCGGACACGGGCGCAAGGTGCCGGTCACGGCGCCGAAGACCGGTACGGGCAGGGCGTACTGCGCGGCGCCCGCCCTGGACACCGCCGCGGCGGCCCTGGCACTGCAGCACGGCATCGTGCCGCCGACCCCGAACGTCTTCGACGTCTGCCACGACCTCGACGTGGTGACGGGCACCGCCCGCTCCGCGGACCTGCGCACCGCGCTCGTGCTGAGCCGCGGCCGGATGGGCTCGAACTCCGCGCTCGTCCTGCGCAAGGGCCCGGCCGTGCCCAGGTCGTGAAACAGGACCCCCGTCCCCTCGTAGGAAGAAGAGAGAAGCCACATGTCCGACCGACTGACCCTGGAGGAGCTGGCGGCCCTGATGAAGACCGCCGGCATCACCGTCGACCCCGCCGAGATGGCGCGTCGCCCCGACTCCGCCTTCGACGACTACGGCCTGGACTCGCTGGGCCTGCTGGGCATCGTCGGCGAGCTGGAGAACCGGCGCGGCCGGGCACTGCCCACCGACGCCGAACGCTGCAAGACCCCCGGGGAATTCCTCGACCTCGTCAACAACAGCCTCATGACAGGAGCCTGACATGCCGGGACACACCGAGAACGAGATCACCGTCAACGCGCCCGTGGACGTCGTGTGGGAGATGACCAACGACCTCCCCAACTGGCCGCACCTGTTCAGCGAGTACGCCTCGCTGGAGATCCTGGAGCAGAAGGGGGACACCACCCGCTTCCGCCTGACCATGCACCCCGACGAGAACGGCAAGGTGTGGAGCTGGGTCTCGGAGCGGACCGTGGACCGCAAGGGCCTCTCCGTCCGGGCGCGGCGCGTGGAGACCGGCCCGTTCGCGCACATGGACATCCACTGGCAGTACTTCGCGGTGCCGGGCGGCACCCGGATGAAGTGGACGCAGGACTTCGCGATGAAGCCGGACGCGCCGGTGGACGACGCGTGGATGACCGACAACATCAACCGCAACTCGCCCATCCAGATGGCGCTCATCCGGGACAAGATCGAGCAGCGCGAGCGGGAGAACCACGCCCCCGCAGTCAGCCGCATCTGACGCCGTCCCCGAAACGAAAGGAGCACCACCGGATGCACCGCGCCCTCATCGTCGCCCGCATGGCGCCGGGATCGGCCCCCGACATCGCCGAGCTGTTCGCCGGCTCGGACGCGGGTGAACTGCCGCACCTGGTCGGCGTCACGCGTCGCAGCCTGTTCCAGTTCGGCGACGTGTACATGCACCTGATCGAGGCGGACCGGCCGCCGGGCCCCGCGATCGCGCAGGTCACCGAACACCCGGAGTTCCGGCAGCTCAGCGAGCGGCTCACCGCCTACATCAGCCCGCACAACCCGGACACGTGGCGCAGTCCGAAGGACGCGATGGCCCACGAGTTCTACCGCTGGGAGAACCCCGCCGCGAAGTGACCCGAGCGGCCCGGACGGGACCCGCACACCGGTGTGTGCGGGTCCCGCCGCGCGCGGCCCACCCGTCCCGGGCCCGTCCGGGGTCCGGGGACCCGAGAGCAGGAGACGGCCATGAACCCGACCGACCAGGACCACTTCCCGGTGGATCCGGCCCACCCCCACGACGGCGCCGGGCCCGCCCGTACCTCCCTGCGCGTGCTCGTGCTGTCCGGGTCCTCCCGCACCGGCTCGGTCAACACCCGCCTGGCCTCCCTCGTCGCCCGTCTGGTGACCGGGGCAGGGGCCGTGGCGGACCTCGCGACGCTCGGAGACTTCCCCATGCCGCCGTACGACGGCGACGTGGAGGCCGACGAAGGACCGCCGAAGGGCGCGCTGGCACTGCGCGAGCGGATCGAGGCGGCGCAGGCGCTGGTGATCGCCTCTCCCGAGTACAACGCCTCCGTTCCGGGCGTGGTGAAGAACGCCGTCGACTGGGTCTCCCGCGTCCGCCCGCAGCCCTTCAAGGACAAGCAGTCCCTGCTGGTCTCGGCCTCACCGTCGATGGTCGGCGGCAACCGGGGCCTGTGGGCCCTGCGCGTCCCGCTGGAGCACCTCGGCGCGCGGGTCTACCCCGACATGTTCAGCCTCGCCATGGCCCACCAGGCCTTCGGCGAGGACGGCGCGCTCACCGACCCGGGCCTGGGCGAGCGGCTGACCGCGACGATCGGCTCCTTCCTCGACCTGGTCGAGGCGGACACCCGCTATCTGTGCCTGCAGCGCCGCTGGTACGAGTTCCTCGGCGACCGCACGGACGCGCCGGTGACCGCCCGCGCCCAGGACTGATCATCGACGACCACAGGGCGTGAGCTATGTTTGAACGCGAGTGACATGAGAAGGAGGCCCTCCGGTGTCATCGGGGCAGCACGCACGCGCGCAGGCGGCCGCGATCAAGCCGAGCGGCCAGTCGCCGGAGGAGGTCCGCCCCCCGGCCGACCGGCTCCTCGCGCTCTTCGACGGCCGTCGACTGTCCCCCGGCCAGCGCCGGATCGCCCAGTACCTTATCGACCACCTCACCGAGGCCGCGTTCCTGTCGATCACCGAACTCGCCGAACGGGTCGGCGTCAGCCAGCCCTCCGTGACTCGCTTCGCCGCCTCCCTCGGATTCAGCGGCTACCCCGCCCTGCGCGACGTGCTCCAGCCGATCGCCCTGAGTGCGGTGGCCGGGTCCCCGGACACCCGTGAGCAGATCCGCCGCAACGAACTGCAGGCGGCCGTGGACGCGGAGATCGAGAACCTGGAGAACGTGCGCAGGCTGCTCGCCGACACCAACCAGGTGCTCGACATCGGCCGCGAACTGGCGAAGTCGGTGCCCCTGACCGTCCTCGGACTGCGCATCTCGGTGTCCCTGGCCGAGTACTTCGCCTACGCGGCCCGGCGCATCCACCCCGACGTACGCCTGGTGACCCGCGGTGGCAGCGTCGCCTACGACGCGCTGCTCCAGTCCAAGGCGGCCGGCGGAACCTGGGTCCTCGCCTTCGCCATGCCGCGGCACGCCAAGGAGACCCTGGCCGCGATCCGGGCCGCCCGCAGCACGGGGCTGCGGGTCGTCCTGATCACCGATCCCACCCTGGGGCCGCTCGTGGACGAGGCGGACGTGGCCCTGACGTCGGGGACCGGATCGCGGCTCGTCTTCGACTCGTACGCGGCCCCCGGAATGCTCTCCGCCGCACTGCTTCAGGCCATGGCCGACGCGGACCCCGAGCGCACGCAGGCGCGCCTGGAGGATTACGAGCAGGTCGCCGACCAGCACGGATTCTTCCTCTAAGGGCCGATCGGGGCGGATTTTCGCGCTGCTGGCCAGGGGGATATTCAGCCAACGAGGTGCATGAAATTTTTCATGCGCTTGCTTACTCGACGGTATATATGTTTACTGACGGCGGCGCTCCGGATCCACCAGATGCCAAGGAGGAGGACCCCCTCCTGAACGGACGCGCGGCACGACGAACCTCCTCACGTCGCGACCGCCCGTCGAGTCAAGGCTTTGGATCCCGCTGAGCGCCCATGGCGGCCTCGGTCAACCCCTGGGCCGAGGCCGCCCCCCACGCACCATCTCGATCAGAGTTCGACACCACTCGGAAGTGACGAGAATGCCCCAGACGGCCACCATCACGCGCAGTCCGGACTGGCCCATGCAGGTCAAGGCCCCCGGCACCCATGACTGGGAACGCTCGGCCACACGCTGGCTGCGGGATCTGCTTCCGGCCCGTTACGGCGGCTACCTCACGCTGACCCGTCACCACGCGCTGCTGGGCCGGCACGTCCAGCTCCAGCTCCAGCACGAGATGCGCGCGGTGCGGGCGGCCCTGCAGACCAGCCGCGCCGAACTGCCCATGCTGGGCATAGCCGAGTCGGTCATCGAGAACACGATCAGGATGTACGCCGTGGAGCTGGAGCAGCTCGGACGCCTTTCCCGCGGCGCGCGACTCGTCTCCGACGCCCTCCTCGTGGGCACCCCCGCCCAGCGCAGGCGCTGACCGGCCGGAACGCGTCCCACGGTTCCACTCGGTCCTACGCTGACTGCCAGGAGCGCAGGCGGGCGGCCACGTCGAAGACGGTGACGCGGAGCGTGCGGATGTCCGTGATGAGGTCGCGCCACTGCTCGTACGAGGCGTCCACCGCCTTGCCGGACGCCTCGATGTAGGCGACGGCGACCCCGTAGCCGAAGTACTCGTTCGAGTCGGGAAGCGGGCGGAGCAGGACGATCGCGTCGAGGAGGGCGGCCGCGCGCCAGTAGGCGTCGGGGTCGTCCGCGTCCAGGCTGGGCGTGTTCACCCGGTGCCGGGCGACGGCGGCGACCAGCGCGGAGTGGTCGGCCACCGCCACGTCCTTGAACAGTGACTCCTGCCGCTCCAGCAGCCAGCGGTGATCGATGTGCAGTTCCACGCGTCCGAGTATCCCCGTCCGGGCTCCGGGCGGGGGGCTGTTCGCGAAGCGCGAGGTCGCACGTGCCCCGACGCCGCCCGGCTCGGGGGAGCCGGGCGGCGCGCGATCCACGGGCCGGTGTGCGGGTCCGGCGGCTGTGGCCCGGAGGTTACGGCACGGAGGTTACGGCACGGCGGCTACGGCTTGGGGAGCGTGCAGCCGGGGCGGTTCAGGTCGATCTTGTTGCCCGGGGCTATGCAGGGGACGATGGTGTACGTCTCCTGCGCGTAGTTGATGCCCTGGCGGACCGTCACGTTGCCGTTCTCGTCGACCTCGCACGGGTTGTTGTCCGTGCAGCGGCCGCCGTCCTCGTTGCCCGTGTTGTTGACGGCGACGACCTTGCCAGTCGTCGTGTCGATCACCGGTGAACCGGAGGTGCCGCCGATGGTGTTGCAGGACGAGGTGTAGCGGACGGAGTCCTTCCAGGTCCAGGCGCCCTCCTTGAGGCGGTAGGCGAAGCCGTCGACGTTGCAGCTGTAGGTCCGCTTCCAGTAGCCGGAGACGACCTTGATGGCCGAGCCCTGCGTGGGGCGGACGTCGTTGAGGGTCAGCGCCGTGATGCCGTACTGGCTCTGGATCTGGGCGTACGTCTTGGTCAGCTGGTAGACGGACACGTCGGTGTCGGTCATGGTCGCGTACGCGACCTTGCTGGCGCGCAGCGTCCCGGCCTTGGAGCCCGACGCGTTGAGGAGGGAGAAGGAGCGGGAGGACGGCTGGTCCTTGATGACCTCGCCGGCCGCGGGGAAGCCGGTCTCCAGACAGTGACCGTTGGACAGGACGAGGGCGGGGTCGTTCGGCTGGGAGCCGGGTGCGCGGACGACGGAGCCGGAGCAGTTGCTGAGCGCGACCGTTCCCGCGAAGGTGACCGCGACGGCCGGTGCGGCCACGGCGGGGGCGCCCGCCGCTCCCACGAGGAGCAGGGAGAATAAGGCGCCGGCGAGAGGCTTGTTCATGTGGGGGTTCCCCTCAGAGGACGATGCAACCGAAGATCCTTCGGTTGTCATGCGCATTGTTGGTATCCGAGGGTCAACCCGCAAGAGGGCGTGGGGGGTTGGGATCCGGTCCGGGGGAGGAGCCGGGGTTCGGCGGCACGCGCCCCGGTGTCGGGTGTGGTGACGGTCCGGTGACGGCGCGATCACCCTTCGGCACGGGTGTTCCGTAGCCGAGGCTTTGCCTCCTACGGTCTGTGCAGCACAGTTCCGGACCAGGAGGCAGCGTGGAGCGCGAGATCGACATCGACCAGCTGGTGGCGGCGATGAAGGCGGTCGACGAGGCGGGACGGCTCTTCGAGGAGGCGCTCGCCGTGTACGAGGCGCGCGGCGTCAAGAGGACCGACGACCCCAAGGTCGCGGGCGGCGCCGTCCAGACGCTCCAGGGAGCCGAGGAGATGGTCCTCGGGACCCGCAGGTTCCTCACCGAACTGGCCCTGCTCGCCGGATACGCGACCGCGGGCCTGGAGGACCGGCTGGGCGGGCGGACGGCGACCACCCGGACGGGCTTCACGGGCCTCTCCGGCGGCGGCTCCCGCATGGCCCGCCCGCTGCTCGACCCGACCCTGCGCGGGCTGGAGCTGCTGCTGGCCGTCGAACTCTTCGAGCCCGCCTTCAAGGAGGAGATCGAGGGGGTCGTCCGCGCCGAGGCCGCGACCTACCCGGACCCGTCGACGTTCCGCATCCCGGGCCCGGCCACGACCGGTACGCCCTAGCGGGTCCCCCGGGGTGCCGGGTTCCGCCGCCGGGGCGACGCTGGTGGTATGCATCATGCACCGGTCGTCGTGCACCGGATCTTCCCGTCGGGAGGCCGGCAGGTGACGCTGCGGACCGCGAGCCGCGAGGAGTCCCTCGGCGTGGCCCGCTCGGACGAGGACGTCATCGAGTTCCTGCGGCGGGCCGGCATGCCCGACCCCGACGAGGTGGTCCTCGGCGGAGCGGAGCTGCTGGAGTGGGACTCCGACACGCCCCACGTATACACGGCGGACCCGCCGACCGACGACCTGCCGTGACGGCCGCGGCCGGCCCGGCCGGCGCCGACACGTGCCCGCGCGGGCGGGACCGTGACCCACCCGCCGGCTCGGCCGACGCCGCGACGGGCCGGATCGACGCGCCTCCGCCCCCGGCGGTCAGGGCATCCGCGGCCGCCCTGGCTGCCGCCGACCGTCCAGGAAACGGGCCCGCCGCGCCACGAGGGCAACGATCCGGCGGCGTTCCCGCGCGGGAGCACGGTCAAGGGTCCCCCCTTCGGTCAATGCCGATGACCGGACGCGAAGGCGCAGGCCGGGCTACTCGGCGGCGATGGCACGCAGGATGTCCAGGCGCGCCGCCCGCCGGGCCGGGCGCCAGCCCGCCAGGACGCCCGCCGCGACACCGACCAGCGCGACGACGCCGAGTTGCAGCGGTGGGACGGCAAAGGCGAACGCGCTGTCGCTCGTCCCGTCCGAGGCCTTCACCAGGACCCACCCGAGGACGCCGCCCAGCGCCAGGCCCCCGGCCGTGCCGAACGCCGCGACCAGGACCGACTCCCAGCGGACCATGGCCCGCAGCTGCGCCCCGCTCTGGCCGACCGCCCGCAGCAGGCCCAGCTCGCGGGTGCGCTCGTACACCGCGAGGGTGAGCGTGTTGGCGATGCCCAGCAGTGCGATCAGCACGGCGAGGGCGAGCAGCGCGTAGACGAGGGTGAGCATCATGTCGATGCCGCCCGCCGAGGACTGCGCGTACGCCTCGCGCGTCTGCACCTCGGGGCTGCCGAACCGCTCCGCGGTCCGCTCGACCGCCGCCGTCCCGTCCGCCACCGGCACCCCGTCCTTGAAGGTGACGGCCACCAGCGTGTCCGAGTCTTGCGCCCGGTGCGGGGCCCAGGCCGCCCGCGTGATGACGTAGTCGCCGGCGAGCTCCGAGCGCCCGTACACCGCGCGGACCGTGAAGCGCTGCTTCTGCCCGTCGGCGAAGGCGAGTTCCAGCGAGCTGCCCGTCCGCCAGCCGTGCCGGTCGGCCTCCTTGCCGGCCACGGCGATCCCGTCCGCGCCGAGCGAGTCGAGCCGGCCCTCGACGGCCCCGAGGTCGAGGCCTACGGCGAGGGCGGCCGGATCGGTGACCGTCAGCGCGCGGCCGAAGCCGTCGACCTCCGCGACCCCCTTGCCGAGGCCGACCGCGCTCGCCACCTCGGGCAGCGCGGCGACCGCCGGTGCCAGCGCCGGGCTGAGGCCGCTGCCGCCGGCCCCGAACGCGGGTGCGCTGATGGCCACGTCACCGGCGAAGGACCGCGACACGGTCCGGTCCATCGTTTCCCTCAGGGACGCCCCGACGACGGTGAACAGCGAGACGACGGCGACGCCGATCATCAGCGCGGTCGCGGTCGACGCCGTCCGCTTGGGACTGCGCCGCGCGTTGCGCCCGGCCAGGGCGCCCGTCACCCCGCGCAGCCGGGCCAGCGGGCGCGCGAGGATCCGTACGGCGGACGAGGACGCGACCGGACCCAGGACGACGAACGAGGCCGTCAGCAGCACCGCACCCGCCCCGGACAGCCACAGCGACGGTACGGCCAGCGCCCCGGTCAGGATCACCCCGAGGCCGGCCGCGCCCAGCCCGGCGCCGACGGCCGTCCTGGCCCGCGACGCCCCCGAGTCGTCCACGGAGTTCTCGCGCAGCGCCGCCAGCGGAGCGGTACGTCCTGCCCGTACGGCCGGCAGCAGCGCGGAGCCGAGGCAGACGGCGACACCCACCGTGAGGGGCAGCAGCATCGACAGGCCGCTGATCACCAAGTCCCCTTCGGGGAACCGGAATCCGATGGCCGGGAACAGGGCCTGGAGCCCGGCGGCGATCCCGATGCCGCCGAGCAGTCCGGCCGCCGAGGCGAGGACGGCGACGACCGCGGCCTCGGCCAGGGTCCCGCCGACGACCTGGCGGCGGGAGGCGCCGAGCGCACGCAACAGGGCGTTTTCGCGGGTGCGTTGGGCGACCACGATCGCGAAGGTGTTGTGGATGCTGAAGGTCGCGACGAGCAGGGCGATGCCCGAGAAGACGAGGAGGAGGGTGGTGAACAGGGACAGGAACTGGCCCGAGATCATGTCGGTGTTCTCCTGGGCCGACTCCTGGCCGGTGATCGCCTCGACGCCCTGCGGCAGCACCGGGGCCAGCGCGGCCACGAGCTCCCGCTGGCTGGTGCCCGGGCCGGCCCGCACCTGGATGGAGGCCGCCTGGCCCGGCCCGGAGGTCAGGTACTTCTCCGCGTCCGCCCGGGTCATCCCCGTGTACGTCACCTGTGCCATGCCGTCGGCGCCGCCGAAGGTGGCCAGCCCGACGACGGTCACCCGGACCGGGTCGGGCGTGCGCAGCACCGTCGTGTCGCCGATCTTCAGCCCGCCCTTGGCGGCGGTGCTCCGGTTCACGACGACCTCGCCGGAGGCCTGAGGGGGGCGGCCTTCCGCGAGCCGGTACGGGTTGAGCCGCGGGTCCGTGATCCAGTTGCCCGCGAGCGTGGGCGGTCCCTGGCCGCCGATCGGTTCGCCGTTCGCGCCGACGAGCTGTCCCGCGCCCTTGATCTCCGGCTCCGCCGCGGCCACCCCCGGCGTACGCCGGATCCGCTCGGCGAGGTCCGCGGGCACGGGCTGCCGGCTGCCCTGGGCCTGGCCCGGGACGGTGACGACGCGGGAGCTGCGGACGACCGCGTCGGTCCCGCTCGCCGCGCCCGCGAACATGCTGTCGAAGCTCGCGCGGAGGGTGTCGCCCATGACGAGGGTCCCGGTGAAGAAGGCGACGCCGAGCAGCACGGCCGTGAACGTCCCGGCGAAGCGCCGTTTGTGGGCGTGCAGCGAAGCGGTGCTGAGCCGCAGGGTGGTACGGGCGGCGCTCATGACTCCGCCCCCGACGGAGCGAGGGCCGAAGCGGCTTTCGGGGACCGGGTATCGAAGGCCTTGAGCCGGTCCAGGACCCGCTCGGCGGTCGGGGCCGCCATCCGGTCGACCAGCCGCCCGTCGGCGAGGAAGACGACCTCGTCCGCGTGGGCGGCGGCCACCGGGTCGTGGGTGACCATCACGACCGTGCGGCCCATCTCGCGCACCGCGCGGCCGAGCAGCCCCAGCATTTCTTCGCCCGAGCGGGAGTCGAGGTTCCCGGTCGGCTCGTCGGCGAAGACGACGTCGGGGCTGCCGGCGAGGGCACGCGCGACGGCGACCCGCTGCTGCTGGCCGCCGGACAGTTCGGAGGGCCGGTGGTGCAGCCGGTCGCGCAGGCTGACGATGTCGATGAGGCTGTCGAGCCACGCGCCGTCGGCGCGGGTTCCCGCGAGGTCCTGCGGGAGGGTGATGTTCTCGGCGACCGTGAGGGTGGAGACCAGGTTGAAGGCCTGGAAGACGAAGCCGACGCGCTCGCGGCGCAGCAGGGTGAGCCCGCGGTCGTCGAGTGCTCCCAGCTCCGTGCCGCCGATGAAGGCGGATCCGGAGGTGAGCGTGTCGAGGCCGGCGGCGCAGTGCATGAGGGTGGACTTGCCGGAACCGGACGGCCCCATGATCGCGGTGAAGCGGCCGGCCGGGAAGTCGACGCTCACCCCGTCCAGGGCGCGGACCTCGGTGTCGCCCCGGCCGTAGACCTTCCGGGCGTTGACGACCCGGGCGGCGGCGACTCCTGCGCCGCCGCCCGGCAGGGCGCTGACGGTGCTCATGCCGCACCGCCCTTGGAGGCGGGGCCGAACTGCTCGTCCAGCACGGAAAGCCGCCGCCAGTACTCGTCCTCGTCGATCTCCCCGGACGCGAAGCGCCGGCCCAGGACCGCGATCGGCGACTGCTCGCCGTACGCCGCCCCGCGGGCCTGCCACGGCCCGCGGCGCCCGCGCCACACGGTGCGGCGCAGTACGGTCACGGCGCCGAACACGACCGCCGCCCAGATCAGCGGGAAGAACAGGATCCATGGGCCGGGCCCGTCGTACGCGAGGGTGGTGAGGGTGTTCATCTCGGTTCAGCTCCTCGGAAGCGTGGACGTTTCGTCTCACTGACGAGACTGGCTCCGGGAGGGGGTGCGGGTCGTCGTACGGCCGGCTGCACCGTCCGTACTTCACCGGGAGTACGGGGCCGGGCGCACGGCCGCGGGGGCGGCGCGGGCGCGGTGTGCGGAGCGCGGTGTGGGGAGCGCGGTGTGCGGGAGCGCGGTGTGGGGGAGGTTAGTGTGCGGGAGGGCGGGTCAGCCGAGCCAGCCGGGCCTGACCAGCCCGGACTCGTAGGCCAGGACCACCAGTTGGGCCCGGTCCCGGGCGCCGAGCTTGACCATCGCCCGGCTGACGTGGGTCTTCGCGGTGAGCGGGCTGACGACCAGGCGGCGGGCGATCTCCTCGTTGGACAGGCCCATGCCGACCAGCGCCATCACCTCCCGCTCCCGCTCCGTCAGCCGCCCCAGCTCCGCGGCGGTGGCGGGCTGCTTCGAACGGGCCGCGAACTCCGCGATGAGACGGCGGGTCACTCCCGGGGACAGCAGCGCGTCGCCCTCCACCACCGCCCGGACCGCGCGCAGCAGTTCCTCCGGCTCGGTGTCCTTGACCAGGAAACCCGAGGCACCGGACCGGATCGCCTCGAAGACGTACTCGTCGAGCTCGAAGGTGGTGAGCATGACGACCTTGACCGCGGCGAACTCCCCGTCCCCGGTGATCAGGCGGGTGGCGGCCAGCCCGTCGAGCACCGGCATCCGGATGTCCATGAGCACGACGTCGGGGCGCAGCTCCCGCACCAGCCGCACCGCCTCGTCGCCGTCGGCCGCCTCACCCGCCACCTCGATGTCGGACTGCGCGTCGAGCAGTGCCCGGAACCCGGCCCGCACGAGAAGCTGGTCGTCGGCGAGCAGTACGCGGATCACGGATCCTCCTTGGACGTGACGGGTCCCAGCGGCAGCCTCGCCACCACCCGGAAGCCCCCGTCGGGGCGCGGGCCGGCCTCGATCGTGCCACCCAGCGCCGCGGCCCGCTCGCGCATTCCGACGAGACCGTTTCCACTGCCGCCCGCGCCGCCTGCGGTGGCCGGGCCGTCGTCGTCCACGCGCAGCTCCAGCGCGTCCGGCCGCCAGACGAGGCGGACACGGGCGGTGCGTGAACCGGAGTGCCGCACCACGTTGGTCAGCGCCTCCTGCACGATGCGGAAGGCGGCGAGGTCGGCACCCGGGGGCAGAGCCCGCGCCTTCCCTTCCGGGGCCACGGCCACGGCGAGCCCGGCCGCCGAGGCCTGCTCGACGAGTTCGGGGAGCCGGTCGAGACCGGGCGCGGGGGTGCGCGGCGCGTCACCGGGGGTACGCAGCGTGTCGAGGACCTGCCGGACCTCGCCCAGTGCCTCCTTGCTGGCGCCCTTGATGGTGGTCAGAGCCGTACGGGCCTGTTCGGGGTCCGTGTCGAGCAGGGCCAGCCCGACGCCGGCCTGGACGTTGATCACCGAGATGCTGTGGGCGAGGACGTCGTGGAGCTCGCGGGCGATGCGCAGCCGCTCCTCGTCCACCCGGCGGAGCTCGGCCGCCGCCCGCTCGGCCCGGTCGCGGGCCCACTGCTCCCGGCGTACGCGGACCAGCTCGGAGACCGCGAGCATCGCCAGCACCCACGCGGTGATGCCCAGTTCCTGCCCCCAGGGCGCCGGCCCGTCCCCGGCGGGCGGAAACCACCGGTACAGCCAGTGGCCGATGAGCAGGTGCCCGGCCCAGAGCAGCCCGACGGCTCCCCAGGCGGCTCTTCGGTGACCGGTGCAGACCGCGTTGAAGCAGGCCAGCACGAGGCTGACGAAGACCGGGCCGTACGGATACCCGGCGCCGATGTACACGAGGGTGACGGCGCTGACCCCGTACACGACGGCCACCGGATAGCGGTGGCGCACCAGCAGCAGCGCGGGCCCGAGCAGCAGCAGGAACCGCGCGAACGCGTCCAGCGGTACCCGACCGGTCTGCGCCTGAGCGGCCCAGCTGGAGCCGGCCTGCGCGAAGACGGCGACGAGCAGCGCGGAGCGCCAGCCCGGCCCCCGGCCGGTCCGCTCCACCCACCACCGCCAGGGAGGCCCGGGGCGCTCGCGCTGCTCTTCCATACGGCCACGCTAGTGCGGACCGGCCGTCACCCGCGTCACCCTGGCGTAGCGTTCGCGGCGTACTCCCCAGGTAGTAGGGCCGGGGCCAAGGCCCGCCGCCGGGGTCAGGTCGGCGAGGACTTCGTACCGTCAGCTTTCGGGGAGCTGTGGCGGTGCGGGTTTCAGCCCGTCCAGGGTGAGGTCGAGAAGCCGTTCGGCCTGGTCTCGTTGCTCGGGCTTCGCCGAAGTGAGGGCGATGCCGGCGAGGGCGGCGAACACGTCGGTGGGGCGGATGTCGGAGCGCAGGGCGCCGGCAGCGGTACCGGCTGCCATGAGGGTGGAGATGGCGGTCTGGATCATGTCGCGGCTGTGGCCGTAGGGGTCGGCTCCCGAGGCGACGACGGCGCGCAGGGCGTCGGCCATGCCGAGTTTGGCGGTGGCGTAGTCGATGAAACGACCCATCCAGGCGCGCAGGGCCTCACGCGGCGGCATCGTCGCCAAGAGGTCGGGGACGGCATCGCACAGCCGCGCCACCTCATTGCGGTAGGCCGCCTCGATCAGGATCTCCCGCGTCGGGAAGTTGCGGTAGAGCGTGCCGGTTCCCACCCCCGCCTCCCTGGCGATGCGTTCGAAGTGGGCCTCCAGTCCCTCTTCGGCGAACACACGCACCGCGGCGGCCAGGATCTTGTCCCGGTTGCGCTGTGCGTCAGCCCTCAGCGGGCGTTCCGTATCCCGTGCCATCGACGGCTCGCTCCCTCATCCCCAGTTGCGAAGTGGAGGCGCGTCCACTTACGGTGGAACTAACCGGCGGAGCCTCCACTTTCACTCTAGTTGGTGCGCTGCGCTCATTCCACTTTCGGAGGATCTGGTGTCGGGAATCGAAGGCAAGGTCGTTGTGATCACGGGAGCCAGCAGCGGGATCGGCGAGGCGACTGCGCTGCTGCTGGCCGAGCGGGGGGCGAAGGTGGTGCTCGGTGCACGTCGGCCGGAGCGTCTTGAGGCGCTCGCCGCCCGCATCGAGAAGGCCGGCGGCCAGGCCGTCTATGCACGCACGGACGTGAAGCGCCGGGAGGACCTGACCGGTTTGGTCGGGCTGGCCTGCGACCGGTACGGCAAGATCGATGTCCTCGTCAGCAATGCCGGGGTCGGTCTGATCTCCCCGCTGGACGACCTGCGCGTCGAGGACTGGGAGGAGATGATCGACGTCAACCTCAAAGGAGTCCTGTACGGAATCGCCGCAGCGCTGCCCGTCTTCCGGGAGCAGGGCTTCGGGCACTTCGTGAACACGGTCTCCACGGCCGGGCTGCGCATCGTGCCGCTCCAGGCGGTGTACGCCGGGACCAAGAACGCGGTCCGCACCATCTCCGAGGGCCTGCGCCAGGAAGCCGGCGGCAGCCTGCGCGTCACGGTCGTCTCGCCAGGTGCCACGCGCACGGAATTCACGGATTCCATGGCTCCGGAGATGAAGGCCCATATCCTCGACAGCATGGGCGAGATCGCGATTCCGCCGGACGCCATCGCCCGCGCCATCGCCTTCGCCATCGAGCAGCCGGCCGGTGTCGACGTGGGCGACATCGTCGTCCGCCCCACAGCACAGAACTAAGCGGCCTCGGGGAAGCGGGGCACGTCCCCGCGCCTCCCCCAGCTACCGCTGGGAGGTGCCCCCAGGCACGGCGCCTCGCCGCGTTGTCGCAGTACCCGAGTGCGTCCAGTACAAGGGCACTGCTCCGCCTTGCGATGCACCGCACCGGACGACGCGGAAACGCACCCCACTTCCCCGAGACCGATTAGAGGCCGTCCGCCCGGCTTCGGTGCCGAGGCGTACAAGCAGCGGAACGCCGTCGAGCGGTGCATCAACCCCCTCGAGCTGGCGCGGCCTGGCCACACGATGCGGCAAACTCGCGATCGCGTACCAGGCCCCACTCCACCTTGCCGCCATCCTCATCTGGACACCTGCTGCGTCCTCGCACAGTCGTACGCCACGCACCCCGCATACCGCCGGGAATGGCGCCCGTAAGCGACCTTCAAGGACAGGATCTCGGTCGCACGCCGACGCGGACCGACGCGGCTCACGAGCCGTCAGTCCTGCGGAGGGCGACGGCTGGTGAGCCGGTGTCCACCCCGGCAGACCGGTGTCGATGTGGGCCGGGTCGGCCTTCTTGCAGCCCATCAACTCCGACAAGGCCCTGAACGCCTTGAGCGCCGGCAGCCCTTCGCGGTGGCGCCGAAGCCGACCGCCCTGACCAGGACTGCGAGCCGCCCGGCCCGCCGGTGGTGGAGGGCGGCCGATCAGGCTAGGTTGCACGGATGCCGAGGCGGTCATGGACATCTGACCCAGGCATCGACCGGTCGCCGCGCTGCCGTACATTGTCCCACGGCCCGCCGGGCCAGACCGGACAAAAGCGACAGGCGTGGACGGGAGTGGGCAGGAAATGGTGCGACGCGGACGTGCGGAGACGGGCCTGGGTGCGACCTCCGGCGCGCCCGCGGTCCCGGGCTCCGAGATCGCCGCGGCGGCCGACGGCGGCCACGCGGCCTCGGGTTGGCTCCGCCTGGGGCGGGACGGCCGGCTGACCGCCTACGCGAGCTGCGCCGAGGGCTTGGTGCGCTGGACCGAGTCGGCGCCCGGCTCGGACGTCTGGCGGGGCCCCGACCTGTTCCCCGTGGAGGGCTGGACCGGCCGGTTCACGCTGGCCCAGGACTTCAACGGCTTCGTCTGGTTCGCCGGCAGCCGTCGGCGCGACTCCGCCCCGGACGGCCGCGAGTTCGTCATAGCCGCCCAGTACCAGACCGGCCGGCCGCTCAGTGAATGGCGTGCGATAGGCAGCCCGTTCCCGCGGCAGGAGGGTGGAGCTCCGCCCCCCGGGGACCCGATGGTCCTGCCCGACGGGACGGGCTCCCTCCACGTCGTCGCCACCAGCTTCGGAGCGGGCGTCCACGGGCGGACCCGGCGTGCCGACGGCGTATGGGGCGACTGGACGGACTATCAGGGCAAGTGGGTGCGCGGTCCCGTCGTCCCGCTGGTGACCTCGCACGGGCGGGCCGAGTTCCTCGCCCCCTTCCGCGGCGGGGCCACGTACTGGCGCCAGGACGCGCCGGGAAGCGCCTTCAGGTGGCTGGGCCGCATGGAGGCCGACGCCGTCGAAGGGACGTACAGCTGCCACGAGACGGGACCCGGCTCCGGTACCTACTTCTGGCGTCACCCGGCTGACGGCGGTGTCATCGCCTACCGCCCGCAGACCCCCGCCGGGGTGCCGAGCAGGCTCATGCCCCTGGGTGGCGCCGGCGGTGTCGGACCGGTGGGCGTGGTGCGTACGCAGGTCAACGGCTATGACTGCACCGTCCTGTTGCAGCGTGGCGCCGAGGGGTACCCGGAGATCGCGGCCTACCCCACGGAGGGTGAGCACTACGGGGCCTGGTGGGCGCCCGTGGGGGACCGGTGCGCGGGGCTCCCGGCGTTGGCCCTCGATGCCCACGGCGCAGTAGCGATCGCGATGATCGACGCTGACGGGAGCCTGCGTGTCGCCCGGCGGGATCTCAGGGACCCGGGTCTCGCGTTCGGGGCCTGGTGCAGCGTGGGGTGACCTTCCTCACCGGGTGTGCTGGCCTGCTGCTGGAGGAACGTCAGATTCCGCCCACCTCATCCCGAACCGGGGGAGTTCACGAGTCCGCCGCACTCGGAATGCCATCACCCATTCGCGATAGCGAAGCTTCAAGGGGGTGTGGCTTTGCTGCACACTTGCCCGCCCTTCATCAATTGGCTTACGCTGCGCAGGCTCTGGTGAAGGTCGCATAAGTGTGCGGAGCGCGGGGGCAGGGTGGGTTGAGTGCGCGGGGGAGCGGAGTGTGGCCGGCGGCAGGGGCGGGTCCGGTGACGTCTTGCGGAGGCTCGGCGCCCATCGGGACGAGTATGACGATCGAGGAGTTTTCTGAGTGGCAGGTATGCCCCGCCTGAGTGTCGTCGTTCCCTTCCAGGATGTCGAGATCTACCTCGAGGAATGCCTGGAATCGATAGCCAGGCAGACGTTCCGCGGCCTTGAGGTCATCATGGTCGACGACGGCTCGACCGACTCCTCGACCGCGATCGCCGCGGAATTCGCCCGCCGCGACCCCCGGTTCAGGCTCCTGCGCCAGGAGTCGATGGGGCCGGGACACGCCCGTAACGTCGGCATCCGCGCGGCCCATCCCCAGGCCGAATTCCTGGCGTTCGTCGACGGCGACGACGTCATACCCGAATACGCCTACGAGTTGCTCGTACAGACCCTCGAAGCCTCCGGTTCCGACTTCGTCTCGGGCAACGTGCAGATGATGAACTCCACCAAGAGGTGGCAGTCTCCGCTGCACAAGGCGCCCATGCAGCGCAGCAAGCGCGGCACGCACATCACCAAGCTGCCGGAACTCATCTACGACCGGACCGTGTGGAACAAGGTGTTCCGGCGATCCTTCTGGGATTACCACTACATCGCGTTCCCCGAAGGGGTCATGTACGAGGATTCCTGGGTCAACATGTTCGCGCACTTCCGCGCGACCAAGGTGGACATCCTCACCGACATCGTCTACTTCTGGCGCCGGCGCGAGGGCGGTGCCGCTCCCTCCATCACGCAGCGGCACACCGAGTTCAGCAATCTCCAGGACCGGGTCGCCGCCGTGCAGTCGGTCAGCCGGTTCCTCGCGGGACACCGCGCCAGGTCCTACAGCGACCACAAGCGGAAGTACGACCTCGCCTGCCTGAAGTCCGACCTGATGCTGCATCTGAAGGTGCTGCCGGACGCCGACTCGGAATACCGGGACGCCTTCATGCGGTGGGCGAACGAATTCCTGGACGAGGCCGACGAGGACATCATCGACGAGCTTCCCGCCGATGCCCGCGTCAAGTGGCTCCTGGTGCGCGAGGGCCGGCTCAAGGAGCTCCTCGACGTCGTCGAGTTCGAGCGCAAGGGCGGCCCCCTGCCCGTCCAGCGGCGCCTGCACCGGTACCTCAACTACCCCTACCTCGGCGACCGGTCGATCGGTCTCGACAAGAGCGCCTACCGGCTGGACAAGGAACTGTCCCTGCACGGTTCGCTGACCGGCGCACGCTGGGACGACTCCGGACACCTGACCCTGGAGGGCTCCGCGTACGTCCGCTTCATCAACGTGCACAAGCGGCACATGTCGATGAAGGCCATCGCGCTGCGGAACAAGAAGCAGGGCCGGGTCGTCGTCGCGAAGGCGAAGACCACCTACTACCCGCAGGCCACCGAACACTCCCAGCAGAGCCGCTACTGCTACGACTGGTCCGGGTTCCAGGTCCGCTTCGACGTCTCCCGGCTGAGGCGCAAGGGCCAGTGGACCGAGGGGACATGGGACGTCGCCGCCGGCGTCCTGAGCCGCGGGCTCTTCCGTTACAAGGGCATTGCCCGTGGTGGCGCGGGCAGCGCCGCCAACCCGCCCTACAGGTACGTGGACAAGAACACCCGCGTCGTGCCGCTCTTCATGCAGGGGAAGCTCAAGCTCCGTGTGGAGACGGTCCGTTGCCGTATCACCCGGCACCGGATCATCGGCGACCAGCTCGAGCTCGGCGGCGTCTACCTGGGCCCCCGGCTCCCCGAGTGGGGCAAGTTCCGGGTGACGAGCATGGGCGGCGCCGGCCGCAACGACTCCTGGGTCCATTTCAAGCCCGGGGGCGAGGGCTGGTACACCTTCGTCACGCGCATCCCGGTCAAGGCGCTCGTTCCCGGTCACCGCACGAACTCCACCGACGGCGTTCCGCAGACCTGGAACACCGGCAGCAACGGCTGGAAGACCACCCTCCACGTCGAGGGCCGCAAGGCGGCCATCTATCCGGTCATGGCGGAGGACGCCACCGACGGCCACTACCGCCTGCCCGCGGACCTGCAGACCGAGGCCGCGGACCGCGAGGTCTTCGTGCACCGCAACGGCTCCGGCTACGTGGTGCTGTTCGAGCGTGACACCCTCCCGCTCGCCAAGTCCGTCACCTGGCACGAGGACGGCTCCCTCGAAGTCGTCGTCGGCTACGCGGCGGAGGACATGCTCAGCGCGGCCGAGTACGCCACGGCGCACATCGTCGTCCGCTCCCGGGCCCACGGTGCCGAGCGCGTGGTCCCCATCACTTGGTACGGGCAGGACTTCAGCTTCGTCGTCACTCCCGCCGCGATGCGCACCCTGGCCGGGGAGATCCCGCTGGCCGCCGGCCGCTGGGACTTCTTCCTGCGCCGTCAGGACCCCTCCGCGGTCACCCCGGAGAACCGGTCCGGCGACCTCATGGTCAAGATGACCCAGGAACTGATCCCCGCGTTCCCCAGTGAGATCACCGCCGACGAGCGGCGCTACGAACTGCAGGCGGAGGCGTACGACCGGCTCTCGCTGCTGGTCCACTCGGCGATGCCGGACGAGGCGCGCGGCCCGTACCGGCAGAAGCTGATGCGCACCAAGACCTACCCGGACGCCCGCCGCAAGTCGCTGAAGCAGGCGGTGCTGTTCGACGCCTTCAAGGGCACCCAGTACTCCGACAGCCCGCGCGCGCTGCACGAGGAGATGGTCCGCCGGGGCGTCGCCCTCGAACACCTCTGGGTCGTGCGCGACGACCAGGTCGCGGTTCCCCCGACCGCCCGCCCGGTCCGCATGTGGTCCCCCGAGTGGTACGAGGCCATGGGCAGGGCCCGGTACATCGTCGCCAACAACCACCTGCCCGACTGGTTCCAAAAGCGCGACGGGCAGATCGTCGTGCAGACCTGGCACGGCACGCCGCTCAAGAAGATCGGGCACGACATCGAAGCCGTGCACTTCGCGGACAAGCGGTACCTGGAGCGGGTGGAGAAGGAGGTGCAGAACTGGGACATGCTGGTGTCCCCGAACAGCTTCAGCACCCCGATCCTCCAGCGTGCCTTCCAGTTCCCCGGCGAGATGGTCGAGAGCGGCTACCCGCGCAACGACATCCTGCGCCGCGCCGACTCGGGACGGCGGGCGGCGGAGGTGCGCCGCCGCATCGGGCTCCCGCCGGGCAAGCGCGTCGTCATGTACGCACCGACCTGGCGCGACGACCAGTTCTACGCTCCGGGCAAGTACAAGCTCGACTTCCGCATCGACCTGGAGGACGCCCGCGCGCAGCTGGGCCACGACCACGTCCTGCTGGTGCGCCGCCACCCCAACGTGGTGGACCCGGTGCCCGGCGCCGGTGACGGGTTCGTCTTCGACGTGTCCGACTACCCGGACATGGCGGACCTCTCCCTCATCGCCGACGTGATGATCACGGACTACTCCTCCCTGATGTTCGACTTCGTCAACACCGGGCGGCCCATCCTCTTCTTCACGTACGACCTCGACCACTACCGGGACACCCTGCGCGGGTTCTACTTCGACTTCGAGCAGTCCGCACCCGGCCCGCTGCTGTTCACCTCGCCGGAACTGGTCGGGGCGATCCGCAACATCGACCGGATCCAGCAGGGTTACGCGGCCCGCTACCGCTGGTTCCAGCAGGAGTTCTGCGATCTGGACGACGGCTACGCCTCGGCCAGGCTGACCGACCGCATCCTGATCGCAGGGGGAGACCTCGACCCCGCGCAGGCGCAGGCGCCCGCAGGCGCGCCCGGCGGCCGCCCCACCGGGCGGGAGGGCTCCTGGGACGGACACACCCTTGACCAGATGCCGCGGCAACCGGTGAGAAGAATGGATTCCGAACATGTCTAAGGCAGGCCAGGGCGGACGGCGCATCTTCAACGGCGTGGACTCCTCCGGTGAGGTGCCCGTCGAGTACCGGTTCTCTCACGCGAGGAACGGGAACCGCCATCTGGTCGTGGTCTTCGCCAACTTCACCGCGCCCGGTGAGTACGGGATGTCGAACGGAGTTCTTGACAAGGTCCGATCGAACATCCTGTGGATCCGCGACCTGTTCGACGGCGCGAACAGTTACTACCTGTGCAAGGGGATGGACTTCTCCGTCGAACGGTCCGTCGCCGGGCTCATCTCGCGCGTCATGCACGCGCTTTCCCTGACGCCCGACGACTGCACCGTGATCGGAAGCTCCAAGGGCGGAAGCGCGGCCCTGTACTTCGGCTTGAAGTACGGATGCAGGAACATCGTGACGAGCGTGCCCCAGTTCCTGATCGGTTCCTACGTGAGGGAGGGCATCCCGGGGGCAGCCCGTCTGATGATGGGCGAGGTGACGGAGCAGAATGTCCGTGTCCTCGACTCGGTCCTCCCGGATCTGGTGCGCAGCGGCGCGAATCGCCAGGCCAACATCTATCTGATCTCCTCGCCTCAGGACGAGCAGTACACGCGCCAGGTCGAACCCTTCCTCGGACTCTTCCAGGGATACGAGAACTTCAACTTCCTCTTCAACGACTCCTCCCTCGTCGGCGCGCACAACGAGGTGGTGCCGCGGAATCTCCCCACCGTCATGGGGTTGCTCAATATCCTGGTCGAGGGAATCGCCCCCCGCATGGGCGCGGTCCGCTACGGGTACGAGCTGCCGGACCGCGACACGTCCGGGATCGACGCGTACCTCAAGGAGACCTCCCAGGTGAGGGGCGACTCGTTCCCCCGGCCGACGGTCCTGATGCCGGCGGAGGGCGGGCGCGTGCCCGGGAACGCCGTCTCCTTCGCGGGTACCGCGCCCCCCAGCGCGGTGCGGGTCAGCATCTGGGAGGACGGCAGGTACCAGGGCGCCGCACCCGTTGCGGCGGACGGCAGCTGGAACTGGCAGCGGGAGAAGCCCTGGGCCAAGGGACGGCATGCCGTCAAGGTCTTCGCGGCGGACGCGAACAACTACCAGTCAGAACGCAGTGAAGTGGTCTTCACGGCCGTGGAGCACGTCTCGGTGCCCGACCCTGCGGCGGCGCCGGTACAGGCGCCGGTGCAAGCCCCCGTACCAGCCCCTGTGCGGACTCAGCCCCTCGTGCTGACGGTGACGGCCCCGGTCCCGCACCAGCAGGTGCCGGGCTCCGCCGTGACCTTCATGGGCTTCGCCCCCGGCGCCGTGCGCGTGGACTTCCACGAGGGCGGGGCCAACCTCGGGACCTGCAACGTGGGCGCCGATGGCAGCTGGGTGTGGGACGCGGGCTGGGCCTGGAACGAGGGCGGACACTTCGTCGAGGCCATCGCCGTGGACGGAGTCGGCAACGCGTCGGCGTGGACGGCCGTCCCCTTCAGCACGGTGAACGCCTACACCGTGCCGGTGCAGGGGGGCAACTTCATTCCGAGGTTCTGACCCCGTCGGTGTCGGTGGGACGGCTCACCCGCATCACCAGGGCCCGGTGGTCGGACGACTTGGCGTCCACCACCTTGCACGCGGTACGGGGCAGCGTCGTGAAGAGGTAGTCGAGCTTCGTTCCGTCCGTGTGGGTGGGGCGCCCCGTCCGGGCACCGCCCTTCTGATCGCACTCCCGGAACGTGGTGTAGGCCTCGGTCGGCCAGATCCACGCGGACGTGTTCCGGTCTCCCACCGGCGGCGGGGAGTTGAAGTCGCCACCGAGGACCGTACGGGGGTCGGTCGCCGCGGCCTCGAACAGCGAGCTGAGCTGGTCGTCGCGGAAGTCCCAGTCGAGGTGCGCCTCGTCGCTCTCGCGCAGCGCTATGTGCGCGTTGCACACCCGCAGGCGCAGAGCAGGTACCCGGGCGCACACGATCCCGCGGTGCAGACCCACCGTCGGCTGTTCGGTCGGGACCGCCTCCACATCGGTGATCGGGGACGCGGCCAGCAGCCCGTATCCGGCCTGGCCGTGGCCCTGCCCGGTGCATTCGACGCGCCTGCTGGTGCCCGCCGCGTCCACCTCGGCGTACGGCTGGAAGACGCTGTGCCACTCCGGTCCGAGCCGCAGGGCGGCGGCCACCAGCTCCTCCGAGCAGACCTCCTGCAGGAGCAGGACGCGCACGTCCGAGTCCCCCACCAGGTCACGGATCTGCTGGAACTTGTTCTTCGGGCTCCCGGTGTCCTCGCAGTTCCACTGCTCCACGCCGCACATGTTCCAGGTCGCGACGGAGATCTCGGCCGACTTCCCGGCGGCGGTGACCGAAGCCGGCGAGTGCTGGGCGGACGAACACGCCACGGAGGCCAGCAGACTCAAGGCCGCCGCCGTGCGGCCGGCCCGGCGGCGCCTCGGCCGCGTCCCGGCCTCCGTGTGTCTGTGCATCCGGACATCATCGAGTATGCGCCGGTCAGATGGTGCATCGGGGTTGCCGGCAGGGCTCCTGAACGGCTCGTCGCCGACGGCACATGCATAGGGTGGGGGCGTGGTGACGAAGGAGGCTGAGGCCGTGAGCGGTGACCGGGTGCTGTACGGGTGCATGGGGCTGGGCGGGAGCTGGGAGCCCGGTCCGTACGGGCCCGGGGACATCGACGCCGCCGAGGCGGCGATCGAGGCGGCCCTCGACAGCGGGATCACCGCCTTCGACCATGCCGACATCTACCGGCACGGGAAGGCCGAAGCCGTCTTCGGCGAGGTGCTCGCACGGACGCCGGGGCTGCGCGAACGCGTCACGATCCAGACCAAATGCGGGATCCGCCTGGCCGGCGAGGACCGTCCGGGCATGTACGACCTGCGCGGGCAGAGCATCACGCGGCGCGTGGAGGAGAGTCTGGTCCGGCTGCGGACCGATGTGATCGACGTTCTCCTCCTGCACCGCCCCGACCCGCTCGCCGACGTCGACTCGGTCGCGTCGGCGCTGATGTCCCTGCACCGGCAGGGCCTCGTACGGCACTTCGGCGTGTCCAACATGGGAGCCGCGCAGATCGCCCACCTCCAGTCCCGGCTCGACCTGCCGCTGGTGGCGAACCAGCTGGAGATGAGCCTGCACCACCGGGACTGGGTCGAAGCCGGGGTCGTGCTCAACACCCCCGAGTACGCGGCCAACGGGTTCCCGTTCGGGACGCTGGAGCACTGCCGGGACCACGGCATCCGCCTCCAGGCCTGGGGAGCGCTGGCGCAGGGACGTTTCACCGGCCGCCAGCAGACGCCGGCCGAACGGGCTACCGCGGGGCTGCTGGACGACCTCGCCCGGCGCAAGGACACGACGCCCGAGTCGGTCCTGCTGTGGTGGCTGGGCCGGCACCCCGCCGGCATCGCGCCGGTCATCGGCACCGTCAGGCCCGACCGGATCCGCGCCTGCCGGGACGCGGCGGTGCGCGAGCCCGACCTCACGCACGAGGAGTGGTACGAACTCTGGACCACCGCCAGGGGAGTCCCGCTGCCCTGAGGCCCTAAGCGGCCTCGGGGACGTGCCCTACTTCCCCGAGGCCGCTTAGCCCCAGGAGCAGGTCGGCGACGACCGGGCGGTGGTCGGAGGCGAGGGTGTCGGCGACCGCCGCGGCGCGCACCCGCACGGCCGCCGACACGGCCACGTAGTCGATCCGCTCGACCGGCTCGTGGGCGGGATACGTGGACCCGCCCGGGTCCGCGTCCGTCAGCTCGCGCCACAGCGGGGCCAGTTCGGGCGCCGACGGCGGCGCGTTGAAGTCTCCCAGGAGGATCTTCGGCTCCGGCCCGCGCCGCATGATCCGCCGCATCTCGGCCACCTGCACCGCCCGTACGGAGGGATCGGCGCGGTGGTCGAGGTGGGTGACGAACACGCGCAGCGGTACGCCCCGTACCCGCAGGACGACCTCCCCGAAGCCCGGTGCGGGCGCCGGCGTGGGCCGCCCCGGCCCGGGGTCCTGCGTGGACAGCCTGGTGATGCGGTGGTTCGCGGCGGCCAGAACGCGGAACGCGGAGAGCACGGCCACCCCGAACTCCCGGTCGCCGATGCGGTAGATCGGGGCGAAAGAGGCTCGCATGCCCAGCCGCCCGCCGAGTTCGCGGGCCACGTCGAGCCACCGGCTGCGGGCGCCCCACCGGACGTCGACCTCCTGCAGCCCGATGACATCGGCCCGCAGGGAGCGCAGGGCTGCTGCCTGCCGGTCCAGGTCGAAGACGCCGTCGGCACCGGCGCCCGCGTGGATGTTGTACGAGACGACGCGCAGCGGGACCGGGGGAGCCGGCGCGAGCGCGGGCAGTCCGGCGGCCAGCAGCGCCAGGGCGCCACGACGGGTCGGCATCATCAGGCGACGGTAGCGGCCGCGGGCGGGTCCGCGCCCGGCGACCGGCCGCGCGTACTCCTGCGCCCGGCGCCGACGGCGTCCTTTCGGATGGGCTCCACCCGTCCCGGGCGCTCATACCGCCGAAACGGGTCGAACTGGCCTATTCCTTGTCTGATGAAGCTCCCCGTCGCCTTCGGCGCTCTCGGTGGCCTGCTGCTCTGCGCGGCCGTCGCGGCCTCTTCCGCCCCCGCCGGGCACCTCCTGGGCTCCGCCGCCCCCGTTCGGCGGACCGCACCGGCTCCGTACCAGCGGATCGTCCCGGCGCCGGCCGCCGTCGCACCCGGAGGCCCCGGCTACACGCTCGGCCCGCGCACGGTGATCCGTACGACCGCCGGCTCCGGCGAGGTCCGTGCCATCGGCGAACAGCTCGCCGCCGCCTGGCGCCGCACCGCCCGCCTGCCGCTGCCGGTCCAGGAGACCGCCGCCGAAGCCGTCACGGACGGCATCCGCCTGCGCCTGGACCCGTACGCGGGAAGCTTCGGCGAGGAGGGCTACCGGCTCCAGTCCGACGAGGACGGGGTCATCGTCACCGCCTTCCGGCCGGCAGGACTGTTCCGCGGCACCCAGACCCTCCGTCAGCTCCTGCCCGTGGGCGGCGCGCCGTGGACGGTGGCGGGCGGCGCGGTCACCGACACACCCCGCTTCGCCCACCGGGCCGCGACGGTCGAGGCCGTCCGTCCCGAGGGCGGCGGTGTCGCGCGGCTGAAGGCGTACGTGGACCAGCTCGCCCTCTACAAGATCAACGTGCTGCGTACGCGAGGCGCCTGGACCGCGGACGCGTACCGGGAACTGGTCCGCCACGCGCGCGGCCGCTACATGGAGGTCGTCCCGGAGCCGCGCCGGGCCGAGGGGAGCGCCGTGGTGATGTACGCGAGGCACGAGGGGGCGAGCCCGGCGGAGCGCGCGAAGCTCGCGCAAGCGGTGCGCGCCGGCGCCCGGGTGATCCTGTCGCCCGCCGACCGGGCGCTGTCCGTGCGGCGCGCGTACGAGTGGGACCCGGGCGACTGCCTGCCCGGCGTGCCGCGCCAGGCGGTCCTGGGCGTGGCGGCGCCACCGGAGTACGAGCAGTTCCAGCGGGTCCTCGGCGTCGCCGAACTCGGCTGGTCACCGGCCGCCGCCCTGGACTGGGACGCCTACCGGGAGCGGCTGGCGGCGCAGGGCCCGCGGCTGGACGCCATGGGCGTGCGGTACTCCCGCACGCCGGAGGTGCCCTGGCCGTAGCGGAGAGCCTCGCGCACGATCAGGACTCACGCCGCGGACGCCGTCTCCCGGGACCGTGCCTCCTGTGCACTGCGGCGGCGCAGGGCGTCCTCGTCGGTGTCCGCGTCGTAGGAGATCAGCTTCGGCAGCAGTGCGGCCAGTGCGGCCACCGACGCCACGCAGGCCAGACCGCCGCTCCAGAAGGCCGCCCGGGTGCCGGTCCACCCGGCCATCGTGCCGGCCCGTACCTGACCGAGCTGCGGGCCGACGCTGTACGAGAGCACCTCGATGCCGGCGAGTCGGCCCCGCAGCTCCTCGGGGATCGTCTGGTTCCAGATCGTGGCCCGGCCCAGCCCGCTCAGCATGTCGCCCGCGCCCGCCACCGCGAGGCACACCAGCACCGGCCAGATGCCGGTGGACCAGCCCGCGGCCGCGATCGCCAGGCCCCAGACCGCGGCGCCGCACACCACCAGCAGCCCGTGCCGGCGTACCCGCGACACCCAGCCGCTGGTCAGCCCCAGCACCAGCGAGCCGACCGCGCCCGCCGCGTACATGAACCCGAGCGCCCACACCGCGTCGAGCTCGTCCGCGAGGAACGGGAAGATCGCGTTCGGGAAGGCGAAGAACATCGCCGCCAGGTCGACGGCGTAGGTGCCGAGCAGCACCGGACGGCTCCACGCGTACCGCGCGCCCTCGGCGATCGCACGCAGCGAAGGACGGTCGGCGCCCCGCACGGGCGGAGCCGGTGCGAGCCGCAGGCACAGCAGCACGGAGACGAGGAAGCCCGCGACGGTGACGCAGTAGGCCGGGGCGTAGCCGGCGTAGGCGACGACCAGGCCGGCCAGCGCCGGACCGGCGATCGCGCCGAACTGGTAGCGCAGCCCGCCCAGCGCGGCAGCGGCGGTCAGCTGGTCGTGCGGCACGATCCGGGCCATCAGCGAGTCCAGGGCGGGCCGCTGCAGCCCGGTCAGCGCCGACACACCGGCCGCCACCACGTACAGCGGCCACAGCAGCGGGCTCGGCAGAACCGAGTTCACCAGCAGCACCAGCGCGAGCACCCCGAGCCCGGCCTCGGTCAGCAGGATCAGCCGGCGCCGGTCGACGGCGTCGGCGAGGGCGCCCCCGTACAGCCCGCAGACCACCAGCGGAACCAGTTCCACCGCGCCCATCGCGCCGACCGCCAGCGGCGAGTCCGTCAGGTGCTTGATCTGCAGCGGCAGCGCGATCATCGCCATGAACGAGCCGAAGAACGTGACCGTCCCCTGGACGAACAGCAGCCGGAAGTCCCGGCTGGACCGCCAGGGGGCGAGATCGGGCAGGACCGAGGCCCATCGGGATGTACTCACGAGGTGTCATCGTCGGCGATCGCGCAGGCCTCGGCAACGGATTTATCCGCCCCGGACGGGCGAATCCGGGACAGCGCGCGTGCCATCGGGGCTCCGCCGTGGCACCCATGAGGTCATGCCGCCGGTGTCCTCGTTCCTGCGTACGGCCGCGTCGTACGCCTGGCGCCTGCTGGTCGTCGGCGCCGCCGTCTACGCGGTCTTCGTCGTGCTGGGGCGGTTCCACGAGATCACGGTGGCGCTCTTCCTGGGCCTCGTCATCACGGCGCTGCTCGGCGCCCCCACCCGATGGCTGGGGCGCTCACTGCCCCGGTCCCTCGCGGTCGCCGTCTGTCTGCTCGGGGGCGCGGTGCTGCTGCTGGGCGGGCTGGCGCTGGTGGGCGAGGCGGTGGCCGGGGAGAGCACCACCCTGGTCCGGGAGTTCCGCGAGGGCCTCGGCAGCATCGAGGAGTGGCTGGAGCGGCCCCCCTTCCGGCTGAATCCCGGAGCGCTGACGAACATCGAGTCCCGCATCGGCGCGTACCTGTCGAGCCACCGCTCGACCCTGCTCAGTACGGCGCTCAGCGGAGCCGGACAGCTGGTGCGGGTCCTCGCCGTCCTGGCCCTCGCCGTCTTCTCCGCCGTCCTCTTCCTGTACGGCGGAGCCCGCCAGTGGTCGTGGTTCTGCGCGCAGCTGCCCGCCGCGGCGCGCGAGCCCGTGATGGTCGCAGGCCGCGCGGCATGGGCCACGTTCACCGGCTACACCCACGGGATCGTGCTGATCGCGGCGACGAACGCCGTCCTCGTCGGGGTGGCCCTGTACCTCCTGGGGGTCCCGCTGGCCGTTCCGCTGGCACTGCTGGAGTTCCTCGCGGCGTTCGTCCCCCTGGTCGGCTCGCCGGTGGCGCTCGCGGTCGCCGCGGTGGTCGCCCTGGCCTCGAAGGGACCGCTCATCGCGGGTGTGGTGATCGCTCTGATCGTGGTCATCGGCCAGATCGAGGGGCACCTGCTGCATCCGCTGGTGATGAGCTGGGCGGTCCGGCTGCACCCCTTGGTGGTGGCGATCTCGGTCAGCGCGGGCGCCATCGCGGCCGGAGTGGTGGGCGCGGTCGTCGCCGTACCGCTGGTCTCGGTGATCTGGTCGGTGCGCACCGCCCTGCGCGCCGCCCGCCTCGGGGCGGTCGACGTTTCCTGACGTTTCCTGACCAGGGGTCCGCGTCCTGCACAATCGGCGGATGAGCGATGAAGACCCGTACCTCTGGCTGGAAGACATCTCGGGCGAGACGGCCCTCGACTGGGTGCGCGAGCGCAACGGTGAAACCGTGGCCGCGCTGGCCGAGGTGCCCGGGTTCAAGGAGCTGGAGCGCGGGATCCGCGAGGTCCTCGACGACGACGGCCGGATCCCCTACGTCACCCGTCGTGGCGGCCACCTCTACAACTTCTGGCAGGACGCCGAGCACGTCCGCGGACTCTGGCGGCGCACCACGCTGGAGGAGTACCGCAAGGACCGGCCCGCCTGGGAGCCCGTCCTGGACCTGGACGCCCTGGCCGAGGCGGAGGGGGAGAAGTGGGCCTGGGCGGGCAGCAGCGTCCTGGCCCCCGAGCACCGCCACGCCCTGGTCATGCTGTCGCGGGACGGCGCGGACGCCTGCGTCGTGCGCGAGTTCGACCTTGCCGCCCTGGAGTTCGTCGAGGGCGGGTTCGAGGTCGCGGAGGCCAAGACCCGGATCGGGTGGATCGACCGCGACCGGGTGTGGATCGGGACGGACTTCGGTCCCGGTTCGATGTCCGGGTCCGGTTATCCCCTCCAGGTACGCCGCTGGCGGCGCGGCACCCCGCTCACCGAGGCGGAACCGGTCTACGAGGGCCGCCCCTCGGACCTCTCCGCCACTGCCTGGCGCGACGACACGCCCGGCTTCGAGCGGGACTTCGTCCACCGGCAGATCGACTTCTGGAACCAGGAGCTGTTCCTCCTCCCGCCGCGGACCGACGGCAGCGACGGCCCGCCGCTGAAGATCGATGTACCGGACGACGCGAGCGCCTCCGTGTACCGGAACTGGCTGACCGTCACCACGAAGTCGCCGTGGCTCGGCCACCCCGCCGGCTCCCTGCTCGCCTTCGGCTTCGACTCCTTCCTGGCGGGGGAGCGGGAGGCCGAGGTGCTGTTCACCCCGGACGAGCGCACCGCGCTCGGCAGCTACAGCTGGACCCGCCACCACCTCGTCCTCACCACCCGCGCCGACGTCTCCTCCCGGATGGAGCTCCTCACCCCCGGCCCCGACGGCTGGAGCCGCGCACCGCTGCCGGGCGTACCGCCGCTGTCGACGGCCTCCGTCACCTGCACCGATCCGGACGTGAGCGACGAGTACTTCCTGAACGTCTCCGGCTTCCTCCAGCCGTCCACCCTCTACCGTGGCACCGCGGGCGGCGACAGCGAGAGCCTCAAGCAGGGCCCTGCGCTGTTCGACACCGCGGGTCTGGCCGTACGCCAGTATTTCGCGACCTCCGCGGACGGCACGCGGGTGCCGTACTTCGTCGTCGGTCCCGAGGACCGCCCGGGCCCCGGGCCCACCCTGCTGTACGGGTACGGCGGCTTCGAGATCTCCATGGTCCCCCAGTACAGAGCGGTCACCGGCCGGGCCTGGCTCGCGCGCGGCGGCACCTACGTCGTCGCGGGCATCCGCGGCGGGCACGAGTACGGGCCGAGCTGGCACAAGGCGGCCCTGGGCGCGAACCGGGTCCGCGCGTACGAGGACTTCGCCGCCGTCGCCCGGGACCTCGTCGCCCGCGACATCACCACCCCTGCCCAGCTGGGCATCGAGGGCGGCAGCAACGGCGGCCTCCTCATGGGCGCGATGCTCACCCGCGACCCCGAGCTGTTCGGCGCGGTCGTCGCCCACGTGCCGCTGCTGGACATGCTCCGCTTCCACAAGCTGCTGGCCGGCGCCAGCTGGATCGCCGAGTACGGGGACCCGGACAGCCCGGCCGACCGGCCCCACCTGGAGCGGATCTCCCCGTACCACCAGGTCCGGGCCGAGGGGGCCCCGTACCCGCCCCTGCTGCTGCTCACCTCGACCCGCGACGACCGCGTCCACCCCGGCCATGCCCGCAAGATGGCCGCCCGGCTGCGCGAGTTCGGGCATCCCGTCCTGTTCCACGAGCACCTCGGCGGCGGCCACGCGGGCGCCACCGACCACGGGCAGACCGCCTTCAACGAGGCCCTGGTGCACACCTTCCTGTGGGACCGGCTCACCCCGTCGGGCTGACCCCGCCGAGGTGGCCGGCCGGTCCTCGCGGGCGAGGGCTCAGATCTGGCAGACGATCTCGGCCGCGACGCGTTCACCGGAGGAAACCGCCGCGTTCAGCGTGGAGTTGTCCACGTCGGTGTGCTCGCCCGCGAAGTGGATCCGGCCTTCCTGGATCCCTTCGCAGCCGGCGATCGAGGTGTACTGGCCGATCTTGTAGTAGTGGTAGGCGCCCCGCTGCCACGGGGCGCGCGACCAGTGGTCCTCGTACGCCTTGCCGGTGAACGCGGCCGTGGTGCCCGGGTACATGTGCTCGATCTGGGAGAGGAACCAGTGCACGTCCGCCTCGGGCGCCGGGCCGTGCGCGGCTCCGGTGAGCATGTCGCGGGCGGTGTTCCCGCCGGGGAAGTTGACCAGCAGCGCCGGTGCCCCGTTGGCTCCCGACGCGACCGAGCCGTCCCAGGCCGTCTGGTAGCCGAGCGGGCCGGTGTTGCTGATGCCGTTGTAGCCGAGCCCCGGCCAGGTCTTGGCCGACAGCTGGGCGACGAGCTTCGCGTTCTGGCCCATGCCCTGCTGCCGGATGGCGGTCAGCTTGCGGGCGGACAGGTTGGCCTGGGAGAGATCGACGTCGCGCAGGGTGCTGAAGGGCAGGGCCAGCACGACGTGGTCGGCGGGCACCGAGACCGTGCTGCCGTCGTGGTCGAAGGTGCAGGTGTACGAGCCGTCGCCGTTCTGCCGCAGGGCGATGAGCTCGTAGCCCTGCCGGACGGCGCCGGCCGGAAGCTGCGCCGCCATCCCGCTGACGAGCTGGTCGTTCCCGCCGACGAGGTGGTACTTCTCGTCGAAGCCGCGCCCTCCCGCGAAGACGGACGAGGATCCGAGGAAGCCGATCATTCCCAGCGCGGAGGCCTCGGCGGGTTCGCCGCCCGACTGGAGCTGGAGGGACTGGATCAGCTGGCCGAGCCGGGAGCCGGGGGCCAGCCCGATCTCGTCGAGGTAGTCCAGGCAGGAGAGCTGGTCCAGCCGGTACGCCTCCGGGGTGTGGCTGTCGTGGCGCGGGCTGCCGACGGCCGCGTACGAGGCGCTGAACGCGTCGTAGGCCTCCGCGGTCCAGTCGTCCTGCTGGCTGAGCCCGGGGTAGGAGCCGCCGTCGATCCAGGCGGCGTAGTCCCCGGCGTGCAGTTCGCCGCCGTTTGCGAGCTCCCGTCGCAGGCCCAGGCCGCGGGCCAGGTCGAGGACCGCGGTGTCGGTGGAGCTGATGAAGGCCCCGCCGTGCTCGTGGACCGCGCCGTTGTCGAAGAAGCCGCGCAGGGACCAGCAGCGGCCGCCGATGCGGGTGGCGTCGGCCTCGTACACCGTGGCGGCGACCGGGTTCGGCCGGTTCCACAATCGGTGGGCGCAGCGCAGTCCCGCGAGCCCGGCGCCGACGACCACGACGCGCGGCGCGCCGGCTCCGGTGGCCGCCGCCGCCCGGTTCGGGGTGAGCAGCCCGCCGGGCAGTGCCGCGGCGGCGGTCAGCGCGCCCGCGGCGCCGAGGAGCCGGCGGCGGCCGAACGTCCCCGCGGGCGGGGCGGTTCGCCGTTCTTCGTCGTGGCCGCGCTCGTGGCGGACGGTCTCACGACGGACGCTCTCGCGGCGGACGGCCTCGGCGCGCTCGCCTGCGACCTCCTCGACGGGCATGCCGCGCCTGCGCGCTTCGGCGTGCAGGGCGAACGCGAGGCGGATCCGGTCGGGTATGCCGGCCCGGTCGGCCGAACGGGGTGGGGAAGCAGGTTCGTTGCGCAGGTGATGCATGTGACCCCTCTTCTCGGAATCCGGGCACCAGGAAGCCGAACAGCGCGTGCGGGCATGGCACTCGGGCTGAGGGGGAGTGAACCGCTCGCGCAACGGCGCTGTCAACGATGATGTCAACGCCGTTGCGCGACGCGGGGGCGGGCTACGCGCCGCGCAGCGTCTCGACCCGCGTCTCGATCGCGGTGATCAGGGCCTCGACCCGGGCCCGGAAGATCTGCTCGTCCGTCACCTCGGCCAGCTGGGTGCTCAGTCGGGTGATGTGGGGGAACCCCTGCGGGTCGACCAGGCGGTACTCGCGGCTCCAGGAGGACTCGTCGGCCTCCCGGATCTCCGCGTCGAACAGCAGGTAGGCGGCGCGCTGGCCGACGTAGGCGAGGAGGGAGTCGCCGACCATCCGGTAGTGGACGGCCGCTTCCGCCCCGTCCAGGCCGGCCTCCGTGACGGCCCCGATGATGAGCTCGACGACCCGGAACTCGTTGGGTCTGCGGGTGGTCCGGCTGGCCATGGTCGAACCGACCACCGGGTACTTGAGCGCGACCTCCAGGGAGCCGTCCGCGAGGGCGCGCAGCCGGTCCTTCCAGTCGAGGCCCTCGGGGATGCTGTCGAGGACCTCGCCGAGCGTGCGGTCGGCGACGGAGAGCAGCAGTTCGTCCTTGTCGCGGAAGTGCCGGTAGATCGCTGTGGGGTCGGCGCCGAGTTCCTCGCCGAGACGGCGGACGGTGAAGGCGTCCTCGCTGCCGCGAGCGGCGATGCGCAGGCTGGCTTCGATGATCGCGTCGGGTGTGAGCTGGCTGCCCGCGCGCTTGGACCGGGCGGGTGTGTCGGATGACTTCGGCATGGTGCGGCCAGTGTATCGATTTGGAACAGAGGGAGCGCAACACCGTTGACAACAATGTTGCGCTCCCGTTCACTCCTCCTCAACACAAGCCGTGCGGGTCCGTCCCGCCGAGCCGGAGGGTGCGTCGATGGGCAACACAAGGCAGCCGGTCAAGCAGCGGGCCGACACCGTCTTCATCGGAGGGCGGGTCTTCACCGGGACCTCGTCCGCCCCGGTCGACGCCGCCGTCGCCGTGGCCGACGGCCGGATCCTCGCCGTCGCCGACGCGAGCACCGTGCGCTCGCTCGCGGACGGTTCCACCGAGGTCGTCGACCTGGCCGGCGGCCTCCTCGTCCCCGGGTTCCAGGACGCCCACGTCCACCCCGTCGTGGCCGGTGTCCAGATGCTCGGCTGCGACCTGGCCGAGGAACGCACCATCGACGGCTACCTGGCCGTGGTGGCCGCCTACGCCAAGGACCACCCGGACGCGTCCTGGATCCGCGGCGGCGGCTGGTCGATGGACGTCTTCCCCGGAGGCACGCCCACCCGCGCCATGCTCGACGCGGTCGTGCCGGACCGGCCCGTCGTACTCACCAACCGCGACGGCCACGGAGCCTGGGCCAACACCCGTGCCTTCCACCTCGCGGGCGTCGACCGCACCACCCCCGATCCGCCGGACGGCAGGATCGAGCGGGAGGCCGACGGAACCCCGGCCGGCACCCTTCAGGAAGGCGCCGTCGACCTGGTCACCCGTCACGCGCCCATTGCGACGCCCGACGAGTCGCACGCCGGCCTGCTCGCCGCGCAGGAGCACCTCTTCTCCCTCGGCGTGACCAGCTGGCAGGACGCCATGATCGGCGCCTTCCCCGGCAACCCCGACAACTTCGGCGTCTACCTGCGCGCCGCACGCGAGGGAGCTCTGCGCGCACGCGTCGTCGGCGCCCTGTGGTGGGACCGCGAACGCGGCCTGGAGCAGATCCCCGACCTGGAGGAGCGCCGCCGCACCGGCCGGGTGGGCCGCTTCAACGCCACCAGCGTGAAGATCATGCAGGACGGGATCGCCGAGAACTTCACGGCGGGCATGCTGGAGCCCTACCTCGACGGCTGCGGCTGCGCCACCGGGAACTCCGGACTCAGCTTCATCGATCCGGAGCTGCTCACCGAGGCGGTGTCCCGGCTCGACCGCTCGGGCTTCCAGATCCACTTCCACGCCCTGGGCGACCGCGCCGTCCGCGAGGTGCTCGACGCCCTCACCGCGGCCCGCGACGCCAACGGCGCCAACGACAACCGGCACCACCTCGCCCACCTGCAGATCGTCCACCCCGACGACATAAGCCGCTTCGCGAGCCTGGGCGCGGCCGCCAACATCCAGGCCCTGTGGGCCGCGCACGAACCGCAGATGGACGAGCTGACGATCCCCTTCCTGGGCCCCGAGCGTGCCGCCCTGCAGTATCCGTTCGGTGACCTCCAGCGGGCCGGAGCCCGCCTGGTCGCCGGCAGCGACTGGTCGGTCAGCAGCCCCAACCCGCTGTGGGGCATCCACGTCGCCGTCAACCGGGCCGTACCCGACGAGGCGCCCAACGCCGCCGGGAGCCACCAGCCCTGCCCGCCGTTCTTCCCCGAGCAGGCCCTGACCCTCTCCCAGGCCCTCACCGCCTACACCGCCGGCAGCGCCTGGGCCAACCACCTCGACGACGTCACCGGCACCGTCGAGGCGGGCAAGTACGCGGACCTCGTCGTCCTCGACCGGGATCCCTTCGCCCACCCCTCCGAGGAGATCGCCGAGACCAGGGTGAGCCGCACCTACATCGACGGCGAGCTCGTCTTCGCCGCCACCAGCTGAACCGCCGGAACCGCAACCGGCCGGGCACCACGTACCTCACCCAGCTCACCCCTCAGGGAGCCAGACGATGTCATCACCCCGAACGGGATCGCCGCGAACAGGATCACCCCGACGCCACCAGCTCCTCCGACGCCACCAGCTCCTCCGGCTCCTCCGGCTCCGCTCGGCCGCAGCCGCCGGGCTCGCCGCGGCCGCGGTGCTCCTCACGAGCGCGTGCAGCGGTACCGCGAACAAGCCGTCGGACGGCGCCACCGCCTACCGGCTCACGGACCGGACACCCGCCCCCGCCGGCGCCGTCGACTCGTTCACCTGGTCCGTCTTCGCCGAGCCGACCAGCATCGACTACGCCTACTCGTTCGACTACCCGCCGAACCAGATCCTCGCCAACGTCTGCGAGAGCCTGCTGCGCTGGGACCCGGACCTGACGACCTCGCCGAACCTCGCGGCCTCGTACACCAACCCCACCCCCACCACCTGGGTCTACCAGATCCGCCCCGGCGTGCGCTTCCACGACGGGACCGAGCTCACCGCCGACGACGTCGTGGCCTCCCTGCGCCGCAACCTCGACCCGCAGACGGCCAGCGTCTGGGCCTACCCCTTCCGGAACGTCACCTCGGTCGACCGGACCGGAGCCATGGAAGTCACCGTCACCCTGGCGAAGCCCGACTCCACCTTCAACAAGTACCTCGCCGCGAGCCCCGGCACGATCGAGTCCGCCGCCACCCTCGCCAAGGCCGGCAAGAATTACGGCAATCCGCAGACCGGCGTGAACTGCACCGGCCCCTTCTCCTTCGCCTCCTGGACGTCAGGCCAGTCGCTCACCCTCAAGCGGTTCGACGACTACTGGAACCCTGAGCTCAAGGCCAAGTCCGGCGAGGTGAAGTTCGTCTTCCTCGCCGACCCGACCACCCGCGTCAACGCCTTCCAGAGCGGCGAGGTCGACGGCGGCTGGATGGTCCCGCCCAACGCGTACGCGGGACTGCGCGCGAGTCAGGCCGGCACGCTCTACTTCGGCCGCAACACCTCGGTCGCCGACGAGGTCGTCGGCAACCTCAAGGGCCCACTCGGCGACCCCCGGGTGCGCCGCGCCCTGCTCATGGCCATCGACCGCAAGGGCATCGTCAAGGCCGGAGCCGGAGGGGTCGGCGAGGTCGCGGACTCCCTCACCACCGACAACCTCTGGGGCGACGCGCCCGCCGAGATACGCGACGGCCTGCGCAAGGACCTGCCCGCGTACCCCTATGACCCGGCCAAGGCCAAGGCGCTCGCCGCCGAGGCCGGAGTCTCCGGTCAGAAGATCGTGATCGCGACCAGCCCGCTGGACTCCCAGACGACGATCATCACCCAGGCCGTCGCCCAGGCCGCCACGGCCATCGGACTGAAGCCGCAGATCGACTCCGTCTCCGCGGAGAAGTACTCGACCCTCTTCACCGACCCGGCCGCACGCGAGGGCATCGACCTGTTCCTCACCTTCTGGTACACGTCCATCACCGACCCGCTCGACATGTACGGATCACTGCAGACCGGCGCGTTCAGCAACTACGGCAACTGGTCCGAGCCGCAGTTCGACGCCGCCGTGGACCGTGCCATCGCGGCGTACGACCCGGCCGAGCACGCCAAGGCCAACGCCGAGGCCCAGGCCGTCGCCATGCGGGACCTGCCGTGGCTGCCCCTGTACACCCAGCCCGTGAGCGTCTTCCTCGGCAAGCGGATCACCGGCGCCCAGCCGTCCATCGCCTACCTCTACTACCCGTGGGCGGCCGAGATCGGGGCCAAGGGATGACGGCCGCGGCGGCGCGCGCCGTACGGGTCCTGCGCAAGCTCGCCGGAATGGCGGCGACCCTGCTGGTCACCTCCTTCCTGGTGTTCTCCTCACTGTTCCTGGCGCCCGGGGACCCGGCGAGCTTCCTGGTGAAGGGGCGCAGCCCCAGCCCGCAGGAACTCGCCGAGATCCGCAGGCAGTACGGCTTCGACGACCCCTTCCTGGTCCGCTACGGACACTGGCTCGAAGGGGTGCTGCGGGGCGACTTCGGCCGCTCCTACCTCTTCCACCAGGACGTCGGCTCGGTCATCTGGTCCCGGCTTCCCTCGTCCCTGCTGCTCATCGGGACGTCCGCCCTGATGATCGCCGTGGTCGGCGTCGCCGCCGGCATGGCGGGCGCGCTGCGCAGGGGGACCCGGACCGACCGCTCCCTGATGCTCCTGGTGACGGTGGGCGCCGCCGCGCCCGCCTTCGTCGCCGCGCTCCTGTTCCGGTCCGTCCTGGGCGTGCGGCTCGGCTGGTTCCCCACGATCGGGAACGGCACCGGCCTACTGGACCGGCTGCACCACGTCATCCTTCCGGCAGCGGCCCTGTCCGTGACCTTCATGGCGCTGGTCACCCGCGTGACCCGCTCGGCGATGATCGACGAACTGGGCCGCGATCACGTCGAGGTCGCCCTCAGCCGCGGAACACCGCGGCGCACGGTGATCCGGCGCCACGTGCTGCGCAACGCGCTCGGGCCGATCGTGACGGTCTCCGCGCTGCTGGTCTCGGGGATGCTGGTGAGCACCGCCATCGTGGAAACCGCCTTCGGCATGTCCGGAGTGGGCTCCTTGCTGGTCCAGTGCGTGGACCAGCTGGACTTCCAGGTCGTCCAGGCCATCGTGCTGCTCGTGGTGGCCGCGTTCGTCGTGGTCAACGCACTCGTCGACCTGGTGCATCCGCTGATCGACCCGCGCATGGCGGCGGCGGGGAGCGCACGATGAGCGCACCGATCCTGACACCCGCCGCGCCCGGCGGCCCCCGCCCCGGCCCCGGGTCCCGCACCGGCACCCGCACCCGCACGCGTCTCGGGAGCCTCGCCCGGCTGCGGACCCTCGGCGGCAGCCGGCTCCAGCGGGCCTGCCTGCTGCTCCTCGTCCTGTTCGTCCTCGTCGCGCTGCTCGCACCCTGGCTCGCGCCCCAGGACCCCACCTTCGGGCAGCTCGGCGACAGCCTCCTGGGCCCGGGCGCCGACCATTGGCTGGGCACCGACCAGGGCGGCCACGACACCTTCTCGGCGCTGATCGCCGGGGCGCGCACCAGCCTCGCCGGCCCCCTCGCGGTCGTGGTGTTCTCCACCGTCGTCGGCATCGCCGTCGGCCTGTCCACGGGGTGGCGGGGCGGCTGGGTCGACACCCTGGCCGGCCGCGTGCTCGACGTGGTGTTCGCCTTCCCCGCCCTGCTGCTGGCGATCCTCGCGGTGGCCCTGTTCGGCAAGGGGATGACGGCGCCCGTGCTCGCCATGGCGATCGCGTACATGCCGTACACCGCACGCCTGGTACGCGGCCTCGCCGTACAGGAGAAGGCCCGGCCCTACGTCGCCGCCTACCAGGTACAGGGCCACTCCGCCCTGTACGTCACCGTGCGCAGGATGCTGCCCAACATCGCCCCGACCCTGCTCGCCCAGTCGACGGTGAACTTCGGTTACGCCCTGCTCGACCTCGCGGCCCTCTCCTTCCTGGGGCTGGGCGTACAGCCGCCGACCCCCGACTGGGGCGCCATGATCAACCAGGGGCAAGCCGCCGTACTCCAGGGCCAGCCGCTGTCCGCGGTGGTGCCGGCCGTGGCCGTCGTCCTGGTGGTCGTCGCCTTCAACGTCGTCGGGGAAGACCTCGGCGACCGGCTCGCGGGGAGGGACTCCTGATGACCGTGCCCGAAACGACGCTGCTCGCGTACGACGGACTCACCGTCACCCTGCCCTCGATGGCCCGCCCGATCCTGGACGGCATCGAACTGCGGGTCTCCGCCGGCGAGATCGTCGCCCTCGTCGGGGAATCCGGCTCGGGGAAGTCCGTCACCGCCCGCGCCGCGCTCGGTCTCTTCCCCACGGGCGCCGAGGTCGGCGGCCGGGTCCGCGTCGACGGCATCGACCTGGTCGGGGCCGACCCCGCGAGACTGCGGGAGGTACGGACGAACAAGGCGGCGATGATCTACCAGGACCCCCGGGCGGCCATCAACCCGGTACGCCGCATAGGGGACTTCCTCACCGAGCCGCTGCGCCTGGTCCACGGCTGGTCCAAGACCCAGGCCGACGCCAGGGCCGTCGAACTGCTCGGCGCGGTGGGCCTGCCCGACCCCGCCCGGCACCTGAAGCAGTACCCGCACGAGCTCTCCGGCGGCATGCTCCAGCGCGTCGTGATCGCCGCGGCCCTCACCGCCGAACCCCGGCTGCTGCTGTGCGACGAACCCACCACCGCCCTCGACGTCAGCACCCAGGCGGAGATCCTCGCCATCCTGGGGCGACTGCAGCGCGAACGCGGACTCGGGCTGCTCCTCATCACCCACGACATCGAACTCGCGGCCGCGGTCAGCGACCGGACCTACGTGATGTACGCCGGCCGGATCGTGGAGACGGCGCCCGTCGCGGAACTCTTCGCCTCCCCCCGGCACCCCTACACCGCGGGGCTGCTCGGCTCTTCGCCGCCCCTCGACGGTCCTACCGGGCGGCTGACCCCGATCCCCGGCGCCCCGATGGGGCTGCTGGAGTCCGCGCCGGGCTGCGCCTTCGCACCGCGCTGCCGGTTCGCCGAGCCGGGCCGCTGCGACCAGTCTCCGCCGGCGCTGCGACGAACGGGGCCGGCCGAGGTCGCCTGCCACCGCGCCGCCGAGCTCGTCGGCTCCATCCAGTCCAGCAGGGAGGAAAGTTGACCACCGATACCACCACGGGGGAGCTTCTCCGGGTGACCGGCCTGCGCAAGACCTACCGCACGGGCGGGACGGAGGTCGTCGCGGTCGACGACCTGTCGTTCTCCCTGCCGGCGGGCGGAGCGCTCGGCATCGTCGGCGAGTCCGGTTCCGGGAAGACCACCACGGCGCGCATGCTGATCGGCCTCGAACGGCCCGACGCGGGAGAGATCCTCGTACAGGGCGAGCCGCTCGCCGCGTCGGTACGGGGCAGGGCGGCCCGACTGGCCCGGGCCAAGGCCGTGCAGATCGTCTTCCAGGACCCCTACCTCTCCCTGGACGCCCGGATCGGTATCGGCGCGACCGTCGACGGCGTGCTCCGGCTGCACGGCTGGCGCGACCCCGCGGTGCGGGCCGACCGGGTCCGGGAGCTGCTGGCCCAGGTCGGCCTCGGCGACCGGGAGGCGGCCGCCCTGCCCCGGCGGCTCTCCGGCGGGCAGCGCCAACGCGCCGCGATCGCCCGGGCGCTGGCGGTCGAACCGGCCGTCCTCCTGCTCGACGAGGCGGTGTCCGCCCTGGACGTGTCCGTGCAGGCGCAGGTGCTCAACCTGCTGGCGGACATCCGGCGCGACACGGGGATCGGGCTGGTCTTCGTCAGCCACGACCTGGCCGTGGTCCGGTACGTCTGCGACGAGGCGCTCGTCATGTACCGGGGGCGGACCATGGAACACCGGCCCGTCGCCGAACTGCTCGCCAGCCCCGAACACCCGTACACCCGGCTGCTGCTGGCGTCCGTCCCGCGTCCCGGCTGGGACCCCGACTCGATCAGCCGGCGGCGCCGGCGCCTCGATCCGTTCAGGACGGTGGGAGCCGGCCCGGCGGGGTAGCCACGGGTCGGACGCAGGTCCGGACGCCGGTCCCCCGTGAGGGCGGTCCGGGCTCCCCCGCATGGGGGAGGCGGATCGCTCCCGCGGGGGAGGCCGGCGGGTGCCGTGCTCCCGGATGCTGGAACTCTCCTGGAAGGGGGAGCGGATGGACCGCTGGGAGCGATGGGGGCGGGCAGGGGGGTACGGCGCTGCGGTCGCACTGCTGCCCTATCTGCTGATCAAGGTGTGGTGGGTGATCGGCTCCCTGGCCGGGGCGATATCGGTTGGAGACGGCTTCACCCCGGCCGGATGGGTACTCCTGAACACCGTGACCATAGGCATGGCGGTCATCGGGATCACCCTCGCGCTCGCGCTGGTGCGGCCCTGGGGAATGCGCATACCGGGATGGCTGGTGGCGTTCGTCGCCTGGGCGGGAGCGGGGTTCCTCGTGTCCGTCCTGCCGTACGCCGCGCTGTCCACGCTGTTGGACAGTGGGGCCGACGCGGCCGGGAGCGGCGCGGGGGACGCCGGCGAGATGCCCGACTGGCAGGGAGCGCTGGCCGAGTTCGGCTTCATAGGCACGGGGCTGGGCCTCGCCCTCGCGTTCCCCGCCCACATGCGGCGTCGCTGGCCGGACGTGTTCACCGGGCGCGTCGGCGACCGGCCGCCCGCCGCGCGGCCGTGGGCGGCCGTCGTCGCGGCCCTGGTCGGGCTCGCCTGGCTGTACTGGACGGCCGGCGGCACCCTGGGGATCGCGCAGCCCGGCAACCGGGACACCCGCTGGTACATGCTGACCGGGTTGGGCGCGCTCTGGGCGCTCGTCGGTGCCGCGGCGGTCTGGGCGCTCGCCCGTGCCCGGCCCGCGCGGCTGCCCCGCGCGGTCCCGATGGCACTCGGCTGGATCGGCTCCGGCTCGCTGTTCGCGTGGAGCGGCTGGAAACTTCCGCTCACGCTGATCGTGGGGCTGACCCACCCCGACGGTGTCGTCCCGCCGGAGGAGGTCGCCGTCGCGATGGCCCTGCAGCTGGCCGCGGTGGTTGCCGGAGCCGGGATGCTGAGGGCTCTCGTCCGGTCCCGTGCGTACGGGGAGGCGCCCAGCCCCACGAGGGTCGGAGAGCGGGCACGGCCGAGCGCCCCTGAGCGTGAGCGGGTCGATCGTGTCGCCTCCGCCCGTCAGAACCGCAATGCGTCAGAACCGCAATGAGGCCGCCACGGGCAGGTGGTCGCTGGGGGTGGCCGGCAGGGTCCACGCCGACACCGGGGTGAGGTCCCGGACCAGGATCTGGTCGATGCGGGCGACGGGAAACGCCTCGGGCCAGGTGAAGCCGAAGCCCGCTCCCGCCGCGTCATGGGCGGAGCGGAAGCGGCCCATCACCGGAGCCAGGGCCCGGTCGTCGGTCGTGCCGTTGAAGTCCCCGACCAGGAGCGTGCGGCCGGCCGGGGCGGCGGCCAGCTCAGCGGCGAGCCGTCCCGCGGCCGCATTGCGGCGCTCGGTGGTGAAACCCGAGCCCAGGCGCACGCGTACGGAAGGGAGATGGGCAACGTAAACGGTGAGCGGGCCGGCGGGGGTGTCGGCGGTGGCCCGTAGCGCGCGGGTCCACGGCATGATCGCCACCGGGGCCGTGTCACGCAGGGGGTAGGTGCTCCACAGCCCGACCGTGCCCTCCACCACGTGGTACGGGTGGGTCCCGGCCAGCGTCTGTTCGTACCCGCGCACGGCGGGCTCGGTCAGCTCTTCCAGGGCGATCAGCTGGGCGCCGCAGGCGGCCAGGGCGCGGGCGGTACCGGCGGGGTCGGGGTTCACGTCGTCCACGTTGTGGGTGACGACGGTGAGGTCCGCCGCCCCGCCGTCGCCCCGGTCGAGGAAGGTGCCGCCGTGGAGCGCCGCCCAGGTGAACGCGGGCAGCAGGACGGCGATCAGCGCGACGCGGGACCGGCGCAGGAGAGCGGCGGCCAGAAGCAGGACGACGGCTGCGCCGGTCCAGGGCAGGAAGGTCTGGACGAGGCTGCCGAAGTTCCCGATCCGGTTCGGGATCCAGTCGTGGAGCAGCATCAACAGGGACGTCAGTACGGCCAGGGCGGCGACGATCCGGCCACGGCGGCCGGAGCGGCGGGCGCGGGGCGGGGACCGGCGCTCGCGCGGGGCCGTCGGTGCGGGGGCGGTCTTGACCTTCATGACCTTGGTGACGCTCCCGACGGCCATCGGGGTTCTCCTCACCGCCACGCCGTACGACCGAGCTCAGTCACCCGGAAGCAGCCGGGTTTCGACGCCCGGCAGCCCCTTGGCCCACCAATGGCCGTAGCGCCCGTAGGCCTTGGGGTCCCGGGCGGCGAGGAGCGCGACGAGAGACCTGGCCTCAGCGGCCAGACCCTCCCAGACGCGGCCGGGAAGGGGGTGGAAGGCGGCGGCCTCGATTCCGCCGTCGACGGGACGCCAGACGCCGGCGACGTAGCCGTCGACCAGCAGCGTGGGCAGCACGTCGCCGTTCACGCGGATCACGTGCTTGCGGTAGGCGGGAGGTATGACACGGGCGCGGTCGGCGTAGGCCAGCAGGATGCTGTCCCACATCGCCATCAGCCGCGGCGGGGCGGGAGTGTCCCCGGCCGGCCGTGGCGCGCCCGGGACGTCGTACAGCACCGTGCCGTCGGGGCCTTCCAGTTGTTCGAGCTCGTCGGCGAGCGCGCCCACCGCCGCTCTGACCCGGGCCCGCTGGACCAGCGCGAACTGCGCCATGTCCGCCACCGACGCCGGCCCGAAGCCCTCCAGGTAGCGGCGGATCAGGCACTGCAGGCCGCCGGCGGCGACATCGGGGTCGGCGAGCACGGGCGGCGTGCCCGCCGCGACGTACGAGGGCCGGGTCTCGAAGGACCAGGGCCCTCCCGTGCGGGCGTGCCACAGCGGCGCGTACTGCCGCAGCATCCGCTGGGCGCCCGGCTCCATCGGTGCGCCCAGCCGCTGCGCGAGCCAGTCCCCGATCTCGGCGGCGGTCCGCGGCAGGTCGGCGTACCGCAGCAGATCCCGGACCAGGACGCCGGCGTCGTCGGCGGTGAGCCCGGATGCCGTGAAGCGCGGGTCGCCGAGCCTGGAGCCGCGCAGCGTCGGCTCCATCGCCTCACGGAAGGTCCGGTAGTCCTCGGCGTGGACCGCGTGCAGGGTGAGCCGCATCAGCGTCGCCTTGACCGTCCGGCGCCCGGTCACGGCCGCGTCGAGGCCGGCCGGGTCGAAGCCGCTCAGCCGGTTCCACAGCGCGATGTACGGCGAGGCGGGCTGCTGGGCCTGGAGGGCGACCACCCGCCGCACCGCATCCTCGACGTCGAGCGGCTCGCGCTCCAGCAGCAGTTGCCGGGCGAGCGTGGCCCGGTTGAGCGCCTGCGCAGTGATGTCCATACCGGGAATTGTGCCGTCAGGCCGTCCGGCTCCCGGACCGGGCCCGCTGCACCCGTCGGCGGCGTATCAGGAGACCCCCGGCCGCGCCGGCCAGTGCCGTCGCCGCCACGCCCGCCGTCGTCCACCAGACGGCGTCGTCCGAGGCCTTGGCGGGCGGCTCCTGCGCCGGAGAGGCGGAGGCGGAGCCGGGCTGTGCGGCAGCGGCCGTGGGAGTCGTTGCGGGATCCGGGGCGCTGGACGCCGAGGAGCCGGGTGCGGGGGCGCTGGGCGTCGGTGCGCCGGTCGCGGGCGTGCCGGTCGCGGGCGCCGGGTCCACCACGGGGACGGCGACGTCGAGTTCACCGTGTCCGAGGGCGGGGAAGCCCACGTCGACGGTGACCTTCCAGGCCCCCGGAGGCAGTACCTCGGCCGTGGTCCAGCCCGCGGGTGACGCGGCGGGGTCGCGGACGAGGCGCCAGGCCCCGAGCGAGCGGGAGCCGTCGGCGCTGACGGCGTTCACCGTGGCGGCGACGGCCTCGTCCACGGCGTCCTTGTCGTTCTCCCAGGTGATTTCCGCGGTGACATGGCCGCCCCGCTGTCCGGTCACCACCACCTTCACGGTGTCACCGTGGGCGTGGGCCGCGACGGGGGACAGGAACATGAGGCCGACTGCGGCCAGCAGGGTGGGGAAAGCGGTTCTTGTGCGCATGTGTGGCGGTACTCCGGGTGACTGGGGTGAGGTCGGCGGACGGCCGCGTGGTGCGGCCGTCCGCCGGGGTGGGCTCAGGACGTCGGGGCTGATGCCCGTCCGTCGGTCGACCGGTCGGTCAGCCGGACTTCTGCATCGTCCAGGCCTGCGTCGCGCGGCCGTCGGCCCGCTGCAGGTCGAGCAGCCAGTTCCCGTAGTACGGGCGGTTGCTCACGGTCAGCGCGAAGCCGCCGCTCGGGTCCGTGACGGTCACCGCGCCACCGCGGGACGTCAGCTTCCAGGCCTGCGCGGCGTTGGATCCGCAGGGCTGCTGCGCGACCCACATGCCCGCGGCCGGGGTACCGCCCGGCTGCAGGCACTTGCCGGAGACCGCGGACCGGATGCGGACCTGACCGCTGCCCGCGTCGTCGAAGTACCACTGCTGCTGGGCGTATCCGTTGGCACGCGCACCGACGAGCACGGTGCCGTCGCCGCTGCGGCCGCCCCACACCTCCGCGTTCATGCCGGTGCTGCCGTTGCCGAGCAGGTAGCGGGTACCGGGCGTGGTCGTACCGCCGCCCGCGCCCGTCGTACGGAAGGACGCGTCCTTGCCGGGTCCGGAGTCGCGGCCGGCGCCGTCACGGACCGAGACGGCGACCGTGTACGCCGTACCGGGCTTGAGGTTGTAGATGCGCAGCGCCTGGGACTGGACCCAGGCCAGGTGCTTGCCGTTCAGCAGGACCTGGTACCAGACGCCGCCCTCGACCTTGGGCCAGCTCACCACGACGGAGTCGGACTGGATCTGGGCCGCGGTCACGGCCGGTCCGCCGGTCGGCTTCTTCGTCGGCGTCGGCGTGGGCTTCTTGGTCGGCGTCGGAGTCGGGTTCGGGTTCGGACCGGGGTCGGGGTTGCCGCCCTTGGTCTTCATCAGGAACTGGTTGTCCGCGATGTTCCAGTGCGTGGCCAGGTAGCTGCCGGCCTTCGGACTGGTGTGGAAGTAGTCGTCGTGGTTGCAGTCCAGGATGTTCTCGGCCGCCTGGTTGGTGCAGACGTTGCGCATCTGCGGGTAGTACGGGGTGTCCGAGTAGCACATGACGTCCCACTCGTCCGTGCAGTGCGCGCCTCGGCTGGTGTTCGGGGCGCTGTTGTTGACCGCGCCCAGGTTGTGACCGAGTTCGTGCGCGGCGGTGTGACCGCCCCAGCAGCCGGAGTCGGTGCGCCCGTAGGAGGGACCGAAGTTGCTCAGGTTGGCCTGGCCGGGCCGCTCGTCGCCGTTGAAGGTGCCGATGCCGCAGTAGACCTGGGTGTCCGCGAAGATCATGTACTTGCGGTCGCGGCGGTCGAGGCCCTTGCCGGCGAGCGCGGAGTTGGTCGCGCTGAACTCGGACAGCGCCGAGTCCGGGAGCTCGATGTTGAGCACGGTCGGGGTGCAGTCGGCGGCCGTGACGTACCGGATGTGGCGGATGCCGCCGGTCTCCTGGGCGCTCGTCGAGTAGATGACGTCGGCGTCGGCCGCCCACTTGCGGAACGAGGCGACGTACTCGGAGTAGCGGTCACGGCCGGCACCGTGGACGTACACGACCTGGACGCGGTTGCCGGTGCTGCCGTCGCCGTCGCACTGGACGGTCTGGCCCGCGGGCCCGGCGGCGACGGTCTGACCGCCCGCCGTGGCGGCGGGCGCGGGTGCGTCGGCCTTGGCCTTGGCGGACCCGGCGTCGGCGGCGGGCGCGTCCTGAGGACGTCCGCCGCCTTCCGTGGTCGACGGGTCGTCGCTCGCGGGGCGGGCCGGATCGGCCGCGGGGGCCTTCGCCTGGACGGCCGGAGCGATGTCCTTCTTGATGTCCACGCCCTTGGGCGGGGCGTCGGGGCCGTGGCTGCACAGTCCGGCGCCCGTGCGGTACACGCCGACGCACCGGTCGCCCTTCGGCGCGGCCTCGAGGCCGTCGTACACCATGCCGCGGTCGTTCTCGTTGGCGGGCGCGCCGGCGATCGGGTCCGGGTCCTGGTCGCGGGCGGGTGCGGCCGCCGGCGAGAACGACTCCGCGGCGGCTTCCACCGGAGCCGCCGCCTGGGCCCCGTCGCCGAGCCCGGAGTAGGCGATGCCGGCGGCTATCATCCCCGCCGCGGCCGTGGCGGCGGTGAAGAGTATCAACCGCCGGGGTTTCCTGCGGTGTTCGCGACGTCTGCGTCGTCCTGTCATGGGCACCTCAAATCGGATCGGGATCACTGGGTGCGCGGAAGCCTGCCAGACGAATGCGCCGGAGAATTCGGACAAAGGGGAGGGTGCTTCGGGAAATCGTTCCGTTACCTGTCGACCAGATTTGACGAACCATCAATAGTCAATGAAACAAGGCTAGTTACGCGCGTCGCAGGCGATTGGTCCAGGCCTTCCCGGGGGAGTCGTTATCAAATCGAGATATAAGGCATTGGCTTGTTGACGGGAATTCAGTCAGGGATTCATCTAATTACTACGTGTCGAATTGCCTTCGTCACGACCCGTGAGGAACCGTCCGCATCCCGCAGGTAGCCGTCGACAACGGGACAATCACCGCCTCTGCCGACTGTCGTGGCGCCGACCCTTGCGATCATGTGCGCATGGATACAGGGGGATCTGCTCATGGACGCCGCACGCCCGTCGCCCCGCGGGGGCGTCGGGTCAAGGCCGTTCTCATCGCTGCGGCGGCGGTACTTGCCGTATTCGCCGCGCTGACCGTCGTGATCGTCGTGCTGCCGGGGCCGGTGGTCGACCGCGATCTCGCGGGTGCCCGGATCGGGGCCGCCGAACGGCTCGGCGCCGTGAACAACGTGCGCACGACGCTCCTGCAGGCCGTCGGTGGCGCCGTCGTCCTCTTCGGGGCGTACGCCACCTGGCGGCAGCTGAGGGTCAGCCAGGAGGGGTTGAACGCCACCCGGGAGGGGCACATCACCGACCGCTTCAGCCGGGCGGTCGACCAGCTCGGCAGTGAGAAGCTGGACGTGCGGATCGGCGGTCTCTACGCGTTGTGGCGGATCGCGGACCATTCGGCGCACGACCGTGAGGCGGTCGTCTCGATCATGGCCGCGTTCCTGCGGACTCATCTGCCGTGGCCCCCGCGAGGGCCGGAGTCCCCGGCGGCGCAGACCTCCATCAACTCCGTGCCTCCTCTGGAGACCCGTGCCGCGGATGCCCAGGTGGCGCTCACCGGCCTCGGTGTCCTGTGCCAGGACCGGCGGCCCGACTGGCTCAACCTCAGCTACACCGACCTGCGCCGGGCCGACTGCGACGGACTGTGGCTGCACCACATGAACTTCGACGGAGCCTGTATGGAGGCAGCGAGCATCTACCGGGTCAACCTGACCGGGGCATCGCTGATCGCGGCCGACATGCGGCACGTGGAGCTCGGGACGTCGATTCTCCACCGGATCCGCTGCATCGAAGCCGACCTGCGTGGCGCCCGCACGGTCAGGGCCGACCTCGGTGACGCCGACTTCTCCGACGCCGACCTGCGGGAGGCGAACCTGCGCAAGGCGCGGTGCCACGACGCCAAGTTCACCGGTGCGGATCTGAGGCTGGCCGACCTGCGGGGAACCGACCTCACCGGCGCCGACCTGACACGCGCGGCATTGGAGGGCGCGCTGGCGAGCGACCTCACCCTCTGGCCGGTGGGCTTCGACATCCAGGCGGCCGGCGTGGTGATGGCCGAGGACCCCGGCGGCGAGCCGAGCATCCTGCTGCCGGCCGCCGCGCTCACGAGGAACGTCCCGCCCCTGCGATCGGTCTGACGTCCCTACCGCGGTGGTCCGTCAGGCGCCCGCCCCGAGGGGCCGCCCGCCCCAGTGGATCCGGCGGGCGCCCGTACACGACCGCGGGCTACGGCAGATCGACCGAACCGCCCAGCGGGACGCGGGAGTAGTCGGTCCCGCCCTTCCAGTCCAGCCACCGGTCGAAGTTGTCCTGGCCGAGTTCGTTCACGAGGGCGTCGTGGATGGGGAAGGCGCGGGCCGGTTTCACCGCACGCACGAACTCGACCGCCTCACCCGTCTTCAGCCACGGTCCGGACGCCGGTACCAGCAGGGTCTCGACCGTCTCGGCGGGCACGAACAGCGAGTCGCCCGGGTGGTAGACGCCGTCGACGACGAAACCGAGGTTCGGGCATCCGGGCAGGCCGTCGACGATCTCGGCGTGCGCGCCGCCGACGGCGCGCACGGAGAAGCCGGCCGCGGTGAAGGCGTCACCCGCCTCGACGGCGGTCACGCCGTCGCCGAGCTCCGCGGCCAGGGCGGCGTGGGTGTGGACGGTCAGCGCGGGGTTGCGCTCGCGCGCCGCCTTGAGCGCGGCGACGTCGACGTGGTCCTCGTGCTCATGGGTGATGAGTACGGCGTCCGCTCCGACGAGGGACTCCGCTTCGGACAGCGTTCCCGGGTCGATCACGAGGACGTGGTCCCCGGCTTCGAGGCGGACGCAGGCGTGGCCGTACTTCGTCAGACGCATGCGATCAACTTACTGGCAGTCGCGAAGAGTTCTCCAACGAGATCGGGACCGTCACGCCGCCGGTAGGGTGCTGCCCCTGCCCGGCGCCGCCGCGCACGGGCACGGGAACAGGGAGGCACCGCACGCCGTGACCGCCACATGGGACACCATCACCGCCCTCGCCGACCGCTTCGACGCCTCCGACGCCGAGATGGGACTGGAGCCGGAGGAGAGCCACCTGCTCCAAGTACTCAAGATCGGCGAGGAGTTCGGCGAAGCCGCCCAGGCCGTGATCGGCGCCAAGGGCACCAACCCCCGCAAGGGGCACTCCCACAGCTGGGAGGACGTCCACGACGAGGTCTGCGACGTCGTCATCACGGGCATGGTCGCCCTGGCCCGGATGCGGCCCGACGCGGCGGCCTACTTCGCCCGGCAGCTCGCCCTGAAAGCGGGCAAGTTCCTGCCCGGTTCCGAGGAGAGCGCCTCGTGACCGGCCGGGCCTACAGAGAGTTCAGGTCGACGGCTTCGGCCATCGCCTTGTACCCGGCGTCGTTGAGGTGGATCCGGTCGCCGAAGGCGTACTCCTGCTTTATCGCGACGGCTTCGGGGTGGGCGGGGTCGACCGGGGCGGCCAGCACCCGGTCGAAGTCCGCGACCCCGTCGTACGCACCGCTCGTACGGATCCACTCGTTGACCGCCCTGCGGACCTTCTCACCGCGCTCCGTCCAGTGCTCGAAGCCGTAGTACGGCGGAATGGTCGCGCCGATGACCCTGACGCCACGGGTGCGGGCCTCGCGGATGAGCTGCCGGTGCCCGGCGATGATCTGCTCGGCGGTCACCTCGGGGCCGGGCGTCGTGCAGTGGTCGGCGGGCCCGTCGGGCATCACGATGTCGTTGGTGCCTTCGAGGACGACGACGGTGGCGACGTCAGGACGGCCGAGGGCGTCGCGCCGGAACCGGGCCAGGGCGCTCTCCCCGAAGCACTCCGAGTCGCCCAGGACCTTGTTCCCGCCGATGCCCGCGTTGAGCACGGTCCGCGGACGGCCCTGCGAGGCGAGGCGCTCGGCGAGTTCGTCGGGGTAGCGGCGGTCGGCGCCGGGGGTCGCCCCGTAGCCGTCGGTGAGGGAGTCCCCGAAGGCGACGACCGCGCCCCGGCCCCCGCCCGGGCCGCCGGGGCGGAGGTTCTTCACGTCAACGCCGGCCAGGTAGTACCAGGAGAAGCCGGCCTCGGAGAACGCGTCCGCCGCCGGATCGCGCAGGTGGTCCCCGGCGGCGCGGTAGGACGTGGTCATCGCGACGTTGTGGAAGGTGGCCGGACCGGTGGGGCCCTGGAAGTAGAAGGTCACGGTGAGCTGTTCGAAGGCCCGGACGGGCAGGGCGACCGGGTCGCTCGACAACTCCCCGCCGGTGGGGACCGTAGCGGCTCCCGCTCCCCTGAACCGCAGCGGCCGCACCGTGTCCGGTTGTACGGCGGCACCTCCGGTGCTCCTGGCGACCGTCGCGCCGGTCAGCCGCAGCGGGGTCGTGCCGAAGGCGTTGGAGAGGCGGACGCGCAGCTCGGAGCCCTCGGCGCCCACGCGGATGGTCTGGCGCACGGAATGGTTGTCGAAGCCGCCCTCCGACCAGTTGGGGTACCAGGTGGTGTGGGCCGGGGCCTGCTGGGAGGCGTTCCAGGCACTGCGCCAGGGAGCCGGGTGGGCGGCGGTGGCGGGCGAGGCGGCCGTCGCGGCGACGAGGGCGGCGGCCAGCGGGAGGGCGAGGGCGAATGTCTTCGTGGTCATACCCCCTTGACCCGCCCCGCCGGGCGAAGGTGACAGCCCTGGGGGGAATCCGTGGGTGCGGCGGGCCGGTCGGGTCCGCCGCGCCCACGGGAGGGTCCGCCGACGCTCAGCCGTCGATGAAGCCCAGGTCGATCCGCGCGAGGCGCTCGGGGTCGGTGAGGATGTCGAGGGCGGTGATCTTCCCGTCGGCGACGGTGAACGCCATGACCGAGACCGGCCGGCCCTGCGCTACGGCGACCACGCCGGGGGTGCCGTTGACCAGCACCGGGTGGGCGCCCTCGGCGAAGCGGGCGAAGGTGATCGCCTGGGAGGCGACATCGGTCGCGCCGCGGCGCAGGATGCTGGGGCGCAGCGTGCCGCCGTCGGAGCGCGCCACGACGTCGGGGTCGAGGATGCTGACGAGGGCCTCGAAGTCCCCGCCGCGCGAGGCGGCCAGGAAAGCGTTGACGACCGCGCGCAGCCGGGTCGGATCGGTGTCGGGAGCGGGAGCCCCGCCCTGGACGCGGCGGCGGGCGCGGCTGGCCATCTGCCGGGTCGTGGCCGCGGTACGCCCGAGGACGGGAGCGATCTCGTCGAACGGTACGGCGAACATGTCGTGCAGGACGAAGGAGAGGCGCTCGGCGGGCGAGAGGGTCTCCAGTACGACCATCAGCGCGATGCCGACCGAGTCCGCCAGGAGTACTTCCTGCTCGGGGTCGAGGCCGTCCGCTCGGCTGACGACCGGGTCCGGGAGCCGGACCTGCCCGTCCTGGTCGTGCAGCGGATCCTCGCGCCGTGTGGTGCGCGACCGGAGCATGTCCAGGCACACCCGGCCCACCACCGTCGTCAGCCAGCCGCCCAGGTTGTCCACGGCGTCGGTGTCGGAGCGGCTCAGCTTGAGCCAGGCCTCCTGGACGGCGTCCTCCGCTTCGGTGAGCGAGCCCAGCATGCGGTAGGCCACGGCCCGCAGATGGCCGCGGTGCTCCTCGAAGCGCTGCGCCAGAACGTCTTTCCCGGTCACCCGTCACATCCCCCGTGTTCGTTCCTGCGGTGCAGTGACGGACGATAGCCGACGGCGCCGGTGGGACCGGCGGCGCGACGGCGCGTCGCGCTAACCCAGGGGCCGGAGTTCGGGGCGTTTCGCGGTCCGGCCGTCGCCGGAGGAGCGGCCGCGCAGGCGGCGTCCGATCCAGGGGCCGAGGAACCCGGCCACCCAGCGCAGTTCGGCTTCCGCGGCCTGCCGGCGGCCCGGTACCGGCCGGGGCGGCAAGGGAAGGGTCCAGCTGTCGTCGCTTCCGGGCAGCCGGATGGCCTGGGCGAGGGCCGCGGCGATCCGCGCGTGGCCGACGGGGCTCGCGTGGAGGCGGTCCGCGGTCCACAGCCGGGGATCGGTGGCGACCGCATGCCGGCCGACCTCGGCGACCGTAACCCCGTGGCGTGCGGCGGCCGCGCGGATGCGGGTGTTGAGGTCGGACACGCGGGACCCGAGCGGCCGCGCCAGCGGCACCATCTCTCCCACGTCGGGGAACGTCACGGTCACCACGTGGGTTCCGGCGGCCGTCAGCGCCGCGAACATCTCCTCCAGGTGCCCGGCCACCTCCGCGGCGTCGAACCGGGGCCGGAGCATGTCGTTGACCCCGGCGACGACGGTCGCCAGGTCGGGGCGCAGGGCCAGGGCGGGCCCCAGCTGCTCGGCGCGGACCTGACCGGCCTTGCGTCCCCGTACGGCCAGATTGGCGTAGCGGACCTCGGGGTTGACGGCCGCGAGGTGCTCGGCGAGCCGGTCGGCGAAGCCCCGCAGGCCGGCCGTGTCGTCCCCGTCGCCCATCCCTTCGGTCTGGCTGTCGCCCAGGGCCACGTAGCGCAGGTAGTCACCGTTCGGCACGGGGGGCCTGCCTTTCCCTCAGGACGGCCGCGGTCCGCAGGCACCACTCCCGGTGGCCCTGCTCGAAGGCCACGCCGCGCAGGCACGTCAGGTACCCGCCGATCCGCTCGCCGCGCAGCAGGAACTCCGCCTCGTCCATGTCGCCCCGCATCTGCCGCAGCAGTTTGCCGAGCAGCTCGATCTTGGCCTCGGCGGCGGACGCCCGCTCTTCGAGCTGTCCGATCACCGGCGCGGTGCCGATGCGGTCCGCGGTCTGCACCTTGACGAGCAGGTCGTCGCGGATGACCGACGGCTTCGACGCCGCCGCGGCGAACCCCTCCAGCGCGGCGCGGCCGGCGGCGGTGACCTGGAACAGCCGCTTGTTGGGCCGCGTCTCCTGGACCACCTGCCTCCCTGCGACCAGGCCTTCCTTCTCCAGCTTGGCCAGCTCGGCGTACAGCTGCTGGGGGAGCGCGTGCCAGAAGTTCGCGACGCTGACGTCGAACACCTTCGCCAGCTGGTACCCGCTGTACTCGCCGTCCAGCAGCGCCGCCAGCACGGCATGTCTCAAGGCCATCGCCGCAGCCCCTTCCCCGTCTCGTCCGTCCGGTGCATGATACTCAAGAAAGCGACTAGTCATATCCTTGAGTATCAGGAGGGGTCATGGAGACTGCCGAACGCTTCCGCGCCGCCGTGGAGAAGCGCGATCTCGCCGCGCTGGACGACCTGTTCACCGAGGACATCCGGTTCTACAGCCCGGTGAAGTTCACGCCGTTCGAGGGCAAGCCGATGGTGCTGGGACTCTTCGGAGTGCTGTTCCGCGTGTTCGAGGAGCTCCGCTACGTCGGGCACCTGGAGGGCGTGGCCGAGACCAGCGCCGACGGCACGGAGGCACCGTCGGCGATCCTGCCCTTCCGGGCCGTCGCGAACGGCAAGCAGATCCATGGGATCGACCTGCTCCAGCTCGACGAGGCGGGCCGGGTCGCGGAGTTCACCGTGATGGTCCGCCCCCAGTCCGCCGTGCACGCCCTGGGGGAGGCGGTACTCGCCGGCCTGGTGGCCGACGGCCTCGTCCCCGGCTCCGCCTAGGTGTGCCATCTCATGACATTGGTTCCTCGCGGTCAGGCTTGGCGGGCGTAGGACGCAAGGCGATCGGCGAGCGCGGTGACGAGGTCGCGCAGTTCATCGGGGCGCTCGATGACGAACGGCCGGTCGAGTGAGGCGAGTACTGGAGGCAACCAGTCGAGCCGCTCCGCCCGCAGTTCGACGCGCAGCCAGCGCTCGGTCGCCCGGTCCTGGCCTGCCGCGGGCTCGTGCTCCTCCAGGCTCGCGACGCTGGCGGGAAGGTGGGCGCGGATCTGCTCAACTGTCCCGTGGATCCGCAAGGTCACCTCATGCCGGTACTCGGCCGTGGCGAACGCTGACAACACGCGCTGTGCCGGACCGGGACCCAGGGGCGCTTCGAATGAGCCGGGCAGGGTCCGCGCGTCTGCGATGCGATCGAGCCGGAAGGTTCGGTCCTCGCCGATCTGGGCGTCCTTGCCCGTGACGTACCACCGGCCCGAATGGGCGACGATCCCGTACGCGTGCAGCGTGCGTTCGCTGCGCCGTCCGTCGCGGTCGGTGTAGCGGATCGAGACCGGTCGGCGGTGGCGCACCGCATCGGCGATGGTGAGCAGGACCCCGGCGTCCGGGGTGTCGAACTCTCCGGGCTGTTCCGTGAAGGCGAGGGATTCCAGGAGTGTGTCGAGCCGGCGGGCGATGTGCTTGGGCAGCACCCGCCGGATCTTCGCCGATGCCGTCTCGTTTGCCGTGTGCTCCGTCGTCGTCAGCCCTGCTCGGCGGCCGGCGACCAGGCCGAGCAGCACGGCCAGCGCCTCGTCGTCGCTGAGCATGAGCGGAGGCAAGCGGTACCCGGGGGCGAGCCGGTACCCGCCGTAGCGGCCGCGCACCGATTCCACGGGCACATCCAGGTCGATCAGCTGGTCCACATACCGCCGCACGGTGCGCCCCTCGACGCCGAGCCGGTCGGCTAGTTCGGCCACCGTCCGGGTGCCGCCCGACTGCAGCAGCTCCAGGAGTGTCAGCACGCGGGCAGTGGGTCGGGGCATGTGCACAACCTAACGCGAATACAGGACCGATTCTGTCCACTATTTCTCCTAGCCTGCGACGTGCACACCTCCAGCACAGCCAAGGAGATCCCCATGGAGTTCGTCTCGATCCGCATCATCACCAGCGACGTAGCGCGCCTCGTCGAGTTCTACGAGCGAGCCACAGGGGCACGGGCGACGTGGGCCACCGAGGACTTCGCCGAACTCAACACCGCGGGCGCCACCCTCGCGATCGCCGGCACCCGCACCGTCCCGCTGTTCGCCCCGGGCTCTGCCCGCCCGGCGGACAACCACAGCGTGATCACCGAGTTCCTCGTCGACGACGTGGACCGCGTTCACCAGAACCTGACCGGCTTCGTCACCGACTTCGTCACCGAGCCCACCACGATGCCCTGGGGCAACCGGTCGCTGCTGTTCCGCGACCCCGACGGCAACCTCGTCAACTTTTTCACGCCCGTCACCCCAGCGGCCATCGAAAAGTTCGCACGCTGACGCCACGCACAGCCGCTCACGCGGGAGCCCTGAGGTCCCAGGGCTCCCGGTGAACGCGGCCGCCGAGTCCAGGAGCCCCACCAGCAGGGGACACCGGAACGCACCGCTGACCCCCGAAGGACGTCTGCGCTTGTGTCTGCGGATCGACGCCGGACGTCCGATCGCGCACGTGGCTGCGGAAGCCGGGATCTCCCGCCGCTGCCTGGCCAAGTGGTACGCCCGCTGGCGCGCGCACGGCGAGAACGGACTGCTCGACCACTCCTCCCGCCCCGCTACGAGCCCCGCCCGCACCCCCGAGGTCATCGCCGACCTGGTGGAGGCGCTGCGGCGGCAGACCAAGCACGAGCCAGCCCGGCTCACCGCCGACCTACAGCGGCTGCACGGCGTCACACTCGCGCCGGCGACCATCCACCGCATCCTGGTGAGGCGAGGACTCAACCGGCTCCGGGACCTCGATCCACCGACCGGCGAGCAGCTGCGCGCGGTCATCCGCTACGAGCACGACCGGGTCGGCGACCTGGTCCACGTCGACGTCAAGAAGCTCGGACGTATCCCGACCGGCGGCGGCTGGCGGATGCACGGCGTCGGCACCGAGTCCGCCCGCGCCTCCAAACGCACCGGTCCCGGCACCGGCAAGGTCGGATACACGTACCTGCATTCGGCGCTCGACGACCATTCCCGGCTCGCCTACGCCGAGGCCCTGGACGATGAGAAGGCCCTCACCGCGGTCGCCTTCTGGCATCGTGCCGTTGCCTTCTTCGCCGCCCACGGCATCACACCGATCCGCCGCTGCCTCACCGACAACGGCGCGTGCTACCGGTCTGCGACCTGGGCTGACGCGCTCGCCGCGACCGGTACGAAGCACAAGCGGACCAGGCCGTACACGCCGCGCACGAACGGGAAGGTGGAGAGGTATAACGGGACGCTCTCCCGCGAGTGGGCGTACGTCCGCGACTACACAACCGAGCGTGAACGCCGCGTCGCACTCGCGGAGTTCGTGAACTACTACAACCACGAGCGGCCGCACACCGCGCTCGGCGGCCGACCGCCCATCAGCCGGACCGCCGGGAGCGACTACCGGATCGTCTTCGACCAGCCGCCCGAACCACTCGCGGACATCCCGCAGCAGCTCACCTTCGAGGACTTCGTGTAACCAAGGTCCCGAGACACCACACCTAGGGCTGCCTGATCTCGCCGGTGCCGGAGCCGGAGCCGGCGGCGAGGATCAGGTCGGCGGCATAGTGCGGGCAGGCCGCGGTGTGCCAGGTCACCGACAGCGAGCCGGCCACCGCGGACAAGGTCCGTGCGACGCCCTCCTTGTCGGTGGCCTGGCAATACGTGCAGACGACGTTCTTGGGGCGCAGGAAATCGAGCACGGTCACGTCCTTCCCGCGGACAGCGCGCACACCGGAGCTGTCCAGAAGTATCAAATCCGGGTGCTATCAGGTCGCGATACCCGCGAGTACGTACAAACCGTTCTCGTTCGACGACTCTTCGTCCCGTGTTCCAGGCGGGCCGGGTCGTCGTGGTCCGCCGGGCGGCCGGGAAGGCGCGCACCACGCCCGACCTGGGCCGACGGGTGGTCGAACGGGTGCTGTTCGGACCGGCGTTGTCAGCGGTGCGTGGCAGGATCGGACACATGAACCTTCCTGTCCCCCTTCCGCCGGAACCCCACAGGTCGGAGGCGTACGCCGACTGGGCGCGCGCCCATGACCCCGGGGCGGAAGCCGCCGCGGTCGACCTGCTCGCCGACGTGCGCGACCGCATCTCCCGGGCCTACCCGAAGGCGGGCCGGGCCCTGGACGGGATGGAGTTCCTCGCCCGTGCGCTGCCGCCGAGCCACCTGCCCTGGTACTGGGACACGATGGCCCACCGGCTGATCTCCTGGGACCTGAGGGCCGCCGGGCGGGCGTACACGCTGGCCCGTACCGCCGAGCGCGAGCACGCGCTGCCCGTGGACCCCGCCTGGCGCCGGGCGAATGTGCTGCTGCTCGCGGGCGCCGGAGCCCTCCCGGTCAAGGAGCTGAGCGGCCACCAGGGCTGGCTGGCCGGCGTACTGGACCCGGCCGACGCGCACACGGAGTACATACGGGTCCTCACCACCTGGGCGGCCTCGCCCGGTGAGCTCCCCGCTGATCTGGCCCGCAGGGTCCGCGCCTCGGTGCGCGCCGCCGGCCTCGACCCGGCCGAGGAGGCCCGGGTGCTCGCCCCGATGATCGGCGCCGCGCGCGGGAAGTCCGTACCGGACCGCCTGCTCGACGCGGTCGCCGCGCTGCTGGCCGACCACCCGCAGGACGACGAGGTGTACGCCGCACTGCTGGAGGTGTTCCCGGAGTCGAAGAACGACGCGGCCGCCTGGCTGCGGCTCCTGCTGGCCTCGGGCGCCGCCGACGCGGTGGTCGCCGGGCGCATCACGCCGGAGGGCGGGATCGCCGCCTGGCTGGGGCGGTTCACGTGTGCGTACGCCCACCACAAGGTGCCGTACGGAGGCGTGTCGCGGCAGCCGATGCCGCCCGAACTGCTCGACCTGGTGAGCCGGTTCGCACCCCGGCTGCGGGCGGCCGGGCAGCCGCTCAGACTGCACGAGGACCGCTGGCGCTGGCCCGGGCTCGATGCCGACCTGCTCGACCTCTGCCTCGCCGAGGGCCTCGCGGTGGAGGACCCGGGAGAGGCGATCAGGCTCAGCTTCTGGGGTGAGCGGTCGCGGCGCGACCTCAAGGCCCTCGCGGCGGACCCGGTGTTCGGACCGCGTCTGGAAGGCACCGTGCATGCCGCACTGCGGGGCGCGGGCACGGCGATCACCCGGCTCCCCGAGAACGCGGGCATCGCCGCCGAGGTGCACGGCCGCGTCGAGAGCCTGATCGGCGCCCTGGCGGGCGGCGGACTGGCCGCGGCGGACGAGGCCGTGGACGAGCTGCGCGACCTGCTGGACCGGCCGACGGCCACCGCCCTGGACGGCATCGATGAGGTCCTCGCCCCCCTCGACCTGGCGGGTTCGCTCGCGCGGACCCTGCGGGCGGGGCTGCCGGAGGAGCTGGGCTGGCCGGCCCTCGATGCGGCCCTCGCGGACTTCGCTCCCGGCGAGATCGCGGGCGTGACGTGCACCTGGCCCGTCCTGACGGTGTACGGGCGGCACAAGGCCGTCGCCGTCGACCACGCGGGCGTGCGCGCGTCCTGCGCCTACCGGCTGCCGGAGGACACCGCGCGCAATGTCGTCCACTTCGCGGGCGGACAGTTCCTGGTGAGCTGGACGACGGATCCGGCGGACTCCTTCGGCGCGTACGCCTTCTGGTCCGGCAGCCCCGACGAGGTCTTCCAGCCGGACCAGAGGTACGGGCTGCGGCCGTACGCCGACAGCATCCAGGGCGGGCTCGGCTACCAGTTCGAGACGGCGGACGGCGGCGGCCGGCACGACGGCGCGCGGGTCCTGCGGCCCGGAGGCCGCGAAGGCATCTGGCACCACGACTTCCAGATGAGCGACGGCACCCGCTTCTGGAGCTCGGAGGTCTTCCAGTCGGACGGCGGCTGGGCCCGCGTCGACCCGTTGACGGGCGCGCGCGGCACCGACGGCACGCTGCCCGACGTCCACGGCACGGCCGACACCCCGCCGGGCACGGCCCTCTTCCGCGACCAGTTGACCCTCGCGGCCCTGCCGCACGGCGCGCCGGCCTCACCCTTGGGCCAGGACGGCGTCCTGACGGGCTGCCGGGTCCTGTACCGCACGCCGTACGCGGGGCCCTCACCGACCGACTTCCTGCTGGAGGGCATCGACGGCCGCCGCGCCCGCTACCGCAGCAGGCGCCCGGGCCGCCGCCCCTGGGGCATCGTCCGCATGCCCCAGGGCGGCGAGGACGCCGTACTCGCGGGCGAGTCGAGGATCCGCTGCCATGCCGCCGAGGACGGCTCGCTCCTGTGGGAAGTCCACGGCTTCCCCGGCTCAGACCGCCGGCACCGGGCCTCCGCCCACAGCGTGGGCCCCGTGCCGCCGCCCGCGTACTGGCACTTCCTCACCCCCCGCGACGAGCACGCCTCCAAGGCGCTTCGCGCGATCGGCGACGACGCCGTACGGGCGCTCCTCGACGCGGCCGGTGCGCGGGGAGCGGCCGCCGACGCCGAAGCCGCCGTACGCGCGGAGATCGCCCGGGTGCTGCCCGAGGTGACCGAGCCGCGCGTCGGGGGCGGCGTGGTGCGCACCGTGCTGCTGGCCGCCGATGTCCGGCGGCGGCGCGAGGAGTTGTCCCGGCGCGTGGGCATCATGCGGTCGGGGCCGGTGGTGGAGCTCGGCGCGGCCGTCCCGGACACCGTCCTGGCGCCCGCGCTCGGCGGCCTGCTGCCCCCGGTCCGCCCCTACCAGGCCTACGTACCCGGGCCGCAGCCCGCAACACTGACGGCGGTCGCGGCCGACGGCCGGTACCTGCGGGGCGGGATCGACGACGAGACACGCCGCCTGGCCCTGCCCGCGGTGCCGGACGCGTGGTCCGCGCTGCTCGGCGGGATCGACGCGGTGGCGTGGCGGGCCGCCGTGGAGACCACCGACGAGGAGGAGCGCGCGGCCCTGGCCGCGCTGCTGGAGACCTGGAGCGGACAGCCGTTCGCGGAGCGCGGAGGCCAGTGGCGCACCGGCCGGGCACCCGAGGAGGAACTGGAACAGTGCCGGGCAGCGGGGCAGTTCGTGGCCTCCGGCCCCGCACGCGGCGGCGTGGCGCCCTTCGTGCAGCCCGCGGCCGACCCGGCGCCCGGCGCCGGCACCGAGGACTGCGCGACCTTCACCATCGCCCGGGACGATGCGGCGCGGCTGCCCCGGCTGCTGCACCTGGTGGCGGAGCGGGGACCGCTCGCGCTGTCGCCCGACGCGCTGGACGTCTTCTCGTGGCGTACGGGCGCCCGGCGGTCGATCGCCGCCCTGGTACTCGGCGGGCTGCCCCACCGGGAGGACCACGACCAGCACCTGAAGAGGCTGCGGGGCGCCCCCTACAAGGCGAACAAGGCCATGGCCAGGGAGTACGGCGACCTCTGCCACCGGCTCGGCGACGCCGGGCGGCGGGCGGTGCTCGCGGCGGGCGTCCCCGAGGACCCGGCCGAGCTGTGGGCGCCGGGCGGGATGGCCGCGGCGGCCGGGCGGATGGCCGCCGTCTGGGCGGAGCTGCTCGGCACCACCCCGTATGTGGACGAGGGGCTGGCCGGGGCGCTCGAAGCCGACCTGGGGCTGGGCGACGGCTGGGCCCGCGCCCTCGCGGTCGGCAAGGTGCCCGCGGAGGCCGCATTCCCCGGCGCCGGGTTCGTCCTCGTCGGCAACCGGAGCGGTGGGCTCAGCCTGCACCACGCCGAGGCGGACGGCGGGGCCGGCCGCTGGGTGATCACCGGCCGGTCCTTCCACCCCGAGCCCGCGTCCGTCGTGGCCTGGGCGCTGACGGAGCGTCCGGTCGGTGATCCGGCCGCCGCGGGCGCCGTTCGCCTGTACGGCGCGCTGCGGGAGCTGCTGGACGACCCCGGGACGCTGATCCCGCTGGGCTGGTACTTCGCGTTGGGCCGCGCGGTGGCCGGCGACCCGGACTTCAGCCCGTATGCGGGAACCGTGCTGCCCTGCCCGGAGCCGTTGTACCGGGAGGACACGGAGCCGTCCACGGCCTACGACGACGGCCTGTTCGTGGTCTCCGTACCCGGTCGTGACGTGTTCCTGCGGCCGGCCGCACTGGCCGATCCGGAGCGGGTGGAGCGGGCCGTGCGGCTGTGCGCCGAACTGGGTCTGCTCGGTCTGCTGGAGGCCGTCCGGCGGATCCAGGCGGTGCGCGGCGAGGGGCTCGCCCGGATGGTCGACCGCGTGGCCTCGACCCCGGTGCCGCCGGGCGGCCACGAGCTGAACCCGGCCCTGAGCACCCCCGGGCTCGTCGCCGAGGTCACGGGCGTCCTCGGCGTCGGGGCGGACGCGGCCGCCCTGTACCTCCAGCTCCTGGCCCTGACCCGGCCCACCGACCAGAACGTCCGCCGCTGGAACGGCTGGACCCCCGCCCGCCACAAGGCGGCCCAGGCTGAACTGGTGGCGGTGGGCGCCGTCCAGACCGGCAGGCGGGCCCGGGCCGGACGGACGGCCTTCGTGCCGGGCGCGTGGACGGAGTTCAAGGCACCCCACCTGCCGGTGGAGACCGCCAAACTCCCGGCCCACCTGGTGTCCGCCGGGGCGTCGGAGCCCCAGGGCCCCTTCACCCGCTTCCTGTCCCCGGTCCCGCCGCACGAACTGTTCGCCCGTGCATGGACACGGACGCGCACGGGAGCGGAGGGGTAGCCGCCAGGGCCCGCGGCCACGGATCCACCCGAGGCCGCGGGACTCCGACCGGGGCTCGACGCCGAACTCCTCAGAACCGCGGAGCGGGCCCCGCCGCGGGATCCGGCAGCGGCTTGCCCGCACAGGTGGAGTCCTGGGCCGGCAGGCGGCCTTCGAGGAGGAAGTCCTCGACGTAGGTGTCCACGCAGGCGTTGTGCGCCTGGTACACGCCGTGGTCGCCGCCGCCCACGGTGATCAGACGCGATCCCGCGAGTCCCCGGTGGGCCTGCAGGGCGCCCTCGTAGTGGGTCGCCGGGTCGTTGACCGAATTGAGCATCAGGACGGGTGGCAGCCCCTCACCCGTCACCTCGACGTGCGGCGCCGTGGAGCGCGGCCAGGCCGCGCAGACCGAGGCGAAGGTCAACTCCCGGGCTCCGGCCATGGGATGGCTGAGGGTGTCCGCTTCGCTCTTCCTCACCCAGTAGCCGGTGCTGCGGGTCCACGGGGTGTCCGAGCAGGTGACGGAGAAGAAGTCGGCGGCGAACCCGGCCGCCAGCGGGTGCTGGAGTTTGCGGGCGAGGGCCTGCCGGGCGGCCGGCGGGGCGCTGTCCGGGTGCTCCAGGACACCGAGGGCGGCCGCGAGCTCGGGGAAGGTGCCGCCGCTGTATATGGCGCTGGTCGCCGCCGCGTCGAGGTGGTTGGGCGTGATGACGGCCCCGTCGAGGTCCAGAGGGTGCTCGCGCAGCGCCGTCCGGAGCCCCTCGTAGCGTGCTTTCGTCTCCTGGGGGGTCCGGCCCAGGTGGTAGGTGGCGTCGTTCTTCGCCAGCCAGGGCAGGAAGTCCTCCTCGAACCGGCGCTGGAAGCTGAGCGGCTGGCCGGTCATGAAGGTCTGCCAGCTGCCGGTGAAGCCGATGTTGCTGTCGAGCACCACCCGGTCGACGCGGCGCGGGAACTCGGTCGCGTAGTAGGCACCGAGGAAGGTGGCGTAGGACGGGCCGTAGTAGGAGACCTTCTCGGCGCCGAGGAGGGCGCGGTAGAGGTCCATGTCGTGCACGGCCTGGTCGGTGGTGATGTACGGCAGCAGGTCCCCGGAGTTGCGCCGGCAGTCCCGTACGAAGTCCCGGGTGCGTTCCAGGGTGCGGCGGACGGCCTGCTCGCTCCGGTCGCGCAGGTCGCCGCTGATGAACAGGGCGTCGACGGTGTCCTGGTCCGAACAGACGACGTTGGTGCTGGCCCCGACGCCGCGCTGGTCGAAGCCGACGATGTCGTAGGCGGCCGCCAGCTTCGGCGCGTACGAGGCCAGACCGGCGGGCCGGCCCAGGCCCGAGGCGCCCGGGCCGCCGGCCGCCATCATCAGGACGCCCCGGCGCGCGGCGGGATCCGCGGCCCGGTGCCGGGACACCGCCACCGTCAGGCTCGGTCCCGCGTCGGGGTGGTACCAGTCGCGCGGCACCGACATGGCCGCACACTCCAGCGAACCGTCCTTGCACGGCTGCCAGTCGAGCTGCTGGTGCGCGTACCGCTCCGGTACGGGAGGTGCGCCGGCCGGGGTCGCGCCGTGCGCGGCGGACATGGGCAGGGCGGTCGCGGCGAGGATCCCGCAAGCGGCGGCCACGGCCCAGCGCGCCGGTTTCCTGAGCAAGTGCATGTGTTGTTCTCCCCGTTGGGGTGGATCGGTCGTCCCCAGCGTCGTCGAGCGGCCGGTCCTGGCGCGATATCGCTACGACCCGTTCCGGTGGTGGTGCTGGTGCCACCCCCACGGTGCCCTTAGCAGAAGCAGTACGCAGCGGTGTGTCGGCCCCCCGGAGTTCACCCCTTCAGGGGTGGGCGGCTCACGCGTTGCCGTACGTGCCACCGGAGGCTGCTGTCATGGGCCATTAGGCAGGGGCGCAGGGCAGGGGAGGAGCGAGGGATGGGGTACCCGGGGCTCGGCTTCTGGATCCTCACCGCCGTCGTCGGCGCATATCTGCTGACGGTCTGGCTGCGCGAGGGCGGCCGGCGGCAGCGCGCCGCTGCGATCACCCGCCTGCCGGTGCCCGTCATCGTCGCGCACATCCTGCTCGCCGTCGCCGGGCTGTGCTGCTGGGCGCTGTTCACCTTCGCCCGGGTGGCTTCCGCGGGGCGGGCGGCTTCCGCGCTCGTCCTGATCGCCGCGTCCCTCGGAGCGGTCCTGCTCTTCCGCTGGCTGCCGAGCCACGGCCGCCACTCCCGTGACGAGGACGCGGCGGCCGAACGCAACTTCCCGGTCGCCGCGGTCGTCACCCACGGAGTCAGCGCCGTGCTCACCGTGATCGTCGTCGTGACCACCGTGATCTACGCGACCTGACCACCGCACGTCACCCAGGTCCTGCAGCGGTCGTCGGCTCCCCGGCCCGGGGCATGGACCTGGACGGCTACCGGCCCGACCGGTAAGACGTGATCGGCGCGGACGAGCAGGAACCGCTCACCCCGTCCGCCCGTTGTTTCCACGGGGATTGCCACAGAAGTAACACCCCTTTCGCTCTTCAGCACCGAGTCCGAGGAGATCCATGGTCGACACCGTCAACTCACTGGCCGCCCGTGTCCACGAACTGCTGGTGGCGCTCCTGACCCATGGTGCCGCCACGATGGTGCCGGGGCAGGATGTCTCCTCCTCGCCCGCGCGTGAGTTCCGCGGCGCCCCACAGAGCGTCGACGCCACCGCGGGCCTCCACGACGTCGTCGCGCGCGCCACGGCGCTCGGCCCCGACGGCGCGTGGCTCGTCGCCGCGGGCCACGCGAGCCTCAGCGTGCTGGCCGTCGCACGCGGACAGGCGGACCAGGCCGTCTTCCACCTCGACGCCGCGGTGGCAGCCGGCTTCAACGACTGCGTGGTGCTCCACGCCGCCCCCATACGTCCGCTGCACGACGATCCCCGCTTCCGAGCCCTGTATGAGCGGATGCGCATCACCCAGGCCGACCTCGACGAGTTCTTCTGGCTGCACCAGGAAATGCAGATCATGTCGAGGGAGGCCGAGACAGCGACCGTCGACAACATCGGCCGCCTCGACACCGGGGTGTCGCTGCTCCCGCAGGCACCCATGCCGACCCGCGAACCGAACACCCCCGGCATCCTGATCACCCGCATCGACCTGGCCGCGACCCAGACCGCACTCCGACAGGCCGCCTTGAAATTGGACTTTCAGCGCAGCTCCGGCAACACCAGCCTCAGCCTCATCGACGACTCGTGGGACTACCCCCGCGCCACGCGCGACGCCTGGCACGCCGACGAGCTGGAATCCCAGCGCGAGCGGGCCGCCGCGGCCCGGGCTTTCGTCGAACGTCCCGGCGCCGGCACCATGCTCATCCCCTGCCCGCCACTTGGCTCGATCTCCTACCCGAGCTGAGGAGGGGAAGGGCACCTAGTGTTCTGAGTCTTGAGTTCTGTTCAGATGTGTAGGGTTGGCCTATGGCGCGGATGGGGCGGCCGAAGGCCGAGTTGACGCTGTCGGACGAGGAACGGGTCGCACTGGAGGGGTGGGTGCGGCGTCGTTCCACGCCGCAGGCGTGGGCTTTGCGGTGCCGGATCATCCTGGCCTGCGCCGAGGGTGTCTCGAACAAGGACGTGGCCGTCCGTCTCGGATCAACGCCTCAGGCGGTCGGCCGTTGGCGGGCCCGTTTCGTGCAGTACCGGATCGCGGGCCTGGGAGACATGCCGCGTTCCGGCGGCCCCAGATCGGTGACGGACGGGCAGGTTGCCGCGGTGGTCACCAGGACCTTGGAGTCCAAGCCGAAGAACGCGACGCACTGGTCGACGCGGTCGATGGCGAAGGAAATGGGCCTGTCCCAGTCCTCGGTCTCACGGATCTGGCGGGCGTTCGGCCTGCAGCCGCACCGCTCGGAGACCTTCAAGCTGTCGACCGACCCGTACTTCGTCGACAAGGTCCACGATGTCGTCGGCCTCTATCTGGACCCGCCCGAGCGGGCGCTGGTGTTCTGCGTGGACGAGAAGTCGCAGATCCAGGCCCTGGACCGGTCCCAGCCGGTGCTGCCGATGATGCCCGGGGTCCCGGAGCGGTCAACGCACGACTACGTCCGGGCCGGCACGACCACCCTGTTCGCCGCACTCAACGTGGCCACCGGCAAGGTGATCGGCTCCCTGCACCGCCGCCATCGGGCCGAGGAGTTCAAGAAGTTCCTGGTCAAGCTCGACAAGGAAGTGCCGGCAGGCCTGGACGTCCATCTGATCTGCGACAACTACGCCACCCACAAGACCCCGGACATCAAGAAGTGGCTGCTCGGCCACCCCCGGTTCCACCTGCACTTCACCCCGACCGGGTCGTCCTGGCTGAACCTGGTCGAGCGATGGTTCGCCGAACTCACCAACAAGCAGATACGGCGAGGCGTCCACAAGTCAGTCCAGGCCCTCGAGAAGGACATCCGTGACTGGATCGCCGCCTGGAACACCGACCCCAAGCCCTACGTCTGGACCAAGACCGCAGACGAGATCCTCGAACGCCTCGCCAGCTATCTGAACAGAATTCCCGACTCAGAAGACTAGAACGGGCAGCAGAAGTGGGGCTGCGACCACTGGCGGGATCACGATGCTCCCGCCGAGCGCGCGGGCCAGCTCGCGGGCCCGGTTGGGCACGAACAGCAGCCGCCATCCGGCTGTCACAGGTAACACCACTTCCGCCAGCGGGCCGGGATGCCGAGTGTCCATGACTCAAAGGTAGGACTCTGCACAGGAGTTGGTAAGGCCATAGCGAGCCGTAGCTTCTCGAGGTCGGGACGCAGGCGGCAGCCCGTCAGCCGGCCGGGTAGGTGGAGAGGTCGGCCACGGCTTGGGTCCCGGGGAGGCCGCGAGTTGTTCCAGGGTCAGCGGCTGGCCGGGAGCGCGGGCGTGTCACCGGGGCACCGCGTCACGGGGTCCGGTGAGACGGTGCGACCGCGCCTCGGCGAAAAGTAATTGAGACGGCAACCTTTCCGCTCTGAGTGGCCACTGAGTGGGCGTTAAGTCCGTTTCTGGTAGCGGCCTCGTCCGGGTTGGGTGAGGAAGCCTTGACGGGTGAGGCGTCCGAGGCGGCTGCGGGTGATGTTGACGGATGCCTCGTCGGTGGGCATGCCGAGGAGTTCGTGCAGCTCGCGGGCCCGGAACACCTGGTCGGGGTGCTGGTTGAAAGTGTTCACGATGGTTTGGTAGGCAGTGCTCGACTCAGGTGGATCGGGTTCGGTCCCGGTCGGTGCGAGTTCGGCGATGATCTTGCGGGTGGTGGCCAGGTCCGCAAGATGCGCTTCGGTCTCGGTGAGAATGGCAGTGAAGTGCGCGATCTGATTGCGGAGTTCGTCCGCCCGGGCCGTGGCCTCGTTCTCCCGGATGTGAAGGTCCACCAGGAGTTCGGTGATGTTCACGCGGCCAGCCCGATGGTGTCGCGCCAGGCCTGGGCGGGGTTGGTGAGGCGCCGGGCCATGTTCGCGGTGGAGGCCCAGTAGACGCGCGAGGCGGAGGTGTCAGGCCGGTGGTCGTACTCACGGGTCAGGCGCCGGTGGAGCATCAGCGTGCCATTCGTCTGCTCGACCACCCACCGCTTGGGCTGCGGGACGAACCCTTTGCCCTGGTCGGCAGGGTTGCGGCGGACGACCTCGACGCCGATGTCCAGCAGTGCGCCGTGAACGATGACCGCTTCCTTGAAGCCTTGGTCGACCAGGGCTTTCTCCAGGCGCATTCCGCACCGCTCGGCGGCCTGGTCGAGCAGGGCGGTGCCGGCGGCGTTGTCGTGCGCCGAGGCGGCCATGACGACGACGCCGATGATCAGCCCCAGCACGTCGACGGCCAGTCCCCGCTTGCGCCCCGACACCTTCTTGTTCGCGTCCAGCCCCGTCGTGGTCCTGGGGACACCCGCCGCGGCGCGGACGGACTGGGTGTCGATGATCACGAGGGACGGGTCCTCTAATCGGCGGGCTTTCTCCCGGACCTGGCAGCGCAGGAGTTCCTGAATCCGCTGGTCGAGCCCATCCTCGCGCCACAAACCGAAGTAGTAGAACACCGCCGACCAGGCCGGCAGGTCATGCGGCAGCATGCGCCACTGACAGCCCGTCCGGTTCTGATAGAAGATCGCGTTCACGACCTCCCTCAGGTCACAAGACCCGGGATCCCCGGTCGCCGACCGCGCCACCCGGCCCTGTTTCCAGGCCGTGATCATCGGCTCGATCAACGCCCACTGCCCGTCCGACAAGTCGCTGAGATACGGCTCTCTCTTCACGCCCCGCATCTCAACATGGACATGACCATCGGGCAGGCCGGACCGCGATCAGTACCACGATCGAGCGATCACGAACGAAGAGAAGTCGGACTTAACGACCACTGAGGGATGTACCGACGAGGGCGAGCCGTGGTCAGCGGCGCTGCGCCCTCTGTGTCAACACCCGATCGGAGCCCCACGTGTCACCAGACGACCCGAGATCCGCCGAGCAGCCGATGCCCTGCGGTCGCACGCCCCGCTGTAGCCGGATGCGCCGGCGCTTCGTCGCGGGGGCGGTGGCGGTGCTCGCCGCCTCGGTCGGCCTCGGCGCCCTGGCGCCCAGCGCGGGCGCCGCGCCGACAGTCGACATCAGTGTGAACGCCGGTGCCTCCCTGGGCACGGTGCCCAGCAGTGGTGTCGGCCTCAACACGGGCTTCGGCGACGAGCACATGGGGGACGCCAAGGTCACCTCGCTGATGAACGCCGCGGGAGTCCGGCAGCTGCGGTTTCCCGGCGGCTCCGGCGCGGACGAGTACCACTGGAAGACCCACACCTACGGCGACGGCAAGGGCTGGATCCCCTCCAACACCGACTTCGACCACTTCATGGCCACCGCGAGGACGGTCGGCGCCCAGCCGATCCTGACCGCGAACTACGGCTCCGGCACCCCGCAGGAGGCCGCCGACTGGGTCAAGTATGCCAACGTCGAAAAAGGCTACGGCGTGAAGTACTGGGAGATCGGCAACGAGGTCTACGGCAACGGGCACTACGGCACCGGCAAGGGCTGGGAAACCGACACGCATGCCGACAAGAGCCCCACGGCGTACGCGAAGAACCTGGTCGCCTACGCGAACGCGATGAAGGCCGTGGACCCGAAGGTGAAGATCGGAGCGGTGCTCACCACCCCAGGCTACTGGCCGGACAAGGAGAAGGCTCCCGGTGACAGCGCCGACTGGAACCACACGGTGCTCTCCATCGCGGGAGGCTCGATCGACTTCGTCATCGTCCACTGGTATCCGGGCGGCACCACCACGGCCGACCTGCTGAACACCCCCTCCCGGATCGCCGGTGTCACGTCCTCACTGCGCTCTCTGATCACCACCTACGCGGGCTCCCGCGCCGCTTCGGTGGAGATCGCCGTCACCGAGACCGACGCCGTCGGCTCGCCAGCCCTGACCAGCCAGGCCGCAGCCCTGTACGCGCCGGACACCTACATGAGCTGGTTCGAGCACGGCACCACCCACGTGGACTGGTGGAACCTGCACAACGGCACGGACCAGGCACCCACCACCGTCAACGGCCAGACCGACTACCAGGACGGGGGCGTGCTCTCCGCTGGAACCTGCGCCGGAGGGAAATGCCAGCCGCCGCGCGACACACCCTTCCCCACCTACTGGGGCATCCACTCGCTGACCGCACTGGCGCAGCCCGGCGACACCATGGTCAAGTCGTCCTCGGGCGACCCGTCGGTTGCCGTGCACGCGGTGCGCAGCGCCAACGGCGCTCTGAACGTCATGCTGATCAACAAGAACCCGCAGAACGCGGCGCAGGTGTCCCTCTCGTACGCCGGATTTACCCCGGCCGCAGGGGCGGTCACGACCGTTTCGTATGCCACGGGAGGCACCGCCCTGACGACGGCGGAGCGGGGCACGGCGGCCGCACAGACGCTGCCGCCGTACTCGATCACGACCCTTCAGCTGAAGCCCGCGTCAGGGACCGCCGGCGCTGACAAGCCGACGCCCGTCCCCACACCGACCGCCACCACGCCGGTTGCCTCCGGCACGACCGGCACCCGTGCGCAGGCGGAGATCGGCGCACGCGTCGGCCAGCCGACCCCGAGCAGCACGCCCGGCGGCCTGGCTACCACCGGGGCGAGCAAAGCCGTCACGTACAGCGCCCTCGGTGGCCTGCTGGGCATCGCCGCCGGCGTCGCACTGGTGCTTCGCGGACGTCGCCGCAGGGCTTTGCACGGCAAGTGAGACCACATGAGTGGCTGACGGCCCGGCAGCAACGCCACCACCCGTGGCGTGCGTGCCGGGCCGGCGGCCTCCGCGTCGGGGTCGGCGGTCAGGAAACGAACACGGCCCGGGTCGTTGACCTGGACCAGGCCTACCTCGGCACCGGTCCCGACCCATGGGGCGGCCCACGGGCCGCGTTCCGGGCCACCGTGGAGCTGCCCGGCACTGACAACTGGGGGTCATCCCCGCAGGTGCCGGGAGCCCGAGGGCTGCCAGACCTGGTCGGGAGATGGCCAGCAGCGTCCTGACCGCCTCGCCTGGCACCTGGACGCGGAATTACAGGGAGGCAGGGCGGCCGCGCTAAGAACTCAAGGGAATGACTCGCTCGGCGTCTTCATGGCCCCTGCGATGGGTGGTGCATGTGCTTGCTAAGGGCTGTCTGTTTTCGACTGTGTGTTTTGGTTCAGGCACGGATTCCGTGAAGTGGAGCGTGCTGCCGTGCGCCGGTGACGCTCCGTCATCCTGGGGATCCTTCTTCAGTCGTGTGAGACCTTGCTGGAGTTGGTGTTCCCGCACCTGGTGACGGTGCTGGTGGAACGCGTGGTGGTGGAGAGCGGCGTGCTGCGGATCGCGGCGAGCACGAAGGCGTTGAACGTGTTCAGAAAATCTGGCAGCATGGCGTGCGGAAAGGCCTGTCAGACCAGGGGGACGTGGATCCGTCTGCTCTCGGCACGAGTTGGCCGTGAGATCCGGAGGTCGGTACGACATGCTCATCGTCTCGCTCATCGCCTTGCTCGTCTTCTTGTTCCTGTTGTTCCTGGGCCTGATAGCGGCCGTCGTGCCGGGCCTGCTCGTCGGGTATGCCTTCGTCGCGGTGAGCGGCAAGCTGTCGCTCACCGCGAGGGTTTCGTTGCTGGTGGCCCTGGCGATGGGTACGGTGGCGCTGTGGCTGGGCCTGGGGGAACCCGCCAGCGTCCTGCTGCCGCCAGCCATGCTGGTGTCGTTCCTCGCGACCCTCGCCTCGGGAGCCATGTTCCTCGGGCTCGAAGCCCGCAAGCGGCGCGCACCCCGCTACCCCGCCCCGGCCTGGCAGAGCTGGTAGCCGCCGCCCCCCGTTTCCCTACAAGGTGTGACTGCGATGTGCCGTGTTCGTGTCAGTGAGGGATGGCAGTGACGTCGTGTCAGGTGCTGTTGGTCTCCTGCTGAGGAGGGCGTACTTATCTCGGTGTGCTGAGCATCCGGCCGTCGCGTTCTGAGTACCCGCACTCATCCCGTGGCGCCGCCGGCCTTCCAGACTTGGTGCGTTACCACAGGTCAGCGCCAGGGAGTCCGTCATGTTCGCAGTATCCGCACGCCAGAGGACGGCTGTGCCGAACCGCACCCTCGTGGTGGCTGCAGCGGTCCTTTGGGCGGTCACCGGGTCGGCAGTGGGGTTGATCTTTTTCGTCGTGGCCGCGCTCAGTCTGTTGGGTGCGGCGACGGGTGGGGACATGACTGAACTGTTGCTCTGGCCGGTGTGCATCGTCGGTGGAGCGGGCACGGTCTTCACTCTGCTCTACTTCGCTCCTGGCATCCGGCGTCTGTCGCGCGAGGCCCGTTTCACTCTGCTGGGTGCTCTGGCCTGCCCCGGGCCCCTGGCCTTGGTCATCTACGTCATGACCCGCTGAGCGTGCCCCCGTCGGTGGAGCCGGGGGTACGGGTGCCAACGATCCCGAGGAAGTGGGCGGGAGGTGTAGGGGTCCCTTGGTTCGGCCAGTATTTCGCTGCCTAATGCCGCCGGGCGGTTGGCCTCGGGGCGCTGGCTGCCCGGGTGCCGCCGGGGCGGCCGCAGCGGTTGCGGGGGCGTGGCAGCGCGGCCGGGTGTTATTGCCAGAAGATCTGTTCGATGACGATCTGTGGGTCGGTGGTGCGGTGGGTGAAGGTGTAGCGGAGCCAGCCGTGACCGTGGTCGAAGTAGAGGATGTGCGGGCCGCGGGGTTCGGTGGAGCGGACCGGTTCGATGCTGACCTTCGCTGTGTCGAGGTGGTCGTCACGGTAGGGATGGCGGGAGGTCTTCAGCTAGGTGACCGCATCGATGATCAGGTCTCGCACGCAGGTCGGCAAAGCGTCGCGGTACTCGGCGGCCAGCTTGGTCCAGTCCGCAGCCCAGGGCGGGCCGGTGAACTCTGCGCTCACTCGCCGGGCCCGAGCGAAGCGACCTGGTGGTGGATCCGGGATGCCTCTTCGAGGAGATCCTTGGCCTTGTCGGGATCGGCGCTCTCGGCGGCCCGCTGCTCAAGATCACGAACGTGGTGGTCGAGCCCGGGATCGCGGGCGAGGGCGTACTCACCCCACCAGCGCGCCAGGAACGCTGGCGCCGCTCCGATGTCGTAGGTGTCGGCGATCTTCGCCTGCCAGTTGGCCTCGAAGTCGGCCAGCAGCTGCGGCGCGTGCACGGCGATTGCTGCGCGCAGTGCGGGAATGCTGCGCTCGGGCATCGGAGGGACTCCTTGGGAGGGCCCCGGGGCGGTGGTCATGGTCGCATCCTCTTCCGGTTGGCGCCGTCCACGATAGTGCGTAAGGCGTGGGGAGGGAGGGTAGGCGAGAGGATCCGGCCGCGGGCCGTGGAGCAACGGCGGACCCGAGGTTCCGGGTGGTTCAGCCGGCCCATCTCATGCCGATCGCATCGAGCTGCGCGACGCGTTCGTCACTTAGCGAGGCCCTTCTCGCCCGGCTGTTGGCGATGAATGCGCCGAGTTTGATCGGGCGTTCTACCCGTCCCTGCTCGTGTTCGTCGGCGGGTAGTCCATCTTCGTTGAGGGTTACAGGCTCGACGTGTTTGCGGGGGACGGTGAGGTGGCCTTCCCGCTGGTGGAACTGGGCAGCGGCGGCGAGGTTGATGGTCCATTTGTCTGCTTGGCTGGTGTGCCCCACGGCCTTGGCTTTCTCCCGTTCGCTCGCCGGCTCCAGTCCGAGGATGTTCGCGAGCATCCACTGCTGCCCGGTGGCGAGGTTGTCCCAGCCGAAGCGCTGCGCGCGTACCCACTGTCCGAGGTCTTCGCCTTGGACTACGGCGTCACCGGGTACCGCGGGTAGCTGTCCGCCTGCTTCGATGTGGCGGCGTACGAGGGTGAAGCAGCGTTGCCAGGTGACGGGCCATGCGGGGCACCAGGCCGGGTCGATCTCTTCCAGCTGGTCGCGCCGCTCCTGGGGCATCGACCACGCCGACGGCAGCGGCTCCAGTCCGTCGGCCTCCCGTTGTTCGTTGTCGATGGTGCGGCGTGCGGCGGCTCTCGCGTTTTTGAGCCAGATTCCGATGGGCTGGCCGTGCCAGGTGGCGTCGGTAGGTGCGAGGAGGTGTCCGTGTTCCTGGGCCCAGCCGTGGGCGGCGGTGAGGCCTTCTTCCCAGGCGGTGTCGCGTGCGGACCAGACCATGTCGAGTTCGTTGAGCTGCTTGACCCGCTCTGCGGTCAGTCGGCCTGTGGTGTGGTTGCGGCGTGCGTCGGCGATCCATTGTCCGAGGGGGAAGCGGGCGAGTGAGGCCGGCCACCGTACTGGGTGTTCCTCGGCGTCTTCTGCCGCGTCGAGCAGGGTGTCGTCGACGGTGTCATGGTCCTCGTCGGCGACGGCCTGTTCGAGTGTGTCGAGTGCCGTCTCGATGCGCTCCTGCCCGATCCGCTCCTGGCGGATGCGCCGACGGTCCGGCTGCTCCTGAGCCTGATCCTGGTCTTGTTGTTCGGGTGTGGGGACGCGGTAGGTGAAGGGGACGCGGAGGTCGCCGTGCTGGTGGCGGTAGACCATGGCGGCTTCCAGCCCCCGCAGCCAGTGCGTGGTCTCCGGCTCCAGCACCCTCAGCTTGATGAACGCGGCGAGCTTCGCGGGATTGCGGGGCGTGGAGAACCGCAGGAGGGCGTGTGCTGGCCCGCTGATGCCATCGGCGTCGGGATGCCACTCACCGGGCTGCTGCGCCTGGGAGAGGGGGGTGTAACGGCTGGGGGCTTGGGGTTCGGCGAGTCGTTCGACGATGCGGGTGTCGTGTGCGCGGAGGGCTTCGAGCAGCTTCACGAGGTCCGCGTAGGAGCGAGACGTGAGCATGTCGTCCGGCGTCTCCCCGGGCCCGAGGAGGACGGGGACGACAAGGGATGCGGTCTTTCCTTCGCCGGGCTGCATGCGTAGTGCCCGGCCGACGGCTTGGACGAGGTCGGGCATCGATCCGCGCAGGTCCGCGAAGAACACGGAGTCGCAGTTGGCGGTGTCGACGCCTTCGCCGAGGACGCGTACGGAGCTGAGAAACGTCTTGCCGACCTCAGTGCCATCAGCCGCGACGCCGGCGGCGAAGTCGTCCAGGACTCGCCGCCGGTAGGCGGGCGGGTGTTCGCCGCATACCCAGTCCGCCCACACCGACGCCGGGTACAGCCCGGAGTCGAGGGTGTGGAGCTGGGCGGCGACGTCGGGCAGGCCGCTGGCGAAGGCTTCGGCTTCTTTGACCTGGTGGTGGAAGACCAGGGTGCGTCGGAATCTTCCCGTGGCGGCGGCTTTGACCAGTGCGGTCTGCAGGGCGGCGAGCCGGGCTCCGCGGACCCGGTCGGAGCGCTGCTCGACGCCGAGCAACTGCGCCACCTGGAGTCCGGGGTCGCTGACGTCGACGGCGATGACCTGGTAAGGGGCGACGGTCTTCCGGTCGATGGCCTCCGACAGCGTCAATGTGTAGCAGCGGGCACCGAACGGCTCGTTCTCGTCGTCTTCCATCGACGCGACGAGCCCGCCGGGCGCGCCCTGCTCCTGCTCGTCCTCCCCGTCCTGCCACAGGCGCGGGGTGGCGGTCATGTACAGACGCCGGACGGCCGGGATGCGGGTGTTGTCGTGGACCACGGCCCAGGGCTTCCCGATCCGCCCGGACGTACGGTGCGCTTCGTCGATCACGATCAGGTCCCAGCCGGGGAGGCCTGCGGAGTGTGCGCGTTCCAGCGTGCCGAGTCCGAGCGAGGCGTAGGTGGAGAAGACCGTGGTCTGTTCCAGGTGCGCGGTCCACCGAACGAGCTCGTCCGGGGCGGTGGTGTTCGCGAATCCGGCCTCCGACTCGCGCAGTGACGACACCCCCAGCACTGCGCCAGTGCGTCCGCCCGATCGCCAGGCGGCCTCTGTCTGGGTCAGCAGGTCCAGCGACGGCACCAGGACAAGTACCCGGCGGGCCCGCAGTTCCGCCGCGCTCCTGGCTGCTACCAGGGACTTGCCCGAGCCGGTGGCCATGACCACCTGGGTGCGCAGCCCTTGTTCCGGGACCCGGCCCGAAGCGGGCATCTCCAGTGCTTTCAGCACCGCGTCCACGGCCTCACGCTGATGTGGCCGCAACTCCATCCGGACCATGTCCCGTCCTGCCTTCCGGTCACCCACGCGGGTGATCTCCATCCGGACTCCGCGCAGCAGAGCCTGACGCACGCACGCTGGAAGCGTGGCCTCTCATGGCTCCGGGCGCTGGCCCTGATTCCGGTCCCGGCCTGATGGCCGCAGCGCTAGAGAGCCCGGACGCCAGTAGCTGTCTATCAACTATAGAATGATGCACACCGGGTTTCATCCTCCCGAGGCTCGGGGAGGATGCGCGTACAGCCGATGCGGATCACGTTCTCGGCACCGTCGTACGAGGGGTTGTGTATGGCTCAGGGGACTGTGAAGTGGTTCAACGGTGAGAAGGGCTTCGGGTTCATCTCCCCGGATGAGGGCGGTGCGGATGTCTTCGTTCACTTCAGTGCGATCCAGGGCTCGGGGTTCAGGAACCTGGAGGAGAACCAGCGGGTGGAGTTCGAGGTCACCGCGGGGCAGCGCGGCCCTCAGGCCGACAAGGTGAGGGCGCTCTAGCTACTGCCAGCGTGGCCCCGCGTCAGCGGGGCCACGGCCTGGAGGCGAAGCCGGACGGCCAGGGAGTACAGCAGGCGCCCCCTTAAGACGCCATAGCCGGCGTTTCCGTGAAGCGGGGTCATCTTCGGAGGGTTGGTGCCATCCGGGCGCTTCCGAAGATGGCATGGAGCATGTAGATCACTCCGAGGCTGACCAGCGCGAAGAGAGCGAGTATCAGGATGGCGACGACGGTGAACTGACTGACAGGATGCGTCAGGAAACGCTGCCGGGCTGGGCGCTGGATTTTGATGGCCCACACCCTGCCATGCTGTTTCTGCTCGCATGTCTGTTCTGATTGGGAGTCTGGATGATCGAGAGCCCGTGGACTCCAGCGCATCAGGCGGTCGAGTCGGGTGACCATGCGGCGCTGACCCGTCTCCTGGACGAGGGGGCGGATCCTGAAGAGGTCTGTTGCGGGCTGACACTGCTCCTTCACGCTATCGATGTGGAAGGGGATGGGGCACTCCAGTCGGGCGGGCCGATCGACTCGGCTCTTACGGCGATCCTCCTGGCCTACGGTGCAGACCCGACGGCTACGCCCGATGGCGAGACGCCTCTCGAACTGGCCCGCTACTACAACCACGACATGGCCGTCAGACTGCTGGACCGGTTCACGACGGCCACCCCTTCTGGTATCGGCCGCCCGCGGAGCGGGCTGCGGTCCTGGAGGCGGAGCGGGTAGGCCCCAGAGGGAGGCCGGTCTGCGGGAACAGGGAAAGACGGGTGTTTCTTCGGCGGGTTTCGGTCAGGATCAGGGGGATGAGCCACGACACTGATCCCGTAACCGCTGTGACCTTGTTGTGGGAGGAGCATCGCTCTGCGCCCTTCCCGCCTGGTCTTGCCGGTGCTGATCGGGCGGGTTTTGACCTTGTCCTGGTCGACTCGGACATCACTGGGTGTGTGCATACGTGGCTGAGTAATGCCGGCACTTTGGATGAGTGGCGATACAGGGTCCTGCATCGGCGTGGGGACCAGCTCGGCGAGATCCTTACCGTGCTCGGGGATGGTGACTGCCCGGCGTACTGGGACCGGCTCTTCCGTATGGCTGAGCTCGTAGCGTCGACGGATCCCAGGCCTCGGGATGCCTACCCGCCTGAACCGTGGACCGCTATGGACAGCTTCAAAGACTTCGGGGGAGTAGCTCACCCCGTTCCTCTTTGCAATGGGATCGGTAGCGGCTGGGGTGGGTCAGCGGCGTGGGGTAGCTTCACCGGCACTGAAGGACAAGGGGGATGACATGCAGATCGCTGGTGCCGAGGTCTTCTCTTGCGCTGTGTGCGGCGCCCGGTTGTCCGCGCCGGTGCGCGAGGTGCATCCGCCGGCGGAGGACGAGGTCTGGACGCCGCTCGACTCTCCTGTGGCCCCCTGCCCGCCCAGGATGGCGGCAGGCACGTTCGCCCGCGACCCGCAGCCGGGACGCATCACCTGGGGCTCGCTGCCCAAGGGCTTCGGAATGTCCCGGGCGGGGCACGGGCCGGGGGTGGACTTGCTGTTGAGCCCAGGCGACCTGGTCGGTACCACGAAGATCCTGAGCCGCTGGGGCGGCTGCTGCGGGCCAGGCGGGCACCAGGGGCCGAACCTGGCTTGCGCGGGATGCGGGGCGGAGGTCGGGCTGTGGATCGGTGACTGCTACACCTGGCTGGAGGTCGTCCTCAATGGGCGCCTGGTCAGCCGTTCCTCGTTGGTTTAAGCGTCGGCGAAGCAGGTCGGCGGTGACCACTGCGGCATTAGTCTGCTGCACCTGCCGGCCGGGCCTCGGATGAGCGCGGTCCGTCTGGCCGGTTACTACGGTCATGACATTGCCTACCGGCTGATAGACCGGCTCACCTCAGCTGCTGCTGCCCGTGGAGCGGGCTGTGGTCCTGGAGGCGAAGCCGGAAGGACTGAAAGGGCGGCAGCGGAGCGGGACCGCCCAACGGGCCGCACGCGCGGACCGGTGACACGGGGTCATCTCCCCTGCGGTTGCTGCGCCCTTGTGGGGGAGCCTCGGCAGGGGCGGGATGTTGTTGGCGGGGTGTCGGCTTGCGGCTGGTCAGTCGTTGTCGACGTTGCTTCCGTGCTGGGTGCCGCATCCCTCCATGATGTCTGGGTATCCGTGGGTGATCACGAGGCGGTAGGAGGTGGGGATGAGGTCACAGTCTTGGTTCTTCCATTGGATGGCACCGAGGGTCCAGATGGCGAAGAGGATGACTGCAACGTAGGTGGCGAGGTTTTGTGGGGGTCGCCACCCGCCGGGACTGCCGTTGTTCCGGGGTGGGAGCTGTTCACCCCCGTTTTGCGGGGGTAACCAGGGGTGCTTGCTGTCCGGGGGGCGCCATCCGCCTTCGTTGTCTGCCATGGGCTGATTGTTGAGGCTTGGTGTTCGTATGGCCAGAGCTTGGGAGATCAGTCCCAGCCATTTCAATGGGGAGTGAACCGGATACTCACGCCGGCCCAAGGCCCCCGGCCGGGGCCAGCGCATCTTCGGCCGGACCCGACCCAAGCCCCGCAGCCAGCGGCTCTGTTGCCAGCCGCCCGCGAAGCGGGCAGGCCTGGAGGCGAAGCCGCAAGGCCAGGCAGAGGAGCGAAGCGGATCTGTCCGCCAAGGGCGCGCAGCGCCCGCAGGCCCCAACACGCCGAAGGCGCAGACCGAGTGAAACGAGGTCAGCTCCGGTGAAGCGAAGCGGAACCGGAGCAGTCCGCAGCGAAGCGAAGGACACCGGCCCGAAGGGCCACGGCCCCGCGAAGCGGGGCCGTTCGT